>OY762706.1:0-3933069 GCA_963666325.1 Pseudomonadales bacterium
AGCGTTCGATCGAAATTTCATCGGCCTTCAAACGCATGCGCGCGGCATCGTGCCAAGCCTGCATTTTCAGCAACAGATCCATGCTGACGCCAAAGCCCTTTTCCAGGCGCAGGGCCATCTCGGGCGACAGGGAAGATTTGCCGTTCAACAAGTCCGACAGGGTTGCCCGGCGAACGCCGAGAACCTGCGCCGCCCGGGAAACGCTCAGACGCAGTTCCCCTATCACTTCATCCCGAACGAAGCAGCCGGGATGAGAGGGGGTCATCGTTATTTCGAGGGGTTTACTACTCATCAGTGATAGTCCTCAAGGTGTAACCGTTCTATCTTGCCACCGTTTTCCTTGAACGTAATTCGCCAATTACCCGACACGGAAATACTCCATTCATTCTCTCGTTCCCCCGAAAGTCGATGAATACGCCATCCCGAGGGCGCCTGGGTACGGAGACTCTCCATGCTTTCGGCCACAACCAATGCGGTAACGATATTTCGAATCCGGTTCACGAGGTCCTGTCTCAGTGATCGCGTCGAGTCCCGTTCGAGCAATTCCCGCAATCCACGATGGCGAATCGTCCAGATTTCCATGCAAGATACTGTACGGCACTACCGAACAGAATTCAAGGCTTCAACCGGCAAGTCAGCGACTCCCGCTAATTCCCCCGCACCCGGCCGGAGAACGCCCGGCGAAGGCGGCATACGACTCCGCCGCCGGCCCCGCGCTCAGTTCCCGAGCGCGTCGGCGAAGGCCCGGGCCTCCAGGCGTTCGATGGCCTCCGCCACCGGGCTCCAGCGGCCGGGGTCCAGCGGGACCAGGGCCCGCGCCTCGGCCGGGAGCATGATCGTGGCGTCGTTGGCCACCCCTTCCAGCGTGTGCAATACCCGCAGCCAGCGCTCGATGTGGTCCGCGCCGAGATGCGTCTCCCCGGCCCGGTCCGCGACATCCGCCAGCAGTTGCGCGGAAACGCCGCCCGGCGGCGGCGCGGGGTCCACCGCCGGGGTCGGCGGCGGGTCCGTTGGCGGTGGGTCCGCGGGCGGAGTCAGTGGCTGCGGCGGGTCCGCCGGTTGCGTCGCCGCCGCCAGCGCCGCCAGGGCGGCCTGCACCTTCGGCAGGGTCACGACGCCGTCCTCCCAGCCAAACTGTTGCGCTCGCGCCAGCCACGCGGCGATGTCGCCGTCGCTCATGCCCCCGTCCCGGCCTTCCAGCCGGTTCAGAATCGCGGTCCAGTCGCGAATCCCCGCCGCGTGATTGCGCGCGGTGAAGTCCGCGATATGCGCCTTCACTTCCGCGATCAGGGCCGGGTCCACGCCCGGCGGCTCGACCGAAGTCGGCTCGGGCGCGCGGCGCCCCACAGGGTGCTCACCGAAACCGACGGAGGCACATGCCGCGGGAGATTGGCGTCGTCGTCCCACACCGCCACGCTCGCCGATTGCGGACCGCGGGCCCGGTAGTACGGGAAGAAATCGATGTTGGGAATCTCGTAGTATCGCCCGTCGGGGCCGGTCGGGGTTCCCGATATCTCCACCCGCACCGAACCGTCCGGCTCGTCCCGGTCGTCGTCCTTCGTCGGCACCGTGTGGGTCGCCGCGGATAGGCCGGACGGAATCGTCACCTCTTCGTAGTTCTCGTGCCGGTACAGGACATAGTTCGCAACGGAATTCCCCGGCGAGTCGTACACCCAAAGCGGCACGGTCACGTCGTCCGCCGTCGGCGGATTCACGTGCACCGTGAACACCGCGTCCCCGCCCTCCGTCACCGCATCGCCGCCGGTGATCCACGCGCAGTTCGTACAGGGCGCCGGGATATCGTTGTCGGCGTAGATCAGCCTCACCTCGTCGTCCGTGCCATGGGGCTCGCCCCCGCCGCGGACATTGGTGAAGCTATCACCCCAGTCGCCAGCACTGAGTTCTACAAGACGCGCCCTCAAGGAACCGTCCAGCATGTTGCCGTCATCGTTGCTCGTCGGCGTCAGGGTGATCGTGGCCTCCTGAACCGTGTTGGTGTCATGGCCGGTGAAGCGCACATAGCCGGGGACCGTTCCCCAGCTTGTGGAAGTCACCCCGGTGCCTGTTGCGCTCGCGCCGAAACTTGGATGGCTTTCTTCTGGGGGGATAACTTCCCCGACGGTGTCAACAATGAATTCGATCGGCACCGCCAGTTGCTCGCCCGCATACAGCCGCCGCTCCAGGCGCACGGTCATCGCCGCCGCGTCCGAAGGGGTCTGCTCGGTGAAGGTCACGTCCGACGTCGGCAGCAACTGCACCGCTATGGCGTCGTCGTTCTGAATCGTGTGGGTGGCGGTGGACGTGCCGAGCGTGACACCGTTGGGCGGCGTGCCGCGAAACGACAGCGTGGCGATCACCGTCTCGTCGCGCTCCGCCTCGGTGTCGCCCTTGACCCTGATGCCGACACTGGTTTGGGATGTGGTCCCACTATGGAGGGCATTAGAAGTAATGCAGTTTAAATTCCAGGGGCTGTTGTTTTGAGTGAGCTGGTAGTCTGCGCCGGCAGGAAAGGTCGCCGTCGTATCGATTGTCGCCGTGCCGGTAAAGCAGACATCGAAGACAACGTTAGCCGAAATTGACGTGTCAAGGGTCACCGTGAAGCTCAGGTCCCGCGAGCCCGCGTTGCCCTCGTTCGCGTCCGCAGGCGCGCTGATCGAAAGCTGGTTCGTCTGCGCTTGCGCCGCGTCGGCGTCGCCCTCGGCCTGACATTCGTCGTCGCGGCGTTCTCGCCGAAGTTCCTGGCGCTGATCCTCGCCATTCCCGGGCCCGTTGTGGCTGCCTATACCACCGTGTTGCTGTCGATGCTGTTCGTGCTCGGCATGAAGATCGTCGTGCAGCACGGCATCGACTATCGGGGCGGCGTCATCGTCGGAGTATCGTTCTGGATCGGCGTCGGCTGTCAGAACGGGGTGATTTTCCCGGAGATCGTATCCGGATTCGCCGGTGGCCTGCTGCAAAACGGCATGACCGCGGGCGGTCTGTGCGCCATTCTCATGAACCTGTTCGTCATGGCCGTAGCGCCCGGACGCCGCGAAATCGAGCTGCCGCTGGCAACCGCCAACCTGCCGCGGGTCCGCGAGTTTCTGGCGCATTTCGCGGCGCGCAACGGCATGGGCAACCTGGCGGAAAGCCGGCTGGAACTCGCCAGCGAGGAGACCTTGCTTACCTTGATCGGCGAAAACGACGAGGCGCGGCCGGCGCGCAACTTGCGGATGTCGATCCACCGCGACGGCGGCGACGCGGTAATCGAGTTCATCGCCTCGCCGGGCGGAGAGAACATCGAGAATCTGCTCGCGGTGATCAGGGACGGACCTTCGGAGCCTTCGGTGAGCCGCGAAGTCTCCTTGCGGCTGTTGCGTCACGCGGCCTCGTCGGTCAACCACCAGCAATATCACGACGTCGACATCGTCACGATTCGCGTGGTTGCGCGTTAACCGGACCCGCAATCGCCTCGCGAGCCCGCGCGCCGCGAGTCCCGGCCACGCTCATTACCGCCTGCCGGCGCGGCCGGGAACCTGCAAGGAACCGTCTCCCGCTACTTTCATTGTGAAATTCTGTTCTATTTTTTGCATCATCGTCAAATCTGTGCTAGACAACCTCATGGGCAAGGTGGTTTCCCATTCGGTGTGCGCTGACGCCTGCCGAACCAGAGATCGAGGATCGACCAGCTACTCCCGCTAAGGAACCCGGCGGTATCGGATCGCCGGGTTTGGCGTGCGGACAGCTGTTTTGGCGGCTGCGGAGACAGGAGAACCCCTCCGGCCGATGCCGGATGGGTCGTTGTTGCAAAGCCGTCACCCTGAAGAACCGCCCGCTCCGCGCTTGAATCGCGGCGGGCCGGTCAGGAGGTGTCGAAGGGAACCAGTTCGGCCCGGTGTCCGAACGCGATGGCGCGATACAGCGCCTCCCAGTCGGGGACGAAGAACTCCAGGAACAGGCCGCGCAGCCTCTCCCACAGGTATTTCGAACGGCCCGCCTTCTCCCGCGCCGCCCGGAACAACGCGCAGCAGCGCTGTTGCGCCTGATCGATCAGGAAGGCGAGCATCATCAGTTGGGCGAACACCGTCGCCAGATGCCGCTTGCCGTGGCCGAAGTTGTGCTCGAAGCCGTAGCCCTGGTTCTTCAGGGTGTTGAATGTCTCGTTCTCGATGCGCCAGCGGGCGCGGCCCGCCCGCATCAACGCCTCGGCGTTCGCCTCGGCGATCTCGATGTCCGTGACCCAGGAGAAGCGTTGTTCCTTCTTGCCGGGACGGGTCTCCCGGCATTCGAGAAAGTTCACCTCCAGGCCGAAGTGCGCCTCGTTCAAAGGCGCGCCGTTGAGATAGCGGTAGCGGCGCGTCACGCCGGCGGCGTCCACCGTCTCGAAGGTCCGCGTCCCCGGCGCGGCCTCCACCCACTCGAACAGATGCCGGTGGTCCCCCGGCTTCGCGCCCAGCACGAATCGCATGTCCAGCGACCGCAGCAACTCGATGTGCGGCCCGTTCGAGGCCAGCGCGTCCTCCACAACCAGCAGCTTCAGATGCGGATGCTCCCGCCGGACATGGGCCAGCAGCCGCTTCGCGGCGTTGCGCTCGCAGTCGTTCTTCTGCGACCCGTCCTCCCGCGCGATCGGCTCCGGCGCCAGCGGAAACACCTCCCGGTGCGCCGGATGCACCAGCACCGCCCCCAGCATCTGGTGGTAATACGTCACCCGCCCGTCCCGGCGGCGCTTCTCGCAACAATGTGCGCAGCGCACGCTCTCCGAGGCGTGAAAGCCCGTGCCGTCCACCGACAGCACGTGATGGCCCAGCCAGGTGTAATCCGCCAGCGCCTTGCCCCGCCGCAAAGCCGCGAACACCCGCTTGAAGGCGCCCCGCAGCGCCGCCGGGTCCACTTCGTCCAGCCGCTCCCGCAGCGCCGTGTCCGACGGCGCGCGCGTCACCCCGTACAGATTCCGCAGATTCGAACGCACACGCTCCTCGCTCCGCGCGTCCCGGTCAAAACGCAACAGCGACGAATACTTCAGCCCGAACAACGCCAGACCCGACATCAGACAGTCCGGCAAGGTCAGACCCCGGCCCGCGACGGAGTCCGGCACCCGCTCGAAACAACCGCGCGCGATGCGCGGCAAACCCGGCGCGCCCGGCGTCTTGCGAAACAGCGACTTGGTCATGGTTCGTCACCTCGGCAGAAAAACCGCTTGCATGTCACTGTTTTCGGCCAAAAGTCCGCGAAGAAAAATATTCGCAACCGCCGGAAAAACCCGGAATCAATAGCGCGGGTTCGCTCCCGCCTCCCCACCCCCACAACAAGAATCGCCGCCGAATGCACACGCGGCTCTGGTTTGTGTTTTCCGCGAAATCTGATATAAAGTCCCGGAACCGCGCCGCGCCCCCTCCGGGCGTGCGTCCGGTATTTTTTCCTCTTTACTTGAAGCACACTGCGGGGAGCGACCGTGAACGATAAGAAAAATCGAGGCTTGACGAAGGGAATCGCAGATTCCATCATGAGTTACAATCAGCCGGATCGCCGGATCGCCGGATCGCCGGATCGCCGGATCGCCGGATCGCCGGATCGCCGGATCGCCGGATCGCCGGATCGCCGGATCGCCGGATCGCCGGATCGCCGGATCGCCGGATCGCCGGATCGCCGGATCGCCGGATCGCCGGATCGCCGGATCGCCGGATCGCCGGATCGCCGGATCGCCGGATCGCCGGATCGCCGGATCGCCGGATCGCCGGATCGCCGGATCGCCGGATCGCCGGATCGCCGGATCGCCGGATCGCCGGATCGCCGGATCGCCGGATCGCCGGATCGCCGGATCGCCGGATCGCCGGATCGCCGGATCGCCGGATCGCCGGCCATGAGTGCGTCCGGCGCGCGGCTTCGCCGGCTGCGCTCCCGCCCGCCGTCCTCCCCGCCTGACACTTCCCACTCCGCCGGCGGGCGCTCCGCAGCCCCCCGCCAGCCGCATTCTTCCTCCGACAGCTTCGGTCCTTCGTCCGCCCGCGCCGAAACGGGCGCGCGTCCCTTCTCCCGCCGTCTGCGGCGCGGCCTCGCCGCGGCGCTGCTGAGCCTTCCGCTGCTCGCCGGTCTGGCGACCGGGGCCGTAGCGCAAACGCCTCTCGCCGACAGAATCGTCCCGCCGGCCACCCTGACGGTCAATGAGGGCGACGGAAACATCGACATCACCCTGCCGGGGAAGCCTGGATATGATGAGGACGATATGCATATCAGTTCCACGACCGGCAGTGCCACTCGCGGCACCGGCAGCGTTTGCCAAGCTGGAGAGGATTTTCTCCTTCCCAGTACGAATTCGCATAGCATTAATGTCAGAATTGCGGACACAAGTCACACATTCAGCGGATTCACCATGTGTGACGACAGCGACGATGAAACCGACGAGACATTTACGGCGCGTTGGCAGTCAACCGCCGGTTCTCCCTTCAACGGCAATGCCGCGAATTGCGCATCCACATCGTCTTGCACCAGCGAAATCACCATTCGCGACAACGACCCCACGGTGGTGACTCTCGCCCGCGTGGGCAGCGGCGCGGTGACCGAGGGCGGCAGGGTCGAGTTCACGGTGACGCTGGGCCGCGCGCTGGTGGCGGGCGAGACGATCGACGTGCCGCTGTCGATCTCCGGCACAGGGGTGACCACCGGCGACTGGAGCCTGGGGGCGAAGTCCGGTGCGGCCAACACGGGCGTCGGCCTGCGCGATGTCGGCACGGCGACCCCGAAGGTGCGCTTTTCCGGTGCGGGCGCGCAGACGGCGACGCTGGAGCTGACGCCGACGAATGAAGGCACGACGGAGGGCGCGGAGACCTTCACCGTCGCGCTCGGCTCGAACACCGCCTTCGACGCCGCCGCGCTCGGCACCGATGTGGGCGGCGGCGCGGACCCGCATGGCACGGCCAACGCTTTCACCGTGGTCGTGAACGACGGCGGCGCGGCTCCGCTCGCCGCCAAGCCGTCCACGGTACGCGAGGGGGGTGTCAGCTTTGTCACCGTCACCGGTTTTCCGTCCAGCTGGGGCGCGCCCCGGATAAGGTCCCTTGCCGGCGCCACGGCGTCGCTCAGGTGCGACCATGTCGATGACGGGCTGCCCAACCTTTTTAACAACCTCGATGTCTGCGTCGGCCTGGCCGACGGCACCCGCACCCTGGGGCATTGGGACGGCGTCGCGTACAGGCTGACGCTGACCGTGGTGGCCGACGGCGTGGCCGAGAACGAAAGCCTCACGGTGACGTTCGAGGATTCGACCGACGCCAGCAGGACCAGGACGGCCGACATCGCGCTCGACGACAGGTCGCCCCTGCCGTTCATCAGCCTCGAAGCGGTTGTCGGCACCAATCCCGGCCTCGTGGTTTCCCCGTCCCCGCATGCCGTCACGGAGGGGGGTGCGTTCAACATCCGGGTGAAGATGGATCCCTGGTTCAGGCTGGCCACTCCGGTCACCGTGAACTACTACCTCGCCGACTACCACGGCGAGCGTGTGGTCCGGGGGCCGAGCCTCTGGGAGCCGTTCCGGCCGGTGGAAGAGAACCCCCGGAGCATCGAGATCGCGGCCGGGCAATCCGCTACGGTCATTCACATACCGACCGTGGCGAGCCCCGACCTCGACGGCGACAGCAAGGTGGAGGTCATCCTGCTGGGCGGCAGGGACTATGCGACCAGCACGGGCAAGCTGACGCTCACGGTCCAGGACGCGGACCCGGTCACGAACATGGACGACAACACGCGGGCGCAGATGCTGGCCACGCCCTCGACGCTGACGCTCGGCGCCGATGCGGCTTCGGTGACGGAGGGCGGCGAGGTGACCTTCACGGTCACGGCCGCCCCGGCGCCGGGCTACGACCTCCCGGTGCACCTGGGCGCGTCGGAGGAGATGGGCGCGGGCCTGGACTATATCGGGCTCGAACGGGCCCGCACGGTGACGATACCGGCGGGCGCGACCTCGGCGGCCTGGACGGTCACGACCTGGTCGGACGACAAGCGGCGCGCCGACGGCACGGTGGTGGCCCGGATCAAGCCGGGCGACGGCTACACGGCGGGCACGCCGTCGACGGTCACCGTGGCCCTGCTCGACGACGACGCGCCGGCGGCGGACCCACCGCCGACGGACCCACAGCCAACCGATCCGCCGCCGACCGATCCACCGCCGACCCCGGCGGTGAACCCGGCGCTGGTGGCGCAGGTGCGGGGCTATGCGGCGGAGACGCATCAAGGCCAGGATCATGTGGACCGCTGGATGCGTGTGCTGGCCGCGTTCGGCGACGACAACGGTTACACGCCGATGACGGCGGCGGAAGCGCAGACCCACGCCGACAAGGGCTGGCAACGGTGGGTTCCGGTGGTCGCCGCGCTGAATGCGCTGGAATCGGTCGGGTCGCAGCAGGACCGGCAGGACACGGACCAGCAGGGTACGGACCAGCAGGTAGTAACGCCCGAGCCCCCCGCGGGTTGCGTTTCGCCGGAGTTGCTGTCGGACGTGGAGGGCTACGCCGGGGAGACGCATAACGGCGCGGCCCACGTCGAGCGCTGGCTGCGCGTGCTGCACACGCTAAAGGGGATGGCGAACGACAGCACGATCATGCTTTCCGCGGAAGCGCAGACCCACGCCGACAAGGGCTGGCAACGGTGGGTTCCGGTGGTGACCGCCATCGAGTGCCTCGAGGCCGGGGCGGGCGGGAACTGACCGCGCCCGGCCGCTTGCGCGAACGATCGGCGCTCAGGGAGCTTCGGCGCGCAGCGCGAGCAGGTTTCTTCGCTCGCGGCCGAATACCGCCGCGACGAGGTGGATCGGCTCGCCCCGGTCGCGGTACTTGTCGGCGTAGCCGCGTTCGCGCATTTGCGCCATGGCCCGGTCAAGCGCGGCTTCGGGCGCTTCGCCCTCAGCGGCCATCTTGAACTCAAGCACGAATACCTTGCCGCCGTGAAACACGACCATGTCGGCCCGGCCGCGACTGGAGGCGTCCTCCACCGCAAGATCCGCCCCGACGGCACGGAAACAAAGGTACAGCATGCCCGCGTAGTGCGCCTCGAACCTGTCGACGCCGCCGGCGTCGTACCACTGGTGCGGAATCCCGGCAAGGTACGTCTTGAGCCGTTCGCCGAAGCCCGCGAAATCCTCCGCCCCGAGCAGATCGAGCAACGCGTTGCCCGACTGGATCACTTCCACCCGGTCCTGGCCCGCGTGGGCGAGCAGACCCTTGCTGAAACTGAACCGCACTTCCAGATTCGGAAACTCCAGCGCGAACAGTCTGTCCGCGCCCAGGTCCTCCTCCCGAGCGATGGTCAAGTAACCCGCCTGGAACATCAGGGCGCGCAGGTCGATGTCGGACACGTCGAAACTCGACATCAGCCCCTCGTCCGCCAGCAGGCGCTCGAGCTCCATCGGATTGCGCTTCTCCTCCACGATCTTCCGGTACAGCATGTCGGGAGTGCCGGTCTCGTACCAGTGGGCCTTGAATACGCGGTCGCTGAAAAGCAGCAGAATGTCGTAGGGGTTGTAGAGTTTCTCCTCGCCGAGCCAGTGGTAACCGTTGTACCAGCGGCGGATCTCGTCACGGTCCAGGCCTTCGAGCTCGGGCGCGAACACCGTGTCGAGGTCGCGGTCTGTGTAGCCGCAGATAGTGGCGAATCGCGGGTCGAGAGTAATGTTCTTGAGATTGTTCAGGCCGGAGAACAGATTGACCTTGGTGAACATGCTGATGCCGGTGACGAAGACGAAGCGGACATGCTCGGCGGCGCCCTTGATCACGCCGTAAAAGCCCCGCAGATACTCGCGGTTGGCATTGGCCATTTCGGGATCGTTCAGCACGTCGAGGATCGGCTTGTCGTATTCGTCCACGAGCACCGCGACTTGCCCGCCGGTCTTGTCATGAAGCCGGTGGAGCAGATAACGCAGACGATTCGGCCCGTCCATTGCATCCGGGGCGGGGTCCAGGCCGGCGCTGCGCTCGGCGATCAGCAGTTGTGTGCGGATGTTCTCCTCGAGATCGCCCGGTTCGTTGTTTTTTCCATCGAAACTCAGCCGCACCACCGGATGCGTCTCGTTCCAGTTCCACCGGTCGTGGATGGCGAGTCCCCGGAACAGCGGCTCGTTGCCCGAAAACAGCTCGCGCAGCGTGTCGATCAGCAGGCTCTTGCCGAAGCGGCGCGGGCGCGACAGGAAATAGTGTCGTCCCCCGTTCACGAGTTCGTGAATCAGGGGTGTCTTGTCGACGTAATAGCAATCTTCTTCCCGGATCGTCCGGAAAGTCTGGATGCCGATGGGAAGCTGGCGGCGTTGCATGACGCGGGCTCTTTACCGTGACCCGGAAAGCATACCACGCCACCGCGCCGGCCCGCGTGCGGGAATGCGCCGGACACACGGGCCGATCGGGGTGTTGACCGAAAAGGGGCGATGCGCTTAGCATCGGCTTGAATTCGTTGTCGCGGGGCAATCCCCGAGAGGAGACAGCATGAAACCTTTGCACACGCTGTGGGCCGTGCTTGCCACCATCGTCGTCAGCGCGCCGGTTTTCGCGCAGGAAGAGGCGGAGCCGGAGCCGGAGCCGGAGATTTTCGTCCGCTATTCCCAGGATGGGGGCGAGATTTCCTGGGGCATGCTGCACGGCGACCAGGTGTGGCAGCTCGAAGGCGCGCCATACGAAACCATGGAACATACCGGCGTCTGGCACGAGCGCGATACGGTGAAACTCGAAGCGCCCGCCGAGCCGACCCAGATATTCATGACCGCGTTCAACTTCCGCAGCCATATCTCCGGCGACCCCGCCGAGGAACCGGGCCTGTTTATCGTGCCGCCGAGTTCGCTGGTAGGCCCGGAAGACCCGATCGTGCGTCCCGCCGGGTCGCAAAACCTGCATTACGAGGCCGAAATGGCGGTGGTGATCGGCAAGCGCGCCGAGAACGTGGCGGTGGAAGACGCCCATGAGTACATCTTCGGCGTCACCGCGGGCAACGACGTCAGCGAGCGCGCCTGGCAGGCGGGCGACATCCAGTGGGTGCGGGCCAAGGGCAGCCGCGGCTTCAACGCCGTCGGGCCGGTGCTGTACAAGGACGCCGACTACAAGAACATCCAGATCACCGGACGCCACAACGGCGAAGTCGTGCAAAGCGAAAACTCCTCGGACCTGCTCTTCGGCATGGAGGAAATGGTCAGTTACATCTCCCGGTATATCACCTTGCAGCCGGGCGACATGATCTGGTCCGGCACCATGGGCAGCACCCGCGCCATGGTCCCCGGCGACGTCTACGAAGTCGAACTCGAAGGCATAGGAACCCTCCGCAACGAGGTTGTTCAAGGCAAGTAGCGCTCGGAGGGAACCGCCGCTGGACTTCGCCCTTGCTCCGCAACGCCGGTCAGGCGGCTTGGCCAGCGGCCGGCTTCGCCGGACAAGGCCGCCGAACCGGTTGCGTGGGACGTATATTCCATGTAGGGTAGAGAAATATTCAGTTTGTCTACCTTTTGAGTTTGGATGAGTCTCAATATCAAGAACGACGAAACCTGCCTGTTGGCCCGCGATCTTGCCGGATTGACAGGCGAGACCATGACCGGTGCGATCACCGTGGCGTTGCGCGAGCGTCTTGAGCGCGAGCGGCGCCGGAGCGAAGCGAAAGCTGGCGTGGAGGAATTGCTTGCCATCGGCAGGCGCTGCGCGAAATCTCTAAAGCCGGGGCCATCCGCAGTGGAGCATGGCGATCTGCTATATGACGAGTGGGGCCTGCCCAAGTGATCGTCGATAGTTCCGCGGTACTCGCCATTCTGTTCGATGAACCCGACAGCAGACGATTCGCCGGCGCGATCATGGAAGAAGCGCCTTGTCGAATGTCAACCGCAACCGCATTGGAATCCGCTATAGTTCTGGAAAATCGGGGAGGAATTTCCGCCGGAGGCGAGTTGGACAAGTTGCTGCGACGGGCAAGCATGGAGTTGATGCCCGTCACGCCGGAACAATTCGAAGTAGCGCGCGCCGCCTGGCGCCTTTACGGCAAGGGAAATCATCCCGCGTCGCTCAATTTTGGCGATTGCTTCTCCTACGCACTCGCCAAGACCGCTGGCGAGCCCCTTTTGTTCAAGGGCAACGATTTTTCCCGAACCGATATCGAAGCGGCCTGAGTTCGACAATATTTGTCACTTTTGCCGTCTTGTCAGCGGGGATGCCCCTGCTTTACGCTGTTCCGTTGTTTTTCCGCTAAATCAACCGATTGGCCGTACAGATCCGGCTCGGGTCAGAGGTGTAAATGAGCATTGCCCGTTATGGAATGACATTGGGCTCCGCGTTGCTGGTTCCGCTTTTGAATTTCCTTGCTTCCGGTGCGCTTGCGCAGGAACTGGATACGCTGTCCGTACCGCCTTCGACCACCGCCCATGCGTTGGGGCAGCGGCCCGTCATCGACGGCGATGTCGCGGAAGACATCGCCTGGGAAGGTATGACGCCAGCTACCGGCTTCAGGCAGGTGCGGCCGGATGACGGACAGCCCGCGACCCAGCGCACCGAAGTGCGGGTGGGGTACACCGAAGACGCTCTCTATATCGGGCTGATCGCGTATGAGACCGACCCTTCCCGGATCATCGTGACCGACAGCCGGCGCGATGCTCCGCTCGACGACGCCGACAGTTTCCGCGTCATCATCGATGGCATGCTCGACCGCCAGAACGGTTTCGTGTTCGGCACCAATCCGGCCGGACTGCAGTTCGACGCCCAGGTTACCAACGAAGGATCGGGCGGCGGATTCGGCGGGGGAGGCGGCTCCGGAGGCGGTTTCAATCTGAACTGGGACACAACCTGGGAAGTGGAAGCGCAAATCCACGATTACGGCTGGAGCGCGGAAATGGAGATTCCGTTTACTTCCCTGCGCTATGGCAACGGCGCTGAACAGACCTGGGGCATCAATTTTCAGCGCAATATCCGTCATAACAACGAGATTGCCTACTGGGCGCCGCTTGAGCGCCAGTTCGACATCAACCGGGTTTCGGAAGCAGGCATCGTCGAAGGCATCCGCGTTCCGAGTCAGCGAGCGTTTCAGTTCACGCCCTATGTGCTCGGTTCCGCCGAGCGCGGGGGAAGTATCGTTTCGGGCACGGTGGACCAGCAGGAACTGGGTTTCGATTTCAAGTACGCGATCACCTCCAGCCTGGTGCTCGACGGCACCTACAACACCGATTTCGCCCAGGTCGAAGCCGACGAACTGCAGGTCAATCTCGACCGCTTCAGCCTGTTTTTCCCGGAAAAACGGCCCTTCTTCCTGGAAAACGCCGGCCAGTTTTCGGTCGGCAATCCGCGTGAAGTGGAGTTGTTCTTCAGCCGCCGCATCGGCGTCGGCGCGGGCGGAACGCAGTTGCCGATAGAAGGCGGCGCGAGGCTGACCGGCAAGGTCGGCAACAACACGAATGTCGGGCTGTTGCAGATGCGCACGGAAAGCGTCGACGGCCGCATCTCCCAGAACGACTTTTCCGTTGCCCGCGTAAACCAGGAACTCGGTAATCGCTCGACGATCGGCATGATGTACATCGAGCGCGACGGCAACGGCACGGCTCTGGGTAATGGGGGAGAAGACTACAACCGCACAATGTCCGTCGACGGCCGTTGGGGCATCGGCGACACGACACTGATCACCAGTTGGGTGGCGCGCACCGACTCACCGCATCTGAGCGGCCGCGACGCGGCGGGCGGCGTACGGGCCCAATATCAGGACGAAGCCTGGAATCTGAGCGGCGGATACTCGGAAGTGCGCGAGAATTTCAATCCGGAAGTCGGCTTCCTGGCCCGCCGCGCATTTCGCAAGTGGGATGCCGGCTGGCGTTACAGCTATCGTCCGCAGGACTGGTGGAACCTGCATGAACTGCGGCCGCACATGAATTATCGCGGCTACTGGGGTTTCGACGGTTTTCAGGAAACCGGCTACCTGCATGCCGACAATCACTGGGAATTCGAAAACGGAACTGAAATCCACACCGGGATGAACTTCACCCTGGAAGGTGTGCGCGAACCCTTCGAGATCGTGGACGGCGTCTGGGTGCCGGCGGGAACTTACGAGCACAGCGAAATTCAGCCGGTGTTCTGGACGAATCAGTCGGCGCCGTTAAGCCTGAACGTTCGCGGCAATATCGGCGGATTTTTCGGCGGCGACCGGGTGACTACCGATACTACCGTCCGATATCAACTCGACGAACGGTTCAGCACCGAAGTTTCCTGGAATCGCAGCGATATTTCGCTGCCGGTCGCCAATGGCGATTTCACCGTGAATCTGGCGCGGGTACGTGTGTCTTACTCGTTTACGCCAAACATCTCGCTACAGACTCTGGTGCAATACAACGACCGCGACGATGTAGTGGCGGCCAATGTGCGTTTCGCCTGGCTGCAATCGGCTAATGCAGGTCTTTACCTGGTCTACAATGAGGTTGATGAATTCAGCGGCCTGAACATGCCCAACTCCGGCTACGAACCCGAGAACGCCCGCCAGTTCATCCTCAAGTATAGCCGCATCTTCGATTTCTTCAATTAGCCTCTACGACTCACCAGCAGTTCTCATTTTGTCCTTGTCGGGTGAGTGTTGAGGGTTTCATGGTTTTTTTGCGGTTGGGTTGATTGGGTTGCCGAGGCGCGGAGGTCAGGGAGGCTGTGCCGGGGGTCCGCCGGTGGCGAGCAGGGTCAAGAGCGCGGTCCAGGAGGGGAACACCTGGTATTCGGTGATGGTGCGCAGGTGCTCGAACAGGCGGAAGCGGGTGCCGAGGCGCTGCCGGGCCTGCCGCCAGAGGGTTTCGGCGAGTTCGCAGGCGGTGTGCAGTGCGAAGGCGAGGAGGTTGAGGATGACGAGCACGGCGGCGAGGGTGTCCTTGCCGTGGCCGAAGTTGTGTTCGAGATGGTAGCCGTGCTGCTTGAGGACGTTGAAGGTCTCGTTCTCGATCTTCCAGCGGGCGCGTGCGCAGTCGGCGAGTTCGGCGACGTTGTCGCGGTCGACGTCGAGGCTGGTGACGAAGGCGCCGCGGTAGGTGACCTTGCCGTCGGGTTTGGCGCTGACGATCTCGAGCCAGTTGACGCGCATGGCGTCGTCGCCGTCGCGGATGGGCAGGTCGTTCATCCAGCGGTAGCGGTGGATGCGGCGCTTCGCGCCGCGTCCCGCGGTGCGGCGGCGCGTGGGCGTTCGGACGCCGTCGAGGTACTCGTAGAGGGTCTTGTGGCTGGGTTGCTTGCAGGTGAGCAGGAAGTCGCCGCCAGCGTCGAGCATGGCCTGGCAGACGGGCTGGCAGGCGTACAGGTCGTCGCCGAGGTAGACCGGCCGCAGGGCGGCGCAGCGCGGGCCGTGGCGCGCCAGCCAGCGCTTGGCGGCCTGGCGTTCGCAGTCCTGCTTGGCGGCGCCGTCCTGCGGTTGGACGAACTCCGGCGGCAGCGGCAGCGCGCGCGACTGGCCCGGCGCCACGACGGTGGCCCCCAGCATTTGGTGGAAGTGCTCGACGTCGCCGTCGCTGCGCTTGCGGGTCGAGCAGTTGTCGCAGTGGAGCTTGCGCGAACGGAAGAACTCCGTGCCGTCCAGGGCGACCAGCACGCAGCCGTCGAGGCGGCGCATCGGTTCGAGCGCGCCGTGCGCGTCGAGGTCCGCGGCGAGGTCGTGGAACGCGTCGTCGAAGTGTTCCGCCGGTACGCCGTCCAGCAGTTGCCGAATGTGGTTGTCGCAGGGGATGCGGTCGAGGCCGAACAGGGTGTGCGCGTTCGAGCGCGTGCGCGTCTCGGCCAGTGCGCGCTGGTGCGCCAGGAACGACGGCGACTGCATGAAGAACACCGACAGCGCCGCCATGCCGATGTCGGCCATGGCGTAGCGCCGGTTGCTGCCGCGGCGCGGGTCCGGCATGCGCGCGAAGCACGCCCGCAGCCGGTCGAGATGCTGCGCGAGGAACTTCACGGCGGCGCCTGCGCCTCCACCGCCATGAGCGCCGCCAGCACCGCCAGACGCTCCGCTGGCGGCATGGCCGCGTAGCGGCGGCCCCAACTCGCCGCTTTGCGCTTGACGGCCTGGCGGTGTGTGAAGTTGCGCCCGGCGCACGACGCCCAGTGCACCCGGTCCGGCGCGAAGTTGAACCACACCTTCTCGGTCACCACGCCCGCCTGGTTCATCACCTGCAGCGACACGCTGCGCCAGTCGCCCAGCAGCTCGTCGTACAGCGCCGACGGATACCCCGACACCATCACCGCGCACGGCAGCCCCCGGAGCAGTTCCAGCAGCACCGCGTGGTTGGCGTCCTCGTAGTCGTGCCGGTAGCGGCGTGCGGACTTGCGCGCGCTGTGCAGGTACGGCGGGTCGCTGTACACCAGCTCCGAGCCGTCGAACGCGAACTCCGACAGGTAGGCATGGCAGTCGCCGTGCACCAACTCGACCGCATGGCCGCACGCGAACCGCGACAGCGCACGCTCGTCCAGGTCGATGCCGATGCTGCGCAGCGCCGCCGGCTTGCGCCGCATCACCGCGCCGCCGCCCAGGTGCGTCTCGATATACACCGCATGCGGCGGCATCAGCGCGATCAGCGCCTGACACAGCCCCGACGTCGCCTTCGATCCGAACCACGGGTTGCCCATGACCCGCACCATAGACCCCGCCTTCTATGATGTCAAGCCGCCATCGGCAATCAGCAATCGCTCGGCTTCACGGCCAAAATGAGAACTGCTGACGACTCACAACGCGGTGGGCAAGAATTTGATTGCCAGCGGCGGTGTCGGGCGGTACATTAGCGCCAGCCGTGCGCCTGTAGCTCAGCTGGATAGAGTAACTGGCTTCGAACCAGTTGGTCGGGAGTTCGAATCTCTCCAGGCGCGCCAGATTCAACCGGGTTCCTTTCGAACCCTCGCCCGCGAAACCGTCATTCTGCGCGAAGCGAAGCGTAGTCGCAGAATCTCTCGCCGGGCAAGACTCACCTATAGCGTTCTCGCATCACCGCGACAGACTCGCGCACGAGTTCGGCCAGCACTTCCAGATCGACATCGGCGAGTTTGTTCAGATACAGGCAGGACTTGCTGTGCTTGTGCTTGCCAAGTCTCGCGAGCAGGTCGGCGAACTCGGAAAATCCGGGCATGATGTAGACGGTCAGATTCTGCTTGCGCGGGGAAAATCCAGTGATCATCCAGTCGCCTTCGCGGCCGCTCGCATACCTGTAATGGTAGCTGCCGAAGCCGACGATGCTCGAACCCCACATTTTCGGCGGCTCGCCGGTCACTTCCCGCATCAGTTCGAGCACACGCCTGGCGTCCTCTCTCCGGCGCGGGTTTTCGACGGCGTCGAGAAAGGCGTTCACGTCCCCACTGTGCTGTTTCGTTTTGAGTTCACTCATTTTTCGAGAAATCCTCCCGGGCTTCGCAAACCGTTCACAGGTGGTAGTCTTGCTGTTTTCGCCCTGACCGCGAATGCGCATTATGCCTCAAGCGCCCCTGCTGCTGTTTCCGACTCATTACCTGGGCAATTTAGTGCTTGGATTGCCCTGGGTGCTGCGTGTGCTGGGAAGGCACGCCGAGGCGGCTGCCGTGTTCGATGCAGGCTTTCGTCCGCTGCTGTCGATGTTGCCGGAAGCGGACTCGCGAGCCTTGTATTATCCGAGAAAGGAACTGGCAGGCGATAAGGGCTTTACTCATCGCTTGCGTCACTATCTGGGTTTTATCGGGGAATTGCGCAAATACAGGGAACACTGCCTGATCGACATGGAAGGCGAGCGATTTTCGGGCGCGATCGCCAGGCTCAGCGGCTGTCGGCGGCGAATCGGGCCTGAGGCGAAACGCGCGCGATGGTTCTACAGCGAGGTGCTCGATCTTGATTATCTGGCGCATCGCTTCAATGCCTTTGGCGAAATCATCGGCGAATACGGCGCCGGCGATGCGCCGCCGAGCGTGCTCGATTTCCAGGTAGCGCCGGAACTTGCCGGCCGTGTGCGATCACTGCTCGACGACCATAACGTGAAGCGTCCGCTGGCGGTCATTCATGCCGGCGCCAGTGTGCGCTACAAGTTATGGCCGAAGGAGCAATTCGCGCGGCTGGCGCTGGGCTTGCACGAGGCCGGGCTGCAGGTGGCCTGGGTCGGCGCCGGGCAATTCGACGCCGATGTCATCGCCGGTATCGAACAGGACCTTTCCGGGTCGCCGGCGATCAACTTCTGTAATCGTTTGTCCCTGCCGGAACTCATCGCCCTGTTCCGCCAAAGCCGGTTCTTCATCGGCTGCGATAGCGGCCCCATGCATCTGGCCGCGGCGACGGGCCTGCCGGTCTTCGCGCTGTTCGGACCGAGCCGGGAAGCGATCTGGGCGCCGCTGGGCGAGCATAGCGTGGTGTTGCGCGGTGAGTTGCCCTGCGCCGAGGATTGTGATGCGTGGCATTGCCGGAACGATTACCATTGTCTGCGCTCCCTGACGCCGGAGACAGTGCTTGCGCGCGCTGGGGCGCTGAGCGACGCGGTGGCGGACCACAGCTAATCGGAAATACCGAATGTCGGAAAAGATTCCCGTCAGCATTTACATGATCGTCCTGAATGAGGAAGCGAATATCGCTGCCGCACTCGATTGCATGAGGGAATTCGACGAGGTGATCGTTGTCGACAGCGGCTCTCGCGACCGCACGGTGGAAATCGCGGACGGCTATGCCAATGTGAGAACTTCGTTCCACCATTGGGAGGGCTTTGCCGCCCAGAAAGCCCATGCCATGTCGCTGTGCCGCAACGAGTGGGTGCTCAATATCGATGCCGACGAGATTCTCACGGAGCAATATATCGAGGAAGCGCGCAGGGTCGTGGCCGCGAATGAAGTCGACGCGCTGGAGTCGACCCGCACCTTGTACCGCTGGGGCAAACGCCCGCGGCATCCGGGAGGCACGGACCGGCTCATCAGGCTGTTCCGCAAGAGCGCGGGGCATTATCCCGAGCGGCGCGTACACGAAAGCATCAGCATCGACGGCAAGGTCGCGCGCACCGAGGCCACCATCCTGCATAACGAGAACCTGACCTATACCGAACGCGTGGCCAAGTCCAATCGTTATAGCGAAGCGCGGGCCCGGGACAAGTTCGACAAGGGCGACAGGGTATCGCTGCCGACACTGCTGTTCATCTTTCCCTTGACCTTTCATCAGCACTATTTTCTGAAAGGGCATGTCCTCGACGGCGTCGACGGATTGTTGACGAGCATGAACGCCGCCTGGTACGCCTTCATGAAATACGCCAAGTTGTGGGAGATGCGCCGTCGCCGCGAATAGGGTAGAGTGGCCCGGTTTTCTTGCACAGGAATCCTGTAACGATGAACCCGATGCAGCATAAGGCGGCCTGGCCGCTCGTACTGACGCTTTCCCTGGCCGGTCTGCTTGCGGCTTGTTATCCGAGTGTCGAATCCCCGACTACTTACGTCGCGGAGGCTGTAGTCTCCGAGACCCCCGATCTGAGCATGGCGGCCCCGGAAGAAGTGGGCATGGATTCAGGTCGGCTGTCTCGCCTGACCGACTCCATGCAGGGTCTCGTCGACGAAGGCCGGCTCGCGGGCGTAGTCACCGCGGTGGCGCGGCACGGCAAGATCGTGCATTTCGAATCGGCGGGCTGGCGCGACATGGAAGCCGGCGCGCCGATGACCAATGACGCCCTGTTCCGCATCTATTCGATGACCAAGCCGATTACCGGCGTGGCGCTGATGATGCTCTACGAGGAAGGGCTGTTCCGCCTTTCTGACCCGGTCGAGATGTACATTCCCGAACTGAGCGATCTGCAAGTCGCCGCGGGCGTGGACGAAAACGGCGAACTGATGACCGAACCCGCCGATCACCCGATGACAGTCCGCGAACTGATGGCGCATACCGGCGGTCTTACCTATGGCATATTCTCCGGCTCCGAAGTCGACAGCATGTACGTCGAAGCCGACCTGCTCAACAGCGGCATCACACTCAAGGAAATGGTCACCCGGCTCGGCGCGATTCCGCTGCGCCAGCAGCCCGGCTCCATGTGGCATTACAGTGTTGCCGTGGACGTGCAGGGATACCTGGTCGAAGTCCTCTCGGGCCAGTCTTTCGACGACTTCCTCGATGAGCGGCTGTTCGAGCCCCTCGGCATGGACGACACGGATTTCTACGTACCCGCCGAGAAAGCCGAACGCTTCGCCCAGATCTACACTTACGACGAAGAAGGCAATCTCGCGCCCTCGGAAATGTTTGGATCCGCCAACGACTACATGGTCGACCCGGTGTTCAAGAGCGGAGGCGGCGGCCTGGTTGCGTCTACGGAAGACTATCTGAAATTCACCCAGATGATGCTCAACGGCGGCGAATTGAACGGTGTGCGCATACTTGCCCCGCTGACGGTGGATCTGATGCACCGCAATCAATTGCCGCGGAATCTGCCCGACAATGTTCTCGGCGCACCCGGAACGGTGTTCGGGCTGGACTTCGCCATCGTCACCGACCCGGTCGAAGCCGAATCGTATTCTCGCGGCGAGTACTACTGGGGCGGCGCGGCCGGCACCTGGTTCTGGATCGATCCGGTGGAAGAGGTGATCGTGGTGGGAATGATCCAGCAATGGGGGCAGGGACTGCCGAATGTGCGGGCTCTATCCCGGCAATTCACCTATCAGGCGATCATGGAGCCGAACGGCGTCAACTGATTTCCGAACCAGCCCGGCCTCCCGCGGGAGGCCGGGCGGTCCCGCTTGCCGTCATTCTGCGCGCAGCGAAGCGGAGTCGCAGAATCTCCTTGCGACGGCACCACTCCCAGGAGATTCCGCGACTTCGCGCGGAATGACACAGCACACGGCGGTCAGGGGGCGAGATAAGTGGAAAACTTGTCGGCGTCGCCCGGAGAACTGACCTGCTCCGCCAGACCTTCTACTCCGTCGAGATAGACTTTCAGAAAGGCCAGCGTGATCCTGCCCATGGTGTCATGATCGGGGCCGCCGTTGGTGACGATCATGTGATCGCCGGCAGCAAATTCCATGTAGACCTTGTTCTCGCTCCCCAGTGAGTCGTACAGCAGCCGCGCATGGGCTTCCGGAGGCGCCACCTCATCTTCCGCGCTGGCGATGATCAGAGCCGGCGCGGTCAGTGAACCATAGTCGCCTTCGAAGGATCCGCCGGGTTCGCAGCAATAGAGAGAGAGTGGAATCACCGCGTCTACGGCGTCACCGAGCCGATCCGCCGCGGCCAGCGCCGCGCCGCCGCCCATGGAATGGCCCATCAGCACGATCTTGTCCTCATCTATCTTGTTCGTCACCGGGCTGTCGGGATTGGCGTTTTCCGCCTTGATGAAATCCACCAGCGCGGTCAACGCGTCGGCGCGCGCGGCAAGACCGTCCGTCGGCTCATTGGTATTGAAAATGAATACGTTATAGCCCAGTGAGGCCAGTGTCGGCCCCCACCATTCGTAATTGTCCGCGCCGGCGCGAAAACCGGGCGAAAAGGCGATGGCGCCATTGGGCCGGTCAAAGCTCAGGGTCAGCGGATAGAACACCATGACATCGGCAAATTCGGCGACTCCCGGGTTCGCCTCATAGGTGCGAACTTCGTAAATGCGCTCGCCGAATTCGCGCCCGGCTGCAACGCCGATCTGGCGGCCTTCCGGCCGGTAGCGTCCCTGGCTGTTGTCCTGGGCTGCAGCAAACGGCATCAGAACGGCGCTTGCAGTCAACAAAAGCAGGGTATGGGTCAAAGTATGGAAAATTCTTGCGCTGTGCATGGTCGCTAGCCTCCGCTGATTGGTTCGATCGAAACCTCCGGGCACATTCTTTTCGAATTTAGGGGCACTCGGAGTATACGCCTATGCGTGTTTCGACACGAGAATATATCAAACTCCAACGCCAGTCTGTAAGCCACACCATGCGTAGCGGTCTTTCGGTAAATGATTTCCCCAAATCTACCGTTTCGCCAGTCGCGACCGGCAGAACACTACTGCTGCTGGTAGCAATTCTGTCCGTATGGATCTTGGTGTCCCTTCAGATCGTCCCTCAACACTTGCACAAAAAAATTTCTGGTCTTACCTTACTCGCGGGACGCAATTCAATTATTGCACTACTCGAACAGGATTAACGCCATATTTAGACTTGCCTTAACCGCCCTTGTCGCGACGCTCGTCGTCACCGGTAATGCCGCCGCGCAAGGCTTGGTAGGTCGAGCCATAGTGATTGATGAAGACCTAGCGATTGCTTGCACGACGATGGAGAATTTCTACAGAGCGACTACTTCCGGAAGAAATGAAAGATTGGATATTTTTGCGGCGCTTATCGCTGATGGCCATTGCGTGATTATGCGCGTGGGAACCCGCGGTGTTATAAGCAAGCTTGAAGAAGGAGATGACGGTTTGATTGAAGTTGCACAGATTTCGTTTTTTTCCGATAGTGCAGCGGCTCAGGGTTGGATGAGCGTTAACCAGTTCCAAATGGTGGATTAGAGTATCCCCATGCTTGGCATTGTGTATTTCTACGACCAGGAAGCTGAATATGAAACTTGGCTGAATGAGAATCGCAAAACCGGCCTTGTGATCAACAATCTGCGTGGGGAAATTCCCAAACCTTGGAAGCCCAATGAAAAAGATGGGGGGCTGAAGCTGCACAAAGCATCTTGTACCGAACTGAATTCCCCGCGTCACGCCGGGGCGCGAACGATCCCCTACGGAAAGCTGTGTGGGATTGATGAACAAGTATTGCTTGAAGATTGCGAGCGCAGGAGTGGTGGTTACCGGCCAAAACGATGCGCCCAGCCTAGCCGAGATTGTTTCGGGTAGAGTAGAAAGCATTTTCATGTAAACAGGCTACTCAAGATTGCCTCGGAGACAATTGACAAATGAGAAAAACGGAAACCGCTTCATACAGTTTTGCCGCCATTGATTTTGAAACTGCGAATTATGATCGTGACAGTGCTTGCGCCATCGGGGTGGCAATTGTGCGGGAGGGACGCATGGAGGCTCTGGAAAGGCGATTGATTCGCCCGCCATCACAGGAGTTCCATTTTACTCATATTCACGGTCTTACCTGGAATGATGTGCGGAGTGCACCTCTATTTCCTCAAGTATGGGAAGACATTTTCCCCGCGTTCTCAGATGTGGATTTCCTTGTGGCCCATAACGCTCCATTTGACCGTAGTGTGCTCAATGCGTGTTGCGATGGTCATCGTATACGCCGACCCAGGCAGAAGTTCGAATGTACAGTTAAAGTGGCTCGATCCGTTTTTGGAATTTTTCCGACCAAGCTCTCCGATGTATGTCAAGAATTGAAGATACCACTCAGCTTCTCCCGCTAACGGAGCTGACGATTGCCTGACGCCGGGGAGAGCCGCTCATCGGGCCGGTGGGAGATGTCGCGGCGCGGCAACTCCTTCCGCGCTTTGCCGGATGCCGATTTCGGCTACCCTGTGCCGCCCCGAAGAACCGGCTTTTCATGCAACCGGCCGCGGCGAACTCTCATGAGGTGTCGAGCAACTCCGGCTCGCGGGGACGGACGCCGAAGGCAATGGCGCCGTATAGCGTCTCCCAGTCGCGCGGGATATGGGTGGTGAACAAGCTTCCCACCTTTTGCCGGAAGTACAGGGGCCGTTCCGCCCGGGCCTGCGCCGCCTGGAACAGCCGGCAGATTCTCCGCTGCGCCTGGTCGATCAGAAAGGCCAGCATCATCAGATGCGCGAACACCGTCGCCAGATGGTTGTCGCCGTGACCATAGTTGTGCTCAAAGCCGTAGCCTTGGTTCTTCAGGGTATTGAAAGTCTCGTTCTCGATGCGCCAGCGGGCGCGGCCCGCCCGCATCGGCGCCTCGGCGTTCGTCTCGGTGATCCGAAGGTCCGTGACCCAGGAAAAGCGCTGTTCCTTTTTGCCCGGACGGGTCTCCCAACATTCCAGGAAATTCACCTCCAGGCCGAAGTGCGCATCGTTCAGCGGCGCGCCGTTGAGATAGCGGTAGCGGCGCGACACCCCGTCTGTCAGTACCGAAGTAATACTCCCCAAAAGCGCCGATTGAAAATTCCCCAGTTTGCGCTGTCGCCACCGCCCCCGGGGGCGGTGGCGACAGCGCGGAATTCGTTGCTTCATGTTCCCTGGATTGCCGGGGAGCGCACCCATGATCAAACTGCGGGAGATTGTCATGATTCACGAACTCAAGAACCAGGGCCTGGGCGTATCGGAGATAGCCCGGCGCACCGGTCTGGACCGAAAGACCGTACGCAAGTATCTCCGGGAAGGACTGCAATCCGCTCAGTACGGTCCGCGGCGGCCAAGACCGGGCCTGCTGGATCCCTTCAAGCATTACCTGCGCGAACGGATTGCCGCTTATCCGGGATTGTCCGGAAGCCGTCTTTGGCGGGAGATTGCCGAGTTGGGCTATGCCGGGGGCTACACCGCCGTGACCGACTTCCTGCGCGAAGCGCGGCCGCCGGCGCGGACCGCCTTCGAATGTCGTTTCGAGACGCCGCCCGGCAAGCAGGCCCAGGTCGACTTCAGTCAGTTCAAGGTGATCTTCGACGAGGAGCCGGGCCGCATTCGCGCCGTCAGCCTGTTCTCCATGGTCCTGGCTCACAGCCGCTGGCTTTGGGGACGCTTCTGCACCAGCCAGAACCTGCAAACCGTGCTTCGCTGCCACATCGCCGCCTTCGCGGCCATCGGCGGCGCGCCGGCCGAGATACTTTACGACCGCATGAAGACCGCGGTCATCGGAGAAACGCCCGACGGCGTCGTGAACTACAATCCGGCGCTCGTGGACCTGCTGCGCCACTACGGCGCGTCCCCGCGCGCCTGCAGGCCTTATCGCGCCAAAACCAAGGGCAAGGTCGAGCGCCCGTTCCGCTATGTACGGCAGGACTTCTTCCTCGCCCGCCGGTTCCGTAACCTCGACGATCTCAACCGACAGTTCGCCGAGTGGCGCGACAACCTGGCCAACGCCCGCAAACACGCCACCACGCAACGCATCGTCAGTGTGGCCCATGCCGAGGAACAGGCGCATCTGATTCCATTGCCCGCCGCGCCTTACGACGCGCCGTTGGCCATTGAGCGCCGCGTCAGCCATGACGGCATGGTCTCCGTCGGCGGCAATCTCTACAGCGTACCGGACGCCACCCGCAAGCGCACCCTGGAAGTCCAGATCCACGCCGGCCAGCTGCGTGTCCTCGAGGACAGCGACCTGATCGCCGTGCATCCCGTGCTCGAAGGCAAGAACCAGCGCCGGCTCGATCCCAGCCATCGCACCGCCCGGACCCTGCCCCGAACCGCCGTCAGACAAACACCGGTCGCGCGGCGCCCACTCGACTTCTACGCCAACGTCGCACAGCGCCTGGCGACGCCAGGAGCAGGCTCATGACCGTGCTCATCGACCGTATCCATCAAAACCTCGTCGGGCTGAAGATGCCGCGCGCCATCGAGGCCCTGCAAGACATCGTCCGGCGCATCGAATGCGGGGAAATCGGTACGCTCGACGCCATCGACACCCTGCTCGCAGAGGAACTTACCTTCCGCGAGAGCCGCCGTATCGGCGTCGCCTTGACCACCGCCCGGCTCAACCCGCCCAAAACCATCGAGAGCTTCGACTTCGCCTTCCAGCCGTCCCTCGACAAGAACCGCGTCCTCGCGCTCGAACAACTCGACTTCATCCAGCGCGCCGAGGTCGTACACTTCCTCGGACCGCCCGGCACCGGCAAAAGCCATCTCGCCACCGCCCTCGGCGTCGCCGCCGTCAAGGCCGGCAAAAGCGTCTATCGCGCCACGCTCGCCGAACTCATCCAGGCGCTCGCCAAGGCACAACGCGAGGACCGCCTCGCCGACAAAATACGCCTCTACGCCCGCTCCGCTTTGTTGATCGTCGACGAGATCGGCTATCTCACCATCGACAGCAACGGAGCGAACCTGTTCTTCCAACTCGTCAACGCCCGGTACGAAAAAGGCGCCATGATCCTTACTTCCAACCGCGGGTTCGCCGAATGGGGTGAACTCTTTGGCGACCCCGTGGTCGCCACGGCGCTGCTAGACCGACTCTTGCATCACGCCGTCGTCGTGCAGATCGAAGGCGCAAGCTATCGGATGCGGCAGCACGCCGACCTCGTACCCGAGCACGCCCGGACCAATGCTCCGATCACGCCGCCGCCACCTCCCAAAAAACGGGGACGACCGCGCAGAAAACAAGACATCGGAGACTGAAACTCAGGAAAAAAACAGAATGAAACTGGGGAATTTTACTTCGGCATTGACACCCGTCGGCGTCCACCGCCTCGAAGGTCCGCGTCCCCGGCGCGGCCTCCACTCACGCGAACAGATGCTTGTGGTCCCCCGGCTTCACGCCCAGCACGAATCGCATGTCCAGCGATTGCAGCAGGCGGATGTGCGGGCCGTTCGACGCCAGCGCGTCCTCCACCACCAGCAGCTTCAGATGCGGATGCTCCCGCCGGACATGGGTCAGCAATCGCTTGGCCGCGTTGCGCTCGCAGTCGTTCTTCCGCTCTCCGTCCGCGCGCGCGATCGGCTCCGGCGCCAGCGGAAACACCTCCCGGTGCGCCGGATGCACCAGCACCGCCCCCAGCATCTGGTGATAATACGTCACCCGCCCGTCCCGGCGGCGCTTCTCGCAGCACCGCTTGCAGCGCACCCGCGAAGAGGAAAAATAGCCCGTGCCGTCCACCGACAGCAGATAATGGTCCAGCCAGGTGAACCCCTCCAGCCCCTTGCCCCGCTGCAACACCGCGAACAACCGCTTGAACGCGCCCCGCAGCACCGAGGGCTCCACCTCGTCCAGCCACTCCCGCAGCGCCGTGTCGCACGGCGCGTCCCCATGACCGTTTATCCGAATCCAGCACGAAAAGTTTACGAAAACCTTTTTTACGGCAATCGCAAACCGTTGATTTCATTGATATCTGATTTTCAGCGGGAATCGCTGGATACCACTTGACCACCACGAAGCCGGATCCGATGCACGAGCTAGTGCGAGAATCCTTTTAGCTGCGGTGGAACGCGGCTGGCGCCCTTCTGCTATTCGATAAAATCCATTGGAATACTTCGCAAGAAACTTTCGCGCGGCGCGTGGATGCCCCGTGGTTAGTGTCCCGTGGTTAGTTGACATGAAATTAGTCTAGACAGATAATCTAGCTAGTTTATGGGGTGGTGATCATGATCGAGTGGCCCTTGCAAGATGCCAAAAACAAGTTCAGCGCCGTAGTCGAGGCGGCTCTGGCAGGTACGCCGCAGCAGGTGACGCGGCGCGGAAAACCGGCTGTTGTGGTGCTTTCCACGATCGAGTATGAGCGGCTTCGCCGGATGGAAAAGGCTGCGGCGCCCGGTCTGGCCGGATTGCTGTTGGAAATGCCACAGGGCAGCGAGGATTTCGCGCGACTGAAGATTGCCCCGAGAAAAGTCGAATTCTGATGTATCTTATCGACACCGATGTGCTTTCCGCCTTGCGCAGGAAAGATCGATTCCCTCGAGTCGTCAAGTGGTTGGCAATTCAGCGCACTGCCGATCTGTATATCAGTGTCGTCACCATTGGTGAAATTGAGAAAGGCATTGCGCTACAGCGGCAATCCGACCCGGAATTCGCTCTCAGACTCGCAAAGTGGCTGGACAGCCTGATCGAGTTGTACGGCGATCATATTCTCGGGGTCGATATGGCGGTAGCCCGGCGCTGGGGCGAACTCTCTGCCCGGATCGGCAACCAAAGCGCCGATCTGCTGCTGGCCGCCACGGCGCTTGAGCATGGACTCGCGGTCGTGACGCGGAATACGCGCCACTTCAAGTCAACGGGCGTTGAGTTAATCGACCCCTCTGCATAATCGCAAATTTCCCGGCTGGCATGGACCGAAAGCGGACAAGTCGCTATGCTGCCGGTTTTTCAGGCTGGACCGAGGAAAAGGGAGTCATGAATCTCAAGGCATCGAGCGTCGGCATATTGCTGTTGACGCTACTTGCGCTATCACCGCTTGCCCGGCCCCAGGCAGTGGGCGATCACCAATACACTTCAGAGGCCATCGAACTCGGGTCGCGAACCTATACCAGTCAATGCGCCTTGTGCCATGGGCCCCAGGGCGCACTGGTGGACGGCATCGACCTGCGGCTCGGCATCTTTCGCGGCGTAGCCTCGGACGAGGACCTGCGCAGGGTCATTGCCGACGGCTCCGGCGAGGGGCAGATGCCGGCCTTTGACTTTGGCGCCGACGAGATGGAGGGCATCGTTGCCTACATCCGCGCGGGTTTCGACCCGGAAGGAGTCGCCGTGCGAATTGGTGACCCGACTCGCGGCGAGGCACTGTTCTTCGGACGCGGCGGCTGTTCCGGCTGTCATCGCGTGAACGGCCAAGGGCCGCGCACGGCGCCGGATCTCAGCGACATCGGCGCCATTCGCACGCCGTCGGTGCTGCAACTCAACCTGCTCGACCCGGCCGCGGCCCTGATGCCGATCAACCGGCCGGTGCGGCTCGTCACTCTGAATGAGGAGGTCGTTACCGGCCGCCGCCTCAACGAGGACACCCACACGGTGCAAGTGCTCGATTCTTCCGAGCGCCTGCGCTCTTTTGCCAAGATCGACCTGAGCAGCTTCGAGATCAGCCGCGAGCCCAGCAAGCCGCCGGTGGACATGAACGAGGAGGGAGTGGCCGATCTGGTGGCTTTCCTGCTGACCCTGCGAGGTGCGCAATGAAAAGATACGCATGGACGATATTGCCGGCGCTGCTCGCGGCGCCGGTTCACGCCCAGATTCCCTACGAGCGGATTCTCCAGGCCGAGGACGAGCCGGAAAGCTGGCTGACCTATAACGGCAGCTACATGAGCCAGCGCTACAGCCGGCTGACGCAGATCGACCAGGAAAATGTCGGCGACCTGGAACTGCGCTGGTTGTTGCAGAACCAGGTCTTCGGCGCCTGGCAGTCCACGCCCATCGTCGCCGACGGCGTCATGTACCTTACCGAACGCCCGAACAGCATCATGGCGGTGGACCCGATAACCGGCCGCGTATTCTGGAAATACGTTCACACCCCCGCGGAAAATTCCCTGGTCTGCTGCGGCGCCAACAACCGCGGCGTGGCAGTGCTCGACGACCGGATCTTCATGGGCACGCTCGACGCGCGCCTCGTGGCGGTCGACCGCGTCAACGGCGAGTTGCTTTGGGACGTGGAAGTCGGCGACGTGAACCTGGCGTACTCGGTAACCATGGCGCCGCTGGCAGTGAAGGACAAGATCATTGTCGGAGTAGGCGGCGGTGAATTCGGCATTCGCGGATACGTCGCCGCGTTTTACGCCGAGACCGGCGAACTTGCCTGGAAGACCTATACCATTCCCGGCCCCGGCGAGCCCGGCCATGAAACCTGGGAAGACGACGACTGGCAATACGGCGGCGCCCCGGTATGGATCACCGGCTCGTTCGACCCGGAAGAAAACCTGACCTATTGGGGCGTGGGCAATCCCGGCCCTGACTGGAACGCGGCCCAGCGGCCCGGCGACAATCTCTATTCGGATTCTGTCATTGCTCTCGATGCAGACACCGGCGAGTTGCGCTGGTATTTCCAGTTCACGCCCAATGACGGCTACGACTACGACGCCGTGCAGGTGCCGGTGCTGGCGGACATGGAATGGCAGGGCGAGCAACGCAAGTTGATGCTCTGGGCGAACCGCAACGGCTATTTCTACGTACTCGACCGCACCGACGGCGAATTTCTGCTCGGCAACCCTTTTGTACGCGTAAATTGGTCGAGCGGCCTCGACGAAAACGGCCGGCCCATCCCGACGCCGCAGCCGGAAGGCATGCCGACCTGGCCCGGCAATCAGGGCGGCACCAACTGGTATCCGCCTTCCTGGAGCCCGCGCACGGAATTATTCTATTTCAGCGCCTGGGAAGACTATGCGACGATCTACGAGGCGGAAGAGTCGGAATACGTACCCGGGCGGGCCTTTCTCGGCGGCGGTTTCGACGTGCTCACGCCGGCGCCGGGCGCTCCCGGAGTCGGCATCGGCCGCACCAATCCGATCAACAACTGGACCGACGAGGTAGGACACGCCTCGCTGAAGGCGCTCGACCCGCGCACCGGCGAGGAAGTCTGGGAATTCGAGCAATTCGACGTCAGCGACAGCGGCATGTTGACCACCGCCACCGACCTGCTCTTCACCGGCGGGCGCGAAGGCTATATCCACGCCCTCGACGCGGCCAGCGGGGAATTGCTCTGGAACCGGAACCTCGGCGGCCAGATCGTAATGCCACCGATCACCTTCATGATCGACGGCGTACAATACCTCAGCTTCATTTCCGGCCATGTACTGGCGACCTTCGCCCTTGGGGATGATTAAGACCGGAAAATATGGGAATATCACGCGGATTCTGGAGGACATCTCATGCAATTAGTTGACTTGAAGAAGTGGTTGCCGGCGCTTGTCTTGTGCGTCGCCGGTACGGCTCAGGCCGCCGAAGGCGAATTGTTCGCCGACGAAGCCACCGAATGGTTCACTCTGGGCAACGACTTTGCCCATACCCGCTTCACCCCCGCAGACGAGATCACCGCCGAAAACTTCGGCGACCTGGAAGTCGTCTGGGAATGGGACGGCGCCAGTTTCAACGCCGTCAGCGGGCGCTCTACACCGTCATTGATCGACGGCATCCTGTACACCGTGGTGGGCTACAAGCGCTACGTCGTCGCCATCGATCCGAAGACCGGCGATACCATCTGGACCTATCGCGAGCCCGATACGCCCCGCGCCGAGTATTCCATGCGCGCCGATTACGGCAAGGGCGTGGCCTATGCGGAAGTCGACGGCCGCGGCGTGATCTACATCGTTTCCCCCGGGTTCTTCCTGACCGCTCTCGACGCCAAGACCGGCATTCCGCTGGAAGGTTTCGGCAATCCCGTGCCGATCGAAGGCTTTCCCGAAACCGGCGTGGTCGACTTGCTCGCCGACCTCGGTCATCCATACGATCCTTATGAAGGCATTCCGCTGGAGACCGGCTATATCACTTCTTCCTCGCCGCCCATCGTGGTGAATGACACCATCGTCATCGGCAACTCCGCCGAGCAGGGCTATCTGCAAGCCCGCGTCGAGAATGTGCCGGGAGACATTCTCGCCTACGACAAGAACACCGGCGAATTCAAGTGGAAATTCAACGTCATTCCCCGGCCCGGCGAATACGGCCACGAGACCTGGGAAAACGACGCCTGGCAATGGACCGGCGACGTATCTTCCTGGGCGCCGCTGTCCGCCGACCCGGCCAACAATCTGGTTTTCATCCCAACCAACAGCGCGACCATCGACTACTACGGCGGCTTCCGTCCGGGAGACAATCTCTATGGCGCGAGCATCATCGCGCTCGATACCCGCACCGGTGAGCGCGCCTGGCATTTCCAGTTCGTAAAACACGAAATCTGGAACTTCGACACGCCCACGGCGCCCGTGGTGCTCGATATCAATGTAGACGGCCAGCCCATTCCCGCGGTCGCCCAGGTGACCAAGCAAGCCTGGGTCTATACCTTCAATCGCCTCACGGGCGAGCCGGTCTGGCCGATCGTTGACCGGCCAGTGCCGCCTTCGATCGTGCCGGGCGAAGTGCTGTCGCCGACCCAGCCGCACGTAACCTGGCCCGAACCCTTCGACATGCAGGGCATCACCGAAGACGACCTGGTCGATTTCACGCCGGAACTGCGCGCCGAAGCGCTGGAAGTGATGGATAACTACGTGATGGGCGGACTGTTCAATCCGCCCATTCACGCCGACAATCCCGAAGGCAAGTACGGCGCGATGAACTGTCCCGGCGGGGCCGGCGGCGCCAATATTACCTCGCCGCCCGTAGCCGATCCGAACTCCGGAGTGTTGTACGTATCCTCCCACAAGGCCTGTTTTGTCCTGCGCCTGATCCCGGGCGAGGAAGCCGATCTGCTGTTCGCCAATCCGACCGGTACGAACCTGGCCGAATACGCCAACAGCGTGCGCGGCGCCACCGCCCGCCCGCCGAGGTTGCAGTCCGGCATTCCCGTGTGGAAGCCGCCGTACAGCCGCATCGTCGCCATCGACATGAACAGCGGCGAGCACCTGTGGCAGATTCCCACGGGTGAGACCCCGGCCCGCATCGCCGACAGCCCGGCGCTCGAAGGCGTCGACGTCGGCAATACCGGCACCGGCAATCTGGTGCCGATGGTGATCACGCCCAACATGCTGGTCTATTCCGACGTTGCCAGCGACGGCACGCCGATGCTGTATTCGATCGACAAGGACAGCGGCGAAATCATGGCCGAGATCGAAGTCCCGGCCCGCTCGAGCTACGGCATGAGTTCCTGGGTGCACGACGGTCACCAATACATCATGTTGCAGACCGGCGCCAAACTGACCGCCATGGCGCTGCCAGCCGCAATACCGCAGTCGTCCGGCTACTGACAGGAGATTAAAGAGAGGGCCGTACGATGCTGAGATTGATACTGCAGTTACTCGGCATAGCTGTGCTGATTCCGGCGGTGGCATGGGCCACGCTGGCGCTGGACAATCGCAACGCGGACGGCCCGTCGATCCTGTTCCCCGGAGGCGAACTCGTCTCCGGGGATCTCCATTCCGGCCCCGAGCCGGACTGGAGCTTCACGCGCGACATCCCCACCGTTGAATTGCAGTTGATGAATCCGCCTACTTCGCGGCTGATCTACATACTCGAAAGCGAGGGCAGGTTGTACGTCGTCAGCGGATACATGGGCTCGACGCTCGGGCGCATCTGGAAACACTGGGCGGTGGAAGCGGACGAGGGCGACGGTATAGCCGTAGTGCGAATCAACGGCGTGCGATACGAGCGAAAAATCGTGCGCATCCGCGAAGGCGAAGTGCTCGATGGCGTCACCGCCGCCCTTAGTGAAAAGTACGGCGGTAATTCCAGCCGCGCCAGCGTGGAATCGGGCAACCTCTGGGTTTTCGAACTCGCCCCGCGCGGCCCGAACGCCTGAGAGGCAACCATGTCGAACAAGACCTATCTCGCAGTCTGCATAGCCGTCACCGTCCTGGTGGCCGGCTCGATCCTTTTCGTCCCCGGCCTGTCCGAATCCATCGAACAAAACCTGCTGATCTTCCTCTCCACTAATGCCCGGTAAGGATTGCCGGCGAACTGATTGATTGGTCCCGACCAGCCTCTCCGCAGAATTCGCATATTTCGTATATTTCGAATATTGCGATTATTTCGAATATTAGATATTCTATCCGCATGCAACGAAATTAATCTAAACCCGGAGAAACAAAATGAATGCGCTCAGGAGAGATGCTTTCATTGATCGATTGCCCGATGAGGTCGAGATCAAGAATGCGGAACAACTCAGAATGATTGTCGCTTCCCAGACCAGCGATGGCGAAGGCGCAAGACTGAATCTTGCCCAGGACAATGGCAAGGTCGAGACCATAACGCTGACGCCAGCATTGACGGCGTCCCTGCTCGAAGTGTTGAGGCTCGTGTCGAGTGGCCGTGGCTTCCGTATGATCCCTGTAGAGGCGGAACTGACGACACAGCAAGCCGCCGACCTGCTGAATGTGTCACGACCCTATCTCGTAAAACTGATCGAGAATGGCGATATCCCGTTTACCAAGACCGGCAGGCATCGTCGCATCCGCGCCAACGATTTGTTCTCCTACAGGGACAAGCGCGATGCGACCCGATCAGCTGCCCTGGAGGAACTTGCCCGCACCGATGCGGAACAGGGACTCATATGAGGAGCCGGTACACTGACCGGTTCACCGCGCTTGTCGATGCTTGTGTCCTTGGCGGAGCGCTACGTCGAAATTTGCTGCTCAGCCTAGCCGAAGCTGGTCTGTTCCGGCCGCGCTGGAGTGATCCCATACTTGATGAAACCCAAAAAGTCATCTCGAAGATCACTAAAGGCGAAACCGACGGCTCACATCAGCGGGCGGCAATTGAGGCTGCATTTCCCGAGGCTGTCGTCACTGGCTTCGAAGCAATCGAGAAAACGCTGACCTTGCCCGATCCCAACGACAATCACGTGCTTGCAGCGGCAATTTCCATTTCAGCTTCCGTTATAGTCACCGACAATCTCTCGGATTTTCCCGCAAAAATACTAGCTACGCATGAAATCGAGGCAATTTCCGCAGACAGCTTTATTGCGGACACATTTACGCTTGACCGGGTTGAGGCCATACAAGCTTTGAAGCGGATGAGAGAACGCCTTAAGAGTCCAAGCCTCGACATGGCGGCGCTTATTCGCAAGGCCGAAGCACAGGGATTGCTTGAGGTTGCAACTCTTATGGATGAGTATCAGTCATTCTTGTAGTCAATTTTTTGCGGACCTGTAGAGCACCAAACTGATTCGAGATCATCGTTGCCCGCTTTGGCAGGACAAACTCGATTGAAACTCAATTCGGTGACCTGCGCGAACGGACCACTCGCATCAAGGTGATTCTTACGGAGCTGCCGCAAGCAGACAACGACCTGGAACCCTGAGTAAGAACAATTGTCGCCGCTAGTCCGTGGAATTCAACGTGGTAGCGTAAATACCACGAGTGCCAATGGCGGGAATTTCAGAGGCTTAGCTACAGATTCACAGTACAAGTCGCACTACAAGTAAACCAGGTTGCAGCGTCATTTGTGTGGAAGAGAACTGGTGAATTCAGCTGCTCTATCCAGCCATTTTTCAAGCTTTTCATCGGATGCGATACCGGTGGATTCAACGAGCGCCCATCCTTTCATTGCGCGGCCATTCATGTCAGCCGGCCTTGTATACGGCTCAGCAAGCACTTTTTCGTACCCGCTCTTGCCGACTCTAACGATCAGGGAGTCTTCCCAGGCACTGGAACACATATTGCCATTTATCATGAAGCAGACAGTTCCGAACATGTTGCGCTCGGAGTAACCCTCGCGCGGCGACAGGATTTGTCTAATACGGTCGATTAACGGTTTGCTGCTCTTCATGTCGCAATATCGCAGCTAATGGAGAAAGTCACTTTCTGCACTCTAAACTGAATTGAGAACATTCTACCAGATGGTTGACTATCAGTGTGGAAGGTCATATATTTAACTGCATGGTTGAGCAAAATTTGAATCGAGTATTTCATGCGCTATCCGACCCGACCCGGCGTGCAATTCTGAATAGCCTGGCCTCTCGGGAAGATACCGTCAGCCGGATTTCCCAGCCTTTTCCCTTGTCGTTGGCCGCGGTATCGAAACATCTTGGCGTGCTTGAACGCGCCGGCCTCATCACGCGCGAGGCACGAGGGCGGGAAAGGGTATGCAGGATCAATCCGGCGGCCATGAAAGACGCCCGAGACTGGCTCGAATTCCATGATCGTTTCTGGTCGGGACGGCTGGATGCACTCGACGCCCTGTTTGGGCCAGATAACGGAAATCCGGAATAAATTGGAGAATCGAAATGGCAAGACAGGAAGCAGCGGTACGACCGCCCTACGCTGAATGCGCCGGGGCCGAAGTCAGTGCCAACGAGGCGCACGAATCCGACATCAGCCTGACGCTGAATCGTGTAATCGATGCGCCGTCGGATAAGGTTTACGCTGCATGGACCGATCCCGAAATATTGAAAAAATGGCTTGCTCCCGGAGATGCTGAAGTAACAATCGCGGCGACCAATGTCATGGTCGGCGGGGCGCTTCGCGTTGAAATTCGAGCATCTGATGGAACGATATGGTGCATTCGAGGCGTGTACCGGGAAGTCGAACCACTACGACGGTTAGTTCACACCTGGGTGTGGGAAGGCAGCGATGTTGAGTCATTGGTCACTGCAAATTTTGAACCGTTAGCGCCCGGCAAGACTCTATTGACGCTCACGCATTCCCGGTTCGAGCGTAGTGAATCCAGAGACGAGCATGTACGCGGCTGGTCCAGTTGCCTCTCCAAACTTGAGATTCTTCTGGCACGATGAACCTTACAGCGTCGAGTTCTCGTCCCAGTTGGGTTTCATGTGAACTGTATCCATTTGAGTCCAGATATTTCACGACCGAGCCGGACCATCTGATGCATTTTGTCGACGAGGGGAAGGGCGAGCCTATTGTGTTTGTCCATGGAAATCCGACCTGGTCGTTTGTTTTCCGCCAGCCAATCGTGGAGCTTCGGTCAAACTTTCGCTGTATCGCTCTCGACCATATCGGTTTCGGACTTTCATCGCACAGCAACCGGAGTGAAGATCATAGCCCGGAAAGCCATGCACATCGATTGGCCTCGCTACTCAATCATCTTGATCTCCGCGACATTACCCTGTTTCTGACCGATTGGGGTGGGCCGATCGGACTAGATTTCGCGCGCAAGCATTCGGAGCGAATTAAGCGATTGGTGATTGCGAATACATGGTGCTGGCCGGTTGACGATGATTATCATTTCAAGTCGTTCAGTTTTCTTATGGCGAGCCGGTTCGGTCAATACCTCATTCGAAATCACAACTTGTTCGTAAACAGATTGATGCCGATGGCGGCGGGCGACCGCAAAGTACTGACGCCCGAAATCATGGCACACTATCGCAATGCACTGCCTTCCCCGGCTGCGCGTACAGCTACGGCTGCATTACCGGGTCATATTATCGGCGCCAGTAATTGGTTGCGCAGCATCTGGGATGATCGTGAGGCATTTTCCGGTAAGCCGACACTGTTGCTTTGGGGATTCAAGGACATTGCATTCCGTCAAAAAGAGCTGGAACGCTGGAAATCGGTACTGACAGATTTCGACCTGCATGAATTTGCCGATTGCGGGCATTTTCTGACGGAGGAGGCGGCCGTCCCCGTAGTATCGGCATTCCGCAATTTTGTGGACCGTAACTGCGTAAACGGGTCACTCACATTGAAATGACTCTTAAGTAGCCGCCGCCAACCCGCAGAATTCACTCAGGCAAGCCAAGACATCACGAGTTCGCCGAAGTCTCCGTCGCGTACGCCGCCTGCTACAGCGATATATTGCCGGCGCTCGTGTTCATTGCTCATCAGCGCGCCGTGCAGGCACTGTTCGCCCTCGGCCTGTCCGAAACCATCGAACAAAACCTGCTGATCTTCCTCTCCACTAACGCCCAGTGATTGCCGTCCAAAGTCCGATAATTGTCGTAAAACGACATCTGGAGTAAATCAGTCTGACCAGTAGACGCACTGATATTTCGTGGATTATTATGAAAAATCCACGAAATAGGTGCGTATATTCATGACAGATCGTCAATTGGACTTGATGGAGTTGCTGAACCGTTCCTCGCATTTTCTGCTTGGACCACGCGGCAGCGGCAAGAGTTTCCTGATTCGGGCGAGTTGCCTGGAAGCGGCGGACTATATCGATCTGCTTGATTCCAGGACGTATTTGCGCCTGAAGGCCGATCCGGCTTTGTTGCATTCGCTGATTTCAAAACCGTTGGCGGTCATCGACGAAATCCAGCGGATTCCGGAATTGCTCAACGAAGCGCATCGTGCCATCGAAACCGGGAGCAAGCGCTTCTTGCTGACCGGCAGCAGCGCTCGGAGCCTGCGCCGGCAAGGAGTGAATTTGCTGGCGGGCAGGGCGTTCCGGGCGGAGCTGTTTCCGTTGACGTGGTTCGAATTGTCTCGCCACGGCGACTTTGATTTGCAACGTTACTTGCGCCTGGGCGGTCTTCCTGTCGCCATATTGGGAGAGTACGGCGAAGACTACCTTTACGCTTACGTGGACACGTATCTGAAAGAGGAGATTCAGTTAGAGGGACTGGTTCGCAGCTTGCCGAACTACACGAGGTTCCTGCAAAGTGCGGCGTTCAACAATTCCAGAGTTCTGAATTACGCGAAAGTCGCCGATGACGCCCAGCTTTCGCCCAATACCGTCCGGGACTATTACCAGATTCTTATGGATACGCTGATCGGCTTTCAGGTTCCGCCGTGGCGGGGGTCGCAAACGCGCAAAACCGTACAAACAACCAAGTTCTATCTGTTCGACCCGGGCATCGTCAATGCCTTGCGCGACACCAGATCGCTTGAGCCCGGCAGCGATCTTTTCGGCATGGCGTTCGAGCATTTCATCGCCTGCGAACTGCGCGCCTTTCTGAGCTACAACCGGATTCGGCTGCCTTTGCAATTCTGGCGTACGCGGACCGGGCGCGAAGTCGATTTCGTGATCGGCGATGAAATCGCCATCGAAGTAAAAAGCGGAGAGTCAGTCAGCAGGCGTGACCATAAGGGATTACTTGCCATCAGTGAGGAGAGGGAATGGAAACACCTGCTGGTGGTTTCCAGGGATTCGGCAGACGCTTCGTTCGATAACGGAATTCGTCATGAACATTGGGAAACCTTTTTGCGCCGATTGTGGGACCGGGAGTATTTGTAGCCCAGTAGAGCGCAATGCCGTTCCATTTGCGCCCGCTTGCCACAGGCCCACGACGACCGTCATTCCGCGCGGAGCGAAGCGCAGTCGCGGAATCTCCTTTGGTCCGCGTCATTGCGGAGGAGATTCTGCGACTGCGCGCAGAATGACAGCAAGCCCCGCGGGCTACGGCATTCACTCAGGCAAGGCAAACACCACGAGTTCGCCGAATTCTCCGTCGCGGCCGCCGCCTGCTACGGCGATGTATTGCCGGCCCTCGTGTTGAAAACTCATCGGCGCGCCGTGCAGGCGCTGATCGACCATGATTTCACCAAGCAATTCGCCGGTTTCCTTGTCGTGTGCGACCAGGACCGAGCCCGCGGCTTCCGGGTCTATTTCGTCCTTCTGCGCCAGGTAGGAGATGAGCAGGGTCTCGGTGATGATGACGCCGCCTTCGGCGACTACGTCGTTGAACACGCTGCCCAGGGGGCCGAGATTCAGATGGGCGATAGCCGGATGATCCGTGGGGCCCTTGCCGAAAGGAATCTGCCAGAGGTGTTCGCCCGTGTTGAGATCGATTGCGGTAATGCGCCGGTAGGGTGGCTTGAGCAAGGGTAAACCTTGCGGCCCGGCGGTGCTGTCGTATCGGATCACATAGGGCCAGTCTGAAGCGGCGGCAGGTGGCTCGATCAGGGACATGCCGGTGGGCCGAGTTACCGAAGGGATGTAGAGCACGCCGGTTTCCGGATCGAGCGATGCGCCGGGGAAGTTTGCGCCGCCGCCGGCGCCGGGAACGACGATGGTCGAGCGCTTGCCGTCCTGACCCGCGACAATGGTGGGCGTGAAGATCGGCCCGATAACGTATTCGCTCGCAATTTGCTCTGCTTCGGCGCGCAGTTCCGGCGTGAAATCGATCAGATCGTCTTCGGTGATGCCGATTTGCTCGAAGGGAAGGGGCCAGGTCGGAAACGGCTGGGTAGGGTGCAATCTTTCACCGGGAACCGTGCTCGGCGGCACGGGCCGCTCCTCGATGGGCCAGACCGGCTCTCCGGTAAGGCGGTCGAACACATAGGTGAAGCCGGTCTTTGAGACTTGCGCCACGGCCTTGATCGGCCTGCCGTCGACGACGATATCGACCAGATTGGGCGCCGAGGCAATGTCGTAGTCCCAGATGCCGTGATGCACGGTCTGGAAGTGCCAGATTCGCTCGCCGGTATCGGCGTTCAGCGCGACCAGGCTTTCGGCGAAGACATTCTCGCCGTGGCGCATGCCGCCCCAGTAGTCGTTCGTCGGCGTGGAAACAGGCAAATAGACGATTCCCGCTTCGTCGTCGGCGGCCATGAATGACCAGACATTGGTGTTGCCGACAGTTGCCCAGGAGCCGTTCTCCCAGGTCTCGTTGTAGGGCTCGCCGGGCTGGGGAACGGTGTTGAATCGCCATTTGAACTCGCCGGTGTAGGCGTCGTAAGCGCGAACGTGTCCGGGCGGGCTACGATTGGACATGATGTAGTCGAAAATCTTCGAGCCGACGATCACGCTGCTGCCGACGGCGATCGGCGGCGCGCCATGGGTGATGTTGTTCATTTCGAATTCGAGCCGGCCCAGATCGCCGCGCAGATCCACGAAGCCGTCATCGCCGAAATTCGGGTCAGGCTCTCCCGTGGCGATGTCTATGGAAACCAATTGCTTTCCTAATGTGGCGATGAAGATGCGTTCGATTTCGCCATCGGTCCAGTATTCGATACCCCGTGTCTGAACTGGGGAGAAATTGGGCGGTCCCGCACGATAGCTTTCCGGGTCGAACAGCCATAGCTCCTCACCGCTGGCCGGGTCCAGCGCCACGACCTGTGCATGATTGGTGGCGGTATAGAGCACGCCATTGACGAAAATCGGCGTGGCGCGATAGTCGCCCGTGAAATAGCGCAGTCCCTCATCGATGCGTGAATCGGCCGAGGCCCAGGACCAGGCGATTTCAAGCTCGGAGAAATTGCTTCGGTCGATCTCGCCGTGCGGTGCGTATTTACTCGAAGAATGATCGGCTCCGTGATGTGGCCAGTTGGCCGTGGAACCGCCGTCAGGCGCGGGCCGACAGGCCGCCAGAGCAAGACTCAGCGCCAGCGCCGGAATCGCGGATATACGTCGAAGGCTTATGGGTGTCCCATGTTTGGAAATGCCGGGAGTCATGAGCGGAGTCCTCTGCAGGGAGATGGCTTAGTCGATGGCGCGGTAATCGCGCAGGATTTCCAGCACTTCATCAAGGGGAATCGCGCGCAATTCCCCTCGGGCGCTGTTCACCGTGGTCGCCTTGAAGATGGCGTTATAGATCGCTTCTTCGGTGGCTTCGGCAGTAGCCGCGAACAACGGCGACATGGCTTCGTTCACCAGCACTTCGGTCGGCACCGGCGCGGCGCTGCTGCGAGGGCGGCGCACGCTCGGATTGGACGAAAATGCAATGACGTAATCGCCCGAGCCATTGCTCGCGAACGAGCCGGTGCGCGCAAGGCCCATCATTGCCCGCATGGAAAGCCGCTCAAGGCCGCGGCTGTCGAGCGGGGCGTCGGTGGCAACCACCATCATGATCGAGCCGTCTTCGCGATCCTGGTCTTCGCCTTCGATCGATGCGCGGAAGGAATAATTGCCGAGTTCCCGGCCTACTGGCGCGCCGTTGATCTCAAGCACGCCACCGTAATTGGTCTGCACGAGTACGCCGATGGTGTAGCCGCCGAGGTCGGCAGGCAATACGCGCGAACTCGTGCCGATGCCGCCTTTCCAGCCAAAAGCCTGGGTGCCGGTGCCGGCGCCGATCGAGCCTTCCGCGACAGGACCGCCGCCGGCGCTATCGAGCGCCTCGAATACCTCATCGCGCTGAACCGGGTCGGCCCACATGTTGTTCACGCGGCTGTCGTTGGTTTCTCCGACGACCGGGTTCAGGGTGTGTTCGCCCATGCCCGGCTGTTCGTACATCCATTCCTTGAGCGCGTTGGCGGCGCTCCATACGCACAAGGTGCAGACCAGCAGCACGGGAGTCTCGATTTCGCCGAACTCGCGCACCTGGGTTTCACCGATCAGCTTGCCGTAGCCGTTGCCGACATGAATCCAGGCTGGAATCGGGTGCGTGTAGAGATTGCCCGGCGCCGGGATGATCGCCGTAACGCCGGTGCGGATGTCGTCGTCGCGGATCACCGTGCTATGACCGACGCGGACGCCTTCGATGTCGGTGATGGCGTTCAGCGGTCCGGGTTCGAATACGCCGACGATGACGCCGGCTTCCCGCGCCCGCGGCCGCTCATCCGCGTTCTGGGCCTGGGCCAGGCTCGCCGGCAGCAGAAGAGTGAATGCGAAGCAAACGAACGCGTATCGGCCAGGAATAGACATATTGTCACAACTCATTGTTCTGGAAGAGCAAAAACATGAATGGCATTGCCGCGGGCGGGATGCCTCAATTCAGGCGCAAGTTCCCGCGGCAGCATGTTCGACCAACTCGCACCACCGACTCCGGCGGGCAGGGCAACAAATTGGCGGCCGTCTACCATGTAACTGATCGGAAAGCCCTGGGCGGAGGTATTGACCCGTGTCTGCCAGAGAATTTCGCCGTTTTCGGCATCGAAAGCGAACATGCGCCGGTCATAGTCACCTGCGAAAATCAGCCCGCCGGCAGTCGCCAGCGCGGCAGTATTGACAGGGGCGCGCGAGCGATAACGCCAGCGTACTTCGCCGTCGGGCACTCCGAGCACGAGCAATTCACCGAGATTGTCCCCGGCTTCCGGATGCGGGTAATTGATCCGGCGCACAGGGCCGGTGCCGCCGCCACCGAGTTCGAATTCGACGGGGCCGAAGGTCGCGAGTTCGCAATTCAGGGTGATGGGGATATACAAAGCCCGGGTCTGCGGCGAATACGACATGGCGCGCCAGCTCTTGAAGCCAGAGGTGCTCGGGCACATGTCAAGTTCCTGGCCGATGCGTGGAATCATGCCGTCGCGGTAACGCACGCTGCCGGTGACCGGATCGAGTTCGACGATGGTCTGGTAGCCGATGTCGGTGCCGGAGATGAATTCACCCGTGGCCCGGTCGAGTTGCCAGAGAATACCGAGCTTGCCCATCTTGAACAGCGACTGGCTGCCGTCCACATCTATCAGCACCGATTCGAACACTTCGTCCATGTCATGAGTCTCGCCCGGCAGATGCTGGTAATACCAGACGATCTCGCCGCTGTGCGGGTCCAGCGCCAGGGTGCTGTTGGTATAAAGCGCGTCGCCATCGGTACCTCGCACCACGCGCGCCCAGGGCTTGGCCTGGGCCGTTCCCATATAGACCAGCCCGGTCGCCGGGTCATAACTGCCGGAAATCCAGCTATCGCCGCCGGCGCGAAATTCCAGCGGCAAGTCGCCCCAGGAAGCGTCGCCTGGCTCGCCAGGTTGGGCGACCGTGCTGATGCGCCAGAGTTCTTCGCCGGTGTCGGGGTCGTGGCCGGTGATGTAACAGGCGCCTTCCTTGTATCGATCGCAGCCGTTGATGCCGGTAACGACTACGCCGTCGGCGATGATCGGGCCAGCTACGTAGTTATAACCCATGGCAGGGTCGGCTACCGGCGATTCCCAGACCAGCAGGCCGGTCCGGCTGTCTACGGCGAGTACGCTGGCGTTCTCCGTCGCGGCGAAAATCCTGTCGCCGTAGATGGCGATGTTTTTTTGTACCCCGCGGCCGACCCCGGCCCAGTAACTGGCCGGCAGAGCGGTGTCGCCCAATTGTTCGGGGCCGAGAGGCTCCGCGCCGGAACCTTCCAGCGCGGGCGTGATGCCCGGCCGGTATTCCCAAAGCAGGTCGCCCGTGACTGCATCGAGCGCCTGGATTACTCCTCTCGGGCCGGGCAGGAACATGACGCCGTCGTGCACCAGCGGCGCCGCCTGGCCCGCGCCGGTATCATCGAAAGACCAGGACCAGGCCAACTGCATTCGATGCACGTTGCCGGTATCGATCTGATCGAGTTCGCTGTAACCCCAGCTTCCCTGGCTGCCACGCCAGTTGAGCCAGGACTCGGGCGGAGGGTCCGCCAGCATGGCGTCGGTAACCGGCGTGAGCGGCCCGGTCTGGGCCATCGCCAGTGGAGCGAGCAAAGCCAGGGACATCCAGCAAGTTCGGCGCATTGAATATTCCTCAAGCATGGATGGCGGCAGCATAAACAGCCGTTGCCGATCAAGTCAAAACTTGTGTCAGAAGCAGCTCTTGTTTTGCTGACGAAAAGATCCTGCGACTGCGCGCAGGATGACAATTCCCACTGTGTCATTCTGCGCGTAGTCGCAGAATCTGGCCCGGAACCGGGGGGTGTGCATGACTTCGGGTCTCAAGTATCATCGGCTGAGTCTGCCGGGACGAGCGAAGTTGCGGCGAATGGCGGCCTGCGCCGTCAACTCACGAAAAGGAGATAACAATGGGCAAGCTGAAACTTCACTGGAAAATCCTGATAGCCATAGTGCTGGCGGTAGTGCTGGGGTCGATTACCGGCACTGAAATGGGCGTGTTGGGAGTTACGTTCCACGGGATTTACGACTTCGTCGGCACCTTGTTTCTCAACGCCCTCAGAATGATCATCGTGCCGCTGATCATGTCTACCATCATCGTCAGCATCGCCAAACTCGGCAGCGGTTCCGATTTGGGCCGGCTCGGCGGCAAGACGGTTATTTACTACGCGACAACCAGCACATTGGCCATTTTGGTCGGACTGGCCTTTGTCAATTTCCTTGCTCCGGGAATTGTCAACGGCAATCCGGCCGGCGACGCCTTGAACCTGACCGCGGACAGCGGCGAACTCGCCACGGTGATGGCCAACGCAGAAGGTCGCGCGAGCGGTGACATCGTCTACATCTTCCTGCGCATGGTGCCTACCAATATCGTCGGCGCCGCAGCGGAAGGTGAGTTGCTCGGGCTCATATTCTTCAGTCTGGTGTTCGGGTTTTTCATGTCCCGAATTCCGGAAGGACCCCGGGAAACCATGCTCAGTTTCTGGGTCGGCGTTTCCGAAACCATGATGAAGATCACCATGTGGATCATGAGTTTCGCCCCTTACGGCGTATTCGGACTGGTGGCGAGCACTGTGGCGTCGACGGGTTTCGCGGCGTTTGAGCCAATGCTCAAGTTCTTCTTCACTGTAGTGCTGGCGCTGTCTTTCCACGTATTCGTGACCTTGCCGATCATTTTGAAATACATTGCCCGGGTTAGCCCCTTAGCCCATTTCCAGGCCATGGCGCCGGCGATATTGACCGCTTTTTCCTTGTCCTCGTCTTCGGCCACGCTGCCTTTGACCATGGAATGCACGAATAAAAGAGCAGGGGTGTCGGATCGGGTGACGAGTTTCTGCCTGCCGCTTGGCGCCACCATCAATATGGACGGTACGGCCCTTTACGAATGCGTCGCAGCGATCTTCCTTGCCCAGGCCTACGGGCTGGATATGACTTTCGGCACCCAGTTCACGGTTGTGCTGGTAGCCTTGCTGACATCAGTCGGAGTTGCCGGCGTTCCGGCCGCCAGTCTGGTTGCCATTGCCGTTATTCTCACGGCCATTGGTCTGCCTCTCGAAGCAATCGGCCTGCTGCTGGTGACGGATCGCATCCTGGATATGTTCAGGACATCCATCAACATCTTCTCGGATTCATGCGGCGCCGTGGTCATCGGCAAGTCCGAAAAGGAAACAGGAATACTGCAAGCTCCGGCTCCGGCTCCGGCCTGATCCGGAATCAAGGAATGGACATGGATAAACCGGCGATTACGCTAGGCGTCGAGGAAGAGTTTTTCCTGGTGGATGCCGACAGCCGCGATCTGCTGGCAGACCCGTCGCCGGAAATTTTCGAGTTCTGCACATGTAACGCGGGCCCGCACTCTGTGGTTCACGAATTCCTCCGCTCACAGATTGAAACCAATACGAGAGTTTGCAATTCGGTTGGTGAAGTTCGGCAGGCACTGTGCGAGACGCGCAAGCTGGTATTGGACGCGGCGGCGCAGCATGACGCAAGACTGATCGCAGCTTCCACTCATCCATTCGGACGCTGGGACGAACAAATGCACACGGAGGGGGACCGCTACCGGCATTTCGCGGTGATCTTCCAGGAAAGCATGCGTCGCTCCGTGAACGGCGGCTTGCACGTCCACGCCGGATTCGGCGACGCCGACGACCGCATTCGCGTGATGACGGCGATGCGGCGGTACCTGCCGCTGCTGCATGCGCTTTCCACGTCTTCGCCGTTCAGCGAAGGGCGGATGACCGGCTTCAAGTCGTACCGGCTGAATCTGATGGGAGTCCTGCCGCGCACCAGCGTGCCCGGTGCGCTTTATTCACAGGCCGAGTACGACAAATTGCTGGATGACTATCGGGCAATGGACTTCGTGCGCGACGGCAGCGAACTCTGGTGGGACATCCGTCCGTCGCAGAAATATCCCACGATCGAAATGCGCATATGCGATATGGGCACCCGCATCGAGGAAACCATGACCCTGGTCGCGTTGTACGCGTGCCTGGTGCGCTGGCTGTTGCGCAACAAGGACTCGCTTCCACCGGAGCCGCCCACCGAAATCATCGCCGAGAACCGCTGGCTGGCCCAGCGCTATGGCGTGTTCGCGGTATTGGGCTCTCCGCTGGGCAAGGATCGTCAGGATATCGGCGACATCGCCGAATGGCTGACGGGAGAACTCGCCGAGGACGCCGCGGCGCTGGATTGCGAAGCCGAATTGAAATACGTCCATGAAATCATCCGTCACGGCTCCAGCGCCGACCGGCAGATCGATCTGTATCGGCTGCGGCGGCTCGAAGGCGACAGCGAAGAGGAGTCATTGATTGCCGTGGTGGACGCGCTGATCGAGGAGACCCGCGAAGGACTGGCTGCATGAGCGCGGTAAGGCACATGCGAAACTTTCGCACCGCAATGCTGCCGATTTTCGCCTTGTTGCTGGCTTTTGCATCAGGCGCCCTGGCTCAGCCGAACGGCATCGATGAGATCGATGAAGAACTGCTGCGCCGTGTGCTTCCGGCTGCCGAATTTTTCGCGCCGGCGAAAAGCTCCCTGCCGATCTATGCGGGTTATGCGGGTTCCGAGCCCGAGGCCGAACTTGCCGGTTTCGTCTTTTTCACGCCGGATCTGCCGCCCGAGGAAATCGGTTATAGCGCGCCTATCGACATGCTCGTCGGCATAGACGCGGAAGGCGTGGTCACCGGCCTCGAAATCGTTCATTACACTGAGTCCTACAAGGCAATACGCGGCGATTTCATCCACACCGAAGGCTTCCCCGGGCAATTTTCGGGCAAGGAAATCGGCGAAGGATTTCGCGTCGGCCGCGACGTAGACGGCATTTCCCGCGCCACGATCACCGCCTGGGCGGTGTCCCGTGGCATTCGCAACGCCGCGCGCAGGGTCGCCCTGGAACATCTGCCCGATACCGATTTCGTGCGATCCACGAATGCCGACGGCCGTGCGCTGCAGTTCCTCGAAGGCAAGTCCTGGGATGACTTCAAGGCCGACGGCCTGGTGCGCGAACTCGACGTGGAAATGGCCGATGGCACGATACTGCGTTTAGAGGTCGCCTTCATGGCCCACGACGGGCTCGGCGAACTGCTCGTCGGCGCCGACGATTACTCCCGCGCCGAACGTGAAGCCAGTGCCCGGGTGAACGACGGCAATCTCGTCCTCGTGGGCATCGACGGAGATTCGAGCATGCCGTTCCGCCAGGAACGTCTGGCGGTTGAGCAGAACGGCGAATTCATTCGACTCGAGCGGCGCCGCTTCGTTTACGTCGGCAGCGCCGATAACGGCAAGATCGCCGGCAATGTGCGCTTCGCCGGCGCCATGGTGCTCGACGACCGTATCGACATTACCCAGCCATTCTTCGTGCACTACGATCTCAGCGACCAGTTGGCCCAGTTCGGCTACATTGCAAGCCTCGAATACCAGGTCCCTTCGTTGCCGCTGGCGCTGGCCCAGGGCACGGAACTGCCGCCGGAGTTCAGCGTTTTCGACTCGGACGACATCGCCCTGACGACGGACACGAGCCGGATTGCCTACCTGATCGAGACCGCACCGCCGATGCAAACCGGCGCCTTGCTCTTCCTGCTTGCCCTGGTCAGCATCAGTTTCGCGACCAAGAATTCGACCCTGCGCTGGACCACGCTCGCCTTCACGCTGGTTTATCTTGGCTGGATCGACGGCGGCTTCCTGTCGGTTTCCCACATCACCAATGTCATCAAGCAGGGCCCGTCGATGTTCCTCACCGACTTGCCGACCTTGATCATCGTCGTTTTCACCGTGGCGACGACGTTGTTCTGGGGCAGGGTGTTCTGCTCCTCGCTCTGCCCCTTCGGCGCCTTGCAGGACTTTATCAGCCGCTTCCTGCCCCGGCATTTCCAGAAGGAACTGCCGCGCGCCATCCACAACGCGGCGATCTACATCAAGTACGGCGTATTGGGATTCTTACTGCTGATGGCGGTGGCCTGGGCCGACCTGAGCCTGTTCCAGTACTTCGAGCCTTTCGGCACGATCTTCTATTTCAGCCAGTCGGTCTGGCTCTGGGTGATCCTGATCGCTTTCCTGGCGGCTTCCGTCTTCATCAGCCGCTTCTATTGCCGCTACGCATGTCCGCTGGGCGCCGCCCTCGGCGTCGTCTCGATGATTTCACCCTTCCGCATCAAGCGCGTGCGGCAATGTGTCTATTGCAAGGTCTGCGAGCATTCCTGCCCGACCGGCGCCATCCACGGCCCGAAGATCGATTTCAAGGAATGCGTGCGCTGCGACGACTGCGAAAGCAAACTCATCCACCAGGCGGGCGTGTGCAAGCACCCGGTGGAAGAGGTCCGCTCAAGGATCAAGCATCCCGAACTGATTGCGACTACGGGCTAGATCAGTCGTTGCTGACCTGCATGCGCTCGCGGGCGCGGCCGGCGCTGAGGATGTTGGGAATCGCGTAATTGCCTTCATGGCAGGCGTATTCGTACATCCGGTAGTCGTTTTCCAGTGTCAGCGGCATCGAGATCGTTACCGGCGAGGAAAAGGCTTCCGGGTCGGTCATGGTGGCTTCCCAGATGATCGTTCCCTCGCTGACGCGGTTGAAACGCTCGACCACATGCAACTGTTCCGATGCCGGCACGCCCTTGAGGCGGCCGCCGGCGCTGCTGTTGGCGATCATGCCGCGGTCGTTGAAGTTCGTCGTCTCGATCACCAGGGTTTCGCCTTCCCAGTGCGCTACCGAGTCGCCCATCCACAGGCGGACCTTGGAGTCGATGTGTTCGGTCTTGCTCAGCGGGATGACGCGCACGTCGTGAATCATCTCGTAGACGATGGTGATTGCGTCCGGCGTCTGAATGATTCGATAGGCATTGTTGTAGCCGGCCGGCAGCATCGAGCCGGGAACGCCGCGGGTGATGCAGCGGTCCCAGACGGTGTGGTAGACGTAGTCGTTCTCGACATTGGCGAAATAGAAGTCGCGCTCGGCCAGGGCGCTTTCGATGATCGGCGCACGACCGTTGGGCGGATCGACGATCATCGAGGTCTGGCCGGTGGAAAGCACGGTATCGCCGGAATCGAGCCAGATCTGGTTGTAGCCACCGACGTTGCCGCCTGCCCGGACCACGATGTTATTGTCCGCATCGGTCCTGCGCTGGGCGATGCCGGTCTCCATGGCCTCGATTTCCTCGGGGGTGAGGAAATCGCGGTCGGCCAACGATGCCGGGCGCTCTATCGGCGTGATCGTATCGTTGGTCCAGACGCCTTGCAGATCGGGCTGGCCGTCGGGGGTGCGGCCCATGACCCAGCCGTCATCGGATTGCGCGAACAAGGCGCCGCTGGCGAAGCTCGCAATGCAAGCTGCCGCTGTAAATTTCCACAGATCAGTCTTCATTTTCTGCCTCCTCCGCCTCTCGGCGAGATTCTGCGACTCCGCTTCGCTTCGCGCAGAATGACGTCGGGGAACATGTCATTCTGCGCGCAGTCGCAGAATCTCCACGAATTTACCGTTGCCGAAAGACCCCCTACTGACTGTCCTCGGTTAACCAGGAAAAGTCGTCCGCGCTCTGGTCGAGCAATTCGGTTCGCTCGCGGCGCAACTGCTCCGCTGCCTGCGCGGTTTCGAGCACGTCCTGGGGCAGGTCGCGGCCGACTACGATGCCGCGCTGCTTGACCGGCGCGTAATAGATGCGCGCATTGGCCATTTCATCGGTGGTTGCCGGTCCGTAAACCACTTCAGCTCCCGGATCGGGGTTGAAACGGTTGCTCTCGGAGTTGTTGAACCACCAGGACATGTGCATGGTGGAGCCCGCCGGGATGAACCGGGGCTCCTCGTACTCATACAGAAACTGCCAGTTGAAATCGTAATTCGGCACCCAGAGCAGGGTTTCCATTTCGCCGTCGGGATATTCCAGCTCGTAGCGCATGGCCTTGCCGCGATAATGCATGTGCGGGCCCATGGAGAGCAGGTAGATGTCTTCCTCGACTTCAAAGGTATTGTTCACCTCGTAGTTCGAGTCGCCGGCGGGAATGGTCCAGTCGCGATGCGGCAGCAGGTTGGTTTCGACCACATGGTCGATCACCGCGCCTTCTTCGTAGAACTTGAAGGCCGCCTGAGTGTCGTCATGGACCGCCGAGCCTTCAACGGGATCCTTGTGGTAGTGCATGTTCACGGTGATGAAGGGGTCTTCCGGCAGCAATACGCCCCAGCCCTCGGGATAGGTGAACGGCCCGCGGCCGGGAACGCCCACGCCCATATGGCTGGACACGATGTGATGCACCCAGGGTCCGCCGGGCTTGAGTTCGGCCATGGACACCCAGCGTGGCTCCTGATGCGCGCCTTCCTCGTATTTCATCTGTACGGTGGGCTGCCAGTCTTCCACCTCGTCGGGCACGTATACGGGCTCGTCGAAAGCCACGACCAGATCTGGGTCGCCTATCCACCAGCCGGATTCCGGCAAGGTCGTGCCGGCGCTGGAGGCCACCAGGCCTTCGCTGTTGGCGGCCTTGTCCGAATCGCCTTCGAGCGCGCCGCCGTCAACCCAGGCGATCAGCAGATCTTTCTCGGCCTTGTCGATATAGCGCTCACCCTTGAACTCCCCGCGATGACGCTCGTGGGCGCCCCAGGGCGGCATGTAGCCGGTTTCCAGCGCGTTCCTGATGAGCGGCGCCCATAACCTGGCGTCTTCATAGTCCATCAACGACATCGGCGCATAAATTCCGCCGACGCTTGGCCCTTCGGGCTGATGGCAGGCAACGCAATTCTTCTGAAATACGGGCAATGCGTCCTGATAGAAAGTGGGTGCGTCCTGGGCCGCGGCGCTGAATGCGAAGGCGGGCAGGGCGGCGAGACAGAAATACCTGGCGATCTTGAGTGTCATGGCGTTTCTCGCTGACTTGTTTGATCAACGGAAAAGAGTAATGGGAAGCGGCTGAAAAGTCTAACTTTTTCAGACGGCAACTTAGGTGGCAACTCAGGCAGCCCGGGGTAGCGAGTGAAAAGCGGAAGTAGTTTTCCATCACGAATGATTGGCATATAATGCCAATCATTGAAAGTAAGGAGATTTTGGCTATGCCGACGCGAAATGTGGTGTTGTCCGACCATCTGGCTGAACTGGTGTCGAGGCTGGTCGAGTCCGGTCGGTATCAGAATGCCAGTGAAGTCGTTCGCGAGGGCCTGAGACTGATCGAAAGCAGAGAAACCGAGGAGGAACTCCGTCTCAAGGCTATGCGCGAAGCCGCGAATATCGGCGTCGCCGACATAGAAGCGGGACATTACCGCACCTTTGATTCTCGGGAATCCTTGCGTGAAAGCCTGTCCGCCTTATCCGGTGAAGTCCTGGACGGCAGCGGTACGTGACTGCAACAAGACAGCGCTGGCGCGTCCGGTTATCCGCCGCGGCTGAGGCTGATTACAAGAACATACTCATCTGGTCGGCCGACAATTTCGGGGCCACCCAGGCGCGAATTTATGCGGAAACCTTAACTCTTGCGCTTGAAGCGCTGATGGAAGGGCCAAATGTCGCGGGGTCGCGAAGACGCGAAGATATCGCCAGGGACATGATGACTTTGCATGTCGCTCGCAAGGGCAGAAAAGCCAGGCACATGGTGATTTACCGAAGTCTCGGAAACGATCAACCTCCCACAATCGATGTACTCCGATTTCTGCATGATTCGATGGATGTGGTGCGCCATGTCCAGACAGAGCCGATAATCTGATTTTTCAGGTGGCCCAGGGGTCGTGCATGGCCTCGAAAAAGGCGCGGTGTCCGTCGATGATGCGGCGGGTGGCTTCCGGGTCGGGTTCGAGGCTCCATTCGTTACGTTCGTAGGTACCGCCGAGCAGGATGCCGTCGCTGCGCGGGAACATGTAGAGGCCGCCGTTGCCGATGATGTTGAACTCGACTTCCTCCTGGGGCAGCAGGAAAGTGAGCTGGCCCTTGATCGGCATCAGCATCTCGTCGCCGAACAGGGCGTGGGAGCCGAGGCCGGTGCAATTGAAAATCACGTCTTCTTCGAGTGCGAGAATTTCCCCGGCGTCTGCAAATTCGCGGATATTGATCTTACCACCGGCGCCGAAGAAATCGGCCATGACGGCGGGCAGGAACACCGCCGGTTCGACCAACAGCGTGTCGTAATGGCGTGCGAAGGGCACTGGGAAAGGATGTTCGCCGGGCGCCAGTTCGCGCAATTGCGGATAAAAGCTCGCGTAGCGGTTCTGGAAATCCTCCTCTTCCTGGGAATCACTTGCGAGGTTGTAATTGCTGATCCAGCGCACGCCATAACGCGGGCCGGCAAGATTCTGGAAATAGCGGTAGGCGAAGGCCATGGCGCGGTCGAACTGTTGCCTGAATGCGGGGGTCACGAGTTCTTCTTCGTAAACCGAAGTAGGAGTCCATTGCCCGCCGGCAACGTTGGAAGTTGTGTTCGGCGGCAGGTCTTTCGAGTAGATGGTGACGTTCCAGCCGCGGTCCTGGGCCAGGCGCGCGGTCGTCAGGCCCATGACTCCCGCGCCGACCACGGCGCAATTGCGCCGGTTGCCGACTCCCGCCAACTCAACTGCGAGGCTCGACGAGCCCCAGGAAAGCGAGATGCCGCCACCGCCATGGCCGTAGTTGTGAATCAGCGTCCTGGCGCCGCGCTGCTCGGCCGAGACATTGAAGCCGTTGCGGCGAAACGGCCGCAGCCCGGCAATGGTGCGAATCACGCGCTCGTCGGACACTTTCACCCGGCGCAAGGGTACGCCCGAGGGAGTGAAATTGGCGGGTGAAGTCGGCGTTCCGGCAGCGCAGGCGCCTAGCAGGGGCAGCGCCCCCAGCGCCTGCAACAGTTGTCGTCTTGAAGTCATGGCCCCCTTCCATCCCCGAAGTGGCCCAAGCATAGCGCATTCAACCAAACCATGTGTTTTCCAGCCAATGATAATTGGAAGTCATCGAGCTGTTAATTGGAAGTCAGAGAGTTGGCAATTGGAATTATCGCGGCGGTTTTCATCTTCATTCAACAGTCCGGCACAGCGCAGTTCCCTCCAGTTAATGTCCGAAGTTCAGGATTCCGATAGAATCCCGAAGTTACTGTTCAAGAGATCGAAACACCATGTTAGCTAACAGGATTCCCGCCTTATTACTATCATTGTTGATTGCAGGGCTGACCGGCCTTGCCCATGCTCAGTCCGACACCGTGCGCTATGAATGGGATTTGACTGAAATCTACCCGACGGTAGAGGACTGGGAAGAGGCGATCAATTCCGTGTCCAACCGTATCGATGCCCTGTCGAGATACCGGGGCACGCTGGGCAACGGCGCGGCAGAACTCGCCGACGCCCTTGAAGCCCAGTCCGACACGGCCAAGGAAGCCTACCGGGTTTACGTTTACACCAGCCTGATACGCGACGTCGATCAGCGCGAACCCGCGGCACAGGCGCGTTTCGGCCGCGCCCGACAGATGCTGACCAATATGGAGCAGGCGACATCCTGGATCCGCCCGGAGATTCTCGACCTGGGCGCCGACACCATCCGCAGTTTCCGCCAGGCGGAACCGAGGCTGGAAAAATTCGGTTTCATGCTCGACGACATCCTGCGCCAGGAGCCGCATACCCTCGACCAACGCACTGAGGCGATCCTCGCCCAGGCCGGCATGGTGCTCTCGGCGCCTGGGCAGATTTACGAAAACTACGCCAATGCAGACATCCCCTGGCCGACGGTGACCCTGAGCGACGGTGCCGAGGCAACTCTAAGTCAGGCCGGCTACTCGTTCTGGCGCGCCGCGCCGAATCGCGAGGACCGCAAGCTGGTATTCGACACTTTCTGGGGCGCCTGGAACCAATATGCCGACGGCATGGGCGCGACGCTCGCCGCCGAAGCCCAGTCCAACGTCTTCAGCGCCCGGGTGCGCAACCACCCCGGCGTACTCGAAGCCAATCTGTTCGCCGACGGCCTGCCGCCCGAGGTCTACACCCAACTCGTCACCCAGGTGAACGACTCGCTGCCGCTGTTCCATCGCTATCTCGAACTGCGCGGCCGCCTGCTCGGCATCGAGGACTTGCGCTATTACGACATCTACCCGCCCCTGGTGCAGGCGGAAACCGGCGTCTTCGACCTCGAACGCTCATCGGAAATCACTTTCGCCGCCCTCGAACCTTTCGGCGAGCAATACCTCGAACTGCTCGAATACGGCCTCTCCCAGCAGTGGATGCACAGCCATCCGCAGCCGGGCAAGCGCTCGGGCGCCTACATGAACGGTTCGGTCTACGACGCGCACCCCTACGTGCTGCTGAACCACAACGACGACTACGAATCGATGTCGACCTTCGCCCACGAATGGGGCCACGCCGTCCACAGCCTGCTCGCCAACGCCAACAACCCCTTCGAAACCGCGGGCTATTCGACTTTCACCGCCGAGCTGGCCTCGACCATCAACGAAATCCTGCTGCAGGAATACATGATCGCGAACGCGACCACCGACACAGAGCGGCTGTTCTACCTCGGCGGCGCGCTCGAGCAAATCCGCGGCACCCTGTTCCGCCAGACCATGTTCGCCGAATTCGAACTCGCGATTCACCGCGCCGCCGAACGCGGCGAACCCCTCACCGGCCCGCGCCTGACCGAAATCTACGGCGACCTGCTAAAGCGCTACCACGGCCACGACCTCGGCGTCCTCACCATCGACGACGCCTACACCGTCGAATGGGCTTTCATCCCGCATTTCTACTACGACTTCTACGTCTTCCAATACGCCACCTCGATCAGCGGCGCGGCATGGTTTGCCGAACAATTCCTCGCTGGGGACGAGGCTGTGCGGGATGCATTCATCCGCGTGCTCAGCGCCGGCGGCTCGGATTATCCGCACAACATCCTGCTGAATGAGGCCGGGCTGGATATGACCCAGGCAGAGGCGTATGAGCCGGTGTTGAGGAGGATGGAGGATTTGATGGATCGGATTGAGGGGTTGTTGTGACATAGAATAGAGGTGTGAAAAATGATTTCGCCAATCAAATAATTGTGGAAAATGGAGTCAAATAGGGGTGAGTTCAAAAGTTCCGAAATCCAAGGCATTGGAAATTCTACGTAAGAGATTAAGCAGAATCTCACTCTTAACCTACCAATCAGCTGATTCATTAGAATTTAAAAGATGGCATAAAGACACAGTGCACGCTATCGGAAAGGTTTTCTTCCCTAGTATGGAAGAGAGAGAAGAGTTTGAAAAAATCCAATTCGATGATGCTGCCTACATTTTTGGGGACGATTTAGATTCGCAGGAGCAACGTAAAATCTTTCTACGCGGCCTAAGCGAAGCAAAATTTATGCTGAATTCCTTAATAGAAAGAATTAATGACTTTTGGCCACAAAATCAAGAATTATCTACTTTAGACAGATCTAGTAAAGAAGTTGATAGAAGATCAATCTCAATATTTGTAGTGCATGGACACGATAAGGAAGCGAAAGAGACAGTTGCGAGATTTCTGCAAAAGCACCAGTTGAATGTAATAATACTTCACGAAAGGGCAAGTAAGGGGCGTACAATTATTGAAAAAATAGAGGAAAATGATGATGTCGGATACGCAGTAGTTCTACTGACGCCAGATGACATAGGTGCTCCAAGTGATCAACCTAAGAATTTAAGGTCGCGCGCGAGACAAAATGTTATATTCGAGTTTGGCTACTTTATCTCCAAATTGGGTAGGGAAAATGTGTGTGCGCTAGTAGTGGATGATATCGAAAAACCATCGGACTACGATGGTGTCGTATACATTAGGATGGATAAAGCTGATGGGTGGAAATTGGAACTTATGAGAGAACTGAAAAGTGCCGGTATAGATATTGATGCGAACAAAGAGCTTGATGCCTAAGAAAATAGATTTGTTGTACTGTACATCCAATCGGAGGCGCGGCCAACATTAATCTAAAGTATTTCGTCTTGAATTCTCATGCCATGATCTCTATTTTACTAATGCTATATGAATCAGGTAGTTTAAATTAGGCGAAGTGTGTAATGAAACAGTTCCTGAATAAACACGTCCCATTTGTTATTGTCTAAAGAAATATCATCTAAAAGATAAACCTTGACGTCGCCAATTTGATCCAGTCGCGCCTGCATCTCAGCAGTTACTACACCCGCGATCAGAAAATTGACACATCCTGGAGGTGTTTCACTAAAACTTTTTTGCATCGCACCGAGTCTCTCCAATGCTCCTGCCGGGTCTTTTCCTCCTTTAATTTCAATTGTAACTATTGCCCTTCCTTCTCGTGTAAATTTTATGTCGGGTTCCGAACCGTAGCGCATTGTGATTCCATCATTGAGCCTAAATTGCACCGGTGAGCCCGTCTTTGACAATATAAGGCCTTGCATCTCTACCCAATCACGTATTCGACTTTTAACAGCCTCTTCAGCCATTTGGCCAATTTTGTTGCGGAATGTACCGTCCAAACTAATCCCCATGGTGGCTATAATATTCCTATAGCCATTATCAAGCGTCCATCCTGTATGTCCTTCAATAATCGATGACACAATCGAGTTATATAGCCGCGCAACCTTTAGAGCATTTTCGTTTGTTACAGCTTGGAGTCGGGTACCCTTTTCCCAGCCTGAAACTGAGGCGGCCAATTGTCCCACCTGCTTTTGAGGCAGAAGGGAAATTCCGCGATAGTACTTCGAGACTTTGGGGTTTTGTTGAAGCAATGTTGGGTGTGCGAATACTAGTTGCGGCTTTACTGAGATTCCCTGCACATGCGCCCAAGCTTTTTCGCTGATCATGAATTGCTCCAAAGGTTCAAAAATTAGTTCCGAAGAAAAACCTTTTATCCAATCCCTCAATTCTTCATCTTCGCGCCGCCCGATTAATTCGGAAAGAAATATTGACCTCAATTTTGCATCATCATTCTTAATCATTTTCTTTTTTCCAGTGATATACGCATTTCCTTATTTCTTTTCTTCCGAATTTCGCCATTTGTTGACTGGAATTACCTTTGCCTCTTGGCAACATCCAAATTTGCTTACAGGTTAAGCCATATTGTTCAGCGAAATCGGATAAAATAAAATCTACTGGAACTTCTTCACCATGATATTGCACATTGTCATTAATCATAATTACCCGACCGCCAGGCTTCAGCACCCTACCCAGTTCTGCTGTTATAATTGCCATTTCAAAAAAGTATCCTTCCAAAAGCCGAATTACATGTTTATTGCTTAACTCGCGCACATTTTGATTTAGGATAGAGAGAACTTCAGCAAGAGCCATCTGATTGCTACTAATTTCAGCCGCTTTGCGTAACATTTTATTATCTTCTGAATATACTTTTCCTAACCAATCGTGCTTACATTTATTCTCAACTGTAGCAGTCAGCATATTTTGTCTTAATTTGGAAAATTCTTCTTGATTATATCCAAGCCAAGCAAGCTCAAGCGCATAAGTGCGCGTATAATCATAGCGATTTGCATATGGCGGTGAAGTTATCACTAGATCGTACTCTTCTGATGGCAATCGCTTCAATTCCTCCAATGATGAGCCACAAATAAGCTTGGGAATAGAATTCCTTGTTGTTTGCTTAAGAACGACAATGTCTTGATAAATTTCATTTAGTTTCGCATCAAGCGCAAATCTGAATGGAATTATCTGACCTTTATCGACTTTAGATCGTAAGGGGCGACCTGATCTATAATCCCATCTGAGATATTGCCCATCTTTTCTCGTATAACTGCTTGCCTCCAATACGGCCATGCAAGCTAAATCCAAGAGCAATTTGATCGAAGTATTATCCACGCCAGCTAAAAATTCTCGAGCTCGGGTTATTTCATCTTCCGATTCAGTGGAAAAAGCGTTTCTGGTAATGTTTACATGAGGAAATGAAAAGTTGTCGGAAACTTTTTCTCCGGATGAAACTCTTTGCAGCAACTTATCACCCATTTGCCGCAAATCGCCTAAGGAGACGTCGTTGGCGGCCGCTGCTATTCCTTTACCAATGCGAACTCCAATAGGCATTAATTCTATTCCGACACCATTCGATTGATTCCACGCAGCTGTAAGGGGAGTAGTGCCAATACCGGCGAAAGGATCCAGCACTGATTTAGGATTGTACCGGTGTAGAAATCGTTCAACCAATTGACGCGAGAATCCTTCCTTATATTTCATCCAGCGGAAACCTGGCGCATTGCGGTTTCCTTGGTATGAAACTACGGTTCGAGACAGGCTTGGATCGATGGATAAACGCGAAATGAATCTCTCATGAAGCTCCGCCCTGAATGTTGTCTGCTCACCGACCGGAGGCGCGAAAGCTTCGGCGGCTCCTGGGCCCAAGTCTACTTTCGTCCGGTGAGAGCCTGAAGGCGGCTCGCTTAGAGTAAACTCTGCTGCTTCATTGCCACTAAGATCTTCCGTTGACATTTTGCAAGGTTCTCTGGTCGCCCTTCCGGTCGCGGTACCGCATGGGTCCGCTACCTTGAGCCTGATGATCAGCTTCAGAATCAAGTATAAAGCAATCTACTCAAAAGGCCCGGTTTCAAGAAAAATCGTTGGCGCGGAGAGCCCCTGTTGAAACTCCTGGCGGCCGATGATGTCACAATCCCTGATCAGGGCTTCTATTGCGAGAAATACGAGTTACTCGCGAAATAGCGGTTCAGGCGTTGACATGACCGAGGCGGGGACGGCTTCCACTTGATCGGACAATGCGTAGCGGCGATTGCCTGGATACACGATGGCTACGCGGGCGAGGCCCAAATCCGCCAGCGCGTTGCGGATCGATGGAGTCATGCGTGGCGCGTCGGCGAATTTGCATTCGATTCCGTAGAGAGCGTCTCCGCGCCGCAGGATCAAATCGATTTCCGCTCCCTGGTGTGTCGACCAGAAAAATGCTTCGTCGTGCGGCTCTGCCTGCAAGATCTGCTCGATGACGAAACCCTCCCAGGATGCGCCGACCTTGGGGTGAGTCAGCAATTCCTTCTCGTCCCGGATGCCGAGCAGTTGATGCAACAGGCCTGAGTCGCGGATGTAAATTTTTGGCGCTTTGACTTGCCGTTTGCGAATGTTCGCGAACCATGGCTGCAACTGCCGAACCATCATGGCGTCGGTGAGCACATCGAGATGGCGATGCACGGCTATCGGTCGCGCGCCCATAGCACGCGCGGGCTCGGCGGCGTTCCAGGTCTGGCCGTGATAGTGGGCGAGCATCGACCAGAATCGGCCCATGGTCGTGGCGGGCGTGCGAACGCCCCATTGCGGGAAATCCCGCTCGATCAGCGCTTGTATGAATTCACGGCGCCAGGACACGCTGTCTTCTTCGCGCGTTGCCAGAAACGAAAGCGGCAGACCGCCCCTGCGCCAAAGCATTGCCCGGGAGTCCGCCTCGTCGTCGAATTGCGCGGACACCTCGCCGAGGCTGAAGCCGCCGAGAAGCACGCGCTCGCGGCGTCCCGCCAGACTTTCGGATGTCTGCCGCATCAAACTGCCGGATGCGCTTCCCAGAATCAGAAACCTTGCCGGCAAGGGACGCCGGTCTGCCAGCACTCGCAATATCGGAAACAGGTCGGGGCGCAATTGCACTTCGTCGATGACGACAAGACCGCGCAAAGGCTCGAGCGCCGTCTGCGGCTCATCGAGGCGAGCCAGGCTTTCCGGCGATTCCAGGTCGAAGTAATTGACAGACCCGGTGTCGAGAAACTGGCGTGCAAGCGTGGTTTTACCGCATTGCCGCGGACCCACGAGCACCACAATAGGTGCGCGGTTCAACGCGCTCTGGATCGCCTCATGTGCTGTGTTTCGATTTAGCATTTCGGAAAAATACCATGAAAATAGTACAATTGGGATTACTTTTTCACGGTAATCACTGTCAATATGCAGGCTTGGCAATTACCCAGCGTTATCGATCATTCGGCAATCGGAACCAACGCGCTCAGCGGAAGCGCATGAAAAGTCTTGTCCTTGATCCGAAAAGGCAGAACCCGATATCCGGTGTAAAGCAGAATGCCTTGCTGAAACTTTGTTCCGGCAAACTCGGAAAAGGCCGACAAGCCGCGAAAATCGTGCGGAGAGACGCTGGACGAAGCCTTGACCTCCACCCCTGTCACCAGTCCGTCATCTCGTTCGATCACGAGGTCCACCTCACGCTGATTCCTGTCCCGAAAGCAATGTAGTGAAACGGACCGCTCGGCCCAGGCTGCGGCCTTGCGCAATTCCAGGTACACAAGATTTTCCAGCAATGCGCCATAGTGATTTGTGGTCAGCAGAGTTTCGCCGTCTCGAATGCCAAGCAAGGCACATGCCAAACCGGTATCGGTGAGATAAATCTTCGGCAAACTCACGGCAAGCCGTTTGGCGCGGTTTTTGGCATACCCCGGAACGCGCTGAACGATGAACATCAACTCAAGAGTCTCTATGTATCTCTTCACTAGCCGGTCATCGAGGCGCAGGTCGTTACCGACTTTGGCGTACTTCAATAGATTGCCGCACAAACCCGCCAGATAGGGCGTCAAGGCGGCGATATTTGTGTGGCAGTCCGTGCGGCTGGCGTAAAGCGATTCAAAATCTTTCAGCAGCCGGCCCCGGATGTAGGAGTCAAACCACACTTGCCGAAAGCGTTGGCTTTTGCCAACCGGCTCGGGATAGCCGCCGTGGACGATGGCGTCGGCAATCTGATTGCGAGTTAATTCCGGATAATCAACTTGATGCGAATGCTTCTCCAGCATCAGGAAGTCAATCGCATTTCTCCCGCCGCCCGACATCTCGTCCGCGGAAAGCGGTAGCAACTCCAACCGCGCCAAATGCCCCGGCAGGGCTTCCTGCACCCGTGCGGAGCCGAATATATCGGCGGAACCCGTGAGCAGAAACTTGCCGCGCTGATCCGGCGTCAGTTGGTCGGAAGCTTCCTTGATGGCGGGAATCAGTGCTGGGACATATTGAAATTCGTCAATTACCACGCGCTCGTCACCAAGGGAGCGAATGAATCCATGAGGGTCGAACTCCACAGCGGTGCGGGTCGCCTGGTCATCCAGGGACATGTAGCGCAGCGACAGACTCTCCGCCACCATGCGGACGAGCGTCGTTTTCCCGGACTGGCGCGGCCCCGTGAGGTAAACAATGCGAAATTCGCCCAGCAACTCGCGGAGCAGGCTCTGGATATGCCGTTTGTACATATCTCGATTGTAGCCTCTATTGCGAGATTTACGAAGCTCTATTGCGAGAAATACGCATAGTTAATGCGAGATTTACGGGTATTTCTTGCGAGAATTGCGAAAGTTCGCCGTGGATTTCCGCATTGCCGCGGACCCACGAGCACCACAGCGGGTGCGTGGCAACAGGTTCGAAGCTGCCGTAACATCGCTCCCGGGACTCCCCTGGCATCATGACATGTTTGAGAAGGGCACAACCGCGCGAGCGACCTTGGGGTCGTTCGCCTTCTTCCTGGTCGCTCCCGCTGTCGTAGCCGGCATCGTCCCGTTCGTACTTTTCGGTTGGTCGATGCAACCGCCGCTGTTTGGTTTGCCGGTCGGGCGGGTAGTGGGCGCGGCGGCGGTCGTTGTGGGCCTGGCCGGCCTGTTGGACTGTTTTGCCCGTTTCGCCCTGGAGGGACGCGGCACGCCGGCTCCGGTGGAGCAAACCGAAGTGCTGGTGGCGTCCGGCCTCTACCGGTTCGTGCGAAACCCGATGTACGTCTGCGTGCTGACCATCGTTGCAGGGCAGGCGCTGCTCTTTGGCCAGGCGCTTCTGCTCGCCTACGCAGGGATGCTTCTGCTCGCGTTTCACCTGTTTGTGCAGTTCTACGAGGAGCCGCAACTCCGTCGAAGATTTGAAGGGTCGTATGAGGCCTATTGCCTGCATGTGCATCGCTGGCGGCCGCGCCTGACACCGTGGCGCGGGTCAGACTCGTAAGCCTCCTGACTACAGCGGGCAATGTAGATGGCGTAGTCTGTGAATGAATTTCGCAGAGATTGCCGGAGCGCCTTATAGGACGCCTCGGCTGAAAACTATGTAGTCACACAGTAGTCTTGATTCGATTTTTGCGGTGCGTCATACTTTCGATCATGAATTTGGCGACGGGAGCGATTCGTCATGGAACTTGCATTGCGTGAAGCAAAAGCTCGCTTGTCCGAACTGATTGCCGCGGCGCGAAACGGTGAGCGGGTCGTCATCACCAGGCATGGCCGGCCGGTCGTTGAACTGGTGCGCTGCGATCAGCGGGGCGGTATTGATTTCGAGAAACTGGATGCGGCGCGTCGCCGGCTCGGAATCGAAGGAGATGGAGAAGGTTGGCCGGAAGAATTTAACGATCCAGCATTTAGTCGCGAGGTTCTTGGCCTCGACAAAGATACTTAGGCTATCTAATGCGTTTGTTGCTCGATACGTCTTACCTATACGACATTATGGACAAACCCGGAGCGTTTCTGGAGCAGGAGCGCCGGATTCTCGCGGCTGGTGACGCTGAATTTCATGTGAGTTCGGTTTCGCTCTGGGAACTGCGATTGAAACATAACGCCCGTCATCCGTCAGGGGATCGCAAAACCCGCTTCTCGCCCGAGGACGTGATCACAGTGCTGGCGGATCAGGAAATAGTATTTCTGCCGATGACAATTACCCATGCCGTGCAGGAACTCGAGCCGCCACTCCGTCACAAGGATCCGTTCGATGAGTTGTTACTGGTACAAGCCCAGGAGGAAGGACTCAAGCTGCTAACCGCAGACAAACTCCTTGTCGGTCATCCTCATGCAGTTTCCGCGCGAGAGCTTCAGTAGTCATGTCAGATCAAAGGGACACCCAAGTGGGCATCCTTTCGTAACATTTACTCCGAAGGCGAAAACAGCGCCACTGGCGCCTTGAGCCAGTCCCTTTGCTCGTTGGTTACGATTATTGTATCCGCGTCAAGCCAGGCGACGGCTTCGGCCTGTCGGGCGGTATCGATATTCAGTGCCAACTTGCGGGACGGGGCCGATAGCCACATATCGCCCGTCTCGGGCCGCTCGAAAAGCCAGATTGCAGTGTAGGAAAGCACCGCCAGGGTTTGGCCATCAGGCGATAACTCGGCGGCGGTTGCGAAAGTGAGTTCGGGATGATGGTCGATCAAGGTCAGCGCGTTCGATGCTGATTCGGATTGCGAATCAAGTCTAAAGAGATTCGCTCCCGGTTCCGCCTGCTGAATCGGAACCGGCTGCCTATGCTTGGTGATCGCATACAGGCTGCCATCGGCGAAAAACAGGCTCTCGCTGTCGAAATGCCGCTCCAGCGGGGGAAATCCGGTCTGTTCGGGATAATGGACTGGAATGAATCGAGTCGCGGTCGCAGTCGCAGTCTGCGTATCGCTTAACGACTCCCAAGGCACGACATAAATGCCCAGGTCTCGGCGGGCATTGCGGTTGTTGCCCATGTCGGCGATGTACAAATTGACGCCGTCGGTGGTTACGTCTTCCCAGTCTTGATTAACCGCGTTATCGATGTGAACCCCGGGCCAGGGTTCCTTATCTGCTTCCACCGCTTCGCCGTGAAAGTCGTCGGCAAGGCTTTCGGGAATTTGCACTCGTCCCTCTGCGTCCAGAGCAAACAGTCGCGGTTCGTCTCCGCTGTCGTTATGCACCCAGAAAGAGCCATCGAGGGGATTGCGGATGATTCCGCTCATTTCGCCGATGGGCTCGAATTCAACCCGGTGGGAAACTTCCAGCCGATGCCCTTCGTCATCTTCGCTACCGCAGGAAGCAAGAACGACAACAACGGCCAACACAAATGATCTATTCAGGCTTTGGCTACCCCGCATGGCCAACTCCCAAGAGGATGCGGGCCGGCTCGAAATGCTCAGAACCGGCCCACACGGGAAGACCTACCCGCTTTCGCCCCGAGTCTTCGGGTGCGCCAGCAGCCACTCGATCACCTGTTCGGCAAAAGTATCTGACAACACAGGCGAATGTGCGCCGGCCGGAATCGTCCACAATTCCGCTGAACCGCCGGCCCTGCAGCCGGCCTCGAACAGATAAGTGCCGGATTCATGCCCGGGCAGGCTTGCATCGAGATCGCGCAACTCGCGCCCCGCGCCTTCCATCGAGCAGCCGTTGTAGGTCGCCCAGCGCCGCACGGTGCCCAGCGCGCCGGGATAGCGGACGTCCTGGATGTCGCCGCCGCCGTAGACGATCACCGAGTCGGCGGAACCGTGAATCTGCAGGATGTGTACGCCATTGGGCGGCGCTTCACGCATTCCCATGTGGTTGGCGCCGGCCAAGCTGACGATCGCGGCGATTGTGTCCGAGTGCTCGTAGGCCATGCGGAAGCTCATGAAGCCACCGTTGGAATGCCCGATCAGGTAGACCCGATCCTCGTCGACGCTGTATTCCGATTTCATTTCATCGATGACCGAGGCGATGTAAGCAGAGTCGTCCACTTCGGATTCGAAGAAATTGCAGCAGGCATCGCTGGCGTTCCAGAAACGGTTCTGGTCGCCGCCGGACTCGCGCGTGCCGTCCGGGGCCACGAACAGGAAGCCATAACTGTCGGCGAGTTCGCTGAAACCCATATAAGTGTCCTGGTTGGCGCCGCTGGATGTGTATCCGTGCAGCAGCACCACGAGCGGCGCAGGAGTGCCGTCGTCATAGCCTTCGGGCACAGTTACCGGCAGTTCGCCGCGGCCGAGGTCGATAGACTGGGCGGACAGGTTGCCGATGAATAGCGCGGCACAGGCGGCGAGCAGTATTTTGCTGGTGTTCATGGAGAATTCCTCGTGGATTGAGTCTGGTTGCTTTCCGTTTTCAAGTCGGTCGAGCGATGAGCGATGAGCAGGGTCACGTTCCTTCCGGCTTGAGCAGCACCTTGCCCGTGGTGCGCCGGCCCTCAAGCGCTTCGTGGGAGGCGCGGGCCTCGGTCAGCGGGAAGAAATGCTCCATACGCAAGCGCAGCCGGCCTTCGCGGATCCAGTTGAAGACGTCGCTGCTGCGCTGAATGAGTTCCGCGCGGTCGGCGATGTAGTCGAACAGTGCCGGGCGGGTCAGGAACAATGAGCCTTTGGCGGCGAGGCTGGCCGGATTGAACTCCGTGACCGGCCCGCTGGCGTTGCCGTAAAGCACCATGTAGCCGCGCTTGCTGAGGCAGTCGATGCTGTCCTCGAACGTGGCCTTGCCGACGGAGTCATAGGCGACGGTAACGCCTTCGCCGCCGGTGATGCGCTTCACTTCGGTCTTGAAATCCTGCTTGCTGTAGAGGATCACTTCGTCGGCGCCGGCCGCCGATGCGAGTTCGGCCTTGGCTTCGGTGGAGCAGGTGCCGATGACGAACGCGCCGGCGTTCTTGGCCATCTGGATCAGCAGCAGGCCGACGCCGCCTGCCGCGGCGTGGATCAGGCAGCGGTCGCGCTTGCCCAGCTTGTAAGTCGTCTGGCTCAGATAATGCGCCGTGCAGCCCTGCAGCATCGCGGCCGCGCCCTCATCGAAGGAAACTCCGTTTGGTATCGGCACGAGCCGGTCTTCGGATGCCTTGATGTAGTCGGCATAGGCGCCCATCACATTGGTAAACGCCACCCGGTCGCCCGGTTTCAGGCCTTTCACGTCGGGGCCGGCCGCCACCACGCTGCCCGCGCCTTCCATGCCGAGCGTCGTGGGCAACGGGATCTGGTACAGGCCCGAGCGCTGGTAGGTGTCGATGTAATTCAGGCCGGCCGCCTCGATCTTGACCAGCACTTCGTGATCGGCCGGGGAGGGGACTTCCAGTTCTTCAACGGAAAGGGCTTCAGGACCGCCGAATTCATTCACTCGCACTGCTTTCATGTTGTGGTTTTCACTGCTTGTTTTTTAGAGTTCAGGAACCGAGGAACCGAATCAATTCAGCGTTCACGATTTCGGGTACTTCCTCATGCGGGTTGTGACCGACACCCGGAATGTTGACCACTTCGCCGTTGGGGAACATCCCGGCGGCGTGTCGCGCCTCTTCCGCGTAAGTCGGGTAATCTTCCGCACCGCCCAGGATCAGGGTCCTGGTCTCGATGTGTTGCCAGTCGTTGACTACAGTGTCCATGCCGCGCATCTGACCGGTCAATCGGCTGACATAGGCCACGCGCGGCCAGTCGCCGCTCAGCCGCTGTCCATAACGGATGCGCATATGCTCGGCGAATTCCGGCTGCCAGTTGACGTAGTTCTCTTCCGCCCAGCGCACCAGACCGGCATAGACTTCGTCCATGTCAGGACTGGAATCGACTTCACCGGAAAGCGGTTGGAAGCCGCGGCCTTTGCGTCGGTCAGTGAGACCAACCTGATTGACGGTTACCAGGTGCGTGGCGCGTTCCGGGTAAAGGAAGGCAAATCGGGTCACCATTTGTCCACCTATGGAATGGCCCACGACCGCCGCTTGTTCGATGCCCAGATGATCCATCAGACGCGCGGTGTTCGAAGCCCACAGGCTGATGCTGTAAGGAATGTCCGGTTTGGAAGATTTCCCCCATCCGAGACGATCCTTGGCGATTACCCGGTAGCCTGCCTCGCTCAGCGCCGCAATCTGTTTCTCCCAATACCAGCCATAGTACAGTCCGCCGTGATGGAAGATCACCGTGCGGCCATTGGCGGGTCCGGCAGGCGCCACATCCATATAGGCGAGACGAACGTCCTGGTTATACACCCGAAAGTCCATGTAGCTCACCGGATAGGGATACTCGAACTCCTCCAGATTGATGGAAACCGGTCCCCAATCCGCGGGTGGTGAACCGGGAGGCCCGGATTGTGCGGATACCGCGCCGGCCGCGAAGGTGGCCGAAACGATCAGGAGTATTCTCAGGAGATGAGTATTCATCATGGTTTTTCCGACTGGTTAATTAGTTGGATGCACTGCCAATTGCTTCGGCGCCGGCGATAGCCACTTCTTCATCCTGTGCGGCCGTAACGCCACTGACCGCGATAGCGCCGATGCGCTCGCCGTTCACGAAGATCGGTACGCCGCCGGCAAAAGTGACGCCGCCTTCGACTTCTTCCATTTCGCCGGCTTGCACTCTCTGACCGTACACACCGGAGGCAATTCCGGTTTCGTTCACCACCAGCGCCTTGGCGGTAGCGAAATCGAAGGTGCGCCCGCCCGCGCCGTCGATACGGTGCAGCATGGCCGGATTGTTGTTCTGGTCGGTAATGAGAATGGTCACGTTCCAGCCTTGATCGCGGGCATAGGCCTCGGCCGCGGCCATGGCTTGAGTAGCCAGGTCATAAGTCATCAGCGATTCGTCCTGAGCCTGCGCGCTTGCCGACGCCAGTACGAAGACGAATGTGAGAAGTGCCTTGTGCAGCTTGCTTGCCATTGCTACATGCCTCGTTTCGGGAATTTGGGGTGCCGGCTAGCATAAATGGGGCGTTGTGTCCCGTCAATTCTCTCACGGGCCTCTCTCACGGGCCGGGGGTCGGGGATTCTTGCAGTCTGCCGGGCTTGTGTGCAACATTGCCCCGGAAAGTTTCGAAGGGGCATCAGCCATGAAAACCAGAGCAGCAGTAGCCTTCGCGGCGGGCGAGCCGCTGGAAATCTGTGAAGTCGACCTCGAAGGCCCCAAGGCGGGAGAGGTCATGGTGGAACTCAAGGCCACCGGGGTGTGCCATACGGACGCGTTCACGCTCAGCGGCGAAGACCCGGAAGGCGCCTTTCCCGCCATTCTCGGCCATGAAGGCGCAGGCGTGGTGGTCGAAGTCGGCCCCGGCGTCACATCGGTGAAACCCGGCGACCACGTGATTCCACTCTACACCGCCGAATGCCGCACCTGTGAGTATTGCCTGCATCCCAAGACCAATCTCTGCCAGGCCGTGCGCGCCACCCAGGGCCAGGGCGTGATGCCCGACGGCACCAGCCGCTTCTCGCTCGACGGCAAGCCCTTGCTGCATTACATGGGCTGTTCGACTTTTTCCAATTACACCGTATTGCCGGAGATTTCCGTGGCCAGGGTGCGCGAAGACGCGCCTTTCGACAAGATCTGCTATATCGGCTGCGGCGTCACCACCGGCGTCGGCGCGGTGATCTTCGAGGCGAAAGTCGAAATGGGCTCGACGGTTGCGGTATTTGGCCTTGGCGGCATCGGGCTGAATGTGATCCAGGGCTGCAAGCTGGCGGGCGCCAGCCGCATTATCGGCATCGACATCAATCCCAAACGCGAGGCCCTTGGACGCAAGTTCGGCATGACCGATTTCGTCAATCCGAAGGAGGTCGAAAACGTCGTCGACCACATCGTTCAGCTTACCGGGGGCGTCGACTACAGTTTCGAATGTATCGGCAATGTCGAAGTCATGCGCCAGGCGCTCGAATGCTGCCACAAGGGCTGGGGCGAATCCTGGATCATCGGAGTCGCCGGGGCAGGACAGGAAATCTCCACCCGGCCGTTCCAGCTCGTCACCGGCCGCGTCTGGCGCGGTACGGCCTTTGGCGGCGCCCGCGGGCGCACAGACGTGCCGCGGATCGTCGACTGGTACATGGACCGGAAGATCAATATCGACGACATGATCACCCATACCATGCCGCTGAATGACATCAATTCCGCATTCGACCTCATGCATGCGGGCGAGAGCATTCGCTCGGTGGTGCTTTATTGAGATTCTGCGACTCCGCTTCGCTGCGCGCAGAATGACAGGGGGGCAATGGTCATTCTGCGCGAAGTCGCAGAATCTCTGGAAACTGGAAATGACTGTATGACAACGGAACTGGTTTCATCTGTCGCCTGCTTCGGCGGCAGGCAGCTCAAGCTGAAACACCGCTCCGAAATTCTCGGCTGCGAGATGGCGTTTTCGGTCTATCTGCCGCCCCGGGCGGCGAAGGGCCTCGCGCCAATGATCTGGTGGCTGTCTGGGCTGACCTGCACCGACGACAATTTCGTGCAGAAGGCCGGCGCCCAGCGCTATGCGGCCGAAGCCGGAGTCGCCATCGTCTGCCCCGACACCAGTCCCCGGGGCGACGGGGTTCCCGACGACCCCGAAGGCGCCTGGGACTTCGGCCTCGGCGCGGGCTTCTACGTCAATGCCACCCAATCCCCCTGGTCGGCGAACTACCGCATGTACGATTACGTGGTCGATGAACTGCCGCGCGTTCTGGCGGCTAGCGACCTGCCGCTGAATGTCGAACGCAGTTCGATCATGGGCCACTCCATGGGCGGACACGGCGCGCTCACCATCGCGCTCAAAAACCCCGGCAAGTACAAATCAGTATCGGCATTCGCCCCGATTTGCGCCCCGACCCAATGCCCCTGGGGAGAAAAGGCTCTAGGAAACTATCTTGGGCAGGACCGGGAACAATGGCGGGAATACGACACCTGCGAACTGATTGCCGAAGCTGCCGAACGCCTCCCTCTGCTGATCGACCAGGGCCAGGCCGATGACTTCCTGAAAGAACAACTGAAGCCCAAACTGCTCGAAAAAGCCTGCGCCGCAGCCAGGCACCCGTTGACCCTGCGCATGCAACCCGGCTACGACCACAGCTATTTTTTCATCGCCACATTCATCGTAGACCACATCCGCCATCACGCCAGGGCGCTGACTGGCGCCTGATTTGCTCAGGCGTCGGGCGTTTCTTCAATAACATTGACATTGTAGGCGATCGAGATTCGCTCGCCGGCGCCGGTGTAGGGATGCACCATGTGCTTCATCCAGCTTGGCCACAGCAACATGCGGCCGGGCACGTTTTCGATGAATTCGCGGCCGTCGAGGATCGTGTTGCTGATCTGGAGATAGTTTGCCGCCTCGCGCGGATCAAGCAGTTCGAGCAGGCCGTTTTGGGGGATGGCCGGATCGGGATTGCCTCTCGTCACGTAGTACACGCCCGACCACATGCAATTCGGATGCGTATGCACGACGTTGTAGTCGCCGCTGCGGTTGATGTTGCCCCAGGCGTCGATGAGCAGACGGAATTGCCGCTGCCGGTCGCGGTCGCGAATGATTCGGTCGGTGAGGTTGAAGACGATGGTCTCGATGCGCCGCTTCAGTTCCTTGACCGGCGCATCGGGCCAGCCGATCAGATTGCCCGGCGACTGCCAGCCGCCGGCGTTGGAACGATTCGTTCCCTTTTCGCCGAGCGAGCGCTCTTTCGCCAGCAACAATTCGGCGAGTTGCCGGTTGAGCCCCTCGCTGTCGGGCCAGTCATGGGCGACCAGGATTGTCCCGAACAGCGAGGAAGTGCTGCGGCCTATATCGAGTTGCTGCACCGTGGCCCTCCCTTCAGAAGTCGTGCGAGAACCTCACATAGATCAGCCTGCCGCGCAAGTCGTGGCCGGCGCGGTCGTCATAGCCAGGACGGTCCGACAGGCCGTCATAGATCACTCCGCCCGAACTCGGCCGGAACACCGGCCGTTCATTGCCGTCCGCATCCAGCCGCGTCAGGCGGGGAGGGTCCGCGTCGAACACGTTGTTGATTCCCACCGTGACCGATGTGTCGCCGTCGCCCAAAAGTCCGGCAAACACATGGTTGAATTGGGCGTCGACCACGTTCCAGGCTTCGACGATACCGTTGTTGCTCTGGTCGTTGCGGTATTCGTCAATGTGCCGGAACTTGGCGGTCAGACTGCTGTTGTCCAAGGAATACGTCGCACCGAGATGTGCGCGCAACTCCGGCAAAGTCGAAAAGTTGTTGCGGAAATTCCTGCTGCCCGCCCCGTCGAAGCTCACCGCCCCGTCGCTGACCGCGAACTCGGTCACATAGGTCGCGGCCGCACTGAGAAACAGGTCGCCCATGCCGACATCGACGTCCCAGGCCAGGTTCAGGTCAAGACCGCTGGTCTCGACCGAGCCGATGTTGACGAACTGGGTATTGACCTGGCGCAACTGGCCGCCGGCGTCGCGAATGACCCTGGGATCGTTGGGTACGCCGTCGTCCAGGCAGTCGTTATTGACGATCGCCTGGGCGCCTTCTGACTGCGCAATCAGATCCTGGTATTCGAAGTTGAAGTAATCCGCGCTCGCGTTGAAGCCGTTCTCAAATTGCAACACCAGGCCCAGGTTGAAGTTTTCCGACTCCTGGGGCGCCAGATTGGGCGAGCCCTGCACGGCCACCGTGATGTTGTTGTTCAGGCCGGTGGAGACGCACACCGTGCTGCCGCCGGGGCCGGTCGGGGATGCCGGGTCGTCGATGAAGGCCGACGAAGTCGCTTCGGCGGTTTGCCGCACCGTCGGCGCCTGGAAGGACGTACCCCAGGAACCGCGAAAGCCCAGCCAGTCGAGCGGACGGAACTCGAATGCTACCTTCGGATCCGTGGTGGCGCCGATCCGGCCGCCGTAGTCTTCCCTGCGCACGGCAAGTTGCAATTCGAGCGTGTCGGTCGCCGGCACGACGATCTCGCCGAATACGGCGATCACGTCCTCGCTGCCCACCACCGGTCCGGAGAGACTCTGCTCGTTGGCTTCGCCGGCGGATTCCAGCGAGTCGCCGAAGATTTCGATGAACACATCACGAAACTGGCTGCCGAACGCCGCCTGCACCGTATTGCCGTTGAATTCGAACAGGTCGCCGGTGAATACCAGGTCGGTGACCTGTTCCAGCACGCGCGCATTGCTGGCCGAAGGCGTATCGAACTTGGCCAGCGTGATGTCGCTGTTGCCGGCCGTGCTCGTGCCGTCCTTGGGTGAAACCAGCGCCGGATTGGCGAGGCGCGTGCCGAAGGGATTCCATTCGCCCGCTTTCACCAGACTCTGGAAAACATCGGAACGATAATTGTGCGGCGCGTTCGTGGTGCGCGTGGAGTTTGCCCAGCCATAGGACAGATCCATCCTCCAGGTGTCGCCGATATCGAACTCGACGCCGTTGAGGATGCGCGTGTAGCTCAATTCCCGCTTTATGTATTGGGTCAGGGGCGTGTTATTGACCTCCCGGCCCAGGGGGCGTGCGGTCACTTGCAGGTCCGTCGCCGTATGAATCGAGTTGTCCCACGCGTCCGGGCCGACATAGAGAATGTCGGCCTGATTGGCGGGGTCGGCAACAAAGAAATTGAAAGGATGCGAGGCGGGAACCGTGAATCCGCCGCCGACCGCGCTGCCGGTATTGAAGGTGGCGCCGCCGCTCGGACGTTTGACGATGTTGTTGGAATAGCTCGCTTCCGCGTAGTAGCGCAGCCGGTCGCTGAATTCCCATTCGAACTCATTGAACACCTGCACCCGCTCTTCGGCGGAAATGATGGCCACCTGGTCGACGAACAGGTAGCGGCAGCGCGAGTCGCTCGGGCTGCGCAAGACGCCGCCCGCGGCTTCACAGTCAGGGTCCGGCACGCGGTTGCCGCCGGTGGGGACCGCGTTGCCGGCCGCGTTCAGCGTGGCGCCGCGATAGGTGCCCGGCGAGCCGGTCGAGGACAGGAAACGCGATTCGCGCGGGCTCGGATTGAGTCGCTCGTTCAGCCAGTCGAAGTCGGAACGAAACGCTTCGTCCTGCTCGTACCAGCTTGCATAAATGTTGAACCCGCCCTGGCCGAACTGTGCGCCCGCGGCGAAGCCGATATCCTGCTGTTCGATTTCGGACTGTGAATAGCTGCCGCTGAGCTCGAAGCCTTCAAAGCCCTTGCGCGTGATGATGTTGGCAACGCCGGCCACCGCCTGTGAGCCATAAAGAGCGGAGGCGCCGTCGGTCAGCACTTCGATGCGCTCGATCATCGTGATCGGAAACTGGTTGATGTCCAGATAATCGGTGCCGGTGTCGTCGGCTACCGGCGCAATTCCCCCGCGCTTGCCGTTGATCAGGGTCAAGGTCGAACCGAGGCCCAGATTGCGCACGTTGAACATCGCCGTGCCGGCCCGGTTGTTGGTCTCGTTATAGAACTGAGAACCGCTGTTGACGGTCAGTTCCTTGAGTACGTCGACCGGCTGCGATGCGCCGATCCGTTCAATCGTCTGCTGGTCGATCACCTGTACCGGCTTCGTGCCGTCGAAACTCGTGCGGCGAATATAGGAGCCGGTAACGAGGATTTCCTCAAGCGTTTCCTCATCTTGCGCCAGGACCGGCGGCGCCGAGCCGATGGCCGCGGCAATGCCGGCGGAGATTGCTGTCAATCTGAATTTGCTGGAAGTCATGAATGCGTCCCTCCAGGTCGATCGTGAAAACCCGGTCTTTGGTCTATCGGCAACCCGGTTCGTGACTGAAACAGACACGGGCCGGGCGGATTCGGCTAGACCGGAACCGGCGGCGGGTATATGCTTCGCTGGTTACCACCCACGGGAGGCAAAGCCATGCACATCGCCGCCGGCAGGATTCTTCGCGGGTCGGCATCAGCGCTTATGCTGTTTCTGATGACCACATTCGCTCATTCCCAGCAACAGATCGAACTCACCGGAGAAATGATCTCCGCGACCGGGGACTTCATCGCCTCGCTCGATGAAATGCAGAGGAACAGCGCCTTGTTCGCCTTCGACGACGAAGAGCGCAGCAACTGGTTCTTCACCCCGGTCGACCGCAAGGGCGTGCCCTACAAGGCCATGAACGAAGAACAGCGCGCCGCCGCCCGGCGCCTGTTGCAGGTTTTCCTCAGTGTCGACGGTTTCGCCAAGACCGAAGACGTGCGCAGCCTCGAATCCGTACTTGCCGAGATCGAGGTCAACGGACGCTTCGATCGCGACCCGGAACTGTACTTTTTCTCGATTTTCGGCAAGCCCGATATGGAGGCCCCCTGGGCCCTGCGCTACGAAGGCCACCATGTCGCCTTGAACTGGACATTCGCCGGCGGGGCCGGAATTGCCAGCACGCCGCAATTTCTCGGCAGCAATCCCGCCGAGGTGCGCAGCGGCGCGCGCATGGGAACCCGCGTATTGCATCGGGAGGAAGACCTGGCGCGTGAACTCGTCACTTCCCTGAGCGATGAGCAGAAGTCCGACGCCATCATGGAAGTCAGCGTTCCGCGCGACATTCTCACCGGCAACGAACAACTCGTGGAGCCGCTGGAAGACTCCGGGGTCGCCTGGGACGATCTATCCATTGCACAGCAGGAAAAACTGATGGAACTCGTGCGCGAAGTCGCCGTCGTGCAGGCGTTGCCGTTGGCCCATGCGCGGCTCGACAACATCGAACAGGCCGGCAAGGAGAGCATCCGCTTTCTCTGGATCGGCGGGCTCGAGCGCGGCGACGCGCATTACTACCGCGTGCAGGGGCCGACTTTTCTGATCGAATACGACAACACCCAGAACAATGCCAATCACATTCACCTGGTATGGCGCGACTTCGAAGGCGATTTCGGCCGCGACCTGATCCGGATGCACTACGACGCCGTGGCCGCGGCATTTGGCGAGGGACATAACCACTGATGGATCGATGGGATGACGATGTCATGAAAGTCAGAAAGATTGCCGTATTGCTGGCGGCGGCCGTTTGCGCCGGCGCTGCCCTGGCCGACGTAAGCGAAGTCGAAACCCGAAGCGGCGTGTTGCGTGGCTTCGCCTCGGAGCATCAGCCGGAAGTAACGGTGTTTGAAGGCATCGCCTTCGCCGCACCGCCCACCGGTGAGCTGCGCTGGCGCCCGCCGGCCGCGCCGATTCCGTTCGCCGGAGTGAAAGACGCGGATCGCATCGGCCCGGCCTGCTGGCAGGCGCGCAATTCCGATGCATCGCTGTATGCGCGTGGAAATCTGCATCGCTCCGAGGATTGTCTTTATCTCAACGTCTATACCGGCGCCCGGGAAGCCGATGAGCGCCTGCCGGTCATGGTCTGGTACCACGGCGGCGGCAATACCACGGGGCATGCCGGCGCGCGCATATTCGACGGTGCGAACCTGGCGGCGCGCGGGGCGGTCATTGTCACCGCGAATTACCGGCTCGGCCCGCTCGGATTTCTTTCCCATGCCGCCTTGAGCGAAGAGTCGGCCGAAAACTCTTCCGGCAATTACGGCCTGCTCGATCAGGTCGCCGCGCTCGAATGGGTCAGGGACAATGTCGCGGGATTCGGCGGCGACCCGGACCGGGTGACGATTTTCGGCCAGTCGGCAGGCGGCACCGATGTCTGCCTGTTGCAGTCCTCGCCATTGGCCGAGGGACTCGTAGATGGCGTGATCGGCCAGTCCCCTGGTTGCATAAAAATGGAGCTCGAACTGGCTCAGGGTCACGAATCCGGCGGCGCTTACGCCGAGAGGCTCGGCGTCAGCGGTAGCGGAGCCAGGGCACTGGCGGAATTACGCGCCATTCCCGCCGAGCGCCTCATTGCGACTCCCGGCGGTACAACGGGCCCGCTGATCGACGGCTGGGTGGTGCCCGGTCGTCCCTACGACATGCTCGCGTCCGGCGATCAGAACCGGATTCCGGTGATGGTCGGCGGCCTGGCCGAGGAGTATTACGGCCTGCAGCATACCGCCGGGCCGATCATCGAGGCCGATCTCGATAACTATCTCGAAAATGCTTTCGGCGGCGAAGCCGCGCAAGTGAAATCCCTGTACCCGGAAGCGCTGGACCTTTCACCGCTCGATGCGCGCAAGGAAATAATGGGCGACAACGCCTTTCTGCTGGCATCGCGCATGTGGGGGAGGCTGGTGAGCGAGCGGGGCAACAACGCCTATGTCTATTTCTTTACCCGGTCGGCGCCGGTCTTCAGGCTGTATGTGCACGAGTACCCCGACCTGACCGGCAACGGCGGGCAGCGCTTGTTCGGCGCTTATCATTCGGGTGAACTTGCCTACGTGTTCGACAATCTCGACCTGGTCGGCCTCGATTGGGATTCAGGCGACCGGGCTCTGGCCGAAATCGTCGCCGACTACTGGGTGAATTTCGCCGCAACCGGCGACCCCAACGGGCCTGGCCTGCCGGAATGGCCCGCGTACGACCCGGATGCGGACGTGGTGCAGATACTGGACACCGAAGTGCGCGCCACGGTGCATCCGAAATCGGAAAGACTGCAATATCTGGAAGAATTGTATTTGCGCAGCCGCTGATTTTCGTAGTCTCGACGAGATTCTGCGACTGCGCGCAGAATGACACAAAGTCAGAATAATGTGAGACTACCTCTCCGTCATTCTGCGCGAAGCGAAGCGGAGTCGCAGAATCTGATCTTGCGTTGATGTCAATATGGGTATTCAAGCAAAAAGCAGCTATGGCGGTATGATATTACGCAGTCTGTCTTGCCTGGTTCTTGGCGTACTCTCCGCGGCGTCCGCACAGGCCCAGGAGGCCGGATTTTCCGCTGCCGAAATGCGGCAGACGGTAAACACCTATTGCCTGGCCTGTCACAACGATTTTCTGCAGGAGGCCGATCTTTCCCTGCAAAGCGTCGATTTCAGCCGCCCCGGAGAGTACGCCGACGAACTTGAGCGAATGGTCAGGAAGTTGCGGGCGCACATGATGCCGCCGGAGGGCATGCCGCGGCCACCTTTCGAAATGTACGAAGTCATGACGTCCTGGCTCGAATCGGAACTCGACGCGGCCTGGGCCGCTAGACCGAATCCGGGCCGGGTGACACCGCTACACCGGATGAATCGTTACGAATACAACAACACAATCAACGAGTTACTTGGGATTGATGTCGATGTGATGGAACTCTTGCCGGGCGACCCGACCGCCGACGGCAGCTTCGACAACATCGCCGCGTCGCTGCCATTTACCACGGCGCATATGGAGCGCTACATGACGGTGGCGCGGCAGGTGACCCGGCTCGCCGTCGGATTGCCGCCGGCCGTTCCCACGGAATCGACGTACGAAATTCCTCTCTACATGAGCCAGGACTGGCGCCAGAACGACGACATGCCGTTCGGCTCCCGCGGCGGCGTTTCCGCGGAGCACTATTTCCCGGTGGACGGCGAATACCGCATTAGCGTGCAACTCGAAACCAATTACCAGGATTACATCAAGGGGCTCGGCTGGGAGCAGATGCTCGAAATCCGGCTCGACGGGCGCTTGCTCGAGCGCTTCAGCATCGGCGGCGACGCGCCGGGCATTCCGGCGCCGGTCAGTTTTACCGGGACCGGCGAATCCGGCAGTGTCGACTGGGAACAATACATGGTGTACGGGGCGGGCGAGGGGCTTGAGGTGGTCGAGCCCGTTACCGCCGGCCCCCATGTGGTAACCGCCTCCTATGTACGGCAGCAAGTCGACGAAGAGGGCGTCCCGCAGCCGAATCAGGGCGGCCGGCTGCTGGCGAACGATGAAGTCTATCTCGACTACCAGAAAGTCCATGCCATCGAGATCGGCGGGCCGTACGGCGGTCCCGCCGCGAATGTGGATTCGCCGAGCCGGGCGCATATCTTCTCGTGCTATCCAGAAAACCGGAACGAGGAGGCCGCCTGCGCGAGCGAGATCCTTACGAGCATGGCCAGACGCGCATATCGGCGTCCGGCCACCGGCGAGGATACCAATCTGCTGCTAGGCTTCTTCAACGAGGGCAGGGAGCAGGGCGGCAGTTTCGATACAGGCATACAATTCGCCCTCGAATATTTGCTTTCCGACCCCGAGTTTCTAGTTCGCAGCTACGGGGCTCTTTCTCAAACCGGAGGCGCGCAAGCAGGTGGCGTCCATGAACTGAGCGATCTCGAACTGGCTTCACGGCTCTCCTATTTTCTCTGGAGCAGCGCGCCGGACGAGGAATTGCTGGGTCTGGCCGAAACCGGGCGCTTGTCCGATCCGAACGTATACGCCGGGCAGGCCCGGCGGCTGCTGGCCGACCGGCGCGGCGTCGAGACGTTGGTGGAGGATTTCGCCGCCCAATGGCTGAATCTGCGCCGGCTCGACGAGGTAGTGATCAATACCGTTATCTTCCCCGAATACGATGTCAGCCTGATCGAGGCTTTCGAGCGCGAAACCGGGATGTTCATCGCCGATTCCCTGCGCGAGGATGCGAGCATTCTCAATCTGATCGGCGCCGATTACACCTTCGTCAACGAACGCCTGGCGCGGCATTACGGCATCGGCGGCGTTTACGGCAGCCGCTTCCGCAAGGCGGAAATTCCCGACACGGGCAAGCGCGGCGGACTGCTCGGCAATGGCGCATTGCTGACCGTGACATCCTATCCGGGCCGCACGTCGCCGGTATTGCGCGGAAAATGGCTGCTCGACAACATGCTAGGCACGCCGCCGCCTGCGCCGCCGCCGAATGTGCCGGTGCTGGCCGAGGCCGGTGGAGTCGTGCCGGAATCGATCCGCGAACGACTGGTGCAGCATCGCGAGGACCCGGTCTGTTCGAGTTGCCACGTGGTCATCGACCCGCTCGGTTTCGCACTGGAGAACTTCGACGTGATCGGCGCCTGGCGCGATTTTGACGAAGCCGGCAATCCGGTCGATCCCAATGGCAACTATCCGGGCGGGGTCGAGTTCAGCGGTTTTGCCGACTTGCGCGACTGGATGCTCGACCGGCCGGACCAGTTCGCCCATACCGTAACGGAAAAACTGATGACCTACGCGCTTGGGCGCCGGGTCGAATATTATGACCAGCCGGTGATCCGGCGCATCGTGCGCGAGGCCGCCGAACAGGATTACCGCTGGTCCGCGATCGTGCTGGGCATCGTGCAAAGCGAGCCCTTCCGCATGAGCCGTGCCGGAGACGCCGCGCTGGTTTCCGTGACAAACTAAGTCACAAGCGGAACTGGCGGATTATTCAGATAGCAGTACAATGACCCGAACAGTCGTGAAAGAGGCTGACAGTATGAAGCTAAGGCAGAAAGCGACTCCATTCGTGACCGGCAAGTCGCTGTCGCGCCGCAGCTTGCTGAAAGGCGCGGGCGCGGCGCTCGCGCTGCCACTGCTCGACGCCATGGTGCCGGCCCTGGCCCAGGCCCAGGCTCCCAACCCGGTTCACCGATTCCAGACCGTCTACATTCCCAACGGCATGGCGATGGAATACTGGTCTCCGGCGACCTTCGGCAGGAATTTCGAGATGACCCCGGTTCTCCAGCCGCTGGCGAAATACCGGGAGAAAATGCTCGTATTCTCGGGCCTGAAGGCCAACTGGAATAACGCTCACGCTGGCGCCGGCGGATCCTTTCTCACCGGCGTCACCCGCGGCGGCCGCAACGAGACCGAAATCCTGGCCGACGTTTCCATTGACCAGTTGCTGGCCGACAGGCTCGGCCGGGAAACCCAGGTCGCCTCGCTCGAATTGTCCGTGGATGCTCCGGCGCTGGCCGGCGCCTGCACCGTCAACCTCAGTTGCGTGTACACCCATACGCTGTCATGGCGCGGCAAGACCGAACCGCTGCCCACCGAGCACAATCCGCGCGCCGTCTTCGAACGTCTGTTCGGCGACAGCGGCAGTACTGCGAAGGAAGCGCGCGCGGCGCGGCTGCAGCAGCAGTCAAGCATTCTCGATGCCGTGCTCGACAAACTGGATGCGCTGGAGTCGAAACTGGGCGCAAGCGACCGGCATCTAGTCGATGGCTATACGGATTCGGTGCGCGATATTGAACGGCGTATACAGAAAGCCGAAGAACAGATCGACATGGAATTGCCGGAACTCGATCAACCCGCGGGCGTGCCGCCGGTGTTCGAGGATCATATGGCCTTGATGCAGGACTTGCAGGTCCTCGCCCTGCAAACCGATCTGACCCGGGTCATCACCTTCATGATGAGCAAGGAACAAAGCGCGCGGCCCTATCCGCAAATCGGCGTGCCCGATGCGCATCATCCGCTGTCGCACCACAACAACGCGCCTGAACTGGTCGAGCGCTTGTCGAAGATCAATACCTATCACGTCAGCCTGTTCACCAACTATCTCGACAAGCTGGCGGCGATTCCCGACGGTGACGGCAGCCTGCTGGACAATATGACGATTCTCTACGGCGGCGGGATTTCCAACAGCACTTTACACGCGGGCAATAATTTGCCCGTGCTCCTGCTCGGCGGCGGCGCCGGCTGGCTCCGGGGCGGCGAACACCTGCACTATCCCGAAGAGCCGACCATGGCGGATTTCCATCTGACCCTGCTGTCGAAATACGGCATCCATCTCGACCAACTGGGCGGCAGCACCGGGCCCATTACCATCTGACCGGGCCGGCGATCATGGCAATTCGTGTTTTGCGAACGCCGTCCCTGGTTGCCGCATGCCTGTTCGCGGCGCAAGCCTTTGCCCAGGTCATGCCGCCCACTGTGGGCGCGGCGAAAGAAGCCGAATGGGAGCGCCTGGCGGCGTTGATCGAAGACGGCATCAATCCCGATGCAATTTACGGAGACGGCAGCGCCGCCCTGCACTGGGCGAGCTACCATGACAATGCCGATGCCGCCCTTCTGCTGATCGATTCGGGCGCCGGCGTCAACGCCACCACCGACCTTGGCGCCACCCCGCTCTGGCTTGCCGCGGAAAACGGCAGCCTGGAAATGGCGAACCTGTTACTCGAAGCCGGGGCCAACCCGAACATTGCTCTGCTTTCCGGCGAAACCATCGTCATGACTGCCGCCCAGAGCGGCAACGGCGAAGTCGTGCGGGCACTGCTCGCCGCCGGCGCCGACCCCAATGTCGCCGTCACCCGCGAACAGACCGCGCTCATGTGGGCGGCGAATCGCGGCCATCACGAGGCCGTTGCGGCCCTGATCGAATACGGCGCGGACGTCCACGCCCGCTCGCTCGTGCGCGAACAATTCGTCAAGTCGGAAAAGGAGCAGGACAGCCATCCCGTCTACATGTACTGGATCGAGGAAGGCGGCAATACCGCCCTGATGTTCGTCGCCCGCGCCGGAGACCTGCGCTCGGCGCAACTGCTCGTCACGGCAGGCAGCGAAGTCAACGAAGGCAACGCTTTCGGCACAACCCCGCTAATCATGGCCGTCCATGGCGGAAATCCGGCCCTGCTCGAAATGCTGCTCGAAGCCGGCGCCGACGTGAACGGCAACGCAGGCCATACCGCCCTGCACGCCGCCGTGCTGCGCGGCAACCTGGCAGCCGTCGAAGTCCTGCTCGCCCACGGCGCCGACACCGAAACCCTCATCCAGAAGCCGACTCCGGTCCGCCGCCAGACCACCGACTACAATTTCCACGACGCCCTGATCGGCTCCACCCCGCTCTGGCTGGCCGCCCGCTTCGCCGAACCCGAAATCATGCAAGCCTTGCTTGCCGCCGGCGCCGACCCCTTCACCGTCAACAACGTCAGCTACCCCGCCCAGCGCTTCGGCGAAAACTTCATGGCCGAAGAGGGCAACATAAACCTGGTCATGGCGGCCGCCGGCATGGGCCATCGCCGCCTGCGCCTGAGTTGGGGAACCCCCGAGCGCCGCGCGGGCCAACTCGACCGCAGCCGGGAAGACTTCATCCGCGAATCCATAAGCATCGCCCTCCAGGCCGGCGTCAACCCCAACCAACCAGACGCCAACGGCCAAACCGCCCTGGCTTTCGCAACAGAACGCGGCTACCCCTCAGTAGTAGCCCTCCTCGAAGCCGCCGGCGCGCTTGACTGAAGCCCATAATCCAACTTTCTGCACGGTATGAGTCGTCGCTGGGTCAGAGGGGTGTGCAGCGGGCGTGCGAGGCATGGATGCCGAGCTCGAAGCCTACACGGACGTATTTACGGCGTCCGCTGTACACCCCTCTGACCCAGCGACGACGGATCGAAGCCACCGTTCTTAGAAAATCAGTTTCGAATAATGCGTTGCTTGGGCCCGGTCTGGGTCGCGGTGATTTTGTATGCCAGTTCTACCCAGTCACACAGTAATGGCCTCGTATCCCGCGGATCGATGATTTCCTCGATGCCGAAAGCTTCCGCCGTTCGCAGCGGCGAGCGATAGACTTCCATCATGTCTTCCAGTTCCCGGCGCCGGGCATCCGGGTCGGGAGCAGACTCGATATCGCGCTTGTAAGCCGCCTGCACACCGCCTTCGATCGGCAGCGAACCCCAGTCCGCCGAAGGCCAGGCATAACGCAGATTGAGCCCGCCTGATTTGCCGTGGCCGGCGCCCGCCACTCCGTAACAGCGGCGAATGATCACCGACACCCAGGGCACCGTGGACTGGTACATCGCCAGCAAGGCGCGGCTGCCGAGCCGCACCGTGCCGGCGCGTTCGGCCTCGACCCCGATCAGGAAACCCGGATTGTCGACCAGGTTGATTACCGGCAGATGAAAGGTGTCGCAAAGGTCGATGAATCGCATCATCTTTTCCGAAGCGTCGGCGTCGACCGCGCCGCCGTGATGGCGGCAGTCGTTGGCCATGACGCCGACAGGCCGGCCATGCATTCGCGCGAGTCCCACCGCAAGCGCGCGGCCGTATCCCGGGTTGATTTCGAACCAGGAGCCCTGGTCGACGATGGCTTCGATGATGTCGTGCACCGCATACATCTCGCGACGGTCCCTGGGAATTACGCTGATCAGCGAATCCTCGCGACGGTCGACCGGATCGTCAGTCGCGCCGCGCGGCGGTGTTTCCCAGACGTTCTGCGGCATGTAAGAAAGGAATCGTGCGATGAGTTCGAAAGCCTCGTGCTCGGTTTCGACTTCGTTGTCCACGGCGCCGCTGCAATGGGCGTGAATCTGCGAACCGCCGAGTTCGTTCTTGCCCACCGGCTTGCCGAAACCGCGCTCGACCACCGGCGGGCCGGCGACGAACAACTGGCTGCTGTCTTTTACCATCAGCGAAAAATGGGAAATCGTCGCGCGCACCGCGCCGAGTCCCGCCACCGAACCCATGCAGGCGCATACCACCGGCACATGGCCCATCAGTTCCATCGTCGTCTCGAATCCGTGCAGCGCCGGGATGTAGGAATGACCGACCATTTCCAGCGTTTTCACGCTGCCGCCGCCACCGCTGCCGTCGATCAGGCGAATCAGCGGCAGGCGCATCTCGAGCGCGTATTTCTCGCCATAGCCGGACTTGTCGCCGACCTTGGCGTCGGCCGCGCCGCCGCGTACGGTAAAGTCGTCGCCGCCGACGACTACTCGTCGGCCATTGATGTCCGCGGCGCCGAGTACGAAATTGGTCGGCACGAAGGACTTGCGCTCGCCCTCGTCGTCGTATTCCGCGCGGCCGGCTATGGCGCCGATTTCGTGGAAACTGCCTTCGTCCACGAGGCCGTCGATACGCTCGCGCACAGTGAGACGATTGTTGTCGTGCTGGCGCTCTACCCGCTCGGCGCCTCCCATCTCCCTGGCGATGGCTTCCCGCTTGCGCAACTCGTCAATTTCCTTTTGCCAGGACATTGCGGTCAATCCGGTACGCGGCAGGAGAAGTTCGCGGCCTCGTCGGTGCTGCCACTGCCGTCGTAGACGGCGACCTCCGGATGCGGACAAAGTGGCCGCGAGCGCACCACTTCGCCATCTTCGATCTTGCTCGCGACGATGCTGTCCGGCGCGATGCCACGTTCCACCCAGTTTTCCAGCGCGGTCAGCGCGTCGAACCGGTCGGGTCCGGGTCCGCCGCGGCAATGCGCCATGCCGGGAACCATGAACAAGCGGAAAAAGTCCCTGGTGGATGCAAGCGCCGCGTCGCGGCCCGCGTCCGGCATATCGCCCGCGATCACGTCGACCACGTTGTCGAAATAGTTGATGCTGGCCACCGGAGAGATGTCCGGGTCGCTCCAGCCGTGGTAGACGATGAGCTTGGCGCCGTTGTCGCGCAGCGGGCGCAGGTCGGGGTTATCGGAGTCCACTTCCGAGCCGACTTTTTCCAGCGCGTATTGCAAGTCTGCATCGTAATCGAAGCTGGTGAAATCCCAGTCCGGATCATCGAACACGAACCAGCGGAAGAAGCCTTCGCCGCCAAGCCAATGCAAGGATCGGAAAGGCTCGGAACCCGTTACCCAGGTCTCCCAGCCGCCGGGGGCCTCTTCGCCACCTGGCACCAGGCCCGGATAGACCAGTTCGCCTGAAGAATCGCGCACGCCGGACCAGATCTTCTCCACCGCGCCGACCTGCTTGGGCGTGAGGCAGGAATCGTTGTCCACGCCGGCAGGGCACTGCAATTGCCGTGGCTCGAAATCGCAGGCCAGGGGATTCATGATAATGCCGTCTTCAATACCGTCCCGGGCGTCGCAATGCTGGTTCACCGCTTCGCCGAAGGCGGGCAGCTTGCTCGGCGGAATCCAGGCTTCCTCGTCGGCCAGCATGGCCTGCGAATACCACAAGTGAGCGCCGGCGTAGAAACGCGTCCAGTCGTTCGCCGGATTGCCCGCGATCAGGCCATCGAAATCATCGGGATAGCGCTGCGCTTCCATCAGGCCCTGCTGGCCGCCCTTGGAGCAGCCTACGTAATAGGAGTAGGCGGGCGGTTCGGCATAGAAGGCCTCGGTCAGCGATTTGCCATTGCGCGTGGTCAGATGCAGCGAGCGATGGCCGAAGTCGGCGATCAGATCAGGCCGGCCCGAAGCCCAGGATGCATCGAAGGAAATCGGCCCGGCCTCATGGCCGGTGTCGGTGCTCGCCGTGGCGTAACCGCGCCGCAAGGCTCCCGCCATCGCGGCATAACTGATCGTGCCCGCCATGCCGCCATTGCCCACCCCCTGGTACTTGCCGTTCCAGTCCGTCAGCGGCAGCCAGACTTCAAAACGAATCGCCGGTTCGGTAACGCCCGCGACCCGGCAGAATGCCGGATGCTGCATGGCGCTGTCCGCGCCCGGCGCGGCAAATGTGTTTTCGGCCTGAATTTCAGCGCTGGTTAAGCTGGTGCCGGGCAGGTTAGCATCGAGCAATCGTCGGCAATCGGCTTCGCTCGCGGCCAGCACGTGAGGGCTGGTCAGAAGGAACAACAGGGCAAAAATGATTCGTGACAGTTTCATAGAGGCTCCACTCATGAATTTTCAACAGTCAGTGACGGCTTGCTTGCGCAAGTATGCAACATTTGGCCGCCGGGCTTCACGTATCGATTTCGCCAAAAGGTTTACATTGTGGTTGCTTGTCGCAGTCTTGTTGCATGGCTGTGCCTCGATGTCGGAAGCGGAGTGCCTGAACGCGGACTGGACGGTAGTCGGCGAAATAGACGGTCAGCAGGGAAGGGCGCTGTCGGTGCTCGATAACTACCGGCGCGACTGCGCGGATTACGGAATCGTTCCGAATACGCAGGAGTACCTGGCCGGACGCGAGAGCGGCCTGATGTTGTATTGCACCCGGGACAACGGTTATCGAGAAGGCCGGTCGGGCACGCATCTGGAAGCTGATTGCCCGGCCGCGCTGGCCGCCGATTTTCAACGCGGCTACCAATTGGGCCAGGATGTGTACAACTCGCTGAGCAACCTCAGACTCAGCGCGGATTCGATTCGCTCCAATCGCGCCGAACTCGATGATCTGCGCACTCGCAGAACAGCACAGGAAAGGTCACTGGAGGAGGACGAGCTCACCGACGAGGAAGCGGCGGCAAAACGCGACGACATCGCCTCGATGAGCGACCGTATCGACGACTTGCGAGACGAAGTCGTCGTTTCCGCCGCCGCGCTCGGCATCGCGCTCGTCCGCTATCGCGACGCGGTAGGCGCCGCGAGACTCGAAGGCTTCTACGAACCCTTCGAAGACGAACTACTCAGGGAAGTGCAGCTTTTCGTGCAGTGAAAATACACTGTCGAAATTCCCTTATCGCAGTAGTGCGCAGCAAGCGACATTACACTATAGTCGCGTACACGGAATTCATGTGAAAGGGGCGGGGTCATGAAATGTATTACCTTAAGAGCCGATAAGCATCTGATAGAGGAAGCCCGCAAGCGGGCTGCGAGCGAGCATACGACGCTTAATGCGAGATTTCGCGAGTGGCTCGAAGAATACGTGCAGCCCCGGCGGCAAGTGGGAGACGCTATGGCTACCATCAGGGAACTGCGCAGCAAGTATTCGACGGAAGGACGAAGGTTTAACAAAGAAGAAATGAACGAGCGTCGATAACCTCAGTCTGCTGGATACCAATGTCCGGAACCGAAATCATATTCGAAATTACCGAAGACAAAGTCGACGGCGGATATTCAGCAAGCGCGCTGGGTTACGGGATACACACCCAGGGTGACTCCCTCGACGAGATCCGCCGCAACGTCAAGGAAGCATTTGACTGCTACTTCGACGAAACGATGGAGCGCCCGAACATCATTAGATTGCATTTCGTGCTAGGAGTCTGTCGGATTTAGATTGAGGTAGAATCGTATTCAGATTGTAGCGGGGTGCTTATCCGATGTCATCGAAGTTTCGCCCAGTGGACCGGGACACGCTGTATCTTTTGCCGCCGTCGGTGCAGGACTGGCTGCCGGAGGATCATCTGGCGCGTTTCGTGGTTGAGATTGTGGACCGTCTGGACCTTGGCGCTCTGGAGCGCCGGTACGGTGGGGGCGGGAAGGATCCGTATCATCCGTCGGTGTTGCTGGGGCTGTTGTTTTACGGTTACGCGACGGGGGTGTTTTCGAGCCGCAAGCTGGAGCGTGCGACCTACGATTCGGTGGCTTTCCGTTTTATTGCGGCGAACACGCACCCGGACCACGACACGATCGCGGGTTTCCGCAAGCGATTTCTGGGGGAGTTGGGGGGTCTGTTCGTGCAGATTCTTTCGCTTGCGCGGGAGATGGGGTTGTTGCGGTTGGGCAACGTGAGTCTGGACGGGACGAAGGTTCGTGCGAACGCGAGCAAGCACAAGGCGCTGAGTTGGGGGCATGCGAAGCGTCTTGAGGATCAGTTGCGCGGCGAGGTGGCGGAGTTGCTTGATTGTGCGGCGCGGGCGGACGAAGCGGAGCCCGGGCTGGACGTGCCGGAGGAGTTGAAGCGGCGCGAGGGCCGTCTTGCGGTGATCGAGGCGGCGCAGGCGGAGATCGAGCGGCGGGCGCGGGAGCGCCATGCGGCGGAGCGGGAAGAATACGAGGAGAAGCTTGCGGCGCGGCGGGAGCGGGAGAAGGCGACGGGGCGCAAGCCCCGCGGTCGAGAGCCGAAGGCGCCGGAGGCGGGTCCGCGGGAGAAGGACCAGGTGAATCTGACGGACGCGGAATCGCGGGTGATGCTGACGGCGGACGGATTCCAGCAGGCGTATAACGCGCAGTCTGGGGTGGATGTCGAGAGTCATCTGGTGGTGACGGTCGATGTGGTGGACCGCGGCAACGACAAGCGCGAGGTGGAACCGGCGCTTGCGGCGCTGGGCGCGTTGCCGGGGGCGCTGGGGAAGCCGACCGGGCTGTTGGCCGACGCGGGGTATTTCAGCAAGAAGAACGTGAAACGTTGCGAGGCGGCGAAGTTGACGCCGCACATCGCCATGGGCCGCACGGCGCACAATCCGCCGCTGGCGGAGCGTTCCGCGCCGCCGCCGCCCTGTCCGGAGGACGCGGACGCGGTGACGCGCATGGCGCATCGGCTGCGGACGCCGGAAGGCCGGGCGCTGTACGCGCGGCGCAAGTCGACCGTGGAGACGGTGTTCGGGGTCGTCAAGGAGACGATGGGATTTCGGCGCTTCCATCTGCGCGGACTGGAGGCGGTGCGCGGAGAATGGACACTGGCCTGTCTGGCGTGGAACCTGAAACGGATGCACGCCTTGCGTTGAGGCGCTCCACCCCCCGTTTTCCGCCCGCGAGCGGACATTGGCGACGCTGTCATGCCAAATACGCATGTGGGGGCGATACCATACCGCCCCAGCCACCGAAATCGGGAATCGCGCGGCCTATGGCCGCTGACATGAAATGCAACTGAGGACCGCCTTGCTCGGCGGATTCAACATCCTAAAACCGACAGACTCCTAGGGGAAAAGATGGGACGCCCAACAAAGAACCCACCCGGTGGATGTTCCATCCCGGTCATTCCGGATTAAGCGTCCCAACCACGACCATCCACACTACTGGTGGGTGTTCGATAGCGGATCGATTACTTCAATGGTGTTAAGAGCAAATAGAAATGTCCGGTTCTGTAGCAAATGATCTGTCCGGTTTGTTTTTGGCGTCTGGCGGGCCTTGGAGGGCGTAGCCCGTAAAGGCCCGCCAGACGCCGGCCGCCGCCGCGATCCTACGCGGCGGTCCGTAAATTCTCCGTCAATAGTCCACCCTGGGAGTCGTATCGCGCCAGTTCGCGCGGGCCGTGGCGGATCGCGACGCACCCATCCGGATACTGCAAGACCTTGACTGTCGCCTTCACATAGTGACAACGGTACCGATCCGGCGGAATCTGCAGCACCTTTCGACGAAAGCGTACGCAGTTGTCGTGCCCGACGACCCGCTCATGGTGCTCGCACAGAATCTCGTCCAGCCGCTCGACGTCGCCGCAGGCCACGAAGGCGGACCCTTCCTCCCGCGGCGGCCGCCCGAACTCCGCGTTGAAAGCCGGCAGGTACGTCTCCCGCAAGTACCGGTTCGCCGCATCCATCTCCGCGATCCCCGCCAGCGCCAACTCCTTCACCAGCCGGTCCTGGTGCGTCTTGAACGCTCGCTCCGACCGGCCCCGCGCCTCCGGCGAGTATGCCGGAATCATCTCGATGCCCAGTTGCCTCATGGCCCGTCCAAACTGTGTCGGATTGCCCTTGTCCACCTTGCCGCCCGCCGTCGGCGTGTGCCAATAATGACTGCCGCGGTCGGTGTACAACGAACAGAACAGGCCGCGCGCGTCAATCACCTCGCGGATGCCGCGAAAGCTGCTCCATGTGCCTTCCTCCGCGCAGAAGAACATCGAGTAATGCTCGTTGGTGGCGTCGTCCATCGTCACGATCAGATCCCACATCCGACCCGGCGCCCATTCATGGCGACTGCCGTCCTGGTGCAACAGCATGCCCGGCCACGGCGCCGCCTCCCGCCGCTTGCGATGCGCACCGCGGCGTGGCGCCCGCGCCACCAGGCCCGCCGTCTGCAAGGCGCTCTTCACCCAAGTGTAGCTGCGCGTCCCGCCATCGCGCCGGTACCAGGTATGAAAATGCCGCACGTTCCAACCCCGGTGACGATTCCGGTAGCGATCCACCAGCGCCATCACCTCGTCCACCGGCGCGCGACGGTTCGATGCTTGCGACAAGCGCTTGTCGATCAATCCGTCCAGGCCCGCTTCCTCATACCGGTCGATCCAGCGCCGAAACGTGCGCTCACATACCCCGAGCAGCCGCGCCGCTTCTTCCTGCGTCAGCCGACTCTCCGTCCACGCCCCAAAGGCTTCCTCAAAACGTTCCATTCGCGTCTCCTGCAACCAGGCTGTTCGTCTCATCAGATGCTTCCTCCCGCATCCGATGAGAACCGGACAAACCTTGTGCTACAAGACCGGACAGATTATGTGCTCTCTACATCGATTACTTCAATGGTTGCGCTTGAACCTTTAAAAACATATCCTTTATTCCGTATTCTGGAATATGGAATAAATTGTGAGTATCGCCCCACAAGACGTGCTGGTGATGTTGAAGCTCGTAGCTATTGGCCAACGGGCATGGTCGTACAATATTCTCGCCAACGAACTCGGAATCAGCCCCTCCCAGGCACACTTGGCTGTTAGACGAGCACTGTCTGCGCAACTGGCGCTAAGGCGCAACGGCCAAATTACTCCCCAGGCAAAAAACCTGGAGGAGTTTCTCGTTCATGGCCTGAAGTATCTGTGCATCCCTCAGAGGGGAGAACTCACACGCGGAATTCCGACTGCCCACGGTGCACCGCCGCTCATCGACATGCTGATCGATCCTCAAGACGTCGTTCCGGTCTGGCCCCATCCGGAAGGCAAGATTCGCGGCGAATCCTTCTCGCCGATCTTTCGGTCGGCGCCGGAAGCCTCTCTTCGGGACAGTGGGCTGTACCAACTCCTGGCTCTCGTGGACGCCATACGCGGCGGCCGGGCTCGTGAGCGCACCCTGGCTGCACGAGAACTCGGCAAACGGCTGAAGGCGTATGGTTAGAGCCTGGAATCCAAAAAGAGCAAAGAGAGAGCAAAGAGAGGACATCCATCCAAGACATCATCCGTTGAGTGCTCCATCCGAGTCAGGAACCCGATGTTACTATCCGCGACGGCGTGGAAATTGAGTCATGAGCAGTGTCTTCAGTGGTATGATTCATCCCGTTCGGCAACACTGAACTAGCTGCCAGGCACGGCCATTTCACGAGTCGAGGAGAAAATCCCATGTCCGGAACCGAGATCATATTCGAGATCACCGAAGACGAAGTCGACGGCGGATATTCAGCAAGCGCGCTGGGTTACGGGATACACACCCAAGGTGATTCCCTTGACGAAATTCGCCGCAACGTCAAGGAAGCATTTGACTGTTACTTCGACGAAACGATGGAGCGCCCAAACATCATCAGATTACATTTCGTACGCGATGAGATCATGGCGGCATGAAGCTGCCTCGCGACGTTAGCGGCGCCAAGCTGCTGCGGGCGCTTGAGCGTTTGGGCTACACAGCGCAAAGACAGCGCGGTTCCCATGTGCGGGTTACAACCCAGGACGGCGGTCAACACCACGAGGTGATTCCAATGAACAATCCAATTCGCGTGAAGACCCTGTCAAGCATCCTGAAGAGCGTTGCCGGACATCATGGAAAATCCCTTCAGGAGTTACTTCAGATTCTTGAGTTATGACGGTTGCTGGCGATTCTGAGCAAAGATAGGACACCCATCCATGAACACATCCGATGGGTGTCCCACCAAATTTTCTATCCAAGAAAACATCCGATCAGTGTCCCATCCGAGTCCTCCAGGGGATTCTGCAATTCCGCTCGCTCCGCGCAGAATGACGGGTGGGGGCATGGTCGCGAACGGGAGGTCGCTTGGAATTCAGCAGGGTCTCAACCGCCTTTCTTGCCGACGAAAGGCACAAGCGCGGGAGTGGAATCGAGGTAGGCCTGGTAGTCGGGGTCCTCGCCCCAGCGCTGCTTGCCGGCGCGTTCGAGCATGTTGATGCCGCTGACCCTTGTGAGCAGGAAAATCACGAACACCGGCGAGATCAGGGTGATGAATTGCCAGCCGGACAGCGCCGGGAAGGCGATCACCGCGATGCCGATCCAGAGTACGATTTCGCCGAAATAGTTCGGGTGGCGGGAGATCGACCATAGCCCGCAGTCGATGAATTTGCCTTCGTTGGCCGAGTCGGCGCGAAAGCGGGTTTTCTGCGTATCGGCAGTTACTTCGAAGGCGAATCCCGCCAGCCACAAGGCGAGCCCAACCGCGAAAAAGGCGTCGAGACCTATGGATTCGGCCGAACTCACCGCCGCCAGGCCGGCGGCCATGGTCACGTAGACCCAGGCGCCGCTCAAGGTCCAGGTGAGCAGGAAGCGAAAGAAATTGATCTTGATCGGATCGAATCGGCTGTCGCCGCCGGCGCGCTTCACCCGAGTGAAAAGAAAACTGCCCAGACGGATCGCCCAGATTGCGATCAGCAGGCAAAGCACCAGGCCGCGCGAGTCGAGCGACGGATGCAGAGCCGCGACGACTGCCAGCGAGGAAAGGTAGGTAATGCTGCCGGTCAGGTCGAAATAGTGTTCGGTCTGATAGATGTACGACGGGACAAACGCCAGCCAGTGGATCAGGTAGATCACAATGCCGGCAATTGCGAACAGCGGGACCGCGCCATACGGGGCGCTGCCCTGGCTGCCGGCCCAGCCTATGCCCGCGCCGAGCAGCAGGGCGATTGCGGTGAAGATCAGCGCTTTGGATTTATTCAATGAAACTCGACTCTTATTGAAAATCCACCCTGGCAAGTGCGATGCCGCTTTCGCCGGCGACCGCGTATAACAGGTAGACCTCGTCGCCTTCGACATAAATGGCCGGGTCGCGCAACTGATTTACATTTCCGTACGCCGTACTGCGCACCGATGGTTCAATCGGAGCATCCGCGCCTTCCCAATCGAACTCGGGACGCAGCACTTCGACTTCCGGCGATTCGCGCCACGCGCTCCAGTCGCCGCTGATGTCTATCGTACTGAGCAGGATCGTCTCCGGCGCATCGCCGACCCGGGTCCAGAACACGTACAGTGTCTCGTCCCGCACGATCAGCGCGGAATGGCGCATGTTCGGCACGAACAGGCGCGGCCCTTCCTCGAAATCAGTCAAACCGTCCACGGAGCGGTAGAACTGGCCCGGCATGGCCATGCCGTAGGTCATGCCGTCGTGCTTGAAAGTACGCAGGTAAGTGCGGCCGATGTTTTCGGGCAAGGTGGTGAAGTTGATACCGTCATCGGACAGCGCCACGCGGGAATGCTGGAATCCCGGCCCTTCCAGGCCATGGAAATACATGATGATGCGCCGGTTTTCCTCATCCACATGCACGTCCGGCGAGGCGATATGCGGTTCGGTCAGTTCCAGCGCGAGATCGTGCGAGACTCGCGACCCGCTGGCGCGGCGCTGTTCGACGAGAACGTCGAGTTCGGCCTGGGGGATTTCCGGCCGTACCGGCGCGAAATAAGATTCCTCGATCTGCAGACTGCCGGGTTCGTGCACCTGCCACGGGCCGGTCAACTCATCGGCGTAGGCAAGACGGATGTACAGCCCCTTGTGGTCTGCAAAATAGAGGTAATAGCGGCCCAGGCGGTTCGGCAGCCATTCGGGTGTTTGAATCAGCGAAGGCCCCTGGATGTTGACGCCGAAACTGGGGTGCAAATCAGGCCCGATGATCGGTTCCTCCAGCAGCCGGGTAATCGTGACTTCCTGCGCGCCGGCGCTCGTGGCAAGCAGTGCCGCGAACGTCTGGGCGAGCCATCGGAATCGTTTCATTTTCGTGTCTCCCGTTCGGACTTATTGAATCGTGCCCGGCTCCAGTTGCGGATAATCGATGCCGAGTTGTTCGAGGTAGGTGTCGAAGCGGCCCGGATCGTAATACAACTCTTCCAGCAGCGGCCGGAATTCTTCCATGATCCCGATGTTTTTCTCTATGGCGGGTGGATCGTTCGGGCCGATGAATGAATTGTACTGCTCTTCCGCGGTCTGCACTTCGCCGTAATAGTTCCAGGCTTCCTCGACCAGGGACTCGTCCTGCAACAGGTCGAGCACCGTGGTGGCGATTACCTTGGCGCCGGCCTCCGCGCCCTTGTGGGCGATCGGCGTGGCCATGGCCATGGCGCTGGACCAATGGTGGCCTTGCAGGCCGCTGACATTGGAGGGAAAGCGCAAGGTCACGGTCGGCAAGGTCCAGGAGACGTCGCCGATGTCGTCCGAACCGCCCGAAACCGGGTTTTCCAGCGGCTCGCCAATGCCGGAAAGCTCCCGCGCAAGACCTCGCGGGTCGTCATTGCCCATCAGTTCCTGCAAGGCGCGGGCGAAGATCTGGTCTTCCTCGGACCATTGCGGCAGGCCGACCTGGCGAATGTTCTCGTCCATCGCCAACGCGATCGGCCGATTGAAATGCCGCGGGTAGGCCGCGCCGACGACGCGGCTGCTCATGCCGGTGTCGGTCATCATTGCCGCACCCTGGGCGATGCGATTCAGGGTTTCATAATTCTCACGAATGCCTTCCGGAGTCACTTCGCGAACGAAATACCAGACACTGGCATAGGAGGGCACGACATTGGGCTGTTCACCGCCGGCATTGATCACATAATGCGAGCGTTGCAGCGGATGCAGATGTTCGCGCCGGTAATTCCAGCCGATGTTCACCAGTTCCACCGCGTCCAGCGCGCTGCGGCCGTCCCAGGGGTCGCCGGCGCCATGGGCGGCCACGCCGTCGAACATGTATTCGACCGAAATCAGCCCGGTACCGCGGGCGGAGCCCCAACTCACGCTCATATTGCTGGAGACATGGGTGAACAGCACCGCGTCGACACCGTCGAACATGCCGTCGCGTGCGTACCAGGCCTTGGTGCCCAGCAACTCCTCGGCGATTCCCGGCCAGAGCACGATGGTGCCCGGCATATTCTCGCGCTCCATGATTTCCTTTACCGCCAGCGCGGCTACGATGTTGACCGCCTGCCCTGAATTATGGCCTTCGCCATGGCCCGGCGCGCCATCGATCATGGGCTGCCGGTAGGCCACACCGGGCATCTGCGAAGCACGCGGTATGCCATCGACATCCGAACCGAGCGCGATTACCGGTTCGCCTTCGCCCCAGGTCGCCCACCAGGCCGAGGGAATGCCGGCCACGCCGAGTTCCACCTCGAATCCGTTCTGTACCAGGATCTCGGTGAGATAACGCTGGGTCTCGAATTCCTGGAAACCGAGTTCCGAATAGGAAAACAGGCTGTCGACGATTTCCTGGTTCAATTTGGACATGGATTCGACGGCGGTCACGGCTTCGGCTTTCAGGCCGGTGAAGCCTTCCGCAGCATCCTGTGCCTGCAAGTGGAGGGAAACCGGCAGCAACAAGGCGCCGATGGCGAGAGTTCGGAATTTACTCATCGTTGTTCTCTGGCAGTTTGCGGAAAAGCCCAAGATTACGATGTTTACCCGCGCAGGCCAACATGTGGATCAGCGGAATGCACAACGCAGAACATGGGTGTCCCATGATCTGATTGACTCGCGGATATGCCTGCGTTATGTTCCTACATATGTTTCCACGAGTTGTTCTCGCAATTGGAGGGAACACCCATGAAAGCCGTAAGCGTTCGCGAACTCAAGAACAATCCCTCGGCGGCATTGCGAGCGGCACGCCAGGATCCGGTGATGGTGCTAAACCGACACGAACCGGAGGCAGTGCTGGTCCACCTCAGCGACGACTCCCTGCTCGGTGAACCGGGACTGCGGCAGGCCATTGCCACGTCCCTGTTCCGGGACGGGAGCCTGTCCCTTGGGCTTGCGGCGAGGTTTTCCGGACTAGAAATCGCGAAGTTCATCGATCATGTGTCAAGGCTTGGTATCCCGGTCGTGGCGGGCACTTCCGATACGGTTCGAGACGATGCCGAATCTGTTGAAGCATGGCGAACCGGCTCGTCCTAGCCGATGCGAGCCCATTGATTGGTCTCTCATATATCGGCCAGGCGGGTAAACGTTGTCCTTGATTCCCATTGGTTATCGCCGGTATCCGTTCGTGGTATTTTTCGACACTGCGAGTTGCCTCTTTCAGGTCACTTGCAAATACATCATGAAGACGAATGCGGCAATCGGCAAAAACGCGAGAGCAAAAGTTAAGTAGTAGTGCCTGTGCATCAAGTATCCCGATAAAGAAAATAACAATGGCAGTATTACCAACATCGTTATTGCCAGTAGCGCGGTTTGAGACATTCCAAACATATAAAAAGATATTGGAATAGACAAAACAGCCGCAACGTACATGAGTTTGCTTGACCTCAGTGTCAGACCCAATAACGCCAAAATCGGTGGGCAGATTATGAATACTACGTATCCCGCGTTCCAGATGATGTTTTGCATGTCATTTTTCTCGTGAAATCAAAGTCGGTAAAAGTAGAAGTTATCCAATATATCCCCTGACAAGAAAAATTGGTAATAGCCCGTATGAACAATGCGATAATTCGAATAGGCAATATTTCGAAACAAGGTAAAATCAATAGTGTGTGAGGCCCATGTCGATTGGCTGTCGACTCCAAAATTATCATTCTGATAATATCCATACGTATCTGCCCAAGTCCAAGGATAGAATGTCGTTCTTGGCGATTGGCTGCTACCTGAATCGATCACAAACCAGTAGGTGTCGAAAAATATAGTACTTGGGTTTGCCCAGTGTCTTCGGGAAACGCCAATCAGTCGGTTTTGGCAATAGTTGGAATTCCAGATCGCTGTTTGCTCGGTCTCAGCGAGATTAATTCCGAGGGGGTCTTCCGTACGTGTTTTTACCCATAGATGAATCCTCCAAAGATTGCCACAGTTACCAGCCTCGCTCGCTGCATTTATATCAGTCATGCCTGTGCTGGCCGCGTCGACGCCTGGATTCCCGCCTCTGGGATTCGCCATGCCGGTGTATAGTATGGGGGGCTCTCGCTCCTGCGATGAAAATCCGATCAGCCCCGCGACTACGTCCAGTGGATCTATTTCAGTGAGCGTGTATGTTCCCTTATTCAAGTCGATTTCGTAGGTGAAACCGGCTACATGCAAAGTCTCCGCTCCGATCGGGTCAACAGGGTGTTCTTTCCCAAATGAAATTTCATAAGCGCCATTCAACTCAAGCACGGTAAAATCCTGTACGATTATTTCGGTTTATGGACTCGGCTCAAGTTCAGTCATCTCTGGCAGCTTCCACGGAATGCGCACTTGGGCGACTACGTCAGCGGAAATGATTATCGTGGTCGCAACGGATAGCAAGCAACAAATCGAGTTTTTCATTTTGTAATCTCCTTGGGTCAGGTTCGTACGGGCGAGTGTTGAATTGTACAGTGCATAATGGCAATTTATCCCACCGTAAAAGATGATGCAAAAACACCGTGCCGCGTGAAAATTCGCCTCGCAGGTCCTGGATAAAATCAGCGAAATTCGCCGATGAGTGCTTCGGTGAGATCAGAGCGTGTGGGAGAGAATCCAATTTCTTCATAGCGCCGGGAAACAACGCGGTTGCTGCCGAGTAGTAGTGTTTCGCCCATTTCTCCGAACAGCAGGCGGATCACCCAGGCACGTAGGAAAGGGGAGAACGCCGGCCTTCTCAAGACCTTGCCGAGGGTGCGGGTGAATTCCGCGTTGGTGACGGGCTGCCCGGAGACAAAGTTTAGCGGGCCGCTGATGCTGTCGTCTCGCAGGCAAAGCTCGATCAGCGAAATCACGTCGCTCAAGGCGATCCAGCTCATATATTGGCTGCCATCGCCGAGCTTGCCGCCGCCTCCGAGTTTGAACGGCAGCAACATTTCTTTCAGCACTCCGCCGTCACGGCTAAGCACCACGCCGAAGCGCATGTTGACCGTGCGGATTCCCGCGGCCAACGCCGGCTCGCAGGCCGCTTCCCAATTGCCGGCGACATCGGCGAGGAAATCCGTTCCACATGGGGAGGATTCGTCGACGGTTTCCGAGCCGGTATCGCCATAGAAGCCGATGGCGCTGGCGGAAAGAAATACGCGCGGCTTGTGCGCAGAATCCGCCAACGCTACGGCAAGCACCTGGGTGAGTTCTACCCGGGAGTCCATGATGAGCCGCTTGTACTCCTCGCTCCAGCGGCGCGCGGAAATGTTCGCCCCCGCGAGATTAACAACCGCGTCGAGTTCGATATCCTGATCGAGCCGGGCTTCCTTCGTTTCCGCCGAGTAATGAAACGCGGCGCCCGCATCGCCGCGATCGAGCGCAAACACCCGATGTCCCTGGCTTTCCAGGCGCTGGCGAAGCGCGCTGCCGATCATACCGGTCGCGCCGCTTATCAATATGTTGCGCTGGTCCAATGCGCTGTCCTCCGCGGGTTAGCTCGCGACCTGCTGGCGCTCCTTTTCGACGAGCATTCGCCGCAGGATCTTGCCGGAAGCGGATTTGGGAATCTCTTCGACGAATTCCAGCCGGCGGATTTTCTTGTGGGGCGCCACGCGTTCGGCGACCCAGTCCATGAGGCCCTGTTCGCCGAGTTCGCCCTTGCGCACGACAAAAGCCTTCGGCACTTCGCCGGCTTCCAGGTCGGGCGAGGGGATCACGGCCGCGTCGGCGACCGCTTCGTGGGTAAGCAACAGCGCTTCGAGTTCGGCCGGGGCGACCTGGTAGGCCTTGTACTTGATCAGTTCCTTGACCCGGTCGACGATGTAGAAGCAGCCTCCTTCGTCGGCGTAGCCGATGTCGCCGGTGTAGAACCAGCCTTCGTCGTCGAGTGAGTGGGCGTTTGCTTCGGGGTTGTTCAGGTAGCCGAGCATTACGTGAGGGCCGCGAATCAATACTTCGCCGTTCTCGTTGGGGCCGAGTTCGGCGCCGGTTTCGACATCGATGACCTTGCTTTCGGTGTTTTGCAATACCGGCCCAACCGACCCAGGCAGGTCGAGGTCACTGCCGAGCGTGCGGATATGGGAGGCGCCGGCGACTTCGGTCAGGCCGTAGCCCTGGATGATTCCGCAACCGAGCCGCTGGGCGCAGGCTTGCTCGAGGTCCACGCCGAGCGGCGCCGCGCCGCAGGTTATCAGGCGCACGCAACTCAGATCGTAGTTGTCGACGATCGGGTGGTTCGCCAGCGCCAGCACCAGCGGCGGCACGAGGTTGAGCATGGTGACCCGGTGATCCTGGACGGTCTGCAGGAACTGTTCGAGTTCGAAGCGCGGCGAGGACAGCAGGGTAACGCCGGTGTACAAACTCAGGCAAAGCAACAGAGTCATGCCGTAGATGTGGAAAAAGGGCAGCACCGCGAACAACTTGTCGCCATCCTGCGCGGGATTCACTTCGGTGGACAGCACGAAATTGGCGATCAGGTTGCGATGGCTGAGCATTACCCCCTTGGCCAGTCCGGTGGTGCCCGATGAATAGGGCATGGCTACCATGTCCTTGACGGGATCGATTTCCGCCTGTGGAGCGTCGCTGGCGTTATTGAGCAATTCCGCGTAGGACGTACAGCCCTCGGCACTACCGAGGACGAAAATTTCCTCGATGCCGGTAGCTTCGGCGGCGGGCAACGCGCGATCGAGAAAATCGGGGATCGTCAGCAGAAAGCGCGCACCGGAATCCTTGAACTGATGGATCAGGTCGTCGGTCGAATAGAGCGAGTTGACCGTGGTATTGACGCCGCCGAGGTAAGCCGTGCCGAGAAAGGCAACGCCGTATTCCGGCACGTTGGGCATGAAAATCGCGAGAACGTCGCCCTTGCCGAAACCGCGTTGGGCGAGCCCGGTCGCGAATCGGCGCACCATGACAGGTAGCTGGGCATAAGTGATCTGGCGGCCGGAAGGCCCGTCGACAAGCGCCTGCTTGTCGCCCAATGCATCGCAATGCCGCAATAGCACATCGACCAGATTGCCGTCGGGAATATCCAGGTCCGGCAGTTTGCTTCGGAAAATCACGAATCTGTCTCCTGTAGTCTGTTTGAGGCGGCCTTGCGGCGGCGTCGTGTTTAAAGTTCGGAAATGGCGAAATGGTGACTGTTAATATCGAATCCTTCCCGCAGGTAGAATCTGTGGGCGCGAAATCTTTGTACGCCTGAATCGAGATGCAGTTGCCTGCAGCCATTGTCGATGGCGTATTGCTTGAGCCAGTCCACCAGGCAACTGCCCGCGCCGCGGGAGCGCCGGGCGGCGGCGGTTACCAGGTCGTCTACGTATAGATGCTTGTGCCAGGCGAGCTTGCTGGTGATCACGAAACCGGCGACAGCCAGGACTTCCCCGTCTTCTTCGACGAAAGCAACCTGATACCCCTCCTGCTGTTGCAGGCGAATCTGCGCGATGAGGCCGTCGGTGTCGAAATGGTCGCGCAATTCGAGCATCACCGGTGCGATTCGCTTCAGTTCCTGTTCATTCCTGGCGATATGTACTTGCATGCGGGTCATTCGCACCCCAGCCCTTGAATAAACGATTCAACGGCGCATAGTAATATCAAAGAAGGCGCTACGCTACGGGACAAAATTCAGGATGAACCGGATTCCACTACTGATTCTGCTTCTCGGCTTCGCCTTGCCGGCTCCGGCGCAGATTCCGGAGGGGTTCGTCGACATGGGGGAGTACATCGCCGACGTGCAGATCGAAGCGCGATATGCCGGGTCCGGCAATTTTGTCGGCGCTCCGATAGACGGCTACGAATCGGAAAAAGTGCTGCTCACCCGGGAGGCCGCGGACGCTCTGCTCGCGGTGCAGATCGAATTGAACCAGGTAGGGCTCGGCCTGAAGCTGTTCGACGGCTATCGTCCGCAACGGGCGGTGGATCATTTCGTGCGCTGGGCGCAAGACCCGGAAGACGAAACGATGAAGTCGGTCTACTATCCCCTGGTCGACAAATCGAAGTTGTTCGAGCAAGGCTATATCGCCGAACAGTCGGGGCATTCACGCGGTTCGGCGGTCGATCTGACCCTGGTTTCGCTGGAGTCCGGCGAGGAACTCGACATGGGCACGCGCTGGGACTATTTCGATCCTCGTTCGGCGCCGTCGAACCAGGAAGTTTCACCACAGCATCAGGCGCGGCGCATGTTGTTGCAGATCACGATGATCAAGCACGGGTTCGAGCCGCTCGATACCGAGTGGTGGCATTTCAATTTGCGCGACGAGCCCAATCCGGACACTTATTTCGATTTCGTTATCGAGTAATGGCAGAGCGCAATTCGGGAGCGATTTCCATGCCGGCTTCTTCGTAGTAGCGCAGGGCGCCGGGGTGGAGAGGCATGACGATGCCGGAGAGTGCGCGATCAAGCATCATTTCCCTGGTGGCGCCGTGAATTTCCCGCAGGGTCGGCAGGCTCTCCCACATGAGCCTGGTCAACTGGTAAACGATTTCTTCGGGGACATCCTCCCGGGTCACGAGCACATTGGGACTGAAGGCGGTGGTGACGTCCGCCGGCTGGTAGGGGTAAGTGCCGGCCGGGAGATCGTAGAAGTTCCAGAGCGGCAAATTCCGGTTGATCGCATCAAGGTGTTGTTGGGTGAAATTCAGCAGCGTGATGCTTTCACGCATCTGGGCAAAGGATTGGGTAATTGCCGCTACCGGCGCGCCTGCGGGAACGTTCATGCCGCTGATATTGCCGTCCTGGATGGCGCCGGCAACCGCGCCATAGCCCATGTAGGCGAGGCTGAACCGATTGCGGAAATCGATGCCGAGCGCGTCAAGAATATAGGCGCCGGTTTGCTCGGCGCCGGAATTGCGCATGCCGAGCACGAATCGCTCACCGTCAATGTCGGCGAGATCATCGAGAGTGCCGCTGCTGACGAGATCGGTGCTCAGCACGAAATGCTCGACGTTCGGCCAGGTTGCACCTATCGCGCGCATATGCGACTGCGGCGTGCCGATCGGTCCGGCGCCTTCCCAGGCCCAGGCGGCGAAGACGCCGAGAATCAGGCCGAATTGCGCCTGGTTGTCGCGTAGCAGCTTGATGTTTTCCATGGACCCCGCTGAGCTGATCGCCGTCAGCGAGAAACTCTCGTCCTGGCGCGCCGACACGATTGTCGACAGCGCCACGCCGACGGGATAGAAAGTCCCGCCGGTCGTTCCCGTGGTCAACACATAGGTGCGGCGTTCGAACTGCCGGTCGGAACAGCCCGCCGCGATCAGGCAGATCAGCAGCAGGCAGGACCCAAGCCTCCGCGAAGACATCGCATTCACCTGTTGTCGAATGCCCGTACCGGCTCGGGACAATCGCCATCCATTGCGGAAATCCACTCGCGGAGCAGGGCGACGCCTTCCCCGTGCACCAGCGAGCGGCCGAGTTCGGGCATCATTTCGTCGAGTTCGGAAGATTCCATACGGTAAAGCAGGATCGAGCGATCCGGCGCTCCCGGGTAGATGTTGTAGAGGAGGTCGCCGGCGCCGCCGCCGGCCGCCACCGGCGTCTTGCAGACGCCGAGTTCCACCGGGTTCCGGTGATTTCCGTCAAGCACCAGCGCCGATGTGTCCGCCGCGCCGTCAGGATTGTGGCAATGGCCGCAATGGATGTTCAGGTAGGCCCGGGCCCGGGTATCCAGGGCGGCGTGGGTGTCCTCCCAGGAAGCCGCCGCGGGTTGGGGAGACGTAGCCCCGAGCCAGCCCCGTTCCTGCATTGCCTGCAATTGGGATGGGTGTCCCATGTCTGGATTCTCATTTTGATTCGGGACCGCGGCCGCGAGTTGCTCCGGAACCGCGCCGAGCGGGTGCAGCGGGCCGTCGGGATGCACGGTCACATGGCAACCGGCGCACTGGTTTTCGTTGGGAACGAAGTAGACGAATTCTTCCACTCCCGACGGGCGTTGCAGGCTCACCGCCGCACTCGCCCCGGCCACGCGCAGAAAAGCTTCGGATTGCTCTTCGTTCCAGACGTAGGCCATGGCGTGCCAGCCGTCGTCGCGCCGCACGAGCAGCCGCGTTTCGATCATGCGATGCTGCCGGCGGTCGAGTTCGTTCTCGTGGCTCGCGCTTTCGAGCAGGACGCCATCAGTCCCTGTCGGGTAATAGAAAGTCTTGCTCAGAATGGAGCCGGCGGGAAACTCCAGTTCACCGTCCTGCATCCGGGCCTGTTCGCCGGCCGGCAGCCACATGGTTCGCAACTTGCCCGCGTAGTCGGTGAAAAGGGGATTCGCCGGCGCGAACACCAGGGTCTGCTCGCGCGGAATCAGGCGGGCGCCGTCGTCCCGGAACAGGTTCCAGTCCGACAGGCGTTGCGGATTATCCTGCTCGAAAAAACGCGGTTCGGCGCAGGCGCTCAGCAGTAACGCCGGTAGCAGAACCGGGAGCAGGTGACGGATCATGGCTCGGTGCTGATCGAGACCTCGGGCAATTCCGCTCCGGCGCAGTCGTGAAGACCGATTTCGAAGACCGGCGCGGCAAAGCCGCCGGGCGCATCGAGATTGACGAAATCGGCATCGCCGTTGCCGCGCATGCAAAGCACGTCAGGGGCTGTCTTGCCCGGCACCATGGTGCCGTCCCAGACGATATCGGGCACCGGCTGCCCGGTGGCCTCCCGCAACAGCGCCAGCGGCTCGGAGTCTGGTTCGCCGCCGCCGCCGCGAAAACTGTTGTCATGCACGTGAATAGACTCCGGGAACGGGTCGTAATTCTCGTCATCGATCGGCAGGCCGGTAATGTGATAGCTGACCACCATCATGTTGGCGCTGTCGTTATTGGCGAATTCGTTGCCGAAGACTTCGATGTTGTCGTTCGCCAGCACCATCAGCCCGGTGCCGGCCGGGACGGTGGCGACGATATTGCCTTCCGGCGCGAAATTTGCGGTGTTGTTGTCGACGATGCTGTTGTTGAACACCCGCGTATTGCGGCCACCCTGCACCGGCAGGTTGGGCAGGTCGAAGACGAGAATGCCGCCGGTATTGTTGGTGGCGACATTGTCGTGTACATCGGCGAAAGTCGAGTTCTCGATCTCGATTCCCGCCACGTTGAATTCGGCGCGGGAGTTGCGCACGATGATCTGCGTCGACTGGCCGACGTAAATGCCCGCGTCGGACGCGCCGATTGCGACCGAGCCGTCGATAAGGATATTGCTCGACTGCACCGGGTAGATGCCGTAAGCGCCGTTCGTCTCAAGCGGGCCGCCGGTCCATTCGGTGCGCACCCGGCGCACGGTGACGTTATTGCTGTCGTTGATTTTCAGTGCGTCGCCGACAGTGTCTTCGATCGCAAGGTCTTCAATCAGGAAATCGTCGGCGCTCACCAGCAGGCCTTCGGCGCCTTGCAACTGGTTGCGGAAGGACAGGATCGAGCTGTCCATGCCATCGCCGCGGATCGTGACTCCGGGCACGTTGAGCGACAGGCTGCGGGTCAGTTCATGGGTGCCGGCGGGGATGTCTATGATATCGCCGGGCTCGGCTTCGATCAGTTGCTGCTGCAATGATTCCTCGAAACTCAATTGCGGCTGCGGCTCGCCGCAGGCGGCAAGTGTCAGCGCAACGGGGACAACAAGGGAAATGCGAAAGGCGATGGACATAGTCTGGGTCTCAAGAAAATCGCGGGGACGTGACGAGGTAAAGTGTACACCGAATAACGCACGGCAACCGCTCCCGCCGTGTAGTGCGGGAGCGGAGCTATTGCAGGACCAGCCGGATTCTTGCGGTTTCAGGGCCGGGTCGAATCGGCCATATATTCTTCGTCGGTAGTCGGGTCCATCCAGACGACGCTGCCTTCATAGATGGTGATTTGCAGCGCCGACTCGTCGGGGTGCGCGCCATGCCAGTGTTCGATATCGGGCCCGGTCCACCAAGGCTCGCCCGGATGCATCTCCATGATCGGTTCGCCCCGCACCTGGGTGAGCGCGCGGCCTTCCTCGATCATCAGCAACTGGCCCCAGGTATGGGTGTGCCAGGAAGAGCGCACGCCGGCGGGGAACAGGATTCGGATCGAAGTCATGTCCGGCGCCTGGCGCACGTCCGGCGCGCCGCCCTGGAAGTTGCTCGACTGGGCGACGATTCGTTCGCCTTGCAGGCCCATGACGACCATTGCCAGCGCAAGCGCCACGGATGCGGAAGCGAGGTATCCCAGCGTCCGCTTCTTGCGCGACGCTCCCAATGAAAGTCTGGCCATGTTTTTCTCCAACCGGGAAGATTCAGTAAGCCGAGAATTAACCATGCCTATCTGCTTGTCAACTGATTTCCCTCGGGATCAGCAGTTCTCATTTTGTCCTTGTCGGGTGAGTGTTGAGGGTTTCATGGTTTTTTTGCGGTTGGGTTGATTGGGTTGCCGAGGCGCGGAGGTCAGGGAGGCTGTGCCGGGGGTCCGCCGGTGGCGAGCAGGGTCAAGAGCGCGGTCCAGGAGGGGAACACCTGGTATTCGGTGATGGTGCGCAGGTGCTCGAACAGGCGGAAGCGGGTGCCGAGGCGCTGCCGGGCCTGCCGCCAGAGGGTTTCGGCGAGTTCGCAGGCGGTGTGCAGTGCGAAGGCGAGGAGGTTGAGGATGACGAGCACGGCGGCGAGGGTGTCCTTGCCGTGGCCGAAGTTGTGTTCGAGATGGTAGCCGTGCTGCTTGAGGACGTTGAAGGTCTCGTTCTCGATCTTCCAGCGGGCGCGTGCGCAGTCGGCGAGTTCGGCGACGTTGTCGCGGTCGACGTCGAGGCTGGTGACGAAGGCGCCGCGGTAGGTGACCTTGCCGTCGGGTTTGGCGCTGACGATCTCGAGCCAGTTGACGCGCATGGCGTCGTCGCCGTCGCGGATGGGCAGGTCGTTCATCCAGCGGTAGCGGTGGATGCGGCGCTTCGCGCCGCGTCCCGCGGTGCGGCGGCGCGTGGGCGTTCGGACGCCGTCGAGGTACTCGTAGAGGGTCTTGTGGCTGGGTTGCTTGCAGGTGAGCAGGAAGTCGCCGCCAGCGTCGAGCATGGCCTGGCAGACGGGCTGGCAGGCGTACAGGTCGTCGCCGAGGTAGACCGGCCGCAGGGCGGCGCAGCGTGGGCCGTGGCGCGCCAGCCAGCGCTTGGCGGCCTGGCGTTCGCAGTCCTGCTTGGCGGCGCCGTCCTGCGGTTGGACGAACTCCGGCGGCAGCGGCAGCGCGCGCGACTGGCCCGGCGCCACGACGGTGGCCCCCAGCATTTGGTGGAAGTGCTCGACGTCGCCGTCGCTGCGCTTGCGGGTCGAGCAGTTGTCGCAGTGGAGCTTGCGCGAACGGAAGAACTCCGTGCCGTCCAGGGCGACCAGCACGCAGCCGTCGAGGCGGCGCATCGGTTCGAGCGCGCCGTGCGCGTCGAGGTCCGCGGCGAGGTCGTGGAACGCGTCGTCGAAGTGTTCCGCCGGTACGCCGTCCAGCAGTTGCCGAATGTGGTTGTCGCAGGGGATGCGGTCGAGGCCGAACAGGGTGTGCGCGTTCGAGCGCGTGCGCGTCTCGGCCAGTGCGCGCTGGTGCGCCAGGAACGACGGCGACTGCATGAAGAACACCGACAGCGCCGCCATGCCGATGTCGGCCATGGCGTAGCGCCGGTTGCTGCCGCGGCGCGGGTCCGGCATGCGCGCGAAGCACGCCCGCAGCCGGTCGAGATGCTGCGCGAGGAACTTCACGGCGGCGCCTGCGCCTCCACCGCCATGAGCGCCGCCAGCACCGCCAGACGCTCCGCTGGCGGCATGGCCGCGTAGCGGCGGCCCCAACTCGCCGCTTTGCGCTTGACGGCCTGGCGGTGTGTGAAGTTGCGCCCGGCGCACGACGCCCAGTGCACCCGGTCCGGCGCGAAGTTGAACCACACCTTCTCGGTCACCACGCCCGCCTGGTTCATCACCTGCAGCGACACGCTGCGCCAGTCGCCCAGCAGCTCGTCGTACAGCGCCGACGGATACCCCGACACCATCACCGCGCACGGCAGCCCCCGGAGCAGTTCCAGCAGCGCCGCGTGGTTGGCGTCCTCGTAGTCGTGCCGGTAGCGGCGTGCGGACTTGCGCGCGCTGTGCAGGTACGGCGGGTCGCTGTACACCAGCTCCGAGCCGTCGAACGCGAACTCCGACAGGTAGGCATGGCAGTCGCCGTGCACCAACTCGACCGCATGGCCGCACGCGAACCGCGACAGCGCACGCTCGTCCAGGTCGATGCCGATGCTGCGCAGCGCCGCCGGCTTGCGCCGCATCACCGCGCCGCCGCCCAGGTGCGTCTCGATATACACCGCATGCGGCGGCATCAGCGCGATCAGCGCCTGACACAGCCCCGACGTCGCCTTCGATCCGAACCACGGGTTGCCCATGACCCGCACCATAGACCCCGCCTTCTATGATGTCAAGCCGCCATCGGCAATCAGCAATCGCTCGGCTTCACGGCCAAAATGAGAACTGCTGCCTCGGGATATCTGTGGCTTCGATCCGTCGCCGTCTGGCGGATGGGGTGCAGCGGACGCCGTGAATACATCCCTGTAGGCTTCGGGCTCGGCTTCCTGCCTCGCACGCCCGCCGCACCCCATCCGCCAGACGGCGACTTACGCAGTGCGAAATTTGAGGGTGGCGTGATATGCTCGGCGGTCAATGTTCAGCCACGAAAGAGAATATGGGCTTGTTTCGGGGAGCGGGAATCGCGGTTTTGTTTGCGGTGCTGTGTGTGCCGGGTGTTTGGCATCGGGCGGCCGCGCAAAGTGTCAATCCTTATGCAGGCCAGCCGCGGGCGGTTCTTGCGGGCGGGGCGCTGTTCCGGGCGCAGTGTGCGACTTGTCATGGAGCCGACGGCAAGGGAATCCTTTCGATCGATGCGCCGGACCTTACGCTGATGTGGGCGCGCGACGGCGTGAATGACGAGTATGTCTTCAATGTGGTTCGCGACGGTGTTCCCGGCAGCATCATGCCGCCTCATGGATTTGGCGAGACTGAAATCTGGATGCTGGTCGCGTTCATGGCGAGCCTGGTCGATTTCGGCAGCGACGCGGATTTCACGGGCGACGCCGGCAACGGCCGCAGACTGTTCGCCGACAATTGCGCCGAATGTCATCGCGCCGGCGAGGAAGCGGGCGGGGTGCTTGGCCCGGCGCTGACCGGCATCACGCGACGCCGGGCGCCGGATGCGCTGGTGCAATCGATACGCGAGCCTTCGGGGAGAATAGAGCTTGGCTTTCGTCCGGTTGCCGTCGAAACGGGCATCGGCGAATCGGTAACCGGCGTGCTCAAGAACGAAGATGCGTTTTCGCTGCAACTGGTAACCGAAGCGCAGGATCTGCGCGCCTTCCGGCGAGACGGTGTGAGGCAAATTACGCGGCTGGGAGAATCGCTGATGCCGGTCTTTTCCGAAGCCGAACTCGACGCGGGCGAACTCGACGATCTGCTCGCTTTCCTTAACGCCAATCAATAGAGAGAAGGGAGAATGTTCATGCGCTTCGCCTTCCGCCTGCTTTCCGGCCTTGTGCCGCTGTTCGCCATGACCGCGTTCGCGCAGGACGGGCCCACCTACGAAGACATTCTGGACGGTTTCAACGATCCCGAGCGCTGGCTGACCTATTCCGGTGACTATAGCGGCCGGCGGCATAGTCCGCTGACCCAGATCACTCCCCAAAACATTGACCAATTGCGGCCGATCTGGACTTTCCAGACCGGCACCACCACCCGCGGCCGCGGCTTCGAAACGACGCCGCTGGTGGACGACGGCGTATTGTACGTCACCGGCTCGAACAACTACGCCTGGGCCATCGACGCCCGCAGCGGCCGGGCGTTCTGGAGCTATCGCCGCAATCTGCCCGATGACCTCACTTATGGCGCGAGCGCTCCGGTCAATCGCGGTTTCGGCATGCTCGGCAATACCCTGTTCATGGTCACACTCGACGCCCATTTGCTCGCGATGGACCGCCGCACCGGCGATATTCTCTGGGACGTGCAACTGGCCGATTACCGCATCGGTTACGCCGCCACCCTGGCGCCGCTGGTCATCGACAACAAGGTGATCGTGGGCATCTCCGGCGGCGAGTACGCCACCCGCGGCTTCATCGACGCCTATGCACCGGTTACCGGCGAGCGGCTCTGGCGCTTCAACGCCATTCCCGGCCCCGGCGAACCGGGCAGCGAGACCTGGCCCGACGATCCGGATGTGCTGGCCCGCGGCGGCGGAGGAACCTGGATGAACGGCAGTTACGATCCCGAACTGAATCTCATCTATTGGGGCGTGGGCAATCCCAACCCGGACTATTTCGGCGATCTGCGTCCGGGGGACAACCTGTATTCGAATTCCATCGTCGCCCTCGATGCCGACCGCGGCGATTTGCGCTGGCATTACCAGTTCACGCCCCACGATATAAACGACTGGGATTCCAACCACATGCCGGTGCTGGTCGACGCCGAATGGCGGGGCGAGCCGCGCAAACTGGTGACGATGGCCAACCGCAACGGCTTCTTTTATGTGCTCGACCGCACCGACGGCGAACTGCTGCTCGGCGAGCCGTTCACGGGCACCACCTGGGCGCGGGAAATCGGCCCCGACGGCCGGCCGGTCATCCTCAACGACGGCAGCCGAGGCTGCCTGCCCGATCCCTGGGGTTCAACCAATTTCATGCCGCCTTCCTACAATCCCGAACTGGAATTGTTCTACGTCACGGCGCGGGAAACCTGCGCCACTTATGTGCCGGAGGAACCCGCATACGCCCCCGGCCAGTCAAGTCTCGGCGGCGTCGTCTTCATCGAACCCGACGGCGCCGGCGCATTGCGCGCGCTCGACATCCATTCCGGCGAGCTGCGCTGGGAGTTCACCTATCCCTCACCGACTTTCGGCGGCGTCATGACCACGGCCTCCGGACTCGTCTTCGCCGGCGACCACCAGGGCAATTTCATGGCCTTCGACGCCGCACCGGCGAAAACCTCTGGCACTACCAGACCGGCTCGCGCATCTGGGGCGCCGCCGCGACCACCTTCATGCTCGACGGCCGCCAGCACGTCCTCATTCCCTCGGGCACTACCCTGACCGCCTTTGCCCTGCCGGAATAAGCAGAAGTTGCGCGGACTGGCTAATCCGCTAAAAGCGCCGGGGTGATTCCCCGTATGATCGCCTATCGCGACGGAAGAGGAAGGTGCGCCACCATGGGTGTCCCATTGCTACGCTGCAGGGTGTTGTAAACAAATAGAAGTGTCCGGTTTTAAAACATATAAACTGTCCGCTTTCCCGACGCGGATTTCGGTCCTGCCGCGGGCACGGCGCGGAGGGAGCGTAGCGACCGTAGCGCAGTGCCCGCGCCGCTCCGATCAGGCTGCATCGGCCAACGCCTCCGCGAGGTATTGCCCGTCCGCGGCGTAGCGTCCCAGCAGCCGGGGTCCGTGCCACACCGACAGCCTGCCGCCCATGTGCCGACGAACCTTCACCCGCGCCTTGCGGTAATGCGGCCGATGCCGATCCGACGGCAACTGCAGCTTCAGCCCTTCGAACTGGACGCAGTTGTCCCGGCCGACCGCCCGCTCGTGCAGCTCGCACAGGGTCGCGTCCAGGTCCGTGGCCGCACCCAGCGGCACGAACGCCGCGCGGTCCTCCTTCGGCGGACGGGCGAACTCGGCGTTGAACGCCGGCAGGCAGGTCTCTCGCACGTACCGGTTCGCCGCGGCCATCTCCGTGATCCCCGCTTCCGCCAATTCCTTCACCAGCCGGTCCTGGTGCGTCCGGAACGCCCGCTCCGAACGGCCCCGCGCCTCCGGCGAATACGCCGGGATCATGTCGATGCCCAGGTCCCGCATCATCGCCCGCCCGAACTGCGTCAGCCGCTCCTTGTCCACCTTGCCCCCGGCCTCCGGAGTCGTCCAGCAATGCGAGCCCCGGTCGGTGTACAGCGAACAGCAAAGGCCTCGGGACGCAATGACTTCACGCATGCCCCGGAAACTGCTCCACAGACCCTCCTCTTCGCAGAAGAACATCGAGTAATGCTCGTTGGTGGCGTCGTCCATCGTCACGATCAGATCCCACTTCACCCCCGGCGTCCACTCGTGCGCGCTGCCGTCCTGGTGCAGCATCATCCCGGCGCAGGGCGCCGGCTCGCGACGCTTGCGGTGCTTGCCCCGGCCCTTGCCCCGCGGCACCGCGCCCGCTTCCCGCAACTTCGTCCGCACCCAGTTGCAACTGCGCTCCCCGCCGCCCCGACGGTACCGTGTGTAGTAATGCCGCACGTTCCAGCCGCAATACCGCGTGCGGTACTCGTCCACCATCCGCATCACCTCGTCCACCGGCGCCGCAAGGTGCGAAGCGCGCGAAACGCGGCGGTCCCGCAAGGCTTCCACGCCGCCCCCTCCGACTCTTCTTCCCGATACCTGTCCACCCAGCGCCGGAACGTCCTCTCGCAAACCCCAAGCAACGCCGCCGCCCGCGCCTGCGTCAAACGACGCTCCGTCCACATCGAATACGTGTCTTCGAACACTGCCAACCTCCGGTCCTGTTTCCGTCGCGCCACGCCCATACAGCCTCCCGGTCGCCTCGAAAAACAACCACTGTACGACCGGACACTTTATTTGTTCGCTACAATTGCTACGCTGCAGGGTTGATTGCATTGCAATCAACGAATATATTGGGATACGAACCACAAGGAGGACTTGACCATGGCGAGCATCACGATCCGAAACCTTGACGACGATGTGAAAAGGCTGTTGCGCGTGCGCGCCGCCGAACACCACCGCTCCATGGAAGAAGAAGCGAGATTGATCCTGCGCGAAGCAGTCGAACTCAAGAAGACGCCTCGAAATCTGGCAAGCGCCATACGCGCCCGTATCGCTCCTCTCGGCGGCGTAGACCTGGAGTTGCCGCCACGCGTTCCGATGCGCGAACCACCTTCCTTCGATTGAGGCGACATGGATGATTCTATTAGATACGAACGTCGTATCCGAACTCTTGCGGCCGAATCCCGATCCCGCCGTCGAAGTTTGGGTAGGAGACCGCGAGGCCATGAAATTGTATTTCTCAGCGGTCGGCGAGGCGGAGCTTCGCTACGGCGTCGCGATTCTACCGGTCGGACGACGCCGAACAGCACTCGCGTCCGCCATTGAGGCGATCTTGCGGGAGGACTTCAGCGGACGGATTCTTGCATTTGACAGCGACGCGGCGCGCGCATACGCGGAGATTGCCGCCGCTCGCCGAGCCGCTGGCCGCGCAACCTCTCCGGCGGACTGTCAGATCGCGGCGATCGCCCAGTCCCGCGGTCTGACCGTGGCAACGCGGAATGTCTCTGACTTTGAAAGTTTCAATGTAAAGGTCGTCAATCCCTGGACGACCGCATGACCTGAAATGCCGTGACTTTCCGCTATGGCCAGTGGCCGCGGCGCCGGGCCGCCCGCGCGGTGGGTGTCCCAGGATGGGATGGGTGCGCCACCATGGGTGTCCCATGATGGGCTCATGCCGTTCAGGCTTGCAGGGTTTTCAGATCCGGACAGTCAAGAAGGGCTCGGTCACTGGTCACCAGGGTCAGGCCCAGAATCCTGGAGGATGCCGCGATAAACCGGTCGGCGGGGTCTTGATGTGGCAGAATTATCCGGCGACTTGCCATGGCAATTTCGATGGAAACGGGAATCTCGATCACCGAACTGCCGTCCAGTGCCTGCCGTATCCAGCTTACGGCATTCGGGCGCAGCGCAAGTCTGCCCTTTTCCACGAGCAACATCACCTCCCAACAACTGATGGCGGAAAGATGCGTATTGGCATCGGGTGAAGCGAGGACTGCAAGCGTTTCCGCTGAAATACGATCCGGTGAAAGCAAACTCCAGAGCCAGACATGTGTATCAAGCAGTAAATTCACGACTCAGGTGAATGCTCTGGGGTTTCCCGGAATCAACGCAGCGCTTCCCAGTCTTCTGGACCGGCGGCCGGCGCCACGATATCGCCGAGGATTTCACCCGTTTCTTTCATACTGCCGATCCAGTCGGAGTTGCGGGATGTCGGCGGTGGGAAAATTTGCGCCACAGGCTTGCCGAACCGGGTTACGAGCAAAGGAGTCTTCGACTTGTCGACCCTTGCCAGCACGGCAATGCATTTGGCCTTGAATTCGGAAATTTTCATCTGTTCCATGCCGCCAAGCTAACATGGTCTAAAAATGTAGTCAATTTTTTGCGCGAGGCGCAAGTTCATCCCTGATGGTGCGCCACCATGGGTGTCCCATTGCTACCCTCCATTGCTACCCAGACTCATGCCTCAAGATCCAGTATTGGAATTCCCATGGCCTGGGCAACTGTGTTCATTCGCCGATCGTAACTTGCAAGCTTCAGATTCTGGCCTTGATCAGCGAGATACGCGCATGACGCCAGATGCAGGGCATCGAGCGTCCGCAATGGCGCAGGGCCCGGGAATGCGTCCAACGCCCTCCCTAGCACCGCGGGAGTAAGTTCCAGGATGGCGATCTGCCCGATCAGCCAACGAGCCGACTCTCCGTGGGTTTCCGCCAGGCCTCGCCCGTGCAGCGGGGTCCATACTTCATATTCCAGCAGTCGACTCGAAACGAGGGTCTCCCGCCAGAGCGAATCCGGCGGCTGAATGTCCTCGGCAAGGAGATGGGCGAGCGCTACGGAAGTGTCGAGATAGATCATCTGTCGCTTCGGGAACGGTCCAGTTCGGCCAGAACCTCTTCGAGCGGGGCGACGGGGGCTGGCTTCGGCGGCGGCTCTGTAGCGGCCAGCACCGGCGGTGTCAACAAGCCGCTGCGAACCATATCCGCCAGAAAAGCGTCGGCCAGGAGGGGGGTTCTCGTTTCCCTGAGGGGTCCGAGTTCCGCGACCACCTGATCGCGGACAGTAACCAGAATCGTCTCGCCGGATGCGGCAAGACGGACGTATTCGCTCAACTTGCTGTTAAGCGCCTTGATACCGATGGATTTCATAAGACCAAAAGTAGCTACTGGTTGCTACCTTGTCAACTACTGCCGAGGCAAATTGTAGCGAACAAATAAAGTGTCCGGTTTTAGAACACGTAAGGTGTCCGGTCGTACAGTGGTTGTTTTTCGAGGCGACCGGGAGGCTGTATGGGCGTGGCGCGACGGAAACAGGACCGGAGGTTGGCAGTGTTCGAAGACACGTATTCGATGTGGACGGAGCGTCGTTTGACGCAGGCGCGGGCGGCGGCGTTGCTTGGGGTTTGCGAGAGGACGTTCCGGCGCTGGGTGGACAGGTATCGGGAAGAAGAGTCGGAGGGGGCGGCGTGGAAGCCTTGCGGGACCGCCGCGTTTCGCGCGCTTCGCACCTTGCGGCGCCGGTGGACGAGGTGATGCGGATGGTGGACGAGTACCGCACGCGGTATTGCGGCTGGAACGTGCGGCATTACTACACACGGTACCGTCGGGGCGGCGGGGAGCGCAGTTGCAACTGGGTGCGGACGAAGTTGCGGGAAGCGGGCGCGGTGCCGCGGGGCAAGGGCCGGGGCAAGCACCGCAAGCGTCGCGAGCCGGCGCCCTGCGCCGGGATGATGCTGCACCAGGACGGCAGCGCGCACGAGTGGACGCCGGGGGTGAAGTGGGATCTGATCGTGACGATGGACGACGCCACCAACGAGCATTACTCGATGTTCTTCTGCGAAGAGGAGGGTCTGTGGAGCAGTTTCCGGGGCATGCGTGAAGTCATTGCGTCCCGAGGCCTTTGCTGTTCGCTGTACACCGACCGGGGCTCGCATTGCTGGACGACTCCGGAGGCCGGGGGCAAGGTGGACAAGGAGCGGCTGACGCAGTTCGGGCGGGCGATGATGCGGGACCTGGGCATCGACATGATCCCGGCGTATTCGCCGGAGGCGCGGGGCCGTTCGGAGCGGGCGTTCCGGACGCACCGGGACCGGCTGGTGAAGGAATTGGCGGAAGCGGGGATCACGGAGATGGCCGCGGCGAACCGGTACGTGCGAGAGACCTGCCTGCCGGCGTTCAACGCCGAGTTCGCCCGTCCGCCGAAGGAGGACCGCGCGGCGTTCGTGCCGCTGGGTGCGGCCACGGACCTGGACGCGATCCTGTGCGAGCTGCACGAGCGGGCGGTCGGCCGGGACAACTGCGTCCAGTTCGAAGGGCTGAAGCTGCAGTTGCCGTCGGATCGGCATCGGCCGCATTACCGCAAGGCGCGGGTGAAGGTTCGTCGGCACATGGGCGGCAGGCTGTCGGTGTGGCACGGACCCCGGCTGCTGGGACGCTACGCCGCGGACGGGCAATACCTCGCGGAGGCGTTGGCCGATGCAGCCTGATCGGAGCGGCGCGGGCACTGCGCTACGGTCGCTACGCTCCCTCCGCGCCGTGCCCGCGGCAGGACCGAAATCCGCGTCGGGAAAGCGGACAGTTTATATGTTTTAAAACCGGACACTTCTATTTGTTTACAACACTACTGCCGAGGCAAATCAGAACATTTTGATGGCATTCTGATGGGACACCCATGAAGTGTGCGCCACTGATGGGTGTCCCATGATGGGGGAGTGAACCTGCTTGGCGGCCGTGCGCGCACGTTCTTCATGCATCCCCTGACCGCCACGGAGCAAGGCGCCTCTTTCGATCTTCGGAAATCACTGCAATTCGGGCACCTGCCCGCCCGATTCGACGATCCGGATCCGCTCGACTACCTGCGAAACTATGTCGCGACCTATTTGAAGGAAGAGGTAGCGCAGGAAGGACTGACCAGAAACATCGGCAATTTTTCGCGCTTTCTGGAGACTGCCGGATTCTCGCAGGGCCAAACGCTCAACATCACCAATGTCGCAAGAGAGGCAAGAGTGACAAGAGTGGTCGCCGAGAATTACTTTTCCATTATCGAGGATCTGCTGATCGCGGTCACCCTGCCCGTTTTCTCGAGACACGCGAAGCGCAAACTCATTTCACATCGCAAGTTCCATTTTTTCGATGCCGGTGTTTTTCGCGCGATCCGGCCGTCGGGGCCGCTCGACAGCGACGCGGAAATCGACGGGCCGGCGCTGGAAACCCTGGTAATGCAGGAACTGCGGGCGATCAACGACTATCGGGACCTCGGTTACGACATCAGTTACTGGCGCACACGCGGCGGGCTGAAAGTCGATTTTGTTCTCTATGGCCCACGCGGACTCATCGCGATCGAAGTCAAGCGGACACGCAATCCATCGCGAAAAGACACGCGGGCGCTGCGTGAATTCAAGCAAGATTATCCGCCTGCCAGATGCTTCCTTTTCCATACGGGCGAATCTTCGCTGCATATGGACGACGTCACATTGCTGCCGATAGAAACGGCCCTGCAAACGCTCGACCGATTGCTGGATTTTCAAACCCCGGGTTGAAACCGTCCGAAGCGAAAGCGATGCCGGAAATGGGTGTCCCATGATGTTCCCTGATGGGTGTCCCATGATGGGTGTCCCATGATGGGTGGGTGTCCCATGATGTTCCCGTTGGACTATAACCAGGAGTGCCGGTGAAGTTCACGCCAGGGGATGCATTCGGCCCGGGAGCGCATTTGGCCTTGATCGCCGCCGAAAACGAGCCGTTTGACCAGGTCGCCGGCTTCGGGTGAACCGCTCGACATTTCTTCGAATCGGTGCAAGGGGCGAAGAAAGTCCCCGTCCATCGTGGCTGCCGATTTTATCTCGCAGCCGATCAGGGATAGTCCCCGACGAATGATGAGGTCGATCTCCGGCCCGCGCGCCGCACGAAAATGATACATGCCGCCGGTTTCGCCGCGATGCGTTCGATGTTTGAAAATCTCCGACGCGACCCAACTCTCGAATATTGCTCCGCGCAAGGGATGGCGCCGCAATTCGTCCGCGGATCGGACTCCAAGCAGCCGGCAGGCAAGTCCGCTGTCGAGAAAGTGCAATTTTGGCGCCTTCATGAGTTGTTTGCGCAAGTTGCCATGCCAGGCCGACAGGCGAAAAATGACGAAACTCGCTTCCAGCACCGACATCCAGGCGCGGATGGTGTTGTGAGATACGCCGGCATCCCCTCCGATCGCGGAGAGATTGATTTCCTGGGCGCAGCGCCCGGCGGCCAGCGCCATGAAATTGCCAAACGCTTCCAGATTGCCGATCTCCGACAACTGGCGCACGTCGCGTTCGATATACGTGAGCAGATAATTGTCGAGCCAGCGCCTCGCGTTCAGGCCGCGCCCGTGGATGGCGGGGTAACCACCACGGAAAACGATCTGCCATAAATCGTCGGCTTCGGTGTCGAATGAGGCCAGTTCGTCAAGGCTCAGGGGCAGCAGCTGGACTATCGCGGTGCGCCCGGCCAACGATTGGTTGACGGTTTGAGTCAGCCCGAAATGTTGCGAGCCAGTGACAATGAAGCGTCCCGGTTCCGGCTTCTCGTCAACCATTACCTGGATATAGCTGCTCAGGTCGGGCGCGTGCTGAATTTCGTCGATTACCGCCCCGTCGGGATATTGGGCGAGAAAGCCGCGCGGGTCTTTACGGGCGTATTCCCGTTCGTCCAGAGGTTCGAGATTGGCGTACGGCTTGTGTGGGAACAGCGCACGGCACAATGTGGTTTTCCCCGACTGCCGCGGGCCGGTAATGGTCACGACGGGATACTCGCCGGCAGCACGGCGAACAAGCGGTTCCAGAACGCGGGGCATGTATTTCATGCATGAAATGTAACTCCAACTTACAATTTATGCAACATTCAAGTCATCAAGTCATGGGACACCCACTGATTTCCGGCATGGGTGTCCCACGGTTGTTTCGATGGGTGTCCCATGATGTTTCGATGGGTGCCCCACCATGGGTGTCCCCTTGCTACTCCCCCTTGCTACTCCGAGAAATCCAACTTTCCGTGATTTTTTGCTATGGTTTTCTCCATTTCGGTCGTTTGTTCGCAAAACACGATCAGATTTCTCTGGCTCAGGTCTCGAGCGCTGGGCGCCAACAAACCGTCCGCACCCAGAAACGCACAGGCTTCCGCCACCTCCTGAGACCGCGGGTACTCCCGGTCGCGCTCCAGGTAACTGAGTCGACCGAAATCCTCAACCCGAAGGCCCATCTCTTTCAGGGCGTCAAGATTGTCTAAACGCACAACGGCCTTGAGCGAAACCCATAGTTCAAATAACTCGTAATTTATTTTGGATGGGGGAAACGGCTGCCCCTGGTAGAGATGGAACCGCCGTTCCTCCACAGCGCCCTCTCTGGACTCCGAGGTGTACAACACATCCAGTGTCCCATCGTCCCATCGCCCCCCGGAACGCCCGCACACCAGTGGATCCTGACTGGCCCGCACTGACCTCCAGACATGCGATTCATACGGCGCGGACTCAACCGCCTCAAGCGCGTCCAGCAACTTCCGGTCCCGGACTCCGCCAGGCCTGTCCCCGTTCTCCCTCGTCATATTCAGAGATAAGCGTCCGCATCCAGACGATCAAGTATGGCGATCACTTCTTCCGTCCTTTGATCGTGGATGACATTGATCGCCCGTTCACCCTCAAGTTGCGGGTGCCTCGCATACAGCCAGGCTCGAACTTCTTCCTGGCTGTAGTATTCACTGAGCCTCGTCACGACGTAGGACAAGTCTGAAATAATCAACTGTGTCCGGGGATGCGGAGACTTCTGACCCGTGCCCCATCGCGATACGGTCGACTTCGACACACCAGTGAAGTTGGCTATGTCCGTGCCTTTCAACCCTCCCGTTTGCTGCAGGCGCGTTAAAAACTGCACCACCGGCTTCGCCATCGCCTGACTCATGCCTCACTCCTCCAGCGTCTCGCTAAAAAGTCCGCATATGCGTTTCAGACATAATATCACCTGAAACAAAAACATCAACGTATGCGTCGAGAAAACATTCTGATGGGACACCCATGATGTTGCTGTTGCTGTAATCGTTCCCAACGGTTACGGACACTTTCGGCCCGGCGATGTGGGTATTGTCCCGATCAACACATTGGGTCCGTGAGCGATACTCGATAAAGAGATGGGCCTCGCCCGCTTGTAGCGTAACCAGGACACCCACCGCCTTCCGACATGGGTGTCCCATGATGGGCGCCATGATGGGTGTCCCATTGCTACTCGTTGGCGTCGGCCAGGGTGGAACGCCGGACGGGGGAGCGGATGCCCATGTGGTACAGCTTGGCCGACTGCGCCGAAAGCACCGCCTCGATGTCGCGGAGGCTTTCGCGATAGGTCAGTTGCGCGAAGGCCATCGTGCGAAAGTGATCGGTGCACGGAAGCGCGCGGACCCGGTGGTTGCCGTGGTAACGCTCGACGATGCGGGAGAAGGTCGTCCAGGGAAGAAAATCCATCAACTGCGCGAAAAGGGTCTTGCCTGTGTACACGATGCGGCCTCCGGGAACGTATTCCCGGAAAGTCGCCCGAAAGCGCGCCCGCGTTCAAGTCGACACCACAAAAAACCGCTGATAAGTATCGTATAATCAATTGGTTGCGAGATAACTTGCTTCAGTTAACCGGACAGTAGTGAATATGTCCCAATAGCCCAGACTGAGCAAACTCTTCGGTCAACATCTGCTCGAACGCGATGGGGTCGTATTGTGCCGTGAATACAACATTGCAGCGTTCCAATGGATTTTTAAAGAAAGGGATGAAAGTTATCCCATTTGGTGATTCAGACCGATACACCTTCAAGAAGCAAAGAGAAGAATCCGGCAACTCGTACACGTTGTCTTCAACGCGAACGAACCCGTACTTTTCCAAGGCAACGTTGGCGGCCTGAACTACCCGTTGTTCATGACCATCGGCCAAAATTTCCACGAAGACTTCGTTTTGCATCAGGTCGTTGTAATTGGGTTCGACATCCCGTAACAACGGCAGTCTGCCAACTACGCTCGCGATATGCATGCAGATGCCATCACCGCCCCTGCCCGATTCGAAGAACTCTCTGTCCTCATAAAATTCAGAAGTCCGATAACCCTGGGCCATGGATGGGAGTGAGAAAAGCAGAACTGGTATTGCCAGAATTGATAATCTGATGCGCATACTATTACTCCTAAAACGCAGTGGGATAATCATTGTGATTGCAGGGCAGGAAGGGTCCAGGGACAAAGTAAGCTTGTTGCGGAATTCTCACTGCACCCGTCCCTTGAGGTGGTCCTGATTTACAGGACAGTTTGAGTGTCTAATCTGGGACACCCACCGTTAAACATTATCATGAACCTAGTAAACTCGAGGGCCGATTAAAGAAATTTGGGGCAGATTCAGAATCGTTGGTCAGCGAAACTAATTCGCGGGCACGGGCAATGCTGCCCATTCAGACATGATATTCAGGACTATCCCGGACTACGCGGCTTTGCTTTTTCCGCTCCTTTCCCTGGCCGCCAGTTTGTCCAGGCCGTTGAACATCGTGATCGATTCCTTTTGAATCTCCAGCGCCAGCGTGCACCATTGCGCCCGGTTCAGATTCAGGTCCGACAAGGCGGACGGAACCTCTTTCGGAATCAATCCCTTCTTGTCCGCACGCGCAATCCGTCCCGTCCAATCCACCAGTGCAATGTAATTGCGCAGATCGACCGGCAAGAAGGCCGACTCCCCATCGCGCTCGATTCCGGCCTGGAACGGCATCAGTCCGGGAAACGGGCATTCCGTCGAATCGTGGTTTTCCGACTCCGCTCCGCGAATGCGCGCCTGGAGGGAAGTAAATTCGGATTCGCCAAGCGTTTCGCTGATCCCGGCCCGCACTGGATTCAAATCGACATAAGCCATACATGACAGCAACGCCGCCTCATCCAGCAGTGCCTGGGACTTGAAGCGCCCTTCCCAGAACCTTCCCGTACAGTCGTCTTCCTTGTTGGCCCTCCGAGCCATGTACTCATTCAGACAGCGCATGAACCAACTGATGCTGGTCAGCCGTTCGCACCAGGTCTCGACAATACGGTCCAGTTGCCGGTATTCCGCCTCGGACCGCAACTCCCCGCGCAGATAGCAATGCACCAGCGGGTCGCCCTTGTACAGACGCAGCCAGCGGCGGATGACGTCATCGCGGCTCCAGAGCCGGCTGCGAGCGGGATCCACGTGCAGGACCACATGGTAGTGATTGCTCATGATCGCGTAGGCGGCTAAATCGATGGCAAAGACCTCGCCGAGCAATGCCAGACGGTCCACCAGCCAGGGCTTGCGGTGGTCGAAATTCTGGCCGGAATACCGGTCTTCGCCACAAAGGAAGGCCCGCCGCACGCAGCGGGAAACGCAATGGTAGAACGGTGTGTCCGCCAGTGAAATGATTTGTGAGCGGGGCCGGGTCATCCTCTGCCTGCGAGTCAATGGATTTCTTGCAGATAGGTATAGCAAGGATTCGAAAAAATGCCAGATTGGGGGAACATTTAGGTGGGTGTCCCTTGGATTGAGGTGGGTGTCCCTTGGATTGCTTTTAGGTGGGTGTCCCTTGGATGCTCCCCTTGGATGCTCCTTGGATGGGAATGACAGGATGTCACAAAGGCGGGCATGGACATTCGGCCGGATTGATTTTATTCTCGCCGGATAGTTTCCGGCGGGAGTTCGGCCTGCCGGGTTCATGGGAGAAGACAATGATGAGCAGACATTTGTTGGTAGCCATGCTGGGCCTCTGCATGGTTCTGGTTTCCGGCATTGTGCGGGCGCAGTCCCACGACGCCAGTGTTGCCAATCATCAATTGCACTACTACGACATCGAAGACTTCGGCATGGAGGCTGGCGCCGCGACCTTCGCCGACCACATAGCCCCGATCCTGCAGCGAAGCTGCCAGCAGTGCCACCGTCCCGGCGGCGGCGGGCCGATGGTGCTGATGACATACGATCAGGTTCGCCCCTGGGCGCCGGTCATCATGTATCGAACCTCGATTCGCGACCGCATGGGCGCCATGCCGCCCTGGTTCGTGGAAAAGGACATCGGCATCAATGGCTTCAAGGGTGACTATTCGCTGTCGGATGTTGAACTGGCGTTGATTCAGGACTGGGTGAACAACGGCGCGCCACGCGGCAATCCCGATAACGAGCCGCCGTTGCTGGTGTTTACCGACAGCAACGAATGGACCCTGGGCGAGCCCGACCTGGTTCTGCGGTCGCCGGATGTGACCCGTCCGGCGATCGGTCCCGACTGGTGGGGCGATATCGGCCTGGTGCCGACCGGCTTGACAGAGGACCGTTACGTCAAATCGGTCGAAGTACGCGAGATCAACGACATTCCAGCGGACATCGGCACGAGCACGGTCGGCGGACGCTATATTTTCCATCACATGACCTATCGCAGCGGCATTCTCAACGAGGAAGGAACCGGCGTCTCCGGCGACCTGACAAGCTGGCCGATCCACGAAGTGGGGCGCAACGCGGACACGTTTCCCGAAAAGGCCGGCCGATTGCTGCCGGCGAACTCGGCATTGCATCTGTATGCCGCGCATCTGCACTCCAACGGCCGCGACACCACCGGTCACCTGGAGTTCGGCATCAGTTTCTTCCCCGTGGGTTATCAGCCGCAATACAGCAATCGCGGACCGCGCACCGGCAATGGCGTCGATATGGATGTTCTGCCCAGCCGCGCCAACCAGGAAGTGCACAACTACGTCGTGTTGCAGGAGCACACCAAGATCATCGCTTTCGAGCCGCACCTGCATGCGCCCGGCGTGCGAATGTGCCTGGAAGCGATCTGGGGCCATAACCAGTTCACTCTCAATTGCGTGGGCTATGACCACAACTGGGTGAAGCAGTACATTTACGAAGACGACAAGGCGCCTTTGCTGCCCAAGGGCACCATTCTTCACACCATCGGTTACCTCGACACCACCGCGGCCAACCCCAATCTGGCGGACGCTCGCAACTGGGCCGGAGGCGGACGCCGTTCGGTTTCCAACATGTTCATCGATCTGGGCTACTCCGTCACGCTCACGGAAGAACAATTCCAGGAGGAAATGGCGATTCGCCGGGCGGCCATGAAGGACCGCAACGAGTACGACGTGGGCTGTCCGATGTGCTGGGCGCCGGAACCGGTTGAGGCGAGCATCGCCGGGAATGACTGACGAACAGCAGTAGCGGCGCATGCGCCGCTACTGCGTCTTCCCTGAAATACATACTGAATTGAAACATCTCCCGAAATCGGGTCGGTTGCGGAGAAATCGCGCATGAGAACTGCTTTGCTTGTTTTGCTGGCGTTTGCCGTCGCACAGACTGCGTTCGCCCAGCAGCGCTTCATGGTCAAAAGCGGCGAGATCGTCTCGCCGGCGTTCGAAGGTTGGTGGCCAAACGAGGAGACGGGCGGCTACACATTGTTTTTCGGCTACATGAATACGAACTGGGAACAACAGTTCGATATCCCCGTCGGGCCCGACAATTACTTCAGCCGAGTCGGCGAAGCCGAACTCGACGATCTTGGTATCGACTCCTTCGAAATGGCCGAGGCAGACATGGGCCAGCCTACACATTTCTATCCGCGGCGGAACCCCTTTCTTTTCACCATCGATGTACCCGAAGATTTCGGCGTCGACGAGATCGTCTGGACCTTGCGCACCCAGGGCCAGACCAATCGCGCTTTCGGCTCGCTCAAGCCCGATTACCGCATCGACCCGCAAGTGATCTCGACCGAGGTGGGCGGCGCCTTCGGCAGTCTGAACGACGCATTGCGCACCAATATCCCGCCGGAACTCGAAGTCGAAGGCGATAATTTTCGCCGCACGGTAGTGGGAGAGCCGGTTTCACTGGCGGTGTACGCCAACGACCCGGACAATCTGCCCGCCCGCGCCAACCGCCCGATTCCCAGCACTCCCGAACAAATCTATCGTACGCCATCTTCCATCGTGGTCGCGTCGGGCCCGGGCCTGCGCTTTTCCTGGATCATCTATCGCGGCAATGCGGAAAACGTCACCTTTGACCCGGTTCAATTCAAGACCTATACCGACAGTCGCGTCTACGCCAACTCCCCCTGGTCGCCGCCGTATATAATTCCACCCGTGCCCGAAAACAATCGCTGGCAGGCGACGGCTACTTTTTCGGAACCCGGCGAATACGTATTGCGCGGCGTGGCCAGCGACGGTTCGATGTTTACTTACCGAAACCTGACGGTGACCGTGACCGAGTAATCGGCGCCGCATTGCATTAGTGCAGGAGACGCTGATGAACAAAACACGAAGTTTCCGCAAACCCATGGAGTTTTCCCGCGGCCGGCGGAATCTGCTCGCCGCCATGCCCGTACTGGCGCTGGCGCCGATGAGTTGCGCCACGGATAGCGCTCCGGTACCGGTAGCCGTACGGAAATTGCACAGCTTTCGCATCCGTTCAAGCGACGTGGCGCGTTCGGTTGCCTTCTACCAGGATGTGTTCGGGGCGCCGGTCCAGGCGCGCCAGGGTGACGAGGTCGTATTGCGCGTGGGCGACGGGCCGCACTATTTTTCCATCGCCCCCGCCGCGCCCGGCGAGACCCCGACGATCGCGCATATGGGTCTGAGCGTGGCCGGCTTCGATGTGGACTCGGTACAGGAGCAATTGCGCGCTTTCGGCGTGGAAACCGGCCCTGGCCCGCAATCGCCCGCCGACCGCCTGTCGGTGGGTATGACTTCCTGGGTGCGGGAGCGGCCGGGCGGGACACGGGAACTCTACTTCGCGGATGTCGAAGGCCTGATCTACCATCTTGCCTCGCCCATGGACTGCGGCGGCAACGGCGCCCTCGGCGATGTTTGCGATGCAATCGAACCGGCCCCCTCGGCGGGGTTGTTCCAACTCGTCGACTACAACCATTTTACGAATTTCACCGCCAACCGCGGCCGCGCCAACGATTTTCACCGGCAGGTTTTCGGCAAGGAGTTTCAGGCTTACCAGAGCCCCAACGCGCCGGTGGTCGGCGTCGGTGACGGATTCCAGTTCCTCATGTATACCGGCGCCAACGAGGAGGGTCCGCCGGAAAATCCCGCGCTTATCCATCACGTCTGTTTCAGCATGAGAGGATTCGACGTCGACAATATTCTCGCGCAACTGACCGGGTACGGTTTGCGTCCGCGTCCCGACGGCGCAGCCACGCAGCCGCTGATGCACTGGGTGAGCATGCGCATGCCCAATCGGGGAGGCTTTGAAACCGGCACGCCGGAAGTGTATTTTTCCGACCCGGACGGCATTTCCATCCAATTGCAGGATCCGGCCTACTGCGGCGGCGGCGGTTACCTCGGAGAAGATTGTCCGCCACTGGCCTGATCAGCCATTCATTTTTGAATCGATAACCAGGGAATCAACATGGAATACAGATACGTCGGCCGGAGCGGTCTGCGGGTGACGCCCATTTGCATGGGCACAATGAGTTTCGGCACATGGAGCGACAAGAAGGAATCCTTCCGGATACTCGACAAGTCCGTCGATCGGGGCATCAACTTTTTCGATACGGCCGAGGCCTATCCGGTGCCGCCGACGGCGGAACTCGCCGGCCTGACCGAAGAGATTTTCGGCGAATGGCTGAAAACCAGGCCGCGGGACGCCGTGATCGTCGCCACCAAGGTCGCCGGCGCCGCCGGCGGCTGGTTCGTGCCGCCGATCCGCCATGGCCTGACCGCCGTCGACCGCCATCATATCGAGAGCGCCGTCGAAGGCAGCCTGCGCCGCATGGGCGTCGATTACATCGACCTCTACCAGGTGCACTGGCCCGACCCGATCGTACCCATGGAAGAGACCATGGCCGCTCTCGACCGACTCGTCGAATCAGGCAAGGTGCGCTACCTGGGAACATCGAACGAAACCAGCTACGGCCTGACCAAGAGCAACATGATCGCCGAATACGAAGGCATGGCCCGATTCGAATCGATTCAGAACAACTTTTCCCTGCTGCACCGCCGCTTTCTCGACGAACTGGCCCAGGTCTGCCGCAACGAGAAGGTCTCGCTGCTGCCTTATTCGCCCATCGGCGGCGGCGTCCTCAGCGGCAAGTACAACGACGGCAAGTCGCCGCCGAACACGCGCTTCGGCGATTACACGAAGAGCAATCCGCGGCAACAGGCCATGGCAAGTCGCTTCGTCAACGAAGGCACGCTGTCCTCGACCGCTAAATACGTCGAGATCGCCCGGGAGGCGGGAATGTCCCCGGTAACGCTGGCAACGCGCTGGAGCATGGAGTTCGATTTCGTCGCGTCCACCATCATCGGCGCACGCACCGCCGATCAACTCGACGAATCCTTCGCGGCACTCGACATCGAGTTGTCGGACGAAGTAAAGAAAGCCTGCGACGAAGTCCACCGGAATATACCCTATCCTATGGGGTGAAGTCAGAGTGAGTCGCTGCCGGTTTGGGATCTGTGCAGCGGGCGTGCGAGGCAGGGTGAGGGTCGGTTGGCGCAGCCGATCGAAAGCGCAGCTTTCGAAGACCCGAACGACTGGCCATGGATGGCCAGGCTGGGGCTGATCGAAGTCAACAGGCTCGCGCCAGGGACGGCATGTACAATTTATCAGAATCCCAAAGAGATTCTGCGACTCCGCTTCGCTCCGCGCAGAATGACAGTGGGGAGAGTGGCCCGGAACGGTTCGATCAACAGGATGTAATCTTGCGTGTAGACTGGCAGACATACAACCCCGGCTCATTTCACGATGAAATGATCGAACGGCCGGGTGCGCCGCGGCCGACGGCGCAACGGCTTGCCGCTTATCTGGAGTCCCTCGACAGGAAAGATCTCGACGAGAAGAAACTTGCCGCTCAACTCGCAATCAAGACCATGGGGATTTCCTTCACGGTCTACAGCGACGGCGAGAATATCGACCGGGAATGGCCCTTCGATCTGATTCCGCGGGTTATTCCGGCCCGGGAATGGGAGGTCACCCGGCGCGGCCTCGATCAGCGCGTGCGGGCGCTGAACTGTTTCATTCACGATGTCTACAACGATCAGAAAGTATTCAAGGACAAGATCATCGATCCGGAACTGATCCTCGATTCGGTCAATTTCCGGCCCCAGTGCCTCGGCATCAAGCCGCGCTACAACGTCTGGGCGCATATCTGCGGCACCGACCTGATCCGCGACGAACATGGCCGGTTCATGGTGCTCGAAGACAACTTGCGAGTGCCGTCGGGCGTGTCCTACATGCTGGAGAACCGCCGCGTAACCAAGCGCGTGTTTCCCGAATTGTTCGAGAACTACGATATTCAGCCTGTGACCGAGTATCCGCAGGAACTGTTCGACATGCTGGCCTCGCTTTCGCCGCGACGCCAGGCCTTTCCCGAGGTCGTGGTGCTGACGCCCGGAATCTACAACTCCGCCTATTTTGAACATTCCTATCTGGCCCAGCGCATGGGCGCCGAACTCGTCGAAGGCAGTGACCTCGTGGTAGAGAACGACCGCGTCTACATGCGCAACATCGGCGGCCTGTCCCAGGTGGACGTGATCTATCGGCGTATCGACGACATGTTCCTCGACCCCGCGGTGTTCAACTCCGAATCGATGCTCGGCGTGCCGGACCTGTTCCAGGCCTGGGTCAAGGGCAATGTCTCGCTGGCCAACGCGCCGGGGGCGGGCGTGGCGGACGACAAGGTCGTATACACCTATGTGCCGGATTTCATCAAGTATTATCTCGACGAGGATGCGATCCTGCCCAACGTCCCGAGCTATCGCTGTTTCGATGACAAGGAAAGACAACACGTGCTCGCCAATCTCGACAAGCTTGTCGTCAAGCCTGCGAACGAATCGGGCGGCTATGGCATGTTGATGGGCCCCCAGGCCAGCGCCTCCGAACGCGAGGAGTTTGCCCGCCGTATCAAGGAAAATCCGCGCAACTATCTGGGCCAGCCGCTGATATCGCTTTCCACGGTGCCGATCCTCGGCAATCGCGCGGCCGAGCCGAGGCACGTCGATCTGCGGCCGTTCATCTTGCAGGCCGCCGACAGCTATGTAACTCCCGGCGGCCTGACCCGGGTGGCGCTGGTGGAAGGCAGCTACATCGTCAATTCCTCCCAGGGAGGCGGCAGCAAGGACACCTGGGTGGTGATGGGCTGATCATGCTTTCCCGAGTAGCGGAACGAATCTACTGGCAGGCGCGCTATCTGGAGCGGGTGGAAAATACCGCGCGCCTGCTCAATGTGTTCACCAGTCTGCTGCTTGACCTGCCCGGGCGGACCAAGCTCGGCTGGCGGGCTCTGGTGCGCATTTCCGGCACGACGGAATTGTTCGCCACCCGCTACAACATCGCCACGGAAACCAACCTGGCGCAGTTTCTGATTTCCGACGATTGCGACGCGTCGATCTGCAGCATGCTGTCGGTGGCGCGGGAGAACGCACGCACGACACGGGAAGTCATGCCCGCGGAAGCCTTCGAGCGTATCAACGATCTTTACTACTACACCCAGTCGGCCGCCGATGGCGCCGTGGTTCGCAGCGCGCGCAACGAGATGCTCGAGCGCATCATCGAAAGCTGCCAGCAGATATTCGGCATGCTGGCGGGCACCATGAGCCGTGACGCCAGCTATACATTCGTGCGCATGGGCCGTGCGCTCGAACGCGCGGACATGGTGACCCGAATCGTCGACGTCGGCGCCCGCAAGTTGTTTTCCCATCCCGTCAAGGGCACGGTCACGCCGAGATTTCCCGAACCCTACGAAGGCATTCTCTGGATGAACGTGCTACGGTCGCAAAGCGCCTACCAGATGTATCGCCAGCATGTGCGCCGCCGCGTCAACGGCGAGGACGTGGTGCGCTTTCTGCTGCAGGACGAGGAATTTCCCCGCGCGGCGATCCACAACTTGACGACGATCAGTAAAATCCTGTCGAAATTGCCGAACAACGACGAGGTCGACGATCTGGTCGACGAGGCGCGGCGTCATGTGATGCAGTCCCAGGTGGCCGATCTGCTCGAGGATGGGCTGACGGAATACATCGACGAAATTCAGATCAAGTTCGCCGCGATCCACGACGCCGTAGCGCGAACCTGGTTCTCGCCGGGAAACTGACACAGGGGCCGCCCATGATCAATTTTCGCTGCGATTGCGGTCAGACGCTGTTTTTCGAGAACAGCGGCTGCCTGCGATGCGGCAGCCGGATCGGCTATGACCCGGATTCGCGCAGAATGCGGCGCTTGTCCACGGCGGGTGGTGAAGTTCCGCAATGCGAGGCTGGGCTGTTATGCCGCAATGGCGTCGACTTTGGCGTTTGCAACTGGATCGTGGGTGAAAAGGACAAGAAATTTTGCCTTCCCTGCCGCCTGAACCAGACGATTCCGAATTTGATCGACGGCAGCCGGCTGCATTGGTGGAAGCAGCTTGAACACGCCAAGCGGCGGTTGATCTTCGGTCTGTTGCAACTGAACTTGCCTGTTACCGGCAAAGAGGAATCGGAAGGCGGACTTGCTTTCCGATTTATCGAAGACAGGCGTTCGAATCCGAATGTTTTCGAGGAGCATGTCAACACCGGCCATAGCGAAGGTGTAGTGACCATAAATGTGGCGGAAGCCGACGATGTGCGAAGAGAAATGGCGCGCCAGTATTCCGGCGAGTTTTATCGCACGCTGCTGGGACATTTCCGGCACGAAAGCGGGCACTACTATTTCCGCCTGCTGATCGACAACGAACAGCGACTGGAGCAGTTCCGGGAGGTGTTTGGCGATGAACGGCAGGACTACGACGCCGCGCTGAGCCGATACTACGCAGGGCCGCCGATTCGTGACCCCGATTTCATCAGCGCCTACGCCCAGTCGCATCCGCTCGAGGACTGGGCCGAAATCTGGGCGCACTACCTGCATCTGAACGACACTCTGGAGACGGCCGGATACCACGGACTGCCCCAGGGGCTGGATCAATCCGACAGGCTGGACGATCTACTGAAAAAATGGTCGGAACTGACAATGCTGCTGAATTCGCTGAATCGCAGCATGGGACTGGAAGACGCCTATCCATTCGTGCTGACGGGAGCGACCGTCAGAAAGCTCCACTTCGTCCATGATCTGGTTTGTCCCAGTTCGAGGCCCAGCTGAGGGGCGGCATTTGCCGGAACGCGTTCTTGAGGGCGCCGTCCCAGCCCTGGCGCAGATCCCGCAGAAAGTCGCTTTCCGGTTCGAATCGGTGGTGATGGTCGAGCGACAGGCTTTCCTTGCGGTAAAGCAGCAATTCGATCGGTGGCCCGACGCCCCGATTGCTCTTCATCGTCGAATCCATGGAAATCAGCAGGCACTGGGCCACCGTGGCGAGATCGAGTTCCGGCTTGAGAATACGATCGAGAATCGGTTTGCCGTACTTGCTTTCGCCGATCTGCAAATACGGCGTGTCGTTTGAAGTGGTAATGTGATTGCCTTCCGGATAGACCAGGATGACCCGGTGTTTCCTGCCCTTGATCTGCCCGCCGAGAATGAAACTCACTTCGAAATTGGCGCCTTCGGTCCTGCGTCTTTCCTGCTGTTCCAGGCTGACGTCGCCGAGATAGTCGGCCGCTTCGGTGAGACTGCCGACATTGTTGAGCGTGACTTTGGCGTCCTTGCGGATGTCGGCCTTGAGCTTTGCCATGACACCCTGGCTCGTTGCCAGATTGCCAGCGGACAGAATCACGAACTGGCGCTCGCCATCGACGCCGTGGCGGAACATCTTGCTGTAGGTGGAAACCTGGTCGATGCCCGCGTGAGTCAGTGAATCCGAACAGAACGCCATGCCGGAGTCCAGCGAGGCGGCTGCACAATAGGTCATGACCGCAATCCCTCAAGCCTGTCCATGTCGGACAATCATACTTGGGAAGCCGGTGGCGTGAAAGCCAAAAAAATCAGAAAATGGACGCCGCCTGGAGCAGTGCCCGGCAAGACCAGCGGAACGATCGCCCCGCGGTTTTTCGACTCGGTGCGGACTTACTGAATCGACTCGTCGTCGTCCAGATAGCTGGAGCCGTACTCCATTTCGATGCGCTTGCTGTCCAGTCTTTCTTCCAGCCGCCGCCGCAATTCAAGTATGCGCACCTTGTCGCGAGTCGAAGACTTCGAGGCCGATATTGGCTGTTGTCTCGCGATTTCCGCTATCTCGATACTGTCGTTGTCTTCCCATTCCGGTGATTGCATGACCTGTCCCCCATTTCGCCAGGACTTGCCCTCCTTTTCCCCTATATCGTGCCATTGCCGGAAAAAATCAACTAATTCAGCGAAGAAATTGCGAGCCTGCGCAATTCGCGTTTGGCGATCTTGCCGGTGCCGGTGCGCGGCAATTGCTCGTGCTGGAAGCGGACCTTGCGCGGAATCTTGAACGCGGCCAGTCGCTCGGAGAGAAAATCACCCAATTCCCGCGCATCGAGTTGCCAGTCAGGCTTGAGCATGACGGTAGCCGCCGGCACTTCGCCGAGACGGTCGTCCGGCATGCCGTAGACCGAGACTTCGTTTACCGCCGGGTGTTCGCTGATGGCGTACTCGACTTCCATACAGGCGATGTTTTCGCCGCCTCGTATAACGATATCCTTGGCCCGGTCCAGAATAATCAGAAATCCCAGGGGATCGAGCTTGCCGATATCGCCGGTGCGGAACCAGCCGTCCTGCAGCACTTCCGCGGTGGCTTCGGGCTGATTCCAGTAACCCTTCATTACCGATGGGCCCTTGATGCAGATTTCGCCGACCTCGTTCGGGCCGAGTTCCCGGCCTTCCTCGTCGACTATGCGCAGGTCGGTGACCGGCGGGGTGGGGCGGCCGGTGCTGTCGGGCCTGGCAGCGTAGAACTTGTAGCTGATGATGGCGCCGATGGCGTTTGTTTCGGTGAGGCCGTAGCCGAGACCGGCAATCGCCTTGGGCGGAAATTTCTCCAGCATCATCGCCAGATGTTCCGGCGGCCGCGGAGCGCCGCCGCTTTGCACGCCGCGCAAACTGCTCAGGTCGGTCTTTTCGAAGTTCTTCGACACCATGATTTCCCAGGTCATGGTGGGTACGCCATGAAAGATCGAAATACGCTCCTGTTCTATCAATTGCAGGGCGATTTCCGGATCCCACTTGTACATCATCACGAATTTGCGCGGGTCCACGAAGCTGATCAGGAACTGGGCGTGGCTGCCGGTGACGTGGAACAGGGGCACATTTGCAAGGATGGCGCGTTGCCAGGGCGGATCTTCCTCCACCAGTTCGGGGTACATGGCATCGATGGCTCCGCGCACGAACAACCACGTGTATAGCGCGCTGATCACCGCGCGATGACTCGAAAGTACGCCCTTGGGGTTGCCCGTCGAACCCGAGGTGTACATGAGTGTGGCGTAGTCTTCGGGTTGTACGTCAAAGTCACTTGACTCTTCGTCGCTGACTGGTTCGTGACGCCTGAGCAATTCACAAGTTTCAGGCAGGTCAGAGCCGTCTTCCGGCTTGATCATGACGATATCGAGATTTTCAGCCGCCTCGCCGAGCAGTTTCAGCCGGGGCGGGTCGACAAAGATCAGCCTGCTGCCACTGTCTGCGATCAGAAACTCCAACTCCCGCGCCGTGGACCAGGAATTGAGCGGCGCCGTGATCGCTCCAAGCATGGTCGTCGCCATGTAGGCCAGGCACCATTCCGGGGAGTTGCGGGCGCAGATCGCGACCCGCTCGCCCTTGCGTACCTGGTATTCCTCGTGCAGGGCCCGCGCCAGCCGGCGCGCCATTTCGAGGGTCTCGGCGAAGGTATAGCGTTCGTCCAGGTAGACGAGAAAGGTCTCGTCGGAGGCCTCGCGGCCCAGATCGTACACCGCTCCGAGATTGCGCGGCGCCTTGCTGAAAACACGCTGTTCGACGCCATCGATCGGCAAAGTTTCGATGGCGAACGGAGACTCGGGCGTCAGCATGCCCGCGGCAATGTTTTTCAGATTTTCAAGATCGGCGGCGATTTCCCGGTCGGTCAACATGGCGGACTATTCGCTCTTCATTTCGAGAATCACCTTGCCGAGCGCGCGACGTTCGGTAAACACGTTGAACGCCGAAACGTAGTCCCGAAGCGGATATCTCTGGGTGATCAGCGGCTTGATCTTTCCTTGCTCGTACATTTCGAGCAATTCCCTGAAGTTTTGCTCATAGGCGACGGGTTCTTCCTTGCGGAACCGGCCCAGAAATACGCCTACCATGGACGATCCCTTGAGCAAGGCGAGATTTGCCTTGTAGGAGGGTATCCGGCCGCTGGTGAAGCCGATAACGAGCAGGCGACCGTTCCAGTTGATACAGCGGCAGCACTGATCGAACAGGTCGCCGCCGACCGGATCGTAGATCACGTCCGCACCCGCGCCGCCGGTCAGATTCTTCACCTTTTCCTTGAGTTCGCCGTCGCTGTAATCGACCAGCTCATCGGCGCCCAGCTTTTGCGCGAAGGCGAGTTTCTCCTGCGAGCCGGCTGCCGCGATCACCCTGGCGCCCATGATCTTGCCGAGTTCCACCGCCGCCATGCCCACGCCGCCGCCGGCGCCGAGCACGAGCAGGGTTTCACCGGCTGCAAGCCGCGCGCGCTGTTTCAGCGCGTAATACGAGGTCGTATACACCATGGGGAAGGCCGCGGCGGTCGGGAAGTCCATATTGTCCGGAATCCTGCGCAGGCCTTGCGCGGGAACCGCGACGAATTCGGCAAACGCGCCGAGACCCGGGGTCGCCATGACCCGGTCGCCGGGATTGAAGCCATCCAGGCCGGCGCCGGTTTCGCGAACTATGCCCGCGGCCTCGGATCCGGGAATGAATGGCATGTCCGGCTGAAACTGGTACTTGCCGCGAATCTGCAAGCCGTCGGGAAAATTCAGCGAAGCGGCGTATACTTCGACCAAAGCCTCATTGTCGCGTGCCGCTGGCTTGTCGATATCGCCCAGGCTGAGATTTTCGGGTGGCCCGTGCGAAAGACAGCGGACGGCAAGCATGGCGGGTCTCCGGCAAAATTTGTGCGGATTCAAGCATGAATGAACGGCAACTTCAATCAGGCGCCGAGCCGCTTGCGGAAGCTGTGGGGTAGGGATTATTTTCGAGCGGGAGACTTGCGGGATTTGCCGATGGCGGCGGCTGACTCATGAAAGAAATTGCTAAATCAGCCGGCGAGCGCCGGCGGCGGGAATACCTGGCGTTGATGGGAATACAACCCTGGTACGCGCGGGTGGAATTCGAAAACGCCAGGCCTTCGCCGGTTTATCCGGAATTGCTCGAAACCGTGCCCCAGGAGCAGCCTGCTCCCCGGCAGGACCGCACGCTGCCTTCAGCGCGGGAAAGGTCGGCAGCGGCAGTGGCTCCAAAAGAGAAGCCGATTCGGGAGACGGCTCATCAACCCGAAGACATCCTGCGCAAGCCGCTCCACTATCTGCGCCTGGACGAATCATTGGCCTTGCTCGTCGAAGATTCCTGGGATGGCCCGGATAACGCCGAATGCCGGGACCTGCTGACGAATATTCTGAAAGCGCTGGGCAAGTCGGTCGACAGTGGCGCGACGGGCGAAGTCGCATATCTGAATCGCCGTTCCGCCGAAGCGGATGCAGGGCAGGGCGCCTTGCTGGAAGATCTGTGCCGGCGCGACCGCTGCCGGAATCTGCTGATTTTCGCGTTTAACGGCAGCGAGCTTTTTCCACGGGTTGCTTCGTCCACTGCGGATTTCGCCCGCAAGTTCGGCGAGGTTTCCGTGCGAGTTACGGTGACTCGGGGCCTGCGGGAAATGCTCGCCTTTCCCGACTTGAAAAAGTTCTGCTGGCAGGACTTGCAGCGATTGCGGGCTCGCCTGCGCTGAATGTCAGGGCCGCATACGCCTGGAAAGGCGAATCACTGCCGGAATCAATAACTTGCACAAGGCGACGGTGCAGAACGCCACCAGGGCGAGTCCGCCGAGCATGACCAGCACTGCCAGCAGCATGCGCAACAAATCCGCCGTGGATATTTCCTGCCACATCGACAGACCCCACAGGCTCGCGGCGCCGATGGCAATGCCGGCGAGTGCGGCGGAGATTTTCTTGTTGATCTTCAGCAGCGAAAAAATCATTGCAGGATATCCCGTAACTTTTCAATCAGGAATTCATTGTCGGTTTCGCTGCCGACGGAGATTCGCAGCCGGTTGTCGAGCCGGGGCTGATCGAAGTGGCGCACGAGGATTCCGCGCTCCTTCAACGCCGCATGGAGAGTGGCGGCGCCGATATCGGACGGAATCGTTGCCAGCAGGAAATTGCTCTGACTGGGCAGGGATTCGATCTTCAGGGAGGCAAGCTCAGCGCGAAGCCATTCGCGTGAACGCCGCACGCGCTCCCAGGTCAGCGCGGCCTCGTCGCGGGCTTCCAGCGCCGCTCTGGCCAGTTTCTGGGATATATGGTCCGTGTTATAGCTGTCCCTGGTTTTCGCCGCCATGGGATCGATCAGGCCGGGAGAGCCGACGCCATAACCGAAGCGCAGTCCGGCAAGAGAATAGCCTTTGCTCAAGGTGCGCAAAATCAGCACGTTGTCGAGTTCCCGCACCAGCGGGATGGAGTCGTATGCAAGGGCTGGATCGATGAAGTCGGCATATGCTTCGTCAAGCACCAGAATGCCATCGAATTCCTGTGCGAGATCGCGCAGGTAGCCTGCCGGCAACAAGCTGCCGGTCGGCGCGTGGGGATTGACGAGCATCAACATCTTGGCGGATTGTTCGCCCAGCAGCGTCGGCAGATCGTCCGGCATCGTCCAGTCGTCACCCAGGGGTATCTCCAGCAGCTTGCAACCGGCGATTTCGGCGAGGACGGGATACAGCGAATAACTCGGCTGCATTACCGCCAGGGTTTCGTTCGAATCGACGAATGTAGTCAGCAGCAATCGCAGGAGTTCATCACCACCGTTGACCGGCAGAATGCTTTCGGGAGCGAGGCCATGGATCAGTCCGGCGACAGTGCGGAAATCATTGGCCAGGGGAGGGGGGTAGCGCCGCAGGTCGGCGCTGTCTATGGCTCGCAGAGCCTCGTTGACAGCGGCCGGGGGCGGATACGGATTTTCATTGGTATTGAGCTTGATGATGTCCGGCGAATCCGGCTGTTCGCCGGGAGCGTAGCCCTGCATGCGGGAGATATTGGGTCTTTCGAATGACATCGCGCTGCCCATGGTGATTCGAATTGTAACGCTCCGTTTTCATTCCCGCCGTTCCGGATTGGAACGAACGGTTTTTATTGCTGGAAAAAGCCAATAAAAACAGTAAGGAACGATGGCCAATATTCGGTAAGTCGGCACAAGGCCGGAAATTTATGCACAAAAACGACCTAACCGTAACAATACGCTAACAATAGTAGTTCTATTTTTTTCTTGATCGGTTAATAAGGTGTAACATATTGATTTATAAGGAAATACAATGTTGGTCAAAATTTGTGCAATTTCGAGCGAACTCCCATTCCTACAGCATTCAAGGCCAGGCGCCCGAACTTATTCACCAAGTTATCCACAGTTTCTGTGAGTAAGATTCAGGCATTCGAGCGAGCCGAGGACGATTTGTGCTATCTTAACACCTGTGGCCTTGTGAATTTACCTCGGGCGCCCCTCCATCCATGTCTTCTGCGAGCCGCCAATGATCGAACTGACGGGAGATGTGCCTTTCCTGTGGCGACTGTGCGCGAATGAAGACAATGGCTCGTACTCTGTAGCCATGGTAGTGCCGGGGCCCGATGACTCCGAGACTTTCGATCTCACCATTGAAACAGGCATCCTCAGGCTCACCGCCGACCCGGATGTCTCCGCCGGCGAGGAGATTCTGGAATGGAACCAGAGCGACCTCGATCTGTTTCTACGCCTGATCAATCAGCGCAAGATCGGCCGTATCGCCGACCAGGCCGACACCGTGCGCCTGGATCTGACCGATCCGGAAGTTATCGAAATCGTTCACATCGTTGCAGCCGCGGGTTTCGGTTTTCCCTATCTCCCCGACGGTGTGCTGAAGGACGCCGCGGGAGAGTACCCGCGATACGAAGCCATGGTCGGCAGTCTTGCCTCGCTCAACACAGTAAGCGGTTTCAAACCCTGCGTCGTCGTGGAGGTCGCCGAAGAAGAAGTTGCCTGCGTACTGCTCGAAGATTTGCCGGTCGAAGGCGAAGAGAGTGAGGAAAGCCTTTTCCGGAATGATTTGCTGGTAGTCGGGCACATGGACTTGCTGCATCCCGCATTCGCCCAGACCAGCGCCCGTCCCGGGACTGCGACAATTCACTAGCTCGCCCGTGCCGTGATTCAGCGTCGCTGATTGAAACGGCGTCCCACCAGGGCGGAAGCAATATTGATTTTCTGAATATCGATGGCGCCGCCGGCTATGCCCCAGCCCCAGCCGTCGCGCAGTTTCTGTTCGATCGGAAACTCTCGCGAGTAGCCATAGCCACCCATGAGTTGCATCGCCTTGCCGGTCACTTCGCGCACCGCCTCGTTGGCGAAACACTTCGCTATGGAACTGTCAGCCAGCGACGGCAATCCGCTTTCGGCGCCGGTAACGGCGCGATAGAGCAGCAGGCGCGCGGCGTCGAGTTTCATTTTCATTTCCGCGATATGGATCTGCACCGCCTGGAAGTCGACCAGCGGTTTGCCGAACTGTTCGCGCTGCTGACAATAATCGAGCACGAAATCGAATGCGGACTGGGCCACGGCCAGCGACATCGTGGTATTGCCGCAGCGTTCGAGGTCGAAGGCTTCCATCAGTTGCCGGAACCCGCCGGCCGAAACGAGTACGTCGGCAGGGTCGATCTCGACCTCGTCGAAATGCATGTCCGCGCTATACACACCGCGGAAGCCGAGATGGCGGTCGCGCTTGCCGAAACTGAACCCGGACGCTCCCTTCCGCACGATTACCGCACCAATTCCGCGGGCGCCCGGCTCGTCCGACATCCGGCAATAGACGAGATAGACATCGGCATGCCCCGCGCCCGAACACCAGCGCTTAGTGCCGCTGAGCAGCAGCTTGCCGTTCTTCTCGCGCAGACGCGTACCGAGATCGGTAAGCGCGGACCCGGCGTCCGGCTCCGACATCGAAACGGCAACCACGATCTCGCCCGAACAAACCGGCGGCAACACCCTCCGCCGCATTTCCTCGCTGCCGAAGTGCGCGATCGCAAGAGTGGGCCCAAAACATGATTCAAAAATCGGAAATGCCACCGCAATCGAAATACTCGCGATTTCCTCAAGCACGAGCACCGCATCGAGATGGCTGAGCCCCGCGCCGCCATACTGCTTGTCCAGATTCACACCCAAGTAACCAAGCTCGGCAAACCGCTTACGCAATTCGACCCCCGGCGGCTCATCGCTGCGCTCAATCTCCGCAGCAATCTCCGGCAACTCCCCCCGCGCAAACCGCCGCACCGACTCCTGCAAAGCCAATTGTTCCTCACTCAACCGAAAATCCATTAACCGCCTCCAGCAACATCAAAAAGCTCCGCGATTCTACCCCGGACCCACGGACTCCGCACACGGTAAGGAGTTGGAGGCCGGAGTGCATTCCCGCGTAGTAGACGCAGCGCGATACTTGGACGTGCAATGCGATAACGGCCCGTCAATGTCAGTCGCCGTCGGGAGGCGGGGTGTGCAGCGGGCGTGCGAGACATGGATGTCGAGCCCGAGCCTACAGGGACGTATTCACGGCGTCCGCTGCACACCCCGCCTCCCGACGGCGACGGATCGAAGCCACTATCCCTATCAACCATTGCTATAATCGCGCGCTTTGCCAGTCCAGTTCCGGACGCGCCTATGGAATCCTTGCGCGACAAAATCGAGCGGCGGCGGGTCCTTGCGATTATTTCGCATCCGGATGCCGGCAAGACCACCATTACCGAAAAACTGCTCCTGCTCGGCGGCCGCATCCAGACCGCCGGGACCGTCAAAGGACGCAAATCCGGCCGGATGGCCGCCTCCGACTGGATGAGCATGGAACAGGAACGGGGAATCTCGGTTACCTCTTCGGTCATGCAGTTTCCCTGGAAAGAACGCATCGTCAATCTGCTCGACACACCAGGCCACGAGGATTTTTCCGAAGACACCTATCGCGTGCTGACTGCCGTGGATTCGGCGCTGATGGTGGTCGACGGCGCCAAGGGCGTGGAAGAACGCACCATCAAGCTGATGAACGTCTGCCGGATGCGCGACACCCCGCTGTTCACCTTCGTCAACAAACTCGACCGCGACATCCGCGACCCGGTGGAACTTCTCGACGAAATCGAAAGCGTACTCGGCATCCGCTGCGCGCCGATCAACTGGCCGCTGGGCATGGGCAGGGAATTAAAGGGCCTGTACCATCTGGCGACCGATACGCTGCAGCCCTGGCCGGGCGCGGTGAAGGGGCAGGCGGAAGATGCGGACAGGTTCGAGGGTCTGCAGTGCGAGCAGGCGCGGCAATTACTGGGTAACTGGTACGAGCAGGCCTGCGAGGAAATCGAACTCGTGTGCGGCGCCAGCGAAAAGTTCGACCGCCAAGCTTATCTCGCCGGCGAACTGACTCCGGTGTATTTCGGCGCCGCGCTGGCGAACTTCGGCGTTCGCGAATTGCTCGACGATTTTGTCGAAGCGGCGCCCCAGCCCCGTGGCCGCGCCGCGGAGAGTCGTGAGGTTTCAGCCCAGGAGGAAGATTTTTGCGGTTTCGTTTTCAAGATTCAGGCCAATATGGACCCGAAACATCGCGACCGCATCGCCTTTCTGCGCATCTGCTCCGGAGAATTCAGCAAGGGCATGAAAATACGTCACTGCCGCACCGGCAAGACTACGCGGGTAAGCGATGCCGTCACTTTTCTCGCCGGTGAGCGGGAACTCGCGGAAGCGGCGGTTTCAGGAGACATCATCGGGCTGCACAATCATGGCACGATCCAGGTCGGGGATACTTTCAGCAGCGGCGAGGAGTTGAGATTCCGCGGCATTCCGAATTTCGCGCCGGAATTGTTTCGGCGTATACAACTGCGCGACCCGCTGAAATGGAAACAATTGCAGAAAGGCGTCACGCAACTGGCCGAGGAAGGTTCGGTGCAGGTCTTCATGCCGCTGCGCAACAACGATCTGTTGATCGGCGCCATCGGCGCCCTGCAATTCGAAGTCGTTACGCATCGGCTCAAGGAAGAGTACGGTGTCGATTGCGGCTATGAGCCGGTGACGGTGCAACTCGCCCGCTGGGTCGATTGCGGCGATGCGAAGGAGCTTGAAAATTTCCGCCGGAAGTACCATGACAATCTGGCGCTCGACGCCGGCGGCTACCTGACCTATCTGGCGCCGAGCAAGATAAACCTGAATCTGGCGATGGAGAAATGGCCCTCCGTCGATTTCAGGGAAACCCGGGAGCACTGAGTTAACCAAAGAATCCGGCATGGAATTCGAACTGCAGAATATAGACGGCAAGGCACGGGCGGGGCTGATGCGATTCGGTCGCGGCGAGGTCCGCACGCCCGCCTTCATGCCAGTCGGCACCTATGGCACGGTCAAGGGCCTGAATCCGCGCCAACTCGAAGAAACCGGCGCGGACATGATCCTTGCCAACAGTTTCCACCTGATGTTGCGTCCTGGCGCGGAAGTCGTCCGGTCCCATGGCGGCCTGCACGGTTTCATGGGCTGGAGCAGGCCGATTCTGACCGATTCCGGCGGCTTTCAGGTCTTCAGCCTCGGCGCCTCGCGCAAGATCAGCGAAGAAGGCGTCGAATTCCGCTCGCCGGTCGACGGCGACAGGATCTTCCTCGGTCCCGAATCGGCGATCGCCCTGCAGCAGCAACTCGGCGCCGACGTGATCATGGTGTTCGACGATTGCACGGCGTATCCGGCCACCGAAGAACAGGCGCGGGAGTCAATGGAGCTTTCCCTGCGCTGGGCGGCGCGCTGCCGCGCGGCTCACGGCGACCACCCCGCCGCACTATTCGGCATCATCCAGGGCGGCATGTATCCGCAATTGCGCGAACGCTCGCTGCAGGGCCTGCTCGAACTCGACTTTCCCGGCTACGCCATCGGCGGCCTGTCCGTAGGCGAACCCAAGGAAGAAATGTCCGCCATGGTGCACCATTGCGCCGGGCTGATGCCCTCAGACCGGCCACGCTACCTGATGGGCGTCGGCACGCCGGAGGACATCGTCGAGGCCGTATACGAGGGCATCGACATGTTCGATTGCGTGATGCCCACACGCAACGCCCGCAACGGCCATCTGTTCACCTCGCGCGGAGTGCTGCGCATCCGTAACAGCCGCTACCGCGACGATACCGCGCCCATAGACGAAACCTGCGGCTGCTACACCTGCCGCAATTTCACCCGCGCCTACCTGCATCATCTGGACAAATGCGGAGAAATCCTCGGCTCCCAACTAAACACAGTGCACAATCTCCACTACTACCAACAACTGATGGCTCAACTACGCCAAGCCATCGAGCAAAGCCAACTGGAATCGTATATTCAAAATTTTCGAAGTACCCGGAATGCGTAGATTCTTCTGGTTTTCTCCGTCCTGAAGTTTGGCGGCATCGATCCGTCGTCGTCGGGCAGGGTATGTTTTGCGGACGCCGTAAATACGTCCCTGTAGGCTCGGGCTCGGCATCCCTGCCTCGCACGCCCGCAAAACATACCCTGCCCGACGACGACTAACACCTGGGGACCGGCGAGTATCAAATTGCCAACATGCTAATTGTTCAGAAAAATATTTGTGAATCAGTCAATGCATTTTTTGTCGAAGCAACGAGGAGCAATGAATAGTTGGAGTTTTCGCTTTGCTAAGGACTACAAGGGCGAGAAACCTGATGTGAAATCTGCACAATGTCAGTCGTCGCAGGGAGGTGGTAAGTGCAGCGGGCGTGCGAGGGTGAGGACCGGTCGGCGCAGCCGACAAGAAGCAAAGCTTCTTGAGGACCGAACGGCTCGACAGGATGTCGAGACTGGGGCCAATCGAAGCCGGCAAACTCGCGCCATGGATGGCATATACAAACTTACAGAATCCCCAAACAGATTCTGCGACTCCGCTTCGCTGCGCGCAGAATGACGTTTCCCCCGACCCTGCGGCGACGGATCGAAGCCACAAATCCAATAATCACACTTGAGAATTAAACCTGTGAAACTTAACATTCCGCTCTTGACCGGGAATTCGACCGAGGCTATCCGATGAACCTGCTTTTCAGCACGGCCCACGCCCAGGAAGCGGCGCAGCAACCTTCGTTCACCTTCAATCTGATCCTGTTCGGCGGCATGATTCTGCTGTTCTGGCTGTTGCTGTTCCGGCCGCAGTCGAAGCGCGCCAAGGAGCATCGCGAACTTATCGCCGGCATTTCCAAGGGAGACGAGGTGATGACATCCGGTGGCCTGCTCGGCAAGGTCACCAAGATCGATGGCGAATACATGGCGCTCCAGATCGCCGATGGCGTGCAAATCAAGTTGCAGAAGTCATCGGTGGCCGCGGCGCTGCCGAAAGGCACGCTGGACCAGATATGACTTTCGGCGCCGTTCCGGACGTTTTTGGAGCCCATGCATCATGCTGAACCACTATCCGGCCTGGAAGAATCTGCTTATTCTGCTCGTGGCGTCGCTCGGCATTCTCTACTCCGTGCCGAACCTGTATCCGGACGACGAGGCGCTGCAGATCACGCACGAGAGCAGCGAACTCGTGCAGGCCGATCTGGACAATATCACCACGGCGCTGGAAGCCGCCCAATTGCAGGCGCTGGCTCAGGAACTCAACGACAGCGGCATCCTGTTGCGATTCGATACCGTGGAAGAGCAACTGATCGCCAAGACCGCCATCGAGGAAGCCCTGACCGACGACTACATCGTGGCGCTCAACCTGGCGCCGACCACGCCCGGCTGGATGCAGGCCATCGGCGCCGGCAGGATGAATCTCGGCCTCGACCTGCAAGGTGGCGTGCACTTCCTGATGGAAGTGGACATGGAAGCCGCGGTGCTCGGCCGCATGGAAGACAATCTTAGCAACGTGCGCAGCATTCTGCGCGAATTGCGCATCCGCACGCGCGGTCTGAACATGATCGATTCTTCCCACATCGAAGTCCGCTTCGCGAATGCCGATGACCGCTCCCGGGCGCGCTCGGAACTGATCGACAATTTTCCCGAACTGCAATTCCAGAATCGCGAAGCCGCCGGTGTATTCATCCTCGATCTGCGCATGAACGACGACACCATGCTGCAGATTCAGCGCGATACCTTGCAAGCCAATCGCACGACCTTGCTGAACCGGGTCGACGCTCTCGGCGTGGCCGAGCCGACCGTGCAGCAGCAAGGCTCGGATCGCATCGTCGTCGAATTGCCCGGCGTGCAGGATCCGGCCCAGGCGATCCGCATCCTGCAACGCATAGCCACCCTCGAATTCCATCTCGAAGCGTCGCTCGGCGCGCCACGTTCCAGCTACGAGACCTATGACTATGTGGCGACGGAAGGCGTTTTCCCGGTCAACGTCGATAACGACGTGATTCTGCAGGGCGACCGCATCAGCAATGTGCGCCCCTCGCTCGATCAGAACGGATTGCCCCAGGTGCAGATCAGTCTCGACGCCCAGGGCGGCAATCAGATCAACCGGGTCACCCGCGACAACGTCGGCCGCATGATGGACATATTGCTGATCGAGACGCGTTCGCGCACCAATCTGGTCATCGACGACAGCGGCCAGGAGGTCGAGGAAGTCGAGTTCTACGAGGAAAGTCGTCTCATCAGCCATGCCCGCATCAATTCCGCTCTCGGTCGACAGTTCGTAATCACCGGCCTGACGCAACGCGAGGCCATGGATCTGTCGCTGCTGATCAGTTCCGGTTCGCTGGCGGCGCCGATGACGATCATCGAACAATCGGTGATCGGACCCACCATGGGACGGGACAACCTGGAACAGGGCGTTCGCGGCGTACAGGTCGCCGCGATTCTCGTCGTGGTCTTCATGCTGCTGTACTACCGGATTTTCGGACTCGCCGCCAACGTCGCCCTGATCATGAACATCGTTTTGATCTTTGCCGTGCTGTCCTCGGTGCTGCCGGCGACGCTGACCTTGCCCGGCATCGTCGGCATCGTGCTTACCGTCGGCATGGCGGTGGATGCGAACGTGCTGATCTTCACGCGGATCAAGGAAGAACTGCGTAACGGGCTGCCGCCGCAGCAGGCGATCAATGCCGGTTACGACCGGGCCTTCACGACGATTCTCGACGCCAACCTGACGACCTTCCTGGTGGCCGTGGTGCTGTTCACCATCGGTACGGGCCCGGTCAAGGGATTTTCGGTGACGCTCATGATCGGCATCATCACCTCGATGTTTACCGCCATCGTCGGTACGAGGGCGCTGGTGAACCTGATCTACGGCAGCCGCCGCGACCTGCGCACCTTGTCGATCGGCATACTTCCGATAAAGCCGACCGGCGGCAAGAGCTGAGCGGAGGGACCCGGACATGGCCGTACAACAATTCAAGGTCGATTTCATGGGCTACCGCCGGATAGCGGCGGTACTGTCCGTGATCATCGTATTAACTTCGCTGATCTCGCTCGCCTCGCGCGGACTCGAATTCGGCCTCGATTTCACCAGCGGCACGTCGGTCAGGCTGAATTTTTCGGAGACCGCGCCACTCGATGTGGTCGGCGCCCAACTCGAAGAGGCGGGGTTTGAAGACGCCGTAGTCGTCAATTTCGGTTCCGACCGTGATATTCGCGTATTACTGCCCCTTGATCCCGATGCCGAGGTGGCCACCGAGGCGGAACAGGCGGCGCTGACCGGCGAAGCCATTGCCGCGTACCTGCAGGAACAAAGCGATACCGCGATTACCCTGCAGGGCTCGGACTACGTAAGCGCGAAAGTGGGCGAGGAACTCGCCGAACAGGGCGGACTTGGCATGCTCGTGGCGCTCGGCATCATCATGGTCTATATCGCCGTGCGCTTTCAGTTCAAATTTTCCGTTGGCGCGGTAACGGCGCTGGCCCATGACCTCATCATTACCCTCGGCATCTTTTCGCTCACCGGCATGGAGTTCAATCTCAACACGCTTGCCGCATTGCTGGCGATCATCGGGTATTCACTTAACGACACCATTGTCGTCTCCGACCGCATCCGCGAGAATTTCCGCATGCTGCGAAAGACCGAGCCGATCGATACCGTCAATATTTCACTGAATCAGACCCTGGGCCGAACACTCATTACTTCGTTCACGACCTTGCTCGTGCTGTTCTCCATATTGCTGATCGGCGGTGAATCCACCCAGGGCTTCGCCATCGCCCTGATCATCGGCGTAATCGTCGGCACCTACTCTTCAATTTATGTCGCATCGAACGTTATTATCCTCATGAACGTAACCCGCGAGGATTTACTGGTCGCGGTCAAGGAAGACGCGGAGGCGGACAGCACGCCATGAAGATGGGAAACGGAATCGCAGCGAAAGGATAATCAGGAACCAGAGATGACAAGTGATTCGGCGCATGGAAGTTACCGCGGCCTCGTATTGACCGCATTCCTGTTGATTGCCGTTCTGATCTGGCCGGCCGCGGCCAACGCCCAATCACGGGACCCGTTTCCGCGCCCGCCCGAAATCGAGCCGGCGGTGAATTTCTGGCTCAAGGTCTACACCGAAATCAATACCAGGAACGGATATCTTCACGACGCCAGGGATTTGTCCGTCATCTACGAGACCGTGCCCTACAACCAGCGCGGCATAAGCAACGCCCGGGATCGGATTCGCGACGATCTGCGCGTGCTGGGCGGCGGCAAGCGCACGGAACTGACTTCGAGCCAGCGGGAAATTCTCGCGCTGTTTCCAGAAAGCGTGAGCGACCAGACCTTGCGCGCCGCCGCGTCGAATATTCGGTTCCAGTTGGGTCAGTCCGACCGGTTTCTGGGAGGCCTGCAACGTTCCGGCGCTTATCGCGAGCATATCCGCCAGGTCATCGCGGAAAAAGGACTGCCGCAGGAACTCGGCATTCTTCCACACGTGGAGTCATCGTTCAATCCGGCGGCGGTCTCCAGCGCTTCGGCGGCCGGCATGTGGCAGTTCGGCCGCGCCACCGGCCAGCGCTTCATGCGTATCGACCATATCGTCGACGAACGGATGGACCCGTATATCGCGACCAATGCGGCCATGAGCCTGCTGGAATACAACTACAGCGTACTAGGCACCTGGCCGCTCGCGCTGACTGCCTACAATCATGGCGCGGGCGGCATGAGCCGTGCGGTGCGCGAGACGGGCACCACGGACATCGAGACCATCATCGCCGACTATCGGGGCAGGCTGTTCGGTTTTGCCTCGCGCAACTTCTATGCCCAGTTCCTGGCGGTGCTGCAGATCGAAAATGACCTGGAACTATATTACGGCGATTTCACCATGGACCCCGCTCTGGAATTTCTCGAAGTTCGGGTTGACGGCTTTGTCGACGCCCGGGTGCTGGCCGATGCTGTCGGCGTCAGCCTGGAACAGTTGCGCTCGGACAATCAGGCTTTGCGGCCGGCGGTCTGGGAAGGCAACAAACGCATTCCCAGCGGATTTCCGGTCAAGGTCCGGGCCGGCCAGGTTCCCGCCGGCGACCTGCTGGCTATGGTTCCGGACGATTTGAAATTCGCCGCCCAGACTCCCGATGTGGCTTATGTCGTGGAGCGCGGCGACAGCCTGTCGTTCATCGCGGAACGCTTCGACACCAGCGTTTCCAGGCTGGTGGCGCTGAATCAATTGCCCAATCGGCACAGAATCCAGATCGGCCAGCGGCTGTTGCTGCCCCAGGACAGCCAGATGGCGGCCCTGGCTTCGGCGCCGGTTTCCTCCGCCGACGCCGGTTCCGCCCCGGCGCCCGAGGAACCGGAACCGGAACCCGTGCAACTCGCGCGCAACGAGCCGACTTTGCCGAATGAGCCGATCTTGCCGCCGGCGGCCGTGTTGCCCGATGACCAGGAACTCGATGCGCCGGTTACCGACGAGGTAGAGCAGGCGGAAGCGATCGATCCGGCGGTGGATGTGGCGGAAAACAACCGGATTCTAAGCGCCGAACTGGCCGCCGACCCTTCGGATTATGGCGTCGACAGCCGCAATACCATCGAAGTACAGGCTTCCGAGACGCTCGGTCACTACGCCGAATGGCTGGGAATCCGCGCCCAGGACATCCGCCGCATCAACAATATGGCGTTCCGGGATCCGGTGATCGTCGGCGAGCGGGTGCGGCTCGATTTCTCGGGCGTGAACATCGCCGAATTCGAAATGGCCCGGCGCGAGTACCACGCCGGCCTGCAGCAGGAATTTTTTGGTAGTTTCCAAATCCAGGGTGTGATCAATCACCGGGTCGCGGCCAACGAAAACGTCAGCACGCTGTCCAGCGACCGCTATCTGACGCCGATCTGGCTGTTGCGGCAATATAATCCGGGACTTGACATGAACCGGCTGCAAATCGGCCAGGAAATCATCTTTCCTCGGCTACAGCCCGTGCAATAATCCATTCCAGGCCCGTGGCCGGCGGCAGGATGCGCCGCCGCGGTTTCTTTCACGCAAGGAAAATGAAGTGACCATCAAACTCTACGGAATCAATCTGAGCAACTATTACGCCATTCTGAAAGCGATCATGCTGGAAAAGGGCATGGACTTCGAGGAAGTGGAAGTCAAGCCGAACCAGGATCAGGACTATCTGACCCGAAGCCCGATGGGCAAGGTGCCATGCATCGAAACGGAACAGGGCTTTATTACCGAGACCGGCGTCATCATCGACTATATCGACGCGCTTGGCGAAGGACCGGGTTTTTATCCCGAGAATCCCTTTGCAAAGGCGAAGGTGCAGGAACTGATGCGCCACATCGAGTTGTATATCGAGTTGCCCGCCCGCCGTCTGTATGGCGAGGTGTTTTTCGATCGTCCCGCCCAGGCCGGGGAAAAAGAGGCCGTGCGCAAATTGCTTGAGCGAGGGTTTGCCAGCCTCGGAACTTTGGCGAGCTTCGATCCCTGGCTCGCCGGCGAACGGATTACCTATGCCGACTTCTATTTTCGTTTTACCGTGAGCCTGGCGACCGTAGTCTGCCGCAAGGCGCTGGATTGGGACGCCTACAACGATGTGCCGAACCTGCGGCCGCTGATGGAGCGGCTCAATCAGCGCGAATCCATTCAGCGCGTGATGGCGGATCAGGCCGCCTGATCGCAGAAACGGGCGTCCGGCGCGGCAACTGGAACGGAGAATGGAACTACAGCAGAACGCTCCCGCAAGGGAACCGGTACCGGCCGCCACGGTCGTACTGGCCCGGCAGTCGGATTCCGGCAAGGGAATCGAAGTACTGTTGCTGAAACGCAACGCCAGGCTGGTTTTTCATGGCGGCCATTGGGTTTTCCCCGGCGGCCGCATCGATTCGGACGATTTCGACGAACATTCGAGCGAAGCACAACTGTATGCCGCGGCCCTGGCGGCGGCGTTGCGGGAGACCCGCGAGGAAACCGGCCTGGAAATTGACGCGGATCAATTGATACATGTGGGCCATTGGACAACTCCGCCGGGCCTGGCGCGCAGATTTTCCACTTGGTTCTTCGTCTGTCCGGTTTATCGCAAGGCAAAAGTGAAGATAGACCAGAACGAAATCACCGATTTTCGCTGGCTCTCGCCCCGTAAGGCCCTGCAGGACGCCCGCGAGGAAAAACTGGTTCTGCCTCGACCGACCCGGGTTACTCTGTCCGATATCAGTATCTACGAGACCTTGGCGGATCTTGAAAAAGGAATGAAAAATTGCCGGATTCGGGTGTTTCCTCCCGACTCCGACCATTATCGTCCCGCCGAAATGGGCTGTCCGGCCAACACCGGCTGACCCGCCGGGAGGAACCCCGGGCTCGCGGGGCAACGTCGCCGTCACGACCACTGGCCCGGATTGCGCGACAAGCCGCCGAATCAGCCGACCCCCGCTTGCATTCACTTGCGTGATGGTGGGATATTTGGGCTTGGCCGAAACCGGTCTGCGCCTGCATGCGCAGGCACCGCGGAACTGTGTACTTAAATGGCGGAATCTTTATGACGCATCCCACTTTTGCCAGCTTGTACGCCAGCCTCGACGATCTTCGACGGCGTCGCAGTACATTCTACGTATTGCGTCAGCTCAGCCTGTTTTTCGCCGCGAGCGCCTTGCTGCTACTGGGATTTGCCCTGTTGTACAACTGGCTGCAGCCGGGGCCCGCGGCCAGTTTGCTGCTGCTTGGGGTCCTCCTTGCCGGCATAGGGCTGCTTTGCTGGCGCCTGTTCGGCGTGCTGCGCCGCCGTCACGCCACGTTCAAGCGCCTCGCGCATTATGTCGAAGACCATATTCCGGATCTCGAGCAGCGCTTGCTCACCTCGCTGGAATTCACCGAGGACGAACTCCGTTTCGGCCGCCGCGGAGTCTCCCAGCAGTTCATCGCGCAATTGTGGCAGGACGCGGAACGGCACATGGTGCGCCAGCAGCAGGAAATGGAGGCGATTACGCCGGTGGGACGCTCGTGGCTGGGTCTGGCGTCGGGCGCAGCCGCGGTGCTTGCGGTGTCCGTGGTGCTTGTTTCGTCCCAATCCCTGAAGGACTCCCTGAACAGTTTGCTCTGGCCGTTCGAGGAGGCCGAACTCATCGTCGTCGGCGAACCCCCGCCGGACATCGATATACTCATCGAGCCGGGAGACGTGGAATTGCAGCGCGGTGACGGTCTCACCGTGGCGGCGCGGATATCCGGCGCGACTCCGGAAGCGCTCACCTTGCGCCTGCAGGACGACAACGTGAACTGGCGCGACTTGCCCATGAGGCAGGACGGCCGCGGCAGCGACGGCGCCTCTTTCAGCTATTTCATCCCGAATCTGGGCGAAGACACGATTTATTACGTAACTTTCAACCAGCCAGGCAGTCAGGAGCGCGCGCACAACTCCCAGCAGTACCGTATCAGCGTGTATGACCTGCCGCAGGTCGAACAGATCGATGTCGCTTTCGATTATCCGGAATATACCGGGATGGAAGACCTGTTCGAGGAAGACGGCGGCGACCTGATCGCGCCGGTGGGCACCGAAGTCGAGGTCAGCGTAACCTTCAACAAGGCCGTCGCGACCGCAAGCCTTGATTTTGACGCGGCGGGCGAAGGCGAGCCGATACCCGACCTGCCGCTGGCGGTAGACGGAAATACCGGGACAGCCCGGTTCACGATCGGCCAGGACGGCATCTATCGCGTTCAGGCAACCGATTATTCCGATCTTTCCAGTCTCGACCCGCTCGATTATTACGTTCGGGCCATCGTCGACCAGCCTCCGGAACTCGCATTGCGGCGGCCCGGCCGCGACCAGGACGTCATGCCGCTGGAGGAAGTCATTCTCGAAGTCGATGCCAGCGACGATTACGGCCTGACGCGTTTCAATCTCAACTACAGCGTCGTCGGCCAGGACGAGGTCGCCGTCGATTTCCTGCCGGAGGAGCGCGTACGCGATGTTTCCGGGGAACAATTGATCTACCTCGAGGATCTTGAAGTCGAGCCCGGAGACTTCGTCAGCTATTACCTGACCCTGTCGGACAACAACGGCCTCGAAGGTCCCAGCGAAATCATTTCCGATATCTATTTCCTGCAAGTGATTCCCACCGACCAGGAATTTCGCCGCGGCCAGGGCAGCGGCGGGGGTGGAGGCGGCGGAGGAGGCCAGGGCGGCGACAGCAGCGCGCTGGTGACGATACAGAAAGACATCATCGCCGCGACCTGGAAATTGAAGAATCGGCAAAACCAGGCGTCTCCCGAGGATTTCGCCGCCGACGCCGAGATCATCGCCGAGTCGCAGAAGGAAGCCACCGGCAGGGCGCGCATGTCGATCGACCGGCTCTCGGAGCGGCTCAATTTCTCGGACGATTCCTACGATCAGGCAGTGCAGAACCTGTCGCTGGCGATCGAGCAGATGAATCAGGCCGCCCAGGAACTCGATCTCCTGCAGATTACCAGCGCCTTGCAGCCGGAGCAGGCGGCGCTGCAGTACATTCTCAAGGCCGAAGCGAACATCAATCGCACCGAGATCAGCATGCAGCAGGGAGGCGGCGGCGACGGAGGTTCGGCGGCAAGACAGGAACGCGAGGATCTGCGAGAACTCTTCGAAATGGAATTGGGGCAGCTCGAGAACCGTTATGAAAATCCGAACAGTCGCGGTCAGAGCGCGCAACAGCAGGAAGAAGCGAACAAGCTCGAAGAACTGGCCCGGCGTCAGGAGGGTCTGACTCGCGCCCAGCGCAACCTCGCCCGCCGCGCCGACCAGTTGACCGAAGAACAGAAACGGCGCGAACTCGAACGCCTGATGCGGCAACAGGAACAATTGAGCCAGGAAGTGCAGCAACTGGCCCAGCAGATGTCCGGCGGCCAGCAGAGCGCCGGCGCCCAGCAAGGGCAGAACTCGCAAAACCAGGGCGGCTCTTCCGAAACTTCGGCCTTGCAGCAGGCCGCGAGACAGATGCAGGAGGCCGCCGAAAGCGATTCTCCCTCGCTGGCCGCCGCACGCAGTCAGAAGGCGCTTGAGAACCTGCGCCGGCAACAGGAGCAACTCGGTGAGCAGGCCGATCGATCAGTCAACCAGTTGGCGCGTAATCTCGGCCAGCGCGGCCAGCAATTGCTCGACCGGCAACGCGAATTACGCGAGGCCATGGAAGAAGCGAGCCGCGAAATGGGGCTCGGCCAGACCCGCCAGTCGGTGCGTAACGACGAAGACCTGCAGGAACTGATCGAGGGCCAGCAACGTCAACAACAGGATCTCGAGGAAATCGAGGAAATGCTGCGTGCCGTCATCGCCCGCGGCAGCAACGAGGATCAGCGTCTGCTGTCCCAGGCCCAGGAAGCGACCCGGGAGTTGCGCCCGATACAGGAAGAAATGCAGACCAGTAACCGTATTTTGCGCAATGGCATGGTCAATCTCGCGGCCGACATCGAACAGACCATCGAAGACCAGTTGGAAGGTCTGGCCCGAAGCCTGGCCTCGCTGGACCCGGAACGCGCCGGCGGCAATCCATTGCAGCAGGCTGCCAGGAACGCCGAGGAGTTGCGTGAACAACTGGAAGATCTCGAGCAACGGATTCTTGCTCTCAACGAGAACGGCAACCAGCCCGGCGAAGGAATGCCGTCAGTGGGAGAGTTGCGCGAACAATTACAACAATCGAGGCAATTGGCGCAGCAAATCAATCAGCAGATGCAGCAGCAGGCCCAGCAGGGCGGCAATGCCCAGGGTGGAGCCCGGCAAGGCGGCGGAGCGCGCCAGCTCGGCGCCGACCGCTACGGCCCCGGAGGAGAGATTCGCACAGACGGCGGCAATCTGCCCTGGGGCGATGCGCGCTCGGTCACCCAGCAGATTACGCGCCAGGACATCGAGGACTTTCTCAATCAGCCGGAGTTGTTCAGGGCCCTGCTGCAACCGGTGATTGAGCTCGAAGGCGCATTGCGCGCCCAGGCCGAGCTTGAACAAATCAACGAGCGAATATACGCGACTATCGAGGAGGACATTCCCGACGAATATCGCGATCTGGTGCAGGAATACTATCGCGTGCTGTCGGAACAGCAGGGTACGGACGATCCGGCGCTCTGAGAATGCAGATATCCGAGCCCACCCTCTTTTCCGCGCTACAGCAAGGCACGCTGAGCTTTGCCTATGGCATCAGCCTTGAAATCTTCGGGCTGTTCGCGCTCTTGATCGTCGCCGCTGTCTGGCTGAGTTATTTCCGCACAACACGGCCCTTGTCACCGGGCTGGAAAGCCTGGTTCATCGGCCTGCGCTCGGCAGTACTCATTCTGATCCTGTTCTGCCTGTTGCGTCCGGTGGTGAATATTCAGCAGGTCTCGCCCCAGGACACCTACCTCGCCGTGCTGCTGGACAATTCCCAGAGCATGAACATCGCCGATGCCGGTGGCCGTACCCGTCTTGAAGCGGCGAGCTCGGAATTCCTCGAAAGTTCGGTAATGGAAGAACTCTCCGAGTCCTTCCAACTGCGAACTTTCGCTTTCGACCAGAACACGCGGCGCATTAGCGCCGATGGAGGATCGGGCGAAAGCGCCGGCGAACCGGACGCATCCGGCACCGGTTCCGCCATCGGCCAGGCGCTGGAGGCGGTCGCGGATCAACTCGACGGCCTCCCGCTCGGCGGTCTGGTGCTGGTCAGCGACGGCGCCGACAACAGCAATGTGGACCCGCTGATCGCGGCGCAGGAATTCGGCAATCGGCAGATCCCGGTGTTTACCGTGGGAGTGGGACAGGAAGACATTCCGCTCGATATCGGCATTGTCGACGTCAGCGCCGCCCGCACCGTATTGGAAGGTTCGGTGTTTACCGTCAGCGCCGCCCTGCGCCACCAGGGTTTCAGCGGCCAGGAAGTGGAAGTCTCGGTAATGGATGGCAATGCCGCCGTCAGCAGCGATGTCATCACTCTCGGCGCCGAAGGCGTCTCCCAGCGCGTCGGCCTGGAAGTTGAGCCGGAGCGCGCCGAGCGCATCGTTTACGACCTGAGAGTCGAAGTTCAGCCCGGAGAAATCATCGAGCAGAACAACAGTTACAGTTTCCTGGTGGACAATACGGACAAGCCTCCGCTCGACGTCCTCTACATCGAAGGCCACCCCCGCAACGAATACAAGTTCATTCGCCGGGCTCTGGAAGACGACGAGTCCCTGCGTTTGGCGACCTATCTGCAGACGGGGCCCGAGAAATACTATCGTCAGGGCATCGATTCTCCCACCGAACTCGCCGAAGGCTTTCCACGCGGCAAAGACATTCTTTACCAGTACGAGGCAATCATCCTCGGCGATATCGAGCAGGAATTCTTCAATGACGACCAGTTGCAGATGATCGAGGGATTCGTCGCCGAACGCGGCGGCGGCCTGCTCAAGAGTGGCATGGTCGACGAGGAGTTCATCGGCACGCCGCTGGTGGACATCCTGCCGGTAACCCTGGTCGAGGAGAATTTCCTTCCGACCCGATTGCGCGGCGGGATCCGCCGCGGCGACCATCCCACGGGCAATCTTTTCCGGCCCCGGCTCACGCGGAACGGAGAGTTTTCGCCGCTGTTGCGCCTTGCCGGCGAGGATTCCGACAATTTGTTCGCCTGGTCGCAATTGCCCGACCTGCAGGGAGTCTATGTCACCGGCCGCATCAAGCCGGGCGCCGAGGTGCTGCTCGAACATCCCGCGCTGCAATTCCAGAACCAGGCTCTGCCGGTGATCGTGACCCAGCGTTACGGCAGCGGCAGGGTGATTTCGCTGACCACCGCGAGTACCTGGCGCTGGCAGATGATGATGCACTCGGAAGATCAGTCCCATGAGACACTCTGGCGCCAGATGCTGCGCTGGCTCGCTGTCTCGGCGCCGGACCGGGTAACGCTCGAATTCGACCGCGAGTTCTACAATATCGGCGACGAGGTGCAAGTGACCGCGCGGGTGCTGGATGAGCAATACGAACCCGACAATGACGCCACCTTGTGGATTCAGACGACCAATCCGCTCGATGAGGTCACAGATACGCCGATGGAATGGAACATCGAGGAAGACGGCGTCTATCGATCTACCTTCGTCGCCGACCAGGAAGGCGTTTTCAATCTGCTGGTCGATGTGACCAGCGCCGCCGGCGAGGAAGGCGCCGAAAAGCAGGCGGCGATCGTCGTAACGCCTTCCTTGCGCGAATTCAACAACGCCGGCATGGACCGCGGCCTGCTCGGGCGCATGGCGGCGGCGGGCGGCGGCAGCTATTTCGATCTCGACGATGTAGGCGGACTGCCCGCATCGATCGAATTCACCCCCAATGCCTACTCCAGGGAAGTCCAGATAGATCTCTGGGACGAGCCCTGGCTGCTTGCCCTGATCATCGGCCTGCTTTGCCTGGACTGGATGACGCGCCGCCTGCGGGGGCTGTCGTGAGCGTTCGCCGGGCACTGTCGACGGGCGCCGCGCTGGCTTGCGCGGCGGTCGTCCTGGCTGCCGGATCGGTATGGGCGCAACTGCCATTGGAAAGCGATTACTTTCTCGAACCGCCGGACTCGGTCAAGTACGCGGTGATCGTGGTCGGCCCTTCTGTGGGCGAGGAAAACATTTCCAGGTTCCGGCAATGGGGTTATTCATTGCACGACATACTGGTTCGGGACTACGGCTATTCCGCCGATACCATCACGCTCCTGCACGACCCTGGCGAAGCCGGCCCGAACCCCGGCAATCGCCTGGATGGAACCACCGACCGCGATGGCATCGAAGCGGCATTTGCCGACTTGCGCTCACGCGTAAGTGACGGCGACCAGGTCACCGTGTACCTGATAGGTCACGGCTCGGGCGAAGGCGAGGAAGCCAAATTCAATATCATCGGCCCGGACATCACCGGCGCCGAATTCCGTGAAATGCTCGACCGATTCGAGCGCCAGGACATGGTCGTCATAAATACCACCAGCGCCAGTTACGGCTTTTCGACTTTTCTGTCCGGAGAAGGGCGGGTAGTGATTTCCGCCACGCGTTCGCCCTCGGAAAGATACGATCCGGTATTTTCCCGCTATTTCATCGAAGCGCTCGACGGCCGCGCCGGCGATCTCGACAAGAACAACCGGGTATCCATGCTCGAAGCCTTCAACTACGCCAGGGCCAATGTCGAGCAATGGTACGAGGAGCAGGGCAGGCTGGCCTCGGAGCACGCCGGTCTCGACGACAACGGCGATTCGATGTTCAGCCTCGGTCCCGGCATGGATGACCCCGATGGACGCCTGGCGGAAATCGCGTATATAGATATCGCAGCGTCGGAGACTGAAAATCTGACCGGCGAAGCGCTGGAATCCAAGATCCGCATGCAGCAACTTGAGCGCTCTGTTTTCATCTTGCGCGGCCGCAAGAGCGAATTCCTGGAGCAGGATTATTGGCGCCGGATGGAAGAATTGCTGGTGGAACTGGCGCGCGCCACCGCCAGATTCAACGAGTTGACCCCATGATGAGATTCCCCCAAAAAGCCATTTTACTCCCGGCAGTGCTGATCTTGCCGATTTTGGCGTTCAACGAAGCGCTTGCCCAGTTCGACGAACCGGATTCCGCAAACGACTCGCCCTTGTATCGAGGCGAGCAGTTGTTGCAAACCGGCTCGTATGCGGCCGCCGCCGGTATATTCATGCAAGCCGACGGTCTCGATCGCAACGCGGGCGTGATCGGCGCCAGCCGGGCCTTCGCCGGCATGGGCAATTATCAAGAGGCGATGCGTGTGTGCGAGAACCTGATCGACGACGACTACGCCTCGTTCCCGCTGGTCAGCACGCAATTGGCAGAAGTCACGCGCATGACCGGCGCGTCGGCACAAGCGCTGGCGATCCTTGAATCGGTCATCGATGGCCTCGGTGTCCAGGGCGCCCCGGTGCGCGCCCTCGTGCAATACGCCGGCCTGTTGCAATTCGTCGGCCGCAAGGCGGAAAGCTATCCCGTCCTCGAAGAAGTGGTCGACCGTTACAACGACGGCCTGGTCTTCAGTTCGCAGGATGTCGCCATGACAGCGCTGGCGAGTTGGATGCTCGACCGTTTCCACGATGCCAACAGCCTGTTTCAGGAAGCGACCCGGGCCGACCCGCGCAATCTCGAAGCTCACGTACTCTGGGGCGATCTGTTTCTGGAAAAATACAACGAGGGTGAAGCGGAAAAGTCCTACCAGGACGCGCTGGAGATCAATAACCGCTACACCCCGGCCCTGATCGGTATGGCGCGGATTACCGGCGATGTGCGAAACGTGCAGCGCGCCCTGGCCATCAATCCGAATTCAGCGCAGGCGATGGAAGTTCTTGGCCGCATCCTGCAGCGCAACGGCCGCGAGCAGGAAGCCGCCGGCCATTTTTCCCGCGCGCTCGATCTGAATCCGGAAGCGCTTGGCGTACTCAGCGCCATGGCCGCGCAGGCGGCAATGGAAGAGCGCATGACGGATTTCGAATTGCATGCCGCGCAAGTAGAGGCTTTCAGTCCCGCCAATCCTGTCTTTCCGGCGGATGTGGCCGAGCATTTCGGCAGCAACTACCGTTTTAGCGAAGCCGTGGAGTTCGCCCGCGCCTCGATCGAGGCCGATCCGCAATACTGGCGCGGCTATACCATTCTCGGCAGCAACCTGATCCGACTCGGCGAAGAAGCGGAAGGCCGGGCCAATCTCGAAATCGGTTTCGAGAACGACCCGTTCAATGTGCTGTCGTCGAACCTCCTGACCGTATTCGACACGCTGGATGAATACGCCACGCTGGAAAGCGAGCATTTTCTCGTGCACATGTCGCCACGCGACGCCGAAATCCTCTGGCCATATCTTGAACCCATGCTGGAAGAGGCCTGGGACAAGCTGGTGGCCAAGTGGGACTTTGAACCCGAATATCCCGTACTGATCGAAGTATTCGAAAATACCCAGGATTTTGCCGTGCGTTCCGTGGGACTGCCCGACATCGGGCCGCTGGTGGGCATCTGCTTCGGCAAGGTGGTGACCCTGATATCGCCCGACACCCTGAGCGCAAACTGGCAGGAAATCGCCTGGCACGAATTCTCCCATGTCATCACCTTGCAGATGACCGGCAATCGCATCCCGCGCTGGCTGTCGGAAGGCATTTCGGTCTGGGAAGAACAGGAAGGCCGGCCCTATTGGGGGCGCCGGCAGGGGCTCGACCTCGTGCGAGCGGCCCGGGAGAACAAGTACGTGCCCGTAGCGGATTTGAACGCGGCTTTCAGCGGGGCGAACAGCAGCGCCGACCTCGGCTTCGCCTATTTCCAGTCCTATCTCGTCGTTGACTACATCGAGCAGACTTACGGTTTCGAAAAATTGCGCGAACTCGTACTGCAATATGGCCTCATCAAGGAAGACAGCGAGCGATTCCGGGAAGTCTTCGACATGTCGATGAATCAGTTCGACGCGGGCTTTCGCAACTGGATCGAACAACGCGTGTCCGAGATCGATGTTTATGTGCACCAGGAAGACCTGCCGGACGAAGGCGCGGGTCATGGCCACGGTATCCGCGAAAATTCCAGCGCGATACTGTCCGAGTTGTACAACAATGCTTCGCTGAAACAGTACATGCGAACGCGGCTGGAGCAGAATCCGCGCGATTTCATGGCGCACCTGCAACTCGGTATCGTATTGTTCAAGGAGGAAAGTTTTCTTGAAGCCAGGGAGGCGCTCACGGCCGCCCACGAACTGTTGCCGAATTATTCGGGCTATCCGAGTCCGGCGCTGGTGATGTCCCAGATTCACGAGCGCGAAGGTAATCGCCAGGAACAGCACAGATGGCTTGAGATTCTGCTCGACAATCTCCAGCACGACGACCAGTCCGCGCTGACCCTGGCCGAGGCCGCGCTTGCGGCGGCGGATTTCGAACGCGCTGAATATTATATCGACCGGGCGCTCCAGGTGGACCCGTACGAAAGCGATGTGCACGCCCTGCGCGCCCGCCTGGCGGACATGACCGGAGATTCCTCGCTGGCGGTAACCGAGTACGAGATTCTGCTGGAGCTCGAGATTTCCGATCCCGTGGAAGCCAGGACCAGCCTGGCTGAAGCTTACATGCGCAACGGTCAGCCCGACGCGGCGAAACGGCAGGTCCTGCGGGCGCTGGAGACCGCGCCGAGTTTCTTGCGGGCGCAACAGGTCCTGTTGCAGTCGCTGGAGGGAAGCCCCGCCAGTGTCGAGAATTAAACGCTTTGCCCGAAAGGGTCTTGTCAAGGTTTCCATGGCCGCGGCCCTGCTGCTTTCAGGTGCTGCTGTCGCCCACGCCCAGCAATTGCGTTTCGAGGATCTCGAGGATCTTTCGGTCTACGGCGAAGATATTACCGAGTTCACCTGGGTGCGCGGCCAATACACCAATCATGGAGGGGCGGCATTTTCCTATCGCCGCCGCGGGGGCTGGTGGGATACGGACTACCCCGATTCCGACGAGAATTTCCTGCGCGGTGTGCAACGCTATACCAATATCGACACCAATCCCCGCAATCATACCTATCTGCAATTGACCGACCCGCGAATCTTCGAGCATATCTTCCTCTACATGAACTGGAAGCGGGTTCCGATCGGTTCGAGTTACAGCGGTCCGAATTTCACCGCCGAGGAAATCGAGGCCTTGCGCGAATTCATGTTCCGGGGCGGCTTCGTCATGGTCGACGACTTCTGGGGCCAGCCGCACCTGGATGATATGTACGTGGAAATCGGCAAGATTTTTCCCGACCGGGAAATCGTCAAACTGGACACAAGCCACGAAATTTTCCATACATTCTTCGATATCGACGAATTGGCCCAGGTGCCCGGGCGCATGGTGACCTGGGATTTCGGCGGCTACATGAGTCTCGATGATCCGAGTTACCCGCCGGAGGTCTACGCGGTGCTCGACGACGATGGCCGTGTCATGATGCTGGCCAATTACAACACGGACCTCGGCGATGGCTGGGAACACACTTTTTATGCGGGTTATCCGACCCGCTATACGAACGAGGCCTACAAGATAGGGATAAACTTCCTGATCTACGCGTTCAGTCATTAGTAAAGCAATCACTTTGCATCCAATTTAATTTCAAAAACGGGAATCAAGGCATGTCAGAAGCAGAAGCGGTGGTATTGGAAAGTCAGGACGATCTGAGCCTGGTCAAGCGCATGCAGGAAGGCAGGGAACAAATTGTCGAGGAAATCCGCAAGGTCATCATTGGTCAGCATGAGATCATCGACGAGTTGCTGATCGCCCTGTTTGCCGGCGGACATTGCCTGGTCACGGGGGTGCCGGGTCTGGCCAAGACACTGTTGATCAAGACCGTAGCCGACATCCTGCAGGTCAGGTTCAGCCGCATTCAGTTCACTCCTGACCTGATGCCGGCTGACGTGGTCGGTTCCGAAGTCGTGGAAGAAACCGATGGCCATCGCAGCCTGAAATTCGTTCCAGGGCCGATCTTCACCAACATCCTGCTCGCGGATGAGATCAACCGGACGCCGCCAAAGACCCAATCGGCGCTGCTCGAGGCGATGGAGGAAAAGCAGGTAACCGCAGCCGGCAAGACCCACCCGATGGAGGCGCCGTTCTTCGTACTCGCGACCCAGAATCCGATCGAGCTCGAAGGCACTTATCCGCTGCCGGAAGCCCAACTCGACCGTTTCATGTTCAAGATCGAACTCGATTACCTGTCGGAGTCGGACGAGGTGACAGTAGTCACCACCACTACCCAGACGTACGACAATCCGCTGGCGCATCCGCTCGGCGGCCAGGACATTCTCGACTTTCAGCGTATCGCACGGCAGGTTCCGGCGGCGGAAGCGGTCATCCGCTACGCGGTGCGCCTGGTGCATGCTTCCCGACCACAATCCGAGACTTCGCCGCAATTCATAAGGGACTGGGTCAGTTGGGGCGGAGGCATCCGCGCCTCGCAGAACCTGATCCTCGCAGGCAAGGTGAGGGCCCTGCTTTCCGGTCGATTCAACGTCTCCTATGGCGACGTGCGCGCATTGGCGCACTCGATACTGCGGCACCGGATCCTGCTCAACTTCCATGCCGAGGCGGAACGCGTGACCACCGACAAGGTCATCTCCATGTTGCTTGACGCCGTGCCTGCTCCGGCCGCGGATCTTGAGGACTAGTCCCGATGTCGGAATCCCTCAACTTTCTCGACCCGTCCGTTCTGGCGGGGCTTTCCAACCTGGAGATGCGCGCCCGGGTGGCCGTGGAGGGCTTCCTGTCCGGTCTGCACAAGAGCCCCGACCGGGGTTTCAGCGTCGAGTTCAACGACTATCGCCATTACTATCCCGGCGACGACATGCGCCACGTCGACTGGCGACTCTACGCACGCAGTGACAAGTTGTACGTCAAGCAATACGAGGACGAGACCAATGTGCGCTGCGTGATTCTGCTCGATTCCAGTGCGTCCATGGCATACGGGACCGGTTCTTTCACCAAATTGCAATACGGCGTCACTCTGGCCTCTGCGCTGGCCTATTTCATCATGCGCCAGCGCGACGCCGTGGGGCTGATCGTTTTCGACGAGGAAATTCGCGAATTCATCCCCCCCAAGTGCCGGCAGATGCACCTGATGCGAATCCTGCGCTCGCTGGCGAAGGTGGAGAACGGGGCCGGGACCGATGTCGTCAAGCCGCTTGCCGACCTGGCGATGTCGCTGCGCAGGAAAAGTTTCGTGATTCTCATCACCGACATGCTCGATAACGAGGAGCGTGTGATCCGCACCTTGCAAAACCTGCGCGCCATGGGCCACGACGTCATCGCATTCCAGATCATGGATCATGCCGAACTCGAGTTTCCATTTACCGAGGCTACCGAGTTCATCGACATGGAAAACAGCGAGAGCTTCATTACCTTGCCGACGGCGATCCGCAAATCCTATCTGCAGCACGTGAACGAGTTTCTGGAATTCTGCCGCAGGAAATGCCAGGGCAGCGGCGTGGACTATTGCCTGATGGATACCGCCCAGCCGCTCGATCAAGCCTTGTCGGCCTATATGTTGCGCCGTTCGAGGAGCTTTTGATGGTCTTCCTCACGCCCCTGTTCCTGCTTGGATTGTTCGCCGTGGCGGCGCCCGTGGCGATCCATCTCATCCGCAGGGAAAAACCGCCGAAGATGATGTTCAGCACGGTGCGTTTTCTCAAGAAGACTTCGCGCAAACTCGTGTTGTTTCAACATTTGCAGCAATTGCTGCTGCTGGCATTGCGCGCCGGCCTGATCGCCCTGCTGGTGTTTGCCTTTGCGCGCCCGCTCATCAATCAGTCGGTGGCCCGGCTGCTCGATTCCGACCCGCAATCCGCGGTGCTGCTGTTCGACGTATCCATGAGCATGCGTTACGAGGATGTTTTCGAGGACGGCAGGGAGGAGGCGCTCGACCTGCTCGACGACCTCGATGCGGGTGACGAAGTGGCGCTTGTCACCTTCGACGAGAGCGTGGGCATGGTGCGCGAATTCAATACCGATCTCGACAGCGTGCGCGCGCTGTTGCGGGAAATGGAACCAGGCTATGGCGCGACGGATTTCATGCCGGCGTTGCGGTTGGCCAATCAATTGCTGGAGTCTTCGCGCTTCGAGAATCGCGCGCTGTATCTGATTTCCGATTTTCAGGAAGCCGGAATGGCCGGCGTCGAGGAAAACTGGAAACTGGCGCCCGGCATCCGCTTCTCCGGCATCGATGTCGGAGTGTCCGAATCGGTCAATCTGACGCTTACCGACGTACGCTCTCCCGAGCAATTGCTCGAAGACGAACTGGAGCAGCAGATTCTTGCCCGGGTCCGCTCCACGGGCTCGCTGTTCCGTGAACGCGCGGACCTGAGCCTGTTCATCGACGGGCAGGTCGTCGACAGTCAGTCGGTGGCCCTGGATGATCGTTCCGAACGCGTGGTGAGTTTTAACGCCAGCTTTCCCGAACAGGGCAGCCATATCGGCCGCATCGAACTCGCCGGAGACGACTTTCATCCCGACAATTCCTGGTATTTCACCGTCGATGTGTTGCCCGGCATCCGAATTTTGCTCGTAAACGGTGAAGCTTCGGATCAATGGTTTGACGACGAGGGACACTGGTTCGCTCTGGCCGTCGGCGGTTCGGGCGAATCGCCTTTTCGCCTGCAGGCGCTCGAGCCGGCCGAATTGAGCTCCGCCGCGCTCGCCCGGAACGATGTGGCGGTGTTGCTCAATGTCGGCGCTCTCAACGACGGGCAGGCAAATGATCTTGCCGACTATGTACGCAGCGGGGGCGCCTTGCTGATCGCCCCCGGAGACCAGGTCGATCCGGAGTCGTTCAATCGGCTATTCGCGGAAATCAGTCCCGCTTTGCTGGAGCGTCCCGACCCGGCGGATGCCTCGGACTACCTGGTCATCGCCGATTTCGACAGGCGCCACCCCGTATTTCGTTCGCTCGACACCGACTGGTCGGCGCGATTTCAGGATCACTGGCGGCTTGCGGCCAATGCCGAAGCCGATGTGCTGATGCAATTCGACAATGCCATGCCCGCGCTTGTCGAGCAGGATTTCGGCGAAGGCAAGGTCTTGCTGTTCGCTTCGAGCATGGATCTCGAGTGGAACAACCTGCCGCTGCAGGGCCTGTTCCTGCCGTTTGTGCATGAAACTTTGCGCCACCTGGTCCAGCCCGAGTTAAAGCAGCGCTCGTATCAGGTCGGTGACCGCTTTTCCGTTGATCCGGGTGGCTCAGGCTCCGTGAGCGCGGTGCTTGGACCCGACGGTGAAGCGCTGAATTTCAGCAACGGGAATTTCGTCGTCGAAGCCGATACGCCGGGCATCATCCAGGCGCAGGTCGATGGCGTTGCACAGAACTTCGCGGTAAATACCGTGACCGGCGAATCCACGCTGGCGCGCGTCGCGGCCTCGACCTTGATCGACGCCATTATCAACCCGGACACCGATGTCGTGCGATCGAGGGAAGTGCAAATGGCGGAACTGGTCGAGGAACTGGAGCGGCCGCAGCGAATCTGGTGGTGGATTCTGGGGCTGGTGATGCTGCTTCTGTTGGCGGAATCGACTTTGGCCAATCGAACCTATCGATAGCACCAAAATGGTGCGTAATATTTCCACCCTATGTAAAACAATAAGTTACGCAGCTATTTGTCACATATATGTCATATAATTGAAAAATATCGCCTGATTTCCTTGATTTAGACCTCCAAGTAAGCAATATTCCGGACAAGATCTTTTCAACCGGACGTTCTCATCATGCTCCGCACATGCCACTGGAAAACATCCATGTCCAGGGCTGTTGCGGCAGGTTGGCTGGCAATCGCCGCGACAGCAATTTTCTCATCTGCAAGTCTTGCCCAGACTTCGCAGTCGAGTAGCAGCCATATTCATAATGCCGCCCACGTGGACGGCATGCTGTTGCATGCGCATTTTCTGCAGGAACAGTCTTACCACGACGAGGCGATTTCCGTATTGCGGGAAGCGTTGCAATCCACCCGCATGACCCTGGGCCTGTATCACGAAAACCAGATTGAAATTCTCGACAGCCTGATTGTGAGCGAGGTTGCAAAAGAAAACTGGCGTCGAGTGGATGATCTGAATGCACTGTTGGCGCATCTGTACGGCAGCATTTATGCCGACGAGTCGCTTAAGCTGGAGCAGGGGCTGGAAAAGGTCACGAGGTGGCACGTTGACGCATTACGGTACAACCTTGACGGCCGCACGGTTCCCCACTTGCGTGAAGCCCGGAAATTGTTCAAGACGCGATTGCAACTCGCCCGGCAGGCGGATGTCCCGGATGTCCGCAAGATCGAACGATTGCAGGAGGGCATTCGCATTGCCGAAACGCACTTGATCATACAGTCCGACAGCCACATGGATGAATTGCGCAAGCAGCAGGCATTGCGCAGAGCCTGGCTGCTTTCAAGTCTGGACTGAAGAAAAGAAGTTCGAGAAGGAGTTAAAAGGCGCTGAAGGGAAGCGTCGCAAGTAATTCCATTCGTTTAGGGGGAACGATAAAGAAAGTAAACTCGCGAGCCCCACCTCCAGCTATCCATACGCTGAGTACGGGGGGGGCGTACAGCGCATGAACTGGGAATGATCCTAGCACGAGGTCGGCGGTAATCCCTCCCGGTAACAATTTATCACAATAAGCAATGTTGACTGGCAGAAACGGCCGCGGGCGCCCGCTCAGGGGCTCTTTACGGGAATGATGCCAAGTTTCTGCGCGCGCCGTTTCCAGTTCCTGCGCGCCAGCGCCTGCATGTCTTCGGTATTGTCGGATTCGTCCACGATCTCGAGCCCGAGCAGCGTTTCGATGATGTCCTCCATGGTCAAAATACCTTCCATGGCGCCGAACTCGTCCACTACGACGGCCATGTGTTCTTTCTTGGCGATGAACGTGTCGAGCAGGTCAGGCACGGTGGCGGACTTGTGTACGGCAATGATGTCCCTGCGCAGGTCCTTCAGCACCATGTCGTTATGCTGCTCGTCCACGAGATTGAGCAGCACTTCGTCCTTGAGCACGTAGCCGGTTACGTTGTCGTTTTTGCCCTGGTAGACCGGAATGCGCGAGAAGGGCAGATCTTCGTGGCTGTGGTGGAAATCCCTCAGTTTCATTTCTTCGCCTGCCGCCACCACGACGATGCGCGGCGTCATCACGTCGGCTGCCTGGATGCCGCGGAAGGCGAGCAGGTTATGGATGATCGTGCGTTCGCTTTCTTCCAGCACGCCGGATTCGGTTCCGATGTCGGTCATTACCGCCAGTTCGGTCCGGCTCAGCACTGTGCGGTCCTTGTCGTTCTTCAGTTTGCTCGTGATGAACTGGCTCAGCCAGACCAGGGGCCATAGCATAATGAGCATGACCTTGAGCGTCCGCGTCGCCGCGGGCGCGAGCGCTTCCCAGTTGTTCGCGCCGATAGTCTTGGGAATGACTTCCGAGAAGATCAGAATCGCCAGGGTCATGATTACCGCGACGATAGCTTCCCAGTTTGTCGGGATGCCGAAGCCGAACAGGACGATTTCCGAGTTGGGAAAGAGTTTGGTCGCCTGGGCGCCGACGCCGATCGCTCCGACTGTGTGGGCGATGGTGTTCAAGGTAAGTATCGCCGCCAGCGGGCGGTCGATGTCCTCCTTGAACGCGGACAAATCCTCGGCCGCATGAGAGCCCTGCTTTTCGAGAATACCGACATAGGTCGGCGTGACGCTAAGCAGTACCGCTTCCAGGATGGAGCAAAGAAACGAGAAGCAGATGCTGACGAAAAAGAAGGCGAGCAGGAGGCCCATGAATGCTACCGCGATGTCCGAAAGGCAATTCTCACACAGTCTCCCGAAAGCGCACAACCGCGCCGCCGCCAGACAGATTCTGCGACTTCGCGCAGAATGACCACTTTCCCTACCGTCATTCTGCGCGGAGTGAAGCGGAGTCGCAGAATCTCCCTCCGACTGACCCTGGTGGTTCTCGGCTACTCGGCGTAGCGGAGTCTGCGCGGCAGGATCAGGCGCATCAGGCCATTCCACGAATTGCGCAGACTTTCGGGCAGGGCGAGCATGGCCGGAGTGACGATCAGGGTCAGGACGGTCGCGAAAGAAAGTCCGAACACGATGGCGGACGCCAAAGCGACCCATTGCGACGTGATCGGGCCGCCGACTTCAATTTCTGCGCCGATGAGATCCACGGAGACGTGCATGGCCAGGGGCAACAGGCCGAATCCGGTGGTGAACGTAGTCAGGAACACGGGCCGCAGGCGTTGCACTCCGGTATGCACGATCACCTCGCGCAGGCTCCATTCCGGATGGCCCCGGCGCAATACGTTGAAGGTGTCGATCAGTACGATATTGTTGTTGACGATGATTCCCGCCAGCGCCACGATGCCGATGCCCGTCAATATCACGCTGAAGGTCTGACCGGTGATCAGCAGCCCGAGCAGAACACCCGAAGTCGACAACATGATCGACGAGAGGATCAGCACGGATTGATAGAAGCTGTTGAACTGGGTAATGAGCAGAATCGCCATCAGCGCCATCGCCAGGGAGAAAGCCTGGGTCAGAAACGCCGCCGACTCGGCCTGCTCTTCGTTGGCGCCCCGGAACTGGTAGTCCACACCCGCCACCGTTGGATTGTCCGCAAGCCAGGCCTCGAGTTCCTGCACCTTGTTGTCCGCCACGAGTCCAGGCGCGGGATTGGCGCGCACATAGACCACGCGATTGCCGTTCACGCGCTGGATCGAACTGACCTTGGGCTTGGGTTCGCGAGTAATGAAACTGCTGACGGGCACCGGCCCGTTTACCGTGGCGATACGGATGGAGTCGATCTGATCGAGCCCCCGGTATTCCTGCGGATAACGCAGACGGATATCGACTTCCTCCTCGCTGTCGTCGGGACGATACACACCCATGAAAACGCCGTTGGTCATCATCTGGATGGCGGAACCGATTTCCGCCATGCTGGCGCCCATGATTGCCGCCTGGGCGCGGTCCACGGTGATTTCCCACTCGATGCCGGGCACCGGCGCGGTGTCGTCGATGTCGATCAGGCCGACCATTACCTCTTCCATGTAAGTACGAACGCGCCGGGCTTCCAGGAACAGCAGGTCAAGGTCTTCGCCGGAGAATTCGAGCTGGATTTCCTTGCCGACGGGTGGGCCATTTTCGATCGGCACGACTTCGGCGCGGGCGCCGGGCAAATCGGTAATCGCCTCACGATAGAGATTTTCCAGCTCGATGCCGTTGACGTCGCGGTCCCTGCGGTCGGTCATCTCGATATAGATCGAGCCGATCAGGTCGGATGCGGTTTGTTGGGGGCCTCCCATTTGCATGCCGGCGCCGGACTGGGTGACGATGCCCTTGAAATAGCCGACTTCACGAATGCGGTCTTCGACCTCAAGCATGATGTCGCGCAATTCCGCGGGTGAGTAATTGCCCTGGGCGAATACCTGTACCGTGGTCTGGTTTGGCTCGGTCTCGGTGAAAAACTCCACTCCCCGGCCGAAGGTGAAATAGGAACTCACGATAGTGATCAGCGTGATTATGCTGATCGCGAATACGCAGGCAGGAAAGCGCACGGCAAGACCGAGGAGTTTCGCGTACAGGGCAGTGATGCCGCCGGTCTCGCTCGGGTCGCCCGATTCCAGCGCGCGCAGATATTTCTTGTCGGCGTCGCTGGAACGGCCGATCAAGGCGCCAATTGCCGGAGCGAACAGCAAGGCGTAGAACAGCGAGCCGATCAGCACGGCGAACACGGTAATCGGCAGATAGCTCATGAACTGGCCCGAAACGCCGGGCCAGAACATAATCGGCAGGAAGGCGGCCAGAGTAGTGGCCGTCGACGCCGTGATCGGCCAGAACATGCGTTCCACCGCGGCCTTGTATGCCTCTCTGCTGGTCAGTCCCTCCGCCATCTTGCGGTCGGCGAACTCCACGAGCACGATCGCGCCGTCGATCAGCATGCCGAGCCCGAGCAGCAGGCCGAAGATCACCATGAAATTGTAGGTAAATCCCATCAGGGTGATGATGATGAACGCAAAGAAGAACGAGAACGGCACCGCCAGGGTCACCAGCAGGCCGGAACGGACGCCTACCGCGGCAATTACGACGATCAGCACCAGCGCCATGGCGGTGGCCATATTGCCTTGCAGGCCCATGTTTTGCTCGATCACCATCGGCGCGGTATTGTTGATGTAGTCAACCGAAACCGCCGGCGGTAATTGGGGCCGGATTTCTTCGACCACCTCGTCGATCGCTGCCATCGCCTCGACCAGGTTCGCTCCCTTGCGTTTCATTACGTTGAGCGAGATCGATTGCAAGCCGTTGGCGTAGGAAAAACGGGTGGCGTCCTTGAACGTGCGCCGCACGCTGGCCACGTCGCCTACGGTCAGTACGCCGAGGTCGTTGGATACCAGCGGCAGGTCGAACAGGTCATTCGGGTCCTCTATCAGGCCCGGTACCTTGATCGAAAAACTGCCGCTGCCGGTGTCGACCTGCCCCGCCGGGATCAGGCGGTTGTTGCCGAGAACTGCCTGGCCGATGATCGTGCTGGGAAAACCGTAGGTCTCCAGTTTGTTCGGGTCGATGATGGCTTCCATCAATTCTTCCCGATTTCCGACCATCTGGGCTTCCAGCACTTCGGGCAGAATTTCGATGCGGCTCTGCAATTCCTCGGCGATGCGCAACAGCGTTCGTTCGGGCACGCCTTCGCCGGTAATGACGATGTTCACCGCCGGTACGCCGGCAGCGGACACTTCCTGGATGATCGGTTCTTCGGTATCCGGTGGAAACCAGACCTTGGCGCGGTCGATGGCCTCCCGCAGTTCGTTGAGCGCGGCCTGTGAATCCATGTCGATGTCGAACTCGGCCACGACGGTAGCCGCGTTCTCGCTTGAGAAAGTGGTGTATTCGGTGATGCCGTCGAGCGCCTTGAGTTCGACTTCCACCGGCTTTGCAATCAGGCGTTCGGAATCTTCCGGCGAAATGCCTTCGTGTATGACCGTGGTGACGATGATCGGAACCTGTACATCCGGATTCAATTCCACGGGAATCGCCAGATAACAGGCGAAGCCAGTTAGCATGATCGCCGCGAACGCGGTCAGCGTGGTGCGCGATCTGGCGACGGCTGCATCGATGTATTTCATGATTCCGTTCCGCTCAGGGCCGGTTGATCGCGGTGGTGACGGTCTGGCCCGGAAAGACGATCTCCTGGCCGACGGTGATAAGGTTCGCTTCACCGTCAAGGCCGGTCACCCATACGCCCGGATTGAGCAAATCGGTGTTGTCGCCGACGATTTCCACAACGCGGAATTCGACAATATCGCGCTCGTTGATGATCTTGACCCCGAGCAGGCCGGAATCGTCAAGGGTCAAGGCGGATGGGGGAATCATGTGTGCGCTGATGCGCGAGGCGCTGACCTGCATTTCGGTGGTAATGCCTGAACGTACCGCGAGTTGACCGGGATCGACTTCGACTTCGATACGATAACTGCGGGCGGACGGGTCCGCCGCGCGCGCCAGATAGATGACCTGACCGGTGATGGTTTCGCCGCTGACGAGTTCGCCGCTGACTTCGGCGCCGATCTCGATGCGGCCCACATCCTGTTCCGGAACGAGTCCGATGAGCAGCATGGGATCGTCGTCGAGCACGGAGGCGCAAACGGTGCCGACATTGAGCAGATCGCCGACCTCGACCGTGCGCGTCTCGACGATGCCGTCGAAAGGCGCGACGATCCGGATTTTTTCGAGCGCGAGCTCCGACCGTGCGACCGCGGCTTTGGCGGACTCGAGCGCGGCCCGGTATTGCGCTACCGCGACGTCCGATTGCAGATCGCGGCGCTGCAGGTCGAGCGCGGCCTCGTATTCGAACTCGGTCTGCTCGCGGCGGGCGACCGCCTCTTCGAGGTCGGTTTGCCGCGTGTCGACGGCGATTTCGCACAACACATCGCCTTCGTTGACCCGCGCGCCGCGGGGAACGGGATTGCTGACGATGCGGCCGGCCTGTTCGGCGCGAACCTCGACGATACGATAGGCCTCGGTGCGCCCGCGCACGCGCACTGTCGATGTATATACCTGGGGCGAAATGCGGTTGGCGCGAACGAAGGCGACATCGGTCGCGTCTCCGGCGGGCGCGTTTTCGGCCAGGGCCACGATCGGCGTAATCGCCGCCGCGCCGGCCAGTTCGTCTTCGTCGACGCTTTCAGCCGGGCGCGGAACAAACAGCCAGACACAGAGGGCGAGCAGTAACAGGACTGCCACGATCTGTTGTTTCTTCACTAAAGCCTCTCTCGCGGAATCCTGGCCGCGCCGCCTGGCGCCGGTATTTTCCGATCTTGATGGGAACGTTGCCGGCAGGAAAATAGTTACGCGTCAGCCGGTCGGCGCCACTGGAATCTTCGCAAGGCGGAAGTGTAACCTATTGCCCGCCACGACAAGCTAATCCCAGTGTTTTTGAGTTGTTACGTATTGTAACCATCGTGGGTTCACATGCCAATGTGTTTCGTGCCGAGCCCGGAAGAATCGCAAAAAGCCTGCCCGCACATTTTTATGTCCATAAAAGTGTGGAGAAACAGCATTTTTATGTCCATAAAAGTGTAAGAAAGGCCGTTTTCACCTATACTTGCGCCGATGGGCCAATCACGAGGGCGCAAGATGGAACGGCTCGCGACAGAACAACTTCTCGACTGGAAGAGTCGGAAACAACGTAAACCGCTGCTGCTGGACGGCGCCCGCCAGGTCGGCAAAACCTGGCTTGTGGAGCGCCTGTTCGGGAAAAGAAATTTCCCGGCGGTGCACACGGTGGACTTCCTTGCCGAGCCGAATATGGGGAGCATATTCTACGATGGGCTGGAGCCGGAACGGATCGTAGCCAATCTCGAAATTGCGCGCGGGAGGAAAATCAGCCTCGACACCGATCTCATACTTTTCGATGAAGTCGGCGAATGCCAGCAAGCCATCGACTCACTGAAATACTTCGCCGAACGCATGCCGCACGCCTATATCTGCGCCACCGGCTCGAACATCGGGCTACTGGGCTCGTTTCCGGTTGGCAAGGTGGAATTCCTGGAATTGTTCCCGATGTGTTTCGAGGAGTTTGTCATGGCATCGGGAAACCGGCTGCTTCACGAAGCCTTCAAGGAACGGCGCCGAGGGCAATCGATACATCGAGAGCTGTGGTCGTTGCTGCTCGATTACTATTTCGTTGGAGGGATGCCGGAAGCGGTGCAAGCCTGGTTCGACAGCGATGGCTCGCCGCTCGAAAGAAGCGAACTGGTAAAGAAAATTCACCGGGATCTGCTTGCCGGTTACCAGCGGGATTTCGGCAAATACGGCGGAAAACTGAATGCGGGGCATATCGAGGCCGTCTTTCGGAACATACCCGGTCAGTTGGCCAGGGTCATGGACGATTCAGTGAAACGCTTCGTTTTCAAGGGCGTCGTCGAGAACAAGAGTCGCTATCAGGAACTGCGAGGCCCGATAAACTGGCTGGTGCAGGCGAAACTCGCTTCAAAATGCTTTCCGGTCGACTGTCGGCCGGTGGTGCCGCTGGAAGCCCTGACCAAGGACAATATTTTCAAGCTTTTTCTGTTCGATGTCGGTCTGTTCGGCCATATGCTCAATATGGAGTATTCGGATCAGCGCGCCCAGGCCGCGTCATACAAGGGATTCATCGCGGAAAATTTCGTCCAGAACGAATTGCGCTCGCGAGTGCAAAATCCGACCTGGTCCTGGGCGAAAGGGCGCAGTGAAATCGAGTTTCTGCACAGGTGCCGGGACGGCGGGATTATTCCGGTGGAAGTCAAGAGCGGTTCCAGAACTAAAACCCGAAGCCTTCGCTCCTACGTCGAGCGTTATGCGCCCGAGCATACGGTCATCCTGTCGAGAACGGCCGGCAAGTGGCCCGATGAAGGTCCGAACCTCGTCTGGCCCCTGTACTACGCGCAGCATCTCGGTGGGTTGTGAAGCCTTGCCGACCCTACGTCGATCAGGCGCGAAAGCGCAAGTTGGGGCAAGGACGAGCGTTGGAATTCCGTATATCATCCGGCGCGGATGAACGCTGATATCAGTTAAGGCAGGGGACAGGATAATGAGAAATCTGCAAGGCAAAGCCGCCGTTGTGACCGGTTCGAGCAGTGGAGTCGGGGCAGCCACGGCGAAGCTGCTGGCTTCGCTTGGTTGCAATGTGCTGGTGAACTACAACTCGAATTCGGACGGCGGGGAAGCCGTGGCGGAGGAATGCCGCGCCGCCGGAGTGGACGCTCTGGTTTTCGGCGGCTCGGTTGTCGAAGACGCGAATTGCGTGGCAATGGCCGAGGCGGCATGTGAACGCTGGGGGCGGATCGATATCCTCGTCAATAACGCCGGTACGACCAAATTCGTCGCCCATGACGATCTCGGTGGCCTTGACGGCGGGGATTTCCAGAACATATGTGGTGTCAATCTGATCGGTCCTTATCAGATGATTCGGGCGGTCAGACCTGCGATGGAGTCGGGGGATGAAGGCGGCAATATTGTAAATGTGGCCTCGACCGCCGGCATTGACGGCATCGGCAGCAGCATCGCCTACGCCGCTTCCAAGGGTGCACTCGTGACCATGGGCCTGTCGCTGGCCCGTGCGCTTGGGCCGAAGATTCGCGTAAACACGGTCTGTCCGGGTTTCATCCAGGGGGATTGGCTGCGCAAGGGTTTAGGCGACAAGGCTTATGAGGCAACACTCGACCGGCAATTGAAAAATACACCGCTGCACCGAACCGCGACCGCGGAATCCGTTGCAGAAGCAATCCTTCAGTTCATTACCGGCTCGCCGGCGATCACCGGCCAGACCCTGATCGTGGACGGCGGACTTCATCTGACCCGGGCAAGCCTGGTCCGTCGTTGACCGAGTCCGAAAATGGGTACAGCTTGTCGATTGGATGCGAGTCTTGGTTTGCCGCTCCAAACGAAGTTCGATATTCCTCCAAAAAGCGGAGAATGTCTTGCGGAGACAGTTCACGGCAACGCTCGATGTACTCGTCCGAAAAGCGTTGCACCTTGGGCACGGACTTCGTTCGACTCACTGCAATTTCTCCAGCGCCACCGTATATCGGACAATGAGGGTGAAAGGAATCTCAATGTCACCCAATACGCAACAGATATTCACTACGACGGACAACATCGGAGTATATCGCAACACACGGAGCCTCGTGCCGGACAAATTTAAGGATGTGGTTTCCCTTCCAGATGCCGCTACAATCTTCGAGCGGTTTCGCGAACAACACGCGACCGTTCTACTTTCAGGAATCGGGAATCGCAGGTAAAAGCAACTCATGCCAACGTTGAACTGGCTCACACGTGAGGAGGACACCGGCGTTGCGAAGCGTGTGCCCTATCGTTTGCTCGAAGAAGTGCGCGAGCTATCGAGCGGCGCGCGCGATACGGGCAATATGCTGATTCAGGGAGACAACCTCGATGCGCTGAAGGCGTTACTCCCGTTCTACGCGGGCCGTGTCAAATGTATATATATTGACCCGCCCTACAATACTCAATCAGCCTTCGAGCATTACGACGACAATCTTGAGCATTCAAAATGGCTTTCAATGATGTGGCCACGGCTGGAGTTGTTACGAGAGTTATTGACTGAGGACGGTTCGATCTGGGTATCTATCGACGATAACGAAGCGCACTATCTGAAGATCGTGATGGACGAAGTGTTCGGTCGGAAGAACTTTATTGACACCATAATCTGGCGAAAGAACTATTCACCAAAATCCAGTGCTCGACATTTTTCTTCCGACCACGACTACATACTGGTTTTTTCGAAGGATGCCGATACGTTTCGCCCAAATCTGATGCCTCGTACAGCCAAGCAAGATCGGGCATACAAGAATCCGGACAACGATCCTCGTGGCCCCTGGAAAACGAGTGATCTTTCCGCCCGTAATCCTTACAGCCTAGGAAAATATAGCATCACAGCTCCCGGCGGTCGCAAAATTGATGGTCCCCCAAAAGGTCGATACTGGGTCATTAGCAAAGAAAAGATGGAGGAATTCCATGCGGACAATCGCATTTGGTGGGGTAAGCATGGAGACGCTATTCCACAGATTAAGCGTTTCCTTTCCGAAGTAAAGCAAGGCATCACGCCCCAGACGATTTGGGCGTACGACGAAGTAGGCCATACTCAAGATGCGAAGAAGGAGATTTTAAATTTGTTTGGAAACGATGTATTCCTGACCCCCAAACCGGAACGACTGATGCAGCGCGTTATTCAAGTCTCCTCTGATCCGGGCGATCTCATTCTTGACTCTTTCTTGGGTTCCGGTACGACAGCAGCGGTTGCGCACAAAATGGGCCGCGAATACATCGGAATCGAGATGGGACAACATTCGGTCACACACTGTGCACCTCGCTTGCGAAAGGTAATGAGGGCGAACGGGGCGGAATTTCCGAAAGCATCGGCTGGACGGGTGGTGGCGGGTTCCGCTTCTTCCGGCTCGGGCCGCCCGCGTTCGACGAAAAAGGCTGCATTCAACCAGGAATCGATTTCGACTTATTAGCCGCTCATGTCTGGTTCTCCGAAACCGGGAAGCCTTGGGACAGTGGCAATGGTTCGCCGTTACTGGGCATCCGCGACGGACGGGCCATTGCGCTTCTATACAACGGAGTCTTGGGCGAAAAGAGCCCTCGCGGTGGCAACGTGCTTACCCGAGCAACTCTCACCCTGATTCGCGAAGCGATTGCGACAATCGCTCGCGGCTTCAGTGGACCACTTACGGTGTATGGTGAACAGGCTCGACTTGCACCGGCGACTCTGGAGAGAGAGCAAATTGCTTTCAAGCAGACACCTTACGATATCGAAGCGCGGGTCTGACAAACTGCCGTGGAACTGAAGCGTTACCAGACGGAAACCCTCGACGTACTCCGCCGATTCTTCGAGGAAGCGCGAATCGGTGGGCCAAAAAATGCCTATGAGGCGGTAACGCAAGCACCTGAACAGGCCGGGCGACTCGGTGTACTCCGAGAGAACTACCGACCGTTGGTCGGCCTGCCGAGTGTTCCATACGTCTGCCTTCGCCTCCCCACGGGTGGCGGCAAGACGATTCTCGCCGCTCATGGCGTCACCATCGCTCGCGACGCCTGGATCGAGAAGGACTGGCCGATGGTTCTATGGTTGGTCCCCACGAACACCATACGACGTCAAACTGCCGAGGCGTTAAAGAACCATCGCCATGCGTACCGTAAGGTTTTGGACGAAGCTTTCGATGGTCGTGTGCGTGTGTTCGATATCGCTGACTTTGCCCATATTCGCCCGCACGACATCCGCAAATATTGCTGCATCGTCGTCGGCACGATCCAGACTTTGCGCGTCAAAAGTACCGAAGGTCGCAAGGTTTACGCCCACCACGAAGAGATGGAACCTCACTTTACGGGATTGACTGCATCCCCGCCAGGCCTTGAGACACTGGAGAATGGCAGTCCGAAGTTTTCGTTCGCTAACCTCATGCACCTTCATCGCCCCTTGATGATTGTAGACGAGGCGCACAACGCCGTGACTGGCCTGACTCGCGAAATGCAATCTCGTGTAAATCCGTGCGCTATCGTCGAATTTACCGCGACGCCCCGGTCCAACTCCAATATTTTGCACAGCGTCACGGCAAGTGAGCTTAAGGCGGAGGAGATGATCAAACTACCCGTCATGCTCTCCGAATACGACACATGGCAGAACGCGGTAAACGGGGCCATTGCGATGCGAAACTCGCTGGCCAATGCGGCTAACGACGATCCCGAATTTATTCGACCGATAATCCTATTCCAAGCGCAAAAAAAGAATGGTGAGGTCCCGGTCGCCAAGTTGAAGCAGCACCTTGTCGAGGTCGAGCGGGTTCCTGAAGACCGAATCGCCATTGCCACCGGAAACCAGCGCGACATAGATGGTGTGGACCTCTTCGATCCCGACTGTCCGATAGAACACGTCATTACCGTCGAAGCGTTGAAAGAAGGCTGGGACTGCTCTTTCGCCTACGCTTTTTGTTCGGTAGCTCACATTCGTAACGCCGTGGATGTGGAGCAGTTACTCGGTAGAGTACTCCGGATGCCATATGCAAAACGGCGCTCGGCGGATAGCTTGAACAGGGCGTATGCATTTCTTTCTGAGCCGTCGTTTGGTGAAGCCGCAAAGGCGCTGGTAGACAAGTTAGTGGCAATGGGCTTCGACGAGGATGAAGCACGAGAAAGCATTGAGCCGGCGCAGAAAGGATTAGGACTAGACGACGAACTGATCTCGTTCCAACAAGACGAATCCGAACCGGAATTCACTTACACTGTCCCCGCTAAACAAAAACTGTTTTCAGACCTAAAGCAGTGCGAAGGAGTTTCCGTCCTCGAAACCGATGGAGGCTACGCCACGATTGTTGTCGCCGGGGACATCGATGAACAGGTTGAAGGAGTGATACTCGAATCACTACCCCAGTCAGAACGTGAGGGCTTCACGACTGCTGTTTCAAGCCACCGCACCGCGTTCCAGAAAGCGCTCTCGCCCGCGCAACGGGGCGAGAAATTTGTGATTCCCCGATTGGTCGTGGGTGTTCAAGGCTTACTGGAATTCGCCGACACCGACGCGCTCATGGAGTATCACGACTGGTCGCTCAGTGATCATCCTTGGCGGCCGAGCGTAGACGAATTTGCAATTCGTGAGACGGAGCGTAGATTCGAAATTGACCTTGATGGTGCTCGAGTTACCTATCAGTTTACTGACGAGGAACGGCAATTTTCACTGGATGTGGATGTCGAAGGCTGGACTCCCGAGACACTTGTTTTGTGGCTTGACCGCGAAGTTCGCCAGCGGGATATTGGCCAGAGCGACTTGGTGGGCTGGTTGAGCCACGTTGTCAACCATCTTGTCGTTTCACGCGGCCTGCACATAAGCGCATTGATGCGCTGCAAGTTCATTCTGGCCCGAAGGGTACGCGAAAAAATCTCAGCAATCCGCCAGAGAATTCGAGAAGGGGTTTATCAGCGGCTTTTATTCACACCCGAGGCGAAGCCCGAAATCTCGTTCGATCACGCTTTCGCATTCGAAGACGGCATGTATCAAAACCAACGCCGCTATCGCGGCAACTGGAAACCTCGCAGGCATTTTCTAGGTCCCAGGAACGTTCCGGCATTCGATGGCGCGGACGATGGTGAAGAGTTCGGTTGCGCCCAAATCATCGACAGTCTACCCAACGTGAAGTACTGGATAAGAAACATCTCGAAGCATAGCGCTTCATTCTGGCTACCGACCTCGGGTGGCAAGTTCTATCCGGATTTTGTGGCGGTGTTGGAGGACGATCGGTTGTTGGTCGTAGAGTACAAAGGCGCCCACATTGCCGAGGGAAGCGACACCGCCGAAAAACGAGCCGTTGGAGAGTTGTGGGAGCGCAAAAGCGACAATAGGGGTGTGTTTGTTATTGCCGAAAAGTCTGTGAGTGGGAAGGAAACTCGGATGCAAATTATGGAAAAGATCGAGCTATAAGTTGCATGAATCGCACCACCTTAACGCGCGATGGAGTTTTACAACGTCGTTCAGTTGCATGAGTGCGACGGAGTACTTCATGGTGTTATCCGTGACCTTGAGGGCCACGTCGCGGGCTTGGAGCAGGGACTTCTGAGATTGGGCAGGCATATTCGGCATTGCTCCAGTAAAATTGCGAGGTGATATGATTATTACGTTACATGCAATGGGCTACACAGCATGAATGAATCAATTTCCGTTTACAGTGAAATTTCCCGCGCAGAAGAACTGCTCGACAAGGCTCTGGAGAAGTCCGGTTTCTCGGAGAGCTACTTCTGTAGCAGAGTGTTGCGCTCAACCTCGATTCGGAATCGTCTGAGGGCCGAGCGCATCACGGTGAGGAATTTGCGGAGGATAATAAAAGACTTGGAGGATTTTCTGGCGCATTGAGGGCGGTGGAAGACTCTCTGGGTATCGTTCTTCAAATGTGAAGGGAACTAAATAGTTCAACAAACAAGAAATTAAGGTCAATTCAATGGACGCCTTTCAAAGTGCGGGCGGCGAGACTGGTCTTAGATCATGCTTGGGGAATTGCATACCTAAGAATCGAAAGCGACGGGAAAAACATTAATCCATAAGCTTTGGCTTAGTCTCCTGTCTCGGAGAACGTTCTTCTTTATTGCATTTCGGACAAAAATATCCCAAAGCTGGATTATCCATATCTGGCTTCAGCAATATGGCTCTATCGCCGCAAGACCTGCAAACCATACTGCTTTTCTTGTTTTCGAAATGTTTCATCACACACCAGCCAAAGAGAGCCCCGTTTCTGGCGAGGCTGTGAGATCTCAGCGTCCGTGCGTGAGGAGACAATGATTAGACTTCGAATTTCACGCCCTAGGCAAGCGACAGTGCGGTCAAATAGTTCACTGTGCTCGTCTGGCGGCGCAGTTGGTGGGGGCAAAGCGGAATTCGGCGGAGCTTTCGAGGCAGCGCGGAGATTCCGCGCTGACGCGCCCGCCTCCTTTTTGCCGACCGCGGCTTACGTCCTCAACAGCCCTTCGATTTCGGAAATCCGCAGGATGAGCATCAGCGGCTCGTGATTCGAAAACTGACGGAATCCGAATTTCGCGTAGAAGTCCGCAGCCCGTTCGTCGATTGCCTGCACGACTATAGCGCGGGCTCCGATCAGCCGGGCCGCGGCCAGACAGCGCCTTGCCGCATCGACAAGGAGGTCGGATCCAAGGCGGCGCGTCCGGTAGAACTCGTCGACCGCAAGCTGCCCCAGCAGAATAACCGGGACCGGGTCCGGCATGCCGCGGCCTGTTCGGGATGAAACCCGGCGCCTCTCCACCGAACTGGCGGCGAGGCTGTAAAACCCGGCCACCCGGTCGCCTTCGCAGGCAACATAGGTGCGGGCGCCGCCCTTGGCCTCGTTCAGCCGTGCTTTACTCCGGAGCCAGGAGTCGAGGGTCGGGACGCCCGAGGAAAATTGCGAGACGTCGTGGTGGGGCGAGAGCGGCTCCGGCGGTCCTAGCGTTCCCACTGCGGCGGGCGCGCGTAACGCGCCTTCACAGTGGAGTCCAGATCCACCGGTGCGTCGAGAGCCGCGACAAATTCGTCCCAAGCTTCGTCGCCGAGAGCGATGACTGGGCGCTCGGACAGGACATCGATTGCCGCCACTTCGCTTGAGCGGAGCACGAACTCGGTACGGGACACGCCCCGAACCGCCGCCGCGCGATCAATGAAGGCCAAGCGTTGGCTGGATGTGCGAATGTTAACCTGAGGCATTTCTGCTTCCTTTCTCCCCGGCTTGTGGAATCTGCTATTGAGTAGAGGAGTATAGCATTTGTATAGCAGCCAGCAACACTTTGGATGCCTCACACGTCGAATTTCACGCCCTGGGCCAGCGGCAGCGTAGTCGAATAGTTCACCGTACAAGTCTGGCGGCGCATGTATCCCTGCCATGCGTCCGAGCCCGATTCGCGGCCGCCGCCGGTTTCCTTCTCGCCGCCGAAAGCGCCGCCGATTTCCGCACCGGACGGGCCGATGTTGACGTTTGCAATGCCGCAATCGGAACCGGTCGCGGAAAGGAAAGTCTCGGCCTCGCGCACGTCGAGCGTGAATATGCAGGAGGAAAGTCCCTGGGGTACGTCGTTATGCATGGCGATGGCCTCATCGAGGGTCTCGTATTCCATGACGTAGAGGATCGGCGCAAAGGTTTCGGTTCGCACTATTTCGGTCTGCGCCGGCATTTCGACAATGGCCGGGCTCACATAGGCGCCGCCGGCAGGCACGCCGGCGCTTACCGTTTCGCCTCCGATCACCTTGCCGCCTTCGCCGCGGGTCCTGGCGAGGACCGCCATCATGCTGTCCCGGGCTCGCTCATCGATCAGCGGGCCGACCAGTACGCCCGCATCTCGCGGGTCGCCAACTTTCAGTCCTGAATATGCCTTCGCGACTTGTCCGACAAGTTCGTCCTTGATCGATCGGTGTACGATCAACCGCCGCAGCGAAGTGCAACGTTGCCCCGCGGTTCCCACGGCCGAAAAGACGATCGCGCGCACGGCCAGGGCGAGATCGGCGGACGGGGTGACGATCATTGCGTTGTTGCCGCCGAGTTCGAGAATTGGCCGGCCGAATCGAGACAGAACTTTCGGCCCGACCACAGCGCCCATGCGGGTCGAGCCGGTCGCCGAGACGATCGGCACATCGCGGGACGAAACCAGCGCATCGCCGACTTCCGCGCCGCCGACGACAAGTTGCGCCAGCCCCTCGGGGGCGTCGCTGCCGAATCTCTCGATCGCCCGCCGCAGAATCTTCATCGTCGCCATCGCGGTCAATGGCGCCTTTTCCGAGGGTTTCCAGATTACGGGATTGCCGCAAACCAGCGCCAGCGCGGCATTCCAGGACCACACCGCTACCGGAAAATTGAATGCCGTGATGACGCAGCAGGGCCCGAGCGGATGCCAGCTTTCGGTCATCCTGTGGCCGGGGCGTTCCGAAGCGATGGATTTTCCGTACAACTGGCGCGACAGGCCGACGGCGAAGTCGCAGATGTCAATCATTTCCTGGACTTCGCCAAGGCCCTCGGAGGTGATCTTTCCGGCTTCAAGCGTAACTACCGCGCCCAGCCGTTCCTTGCCGGCGCGCAATTCCTCGCCGAGCAGGCGCGCGAGTTCGCCGCGCCGGGGCGCGGGAACCTCGCGCCAGGCCAGAAAAGCGCTTCGGGCACTGGCAGTGATCGCCGGAATTTCGGCAGGTTCTGTTTCCCGTACGCGGGCAACCTCGGCGCCGTCGATGGGCGATCGCACGGCCAACGCGCCGCCGGTCAATTCAGCGGCATCGAGGCCCGCGGCAGCGAGAATCTGTTCATGTGTCATGGCATTCTTCCAACCAGATTCTGCGACTACGCTTCGCTTCGCGCAGAATGACAGTGACGATAAGTCGTCATTCCGCGCGCAGTCAGTGGTAACAAGTCGTCATTCCGTACGCAGTCGCAGAATCCATCGTTTTTCGTTGTGGTCCAAACTACAAGTTAGCGCTGAACCGGCCGCTTCTGCAATTTACGCTGCAAGGTGCGGCGATGCATGTTTAGTTGCCTGGCGGTGGCGGAGATGTTGCCGTTGTTTTGTTCGAGTACTTTCTGGATATGTTCCCATTCGAGCCTGCGCACCGACATGGGATGCAATTCGGCGTCCGCGTCCGGCTCAGAATCGGTCAGCAAGGCGGTGAGAATCTCGTCGGTGTCCGCCGGTTTCGCCAGGTAATTGTCGGCGCCGAGCTTGATCGCCCGCACCGCCGTGGCGATGCTGGCGTAACCGGTCAACATGAGAATTCGCATTGCGGGATTGCGTTCGCGCAAGGGCAACATGAGATCGAGCGAAGTGCAATTACCCAGATTCAGATCGAGCACCGCATATTCGAACTCCTCGCCCTCCACGAGCTTTTGCGCCTGTTCGAATTCTCCGGCGTGAAGCACGGCATAGCCCCGGCGTTCCAGCGCCCGGCTCGCGGCCCAGGCAAAGGCCTCGTCGTCTTCCACGAACAGCAACTTGCCTTCGCTGAAGTTCATGAATCCGCTTCGCTCGTCAACGGCAAACGAATCATTGTCTTTGCGCCGCCTGCCTGCCGGTTGAACATCTCGATACTGCCCCCCGCCCGGCGAAATGCTGCGTTGGCGAGGAAAATGCCGAGTCCCATGCTGTCCTTGCGCCGGGAAACGAACGGCTCGCCGATCCGCTCAAGCACTTCATCCGGTATTCCCGGGCCGTCGTCGGCGACGCTGATCAGCAGCATTCGCGCGTTTTCCGGGTCCACGGCATATTCGACTTCCACGGACTTCCGCGCCGCCTTGATGCCGTTCTCGATGATATTGATCACCGCATGACGCAGGCTCGGTTCGACGTCGAAGGGCGTTTCCGGTTCGGCCGTCAATCTGAATTCGACCTTTGCCGCGGGATGCACATTGAGGATGTAGTCCTGGATATCCGCCGCGAACCTTGCAAGAGTGACCTGTTCCCGGGCGCTGGGATCGTCCTTGTGGTAGTAGCGGATAAGCTGATTTATCGAATGCTTGCAGCGGCTGACCTGTTCGCGCAACAGGCCGATTTCCTGTTTGACGGACTCTCCTTCCAGCTCTTCCTGATCGATTTCATCCAGATCGTTCAGGATGACAGACATGGTGGAAAGCGGCGTGCCGAGCGCATGGGCGGTGCCTGCCGCCAGCGTACCGATGGCGACGAGTTGTTCGTTGCGCAACTCGTTCTCGCGCGCTTCGGCGAGATGGTGCTCGCGGTCGCGCACGGTGATAGCCATGGCGCTGATGAAAACAGTAATGAGGACCGCGCTGACGACGAAAATCACCCACATGCCGACGAGGTGCAGTTCAAACATGTCCTGGGCGTTTCCGCTCATGCCGGGCATGTTCTGTTCCGCCGAGAGATCGAGCAGCAGGAAGAACGTGTAGACAAGGATGCTGCCGACGGCAAATGAATTCACGAATCCGCGCGGCAACAATGTGGCGGTAACGGCGAGCAGCACGAGCAGATAGGAAATCAGCGGATTGCCGACGCCGCCGGTATTGAGCAGGAGCAAAACCAGGAAGACCGCGTCTACGAGAATATGCAGGAACAATTCTGTGTTGCCGATGGGCCGGCTCAGGTTCAGACGCCAGTATCCGAGCAGGATGGAAACGACGATGGCGGCGACGAGACCGGCGATATAGGCGCCGGGGACTTGCAGCCCGAATAACAACATCAGCACGAACAGTCCGGCGCAACTCGCCCCGGTGACGAAGGCGCGCAACAGGAGCAGCCGTTGCAAGCCCTGACGGGTGAGGCTTGTGTCCCCCGATTGCACGGGGATCAGCCAGGCCGCGAGTCTGTTGAGTCCGAGAATTTGCCGCATGGCGGTAGTTTACATGGTCAAACTAGGAAAAATGCAGTGCGCAGGCTATATTGCCTCGCCTTGGCCTGCATTGCGCGCGACCCATGACTTTCGGATTGGCCGGGGAATCCCGGGAAACATTGCGGCGTATCGTCCGTTTACGCGGTTCGGCTTCGGACCGTGCGAGCGAGTCGGCTGCGCCCTGTTATTTGCCGGTGGCGGGCGAGGAGGGCGACGCGGCGCTTTCTGCATTGATCGATCAGTGGACGGAACCGGGCGCGAAAGTGCTGCGGGACCTGTCCGGTCTGGAGCAGGGGAGCGCCGGGGAGGACTGGGACTGTGCCGTACTCGGCGGAACCTGTCACTACAAGGAGCAGATGCATCTGTTGTGCCGGGCTCGCAAGCTGCTGAAAAACGGAGGAAGGCTGATTTTCGCCGGAGAATTTCTGCGGGACGTCGAATCGATACTGCCTTCGAGTCTTCCGACTGAGTTTTCGCTGTTGCAACTGTCCGAAAGGCTGGGATTTCGTTTGCTGAAAACGGTCGACTGGACAGATGCGGCGCTCAGGTCTGTTGCCGGAGCGCGGGCGCTGGTCGGCGATTCGGGATCGGATTTCCTGTTTCCTCCCGCGGCATGGCTGCGGTCTCTGCTGATCGGCTTCAGCGGGACTTTCCGCACGGACTTCGGCGAGAAAAAACGCAAACTGGCGCGAGAACTCGATGCCCTGGCCGCGGAATTCGAAAGCGGACATCGCAGGTTCGAGTGTTTTGTCCTTGAACTCGATTCGCAGGCAGGCGGCCCATGGAGCGAACTCGAACTCGGCGACATCGACTCTTTCGAGCCCGGGGAAGTCGCGGAGATCTTCGAGGAAAGTTTCCAGGTCAAATTCGACCCGGCCTTGTGGCGCTGGAAATACGGGGCGGGAAAGGGCACCTGTATCGTCGCGCGAACCGAATCGAACGGACCGGTCGTTGCGCATTACGGCGGCGTGGCGCGGGAAATCGATTATTTCGGCGAAGACCGGCTCGCTTTCCAGGGCTGCGATGTCATGGTCAAGCCGGAAGTGCGCCGGCAATACGGCCGCAACAGCCTGTATTTTCATATGACCGCGACCTTGTTCGAGCGCGAAATCGGCTACACCGTCGACCATGTGCTCGGCTTCGGCTTTCCCAACAAGCCCGTCATGAGAACCGCGGTCCGGCTCGGGCTATACGGCAAGGTCGATGACTATGTCGAACTTGCGTTCAGCGATTTTCCCGAACCCGACTCGGATATCCGGGCTGAGCCTCTGCAATTGCAAAATCCGCAGCACAGGAAATCGGTCGACGAACTATGGCGGGTCATGCGAAAAGACTTCGGCGATGGCGTGATCGGCAAGCGGCATGGCGACTATCTGAACTTCCGCTATTTTCAACATCCGAACGCGGGCGCTTATATCCCCCTGTTGTTGACGCACGAAAGTGAAGCCTTTGCCGTGGCCGTACTCAAGCGTCACGAGGAACAATGGCTGCTGATGGATTGCGTGGCGCCACTTGCGCGCATGAACGATGTCATCGCGGCCTTGCGGCGCTGGCTTGATTCCCGCGAGGAACCCGGGGCGCTCAGGATGTGGCTCACCAATGCCTGGGTGGAACGCCTTGCATGGCAGGACCGCGTTGAGAAAAATCTGGGGATTGAGATACCCTGTAACGCTTGGAATCCGAGCCCGGATTCCACGCTTCCCTACGGAGCATGGTGGCTGACCGCGGGAGACATGGACTTCATGTAGACCGCCTGCTCCGGCAATCGTCTGAAGGAAACGAATACCTATGAACAGCGAGAATATCTACGAACAGTCGCTCGACAGGAACGCTGCCAATTTTGCGCATCTCACGCCACTGAGTTTCATCGAGCGCAGCGCGAGCGTATACCCCGAGCGGACTTCGATTATTCACGGAGACACGGCATACACCTGGTCGCAGACTTACGCGCGCTGTTGCCTGCTCGCCTCGGCCCTGGCCCGCATCGGCATCGGCAAGGGCGACACGGTTTCCTTCATGGGGGCCAACACCCCGGAGACTTTTGAAGCGCATTTCGGCGTACCAATGATCGGCGCGGTGCTGAATGCGCTCAATACCCGTCTCGATCCGAAGGCCATCGCCTTCATCCTCGGTCACGCCGAAACGAAAGTGCTGTTCACTGACCGTGAATATAGCGCCACGATCAAGGCGGCGCTTGCAATTGTTGAACACGAGATTCTAGTGATCGACATCGACGATCCATATTACGAAGGCGGCGAGTTGCTCGGTGAGCAGGACTACGAAGCCTTCATCCGGACCGGCGATCCGGATTTTCGCTGTTTCCAGGTCGACGACGAATGGCAGGCGATCACGCTCAATTACACCTCGGGCACGACCGGCGATCCAAAGGGCGTGGTGTTTCACCATCGCGGCGCCTACCTGAACGCCGTTTCCAACGTGCTGTGCTGGAAGATGACGGCGCATCCCGTCTACCTGTGGACGCTGCCCATGTTTCATTGCAACGGCTGGTGCTTTCCCTGGAGCCTGGCGGTAGTCGCCGGGGTGAACGTCTGTCTGCGCCACGTGCGCGACGAGGCCATGTTCGAGGCCATCAAGCGCTACAAGGTCACGCATTTCTGCGGCGCCCCGGTGGTGCTCAATACCCTGATCAATGCCCGCGCGGAACTGCGCCAGGGCATCGAACACAAGGTCAGCGCAATGACCGCCGGCGCCGCGCCGCCGGCAGCCGTGATCGCCGGCATGGAAAACATGGGATTCGAAGTCGTCCACGCCTACGGCCTGACCGAGACCTATGGCCCCTGCGTGGTCTGCGAGCCCCAGGAGGAATGGGCCAAACTCGATGTGGACGGCCGCGCGGAAAAGCTCGCGCGCCAGGGCGTGCGCGCGCCCTTGCAGGACGAACTCATGGTCGCCGACCCCGAAACCATGGAACCCGCGCCGAAGGACGGCAAGACCATGGGCGAGATTTTCATGCGCGGCAACCTGGTAATGAAGGGATATCTGAAAAACCCCCGCACCACCGAGGCTTCGTTCAAGGGCGGCTGGTTCCATTCCGGCGACCTCGCGGTCTGGTACGAGGACGGCTATTGCCAGATCAAGGACCGCTCGAAGGACATCATCATCTCCGGCGGCGAAAACATCTCCTCGCTCGAACTCGAATCCCTGATGTTCCGCCACCCCAAGATTCTCGAAGCCGCCGTAGTAGCCGCGCCCGACGAAAAATGGGGCGAAGTGCCCTGCGCCTTCGTCTGCCTGAAAGACGGCGAGCAAATGACCGACCAGGAATTCGTCGCCTACTGCCGCGGAGAGTTGGCCGGCTTCAAGATGCCGAAAAAGGTCGTCTGGGGCCCGATCAAAAAAACCTCGACCGGCAAAGTCCAAAAATACCTCCTCCGCGAACAGGCCACCATTGCTCCATACATACAAAAGTAACCAAATAATAGAATCATAGAATCTGCACTGTGTTAGCCGCGGACGGGAAGGGGGTATGCTGCGGCATGCGAGGCAGGAAGCCGAGCTTGAGCCTCCAGGGGTGTAGGCAAGCGTTTATGAAGCGCAGCTTCATGCGCAGCCGGAACGACGCCAAGCTGTGCTTGGCGGCTGGACTGGATTTACGGCGTCCGCTGCATAAGCCCATCCCGTCCGCGGCGGATCGAAGCCCAGCGAAAAGGCGCTCCCGCCCACGGACCCTTACACCATGCGGGATTCATGGAACCGGGCTTCGATGCCAGAATGAGAGTTGCTGGTGGTTTACAGCAAAAGATGCTTGGGCTAATGTCCTTTGCTGATTATCCAATCTTTGCTGATCGAGGAATTCCGATGAAAACGATGTTGACGGCAATACGATGCCTGAGCTTGCTGACCGCAGGACTCGCGGCTGCGCAGCTCTCCGCCCAGGAGAGTGTGGTCGAATCGGACACGCACCGTTTCGAGGAAGTGGCCGAAGGCGTCTGGCACGTGAGCGGGACCGGCGCCGTTCACACCATGAGCAATGCCATGGTGCTCGTCGGAGAGTTCGACACCCTGGTAGTGGACTCCCACGTCACGCCGGCCGCGGCGCGAGCGCTGATCGATTCGATCCCGGCCGTCACCGACAAGCCCGTGCGCTATCTCGTCAACAGCCACTATCACTTCGATCACGCCCACGGCAACCAGTCCTTTCCCGAAGGCGTCGAAATTATCGGTCACGAATTCACCCGCGCCAAACTGAACGGCGATATCGGCAATGTGCTGGAGGAAAACACTTTCCGCAGCTTTTCCGACCCCGTGCCGACCCTGGTAGCCCAACTCGAGGAGCAGGCCGCCAACGAAAACGACCCGCGCCTGCGGGCTGAACTGGAAGAACGGCATCGGGTGCAAAGCGATTACATGAACGCGATCCAGGAAGTCGTGCCCACGCCACCGAACATTACCCTCGACCGCAAGATGACCCTGTTCCAGGTCGTTGCCGGAGGCAGCCGCGAGATCCAGCTACATCATTTCGGTCGCGCCCATACCGGCGGCGATGTTGTGATTTTCCTGCCCGAAGAACGCGTTGTTTTCACCGGCGACATGATGCTGCCGGGGCTTGCCTACATGGGCGACGGTCATGTCGACGAATGGCCGGCGGCGCTGGAAGGGCTGAAGGCCCTCGATTTCGATATCTGGCTGCCGGGACACGGCCCGGTGATGCGCAGCCGCGAGTTTATCGACAACTTCCAGGCCTATCTGCGCGACTTCTGGCCCGCGGTCGTCGAGATGTATGAAGAGGGAATCCCGGCGGAAGAAGCCGCGGCCACCGTCGACATGACCGCACACGCTGAGAATTTCCCCCAAATCCAGGGCCCAGGCACCGATCCCAGGGCCATAAACCGAATCTACCAGTTGCTGGAGAGCAGATAGTTTCCAACGAAATGTTGGCCAGACCGGCGCTTGGTTCAGGCGTAGAAAAACATTTTTGACACTCGTTCGCCGCCCCACTATGCTGGCCATTGCGATTGCTTCCGAATCGGTCGATGATTGGGAAGCGTTTTTTTGGGGAACGGGGGGGAACGGAAATGAAATTTCCTGCCAGGAAAATTGGCGCGCTTGTGGGCGCGTTGGCACTATTTTACGCGGCCTGCGCACCACTGGCGGTATTCGCTCAGGATGATGAAGTCAGGCAAATTGAAGAAGTGACGGTGACCGCGGAGCGTCGAGAAGCTTCGATTCAGGACACATCCATATCCATTACCGCACTTACCGCTGAATCTCTTGACGATTTTGGAATACGAAATCAGGAAGATTTGCAGAACTTCATACCGGCAACAACCATTCAACCATACGATTCGACCATTCGAGGCGTAGGCCGGAATTTTCGGGCCCTCGGCGGTGACCCTGGCGTTGCCACCTATATGAATGGAATATATTCGGAGGACTTGTTGACGGCCACTGCCGCCACGTTCTGGGATGTAGAGAGAATCGAGATATTGCGCGGGCCCCAGGGCACGCTATATGGTCGCAACGCCGTAGGCGGCGCCATCAATGTGCTTTATAAACCGCCGGAAGAAGAACTGGATTATTCATTCAAATCCGTTCTGGGAAACTTCGGCACGAACGAATGGTATGGGATGGTAAACACCCCCCTGATCGAAGACACGCTGTCCGCTCGCGTTAATTTCAGTCTCCGCGACCGCGATGGCATAGTGGAGGATCTCGGGGGCGGCGAAGACATCGACAGCCTTGGCACTGAAAATGTGGCCGGTCAGTTCAAGTGGACGCCCACCGATACCGTGGAGGTTAATGTACGACAGAATTTCATGACCATCGATCGCTCATTCGGCGGCGCCAATGGCGGCGGGCTGGTGGTGTTGAACGAAGAAGGAAATCCGTATCGCAATACTGATTCCCTGGTGCCGGGATATCGTTTTATCGATCCCGATAACACCGACATGGCTAACTACGATAGCAACAACTGGTACGACCAAAGCCAGCCGATATTGACGTTTGTCAATCCCATCACAGGTAGTATCGATCAGGCTCAGCCCAACCGCGCCGGAATAGACTTTGCGGACTTTAACGGTTTTCAGAACGCGGCTGCGTCCCTGGACGGGTTTAACTTTACCTCCCCCGCAACTGCGGCAAGATATAACGATTGCGTATTCCCGGGGGAAATAGATGGGGGTGATCTGTGTGCGGCAACCAATGGGTTGAACAGCGAAGTCTTTGAACAACAGGGTACGCAACTCGGCGCATCCTGGGATGTCAATGACCGCCTGGAGCTAAAGTATCTGTACGGATTCAATAAACTCACTTACAAGCGCACCACGGATGACGACAATACGGCGAGCATGTTCCATGACCGTCAGTTTTACGTAAATCACGAAGCCGACTATACCTCGCACGAGATTCAGGCCTTTTACGACGTTGGCGATTCCGTATCCATCACCTCCGGTTACTTTGTCTACGATGCCACCATCGATCAGCGTGGCGATTTTTATTCTGCCGTGGGGGAGGCGCGAATGACCAACCCCTATGTAGACAACACGGCCTTGAGCGCGGGGGCGGCGGCCGCCATCGGCGCTCCGGGCCTTGCCGGCATCAACGCATCCACCCTGGCTTTCGGGGGCGCGCCAATGGTGAACCTGTTCAGCGCCAAGGATTCCTGTAACGTGGCGACTCCCGCGGATTCCTGTCAGCGCAATGGTGGCGGCAATAACTTGCAACTCTCCGCCTGGTACGGCGACGACGGCTCAAATCCTGCCCTGAACGTTATCAACGGTCCATCAACTTCCGCTACGGATTTGCTCTACGCGACGCAAACAAAACGAGAAGCTTTCGCGGCATATACCCAGGGGGCGTGGGACATAAACGAAACTTTTGCTCTGACTCTTGGAGTGCGTTACGCCGAGGATCAGGTAACGGCGGAAGAAAATCTGTTTCGCTACTCGGAAACCGGCGCCAACTCCTTCCTTGCGCTTTACGGTGGCCTTGCCGCGGTCAATCGCGTCAATGGCGGCCTGGTGGCGGATGCCGATGGCAACATGGTCGTCCCGACCGAAAAGGCAACTAACGCAGGTATTCCCTTCGCCTTGAGTGTGTACCGGCCGTTTATGAGAACCGATAGGGAAACCACGGGTCGTGTCAATCTCGATTGGAATGTAACCGATTCGGCGCTGGTTTATTTTTCCGCGACCTCGGGCTACCGCTCCGGTGGGTATAACCTGGTTTTCTTCAGCAACACGCCCACCTATGAACCCGAAGAGTTGATCGCCTACGAGATTGGTTACAAGACCCAGTTGCTCAACAATACCATGCAGCTAAACGGTTCGTTCTATCTCTATGACTACGACAATATTCATACGGTCGGAACCGAAGTAACATCGATCGGCGGAACCTCCACTTCCGTGCTTGAGGCTCCCGGAGCCAGGGTGTTGGGCGCCGAAGCCGAGGCTACCTGGTTGGTGAACGATAATCTGACCCTCGGCGGCAATTTCAGTTTCACGCCCAGTGAGTACACAGAGACCCTGTTGATCAGCGACGCCAGTAAAAACGATGCGCCGGGTTCCCTGTACCCGGAGTTCGAGAGCCTGACTCAGGACATCAAGGGTAATCAACTCCTGCAGGTGCCGGAAGGGAAGGCGACACTCTGGGGCGGCTATCTGCTCCCGCTTTCAGGCGGTTCTCAAGTTGAACTGTTCGGCATCTTTAGCTGGACTGATGAGGTTTACTTTTCGCCCTTTCAGTCCGAGGCGGAAAAGGCGGAAGCCTACAGTCGCACGGACCTGCGAGCCACTTGGAGTTCATTGAACAGCGACTGGGTGGTCAGCGGTTTTGTCAACAATATCTTTAACGATGTAGCAAATCTGCAAATCCTGCGCCAGGGAGAAGCCGAGTTCTTCCGCCACAATGCAGGAACCACCGTGCCTCGTCTTTACGGTGTGGAGTTCACCTATACCTATTGAGGCTGATACGACACTCTGGTCTATTTGCGACTAGTCGAGTATCGGATACGGCGCGACAGTGAAAGGCCGCGCCGCGTAGCTGTCGACGATCGACTGCCGGGTTTTTCCGAACTCGCTAATTTACGCAAAAACTACGTAATTTCAGGAGATATCGTTATACTTCATTCACCGAGTGAAGGAGTGCCTTCGTGTATGAATTGAAGTTGCGGAAGGCTGCGATCAAGACATTGCGCAGGATGCGGCCTGAAGACGCTGGTCGGATCAGGACTGCCTTGGGGCGCTTGGCGCAGGATCCCGCTAGCTATGGCCATGATCTGATCCGAATGAAAGGCAGGCCGGAGTACCGGCTGAGAATCGGTGATTTGCGGGTGGTTTTCGAGCGGAACGAGGAGGCTCGGGAAATTCTGGTGAAGCAGATTGGCTCGCGAGGCGACGTATACAAGCACGTGCACGAGGAGCCCGGAGAAATTTATGGCACAGACACAGCCGCAAGTAATACTTGATGAGGAGGGGGCGCCGGCATTTGCGGTGATTCCCTGGGACGAATACGACAGATTGATAAATGCGTATCGATTCATTGAGGAGGAAAGACTGTCCGACGAGGAACTGCTTGAGCGTCTGGATTCGAACGACGAAGAGTATTTTCCCTCGGAAGTGGTTGACCGCCTCCTTGCGAAGGTAAATCCCGTTACCGTGTACCGCGAATATCGTGATATGAGCTTTGGGGAGCTTGCCAAGGCCGCCGGCATTAGCGAAAACGAACTGGCCGAGATGGAGAGCGGTCCGCGGGCTGAACCGGCACGGCATTTGTCAGCGGTTGCGAAGGCGCTTGGGCTCGAATACGACGATCTCGTCTGAACCGACGTCGCGGGCTACGCCGGTGTCGTCCAGTACGCCAAAACCGAGGCCGAAGTAGTAAACCGGGCCGCGCGCGGCGGCCTTCCACCTACATCGAATAACCTTTCTCGTCGTGCTCGGTGATATCGAGTCCGACCTGTTCCTCGTCGGCGCTGATACGCAGTCCCATGACCGCCGAGACGATCTTGACGATGACCCAGGTCAGCACCCCTGTATACAGACCAATGGCAACCACGCCGATGAGCTGGACGACGAATTGGGAACCTACGGTCATGCCATCGGGCATACCGGTGCCGCTGAAAACGCCCAGGCCGCCGGAGACCAGCACCGCGGCGAGCAGCGTGCCGGTCAGGCCGCCGATGCCATGCACCGGAAATACGTCGAGGGAATCATCGATTTTCAGTCTCTGCTTCATGTAGATCGTGACGAAATAACAGATTACGCCGCCGATCAGCCCCAGCATCAGACCCCCCATCGGGCCTACCGATCCGGCCGCGGGTGTGATCGTCGCCAGGCCCGCCACCATGCCGGTGATCGCGCCGAGACCGCTGGCCTTGCCGAATTTGAACCAGTCGAGCACCATCCAGGTCAGCGCTCCCGCGGCGGCGGAAGTATGCGTGACATAAAGCGCCATGCCGGCCGCGTTGTCCGCTGCCAGCGCACTGCCGGCGTTGAATCCGAACCAACCGACCCACAGCATGGCGGCGCCGGTAAAGCTCATGGTCAGGTTGTGCGGCACCACGGACGCAGTCAGAAAGCCGTCGCGTTTGCCCAGTTCCAGCGCCAGCACCAGGGCCGCCACGCCTGCCGTCAGATGCACCACGGTGCCGCCGGCGAAGTCGATCAATCCCATCTGCCCCAGCCAGCCGCCGCCCCAGACCCAGTTGGCCACCGGGAAGTAGACCAGCAAGGCCCACAGCACCGTGAAGGCAAGCACGGAACAAAATTTGATCCGTTCGACGAAGGCGCCGACGATCAGCGCCGGGGTAATAATGGCGAATGTCATCTGGAAGGCGGCGAAGACCGTCTCGGGAATATCGCCGGACATGGCGCCCGCGTCCACACCACTGAAGAAAGCCTTGCCGAGGCCTCCCCACCAGGCGGACTCGGACGGGCCGAAGGCAATGCTGTAACCCACCAGCAGCCAGACGATGGAAATCACCACGGCAATGGAGAAACATTGCATCAGCACCGAAAGAACGTTTTTCGTGCGGACGAGGCCGGCGTAAAACAGCGACAGGCCGGGCAGGGTCATGAACAGCACCAGCGCGGTCGAGGTCAGGATCCAGGAAGTGTTGGCGCCGTTCAGGCCGTCCTGGGCCAGGGCGAGACCGGGAAACAGGATCAGCGCCGTCGAGACCAGGCCAGTTATGAGTTTCGAATTTGGTTTCATGATGTGATCACCTACAGTGCGTCGTTGCCGGTTTCGCCGGTGCGAATGCGAATGGTCTGCTCAAGGCTGCTGACGAAAATCTTGCCATCGCCGATCTTGCCCGTGTTGGCCGCCTTGCAGATGGCTTCCACGACCTGGTCGGCCCGGTCGTCTTCGACGGCGATTTCGAGTTTCACCTTGGGCAGAAAGTCGATCACATACTCGGCGCCGCGATAGAGTTCGGTATGTCCCTTCTGGCGCCCGAAGCCCTTGACTTCGGTGAGCGTCATACCGCTGACGCCGAGTTCGGACACTGCCTCCCGTACGTCATCCGACTTGTAGGGCTTGATGATCGCAACAATCAATTTCATGGGTATTCTCCTGTTCCTGAACAGCCGCGCAACGAGGCGCTGGTGCGTCGCTCGACTCTATCACGCCGCCGGCTTTCGGCAAAATCGGGCGCTTTCGGTCTCCCTGCGGTAACCTTTGCCGCACTTTTCCGTCTAGCAGCACATATGAACACGGAATACCGGCGAGCGGTGGAACAATACGGACAGAAGGTTTACGCCTTCGCTTGCTATAGCTTGCGCAGCAGGCAGGACGCGGACGACGTAACCCAGGAGGTGCTGGTCAAACTCTGGCAACACTGGCGGAAGGTCGACCCAGACAAGGTCATGGCCTGGCTGATGCGGGTGACCCGCAACGCCGTGGTGGACCATATCCGCAAGCGGCAACTTGCTGAATCCAGGCGCGATGACCGCATCGAACCCGATACCCAGCCCGAATTTCGGTCCGGCGGGGAAGATCAGGGCGAGGCCCGGGATCGGGAACGATTGCGCGAAGCCTTGCTCGGATCGATCCAGGCGCTCGATGAGCCGTTCCGTTCGCTGCTGATCATGCGCGACATCCAGGGCATGAGTTACGCGGACATGCAGGGAGCGCTGGAAATGAGCGAGAGCCAGGTAAAGGTGTATCTGCACCGGGGCAGGAGAAAGCTGCGCGAAGACGAGGAATTGCGCCGCGCATTCGCTGGCGTGCACGGAGCGGCGGAGGAAAATCTGATTTCACTGGAAAAGGCGCGAGCCGAAAACGGCAGGTAGAAGCATATGAACCAGAGCAACGATACGGAATGCGGCATCGTTCGATTGCAGATCGACGATCTGCTCGACAATGAACTCGATCCGAAACAGCGGCAACCGGCGCTGGAACACATCCATCAGTGTCCGGATTGCGCGCGAGAGTTTCTGCTGGCGCGATCTTTGCGGGACGCCATGCTGGACATGCCCCGGCCGGAATTGCCGCCGGGCCTGCTGGCCGGAGTGTTCGAACAGGCCGATAGCCGACCCCCAAGCCTGAGCGAACGACTGCGGGCGCTGGCCGGTGGGCCATGGCCCCGGCTGGCGGTCCCCGCATTAGCCGCGCTCGCGGCGGTGGCGGTCTGGCTGCAGGTCAGCGCGCCGCCCCCCGAGGAGCCGCAGATAGCCGTCGAAGAGCAATACACACAGGAGGAACTGGTGGTAGCGATCCAGGATCTGAACACGACCATCCAGACCTTGAATGATATTACCGAATCCATGCGGGTCCGGCTGGGCGACAGGATGGTCAGCCTCCCGGTCCTCAGCCTGCCGGCGATTTCGGTGGACCGGACGAACGGCGGCGCGGCCGCCTCCTTTCCGGACGACCCGATCTGAGCCGGCCGTCAATCTCTGCAAGGCCTCAGTGAGGTCTCAGTAAGGAGAGTTACAATGAAAGCAATACAGCAAGTTATCACCGTTTTTACCCTGAGCGCATGGAGCGCATTCGCGGTGTCCGCGGAAAACCATCCGGGCTATGTGGACTTTAGCGATCTGCACAGCCTGATCAATTCCGAACCCGTGGTTGAAGTTACCTTGCGGGAGCCCTTGCTCCGGCTCATTACCGAAACCATCCCCGAAGAGGACGAGGAAGCGGCCAATTTCGTTTCCCGGCTGCTCAACGTGCGCCTGCATGTCTATGAAGACATCGGCGGCAACGTGCAGCAGATCGCGGAAAACCTGGACGAAATCGCCGCGGACCTCGACGGCGAGAACTGGGAACGCGTGGTCCGCATCCGCGAGGACGATGACCAGGTCGATATTTACCTGCGATTTTCGGAAACCGAAGACGTGATTCACGGCATTGCTGTGATGATCGTTTCCGAAGACGGCGAAATGGTGCTGGCGAATATCGCCGGCGATATCAGTTTCGACGACATCGGCGCCCTCGGCCGCCGCTTCGACATCGACGAGCTTTCCGAATACCAGGCGCAGGCGGAAGAGGAGGATTGCTAGAATTCCCGCATGGCGGCGCAACGGGGGTTCCCAAATTTCAGAGGCATTCTGTTAGCATCACCACTTTCCGCAATGGGCCGGCCGCCGCCGCGGCTCAGCGATGATCGAGCTACGAAACGTCAGCAAAAGCTACGATAACGGCGCGACCTTCGCGGTCGCCGGCGTCAGTCTCCAGGTCGAAAAAGGCGAATTGCTCGGACTCATCGGCGAGTCGGGCTGCGGCAAGACCACTACTCTCAAGATGATCAACCGGCTCGAAGAACCCGACGCGGGGCAGGTTCTCGTCGGCGGCCGCGATGTCATGGACCGCAATCCCCAGGAGCTGCGGCGCAATATCGGCTATGTCTTTCAGGGAATCGGCCTGTTTCCCCACTATACCGTCATGGAAAACGTGGCAGCCGTGCCGCGGCTCCTGCACTGGAGCGGCCAGGAGACCGGCAGCCGCTGCCGCGAAGCGCTCGAACTCGTCGGCTTGCCGGCGGAGGAATACGGCGAGCGCAATCCGATGCAACTTTCCGGCGGCCAGCAGCAGCGGGTCGGCGTCGCGCGCGCCCTCGCGGCTGCTCCGGAGGTAGTCCTGATGGATGAGCCTTTCGGCGCCCTCGATCCGGTAACCAGGGGGCAATTGCGGGACGAATTCAGGACCATTCAGCAAAAACTCGGCCTGACGGTAATCCTGGTCACCCACGACATGATGGAAGCACTGCTGCTCGCGGACCGTATCGCGGTCATGAAGGATGGGGATGTATTGCAGGTCGGCACGCCCCACGATTTGCTCATGGCGCCGGAACACGACTACGTCAGCGAAATGGTGGAAATGCCCCGGCAGGAGGCGGTCCGGCTGGACCGACTGATCCGGCAGGAGAGCGCCCGGGCATGATCAGCGAGAATCTGCGCGAACAATTGCTGCTGTTGCCCGCCTATCTCGAAGGGCATCTGCTGCTGACCCTGATCGCCCTGAGCCTTGGAATCGCAGTCAGCGTGCCGCTCGGCATACTCGCCAACCAGCAGCCGGTGCTGAAACGCCCGCTGCTCGTTTCGGTCAGCGTCTTGCAGACGATTCCGAGCGTTGCCATCCTGGCCCTGACCGTAGCCGCCCTCGGCGGCCGCATCGGCCTGTTGCCGGCGCTTATCGCCCTGCTGCTGTACAGCATGTTGCCGATCGTGCGCAACACCGTCACCGGACTGGAAACCGTCGCCGCCGACGTGGTCGAAGCCGCTCGCGGCATCGGCATGTCCCGCACGCAGATTCTGGTGCGCGTAAGATTGCCGCAGGCCCTGCCGGTCATTATCGCGGGCATTCGCACCGCAGCCGTCTGGACGGTGGGGCTGGCGACGCTGTCCACCCTGGTCGGCGCCACCAGTCTCGGCAACTATATTTTTACCGGCCTGCAAACGCGCAACCTCGTCGCGGTAACCGTGGGCAGCGTCGCCGCCGCGGTCATGGCGGTGGTTCTCGACGCCATTATCGGAGGCATACTCTGGCTCGTGGAAAACCGGCTTGCGGCAAATGGCAGCAACGAGGAATTCGCCGGCCGCTACCGGCGCGTGTTTGCCACCGTAACCGGCGCGGTATTGCTGGCCGCCGGCGTATCCGCCTGGAGCCTGCTGCCGGAGCCCGAAGCGGATTTCACGGTCGGCGGCAAGGGATTTACCGAGCAGCACATCATCGCCGGCCTGCTTGCCCGGGAGCTGGAAGACGCCGGCTTTCGCGTCGACCAGCGCCTGGGTCTCGGCACCCAGGTGATCTACGAAGCCACGGCCAATAACGCGGTCGACGCCTATCTCGAATATAGCGGCACCGTATGGGCGAATATCATGGACCGCGACGATAATCCGGGCCGGGCCGAAGTGCTGGCCGATGTCGTCGACTTCGTCGAGGCGACCGACGGCATGACCGTGATCGGCGAATTCGGCTTCCAGAATTTGTACGCTCTCGCCATGCGCAGGGACAGGGCAGCCGAACTCGGCGTGCGTTCCATCGAAGACCTGATTCCCGTCGCCGACCGACTCGTGGCCGGCGGCGACCTCGAGTTCTTCGGCCGCCCCGAATGGATTTCGGTGCGCGATACCTACGGCATCGACTTCAACCGGAAGCTCACATTCGACACCACCTTGATGTACACCGCGGTCGACGAACGCCAGGTGGACCTGATCACCGCCTATACCAGCGACGGCAGAATTGCTCATTTCGACCTGCTGGTGCTCGAAGACCCCCGTAACGCCATGTTGCCTTACGACGGTTTCCTTCTCGCTTCCGCGGAAGCGGCGCGAAACCCCGACTTCATCAAAGCCCTGGCCGACCTGACCGGCCGCATCTCCGACGAAGTCATGCGCGAAGCCAATCGCATAGTCGACGTCGAAGGCCGCTCGGTCCGCGAGGCCGTGGATTACCTGCGCACCGCAATTCATGGCATGGATTGAAAGACAGAGGGCACTGGTCTTGACACGGGTTACGAAACAGCCATCTTCCGAAGAAACCGTCCATGTGCCGGAAGGGATGCCGCCGCTCGATCTCGGCGGCCGCGCATATTCATTCTTTGAGTTCTGGCCGACCTGGCTGATGTACATCCCGGTGGCGGCACAGTGCCTGTTGCTCGGCCTGCGCTATCGCAGCATGAGCCTTCCCCTGATCGCCAACCCGGCGGTGCCGCTGGCGGGGATGGTCGGCGTACCGAAGTCGGCGATCCTGAATCTTGCCGGGGAAACGGCAAACCGTTCGATCCTGCCCTGGATCGTGTACGAGGCCGGCAGCGAATCGCCGGCCGTCCAGCGCGAACGGGCCGAAGCGGCCATGGCTACCGCCGGATTGTCCTTTCCACTGGTCGGCAAGCCCGACATTGGCTGCCGCGGCGCCGGGGTCAAGTTGCTGCGCGACGGCGCGGCGCTGGAAGCCTGCCTGGAACGGTTTCCGGCGGGCGGATCGCTGATGCTGCAGCGATTGAGCGATTGGGAAGCCGAAGCCGGCGTGTTCTATGTGCGCGACCCGGAAAGCGAGCGGGGCCGAATCACCTCGCTGACGCTGAAATACACGCCTTACGTTGTCGGTGACGGCATGCGTACGCTGGCCGAACTCGTGGCCGCCGACCCGCGCGCCGGAGGCGTGCCGCATCTCTACGAAGAACGCAATGCCGACCGTTGGCATGAAGTGATTCCCGACGGCAGCCCTTACCGGTTGGTGTTTTCGGCCAGTCATTGCCGCGGCGCGGTTTTTCGCGACGGAGGCAATCTCGTCACCGCGGAACTGACTCGCGCGCTGGACCGATTTTTCGACGACGTTCCGGGCTTCTACTACGGCCGCCTCGACGTCAAGTTCCGCGACGTGGAAAGCCTGCGTGCCGGACAGAACCTGCAGATCGTCGAGATCAACGGCGCGAGTTCCGAATCGATCCACATCTGGGATCGGAATACCGGATTTCGCGATGCGGTCAAAACCCTGTTGCAGCAATACCGAACGCTATTTAAACTTGGACACGCGCAAAGGAAACGCGGCTGCAAGCCGCCTGGATTATGGCCGCTCTACAAAGCCTGGCGACACGAGTTGCAACTGGTGAAGCGGTACCCCGCCAATGACTAATCCCTGCCGTTTGAATTTCAAACCGCGGGCGCTGGCGGCGCTTGTCGAAAAGTCGCTTGGGCTCAGCCAGTTGGCGGATTATTACGATGCCCGGCCTCACGGGCTGAATCCGGAAGATTTTCTGCAATTTGCGCTCGATTCGCTCGGAGTCGACCTCAGGATCAACAACGAACATCACCTGGAGCAGATTCCACGCGAAGGGCCACTGCTGATCGTAGCCAATCATCCGCTCGGAGGCCTGGAAGGCATCGCGCTTGCAAGGATGCTGCTCAGGATCAGGCCCGACCTGCAGGTGCTGACCAACGAATTGCTGCGGCGCATTCCCGAACTGGCGCCGATCTTCATCGGCGTCGACGTTTTGTCGTCCGATGCCGCCGGCGCCAATGTCAAGGGCGTCAAGCAAGTTCACAAGCATCTGCACGGCGGCGGGGCGGTGCTGATCTTTCCCGCCGGCAAGGTTTCGGCGATCGAATTGCGCGAGCGACGCATTCAGGACCGCAAATGGAACCGGCTGGCGGGGCAGTTGATCAAGCGGTACGAATGCGCCTGCGTCCCGGTACACGTAAATGGATACAACAGCGCGTATTTTTACCTGGCCGGCCTTATCCATCCGCGCCTGCGAACCTTGCTTTTGCCCCGACAATTGGCGAATAAGAAAGGATTCACTCTGGAAGTCACCCTGGGCAAACCAGTGCTCGCCCAGGAATTGCGGCTGCTGAAAATGCCCAGGGCCGTTACGGAGTATCTGCGCGTGAGCACTGAAGCCCTGGCGCGCCGTCCCGAAGCAATGCCGGCCAAGTTCGAGCATCGTGTGGAAGACATCGGTTCGAAAGCTTCCAGCGCAGAGGTTGCCGCCGCACTTGAGGGGCTCAAGGATTGCAGGCTCATCGAGCACGACGAGTTCGATGTCTATTGCGCCCCCCACGAGCGTCTCGGCGTCATCATGGAATTAATCGCCGTGGCGCGGGAAATCACTTTCCGCGCGGTCGGCGAAGGTACGGGCATGACCCGCGATTCCGACCGGTTCGACCCGCATTACCTGCACCTGTTTCTATGGGACAAGAAAAACGGCCGCATCGCCGGCGCTTACCGGGTCGGGCTCGTGGATGAAATCGTCCGCGAGCACGGTGTAAAAGGGCTCTACAGCCGTTCGCTGTACAGGTATGACAAGGCTTTTATCAATCGGCTCGGTTCGGCGATCGAAATGGGCCGCTCGTTCATCCATCCCGACTATCAGCGCCGGCCGGATTCGCTCACCCTGCTCTGGCGCGGCATCGGCCGGGTGCTCGTGGACCGGCCGCAATATCACACCTTGTTCGGCTCGGTGAGTATTTCCCGAGAATACAGCGACCTGGCCCGGGCGCTGATCGCCGACGCCTTGCTCACCAATTTCAAGGCCAGCGAGTTTGTCCCGCTGGTGAAACCGCTGACTCCCCACAGGATCGCTCATCGGGTCTGGTCCGAGGACATACTCAAGGAACTGGTCAACATCAAGATGCTCGGCAAACTCATCGGCCGTTGCGACCCCGGCAAGGCCGTGCCCGTGTTGTTACGGCATTACCTGTCGCTGAAGGGCCGCATGGTTTGCTTCAATATCCATTCGGATTTCAACGATTCGCTCGAAGGCCTGATCATCGTCGATGTGCGCAGGACCGATCCCAAGACAGTGACGCGCTTTATGGGCGCCGACGGCTACCGCAAGTTCAACTCCCGCCACAAAATGGCCGACCTCGCTTCCGCCGGATGAATAAACTGATTGCCCTGTTGCAGATATTGGGCGCCCTGGCGCTTACCGTGCTGGCGGCGCTGGTGATCGTGGATATGGCGTTGAACGCGAGCATGCCGGATACGATATCCGTCGTAAATCTGCTCATTGGGCGGATCGTATTGATAGCCTGCCTGCTCGCCATCGCCCGGTATCTGATCCGCCGCGGTCTGACCGGATTGCGCGGCAGGACGAAATAGCCGTTCGCGGTGCGCCCGCGCGACCGCCTACCGGGACAGTGCGTTCCGCGCGGTTTCGACTTCGAGGCAATTTATCGCTTCGACGACGGGACTCCACCGGTTCCGGTCCTGGTCCAGGTAGGATTGCGCCTCGACGAGCCTTACGATGGTGGCGTCGTTGGCGGCGCCGGAGAAAGTCTGCAGGACTCGCAGCCACCTTTCCACGTAACGTTCGCCCCGCCACGTCTCGCTCGCATAGTCTTCCACATCGGATCGCAACTGCGTGGATACGCAAGCGCCAGCGGGCGGACCGGCGAACGCGCCCAAGCGGCCGTGCTCGATATTACCGCCGCCGGGCGCCGCCGGAGCTCCTGCCGCGGCTGGAAAGCGCACCAACACGGCTGATCGTTCGGACCGGGAGTCAAGGATCGTGCCCGTGCCGACGTTGTCCGCCAAGCTTGCGCCTTCAGGACCCGTCAGCCGCAATGTGAATGTCTCGGCGGACTCTTCGATATCGTCCGCAACGATATCGACAGTCACCGACTTGCTGCTTTCGCCTCCGCTGAAGATCAGTTCGCCATAGGTGAAATCGAAGTCGACGCCGATCAATGCCGTTTGCCCCCAAGTGTAATAATGGACGGTCACCGTGCCGAGGTCGGGTACCGGGTTGTCGAGGCTGACCGCGAACGAGAGCCGTCCATCCGACTCGGGCGCTTCGGCGTCCGATACCGACAAGGCCGGAAGGCTCTCGGATTCGCCGTCGTTGTCGTACACAATCACCGAAGCCGAACTGGGCGAACCCGTCAGATAGCTGCCGTCGCCGCTCGGTTCCACGACCGCAGTTACCGGGCCGGAGGTCTCGTCCACGGAGTCAACGGCGGTTCTGACCGTAAATGTTATCGTGCCGTCCGCAATGACCGCCGCCTGTCTGCCTATGCCGGGAAAGACGATCGTGCGGACGCCCTCTTCGGAGGCGTCGATGAAGTCTCCGTCGTCATTGCCGCTGTCCGCTTCCGCGGCGTCTATCACGGTAACCCTGATTTCGATGTCTTCCTTGGCGGGCGGCGTGGCGGTAAGCGTGAAGGTTGCCCGCTCGCCCTCGGCCACCGCGGGCTGAGCGGCAATGGTGATGACCGGTGTGCCGGGTTCGACATCCCAGGGGTCTGGCAATATGGTGCCGACGGCGCTGCCTCCGCGTATTTCCGCGCCTTGCGCCTCGGTGATTACGAGGCCGAAGATCTCGGGCAATGGCTCGTCCTCGTCATCGTTGACGATGGAAACCTCGGCATAGGCTTGGGTTTCGCCCGGCGCGAAGACGACAAATCCGCCCGCCGCGTTGAAATCCCGCCCCGGCGTTGCGCTCGCGCTGCCCGAACCGGCCGGCAGCGAGCGCAACCGGTACGCCACCCGCACGGTTTCCGTGGACGGTCGATCGAGCGTCATTTCGAAGCGCATGCGCGAACCGCTGCCGCGGTCGCCTTCGACCAGCGAGGCGTCCGCCACCGAAACCGTCAGATCCCCTGCTTCGGCGTCATTGTCGTTTACGCGCACCGAAGCGGAATCCGGCCTTGCGATCCCATAGCCGGCGCCCGGCACGAGATTGGCGCTAATCGTGCCGTGGCTTTCGTCGATCGCATCGTCGACGGTCGCAACCGAGAACAGCCCTGTGCTGTCGCCCGCTTCGATAATCGCTACCCGGGCGCCAAGTTCCGAATCTTCGGCGAACTGGTCGCGCGACGACACATTCAAGTTTACGGTCAAGTCCGCCGCGGGGGCGGGGTCCGCCCGCAGAGTAAAAGCGACGTTTTCGCCTTCGATAACGGTGGGGCCGGGTTCGATGCTCAGCAAGGGGACCGGACTGTCGCCGTCGACCACCCGCAAGCTCGCTGCCATCGGCAATCCGATGGCGTAGCCGGCCCCGTCCTTGACGGTGGCGGTGATCGAACCGCTTTCGTGGTTCGCGTCTTCGGTGGTAGCCACCGAAAGCGCGCCGGCGCCGTCAACGCCGATGGTAACCGTTTTGGCGCCGGTTTCTCCCGCGGCGGCCACTTCACCCGAGTCGCTGATCTCGATAGTCACCGAAATGTCGGTTTTGGGCGCCGGGGTGGCGGTAAGCAGGAAACTCGCGCTCTCGCCTTCGACGATGTCCGCGCCCGGGAAAACGGTCACATGCGGCGTGGGTGCGCCGCCATCGCTGACCGGCACACGCGCCGACGTCGGGGAAACCAGTTCATAGCCGTTCCCGGACTGCAGGCTCGCGGTAATCGCACCATCGGGTTCATCGACGCTGTCGCTTTCCGTCGCGACATTGAAGCTCGCGGCGCCGTCCGTTCCGATGGACACCGTCCGCGAACCGGTTTCGCCGCTCACGGCGAACTTGCCGGTATCGGCAACCCGTACTTCCACTGAAATGGGACTGGCTGGATGAGGGCTTGCCGTCAACAGGAACGATGCGCTTCCCCCTTCGTTGATGGGGCCGCCGGGAGCAATGCTGATTCTCGGCGTTGGCGCGCCGCCGTCCGTGACGTCCAAGCGCGCGCTGGAAGGAGAACCGACCGAGTAACGTTCTCCTTCCTTTGCGACGCTTGCCGTGATGTGGCCGTCCGGGCTGTCCTCGCCGTCGTTGATCGTGAGGACGAGCACTTCGCCCCAGCCGGTGGTGTAGACGGTTGCCCACCTGCGACCGGTATGATCGGGATACGAAAGGCCATCGTGACTTTGCGCCACATCGATGGCGACCTGGAGATCGCTTTCGGGCGGGGGCGTGGCGGTGAGGTAGAAGTGGGCCGTATCGCCTTCCCAGACATTTGAGCCGGCGGAAATGCTGATGCTCGGAGTTGGCTCGCCGCCGTCGGTGACGCTGGCCTCGGCGGTCGAGGGCGAGCCGACCACATAGCCGTCGCCGGTCAGCAAGGAAGCGGTAATCCGCCCGTCGGCCTCGTCTCTGCCGTCGCTGACGGTGCGAACTTCAAAGCTCCCCGCGCCATCGGTTCCGATCGTGACGCTTCTTTTGCCGGTTTGGCCGCTGCCGGCGAAACGGCCGTTTTCCGTGACATTCACCGAGACCGTCAGACTCGATGTGGGCGCCGGGCTTGCAGTCAGCGAAAACCGCGCCGCCTTGCCTTCGGTAATATCGCCGCCGCCAGAGATGGTGACCGCCGGAGTCGGGACGCCGCCATCCGACACCTGGACGGAATCCGCGCCGGAGCCGCTCACCGAGTAGCGGTGGCCGCGAACGATGGTTGCCGTGATGAGGCTGTCGGCTTCATCGACGCCGTCCCCCACCGTGCTCACGCGCAAAACGCCTTCTCCGCCGCTTCCGATCGTCACGACCCTGCGTCCGGTTTGACTGCTTGCGGTCGAATCGCCGCTGTCGCTGACATCGACGTCGACAAGCAACGAGCCCGAAGGTTTCGGACTTGCCGTGAGTGTGAAAGTCGCTGTTTCCCCTTCGGCGATGGAGGGGCCCGCGCTGATGCTGACCGAAGGCGGGTCATCGTCTACGATGTTGACCGTTGCCGAACCGCGGTCGCCGTCGATCGTGTAGTCCGAACTCGAGAGCAGGGTAGCGATGATGGAACCATCGGCGCTATTGGCCGAGTTGTCGTTCGTATGGATTATGATCGATCCTTGGCCCCTGGCATCCAAAGTCACTTGTCTCGTTCCGGTTTCGTCGGCGGGAGCGAAATCGCCGGACTGGGAAATGTCGATTTTCACGGTAAGGGGCGTCGTAGGCGTTGGATCGGAATAGATCCGGAAAATGACACGGCCGCCCTCTTGAGAGGTCACGCCCGAAAGTATGCTGACCTCCGGCTTGCCGGACGTGGGTCGGGGGTTGGAATCCTGGATAACGCCGGTTGCGGTTGTGGAAGCGAGTCTCAGCCGGGCCGGATTCGACATTACCAATTCCAGGGTTTCGTTGCCCTCGGCGATGTGGTCCGGGTCGGCCAGCGTCTGGATGTCGATCTGGTACTCGGTCGCCCCGGGTTGGAAAGAGGCCCAGTAGCTGTTATCCACGTAGTCGACTCCCGGAGTCGCGCTGCCCGCCCGGATGGTCCACTCGAAAGTGCCGCGCAAAGGTCCGGGCATGGGTTTGTCGAGTTTCGCCACGAACTCGAGCCATTGACCTTCGGTGACCCTGACGTCCGCGACCGTAACGACCGGAAGATCTTCCTCGGCGCCCAGGGCGGCCGAGGACAAAAATGCAAGCGCCATCAAAGCCAGTGAAAGCGCCCCCGATATTCCATACCGTCGAAAAATTCGCATCGAAAAACCCATAGTTCTTGTCCTTCTTCTGGAGATTGTTTCTTTTGAATTGAAGATTTTATGCGCGGGCATTCTACAGCATCTTGCACAGCAATTCCCGCTAAGGAACCCGGCGACCCGATACCGCCGGGTTCCTTAGCGGGAGAAGCTGCAGCATCAAAACCGTAGTGGTTTACCCGATCTGGATCTGAAAGAGAGTATAATTCTCGCCTTTTTGCACAATTCGGGCTCGCGCCGTGATCCTTGTTGAAGAAATCGGCAGTTTTTCGCGAAACTACAGTCGATGCGTGGCGACGATCGGAAAATTCGACGGCGTTCATCTCGGCCATCGGCTCATTCTCGATCAATTGAAGCGACAGGCGCGGGAAAAGGGTCTGCCGGCGCTGACGATCGTGATCGAGCCGCATCCGGAAGAATTCTTCGCCGGCGCCGATGGGGATTGTCCGGCGCGGCTGACGGGCCGGCAGGAGAAGTTGCGGCTGCTGGAAGCCTGCGGCGTCGATTTCGGTTTCGTCTTGCGCTTCGACGCGCAAATGAGCCGAACTTCGGCGGAGGATTATATTCGCCGCATTCTCGTCGACGGTCTTGGCGTGGCGGCGCTGATCGCCGGCGAGGACTTTCGCTTCGGATACCGGCGGGCGGGCGATTTCGCCTTGCTCGAAAGCAGGGGCAGGGAGTTCGATTTCGACGTCCATCGAACCCTGGCGCGCGAAGTCGACGGCATGCGCGTCAGCAGCACCCTGGTGCGGGAGTACCTGGCGCGGGGCGATTTCGCCGGGGCGGAAAAATTGCTGGGACGCCCGTATTCGATTCGCGGATCGGTTGCCAGGGGCGAGCAACTCGGCGCGAAGCTGGGCTTTCCCACCTGTAATATCGAACTGCCGCACCGGCGGATTCCCTTGCATGGAATCTACGCCTGCGTGGTGAAAACGGCCGCGGGCGAATATCCGGCGGCGGTGAGCATCGGCTACCGGCCGACGGTAAGCGATGCCGGAAAGCCGGTGCTCGAAGCGCATTTGCTGAATTTCAACGGCGAGCTTTACGGCGAGACCATCGAAGTCGTTTTCCGGCAGAAGATCCGCGAAGAGGAAAAGTACGCCACGCTGGAGGAATTGCGCCAGCAGATCGCAGCCGACGTGGAGGAGGTCAGCCGCGTGCTGACAAACGCGGCAAATCGGGGAACCTGCCGAAACTAGAGTCATGAGCAAGTACAAGGACACATTGAACCTCCCGCACACGGATTTCCCCATGCGGGCCGACCTCGCCAACCGTGAGCCCGAGCGCCTGCGCAAATGGCGGAAACTCGATCTGTATCGCGCCATCTGCGAAAAGAACGCGGGCCGGCCGCGTTTCGTATTGCACGATGGGCCGCCTTACGCCAACGGCGACCTGCATCTCGGCCACGCCATCAACAAGACGCTCAAGGACATCGTCGTAAAGTCGCGGGCGATGACGGGCTTCGACGCGCCTTACGTTCCCGGCTGGGACTGCCACGGCCTGCCGATCGAGCACCAGGTCGAAAAGAAAAAGGGCAAGGCGGGGCAGAAGATCAGCCATGCCGAGTTCCGCCGGGCCTGCCGAGAATACGCCGCCCGCCAGATCGAAAGGCAGAAGGCGGGTTTCATCCGCATGGGAGTGCTCGGAGACTGGGACAATCCCTATCTCACCATGAATTTCAAGACCGAAGCCGACATCGTGCGCGCGCTGGCCCGAATCGTCGCCAACGGTCATCTGGTGCGCGGCTACAAGCCGGTCTACTGGAGCGTGGTGGGCGCTTCGGCCCTGGCCGAAGCCGAAGTCGAATTCCAGGACAAGACTTCGTATTCGATCGATGTCCGATTCGCCGCGGCCGATCGCGCCGCCTTGCTGGCCTGCTTCGAAGCTGGGGCGGCGGCGCCGGATCCCGAATTGCCCGTTTCCGTCGTGATCTGGACCACCACGCCCTGGACGCTGCCCGCGAACCAGGCGGTCTGCCTCAACGCCGGGCTCGATTACGCCCTGGTCCGTTGCGAACTCGACGCCGGGCCCGAATTGCTCGTCATCGCCGAGGAAATGGCCGAGGAAGTCATGCAGCGATTCGGCAGCGAACGATTCGAAGTGCTCGCTTCGTGCAAGGGTGCGCGGCTTAAGTCGCAGCGCTTGCGCCATCCGCTGTACGAACGCGAAGTTCCCGTCGTTCTCGGAGCGCATGTCACCACCGAAAACGGCACCGGGGCGGTGCATACCGCGCCCGATCACGGCGTGGACGATTTCAACACCGGCCGCGAGTACGGTCTGGGGACGCTCGACCTGGTCGACGATCACGGCGTATTCCGCGAAGCCGCGGGACGCTTCGCCGGCGCCCATGTCTACAAGGTCGACGCCGACATCGTCGAAGCGCTGAAGGACAGCGGCCGACTTGTCAGCGAGGATCGCATCACCCATAGCTACGCCCATTGCTGGCGCACGAAGACCCCGCTGATCTATCGCGCAACGCCGCAATGGTTCATCAGCATGAGCGAAGGCGGCCTGCTCGACTCGGCGCTCGAGGCGGTGGAAGGCATCAAGTGGTTTCCCGGCTGGGGCCGGGCGCGTATGGAATTGATGTTGCGCGGCAGCCCGGACTGGTGCGTCTCCCGCCAGCGCACCTGGGGCGTGCCGATCACCATGTTCATGCACAGGGAAACCGGTGAATTGCATCCCGACACGCAGCAATTGTTCGAACAGGTCGCCGAGCGTATCGAGCAGGAAGGCATAGACGCCTGGTATGAACTTGACGCGGAAGAATTGCTCGGCGCCGATGCCGGGTTCTATAACAAGGTCACCGACACGCTCGACGTCTGGTTCGATTCCGGCGTCACGCACTCTTCGGTGCTCGACCGGCGCGAGCAATTGCGGTATCCGGCGGACCTCTACCTGGAAGGCTCGGACCAGCATCGGGGCTGGTTCCAGTCCTCGCTCAAGACCGCCATCGCCATGAACGGCAGCGCTCCCTACCGCGAAGTGCTGACCCACGGCTTCTTCGTCGACGCCGAAGGGCGCAAGATGTCCAAGTCGCTCGGCAATACCGTGGCGCCGGACAAGATCTTCCACAAGTACGGCGCGGACATTCTGCGCCTGTGGGTCGCGGCTACCGACTATCGCGGAGAAATGCACGTTTCCGACGCGATTTTCGGCCAGGTCGCCGACGCCTACCGGCGCATCCGCAATACCGCGCGTTTCATGCTTGCCAATCTGAATGGCTTCGACCCAGGCGGCGACCTGGTGGACCCGGCGCAGATGATCGCGCTCGACCACTGGATCGTGCGCCGCACCGGACGCCTGCGCGCCGAAGTGGTCGGGCATTACCACGAATACAATTTTCTGGCGATCTACCAGAAAGTGCATCATTTTTGCGTAATCGAATTGGGCGGGTTCTATCTCGACATCATCAAGGACCGGCAATACACCACCCGGACCCATAGCCTGGCGCGAAGATCGACGCAGACCGCCATGTACCACATTCTCCGGATGCTGAGCCCGATGATCGCGCCCATCCTGAGTTTCACCGCCGACGAGATCTGGGAAAATATCCCCGGCGAGCGGGCGGCCTCGGTGCTGTTGGCCGATATGAGCGGGGCAGGGCCGGAATTCGAAACGGAAGGAAGTTTCTCCGATGCATTCTGGGACCGGATCATGGCTGTCAAGGCCGCGCTGAACCGGGAACTGGAAGCAAAACGGGCGGACAAGACCCTCGGTTCGAGCCTGAGCGCCGAAGTCGACTTGTTCGCGGACGACGAAACGCTGGCGCAATTGCGCGATTTGGACGATGAACTTCGCTTCGCCCTGATCGTGTCGCGCGCCGACGCGCATCCGCTGTCCGCGGCGGGCGAAGACAGCGAGACCACGGAAATCGAGGACTTGCGCGTGCGTGTGTCGGCGACTTCCCACGAGAAATGCGAGCGCTGCTGGCACCACCGTTCCGATGTCGGTGCGGAGGCGAAATATCCGGACTTGTGCAGGCGCTGCATCGACAATATCGAGGCCGAAGGCGAACAGCGGCGGTTCGCCTGAGCGGGTCGACATGGAGCGAATCTGTGCGATGAAGGTCGAGAGCGGCGCCACCGTCAACCTGCATTTTTCACTGGCGCTGACCGACGGCTCCATCGTCGATTCCAACTTCGCCGGCAAGCCGGCGACCTGCACCATCGGCGAAGGCGATCTGCCGCCGGCTTTCGAGCAGGTATTGCTCGGCCTTGCAGCCGGCGACGATATAGAGCGCACGATGCCGCCGGAGCAGGCTTTCGGCGCGGTGAATCCCGCCAATCTGCAAAGATTCCCGGCGGTGAATTTCGCCGCGCTGCTGCAAGACGAACTTGTGCCGCTGGCGCCCGGCAGCGTGGTCATGTTCAAGGATCCGGCCGGATTCGATCGGCCCGGAGTGATCTTGAGCATCGCCGGAGGCGAAGTTGAGGTAGACTTCAATCATCCGCTCGCGGGCCGGGAGATCGTCTTCCGCGCTTCGATAGTCTCGGTATTGGCGCCGGGCGCGAGCAAACTGGAGCTGGGGTAGCACCATCGAAATCAAGTTGGCCAATCCGCGCGGATTCTGTGCGGGAGTGGATCGCGCCATAGATGTGGTCAAACGCGCGCTGGAGTTGTTCGGCGCGCCGATTTTCGTGCGCCACGAGATCGTGCACAACCGCCATGTCGTGGAAGAACTCAGGGATCAGGGCGCGATCTTCGTCGAGGAATTGCGCGAAATTCCCGACAGGGACGAGTCCGGCCGGGCGCCCATTGTCGTGTTCAGCGCCCATGGCGTTGCCAAACAGATTCGCCGGGACGCGGCCGAACGCGGATTCCAGGTATTCGACGCCACTTGCCCACTGGTGACCAAGGTGCATATGGAGGTGGCCAGAGCGGGCCGCAAGGGAGACGAATGTATCCTGATCGGCCATTCCAACCACCCGGAAGTGCAGGGCACGATCGGCAATTTCGACACCAGCGCCGGCGGCAGCGTGTATCTGATCGAAACCGTGGAAGATGCGCGCCTGCAGGAGGTAAGAGATCCCTCGCGTCTGTCTTATGTCTCGCAGACGACTTTGTCGGTCGACGACTGCGGACAGATCATCGAAGCCCTGCGCGAGCGCTTTCCGGCAATAACCGGGCCGCGCAAGAGCGATATCTGCTACGCAACCCAGAACCGGCAGGACGCGGTCAAGCAGATGGCGCTCGAATGCGACCTCATGCTCGTCGTCGGCGCTCACAACAGCTCGAACTCCAATCGGCTGCGCGACCTTGGCGAACGGCTGGGCTGCCAGGCGCATCTGATCGACAGCGCCGACGCCATCGATTCCGTCTGGCTGAAAGGAAAGACACGCATCGGCGTCACCGCCGGCGCATCGGCGCCCGAATCCCTCGTCCAGGAAGTGATCGACTATCTGGGCGAGCGCGCCGATTGCCGCGTACAGGAACTCGACGGCGTCACGGAAGACATCGCTTTCAGCATGCCCGTCGGCCTGCGAGGCTAAGGGCAGATTCCGCGACTACGCGCGGAATGACAGTCTCTCCCCACCGTCATTCTGCGCGAAGCGAAGCGTAGTCGCAGAATCTCCTTCAGACCGCCAACTCTTCCAGGCTCGATCTTTTCTCCTGCAAGGCGGTGATCGAAGTCGACATCCGCGCTTCGCGTTCGCGTACTTCGGCGACTACTTTTTCCGGGGCGTTGGAGACGAAGCCGGGATTGCCGAGCTTGGCCTGGACCGAGCGCAGTCCTTTCGCGAGCTTTTCGATCTCCCGGTCGAGCCGCGATTTTTCCGCGTCGACATCGATCAGCCCGGCCAGCGGCACGAGCACTTCGGTACCCGACTGAATCGAAGTCGCGGCGGCCGGCGCTTCGCCTTCGAGCCATTCGATCGATTCGAGTTTCGCGAGTTGCGTCAGATAGCGGCGATATTGCGCCAGTCTCGCCTTGCCGGCCGCTTCGTCGGCGCTTTCACGGCAACGCAGCAGCACCGGCGTCTGACGCGCGGGAGAAATATCCATCTCGCCGCGGATGTTGCGCACCGCGGTGACGACCTGTTTGAGCCACTCGATATCCGCCGCCGCTGCCGCGTCGGGCGCCGCGCCGGTGGGCTCGGGGTAGGGCTGCAACATGATGCTTTCGCCCTCGATCTCGAGTAACGGCGCCATGCGTTGCCAGATTTCCTCGGTGATGAAGGGCATGAAGGGATGCAACAGGCGCAGCGAACGTTCGAGCACGATCAGCAACACGCGCCTGGTCGCTGCCGCGGCGGCCGGGTCTTCTTCCTCGTTCCAGAGCACCGGCTTGGAAAGTTCCAGGTACCAGTCGCAGAACTCGTTCCAGATGAACTCGTAGAGAGTGCGCGAGGCGTTGTCGAAGCGGTATTGCTCCATCGCCAGGCGAATGTCCCCGGCGGCGGACTCGAAACGGTCCATGATCCAGCGGTCCGCAACCGTGCATTCGGCGGCAACGATGGCCGGCGCCACCGGCTTGTTTTCGGTGTGCATCAGCACGTAACGGGCGGCGTTCCAGATCTTGTTGCAGAAATTTCGGAAGCCTTCCATGCGACCGATGTCGAACTTGATGTCGCGGCCGGTCGAGGCGAGCGAGTAAAAGGTGAAGCGCAGCGAATCCGTACCATATCCGGGAATGCCCTCCGGAAAGGATTCGCGGGTGAATTTATCGATAGTCTCGCGCAGATGCGGCTGCATCATGCCGTCGGTGCGCTTGGCGATGAGGTCGGGCAGGGAGATGCCGTCGATCAGATCGATGGGGTCGAGAATGTTGCCCTTGGACTTGGACATCTTCCGGCCGTGCTCGTCGCGCACGAGGCCGGTGATATAGACCTTGTGAAAGGGGATTTCGCCGGTGAATTTCAGCGTCATCATGATCATGCGCGCGACCCAGAAAAAGATGATGTCGAAGCCGGTCACGAGCACGCTGGTGGGATGGAAACGGTCAAAATACTCCCGTTGCTGCGGATTGCCGTCGGGGGGCCAGCCCAGGGTGGAAAAAGTCCAGAGCGCGGAAGAAAACCAGGTGTCGAGCACGTCTTCGTCCCGGCGCAGGACGACATCGTCGGGAAGCGCGTGTTCGCGCCTGACCTCGGCTTCGCTGGCGCCGACGTAGATATTGTCCTGCTCGTCGTACCAGGCGGGAATCCGGTGGCCCCACCAGAGTTGGCGGCTGATGCACCAGTCCTGGATATTGCGCATCCAGGCGAAATAGGTGTTTTCCCAGTTGCGCGGCACGAATTCGATATTGCCGTTTTCCACCGCCTTGATCGCCGGTTTGGCGAGGGCGTCGATCGCCACATACCATTGCCGCGTCAGGAAAGGTTCGATGATGACGCCGCTGCGGTCGCCCCGCGGCACTTTCATCTTGTGCGCTTCGATTTTCTCGACCAGGTCCGCCTGTTCGAGGTCCGCGACAACCCGCTTGCGCGCGTCGAAGCGGTCCAGGCCGCGGTAGCGCTCCGGAGCCTCGTCGCTAATGCGCGCTTCGCGCGTGAGGACATTGATCATCGGCAGTTCGTGGCGCAGGCCGATCTCGTAGTCGTTGAAATCGTGCGCCGGGGTGATCTTGACGCAGCCGCTGCCGAATTCCGGGTCGACATATTCGTCCGCGATGATCGGAATCCACCGGTCGCACAGCGGCAATTCGACAGTCTTGCCGATCAGTCCCTGGTAACGCGAATCTTCCGGATGCACCGCCACCGCGGTATCGCCGAGCATGGTTTCCGGGCGCGTGGTGGCAACGGTAACGTGCGTCATGCCGCCGGCGCCGCCGTCCGCAAGCGGGTAGCGCAGGTGCCAGAGCGAGCCGGTTTCCTCTTCGGCGATGACTTCGAGGTCTGAAATCGCCGTCAACAGTTTCGGGTCCCAGTTGACCAGGCGCCGGCCGCGATAGATCAACCCTTCCCGATACAATTCGATGAAAACGTGCTCGACCAGGGCCGACAGATCGGGGTCCATGGTGAACCGCTCGCGCGACCAGTCGAGCGAGGAACCCATACGCCGCAACTGGCGCGTAATGATGCCGCCGTATTCTTCCTTCCAGTCCCATACGCGCTCGACGAAACGTTCCCGGCCGATCGTCTCCCGGCTGATCCCCTCGGCGTTCAATTGCCGCTCCACCACCATCTGGGTCGCGATGCCGGCATGGTCGGCGCCGACCTGCCAGAGAGTGTCGCGGCCACGCATGCGATGGTAGCGGATCAGGGCGTCCATGATCGCCAACTGGAACCCGTGGCCCATATGCAGCCTGCCGGTCACGTTCGGGGGTGGAATGGCGATACTGTAGGCTTCGTCGCCGCCTCGCGGGGCGTAATAGCCGGCGTCTTCCCAGGTGCGATTCCAGCGGTCCTCGATCTCCCGCGGCTTGAAGGTCTTTTCCATTTCAATCCTTGTTCGAGAGGTGCAGCAGGAATTCCGTCAGCAGGGGAACGGGCCTGCCCGTGGCGCCTTTTCTCGCGCCATCGGAATGCCAGGCGCTGCCGGCAATATCGAGGTGGGCCCAGGAATACTTGTCGGTGAATCGAGACAGGAAACAGGCGGCGGTTATGGTTCCCGCCTTCTTGCTGCCGATGTTGGCGATATCGGCGAAATTGCTGTCGAGTTGCTTCTGGTACTCATCCCACAGCGGAAGCTGCCAGGCCCGGTCGAGACAATCGAGGCCGCATTGCAGCAGGCGGTCCATCAATGCCTGGTCGTTGCCGAGCACGACGTTGGCGTGACTGTCGAAGGTAGCGACGGCAGCGCCGGTCAAGGTGGCGACGTCGATCACGCAAGCCGGGTCGAAGCGTTCGGCGTAGGTCAAAGCGTCGCATAGCACCAGCCGGCCTTCGGCGTCGGTGTTGAGGATTTCCACGGTCTTGCCGGACATGGTGGTGACAACGTCGCCCGGCTTGGTCGCCTTGCCGCTCGGCATGTTTTCGGCGGCGGCCACCATGCATACCAGGTTGATCGGCAATTCCAGTTCGGCCGCGGCGGCGCAGGCGCCGAGCACGCTCGCGGCGCCGCACATGTCGAATTTCATTTCGTCCATGGCGAGCCCGCCTTTCAGGCTGATGCCGCCGGTATCGAAGGTAATGCCCTTGCCGACCAGTACCGCGGGCTTGCTGTCGTCGCCGGCGCCTCGCCCGCGCGCTTTATGCGCGCCACGATAGTGCAATACGATCAGTTTCGCCTCTTCCACCGAGCCGGCGGCGACCGAAAGCAGACTGCCCATATTCAGTTCCCGCATTTGCGCCTCGTCGAGCACTTCGGCGCTGACGGACTCGAAAGAGTCGGCCAGTTCCCGGGCATGGGAAGCCAGGTACTCCGGTGTACAGACATTGCCGGGAAGATTGCCGAGTTCGCGGGCGCGATTCATGCCCCTGCCGATGGCCCGGCCCTTGCGCAGGGCCTCATCGAGTCCGTCGTCCATCGCCGAAACCTGCAAGCCGTCGAGCACGGGCTGCCGTTTCGTGCTTGCCCTGGTCGTCGTGTAGCGATATGCCGCAACTTCCGCCTCCTGGGCCAGCCTGGCCGCGAGCCATTGCGCGTCGGGCCCGTTGTCCCGCAGGTCGCCCAGCGCGAAATGAACCTGCGGCATGTTGCGGGCCAGCACGAACTTGACGCTGCCCGCGAGAAACTTCGCGGCTTCCATGGCGCCGAATTCGTCCGCGGCGCCGGCGCCGGACAGCAGAATGCGGCCCGCGGCGCAGCCTTCCGGGCCATGCAGCAAATGCGTATCGCCCAGGTCCCAGAGATAATCGCCGCTTTCGGCGATTCGGCTCAATGCCCCGGAGACCGTCTCGTCCAGCGCGCTAGCTTCCGCACCGAGCCCGCCGTCTTTCCAGACCGGAACCACAAGACAATCGACCGCGTTTACCGCGATGGAATCCGGCGTGACCGAGTAATGCATGAGCCATTTCCTCCAAATTTCGGTTCAGTATTGACGCAAGGGCGTAATGCTAAGTAGATTGGACGGTCCAGGCAACCGAAGAGCCGAAATGAATTGAACCAATTCGGCTGTTCGCTGTCTCATGAAAAGCAGTTCGTGGAAGAACAATATTCTCGAATGCCCTGGAGTCGTCGTCATGCCTCGTATCAAGCTGAATCTTCCGGAAGAATTCACCTTCAGAATGGAAAAAAGCGTAGGTCTCAGCGACCTGAATTACGCCAGGCACCTCGACAGCATGTCGATGATCAAGATACTCCATGAGGCGCGGCTGCAATACCTGGCGAGTCTCGGTTTTACCGAGGAAGACATCTTCGGCCTCGGCATGGTGGTGACCGATCTTTCGATCGATTTTCGCTCCGAATCCTTCGCCAACGACGTGCTGATCATCGATGTCGGCATCGGCAAGGTGAACCGTTACGGCGTCGACATCTGTCTGCGGGTCACCAACAGCGCGCTCGATTCGGTGGTATGCGTCGCCAAGATGGGCGTGGTTCTGTTCGATTTCGACAAGCACCAGATGGTTGCCGTGCCGCGGCATTTCAAACAACTCGTGCAACCCGCGGAGTCCCGCGCCGCCTGATAGAGATTCTGCGTCTTCGCGCAGAATGACAGTATACTGACTATGTCGCCGCCCCGCGTCATTCCGCGCGGAGCGAAGCGCAGTCGCGGAATCTATCTCCACTTTCCCGTTGTTTTGCCCAATCTTGAAGGTGCAAGGTTATGAAATATTGGAATTTTTTGTGCTTCCTCGCCGCTTTGGCGTTGCCCGTGGCAGTTTTTTCCCAGCAATCCACTGAGGACTGGTTTGAAGAAGGCCGCGCCGCGATCGAGCGCAATCTCGACCAGCGTGCGGTAGCGGGGGCCAGCGCGAAAAACGTGATTCTATTCGTCGGCGACGGCATGGGCGTGTCCACGGTTACCGCCGCGCGCATCCTCGAGGGTCAATTGCGCGGCGAGACCGGCGAGGAGAACGAATTGTTCTTCGAGAACTTTCCCAGCCTCGCGCTGGCCAAAACCTACAACACCGACGCCCAGGTGCCCGATTCGGCGGGAACCATGACCGCCATGGCCACCGGCGTGAAGACCAGGGCGGGATTTATCAGCGTGAGCGACGCGGCCGTTCGCGGCGATTGCGCCTCGCAGCAAGGTACGGAATTGCTCACTTTTCTCGAGCGAGCTGAAATTCAGGGGCTGGCGACCGGCGTCGTCAGCACTGCGCGCCTGACCCATGCCACGCCGGCGGCGAATTACGCTCACGTCATGGAGCGAAATTTCGAGTCCGACGCCGATGCCGAAAACTTGTCCGCCCCCGGAAATTGCGCCGATATCGCCCGGCAATTGATCGAGTTTACCGACAACGTGGCAGGCGTCGACGGCCTCGAAGTCGCGCTTGGCGGCGGCCGCGGCGCTTTTCTGCCCGACCGTGACGGCGCGGATCCCGAAGACGGCGGAGCCGGAAGGCGGCTCGACGGCAGGGACTTGACCGCGGAGTGGGTCGAACGCCACGATGACGCGGCCTATGTCTGGAACGCCGAACAGTTCGCCGCCGTGGACCCGCGGGAAGTCTCCCATCTGCTCGGCCTGTTCGAGCGATCACATATGGAATACGAACTCGACCGCGAAAACGACACAGGCGGCGAGCCCAGCCTGTCCGAAATGACCGCCAGGGCCATCGAAATCCTTTCGAACGACCCCGACGGCTATTACCTGAACGTCGAAGCCGGACGCATCGACCACGCCCATCACGAAATCAATCCCATTCGCGCGCTGACCGACACCATCGAATTCGCGCGGGCGGTTCGGACCGCCTACGAGATAGTGGATCTGTCCGAAACACTCATCATCGTCACCGCGGACCACAGCCACGTATTCACCATCGCCGGCTATCCGGAGCGGGGCAATTCGATCCTGGGCAAGGCGGCGGTCGACGAGGAACCCATATTGGCCGACGATGGATTGCCCTACACGACCCTGGGCTATATCAACGGACCCAATGCGGGCCGGGACGAGGATCTGACCCATGTCGACACCGAGCACGAAAGCTTCCGGTCCCAGACACTGGTCCCGCTTGGCTCCGAAACCCACGGCGGCGAAGACGTGGCGGTCTACGCCGCGGGTCCGGGCGCGGACCTCGTCCGCGGCGTGATCGAACAAAACGTGATCTTCCACATCATGATGGAAGCCATGCAACTCGATCAGCGCTGACCAGCAACCCGCGCAATCATTGACAATCCGGAAAATGTGTCCATAATTTATGACCAGTCATAGTTTATGGACTATATGTCATGAAGGCCGAAAATTACATCGGCGCCGCGAAATTCAAGGAACAATGCCTGGCGCTGCTCGACAAGCTGGACCCTCAGGGGCTGGTTATCACCAAGCATGGTCGCCCGGTCGCCCGGTTAATTCCGTACCCCGATAATCACGCTGCATTGATCGGGTGTATGAAAGGCAAGATTGCCGTCCATGGAGACCTGTATTCGACAGGACTGAGCTGGGAAGCCAATGAGCCTGTCGATAATCAATCTTGACACGCATATTCTGCTTGGAGTGTTGGAAGATCAGACGCTTCCCCGGGAAAAGTCCGTGTTGCGCGAAAATCGCTGGAGCATCTCCACCATAGTGCTGTGGGAGTTGGCGAAACTGAATCAGCTTGGACGGATTTCGCTCGATTTTTCGGACCCGGCCTTTGACATCGCCCTGTCCAGCATCCATGTCTGGCCAATTGATTCTGAGGTTGCGCTGGCGTCCACGCGACTGGATTTTCGTAGCGACCCGGCGGATGAATTGATCGCGGCAACCAGCATCGTGCATCAAGTACCCCTGCTGACCCGGGACAATCGCATTCGGCAATCGAAGCTGGTTCCATTCGCCGGATAGAGGCTAGGCGTGCCTCTGCGCGTGGTTGCTATCGGACAAAAGCGCGTCGACGGGGCAGATTCGACTCTCGAACAGATAGCCGCCATTGGCGCGTTGGGGCCAGGACTATGGTGGGCCGAAATCAAGAGAGCCAAAAAATGAAAACTTCGTTCAAAACCTGCCTCGTGCTGGTGCTGCTTGCCCTGCTGTCTGCCTCGGCGCTGGCCCAGTCCACGCCGGAAGACTTCATCACTACGTGGGAAACGACCAGCGCCAACGAAAGCATCACCATTCCCACGTACCCCCATGCCACCTACGACTACGCCGTAAATTGGGGTGACGGCGCCACTACGACGGGCCACACCGGCGACGCCAGCCACACCTGCGCCGCTGCTGGTACCTATACGGTCACCATCAGCGGCACGTTCCCCGGGATTTTCATCAACAGCGGCCCATACCCCGGGACTTTCATCAACATGAACGACGGCCCTGCCAAGACCCAGATTCGCTCGGTCACGCAATGGGGGAGCCAAGCGTGGACTTCTATGAGCGGGGCCTTCCGCGGGGTCACTGATTTCGAGATCACCGCGAGCGACACACCGAATCTCGCGAGTGGCCCCATCATGGAATCGATGTTCGAGGATGCTACCGGCTTTACCGGCGCCAACTCGCGCATCGGCGAGTGGGATATCGGGAATGTAACGAACATGTCGAGCATGTTCGTTGGCGCCATCGCCTTCAATCAGGACATCGGGGGCTGGGATATATCTTCGGTGACGGACATGAGGCGCATGTTCAGAGCAAGCGGCATTGACACTCCCAACTACGACAGCATCCTGAACGGCTGGAGCACGCTCGACCCCGGCGAGACCCATATTCCGACCGGGATCACGCTTGGCGCCAGCGGCCTTAAACTCTCCAGCGCGGGCAGGCAGCGTACGAACTCCTCACAGCGCCTGTGATCGAGGGCGGGTATGGTTGGACCATCATCGACATCAGCTTGAGCAGCCTCGCCCTTTCGGACGGTACGCTCTCCCCGGCGCTCGCCGGGAACGTAACCGAATACAGCGCAGGCACCGTGGCAAACACCGTGACCTCGCTGACGATTACCCCGACCGTCACCGATGGCACCGCCAGGGTGAGGGTGGGCGACCAGCACGAGACCGCTAGCGGCATCCCCAGTACGGTGGCGTTGAGCGAAGGCGCGATGCGCGACATCGCAGCCGCCGGTCATCATCCGCGGCATGCATGAATCATGGTCGTTCCTTCCACGTGATCGCGGCTTATCGGCGGGGGAGGCGGACGACGCGGGTGCGCGAGAGGCGGTCGTGGGCGGCGTCGCCCTGGGGGTCGAAGTAGAGCCAGAGGTAGCCGAGGCCGAAGAGGAAGAAGGACGGCCAGGCGCAGAGGAAGCGGAGCAAGGCCTGGCGGATCGACATCGGGCTGCCGTCGCGGGATTGCGCCCTGATGCGCCAGGCGAGCATGCCGAGGGTCTGGCCGCCGCGGATCCAGAACCAGACGTAGAAGGCCGCGGCGCTGGCGCACATGAGTACGAACAGCAGCAGGCCGAAGACGGGATCGGTTTGTACGCGGCCGTCGATTACCTGGTTGGTTTCAGCGCCGGCGATCAGTTGCGCGGCGAAGCCGAGCGCCATCCAGATCGCCAGCACGAGGAAGGCGTCGTAGAGCAGGGCGGCGAGCCGCCGGATCAGTCCGGCGGCAGGTAAATCCGCGGCTTCTTGCAAATTCTTGTCCATGGCATGCAAACACGATCACGTTCAGGAGATTCTGCGACTTCGCTTCGCTTCGCGCAGAATGACACACCAACTGCGACGGAATCGACGATGCTTATAGTTCCTTGACGGCCTGGATCAGTTCGTTGGCGGCCTTCTGGCCATCGCCGAACAGCATCTTCGTATTGTCGGCGAAAAACAGTGGATTCTCGACTCCGGAGAATCCAGCGCCGCGGCCGCGCTTGATGACGATTACATTGTCCGTATCCATGGCGTCGAGAATCGGCATTCCGTAGAGCGGGCTCGAAGTGTCGGTCTTGGCCGAGGGATTCACCACGTCGTTGGCGCCGATGATCAGCGTCACCGTGGTGTTCTTGAAGTCGGCGTTGACGTCTTCCATGTCGTAGATCATGTCGTAGGGCACGCCGGCCTCGGCGAGCAGTACGTTCATGTGGCCCGGCATGCGCCCGGCGACCGGATGGATGGCGAACTTGACCTTGACGCCGCGTTCGTTCAGCAATTGCACGAGTTCCCAGATCTTGTGCTGGGCCTGGGCGACCGCCATGCCGTAGCCCGGAATGATGATCGCCTGGTCGGCGAAGGCCATCAGGATGCCCGCGTCCTGGGCCTGGATTTCCTTCATTTCCTGCTCGCCGTTGGCAGCCGCGGCAGGACCGGTGCCGACTCCGGCAAAGAAGACGTTCGCCACCGAGCGGTTCATCGCCACGGCCATCAGGTGGGTGAGCAAGGAGCCGGCCGAGCCGACGACGATGCCGGCGATGATCATGGCGGCATTGCCGAGCACATAGCCTTCGAAGCCGACCGCGAGGCCGGTAAGCGCATTAAACAGGGAAATGATCACCGGCATGTCGGCGCCGCCGACCGGTACGGTGATGAAGATGCCGAGAATCAGCGCCAATGCGAAGAAAATGGCGATGGTTGTCAGGTCGACGGAGAAATACACCAGAATCGCGAACACGACCGTGGCGATCGCCAGCAGGGCATTGACGATATGCTGCCCCGGCACGATCTTGTTCAGATGCAGACGGCCGTCGAGCTTGGCCCAGGCGACGATGCTGCCGCTGAATGAAATCGTGCCGATTACCGCGCCGAGAATCGCCAGGATCGCCACATCAACCCCAAGATAGGCCGCCGCCCCCGCACCGGGATTGGCTTCGCCCGCCTTGAGCAGTTCCACCGCGGCAATGGTCGCGGCCGCACCGCCGCCCATGCCGTTGTACATGGCGATCATCTGCGGCATATCGGTCATGGCGACGCGTTTGCCGCTGACCCAGGCGTAGCCGCCGCCGATGGCAATGCCCGCGATAATGAGCGAAAGGTTAACCGTGAAGTGTTCGCTTTCGAGCAGTTCCGGCGTGCCGAAGGTCACGAGCGTGGCGAGCAGCATGCCGAGGCCTGCCCAGACGATGCCGCGCCGGGCGGTGACCGGCGAACTCATCTGTTTCAGGCCGATGATGAAAAGAATCGCGGCGGCGAGATAACTGGCGTCGATGATAAAGTCCATTTCTCAGTCTCCCGCGGCTTTGCCGGGCTTGTTGCTGGACTTGAACATTTCCAGCATGCGTTCGGTAACCACATAGCCGCCGACGGCGTTGCCCGCCGCCAGCAGCACGGCGAAAAAGCCGATGACCTGCTCGGTGGTGGTTTCGGAGATGCCCAGGGCGTACATCGCACCGACGAGCACGATGCCATGGACGAAATTCGAACCCGACATCAACGGGGTGTGCAATATGACCGGCACCCGGGCGATGATCTCGTACCCGGTAAAGCCCGCCAGCAGAAAAATATAAATCGCCGCGAGTCCTTCGATCATGATTTCGCTCCGAAGTTGTTGGGCGGGTGCTAGAGCCTTTCCCTGATCGCCGCGTTATGTATGGCGCCGGCATGAGTCACCAGGCTCTCGTTGATGATTTCGTCTTCCAGGTTGATGTCGATCGCGCCGTCTTTTATGAGTAGATCGAGAAAGGCGAGCAGGTTCCTGGCGTACAACTCGCTGCCGTGACCGCCCATTTGTCCGGGCAGGTTTACCGGCCCGTCGATGGTCACGCCGACGTGATTGACGACTTCGCCGGCCCGGGTCAACTCGCAATTGCCGCCGCCTTCCGCCGCCAGGTCCACGATCACCGAACCGCCGCGCATGCCTTCCACGAGTTCGCGGCTGATGATGCGCGGCGAGGGGCGGCCGGGAATGGCCGCGGTGGTAATGACCACATCGGCCCCGGTGATGTGCTTGCCGAGGATTTCCTGCTGCTCCGCCTTCTCTTCCTCGGTCAATTCGCGTGCATAACCGCCGCTGCCTTCGGCTTGTACCCGGGTGTCCACGAATCGCGCGCCGAGTGATTCGACCTGTTCCTTGACCGCCGCGCGCACGTCATAGCCTTCGACCACCGCCCCCAGCCGCCTGGCCGTGGCGATGGCCTGCAGGCCCGCCACACCGGCGCCGATCACGAGAACCTTCGATGGCCGGATTGTGCCCGCCGCGGTGGTGAGCATGGGGAAAAACTTGCCGAGGTGGCCGGCGGCGAGCAACACCGCCTTGTAGCCGGCGATACTGGCCTGGGAGGAAAGCGCGTCCATTGCCTGGGCGCGGGAAATGCGCGGAATCAGTTCGATGCTGAAAGCGCTGATGTTGCGCGCGGCAAGTCGTTCGAATCGTCGCGCGTCCGAATGCGGGTCGAGGAAGCCGATCAGCACCGAGCCTTCGCGCAATTGCGCGATCTGTTCGCCGGTCGGCGGGTTGACGACCAGGCTGATATCGGCCTTGTCGAACAGGTCGCCCGCGTCGGCGACGATCTCGGCGCCGTCGAAACTGTCGTCCGCAAAACCCGTGAGTTCGCCGGCGCCCGCCTGAATGCCAACCTCGATCCCGTTGCCGGTAAGCCGTTTCACCGCATCGGGCGCCAAAGCGACGCGATGCTCTCCTTCGCGTACTTCTTTCGGAACGCAGATTCGAACTGTCATACCAATTCCCGGGCCGGACCCTGTTTGTTGGCCACGCAGTATAGCCATAAGCGTTTTTGTTGCAAGCGACGCGCTTAAAAGACGCCGATTTGCTAGAATTCCCGCCGTTCGGCAAGGTCCGGCCGCAGGCGCCAAAGCGCGAGATCCGCCATGACGACATCAGCCAGCCACCGTCACATCGTCCTGATGGACACCACCTTGCGTGACGGCGAGCAAACCCAGGGCGTTTCCTTTTCGGTCAACGAGAAGGTCAATATTGCGCGCGCCTTGCTGCAGACGCTGGGCGTCGACCGAATCGAGGTGGCTTCGGCCTGTGTCTCCGAAGGGGAACGAGAGGCGGTGGCGCGAATCTGCGCCTGGGCCGCCGAGCAGGGCTACGGCGACCGCGTCGAAGTGCTCGGATTCGTCGATTACAAGCGCAGCGTCGACTGGATCGTCGGTGCGGGTTGCAAGGTGGTGAATCTGCTCACCAAGGGCAGCGAGAAACATTGCAGCAAACAACTCGGCAAGACGCTGGAACAGCATCTGGCGGATATCGAACGCACCGTCGAGTATGCGCGCAGTCAGGATCTGAAGGTAAACGTCTACCTGGAAGACTGGTCAAACGGCTACCGCGAAAGCCGGAATTACGTTTTCGGCCTGGTCGAAGGCATGCTGAATCTCGGTATCGAACACTTCATGCTGCCCGACACCCTCGGCGCCTTGTCGCCGCATGAGGTGAAGGAATACATTACCGGCATGCGGCAGCGCTTCCCCGATCTGCAATTCGATTTCCACCCCCACAACGACTACGGTCTGGCCACCGCCAACGTGCTGGCCGCGGTGGAGGCGGGGGTCGACTGCATACATTGCACGGTCAATTGTCTGGGCGAGCGCGCGGGCAACGTATCGCTGGCGGAAATCGCCGTCGTGCTCAGGGACAAGGCCGGCGTGGAACTTTCCATTGACGAGACGCGCATCTCCGCCCTGAGCGGCATGGTGGAGAATTTCTCGGGCAAATGGATCGCCGCGAACACTCCCGTAACCGGGGCGGACGTATTCACCCAGACCGCGGGCATTCACGCCGACGGCGACCTGAAGGGCAATCTCTACGTTTCCAGGCTCAGCCCGGAACGCTTCGACCGCAAGCGCACTTATGCCCTCGGCAAGATGAGCGGCAAGGCTTCACTGATCAATAATCTCGACGAACTGGGCATCAGCCTGACCGGGGAAGAGCAGGCCGCCGTGCTGAAAAGCATCGTCGAACTGGGCGATTCCAAGCATGTCATCACTACCGACGATCTGCCTTTCATCATCGCCGACGTACTCGAGGGTAGGGAAGAGCAGCACGTTAGTCTGCTCAACTGTTACATCAATACCGGACTCAATGTCGACAGCACCGCCAGCGTGCGCGTGTCTATCGGCGGCGAGGAGTACCAGGCCTCGGGCGCGGGCAACGGCGGTTTCGACGCCTTCATGGACGCGCTCGGCAAGATCATGCAAGGGCAGGATTTTGAAATTCCCGGACTCGTCGACTACGAGGTGCACATTCCCCGCGGCGGCCAGACCGACGCGCTCACCGAATGCTTTATCACCTGGCAATTACCGGAACGCACGCTCAAGACGCGCGGCGTGGACTCCAACCAGGTGCTCGCGGCGGTCAAGGCGAGTTTGCGGATGATAAATCTGCAGATGCCGGCGCAGCAGCGTAGTTCTCCGCTACCAGATCACCAAAAGACGGCGTACTGATCGTGCCCTTGCCGGCGCTCGGCCGAGCCAGGTCGGGCGTCGTCCAACCCTGGTCGAACACCGATTGCATGGCCTTCCAGACATGGCCGGCTTCTCCTTTCAATCCCAGGCTCATGTCGAGCAGCATGGCGACCGAGCCGATCATGGAATAAGGATTCGCAATATCCTTGCCGGCGATATCCGGCGCCGAGCCGTGGGACGGTTCGTAATAGGCCTTTTCCGGCCCGAGGCAGGCCGAAGGCATCAATCCCAGCGAGCCGAGAATGCCGCCGGCCTGGTCGCTGAGAATATCTCCGAACATGTTTTCCATGACCATGACATCGAATTGGCCGGGATTCAGGCACAGATAGGTGGCGGCGGCATCTACCAGTATGTGGCGCACCTCGACGTCGGGGTATTCCCGGTGGACTTCACCGAGCACTTCGTTCCATAGCACGCTCGACTTGAGCACATTGCTTTTGTGTATGTTGTGCAGCAGCTTTTTGCGGCCCCGCGCCGTATCGAAGGCGACCCGGGCGATGCGCGCGATCTGGTCCTCGTCGTATTCCAGACTTTCGTTGACGTAGCGCTTGCCGGCGGCGTTGCGGCCGCTTTCCTTGGCGCCGAAATACAGGCCGCCGACGAGTTCGCGGATGATCATGATATCGATGCCGCCGGCGATGATTTCCGGCTTCAGCGGCGAAAAATGCGTCAGGCTGCCGGCCAGCCGCACCGGGCGGAAATTGGCGAAGGTGTCGAATCGGCGACGCAGGGGCAACAGCGCGCCCCGTTCCGGGCGCATGTCGACGGGAATCTTTTCGGTTTGCTCGTGGTCGAGCCCGATCGGCCCTTTCAGGATCGCGTCGGTCCGGTCACATAACTCCCTGGTTTCCTTCGGGAAGGAATCGCCGTGAGAAAACCAGGCGCCGGCGCCAAAGGCGCCATGTTCCAGTTCCAGTCGAATGCTGTTGCGCGATTCCGCCAGACGCAGAATCTTGACGGCTTCGGCCATGATTTCAGGGCCGATGCCGTCGCCGTCCAGCAGGGCGATGGTATATGAACTCATGTGACTTCCTGATGCGGGCGGTTGGGCCCGGGCTGTTCGGGTGGCTGATTATGCCGCAGAGGAAGTCCTGGCGGTAGCGGAGGGCGCCGGTTCGATGGATTCCGGCCCGGCGGCGAAGTAACGGCCGAATCGATTGCGGATGAAATCCCGGAAAGGAATGTCTTCCTGCCGGATGAACCCTGTCCCTGGCAATTTGCCCTGCGCGAGCAGGTCCAGAGCGGCGCAGGCGCCGGCCGCGGTGGTCAGCCTGATGGCGCTCCATGGCCTGCCGTCGATGTTGCGGTGATGGATGCGGTTGGTCCAGGTTTCCTGTTCGAGGCGGCCGTCGCGCATGCCGCTGACTGAAACCATTATCACCACCACGTCCTGCCCGGTATGCGGCAGGGCGGTCTCGAGGATGTCTTTCAGTAATTCGCGGCGATCCCGCAGTTTCAGGTCTTCGAGCAGCGCCTTCATGATGTCGCGGTGACCGGGATAGCGAATGGTGCGGTAATTGAGTTCTTCCACCTTGCCGGCGAAGGTCTCGCGCAGGCTGCCGAGACCGCCGGAGGTGTTGAAGGCTTCGTAGTCGATGCCGTCGAGCGAGAAGGATTCCAGTCCTTCGAGCGGCTGGATCTCTACCGGCTCGCCACTTGCGATGGCTTCGCAAGGATTACAGTACTCATTGATCAGCCCGTCGGTAGACCAGGTCAGGTTGTATTTCAGGGCATTGGAAGGGTAGCGCGGCAATGCCCCGACGCGGAGCCGGATATGCCGCAGTTCGTCGAATTTCCGCGCCAGCTCGAAGGCGGCGATGGAGACAAACCCGGGCGCCAGCCCGCACTGGGGGATCATCGCGCAATTGGAATTCGCGGCAAGTTCGCGCACGGCGCGCACGCCGGCAAGGTCTTCGCTGAGATCGAGGTAATGCGCGTCTTTGGCTGCGGCCACTTTGGCGACCATGGCGTTGACGCTGAAGGGGCCGGCGTTGACGACGGCGAACTTGCCGGCGACGGCGGCGTCCATTGCACGCGCGTCGCCCGCGTCCAGATGCAGTGTCCTGATACCGGGAATCGGCGGCAGCCTTTCCAGACTGGCCGGATCCCTGTCGGCGACCGTGACTTCAAAGTCGTCCGTGGCCGCAAGAAACTCGGCGATCCCTGTACCGATCTTGCCGGCGCCCAGCAACAGGACCTGCATCGTCGTTCCCCCAACTGTTGCTTTCAGGCTTGAGTGTAGCCCCGAAAAAGGACAGAATTAACGTTTGAAATAATGAATTTGCCAACAAATAATTATCAATATGACGAGAAAACTGTCGAAATGATCATAGACGCGAAGGACAAGGCGCTACTCGCCCTGCTCAGCGCCAACAGCAGGGAATCCACCGCGGAACTGGCTCGAAAAATGGGCATTTCGCGCACGACCGTAACCAGCCGGATCGAGCGGCTTGAACGGATGGGAGTGATCAACGGTTATACCATCCGTTTCAGCGAAGAATTCGCCGAAGGGCAGATTCGGGCGCACGTCATGATTCGCTCGGACCCCAAGCAGGCCGACGGCATATTTCGCGCGCTGAGGCAGATCTCGACGGTGCGCGCCCTGCACACGGTCAACGGCGAATACGACATGGTGGCCATGGTCAGCACCGGCTCGACCCGCGAACTGGACGACACGCTCGATCGAATCGGTCACGTGCCCGGCGTCGAAAAAACCGTCTCCTCGATCATCCTGACAACGAGATTCGAGCGCTAGGGGCGCCCATCCCCCGAAGCGGTCTTTCGATGGGAAAGAGCAAAGTGCGCAAGGACACCCATCCCCTGAAGCGGTCTTTCGATGGGTGTCCCCTGGCGGCTCAGATTCGGATGCGTCGCCCGGGCTACCGGCGGCTGACGTGCAGCGGGAGTGCCCTGAGCCCACGAATCACCGTTGACTTACGGTAGCTTGGGTGGCCCCCGGCCAGTTTGATCGCTCCAAGTTCGCGTAACGCTCTCGTGAAGACCGCGCTTGCTTCCATGCGCGCAAGTTCCGCGCCGATACAATGATGGACGCCATGTCAGTAATTCGAGCAGTAATTCGAGGGACACTCACCGGAATTCGAGGGACACTCACCTTAAATTCTCTCAAAAACTGGCATTCTGGAAAATCCTGACTATACCTACCTGCAAGAAATCCATTGACTCGCAGGCACAGGATGACCCGTCCCCGCTCACAAATCGTCTCGCTGGTGGACACACCCTACTACCATTGCGTTTCCCGCTGCGTGCGGCGGGCCTTCCTTTGTGGCGAAGACCGGTATTCCGGCCAGAATTTCGACCACCGCAAGCCCTGGCTGGTGGACCGTCTGGCATTGCTCGGCAAGGTCTTCGCCATCGATATCGCCGCCTACGCGATCATGAGCAATCACTATCATCTGGTTTTACATGTGGACGCGGCCCGCAGCCGGCTCTGGAGCCACGATGACGTCATCCACCGCTGGCTGCGTCTGTACAAGGGCGACCCTCTGGCGCATTGCCATCTGCGCGGGGACTTGCTGTCCGAATCGGAACATCGGCAATTGGACCGCATCGTCGCAACCTGGCGCGAACGATTGACCAGCATCAGTTGGTTCATGCGCTGCCTGAACGAATACATCGCCCGCAGGGCCAATCGGGAAGACGAGTGCACGGGAAGGTTCTGGGAAGGGCGATTCAAATCCCAGGCGCTGCTGGATGAGGCGGCCTTGCTGTCGTGCATGGCCTATGTCGATCTGAATCCCGTGCGGGCCGGCATCAGCGAGACGCTGGAGGAGTCGGAATTCACTTCCATCCAGGCGCGCATTCGCGGCGCGACGCCGGAAAACAACGATTCGACGGAATGCCCCTTTCCCAGACTGATGCCGTTCCGGGCCGGGGTCGAACGCGGCGAGGGATCGACGCCCTTGCCGCTCGATATGCGCGATTACATTGAGTTGGTGGATTGGACGGGACGGATTGCGCGCGCGGACAAGAAGGGATTTATCCCGCGGGACGCGCCATCTGCCTTGTCGAACCTGAATCTGAACCAGGCGCAATGGCGCTCGCTGGCGCTGGAGATTCAGAAGGAATCGATCACGATGTTCAACGGCCTGGACAAGTTGGCGGCCTGGGAAAGGCGCCTCACGAGAAAAGCCGCGTAGATTAGCCCGACCTCAATTTCATGCCCGCCCGGGCGGCGTTGCCCGTGCCTACGAAAAAGTTTTCCTTATCGTCGGTTCCGAACCGGCCCTGAGTTTCTTCAACTGACTATCAAGTTGGAATGGATTCATGTTAACCGATTTGGCCAATGGGTGTCCCTTGGCCGGCTGCTTGGCCGCTTGGTATGGGTGTCCCTTGGCCGGCTGTATGGGTGTCCCTTGGCCGCTCTTGGCCGCCCTTTGCCGCTTGTTCATAGTCATACAGGCCGCAACGGTTCAACTCTGCTCGTGACATTCAATACCAGGGAACGTCTTTCCTGAACGTCATTGCAGGCATAACTATGCCAGGTATCCTCCGCCTTGCTGAATATCAATGCCCGGTTCGGCTTCCACGGAATTTCAAAGCGGCTATCTCCTTTCTGGTTGGAAAACAGAAACGTTCCGAGGTTTTTTTCAGGCTCGCAGTAGACCACGGTCGATAACAGCTTTTCCGGAATATCAGGGTGAATTGGATACATCAGAGATTTCGGAGTCGTCTGGAATCCCCAGTCGACGTACTTTGCCTGCCCTACTTTATGCGGCGCCAATTTCTCCAGAATATTCAATAGTATTGCTGCAAATCTTGCATTGATTGGCTCCAATTTTTTCGCAGTGCAATGGCTGTTGTTGTAAACGCACTGCCCGGATAAGCTGAATGCGCATTTGACGACCAGAATTCCTCTTCTGGGGTCGAAGCTTCCGTCAATGCCGGCGAATCCGCTTTTTACGGTTTCAAATTCATCCGGTTCAAAAAAATCGTCCAGCACGATATACGGGTTGGTCCAAGAGTAATCCAAAGCGACTTTTTTCATCGGGTCAAGTCGCGCGAGACGCGGAAAGCGCCGGAACTGATCGGCGATTGCCGCTGAACCCCGTTCCAGTCGACCATCGGTTCCTGGCGCCAGGTCGAAACCGTGCCGTCGAGCCGGGTATTCGGAACTTCGGCCTGGAAACTGGCCTTTCTCCGCTCGCGGTTCGGGTCGACTTCGGGCAGGACCGCCAATACGCGAACTTCGACCGACTCCCGCAATGGCGCTCCCTTCCGGGCGGTCGGGTCCCGGAACGCGGTATGGAAAACTCCACGCAAACCGGCGTCTTCCTGGCGCGAGTCGTACTGCTTGAAGATCAGCGCCTCGTTCGGAGTCATTCGCGGGAAGTAATACCAGCTCTGACCGGTATCGTGAATCAGGCGACAATCGATCAGGCGTGTTCGCGGCTCGGTGCGCCGCAGGCAATCGGCGTAAACGATGTCGTCCCTGGCGACGGTGGTGAGATCGCACAGCGCCAGCGGCATCGATTCGATTTCACGATCCGGATTCGTTCCGCGCCAGACGTTGAACACGGCGAAGTGCCGTCCCTCCGGCACATCCGCGAAATCTTCGAAAAAGGGAGTAAAGTCGGCGTGAACCACTACAGCGTAGCGGCCCACGCCCGCGGGGCCTATTACCTTTCCGGCGCGGAACTCATGTTGCATGGCCCTGGCGGCGAGGCATCCGGTGGCGTCCCTGACCAGCCTCGCGCAATGTTCGTAATAGCGCTTTGTCAGTTGGTCAAGATCGTTGAAATCGAGTTGGGTCGGCGCCTCGGCCAACTGGAAGCCTTCACGTTCGATACTCGGCGCCTGCCTGAGCGAACGGGCGTCATGTACCCGGATCTGCTTGCGGCAAATCGCCTCCCGAGAGCCATCTGGGTCGAAGGCTTCTTTGCCGTTCAGCCGGGTGCCCCGATACTTCGGATTGACGAAAACGCTGTCCGAAATCACAAAAGGCGCGTCCACCAGCGGCGGCAGTCTTCCTCTCATATGCCTGCCCCTCGGTCTTCGTTCAACTCGTTGGTCGGAAGCAGTGTATGGAACACCCTGATTCGCGTCAAACCACTGCGCCGCAACACCCGCGCGGAACCGAATCCTCCCCCAAACGGTGTCGGTCCGTACATGGTAACTGGGGCAAAACCGCACATTGGCTCTGGTGTTTGCTTGCTCCGCTGACCTCGTATACTGTTGCATTCCTTGCGGAAAAGCGGTGCGCAAATCGGAAACGTAATCCATGGAAAATCGAATTACGGAAAACCCCTCCAGCCCACAATGGTGGAAGGAAGAGCAAATTCGCTATTGGCGGGAAACGACCGACCATTACCTGAAGTTCGGCGCCACCATCCAGGCCGGGATTTTTCGCGATGACGACTCGGCCGGTGAGTCGTATGACGACAACAACCAGACTATCCTGAACCGTTCCGGTCTTCGCGGCGATCAGGTCGTGCTCGATGCCGGATGCGGCGTTGGCGGCCCCGCTCTGTATGCGGCCCTGCATACGCCGGGTCTGGAAGTGCACGGCATTACCCTCTCGCCCTATCAGGCCGAGCTCGCCCGGAAACTGATCGCCGATTCCCCGGCCGGCGGGCGGGTTCACGTTCAAGCGGGGGACTACCACGAACTACCGTTTCCGGACGGCAAATTCGATTGTGTGCTATTCCTCGAGTCTGCCGGATATTCCTTTCGGCTTGAGGAACTCTTTACCGAGATTGGCAGGGTGTTGCGCGGGGACGGGAAGGTCTACATCAAGGACGTCTTTTGCAGATCCGGAGAGATGACCGTTCACGAATGGAAGCAGTACGACGCGTTTCGCCGGATCTACGTGCAACCGACGCCACCCATGGAAGAGATGGCGGCGGCGCTTGAAGCAAGCGGCTTTACCGTCATGTCGGCGCTGGATATTACGCCAATGGTCATCCCCAAACCCAGGGAAAAGGAATTCGGCCTCCCCCGTTTCCGGACATTTCCGGTTCTGCCTGTTCATTGGGGAGAAATCGTCGCCATCAAGACAGCGGGTTAGCTTCGCTGAAGCAAGGGCTTGTAATGGAGCGATTCCGGGACGTATTGACTGGACTGCGCGGCCGGATTCCGGAATCCCTGCTTGCCGGGCCAGGCTGGGACCGTCTGCTGGAGCGGGTGGGAGGACTGCCCGCCGCCGCCGCGGCCTCGATGTGCGGCTTTGAGTTCAGACTCGACGAGCCGGAGCCCGCGGCGGACTTTTCAAGCCCGGTTTCCCAAGGCCGGGTGGCGAGTTACCACATAGCCCGCGGCGAAGCGGCGGCGCCCGCATCCACGGATGCCTGGCTCGCCGGGCATCTGAAGGATTCATCCGCCACCGACCATTGGCTCGAATCCGTATTGCTGGCCCATGACATTATCGGCGCGCCTGCCGGGCAGCCTGCGCCCCCGCTCGTCTATCTGCGGCTGCGGTCCGGCCGTGAGGCTGGCGGGCTTGCCGCCGCGCCCGCGGCGGTCGCGGCCACGGTTGCGCTGGCGTCCTCCCGCAATGACAGCGAAGCCGAGCGCCGCGCGCTGGAGCGAACCCTGAGTTCCTTGCCGGCGAACGCAAAGCTGGCGCATGTCGCGGCGACTCCGAACCGTGCTCCGCGATCGCTAAGGCTGCAGGTGGCGGACATCGCGGCCCATGAAGTCGGGCCCTTGCTCGAGCGGCTCGACTGGCCCGGATCGATCGCCGCCGTCGATGAGGTACTGTCCGGCATGGGGATATTTGCGGGCGCTCGCTTCATGCTCCTCTTCGACGTCACCGGGGACGGCGTGTTGCCGCGGCTCGGCTTTGAAATGCATGCGGTGCGGGAAAATGCGACGAATTACCGCGCTTTGCTCACCGCCTGGCTAATCACCTCGAAAACCGACTGGAGTCCGGTAATCCGGCGCCTGGTGGGCCGGGGCTTGTGCCTCCCGGCCAAGGCCGAAGGTCTGCTTGCCTGGCCCGGGCTGCACACCGTTTTCGGCGATGGGGGGGGGTATCAGCTATACATGGGTATCAACCACGTCAAGGTATTGATCGAGGGAGATGACCTGCGGGCGAAGGCTTACGGTGGTTTACGTCTGTTGCCGCTGAGCCAGGATACGAAAGAGGCCTTCTTCGGCGACTAATTCCTCGAAGCGGCCGACTTGAACGACCCGCCCCGCTTGCAGCACATAAATCCGGTTCGCCATGCGTATGGTGGAAAGCCTGTGCGCAATGACCAGACGGGTGCTGGTGGATTCCTCGATCGCCCGCATCGTCCGGGCCTGACTTTTCGTATCCAGCCAACTTGTGGGTTCGTCGAGCAAGATAATGCGGGGGTTGCGGATCAGCGCGGCGGCAATGCGGATTCGCTGGCTCTGTCCGCCGGAGAAGGTGGCCGAGTTTTCGTCCACCGGGGTGTGCAGCCCCATCGGCATGGCGCGGATGTCCTCTTCGACTCCGGCGAAGCGGGCGGCGTTCCAGGCGTCGTTTTCGCTCAAATTCGAGTCGAAGCCGATGATATTGTCGAGCACGGTGCCGCTCTGCAGCAATCCGTCCTGCGGCGCCACGCCGATTTGCTTTCGCACCGCGGCGATATCGAGTTGGTCGAGGTCCTGGCCGTCGAAGTACACCGCCCCGGCGCTCGGTTTCTCCAGGCCAAGGGCGAGCCGGAACAAGGTGCTTTTGCCGGCGCCGGATTCACCCACGATGGCAATGAATTCACCGGGTTTGGCGTGAATCGTGACTTCCCGCAAGATCGGGGCGGTCCCGGAATAAGCGAAACTTACCTTGTCGAGCAGGATTTCCCCTTCCAGCGTCCTGCGCACGCCGCGCGCCACGCCGGATTCCGGCGCGGCGTCCAGAATCGGGCGTACCTGCTCGCAGGCCGGCTTGAGGAACGCGACGGAACGCGCTGAATTGCCCAGCATGACGATGGTCATGAACAGGACCATGGCCGCGGTTTGCACCGTGAGAAAGTCCGCGGTGGCAAGCCCGTCTGCGCTCTGGGCGACCACCGCGGTGAACAGCGCGGCGCTGCCGAGAGCGGGCGCCGCGGCGGCTATGGCGACGATCTGTTCGCTCAGGATGGCCTGCCGGATTTCCGAGTGTTTGTGTTCCCGATAGCGCCTCGCCCAGGCGGCAAAGGCCATATCCTCGGCGCCGGTGGTGCGCAGCTTCGCTATCCCGCTCAGGAACTGGTGCAATTCGCCCAGAAGCTGGCGTGAAGAGCGCAGATAGTGGCGCTGGTGTTCGACCAGGCTGGCGCAGTACCCTGCGGTCACTCCGAGCGCAGCGGCGGTCAGCGCGGTGACGGTCCAGCCCAGCGCCGCATTGTAGAAAAACAGCAGGCCGAGCGCCGGCAGGGCGAACAGCATGGACAGTATCGCATCGGCCGTAACTCCGGCCACATGGTCCCTGACATCCTGAAAGACCATCGATCTCGCCGCGAGTTCGCCGGCGTTGAAGCGACGGAAAAATCGCAGCCGCAGGCGCAGCAGACGGTCCTGGACCGCCGCGCCGATGCGCGCGGCAAGACGCCCTTCAAGGCGCATGAGCGCCATGCCTCGCAGCACTCGGGCCAGGGACGCCACCAGCGCGATTCCGGCCAGCATCGCCGAGAACTGGAACAGGGCGACCCCCTCTCCAGCGGGAATCACATTGTCCACCAGCAGATTCACCGCAATCGCGGGCGTCAGCGCCAGCAGCCCCGCGCCGAGCCCGAAGGCGATGAGCCGGAGGACTTCGGCAGTCATCGGCGCCACTCCCACGCGCAGCAGCTTGCGGACCGAGGCAGGTTCATCGGTGGGCAGCGCGGGATACAGCAGGCAGGCGTCACGAAACTTGTCGCCGGTATTGGCGTCGGCGGGCGCAGACTTGCCGGTTTCCGGGTCCACCACCCGGTAGCGGCCTGCAAAGCCGGGCAACAGCACGACGGGCTGATCGTCTTCGCGTCTGAAGGCCAGCATGGCGCCGCTATCGCCAAGCCACCAGCGGTCTTCCACCGTCAGTCGCACGCCCCGCCGGCGCAGGGCGGACGCCCCGCAATAATCGTCCAGCGCAGGCTCGGTTTCGCCGGAACCAGCCGGTGTGCGGATGTCGAGCCCTTCATGCTCGCCGATGATGCGCAAGGCCTTGCCGAGGGTCGTATGGCCTTCGGATTGCTTGCGGAAGCTCAGCAGATCCGTCAGGCTTTTTCTCGCCAACGACTTCTCGCGGCGGCGCAGGGCGGACTGGGCCACTTGCAGATTGGCGTCGTCCACCAGCAGCAGGCGGCGATGGATCGATTCGGCGCCGAGAGCGAGGCGGTGAAATTCAGGCAAACCCGCCTCAAGCAACAGCCGCACACCAAGTTCTTGCGGCGAGCGGCAGACCACGCCTTCGGTTGCATGCAGTTTGACCCAGCTATCCCGCGTTACCGGCATCAGGCCCGACGACTCGGGCCCGGTGTCGGCCACATCGAGGAAAGTCGCGTCCAACCGATCGGCGGAAAGCCATACCACGCCTTGTTCGGCCGCGGAAACGCCGTCACCGGTTTTACTGCCGGGACCGAGCCGCGATTCGATGCGGGGGTGGTTTTCGATTTCGGCCGCCACCGCGGCGGCGAGATCTTCGATCCAAGCGTCAAGCTGGACCATGACCGCGGCCGCGATGCCGTCGCTTTCTTTCCCCCGGGCGGCTTCCTCACGCAAACTCGCCAGGGACAGGCAGCGCAAGCTGGTGGCTTGAACGCCCTTGGCCACCAGTAGCATCGAGTGGCCGGTCTGTTCTGCTCCGAATGCCAACCGGCCCTGTTCCAGGCGCGCCACATGCCTGAACGGCGCTTCCATCCCGCCATCGGCAAGTTCGGTTTCCAGAATGTCGATGGCTCCTTCCGCAACGAACCAGGCGAGTTCGGGATCGTTCAGCCGGATCGGACGATTGCCGGCCGCGGCGCGATGCTCGCCCCTGGCCGCGGCGAAATCGGCCAGCGCGGCTTGCGATCTGTGCTCATTCGCCATGGATCAACCTGCGATAGAAACTGTCATCGGCATAAAGCTCATCATGGCTGCCCTGCTCGACGACGCGGCCCTGATCCATGACGACGATGCGGTCGGCGTCGCGGATCGTGCTCAGGCGATGGGCGACGATCAGGCAGGAGCAGCCCCGGCGGCGGATGCGATCGTCGATCAGCAACTCGGTCGCCGGATCGAGGGCGCTGGTGGCTTCATCCAGAATCAGCAGCGACGGATTGTTGACCAGGGCCCGGGCGATTTCGAGCCGGGCGCGCTGGCCGCCGCTGAAATTGCGTCCGCCTTCTTCCACCATCGACTCGTATCCTTCCGGCCGGCCGATGATTTCCTCGTGAATCGCCGCATCCCTGGCGGCGGCGGTGACGTGGCGCTCGGGAGTCGCCGCGTCCCACATCGTCAGATTGTTACGAATGCTCGTGGCGAACAGCACGGGTTGCTGATTGACGATGGAAACCGAGCGGCAGAAAACCTCCCGCGGAATTTCGGCCAGTGGATGCCCGTCGAACAACACTTCCCCGGACCAGGGTTGATGCAGCCCCACCGCCAACAGCGCCAGGGTGGACTTGCCGGAACCGCTGGCGCCAACCACCGCCACGCGCTGGCCGGGCTCGATGGTCAGATTGAAATCTTCCACCAGGGGCGAACGGTTGCGCTGGAAACCGAAGCTGACCGCGCGCAATTCGAGTCGGCCGACGAGTCGCAGGCGACCGTCGAGCACCCGGACCCGCCGTTGCGGGTTGGCGTCATGGTTCATCAGGGTCGCTTCCTTCGGCGACTTGAAAACATCGTCCATTCGCGCCAGGTCCGCCTCCAGCGTCGCCAGCAGATCGGAGAACTGGCCGATGCTCGAGACCGGGCGCAGGAAATTGCCGGCCAATATGTAGAATCCCATCAATGCGCCGATGCTGATGTCCCCGGACATTACGCGCCAGCCGCCAAGGCCGAACACCAGCGCCGCGGCGAACAACTGGAACAGTTGCGGCAGCGCCGCCGCAACATGGCCAAGCTCAACGAACTTTTGTCTGGCGCCGAGTTCGCGGGCCTGCCTGCCGCTCCAGCGGGAAAAGAAATCGTCCTCTCTCGCGGTCGACTGCAGGGTTTCGATCATTCGCAGACCCGCCGCGCTCATGCCGGCGAAAATTCCCTGTTCGCGTCGAACCAGATGATTCCGGTCCCGACGCAGACGGGTCAATACATGAATCGACAGCACACAGGCGATGCCGAGACCGGCTACCGCGAGGCCCAACGGAAAATCAAAAGCCAGCATTGCCGCCAGAAAGGCCACGCTCATCACCAGATCGACGCCGAGCCGCACGAGCTGACCGGCCCCCGCATCGGCAACTTGATCGATCAGGCGCATGCGCAGGGCCAGGTCCCCGGAAAAACGCTGATAAAAGAAACGCATGGGAAGCCGCAGCAGGTGATCCAGATAGCGGTCCGACTGGTCGATGGACAGTCGCACAACCAGCTCGTTGAGGGAACGCATCTGCAGCCAGGTGAAGAGGAAGGTGAGTCCGCCGACGGCTGCCATGGCCGCGATCAGCATTCCGCCGATGTCGGTCTGCTGCGCCTGCAGCACGCGGTCTATGAACAGGGCGAGCAGGAAAGGAAGGGTCAGTGTGGTCAGGGCCAGCAGCAGGCCAAAAATCGTCGCGCGGCTGAGCAATGCGCGGTAAGCCCGCAGCCAGGGCCACAAACGCTGCAGTACGCCGGGCCGTGCGCCGGTAGCGCGAAATCCGTCGCCCGGCTCAAGCAGGAGACCGACTCCGGTGTAATCGCGATTGAAAGTCTGGGCATCGACCACCCGATGACCCTCGGCGGGGTCGTTCAGGTAAAAGCGCCCGCGTCCGACCCCCTCAAGCACGACAAAATGCCTGAATCCCCAGAACAGGATCATGGGCATCGGCAGACGGGCCAGACCGCTGATCTGACTCGACCAGCCAGTGGCCTTGAGGCCGTATTCCCGGGCGGCGAGGGCAAGATCCTCAAGCGTCGCGCCATCGCGGCCTACGCCGCACTTCTCGCGCAGCTCTTCGAGCGGCGCCCAGCAACCGAAATGCGCCAGTACGACGCCAAGGCACGCGGCGCCGCAGTCGGTGGCCTCCAACTGCATGACCAGCGGCGTGCGTCGGCGCCTTGCGCTGTGTTCCAGCGCTGCGGGACCGATAGATGAATCCGATTGGCGACTATCGTCCATCGGAATGAAAAATCAGTTCAGGAACGCAACGGCGACGGCCAATACGAACAGAATGGATACTCCGAACGCCAGCAGGAAAATTCGTTCGTGCGGCGCGGTGACCCGCAGCAGGTCGTCCAGCGCTTCGGGTTGCGCGTTGCGGATCAGCGCTTCCCGGCGGTAAAGGTTTCTGCCAGACATATCAAAACCCCAGGAGACCGACGCATCGGCGACGACCGCTAATCGCCGTAAACCCGCTCAATGATTTGCATCGGACGAACGCGACCGGCCGCCGACCCCGGATCGTCCGCCTAATAGGAATCGTTGGTCGGCGCAAAGCCTCCCGCGGCTCCCCGCAGTTCCTCATCGGAAAGGCGACTGCCGGCAGGCGGCAACACTACATGAAACTCGGTCGCGCTTTCTTCGTGCACATGAATGGAAAACCCTTCCGGCACCGTCAGGCCGGTGGCTTCGTTGATCGCCGTGCGCGGATCTTCCAGGAATCTGGCGCGGAAAGCTTCGTCCTCATTTGCCTTGGCTCGAATCATGTCTTCGATTTCCACAACTGTTTTCATTATTCTGCTCCTGCACAAATCTCAAGTTCGGTGACATTGTAATTTCTTGCCGCGAACCGGGTCAATTTTTTATTCGACCGTTCATCCGATCAGAGGAAATTTCCGCGAAGGGTCTGGTACCGGAGGCCGGACTTGAACCGGCACGCTATCGCTAGCAATGGATTTTGAATCCATCGTGTCTACCAATTCCACCACTCCGGCAGGGCAGGTCGGGCCAAGGCCAGGATGGGACACCCATGTCCCGGCGAAGGGAATGGTATATTAATCGCCCTTCGCGGTTCAATCGGACCGCGCCTTCCCTGCAGGGAAATCCTCCGCCGCCCGGATGACTCATGAGCGAATTGCTGTCCGATTACGATTACGAATTGCCGCCGGAGGCGATCGCCGACGAGCCAGCGCCGGAGCGCTCGGCGAGCCGGCTGGTGAGTCTCGATCGGTCTTCGGGAAGCATCCGCCATCGGCGCTTCACCGACTTGCCCGTACTCCTGGACCCGAAAGACCTGCTCGTTTTCAACGATACCCGGGTCATCCGCGCACGGCTACACGGACGCAAGGACAGCGGCGGCAAGGTCGAGGTGCTGATCGAGCGGATTCCCAAGGCGCGTCGGGCGCTGGCCCAGGTGCGGGCCAGCAAGTCGCCTAAGCCGGGCAGCCGTCTGCTGCTCTCGGGAAACGCCGATGAAGAAGTGGAAGCTGAGGTTCTGGGCAGAAACAGCGATCTGTTCGACTTGCGTTTCGACGAAGACGTCGCGGGCGTGCTCGAACGCATCGGCGAAGTGCCTCTGCCGCCTTACATCCGCAGGCAGGCCACGGCCGCCGACGCCGAACGATACCAGACTGTCTACGCCAGCCGCGACGGCGCGGTCGCCGCGCCAACCGCCGGCCTGCATTTCGACGACAATTTGCTTGAACGCATAGCCGCCGGAGGCGTGCGATCGGCATTTATTACCCTGCATATCGGCGCCGGCACTTTCCAGCCGGTGCGCGAAGAGCGAATCGGCAAGCACCGCATGCATAGTGAATATGTGGATGTCCCACAAGCGGCATGTGACGCCATCGATGCCTGCCGAAAGCGCGGCGGACGCGTCGTCGCCGTCGGCACCACGGTCGTGCGCGCGCTCGAATCCGCCGCCGGGGGAGGTCGCTTCGGCAAATACCGCGGCGACACCGACATCTTCATCTTCCCCGGCTTCGAGTTTCGCGTGGTGGACGCCATGATCACCAATTTCCATCTGCCGCGTTCCAGTCTGCTGATGCTCGTCAGCGCCTTCTGCGGCAGCCGGGAAACGCTGCTCGGCGCTTACCGCGAAGCCATCGCCGAAGGCTACCGTTTCTACAGCTACGGCGACGCCATGTGGGTGTCCTGACAGTTGTTGAACTATCCGCATTAATCGGAAACAATGCGCCTGCCCGGTACAGGGCCGAGAAAAAGGAGTACACATGAAAGAACCAGTTCGGGTCACGGTCACGGGTGCGGCGGGCCAGATCAGTTACGCCTTGCTGTTTCGTATCGCCGCCGGCGAAATGCTCGGCAAGGATCAGCCGGTAATCCTGCAATTGCTCGAAATCACGCCGGCGATGGACGCCCTGGCCGGCACGGTCATGGAAATCGAGGATTGCGCGTTCCCGCTGGTCGCCGACATAGTCCAGACCGACGATCCCGATATCGCATTCCGCGACGCCGAATTTTGTCTGCTGGTCGGCGCGAGGCCGCGCGGCCCCGGTATGGAGCGCAAGGATCTGCTGCAGGCCAATGCAAAGATCTTTACCGGCCAGGGCGCATCGATCGATCGTTGGGCGAGCCGCGACGTGAAAGTGCTGGTGGTGGGCAACCCCGCCAATACCAATTGCCTCATCGCCGCCCGTAATGCGACCCATCTCGACTCCTCCCAGTTCACCGCGATGACCCGGCTCGACCATAACCGGGCCATCGCGCAACTCGCGGCGCAAACGCGCAGCGACAGCGCCGATGTCGAGGGCATGATCATCTGGGGCAACCATTCGGCCACGCAGTACCCGGACATCCATCATTGCAGCGTCGCCGGCAAGGCCGCGACCGAATTGGTGGACCAGGACTGGCTGGAAGACAAGTTCATCCCACAGGTGCAGCAGCGCGGCGCCGCGATCATTAAGGCCCGGGGCCTGTCGAGCGCGGCCTCGGCGGCAAACGCGGCCATCGGGCATATGCGCGACTGGGCGCTCGGCAGCGGCGGGCGCACGGTCAGCATGGGAATTTGCAGCGACGGCAGCTACGGCATCGAAAAGGGGCTGATATATTCCTTCCCGGTTGTCTGCGAAGACGGCGGTTACCGGATCGTTCAGGATTTGGAAATTGACGATTTCAGCCGCAGGATGATGACAGCCACCGAGCGCGAACTGCAGCAGGAACGGGACGCTATCGCCGACTTGCTGTAAAGCGAACCGAAAAACCAGGGCGGAACCGATGGTCAAGGCAAACACATTTTACCTGTTACTGGCGCCGCTTCTGGCACTGGCGGGATGCGGACAGGAGGCCGTGCCCGAACCCGAACCCGGCCCCGGCCCTGAATGGAATCACTATCGCGGCGACCCGGCGGGAACCGGCTATTCCGCTCTGGCCCAGGTCAGCCGCGCAAATGTCGAATCGCTTGAGACTGCCTGGGAATATTCCCTGCGCAGCGCCGATGGCGGCGCGAATTCCCCCCGCGCTGCCGGAGGCAGCGCAAACTCCCAGGTAACGCCCATAGTTGCCGGCGACGTCATGTATTTTTCCGCCGCGGACCGCATCGTCGCACTGGATCCGGTCTCGGGCCGGGAAATCTGGGTACGCAGGGTGGAAGACGGCCGGCCGTCCCGGCGCGGCGTGGCCTGGTGGCCCGGCGACAGCGAAAATCCGCCGCGAATCCTGTTCATGGCGGGTAGTAACCTGCATGCGATAGACGCGAATTCAGGCGTTGATTCGGCCGGCTTCGGCGACGGCGGCGTTGTCGACATCGGCGTACCCTACAACTCGGTCCCGCTGATCATGGAAGGCGTCGTGATCGTCGGCGCCAACACGCCTCCCGGCCAACCCGGAGGAATCGGCGATCCGCGCGCGTTCGACGTGCGGGACGGCAGCCTGCTGTGGGAGTTTGCCTCGGTCGCGCAGCCGGGCGATGCGGCCAACGAAACCTGGGCCGGCGACAGTTGGCGGGGGCGGTTGGGCGCAAACGCCTGGCCGTTCTATTTCACTGCCGACCCCGAACGCGACATGGTGTATCTGCCGCTCGCCTCGCCGATCCCGTTCGCCTGGGGCGGCGACCGGGCAGGGGACAATCTGTACGCCAACGCCATCGTTGCGGTGAATCTTCATAGCGGCGAATACATCTGGCATTTCCAGACTATTCGTCATGACTTGTGGGATCACGACCCGCCGGCGCCGCCGAGCCTTTTTGAGCTCGAAGACGGTACGCCGGCCATGGCTTTCACCACCAAATCGGGTTACCTGTTCGTGTTGAACCGGGAAACCGGCGAGCCGATCGTGGAAATCGTCGAAAGGCCGGCGCCTGCAAGCGAGGTCCCGGGCGAGTCGACATCTCCCAGTCAGCCGGTTCCCGCGGCGCCGGCCGATATCGCACGCACCGGCTTCGGCATGCAGGACCTGGTTTCCGCCTCGGACACGAACGCCGCGCACGCCGCCGCCTGTGGCGAATTACTGGAAAGCCTGGGTGAGGTAGTGAATCAGGGGCCCTATACGCCCTGGGCGCCTCGGACGCCCGATGCCGCGCCGCGCACGACCCTGCTGTTCCCCGGTCTTGCCGGCGGACCCAATTGGGGCGGTGTGGCCATCGACCGTCCGACCAATACCGGCTTCGTGCTGGCGGCGAACGTCGGCACCTTCGGCTGGATGGAACCCACTGAAGATGGCGCCTGGGCGCTGGCCGGTCCACGCCCCTCGGGCTTCGACGTGGCCATGGGCGATTCGCGCTGGCCCTGCCAGAAGCCACCCTGGAGTCAACTCAGCGCGGTGGATCTCGCAACCGGAGAAATCGTCTGGCAGCGGCCGCTGGGCGTTACCGAAGGTTTGCCGGAGGCCTTGCGCAACACCGGCCGGCCGGGGCGCGCCGGCGCCGTCGTTACCGCCGGCGGACTGTTGTTCATCGCCGCGGTCGACGACAACCGATTCCGGGCGCTGGATGTCGAGACCGGTGCGGAACTCTGGCAGGCGGTGCTTCCCGGCCGGGGCAATGCCAACCCCATGACCTACCTGGGCGCCGACGGGAATCAATACGTTTCGATTGCCGCGACCGATACGCTGCTGGCGTTCAGCCTGCCCGACTGAACCCGAAACCCGTCAGGCCGGTTGCGGGATGTGTTCCAGCGGCAACTCCGTGGTGCTGACGACCTTGCGCAACACGAAACTCGAATGCACATCGCTCACCCCGGGGATGCGGGTAATCTTGTTGAGCAGAAACTCCTGGTAGAACTCCATATCCGGAATCGCGACCTTGAGCAGATAGTCCGCCGCCTGGCCGGTAATCAGCAGGCATTCGATCACTTCCGGACAGGCGCTGACCGCCTTCTCGAACACCTCGAAACGCTCGGGCGTGTGCCGGTCCATGGCGATCTGGATCAGCGCCGTCAGTTTCAGGTCGAGCTTGTTCGGATCGAGCAGGGTCACCTGGCGGACGATGATGCCGGCGTCCTCGAGTTGCTTGACCCGGCGTGCGCAAGGCGTTGCCGACAGCCCTATGCGCTGGGCGAGTTCAAGATTGGTAATGCTGCCGTCCTGTTGCAGATGCCTGAGTATGCGCCGGTCGAGTTTGTCGAGTTGCATGAGGCTGCCTCCGGGCAACAAATCTCCCTGTTGACCAATACATGACAGAAGTATCCAGCAAAGCTATATTAATTGGTGAAAAGTATCAAGAAACCGCGAAATCAGTAGAAAATATGAATAGAAAAACCAATACAATTGGGCTATGCTGCACGCCTTATGTTTGACCATACTCGATACAAGCCTTTTCCGCCGATCGGGCTGCGGGACAGAACCTGGCCCGATCGGGTGCTGACCCGCGCGCCGCGCTGGTGCAGCGTAGACTTGCGCGACGGTAATCAGGCCCTCATCGAACCGATGTCTGTCAGCCAGAAAAGGAAGATGTTCGATCTGCTCGTAGAGGTGGGCTTCAAGGAAATCGAAGTCGGCTTCCCGGCCGCCTCCCAGCCGGATTTCGATTTCGTGCGCAGCCTGGTCGAACAGGACGCGATCCCGGACGATGTCACCGTGCAAGTGTTGACCCAGGCCCGGCCCGAATTGATTCGGCGCACTTTCGAGTCTCTTCGCGGGGCAAAAAGGGCGATCATGCACGTCTACAACTCGACTTCCGTCGTGCAGCGGCAAAAAGTGTTCAAGACCGACAAGGCCGGCATCCTGGATATCGCCGCGGCGGGCGCGGAGGCAGTGCGGCGCTGCGCGGAAGCCGCCTCCGAAACCGAATGGATCTACCAGTATTCGCCGGAAAGTTTTACCGGCACCGAAATCGATCACGCGGTGGAGGTCTGCGACAGGGTGATCGACGTGTGGGAGCCGACTCCGGAACGGCCCGCGATTATGAATCTGCCTTCCACCGTGGAAATGGCGACGCCCAATATCTACGCGGACCAGATCGAATGGTTCTGCCGCCATGTTTCCCGGTGCGACTCCGTCATCGTCAGCCTGCATACGCATAATGACCGCGGCTGCGCCGTGGCCGCCGCCGAACTCGGCGTCATGGCCGGCGCCCAGCGCGTAGAGGGCACATTGCTCGGCAACGGCGAGCGCACCGGCAACATGGATGTCGTGGTCATGGCGATGAACCTGTACAGCCAGGGCATCGACCCCGGGCTGGACCTGGCCGACATGGACCGCATCGTCTCCATCGTGCGCGAATGCACCCAGATCGACGTGCATCCGCGCCAGCCCTATGCCGGCGACCTCGTTTTCACCGCCTTCTCCGGTTCGCATCAGGACGCCATCAAGAAATGCCTGGATCTGTACCGGGAAGGCGAGCCCTGGGAAATCGCCTATCTGCCCATCGACCCGCGCGACCTGGGCCGCACCTATCAGGACGTCATCCGCGTCAACAGCCAGTCCGGCAAGGGCGGCGTGGCCTATGTGCTGGCAAACAAGTTCGGTTTCCAGCTTCCGCGCTGGCTCCAGATCGAATTCAGCCGGGTGGTGCAGGACGCCGCCGAGAAAACCGGGGGAGAGATCCAGCCCGACCGGATTTGGGAGCTGTTCAATCGCCACTACTTCGACAACGAAAAAGTCATCAGCCTGCAGAATTACTCCATCGAGAGAAACGAAACGGGTGAGATATTCAGCGGGACAATCACTTATTTCGGCAAGAGCATGCAGGTCCGGGGGCAGGGCAATGGCGTTCTGGACGCCCTGGTTCATGGATTGCAGAAGGTGATCCAGATCGATTTCGAAGTCATGGATTACGGCGAACACGCGCTTAGCCAGGGCGCCGACGCCGAAGCCGTCACCTATATCCAGATCAGGAGCCAGGGGAAAAGATACACCGGCATCGCCAAAAGCGAAGATATCGTCAGCTCGTCACTCAACGCGCTGATGTCGGCGGCCAGCCAATTGCTCACAAAGCAAAAAGCGGCCGCCTGAACCCGGTACCCTCTTCCCCGCAAGGCGCAAACTTTTCCGGCCGCTGTTCCGACAACAGGACTATATGCGCGTGAGCAACAGCGACGAAAAACTGGTAGCCGGCGCGTTGAATGGCTCCACCCGGGCCTGGCGGCAACTCGTGCAACGCTACGAACACCGCGTCTACAACCTGGGATACCGGCTTACCGGCAACGGTGAGGACGCGATGGATCTCATGCAGGAGGTGTTCCTCGGCGTCTACCGCAATCTGCACCGCTTTCGCGGCGACTCCAGTTTTCGCACCTGGCTGTTTCGCATCGCGCATAACAAGGCGGTGGATCTGAACCGCAGGAAGAAGTTGCTGTCACTTACCGGCGGATTGGATGAGTCGGGAGAATTCGCCGGCGGCGAACCGAGCGCGCGGCCGGAGTCCGAACCCGATCACGGTCTTGCCGAACGCGAAAGGAACCGGCTGGCGCTTGAATTGCTGGGCCGGATTCCGCTGGAACAGCGGCTGGTGGTTGAATTGAAGATCTACCAGTCCCTGACATTCGAGGAAATCGCGCAAATGCAGGAGATTTCCGTGAACACCGCAAAAACCAGATTTTATACCGCATTGAAGAAAATGCGCTTGATACCGGAGGAAGAAAATGCCCTGCTCGAGAACTGATCACTTGCTGCGGGAATATTTTTCCGATGATTTGAGCCCCGTATTGAGGGCTGAAATCGAAGAGCATGTAACCGCCTGTGCGGATTGCGCCGCGCAATTGCAGGAGTTGACCGGCGCTACGCGCGAACTCCGACGCTGGGAAGAAGTTCCCGCACCCCGCTGGAATCGCCATATGGCGTTGTTCCGGCGCGAACGCGGCGCGGAAAAAGACCGCCCCTTACGACTTGCCTGGCAGTGGATTCCCGCCGCGGCCTGCGCACTCATGCTCGGGCTGACGTTGCTGAACACATCCGTGGTCTATCGGGGCGGCGCCCTGGAGATCGGTTTCGGTTCGCCGGAACTGACGGCGGTCGACCGGCGCCTTGCGGAATTCAATCGGCTTCAGGCCGAGGAACGGGAAGAATTCGCCGGCATGCTGGCCCGTTTCGAACAATTGCGCACCCAGGACCTCGAAACCATGCAGGCAGGTTATGAATTGCTGGCGGACCGCGACTACGAAACCGTGCGCTCGCTGCGGCAACTGGTCAGCCTGGTCGGCTCGGCGGGAGTGACGGAATGGTAAGAAACACATTGCAGGCAGCGGCGCTTACCGCGTTCCTGGCGTTTCCCGCCGCCGCCCAGGACGATCCCTACGATTCGCTCAAGCGCAATGTCGAAGCCTTTACCGGCATGCTCGAACAGGCGCTTGAACTCGAGCTGGAAAGCGGCCTGTTCGGACTCGGCGGCGAACGCATCGACAGCATGTATCTGGCGGGTCACGGTCTTGTGCTCGAAGTACGCAGCAATCTGGCGAGTACGCGCAGCCGGCTCGATCTGGTAATGCTGAACAACTCCGTGATGGCGTTGCGCCAGGACGACAATCCCTTCGCGGCTCTGGCTCGGAGGGTGCGGGCGGAAGCCGGGCCCGGGGAAGTATTGACCGAGGAAGACGAGCGGCGCCCGCAATTCGAATTGCTGTTGCGGGCTCGCGATATCGATTACTCGGCAGTTGTCGATTCGGCGATTTCCCAGGCCGGCGAATACGCCCGGATTCTGCGCGACGCCGACGGCGTGGATGACGATGCCTTCGAGCGATTGCGCGTGGAAATCGAGCGCCTGCGGCAGGAGAACCGGGCCGGCGTCGAACGTTTGCGCGAGTTGACCGAAGAATTGCGCGCAAGCGCAGCCGTACAAGGCGAACGCTTTGAACAGGCGCTGGTCGAGATTTCGGCGGAAATGGATCGATTGCGGGCACGGGCGGAAGAATTGGCCGATGACCTGCGCGCGCGGAGCGAAAGCGCCCAGGCCGAACGCGCGGCCCGCTGGCGGCAGGACGTGGCAGGCCTGGAACGACGGCTGGTCGGAGCGATGTGCCAATACGGCGCCAGCCTGCGGGAATTGCCCGCGGACGAAAATGTCACCGTGATTCTGAACGGCCTGGGAGGCGAATCGGCCACCGGCGGCCGCGCGGACCTCCTGCATACTTTCGGCAAGGCGGACCTGCTGCTTTGCGCTGCCGGCGAACTTGATTCCGAAACCCTCGGCGACCGCTCCGGACGTTATAGCTACTGATCCGCCCCACGCCGGAAAATCACTTTTTCGCTGACGTGGTCATGCGCGTGATTATCTTTTAGAATGTCGCCGACCCTCCGCGCCTTGCGCCATATCGATATCTGAGGAGAACCGGATGGAATGTCCCAAGTGCAATTCGCCGATGAAGGAAATCAAGATTGAAATCCTCCATGGCAAGGTCATCATAGACAAATGCGAAAGCTGCCAGGGCCTATGGTTCGACCACGGCGAAGCCGAGGCGTTGAAAGGAAACTGGATGGCGGATTTTGCCGATTCCGGTGACCCGGACGTCGGCAAGAGCTACAACGTGGTAAAGGACATCGCCTGCCCGCGTTGCGGCAAGCCGATGAAGCATGTGACGGACCCGAATCAGCCCCATCTGCGCTACGAGGTCTGCGAGGAACATGGCATGTTCATGGACGCGGGCGAGTTTACCGATTACAAGCACGAGACACCGCTGGATATTTTCCGGGGCCTGCTGGCGCTGGTCAAAAGAACTTAAAGGCTCGTATCGATGAGCGACCGTGCCGATTTCCGCGGCCGCAAAGTGCGCTTGATAGACGGCTGCATCGACTGCGTGGATCAATGCGGCGAATTGCTCGACGGCATGCCGGGCGAGATTTTCGCCGCCGGCGCCGGCAGCTCTTCCATAGGCGCCCACGTGCGCCATATCGTGGATCGATACCAGTGCTTTTTGAACGGTCTCGATGCGGGCTGCATCGATTACGACGACCGCAAGCGGGGCACCAGTGTCGAAACCGATGTGCAAGTGGCCGCCGCCGCCCTGACGGAAACCCGGGGCCGCTTCGATGTCCTCGACCTGGACACTTTCGGCGCCGAAATCCCGGTCCGCGAACTCGTCCACTACAACGGCGAACCCACCGTCGCGGCAAGCACCCTGGATCGCGAATTGATGGGCCTCATCACCCACAGTATCCATCACCTCGCCATAATCGCCATGATCGCCCGCTCAAGCGGCTTCCCCGTCCCCCCGAACCTCGGCAAGGCTCCCTCCACCATAGCCGCTGAATGAGGTTGTCGCGGGGAAGTCCCTTCGGACAGCCGGCGAGCGTGCCGCGCTGCGGGCACACGGGGTTCCGGGGCGGACGGGTTCAATACCCGCACGACACCAAATACTCCCCCCTTGGGGGAGTCAAAACCGCGCAGCGGTTTTGGTGGGGGATGAACTTGCAGCCGCATCCGGACAAAATGAGAATCGCTGTGTGGCCGGTGGGTGTGTTTACTCCCTCCGGCGTTTATGTTCCACTGCCCATGTGTCGGCCCATGCCGGTTCGGTGTTGCGCGTGGGCCGGGGTTGGAGGTAGTCTTTGCGGGGTTGCGTGAGAGAGGGAAGATCGAATGAGAATTCTGGACCGTTCGCTGCGGGATTTTTTCGGAATCGGCCCGGTTTCGGGCTTGACGGGAGTCGCGGGGGAATCCGATCATGTGATTGATCGCCGGATCGCCGGATCGCCGGATCGCCGGATCGCCGGATCGCCGGATCGCCGGATCGCCGGATCGCCGGATCGCCGGATCGCCGGCCATGAGTGCGTCCGGCGCATGGCGGCGCCGGTTTCGGCTTCCCGCTTGCCCGCCTGACTCGTCCCGCGACGGCGCCCGTCGCGGCGCGCATCTTCATTGCAATGCCCGTGTCGGGGGCGTTGCCGCCGCTACCGGCAGCAGCGTCCTTGCCCGTTGCCGGGCCTTCTGCTTGCTGGCGCCGCTGCTGGCGGGCCTGCCGTCCGGCGCCGTCGCGCAAACCCCAACCCTGAGCGTCTCGCCGACCTCGATAGACGAGGGAACGGTCGATACCTTCACCTTCACCGGCTTTCCCAGCAACTGGGGCCCGCCTATAGTACAAGTTAGCGGCATCGCTTATAGCTCCAGTTGTTCGCTCCTGCTTGACCTCAGCTTGCGGACAATTGGCTTTGATGCCTGCGGAGGCCTGTTCGATGGCACTCGCGACGGTCGTTGGGACAGCGAGGGCCGCGCGTACAGGCTCACCCTGAGCGCGATTGCCGACCACGTTGCCGAAGGTCAAGAAATCATTACGGTGGAATTTCAAGATAGTAGCGACACCAGCAGAACCGCCTCGGTTTCGATCGCGCTCAACGACACGACGCGCCAGTCGTTCGTCTCGGTCGATGTCGTCGGCCCCGCCTCCGTCGAGGAAGGGCAGCCCTTCACCGTCCGGTTCAGCATGGATCCCTGGTTCATGCTGCCCTCTCCCACCACCGTGAACTACTACCTCGCCGACTACGACGGCGAGCGTGTGGTCCCGGCGCCGAACTTGTCGAATCCGCTGCGGGCGTATGGAGAGAACCCCCGCAGCGTCGAGATTCCGGCCTATCATTACTTCGTGGACGTGGAAGTGCCTACCATGGCGAGCGCTGACCTCGATGGCGACAGCAAGGTGGACATCATAATGCTCGGCGGCGAGGACTACTATGCCGCCACGGGCAAGACAACGGTCACGGTCAGCGACGCGAACCCGGTCACGAACGAAGACGACAACACTGCCTCGCAGGTCGCGGCGACGCCCCCGTCGGTGACGATCTCCACCGACGCGGCTTCGGTGACGGAGGGCGGCGAGGTGACCTTCACGGTCACGGCCGACGCGGCGCCGGGGATCGACATCGCGGTGAACCTGGGCGCGGCGGAGGAGATGGGCGCGGGTCTGGACTATATCGGGCGCGAGCAGACCGGCACGGTGACGCTCCCCGCGGACGCGACCTCGGCCACCTGGACGGTCACGGTCTGGTCCGACGAGCAGCAGCGCGCCGACGGCGCGGTGGAGGCCAGGATCAAGCCGGGCGACGGCTACACGGCGGGCGCGCCGTCCGCGGTCACCGTGGCCCTGCTCGACGACGACGCGCCGCCGGCCGATCCGCCGACCGTCGATCCGGCGCCGGCCGATCCGCAAACCGATCCGCCGGCCGTCGATCCGGCGCCGGCCGCGCCGGTGGTGAACCTCTCGGTGTCCGGAAACGGCCGGGTGACGGAAGGCGAAAGCCTGACGGTCACGGCGACGCGGAGCGAGGCGAACACGTCCGGCGCGGCGCTGTCGATTCCGATCCGGGTGGTGGCGGGGGCCGGCTCGGATGCGCAAGCCGACGACTTTGCGATAGCGGACGCCATCGTCATTCCGAACGGCGCCGGCAGCGGCGCGACGACGTTCACGGCGGCGGTCGACGACCGCGCCGAGAGCGAAAACGGCGAAACGGCGGTGGTCGCGCTGGGTTCCCCGCTGCCGGACGGCACCGGGTACGGGTCCGTCCAACGGGTCGAGATCCTCATTTTCGACGGCGAAGATCCACCGCCGGGCGCCTCCGACGCGGTGACGGTCAGCGACAACGACGGTTCGCCGCCGACGACCCCGGCGACCCCGGCAACCCCGGCGACCCCGGCGACCCCGGCAACCCCGGCAACCCCGGCAACCCCGACAACCCCGGACCCCGAGCCGGAGCCCAAACCGGAACCGGAACCCGAGCCCGAACCTGAACCGGAGCCGCTTGACCCCGCCGCGGCCCGTTTCCACCTGTTTCCCCTGTTTGTCGACGGGGACGGTTTTCGCAGCCGTCTTTTCCTGACGAACGTTTCGGCCCCGGGCAACCGCTGCGCGCTGACCCTGGTGGGCGCGGGACTGGACGCCGCGGTATTCGAAGGGAATCCCGCGCCGACGCCGACGGAGTCCGGGGCCGTCGTCGATTTCGGCGAGTCCGGGGTGACGCTGGGCGCCGCGGGCGCGGAAGGCTTCGCGTTCGGTTACGCCCGGCTCGTCTGCGACCGACCGGCGGTGGCGCGGATGCTGCTGGTGCGGGAAAGCGGCGGCGCGCCCGTTGCGATGACGCACCTGGAGAACGCGCGGCCGGGGCGCGGCTTTCGGATTCCGGCGCCGCTGGGTCTGGGCCGTCTGGGTCTGATCCTTTCCAACGACAACGCGCTGGACGCGTCCTGCGCGGCGGAACTGGAGACTCCCGCGGGCGCGGCCGGCGGCGGCGCCGTCGCCGTGCCCGGGCGGTCGACCGTGTTCCGGTTTCTGGACGAACTGATTCCGTCCGCGGCGGAAACGGCCGACGGCACGGTGTCGCTGAGTTGCGACCGCGCGGTGTCCGCGCTGGGCATGACGCTGCGCGGCGGCGATTTCGCCGCGCTGACGGCGGCGGTTCCGGAAGACCGCGCCGCGCCGCCGCCGTACCGGGGGGTATTGCCGCTGCTGCTGGACGGCGGAGGCTTTCGTTCCCATGTGACGGTGACGAATCTGTCCGACACGGCCAACCGCTGCGTGATGCGTCTGCGCGGCTGGGTGACCACGGCCCGTTTCGCGGGCGCGGCGGGCGTGACCGAAAACGGATTTCGCCAGGCCGAGTTCACGCTGGCCGGGGGCGCGGGCGGCCGGGTCGCGCTGTCGAGCGACGGCCGGAGCGTGCTCGAGTCCGGCCATGCCGCGCTCGAATGCGACGCGCCGGTGGACCTGCGCAATCTGCTGACCCTGGACGCGGCGGAGGGTCCGGTCGGGATGGCGGCGGTATCGCCGGTATCCGCCGCGCGGGACGTCCGGTTTCCGGTCGCGCCCTGGATGGGGCGTTTGGCGCTGGCGCTGACCAACGACGCCGACACCGGCGTTGTCTGCGAGGCCTCGCTGACCCCGGCGGGACGGGAGGAGACGCTCGCGGCCGCGGCGCCGGTGCGGGTTGCGGGCCGGTCCACGGCGCTGCGCTTCGCGGCCGACCTGTTCGAACTGCCGGCGGATTTCGCGGGCGGGACGGCGCGGCTGCGCTGCGACGGCGACATCGCGGCGATTTCCCTGCCGCTTCCCGGCGCGGGCTTCGCCGCCCTGCCGCCGGTCGCGACCGGCGCCCCGCCGGATTGACCGGCGCGCCATGAAACAGACAAAACGGGAATTGCCGGCAAATGACCCCAATGCCTGGTTCGACGAACCTCGCGACCTCGTAGCCGCGATGGAACGCATGATCCATGTCGGCATCGGGACGGTCGCCTCGAAAACGACCGCCATGCGACCGGCGCTTTGCGTGTTCTGAAACCGGACACTTTATTTGTTCGCTACACACAACCCACAAAACAACCCACAAAATACTTGACTGATTTGGTCGGTTATTCGATAATTGCCCCGTTATCCGGCTGACAGCGGATTTTGCAATGCAGCTGACTACCAAAGGCAGGTATGCCGTGACCGCCATGCTGGATCTGGCCTTGCACGACGGCGAAGGGCCGGTGAGTCTGGCCGATATATCGCGGCGGCAGGATATTTCCCTGGCCTACCTGGAACAACTGTTCGGCAAATTGCGCCGGGCCGAACTCGTCCATAGCGTGCGCGGCCCCGGTGGCGGCTATCGACTGGATCGGGATTCCGAGGCGATATACGTCGCCGAGATCATCGGCGCCGTCGACGAGTCCGTCGATACGACCCGCTGTCAGGGTTCCGGAGACTGCCAGGGCGGCGAAACCTGTCTGACGCATTTCCTCTGGGAGGACTTGAGCGACCAGATACTCGGTTTCCTGCAAGGCATCAGCCTGGCTGACCTGGTTTCGCGGAGCGACGTGCGCCGCATCGCCGGCCATCAGGACAGGAAAATGGTAGCGGGCAACATGAACGAAATACGCATATCGGCTACCTCGGTGTAGTTGTCTTTATCGCGGAGTAATATATGCAACTTCCCATTTATCTCGATTATGCGGCTACGACGCCGGTCGACCCCCGGGTCGCCAGGGCAATGTCGGAATGCCTCACGATCGAATCGAATTTCGGCAATCCCGCGTCGCGCTCGCATCAATTCGGCTGGAAAGCGGAGGAAGCGGTGGAAAACGCGCGCCGTAACGTGGCCGATCTGCTCAATTGCGACCCGCGCGAGATCGTCTGGACCTCGGGCGCCACCGAGGCCGACAACCTGGCGCTGAAAGGCGCCGCGCATTTCTATCACAAGAAAGGCAAGCACATCATTACTTCCAAGATCGAACACAAGGCCGTACTCGACAGTTGCCGGCAACTGGAGCGGGAAGGTTTTGAAGTAACCTATCTCGACCCGGACAGCGACGGGCTTATCTCGCCGGAAACCGTCGAACAGGCGCTGCGCCCGGACACTATCCTGGTCTCCCTGATGCACGTCAACAATGAAATCGGCGTGGTCAACGACATCGGGGCCATCGGCGAGGTGACGCGCAAACACAAGGTGATCTTTCACGTCGACGCCGCCCAGAGCGCCGGCAAACTCGACATCGACCTGGAAAAAATGCAGGTGGATCTGCTGTCGCTGACCGCGCACAAACTGTATGGACCCAAGGGCATCGGCGCCTTGTACGTGCGGCGCAAGCCGCGGGTGCGCATCGAACCGCAGATTCACGGCGGCGGTCACGAACGCGGCATGCGCTCCGGCACCTTGCCGACTCACCAGATCGTCGGCATGGGCGAGGCCTATCGCATCGCCAGGGAAGAAATGCGCGAGGAAGCCCGCCGCACCCTGGCCTTGCGCGACAGAATGCTGCGCGGCCTGGAAGACATCGAGGAAGTCTACGTGAACGGCGACCTGAAGCTTCGGTCGCCGGGCAATCTGAACATCAGTTTCAATTTCGTGGAAGGCGAATCGCTGATGATGGCGCTGCGCGAACTCGCGCTGTCATCGGGTTCGGCTTGCACATCGGCCAGCCTGGAGCCATCTTACGTGCTGCGGGCGATCGGCCGCAACGACGAACTGGCCCACAGTTCACTGCGAATTTCCATCGGCCGATTCACCACCGAGGAAGATATCGACTACGCGATCGAGAAAATTCACTATGCTGTCGCCAAATTGCGGGAACTTTCCCCGCTCTGGGACATGTACAAGGAAGGCGTGGATCTCGATCAGGTTCAATGGGCTGCGCATTAAAGCGTACGCTGGAGCAAAAGCATCATGGCATATTCAGACAAGGTACTGGACCACTACGAAAACCCGCGCAATGTAGGCCGGCTCGACGACGACGACGCGAATGTCGGCACCGGGATGGTCGGCGCGCCCGCCTGCGGCGATGTAATGCGCCTGCAGATCAAGGTCGACGGCGACGGCGTCATCGAAGACGCGAAATTCAAGACCTATGGCTGCGGCTCGGCGATCGCTTCGAGTTCCCTGTTGACCGAATGGGTCAAGGGCAGGTCGCTCGATGACGCTACGCAGATCCGCAACAAGGATATCGCCGATGAACTCGGACTGCCGCCGGTCAAGATTCATTGCTCGGTACTGGCGGAGGACGCCATCAAGGCGGCGATCGCCGACGTGAGGAAAAAGCAGGGCAATACGGAAGACCAGACATAAGGATAGCTTCATGGGAATATCCATCACCGAAAACGCGGCCAGCCACGTCGCGCGTCAGTTGTCCGAACGCGGCAGTGGACTCGGCATTCGCGTGGGGGTCACCACGACCGGCTGTTCGGGTATGGCCTATGTGCTCGAATTTGCCGACCAGGTCGAAGACGGCGATCGGATTTTCGAAAAGCACGGCGTCAAGATCGTTGTCGATGCCAAAAGTCTGGTTTACATCGACGGCACCGAAATGGACTTTGTAAAGCAGGGAGTTAACGAAGGTTTCGAGTTTCGCAATCCGAACGTGAAAGGCGAGTGCGGCTGCGGCGAAAGCTTCACCATATAAGTCCGCGATCGAACTGAAGCGAAGTCGTGCCGTGCTGTCCATTGCCGACAATTATTTTTCACAGTTTGAATTGCCGGTCGGCCATGAAATTGATCTTGACCGGCTCAACGCACAGTTTCACGAGTTGCAGACCATTGTCCATCCTGATCGTTATGCCGCGGCCGGAGACGAGCAGCGGCTGCGGGCGATCAAGCTCAGCAGCTATCTCAACGAAGCCTACGAAACCCTGAAGTCGCCAATGCGCCGGGCCGGCTATCTTTTGCAGTTGCGAGGGATGGACGTCGAGCAAGTCGAACAGTCCGATCTCGACCCGGAGTTGCTGATTGAACAGATCAGCTTGCGGGAATCGCTCGCCGAGTTGCCGAAAGACGAATCAGCGCTCGACCGGATCGATGAATTGAATCGCGCAACGAGCGCGAAGCTTGCACGGCGGCAGCAGGAATTCGCCGGTTCCCTGGCCCGGAGCGATCTTGGCCAGGCGAAAAAGCTGTTCCACGAATTGCAGTTCCTGACCAAGTTGCAAGCCGAAATCGAGAAAGCGGAAGACGCCATCATCTGAGGCCATGAGTTTGTTACAGATTTCAGAGCCAGGCGGGCGACCCTCACGGCACGTTACCCGCAAACGCGCGGCAGGCATCGATCTGGGCACGACCAATTCCCTGATCGCCACCGACGTGAACGGGGAGGTGCGGACGCTTGCCGATGCCACCGGCGCGCATTTGCTGCCTTCGGTCGTGCACTATGGCGCCGATGGCGCAATCGTCGTCGGCGCGCTGGCGAAAGCGCAGGCAGCCGCCGACCCTGCCAATGTCATCGTTTCGGTCAAGCGGGCGCTCGGCAGGAGTCGCGACGAATTGACCGCCGGCGGGGATTATCGCCAATACCGCTTCGATGCCGAACGCGACACGGCCTCGCCCGCCTTTGTCACCGCGGCGGGGGTGCGGGATCCTGTGGCAGTGTCCGCCGATATACTCGGGACTCTGGTGCGGCGCGCGGAGGAACGGACCGGAGAGACGGTCGACGGCGCCGTAATCACCGTGCCGGCCTATTTCAACGATTCCCAGCGCCAGCAAACGCGGCACGCGGCGAGCCTTGCCGGTATCAATGTCTTGCGCCTGCTCAACGAGCCGACCGCGGCGGCGGTCGCCTACGGGCTGGATACGCGGGAAGAAGGCGACATCGTCGTATTCGATCTGGGCGGCGGCACCTTCGACGTGTCCCTGCTGAGCCTGCGAAAAGGCGTGTTCGAAGTGCTCGCCACCGGCGGCGATACCGCGCTGGGCGGCGACGATTTCGACAAAGTGGTCGCCGACTGGCTCGCGCGGAAGTGCGGCATGGAAAGCATTGCAGCGCAGGACTATCCGGCGATGATGCAGGCGGCGAACAGCGCGCGGGAAGCCTTGTCCGAAAGCGACCGGGTCGAGCTGACCTGGTGCGGCTCGAGTTTCATGCTGTCCGCGGCGGAGTTCTCCGATTTGGCGGCGCCGCTGCTGCGCCGCACAATCCTTGCCTGCCGCCGCGTTTTGCGCGACGCCCGCATGGAAGCCGGCGCCATGGACAGCGTGCTGCTGGTCGGCGGCGCCACGAGGATGCCGATCGTTCGACGCGCGGTGGCTGACTATTTCGGCCGCGAACCCTTGCAGGACATCGACCCGGACCGGGTGGTCGCCATCGGTGCGGGTATTCAGGCCGAAGTGCTAGCTGGCAACAAACCGGCCGGCGATTTCCTGCTGCTCGACGTAAATCCCTTGTCGCTGGGAATCGAGACCATGGGTGAACTGGTGGAAAAGATCATCCATCGCAATACTTCCATCCCGGTGTCCAAGTCCCAGGAATTCACCACTTTCAAGGACGGCCAGACCGTAATGGCCCTGCATGTCGTGCAGGGCGAGCGAGAACTCGTCGGCGAATGCCGCTCGCTCGCCCGATTCAGCTTGCGCGGCATACCGCCGATGGTGGCCGGGGCGGCGAAAGTGAAAGTGACTTTCCAGGTCGACGCCGACGGCCTGCTGAGCGTTTCCGCCGAAGAAGCAAGCACCGGCTGCAAGGCCGAGGTCCAGGTCAAGCCGAGTTTCGGGCTCGACCTTGGCGAGGTCGAGAAAATGCTCAAGGATTCCCATGAACACGCAAGGGCGGACATGGCAGCGCGCGCCTTGCGGGAAGCCCGGCTGGAAGCGACGCGGTTGATGGAAGCGATCAACGCCGCGCTGGCGGAAGACGAAAGACTGCTTGCGGCAAGTGAAAAAGTCGCCATCGATCAAGCGCTCGATAAGTTGCGGCAGGCAATGGCCGGGGAAAACGCCGCACTGATCGAAGAACGCACCGAACAACTGAATCACGCCAGTGAAGACTTTGCCGCGCGGCGAATGAACATGACTGTTGGCGCCGCCTTGCGCGGCGAGTCCATCGATGTCATCGACGAGCGAACCGAATGAACGGCCTGGGGAAGCAAGATGCCTAAAATCACGATTTTGCCACATGAATCGATCTGCCCGGACGGGGCGGAGTTTGAAGCGGAGCCTGGTATCAGCGTTCTCGACGCGGCGCTCAGCCAGAAAATCCATATCGAGCACGCCTGCGAAAAATCCTGTGCCTGCACCACTTGTCATGTGGTTGTGCGTGAAGGCTATTATTCTCTGGAAGAGCCCGAGGAAAACGAAGAGGACTACCTGGACAAGGCATGGGGGCTCGAGCCCGAATCGCGCCTGAGTTGCCAGGCCATCGTCGCCGATGAAGACCTTGTGGTGGAAATCCCCAAATACACGATAAACATGGTTTCTGAAAATCACTAGTTTTTCGGGAAATTTCTTCCTGAAATTTCCCTGGATGAAAGTTTGGGAGAGTAAGTAATGAAGTGGACCGACGTACACGATATCGCCATCGAGTTGGCCGACAGGTATCCCGATATCAATCCGCAATATGTGAATTTCGTCGATTTGCATCGCTGGATCTGCGAATTCGAGGAATTCGACGACGACCCCGCCCGCAGCGGCGAAAAAATTCTCGAAGCGATTCAGATGGCCTGGATCGAGGAAGCCGCCGACTGACGGACCCTGCGACTGCGCGCAGGGTGACAGGCTTTTCCTGGTCATTCTGCGCGTAACAGGCCCACTTTTACCGTCATTCTGCGCGGAGCGAAGCGGAGTCGCAGAATCTCCCGCGCAGGCCACGTATAATGCGCGCGCCCGAAAATATTTAAGGAGTTGTGATGGCGATTCAGCGCACTTTGTCTATCATTAAGCCAGACGCCGTTGGCAAGAATGCGATCGGTGAAATCTACAGCCGGTTCGAACAGGCCGGACTGCGTATCGTGGCGGCGAAAATGCTGCGGCTGGACGAGCGTACCGCCGGCGGATTTTACGCCGAACACAAGGGAAGGCCGTTCTTTGACGATCTGATCCGTTTCATGACCTCGGGCCGGGTCATGGTGCAGGTGCTCGAAGGCGAGGACGCCATCGCACTGAACCGCAGGTTGATGGGACCGACCAATCCGGCGGAAGCCGAGCCGGGTACGATACGCGCCGATTTTGCCAGGTCCATCGATGCCAACGCGGTACATGGCTCCGATTCGCCGGCCTCGGCGGAACGTGAAGTCGCTTACTTTTTCGCGGCCCTGGAGATCGCTTCCTGAGCCGCGCGCAAATCGCGAGGTGGTTCGTCCGTGTCGACAGCCGCGAAACCGAATCTTATCGGACTCGATCCGGTCAAATTGACCGCCCTGCTGGAAAGCATGGGAGAGAAACCGTATCGGGCGCGTCAACTCATGCGCTGGGTGCATCGCCGTGGTGTGCTCGATTTCGGCGCGATGACCGATATCGGCAAATCCTTTCGCGAGCGGCTGGCGCGGGAGACTGCGCTTGCGCCGCCGGAACTTGTCAGCCGGCACGACGCGGACGACGGCTGTGTGAAATGGATCATCCGCACGGCCAGCGGCAGCGCCGTCGAAACGGTTTATATTCCCGAAGGCGGCCGCGGCACCCTGTGCGTTTCCTCCCAGGCAGGCTGCATCCTGGATTGCAGCTTTTGCGCGACCGGCAAGCAGGGCTTTGACAGCAACCTGGCAACCGCGGAGATTATCGGCCAGGTCTGGCATGCGCGGCGTGAACTCGACAGTTTCGAGGACGGCGCCGGCCCTCCCGTAACCAATGTGGTTTTCATGGGAATGGGCGAGCCATTGCTGAATTTCGACAATGTCATGGATGCCGTCGACCTGATGCTCAGCGATTATGCCTACGGTCTGTCCAAGCGACGGGTCACGATCAGCACCGCCGGGGTGCTTCCCGGTCTCGAACGCATGCGCGGACGGACCGACGTCGCGCTGGCGGTTTCGCTACATGCGCCCAACGACGAATTGCGCAATGAACTGGTGCCGCTGAACAAAAAATACCCCATCGCAGAGTTGCTTGAGGCTGCCGGCGAATACATGTCGGACCTCGGGGAGAGTCGCAATCCGCTGATCGAATACACGCTGATCCGCGGAGTCAACGACCATCGGAAACATGCCCGGGAACTCGCTGAGTTGCTTGAGGGTTTCCCCTGCAAGGTCAATCTGATTCCGTTCAACGAGTTCAGCGAAGTCAGCTACCGGCGCCCCAGTGCGAGTTCGATCGGAAATTTTCGCAAGATTCTGCAGGACGCGGGTCTTGTCGTAACCGTGCGAACTACCCGCGCCGACGGGATTGCCGCGGCATGTGGCCAACTGACGGGCGCCGTGCGCGATCAGACCCGGCGGCGGGAACGAATGCTGCGCCGCGGCGAAAGCGGCGCATCAAGCAGCGGGCTCATACATAGCGAAAGAGGCGATTCGAGGCAGACGGCTCGGCCGCGGGGAACGGTTCGATGATATCCGCGGCGTTGCGCCGCCGGTACGAGGCAGGCCGAAGTTGCCTGCCGCTTTGCTGCGCTGCAATTTTGGCCGCTTGCGTAAGTTCTCCCGGCGGCGGCTTTGAATCCCCGGCGTCGGATACCGCGGCCCGGGACTACCTGGCGCTGGCCATGGGCTATTTCGAAGCCGGCGATCTCCCCACCGCGCGGCTTCATCTGGAAAATGCCCGCGATAACGACGCCGGACAGGCGGAAATCGATCATATCGCCGCTTTGCTCGCTGCCGCCGACGGTGATTTCGAACTGGCGGAAATACATTTCTTGAGCGCACTGCGGCTGGCGCGGGACAATTCCTCTCTCAGGAATAATTTCGGTGTGCTGTTGTATTCGCTCGAACGCGACGAGGAAGCGCTGACGCAGTTCCACACGGCGGCGGCCGACGAAAGCTACCCCGGCCGCGCCCACGCGTTTGAGAATCTCGGCAGGGCTCTTCTGCGCCGACAACGTCCCGCGCAAGCACTGGAGGCTTTTGCCGGCGCTCTGAGCCTGAATGGGGAGTTGGCTGTGGCGGCGCTGGAGTCGTCCCTCATACACAGGCGGCGCGGCAACCAGGCCGAAGCCCGGCGCCTTTACAGTGACTATCTGAAAATCGCGGCAAGACAAGGCCTGCCTCACAGCCCGAGAGCGTTGCTCGTCGGCGCCGAATTCGCCCGGCAATCCGGAAATCGCGATGTAGTAGAGGAATTCGGGGCGATTCTCGGTAAACTGTACCCGGAAACAGCGGAATACCGCAGGTACGTGGAATTGATGGATGGGTATTGAAGACGAGGACGAAATTCCGCTCGAACATTCAGGCGACCTTGAGCAGGACCCGGAGCAGGAGTCTCCGGCCTGGGAAACCGGGCAGGATACGGACCCGATCGAACCCGCCGTGGCCGGGATGCCCCCGGTTAGCGTCGGCGCCATGTTGCGCGCGGCGCGGAAACGGCAGGATTTGAGCGTTTTTGAAGTATCCAAAAGGTTGTTCCTGACCGAGCATTACGTACGCGCCCTGGAATCGGGCGACTACGAAAAATTGCCCGGCGAAGTCTATGTAATAGGGTATATGAAAAGTTATGCGCTCTTGCTCGGCCTGGACGTGGAACAGGTGCTGTCTGCCTATCGGCATTCCGGCGCGCCTGCCGTCTACGACATCGTTCACGAACATACCGCGCTGGAGCGAGTCGGCCGCCTCTGGTACGTGCTGATTCTGATCGCCCTGGCCGGCGGTGCGGCAGCCGTCGGATGGTGGGCGATCCAGGCTTTCACGGCCGGATTCCTGCCGGTTCTTACGGCTACGACAAGAAAGGAAAATTGAAACCATGAAAGCGCAACAAGCGATACAACGCCGCAAGACGCGCCGGATCATGGTCGGCAAGGTGCCGGTCGGAGGCGGAGCGCCGGTCACCGTGCAAAGCATGACCAATACCGAAACCTGCGATGTCGGGGACACCGTCGCGCAGATAGAGCGGCTGGAAGCGGTGGGCGCGGACATCGTTCGAGTGTCGGTGCCCACGATGGATGCCGCCGAAGCGTTTCGCGAAATTCGCGCCAGGGTTTCGTTGCCGCTGGTCGCCGATATTCATTTCGACTATCGCATCGCGCTGAAAGTGCTCGAGTACGGCGTCGATTGCCTGCGCATAAACCCGGGAAACATCGGCAAGGAAGAAAGAGTGCGGGCCGTGGTCAGCAGTTCCCGGGACAAGGGCATTCCCATGCGTATCGGAGTCAATGCCGGTTCGCTGAGCAAGGCCTTGCTGCGAAAATACAAGGAGCCGAGTTCGGAAGCGATGATCGAGTCCGCCTTGCGGCAGATCGAAATTCTCGACAAGCTCGAATTCCGGGATTTCAAGATCAGTCTCAAGGCCTCGGACGTTTTCATGACCCTGGCCGCCTATCGCGGATTGGCGAACCAGATCGACAACCCGTTCCATCTCGGCATTACCGAAGCCGGCGGATTGCGCGGCGGCACGGTCAAATCCGCTATCGGTATGGGCGCCTTGCTGCTCGAAGGCATCGGCGACACCATCCGCGTATCGCTGGCGGCGGATCCGGTGGAAGAAATCAAGGTCGGTTTCGACATTCTCAAGAGCCTCGGTTTGCGCCACAAGGGCGTCAATCTCGTCGCCTGTCCGAGCTGCTCAAGACAGAATTTCGACGTCATCGGCATCGTCAATCAACTCGAAGCGCGGCTGGAGGATATCGTTACGCCGGTCGATGTCGCCGTCATCGGCTGCATCGTCAACGGACCCGGTGAAGCCAGGGAGGCGGAAGTCGGGCTTACCGGCGCCAGCCCGGCCAATATGGCCTATCTGGACGGGGCCCCCCATCACAAGGTGAGCAACGAGGAATTGCTCGACGAACTGGAAGCCATGGTCCGGCGCCGGGTTGCGGAAAAACAGGCCGCCGCCGAAAAAATTATTGCCAGTTCCTGACGATTTGCGTTGAAATCATGGCAAGGGAAGTTATTCGTTCAATAAAGGGAATGCACGATGCGCTTCCCGGCTGGTCCGAGGGTCTGCGCCAAATCGAGCAAGAATTTCGCGACGTTGCCGGGAGTTTCGGCTACTCGGAAATCAGGTTCCCGTTGCTTGAAAAAACCGAATTGTTCAAGCGTTCCATCGGTGAAGTAACCGACATCGTCGAGAAGGAAATGTTCGGTTTCGAGGACGCCGGCGGAGACCACATCAGCCTGCGTCCCGAAGGCACCGCGGGCTGCGTGCGCGCGGCGGAGCAGCATGGACTGCTCTACAACAGTCAGCAGCGGCTGTGGTATCAGGGTCCGATGTTTCGGCGTGAACGCCCCCAGAAGGGCCGTTACCGTCAGTTCCATCAATTCGGAATCGAAGCTTTCGGCATGGCGGGCCCGGATATCGATGCCGAGATCATCGAACTTTCAGCCACGTTCTGGCGGCGGCTGGGATTGTCGGATTGGCTCACCCTGGAATTGAACAATATCGGCAGCGCCGAGGACCGCAGACGCTACTGCGAGGTTCTTGCCGAATATCTGTCCGGCAGAAAGGACGAGTTGGGTCCCTCGGCCCGAAGCAGAATCGAAACCAATCCCTTGCGGGTGCTCGACAGCAAGCATCCGGGAAACCGGGCGGTTGTCGAGGGCGCGCCGAAACTGGCCGAATATCTTGGCCAGGAAAGCGTGGCCCACTACAAGGAACTGAAGGAACTGCTGTTCACGGCCGGAATCAGGACCACCGAAAATTCCACACTGGTCCGAGGCCTGGATTACTACAACAATTGCGTATACGAATGGACCACCGATGCTCTGGGCGCACAGGGTGCGGTTTGCGGCGGCGGCCGCTATGACGGCCTCGTCGCCCAGCTCGGCGGCCGGCCGACGCCGGCGGTCGGATTCGCCATCGGCGTCGAAAGAGTTGTGCTGTTGTTACAGGAAAAAGACAAACAGAGCGGAAATGCCGATGAAACGAACGAATTGCCTTTCGGTAATAAGGACAGGCCCGATGTCTACATTGTTGCCGACGGCGAAGACTCTGTTGCCGAAAGTCAAAAACTTGCCAGGAGTCTGCGCGCTCAATACCCGGGCCTGCGAATCGTGTGCCAATGCGGCGGCGGCAAGCCAACCCAGCATGTAAAACGCGCCTTCGATCTGAATGCCCGTATGGTTGCCGTCATGCAACTGTCGGAAGGCGGGTCGCCGCAACAGGTAAAATTGCGATCGCTGGATGACAGCTTCGAACCAGTTACGGTGTCGCAGGATGAATGCTCGCAAGAAATCGCGCGTCTGCTGAACGCCTCCGAAGCGAAACCATAAGGATGGATTCCGCGACTGCGCGCGGAATGACAACTTTTTGTTTCTGCCCGGAGCGATTGCATTTTACTTCTGTCATTCTGCGCGTAGCGAAGCGCAGTCGCAGAATCCCGTGGGTAGAACCCGGCTTTCCGCAAAATCCCGAATTGGCCTTATAATGCGCAGTTGGGCTTGATCTACAGGAGCAGAACGTGGCTTTCAGTGCCGCTGAAGAAGAGAATATAGAAGCGCTGCGGCGGTGGTGGGACGAAAACGGCAAGTTCCTGCTATTGATCGTGGTCGTCGCCGCGACAGGCTACGGCGGCTGGAGCTTCTGGCAGCTATCCAGCACTTCCGGCCGCGAAGCCGCGTCCGACCTGTACGAGGAAATCCTGGCCGTCGCCCAGCCTGTCGACGTTACTCGGGAACCCGATGCAGCGGCCATCATCGATCTCGCCGGCCGGTTAATGGACGAATACCCGAATACCGTCTATGCGCGTTACGGAGCATTGTTCAGCGCCCGGCAATCGGTTCAGCAAGGCGATCTGGCGGCTGCCGAGGAAGTGTTGCAATGGGTGGTCGACAATGCCTCGACCAGCATCGTCAGGCGCGCGGACGAAGGCCTTGAACTGATAGCGACCTTGCGGCTTGGACGCGTGGTCCTGGCCCGGGGCGACCCCGACCGCGCCTTGTTGCTCGTAAACAGCGTAGACCCGCGCAGCTTTGAGCCCGGGTTCCATGAGTTGCGCGGAGACATCTATCTGGCGCTCGGCCGGCCGGAAGATGCGCGGGACTCCTGGCTCGCGGCGCAGGACGCGGGTTCGATCAGTGACGGATTGCGCATGAAACTCGAAAACCTGGGCGGCTTGAATTAAGACCGCTGGAATGAGATTGCCGCCATGAAAAAGACACTCGCCGTGCTTGCCTTGCCGTTGTTCGCGGGCTGCTCGATCATCAATCTGAATCCGTCCACCTGGTTCAACGATGACGAAGTGGATCCGCCGGCGGAATTGCAGACCATCGACGAAGAAGTCGAATTGCGCCGCATCTGGAGCGCCAGTATCGGCAACGGCCAGGGGGGCGATTATTTCGAATTGACTCCGGCCATTGACGGCGAACGCATATTCGCCGCCAGCCAGAACGGCAATATCTACGGATTCGAGCTCGAGTCCGGCGATGCGCTCTGGCGCACCCGGCTTGACGATGTAGTCGTTACCGGGGGGGTCGGCGCCGGACGCGGCCTCGTACTGTTGGGCACCGCCGACGCGGAAGTGATCGCCTTCAACCAGTTCACCGGCGAGGAACTCTGGCGCGGTGAAGTGACCAGTGAAGTGCTTTCACCGCCACAGACCGATGGCGATGTGGTAGTCGCGCAGACCGTCGATGGCAAATTGATCGCCCTTGACGCTGCCGACGGTTCGCGGCGCTGGATTTATGAAACGAGTTTACCGGCGTTGACCTTGCGCGGCACCAATCGGCCCGTCATCACGCCACAGGGTTTCGTTATCGCCGGTTTCAGCAACGGCACCCTGGTTTCGGTCGCGGCCGATGACGGTATCTGGCGCTGGGAGGAACGTATCGCGATTCCCGAAGGGCGTTATGACATCGAACGCGTGATCGATGCCGACGGCGACCTGCAACTCGACGGCAACCGGGTGCTGGCCTCGAGTTATCAGGGCAATGTGATGGCCTTCGATACCGCCACCGGCCGGATCGTCTGGGGCATGGAGGCTTCCAGCTACCAGGCCCTCGACCGGGGATTCGGCAACATCTATTTCAGTTCCGACGACAGCCATGTGGTCGCGGTGCGCGATAATACCAACGAAATCGTCTGGACCAACGAAGATCTTGAAAATCGCGCCCTCACCGGACCCAGGACAGTAGGCAACTATATCGCCGTGGCCGATTTCGAAGGCTATCTCCATGTCATCTCCCAGATCGACGGACGCATAGTCGGCCGCTCGAGGGTGGATAACGACGGCGTGCGAGCCAATATCCTGGCAGACAGCGGCCGTTTGTACGTATTCGGCAACAGCGGTGCGCTAATGGCCCTGGCCATCCAGTAGTCCCTCCCAACTCTCTCATTTGCCACCAAAAGTACTTGGGCTTGCCACAGAGGGAGCGCGGCGGTGACTGAAAGGGGCCCGGCGCAAGCCGGGAAAGTGTTCAGTTACCGATGGGTGAGACCAAGTGATTACGAAGCGCAGCTTCGTGCGCAGGACGAACGCCGCCAAGCTGTGCTTGGCGGCTGGAAAGCGACCGGTGCCCATTAATTCTACTGCCAAATGAAACCCGTCCTCGCCATAGTTGGCCGGCCCAACGTGGGAAAATCCACCCTGTTCAATCGCCTTACCGCCAGCCGCGACGCCCTGACCGTGAATCTGCCCGGACTGACCCGGGACCGGCAATACGGCGAAGGCGAAATCGACGGCAAGAAATTTCTGGTCATCGACATGGGCGGCATTACTCCCAGCCCCGACGGACTCGAGCGGGAAGTCGTGGCGCAGGCTTTGCAGGCCATAGCCGAAGCGGATTGCGTATTGTTCCTGGTTGACGCCAGAGACGGTCTGACGCCCGAGGACAGCAGGATTCATCAATTCCTGCGCGAGCAAGGCAAGCCCGGATTCCTCGTGGTCAACAAGACCGACGGGCTCGAGCCGGACCAGGCCAGGGCCGAATTCCATGAACTGGGCGCGCCGGAGATATTCGCCATCGCAGCCGCTCAGGGCGCCGGCGTGAGACAACTTATTCGTCTTGTGCTGGACCGGCTCGATACGGGCGAAGCAATTGCCGAACCGGAGCGGGACGAGAAAAGTATCAGGATCACTTTCGCCGGCAGGCCCAATGTCGGCAAATCGACCCTGGTGAACCGGATGCTCGGCGAAGAACGTGTGCTGGTGTTCGATGAACCCGGCACGACCAGGGACAGCATCGAGATTCCCTTTGAACGCGACGGCCGCCACTACACCCTGATCGATACCGCCGGCATCCGCCGCCGCGGCAAGACCCGGGGCGTAGTGGAAAAGTTTTCGGTCATCAAATCCTTGCAGGCTATAGAAGAGTCGCACGTGGTGGTGTTTCTCGCGGACGCCCGGGAAGGAGTCGTCGAGCAGGACTTGCATTTGCTCGGCTACGTGGCGCAAGCCGGCAAGGCGCTGGTGATCGCCTTCAACAAATGGGACGGCATGGAAACCGACCGCAGGCAATGGCTGAAAAGAGAGATCGAACGCCGCCTCGGATTCGTGGATTTCGCTCCCATGCATTTCATTTCCGCATTGCACGGAACCGGGGTAGGCGGAATGTACGAATCCATACTTGCCGCCTGGGAATCCTCCCGCAAGACGGTCTCGACCAATGTGCTCACACGCATGCTGGAACAGATTGTCAAGGCAAATGAGCCGCCGCTGGCCCAGGGCCGCAGAATCCGGCTGCGATACGCGCATCCGGGCGGCCACAATCCGCCGCTGATCGTGATCCACGGCAAGCAACTGGACAAACTGCCGGGTCATTACCGGCGCTACCTGCAAAACAGTTTCCGGGAAATGCTTGAACTGACAGGCGCCACGGTCAAGATCGAATTTCGCAACGACGACAATCCCTACGCCAGGGGCGAGGAAAATCTGAATCCTCGGCAAATCGCCCGCAAGCGCCGCCTGGACCGGAATCGCCGCTGATGGACGTGACACTGGAACACATTCGGGCGGCGGCAGGGCGGTTGCGGGAAGTGGCCGTGCGGACGCCGTTGCTGAACAGTCCGGCGCTGGACAAGTGGCTGGACGCCCGGGTGTTCATAAAGGCGGAGAACCTGCAACGCATCGGCGCGTTCAAGTTCCGCGGCGCGTACAACCGTCTGGCGCAACTTGACGAACGGCAGCGCCGGACCGGAGTAGTGGCCTACTCATCGGGAAATCACGCCCAGGGCGTGGCCCATGCCGCACATCTGCTCGGCGTTCCCGCGACAATCGTCATGCCAGCGGATGCGCCAAGGGTGAAACTGGAAGGCACCCGTGAATGGGGCGCAACTGTTCGCACCTATGATCGACAAACCGAATCGCGCGAGGCGATCGCCGAAGAACTGGCGGCCTCTACCGGCGCGACGCTGGTCCCGGCATTCGACGATCCCGACATCATAGCCGGGCAAGGCACCGTGGGCCTGGAACTCGCGCAACAACTGGATGAACGCGAACAGCGCGCGGACCTGCTGCTGGTGCCGTGCGGTGGAGGCGGCCTGCTCGCCGGCGTATCCACCGCGATCAGCGAGCTCAGTCCCAAAACCAGGATTTACGGCGTCGAGCCCGAGCATTACGACGACCATCGGCGCTCGCTGAAGGCCGGCCGCAGAGTGCGCGTCAAGCCCGACAACTTCACGCGTTGCGACGCCCTTACGGCGACTATTCCAGGCGAAATCACCTGGTCGATCAATCAGCGCAATGTCTGCGACTTCCTCACGGTCAGCGAGCAGGAAGTGGGCATGGCGATCAGTTTCGCCTCCCGGCGCCTGAAGCAGGTGCTCGAGCCGGGCGGGGCCGTGGCGCTGGCGGCCATACTGCATGAAAAACTGCCGGTGCGAGGCATGACCGTGGCAATCGTGGCTTCCGGCGGCAATATCGATGGCGTCCTGTTCGCGGGCTACCTCAGGGATTTCCCGGTCTGAGCGCATCACGGGACTGGACCGGACGCGTCAAACTATGCAAGATAAGCACTGTTGGCAGCGGAATAACGGCAGTGGGAAAGTTGACCGGCAGACTCCCGATCGTATTCGTCCCCTTGATGGTTTGCGCCTGGGCGCCCAGCGCCGCCCAGGACGATGCCGTTGCGGAGGCTTTGCGCGACCTCGAATTGTACGAGGCCGATCTGCATCGTATTGAGGCAGGCGGCGCTTACCACAGCCCGCTACTGGTAGAGCCCTTGTCGCGCATCGCCGATGGCTACATGGAGTTGGATCGATTCGCCGAGGCCGATGCGATTCTCGATCGCGCACAACAGATAGTACGCATCGAAGAAGGACTCTATACCAGGAACCAGCTTCCGATACTGCACAAGAGAATCGAAAATTTCACAAACGCAGGCCAATGGCGCGAAGCGCGCAAGTTGCAGGATCACATAATCTGGTTCTACCTCAATAAATACGGCAATACGGACCAGGGCATGATGCGTGGGCTGATGGACCTGTCTTACGTTCATATGCGAGGCATCACCGAGGATCTGGAGGAAAACCAGGGCTATCACTATCAGCGTGCGGCATACAGCAGCCGGGTCGCTCTTTCGGTAGCCGATCGTATCTGGCCGCGGCTGGAACGCCGCAAGGCCGTGCTGATATACGAACAAATGCGGATCTTGTACCTGCAGGCCAGCGCGATCGCCGAAGGCAACATTGTCGGCCAAAGTCTGCGAACTACCAGTCGGAATTTTCAGGTTTCCCAGGACGGGTATATCTCGGAACACATAATGAGCCCCGAACGGGCGCTCAATATGCTGCGAAGCAATGGCGTCAGCCTGCTTGATCGCATTCGGAACATTTACGCCGGCGAGGACAGGGTCGAAGTTTCCGAATCTCTGGCCATGATCCGGTTGTACCAGGCCGACTGGTATCTCCTGTTCGACCGCAAACTCCGTGCCATGCAGGAATACCGGGACGCATGGGAAATGCTTTTGCAGGCCGGCGTACGGGAAGAGGACGTGAGGCAATTGTTCGCAATGCCGATCCTGATTCCGGAGCCGGCCTTTTACGACAGTGTCGGCAAGGCGCTCGCCGCCCGCGCCAGGGCGCCGAAGGACGCGCCGGAGGCTTTCGAAGATGGCGTTCCGGTAAAAGTGTTCTTCGGCAGCGAAAGTCCATTGGCCGCCGAGTCCCTTTCACCGGAAAGACTGGGCTTGACGGCAAGTAACGAATGGCAGGTCGTGGCCCTGTTTTCCTTCAATCTGCCGGCTGCGGAGAATATCGAGACCCGGCAGGGCTGGCGCCGCGAAAACGCTTTTGGCGTAGCCCAGGATCTGCAGTTGATGCAAGTGAAAGACTATCCGGTCGATCGGGAAGTGGAACCGCTGATTCGCAATCTGAACCGGCTGCGGTTCCGGCCCGCCCTGACCGGCGGTGAACCGAAAGCCGCGGAAGGCGTGATCAGCTATCTCGCGGCCGCCGACCCGTAAGCGCGAAGTCCTAACCGGACGGTTCCGGTTCCCCCGTTGCCTCCCGGTACTGTTCGTCCACGAGTTCCATGATTCTTGAAGCGGTCAGTTGCGCCACGCGCCGGCCGTCGATGAACATGACCGGGGTGGACCGTACGCCGGCGGCGTTACCGCCGCGCTGATCGTCACGCACCTTGTCGATTACCGTCTCGTTCTCCAGATCCGCCTGCAATTGTTCGAGATCGAGTTCCAGCGTTTCGGCGTAGGAGTCGAATTCGCTTTCCACATCCGGCAGGAATGACCAGATCGGCTGGTTCACGAACAGAAAATCGTGCATTTCCCAGAATCGGTCCTGCCGGCCGGCGGCTTCGGCATACAGCGCGGCGGTCCAGGCATGTGGATTGGTGGCCGTCAGGGGGTAATGACGAAAGATCATGTGAGCCCTGTTCTCGATGCGCGGCCATATGCGGGCCATGAGCTGGGATTCGGTCGCGCAGGCCGGGCACTGGAAATCGGCATAAACGACAATGCTTACCGGCGTCTCGGGGTCGCCGAATACATGGTCGTTGGGAGCGACTTCGACCGGGGAATAGGTGGGCCCCTGGCTGACCAGTACGTAAACGACGAAGATCAGCAGTACGGGCAGCGCCACGTAAAGCGCCAGCCTGCCGAAAATCTGCAGGCGTTGTTGTTTCTGCTTCGCGGCCTTCTGCTTGGCTTCGCGGATTTGCCGCTGTTTTTCGCGTCGGTTCATGGAACGGGATTTTCGCCCAGGAACAACGCCGGGTCCACCCTGACATTGTTCAGATTGACGCTCCAGTGCAGATGCGGCCCGGTGACGCGGCCGGTGCTTCCCACCCGGCCGATCTGTGCGCCGGCTGCGATTTCCGCGCCCGGTTCGACGTCGATCGTGTTCATATGGCAATAGAGGCTGATCAGGCCGTGGCCGTGATCCATGACGATGGTATTGCCATTGAAGAAATAATTGCCCGTGGTGAGGATGACTCCCGGCGCGGGGGCGAGAATCGGCGTACCTTCGGGAGCGGCGATATCCATGCCGGAATGGGGATTGCGCGGCTGTCCGTTGAAGAAACTGCGCGAGCCGAACGAGCTGCTGCGGACGCCATCCACGGGCAGGTTCATGGAGAAGTCGGGCTCGAGCGACTCGGACCATGTCGAAAACGCTTGCCGCATTTCGACGCTTTCGCGATTGATGCGTTCCATGTCTTCGGCATTGGGATTGACTTGGCGTTCGTTGGTTATCGTCAGATGCCGCTCGCGATATTGCTTGTGGACGACCTCGAACTGCAGCAGGCTTTCGGCGCCGTCCGCACCGGTGACCGAAAATTGCTGCGGTCCGGGCTCAGCGTCGAGGGGGATGCCGATGATGGCGTATTGCCGGCCTTCGAATCGCGCCAGCAGGATGCGCTGATCGCGATACTCGCCCGAGACCGCATCGCCATGGGTAGGCGTGACCGCGATGCCACCCGGAACCATCGAGGACCAGGGCAGCGAATCCACGTCGACCTGGGCGAGGGCGGAGTTGCCGATAGCGATTGCGATAAATGCGAAAATCGGGACTCTCATATTTATTCCTCGTCATTCTGCGCGAAGCGGTTATGCCCATTACCGTCATTCTGCGCGGAGCGAAGCGCAGTCGCAGAATCTCTTTGGGGATTCTTCCCTGTAACCGTCGAACGCAGGGTTCCGTCTGCCAGGCGCGTAATAATCCCGGTTCCCTTTTTAACATCGTCCACGCTGCGGATAACTTTTGCCGACTCGTCCATGCTTATGCTGTAGCCTCGCGCCAGCGTATGCAAGGGGCTGGTCGAATGCAGCGTGCGCCGCAACTCGGCCAGCAAGGCGCCTTGCCGCTCCAGGCACGAGCGCATGGTGCGCTGGAGGCGGCGAGGCGTCTCGTTCAGCGCCGCGCGTAACGGGCCGATCCGCATGGCGGGCGAACAGTGCTTCAGCCGTTGTTGCAGCATACCGAGTTGCAGTCGCTTTCCGGCAATCACGGCGGCCCTGGCGCGGAGCATGCGCTGGCTGAATTCATCCAGGGTCTGGGCGTGGTCTTCCAGTCTCCTCGCCGGGCTGCGCAAGCGTTTCGAAATCAGGTGCAGGCGTTCGCTGCCCCGGTGCTGATTCTGGTACATGCGGTGCTGCAACTTGCCGAGTTGAGAGCGAAGAATATCGAAGTACTCCTGCTGCGACGGGCTCATCAATTCGGCTGCGGCCGACGGTGTCGGCGCACGCAGGTCGGCGACGAAATCGGCGATGCTGAAATCGGTTTCGTGTCCGACGGCGCTGGTTATCGGCAATTCGCTGGCGAAAATGGCTCTGGCGACGCTTTCCTCGTTGAAGGCCTGGAGATCTTCCGGCGAACCGCCGCCGCGGCCGACGATCAATGCTTCCAGGCCAAGCTTGCCGCGCAGGGCATTCGCGGTTTCGATGGCGCGGCAAATCTCGGCGGGTGCCTGTTCGCCTTGCACGGCGGTAGGAATCAGGGTGATGCGGGTCGCGGGAAAACGGCGCCGGAACACGCTCAGGATATCGCGCAACACCGCGCCGGAAGGGGAGGTGATCACGCCGATGTGACGGAACCGGTCGCCAACGGTTTTCTTCGCGTCCGCCGCGAACAGACCTTCGGCTTGCAGGCGGGCCTTGAGCATTTCAAAAGCCTGGCGCAATTCGCCGCTGCCGGATTTTTCCAGCGCAGCCACTTTCAACTGGAAATCGCCGCGCGCCTCGTAGATCGTCAGGCTGCCCCGGGCGATGACCCGGTCGCCGTCGGCCGGCCTGAATCGCGCCGACTGATTGCTGCCGCGGAACATCACGCAACGCAATTGGGCGTCGCGGTCCTTGAGACCGAAGTACCAGTGGCCCGATCGATATTGTTTCAGACCGGTGATTTCGCCTTCCACGACGGCGGCAGGGAATCCGCCTTCGATCAAATCACGGGCGAGGCGGTTCACTTCGGAGACTGAATACACGGCTCGCGCCGATCCGGTATCCACTTCTTGCTCAAGCAATGTCACCTCGGACGATCCGGAATTTTTCGGAGAAACAAGTCAGTCATCGGGAAGGGAAAATACGTACAAGGCGTTGTGGCCGTCGGGGCTGCGCAACTCCGGCGCGAGGAAATTGCCGATGCGCCAGGGGCTGCCGCCCTCGCGGCCCGCTGGAATCGCCACGTATTGCTTGCCGTCGACGGCATAGGTCATCGGAAATCCCTGGGCGGACGTGGCCAGCCGGCTGCGCCAGAGCGACTCGCCGCTGCGCACGTCGATGGCGTGCACGTAGCGGTCGAAATCACCGATGAACAGCAAATTGCCGGCAGTAGCCAGCGCCGCGGTCAGAAACGGCGCGCGCTGCTCGATGCTCCATTGCTCGCGCATGGCCTCCACGTCATAGGCCGCGAGTTTGCCGAATTGCCCGTCGGCGCCGGGCATTTCCATCCACATGCGGTCGCCCTGGGTGCCGCCGGAACCGATTTCGAAGGAGATTTCCCGCGGCGACATTTCCATGCAGGACTGGCTCAGGGGAATCACGAGTTGCCGCGTCGGCGGATGATATGCGCTCGCCTGCCAGTTATGGCCGCCGGCGGTGGAAGGGCAGACCGAAAGCCATTCTCCAACCTGCATGTTGCGGATGTCGTCGCGATAGCGCACCTGGCCCGTTTCCAGGTTGACCTCGGAAAACACGTTCTGGAAAACCGTCTGCTGCAAACCGAGAAATTCACCGGTGCGGCGGTCGAGTTTCCAGAGGATGCCGCTTTTGCCGATGGTCAGCAAATATGGCTCGTCGAACAAGTCCACGAGCACCTGCTCGAAAGACTCGTCCATGTCCAGCGATTCGCCGGGCACGTGCTGGCGATGCCAGACGATCCTGCCGTCAGCCGGATCGATCGCCAGGGTGGAATTGGTGTAGAGCGCCGCGTCTTCGGTGGTCAGCCCGCGGCTGACGGCCATCCAGGGTTTGGCCTGGGCGACGCCGAAAAATACCAGTCCGAGTTCCGGGTCCCAGCTTCCGGATATCCAGACGTCGCCCCCGCCGCGAAACTCGAGCGGCAGGTCGCCCCAACTGTCACCGCCGGGCTCGCCCGGCCGGGCTATCGTATAGGTGCGCCAGAGTTCGGCGCCGGTCACGGCGTCGTGGCCGGAAATGAAACAGCTATCCTCGAAGAAGCGGCCGCAACCGGTGATGCCGTTGACGACCACGCCGTCAGCGACGATGGGCCCGCTGGTATTGGAATATCCCAGGTCCGAATCGGCGATTTCCACGTCCCAGCGCTCTGCGCCGGTGCGGGCGTCGAGCGCCACCATATGAGCGTCCGAGGTCGCCACATAGATCATGTCTTCCCACATGGCCAGCGTGCGCAGCAGATATCCCTGGCGGCCGTCTTCCGGAAACTGACGGCGATATTCCCACAGCAGATTGCCGCTGGCGCCGTCCAGAGCCTGCACGACATTGCCGTAATTGGGCAGGTAGATTATGCCGTCACGCACCAGCGGGGAAGGCTGGCTGCGGCCCGGCTCCATGCCCCAGACCCAGGCGAGCGTGAGCCGCTGCACGTTTTCGGTATTGATCTCATCGAGTGGCGAGAAGCCCTGGCTTTGCGGCGTGCGCCGCCACCAGACCCAGTCCCCGGCGGCCGGATCGGTCAGTTCCGCCGTACTCACATTGCGGAACGCTTCCGCTTCCCGCCAGGTGCGGGTCAAGGCGCTGTCGGTGCGATAAATGGTCGCGATTTCAGGAATAGAGTTGCGCGTTCCCGGAGTGGGCACGGTGCCGGCAAGGCCGGGAACCGGCGTACGCGCAGGCGCCGCCTGCAAGTCGCTTTCATCGCCGATGAAAAGCACCGTGTCGGAATTCGCCGCCAGCGCCGTAGCGCCGGAAGCGACGCCATTGGCTTGCAACAGAAAGGCGATGAGGTCCAGATATTCTTCGTCGGACAGGGAGCCCGGCGCCTGGGTCGGCATCGTGCGCTGCAGCAAGTCGAGCATTTCCGCCGGCGCGCGGTTGCGCCAGTTGTCGACGAAAGCGCTGTCGCGCAGGGCGACCGCTTCGAAGAAACCTTGCAGGTCCGGCAGATGGCAGGCGGCGCATTGCTGCCGATACAGCGCCGCGCCGCGTTCCGCCTGGGCGGTCTGATACTCAGCCTGGCTCAGTTGCTGGGCAACTGATGAAGGATTGGCCGCGAACAATAGCGCGAGGGCGCCGCTATACGAAATCAGACGTCGCAATTTGCGGATTTCCTATTGTTTCGCCGCTTACTCCTCCAGGCTCAGGGTTTCCTGTTGCGCGCGCCGTTCGGCGACGGCCTCGGCGAACTGTTCCTCGTTGACATAGGTTATGCCTACCCAGGCATGGCTCATTTCATCTACGCCGCGGCGGCCGAAAATCACCCACTGCTCCGGGTCGGGATTGATCGGATTGTGCGCCGAATTATCGAAGACCGAGGTGAATTGCAGCACCGTGCCACTCGGCAACAGGGGCTTGACGTGGTCTTCGTAGATATAGGCGATCTGCCAGTTGTGATCGTACTTGTTGACCTGGCTCAGCACTTCCCGATTTCCGTCGGGATAGATCGCTTCCATGGTCATGACCTTGCCGCGCATGTGCAGATGCGGCCGGAAACTGTGAATGACCGCCGGTTCCTGGATTACGTGAGTGCCTTGCAGCACTTGATAGCCATGGGGAGGAATGACGATGTCCTGGCCCCGGGCTCTGCCCTTGAGGCCGTCGACACGGAAAATCGCTTCGCCGACGGTTACCAGTTCGGGGCGTTCGCCTTCCGGATAAAACCAGAGGCCGACCTCGACCACGTCATCGGGAGCTTCGGCGCCGATCGGGAAATAGTGCAGGTTCCAGGCGATCGTGCCGTTCGGGGGCACCAGCATCCCAGTGCCCTCGGGATACATTTCCCAGGACTTGCCGACGCCGTAACGCGCCAGCGCCACCGAGCGCTGCTCGCCTTCGGGGATCAGCACCGCGTGGCCGTGATGCACGACTTTCTTGCCCATCGGGTAGGAGGGCTTGAATTCCGCCGCGCGCAGCCAGCGTTCTTTTTCCAGCCCGCTGAACTCGACTCTCGGCTCCCACCATTGATCCTGGCCGTTGGCGATGACGTCGTACGGACGCGACCGCACGATAAAATCGGGCGGCCCCAGTTGCTCCGCAAGCTGCCAGTCCGCCCCGGAAGGGAGTTCCACCGGCGGCGGCATATCCGCCGGGTCGCCTTCCGGCGCACCGGCGTCGACCCAGACCGAGATCGCCTCGATCTGTTCGTCGTTCAGGGAAGCGTCGTTCTTGAACTGCTGGATGCCGACATCCGGGTCGACATGCCACGGCGGCATGATGCCCTTGCTGGTGCGATCCTTGATCAGATAAGCGAACGGTTGCACTTCCTGAAAGTTCGTCAGCGGCATCGGGCCGATACCGTCGGGGTTGTGACAGGTTACGCACTTCTCCTGCAGGATCGGCGCGATGTCACGCGAATAGGTCAGTCCATCCTGGGCAGACGTAATGCCGGTGAAGGCAGTTCCCGCGGCGAACAGCAGCGCGAGCTGTATTCCGGTAGTCCTGGATCTGGTCATGGTCTGGTCCTGTAAGTGGATGCTTTGGAACGCCTAATCGCCAACTGTAACATGGAACCAGGCGTTTGTATGACAACAATAGAACTCGAATGAAGCGATATCGCGGATCGTCTGCATTCGAATCACGTATTCTCCGGGCTCGCTGAAGCTGGCGAGCACCGTGGCCGGCCCGGAAGCCGGTTCGAACTCGTATTCCTTGCGGTCGAAGCCGACGCTGCCGGCGCCGCTGTGATGCGCCCAGCCCACCCAGATTTCGGGTTCCTCGTGTTCGATCCAGGCGCGCAATTCCAGCGGCTCGTCCACGGTGGCCTGCACGTCGCCGCGATGAATTCCGCGGCGGCCGCGGACGGCTTCGCCGCCTTCCTCGAGCGCGACCAGGGGAGCGATTTCGCCGCGCCCGCCAGACGCCGGCTCATCCATAACGTAGGGAGGGATGATCTTGCCCGGAACTTCCAGCGTCTGCCCGTTGCTCGTCAGCCGCCAGACGATTCGCTCATCGACGCCGAAATCCGCCGGCACATCGACGGTGAAGGCGCAGAAAACGTGGCGGTACGCCGGCGGCAGCGGATCGAAATGGGTGGGAATCAGCGCATCGGCGAAGCGCTCGTCCAGAATCATGTTGTTTTCGCCGACGGGAATATCGAGGAACTGCTCGGTATTCATCGTGTAGTAGCTGTAACAGAGCGTGTGCGTGCCGTCTGGGTTGGTGAACCAGCCGTCATAGATGGGCACGAGCGGCTGGCCGGCGGGCCTGAGCACTTCTCCCGACCAGATCTGTTCGGAAAGCTGAATCTGCTGGGCAACGACCGGGACAGGCAGGGCGCAGCAGACCAACACGAGCGCAAGCAACGTATTTCTCATATGCATACCTGATGCTAGACTTGTTCGACCGGCATCCCGCCAGCTGTGAGAGATAATATGACACTATTCCGGAAAATCCTACTGCCAGGCATCGGTTCGGCGATGCTGTTTCTGTTCGGGTTCGCCCAAGCGCAATACGGCGCCCCCGACGGTGAATGGCCGACTTACGGCGGCGACCTCGGCCACACACGCTATTCCGCGCTTTCCGGCATAGACGCCACGAACTTCGCGGAGCTGGAAGTCGCCTGGCGCTTCAAGACCGACAATCTCGGCCCAAGCCCGGAATACCGCCTCCAGTCGACGCCTCTGATGGTCGACGGCGTGCTCTATTCCACCGGTGGCTCGCGGCGGGCGGTTGTCGCCCTCGACGCCAGGACAGGTGAACTGCTCTGGACCTTCAGCCTGCGCGAAGGCGAGCGCGGTGAAGTCGCGCCCCGGCAATTGTCGGGCCGCGGGCTCGCTTTCTGGCAGGAAGGAGACGAAGCCAGAGTCGTCTACGTCACACCCGGTTACCAGATGGTGGCGCTCGACGCCGCAACGGGGCGGCCGGCGGCGGATTTCGGCATCGACGGCGTAGTCGATCTCATGCAGCAACTCGATCAGTCGCCGGACATGGCGCTCGGCCAGGTCGGGCTGCACGCCACCCCGATCGTCGCCAACGGCGTAGTGATCGTCGGCGCCGCCCATCATACCGGCGGCAATCCGCGCAGCCGGGAAAACATCAAGGGATTCGTGCGCGGCTACGATGTGCGCACCGGCGAGCGCTTGTGGATTTTCCACACGATTCCGATGCCCGGAGAATACGGCTACGAGACCTGGGAAGGCGATTCTGCATCGTACACGGGCAATACCGGCGTCTGGGCGCAGATTTCCGTCGATCCCGAACTCAACATGGTCTATCTGCCCGTGGAGGCCGCCACCGGCGATTACTACGGCGCCTACCGCCCGGGAGACAATCTGTTCGCCGAAACCCTGCTCGCGGTGGATCTGCATACCGGCGAGCGGCAGTGGCATTTCCAGCTCGTTCACCACGGCATCTGGGACCAGGATATTCCCTGTGCGCCGATTCTGCTGGACATCAATGTCGACGGCCGCCTGATCAAGGCGGTGGCCCAGCCCACCAAACAGGCATTCGTTTATGTATTCGACCGGGAAACCGGTGAGCCGGTCTGGCCGATCGTGGAACAGCCGGTCCCGGCGGGCGACGTGCCGGGAGAATGGTATTCGCCGACCCAGCCCATTCCCACCAGACCGCCCGCCTACGACCGCCAGGGCGTGACCGAAGACGACCTCATCGACTACACCCCGGAACTGCGCGCACGGGCGCTGGAAATTGCCTCCTGGTACCAGATGGGGCCATTGTTTACGCCGCCCGTGGTGAGCGATATCGACGGCCCGCTCGGTGTGCTGATGGCGCCTTCCACCGGCGGCGGCACCAACTGGCCCGGCGGCTCCTACGATCCGGAAACGAACATGTTGTACGTGTCGTCCAACAGTTCCGTCGGCAGCCTCGCCGTGGTGCCGCCGTATCCCGGCCAGTCCGACATGGCCTACATCCAGGGTAATGCCGCCACCGGGCCGAGAACCACCGGCGGCGCCGGCTCTTCGGCCGGGGGCGGGCGCACCGAACTCGCGAACGTACAGCGGCAAAGGCCCCAGTCCAGCCGCGGCCGGCCACCCGTGGGCCTGCTGGTCAACGGCCTGCCATTGCTGAAGCCTCCCTACGGCGTCATCACCGCCATTGACATGAATCGCGGCGAGATCGCCTGGCAAATTCCCCACGGGCAGACACCGGATCGGGTTCGCGCGAATCCGGCGCTCGCCGGCGTCGATCTTCCCCGCACCGGACAAAGCGCATCCGTGGGCACTCTGGTGACCAGAACCTTGCTGGTTGCCGGCGAAGCCGAAATGACCACCGGCGAAGACGGAAGCACCCGCGCCATGTTGCGCGCTTACGACAAGGCAACCGGCGCAGAAGTCGCGGCCCTCCCGCTGCCGGCGCCCCAGACCGGATCGCCCATGACCTACGAACTCGACGGCGAACAATATCTGGTGATAGCGGTCAGCGGCCGAGGCTATTCAGGAGAACTCATCGCCTTCCGCCAGCCTTGACCGAATACCCGGCCGCCGCAGCCGTTACTTCGAATCGGCCACATCCGGCTTCCCGTACAACCAGGGACGCCGGACCCGGTCGCGCGAACGAAACTCCTTCGCGGTTTCCCGATACCGGATTTGTTCGTCGAGATCGTCCATGCCGAACAGCAACCGGCTTCTGAGCCAGGGGTGGGTTTCGAAGGCGATGAATTCGGCGTCGGGCATTTCGATCCGCTGTTCGCGCAGATCGAATGTCAGCGTCGTTCCAGGCTCTTCCGCGAGGCGCTCGCCAAGAAACTGAATAGTCTCCGCCGGCAATGGCGCGAGCAGAATTCCGCGGCGAACTGCTTCGGAGACCAGGCTGGAGCCAAAAAACGGGGCCGCGACGACTCGAATGCCTGCATCGGCCAAGGTCTCAAAAAGAGTCTCGAAATGAAATTCGCCCGCATCGCTCAAACCGAGACTGAATTCCGCAAGCAGGATCGAGGGAGTCCGTTCGACGTTGCCGGCGGCGCCCGCGAGCAGATGACCCCAGGGCTGTGCAAATATCGCCTCGGCATCCGCGGATTGGGGTAACGCATCCGAACGCAGCAACACCGCCGTGCCGGCGTGCCGTTCCAGCACGCCGACAGGGGACTGCGAAGCGATCGCCGGTACTGCTTCGGCCTTGCTACTTGTAGATCCAGGGCCAGTCTTGTCGGTAGTCTTGCTCGAAGACATCGATTTCCGCTTCCAGCCTGCCGAGTTCCTCGCGCACGGTATAGCCGCCGAGCAGCTTTTCCCGCACCCGGGGCTCAACCCGGAATTCGAATGTTTCCAGACCCGGCGCCTCGATTACCTGACGTTGCAGGTCCACGAGAACGGTCTGGCCGCGATTGGCCTGGGCCCATTCCGCGATCCGTTCGATCTTTTCGCCTTCCAGCGGCACCGCGAGCAAACCCTGGCGCACGCTGTTGTCGTAAAACAGCGGACCGAAACTTTCCGCAATAACGACGGTGATGCCGCCGTCGAGCGGCCGGCTCACCGCCACCGAGCGCGAGCTGCCGGTACCGAAATTCTTGCCCGCGAGAATTATCGAGGCCCGCCGGAAACCTTCCTGGTTGAGAATGAAATCGGGCTTCTCCCTGCCGTCGGCGAAGAAGCGGATCGGCTCGAAGGCGCGGGTTTCCGGCGTGGCGCCCGGATTGGGCGGCTTGCCGATGGGCGAGATGATGTCCGTATCGACATTGTCCATCATCAGCGGCGCCGCGATTCCCTCCTGCCTGAGGAATTGCGGCCCGTTGCCGAGTGCCGCCTGTTCAGCCATTACGCGATCTCCCCTGCCATCAGTTTGCGTACGTCGACGATGCGGCCGGCGATCGCGGCGGCAGCCGCCATCGGCGTGCTGACCAGATGCGTGATCGCGTCAATGCCCTGACGGCCGACGTAGTTGCGGTTCGAGTTGGAAACGCTGCGCTTGCCCTGGGCGACGAGTTCGCCGTTGGAGCCGTAGCACTTCGAGCAACCCGGCTCGCGCCAGTCGAATCCCGCGTCCCTGAAGATCCGGTCGAGCCCTTCGGCTTCGGCCTGCCGCTTGACCGGCCGGGAGCCGGCGATGGCCCAGGCGAGCACGTTCGGCGCCACCTGGCGGCCGCGAACGACTTCCGCCGCGGCGCGCAGGTCCTCGATGCGGCTTTCGGCGCAGGAACCGATGAAGACTTCGTCCACCGGCGTGTCGGCGATGGTGTCGCCGGGAGTCAGCCTGGTGTATTCGAGCGCCCGGCGCCAGGCGTCGCGCTTCTCGAAGGGGGCGTCGTCAGGGGAGGGGATGCGGTCGCTGACGCCGATGACATGCTCCGGGCTGATGCCCCAGGTGACCTGGGGTTCGACGTTCGTCATGTCGATGGTTTCGTCACGGTACAAGGTGGCGTCGTCGTCGGTGGGCAGGCCGCGCCAGTAAGCGAGCGCCTGGTCCCAAAGCGCGCCCCTGGGCGCGAACTCCCTTGAGGCGACATATTCGAACGTGGTGTCGTCCGGCGCCACCATGCCGGTCGCCGCGCCCATTTCGATCGACAGATTGCAGATCGTCATGCGGCCTTCTACGCTCAGCGAGCGCACCAGCGGCCCAGCGTATTCGACCGCGCAGCGATTGCCGACGTCGGCGCCCAGGGTGCCGATCGTGTGCAGAATCATGTCCTTGCCCCGAACCCATGGGCCGAGGGCGCCGACATAGTTGACCCGCAGATTTCGCGCCCGCTCGCGAATCACGGTACCGGTCAGCAGCACGTTCTGAGCGGTTTCGCCGCCCCAGGAAACGCAGCCGAGGGCGCCATGGGTGCAAGTGTGACTGTCACCGGCGACCATCAGCATGCCGGGCAGGGTAAGCCCGGTTTCCGGGCCGACCACGTGCTGGATACCCTGCTCGGGATCGTCGATTCCGAAAGCCTGAATTCCCATCGCCGCGAGTTGTTCCTTCATTTCCGGGAATTCGTCGGCGACGCTGCCGAGATTCAGTGAGCGGTTGGTGTAGCGCTCGGGCGAGGTCGAAACCTGATGGTCGGCCACCGCCCAGACGAGCTCGGGATTCCTGATCGCCTCGCCGGCCTGCAGCAGACGTCTGATCGACGACGGGCCACTGTCGGGAAGCATCATCCGATCCACGTGAAGCACCGAAGTGACGCCGCCGAGAAAACTGATCTCGTGGGCTTCCCAGATCTTGTCGAATAGCGTTTTGCCGGCTGCCTGCTGGGCGAACAGCGATTGCACGGGCACGAAACCGCAGCCTACGCCCGCGCCGATGCCGGTCTTGATAAATTCTCGTCGTTTCATCGAGGGTCTCCGTGGGTTCGATAAATCCAGGGCTGACGCAATTGCTGGGCTTCCCGAAACGCATCCGCCTCGTTCCGAAACGGCATCGTCTCGTCCTCGTCGGCAAGCCCGCGCATGAATCGCGCCAGCAGCCTGGGATTCATCTGAAATGGTATGGGGCCGCTGTCCGGCCTCGTAATTGTCTGTAACTCCAGGTCGACCGTCATCTCCAGCCGGGGCGCCGCTACTGTCGATGCGGCGAGCGCCCGCACGTACTTCCCTTCCAAGATAACGGGGAACAGGCCCGACTGTATACAGTCATCGTGGAAAACGGGGCCGAAACCCGCTGCGATAACCGCCCGGAAACCGCAGCCGAGCAGGAGGGCGGCAGCGGGACTGTGAGTGCCGCCGATGCCGAAATTCCTGCCCGCGAGCAAGATTGACGCGTTCCGATAGGGCGCCTGGTTGAAGATGCTTTCGGGATTCTCGCTTCCGTCCGGCAAATAACGCTCAAGTTCGAATGCATGGGACACCCGCCGGGCGGACGAATCCATGTCCTCCGGGTGAGGATGATCGTGCGGCTCGGCGTCGGTTCGCCCGTGTTCGTGCATGCCGACGCCTGGCGCAGCGATGTAGTCGATCATTACATCGCTGCGCAGATAGGGCGCCGCGACCCCGCTGATACTTGAGAAGCCGTTTGCCATTCGGTTCCTCATGCTATCAGAAGTCGTACACGACCCGGGCGTACAACATCCGGCCAAGCGGGTCCTGCAATTCCCCGATCGCACCGGCGAACAGCGGCGAGCGCTGGGCTTCGCGGTCGAACACGTTGCGCGACCCCACGGTGAGCGCCATTTCGCCGTCGAACATCTCCAGGCCCCGGTAGGTGTAGGCGATGTCCATGTCGGTCCAGGCGTAAATGCCGGTATCGCGAATGCCGTCGGGGTGGTAGGTGTTTGCCCAGGTGTTCATGAAAGTGAACACCGGACCGTCGTAGGTCAAGTCGTCGACATAGTGCACCGTGGATACCACACTGTGATCGCCATTTACCCAGCCGAGACGCAAGTTGGCCTTGAGTTTGGGAAGGGCGGGGGCGGTGCCGGTACCGTAGTTTTGTTTGCCGGCCCCGTCCCGCACGGGTTCGGTGGCGTTCGCCTGGAACAGGAACTCGTCGATGTACGTTGCCTGCAGGTTCAGCCGAAATTCGCCGATGTTGTCGAAGGCGAAGCTGTAATTGCCCTGGATATCCCAGGCGGTTACCTTCACTGTCTCGGCGTTGCTGCTGCCGCTGTCCACCCGGCGGATCGAAGCCACGTCATTGGGATCGCGCTGAATCCGGGGATCCGCCAGTCCGCTTGAAATCCAGGAGCGCACCTGGTCTTCGGTGGGCTTTTCGGACCCTTCGCCACTGCCGGTGAATCCCGACCATGCCTTGAAGTTGATGAAATCCACGTCGACGATCTGCTGCGGCGCCAGGAAGAAGATCCGGTTCTGGAAGTCGGTCTCGTTCCAGGTGACATGCAGGTCGAAATCGTCGAACGCCAGGTCGAATCCCAACTGGGACGATTCCGAGGTTTCGTTGCTCAGATTGGGATTGCCGCCCGCGCAGGTCGTGCCGAAGGCGTCGAATGTGGTGAAGCGGTCTGTAATCGACCGCAGTCCGCAAGTTACCGGGTTGTACAACTGCTCCAGCGAGGGCGCGATGAAGGCGTCGCCCTGGGTGGCCCGCAGGACCAGCCAATCCACCGGCGAGTAGGTGATGCCGTATTTCGGGTCGGTGGACACCTGGCCGGTGCTGAACTCCTCGCGCCGCACCGCCAGTTCGACTTCCAGGTTTTCGAGTACGGGCACGGCAAATTCGGCGAACCAGGCGTCGATTTCACGGCTGCCGGTAGTCTCCCGCTCCGGATTGAAGGCGCCGATCCAGGGCGTGCCTGCCTGCAAGACATAGTGCGGGGTGTTGGTGAACTCGTCGTTGCGGCGCTGGTAGCCCACGGCGGCGCCGATGGGGCCTCCCGGTAATTCGAAGCCGGCGAGAGGAATCTCGCCATTGAGCACGATATCGAGGGTGTCGAGGGTGTCCTTGACCTTTTCGGTGCCCACCGCATACACGGCGTCGAAAACATGGGGAGGCGTGGCGTTTGCGGGATCGACCACGAAGAAGGGGTTGTAGCAGGAACCGCGGTCGTTGACCACGTCGCAATTCAGCCCTTGCTGTATCGCCTCGAAGTTGTACACGGCGGTATTGGTGTACTCGTAGTGCCGGTAGTTGTAGGTGTAGGCGGCGAGTCCCTCCCAGCCTTCGATGAAGGGCACGTTGAAGTCCGCCTGCAGGGTGTAGCGGCCGATATGGTCGAGGTTGTCGCGCAAATTGTCGCTGTCCGCGCTCAGGTAATTCTGCCGCACGCCGGCCCCGGGCAGACCCATGGTCTTGTTGATGGGCCGCATTGTGCGCGGAATCACGTCCTCGAACAGCGGAAGCCAGGGGTCGAGGCCGCCGTTGCCGGTGAGGATGGCGTCGGGCATGCCGTCGCCGTTCAGGTCCCTGTTGGGATCACGGTCGGGAACACCGTCGCCGTTGAAATCCACCGCATACAGTTGCTGGCCCATTGAGTTCACCGCGCGGAAGGGATTTCCGGGAAGTTCGCCGCGGATCGGATCGAGCAGGGCGATTTTCTCCTGTCCGCCTGAACTCGCGGTCGAATTGAACGAGCGCTCGGCCAGCCGCGCCCAGAATCCTTGCAGCGAGAGCGTCAGATCGTCGCTGTAGTCCCAGGTGGCGTTGCCGAAGTAGGAAGTGTTCTCGAACGGGTCGCGATAGCTGCGGGTATCGCCGTAGTCGAAACGGCAACGGACGCCGTTGTTGGTGAGAAAGCCGTAGGGGCTGGACACCTTGTCCGCTTCGTAGCCCTCGCGGACCTGGCCGCAGTTGGGGTCGGGCCTTTCCGAATAGCGCCCGCCGGTGTATTCACCGTCGGGGCCTCGCGGCGGGACCGTCCATCTGCCGGGCGCGTTGGAAGATTGGCTCAAGCCGGATTGAGCCAGCAGGGGCCTTTCGTCCCAGCCCAGTCGGGTGGCGGCGCGCATCTGGGCCGCGAGCACCACGTCGAGATCGCCGATGTCACCGCCCCACAGGAGCTGCACCGAATGCTCGTCGAAGTCGCCGCGGCTGTCGCCTTCGGCGTAGGTTTCCATCCGGAAACCGTCGTAGGAGGCATAGGGAACGAAATTGACCACGCCGGCCACGGCCTCGTTGCCGTACAACGCGGCTGCGCCGTCGGCGACGATATCGATACGCTGCAGGGCGATCGTCGGAATCAGCGCGTTGACGTTCTCGTTCACCAGGCGCTTGCCGTCGAGCAGCGTCAAGGTGGAGCGGGCCCCTAGCCCGCGCAGGTCGATATTCGAGGAACGCGAGTCGGTTCCCTGAATCGTGTTGGTGATGGCCGAACTCGAACCGTTTACGAAGGACAGGTTCTGCACGACTTCGGCCATGTTCAGCGTGCCTTCGGCTTCGAGGTCCTCGGCGGTAATCTGGGTTACCTGGGATGCCTGGGTGAAACCTTCGCTGCGGCGGATGTAGGTGCCGGTTACGATTACCTCTTCGATCTGTTCTTCTTGTGCGAAAGAGGGGTTCGAAATCGGCAACAGAGCCAGGGCGACGGCTGCCGCCAACGGTCCCCGGACGAGTGGATTGTTGCGAGTCATGGGTTCGCCTCTCGATTGTTCGATCAAATTTTCTCTATCCTACGCCTGTTGCGGTCGACTGCAAGGAAAATCGAAATGACAACGTTTTCTTATTGGCGTTTCTCCCTTGAGGCGCGCTCAGGGTCTGACCCGGACGTATTTGGTAAGCGCCTGGGAGCGACGCACGGCGTCGCTGGTACGGGTTTCGGCGCCGTAGACGTTACCTGCGGCGTCGGCGGCGACTCCTTCGGCGCCGCCGCCCTCGTTCGGCGGATTCGGCGCGAGGATGAAGGCGGTAACCCAGCCGCTGTTTGCGTCGCCGATGCGAATGCCCTGCTCGAAGCCGGGATTGGAGGTTGGAGTCGATTCGGAATCGGCGACGTAAATCGTGTCATTGGCGTCGATGTAAACTCCGCTCGGCCTGCCGAACTGGTGCCAGATCGCCAGCAGATTGCCCATCTGGTCGAAGATCTGGATGCGATTGTTGCTGCGGTCGCCGACGAAGAGCCGACCAAGGGAATCCATTGCCAGCGCGTGAGGCTGCATGAACTCGCCCCAGTCGCGGCCGATCCCGCCCCAATTGAGCAGAAACTCGCCGGCGGCGTTGAACTTGAGAATGCGGGCGGTTGTGCCGTCGGCATTGGAGTGGCCTTCGGCGACGAAAATATCGCCGTTTGGCGCAACCAGCACGTCGTTGGGCTGGAAAAAATATCCCGGGTCGTCGGCGCCGCCGGGCTCGCCGAGCCTCATCAGCAATTCGCCGTCGGGGCTGAACTTCATCACCTGATGCCCCATGCCCGCGGCGCGGCCCGCGTCTGAAGTCGCGCCGGTGGGGGCATCGGTGACCCAGACGTTGCCGTCGAAGTCCACATGAATGCCGTGCGGGCGCACGAACAGGCCCGCGCCGAAGCTCTCGACGACATTGCCCGCGGCGTCGAACTTGAGAATCGGGTCTACATTCCTGTCAAGGCAGGTTTCGCCGCGATTGTCGGGAATGTCGGTGGGGCCGCAGCGCTCCGCCACCCAGATGTGGACACCGTCCGGGTCGGGATACACCGCGCTGGTCGGGCCCCATTGCCGGTCGCCCGGGAGAAAGCCCCAGGCCACGGGCCGATACGGGTTGAGGCCCGTCTGGCCATGCAGCTCCGCCGGGGCGGCAAGCAGGAAAGCGGCCGCCGTCAGCATGGCGCGGGCGGTCGATCGGATTGTCGGCTTCATGATCGCGTCCCCGGAGTTCGCGATGCGAATCGGGCGCCGGTCGCGGCGTCTCTTCCCGCGACGCGGCCGAACAGCGCGCAGCGTCCGAGACCGTGTTGGGGGAAGCCGCCCATGGATTCGCCCGCGGCGTAGAGTCCCTCGATTGGCTCGGCTTGCATTGTCATGACCCGGCAACGGGTATCGACCCGCAATCCGCAGAGCGTATCGTGCAGGATCGGTGTCGACCAGGCTGCGTAGAAGGGCGGCGATTCGATCCTGTAGCGCGGATTGCGCTTGCCGAAGTCTTCATCCGTGCCGGAGTCGACAAAAGAATTGTAGCGGGCGACGGTTTCCTCGAGTGTGTCCGCGGGCATGGGTATCGTCTGATAAGGGTTTTCGATCCTGTTGGCAAGTTCGGCGAGGGTGTCGGCGCTGAAGAAGTATCCGGCCGGGTCCACATTGGGCGGCGTCGGGTCCCATTCCTGCCGCGCCACCGCTTCAGCGTCGAAAATCGCCCAGATCGGGCCGCCGCCGTTCTTCTTGTTCGGATCGCCGCTGAAGGAAAGCGCCGCGGCGAAGAAATCGTGGCCGCCGTCCATTTCATCGTGAAAGCGGCGACCGTTCTGCTTGACCATGATCGCGTTCTGCCAGTTGACGTTGCTGAGTCCGGAAGCGCGAACCTTGTCGAAGATTGGACTGTCCGGCTGCCACCACAGGCTCGAATAGCCCCACTGGCAGCCGATGTGGGCGGTCTTGGAAATCCAGGCGCCCGCGTGCATGGTCTGGCTCGCGGCGCCCCAGAGCGAGGCGCCGATGGCCATGGCGGCGAGTTCGCCGTCGGCGGTCTGGGCCGAATAGGGCTCGCCGGCGACCTGGTATTCCTCGGTCAGACGCGGATCGAACATGCGTCTGAAGTTGACGTTGCTGCTGTGACCGCCGGTGGCGAGGATCACGCCCCGGGTTCCGCGGATGTGCAAGGTATTGCCTTCGTGCAGGGCGGTGAAGCCGAGCACGCGGCCGGATTCCGGATCCTGGATCAGATCCTGCATCTTGTGCAGCGGCAGGATCCGCGCGCCCTTGGCCCGGGCGCTTTTCTCCAGCGCCCGCACCAGGCCGGAACCGCGCCGGGTTGGATACGAGGTAATCAGTTCTTCATAGACCGGCCATTGCAAGGTGCGGCCGTTTCTGGAATCGCCCCCGGCGACTTCATCCTCGAATTGCACGCCGTTTTCGACCATCCATTCGAAAGTTTCGGCGCTGAGGTCGGCGTAAACCCGGGCGAGTTCGCGGTCGGCATAGCGGGTAACCAGCGGTTCATGGCGCAGCCAGTCCCGGTAGATGGCGTCGGCCGAGTCCTCGATGCCGTGGGCGCGCTGGCGGCTCGTGCCGCCGCCTAGATTGACCCGCCCGCCGCTGACCATGCCATGGCCGCCGCAGTCGTAATTTTCCTCGACGATTGTAACTGAAGCGCCGTGGTCCAGCGCTTCGATCGCTGCGGACAAGCCGGCGGTTCCGGCGCCCGCGATAATGACGTCGGCGCTCAGATCCCACTCGTCGGGAATAGCGGCAGCGGACTGCCCGGACTGCGCCAGGGCAGGCAGCGCCTGGGCGCCGATACCCGCGGCTACGCCGGATTTGACGAAATCGCGCCTGGAAATGCCTTTTGCGCGCTTGCTCCCGGTCATACCGAGCTCCCGGATGTAACGGATGGAGAACTCTGAAAATACAATAATTTGCCGGAATCGGGAACAAGCAACCGCGCGATTGCAATTTCGCCTCCGGTGGATACAAGCGCTCCTTCAATCTGTAGAATTCGCATTCGATGAATCGAGCGGTTTGAGCCGGGTGCCCGCGAGTGTCGTATACAATACATGACGGCCAGTTGAGCGGATGCAAACAGATCGCCTCGCCCAATTGCGGTTCTCGCGAGGGCGTCGAGATCGAATTGCTGGTGATCCACAACATCAGTCTGCCGGCGGGCAAGTTCGGCACGGGCTGTATCGAACAATTGTTCACCAATTGCCTGCCGCCCGATGCGCATTCTTCCTTTGGCGAGATTTCGAAATTACGGGTGTCGAGTCATCTGCTGATCGACCGCGCCGGCATAGTGACGCAGTTCGTGCCGTTTACCATGCAGGCCTGGCACGCAGGAGAGTCGAGCTTTCGCGGCCGGGAACGCTGCAACGAGTTTTCGGTCGGCATCGAGGTCGAGGGAACCGATTTCGAGCCGTTCACCGATGCCCAGTACGAAACCCTGGCGCAAGTGACCCGGGCGTTGTTCAAAGCATATCCAGGCTTGAATGTGGACCGGATTGCCGGGCATAGTGACATATCTCCGGGCCGCAAGACCGACCCCGGACCGTATTTCGACTGGGAGCGTTACCAATCCGGGCTGCCTGAGCCGGCCGAGACCGAACCATGAAATTTCTGGTCATCCTGATCTGTCTGGCGCTGAATTATTTCTGGCTGCGGAATTACGACCGCTTCGACGACCGCTGGTTTTTCCGTTTTCGCGAAAACATGGAAGCCGCCGCCCGGCGCGTCGTGCGCAATGCCGCCGTCTGGTGGCCGTCACTGGCGCTGATCTACGCCTTGCCGCTGCTGTTCCTGGCGCTGTTGCTGCAGATGGCGCAGGACCGGGGGCTCGGGCTGCCGACCATGCTCATTCACATCCTCATCGTGTTGATCGCGTTCGACCGCACCCAGCCCGGCAAACTCGCGCGGGATTTCCTTGAAATCTGGTCAGGGGAAGACGAGGAATCCGCGGTAGCCTTCCTGCACCGGGAATTTCGCGGCGCGCGGAACCAGGAGTTCGCCAACGAAGAGGAAGTCGCCTACTTTTTTCGCAAGAATCTCGTATATCGCTCTTTCGAGAAGATGTTCGTACAATTTTTCTGGTATCTGGCCACAGGTCCTTACGGTGTGCTCGCGAGCTATATCACTTACCAGTTGCGGGACGGCAGCAACGAACAGACTCACCCCAAATCGGTGGAAACGGTCGAATTCGTCATCCACTTGCTCGAATGGATTCCACTGCGGCTGGTTGCGCTGAGTTTCTCCCTGGCGGGAAATTTCGTGCATTGCTTCAACCAGTTGAAAAAATCCTTCTGGGAATTCGGGCTCAAGGTAGACAACGCGGGCCTGTTGTACAGTTTCGCCGGCTTTGCTCTATTCGGCGGCATTGCGCGGGACGAAGCAGACACGGAAGAGGGCGGCGAGGCTGCCGGCGGCAGGAATTACCAGGCCTGGGAAATCGAATCCCTGCAAGCCCTGCTCGAGCGCTGCCAACTGCTTTGGCTCGGTCTGCTGGCGCTGTTCACGATTTTCGGGCCGGTATTCTGATCGATCCTTGCGTGAACGGCCCTGACGCCCTCGCATTTCGCCGGAAGCGAGGTAATTTCCGGCAATTCTTGTAGTATTGGCCCGATTTAACTCACTTTTCTGCCGGATTATTGCCACATTTTCCGGGGCGCATATCGCAACTCATTGTAATTCCATAATTTAATTCTCGTCATGTGAGCAAGGAACCATCCGCGCAAATTGTAGTATTGCTACAAGAAGGTATGTCCGGGGTTTCTTTCCTCAACTTCATTGGGTTATAGTCGGGCGTTCTTGTAATTTACTTACACGAACCGGTAGCGAATGGGGCCATACAAGGAAATTTTATGATTCAGGAGAATGACGCGAATCCGGAGGAAACGCGGGAATGGCTGGACGCACTGCGAGCCGTTACCGACGAGTGGGGGACGGAGCGGGCAAACTACCTGATTCAACGACTTTCCGACTGGATTTCGATCCGCGACGGCAACGGCCATGCCGCCACCCTCACCACGCCCTATCGCAATACCATCCCTCCACATGAAGAAGATCGCCTGCCGGGCGACCTGTTCATGGAACGGCGTATCCGCGGCATCGTACGCTGGAACGCATTGGCCATGGTCATGCGCGCAAACCAGCGGGACGGCAGCATCGGCGGCCATATTTCCACCTTCGCCAGCGCCGCGACCCTGAATGAAATCGGTTTCAATTATTTTTTTCGCGGCCCCACCGAAGACCATCCGGGCGACCTGATCTACTTTCAGGGTCATTCCTCGCCCGGCATCTACGCGCGGTCCTTTCTGGAAGGGCGGATCACCGAACGACAGCTCGATAATTTCAGGCGGGAAGTCGACGGCAACGGACTTTCGTCCTATCCCCACCCCTGGCTGATGCCGGATTACTGGCAGTTCCCGACCGTATCCATGGGTCTCGGTCCGATTCAGGCGATCTACCAGGCCCATATCATGAAGTACCTGACCAGCCGGGGACTGCTCGATACCAGCGATCGCAAGATCTGGGCCTTTCTCGGTGACGGCGAGATGGACGAGCCCGAATCCCTTGGCGCCATCAGCAAGGCCGGCAGGGAAAAACTCGACAATCTGATTTTCGTCATCAACTGCAATCTGCAGCGGCTCGACGGTCCGGTCCGCGGCAACGGCAAGATCATCCAGGAACTCGAGGCCGTGTTCCGGGGCGCGGGCTGGCAGGTGATCAAGGTAGTCTGGGGCCGGCATTGGGACTCGCTGCTGCAAGTCGACAACCATGGCATCCTGCAACAGCGCATGGACGAAGTCGTGGACGGCGAGTTTCAGAACTACGCCAGCCGGGGCGGCGAATACACCAGGGAACATTTCTTCGGCAAGAGTCCGCAATTGCTGGAAATGGTGAATCACCTGTCTGACGACGACATCATGAACCTGAACCGGGGCGGGCACGACCCGTTCAAGGTTTATGCCGCCTATTCGCGGGCGGTGCGCGCCAACGGCAAGCCCACGGTGATTCTCGCCAAGACGGTTAAAGGCTACGCCTTCGGCGCGGCGGCGGAAGCCCAGAATGCGACGCATTCGGTGAAGAAACTCGATCTGGAATCCCTGAAGAAATTCCGCGACCGTTTCGGCATACCCATCAGCGACGAGGAATTGAAGGACGTCCCTTACTATCGCCCGCCCGAGGACAGCCAGGAATTGACCTACGCCCGCAAGATGCGCGAGAACCTCGGCGGTCCGGTCCCGCAACGCAGATCCAGCGCTCAAACCCTCAAGATTCCCGGGTTGAAAGTATTCGACGCCCAGTTGAAAAGCAGCGGCAAGCGCGAACTGTCGACCACCATGGCCTTTGTGCGCATCTTGAGCAATTTGTGCAAGGACAAGCAGATCGGCGAGCGCGTGGTGCCGATCATTCCCGACGAGGCGCGCACCTTCGGCATGGAAGGCATGTTCCGCCAGTTGGGCATCTATTCCTCGGTCGGCCAGCTTTACGATCCGGCGGATTCTCACCAGGTGATGTTCTATCACGAGGACAAGAAAGGTCAGATGCTGGAGGAGGGCATAACCGAAGCCGGTTCCTTTTCGGCCTGGCTGGCCGCCGCGACTTCCTACAGCACCAACGATTTTCCGCTGGTTCCGTTTTATATCTATTACTCGATGTTCGGTTTCCAGCGTGTCGGCGACCTGTGCTGGGCGGCCGGCGACAGTCAGGCCCGCGGCTTCCTGATCGGCGCAACCGCCGGCCGCACCACGCTCAATGGCGAAGGTCTGCAGCACCAGGACGGCCACAGTCATCTGCTCGCTTCGACGATTCCCAATTGCGTCAGTTACGATCCGGCCTTTGCCTGCGAACTGGCGGTTATCGTCCAGGACGGCCTGCGGCGCATGTACCAGGAACGCGAATCGGTGTTCTACTACATCACGACAATGAACGAGAACTACCGGCAACCCGAGCTGATCGAGGGTAGCGAGGAAGGCATCATCAAGGGCATGTATCTGCTCGAGGACGGCGCATCGGAGGAGTACAAGGTCACCGGCAAGGCCGCGGCGGATTTTCATCTGCGTCTGCTGGGCAGCGGCACGATCTTGCGCGAAGTACGCAAGGCGGCTGCGATCCTGCGCAAGGATTACAAGATTGCGGTCGATGTCTGGAGTGTGACCAGTTTTACCGAATTGCGCAGGAACGCGCTGGAAGTCGGCCGCCGCAAACTGCTTGCGCCGGACGCCGAAGTGGAGGCGCCCTGGGTAACCACACAGCTTGGCAGCCGCGAAGGTCCGGTCATCGCGGCCACGGACTACATGAAGCTGCATTCGGACCAGATTCGCGATTTCGTACCGGACAGCTATCGGGTGCTGGGCACCGACGGCTTCGGCCGCAGCGACAGCCGCGAAAGCCTGCGGCAGTTTTTTGAAGTGGACAGCCGCTTCATCGTACTGGCGGCGCTGACCGAATTGAGAGATAAAGGCATTGTCGGCAATACCGAAATCAACTCGTGGATGAAAAACAAGGGGCTGGATGTCGGCAAGCCGAATCCGCTAGATCAGTGAAGGTGGCTGCGGCAGGCGAATCGGCGCAACTGGAGCGGAATTAATTGGCAACGGAAATCATCAAGGTGCCGGACCTCGGCGATGCGGGCGATGTGGAAGTCATCGAGATTCCGGTATCGGTCGGTCAGGCTGTGGAAGAAAACGATTCCTTGCTCGTGCTGGAAAGCGAAAAGGCCGCCATGGAAATCCCGGCGCCCATGGCGGGTGTGGTCAAGAGCATAGCGATCAATCTCGGCGACCAGGTTACTACAGGCGCTGAAATTCTGACGCTGGAAATCACCCAAAACGCAGCATCCGAACCTTCGGAAGAGGCCGAATCCGCGCCTGAGCCCGTTCAGCCAGACCGGGAAGAGACGGCGGAACAGCCTGAAGCAGCGCCGGCCGTGGATTCTTCCACTGAAGAGCCGCCGCCGGAGAGCCCCGAGGCTGCTGCGAAAATCATTGAGGTCGCAATCCCCGATCTGGGTACCGACGATGAAGTCGATGTTATCGAGATCCACGTGCAGGCCGGCGACTCGATCGCCGCGGAAGATTCGCTGCTCACGCTCGAATCCGACAAGGCCGCGATGGAAGTTCCCTCGCCACATGCCGGCGTGGTCGAGGCGGTACTCGTCGAAATCGGCGCACAAGTGAAGACCGGCACGCCTGTCTTGCGATTGCGTGTGGAGCAGGAGGAGTCGGTTGCCGCTGCCGCGCCGTCCGAAGATACGGTTGATTCCGGACCCGAACCCGAACCGCAAAAAACGCCGGCGCCGGCTCCCGCCGCCCCCATCGCGGCAAGCGCGGAGAAGGCGTCGGCAAGCGCCGCGAGCAAGGACTCCGGCGAAAACGTGTATGCCGGCCCCGCCGTGCGCAAGCTGGCGCGCGAGCTCGGAGTCAATCTCGCGGAGATCAATGGCAGCGGCGCCCGTGGGCGTATCGTCAAGGAAGACGTCCACGAGTACGTCAAGACCAGCCTCGACCGGCCGGCGGCCGCGGGAGTTCTTTCGGTCGCGGGCGCTCCTGCAGCCGTGCCCGATGTCGACTTCTCCCGGTTTGGTGAAGTGGAACAGGAACCGCGGTCGAAACTGGCGAAAGTGACGGCCGTGAACATGCAGCGCAGTTGGCTTGCCGTGCCTCACGTGGCGCAATTCGAGGAAGCCGACGTCACCGAACTCGAAGCGTTCCGCGCCGGACTGAAAGCCGAGTCCGAGAATCGCGGCGTGAAACTGACCCCGCTGCCTTTCCTGCTCAAGGCCTGCGCGCATACGCTGCGGGAATTTCCCCAGTTCAACGTATCGATTCATTCCTCCGGCGAATACGCCATCAGGAAGAAATACGTTCACATCGGCGTCGCCGTCGCCACCGAAGCCGGCCTCGTCGTGCCGGTGATCCGCGATGTCGATCGCAAGAGTATCTGGCAACTCGCGGTAGAGGTGGCCACAGCCTCGGTCAAGGCGCGCGAGCGCAAACTGAAGCCGGAAGACATGCAAGGCGCCTGTTTCACGATCTCGAGCCTCGGCGCCATCGGCGGCACCGGATTCGTTCCCATCGTAAACGCCCCGGAAGTCGCGATCCTCGGAGTCGCCCGCACCGCGGTCAAGCCGGTCTGGCGCGACGGCGAATTCGTCCCCAGGACGATGCTGCCCCTGACCCTGACTTACGACCACAAGGCCGTCAACGGCGTCGACGGCGGCCGCTTCGCCACTCATCTGGCGGCCCTGCTCGGCGATATCCGCCGGCTGTTGTTGTAGCAGACCGTAACCAGTAGATTATTTCGCAGGAGCAGCTTTCTGCAGTTCCCTGAGATCCTTGCGGATGTCCTCCGCGACTTCTTCAATTTCCTTCGCAACGAGTGGCTTCAACCCGGATTCCATCTCAAGGGCGACCGTCAAGGGGCGCAACAAATCTGCCGATGGCGATTGATTGATCATCTCAGTAGCATGGTCCAGTCCACGTGTAATCGCGTAATTGGCAAGCGGCATGGTGATGATGCCGGCCTCCAGGCCCGACGCGGACATGAGTTCCAGGGCTGCGACGAAATCCGGTTCGGCTTGAGCCGGATTTCCATCATCCATAAATGCGCAAGCCCTGAGAATGTGCGTTTGGCATTTCAGTCCGGGAAACTCGTTGCCGATTTGATCGAACAGCGATTCCGCTTCATCGATGGCCTGTGACGTATTTCCTTTCTCACGTTCGAGTCCGGCGAGTGTGAGCGATGCGCTCAACACAATAAATTTTACCTTCGGATCTGCGCATGAACCGAATCGACTGACCGTTTCTTCCAGAATCCTGGCGGCCTCCGTTTCTTCGTGCCCCAGACCCAGGAGAGCGTAAGCCTTCAGGGTCAGGCACCTTGCATGTTGTTCGGGAATGTCACTGATTTCACGATTTCGCACATAGTCCAACAAGCGGTCACATGCGGTAACCGTTTCTTCAAACTGCTCAAAATTCGCGTGCATACTAACCTTGAACGTCATCATGGTGACAAAAAACTTGTCGAAGCTTGGCCGCGGCTTCCCATCAAGTTGAGTTTTACGATTCAGATCTGAAGATTCAACGGCGAACTGCCGCCTGATGTAATCAGGAGCGAGTTCGGCGACTTGTGAAAACAATTCTTCCCTGTACGGTTCCAGTTTTGAGAGTTCAACCAATTTGCCGAATGCCATCCAATGAAAATCATGTCCTTCGGGATTGAGTCTTGACAGATCGCTGACCATGCGTAATCCGAGCTTCTTGAGGTCGGTAATCGTATACAAGCTGTCAATAAACTTGATCAGTGCTTCAATCAGAGGGTTGGGAGAATGCGAATTGCGTAGCAAAAAGAATATGTTGTAAAGCCTCTCCGACGAGTAGTAGAGCTTGCGTCGCCGTTCGCCGCCCACGACCTGTACGATGCCGCGAGTCGATAACCGGTTGAGTAGTGCGCTGCACTTGTTCGTATCAAGGCGCGCAAGGTCGGCGACTTGCCGCGCGCTTGCCGGCTCCCAAATCTCCAGCAGGGCAACATATACGCGCCGTTCCTGTGGAGGAAGCGCTTCAAGGTGATTTCTGAAGTATTCACTCAGGTCATCGATAAGGCAATGTAAGTCGGACAACAGATCATTAAAGGACAACTCGGCGCCAAAGCGCGCGAGAATGGCCAGAAAGCGAGGGCTGCCACCGGTCAAAACGCGAATCCCGCCCATGGTCTCGGGTTCGCGTTCTTGCCCGGTGATGTTTTGCCAGAGCTCTGAGCATTGCTTGGTATCGAGCGGTTGCAGCGTGTGAGTTACAAATAGATCGAAAAACGCGCGGTCGGGATTGTCGATTTCTTCAAAGCGGCTGCTCGCACTAGCCAGCAGCAGGACACCCGATTCGGTTTGCAGGACTTTTCGTAGTTCCCACTCCATTTGCGGATCTGGTAACTGACTGAAAATCATGTTCAGGTTTTCAACAACCAGCACGAGACGCAGGTTAGTTCTGTCTGCAAATTCGAGAATCGCCGCAAGACAGCGTTTGCCCAGAGTTGATTCATCGAGCGTTTGACGGATGTCGTCGAATGAAGCAATCAATTCATTCCGGTCATCGACACTCGGAGCCTGTTCCGCCAAACGCGAGAGGGCTTCCAGCCAGAATTCTCCCGCAGAAGAGATCGAGTAGCTTTCCTCGGCAAACACTACTGGAAGAAAGTTGCGCGACAGTTCAGGATCTCTGCGTAACTCAGCTGCGGTTCGCAGCAACAAAGTGGTTTTGCCGCTGCCCCGAGGGCCGATAATCAGCCGATGGGGATTTGAAGCCGCATCGCACTCGCGAAGCATTTCCACGATGGAGTCAAATTCCTCCGTCCGGACGCAGAAAGACGCGGTCAGTTCATCATCGGAAAGAAAACCGGGATTGAATTTCATTGTTCTCATATGCTCGCTCCGGTAAGCCGATCAAGAAATTCGTTCCGCTATGGGAACAAAGTTCCGGCCGTTCCTCGCCTGCCACCAGTCCTGAAGAAATCCCGAGAGAAATGCGTAGCCGTCCTCGTTTCGGACGAGATAGCCGTCGTGTTCCAGCAAATACAGAATTTCCTCAAGATTCAAAAACGAACCACCCGGACTGGCTTCGGTCTTATAGCGTTCTCGGTACAGGGAAATGGATTTATCACTCAACAAACCACCGCCAATGGACGCTTCGGTTAGTAATTCGAGCGCGGCTGGATATTCCGAATCATTCAGTGCGAGGCGCAGTCGTGATTGGTAATGTTCGTTGTTCATCTGACCCCTGACGGAGAGCAGTTCATTCCGATAGACATGATCTACATCGTTCAGTGTTGCCACATTTCGCCCGGTTCTACGCAGACACTCGTGCAGATGATCAAAGAACTGCTGGACGTGATGTGGTACGAGGCATCGAAGCCGCCGGCAGATTTCCCGCTTGACGGAATTCGGCAGGTCCACTCCGTAATTGGCGGCAAGCGAGGATAGACAGTCGAGCGCAACGGATTCAGTCCACGGCCTTAACGAAAGTGGCTCGAAGATATTGATCTGGGCGCTCAACCCGGCACGGCGAAGTATCGGTTCGATTCCAACACTGCCGGAGAGGACAATAATGATCTTGCCTCGGTGGGTTTGTCCGTTTTTCCGCAGCCAGCTTAGCAATTCGTCAACATCCTTCTTGCCGTCGGAAGTAGTTCCTTCTTTTCGTTCCATCAGCAGTCGGTTGACAAGAATCGGAAGTTCGTCGATTGCGAGAATAACCGGGCGCTTGCAGGTGGCCAGGGCAGCGAACACATCGTCGCCTTTTCTCCAACGGTTTCCAGCATTGATTTGTGCGCGGAACTGGATACGGAGTTCCGACAGTCCCAAGGAATCGATATTGCCGGAAACCTCATTTAAAAAACGGCGAAATCCAGACTTGATCCTTGCCCAGCCGCTTCTTGTTTTCCATGTTTGCGCGGCAAGTTCGGCAATGGCATCGGCGGCGTCGGTGGCATCCTCCAGATCGACGAAAATCGTTTCGTATTCGCCACTGTGCCCTGCGCGGCGCAGAAATTCTCTTACCAGACTGGTTTTCCCCATGCGGCGGGGCGCGGTAATCAGGGTATGCGTCCCGTCAGACGCGCGCTCGGCCAGACTCTCAAGTTCAGCGTCGCGATTATGGAATCGGTCCCCGTCCACCCAGTTCGCCCCGGCTTTCTTTAGCGGCATTTCCTTCCCTGCTCCTGCGCCAACGAAATTGTTGCCAACAGATTAGTTGCCAACAATACTGTTGTCAAACACCATTTGCCCGACAGGGTTCACCATATGTTCGATCGCTTCGGATTCGCTCAATCCGCTGCCACTTTGATAGACTGCTGCACTTCTTTACCGCCCGGGGGAACCTGCCATGCCATCGTTTGATATCGTTTCCGAAGTCGACATGCACGAAGTCGCCAATGCGCTCGACCAGGCGAATCGGGAAGTCGGCAACCGGTTCGACTTCAAGGGCGTGGACGCCAGTTTCGAGATGGCGGGCGACAACGTCATTCAGGTAAAGGCCGAGGCCGAGTTCCAGATTCATCAGATGCTCGACATGCTGCGCGGCAAGCTCGTCAAGCGCGGTGTCGATACCCGGAGTTTTGAGGAGGGCGGCGTCGAAATCACCGGCAAGACCGCGACCATGGCGCTGGCGGTGCGGCAGGGCATCGAGTCCGATCTCGCCAGGGAACTGGTGAAGACGGTAAAGACTTCGAAGCTCAAGGTGCAGGCTTCGATCCAGGGCGGCCAGGTGCGCGTCGCCGGCAAGAAACGCGACGATCTGCAAAGCGTGATCGCCCTGGTCAAGGAAGCCAAGCCGGAACTTCCCTTGCAATACGTCAATTTCAGAGACTGATTCCCCGTCGCGGGGCCTCCCAGGGAGTTTCATGCAGCCCCGATCCGTTCACTTCGTCAAGTCCATGTCCGACCGCCGCCTCGCGGTGGCTTTCCTGATAGGCATTTCCAGCGGGTTTCCCTGGGTATTGCACGGCTCGGTGCTGACTTTGTGGATGCAGGAGGAAGGCCTGTCGCGCAGCGCCATCGGCTATATCGGCGTTGTGACGACGATTTACGCGATCAACTGGATCTGGGCGCCGCTGATCGACAAGTTTCGCATACCCCTGCTGTACCGGTTATTCGGGCAATATCGATCATGGATCCTGCTTTGCCAGGCTTTGCTCATCTTGCTGATGTGGTTCATCGGCAGTGCGAATCCGGCGGACAACCTGTTGCTGGTCGGACTCTACGCCCTGGGCATTTCCTCGGTTTCGGCGACGCAGGACGTGGCTATCGACGCCTATCGCGTGAAACTGTTCGCGCGCAGCGAAATGGAGGAAAAGATTCCATACGCCTCGGCCCTGGCCGGCGCCGGCTGGCAAACCGGTTTCACTTTTCTCGGCGGCACCCTGGCCCTGGTGCTCGGCGGCGAGACGCTCGGCTTCAGTTGGCCCGAGGTCTACCGGCTGCTGACCCTGTTCATGCTGGCGCTGATGCTGATCGTCGTTTTTTCACCGCCGCCTGTCGACGACGACGAAACGCTTTCCGCGAAAAACGGCGGCGCGGCGGCCGGCGACTCAAGCGGACGATTGCCATGGTTGCGCGAAACGCTGATCGATCCGTTCGGTGAGTTCTTCCGGCGCTGCGGATTGCAATTGGCCTCGGGCATTCTGCTGTTCCTGTTCTGTTTCCGTCTGGGCGAGGCGATGCTGGGCAGGATGTCGCTGGTGTTCTATGTCGAACTGGGCTTCAGCAACGACGAAATCGCCCTGTACCGCAGTTTTCTCGGCGGTGCGATGACAATCGTTTTCTCTTTGATCGGAGCCTTCATCAATACCCGTTTCGGCATTGTCCGCGGCATGCTGGTGGGTGGAATCGCCATGGCGTCGAGCAATCTGCTGTATGCGCTGATGGCCGAGGTCGGTCCGGAACCCTGGCTGTTCGTTCTCACGCTGCTGGTCGACAATTTTACTACTGCATTTGCCGCGGTCTGCGCGGTTTCCTTCATTTCCTATTTCGCCAGCCGCACTTATACGGGCACGCAATTCGCCTTGATGACCTCGATCTCGAATTTCGGCCGCACCTCGCTCGCGGCCGGCAGCGGGGCTATTGTGGACGGCCTCGGCGGTAATTGGGCGCTGTTTTTCGTGCTCACCGCTTTCATGGTCATTCCGGCCCTGATCATTCTCATCTGGATGTCGAAACTACTCGAAATCCACGCGGCAAGCGCGGACAATGCGGCAGAGGCCGTCGAATCTCCAACTGACTAGATACGCCATCGATACCGCCGGAGCGGGAAACGACCGTTCGCGAAGCTGACACCTTCGGCTTCAAGCCGCTGCTGCTGGAAAGCGTATCGACTGCTTCCCGGGGGAAAGGAAAGCCGGCCGCGGCTGTTGACGACTCGATGCCAGGGCAACCGGGTGCCGGCCGGAAGATTGCTCAGGACATAGCCCACCAGCCGGGCGCGACCGGGCAGGCCGGCGAGTTCGGCTACCTGGCCGTAGGTGGCGACCTTGCCCCTCGGAATTTGGGACACGATATGCCATATTTTTTCCTGATTGCCGCTCATGCCCGTTAAAGGATAACCGTCTTGCGAATTTTTTTGCTGTTTTTCATCGCAGTACCCTTGTTGGAGATGCTGCTTCTGTTCGAAGTCGCCGGGCATATCGGCGGCTTGTGGACCGTAGGTCTGGTAGTCCTGACCGCGGTGGTCGGCATCCAGATATTGAAACGGCAGGGTTTGCGGACGCTGCTGCGCGCGCGCCGACGCCTTGAGACCGGTGAATTGCCCGCCAGGGAAATCGTCGAAGGCATGCTGATCGCCGCGGCCGGCGCCTTGCTGCTGACGCCGGGCTTCATCACCGACACCCTCGGATTCGCCTTTCTGACTCCGCAGTTGCGCGGCCCCATCGCAGCCTGGCTGATCGGGCGGGGAATCTGGGCCGTACAGGTCAACCGGCCGGAGGGGTTTCAGACTCATTCGAAGCAGGGCCGGAGCGATGCGGGCAACGTCTACGAAGGCGAGTATTCGCGCAAGACCCCTGAATCCGAACGGCTCGACGATTCCGCTGATCGATGAGATCCGCTGATTCGCGCCTGTCGGGCTCGCGAAAAGGTGCTATATTCCGCTTCCTGAAAAAACGCCTTGAAATTCACTATTGAATTTTTGGGCAATATCCCCATAAACGTCCCCGGCTATCGGCGCGGCTCGCCCCGGACCACTGGAGCATCCGTCCGACAATGCTATTTGGACAGCAATTTCTGAATCGAACCGGGTGGGGCCGGTTGCGGTTCCGGCAAACTATCGCGTGATCAGGAGTACTCAAAATGAAAATCCGCCCCCTTCAAGATCGAGTCGTCGTTAAACGTAGCGACGAGGAAACCACTACCGCAGGTGGCATCGTGCTTCCCGGCTCAGCCGCGGAGAAGCCGGCGCAAGGCGAAGTTCTGGCGGTTGGCCCGGGCAGACGTCAAGAGGACGGCAGCTCGCAGCCGGTCGACGTCAAGGTCGGCGATACCGTCGTCTTCGGCAAATACTCCAGCAATACGATAAAGGTCGGCGACGAAGAGTTGCTGATACTTTCCGAAAGCGAAATTTACGGCGTCATCGAGGACTGATCCGCGTTCCGGACGCCAAAGCAGATTTACTGACATAGGAAAAACCGAAAATGGCTAAAGAGTTGAAATTTGGAGACACGGCGCGGCAGAGTCTGCTGGCCGGTGTAAACGTTCTTGCTGACGCGGTGAGGGTCACCCTGGGGCCCAAGGGCCGCAACGTGGTGCTGGATAAATCCTTCGGCGCACCCGGCGTGACCAAGGACGGCGTTTCCGTTGCCAAGGAAATCGAATTGCCTGACAAGTTCGAGAACATGGGCGCCCAGATGGTGAAGGAAGTCGCTTCCCAGACATCCGATGTGGCCGGCGACGGCACCACTACCGCGACGGTGCTGGCCCAGTCGATCCTGAACGAAGGTCTCAAGTCGGTGGCAGCCGGCATGAATCCGATGGATCTCAAGCGCGGCATCGACAAGGCGGTTGCGGGTATCGTCGAAGAACTCGGCAAGCTTTCGGAGCCTTGTGAAGACTCCACCGCGATCGCCCAGGTAGGCACGATTTCCGCGAACGCCGACGAGCAGGTAGGCCAGATCATCGCCGAGGCGATGGAAAAAGTCGGCAAGGAAGGCGTGATCACCGTGGAAGACGGTTCCGGGCTGGAAAACGAACTCGATGTTGTGGAAGGCATGCAGTTCGACCGCGGTTATCTTTCCGCATACTTCATCAACGATCAGGACAGCATGAGCGCCGAGCTCGAAAATCCGCTGATCCTCCTGGTCGACAAGAAGATCTCCAATATCCGCGACATGCTCGGCCTGCTCGAAGGCGTGGCCAAGCAGAGCCGTTCGCTGCTCGTGATCGCCGAAGACGTCGAAGGCGAGGCGCTGGCGACTCTGGTTGTCAACAACATGCGCGGCATCGTCAAGGTGGCTGCGGTCAAGGCGCCGGGATTCGGCGATCGCCGAAAGGCCATGCTGGAAGACATCGCGATTCTCACCGGCGGCACGGTGATTTCCGAGGAAGTCGGCCTGAGCCTGGAAGGTGCGGAAGTCGACAGCCTCGGCTCTGCCAAGCGCGTTCAGGTGAGCAAGGAAAACACCACCATCATCGACGGCGCGGGCGAACCGAAGAACATCGAAGGCCGGGTCGCCCAGATTCGTCAGCAGATCGAGGAAACTTCCTCCGATTATGACCGCGAGAAGTTGCAGGAGCGGGTAGCCAAGCTGGCCGGCGGCGTCGCCGTGATCAAGGTCGGCGCCGGCACCGAGATCGAGATGAAAGAGAAGAAGGCCCGCGTCGAAGACGCCTTGCATTCCACCCGCGCCGCTGTTGAGGAAGGCGTGGTGGCCGGCGGCGGTGTCGCTCTCGTGCGGGCGCTGCAGTCGGTCGAAGGGCTGACCGGCGCCAACGAGGACCAGAACGTCGGCATTACGCTGCTGCTCAAGGCGGTATCGACTCCGTTGCGGCAGATCGTTGAAAATTCCGGCGAAGAAGGCTCGGTCATTCTTGACAAGGTCAAGGCGGGCAAGGGCAACTATGGCTTCAATGCCGCCACCAGCGAGTTCGGCGATATGATCAAGATGGGTATTCTCGATCCGACCAAGGTCACTCGCACGGCCTTGCAGGCGGCGGGTTCGATCGCGGGATTGATGATCACCACCGAAGCGATGGTGTCGGATTTGCCGGAACCGAAGTCGGCTCCGGGCGGCGCACCCGACATGGGCGGTATGGGGGGCATGGGCGGAATGATGTAAACCGCCGGTCCGTAATCGGAGCAAACAAAGAGCCCGGGTCGACGTTAGTCGCCCCGGGCTTTTTTATTGGCTGAATGTGTGTATGAGCCGGGCATCTCGCCGCTGCCGCCCCCTCCGTCATTCTGCGCGGAGCGAAGCGGAGTCGCAGAATCTCGTTTTCCGGACATCTCGCCGCTGCCGGTTGGGGGTATGCGGCGGACGCCGTGAATCCGTCCCTGGAGGCTTCGGGCTCGGCGTCCTGCCTCGCACGCCCGCCGCATACCCCCAACCGGCAGCGGCTTACGGCAATTCTTACATTTATGCTTACATGAACTCGATGATCAGCACGAGGGCTGCCATTAATCCGATACCGCAATGAATCACGCCTTTGACGCTGGTCATTGGGCCGGTTTTACCGGCTATGGCGTTGGCTTCAAGAATTGCAACAATCGCCATGGTGACGATGATGGCAATCATGCTCGTGCCGCCTTCGGAAGTCAGCGGTACGCGGCCAATACCCACCAGATGCGCGGATGCGCCCATGAAAAACAACATCGGTAGCGAAAACAAGGTGTTTGTGCGTGAAGCAAGCCCCGCTTTGCCGAGTGCCGCCGCAGCTTCGGGCAATGGCTCGCCGCTATCCATTACTTGCCGGTTGGAAGCGATCACGATTTGCTGGTTAGGCCAGATGATCAGCCACACATTGAGAAACATCAATGTGCCCAAGGTCATTCCCAGCAACAAATAGTAGTTGATGGCCGCACCGAGATAGGCCGCCAGCGCCAGCCCCGAAAGAAAGGTGAACATCGCGCCCCAGCGGAACCACCAGAGTGCCCGTGGCACAAGTTTGTCGATGGCATTGGCCTTGGCGTCGCCTGCCTCCTTAAAGTATTCCGTTTGCACGAAATTAAAGTAATACAGTAGTCCGATCCAGGTTACACCCGCAAAAAAGTGTATCCAGCGAAACAGATAGTCGATCAGATTTTCGAGTCCCATGGTCGAATCCCTCCAGTTGGTGTTGTCTTGCCCTTCCGCGCGGCGCGAGTTACACAGCGCTTCCGTCTCTAAAATAGTAACACCGTGCCGTAGAATTCGTCATTCCGAATAGCCCTTATTCGGCTTGTCGAATCCGCCTGCTTTCTACGATAATGCCCGCTATGAGCGAAAACGACGATATGAATGAAATCCCGTCCATGGTTCCCGACCGGGATCATATGGATACTCACCTCGGCAACCGGCGTGCGAAAGAGCAGGAAATCGCCCCGCCGGGCTATTACCGCGCGCGTGTCGAGCGCGCCAGCACCTGGCCGGTGCGGATCATGCTGGCGCTGCTGACGCTGGCAGTCGGCGCGAACGGCTACATGGGCTGGTATTTCTATAACGAAATGTACCGGACGGACCTGCGCCAGACCGACCTGCGTCTGGGGGACCTCGAACTGCAACTGAACGTTACCGGGCAGGAAGCAGCGGACGAGGCAACAAATTTGCGCGAAGGCATCGAACGAACGATCGAGCAATACGATCTGCTCTGGGCCAACTACCGCGCGTTCACTCAGAAATTCGTGGACATTGAGGGCGAAATCGCCCGGATCGGGCTGATTAACGAGGGTCAGGACGAAGCGACCACCAACAACAGCCGACAGATTGCCGACGCGAACGACGCCGTATCGGAAGTTCAGCGGCGCCTCAACGGGCTCGACAACGAACTGCAATCGACGAATGACTCAATTGCCGCGCTGGACCGGGACATGCAGAACCTGGCAGGAATGGAAGACGACCTCGAATCGATCCGCCAGGCGCTGAACAGCGGCGACAGCACCGTGCTCGGTCTGGTCGGCCGGCTCGAATACATCGAGCAATCGATGGAGTCGGTCAACGCCCACCGTTTGCAGATCAATCAATCGCTATTCGGCCTGCAGGAACAGATCGAGTCCATCCAGACCCTGATCAGCGGCCAGAGCAGCGTTCAATAGATCCGGGTCAATCGCCGGTGAAATTCGGCTTGCGCTTTTCGCTGAACGCGGTGACGCCTTCCCGAAAATCGGCGCGTGACGCGCAGTCCGCGAAATACTCCGCTTCCGCCTGCAATTGCGCTTCGAATTCGCTTTCAAGCGAGCGATAGAACAGCGCCTTGGTATTTCCGTAGACGTGTGTCGGGCCGTTTGCCAGGCGGCGCGCGAGTTTATCGGTTTCCGCGGCGAGATCTTCGGTCTTGACGACGTAATTGATCATGCCGATGTCCTTGGCCGTCTGCGCGTCGAATCGGTCGCCGAGCAGGGCGATTTCCATGGCTTTCTTGATACCGACGGCGCGCGGCAGATGGAAGGAGGATGAGCCGTCGGGACTGGTGCCGATATGGCAATAAGCCAAGGTGAAGAACGCGTCTTCGGAGGCGATGATCAGGTCGCAGGCCAGGGCCATGCTGACGCCGGCGCCGGCAGCCGCGCCGCGGCAACTCGCGATGACGGGTTTGGGCATGCGGCGCATGGCGAACATGATCGGATGCAGATCGTGTATGCGAAAAAGAAAGGACTTGCGGATCTCTTCCGGAGATTTCCCTTCGAGACCTTCGGCCATGTTCTTGACGTCGCCGCCGGCCATGAAATGCTCGCCGGCTCCGGTGAGAACCACGCAGCGGACCGCCGGGTCCTGTTCGACGTCATGCAAGGCCTGCGCAAGATCCGTGCGCATGGCTTCGCTCAAGGCATTGCGCGCTTCAGGACGATTCATGGTTAGGGTGGCGACGCCGTTTTCGACGCTAAGGGTGAGGTCAGACATGGTAAACTCCGGCTGCTGGCAACGGCGCGGAGTATAACTTGACGTGGAGAATCCGCAACCGGTACGGCGCCGGCATTCGCGGACGTGGCGGAATTGGCAGACGCGCCAGATTTAGGTTCTGGTATCGAAAGATGTGAGAGTTCAAGTCTCTCCGTCCGCACCAGACAGTCTTGGAGCCTGGGTTGCGGCCGCGCCGAAAGCGGCGTCGCGCCGCCGTTCCCGCTATACTGATCCGCATGAAAGAGTTGTTCCGGTCCGACCGCAAACGGCAGCCCGCCCGCACCGGCGGCGGCAAACCCGCGGCAGCGGGCGAGAAGGATGTACAGGCATTTCTCGCCAGGCTCGCCGCGACGCCGAAAAGCGCCGGCGATGCGCGGCTGGTCTTTGCCCTCGATGCGACGGCGAGTCGCGAACTCACCTGGGATATGGCCTCGAAGGTACAGGCCGAAATGTTTCAGGCGACCCATGATCTCGGAGGGCTGAACGTACAACTTTGCTGGTTCCGCGGATTCGGTGAATTTCATACCAGTGACTGGCATACCGACAGCCGGCAATTGCTCGACCAGATGACGGAAATTCGCTGCCGGGCCGGCGCCACCCAGATCGGCCGCCTGCTCGGACATGTAAAGGCCGAAAACAAGGTCAAGCGGGTAAAGGCCGTGGTTTATGTCGGCGACGCCATGGAAGAAAGTCTGGATCGGCTGGCGCACCTGGCCGGCCAGTTGGGAGTGCTGCGAGTGCCATTGTTCATGTTCCACGAAGGATTTGACGGCCATGCAAGGAAAGCATTCGAAGAAATCGCCCGGCTGTCCGGCGGCGCCTGCTGCCGGTTCGACGCGGGCAGCGCAAGCCAGTTGCGCGAACTGTTGAAGGCCGTGGCGGTTTTCGCCGCCGGCGGACTTGCCGCCTTGCAGGATTTCAGCAAGCGCTCCGGGCAACAAGTGAAATTGCTGGAACGACAACTCCGGTGAATAGCGGAAAGGGAACCGCATGATCGTTCGACTATTGTTGCTGATCGCGCTGCCGATTCTGGCCTGGTACACGGCCAAGTCCATCAGCCAGCGCTATTCGCTCAACGCGAAACAGAACCGCAATTTGTTCATTGTTACGGCGGCGCTCTTGCTGGTGGTGCTGCTGATCATGCTCGGCCGCCTGCCGGTGCAATGGATACTCGCCCCGCTCGGCGCCGCCGGCGCCTTTCTGCTTAGACTGTTGCCCGCGGCTTTCCGCCTGCTGCCGTTATGGCAAATGCTCGGCAGCCGCCTGTCGCCGGGTACGACAGGCCAGCGCCAAACCTCCACCTTGCGCACCGAATACCTCGAGATGGAGCTGGTCCACGGTTCGGGGGACCTCGACGGCAATATTCTGCAAGGCACGTTCGCCGGCCGCAGGCTGAGCAGCCTGACCCTTGACGAATTGCGGCAATTGCACGACGAGTGCCGCGGCGACGCCGATTCCTGCCAGGTTCTCGAAGCCTATCTCGACCGCGGCCATGCCGACTGGCGCACCGGCGCCGAACATGGCGAAGGCGCGGCCCATGACGGGGCCGAAATTTCCATGAACCGCCAACTGGCGCTGGAAATCCTGGGCCTGGAAGAGGGCGCGGCCCGAGAAGAAATCATCAAGGCCCATCGAAAACTGATGCAGAAATTCCACCCCGACCGCGGCGGCTCCGACTACTTTTCCAAAAAAATAAACGCTGCCAAAGACCTGCTCCTCGAAAAAGAATCCGCGTAGCCAAACACCGGGCGCTCTCTCGTCGCCGTCTGAATGCTTTCCCAGCTTGCGCTGGGTCCCTTTCAACCACCGCCGCGCGCCCTCAGTGCCATTCTTGAGGGCTCTCACATGGGCTCTCACATGGGACACCCACCCCTTCAGGCTCTCACATGGGACACCCACCTAAATGTTCCCCCAATCTGGCATTTTTTCGAATCCTTGCTATACCTATCTGCAAGAAATCCATTGACTCGCAGGCAGAGGATGACCCGGCCCCGCTCACAAATCATTTCACTGGCGGACACACCGTTCTACCATTGCGTTTCCCGCTGCGTGCGGCGGGCCTTCCTTTGTGGCGAAGACCGGTATTCCGGCCAGAATTTCGACCACCGCAAGCCCTGGCTGGTGGACCGTCTGGCATTGCTCGGCGAGGTCTTTGCCATCGATTTAGCCGCCTACGCGATCATGAGCAATCACTACCATGTGGTCCTGCACGTGGATCCCGCTCGCAGCCGGCTCTGGAGCCGCGATGACGTCATCCGCCGCTGGCTGCGTCTGTACAAGGGCGACCCGCTGGTGCATTGCTATCTGCGCGGGGAGTTGCGGTCCGAGGCGGAATACCGGCAACTGGACCGTATTGTCGAGACCTGGTGCGAACGGCTGACCAGCATCAGTTGGTTCATGCGCTGTCTGAATGAGTACATGGCTCGGAGGGCCAACAAGGAAGACGACTGTACGGGAAGGTTCTGGGAAGGGCGCTTCAAGTCCCAGGCACTGCTGGATGAGGCGGCGTTGCTGTCATGTATGGCTTATGTCGATTTGAATCCAGTGCGGGCCGGGATCAGCGAAACGCTTGGCGAATCCGAATTTACTTCCCTCCAGGCGCGCATTCGCGGAGCGGAGTCGGAAAACCACGATTCGACGGAATGCCCGTTTCCCGGACTGATGCCGTTCCAGGCCGGAATCGAGCGCGATGGGGAGTCGGCCTTCTTGCCGGTCGATCTGCGCAATTACATTGCACTGGTGGATTGGACGGGACGGATTGCGCGTGCGGACAAGAAGGGATTGATTCCGAAAGAGGTTCCGTCCGCCTTGTCGGACCTGAATCTGAACCGGGCGCAATGGTGCACGCTGGCGCTGGAGATTCAAAAGGAATCGATCACGATGTTCAACGGCCTGGACAAACTGGCGGCCAGGGAAAGGAGCCGGACCAAAAAAGCCGCATAATCCGGGGCGGCCTCAATCACATGTCTGAATGGGCAGCGTTGCCCGTGCCCGCGAAAAAGTATTGCCACCCAAAAGCAGGGCACAATTTTCGAGTGGCAATGGAAACGTCGCATAACTGAACCAGAAAACTCAATTCATAGACCGACGTAGACCGACTTGGGAAGACCGACTTAGACCGCCGTGGGACACCCATGCCGGAATGCGGTGGGTGTCCCTTGACGGTCTCCTCCCGGTAGTGGTCTTTCGATGGGTGTCCCATCGCCACACCTTCGATGGGTGTCCCATCGCCACACCGAATTTTGCACATTGCAAGTCGCCGTCGGGTGGGAGCGTGTGCAGCGGGTGTGCGAGGCAGGAAGCCGAGCCCGAAGCGTACAAGGGTGCAGGCAAGCGTTTATGAAGCGCAGCTTCATGCGCAGCCGGAACGCCGCCAAGCTGTGCTTGGCGGCTGGGCTGTATTTACAGCGCCCGCTGCACACGCTCCCACCCGACGGCGACGGATCGAAGCCACAAATCCCCTTTCATTTCGCCAAACTTTGTCTATTCAAGCGATTTGCTTATAATGCGTCGCCTGCCCGTTCGGGCGCCGTCTTAGACGACGGGTCTGTAGCTCAGTTGGTTAGAGCGCACCCCTGATAAGGGTGAGGTCGGTGGTTCAAATCCACCCAGACCCACCAATCATGAGGATATTCAAATGAAAGCACAAAGCACTCTGTTCCGCTTGACTGCCGCCGCCGCGATCTGCCTGTTCCTCCAGCCCGCGGCTGCCCAGGAAGAACGAATCAGCCTGATCAGCGGAACCGAAGGAATGGACAACTTTACCGTTGTCGGCGATGCCGACTGGTCCACCGATACCAGTTCGATCCGCGCCGACGAAGGCAGCGGAGCTTCCTGGCTGGTGACGCGGGACAGCTACGGCGATTTCGTGCTGCACGTCGAATTCTGGGCCAGCGACGACGCCAACAGTGGAATCTATCTGCGCTGCCAGGACCGGGACAATATTACCGACCGCAACTGCTACGAAGCGAATATCTTCGACCAGCGGCCCGATCCCTCGTTCGGCACAGGGGCCATCGTCCACGTCGCCTCGGTCGACGAGCCGCGGCCGACGGTTGGCAACCAGTGGAATGTGTATCACATCACCTTGCGCGGCGATCACCTGCTGGTGGAGTTGAACAACGAAACCACTGTGGATGTGCGCGACAGCCAGTTTGCCGAAGGACCGGTCGCCCTGCAATGGGGACGCGGAACCATCCGTTTCCGCAACGTCTGGGTGCAGCCGCTGGACTGACTCGTTCCGTCAGATGGTCCCGCGAATCTTGAGCGCGATCGTGGGACCGGTATGACTGCAGGAATCCTCGATTTCGCTCAGGTACCCGGTGGCGATCGTGCCGCCGAGGTATCGTGAGCGCACGCGACAGCGTTTGTTTTCATATGGATTGAAAACCTCGAATCGATAGATCAACTCGCCCCAGCCCTGAGTTTCCGCGAACAGCCGGACAAAATCTCCAGAGTTGTAGTCTTCGATCTTGTCAATATCGTAGGCGATGCGGCCGTCCCTGAGATTGTGGCTCCAGTTGAAGCCGTAATTGAAATTGCGCGCCGGGAAATCATGCCTGAACCCGATTCGCGCCTCGCCCCGTCCCTGGCGGCTGAAACGCCGGTCGATCCCGAGAAAGGGGTCTATGACGCTTGAATCCTCCACGCTCAGCCTGGAAGTCAGCAAAATCTGGGAATCGGCGATCGAAGCGAAGCGGTAGCTGCCGTCGAGAGTGATGCCATATCGTTCGCCATCGCCGATATTGCCGTTGGCGGACTGAATCTGATCAGGCGTGGAAACATCCAGTTTGTCGATCAGGTCGATAATTTCGTGATAGAAGACGTTCGTATTAAGAACGCCATTGTCGTCATTGAAGCGATACTCGAGATTGAGGTCATAGCGCCATGACTGCTCCTGCCGCAGGTCAGGATTGCCGGCGATCGAGTCCTGATCGTCATCGGCTTCACTGGTGTTCTCGGTAAAGTCGGAAAAACTCAACTGCGCGACGTCTTTCTCGACTGTCGCCCGGAATTGCAGCGCGGGCGTGATATCGAAGCGATAATCGACCTTTGGCCGCAGGAACTCGAAATCCCGTGTCTTGCTGACGTCGCCGCTTTGGGAAATCTCCGACTGTTCGAAAATCAACGTGCTTTCCAGGCTCATGCGGTCGTTGATCTGCCAGTTATGCACCGCGAAGGATTCGTAGCGAATCTCTTCGACGGTAGCGTCGGAAAATGAAACCGGCGTCAGGCTGGCGCCATCGCTCGACAAGAGATCGAGTTGCAGATTCGAGTCCAGGATGGTCTGCGCGCGCTCTATGCCGATTTCCAGGCTTTGGTTGTCCGAACCGGGGAAATCGAAGGTATAACCCGAGCGCAGAATGCGTTCCTGGTAAGTATTGGCGAAATCGATATGGAGATCCTGGGTTCTGTCATCGCCGTTCACTTCCAGCAGGTATCTGTCCCGCAAGCTGTGGTCGTCGCCGCGATTGACGATGAACAGGGTCTTCCAGCGCTGACCGCCGCTGAAGATATGTTCGAAGTCGCCCCCGACTTCCCAAAATTCTTCGGTTTCGTCCAGCACGTCGAGTTCAAGATCCACCAGCGGCGGATCGTATTTCGTATTCAGAATGTCCCTTCTCGCCTCTTCCGGCGCGCTATCGTTCTCGTATTGCAGGTTAAGATGGAAGAGGTCGGCGTCTCCTATCTGCCAGGCCAGGTTCGAGCTGACCACGAGGGGTTGCGCCTTGCGAGTGCTTACACGCTTGATGCGCTCGTTGGGGCTGCCGTCCCCCAGAATACTGGTTTCGTGTCCTATGCGATGCTCGTATCGCGGCTCCGACTCGGCGCTGATCAGATAGTCGAATCCACTTTGCGAACCGGCCCAGGCAATCTTACCCCCAGGTTTGAGAGCATCGTCGTGATAGTGATCTGTATTGACTTCGTAAGTGATGGAAGAGCGGGTTTCGGCCTCAAGCAGCACGATATTGATAACCTGATTGCCGCCTCTCACGTCGAGGTCGCCCGAGGTGCCGCGAATGATTTCGATGTAGTCCACCTGGCTGGCCGAAATTCGCGTTAACTGGCTGCTGCCTTCGTTTTCCTTGCCGGCTATTCGGCGCCCGTTGATCAATACCTGGTCTCCGCCCATGCCGAGCCCGCGCCGGTCGTTGCCCCCCGAGAAGCCGGGGCCGCCACCACCGCCGCCCCCGCCCCCGCCCCCGCGAGCGATATTGATGCCGGGAATGCGGTCGAGCATGTCGTTGACCGAAAAGGGTTCGTATTGAGTGAAGAACGATGCAGGGTAAGTCACCGTTGCATCTTCGTCGGTAACCGGCGCGTCCTGGGCCTGCGCAGTGCCTGCCGTGCCGGCAAGAAGACCAAACATCAACGCCTGATTCAGAATCTTCCTTTTGAAGTGGGACATCATGAAAATCCGCCTGTCGCGACCGCTATCCGAAGCGGCCGGGTGCAGCACCCGGATTGCCGGGAAACAGCAAACAATCGATTATCCCGTTATATGTCCTCGCAGTCTGATTCCTGCCACTGATTTTTGTGACATTTTGTGCCCTCCCGCGAGAGGCCGCCGGCACGGGACACGCATATCGGCGGCGTTCCAGGTGGGTGTCCCATCGTTTGGCCCGTGGCCGGAAGGAGGTTTCCGCGGCACTCTAGAAACGTGCTTCGTCGATCCAGTAGTTGCTGACAACGCCATCGACGAATTCGATTGAAAGCGTCTCGGTGCGCTCTTCTTCAACATCAACCGAAAATATAAGGAACACGCCCACTTCGGTGTCTTTCTCGGATCGATTCCGATACTTCCAGATTGCTGTGCCATCGGCATAAGTCAGCCTGCTTATCGGCTCACCGAATGTGGTGCTCACGAAATTCTCGTCGCTCCGGCCTACTTCCAGACGCGACACGTCCCCTTCGCTCCAGACCGTTCGCAGAGCGCGCGAGTCCGAATCGACCGTCACCAGGCAGGCGGTGAGACCCAGGGCCAGAACCGCCACAAGAGTATTCCTGATCATTACTCATTCCTCATGCGTTACCAGATTGACCGCCAGTGGGCGGCATTGCTGAAACTCCGCGAATTTCCACAACTAACTGAATAACGAACAGCAGGACAAATAGTTACACCGGAATTGCCAAGGCGACATTTTCCGGTGGCAACCGTGATTGGAACCCGAATGATTTTGATCGATGTTCGGGACCTTTTGCGCCGAGCGGCTGTATTCCGCATAATTTCGGTGCCGGAAGGATTGAAAGCTCCGCGTCTCGTGGCGCCCGTCCGGTGGATTGTCTGAATCGAACAGGGGAAACCAATGACACGGGAATCCATGGAAGTCGACGTTGTCATCGTCGGCGCAGGGCCCGCGGGTCTGGCCACGGCCTGCCGTCTGTTGCAGATGGCGCGGGAGGCCGATCGCGAGATCTCGGTTTGCGTACTGGAAAAAGGCTCGGAGGTGGGCGCGCACATACTTTCGGGCGCGGTGTTCGAACCGGGGGCGCTGCAGATGTTGTTCCCCGACTGGGAAGAAAGGGGCGCGCCGCTCGATACCCGCGTTACCGGCGACCAGGTCTACTACCTCGGCTCGGGCAGGTCTGCCTACCGATTCCCCGAATTTCTCGTGCCCAGACCCATGCGCAATCACGGGAACTACATCATCTCGCTGGGTAATCTGTGCCGCTGGCTCGCGGACCAGGCGGCCGAACTCGGCGCGGAGATCTTTCCCGGATTCGCCGCCACCGAGATGCTGTACGACGATGACGGCCGCGTCAAAGGCGTCGCCACCGGCGATATGGGCATCGACGCGAAAGGCGAGCAGAAATCGACCTGGCAACCGGGGATCGAAATCCACGCAAAATTCACCATTCTCGCCGAAGGCTGCCGCGGCCACCTCGGCAAGGAAGTGACAGCCCGCTACGGTCTCGACAAGGACCGCGACCCCCAGCACTACGGCATAGGCATCAAGGAAGTCTGGGAGATCAGCGAAGCCCGGCACCAGGAAGGCCTGGTGGTGCATACCGCCGGCTGGCCCATGGTCGGGCCGAGTTTCGCGGCAACCAGCGGCGGTTTTCTTTACCACGCCGAAAATCGCCAGGTGTATGTGGGCCTGATAGTCGACCTTGGCTACAGCAACCCCCATCTCAGCCCGTTCGATGAGTTCCAGCGCTACAAGCACCACCCGGTCATCAAGCGCTATCTCGAAGGCGGCAGGCGCATCGGCTATGGCGCCCGGGCGATCATCAAGGGAGGGCTCAACTCACTGCCCGAAATGAGTTTCCCCGGCGGCCTGCTGATCGGCTGCGACGCAGGTACGCTCAACGCCGCGAAGATCAAGGGCAGCCATACCGCGCTCAAGAGCGGCATCCTGGCGGCCGAGTCCCTGTTCGCCGCCCTGGGCGACGACGCAAGCGAAACCGATTTCAGCGAACGCTTCCGCAACTCGCCCCTGCACGACGAGTTGCATCGCGCGCGAAATTTCGGCGGCGCATTCCACAAGTTCGGATTCTGGCTCGGCAGCGCCTTCACCTGGATCGAACACAACATTTTCGGCGGGGCGCTGCCGGTCAACCTGCGCGACACCGGCAAGGACCACTGTCAGTTGAAGCCGGCGGAGGAGAGCGAGCGCATCGAATATCCGAAGCCCGACGGAGTCCTCAGTTTCGACAAGTTGTCTTCGGTTTATTTGTCCAACACCAACCACGAGGAAGATCAGCCCTGCCATCTGCAACTCAAGGATTCTTCGATTCCCATCGACGTCAATCTGCCGATGTATGACGAGCCCGCGCAACGTTATTGTCCGGCTGGGGTTTACGAAGTCGTGGAACAGGATGGCGCAAAACGATTCCAGATCAACGCGCAGAACTGCGTGCATTGCAAGACCTGCGACATCAAGGACCCCGCCCAGAACATCCTGTGGGTAGCTCCCGAAGGCGGCGGCGGCCCGAATTATCCGGCGATGTAATTGCCGATGGCAAACTGAACTTCCGCGTTCGTCGTGGTAAACTGACGCGTTGAACATTCATGTGTTTCGTTGGTGCGACGTGAAACAGTTTCGTAGCCGACTATTCTGTCTGTTCGCCGCAGCCGGGGCCAGTCTGTTTTGCGCCGGCGCCGCGGCCCAGCAGGAACTGGCGCAAGAGCGCTGGTGGCGGCTGGAAACCGATAATTTCCGCATCCTCAGTCAATATTCTCCCGGACGCACCGCCGAGGTCGCGGCGGAACTCGAGATTTGGCGTCAGGCCGTGGGGCGCCTGCTCGGCCATACCGAAGGACTGCCGGCGGCGGTTGTGCCGAACCTGGTCTACCTGTTCGACGATATCGAGGACTACCGGCTTTTCAGCCTTCAGCAGGATGCCGGTCTCCATATACCTGCGCCGCGGGCCAACTACATGGCGATGTCCCTGGATGAGGACATGGCGTGGCAGCAGGGGCTGCATTACTACGTGCATTTCCTGATGCGAAACTTCGCCGATCTGCGCATGCCGCGCTGGTACGAGGAAGGCCTGGCGGGGTACTACTCGCGGATCGAGGTCAACGGCGCGGAACTGCATTTGCCCGCGTACTCATCGGCAGTCAATGAGCGCATGGCGGAACTGTCGGAAGAACTGGCGATGGAGCGCCTGCTGTACCAGGACGCCGCGCTCGCCTCGCCGCGGCTTATCCAAATCGCCAATCTCAAGTCCGAAGCGCTGCTCACCTATATGCGCCATGGGCACGAGGAAGGCTTTACCGACCGGCGCGAGCAATTGCAGGCCTATCTCGGTCATTTGCTGGACGGGCGCAGTCCGCGTTTCGCTTTCGATCAATCCTTCAGGATTCGTCCGGAACATCTCGAAGAGGAATTGCTGGATTACCTGCGCAATTCCCGTTCCAGCGACCGGCGCATCGAAGCAGGGGTCCTGCGTACCGAATTCGACTTCGAGCCGATTGCGGCCGACCCGGACCAGGTCGCAATCCAATTGGGCGAACTTGCGCTCAACGCCGGCCAACTCGAAGTCGCCGAGACTTTCTTTCGCGGCCTGACCGAAAGGGACACCTCCATAGCGAGGGCCTGGTCCGGGCTGGGAGACTCGGTCCGCTACCAGGACGAGTCGGAGCGCGAAAGCGACCAGCAGATCGCCGCCTACTTCGAACACGCCACCGTGCTGGAGCCGAACAATCCCGACATCCTGCTCGACTACGGCGAATACTGGGAAGCCGAACTCGAGGATTGCGAGAACGAATGGGCCCCGGCGCGGGCGCAAGAGCGTATTGCCGCGGCCCTGGGGGCTTTCGAGCGGGTGATTGCCATGCAGCCGGATAACGCGGAAGCCAATCTTGCCATGGGAGAGATCTTCCTGTTCGAAGGCTACGACTGGAGGGACGGCGTCGAGTACCAGCGCCGGGCCTTCGAGTTGCTGCCGGCCGATACCTTCATCATGGAGCAGGCCGTCAAATACGCCATCGAATCCGAACGATTCGATGAAGCCGAGCGGTTGATCGCCGAACTCGCACAGCCGCTGCATCTGTGGGGCGAACCCGACTGGGTGAGCGACCTGCGCCTGCGACTGCTCAACAAGCGTCGCGGCGCCAATTATGATCTTTGCACAAACAATTAAGCGATTCGCCGGTGCGCTGCTTCCGGGGCTGCTGTTGTTCAGCCTTGCGGCCAACGCCCAGGACGCCGTCGAGGAATTATTCGACGCCATCGCGGATGAATTGCCCTCGCTCGAAAATAAACTTGTGCTCAATCTGAATGACAGGGAACTCGCGACCGGATCGTCCGAATTGCCGCGCCTGGGAGGCTTCGCCGACCTGCCGCCTGGCGCATATCCGGACAGCGCTGAAATCGAGGCCTGGGAAGCAGCATTTCGGGCCGGTGAAATTGGCGGCCTGATAATACATTCCGATTCCAGGAGCCCTCCTGTTCCGGAAGGGCATTTTCTGCTTGACGACCGACGACTTCCGGATCGATTTCAGGAGTGGACAGGCGCCGGCGAGCGAGACCGGCTCAGGGATCGGCTCTTCGTTACTTTTGCCGGCGAAGACGCCGACCTGGCTGTACAGATTGACGAGGCCGCTCTGGCGGGTGGTTACGATACCTACACACTGGTATTCGACAATGGCCCGGTCGGCGAGCATGTGGTGGCGGATATCGCTCCGTTCTACGCCACAGCGGAATATCGCCTCGCCATCGATACAAGGCAGGCGCGCCGGCTGCGCAGCGATGTAACCGAAATGGAATTGCTCGGCGAGCGGACACGGCGAGATTCGGATTCGGTTTATCGCGACCCTCCGAACAGGGACGACCGGAGTCTTGCACGCAACGAGCCCAGAATTTTCCGAAAGTTAACCCTGGGGGATGAGTTCAACCAACCCACCATCGAGGAAATCGTCGTGCCGGGCGGTATCGCCCTCGGCGAAAGCGCCGGGATCGATTTCACGCCGGTCGAGCTCGTTTTCGACCTTGACGATGCGTTCTTCAGCTTGCGCGGGCTCGATCCGGATACCGGGGAAGCCGTGGTTCGCCAATTGCCGGAAGACGACCCTGCAGTACTCAAAAGCCTGTTCGATCTCGCCGGCCGCTCGATCAGAACCCGGTCCGACGCGGTCGTGGATCTGGACGCCGACCAGCGCGTCAGCATGTCTTCGGCCCTGAGCGACACAGATGCCGGTTATGCGTTCCTGGCTGCCGACATCCTGCCGTTCGAGCATCTCGATTATTTGCCGGTGACCAAAAGCGTGATCATCGATACCGATGTATTCTGGCGCCGGAGCGGCGCCGAAAACAGCCTGCTGCAGGAATTCGAGACCGATTTCGAAGTGAGATTCCTGTCCGCGGACAGGATGCGAATCGCCCAGACCCGGCTCGCGCTCGAATACGAATACGATTCTGCCGGCGCAGCGGTGCGCTACGGCGGCCACTGGGGCCGAGACAGCTCGCGCCTGCGCGAAAGCACCGACGTGAACGGCCTCGGCGCGGGTCTGGCGGAACTGGCCCGTTACGCCGGCTGGGTCGCATTGTTCCGCCGGCTGGAGCAGGATGCAGTGCCGTTTCTGAAAGGACGTTATGATTTCATGAAAATCGACAAGGCGGGCAGGGAGACGCCGCGCCGTTTCCGGTAGAATATGTAAAGGGGAACGGTGTTATGAGTATACGTGCCGACATAGCGATGATTGTGAGCAGCCTGTTCCTGCTGGCCGGCTGTAAGGTTATCGACCTGGACCCGGACTACGTGTTCGACCCCGCCCTCTACGCCCAGGTTATCGATCAGACCAGCGACAATTATCCGGAAATCGACCCTCTTTTTCTCGATGACGAAATCAAGCAGTGGCTTCATGAGAGCATGGAAATACGGGGACGCGGCGATGAATATCTGGTAAGCACCCTGCAGGATTTGCTGTACGGCGAAGAGTACCTGAACATCCAGTATTCCGACGCGAAAACCCACACCGCGGCCGAGGTCTTTCAATCCAGGGAAGGCAATTGCCTGTCGGTGATGAATCTCTATATCGCGATGGCTCGTTATGTCGGTCTGGACGCCAATTTCCAGACCGTTGAAGTGCAGCCAAGCTGGGACCGCCGCGGCGATCTGCTTGTGGTGAGCCAGCACATAAACGCCACCGGCAGGCTTAGCGCGCGTAATTACTATGTAGTCGACTTCACGCCAGAAATTTCCTTGCAGTCGATGACCGAATCCATAGTTTCGGACGCCGTGGCAAGATCGCTTTACTTCAATAACCTGGGTGTCGAAGCGCTGGTCGCCGGTGAGACCGAACAGGCGCTGGCCTACATCAAGAACGCGCTGTTCGTCGATTCTTCCAACAGTTTTGCCTGGAACAACCTGGGAACGACCTACAGGCGGCTGGACAATGAAGAATTGGCCGAATTCAGTTACCACTTTTCCTTCAGTCTGGACAATACCAACGCGACCGCCGTCAACAATCTGGTAAAACTGTTTCGGTCGCAGGGAGACGAAGAGCGCGCGAGACGTTACGAGAGCGTCATCGACCGATTCAATCGGCGTAACCCGTATTTTCAGTACGCCCGGGGGAAAAGGGCGTACGAGCAGGGAAATTTCGATACCGCCCGCCTGTATTTCCAGCGCGCCATCCGGCTCAAGCCGTACGAGCCGAGCTTCCATACCGGTCTGGCGCTGACCTATGTCCAGCTCGGCGAACTGAATCTGGCGCAGGACGCTCGCGAAGAGGCGGAAAACGTTCTTGCCGTGAACTCTGAGATCTATCGGCCGAGCGATCGCCGGTTGCGAATCTTCGATCGTAATTCTATTCTCAACAGTTCCTCACCCGGATTGACGATACAACTGCGCAGGGGAACGCGGATTGAACCCGCCCCCAATTGATGGATTGAAGGAGCGAAACGGATTGAATCTTCGGCTGGGAATGGCTTTTTTGGCGGGCAGTCTGGTCTTGCTTGCCGGTTGCGCGGGAACGGGAATCGACAGGGATTACGTGTTCGATCCGGCCCTTTACGCCCGGGCGATAGACCAGACCAGCGACCGCTTTCCCGAAATCGATCCGCTCTATCTGAGCGATGAAATCAAGCACTGGGTCGAAGACCGCGTCGGCGCCGACCCGCGCAGCGACAAGTACCTGGCGACCGTCCTGCAGGAACTGCTTTACGACGAAAACCGCCTGAACATTCGCTATTCCGACGAGAAAACCTATACCGCGGTCGAAGTATTTCACGCCGGAAAAGGCAATTGCCTGTCGGTAATGAATCTGTACGTCGCCCTGGCCCGGCACGTCGGAATCGACGCCAGTTTCCAGACAATCAAGGAATTGCCGGCCTGGGACCGCCGCAGCGATCTGCTGGTATTGAGCCAGCATATCAACGTCACCGGCCGCATCGGCCCGCGGGAATATTACGTGGCGGATTTCACGCCCCAGATTGCCTTGCAGCGCAACACCGAGGACGTGATTTCCGACGCGGCCGCCCGGGCGCTGTATTTCAAGAACCTGGGCGTCGAGGCGTTAGTTGCGGGCGATACCGAACAGGGGCTTGCCTATATCAAGAACGCGCTGTTCATCGATCCGGAAAGCAGTGAGGCCTGGAACAACCTGGGAGCCGTCTACCTGCGTCTCGGCGACAGCGTCATGGCCGAATTCAGTTTCCAGTACGCGCTGGAAACCGACGGCTCCAATGTCAACGCGATGAACAATCTGACCAAATTCTATCGTCGGCAGGGCGATGAAGCGCGCGCCAACCGCTTCGAGCGCGCTGCCGAACGGCTCAATCAGCGCAATCCATACTTCGTGTATGACCAGGGCATGGACGCGTACACCGAAGGCGACTATGAAACCGCGAGAACATATTTCCGGCGCGCCATCGAACTGCACCGCTACGATGTGGAGTTTCATTTCGCGCTGGCCGGGGCGCACCAGCGTCTCGGCGAACCCGGGCTTGCCGAAGAAGCGCGGAAATCCGCCGAATTGCTGTTGGCGTCAAGTGCGGGTGCGGATCAGATCAGGGCGCACAAGTTACGCTTCTTCGATCGCAGCTTCTACCGCGTCGATCGCGACTCGATTTTGCGTCCCTCCTCGCCGGGAACGAGCTATGTTCCCGGGGAAGCCATTTCCCCGGTATTCCAATAGTTGCCCACTAGGAGTCTGTCGGTTTTAGGATGTTGAATCCGCCGAGCAAGGCGGTCCTCAGTTGCATTTCATGTCAGCGGCCATAGGCCGCGCGATTCCCGATTTCGGTGGCTGGGGCGGTATGGTATCGCCCCCACATGCGTATTTGGCATGACAGCGTCGCCAATGTCCGCTCGCGGGCGGAAAACGGGGGGTGGAGCGCCTCAACGCAAGGCGTGCATCCGTTTCAGGTTCCACGCCAGACAGGCCAGTGTCCATTCTCCGCGCACCGCCTCCAGTCCGCGCAGATGGAAGCGCCGAAATCCCATCGTCTCCTTGACGACCCCGAACACCGTCTCCACGGTCGACTTGCGCCGCGCGTACAGCGCCCGGCCTTCCGGCGTCCGCAGCCGATGCGCCATGCGCGTCACCGCGTCCGCGTCCTCCGGACAGGGCGGCGGCGGCGCGGAACGCTCCGCCAGCGGCGGATTGTGCGCCGTGCGGCCCATGGCGATGTGCGGCGTCAACTTCGCCGCCTCGCAACGTTTCACGTTCTTCTTGCTGAAATACCCCGCGTCGGCCAACAGCCCGGTCGGCTTCCCCAGCGCCCCCGGCAACGCGCCCAGCGCCGCAAGCGCCGGTTCCACCTCGCGCTTGTCGTTGCCGCGGTCCACCACATCGACCGTCACCACCAGATGACTCTCGACATCCACCCCAGACTGCGCGTTATACGCCTGCTGGAATCCGTCCGCCGTCAGCATCACCCGCGATTCCGCGTCCGTCAGATTCACCTGGTCCTTCTCCCGCGGACCCGCCTCCGGCGCCTTCGGCTCTCGACCGCGGGGCTTGCGCCCCGTCGCCTTCTCCCGCTCCCGCCGCGCCGCAAGCTTCTCCTCGTATTCTTCCCGCTCCGCCGCATGGCGCTCCCGCGCCCGCCGCTCGATCTCCGCCTGCGCCGCCTCGATCACCGCAAGACGGCCCTCGCGCCGCTTCAACTCCTCCGGCACGTCCAGCCCGGGCTCCGCTTCGTCCGCCCGCGCCGCACAATCAAGCAACTCCGCCACCTCGCCGCGCAACTGATCCTCAAGACGCTTCGCATGCCCCCAACTCAGCGCCTTGTGCTTGCTCGCGTTCGCACGAACCTTCGTCCCGTCCAGACTCACGTTGCCCAACCGCAACAACCCCATCTCCCGCGCAAGCGAAAGAATCTGCACGAACAACCCCTGCAACTCCCCCAGAAATCGCTTGCGGAAACCCGCGATCGTGTCGTGGTCCGGGTGCGTGTTCGCCGCAATAAAACGGAAAGCCACCGAATCGTAGGTCGCACGCTCCAGCTTGCGGCTCGAAAACACCCCCGTCGCGTAACCGTAAAACAACAGCCCCAGCAACACCGACGGATGATACGGATCCTTCCCGCCCCCACCGTACCGGCGCTCCAGAGCGCCAAGGTCCAGACGGTCCACAATCTCAACCACGAAACGCGCCAGATGATCCTCCGGCAGCCAGTCCTGCACCGACGGCGGCAAAAGATACAGCGTGTCCCGGTCCACTGGGCGAAACTTCGATGACATCGGATAAGCACCCCGCTACAATCTGAATACGATTCTACCTCAATCTAAATCCGACAGACTCCTAGTTCAGGTCCGGGTCGTACCAGTAGCGCGCCGCCTGCACCGAGGCCTGCAAGGCCAGCCCCGATTCGGTGATTTGGTATACCGTGGCGTTGTCGGCTATCGCTTCCGCGCCGATGGCGGCGCCGAGTTCACCCGCTCTCGCCGCGACATCCGCCTCCCCGCCGACCGTGAAACCCTGTTCGGTGAAACGCCGCAACGCGTCTTCGCTATGGAATACGATCACAAGCCGGATGTCGGTGACTCCCGCGCCGACGCCGACGCCGATTTCGCCCATGCGAAGGTAGGTGTCGTCGCCGGTGCGGTTGTTGCGCACGATGCCGACCCCGCCGCCGAAGTTCACGATCAGGCCGACGTTGGCGCTGGAGAATACGGCGAAGCCGACCGCGCTGAAGATCTGCGCTTCGGTATCCGGCCGCACGGCGTACAGTTCGGTCAATACCTCATCGCGCATGTCGAGAATCGCCTGCCGCCGCACTTCCGGGTCACGGGCGGTCAGCCCGGTCGAGGTGCAAGCGCTCATCAGCGCTATTACGAGCGCCGCAAAAAGGCCTTTGAGCAGGGAACTGGATAGGGTCATCATACTTCTCCAAGCGAAAAATCAACGATCAGTTACTTCGGTCGATCGACAGCCGGATCATGGTTTCGAGCGAATCCCGATGGACCGAGGAGGGAATTTCCGCCAGCGCCGCCAGCGCCTTGCCGGCTTCCTCCCTGGCCAGATTGCTGGTGTATTCGAGCGCGTCGCTTGCGCGCACGACTTCGATCACCTTGTGCAGATGCGCCTTGCAGTATTCCGCGTCGGCGATGCTGGAACGGATCAGTTCCGCCTCGCCGCGGTTGCCGTTGCGCATTACATGGATCAGGGGCAAGGTGGGTTTTCCTTCCAGCAGGTCGTCGCCGATGTTCTTGCCCATGGCGCTGCTGTCGCCGGCATAGTCGAGCACATCGTCGATCAACTGGAAGGCCACGCCGAGATGCAGGCCGAGAGCCTTGAACGCCTGCTCGATCGCCGCCGGCGCGCCGGCCAGGCGCGCGCCGCACTGGGCCGCGGACTGGAACAGGATCGCGGTCTTGTCGTGGATGACCCGCAGATAGCCTGCCTCGTCGATGTCCGAATTGTTCTTGTTGACCAATTGCTGCACTTCGCCCTCGGCGATCCGGTTGGTGGTGTTGGCCATGATTTCCATGATGCCCATGTCGCCGATGCCGACCAGTAACTGAAACGCGCGGGAATAGATGAAATCGCCGACGAGCACGCTGGTTTCGCTGTTCCATTCGGCATTGACGGTAGGGCGCCCCCGGCGCAGGGTCGACATGTCCACCACGTCGTCGTGGAGCAGGGTAGCGGTATGAATGAACTCGATCACCGCCGCCAGCTCGATATGCCGCTGGTCGCGGATGCCGCAACTGCGCGCCGCCAGCAGTACGAGGATCGGCCGCAGCCGCTTGCCGCCGGCGTCGACGATGTAATGGCCGATGCTTTCCACGAGCCCGACGCGCGAATGCAATTGTTCGACGATCGTGCGGTTCACGGCCGCGAAGTCGTCTTCGATCGCCGCCAGGAGCTTCGGAAACATAAAGGCGAGAGGCTGTCAGTGAATTCGCACGCGGTGCGGGCGCCGGAGGCGCCGCCGCGCAAACAGGCTGCCATGCTAGGGAGCAGCCGGGTAGCTGTCAAGCTGCCGAACGCTGCCGAACGCGTATTTGCCCAAGCCGCCGCCGCTTCTTGGTACCTCCCGCGGAATGTGGCATCATGCGCGGCTTTTCGACCCCGTTTTTACTTCCCAGCCGCGCCATGAACCAGTTAGTCAAGGTCCACTCGGACAATCCATCCGCCCGTATCGTCAAGCTGGCGGTCAAGCAATTGCAGCAAGGCGACGTGATCGTCTATCCGACCGACTCGACCTATGCGCTCGGCTGTAATATCGGCAACAAGAGCGCTCTCGACCGCATCCGCCGCATCCGCCAACTCGGCGACCGGCACAATTTCACCCTGGTATGCAGCGATCTGTCCTCGCTGGCTACCTACGCCCAGGTGCCCAACAGCGCCTACCGGATTCTCAAGGCCCACACGCCCGCGCCGTACACGTTCATCCTCAAGGCAAGCCCGGAAGTGCCGCGCCGCCTGATGCACCCGAAACGCAAGACCATCGGCCTGCGCGTGCCCGATCATGGCGTCGCCCAGGCCTTGCTCGCCGAGCACGGCGAGCCGATCATGAGCACGAGCCTGATTCTTCCCGGCGACGGCGGACCCCTGAGCGATGTGGAAGAGATCAGGGACCGGGTCGGCAAACTGGTCGATCTGATCGTCGACGGTGGCGCCTGCGGCTTCGAACCGACTACCATGATCGACCTTGTCGAAGGCATCCCATCGGTGTTGCGGGAAGGCAAGGGCGACAGCAGCCCCTTTGTCCAGGCCTGAATCCGGGCCACCGGGCGGGAGTGCGCGATGACTGAACAGGAACGTCCGAAAAAGGTGCTTTCCGGGATGCGGCCCACGGGCAAGTTGCATCTGGGCCATTACCATGGCGCGCTGAAGAACTGGGTGAAACTGCAGAATGAATACGAGTGCCTGTATTGCGTCGTGGACTGGCATGCGCTGACAACCGATTACGGCGACACCGAACTGTTCGGCAACAATGTCGTGGACATGGCGATCGACTGGCTCGCGACCGGAATCGATCCGGCGTCCTCTTCGATTTTCCTGCAATCGGCGGTGCCCGAACACGCCGAGTTGCATTTGCTGCTGTCCATGACGACGCCGCTGAGCTGGCTCGAACGCGTGCCGAGCTACAAGGAGCAACAGAACAGGCTCGAAGGCAAGTCTCTCGACACTTACGGATTTCTGGGCTACCCGCTGTTGCAGGCGGCCGACATACTCATTCACGGCGCCGAATGCGTTCCGGTCGGCGGCGACCAGGCCGCCCATGTCGAATTGACCCGCGAAGTCGCCCGGCGCTTCAATCACCTTTATGACACGTCCGTTCTCGTCGAGCCGCAGGCATTGCATACCAGGGTGACAAAATTACCCGGCATCGACGGTCAGAAAATGTCCAAGTCCTACAACAATTCGATCGCCTTGCGCGAAGCGCCCGAATCGGTGGAGAAGAAAATCCGCACCATGCCGACCGACCCGGCCAGAGTGCGCCGCACCGACCCGGGCGACCCGGACAAATGCCCGGTATGGCAGTTCCACGAAGTCTATTCGGACGAGAAGACCCGGCAATGGGTGCGGGAAGGCTGCACCAGCGCCGGAATCGGCTGTGTCGACTGCAAGCGGCCGGTGATCGATGCCGTGCTCGCCGAGCTCGAACCGATCCGCAAAGCCGCCAGGCCTTATGAAGAAAATCCGGACGAAGTTCGCGCCATCATCGTTACAGGCAGCGAAAGAGCGCGGGAATCCGCCGGCGCGACCATGAAGCAGGTGCGAGGCGCCATGGGTCTCGATCGCTGGTAGTCGTCATATCAACGTCCGATAAGTTAGAATTTTCAGCATTCCGGCGGAATTGCCGTTAAAACAAGCACGATGTCAGGCTCTGATCCCCAAGCGCCGGCGCCCTCGCGGGAGACGCCGCCGGCTGCGCCAGATAGCCAGCAGCAACTGGCCATCGCCTATATCGCCGGTACCGCGGTCGAAGAACTGCCAGGCGATCTCTATATTCCGCCCAATGCGCTCGAGGTCTATCTCGAAGCCTTCGAAGGCCCGCTGGATCTGCTGCTTTACCTGATCAAGCGCCAGAACATCGACATACTCGAAGTGGACGTGGCCGAAATCACCGATCAGTACATGGCCTATATCGAACTGATGCAGGCGGGGCAGTTCGAACTCGCGGCCGAGTACATGGTAATGGCCGCCACGCTGGCTGAAATAAAGTCACGCATCCTGCTGCCGCGGCCGGAATCCGCCGAGGAAGAGGAAGCCGACCCGCGCATGCAGCTCATTCGTCGCCTGCTCGAATACGAACGCTACAAGACGGCGGCGGAAAATCTGGACGAGATGCCGCGGCTGAATCGTGAATTGCGCCAGGCCCGGGCGGGATTGCCGGAATTTCAGCGGACGATTCCCGAACCGGTAGTGGAACTTTCCGATCTGCTCGCCGCCATGGCCAGCGCCTTGCGCCAGGCCGAACTGTTCGAACATCATCACGTCAGTCTTGAATCCATTTCGACCGAAGAGAAAATAAGCCATCTGCTGCGCAGCCTGGAAAAGGACCGTTTCGTGCCCCTCGTATCCCTGCTCGATCCCCGTGAAGGCCGGCTCGGGGTGGTAGTGACCTTTCTCGCAATAATGGAGATGATGCGCGGCGCCGCGGTGGAAATCGTGCAGTCCGACGTTTTCGGCCCGATTCATCTGCGTCTTGCGGGCGGCGCTGGAAAATCCGCATGAACGCTGAACTGAAATCAATCGTGGAAGCGTTGTTGCTGGCGGCGGACAGGGCGCTGTCCGTCGATGAAATCAGGTCGGTGTTCGACGAAGCCGACCGTCCGGAGCGCGATGAATTGAGACAGGCGCTCGCCGGCCTGGCCGAGGATTGCGAACATCGCGGAGTGGAACTGAAAGAAGTGGCTTCGGGATTTCGTTTGCAGGTCAGACAGGAACTGGCGGGCTGGGTGAATCGGCTGTGGGAGGAAAAGCCGCCGCGGTACACGCGGGCCTTGCTGGAAACCCTGGCCCTGATCGCTTACCGGCAGCCGGCTACTCGGGGCGATATAGAAGAGGTCAGGGGCGTTTCGGTCAGCACCGGCATCATCCGCACCTTGCTCGATCGGGAATGGATCCGGATATCCGGCCAGCGCGAGACGCCCGGCCGTCCGGAATTGTTCGTTACCACGCGGCAGTTTCTCGATCATTTCAATCTGAAAAGCCTTTCCGACCTGCCGCCGCTGTCCGAAATCGAGAATCTGCGAGAAGCCCTGCCTGAAGACGGATTGAATGAAACCGTGCTTGAGCTGTTTGCGGGTGAGGCCCGGTCGGCGCAGCCGACAAAGAGCGAAGCTCTTTGAGGGCCGAACGGCTCGCCAAGGATGGCGAGACTGGGAGTAGTCGAAGTCTGTGACCTCGCGCCAGGGACGGCATGCACTAACTTCCAGAATCCCCAGCGAGATTCTGCGACTCCGCTTCGCTCCGCGCAGAATGACAGGATAAACAATAATCATGAGCGAGAAATTGCAGAAAGTTCTGGCTCGCGCCGGCCTCGGCTCGCGCCGGCAACTCGAGGAATGGATCAAGGCCGGCCGGGTGCATGTCAACGGCCGTGTCGCGGTCATCGGCGACCGGGTCGAGCCGGAAGACCGGATTACCGTTGACGGCAAGAAATTCGGCGGCGAACGAAAGAAAAAACCGCGTTGCCGGGTCTTGCTGTACAACAAGCCGGACCACGAGGTATGCACCCGTTCCGACCCCGAAGGCCGGCCCACGGTGTTCGACCGCCTGCCTCCCTTGCGCAACAGCCGGTGGGTTGCGGTAGGCAGACTGGACCTGAATACGAGCGGATTGCTGTTGTTCACCAACGACGGCGAACTGGCGAACCGGCTCATGCATCCGGCGAGCGGCATAGACCGCGAATACGCCGTGCGCGTGCTGGGAACCGTGACCGACGCGATGTTGCGGCAGATGCGCGAAGGAATTCTCATCGACGGCAATCTCTGCCGCTTCAGCGATATCCGCCGTTTCGGCGGCGAAGGCGCGAACCAGTGGTACCACGTGGTGCTGATGGACGGCCGCAATCGCGAAGTGCGGAAAATCTGGCAGTCCCAGGGTGTCCAGGTCAGCCGTTTGAAACGGGTGCGTTTCGGCCCCGTATTTATTCCGAGCGCGATATCCGCCGGAAAGTTTCACGAACTCAAGCCGGCGGAAATCGACGAATTGAGAAAATACGGACGCGGTTCTAGATAGTCGCGGGATCGAAATCGCGCACGTTCAACGCCTGGCCGTGCAGGTTTCGTCCTTCCGGTCCAAGCAGATAGAGATATACCGGCATGAGCGATTCCGGCGTGGGCATCGTGTCCGGGTTTTCGCCGGGGTAGGCCGCGGCGCGCATCGCGGTTCGCGTACCGCCGGGATTGAGGCTGTTGACCCGGATGGAAGTCGTCGTGCCGACTTCCGCCGCCAAAGTCTGCATCAACCCTTCCACGGCGAACTTCGACACCGCGTAAGCGCCCCACCAGGCGCGTCCCTCGCGGCCGACCGAGGATGCGGTGAACAGGACGCGCGCATCCGCCGACTTCGCCAGCAGGGGCAACAGGCTGCGCGTGAGCATAAAAGCCGCGTTGACGTTGACCTGCATCACTTCCCGCCATTGCTGTTCCGGATAAGACTCGATCGGTGTGCGCGGTCCGAGCACGGCTGCGTTGTGCACCAGTCCGTCGAGCGCCGGAAACTGCTTTTCCATGCTTGCGGCAATGACGCCGAAATCTTCGGCGCCGGCGCGGCCGAGATCCACCGGCTGAATGAAACTGCGCCCCGGCCAGGACTGTTCGGCCTCATCGTACAAGCTTTCCAGTTTGCCCTGGTCGCGGCTCAACATGACGACGGATGCGCCATGGGCGAGCAGACTCAGCGAACAGGCGCGGCCGATGCCACTGCCGGAGCCGGTCACCAGTATGGTGCGGTCCGCGAGCAGGTCGGCCGGTGGGGAATATTCAAACATCAGGCGAACCGGAGCGTGTTCAGCAGGCTTTCGGTCTGCCGCGCTTCCCGCAGGATGAAATCGGCGGGCCATTCCTCGACCCGACAGTCCGCGGACAGGTAACCCCAGGCCGCTGCCACCGCGATCACATCGGCGTTTTTTGCCGCCTGCATGTCGCGCAAGTGGTCGCCGATGTAAACGGTGCGTTCCGGGTCGGCGCCGAGCCTGTCGCAAGCCAGCAATATGGATTCAGGGTCGGGTTTGGTCGCACTGACATGGTCCGGGCAGATCAAGGCGCCGCAGCGCTCAAGCAGCCTGAGCTTCCGCAGCAGGGGGACGGCGTACTGTTCGGGCTTGTTGGTAACGATACCCCAGGGAATTTCCGCGGTTTCGAGCCTGGCGAGCAAGTTGTCCATGCCTGGGTACAGGGCCGACCGGGTCGTCTGGAGCTGTTCTCCGTAGAGGTCCAGCAGACGTTGCCGCCGTTCGCCGAACCCGGGATCGGATTCTTCCATTGAAAAGCCCGTTTTCACCAGCGCCCGGGCGCCGTCCGAAACTGTCTGGCGCACGCGGGACTCGGATATCTCCGCCGCTCCGTATTCCCGTAACAGACTTTCCATCACGACCACGAAATCGGGCGCGGTATCGATCAGGGTGCCGTCGAGATCGAACAGCACGCATGCGATTGCGGTTTTCATCATTCGATTTCCGGTTCCCCGGGCTTGCGGTAACAGGCGATGTAGTTCACGTCCAGATTCTTCTGCAGAAAATACCGCCTGGTAAGGGGGTTGTAGCCCATGCCGATCTGCGTTTGAAGTTCGAGACCCGCGGCGCGGCACCAGTTGGCGAGTTCCGACGGCTTGATCAGTTTTGCGTATTCGTGCGTGCCTCGCGGCAACAGGCGCAATATGTACTCGGCGCCGACGATGGCGAACAGCCATGATTTCGGGTTGCGGTTGATGGTCGAGAAAACCGCCAGACCGCCGGGTTTGAGCAACCGCCGGCAGGCCTCGACAACAGAGCCAGGATCGGGCACGTGTTCAAGCATTTCCAGGCAGGTCAGCAAGTCGAATTCACCCGGCTGTTCGGCGGCGAGTCTTTCCGCCGTGCATTTCCGGTAATCGATCTCAAGTCCGCTTTCCTGCAAGTGCAGCCTGGCGACGGCAAGCGCGGCGTCGGCCATGTCGATGCCGGTGACCTCGGCGCCATGCCGGCGCATGGCTTCGGTCAGAATGCCGCCGCCGCAACCCACATCGACTACTTTCTTCCCGGCCGGATTGACCATGCGGGCGATGTATCCCATACGCAAGGGATTGATTTCATGCAAGGGTTTGAATTCGCTGTTCGGATCCCACCAGCGGCTGGCCAGCGCCTCGAATTTGCGGATCTCCTGTTGATCGAGGTTTTCCATGGGGTTCAGGCCTCGCTCCGCACCTGTTCCCGCCAATGCGCCGCAGACTCCAGTATCGCACTTTCATCGAGAGTGAGCAGCCGGCCGTCCGCCAGCAAGGGCCGTCCGGCGCACCAGGCATGGCTGACCTGGGACGATTGCGCCGCGTAAACCAGGTGAGAGCAGACATCGTACAGCGGGCTGGTGTTAAGCCGTCCGAGATCGACCGCGGCCAGGTCGGCGTATTTTCCCGTTTCCAGGCTGCCGGTGTCACGATCGATTCCCAGCGCCCGGGCGCCATTGATCGTGGCCATTTCCAGCACCGCCGGCGCCGGCAGGGCGGCGGCGTCGTTCGCCACGAGTTTGCCGAGCAGGGCGGCGCTGCGCATTTCGCCGATCATGTCGAGATCGTTGTTGCTGGCCGCGCCGTCGGCGCCAAGCGCCACGTTGACGCCCGCGTCGAGCAGATCGGCGACGCGGCAGGCGCCGCTGGCGAGTTTCATGTTGGATTCCGGGCAGTGAATGACCGATGCGCCCGCCGCGGCGAGCATCGCAATTTCCTCGTCGACCAGTTGCGTGGCGTGCACGCATTGGAAGCGAGGTCCGATCAGCCCGAGTTCCTCGAGCCGGGCGAGCGGCCGCCGCCCGTTCTCGCGTACCGCATCTTCAACTTCCGCCGCCGTCTCATGGACATGTATGTGAATCGGTGCGCCGAGTGCTTCGGCCTGTTCCGCGGCCGCGCGCAATTGCGCGTCCGACACGGTGTATGGCGCATGGGGGCCAAATGCAATGTGAATTCGCGGATGTTCGCGGAAGCGCTCACACAATTCCCGCGCCTTGCCCAGATATTCTTCGGGGCCGTCCGCCCAGATCGAGGGAAAATCCAGAATGGGGCCGCAAAGCTGTGCGCGCATGCCGGCATCGATCACGCACTCGGCCACCACATCGGGGAAAAAATACATGTCGGCAAAACCGGTCGTGCCGCCGCGGATCATTTCAGCCATGGCCAGTTTTGCGCCCGAGCGGACGAATTCCGGGCCGATCAGGCGATTTTCCAGCGGCCAGATATGCTCTTCCAGCCATTGCTGCAAGGGCAGATCGTCGGCCACGCCGCGCAAAAGGCTCATGGGCGAATGCCCATGACTGTTGATCAGGCCCGGGATCAACACATGATTTTCCAGATCGAGCACTTCATCGGCCTGCCAGATCGCGGCGGCTTCGGCTGCCGGCGCCAGCCCCGCGATTCTGCCCCCGCGCACCGCCAGCGCGTGCCCGCACAGCACTTCGCCGCGAGGAACCACGGGTACGATCCATCGCGCCTGCACCAGCAGATCGACTTGTTCAGCCCGTGCCGAATTCAAGGTGAAAATCTCCAAAGCGGGCCGCGATTATAGCGTATCCGCGGTCGCGTCCCGCGCTGGAAGTCGGCGGCTGTTGCATGCTAGAATGCGCTCCTTTCCCGGACGCGTTCAGCGGCCGCGAAATCCGCCGATTAATCCATAAATAAAGCAGTTCAAGATACCTCCATCCAATGCCGGAATCCGATCCGCAGGTTTCTCCTGTTGCGCTAGAAACCGAAATGCGAGAGTCCTATCTCGCATACGCCATGAGCGTGATCGTGGGCCGTGCGCTGCCCGACGCGCGCGACGGCCTGAAACCGGTGCATCGGCGCGTCCTGTTCGCGATGCGCGTATTGTCCAACGACCACGATAAACCCTACAAGAAGTCCGCCCGCGTCGTCGGCGACGTGATCGGCAAGTACCACCCCCACGGGGACAGCGCGGTTTATGACACCGTAGTCCGCATGGCCCAGGATTTTTCCCTGCGGTATCCGCTGATCGACGGCCAGGGCAATTTCGGTTCGGTCGACGGCGATCTGGCCGCGGCCATGCGCTACACCGAGATCCGCATGGCGCGTATTACCCAGGAACTGCTCGCCGATCTCGACAAGGAAACCGTCGACTTCTCGCCCAACTACGACGATACCGAACAAGTCCCCGACGTTCTGCCGACGCGCATTCCCAATCTGCTGGTCAATGGCTCGTCCGGCATCGCCGTGGGCATGGCGACAAATATTCCGCCGCATAATCTGGAAGAAGTCGTCAATGGCGCTATCGCAATGCTGGAAAACCCGGAACTCGACGTCGATGGCCTGATGGAACACATCAGCGGGCCGGATTTTCCCACCGCGGGCATCATCAACGGCAGGGCCGGAATCGTGCAGGCCTATCGCACCGGCCGCGGCGTTATCTACGTGCGCGCCCGCGCCGAAATACTGCGGGACGACAACAGCGGCAAGGAAACCATCGTCGTCACCGAGATCCCCTACCAGGTCAACAAGGCCAGGCTGATCGAACGCATTGCCGAACTCGTCAAGGAAAAGAAACTCGAAGGCATTACCGAATTGCGGGACGAGTCCGACAAGGACGGCCTGCGCATCGTCATAGAATTGCGCAAGAACGAAATGGGCGAAGTCGTGCTGAACAATCTGTACTCCCAGACCCAGCTGCAGTCGGGATTCGGCATCAATATGGTCGCCCTCGTCGACGGCCAGCCCAAGCTGCTCAACCTGAAAAGCACGCTAGAGGCTTTCTTGCGCCACCGGCGCGAAGTCGTCTCCCGCCGCACCATCCATCTGCTGCGCAAGGCGCGGGAGCGCGGCCATCTGCTGGAAGGCCTGGCCGTGGCGCTCGGCAACATCGACGCGGTCATCGAACTCATCAAGACTTCGCCGACGCCTGCCGAGGCGAAGGAAAAACTGCTCGCGCAGACCTGGGTGTCCGCCGAGGTCGTGGAAATGCTCAGCGGAGTCGGCGCCGACACCGACGCCTGCCGTCCCGACGGCCTCGATCCCATGTACGGATTGCAGGAGAGTGCAAACAACCCGGTATACCGCCTCTCGCCGGATCAGGCCCAGGCAATTCTCGACCTGCGCCTGCACCGGCTCACCGGTCTCGAACACGAGAAGCTGGTGAAGGACTACAAGGAACTGCTCGGCAAGATCTCGGAATACATTGAAATCCTCGACACTCCCGAACGCCTGCTCGAAGTCGTGCGCGAAGAACTCGAACAGGTTCGCCAGGACTACGGCGACGCGCGCCGCACGGAAATCGTGGGCAGCCAGCTCGATCTGACCATGGAAGACCTGATCACGCCCGAAGATCGCGTGGTCACCATCTCCCATCTCGGCTATACCAAGACGCAGCCTGTCGCGGACTACAGCGCCCAGCGCCGGGGCGGCATGGGCAAGGCGGCGGCCACCGTCAAGGGCGAAGACTTCGTCACCAGGATGCTGATTGCCAATACCCACGATACGCTGCTGTGTTTCAGCAACGCGGGCAAGGTGTACCAACTCAAGGTTTACCAGATTCCGCCCGCGTCTCGCACTTCCCGCGGCAAGCCCATCATCAACATCATTCCGACGCTGGACGAAGGCGAACGCATCACGGCGATGCTGTCGGTCAAGGAATTCGACGAAAACCATTTCGTCTTCATGGCGACCCGCAGGGGGATCGTGAAAAAGACCGCCTTGTCCGAGTTCGCCAGGCCGCGCAGCGTAGGGCTGCGCGCAATCGAACTGCGCGATGACGACACCCTGATCGGTACCGCGATTACCGACGGCGAGCGTGACATCATGCTCGTGAGCAGCAGCGGCAAGACCGTGCGATTCAATGAATCCAGGGTGAGAGTCATGGGTCGCCAGGCCAGAGGCGTGCGCGGAATTCGCATGCAGGCAGGCGCGGAAATGATTTCGCTGATCATCCCGGACGACGACAAGCAGATTCTGACCGTGAGCGAGAACGGTTACGGCAAGCGTACGGAAACCAGCCAGTTCGAAACCAAGGGCCGCGGCATCAAGGGTGTGATCGGAATGCTTACGAGTGAGCGCAACGGGCCCGTGGTCGGTGCCGTGCAGGTTACCGAAAACAACGAGATCATGCTCATCTCTGACAAGGGTACGCTAGTGCGCACAAGGGCCGAAGAAGTTCGCACCATGGGCAGATCGACCCAGGGCGTGACGCTCATAAATCTCAAGGAAGGGGAAAAGCTGGTAGGGCTCGAACAGATCGACGAATCGGAAAACGTCATGGACAACGGCGAAGAACCGCCAGAGCCGCGCCAGCCGGATCAGACCCATTGACCGGCAGAATCGCCTACCTGGGACCGCCGGGAACATTTTCCCAGGAAGCGGCGCTGCGCCAGTTCGGCGGCGAATGCGACCTGCTCGAATGCCGCGCCATCGATGAAGTGTTCGCGGCGGTGGAGTCGGGCGGGGCGGTGTACGGCGTAACGCCCATCGAGAACTCCACGGAAGGCGCGGTAAACAATACCCAGGATTGCCTGATCGAAAGTCCGGTGCAGATTATCGGCGAGCAGATAGTGCCCATCGAACACCATCTGCTTGCCCGTGAAGGCGTCGACAAAGCCGCGGTCGCCAGTATCGCCTCACATCCACAATCGCTGGCGCAATGTCGCAAATGGCTGCGGACAAATATGCCCGATCTGCCGTTGCGCGAATGCGCGAGTAACGGTCAGGCGGCGCAAATGGCGGCGGAGGACCCCGCCGTCGCGGCGATCGCCGGCAACATGGCGCGCAAGATCTACGGATTGCGGGCGCTGGCCGAATCCATTCAGGACCAACTCGGCAATCGCACGCGATTCGCCGTCCTCGGCCGGGAGCAGACCGTTCCCAGCGGGCGCGACAAGACCAGCATCCTGGTCTACGCACAAAATCGTCCCGGTGCGCTGTTCCGGGCGCTTGAGCCTTTCGAGAATCTGCAGATAAGTCTGAGCCGACTCGAATCCCGGCCGTTACGAGGCGAAAAATGGGAATACATCTTTTTCATGGATTTCGAGGGCCATTGCCGGGACGAGAAAGTCGAGGAACTGTTTCGCCGCTTAAGCGCCTGCACGAACGAGGTTAAAATACTCGGCTCGTATCCGGCCGCCTGAGGCCGCGCAAAGTCGCTCAATATGAATTCGCTGGCATGAAACCGAACAGAATCGCCATAGTCGGGCTGGGCCTGATCGGGGGATCCCTGGCCAGGGCGCTGAAACGCGCCGATGCCGGTCTGTGGATCGGCGCCGAGGACCTTGACGAGGAAGCCGTACTTTCGGCGCTTGAAGAGCAGGTGATCGATCGCGCCGGCGATCTGGGCGAAGTCTGTGGCGATGCGGATATCGTGGTCATAGCCGCACCGCCGCTGGTGGCGCCGGGAATTCTGCGGGAACTTGAAAATTGTACGTCATCAAAAGTCGTGGTCACCGACGTAGCCAGCGCGAAAGGTCATATAACAGGGACGCTGGCGCAGCTTTCGCCCGGTTTCCGTTCGAGAGTCGTTCCCGGACATCCGCTGGCAGGTTCGGAGCGAAGCGGTTTTTCCGCTTCGAGTGCGGATCTGTTCCTCGATCGCAACGTCGTGCTCACTCCGCTCGACGATACCGATCCCGCGGCGATTGCCGCGGTTCATGACATGTGGCGCACGCTCGGCGCCAACGTGCTCGCCATGAGCGCCGCCCGGCACGACCGCATCCTTGCCTTGACCAGTCACCTGCCGCATCTGCTCGCTTTCGCCGCTACGGATCTGCTGGCGCGGCGGGAGACCGGCCCCGACGTGAATCGCTATGCCGCCAGCGGTTTCGCCGATTTCACCCGGCTGGCGGCTAGCGATCCGGACTTGTGGAGCGATATTTTCTGTGCGAATTCCGCGGCCGCCACGGAAGCGCTGGACGCCATGACGGAGGATCTGACGCAAATTCGCCGGGCGCTGGCCGGGAATGACCGCAAGGCGCTGCGCGATCGACTGCACAGATCGCGAGTGGCGCGGGAAAACTTCGATCTGACCTACGGCGGGGGACAGGAGTCACAAACGAAGCGCGGCTCCGGGTTTGAAAAAAGCTTCCGGGTGCAGCCGGGCGGATCGGTCAAGGGACGCATCCGTGTGCCCGGCGACAAATCGATTTCCCATCGCGCCGTGATGCTCGGTTCGCTGGCTGAAGGCATAACCACAGTGAGAGGTTTCCTGGAAGGCGAAGACGCCCTCAATACGCTGGCGGCATTTCGCGAACTCGGCGTTACCATTGCCGGTCCGGAGCACGGCCGCCTCGCAATCTACGGCGCCGGCGCGAAGGGTTTGCAGGCGCCGCGGAAACCCCTGTACATGGGTAATTCAGGCACCGGCATGCGCTTGCTTGCCGGGGTGCTCGCCGGCCAGGACTTCGCCAGCGAACTGCAAGGCGACGAATCTCTTACGGGCCGCCCGATGAATCGCATCGTCAAGCCCCTGTCGGCAATGGGCGCGCAAATCGATTCCGGCCCGGAGGGGCGACCGCCACTGCGAATCAATGCCGCCGGCGCCGCGGGGCAATCTTCCGCAATCGATCCCGGCGGGCTGCAAGGCATCGAATACGACATGCCGGTGGCGAGCGCCCAGGTAAAATCCTGTCTCCTGCTTGCCGGGCTGTACGCCGAAGGCGTCACGAGCGTGCGCGAGCCGGGCCCGTGCCGCGATCACACTGAACGCATGTTGCGCGGATTCGGCGTGCAACTGGAATCCGGCCCCGAACGCGGCAGGATCGGCATCCGGGGCGGACAGACGCTGTCGGCTGCTTCGATCGAAGTCCCCGGCGATATCTCCTCGGCGGCGTTCTTCCTGGTCGCCGCGGCGATATCGCCCGGTTCGAAGCTTGTGCTGGAACACGTCGGCGTCAATCCGACCCGGGCCGGCGTAATCGATATCCTGCGGCAGATGGGCGCCGACATCCGCTTGCGCAATGAGCGGGAGTCCGGCGGCGAGCCCGTGGCCGATCTCGAAGTGCGCTATCGCCCGCTGCGGGGAGTGGACATAGGCGAACAGCAGGTCGCGCTGGCCATCGACGAATTTCCCGCGCTACTCATTGCGGCAGCCTGCGCCCGGGGTGAAACCCGCGTCCGCGGAGCGGCGGAGTTGCGGGTCAAGGAAAGCGACCGCATCGACGCCATGGCGCAAGGTCTCAGCGTGCTGGGCATCGAAAACGAGACCTGGCCCGACGGTATCCGCGTGGTCGGCGGCGACCCCGCCGGCGGGACGATCGACAGCCGCGGCGATCATCGCATCGCCATGGCTTTCGCCGTGGCGGGCCTGCGCTGCCGGGAAGCCCTGACGATTCGCAATTGCGCAAATGTCGCGACCTCGTTTCCGGGCTTCGCCGCACTGGCGCGCGAGGCCGGACTCGATATCTCCGAGGCGGACGAGAATCCGTGAGCGAGGCGCCTGTCATTACCTTCGACGGGCCGTCGGCCACGGGCAAGGGAACCATCGCGGGACGCGTGGCGGAAAATCTGGGTTATCACCTGCTCGACAGCGGCGCCTTGTACCGTGTGCTTGCGCTTGACTCCCACCGGCGCAAGATCGATCCGCAAGACGGCGCCGCGATGGCGGCGCTGGCGCCGGAACTTCCGGTGGAATTTTTGCCCGACGGCGGCATCCGGCTGCAGGAAGAGGACGTGAGCACCGCTATCCGCACCGGGCTGGTGGATGAATTGGCAAGTCGCATCGCGGCCTTGCCCGAAGTGCGCAAGGCCCTGTTGCCCTGGCAAAGGGACTTTCGCCGCCAACCCGGACTCATCGCCGAAGGGCGCGATATGGGCGCCGTGGTTTTCTCCGACGCGACCGTCAAGTTCTTTCTCACCGCCAGCGTCGAAGTTCGCGCGAACAGGCGACATAAGCAGTTGATTGATAAGGGTCTCGGTGCTAGACTGCCCGACCTTTTGCGAGACTTGCAGGCGCGGGACCGGCGCGACGAGCAGCGCAGCATTTCGCCGTTGCGGCCGGCGTCCGGCGCGATTGAGATCGACACCTCACAGTCGAGCATCGAACAGGTCGTCGATCTGGTCATGCAATCGATAGCCGCGAAACGCGGCGGCTGAAGGTAGGGTAAACAGGCGTTCTTCCGGAATTACGGCCAGCAGCGAATTCGGTTGAACCAGGCAATAACTGGCCCGCACACTGGCGTGCGGATTGACAAAGACTTTGACAAGAGCAGCGCCGTTCGGCCAATGCCTGCGTCAAGGGTTGGTACATTTCATGGTTGAGAGTTTCAAGGAGCTTTTCGAAGCAAGTTTGCACAATATCGATATGACCCCGGGGGCCATCGTCACCGGCACGGTCATCGATATCGATACCGATTGGGTTACAGTCAATGCCGGGCTGAAGTCCGAAGGCGTGATTCCACGCAGTCAATTCCTCGACGATGACGGCACATTCGAATTGTCCGTAGGGGATGAGGTCAAGGTTGCCCTGGAAACCGTCGAGGACGGTTTCGGCGAGACCCGTCTCTCCCGGGAAAAGGCCAAGCGGGCCGAGTCCTGGCTGACACTGGAAGCAGCCTACGAGAAGGACGAACCCGTCAAGGGCGTCATCAACGGCAAGGTCAAGGGCGGTTTCACAGTCGATCTGAACAATATCCGCGCTTTTCTTCCCGGTTCGCTGCTCGATGTGCGGCCGATTCGCGATTCCCAGCACCTGGAAGGCCAGAATCTCGAATTCAAACTGATCAAGCTGGACCGCAAGCGCAATAACGTGGTGGTTTCCCGCCGCGCGGTGCTCGAATCGGTCAGTTCGGAAGAACGCGAAGCCCTGCTGGAGAAGCTGGAAGAGGGCATGTTCATCAAGGGCATGGTCAAGAATCTTACCGAATACGGCGCGTTCGTCGACCTCGGCGGCGTCGACGGCCTGCTGCATATCACCGATATGTCCTGGAAGCGTATCAAGAATCCTTCCGAAATCGTCAACGTCGGCGACGAACTCGAGGTCAAGATCCTCAAGTACGACCGCACGCGCAGCCGCGTATCGCTCGGTCTGAAGCAGATGGGCGAAGACCCCTGGGTCGCCATCAAGAAGCGCTATCCCATGCATACCAGAGTCAATGCCGTGGTCACGAACGTGACCGATTACGGCTGTTTCGCCGAACTCGAAGAGGGCGTCGAGGGCCTGGTGCACGTTTCCGAGATGGACTGGACCAATCGCAATATCCACCCGTCCAAGGTCGTGCAACTCGGCGACGAAGTCGAAGTCATGGTGCTCGACATCGACGAAGAGCGCCGCCGCATCTCGCTCGGGATCAAGCAATGCCACCAGAACCCCTGGGAAAGATTTGCCGAGGAGCACGGCAAGGGCGACAGCATCTCGGGCGCGATCAAGTCAATTACGGATTTCGGCATTTTCATCGGACTGGAAGGCAGTATCGACGGCCTTGTCCACCTTTCGGACATTTCCTGGGACGAGTCCGGCGAGGAAGCGGTGCGCCGATTCAGCAAGGGCCAGGAAATCGAAACCGTCATCCTGTCCATCGATCCGGAGCGCGAACGCATCTCTCTGGGAATCAAGCAACTCAGCGATGATCCATTCTCAAGTTTCGTCACGGCGCATGCCGTGGGCAGCATCGTCAAGGGAACCGTGACTTCGGTAGACGCAAAGGCGGCGATAATCGCGCTTGGCGAGGAAATGGAAGGTATACTGAAAGCCTCCGAAATCAAGCGCGAAAAAATCAAGGACGCGCGCACCGAGCTGAATGAAGGCGATGAAGTCGAGGTCAAGATTGTCGGAGTGGATCGCAAGAACCGGGCAATGAACCTGTCGATCAAGGCCATCGAGATCGATCAGGAAAGGGATGCGGTCAAGCAGCACAAGAGCCAGGAGGCGGCCGACGTTTCACCGGGCACCATCGGTGGCCTGATCAAGGCGCAGATGGAAAAAGGTAGCGAGGAGTAATGACGAAATCCGAATTGATCGATCGAATTGCCGTAAAGCAGGACCAGCTTTCGTCAAAAGATGTGGAACTCGCGGTCAAGGCGACCGTGGAACACATGGCGTGGGTGCTGTCGCAAGGCCGTCGAATCGAGATTCGGGGTTTCGGAAGTTTCTCCCTGCACTACCGGCTGCCCCGCGTGGGCAGAAATCCGCGAACCGGCATTCCGGTGTCACTGCCCGGCAAGCACGTACCGCATTTCAAGCCCGGCAAGGAACTGCGCGAACGGGTGAACGACGGCATGCTGGCCGAAGAGGCCGCCGGCGCCTGACTGCCGGGCCGGGAGCGTCCGGCAGGAAATTCGCGCGTCACTCATGCGCACATTGAAGCGATTGTTGGCCGGATTCTTCGTGGTTTGCGTATTCGCCGCCACGGTCGCTTTTGCCTTGTACAATGACACCCCGGTGGCAGTCGGAGTAGGCGACTGGCGGCTCCCGCCGCAAGCTGTCTCGATCTGGATTCTCGGCGCGTTCGTCATTGGCGGCGCACTCGGGCTCCTGCTTGGACTGAGACTGTTTCAGGGATTCCGAAGGAACAGCCGGGTCAGGAAATTATCCAGAGAACTTGCTGCCGCCCGGCAGGAAATCGACCGGTTCAAGGCCGGCGATTCCGGGAAAAACTGACCGCGAGGGGCGCTGGTAAATGCTCATCAATACCGATGAAGAAAATCGCAAACGCATAATCATCGCGCTCGATTTCGCGCAAGAGCAGGAAGTTTTTCGTTTTCTGGACCGACTCGACCCCGACAACTGCCGCGTCAAGATCGGCAAGGAACTGTTCACCGCCTGCGGTCCCGCGCTGGTGAAGAAAGTGCAACAGCGCGGCTTCGATATTTTTCTCGATCTGAAATTTCACGATATTCCCAACACGGTAGCCGGCGCCGTACGCGCCGCCGCGCTTGAGCTGGGCGTGTGGATGATGAATGTCCACGCATCCGGCGGCAGGGCGATGCTCAAAGCCGCGGCGGGCGCGCTTTCCGATATCGTCTGCTGGCAGCCGCATGTGATCGGGGTAACGGTCCTGACCAGCCTGAGCGATGACGATCTGGCGGAGTTGGGAGTACGCGACCCCGCCCGGGAACAGGTCTTGCGGCTCGCCCGCCTGTGCGATGCCGCGGGTCTCGGCGGAGTGGTTTGCTCGCCGGCGGAAGTCGCCTTGCTGCGCGAGAAAATGCCACAAGGATTTCTGCTCGTTACGCCGGGAATCCGCCGCCCCGGCGATGCGAGCGGCGACCAGAAGCGAGTCATGGGGCCGGGCGAGGCCATCGCCGCGGGCGCCGATTACCTGGTGGTCGGCAGACCGATTACCGGCGCCGCGGACCCCCAGGCGGCGCTTGCGGAATTTATGTCCGAAGTTTCAGGCAATTTGCCGAATCCGTACTAGTCTTTTTGGCAGCCGCAAGGCTGCTTCTCTTTTCAACTACGGATAAGGACACCATCATGACCAAGACCAACTGGTTTGCCATTGCAATTTTTCTGTTCTCATTGATCGCCGCTCCCCTGGGTTCGGCTGCCGAAGATCCGGCTGCCGACATGGAGGAGACCGTGCAGATCGACATCAACTCGGCCGATGCCGCGGCAATCGCCGCGGCGCTTGACGGCGTGGGCCTGGTCAAGGCCCAGGAAATCGTCGCCTATCGCGAGATGTTCGGCGCCTTCAAGACCGTGGACGAGCTGATGGAAGTCAAAGGCATCGGACCCGGCACCCTGGAGCGGAATCGCGACCGGATCGCCCTAGAAAGCGAATAGAAAAGCGAATAGAGTGGTAACAAATTCAGGCGCTTCCGGGCCTCGGAAGTGCCTGAATTCACCCTGTCCGGGGTATAATCGCAGTTTTTCCCAAACTCCGCGCCATGACCCTTGCGGCCGTTCTCACCGGACTTTTCATCACGTCTTTCCTGCTGACCGGCGCCGTCCGGCATTATGCCTTGCGCGGCGGTCTGCTCGATTTTCCGGTTTCCCGCAGCTTGCACGAGGAAGCGACGCCGGTCGGCGGCGGAATCGTAATCGCATTGCTGTTTCTCGCATACGCCGGCGCGCTCGGTTTGCTGGGCGATATCGAATCGCACGTATTTCCGGCGCTGGCCGGCGGTGCGCTGATCGCCCTGGTCGGCCTGCTCGACGATCTATGGAAACTGTCGTTGTCATGGCGCTTGACGGCGCAGTTCGCGGCTGCCGTCTGGGCGGTTTTATGGCTGGGGAACGTTCCGCCGATCGATTTCCTTTTCTTTACGCTCGGCGAATCCCTGTTGCTCGACGCGCTGGCCGTGCTGGCCCTGGTCTGGCTGTTGAATCTGTACAATTTCATGGACGGCATCGACGGCCTCGCAGCCGGCGAACTGGTATTCGTCAACGTGTTGGGCTTCATGATCGCGGTCTACGCCGATGACGCGGCTCTCGGATTGCTGAGTGCGGGACTCGGCGCCGCCGCATTGGGGTTTCTTGCCTGGAACTGGCCGCCGGCGCGAATTTTCATGGGTGACGCCGGCAGCAACTTCATCGGCTTCAGTCTTGGCGTGCTGGCCTTGCTGAGCATGTTGCACGGCAGCATGACGGTCTGGACATGGCTGCTGCTGCTCGGCGTTTTCGTCAGCGACGCCACGGTAACGCTGTTGCGCCGGGTGCTCCGGGGCGACAGATGGTTCGAAGGACATTGCTCGCATGCCTATCAGCACGCGGTCGAACGACTCGGCAGCCACCGCCGGGTCACCCTGGCGGTGTTGGGGCTAAACTGTTTCTGGCTTGCGCCGCTTGCATGGTTGACGGTGATACGGCCACAATGGGGTTTGCCGCTTGCATTGGCGGGGCTTGCGCCGCTCGTGTTGTTTTGCGTGCGCCTCGGCAGCGGGGCGCCGGCCACCGGCGTTCCTGCCGCAAAGCGGGGTCGATAAACCAATGCATTTGTACAATTTCCCTCTTTCCCGCACCGTGAAGCTGGTCGGACTGCTGCTGGCGGACGCAGTCATGCTGGTCGTGGCGCTGTCGCTTTCCTTCAGCTTGCTCGGCGGCGATTTCAGCGCGCAAAGTCAACTCTTCTATATATATCTTGCCGCGGCGGTGGCGTTCGGCCTGCTCGTTTTCATGCGCATGGGCGTGTATCGCGCACTGGTTCTTTATCTGGGGCTGCAATTCGTTTTCCAGTTGCTGAAAGCGGTGACATTCGCGACCTGCCTGATCGCCGCGGCCTGTTTCCTGTCGCTGTCGCCCGAGGCGCTCGACTATTCGCTGTTCCCCATATTCTGGATGCTGGCCCTGCTGCTTACCGGCGGCAGCCGATTTCTGGTCAAGACAATGACCCAGGCGCTGATCCAGAACTTTCGGCCGAAGGAACCGGTAATCATTTATGGCGCCGGCTCATCCGGCATGCAATTGCTCGTCGCGCTGCAGAACGGCGACCAGTATCTGCCGGTGGCCTTCGTCGACGACAGCCATCGCATGATCGGCAGCACGGTGCACGGTATTCGTGTCTACAGCCCGAAATCGCTTTACGAACTCATCGAATCCTGGTCGGTGCGCCAGATCCTGCTGGCGATTCCCTCCGCTACTCATGCCGAGCGCAAGGAAATCATCAATCGGCTCGAACATTTGCCGGTGCACGTCAAGACAGTGCCGGATCTGTTCGACATGGTGTCGGGCAAGGTGGAAGTGCACGAAGTGCGGGAAATCGATATCGAGGATCTGCTCGGGCGCGATATCGTGCCGCCGAGCGAGCGCCTGCTCGGCGCATGCGTCTCCGGCAAATCCGTCCTCGTTACCGGCGGCGGCGGCTCGATCGGCTCTGAACTTTGCAGACAGATCGTCAATGCCGGTCCTGCCCGACTGGTATTGCTCGACTCCTCGGAGTTCGGGCTGTACGAGATCGAAAACGAGTTGCGCAAACGACTTGAGACGATCGAAGGCGCGGCCCCCGGAGAAATCGTCGCCTTGCTCGGCTCGGTCTGCAACCAGGGCCACCTGGAAAACCTGATCGATACTTTCGGCATCGAGACGATCTACCACGCCGCCGCGTACAAACAGGTGCCGATGGTGGAGAAAAACATTTTCGAAGGCGTCGGCAACAATGTCTTCGGCACGCTGATCGCGGCACGGGCGGCGCGCAAGCACGGCGTCAGCAATTTCGTGCTGATTTCCACCGACAAGGCTGTGCGGCCGACCAATTACATGGGCGCGACCAAGCGATTGGCGGAACAGGTCCTGCAAGCCATGGCCCAGGAAGAAGGCAAAACGAAATTCAGCATGGTGCGATTCGGCAATGTGCTTGGATCCTCCGGTTCGGTCGTGCCGCTTTTCCGTTCACAGATCAGCGCCGGAGGCCCGGTAACCGTGACCCACCCGGAAGTCACCCGATATTTCATGACGGTGCAGGAAGCGGCTCAACTGGTGATTCAGGCCGGATCCATGGCCACCGGCGGCGATGTATTCGTACTGGACATGCACGAGCCGATCCGGATCGTCGATCTGGCTCGCAAGATGATTCATCTGATGGGTTACGACATGCGCGACGGCAATACCTATCGCGGAGATATCGGCATTGAATACACCGGCCTGCGCGCGGGCGAAAAATTACGCGAGGAATTGATGATCGGCGAGTCGGTAACCGGCACCGAACATCCCAAGATTCTGCGCGCCGAAGAGGAAACCCTGACCTGGGAGCGGCTCGAACCGCTACTGGTCCGGCTGGAGCGGGCCTGTGGAGAGTTCGATCTGGAAGAAATTCAACTCGTGCTGAAAGAGGCGGTAGACGGTTTCGACCCGAAGGCGGAGGTTATCGATCCGCTCTGGAACATGCAGCACGAACGCTCATCGCCGCTGCGGGAAAACGTCACGCGGTTATTCAACAAATAGCCGGAATATCAGCGCCGGCTAACCGAGACGATGGTTACCGGCTCCACCGGCACGTTCTGATGCCCGCCCCGGCCCGGCGCGGTTTCCACCGCGGCGATCGCGTCGACGACTTCCATCCCTTCCACCACCGCGCCGAAGACCGCATAGCCGAAGCCCTGCGGCGTTTCATTGGTATGGTTGAGGAATTCGTTGTCGACCAGGTTGATGAAAAACTGGCTGGTTGCGCTATCGACCACGTTGGTCCGCGCCATGGCGAGGGTGCCGCGGTCGTTGCCCACATCTGATTGCGCTTCGTTGACGATTGGATCATAGGTGGATTTCTGCACGAGATCCGCGTCCATGCCGCCGCCCTGGATCATGAATCCGGGGATCACCCGATGAAAGACCAGGCCGCTGAAAAAGTCGTTGTCGGTGTAGCGCAGAAAATTTTCCACGGTTACCGGCGCCCGGTCTTCCCACAATTCAATGACGATGGAACCCATGCTGGTTTCCATGACGACGACCGGATTTTCCTGGGCCGAAGCCGCGGCGCTCAAGCTGAGCAACAGGGTGAAAAGAACGGATCGCATGTTTTGACTCCCGGGAATTTGGCTGCCCAACCTGGACTCGAACCAGGAACCAAGTGATTAACAGTCACCTACTCTACCAATTGAGCTATTGGGCAATTTCGCGAACCGGGTCAGCGCCGATTCAAGAGCGACGAATACTAATCACATTCACCGAAAGCGTCAATAATCCACGGCACGGGACGGTCCCGTTTGTTGTTAAGATACGCGGTCGAACCGCGAGCGACATTCCGTCGCGCCGGAAAAGGGCAGTACATGGAGCGACGATTTACGCTGGAGGCCGATTTCACGCCGGCCGGAGACCAGCCGGAGGCGATCAAATGCCTGGTGGAAGGCCTGCGCGACGGCCTGCATGCCCAGACCCTGCTCGGCGTTACCGGTTCGGGCAAGACTTTCACAATCGCCAATGTTATCGAACAGGTGCAGCGGCCGACCCTGGTGATGGCGCCGAACAAGACCCTGGCGGCGCAACTCTACGGTGAATTTCGCGAGTTTTTTCCCGCCAGCGCGGTGGAGTATTTCGTTTCCTATTACGACTACTATCAGCCGGAGGCCTATGTTCCGTCGGCCGATCTCTACATCGAGAAAGACGCCTCGATCAACGATCATATCGAGCAGATGCGGCTGTCGGCGACCAAGGCATTGCTTGAACGCCCGGATGTCATCGTGGTGGCGACGGTGTCGGCGATCTACGGCCTCGGCGACCCCAATTCCTGGCTGAAGATGGTCGTCCATCTCAACCGGGGCGGCAGTATCAACCAACGCAACCTGTTGCGGCGCCTGGCCGAATTGCAGTACACGCGCAACGACATGGAATTGCGGCGGGCGACCTATCGGGTCAGGGGCGATGTCATCGACATCTATCCCGCCGAGTCCGAGCGCGACGCGATTCGCATTGAACTTTACGACGAGGAAATCGAACGGCTTTCATATTTCGACCCGCTGACGGGGCGCGTCATCCGCGAAGTGCCGCGGTTGACGGTTTTTCCAAAATCGCACTACGTTACTCCCCGCGAAACCCTGATGGGCGCAATCGACCATATACGGGAGGAACTCGCCGAGCGGCTTGAGTTTCTGCGTGCGGAAAAACGCCTCGTTGAAGCCCAGCGGCTCGAACAGCGAACGCGCTACGACATGGAAATGATTCAGGAGGTGGGCTATTGCACCGGTATCGAGAACTATTCGCGCTTTCTGTCGGGACGCGAAGCCGGGCAGCCGCCGCCGACGCTATACGATTATCTGCCTGCCGACGCCCTGGTCGTGGCCGATGAGTCTCACGTTTCCATTCCTCAACTCGGCGCGATGTATCGCGGCGACCGCTCGCGCAAGGAAACCCTGGTCGAATATGGCTTCCGATTGCCTTCGGCGCTCGATAACCGGCCCCTGCGCTTTGAGGAGTGGGAATCTCTGACTCCCCAGATCATCTTTGTTTCGGCCACGCCCGGGCCCTACGAAGAGAACAAGCAGGGACAACTCGTGCAACAAGTGGTGCGTCCCACGGGCCTGATCGACCCGCAACTCGAAATACGTCCCGCGTCCACCCAGGTCGACGACCTGCTTTCGGAAATCAGGCTCGTGGCCCAACGCGAGGAGCGTGTGCTGGTCACGGTCCTGACCAAGCGAATGGCCGAGGATCTGACGGATTATCTCGCCGAACACGATGTGCGGGTGCGTTATCTGCATTCTGACATCGACACGGTCGAGCGCTCGGAAATCCTGCGTGATTTGCGCCTTGGCAAATTCGACGTGCTGGTAGGCATCAATCTGTTGCGCGAAGGTCTCGACATCCCGGAAGTTTCCCTGGTGGCGGTACTCGACGCCGACAAGGAAGGCTTTCTGCGCTCGGACCGCTCGCTGATCCAGACGGTGGGCCGCGCGGCGCGCAATCTGAACGGCAAGGCCATACTGTATGCCGACCGGATTACGGGTTCGATGCAGCGGGCTATCGACGAATCCAGTCGTCGCCGGGAACGGCAACTCGAATTCAATCGCGAACACGGCATCACTCCGGTCGGTATCCGCAAATCCGTCGTCGATGTCATGGAAGGCGCCTTTGCCGGTGCGGGCGGTCGATCGCGCAAGGTGGCGGAAAAGACACCGGACTACCGTCCGCCGCGAGATCTGGATCCGGAACGCCTGAAGAAGGAAATCGCCCGCCTGGAGAAGGAAATGTATGAACAGGCCAGGAGCCTGGCTTTTGAACAGGCGGCCATGACCCGAGACCGTATCGCGCAATTGAAACAGCAACTTTTCCACTGAAGCAAGGTTCGACAGTGGCGGTCGGGAATTCGTATAATTGCCGGTCTTGCCGGAAACCGGGTTTTCCGGTGCGATTGGCGGTATGCAGGCGCGTAGCTCAGTTGGTTAGAGCGCTACCTTGACATGGTAGAGGTCACCAGTTCGACTCTGGTCGTGCCTACCAATTTTGCGAATTTCGGGTCGCGAACTCCGAAAACTGAAACTGATGGGCCGGCACAGCAGCCGGCCCTTATTGATTGAAAGGAAGAGAGATGCTGACGGTTACCTTGCCGGACGGCAGCACCAGAGATTACGAGCAGCCGGTCTCCATAGCCGAGATCGCGCACTCCATCGGCCCGGGCCTGGCCAGGGCCGCGCTTGCCGGCCGCGTGGACGATCTGCTTGTCGATACTTCCCATGTCATCGAGGCTGACGCCAGTGTGGCGATCGTTACCGAGCGCGACAGTGACGGTGTCGAGGTGTTGCGCCATTCCTGCGCCCATCTCATGGCCCAGGCCGTGCAGCGGCTGTTTCCCGAGGCCCAGGTTACCATCGGCCCGGTTATCGAAGACGGTTTTTTTTACGATTTCGCCTATAGCCGGCCGTTTACGCCCGAAGACCTCGAAGCCATCGAGCAGACCATGGCGGAAATCGTCAAGGAAGACTTGGCCGTCGAGCGCAAAATGCTGGACCGCGACGAGGCGGTGCGACTTTTCCGCGAAATGGGAGAGGACTACAAGGTCGAGATCATTGAATCCATTCCCGCGGGCGAAACGCTTTCCTTTTACCGCCAGGGCGAGTTCATGGACCTTTGCCGCGGGCCGCATGTGCCCAGCACCGGCAAATTCAAGGCTTTCAAGCTGACCTCGGTCGCCGGCGCCTACTGGCGCGGCGATTCGAACCGGGAAATGCTGCAACGCATTTACGGCACCGCCTGGCCGAACGCAAAAGAGTTGCGGCTCCACATGCAACGTCTCGAAGAAGCCGAGAAACGCGACCACCGCAAGCTCGGCAGGCAACTCGGCCTGTTCCATTTCCAGGAAGAAGCGCCCGGCATGGTGTTCTGGCATCCAAAAGGCTGGACCGTTTACCAGGTCATTCAGTCCTACATGAAAAAAGTACAGGACGAAAACGGCTATCTCGAGATCAACACGCCGCAACTGGTGGATTTTTCCCTTTGGGAGAAGTCAGGCCATGCCGCCAAGTTTTCGGAAGAGATGTTCACTGTGGAATCGGACAATCGCCAGTACGCGATCAAGCCGATGAACTGTCCGTGCCATGTCCAGGTGTTCAATCAGGGACTGAAAAGTTATCGAGACTTGCCGATGCGGCTGGCGGAATTCGGTTCCTGCCATCGCTACGAGCCTTCCGGCAGCATGCACGGACTCATGCGCGTGCGCAATTTTGTCCAGGACGACGGTCATATCTTCTGTACCGAAGAGCAGATTCAGTCGGAAGTGGCGGATTTCATGCAATTGCTGTTCGAGGTTTACCGGGATTTCGGATTCAACGAAGTGCTGTTGCGGCTTTCCACGCGGCCCGAGAAGCGCGTGGGCGCCGATGCGTTATGGGACCAGGCCGAAGACGCCTTGCGCCAGGCCCTGGACGCCACCGGCCTGGAATGGGAACTCGTGCCCGGCGAAGGGGCGTTTTATGGCCCCAAGATCGAGTATTCTCTGCGTGATTGCATGGGCCGGCTGCAGCAATGCGGCACCATGCAGGTGGACTTCTTTACCGCCGAGCGGCTCGGCGCCCAGTATGTGGCCGAGGATAACAGCCGCAGGATACCGGTCATGCTGCATCGTGCCGCGCTGGGTTCGTTCGAGCGTTTCATCGGCGTTTTGATCGAACATTACGGCGGCGCCATGCCGACCTGGCTTGCGCCGGTGCAGTCCGTGGTCATGAACATTACCGACAATCAGGCGGAGTATTGCCGGAAAGTGGAAGAATCCTTGAAAAACAAGGGTTTCAGGGTTACTTCAGACTTGAGAAACGAGAAGATCGGCTTTAAAATCCGCGAACACACGATACAGAAGACGCCTTACCTGCTGGTCGCAGGCGACCGTGAGGCAAAGTCGGGCACTGTGTCGGTACGCAAAAGGGGAGGTGACGATCTGGGCACAATGACACTTGACGCATTTTGCGGCCACTTGAGCGCTGATGTCGCCGAGTATGGCCGTGCAAGCTCCGATGGCGCTCTCCGGCAAACGGAAACATGAGGTTGAAGCGCTGAAAATATGAGGAGCAGTGCCAAAAAGGCGATCATAAACGAACAGATCGATGCGCCGCAGGTGCGGTTGATCGGGGCCGACGGCGAACAGGTCGGAGTCGTTTCCATAGATGACGCGCGCAATGCGGCTTCGGACGCCCAGCTCGATCTCGTGCTGATCGTTCCCGACGCGGAACCGCCGGTCTGCAAGATTCTGGACTACGGCAAACACGTTTTCGAACTGAAGAAGCAGAAAGCCGCCAACCGCAAGAAGCAGCGGCGGGTGCATGTCAAGGAAGTGAAGTTCAGGCCCGGGACCGAGCAGGGAGACTACGACATAAAGCTGCGCAATCTCGTCAGATTTCTCACGGACGGAGACAAGGTCAAGGTTTCCCTGCGATTCCGCGGCCGGGAGATGGCGCACCAGCATATCGGCCAGAAACTTGTCGAACGCATTCGCGAGGACCTTGACGAGTACGGCACGGTCGAGCAGGAGCCCAAGATGGAAGGTCGCCAGATCGTCATGGTGCTGGCGCCGACCAAGAAGCGCGCCAAGGTGCAATAGCCAAGGTGCAATACCAGGGTGCAAAAAAGAGTAATAGCGGGCGTCAGCCCGGAGATTTCAACCAACGCGGCCGGGAAACGATCGCCCGGCCGCTTTCATTGAACATGAGACCATAAACAGTGAGCAGCGTGAAAATGAAGACCAAGCGCGGCGCCGCCAAGAGATTCAAGGCGACCGGTTCCGGCTACAAGCGAAAGTCCGCAAACCGGAGCCACATCCTTACCAAGATGACCACCAAGCGCAAGCGGAATCTGCGTGGCACTTCTCACGTGGACCCGGCCGACGTGAAGGCGGTCAAACGCATGCTCGGCGACAAGTAAGCCAGAATGAATTTGAGGAAACTGTAGATGGCTAGAGTCAAACGAGGCGTAGTCGCCAGACGTCGTCACAAAAAAGTGCTGGAACAGGCCAAGGGCTATTACGGTGCTCGCAGCCGGGTCTTCCGAGTCGCCAAACAGGCGGTAACCCGGGCAGCCCAGTACGCGTACCGCGACCGCCGGACACGCAAGCGCGTTTTCCGCAGCTTGTGGATTACCCGGATCAACGCGCAGGCGCGCGAATGCGGGATCAGCTACAGCCAACTCGTCGCCGGGCTCCGGAAAGCGAATATCGAAATCGACCGACGCGTGCTCGCGGACCTCGCCGTGCACGACAAGCCCGCTTTCGCGGCGATAGCTGACCAGGCAAAAGCTTCTCTGGCCGCCTGATCCTCGCATCGGAGGCCACATGACGGACCTTGACGAACTTGCCGCTGCGTCGCTTGCCGCGGTCGAGGAAAGCACGGACGAAAAATCGCTCGAAGCGCTCAGGGTTCGCCTTCTCGGCCGCAAGGGAGAGCTTACCGGCCATCTGAAAAATCTAGGTGCGCTGCCGGCCGAACAAAGGCCCGCCGCCGGGCAGCAAATCAACCTGATCAAGAATCGCCTGCAGGATGCGATCGAGTCGCGCCGCCGGACCCTTGAGAGCAAGGCTCTCGATGCTCGACTCCAGCAGGAAAGAATCGACGTCAGCCTGCCTGGCCGGCGCCGCGCCGGCGGCGGACTGCATCCTGTCACGATCACGATGGATCGCATTACGCAAATTTTTGGCGCCGCCGGTTACGATGTCGCCGAAGGTCCCGAAATCGAGGACGAATACTACAATTTCGAAGCGCTCAATATCCCTGAAAATCATCCGGCCCGCGCCATGCACGACACATTCTACGTCGAGCCGGGAACAGTGTTGCGCACGCACACTTCGCCGGTGCAAGTGCATGTCATGGAGCGGGACGATCCACCTTTTCGCATGATCTGCCCCGGCCGGGTCTATCGCTGTGATTCCGATCTCACGCACACTGCGATGTTTCACCAGGTCGAAGGCCTGCTCGTGGACCGCGAAGTCAGCATGGCGGACATGAAAGGCACTATCGTCAGTTTCCTGCGGGCGTTTTTCGAGGAGGCGGTGGAAGTGCGCTTCCGGCCGTCCTATTTCCCATTCACGGAACCGTCGGCGGAAGTCGACATGAGTTGCGTGCGCTGCGGCGGCCCAGCCAAGGCAAAGGCCTGTCGTATTTGCAAAAGCACCGGCTGGCTTGAAGTCATGGGCTGCGGCATGGTGCATCCGCGGGTGCTCGAAATGTCGGGAGTAGATCCGGTTGAATACAGCGGTTTCGCATTCGGCCTCGGTGTGGACAGGCTGGCAATGCTGCGTTACCAGGTCGGGGACCTGCGCATGTTCTTCGAAAATGACGTGCGCTTTCTCAGGCAGTTCAATTAATCCGAACGGGTTGCATCGATGATTTTCAGCGAATCCTGGCTCAGGGAATGGGTGAATGTCCCGGTCGGCTCCGGCGAACTCGCGGACAGCCTGACCATGGCGGGTCTCGAAGTAGGGGGCCGTACCGCTGTGGCCGGCGATTTTTCCGGTGTGGTCGTGGCTGAAGTCGTCGCGGTCGACGCCCATCCCGCGGCGGAGTCTTTGCATGTGTGTCAGGTCGATGACGGCGTCTCGCGCCATCAGGTAGTCTGCGGTGCGCCGAATGCGAGGCTCGGCATGAAAGCCCCTTATGCCAGGGCCGGCGCCCGATTTCGTCGGGCAGGCAAGGGCGAAAGCGATCTGGAAGTAGGCGTCGTCGACATTCGCGGCGTCGAGTCTGCGGGAATGCTCTGTTCGACCGAAGAACTCGGCATGGCGGAAACTTCCGAAGGATTGTTCGAATTGCCTGCGGACGCTCCTGCCGGAACTGATTTCCGGGATTATCTCGCGCTCGATGACGCGTGTATCGAACTCGACCTCACGCCGAATCGGGGTGACTGCCTGGGAATGCTGGGCATAGCGCGGGACGTCGGCGCCATGTTGCGGCTCGATGTAGCCACGCCGGCCGCACCTGAACCCGCCGCGACCATAAAGGACGAATTCCCGGTGCGAATCAGCGCCGGCAAGGAATGTCCCCGTTATCTCGGCAGAATCATCCGCGGAATCGATCTCGAAGCGGAAACTCCCTTGTGGATGCAGGAAAAATTACGGAGGGGCGGCCTGCGTTGCATCGACCCGGTAGTCGATGTGACCAATTTTGTCTTGCTCGAACTCGGTCAGCCTCTGCACGCTTTCGATCTGGGCAAGTTGCGGCAATACATCGACGTGCGCCTGGCCGTTCCGGGCGAAAAACTGACCTTGCTCGACGGCAAGGAACTCGAACTGAATTCCGACACGCTGGTCATCGCCGATGGCGCCGGAGCGGTGGCCATGGCCGGCATCATGGGCGGCATGAAAACCGCCGTAAACGAGCAGACCAGCAATGTTTTCCTCGAATGCGCCGCCTTCGCACCCTTCGCCATCGCCGGCAGGGGGCGCGCCGCGGGCCTGCAGACCGATGCTTCGCATCGTTACGAGCGCGGTGTCGATTACCTGCTGCAGCATCGCGCCATGGCGCGGGCAACGGAGTTGCTGCTCGACATTGCCGGCGGTGACGCGGGTCCGGTAACCGAAGCGGTGGGTGAAATTCCCGAGTTCCGCGGTGTGCGACTGCGATTCGACTCCATACATCGCGTGCTGGGCGTAAACATACCTCGCGGGGAAGTGCTGGATATTTTCACCAGGCTGGGCTTCACCGCAATTGAACAAAGCGATGCGGACGTCACGCTGGAGGTTCCTTCCTATCGTTACGATGTATCCATCGAAGCCGACCTGATCGAGGAACTCGCCCGCATCCACGGCTACGACAAACTGCCCTTGAACATGGGGCTGAATCGAATGGAAATGGGCCAGGCGCCGGAGCAGCAAATTCGCCCGGAACGAGTCCGTGACCACCTTGTCGCACTGGGATACCAGGAGGTCGTCACCTACAGCTTCATCGAACCGGGGCTGGCCGGCCGCTTCAGCGTAGAAGGCGTGGACACGGTGCCATTGCAGAATCCGATTTCGCGCGACATGTCGGTCATGCGCGGCAGCCTCATGCCGGGTCTGGTGCAGACTTTGCGCTATAACGCGAATCGCCGGCAGGAGCATTTGCGACTGTTCGAAACCGGCCTGGCTTTCGGCAGAAAAGCGGACGGATTGCTCCAGGAATCGATGTTGGCAGGTTTGATTTCAGGGAAAAAAGAGGGGGATAACTGGTGTAATTCCAGTGAGATAACGGATTTTTATGATGTAAAAGGTGATCTAGAGTCCCTGTTCGGGCTCGGTGGCAGGATTGCAAAACTTGATTTCATCGCCGCTGAACGGCCTGGACTTCATCCCGGTCAATGCGCACAAGTTCTTTTCGACGGAGAGGTAGCCGGGTATGTCGGCGCCTTGCACCCAGCGCTGCAAACAGAGATGGAACTACCTGCCTCCTTCCTGTTCGAAGTGCGCCTCGATGCGCTGTGCCGGCAGGAAGTGCCGGTGGCGGAGGAACCTTCGCGCTTTCCCGAAGTCGGCAGGGATCTGGCGATCGTGATTGCCGAAGAAATCGGGGCAAGCGATATCGAGCGGGTGGTCCGCGATTCGGCGGGTCCGCTGCTGGTCAAGTTGAACGTGCTGGACGTGTACCGCGGCGGCCCGGTGCCGGAAGGCAGCAAAAGCATTGCCTTGGGCTTGACCTGGCAACATCCTTCGCGCACTCTTGGAGATGCCGAGATCGACCAGGTAATTGACAGTACTATCAAGGCGCTACAAGAAAAATTTGACGCTTCTTTACGTAACTGAACCGGGGATATCCATGGGCGACAAGGCGCTGACCAAGGCAGACTTGGCGGAACATCTTTTCGAAGAACTGGGCTTGAACAAGCGTGAAGCCAAGGAAGTGGTGGAACTTTTTTTCGAGGAAATTCGCTTTTCGCTGGAAAACAATCAACCCGTCAAACTGTCCGGTTTCGGCAATTTCGAATTGCGCAACAAGAAGCAGCGGCCCGGCAGAAACCCGAAAACCGGTGAAGAGATTCCCATCGAGGCGCGACGCGTCGTGACTTTTCGGCCGGGACAGAAGCTGAAATCCAACGTGGAGGGATATGACGGGACCGATGACTAGCGCAGCGCTGCCGCCGATCCCCCCGAAACGCTATTTCGCCATCGGCGAAGTCAGCGAGCTTTGCGCGGTCAAGCCCCATGTGCTGCGTTACTGGGAAAAGGAGTTTCCCGGCCTGCAACCCGACAAGCGGCGGGGCAACCGGCGTTATTATCGAATGCAGGACGTGCTGCTCGTACGCAGCATCAGGACATTGTTGTACGATCAGGGATTTACCATCGACGGCGCTCGCCGAAAACTGACCGAAGAGGCGAAGAATCCACCGGCCAACGCTGCCGAAATCGCCGCGCTGGCCCGGGGTCTCGAACAGGTCATCGACTTGCTGTAGCAGCGTAAAGATTCTGCGACTGCGCGCAGAATGACAGACCCTCCCCTCGTCATTCTGCGCGGAGCGAAGCGGAGTCGCAGAATCTCCCTCGCAATATCAGTCTTCCCATGTGGTAAACTCGCCGACTTCGGGGCGTAGCGCAGTCTGGTAGCGCACTACACTGGGGGTGTAGTGGTCGTGGGTTCAAATCCCGCCGTCCCGACCATTTCAGGTTTTCAGAACGCTATAGCGTTATAGATCAGGCGCAAACCGAAAGTGAACTCAAGCGGTCCAGCCAGTCGTCAAATACGGGACACATAGAGCGCATCTGCTCAATTCCGATTGACCGCGCGATGGCGATGCCTGTACTCGTTTTCTTGAAACGGTCGAACATCCGCACGATGCGCGCGGATGGCGCTGTATGTGGAGAATCGTCAATCGCCTCGGGTTCCCCGCATTCCTGAATGATTGCATCGATGCATTTCCGCTCTACCTGGAGGGCGTTCGCCAAAGTGTCTGGCTCGCTGAAAAGCAGCGCCTCGAATTCGTGGACTGAGATATGCGGCACGAAACGCGCACTTGAGCGGTATTCCGTCAACTCAGCGTCAATGGCAACCTGAGTTGCTTCGCAAATCGCTGAAGCAATGTCGCTGGGCGTAGTCCCTGGCCGGACGGCATCAAGTCCCGGCCAATCTTTACCAATGCCGTAGTAATCAACCATAAGTGACACGAACGTGTTGTTTCGCTGCTTCAGGTGCCGGGCAATGTCATTCTTTGCGCGCACAAAGCGTACATCTCCACCTTTCTGCCCCGGTTTGTCCAACTGGATGGGCGTCATGTAGACGCCACGCGTTCCCATATAAGGCGCAAGAAGCTGTTTGACGAAAAGCTGTTCCGTCCGGCCTTCGGTCAATACTACGACTTCCGCATGACTATTCATTCGTCGTGCCCCCCTGGATAACATTCTTGGTCCAGAGTTGGCCCACGGAATACTCATTCAGCCATTGATCGTAATCAGCGCGTAAGAGTCGCTCGAACGAAGACTGTCCGTCCTTTCGGTTAACCACAATGATATTTTCGACTGCGAACTGGTCCAGCAGAAGCGGTGACTGTGTTGCAATCACAACCTGTGTCCGTTTCGCGGCGTCCTGAATGAGTTCACTCAAAATCCCGATAGCTTCCGGATGGAGGCCCAACTCCGGCTCATCGATGATGATCGTAGACGGTGGGGACGGCTGAAGTAGCGCGGTAGTCAAGCAGATAAATCGGATAGAGCCGTCCGACAGGTGAAAAGGCTGCATAGGAAAGTCGGACCCTTTTTGTTGCCAGCTTAACGCTACTTTTTCGGTTTCCCCAAATTTGTGTACATCGAGTCGAAAATCATCGAAAAACGGTATTACCAGCCGCACCGAGTTTACGATCTCTCTGTAAAAATTCGAGAGCAAGGGGTCTTTTTTCATCCGGAGAAGGAAAGGGGCAATATTTGAGGCGTCAGATCGGAGACGGTGACAATCCTCGACGATTTCATAACGACGCATCGGTGCATTGGCGCTTGTGTCGTGAAAATGATAGACAATCCAATTCGAGATCGACTCATATACAAAGTATCCAACCCCATGCCAACTCCCTCTTATGGATTTTTCGTCTTTCGCGTCCCGGAGGCGGCTTTCTTCAGCAGCCGGTCCATAGGATCTGGGAGCAGCCGTCACATATTCACGCTCTTCGGACAATAGGAATGTCCGGCCATCCGTGGTCGGAGTGGCCTCAAATCTGTATATGTTCGGGCCTTGGGAAAATTCGCTATTGGATGTGAAAACAAATTCAGCGCTGATGGAGGTTGTAGCCTTGGGACCGTTGAATAGAAATCCATCTGCACCATTGTGCGCAAGAATATACTTGCTGAAATTTTTTCCGGCCATTGCCGTAAGCATGCGAAATAATTCGATCAGATTACTTTTCCCCGCTCCGTTGGCGCCAACAAATACATTTAATTCGTTCAACTGCAAGTCTTTCAATTCACGGATTGATTTGAATCCTCGGACACTGAGTTTTTCAAGTGCGCCTTTCATTGCCATTCCTCAACATTCCACATCGTACACAAGAAATCCTCGTCGATTAGACGGACTGTATGCGTCGCCTGCCTTCTGTCCTTCCGCGGGTCCGGCAGGCAGTTGGCGCGGCCGCATCGTGGAGAATTATACGGGCGGGAAGAATCAGATATCGACCACTGGCGTAAATCCGCCCCAGACCATCCGCTTGCCGTCGAAGGGCGGCGGGTATTTTTCCGGATCCCAGCGCTCGTCGCCCGCGGCGTGTTCCTGCATTTTCTTCATGCCTTCGTCGCGCGTAGCCTTGTCGGGCCATTCTATCCAGGCAAAAACCACGATTTCGTCGTCTGTCTTCTTTACCGCCCTGGCGAAGTCGGTGACCTCGCCGTCGGGTACGTCATCGGCCCAGCATTCCACGATGCGATCGGCGCCGCATTCCTTGATCAGGCTGTCGACGAATTCGGCATGTTCAATGAATTCCTCCCGTTTGGCGGCCGGAACCGCAAGAACGAAACCGTCTACATATGCCATATTGAGTCTCCTGGTAACGGCGACGCATGCGTCGCCCGAAAAAATTAATCGCTGCCGCAAGAAAAATCGGCTTGAGTGTAGCAGGATAATTGGTAAAAATTCCCACAAACGGCGCAATATCCCGTTTGAACATGATTCATGCGCAAATTTTACATCTTGCTGCTATGCGTGACTGCGGGAATGCAGACCGCCGCGCAGGATACGCTGCCTCTGCCGGACATGGGTCCCGCGGTGGCGGTCGATGCGAACGGGTTTCGCCTGTCCCAGCATTTCGCCGATCCCAGTGTGGTCATCGGCGGCAATCTCACGATCGACTACGAGCTCGAGAACGGGGGCGCCGCCGCGAGGTCGGGCATCGCTCTGGAAATCTATTTTCTGCTGGAGAACACCAGCCTGGTTTCCGCGCCCGGCCAGTGCCGCCGGCAGCCAAGCCTTTCAGGGCAGGAGATTCTTTATTGCGAACTCGGCGGTTTTCCTGCGGGAAGCCGCAGGACCTTTTCGGTTACGGTTGCGACCTCGGAAAACAGCCGCCCGGCCGTGGTCGCCTCGGCGCTGATCGGCGAATTGCGGGTCGATTCATCCGCGCCGGTGGTTCACGACACCCGTAGCGACAGCGACGGTGACGGAGTCAGCGATTTCATAGAGACGTTGCGCCGCACCGACCCTGCCGACACCGCTTCGGTCGACGATTCGATTGCCGCAATAGACGTGATGGCCTTGTATACACCGGCTGCCGCCGGCCTTTATCCGGCCAGTATCGAAAATAGGATCAACGGTTTTATCAACGCGGCAAACAGTGCCTGGTACAACAGCGATGCGCGAATTCGCCTGCGGCCGGTACATTTCCAGCCCGTGCCCTACACTGAAAGCGGGGATGCGAACCGGACTCTGAATGAACTATTGAGTGGATCCCACGCTGCCTTTGCCGGCGTGGAAGAGATGCGGCAACACTACGGCGCCGATTTCGTGGTGCTTTTCGACGCCGCCGAAAACAGCGCCCGGTGCGGCCTGGCGCCAATCGGCGGTTTCGGCATGCAAGGCGACTTCAGCGACCCTGCCGAGAAGGCCTTCGGTTATTCATGGATCGCCATCGATTGCCTTGAAGACCTGGTGCTGGCCCATGAACTCGGGCACAACATGGGCCTGACCCATTCGCATCGCGAAGACGGTTACGGCGGCACCTTCGATTTCGCCACGGGCTACGGAGTCGATGAAGAATTCGCCACGGTCATGGCCACTCCGTCGCAATTCTCCGTGCCGAACAGAACCGCGATTTTCTCGAACCCCGATCTGCAATGCGGCGACACCGCCTGCGGCCGACCGGAACATGAGGATATGGGAGCGAATGCGGCGGCAGCGCTGAACATCGTGGCACCCCAGGTTGAAGCCTGGATGCCACAGACTATGCCCGATCTGCCGGCCATGCGCGGGCAAAGCCTGGTCACCGGCGCCACGTCCGCGCGACTGGCCCTGGCCGGTCAGGTCAACGATGAACTCGCTTACACCGAAAGCGCAGGGTCCGGCGATATCCTGCGCCTGGTGGCGGAAATCGAGGTAGACCCGGAACACGTCGGGCTGACAGGTTCATTCCACATACTCATTACCGTGGATTCCCGGCAGTTCCATCAAATCGATCGGGAAATCGGTCTCACCTTGTGGGACGGAACCCTGGGCGGACTCAGGTCGGCCACATTTGAACAGTCCCTGCGGCCGGTGGAGCGATTCCACATCGTCGATAACTACGAGGTTGCCGCCAATCTGCGCGGCATCGAAATCCAGATCTTTCTGGCCTACCAGATTCCAGGCGAAATCGTCTATTTGCCGCAGCCCCTGCAGTTGCGGTTTACCGACTGATCGCGGCAGCGATACGATTCACTGAAATCGTGGACAGTAACTTCAGCCATACCGTACAATACCTGTAACTTCATCGTAGCTCGCGAGCAATCCACCCCATGTCCACGATCAGCCAGCATGTCGTTCCCAGTAACGGCAGGTGGGCCATACGCAGAACCGGCGCCAAACGGGTATTCCGCAAGTTCGACACGAAGCGGGAGGCAATTGAAGCGGCGCGGGAAATCGCGCGAAAGAAGAAAAGAGCCCTGTACATCTTCGGAGCGGACGGCAGAATCCGCAACCGGGAGGAACCACTTCCGCCAAGGAACAAGGCGAATGGTGGTCTGTCATAGTTTTGCCACGAACGTATTTGTAAATTGCCCCTTCGACGAAGACTACGCACCTGTCCTTCGTGCCATGCTTTTCTGCTTGATTCGCTTGGGCCTCACGCCGCGGATTGCGAGCGAGCGCAGCGACTCGGGAGAGCCTCGGGTCGAAAAAATTCTGGAACTGATAGCGTGCGCCCGCTTTTCCATCCATGACCTGAGCAGATGCCAGGCCAAACAGGCGGGGGAACACTACCGCCTGAACATGCCCTTTGAACTGGGAATTGATTTCGGATGTCGGCGCTTTGGCGCGGAAAAGCTCACGAAGAAGGCGTTCCTGATACTTGAGGAAGAGTCTTACCGCTATCAAGCCGCCATCTCCGACCTGGCCGGTTGCGACATCGAGGCGCATGGCGGCAGCCACGAAGTTGCCGTACGGAAGCTCCGCAACTGGATCGTGCAAATAGACGATTTCGAGCAAGTTGGGGCCGCGGTAATTCTGAGCGAATACCGGGATTTTCAGGAATGGAACTACGATCGGCAACGTACCGCAGGTTTTTCCGAAGAAGACATCCTGGACTATCCCACGGCGGAGTTGATGCGTGCGATGTTCGAGTGGGTTGAGCTATACCACCCGCGGACTTGAACGAGCGCCGTGAGATACAGTCGAAGGGTTAGCCGCAAGTCCCGCGTGCTATACTCCGTGCCCGTTATCGGCTTCCCCGCGGCCCGGCCCGGTTTGGCGACATGGCGGAATTCACCAGCATCGGCGTGATAGGACGGCCCGGCCACAACGGCGCTGTGGAAACCTTGCAACGACTGCATGCGTTCCTCGACGGCAAGGGCCGCTCCATCATTTTCGACGAAGTTACCGCCGGCATGATGCAAATGCCCCGGGTCCGGGCGGTGCCGGTCGAGCAAATCGCGAGTCATTGCGATCTCGTCATCGTCGTGGGCGGCGACGGCAGCCTGCTGCACGTGGCGAAACATGTCTTCGAAGTCCCGGTAATCGGCGTCAATCGCGGCCGGCTCGGGTTTCTCACCGACGTGCTGCCGGACGAACTGGAACAGCGCATCGGCGAGGTGCTCGAAGGAGAGTACATCAGCGAGGACCGGTTTCTGCTCCATGCCGAAGTGGTCAGGGAAGGAAATCGCCAGGAAGTCGGCCGCGCACTGAACGATGTCGTGCTGCACCCGGGCAAGGCCGCGCAAATGATCTCTTTCGAGTTGTTCATTGACGGGCAGTTCGTTTACAGCCAGGAATCCGACGGCCTCATTGTGGCGACTCCAACCGGCTCCACGGCATACGCGCTCTCCGCCGGTGGGCCGATCATGCAACCTCAACTCGACGCTCTGGTGCTGGTGCCCATGTACCCTCACTCCCTGAGCAGCAGACCTCTGGTAGTGGACGGGGCCAGCGAAATTCGCCTGGTCGTCGGCGCCAAGGAAGAACTCGAGCCGCAATTGAGCTGCGACGGGCAAGTGCGCTATACGGCTCGCGCCGGCGATGAAATATTCGTTCGCAAGAACTCCTGTTCTCTCAAGCTCATTCATCCCCTCGACTACACCAGTTACCAGGCCTGCCGCAGCAAGCTCGGCTGGGGCAGCCGTCTCGCCAAGACCGATGATTAAAGCGGCCAGCCTGCCGACCGATGTCGATCTGCTCGGATTCAGCCAGGCGCTTTCGCGCCAGGGCGTCCGGCATCGAATCATCGAGGAATCAGGCCGCCAGGTTATCTGGGTACACAGCGAATGGGAGTCCCGCATGGTGCGCGAAGCGCTGGCGCAGTGGAGCGAACTCGGACCCGAACAACGATCACCGGCGCCTGCGCGCCAGCCCCTGTTCAGGCCCGGCCGGCTGCTGAACTCCGCCTTCCGGGAAACCCTGCGCTGTCCGGTCACGGTTTCGCTGATGCTTGCCTGCGCACTGGTGGCGGTTTTCAGCCGGCTCGGCATGCAGGCCTGGCGGGTGGATTTCCTGTTTTATCCCTTGCTCGACCCTGACAGCCTCGGCGCATTGCTCGGCGACATCGTCGATCCGGCGCTGATGCTGCGTACGCTCACGCCGATGTTCCTGCATTTCGGCGAGTTGCACCTGGTGTTCAACATGTTGTGGTTGTGGTACTTCGGCCGGCAACTCGAGCCGCGGCGGCCACGCTGGCTATTTCCGGCCGTAATCGTTTTCACCTCGTTTACGGCCAACACGGCGCAATTTCTGCTTGGCGGCGGCAATAATTTCGGCGGCATGTCCGGGGTGGTATACGGTCTGCTCGGTTTCGCCTGGATGATGCAGAAAATGCTCCCCGGCGGCAGGCCGATTCTCAGCGACCAGATGTTCATGGTCTTCGTCTTCATGCTGGTGGCGATGGAGTTGCTCGCCTCTTCCTGGATCGCCACCGCCGCGCATGTCGGCGGATTGCTCGCCGGCCTGTTCCTCGGTATTGTTGTGGCGGCTTCAATGCGCCGCGGCAGGAACGCCGGCGGCGGGGGACTCGATATCTGACATGCTCGATCTTCTTGACGATACACTTCACACCGTGGCCGGCGGCACCTTGCGAAAAATGGAAACGCGCCTGGAAGACCCGGTGGCCTACAGCATGGTGCTTTCCGAGGCGCGCGTACCGCTCAACGAATTGCTCGGCCAGCCCGTGCAACTCACTTACACGGGCAGGATCTTCTGCGTTCATTGCGGCCGCAAGACCGCCAAGAGTTTCAACCAGGGCTATTGCTATCCCTGTTTCCGCAAGCTGGCCCAATGCGATTCCTGCATCATCCATCCGGAAAAATGCCACTTCGACCAGGGCACCTGCCGCGAACCCGATTGGGGCGAACGCGTTTGCATGCGCGACCACATCGTCTACCTGGCGAATTCTTCCGGCCTGAAAGTCGGGATCACCCGTGCCGTGCAGGTGCCGACGCGCTGGATAGACCAGGGCGCTACCCAGGCGCTGGCGATCATCCGCGTTCGCAGCAGGATGCAGTCGGGCTATCTCGAAGTGTTGTTCAAGCAGGAGGTGGCCGACAAGACCAACTGGCGCGACATGCTCAAGGGCACGGCCGAGCCGCTCGACCTGCTCGCGGAAAAGGACCGGCTGATCGAGCTATGCAAAAGCGGCATCGACGATCTCTCCGAGCGATTCGGCTTCTTCGCCGTCAGCGTCCTGAACGGTCTTGAACCGGTGGAAATCCGCTACCCGGTGCGCAAGCATCCCGAAAAGCTGAACTCCTTCAATTTCGAGAAGGATCCGGTGGCGGGCGGCATCCTGCAAGGCATCAAGGGCCAGTACCTGATCTTCGACCAGGGAGTGATCAACTTGCGCCGCTTCAGTGGTTATGAGATTGAATTGGGATGTTTAGCCTAAAGCTGACAAAATTACCAAGTACTACCAGAGCCGACGAACGCCGTAGTTTTCAAAAATCGTTTCATTTGAAACCAGCAGTAAGTCGCGGGCTAATGCCTGGGCAATCAGCACCCTGTCGAAGGGGTCGCGAAGCGGACCCGGTAGTGAACCGGCGCGGGAGGCATCGGAGACTGAAATCGGGAGTTCCTGGAATCCCTGACTGCTCATGGCGCCGGCGATGTCTTTGGCAAGCGTACCGGCTTCGGGAAGTTTCCCAATTCGATGTTTGGTTGCGATCTCCCAAGCCGAAGCTGCGCTTATCAGGACATCGTTCCCTTCCTCTTCAATAGCTTGTCTTGCACCAGGAGAAAGCCGACGACTGCCGGAAAACCACCAGAAAAACGCGTGCGTGTCCAACAGCAGCCGCAAAACTTAACGGCCCTCCCAGTGAGCCAATTCTTCTTCCGGCAGGGGATCGAAGAACTCGTCGCCGAGTTCGATCTGACCTTTCATTGAGCCGAATTCGCGCTTGCCCGGCTTTTGTACGAGTTCCAGCCGCGCCACCGGCGTACCGCTTCGGGCAATAATTACGTCCTCTCCCGCTTCCACTTTCGATAGCAGGCGCGATAGATTGGTCTTTGCTTCATGGACATTCACTGTGACCATAGCCGATCCCGATAAATGAGAATTAGCTAAGAATATGACTAATCCATATTCTGGTCAAGCCCAGTCGAGTCCGTGCAGCAGTTCTCATTTTGTCCTTGTCGGGTGAGTGTTGAGGGTTTCATGGTTTTTTTGCGGTTGGGTTGATTGGGTTGCCGAGGCGCGGAGGTCAGGGAGGCTGTGCCGGGGGTCCGCCGGTGGCGAGCAGGGTCAAGAGCGCGGTCCAGGAGGGGAACACCTGGTATTCGGTGATGGTGCGCAGGTGCTCGAACAGGCGGAAGCGGGTGCCGAGGCGCTGCCGGGCCTGCCGCCAGAGGGTTTCGGCGAGTTCGCAGGCGGTGTGCAGTGCGAAGGCGAGGAGGTTGAGGATGACGAGCACGGCGGCGAGGGTGTCCTTGCCGTGGCCGAAGTTGTGTTCGAGATGGTAGCCGTGCTGCTTGAGGACGTTGAAGGTCTCGTTCTCGATCTTCCAGCGGGCGCGTGCGCAGTCGGCGAGTTCGGCGACGTTGTCGCGGTCGACGTCGAGGCTGGTGACGAAGGCGCCGCGGTAGGTGACCTTGCCGTCGGGTTTGGCGCTGACGATCTCGAGCCAGTTGACGCGCATGGCGTCGTCGCCGTCGCGGATGGGCAGGTCGTTCATCCAGCGGTAGCGGTGGATGCGGCGCTTCGCGCCGCGTCCCGCGGTGCGGCGGCGCGTGGGCGTTCGGACGCCGTCGAGGTACTCGTAGAGGGTCTTGTGGCTGGGTTGCTTGCAGGTGAGCAGGAAGTCGCCGCCAGCGTCGAGCATGGCCTGGCAGACGGGCTGGCAGGCGTACAGGTCGTCGCCGAGGTAGACCGGCCGCAGGGCGGCGCAGCGCGGGCCGTGGCGCGCCAGCCAGCGCTTGGCGGCCTGGCGTTCGCAGTCCTGCTTGGCGGCGCCGTCCTGCGGTTGGACGAACTCCGGCGGCAGCGGCAGCGCGCGCGACTGGCCCGGCGCCACGACGGTGGCCCCCAGCATTTGGTGGAAGTGCTCGACGTCGCCGTCGCTGCGCTTGCGGGTCGAGCAGTTGTCGCAGTGGAGCTTGCGCGAACGGAAGAACTCCGTGCCGTCCAGGGCGACCAGCACGCAGCCGTCGAGGCGGCGCATCGGTTCGAGCGCGCCGTGCGCGTCGAGGTCCGCGGCGAGGTCGTGGAACGCGTCGTCGAAGTGTTCCGCCGGTACGCCGTCCAGCAGTTGCCGAATGTGGTTGTCGCAGGGGATGCGGTCGAGGCCGAACAGGGTGTGCGCGTTCGAGCGCGTGCGCGTCTCGGCCAGTGCGCGCTGGTGCGCCAGGAACGACGGCGACTGCATGAAGAACACCGACAGCGCCGCCATGCCGATGTCGGCCATGGCGTAGCGCCGGTTGCTGCCGCGGCGCGGGTCCGGCATGCGCGCGAAGCACGCCCGCAGCCGGTCGAGATGCTGCGCGAGGAACTTCACGGCGGCGCCTGCGCCTCCACCGCCATGAGCGCCGCCAGCACCGCCAGACGCTCCGCTGGCGGCATGGCCGCGTAGCGGCGGCCCCAACTCGCCGCTTTGCGCTTGACGGCCTGGCGGTGTGTGAAGTTGCGCCCGGCGCACGACGCCCAGTGCACCCGGTCCGGCGCGAAGTTGAACCACACCTTCTCGGTCACCACGCCCGCCTGGTTCATCACCTGCAGCGACACGCTGCGCCAGTCGCCCAGCAGCTCGTCGTACAGCGCCGACGGATACCCCGACACCATCACCGCGCACGGCAGCCCCCGGAGCAGTTCCAGCAGCACCGCGTGGTTGGCGTCCTCGTAGTCGTGCCGGTAGCGGCGTGCGGACTTGCGCGCGCTGTGCAGGTACGGCGGGTCGCTGTACACCAGCCCCGACGTCGCCTTCGATCCGAACCACGGGTTGCCCATGCCCCGCACCATAGACCCCGCCTTCTATGATGTCAAGCCGCCATCGGCAATCAGCAATCGCTCGGCTTCACGGCCAAAATGAGAACTGCTGGAGTCCGTGTTCCTTGGTCACAATCCCATTTCTCGGACTGCTACAATCGCCCGGATTCCCGAGAGTCGATTACGCATACGCTTACAATGCAGGCATTGACCTGACATTTCGTAAAAAAGGACCCAGCATCGAATGAAAGACGCAACCGCACGCACTACGTATCTGCATGACTACCGGCCTCCGCCGTTCACCATCGACAGCACGGAGCTCGATTTCGATCTGTATGAAACTCATGCGGTAGTTCAGGCGAGATTGCAGTTCCGGCGCAATCCGGATTTCAGCGGCGTCGATGAAGACATGCTGGTATTGCATGGCCGCGAACTTGTACTGGAAGAATTGCGGCTCGACGATCGCGTGCTGGAAGCCACCGATTTCGAACTCGAAGAAGAAAGCCTGCGCATTCCGAAATTGCGTTCGCTGGCTCAAGACGGCTCCGACCGGTTCACAGTGTATTGCCGCACCCGGATCGAGCCGCAGAACAATACCGCCCTGGAAGGCTTGTACAAGTCGCGCACGATGTTCTGCACGCAATGCGAGGCGGAAGGCTTTCGCCGCATCACGTACTACCTCGACCGCCCCGACGTGATGTCGAAATTCACCACCACGATCCGGGCCGAACGCGAGAAGTATCCCGTGTTGCTGTCCAACGGCAATTGCATCGCCGAGGGCGAATGCGAGGACCCGCAGCGGCACTGGCGCACCTGGGAGGATCCGTTCCCCAAGCCGAGTTACCTTTTCGCGCTGGTGGCGGGGGACCTGGTGAGTCTTGAAGACCGTTTCAATACCGCCTCGGGCCGTGAAGTGCAATTGCGCATCTTTGTCGAGCCCAGGGATCTCGACAAATGCGATCACGCCATGGTCTCGCTGAAGAAGGCGATGCGTTGGGACGAGGAAAAATACGGACGCGAATACGACCTCGACATCTTCATGATCGTCGCAGTCGACGATTTCAACATGGGCGCGATGGAAAACAAGGGTCTGAACATCTTCAACACCTCCTGCATCCTGGCCAATTCCGCCACCCAGACCGACTGGGCCTTCCAGCGCGTGGAGGCCGTGGTCGCCCATGAATATTTTCATAACTGGTCGGGCAACCGCGTCACTTGCCGCGACTGGTTCCAGTTGAGTCTCAAGGAAGGATTTACCGTGTTCCGCGACAGTGAATTCAGCGCCGACATGAATTCGCGTTCGGTAAAGCGCGTGCAGGACGTTGCCTTTCTGCGCTCGGTGCAGTTCGCCGAGGACAGCGGCCCCATGGCGCATTCGGTGCAACCCGATTCCTACATGGAAATTTCCAATTTCTACACTGTCACGATTTACGAGAAAGGCGCCGAAGTCGTGCGCATGATCAGCAATCTGCTCGGCCGGGAACGCTTCCGCGCCGGCACGGACCTGTATTTTAAACGGCATGACGGCCAGGCGGTGACCATCGAGGAGTTCGTCAATGCCATGGAAGACGCAAGCGGGGTCGATCTGAAACAGTTCCGCAACTGGTACCGCCAGTCAGGCACGCCGCTGCTTGAAATCGACGGTTTTCACGATGCCGAACGGCAACGCTTCGAATTGCGTGTGCGTCAGTCCTGCCCGCCGACGCCGGGACAGGAAATAAAAGTTCCGTTTCATATTCCCCTGCGCATGGGCCTGCTCGACCCGGCGGGCAATGAGGTTCCGTTGCGCTTGCAAGGCGAGCCGGCCGCGGTGGGTAACGACCGGGTGCTGGCGGTCACGCAGCCTGTCGAGACTTTCGTCTTCGAAGACGTGGCCGAGCCTCCCGTGGCTTCGCTGCTGCGCGGTTTCAGCGCGCCGGTGCGGCTGAAATACGATTACGCGCCTGAAGACTTGCTGTTCCTGATGAGTAACGACAGCGACGGCTTCAATCGCTGGAACGCCGGCCAGGAACTGGCGCTGATGCTCATGCGGGAATTGCAGGAGGATTTTCGCGGCGGCAGGAAATTGGCCTTGCCGAAAATCTTGCGCGAGGCGCATCGGAACATACTCGCCGAGGCCGTCGACGCAGGCGCTAGAGCCGACCGGGCCATGTTCGCCGAATTGTTGCGCCTGCCGGCTGAAAGCTACCTGATAGAACAGGCCGACATCGCGGACGTGGAAGCGATCCACGCGGTCAGGGAGTTCCTGCTGGACGGGCTGGCCGAATCACACCGGAAATTGATGGCGGACCTGTTCGAGAGCATACCCGCCACCGGCGACTATCGGGCGGACGCCGAATCCATCGCCGCCAGATCATTGCGCAATCTGGCCTTGTCGGCGCTCGTTCGATCCGGAGATAAGGATTGGCTCGAACTGTGCCTGCGGCAATTCGAACAGGCCAACAACATGACCGACCAGCTCGCCGCATTGAGTACCCTCACACACAGCCCCGCGGGGGAGGGCGTTTACCAGGCGGCGCTTGCGCAATTTCACGAACAATGGCGCGGTGAGCCGCTGGTAGTCGACCAATGGTTCAGCCTGCAGGCGACCCGGCCGCAGCCCGGCGCCCTGGCGCAGGTGCGGGAACTGCTGCGCCACCCGGATTTCGAAATTCGCAACCCGAACAAGGTGCGCGCCGTGATCGGCGCCTTTTGCGGCCAGAACCACATCAATTTCCACGATGCTTCGGGCTCGGGCTACGAATTCCTCGGCGAACAGGCGATGCAACTCGATGCGATCAATCCGCAAATCGCCGCGCGGCTGATCACGCCGCTGACGCGCTGGCGCAAGTTCGACTCCGAACGCCAGCAAATGATGCGCGAACAACTGCGCCGCATCGGTGACCGCGACGGCGCCTCAAGAGACGTAAGCGAAATTGTGGTCAAATCGGTTGGCTAGGAGTCTGTCGGTTTTAGATTGTTGAAGCCGCCAAGCAAGTCGGTCGTCGGTTACATTTCATGCCGGCGGCCGCGGACCGCGCGATTCCCGATTTCGGTCGCCGGGGCGGTATGGTATCGCCCCCACATGCGTATTCGGCATTGTCGCGTCGCGAATGTCCGCTCGCAGGCGGAAAACGGGGGGTGGAGCGCCTCAGCGCAAGGCATGCATCCGTTTCAGGTTCCACGCCAGACAGGTCAGCGTCCATTCTCCGCGCACCGCCTCCAGTCCGCGCAGATGGAAGCGCCGAAATCCCATCGTCTCCTTGACGACTCCGAACACCGTTTCCACGGTCGACTTGCGCCGCGCGTACAGCGCCCGGCCTTCCGGCGTCCGCAGCCGATGCGCCATGCGCGTCACCGCGTCCGCGTCCTCCGCACAGGGCGGCGGCGACGCGAAACGCTCCGCCAGCGGCGGGTTGTGCGCCGCGCGGCCCGCGGCGATGTACGGCGTCAACTGCGCCGCCTCGCAACGTTCCACGTTCTTCTCGCTGAAATACCCCGCGTCGGCCAACAGCCCGGGCGGCTTTCCCAACGCCCCCGGCAGCGCGCCCAGCGCCGCAAGCGCCGGTTCCACCTCGCGCTTGTCGTTGCAGCGGTCCACCACATCGGCCGTCACCACCAGATGGCTCTCGACATCCACTCCCGACTGCGCGTTGTACGCCTGCTGGAATCCGTCCGCCGTCGGCATCACCCGCGATTCCGCGTCCGTCAGATTCACCTGATCCTTCTCCCGCGGCCCCGCTTCCGGCGCCTTCGGCGCGCGGCCGCGCGGCTTGCGTCCCGTCGCCTTCTCCTTCTCCCGCCGCGCCGCAAGCTTCTCCTCGTATTCTTCCCGCTCCGCCGCATGGCGCTCCCGCGCCCGCCGCTCGATCTCCGCCTGCGCCGCCTCGATCACCGCAAGACGGTCCTCGCGACGCTTCAACTCCTCCGGCACGTCCAGCCCGGGCTCCGCGGCGTCCGCTTGCGCCGCACAATCAAGCAACTCCGCCACCTCGCCGCGCAACTGATCCTCAAGACGCTTCGCATGCCCCCAACTCAGCGCCTTGTGCTTGCTCGCGTTCGCCCGAACCTTCGTACCGTCCAGACTCACGTTGCCCAGCCGCAACAATCCCATCTCCCGCGCAAGCGAAAGAATCTGCACGAACAACCCCTGCAACTCCCCGAGAAAACGCTTGCGGAAACCCGCGATCGTGTCATGGTCCGGATGCGCGTTCGCCGCAATGAAACGGAATGCCACCGAATCGTAGGTCGCACGCTCCAGCTTGCGGCTCGAAAACACCCCCGTCGCGTAACCGTAAAACAACAGCCCCAGCAACACCGAAGGATGATACGGATCCTTGCCGCCCCCGCCGTACCGGCGCTCCAGGCCGCTCAGGTCCAGACGATCCACAATCTCCACCACAAACCGCGCCAGATGATCCTCCGGCAGCCAGTCTTGCACCGACGGCGGCAAAAGATAAAGCGTGTCCCGGTCCACCGCGCGAAACTTCGACGACATCGGATAAGCACCCCGCAACAAACTGAATACGATTCTACCTCAATCTAAATCCGACAGACTCCTAGCTGTGAGAAAATGAACCTGATTACAGAATAATGGTCCAAACGACCGACTTGACGACTGGAATCCTTTACGCCTTTTGTGGCAATGATTACTATGGACACACATGATACAAAGCTTCAAGGATCGGAAGACGTAGCGGTTTTTCGAAGGTAAGCGCGTTGCGGCGTTCCAGGGTTTTGCCAATCAGGCTACGCGGCGATTGGTCTTGTTGGACAGTGCCGTAACCCTTGGCGACCTTTCCATGTTGCCAAGCAACCGGCTGGAAGCACTGCGAGGCGATCGTGTCGGACAGTACAGCATCCGAATCAACGCACAGTGGCGTGTGTGTTTCAGTTGGACGGACGACGGACCACGCGATGTGGAAATTGTCGATTATCACTGAGGTCATCTGACATGGGTACGAAAAATGGCATGAGGCCAGTGCATCCCGGCGAGATTTTGCGTGATGAACTCGAAGAACTCGGGTTGTCGGCCAACGCATTGTCGAAGGCGCTGGGTGTGTCAGTTAACCGGGTGACGAAGATTCTGAAAGGCCAGCGAGGAGTGAGTGTGGATACGGCCTTACGTTTGGCTCGATATTTTGGAACGACACCACAACTCTGGCTAAACCTGCAAAAATCTTGGGAACTTCGCCAGGCGGAAATTCAGATCGGCCGCACTATCGCGGAACAGGTTACTCCCCGGAAGTCTGCGGCGTAGCGGCGCGCGAAGTGATGGCTGTTCCCGACTTCCAGTCGCTCATGCTTCCAGCTCTCAAGACGCTTGCTGAGAGCGACGAGATGCCACTATCAGAATTGCGCGCGCGAATCGCCGTCTCTCAAGAACTTACGAAGGAAGATATCCGCGAGACGTTACCGAGTGGACGCCAGCCCAAATTCACAAACCGCGTGAGTTGGGCTGTGGTATACCTTGGATTCGCCGGTCTCGCGGAAAGAGTGCGACGCGGAACCAGACTTTTTGGAGCGGGTGGTTGTCGATTTGTTGATCGCAATGGGCTATGGCGGCGGTGATGCCGCGATGGGTCGAGTAACCGGACGTTCGGGTGACGGAGGGATTGACGGCACGATACGGGAAGACACGCTTGGTCTGGACGAGGTCTATTTGCAGGCGAAAAGGTACGGAGACGGCAACACTGTAGGTGAAGACGACCTGCGCAATTTTGCTGGCGCGATAGATGCCGCGGGCACGACCAAAGGCGTGTTTGTCACCACCGCCAGTTTTACGCGCGCCGCGTGGAACTATGTGGCGCGGAGCCCGAAACGGATCATTCTTATCGATGGAGCGGAACTTGCTCGTTTGATGGTCCAACACGGAATCGGCGTGCGAACGCGCGTCCGTCACGAGGTCAAGCGGATTGACGAAGATTATTTTGACCAAGAAGCACTGTAGGCTCACTATGGAACGAGGCTCACGTCCGCGCCTTAGCCTTTGTGACTTGTCGGGTTTACACAATATGGGTGTCATGGGATTTCGGACATGACGCGGTGACGCGGTTCAATCGGCGCAATCACGCTGACTGCCATATATACCGAGAACGCGAGGAGCACGTTCGCCCCTTGTCCGAGCCAGCTCGTCGACTACGAACGGTGGATCAAGTGGCGACTCCCGATTACCGCCCAGCACACAAATGGTCGACCAGAATTTGCTGCGCTCCATGCTGTTGAACCCGTTAAGCATGCCTTGCTATGATCACCGTCATTACGCCGTTCGGGGCCGCGTTGCATAGCACCGAATGGCCCAGCTGATTTGAGTTGAACCCAGTATTATGGCTTATGCACAAAAATGACATACCAAAAGCAGTCGCATTAATATTCGGCGCCTTCTGTTTGATCGGATTTGTTGTCTGGACCGTGATTCGAAGTGATCGAATTGAGCAAAATTTGTTCAGTGAATTGGATGCGGTTACCGAATTAGACAATCAACTGTGTCCGTTTGATGGATCGAGTACGAGGACAAGCACGGTAATTTTGTTCGACTTTTCTGATCCTTTGCCGATCGAATTGAGTAACTATCCAGACACTCTGCTGCAAGGCATGATGGATGGATTACAGGACGCAGAGAGATTTGACCGCTTTGGTTTGTTTACATTGAATCCTTTCGATCGTGTGCCAAGGAACATAGGGACTTTCTGTATTCCAGTTACTATGAGCCAAATCCCTCGAGATATCAGGCAGACGTTGTGGGGTACGGACCCAGAACAATATAGTACTTTGCCGCCCCGATATGAACGATTTGAGGAGGTATTTGAGTATTTGTGGGAAAACGATCAAGAGCTGAAGGAGACCGTAGAAGATGTGCGAACCGCCTTGGTTAGTGAATTGCAACGCGAAGAACAAAGTTTTTCTCGGATTATTGAGAATATCGAAGAAATCGCCGGATTAGAGGTTGATCGGAGCAGTCGTCGGGTAAACTTTATCATCCTATCGGATATGTTGCAGAACTCGCCAGCGTATTCACATTACGAAAACGGTCTAAACTTTAATGACTATCATTCTAGTCGTCGAGAAGAATGGCTAGACATGGATCATTTTTCGTTCGAAGTGTATCTTGTGCAAAGCTGTTATTCCATGCGCACAGAACGTCGCCGGGCGCTTATGCAATTTTGGGAAAATTACTTCGATGAGTCTGACGCTTCTGTCGATTTCAGATTGTTGGACATTGATGGTCGTGATTGTTCCGCACAAGAATCGATTGCAATAGAACACTCAAGTCAATCCGAAGAGACGACGCAAGTGCCGAATGAAGTATCGCAGCCCCAAGAAGCACAATCTTCACAGACACCGACCAATTTAAACGCCCAAGATTCATCTGTGACCGTTGATAGTTCAATTAGTGGGTCGTTTCAAGGCCGTCGCTTGGATGAAGGGCCAATTGAACCACTGCCAGAATTGGCAAGACATGAAGAGTTACCAATTGATACTCAGGCAGTGGCTACTTTTGACGAAAGAAATTTACCAGGATCGATATCTAGCCAGCCGATTGTTCAAGAAGAGAATCCAAGTGCAAGCAATGAATCTACGTTTGCTCAAGTTGAGTGTAGTGCACCGACTCCTAGTCGGCTGCCTCCCTTAGGGTACCCCAGAAACGCGCGCGGAACAGCGCTGCTGCGCTATACCATAACAGTTGATGCTGAAGGTGTGCCGCAAGAGTTCGAGCCTGGCGAATTCGATGTAGATATCAGCCGATATGAAGGAACCTTTATAAGGTATGCGGAAGATTATATAGCTGATCTTCGTTTCGACACGCATACCCAAGAAGAATGTGTCGGCGGAAACGTTGCTCAACTCGGACTTAGGTTTGAGTACTAATTGGTGATTCCGCTCTTTCAGAACCGTGTTCGAACAACTGCCTGACTTCTATTTGCTTATCGCGAATTCTTTGGAGTGCTAAGTCGACGGTTTGTTCTAATCTCAATTTCGGAGTCCACGACCCCTGATTTGTCTGACTCTTGATGTGCCTTATTAATTCCCCAATTTCATATTCAACCGCAACATTCTTAACCGTAAACTTGTCGGCGCCTTCGCGAAACCAATCAGGCTCCGGAAATGCGTCTATGGTTCTGTAGACTACGTTATTGTCAATATAGGACTTTCGGATCTCGGACGCTTTCTTATCGAGCTTTCTTACAGCAGCTCCTATATGATTTTCGGCGCCTTTAGCAAATTGGTCAACTTCGTTTAGCAGACTTTCAATCTGAGCCTTGTAACTGTTAATCTCGTTTTCTCTCGCTTCAAAACTTTTCTCGAGGTTTATTCTTTCTTCTTCGACTTTTTCTTCGTAGTAACGCATATTTCTGATTCTGTCCTTGTAATAGTACAAAGGGTATGGGCAAATAAATTTTTTGAACTCAAAAGTCAACACTATAACGCCTCCAAAATTGATAAGTGCGGTGACAAAAACATCCAATTGAGTCATCGACCGGTATCCATCAATAATAAAGGCAAGCCCATCACCTGTTGAGTCAGCTCTCCAGGCCGACAGTAATCCCAGGCTGAACAAAAACAGAACTACGCAAAAGGCAATTCCACCATATGCCAGCTTTCTCCTGTTTTCTGCCAAGTCTCCTTCAGTGTTGGCCAAGCAAAGGGCGAACAAGTACGCGATAAGTACTACTGCTGTTGCTGCACCCAGTGATCCGTTTATGGCTGCTGCGAATCCAAGTTGCCCAGAGAGAAAATACCAGACCCATACAAACTCAAATACGACTACAAATATAATGATGCAAGCAAAAAGGATAACTGAATGAGGCTCGGGATTAAGTATCCTGTTACCAATGATGTGTTTGTAGTCGTTGGCGTAAGTGTCGCAATCGACCCGGCACTCATTCAAATTCTTTACGGCATTGCTTAAACCATCTGAGTTTGTGCTCTGGATATCCTGCCATACGCGATTGGATGGAGAGAGAGAATCGTCAACTAGCTGTTGCAATTCGTCGAATCTGTCGCGGCACTTGGTAATGGAGCTTTCAAAAAAAGTAGATGCACTTTCGTAAAGGGAGCCGATGTAGGTCGGTGTTGATTTTTCTGTTGGTGATTCACTTTCAGATAAAGGCAAAGGCGGTGACTTTTTAGCGTCAATAGCACCCGCTTGGGCTGCGCTTACTGGATTATTGGGATCCGAATGGTATTCTTTATCCCAATACGCTTCAAAATTATCTGGTAGATTGTCGAACATCTCGACAAGGTTTCTTGCGTGTTGAAGTTCAGTAAAAGAAATATGATTACCAGACCCGTTACTCATTCTTGACCTCTACATTGTTCGCGGTGAGGAAAGACATTTTTGCTTGCTCGTACTGTTCCCTAATCTCGCGATAACCCCAGTATCGAGCCCATAAGTATTTTCGGGTCTCATACGCAAGGAGGAAGAATCCGAACAAATTGACCAGGGCAGTTACGAAAACCGGCAATTCTGACATCAATGTGTAGCCGGAAATCACGGCCTGAAACCCGATATCTACAGTGTCTGAGCGCCACCCGGAAAGTATACCAATGCCATAAAAAAACAGGCACGACGATGCAAACATACCGAATAACGCACTCAATCGCCGCCACCAAGGCAAATTGCGGGACGTATTGGCGTGGGAAAATGCCAAACCGAATGCGCTGCAGAATACAAACACAATTGCGGTAATAGATGCATATAAAGCGCCAGCTGTTCCGAGGTTTTCTCCCAGGAAATAGAAAACTAGAGCCATTTCGCCAGCAATCACGAATGTGATCGCGGACGCGAAAAGCAGCAATGAAGGTTTTCTTTCGATGTAATTGGGATCGGCGCAAGCCTCCAATAGTTCTCCGAGCGCGATATTGGCCCTGTGATATTCGATCTTTTTGTCACGATTTGAATTCAGTTCCATTGCACTCCCATCCAAATTCTTAATTAATTGATAGATAAATGACCAATGGCTCGCGCGTGGTTACGTTTCTGTATGGCATTTATGCGCTGCTCCATAGATGGATGTGTAGAGGAAATCATTTTTAGATTGTCGGTCCATCGATAAAGCTTGCCTCCTGTGGAAGGGCCACTCAGTTGTTCGAGCATGAAGAATAGCCTGCAAGTCGTCAATGGCCCTACGCAGCGGGAGGCGACAGCGTCTGCAAGATACTCAGAATGACGAGAAACATGTAACTCGTACAATATCGCTGGCCACATGAGCAAGAGTTCAAGAAACTTCACGACACTCATGAGCAAGCCAAGAAAAAAAAGAAAGAACCTACTGAATATGTTAAGGAGAGGTAGGAATCTGAATGCTAAATGTAAAATGTATATAGCCAGATAAAGTAGATATAAGGGAGCGAACAGAATGGTCGAAAGAAATGACCTAATACCACTCATAAAAAGCTTTGTTGCTGAATCTTTGTGGAGTACGTGGCCTAATTCGTGCCCGAGCACGGCTGCTATGTTTGTGCTAGGTAACTTATTGATCAAGGCTGAACTAATACAAATTGCGTGTATTCCTCCTGTAAGACTTTCTGTACCCAAAGTATAGGCATTAAGTTTGTCGGATTCTTCAATAAGGAGATCTGTTTCCAAGCTACTTTGCAATTTTATGTTTCCTCGGATAATCATCATGTTGTCGTAAGCGTAAATTTCGGCGAGGGATGCGCGTACTTTCGATTTAGCTCTTTTCTTATTGCCGGTCACCCTATAGTAGATATTGTCGCTTTTGTCGAGAACTATTCTTGGAAGTTTCCAAACTTTGTACATAACATAGCTTATCGAAAGTAGTTCGATTAGAATCATGAAGACTATCAGGCCGACCAATAGAAACCACGCAGTGGCTGAATCAACTCTTGAAATGACATCGGGAAGTGCAATTGGATTAGAGAAAAACGTGAATATATTGGATGCTATCCAGTAAAGAATCGTGGCACCCAAACAAACCAACGCGCAATAAATAAGCCGGCGGCCTAAATTCAGGAGGGTTATCTTTCTGTCGTTCATTAACACTCTATATCAAAAAAGCAATTCAAAGTAAATTCTTAGATTCCGGGATTGCCGATAATACTTAATATTATCTCGTGCCGGTCTACTTTCTGGATCTTCTCTGGAATTCCTGTTTGGTAAAACCGTAGCTTGAGTTGTCGTGCATTTCCACTTCAACATGTATGATGTGCCAGATCGAGCCCATCGTCCAATCGAGAATACTTGGTCCGAGGCTATGAAACAGCAGGTTGAGTGTCATCGTCAAGTATGGGGACCAAAATTATGCTATGGTGAATCTCCCTTCTGCAGAGAACGATGGAACTTGGCGATTCCGACTCTCGTTTTGTCGGATGCGCCAATTGACTGAATTCAGCCTATGCACAAGATTTGTGCGAAGCTGGCATTAGCCGGACTAGAACTATAACTGATTGGATATGTATAAATGTTGAACACATACAAGAGATGGCTAATCGCAGGTATTTTCCCTGTCTTACTGATTTCCTGCGCCACAAGTCCAACCGGGAGAACACAGTTGTTGCTCGTATCGCCCGAAATCGCGATACAAGAAGCGCAACTAGTCTATTCTGGAATGGTGGATCAGGCAGCGCGTTCGAACAGTCTGTTGGCTGATGCTGCGCTTGTCGAGAGGGTAGGCACCATCACGGGAAAACTGGTAACGCGAGCCGTGGAACGCTGGCCACATACCGCTAGTTGGAACTGGAGCGTGATGCTGATCGACGCCCCAGACGTGCCAAATGCATTTTGTGCAGCCGGTGGCTTGATGGGTATATATAGCGGGTTGGTGAGTGGCCTCGATTTAAATGACGATGAACTCGCACAGGTCATGGGCCACGAGATTGGCCACGCCATAGCAAACCATTCGGCCGAAAAGATGTCAGTGGCGAGCCTTCAACAGACCGCCGCGCTTGTCGTCGCAATCGAGACCGAGGATCAAGGCTTGGTGGATTTGACGAATTTGCTTTCGCAACTAGGTGTAGGATTGCCGAATAGCCGCACGGCGGAATACGAGGCGGACGAAATCGGGATGGAGCTGGCGGTTCTCGCTGGATACGCAGCGGATGCCGGTGAGGCGGTCTGGAGAAAGTTTGCGGAATTGCCGGGAGACCGCCCCCTGGAGTTTCTGAGCACGCATCCATCAGAGGAAAACCGGCGAGAACGCCTCTCAATATTGGCCGATCAATATCGTGACCGAGCGCCGTCAGCTCCGACTGAACCATATTCGGTTGAGGTGCATTGGGATTCCGGGATTGACTAGTATCTGTGGTGGAGTTTTGAATAGGGTGAGATCAATTTTGAAAAAAACCGTGGAGTTAGAAGAATGACCAAAGGCAAGATGGTATTTACCGGCAATTTTTTGGAGTTTCTGTTGATGACTTACCTGTTGTTAATTTTCCATATTTACGCTCGGAATCACCGGAATCTACTGGATATATTGGGCGGTAAAGTACTTCACTACTGTCCGGTTAAAACTCGAATAATTTCAATTGCTTGTCTTCCATGTCATTTTCCGGGGTTTGGCCGGCATCCGGAAAACCCTTGTCCAGCGGGATTTTCTCGAACAAAGTGACCGAAAACACCTGCAGCAAAGTGTAGAGCGATGCGTCCAGTTCGAGGCGTTTTTTGACTATGGCCACCAGCACATACACGGACACGGCGACCCAGATTTGTGTCTTCACGGCGTTCACGGAAGTACCGTAGAATTTCTTGATTCTCAGGTGCTGCTTGATCCATTTGAAGAACAGCTCGATCTGCCAGCGCGCCTTGTACAACTCGCAGATGGTCAACGGCGGAGGGCCGAACAGATTGGTGAGAAAGACGAGGGTCTTTTGGGTTTCCGGATCCTTGAAACGGATGCGGCGCAGGTGGCGGGGATAGCGCTTGCGGCTGTAAAAACCCGACAGCGCCACGGTCTGATCGCAAACGATTCCCCGGGGCTGGTCGTTCGGCGCCGAGTACACGCGGCGCAGGTCGGCGTTCGATTTGGCGCGGGTGACAAAGAACGCGCCCGCCTCGTGCAGCGCAAAGAGCCGCTCGAAATCGAGGTAGGCCCGGTCCATCACGTACACCGCCGCCGGTTCCGGCATCAGCAGGTCGAGCGCGTTGACGTCGTGCAGCTTGCCGTCGGAAACGTGGATGAAGCTGGGAATGTTTCCGCGCAGGTCGAGCAGCGTGTGCATCTTCACCGCGGCCTTGGCTTGACGGAACGGCGCCCAGGGAAACAGCGACAGGCAGAGATCGATGGTGGTCGAATCGAGCGCGTAGACCGTGTTCGACAGGTCCAGCCCCAAATCCTCTTCGGCGTAGAGCTTTCGGGCCTGGACGATCAGCCGCTGCGCGAACTCGGCGAAGATGCGCCAGTCCCGGCGTTCGTTGGCGTCGGCCAGGGTGGAACGCCGGACGGGGGAGCGGATGCCCATGTGGTACAGCTTGGCCGACTGCGCCGAAAGCACCGCCTCGATGTCGCGGAGGCTTTCGCGATAGGTCAGTTGCGCGAAGGCCATCGTGCGAAAGTGATCGGTGCACGGAAGCGCGCGGACCCGGTGGTTGCCGTGGTAACGCTCGACGATGCGGGAGAAGGTCGTCCAGGGAAGAAAATCCATCAACTGCGCGAAAAGGGTCTTGCCTGTGTACACGATGCGGCCTCCGGGAACGTATTCCCGGAAAGTCGCCTGAAACCGCGCCCGCGTTCAAGTCGGCACCACAAAAAAACGCTGATAAGTATCGTATAATCATGTGGTTAAGAGGCTCTTTGCCTCAGTTAACCGGACAGTAGTGAAAGTACTTCTCTAGAAACTTGGAGATCGAATTGTATAGCAACCCAACAATTGTGATGCACACGCAAGACCAGACGTCTAAGTAGTTCTTGTCCGTAAACTCCGTTTTCTGACCGGTCTTTCGTTCACCGATTCCGCCCGACTGGCGGCGGTCGGCCCCGGCAGGTGCGTCTTTTTCTTGATCCGGTGCGGGGTTGCGTCGTTTTCAGCGTGATCGGGCCCGCCGGGCCGCGCCGGGGCCGAAGTCGGCCCCCGGCGGGCGGTTCCGGTACTGTGCCGTTCGGTTTCGGGAGTTTTTGGCGGGTTATCCCGGCCGCAACCGCGCCAGCCGCACCAGGTTGTGCGCGAAGACCGCGGAATGCACCCATGCCTTGAATCGGGCCAGACCGCGCCAGCGGCAACGCCCGAGCCCAAAGCAGCGCTTCAGCCAGGAGATGCCGGCCTCGACCCCGGCGCGGAAGCGGCGAAGCCGGGCGAATATCCAGGGCGACGGCGTCATGTCCTCTTCCTTCAGCCCCCGCTTCTTGCTGAACACCGTGTGTTTCACGCCCATCTCCTTGGCGCGTTTCAGGTTCTCCCCGGAGGCGTAGCCGCCGTCGAAGGCGGCGTGGGTCGGCGGCTTGCCGTACCGCGCGCAATGCCGCCGAAGCATCGGCAGACAGCGGGCGCTGTCCGCCGGATTGCCGGACTCCACCACGACATCCAGCACCAGGCCGCTTCTCCCGGTCGCCAGATTGATCTTGTGGCCATAATGGGTTTCCCGCCCGCCCTTGCGGATAATGTCCGTGTGCGGCTCGAACAGGCTCACGATCTTTTCCGTCGTCGGAACGTTTTCGCCAAGTTCGACGCGCCGCGCGGTCTGAACGACCACCGCCTTCAGCAAGCCGGCGTAGTGGTCGGCGCATTCCAGCCATCGCGCGGACCAGGGCGCTCCCGATTCCCTCACCGCGGGACGGGCCGCTTCCAGATCGCCGAGCGTGTCGGCGGCGATCCGCAGCAACTGCCGGTACAGCTTGGCCCGCGCTTCCCCGCCCCGTTTCGTCCGCGCCGCCAGACAACGCCTTTTGGCCGCCCGGCGGCGGTCGCGGCAACGAACCGCCTCCTTGCCCAGCTCCTTCCGCGCCGCCAGCAGCAAGCCCGTCAGCACCCGCACCCCATCGTACAGCAGCCGGCTGTCCGACGGGGCCGGAATGTGCGTCTCCGTCACCGTGCTGTCTACGCGCACCCAGGCGCCGGTTTCCTCCCCGGACGCTTGCGCCGCCTCCAGCAAACAGCGGTTGACGCGCTCCCAGGTCTCCGCCGACACCGCGCCGACCCCCGCCTGCAAGGCGGACTTCTTCGGCGGATCGAGCGGGTCCACGCGCGCGAAACGGCAAGCCGACAGCGAATCCCGCAGCGCGAACGCCAGACCGCGCCAGGTCTCGCCGCGCAGATGCTTGACCACGGCGCAGCGCAACACCGATTCGCAACTCAATCCGAAACGGCCCCGCTCCGCCTGGGCGCCGAGGTCGACCGCCACCGCGTCCAGCAGTGCGGGATGCGCGTCCAGCCAGTCCGAGATCGACTCCAACTCCTCGCCCAGGGGATGGTCGACAGGCCCCGGTTCGTATAGACTCATCTGTGTCGTGCGCTTCAGCCGCATGGCAAACCCCGGTGTTTTGTGGTGTCTTTGTTTTGCTTCGGAAACAATACAAAGATACCCAAAACGCCGGTTCTTATCCAGGAAAAACCACGCTTTTATTCGACAAATCAAGTGGTTAAGAATTTACGGACAAGAACTAACGAGGAAATCGGCAGTCTGGAAAGGGAATTCGCCAACCTCGACGAGATCTGGAAGGCCGAGAAGGCATCATTGCACGGCGCCCAGTCGATCAAGTCGAGCCTGGAAAGGGCCAGGATAGAACTCGAATCGGCGCAACGCGCCGGCGATCTCGCGCGCATGTCCGAAATCCAGTACGGCGTCATACCGGGTCTGGAAAAGAAACTGGAAGAGGCCACCCATGCCGCGGTGTCGGACAGGAAACTCTTGCGCAACCGGGTTACCGACGAGGAAATCGCCGATATCCTCTCCCGCGCTACCGGAATTCCCGTGAACAAGATGCTGCAAAGCGACCGCCAGCGCCTGCTTGGCATGGAAGACGCCTTGCGGCAGCGAGTAGTAGGCCAGGAAGAGGCCATATCTGCCGTTGCCAATGCCGTGCGACGCTCACGCTCAGGCTTGTCGGACCCGAACCGTCCGAACGGTTCCTTCCTGTTCCTGGGCCCAACCGGCGTCGGCAAGACCGAATTATGCAAAACCCTGGCCGAATTCCTGTTCGATACCGAAGCGTCCATGGTCCGCATCGACATGTCGGAATTCATGGAGCAGCATTCCGTCGCCAGGCTTATCGGAGCGCCTCCCGGCTATGTCGGCTACGAGCAGGGCGGTTATCTCACCGAAGCCGTGCGCCGGCGCCCGTATTCCGTGTTGCTGCTCGATGAAGTCGAAAAAGCGCATCCGGAAGTATTCAATGTACTGTTGCAGGTGCTCGACGACGGCCGCCTGACCGATGGTCACGGCCGCACCGTGGATTTTCGCAATACCGTCATTATCATGACCTCCAATCTCGGGTCCGAACGCATTCAGCAACTGATGCGGGAAGAGACGCCGAACCGGGATACGTACGATTCCGTGAAGCAGGCTGTATTGAACACGGTGGTCCGCCATTTTTCGCCGGAATTTGTCAATCGCATCGACGAAATCGTGGTATTCCAGCCACTGGGTAAGGAAGAAATTCTCGGTATCGCAAGCCTGCAGATCGAGTTGCTGAATCGCAGACTTGCCGATAGCGAGTTGCAGGTGAATGCGTCGCCGGGCGTTCTTCGATACATAGCCGATGCGGGATTCGATCCGGTTTATGGCGCCAGGCCGCTCAAGCGCGCCATCCAGAATCAAATCGAGAATCCGCTTGCCCAACATGTGCTGGCGGGTGAATTCGGCCCGGGGGCAACCATCGACATCGATCTCGGCGCCAACGGCGATCTCGAATTCAGTCTTGCCACCGGAGATTCACAGGCGGATTCAACGGCCGCCTGAGCCGCGTTTTGCTTGACTTTCCCGCTGCAAGTGGGAGAATGCGTCCCGCTTTGCGGAACATGGCAACAAACAACGCGCATCCGCGAGCCGGGCCCTTCCGAGGATACCTACCCGCAAGCTGAGGGAAGGCCCGAATTCAGGCGGCAACACGACAAGCCGCCACTTATCCTGAAATACTTGTCCGGTATCGGACAGGCAAGAAAACTGCTACGGTTTTCTGCCTGCCGACCGTTACAAGTTGAGCGATGACACATCGGCCAGCGGCAACGTTGCCACGCGGCCGGCGATGAGGCGGGGACATGACTGGCGAGAAGACAGAACAGGCGGAAATGCTGTCCGGCGGCGAAATGCTGATCCGGGCGTTGCGGGACGAAGACGTGAAAATCATCTTCGGCTATCCCGGCGGCGCCGCTTTGCACATTTATGACGCGATCTTCCACCAGAACGAAGTGGAACATATCCTCGTGCGCCACGAGCAGGCCGCGACCCATGCCGCGGACGGCTATGCCCGCGCTACGGGCAAGCCGGGCGTGGTTCTCGTCACTTCCGGCCCGGGCGCGACCAACGCCATCACCGGAATCGCCACCGCCTACATGGATTCGATTCCGCTGGTCGTGATTTCAGGCCAGGTGGATAGCCGCATGCTCGGCACCGACAGTTTCCAGGAAACCGACATGGTCGGCATTTCCCGGCCGATCGTGAAACACAGTTTCATGGCCCGCAACGCCGGGGAAATCCCCACCCTGGTCAGAAAAGCATTTCATATCGCGACCACCGGACGCCAGGGCCCCGTGGTGATCGACATCCCCAAGGATGCGACCGACCCGCGCGTGAAGGCGCCGTACGTCTATCCGGACGACGTCAGCATGCGCTCCTATTCGGTGCCGGAAAAAGGCCATCCCGGGCAGATCCGCAAGGCCGTGGAGGCATTGCTGGGCGCGAAACGGCCAATGCTCTACAGCGGCGGCGGCGTAATCCAGGGAGAAGGCGCCGACGCACTGACCCGGCTCGCCAGGCTGCTCGGCTTTCCAATTACCAATACGCTGATGGGTCTCGGCGGTTACCCGGCTTCAGACTCCCAGTTCGTCGGCATGCTCGGCATGCACGGCACTTATGAAGCCAACATGGCAATGCATTACTGCGACGTGCTGTTGTGTGCGGGGGCCCGCTTCGACGACCGCGTCACCAATTCGGACGCAAGCAAGTTCTGCCCCGACGCGACCATATTGCATATCGACATCGACCCGGCTTCGATATCGAAAATCGTCAGCGCCGATATTCCGATCGTCGGTCCGGTAGCCTCGGTGCTCGAAGACATGATCGCCGAAATCAAGCGCATGAAGGCCAAACCCGACGCCGATTCGCTGAAAATCTGGTGGGAGCAGATCAACCGCTGGCGCGAAAAGGATTCATTGCGCATTCCGGAGCCGGAAAACGGCCTGATCAAACCCCAGCAAGTCGTCAAACTTGTGCACGAGTTGTCCGGCGGCGATGCCTATGTTTCCTCCGATGTCGGCCAGCACCAGATGTTCGCCGCCCAATATTACGGATTCGACAAGCCCCGGCGCTGGATCAACTCGGGCGGACTGGGCACCATGGGCTTTGGCTTTCCGGCCGCCATGGGTGCGCAATTCGCCTTTCCGGGCGAAGTTTCGGTCTGCATTACGGGGGAGGGCAGTTTCCTGATGAACATGCAGGAATTCGCCACCTGCATGCAATACCAGTTGCCGATCAAGATCATCTGCCTGAACAACCAGGCCCTGGGTATGGTCAAACAGTGGCAGGACATGCAATACGGCGGCCGTTACAGCCATAGCACTTATGCCGAATCGCTACCCGATTTCGTCAAGCTGGCGGAATCCTTCGGCCATGTCGGCATCCGCATCGAGCGGCCCGAGGATTTGCGCGAGAAGTTGAGCGAGTGTTTTTCGCTGAAAGATCGGCTGGTGTTCGTCGACGTCCTGGTCGATCCGGACGAGCATGTCTATCCGATGGCGATCAAGGGCGGCGCCATGAAGGACATGGTGCTGAGCAAGACGGAGAGAACCTGATGCGGCGTATCATTTCAATCCTGATGGAAAACGAGCCTGGCGCGCTGTCCCGGGTTGTCGGCCTGTTTTCCCAGCGCAATTACAACATCGATTCGCTGACCGTGGCGCCCACGGAAGATCAGTCGCTCTCGAGGCTGACACTGATTACATCCGGTGACGACGCCCGAATCGAGCAGGTGACCAAGCATCTGAATCGAATCGTCGATGTTGTGAAACTTATCGATCTGACCGGCGGCGCCCATATTGAGCGCGAACTGATGCTGATCAAACTGAAGGCGACCGGCGCGCAACGCGCCGAAGTGCTGCGCGTGGTCGAGATTTTCCGCGGCCAGGTGGTCGATCAGACCAGTTCGAGTTATTCGATCCAGCTCTCGGGAACCAGTGAAAAACTCGATGGCTTTCTCGCCGCAGTCAGCGACTGCAAGGTGCTCGAAGTCGCTCGCACCGGCGTGACCGGAATCTCCCGCGGAACCAAAGTGCTGGCGATCTGAGCCAGCACCAGCCGGTTTCCCCATTCGTCATTCAGCACGAAGTGAAAAGCTTCCGCTACTCCTCGCCATTCCGCGCGGAACGACTTTCCAGAGCGCCATTCTGCGCGGAGCGACTTTCTGGAGCGTCATTCTGCGCGGAGCGAAGCGCAGTCGCAGAATCTCCCCAACCATTCGCGAGATCCTCCCACCCCGGATTACTCCTCTCAATCAAGTCAATCTTCCATTGCCTGCCGCGGTTCTTGATTTTCTTCTCAAGACCGATCGCCGCAGCAATATCCTCACCCTGCTCAAACCAAACCAGACGGGTGGCGTTGTATTTGTTAGCGAATCCTCTCAGCAATCGATGCCTGTGTTGGTAAATGCGTCGCTCCAGATCGCTAGTGACACCGACGTACAATGTGCCGCGCTTCTTATTGGTCAGGATGTAAACGAATGCCACATTGGTCATGTTTCTTGCTCCACGTCATTTCGCTCTTTCCTATGACCTTCTAATCAACGGATGTCATTCCGCACGAAGTTGCGGAATTTCTCTGAAGCGGCCAGATTCTGCCACTCCGTGTCGGTTCGTGCGTTTAAACCGGCTGCAGCCGCCGGGGAAACCCGCCTTGCAGGCGAGTGTGGGGGCGGTGCGCGCCGAGACTTGGGAGCGCGTCAGCCTGATCTTGTTGCGGGCGGCGCGGAGAGCGGCGAGCGGGTTCGTATCGATAGCACCGTTACCGAGACCCACATACTGGCGCCAGCGGACAGTCGGCTGATCTTTGACTGCATCCGTGTGCTGACGCGCCTGCTGGCGTCCGCCCGCCAATGCCTGGGGGATACGTCGTATCCCGGGATCATTGTCGAGTCGAGCCGCGAAGCGACGCGGCGCGGCCAAAAAACGCACGTATTGCAAGCTGTTCCGGCTCGCTCTTCTCACTCTGGACCAAGTCGATGCCGCCCGGCCGCGAATGGTGGCCCCGCGAAGTCCATGGGCCGCGTGCTGGCAAAGGTAGGCGGCGGAGTACACCGCGTTACTGCGTAGCGTGATCGTGCAGGCGGCATGCCGCATACTGCTGGAGGAGTACCGGCCACGGAAAAGATCGTCAGCCTGTTCGAACCGCGCACGGACATCGTCCGCAAGGGCGGGCGCGAGACCACGCACGGACACAAGATCAATCTGGCTACGGGCCGCAGCGGCCTGATGCTCGATGTGGTGGTGGAGTTCGGAAATCCCGCAGACAGCGCTCGCTGTCTGCCCATGCTGGAACGTCATTGCGAACACTATGGCAAAGCGCCGACCCACGCCGCCTTCGACGGCGGTTACGCCTCGAAGAAAAACCTGGAACAGGCCAAGGCGTTGGGCGTGGAACACGCGGTGTTGAGGAAGAAGCGCGGACTGAAAACGACGGACATGACGCCTTCCTCCTGGGTGTACGATCAACTCAAGCGCTTCCGCGCGGGCGAGGAAAAGACGGAAAACGCACGCACAAAAACCGGTTCGGGCAATGACACCGGAGGGCTTGCCGTGGCTGTGATTCCAGTTCCGCCGAATCCGGTGCGCCGGATACGGCAAAACGGCGTAACATCAAGTAGAATCAAACAAAATAGGGGACAGACCGTGTTGCCCGGAAGCGCTCCATCGGCTGATTGATGCAAAGCAGGCGGGAAACTTCGGCGTTTACGGACAGGAACTACATAGACTCCTTGTCAGCAGAAGGCACCACCGCTTTGCCTTGGCTCATACTCCAAATTTGACAGCATCTCTCGTGTCTAGGCACACTATCCGCAATTCTCAGAATGTCTTGAAGAGAAGAAAATCAAAAGCGGCGAAGGCATCTAGCCGATAGCGGTGTCTTAGGTTTTGGCAACTGAAATACACTTTTACAGTCGGACAAGAATACTGACAAATATGTTCTCCATTTGTCGCCCAACGGGATCAATCACACTTCTAATTATCCAGCCACTACTAGTTGTGGCTGCTATAGGGCAGGACTACCAACTTCAATCTCTTTATGGTTCAGTAGAATTAAACGGAAATTTCGGGCCAGAGCCATACGTCGTTAGTTTAACTGCGGGCGGATTTAACGATGCTGGAGCAATTTCTACCGAATGTGTTGGATATATTAGCGAGGCACCAAGTTTTGAACTAGAATTCAGTAACCCACTTGCCCCAATTGGCATGTTTGTTATTAGTAATGCAGATACAACCATAGTAATAAATGACCCCGCCGGCCAATGGCATTGCAATGATGATTTTTTAGAAGACGGAGATACATCTTCGGGATATAATTTCGAATATCCATTGTCAGGAATTTATGATATTTGGGTTGGAACTTACTCAACAGACGAAAATTTGAGCCCCGCAGAACTATATTTGATTGATTTAGATCCACGCTGGGAAAGTGACTCTACAATTGAAAATAGTAGCGACAGCTTGTTGCCAATCAGTTTTGGCACTGGATTTGTAGTAAGTTCAAGTGGGCACATTCTTACGAATAGTCACGTTGTCGAGAATTGTTCCCAGTTGAATTTCCAGCTTCGCGGTGAGATCGCAGTACAATCCATCCTGATTGATGCCAATCAAGGAGCAGATTTGGCATTGCTTCAGGCAGACGTGGATGTTGAGCCAGCAAATTTCAATAGCAGTCAATCAGTTCGCCTAGGGGATGAAGTTGTAGTATACGGTTTCCCACTTCTCGGAGATCTATCCTCGCAGGGAAACCTTACGAATGGCATTGTTAGTGCTTTAAGCGGATTAAATGACGACTTAGGCCGAATGCAAATGACCGCTCAAATTCAGCCAGGCAATTCTGGTGGCCCAGTCATGAACCGAAGTGGTCAAGTAGTTGGCGTAGTAGTTGAAACAGCTAATGATGAATATTTTCGAGAACAAAGGGGAGCTTCTATTCAGAACTTAAATTTCGCGATTAGGGATTCAATAGCCCGAACTTTCCTCGACACTAATAATATTGATTACCACCTATCGGATTCTAGTGCGTTAGTAAGTGTTGCAGACATTGCAGATTCGGCGCAGAATTTTACTGGCATTATTCTCTGCTATCAATGAAATGCTTCGGAATTTTCTAAAATGCGAATTTCGTTCTATGTCGGCTTGGATCTAGCTTGCTCCTGTCCCTAAACGCCGAAGTTCCCTGCCTGCTTTTGCCAGCGTGCAGCACAGTACGCCCTCGCAACTCATTCCCTGACGACCGAGGACCTTGCCGTGCGCGCCGCCCAGATCGACCGCCACGGCATCGAGTATCTCGGAATGGTCGTCCAGCCACGCGGATATCGTAACCAACACAAAGATACCCAAAACGCCGGTTTCTTACCACCAGCCTCAGAGTTATTCAAAATAAAATCAGACAGTTAGGGTTTTACGGATAGAAACTAATTCTTCCCAATTTTCCTTAGATTCTGCGACTCCGCTTCGCTCCGCGCAGAATGACGGTGAGGGGAGTCGTGGAATCTCCTTGTAAGTTCAATCTGGTGGCAATTAGATCGCTTTTTTCATCGCGGTCATGTGGCCGCGCAGTTTGCGGCCGACGACTTCGATCGGGTGGGCATGAATCTTCTCGTCGACGGCGATCAGTTCCTGGTTGTCGACGCCGGTATCGGCGAGTTGCATGCCCTTGCCGATCACGTCGGTGTCGACCCGGGCCATGAAATCGTCCAGCAATGGCACACATTCATGGGAGAAAAGATAGCAGCCGTATTCCGCTGTATCGGAGATGACCTTGTTCATCTCGTACAACTTCTTGCGGCCGATCAGATTGGCGATCAGCGGCACCTCGTGCAATGACTCGTAGTAAGCCGATTCCTCGATGATTCCGCAATTCGTCATGGTTTCGAAGGCGAGTTCGACGCCGGCCTTGATCATTGCGGCCATGAGAATGCCATTGTCGTAATACTCCTGCTCCGGAATGTCCATTTCTCCGGCACTGGATCTTTCGAAGGCGGTGTGCGCGGTTTCCTCGCGCCAGGTGAGCAATTTGCGGTCGTCGTCGCGCCAGTCGGCCATCATGCCTTCGGAGAAAGCGCCGGTCATGATGTCGTCCATGTGCTTGCGGAACAGTGGCGTCATGATGGCTTTCAACTCGTCTGCCAATTCATGGGCCAGCAGTTTCGCCGGGTTGGACAGCCGGTTCATCATGTTGGTGATGCCGCCGTGCTTGAGTCCTTCGGTGATCGTTTCCCAGCCGTGTTGCACCAGTTTCGAGGCGTAGCTTTCGTCGACGCCGCCGGCGACCATCTTGTCGAAACACAGCAGGGACCCTGTTTGCAGCATGCCGCAAAGAATCGTCTGTTCGCCCATGAGGTCGGATTTGACTTCCGCCACGAAGGACGACTCGAGCACGCCGGCGCGATGGCCCCCGGTTGCGGCGGCATAGGCCTTGGCGATTTCAAGGCCTTCGCCGCGCGGATCGTTCTCGGGATGGACCGCGATCAGGGTGGGCACGCCGAATCCGCGTTTGTATTCTTCGCGGACTTCAGTGCCGGGACATTTCGGTGCGACCATGATCACGGTGATGTCGGGCCGGATCTGCATGCCTTCCTCGACTATGTTAAAACCGTGGGAGTAGGCGAGGCAGGAGTTTTCCTTCATCAGCGGCATGATCTGCCCGATCACTGGAGAATGCTGCTTGTCGGGCGTAAGATTCAGGACCAGATCCGCGCCGGGTATCAGGTCTTCGAAAGTGCCGGTAACAAAGCCGTTGCCGGTTGCGTTTTTCCAGGAAGCGCGTTGTTCGGCGATGGCCTCCGCACGCAGGGCGTAGGCAATATCCAGGCCGCTGTCGCGCATGTTGAGTCCCTGATTGAGTCCCTGGGCGCCGCAGCCGACGATGACGACCTTCTTGCCCGTAAGCTTGCCCACGCCGTCGTGGAACTCAGAGCGACCCATAAAACGGCACTTCCCAAGTTGTTGCAATTGAAGACGTAAGGGCAGGGAGTTAAAGTAATTCATGAAAATATTCCGGATCCGGACGACAAGGTTGATTCGGCAAATGAGGCGCGATGATATAGCATCCGCCAACAAGCGTAAATTCAGTGTCTGCAGTGCTGAAGCGGTAGCGTATGAACAAATCGAAATCGACTGAAGAGAGCGACAGCATACTTCCAATCGACGAGCACGAGGAGATCGTCTCGGAGGGCGGCAAGCAAGTCAGGCGGCGCGGCGTTTACCTGCTGCCGAACCTGTTGACGCTGGGTGCGCTGTTCGCAGGCTTTTACGCTGTGATTGCCGGCATGTCGGGAAATTTCAATGAGGCCGGCTGGGCAATTCTGATTGCCGGCGTGCTCGACGGACTCGATGGACGAATCGCTCGGCTTACCCGCAGTCAAAGCGCATTCGGCGCTGAATTCGACAGCCTGTCCGACATGGTGTCCTTCGGCATGGCGCCTGCCCTGATCATGTTCAGTTGGGCCTTCGAGCCGCTTGGGCGGGTCGGCTGGGCGGCGAGTTTTTTCTACATGGCCTGCGCCGCCTTGCGTCTGGCCCGATTCAACGTACAACTCGGCACCGTCGACAAGCGCTTTTTCATGGGGCTGCAAAGCCCCGTGGCGGCGGGTCTCATTACCTTCATTCCCTGGGTCGGCTACAAGTACGAAGTGGAAGTCACAGCACTGGTGGCGTATCCGGCGGCCGCGGTAATGGTCCTCACCGGTCTGCTGATGATTTCCAACTACCGTTACTTCAGTTTCAAGGTATTGAATGTAAAGGGCACGGTGCCATATATAGTGCTACTATTGACGTTGGCGTTGCTGGTGGTGGTGGCCCAGAATCCCCAGGAATTGCTACTGGCCATGTGCGTGATTTACGCCGCCTCGGGGCCCGCCGTCTGGTTCTACCGCAAGCGCGATCTGCTAACCGGCCGCTTCGCCCGCGCCGGGAAGGAACCGGCGAAAAAGCGAGAGTCCAGACGCAAAACTGCCGATAAACCTCCTGCTCAGGATTGAATCGAGAAATTTGCCATGTTGATCAAGAAGCCTTCAGACATCCTGCCTTCGGAAATCACGCCGGAAAGCGTCTATCGGCGGCGTCGCGAATTCATGCGCGATGGCGCTGCGTTACTGGCCGGCAGCGCATTGTTGCCCTCAATGGCGTTGGCGCAACAGGGCGATGCGCTGAAAGCCGCGGCGCCTCCCGGTCTGACTCGAACGCCGCCTGCCGCCTGGTGGGAGGACAAATTCGAAGACATCCGGCCGGCGCCGTCCGAGGAGCCTCTCTACACCGCGGAAGCGCTGACGCCATACCAGGACGTGACCCGCTACAACAACTTCTATGAGTTCGGCATGGACAAGTCGGATCCGTCCAATCGTTCCAGCGCGTTCCAGACCGACCCCTGGTCGATCGAGATCGAAGGCGAGGTCGCAAGGCCCGGCACCTACCACCTTGAAGACATTCTCAAGCCGCATGCGCTCGAAGAGCGGGTGTACCGGCTGCGCTGCGTGGAAGCCTGGTCGATGGTGATTCCCTGGATCGGATTCCCGCTGGCCGACCTGATCAAACGGTTTGAACCGACTTCCCGCGCCAATTACGTCGAATTCGAGACGACTATCCAACCGGACACCATGCCCGGCATCCGCTCTCCGTTCGCCATCGTCGACTGGCCCTACCGGGAAGGTCTGCGCATGGACGAGGCCATGAACGAACTGACTTTCCTGGCGGTGGGTCTGTACGGCAGTTTTCTGCCGGCCCAGAACGGCGCGCCAATCCGCCTGGTGGTGCCCTGGAAATACGGCTTCAAGAGCATCAAGTCCATCGTGCGCATGAATTTTCGCGAAACCGAGCCCAATACCACCTGGAATGACCTGCAGGCTAACGAATACGGTTTTTACGCCAATGTGAATCCCGAAGTGCATCATCCACGGTGGCGACAGGACATGGAACGCAGGTTGCCGCAGACGCTGTTCAGCCGACGGGTGATCCCGACCCGACTGTTCAACGGTTACGAAGAGCAGGTGGCGCATTTGTACAAGGACATGGATCTCGCGCGCTATTACTGATTGCCGCGACCGCTGACCCGATGGCCCCGATTCCCGCAAGGACGACCGGGTGGTTCAAGCCTGCAGTCTTCTGCACCGCGCTGATTCCTTTTGCCTGGCTGATCTGGCGCATTGCCGTCAATGACCTCGGTCCCGACCCGGCGCAGGAACTTGCCATTTCCACCGGCGAATGGACCCTGCGATTCCTGCTCATTACCTTGTCCCTGACCCCGCTGCGCAATATCTCCGGCCAGATCGCTTTCGTGCGCATCCGCCGCATGGTGGGACTGTTTGCGCTGTTCTATGCGGCGATCCATTTCACTGTCTGGATGTCGCTGCTGCTTGGATTTCGCTGGTTCGCGATCGGAGAGGAATTACTGGAGCGGCCCTACATCAGCATCGGCTTTCTTGCCTTGCTCATTCTCATAGCGCTGGGCATTACTTCGCCGAAGGCTATGGTGCGGCGCATGGGCAGGAACTGGAAACGCCTGCACAGGCTGATTTACCTGGCGGCAATCCTGGCAATTATCCATTTGACCTGGATCCTGCGCACAGATGTGAGCGAAGCGGTGTTTTACGGTTCAATCCTGGCGATTCTGCTAGGCTACCGCCTTTACCGCAGTGTCGGCCGATGGGGGAAGCAAACGGCTCTGCGCTAGTCTACAATGGTGCGTTTTGAATCTGTACGGGAAGAATAAGACCATGAATTTTGCCGGCACCGAGGAATACATCGCCACCAGGGAACTGCAAATGGCGGTCAACGCGGCTATTCGCCTGCGCAAGCCATTGCTGATCAAGGGCGAGCCGGGTACCGGCAAGACCATGCTCGCGGAACAGATCGCAAAAGCCCTGGAACTACCGCTCATTCAATGGCATATCAAGTCCACTACTCGGGCGCAGCAGGGACTGTACGAATACGATGCGGTTTCAAGACTGCGCGACTCGCAACTCGGCGACGAAAAAGTCCACGACATCGGCAATTACATCGTCGCAGGCAAGATCTGGCAGGCCTTCGAGTCCGATCAGCAATGCGTGCTGCTGATCGACGAAATCGACAAGGCCGATATCGAGTTTCCCAACGATCTGCTGCTGGAACTCGACAAGATGGAATTCCACGTATACGAAACCAGGCAGTTGATCAAGGCGCGGCAGCGTCCGATCGTGGTAATCACCAGCAACAACGAAAAGGAATTGCCCGACGCTTTCCTGCGCCGCTGTTTCTTTCACTACATCGCCTTCCCGGATACGGTAACCATGGAGAAGATCGTCCGGGTGCATTATCCCGACATCAAGCAGAAACTCGTGCGTCAGGCAATGGAAGTGTTCTTTGACTTGCGCAAGGTGCCGGGGCTCAAGAAAAAACCGTCGACATCCGAATTGCTCGACTGGTTGAAATTGCTCATGGCCGACGATATTCCCGCAGACATTCTCAAGGACAGTGACGCTTCGAGCGCAATTCCGCCCTTGTACGGAGCTTTGCTAAAGAACGAACAGGACGTGCAATTGCTGGAGAAACTGGCCTTCATGCATCGCGCGGGACGATGATGTTTCCTGACTTTGTCATTCTGCGCGGAGCGAAGCGAAGTCGCAGAATCTCCCAAAGGCGGCGCCAGTCCCAAAGAGATTCCGCGACTTCGCGCGGAATGACAGATCAGGGGCGTCGCGGAATGACAGATGAGGGGGTAGCGGAATGACAGGTCACGGGTGTATTTGAGTTGATGCTGATAAATTTCTTCATGCGCATGAAAGAGAACAAACTGCCGGTTTCGATAACCGAGTTGTTCGCCTTGCTGGAATGCCTGAACGAAAACATCGTCTTCGGCGATGTCGAGGATTTTTACTACCTGGCGCGATTGTCCATGGTCAAGGACGAAAAACACTTTGACCGCTTCGACCGCGCATTTGCCGAATATTTCAAAGACGTCGAATCAAGCGCGGACATTCTCGCCTACCAGGTGCCCGAGGACTGGCTGCGCAAGCAATTCGAGGCCGCGCTGAGCGAAGAGGACAAGGCGAAACTGGACAGCCTCGGCGGGCTCGAACAATTGCTGGAAGAATTCCGCAAACGCCTGGAAGAACAACAGAAACGACATCAGGGCGGCAGCAAGTGGATCGGCACCGGCGGCACATCGCCGTTCGGCGCTTACGGCTACCATCCGGAAGGCATCCGCCTCGGCCAGAAAGAAGGCAGAAGCGGCAAGGCGGTGAAAGTCTGGGACCGCCGCGACTATCGCGACCTCGATGACAGCGTGGAAATCGGCACGCGCAACATCAAGCTGGCGCTGCGCAAATTGCGCAAGTTCGCCCGCACCGGCGCCGAGGAAGAACTTGACATGGACGATACGATTACCTCGACGGCGCGGAACGCCGGCCTGCTCGACATCAAGATGGTGCCCGAGCGGCACAATGCGGTAAAAGTACTGCTGTTCTTTGACGTCGGCGGTTCAATGGATCCCCATGTCAAGGTCTGCGAAGAGTTATTCTCGGCCGCGCGCACGGAGTTCAAACATCTCGAATACTATTATTTTCACAATTTTCTCTATGAATCGGTATGGAGCAAAGGCAGACGCAGGCACGCCGAGACCGAATCCACATTCGACCTGATTCACAAGTACCCCAAGGATTACAAGGTGATTTTCGTCGGCGACGCGACCATGGCGCCTTATGAAATCACCCATGCCGGCGGCAGCATCGAACATTACAATGAGGAACCCGGCGCCGTCTGGATGCAGCGAATAGCTGATCATTTCGAGCATCTGGTCTGGCTTAATCCGACGCCGCGGGATTATTGGGAGCACAGTTATTCGATCGGTCTGGTGAAGGAATTGGTGACCGATCGGATGATGCCGTTAACCATCAAGGGGCTCGAAGAAGCCATGGGCGCCTTGTTGCATTAGTGGCGGCAATCTTGACCAGAACAACAAAATCACATCGCGGCAGGACATTACACAAATGGAAAAACTTCCCCCGGAATTGCGCCCTGAACAATACGCCTCATTGAACGAGGTGCTGGACCACGTTGCCGCGGCCCATGGCCCGCTGCCGGCTTTTTCCTGTTTCGGACACAGTCTGAGCTATCGCGAGATCGATGAATTGAGCAGTCGCTTCGCCGGGTTTCTACGCAATCAGTTGCATTTGAATCCGGGTGACAGGCTCGCGATTCAACTGCCGAATTTGCTGCAATTTCCCGTAGTAGTCTATGCGGCAATCAAGGCCGACCTTGTCATAGTCACAACCAATCCACTCTATACCGCCCCGGAAATGAAGCACCAGTTCGCCGATTCCGGCGCGAAGGCCGTAGTCGTTCTGGAAGCCTTCTGCGACAAGATCGAAAGGGTCGTCGAAGACACGGACATCGAACACGTGATCATTGCCCGCCTGGGAGATCTGATTCCCCGGCCGAAAGGAATGCTGATCGATCTGGCGGCAAAACACCTGCGCAAGATGGTTCCCGAGTATGAATTACCCGGAGCGCACTTCTTCCGCGAGGCGGTCGCCTCGGAGCCGCTCGAACCCGCCGCGGCCAGGTCGGGAGAAAACACCGCCCTGATTCTCTATACCGGCGGCACCACCGGCGTCGCCAAGGGAGCCATGCTTACGCATCGAAATCTCATTGCCAACATGATGCAGTTGCGTTCGAGAACTTCGCTGGTGATCGAGGACCAATCCGCCAACATTGTCGGGCCACTGCCGCTTTATCACACCTACGCCTTCCAGTTGCATCTGCTGACCATGGCTTATGCCGGCAGCCACAACATTCTGGCGCCGAATCCGCGCGACCTCGACGCGCTGGTCAAATTGCTCAAGCGCAACAGGATTCACGGATTCGTGGGCATCAATACCTTGTATCTGGCCTTGCTCAGATATCCGAATATCAGGCAGGTGGATTTCTCGACCTATCGATTTTGCGGCGCCGGCGGCATGGCGATGTCAAGCTCGATTGCCGAGGAATGGCAGGAATTGACCGGATGCGAAATTCTCGAAGGATACGGCCTGACCGAATGCTCGCCGGTCGTCGCGGTAAACATTCCGGGCCAGGTGCGAAAGGGCACGGTCGGCAAGGCAGTGCCCGAAACTGAATTGCGCGTGATCGACGAGGAGGCGAATGAACTGCCTTTGGGCGCCGTCGGTGAATTGCAGGTTCGCGGACCCCAGGTAATGGCCGGGTATTACGGCAGGGAAGAGGCTACGCAGGACAGCATCAATCCGGATGGCTGGTTCAGCACCGGCGATTACGTCAGCATCAGTGAGGACGGCTATATCAGCATCGTCGACCGCAAGAAGGACATGATCCTCGTTTCCGGCTTCAACGTATTTCCCAACGAAATCGAAGACTGGGTCAATCGTCACCCGCAAGTCGTTGAAAGCGCGGCAATCGGTGTGGCCGACGAACGAACCGGAGAGGCCGTGAAACTGTTCGTGGTCGCCGGAGGAGAAGCGCCCGGGGCCGAGGACATCCAGTCCTGGTGCCGACAGGGACTTGCCGCCTACAAGGTTCCGCGCAAAGTCGAATTCGTTGCGGATTTGCCGAAATCCAATATCGGCAAGATTCTGCGGCGGGAATTGCGTGCCTAAGTGAGGAACGGTCGGCGCAGCCGACAAAAAGCATGCTTTTTGAGGGCCGAACGACTTGCCATGGATGGCAAGGCGAAAGGTTGGAGAAATCATGGAAGTTGCGCCATGGATGGCATGAACAATCCGGAAGAATGCAGGTATGGCCGATACCAGGCTCTCGATCCCCAGCGAAATAACCCTTCCGGCGGAACTCCCCATCAGCCGGCACGCCTCCGAAATCGAGGGATTGCTTGGCCGCAACCAGGTCATCATCGTCGCGGGAGATACCGGTTCGGGCAAGACCACGCAATTGCCCAAGATCTGCCTGCGCGCGGGACTCGGTCGACGCGGCACGATCGGGCATACGCAACCACGCAGGCTGGCGGCAATGTCCGTGGCCGCGCGCATCTCCGCAGAACTCAACGCCGATGCCGCGATGGGGGTGTGCGGCGGGCGTGCGAGGCAGGACGCCGAGCCCGAAGCCTACAGGGGTGTAGGCAAGCGTTATGAAGCGCAGCTTCATGCGCAGCCGGAACGACGCCAAGCTGCGCTTGGCGACCGGGACGTATTCACGGCGTCCGCCGCACACCCCCATCGCGGCATCGGCGTCCAGGTTCGCTTCGATAAGCGTGTGCCGGAGGACGCCTGGCTCAAACTGATGACCGATGGCATTTTGCTGGCGGAAATCCAACGCGACCGCCTGTTGAAGAAATACCAGGCGCTGATACTTGACGAAGCCCACGAGCGATCGCTCAATATCGACTTCCTGCTGGGCTATCTGAAACTGATCCTGCCCAGGCGCAAGGATTTGAGACTGATCGTCACCTCAGCGACTCTGGACGTGGACCGGATCGCCGCTCATTTCAACCAGGCTCCCATCGTCCGCGTCGCCGGTCGCAGCTATCCCGTCGAAACTCTTTACCGTCCGCCGGAGCAACTGGTTCCCGACGCGGCCGAAGAAGACCGGCAGATGGCAGCCATCGCACAAGCGATCTCGGAACTTGACGGTCATGGCGAAGGCGACATCCTGGTCTTTCTCAGCAGCGAAAAGGAGATCCGGGAAACCGCCGCGTTTCTGCGCAAGCGCCGCATGCCGAATACAGAGATTCTGCCTTTGTATTCGCGCCTGCGGGCCACCGAACAGCAACGCATTTTCGCGCCTCATGGTGGCCGCCGCATCGTACTTTCAACCAATGTGGCGGAAACTTCGTTGACGGTGCCGGGAATTCATTTCGTGATCGATACCGGTTTTGCCCGCATAAGCCGTTACAGCGTTCAGCGCAAATTGTTGCGATTGCCCATAGAACCCGTATCGAGAGCCAGCGCCGACCAACGCAAGGGCCGTTGCGGCCGACTCGCCGACGGCGTATGCATCCGTCTGTATGGCGAGGAGGACTTTCAGTCTCGGCCGGACTTCACCGACCCCGAAATCAAGCGCTCCAATCTGGCCTCGGTGATCCTGCGCATGAGCGCCTTGCAACTCGGCCGGCCCGAGGAATTTCCCTTTCTCGACGCCCCGGAGCAGAAATCAATCAATGACGGACGCAGGCTGCTGCGCGAACTGGGCGCCTTGACCGAGTCGGGAGTCTTGACTCGCACAGGCCGCATGTTGGCCGAACTCCCGCTCGAGCCGCAACTGGGCCGCATGCTGGTGGCGGCGTCCGAGGCGGGAAGTCTGCGCGAAGTGCTGATTATCGTCAGCGCCCTGAGCCTGGGCGACCTTCGGGATTCGACGCCGGGCGGCCGAATCGACGACAAATGGGCCGAGTTCATTCATCCCGAATCGGACTTCCTCGGGTTGCTCACCCTTTGGGATCGATGCGAAAACGAGCGGGTTTCCCAATCGCAATTGCGCAGGTTTTGCGGCAAATACCGGCTTTCTTTCCAGCGCGTGCGGGAATGGCGGGAAATCCACCGCCAGTTGTTGAACGCCTGCCGACGGCTTGGCGCCGGACTGAATCGCAAACAAGCCGGCTATGCCGAAATCCATCGCGCACTGGTGAGCGGATCGTTGAACCAGGTTGCGCGGCATCATGACGGCAGGACTTATCTCGGCAGCAGAAACCGAAAACTGACTCTGGCGCCTTCTTCGGCGCTGGCGCGCAAGAACAAACGCTGGATCGTGACCAGTGAATGGATCGATACGGCGCGGACTTTTGCCTCGATGGCCGCCGTAATCAAGCCGGAATGGGTAATCGAATATGCCGGCCACCTGTTGCGCAAGGAGTATGGGGAGCCTTTCTGGAGCGCGGACAGGCAACAGGTGATGGCCCACGAAAAAACCGTGCTGTACGGACTCGCCTTGCGCGACATGATTCCGGTGGACTATGCAAAATTCGATACTGCGGGCGCACGCGATATCTTTCTGGATCAGGCCCTGGTCGAAGACCTGATCCGGAGCAAGGCGGATTTCCTGAAAAAAAACAGAAGGTTTCTGGATGAACTTCGCAAGCAGGAAGAAAAGTTCCGCCGCCCGGAACTCGTCGTCAACGAACGGGAAATTCAGCGGTTCTACGATCGGCGCCTGCCGGAATCGGTCGTTTCCACCAGGACGCTCGAGCGCTGGCTGGCCGAAGATCCGGCAGTGCGCAACCGCTCGCTGGATATGGAACAGGCCGGACTGTTCCGCGGCGAGGCGCTCGCTGAGTTGCAGCGCCAGTTTCCCGATCAGATCAAGGTGCAAAGCAATGTGCTGCCGGTGGACTATGTATTCGATCCGGGAAGCAGTCGCGACGGTGCGAGTTTGCGCGTCCCCGCCGAACTCGTGGCGCAATTGTCCGCTGCCGACCTCGATTGGGCCATACCTGGCCTGGTGCGCGAAAAATGCATCGCCCTGATACGGGGCCTGCCCAAGAGCAAACGGCGAAATTTCATTCCGGTGCCGGATTTCGTCGATGGCGTCTTGCCCGGGATGCAACGCTCCGACGGCGAATTGGCGGATTCGCTGTTGTCACAGATGAATCGGACCGGAGGCAATCGGGTCGAACGCCGGGAATTGCTCGCGGTCGAGTTACCGGGTCACCTGCGAACCATGTTGCAGGTCGTCGACCCGAAAGGGCGCGTAATGGCGGAAGGGGACGATCTGGCGGCGTTGCGCGAGCGCTTTGCCGGGAGTGCGCCGGTGGTCCGGCATCAACGGCACACACTTGAGCGCAGCGGTCTGCGGGACTGGGATTTCGAAGACCTGCCCGAACAGGTGCAAATCGGTTCCGATGTCGTTCTGTTACGGTATCCCGCGCTTGTGGACGAAACCTCCTCAGTCTCGGTGAAATTGCTCGACAACAGGCAGGAAGCCGAGACGCAAAGCCGGCAAGGCGCAATGCGCCTTTTCATGTTGCGCACCGTCGCCCGTAAAAATGCCTTGCGCAAGCGTTTCCTTCGCTTCCGGAATGCAAACGCCGCCCACATTTTCTTCATGCCGGGATTGGGCGAAGTCGAGAAGGACGCCATAATCACCTGTTATCTGGAAAGCTTTTCCCTTAGTGAGGAATTGCCCCGCAATCGGCAGGAATTTACCGAACGACTGGAACGCAATGCGCCCAGGCTGCCTGCGCTTGCGGACGAACTGGAGCAATTGCTGACCCGCTTGCTGAAACAGACACATGAAATCCGGCAGCAACTGGCCGACCTGTCTACCGGTTCGGGCCAATATGTTAGCGCGGATATTCGGGGCCAAATCGAACGCATGTTTCCGGAGAACTTTCTGCGGGACACCGCCTTTGAGTGGCTGAGGCAGTTTCCGCGTTATCTGGACGGCATAAGAATACGGCTTGAAAAAGCGCCGTTTTTCGGTCCCGCGGATGAAAAAAGCACCCGGGAAGTGGCATACTATTGGGACAGGTATGAGCAATTGCGCTCAACCCGGGGGGCTTCCAGGCTAATCCAAACCCTGCGCTGGTCGATAGAGGAATTCAGAGTTTCTCTTTTTGCCCAGCGGCTGGGCACAAGTCTCCCGATTTCAAGGGAAAGACTGGATAAACAGTTAGCCGAATTGACGGATTGAATTACCGATGCCGAAAACGGAGCGAAGACTGACGGAATTCCTGCGATGCGCAGCGCTGGCGCTGGCATTGACCGTGCCTGCCACGCCGGCTCTCGGGCAGGATTTTACCGCGCAGCCGAATCGGGACCCCTTCTATGTGTTCAACCGGGCGGTCTTCGAATTCAACGAATATTTCGACAATCTGCTGTTGCGGCCGATGGCGGTCGGTTTTTCCAATTATGCTCCTTCTCCGGTGCAAACCGGGCTCATCAACTTCTTCGGCAACATTGACGATCTGAACACGGCCGCGAACAACCTGCTGCAATGGAAGATATCCGAGGCAATGTCGGATTGTGGCCGTATCCTGATCAATACGACGATAGGCGTCGGCGGTCTGGTCGACGTGGCCAGCGAACTGGGGCTGGAAAAACACAACGAGGATTTCGGGCAGACCCTGGGAGTCTGGGGCATCGAAGCCGGTCCGTACGTCGTTTTGCCCATATTTGGCGCCAGTTCCACCAGGGACGCGTTCGGACTGTTCGTGGATTCGCTATTGAATCCGATCTACCAGATTGAAGACGAGACAACGCGCACAACCACTTTCGCCATGGAACGCCTCGAGTGGCGCACCGGCCTGTTGCCGGCGGAATCCCTGATAACCGGCGATCGCTATCTGTTCCTGCGCGAAGCCAATTTCCAGCAACGTGAATTCGAAATCAACGACGGTGCGATCGACGACCCCTTCGGTGATTTCTGACGCTTAACGCTGGTCCTGCTGCCTGCTTTTCTCCGCCAGCTTGGTGCGAATGAAGTCGCTATGCGAGACATAAATCAGATCGCAAACCTTGCGGATCAGGTGGTCTTCGTACTTGCTCAATTGTGAATCCGCATAGGCTATGCGCCACATGTTCCCGATCAGCACGCATTTCTCAGCGTAATTGCAATGCTCGTTGATGAGACTGGTGAACTCGTACAGGGAGATCGCGTCGCCGGATTCCTGCCGCGCAAGCGCGAGCAACTCTTCGACATCCGCCTCGTTCCGGCCGCTGTCGGCGCGCAGCACTTCGGCAATGGATGCGAATTCGCGTTCGTCCATTTCGTAATCGGCCCTGATCACCTCGACCAGCAAGGCGGCGCCCGCCAGTTCAAGCCTGCTTTCGGTATCGGTGGGATCCGCGTCGGACCGATCCTGGGGCGCCATGAACAGATCGCGCAATGAACTCAACATGTTGCTGTTTCTCCGGGTCCGAGGTGGCCAATGGACATTGTCAGGCTACGTGGGACATCGCGTCGAGCAAAACCTCGAGCGGCGCTTCACGGCGATTGCCATGGGTGCTGAGGTGGCGGCGGAACCGCCTTCCCCCAGGCTGCCCCCTGAACAGGCCAAGCATGTGGCGAGTGATATGGCGCAAGGGAGTTCCCTGGCGCAATTCCCGTTCGACATAGGGAAGAAAACCGTCAAGATAGTCAAGCCGGGTTCTTGCGCCGGCGGGCTCGCCAAAAATGATCTCGTCGACCTTGCTCAACAGGAACGGGTTGCCATAGGCCTCGCGTCCGAGCATCACGCCGTCGAATTCGCGCAACAGGTCCGCGGCCGTGTCGAGCGCATCGATGCCTCCGTTGATCACCACTTCCAGTTCCGGGAAAGCCTGCTTGACCCGGGATACGCGAGCGTAGTTCAAGGGCGGAACTTCCCGGTTCTGCTTCGGCGACAATCCCTTGAGTATGGCGATTCGGGCATGGATGATGAAAGTCCGGCAGCCGGCTTGGGCGAGTCGGCCGATGAAATCCAGCAAGTCCTCATCGCTGTCGATGTCGTCGACGCCGATCCTGCATTTGACGGTAACCGGAATTTCGACGGTGGATTGCATGGCGGAAACACAAGTTGCGACACGTTCAGGCTCCCGCATCAGACAGGCGCCGAAATTGCCGCCTTGCACCCGGTCGCTGGGGCAGCCGAGGTTCAGATTGACTTCCCGGTAACCCGCCCGCTCCGCCATCCGGGCGGCGGCGGCCAGATCCTCCGGCCCGCTGCCGCCGAGTTGCAAGGCCACCGGCTGCTCTTCAGGCGAGAACCGCAACAGCCTTTCCGTATCTCCGTGGAGCAGGGCGCCGCTGGTCAACATTTCGGTATACAACAGCGTATGCCGGGAAAACTGGCGCAGAAAGGCGCGATCGTGACGATCGGTGCAATCCATCATCGGCGCCACGCAAAATCGGTGGCAAGGCGCAGATTCTCGGTAAGAAGTCATCCGGCAATTATTCCCAGCCCCGGACTACAGTCAAGTAGGGGCGAGGTAAGCCTTGCTCGCGGACGGTCCCGCGAGTCAGTCATTTGGCTTATAATCCGCGCAACTCTCAAACGTCGCGAGCCTATTCCAGATGCCACCGGTGCGAACCAGAATCGCTCCGTCGCCAACCGGCGACCCGCACCTCGGCACGGCTTATATCGCCCTGTTCAATCGCTGTTTCGCCCATCGCCACGGCGGCGACTTCATTTTACGGATCGAAGACACCGACCGGGAGCGGTCGAGCAAACAGTCCGAGCGCAAGATCCTTCATGCCCTGCGCTGGCTGGGTCTCGACTGGGACGAAGGACCGGGCATCGACGGCGGGAAGGGGCCATATCGGCAAAGCGAAAGATCCGGAATCTATTCCGACCATATCCGCGTTTTGCTGGAAAAATCGCTCGCATTCCCCTGTTTCTGCGATGAAAAGCGGCTTGCAGATCTGCGCGTGGAACAAATGCGGCAAAAACAGCAGCCGGGTTATGACGGTCATTGCCTCGGCCTTGCCGCTGAAGCAGTCGCCGAGCGCTTGCAGAGCGGCGAGCGGCATGTAATCCGTCTGAAGGTGCCGCGCGAGGGTGAATGTGTCTTTGAAGATCTGCTGCGCGGCGAGATCCGCATACAGTGGTCCCAGGTCGACATGCCCGTGCTGATCAAATCCGATGGGCTGCCTACTTATCACTTCGCCAACGTCGTGGACGACCATCTGATGGAAATCAGCCACGTGATCCGCGGCGAGGAGTGGATCAGTTCAGTCCCCAAACACGTGCTGCTGTACGAATCCTTCGGCTGGGACAAGCCTGTGTTCTGCCATATGCCCCTGCTGCGTAATCCGGACAAGAGCAAGCTCAGCAAGCGCAAAAATCCGACGAGTATCGGCTACTACCAGGCGATGGGCTATCTGCCCGAGGCCCTGGTCAACTATCTCGGCGCCATGGGCTGGAGCATGCCCGGCGGCGAAGAAAAATTCAGCCTCGCTGAAATGGAAGGCCATTTCAACCTGGAACGCGTTTCCCTGGGCGGGCCGATTTTCGACCGCGAGAAACTCGATTGGCTTAACGGCCGATATCTAAGAGAAGATCTCGATGACGCAGAATTTACGCAGCGCTTCGCCGACTGGGCATTCCGACCCGACCTGATTGAAAAGATCACTCCCCTGGTGCGGCAAAGAGTGAACCGATTCAGCGAAACGGCCGCTCTGGCAGGCTATTTTCTCCAGGGAGAACTGAAAATCTCCGCGGACGACTTCGCCCACAAGCAACTCGACCCGGAAGCCTGCCGCCGCATTCTCCTGTTCAGTCTCTGGACCCTCGAATCACTGGAGGACTGGAACCGGGACGCCATCGAAGCCTGTTTGCAACAACTGGCCGGTAAAATGGACTACAAAATCCGCGACTTTCTTTTCCCCCTCTTCGTTGCCGTCAGCGGCAATCCCGTATCCCTTTCCGTATTCGATTCCATTTCCGTCCTCGGCCTGGACCTGACCCGGTCCCGACTGCGCAACGCCATGAATACGCTCGGCGGCATTTCCGGCAAACAAAAAAAGAAACTCGAAAAAGAATTTCGTGAAAATTTTCCGTAAGCCGCTGCCGGGATGGTGTATCAGGCGGCTTTGAAGGCAGGGATGCCTGAATAGAGCCTACAGGGACGTATTTACGGCGTCCGCCTGATACACCATCCCGGCAGCGGCGAGATGCCACGGTCAGGATCGGTTGTGATTGACATGGACACGAGCGGTTCCTAGAATCGCGTCCTTCGCGTGGGGCCTTAGCTCAGCTGGGAGAGCGCAACGCTGGCAGCGTTGAGGTCACCGGTTCGATCCCGGTAGGCTCCACCAGTTCACGAAGCCTTGGCAGTAATGTCCGCCGCCGGATAATCCCGCTTGACCGGCCCGCGATACAATTGCCGCGGTCGCCCGATCCGGTAAGACCCGCTCACCATTTCATTCCAGTGCGCCATCCAGCCCGGAGTGCGTCCCGTTGCGAAAATCACCGTGAACATGCTGGTCGGAATTCCCAGCGCCTTGAGGATGATCCCCGAATAAAAATCGACATTCGGGTAGAGCTTGCGCTCGATGAAATATTCGTCTTCGAGAGCGATCTGCTCCAGCCTGCGGGCGATTCTGAACAGAGTGTTTTCCGCGGCCTCGCCCACTTCCTCGAGAACTTCATTGCAGACTTCACGCATCACCTTGGCGCGCGGGTCGAAATTCTTGTAGACCCGGTGGCCGAATCCCATCAGGCGATAGGGATCGTCCGGATCTTTCGCGCGCGCTATGAACTCGTCGATGCGCGATTCGGAGCCGATTTCGGAGAGCATTTCGAGCACGGCTTCGTTGGCGCCGCCATGGGCCGGCCCCCAAAGCGCCGCGATGCCCGCGGCAATGCAGGAGAAAGGATTGGCGCCGGTCGAGCCCGCCAGTCGCACCGTGGAAGTCGACGCGTTCTGTTCGTGGTCGGCGTGCAGCAGGAAAATAAGATCCATCGCACGGGCGAGCACAGGGCTGACTTCCTTTTCCTCGCAGGGCGTGCCGAACATCATGTGCAGGTAATTCTCGGCGAAACCGAGAGAATTGCGCGGATACATGAACGGCTGGCCCACGCCGTGCTTGTAGCACATGGCAGCCAGGGTCGGCATCTTGGCAATGATGCGGCGCGCCACCAGCATGCGATGCTCCGGGTCGGAAATATCCAGCGTGTGGTGGTAAAAAGCCGAAAGCGCGCCGACTACGCTGACGAGCATGGACATCGGATGCGATGTACGGGGGAAGCCATTGAAAAACTGGTGAATCTGCTGATCCACCATGGTGTGGTAACGAATATTGTTCTCGAATTCGAGTTTCTGGCCGGCGTCGGGCAATTCGCCGTGCAGGAGCAGATAGCAGGTTTCCAGATAGCTGGAATGTTCGGCAAGTTGCTCGATGGGATAGCCCCGGTGGAGCAGCACACCCTCGCTGCCGTTGATGAAAGTAATGTCCGATTCGCAGGAGGCGGTGGACATGAATCCGGGGTCGTAGGTGAAATAGCCGCTTTCGATCAATCCGCGGACATCAATGACATCGGGGCCGAGACTGCTTTCGTATATGGGAAGTTCGACCGATTCCGGTTTGCCGTCGACGATCAGTCGCGCCTTTCGTTCAGTCATAGGCTACTCCGGATAATTGATGCCCGAACAAGCGAATTCATGGCTTTCGACAGGAATTTCCCGCGAAACTACTTCATGCCACGAACGCGCGGCGTCGGCAATACTAGGAACAGTCCCGCGTTGTTGTCAAATTGGGGCCGCGATTGTCACGCAAGCCCGCTCCGAATATACTTCCGCAGGCCCGGCACAAGGGAAAGCACAGAGGAAAACACAGAGGCCAGCAAAGAGAAAATGAAAACCGGCAGACCAACCAATCTCAACCTCTTCAGCTTCAAATGGCCGGTAACGGCGCTGGTTTCGATATCGCACAGAATTTCCGGGATCCTGCTGTTTCCAGCGATCGCTCTGCTGTTGTATCTGCTCGATCTTTCGCTGGCTTCCGAAGACGGTTTCAGGCAGGCGGCCGAGACACTGGCTTCGCCGGCTGCGAGTTTCATCATGTGGCTGACGCTTGCCGCCCTGATCTTCCACCTGATCGCCGGCTGCCGCCATTTGCTGATGGATATCGGCATTGGGGAAACCTGGCGCGCCGCCAGATCAGCCGCGATAGCCGTATTCGCGCTTGCAGGCGCCGGCGCGATACTCGCGGGGTTATGGATATGGTAATCAATGCCACCAGCCTGGGACGTTCCGGGCTGTACGACTGGCTGATCCAGCGCGTCAGCGCACTGGTGCTGCTGGCGTATGCCGTCTGTATTCTCGGCAGTCTGCTGTTTACCCAGGATCTCGATTATGCGAGTTGGCGTGCGCAATTCGGCGCGCCGGCGATGCAGATTTTCAGCCTGATCGCGCTGTTGTCACTTTGCGCCCACGCCTGGATAGGCATCTGGACCGTAACCACCGATTATCTCAATGAAGCCCATCTGGGCAGGGCAGGGACCGCGATCCGCCTGTTGACCCAGGGCGTTTGCGCCTTGCTGACGCTGATCTATCTTCTTTGGGGCGTAAGGATATTCTGGGGCGGATAATGAGTGAATTCAGGGTCATTACTTTCGACGCGATTATCGTCGGCGGCGGCGGAGCCGGCATGCGGGCGGCCCTGCAGCTTTCGCAGTCGGGTTTTCGCACCGCGGTATTGTCCAAGGTTTTTCCGACCCGCTCGCATACAGTATCCGCGCAGGGCGGCATCACTTGCGCCATCGGCAGCGACGATCCGGAAGACGACTGGCGCTGGCACATGTACGACACGGTCAAGGGCTCGGACTATATCGGCGATCAGGACGCCATCGAATACATGTGCATGGAAGGGCCGCAAACGGTCTACGAACTCGAACACATGGGCCTGCCTTTTTCCCGCACCGCCGACGGACGCATCTATCAGCGGCCCTTCGGCGGCCAGTCGAAAAATTACGGCAAGGGAGGGCAGGCTGCGCGCACCTGCGCCGCGGCGGATCGTACGGGCCATGCGCTGCTGCACGCCCTGTACCAGGGCAACCTGAAAAACGACACGGTTTTCCTCAACGAATGGTTTGTCATGGACCTGGTGACGAATCAGGACGGCGCGGTGACCGGGGTAACCGCCATCGATATCGAGAACGGCGAGGTCTGTTTCGTCCGGGCCGCCGCGACTGTGCTGGCGACCGGCGGCGCCGGCCGTATTTATGCTTCAACCACCAACGCGCTGATCAATACCGGCGACGGCGTCGGCATGTGCCTGCGCGCCGGCTTCCCCGTCCAGGACATGGAAATGTGGCAGTTTCATCCCACCGGCATTTATGGCGCCGGCACGCTGGTGACGGAAGGCTGCCGGGGGGAGGGCGGTTACCTCATTAACAGGGACGGCGAACGATTCATGGAAAGATACGCGCCCAACGCCAAGGATCTCGCCGGCCGCGACGTGGTTTCCAGGTCCATGGTGCTGGAAGTTCTTGAAGGCAGGGGCTGCGGTGAACACGGCGATCATGTCATGCTGAAACTGGATCATCTCGGCGCTGAAGTTCTCAACAGCAAGTTGCCGGGGATTCTGGAGTTGTCCCGCACTTTCGCGCATGTGGATCCGGTAAAAGAGCCGATTCCGGTCGTGCCCACCTGCCATTACATGATGGGAGGAATTCCGACCAATATTCACGGCCAGGCGCTTACGCGCAACGCTGCCGGCGAAGACGAGGAGATTCCCGGCATGTTCGCGGCGGGAGAAGTCGCCTGCGTCTCGGTGCACGGCGCCAACCGCCTCGGCGGCAACAGCTTGCTCGATCTGGTGGTTTTCGGTCGCGCGGCCGGCAAACATATCGAAGAGGTATTGCAGCAGGGCGTGCAACTTCGCAACGCCGCCAGGGAGGATATCGAGCACGCCATGGAGCGGCTGCGCCGGCTTGAGGAATCGACCGAAGGAGAAGGCGCCGCGGCCTTGCGGGCGGAGTTGCAGAATGTGATGCAAATGCATTTCGGCGTCTTTCGCACCGGCGATTTCATGCGCGAGGGAATAACCAAACTCGCCGATCTCGGCCCGCGTATCGCAAATTCCCGGCTGGCGGACAAGAGCGCGGCCTTCAATACCGCCCGCATAGAGGCGCTGGAACTGGAAAACCTCTTTGCCGTGGCCGAAGCGACCGCGATCGTCGCCGAAGGCCGTAACGAAAGCAGGGGCGCGCATGCCAGAGACGATTTCCGCGAGCGGGACGACGACAACTGGCTGTGTCATTCGCTTTACTTCCCGGACGAAAAGAAAATCGGCAAGCGCGAAGTGAATTTCAAACCCAATGTCGTTCCCGTATTCGAACCCCAGACCCGAACCTATTAGGCGACGCCGAAGGAAACCCTGAACCGTGTTAGTCAGCATCTATCGCTACAATCCCGAGCAGGACAGCAAACCGGCGATGCAGAATATCGAGGTCGATGTTCCCGCGGACCGCGACCTCATGGTCCTCGACGTGCTGGAGCTGGCCAAGGCCAAGGATCCTTCCATCTCTTACCGCCGCTCCTGCCGTGAAGGCGTTTGCGGCTCGGACGGCATGAATATCAACGGCGTCAACGGACTTGCCTGCATTACGCCGGTTTCGCGGGCGGCGGGACCCGGGCGCAAGCTGGTATTGCGTCCGTTGCCGGGACTGCCGGTGATACGCGACCTCGTCGTCGACTTGACCCAGTTCTACCGGCAATTCGAGAAGGTCAAGCCCTGGCTGATCAATGACGAGACGCCACCCGCCATCGAGCGGCTGCAATCGCCGGAAGAACGGGAAAAACTCGATGGTCTGTACGAGTGCATTCTTTGCGCTTGCTGCAGCACCAGTTGCCCCTCTTTCTGGTGGAATCCGGACAAATTCATCGGACCCGCCGGATTGTTGCAGGCATACCGGTTTCTGGCCGATAGCAGGGATACCGCGACTGCGGAGCGCTTGTCCGATCTCGACGATCCGTTCAGCGTATTCCGCTGCCGGGGTATCATGAATTGTGTTTCGGTGTGTCCCAAGGGACTGAATCCGACACGCGCGATCGGTCACATCAGAAGCATGCTGTTACGGCAGGGAACCTGAATTCGGGCCGGCCCCAGCCGGAAAGCGAGGCATCCGCAATGCAGCAGAGCGTTATGGAAGTACTTTGGAGCACCGGCCATCTCTCCGGCACGAATGCGGAGTACGTGGACGGCCTCTACGAAAGCTGGCTGGCCAATCCCGCATCGGTGCCCGAGGAATGGCGCGCTTTTTTCTCGTCGCTTCCGCCCGGCGCCGGCGGCATGAGTGAAGTATCTCATTCCCGAATCCGCGACGACTTTCGCAAACTAGGCAAGGTCAGCCGCTACACCCAGGTGCTCAGCGACGACGCGGTGGTAAATTCCGCACACGAGCAAAAACAGGTCCAGGTACTGGAACTGATCAGTTCCTATCGGGAAAGAGGGCACCAGAAAGCTTCGCTCGACCCGCTCGGACTGATGAAAAGGCTGCGCGTGCCCGATCTGGAGATCGAATTCCACGACCTGTCTCCGATCGACTATTCGACGATCTTCCAGGCCGGCGGCCTGTTCATCGGCAAATCCAGGGACACCTTGCGCGGCCTCATCAACACATTGGAAAGGATTTATTGCGGCTCGATCGGTTATGAATACATGCATATCGTGAGCCTGGCCGAACAGCAGTGGATTCAGCAGAATATCGAAAGCACCGACGGCTACCTGCATTTCAGCAACGAGGAAAAGAAACATCTGTTTGAGCGGCTGACCGCCGCGGAAGGGCTGGAAAAACACCTGGACGGAAAATATCCGGGCACCAAGCGTTTCGGGCTCGAGGGCGGCGAAAGTCTGATTCCGCTGTTGGACGAAGTCGTGCAGCGCGCCGGCGCCTACAACGTGAAGGAAGTCGTGCTCGGCATGGCGCATCGCGGCCGACTGAACGTGCTGGTCAATATTCTCGGCAAGAATCCCTCCGACCTGTTCGATGAGTTCGAGGGCAAGGCGGTGTACCGCAGTTCCGGCGACGTCAAGTATCACCAGGGCTTCTCGTCCAACATCATGACGTCCGGCGGCGAAGTGCACATGGCGCTGGTATTCAATCCGTCCCACCTCGAAATCGTGGCCCCGGTCGTGGAAGGTTCGGTCAGAGCGCGGCAGTCGCGCCGCGAAGACAAGCAGGGCGACCTGGTGCTGCCGGTTATCGTGCATGGGGACGCCGCTTTCGCCGGACAGGGCGTGGTCATGGAAACCTTTCAGATGTCGCGCACGCGCGCCTTCTCCACCGGCGGCACCGTGCACATCATCATTAACAACCAGGTCGGCTTCACCACGAGCCGCCAGGACGACGTGCGTTCGACTGAGTATTGCACCGATGTGGCGAAAATGGTCCAGGCGCCGATTTTTCACGTCAACGCCGACGATCCCGAGGCCGTGCTGTTCGTGACGCGGCTGGCGCTCGACTTCCGCTACCAGTTCAAGAAGGATGTCGTGATCGACCTGATCTGCTATCGCCGCAAGGGTCATAACGAGACCGACGAGCCGGCCATCACCCAGCCGCTGATGTATGAAAGTATTCGCGGCCACAAGACGACGCGCACCTTGTATGCGGAAAGGCTGGCCGAGGAAGACGTCGTTTCTCCGGCGGATTCGAAAGCGCTCGAAAGCGGATTCCGCGCCGTGCTGGACACCGGGGAACACCTGGTCAAGAGTCTGGTCAAGGAACCTTCCGTGGAACTGTTCGTCGACTGGAGCCCCTATCTGGGACACGACTGGAGCCCTCACTACCAGACCTCGATGCCGCTGGCGAATCTGCAGGTCCTGGCTCGCAAACTCACGATCACGCCGGAAGAGTTCCACCTGCATCGCCAGGTCGAAAAGTTGATGGGCGATCGCAGGCGCATGGCGGAAGGGGCGCTGCCGGTCGATTGGGGCTTCGCTGAAACGCTTGCCTACGCCAGTATCCTGGTCAGCGGCAACAAGGTGCGCATCACCGGGCAGGACTGCGGTCGCGGTACTTTCGCCCATCGCCATGCCGTGCTCCACGATCAGGACACCGGAGCGGAGTATGTTCCACTGCAACAACTTCAAAAGGACCAGGGTTCATTCACCATTTACGATTCGCTGCTGTCCGAGGAGGCCGTGCTCGCTTTCGAATACGGCTATGCCACCACGACACCGAACGCGCTCGTGATCTGGGAAGCGCAGTTTGGCGATTTCGCGAACTCGGCCCAGGTGGTGATCGATCAGTTCATCGCCAGCGGCGAACACAAGTGGCAGCGACTGTGCGGGCTGACCATGCTGCTGCCCCACGGTTACGAGGGGCAGGGCCCGGAACATTCTTCGGCCAGGCTTGAGCGATTCCTGCAACTTTGCGCCGAACACAATATTCAGGTCTGTCTGCCGACCAATTCCGCCCAGGTGTTTCACATGCTGCGCAAACAAGTGCTGTGCCCGCTGCGCAAACCGCTGGTTGTGATGTCGCCGAAGAGCCTGTTGCGGCGCCGAGAATGCGCCAGCAGCCTGGAACAACTGGCAAACGGCAGTTTCCAGGTAGTGCTCGACGACCCTGCCGGACCCGATCCTGAAGCAATCCGCAAACTTGTAATCTGCAGCGGCAAGGTTTTCTACGACCTCGACGAAATGCGCCGGGCGCGCGGCATCGACAATATCGCCATCATCCGGCTTGAGCAGTTATATCCGTTCCCCCATGTGGATTTCAGCCGCTGCATCGGCCGCTACTGGAATGTAAAGTCCATTGTCTGGTGCCAGGAAGAGCCCATGAACCAGGGCGCCTGGTATGCAAGTCAGCACCATATGCGTCGGGGGATCGGCGAGCTGTTTCCCGATATCTGGCTCGAATACGCCGGCAGGGAAGCTTCGGCCGCGGCTTCGGCCGGCTATCTCGCCCTTCATCTGCGCCAGCAGGAGGATTTCTTGCGCGAGGCGCTTGATCTGGCGTCCGATTCGCCACGTAAACCGGAACGGAAGAAACAATGACCATCGAATTGAAAGCCCCGACCCTGCCCGAGTCGGTGCCTGACGGGACCATAACCTCCTGGCACAAGAAAGCCGGGGATACGGTGAGGCGTGACGAAGTGCTGGTGGACATCGAAACCGACAAGGTGGTGATCGAGGTTCCAGCGCCCGCGGACGGTGTGCTGAAGGAAATCTACAAGCATGACGGCGACACTATTCTCAGCAACGAGCCAATCGGCAGAATGGAAGAACTGGCGCCGGGCGAATCCATTGAACCAGCAGCGGCCAGCGAAGCTCCGGAGCAGGTCGAATCCGTGGAATCGACCGGCGAAGCGCCCGCGGCCGGTCCCGCCGCGCGCAGGCTGATGGAAGAGAACGAGCTGAATCCGGAAGACATCGAGGGCAGCGGCAAGGGCGGCCGCATAACACGGCAGGATGTGCTCGACCAGTTGTCCGCCATCGAATCCGACTCGGCCCAGGCTAAAGATCAGGCTCCTGAACCGCAGCCGGCCCCGGCGGCGCCTGCACCGCATTCGATGGAAAATCGCAAGGAAGAACGGGTGCCGATGAGCAGACTGCGCGCACGGGTCGCCCAGCGATTGCTCGAGGCAAGCAACAGCACGGCCATGTTGACGACATTCAACGAAGTCAACATGCAGCCGGTCATGGAAATACGAAAACGACACCAACAACGGTTCCAGGAAGCCCATGACGGTGTCCGCCTCGGTTACATGTCCTTTTTTGTCCGCGCATCGATCGAGGCCCTCAAACGCTTTCCGGCCGTAAATGCGTCCATCGACGGCAACGATATCGTCTATCACGGCTACCAGGATATCGGCGTGGCGGTTTCCTCGCCCCGCGGGTTGGTTGTGCCGGTGCTGCGCGACGCCGACAATATGGGATTCGCCCGCATCGAACAGGAAATTCTCGAGTTCGGTGAAAAGGCGCGCGCGGGCAAGCTGGCCATCGAGGAACTCGCCGGCGGAACCTTTACCGTTTCCAACGGCGGCATATTCGGCTCATTGCTTTCCACGCCGATTCTCAATCCGCCGCAAACGGCGATTCTCGGCATGCACAAGATCCAGGACCGCCCGATGGTGGTGGACGGCGAAATTCAAATTCTGCCGATGATGTATCTGGCGCTGTCCTACGATCATCGCCTGATCGACGGCAAGGAGGCGGTGCAATTCCTGGTCTCGATCAAGGATTTGCTCGAGGACCCGACCCGCCTGGTGCTGGAAATCTGACTGACCAAGCCAACGGATAAATTCATGTCGAAACAGTTTGATGTAGTGGTTATCGGTTCCGGCCCGGCCGGATACGTGGCGGCGATCCGCTGCGCCCAGTTGGGCTTCAACACCGCCTGTGTGGAGAAATGGCAGACTGCCTCGAAAAAGCCAGTCTATGGCGGGACATGCCTGAACGTGGGCTGCATTCCATCGAAGGCCTTGCTCGATTCCTCGCACAAGTTCTACGAAATGCAACGTCATTTCGCCGACCACGGCATCCGTGCCGAACAGGGCTCGATCGATGTTGCCGCGATGATGGAACGCAAGAACAAGGTAGTCGGGCAACTCACCCTGGGCGTAGCCGGACTTTTCAAGAGTAACAAGGTAACCGGAATTCCCGGAACCGGGACGCTGCTTGGCCGGGGCAGGGTGCGCGTCACGGGCCCCGATGGCAGTCAGGAAGAATTGAGCGCGTCATCGGTAATTCTCGCCAGCGGTTCGGAGCCGAGCGCGATCCCGCCGACACCGGTCGATAACCGGCTGATCGTCGATTCCACCGGCGCCTTGGAATTCGACACCGTTCCCGAACGGCTCGGCGTAATCGGCGCCGGCGTGATCGGGCTCGAGCTCGGCAGTGTATGGAGCCGGCTCGGCAGCCAGGTGACGATTCTCGAAGCACTCGACGATTTCCTGCCCGCGCTGGACCGGCAAATGGCCCGGGAGGCCCTGAAAATCCTGACTCGCCAGGGGCTGGAAATCAAACTGGGCGCGAAAGTCACCGGCAGCAGCACCGGCAAGGGAAAGAAAAAATCCGTAACCGTGAATTACGAGGATGGGGATGGATCCGGCGAAGCCGTTTTCGACAAGTTGATTGTCGCCGTGGGCAGACGTCCGGTAAGCGGGGATCTCGCGGACTCCGCGGCCGGTCTTGCCATCGACGAACGTGGATTCGTCGAAGTCGATGAGTATTGCGTCACCAATCTGCCCGATGTATACGCCGTCGGCGACCTGGTCAGAGGCCCCATGCTCGCACACAAGGGCATGGAAGAGGGCGTCATGGTGGCCGAACGGCTGGCGGGCAAGAAGACGCAGGTCAACTACGATCTGGTGCCTTCCGTCATTTATACACACCCGGAAATCGCCTGGGCCGGGAGAAACGAAGACGAAATGAAACAGGCAGGCATCGAATGCCGCACCGGCAGCTTTTCCTTTGCCGCCAGCGGCCGCGCGCTGGCGGCAAACGATACCGACGGATCGGTAAAGCTCGTAGTCGAGAAAGCCACGGATCGCATTGTCGGCTGCCAGGTCATCGGCGCCAGCGCGGCGGACCTCCTGCAGCAGATCGTGATCGCCATGGAATTCAGCGCCAGCGCGGAAGACATCGCGCTGACCATGTTCTCGCATCCGGCGCTGTCGGAGGTCGTGCACGAATCGGCGCTGGCGGTCCACGGCCACGCAATCCACAAGGCAAACCGCAAACGCTAAGGAAGTTCTGATGAATTTGCACGAATACCAGGCCAAGCAGTTGTTCGCCGAATACGGACTGCCGGTTTCACGCTCGGCAACGGTCGATTCGGCTGCCGACGCGGCCGCGGCCACCAAGAATCTCGGCGGAAACCGCTGGGTCGTGAAGGCGCAGGTGCATGCCGGCGGCCGGGGCAAGTCCGGCGGCGTAAAAGTCATCGACAGCGCGGCGGAAGCGGAAGCGTTTGCGAAGCATTGGCTCGGACGCAACCTGGTCACTTACCAGACCGGCGCAGAAGGTCAGCCGGTCGGCAGAATTCTGGTCGAGGAATGCGTGGAGATCGAAAACGAACTCTACCTTGGCTCGGTTTTGGACCGTTCCTCGCGTCGCATCGTGTTCATGGCTTCGACCGAAGGCGGCGTCGATATCGAAAAGGTGGCAAGAGAGACGCCTGACAGGATTCTGCGCGCCGGCATCGACCCGCTTACGGGCCCCCAAGCCTGGCAGGGCCGCGAACTCGCGTTCCAGCTCGGACTGACAGGCGGGCAAATCAAGCAGTTCACCGCCATTTTCCTCGCTCTCGCGCGGCTGTTTCAGGAACTGGACCTGTCGCTGCTCGAAATCAATCCGCTGGTGATCACGAAACAGGGTGATCTGAACTGTCTCGACGCCAAGATCAATATCGACGGCAACGCGCTGTTCAGGCAGCCGAGATTGAGAGAGATGCACGACCCCTCCCAGGACGACGAACGCGAAGCCCATGCGGCGCGCTGGGAACTCAGCTATGTCGCGCTCGACGGCAATATCGGCTGCATGGTCAACGGCGCCGGGCTGGCGATGGGCACCATGGACATCGTCCAGCTCCATGGCGGCAGTCCCGCCAATTTTCTCGACGTGGGAGGCAGCGCCACCGCGGAGCGGGTATCCGAAGCATTCAAGATCATACTTTCCGATGACAAGGTGCGCGCCGTTCTGGTCAATATATTCGGCGGCATCGTGCGTTGCGATCTGATCGCGGAGGGCATCATCGAAGCCGTGCGCGAAGTCGGCGTGACCTTGCCGGTAGTGGTCCGGCTGGAAGGCAACAGTTCGGAACAAGGTCGCAAGGCGCTGGCCGAAAGCGGCCTCAGCATCATAGCCGCCACCAGCCTGCAGGACGCCGCCCGAAAAGTAGTCGAAGCGGCGGGAGGCGACTCATGAGCATTCTGATCGATGCGGAAACTCGAGTCATCTGTCAGGGGATCACCGGCTCACAGGGCAGCTTTCACACAGAACAGGCAATTGCCTACGGGACCCGAATCGTCGGCGGCGTGACGCCCGGCAAGGGCGGTCAGACCCACCTGGGCGTGCCGGTATTCGACACCGTGCGCGAAGCGGTCAGGCAAACCGGCGCAACCGCGACATCCATATATGTGCCCGCTCCGTTCTGCCTGGACTCGATCCTGGAAGCCGTGGACGCCGGCATTGAACTTGTCGTCTGTATTACCGAAGGCATCCCGACCCTGGATATGGTGCTGGCCAAGGCCAGATGCGACCAGGCCGGTATGCGCCTGATCGGACCCAACTGTCCCGGAGTGATTACTCCAGGCGAAAGCAAGATCGGCATAATGCCGGGGGATATTCACCTGCCCGGCAAGGTAGGCATCGTCTCCCGTTCCGGCACCTTGACCTACGAGGCCGTGCAACAGACTACGGATCACGGATTCGGCCAGTCATCCTGTGTCGGCATCGGCGGCGACCCGATTCCAGGTTCGAATTTCATCGATATCCTGGCGATGTTCGAGGCCGACCCGGCAACGGAAGCAATCGTCATGATCGGCGAGATCGGCGGCAGCGCGGAAGAGGAAGCCGCGGCATATATCGACGCGAATGTCAGCAAGCCGGTAGTGGCCTATATCGCCGGAGTCACCGCTCCGCCGGGCAAACGCATGGGTCACGCCGGCGCGATAATCTCCGGCGGCAAGGGCGCCGCGGAAGAGAAATTCTCGGCTCTGGAAGCGGCCGGCGCGATGACGGTTCGCAGTCTTGCCGACATCGGCGAAGGGCTGTCGCGGGCGACGGGGTGGAAATCCGTTCTCGCAGGTGGTAAATAGAACAACTCGGAAGCGGATTGCGAAGCAAAATTGCTTTATGGAAAAAGGGGTTCTACAGCTTCGCAAACTTGTGTTAGGCTTTAGCGCACTTTCGGCCAAGGGGCGGAAATACAAGAACCCGGGGGCCTTGAACTTGGCAACAGCCTAACTGAAACGACTGTCCGAACATTTTGGGTGGCCTGGTATGACAACCCGGTCGAACAAGATGTCCGGACTTGGTTATTTGACGAAAACTTAGGATGGCACATGAAAATACGTAATTTCGGTAACGTCACGATTGCGTTGCTGCTGGCGAGCCTCGCAGGCTCGGTCCAGGCCCAGGATCAGGACGCGCCGGCGCAGAATGTTCCGGCGCCGGAAATTCTGGTGGACAGCAGCATGATCGATCGGGCGATGAGCGCCATTGGGGAGAAGTACCGCGAGTCGGCGGAAGTTCAGCAGGAACTGACCCGTCTGGCGGACTCGGCCAGTTCCACATTCGAGGAATTCAAGCGCGCCAACGACAACCTTGAATCCCTGCTGGTACTCAATGCCGGTTTTCGCAAGTCCATTTCCATCCAGGAAGAGAATATCGCGACGCTCGACGAATCCATCGCCTCGGTGGAAGAAGTCACGCGCAATATTCCCCTTCTGATGGAAAAAATGCTGGCAGCGCTGGAAGAGTTCATCGAACTGGACTATCCGTTCCTGCTTGAAGACCGGCGGGGACGCATCGAGTTCGCCCGCAACGCGATCGATAACCCCGACGTGTCCATCGCGGAGAAGTTCCGTCAGGTATTGGTGATGTATCAGACCGAAACAGCTTACGGACGCACCATCGAAAACTATGACGACACGATCGAGATCGACGGCGTGGAGCGCGACGTCAACATCGTCCGCGTCGGCCGCGTGGCGCTGATCGCCCAGACCACCGACCGGCAGGAAACCAGGGCCTGGGACAATCGCTCCCGGGCATGGGTTGAACTGGCGGCGGGCGAGTATCGTACTGCGGTTCAGGACGCCATCCGCGTAGCCGCACAACTCGATGCGCCGCGAATCATCGAATTGCCAGTCCTGGCTCCGGAGGTCGCACAGTGAAGAATTTCATGTATCTGAAAACCATTTTCGTCGCAGGAGCCCTGCTGGGCGCCGGTGCGCAGGTCGCGGCCCAGGAGTCAGCGGCCAATCTTTCCGAATTGCTCGACCTGGTCGCGGAAGATCGGGTTGCCGAATCCGAGGAATATCGCCAGCGGCTGACGGAGTTCGAACAGAACGCCAACCGCCAGGAAGAAATCCTGCAAACCACCAACGACCGCATCGTCGAACAGGAAAACCTGCAAACCCAGTTGAGCGATCAGTTCGAACAGAACGAAATCACCATCAACGACAAGCGGGAAGTCCTGCGTGACCGGCGTGGCGACCTGAACGAGTTGTTCGGCACCTTGCAAGGCGTGGCGGGGGACTTCCTCAGCACCTTCGAAAACTCGCTGATCAGCGCCCAGTTTCCAGGCCGCTCCGAAGCCGTGGAAGGCTTCATCGAGAAAGCGGGCAGCACCATTGCCCAACTCGAGATCGAGGAGATGGAGCAGTTCTGGTTCTACATGCACCAGGAACTGACCGAGTCCGCCCAGGTCGTCTCCTATAACGGACAGGTGGCCTTGCCCAACGGCGATACCGTAAGCCAGTCCGTTACTCGAATCGGCGCCTTCAATTCCGTATCCGACGGCCAGTATCTGAGCTATTCAGGCGATATCGGCCACTTGCAGGTGTTACCGCGCCAGCCCGACTCCGGTTTCCTGGGTTCCGCAAGAGACCTCGAAGCCGCCAGCGACGGTTTCGTCAAGGTGGGCATCGACCCGACCGGCGGCGTCGGCGGGCAGGTGCTTGCGAACCTGATCAACTTCCCCACGGTAGAAGAACAGGTGCGCAACAATTCAGGCATTATCGGATTCATCATCATCGGAGTGGGCATCGTCGGTATCCTGATCGCATTCCTGCGGTTGTTGATCCTGACCCTGGTTTCCCTGAAGGTTCGCGCGCAACTGCGGACTGAAAACCTGAGCAAGAAGAATCCGCTAGGCCGCGTGTTGCTGGTCGGCGAATCGAATCCCGACGTCGACACGGAAACACTGGAACTCAAGCTCGGCGAAGCGATCCTGCAGGAAACTCCGTCGCTGGAAAGCATGCTTACCCTGATCAAGATGATCGCCACCATCGCACCGCTCGGCGGGTTGCTTGGCACGGTGACGGGCATGATCGAGGTTTTCCAGCAGATCACGGTGTACGGCGCCGGCGACCCGACCATCATGGCGGGCGGTATTTCCCAGGCTCTGATGACCACGGTTCTCGGTATTGTCGTCGCTATCCCGACGATCTTCATGCACACGGTGGTGAAGAGCCGCGCGGACAATATCACGCACATTCTCGAGCAGCAGGCCACGGGCATGATCGCTCTGAAAGCCGAACGCGAGGCGAAGGCGCAAGGATAGCCAGGGCGGGAGTTAACCGATCATGTACTTCTTTATATTGGACATAGTGGACGCCATCAGCAGTTTCATGCAACGCGGCGGGCCGGTCCTGAACGTGATCGCCATGCTTCTGTTCCTGAAATGGTCGCTGGTGTTCGAGCGGATCTGGTATCTGAATACCACGCACAAGCGGAACGTGAAGAATACGCTGGCGGAATGGAACGCCCGGGAAGACACGATTTCCTGGGCCGCCCACCAGATCCGGACCATGATGATCTCCAAAATTTCGCTGGACGTGCGCAGTACGCTGCCCATCATCGAAGTTCTCGTTACCATTTGCCCATTGCTGGGCTTGATTGGTACAGTAACCGGGATGATCGAAGTATTCTTCGTGATGGCGGTGACCGGCGGCGGCGACGCCAAGTCCATGGCGGGTGGCGTTTCGAAGGCGACCATTCCGACCATGGCCGGCATGGTCGGCGCCATCTCCGGAATCTTCGCATACAATTATCTGAAGGGAACTGTGGATCGGGATCTCGAATTGCTGGAGGACCATTTACCGCTGACACATTGATTCGGCGGGCCTTGAACCCAGGCATTCAATCGACCCCATAACATTCGGAAGCATACAGATGAAATCAGGCTTGATGAAAAGAGCGGAGGAAGGAGAAGCGGGTGAAATCGATCTCACCCCGATGCTGGACGTCGTCTTCATTCTGCTCATTTTCTTTATCGTGACTTCGGTATTCGTCAAGGAAGCCGGTATCGACGTCGCCAAACCGGAAGCATCGACCGGTTTAAGCCAGTCGGGCGACCTGATCCTGATCGCGGTCGGCGCCCAGGGCGACATCTGGATTGACGGAGACCAGATCGACCCGCGCTTCATCCGATCCCGCTTCGAGTTGCGTCTGGCGGACGCGCCGAATTCCGCGATCGTCATCCAGGCGGACCAGAACTCCAACAACGAGCAGGTGCTGCAGATTCTCGAAGCGGCTCGGGAAGCCAACATAGAAAACGTTTCAATTTCGACGGAGGTGTAGCGGAAAATGATACTCGTCAGATGGGCCATTTCGGTTGTCATGGCTGCCGGCATTACCGTCGGCCTGTTCTACTTCATGCAATACCTCATCGCCACCGGTGAACGGTTGTCCGATCCTGTTGCGGTAATCAGAATCGTCGACGCGACGATGCCCGATATCGAGCTCGACGTGGTCGAGGAAATCGAGCGGCCCGAGCCGATCGAGGAAGTCGTGCAGGAAGACGTCGATGTACCCGACAAACAGATCAACCTCGACAGCGGGCCTTCCCTCGGGATTTCGAGACAGGACATCGATCTCGACGGCGGACTCGATCTGACGCCCGCAAGCATCAATAATACCGACGGCGACTTTCTGCCGCTGGTGGCCATCGCTCCCCAATATCCGACGCGGGCCGCCCAGCGCGGCATCGAAGGCTGGTGCCTGGTGAGTTTTACCGTGGACGGACTCGGCAATGTGCTAGAAGACAGTATCGTTGTCGTCGATGCCGAACCGCCCAACATATTTGACAGATCTTCCGTTCGGGCAGCGGCTCGATTCAAGTTTCAGCCCAGAGTGGTGGACGGCCAGGGTGTGGATGTGCCTGGCGTACAATACGTTTTCCGTTACGAACTGGAAGACTAGAACCGGCGGAAGAAGCAGGAGCTGGCAGATGAAGAGAATGTACGGACTTTTTCCGGCCTTGCTGTCCGGAATCGTGTTGATGCTGGTACAGCCCGGCGCACCGGTGTTGGCCGGAGAGGAACAGCGCGCCCCCCCCGAAGCGCGTACCGCAGGTACCCTTGGCCCACAGGTATTGCGCGCCATTTCCGAGATACAGGAGATGCTGACTCCCGAGGATCCCGATGATCCGGTCGATCTGCCCGGCGCCAAGGAAGCCCTCGACGAGTTGCGGGAGCGCCGCTGGGACCGCATGAACGACTTCGAGAAATCGACCCTGCTAAACTTTTACACCAGTTTTTATCTCGCTACTGAAGATTTTGCCGGAGCCTTGCGCACCTTCGAGGAAATGCTGACCATCGAAGATCTTCGTGAAGATACCCGGCGCCGGACATATCGATCCCTGGGCCAGCTTTACTCGGCCGAAGAAAACTGGGAGCAGGCCATCGTGAATTACGAAGCCTGGCGCGAAATGTCTATCGAGGAAGACGAGATCGTGTTGAAGGGGCTTTCCTATGCCCACTATCAACTGGACCAAATGAATCCGGCGCGGGATTTCTGGCTGGACTACATGAATCTGGCCCTGGTCAACGGAGCCGAACTCGCCCGCAACGATTACTCCTATCTCAATGGCGTGTACTTTACGCTGGAGGATTTCGACTCAGCGCTGGATCTGACCAAGACCATGATCGTGAAATTCGACGATCCATTGGACTGGCAGAATCTGAGTGCGATCTACGCCAGCCTCGACCGGGAAGACGAACGCGTACAATCGTTGAACCTCTCCTATCTGCGCGGATTTCTCGATGACGATACCCGCTTTCTGAATCTGGGCCAGTCGCTGGCCGGCATGGAAATTCCCCTTTCCGGGCGAAAGATCCTCGATGACGGCGCAGCCCAGGGCTATATTCCTGACGATCTCGCAAACAATACCACGCTCGCGCAGATGTCCATGCTCGGCGCCAAATACGACGATGCGCTCGAGCCTGCGCTGAGAGCGGCGGAACTCGATGAGACCGGTAACTCCCACGACACGCTGGGTTATCTCTACTATGTGCTGAATCAGTATGAGGAATCGGCGGAAGCGTTCCGTGCGGCGCTGGACAGGGGCGACCTGGAAGATCGCCCCGATACCCTGCTGTTCCTCGCCAGGGCGCTGGTGGAGCTTGACGAGTTTGAGGAAGCGCTGGAAGCGACCGCGGATTCCGCCGAAGCCGGCGACGAACAGAATCAGACCGCAGCGAGGAATTATCGCGAGTTCATTCAGTCGGTCCGGCAACTCCATAACGTACTTGCGGAGCGCCGCGCCGACGCGATCGATTTTTACGAATCCTACCCCTCACTGATTGATTGACCTGAATAGTCAAAATCTTGATTTTTCGACCGTAGTCCCCATTTTGAACCCAACCGCGATTTCGCGGTTGGGTTTTTTTGTGCTTGAGGGAAAAGAATGAGCGAAACAGCCAATATCGAAACACGCGGATTCGAAACCGAAGCCAGGCAGCTTCTGGATTTGATGATCCACTCCTTGTACAGCAACAAGGAGGTTTTTCTGCGCGAACTGATTTCCAATGCATCCGACGCCGCCGACAAGTTGCGCTTTGAGGCGCTCTCCAATCCTGAATTGCTGGAAGAGGATCCGGCGCCGAAGGTTCGCATTGAACTCGATTCCGACAACAAGACCATCAGCGTGGTCGATAACGGAATCGGCATGACCCGCGATGAAGTCATCAGCAACCTCGGCACGATCGCCAGATCGGGCACGGCCCAGTTTCTGCAGTCACTTACAGGCAATCAGCAAAAGGATTCCCAACTGATCGGACAATTCGGCGTCGGCTTCTATTCCTCCTTCATCGTCGCCGATGAAGTCGAAGTGCTGACCCGCAAGGCCGGCTCGAGTCCCGCGGACGCCGTGCTCTGGAAATCCAGTGGCGAATCCGACTATTCCATCGGCAGCGCCGAAAAGAAGGAGCGCGGCACGATCGTCATTCTCCATCTGAAAGAAGACGCAAAGGAGTATCTCGAATCGTTCCGTCTGCGCAGCATAGTCAAGAAATACGCCGACCACATTTCCATCCCGGTATTGATGGAAGAACAGAAATACGTCGAGGACGACCAGGAAGGCGAGACGGAGCAGAAATTCGAAGCGGTCAACGAAGGCAAGGCCTTGTGGACGCGCACACGCAAGGAAATCAAGAAGAAGGAATACCAGGAATTCTACAAACACATCGGTCACAGTTTCGAAGACCCGCTCGACTGGAGCCATAACCATGTCGAAGGCAAGCTGGACTACACAAGCTTGCTGTTCCTGCCGAAACACGCGCCGTACGACCTCTGGAACAGGGACGGCGCCCGCGGACTGAAACTCTATGTGCAGCGGGTCTTCATCATGGACGAAGCGGAACAGTTCCTTCCGCTGTATCTGCGATTCGTCAAGGGAATTCTCGATTCGAACGACTTTCCGCTCAATGTTTCCCGGGAAATCCTGCAACAGGACCCCAGAGTGGACAAAGTTCGCGGCGCCTTGACCAAGCGCGTTCTCGACCTGATGTCCCGCCTGAAAAAGAAGGACGCGGAAGCCTATGCCGGCTTCTGGAAGGAATTCGGCCAGGCCTTGAAGGAAGGGCCGGCGGAAGATCAAGCCAATAGCGAGAAAATCGCGTCATTGTTTCTCTTCAACAGCACCGAATCCGCCGGCGATGAACAGGACCAGGGCCTGGAGGAATATGTCGCGCGCATGAAGGACGGGCAGGAGTCTATCTACTATCTCGTCAGCGATTCACTGAAGGCCGCCAACGCGAGTCCTCATCTGGAAATTTTCCGCCGCAAGGGAATCGAGGTCCTGCTGCTGCACGACCGCATAGACGAATGGCTGATGAGCCATCTCACCGAATTCGACGGCAGGAAATTTCAGGATATCGCCCGCGGCAAACTCGATCTCGGCAAGCTCGCGGACGAGAAGAGCGAAACCGAAGACAGCGAACACGAGGGTTTGCTAAATCGAATCAAGGACAGTCTCGGCGAGCAGGTCAAGGAGGTCCGGGTGACCAACCGGCTGACCGATTCGCCTGCTTGCCTGATCGTCGACGAACACGACATGGGCCTGCAAATGCGGCGAATCATGGAAGCCTCGGGCCAGAAAGCGCCCGACGCAAAACCGATTTTCGAGATCAATCCGGAACACGCATTGTTGCAGCGACTGGAAAAGGAAGCAGACGAATCCCGATTCGCCGATCTTGTGACGATCCTGTTCGGTCAGGCATCGCTGGCGGAAGGCAGAGGGCTCGATGATCCGGCCCAATTCTCCAGTCGATTAAACAAGCTTCTGCTCGAATTGACCGGTTAGTTTCTATTGAGGCATCGCCGCTTTACATCTTCTCAAGGGTTTGAATGCCCAGGAGGTCCAGGCCTTGTTCCAGAGCCTGCTCGGTTAGCGAGGCGAGGGCGAGTCGGGTATTCCTGATTCTCGGTTCGGCCTTCAGGACAGGGCAGGCTTCGTAGAATCGCATGAAGGCGCCGGAAAGCTCGTACAGGTAGTTGCAGAGCAGGTTGGGATAGCACTCCCTGGCGACGATTTCGACGATTTCAGGTAATTGCAAGACCTTCAATAGCAAGGCGCGTTCTTCCGGCAGCAATAGTTCGGTCAGTTCGTTGACGCAGGAATCGTCTCCCTGCTTCCGCAACAGACTCTTGATGCGGGTGCAGGCATATAGCAGGTATGGCGCGGTATTGCCTTCGAAGGACAGCATGGTTGACCAGTCGAACACGTAATCGCTGATGCGGTTCTTGCTTAAGTCAGCATATTTGACGGAAGCGATTCCGACGTTCTCCGCGATCAGCCGCCGTTCGTCTTCCGCGAGATCGGGGTTTTTTCCCGAAACGAGTTCGAAAGCCCTGGCAACGGCCTCATCGAGGAGGTCGGCAAGTTTTACCGAATCCCCCGAGCGTGTTTTGTATGGCCTGCCGTCTTTGCCCATGATCGTGCCATAGGCTATGTGTTCGAGGGAGATTTCCGCGGACGCCATTCCGGCCGCCTGTGCTACCGCGAACACCTGCTGGAAATGTAATGACTGGCGGGCGTCCACGACGTAAAGCGAGCGGTCCGCCTTGAAATCGAAAGAGCGCATTCTTACCGCGGCCAGATCGGTTGTCGAATACAGGTATCCGCCATCGGACTTCTGCACGATTACCGGCAACGGCTCTCCGTCCTTGCCCTTGAACTCGGGCAGGAAAACGCAGCGCGCGCCATCGGATTCCTGCAACAGCCCCTTGTTCTCCAATTCGAGAACGATGTTTTCCAGATCGTCGTTGTAGCGGCTCTCTGCATCGAGGTCGGCCAGGGAAAGACCAACGCCAAGGCGCTCATAGATTTCCTGGCAATGCCGCAAGGATTCATCGATGAATCTTTGCCAGGCCGCGAGATATTCCGGGTCTCCGCCCTGTAGTTTGACCACGCTCAATCGCGCCCGGTCCGCAAACGCAAAGTCGGAGTCGAATTTGTCTTTTGCCGCCCGATAAAAGTTTTCCAAATCCTCCAGTTCAGCTTGCAATACGGAAGAATCTTCGCCGAGATCCTGCATATAGGAGATCAGCATGCCGAACTGGGTGCCCCAGTCACCGACGTGATTCTGCCGAATGACCTCGTGCCCGAACCGTTCGAGGACCCGGGAAAGACAATCGCCGATGACAGTGCCGCGCAGGTGCCCGACATGCATTTCCTTTGCCAGATTCGGCGATGAATGATCTACCACTATCTTTCGTGGATGACTGTCAGGAGGAATCAGCGATAGCGGATCGAGCAAGACGCCATTGCCGCGCGCAATCAATGCCTGATCCCGCAACTTGATGTTGATGAAGCCTGGACCGGCGACTTCCGCGGAGGCGACGAGGTCCTCTTCGTCCCGCAGACCGGCGATTACGGCCTCGGCCAATTCCCGTGGCTTGCGGCCGCAACGGCCGGCAACGGCCATGACGCCGTTAGCCTGGTAATCGCCGAATTCCGGTCGCGACGCCGTGATCACGTTCGGGTCGCTGATCGCGATGCCGGCAGCTTCACTCAATGCGTCGCCAACGATGCGGGACAAGTAGTCCTTGATGTTTTCCATGAATAGTCGGACGGCCGATTTTCGCGGAGCCGGGATTGTACTCATTTAAACTGAACAATTCCTTCTTCGGCGGTAGAATTGCCCACCGCCCAAATTTCCGCGAGCGATGAACGAAACCTACAAGGCGCAAATGCTGGTCGTGCCCGAACGGCAGGATGGTCAACGGCTGGACAACTTCCTTCTGCGTGAATTGAAGGGGCTGCCCAGATCCCGGGTCTACCGCCTGATCCGTACCGGAGAAGTGCGCGTCAACCGCGGACGCTGCAAACCGGATACCCGCCTTGTCCGGGGCGACCAGGTTCGAGTGCCTCCATACGCCGGCCGCAGGCCCGCGATTGCCGGGACGCCCACCGACAAGTTGAAGCAGCGCCTTGAAGACAGCGTACTGTTCGAGGATGAAGCTCTGCTGGTGCTGAACAAACCCGCGGGAATGCCGGTGCATGGCGGCAGCGGCATTGCGCTCGGACTGATCGAGGCCTTGCGGCAAACGCGTCCGGAATGGATGGAGGCGGAACTTGCCCATCGCCTCGACCGTGACACCTCGGGCTGCCTGATAATCGCCAAACAAGTGGATTTCCTGCGCCACATACAGTCCGAATTGCGCACCGGCGCAGTGGAAAAGACATACCTCGCTCTCGTGCATGGCGCCTGGCCCGAACGACTCGAACAGATCGATCTGCCTTTGCGCAAGAACGAACTCGCTTCAGGCGAGCGTATCGTCCGCGCCGACCCCGGCGGCAAACCCGCGTTAACCACCTTCCAGGTGCTCGAACGCTTTCCTGAAGCAACTTTGCTCCAGGTAGGGCTCGAAACCGGCCGCACCCACCAGATCCGCGTCCACTGCCAATCCGCCGGCCACCCCATCATCGGCGACGAAAAATACGGCAAATCCGCAGCTATCCGCCACAACCGCCTCGCCCTCCACGCCTGGAAGCTGGCATTCCGCCCCACCCCAAAAACCGAATCCATCCACTTCGAAGCCCCCTGCGACCGCCATTTCACCCAACTCCTCCAATCCCTGCAAAACAGCAGACCCCAATAAAGGTAACCTCTCGAAACCAGATCACTTGGGGCCAGGACAAACCAAGGAGCCGTGAGGGGAAGAGCCTGTGCGCGTCGTAGAGGCGGCGCGATACATGGACGTGTAAAGCGACGCCGATTCGATTCCCGGCTTGACAGGATGTCAAGCCGGGATTTAGCGCACAGGCTCTTCCCCTCTCGGCTCCGATCGAAGCCAAAAACCAACCATTTTTTTGACACCAGCACCGCATATCCCTATTATTGCGCGCCAACAAACCGGCCTCCCGCACCCCGGTGAACGTAAAGCCGCCGCCGCAACCGGCGCCAAACAGGAGCAACCATGGCCGTTCAGAAAAACAAGGTAACCCGATCCAAACGGGACAAGCGTCGCACGCACGATTCGCTGCCAAGTCCGTCGCTGTCGACCGACCAGGTATCGGGCGAAATTCACCGCAGACACCATGTCACCGCGGACGGCTTCTACAAGGGCCGTAAAGTAGTCGAGACCGAACAAGATTGAATTCTCCGCGACGCATAGCGATCGATGCTATGGGTGGTGACCGGGGAGTAGGGATTACGGTTCCCGCCGCGGCGCGCATTCTGACCCGGCGCAAGGATCTGGAGCTGGTGCTCGTGGGCGACAGCGATCGTATCGAACCCCTGTTGTCACGAGTTCCCGCCGCAAACCGGGACAAATTGCGAGTCTTGCATACGGATCTGGAAGTTGGCGATGAGGACTTGCCTGGGTCGGTATTGCGCACTGCCCGGGAAAGTTCGATGTTTATCGCCGCGGACCTGGTGAAAAGTGGCGATGCCCAGGCCATGGTAAGCGCGGGAAATTCCGGCGCCCTGCTCATGATCGGGCGGCATCTGCTGAAAACGATTCCAGGTATTCACAAGCCGGCCATGGTTGCGACCATACCGGGCGCGGCAAAGCAGTGCTTCCTGCTCGATGTAGGCGCCAATCCCGAATGTGACGCACAACACCTGTTCGAATTCGCGGTAATGGGTTCGGTGCTGGCGGAAAGCCTGAACAAGGCGCCCGCCAGGGTTGGCCTGCTCAACATCGGCGCCGAACATTACAAGGGCACCGAAGCCATTCGAGAGGCGGCGGAGAAGCTGGAAAGATGCCCTGCGATCGATTACGTCGGCTTCATTGAAGCGAACGAGATTTACAACGGCCAGGCCGATGTCGTGGTCTGCGACGGATTTGTCGGCAATGTCACCATCAAGGCGTCGGAAGGAGTGGCCAACGTGTTCCGCAACGTGCTGTATCACAAGGCCGGGACCGCCTTGCTCAACCGGATCTCCCGGATTTTCTCAGTCTCGATCATTAACACGCTGACGATGCAGTTCAACCCGGAACAATTCAACGGCGCCTGCCTGCTCGGGCTGCAGGGGAACATCGTAAAAAGTCACGGCAATGCTTCGGTCGTCGGATTCTGCCATGCGATTCTCGAAGCCGCGAATGAAATCGATCACCAGGTTCCCCGCTTGATCGCCGACAGGGTAGAGGCCATCATGGCCACCGCCTGAGCGGCCCCGAGCCATCCGGTTACATTGGTATGCAAGCGAGAGTCATGCGAGATTTTGCAGTCGTATTTCCCGGACAGGGTTCACAGAAGACAGGCATGCTGGCCGCGCTGGCCGGCGCCCACGAGACTGTCGAGAAAACTTTTGCGGAAGCGTCCGAAGTCATCGGCCTGGATCTGTGGGATATCGTCCAGCACAACAGGGACGGGACACTCGATCAGACCCGGATAACCCAACCCGCATTGCTCGCTGCAGGGATAGCCATATGGCGGCTGTGGCGGCAACAGGGAGGCGCGCAGCCTGCCTTGCTCGCAGGCCACAGCCTGGGAGAATACGCCGCCCTGGTGGCAGCGGAAGTGCTCGAATTCGGCGCCGCCGTCGACGTGGTGCATAAACGTGGACTCTTCATGCAGGAGGCCGTACCGCAAGGCGCCGGCGGCATGGCCGCCATCATCGGTCTGGACAGCGACGCGCTGGAACGAGTCTGCGCCGAGGCCGAGGCGGCGGGGAAGGGCGCCGTATCCGCTGCGAATTACAATTCTCCCGGGCAGACGGTGATCGCCGGCGACGCGGCCGCGGTAAACCGGGCCATGCAAATGTGCCTCGAAGCCGGTGCGCGGCGCGCCTTGCCGGTAAAAATGTCTGTTCCGTCCCATTGTGAATTGATGGAGCCGGCGAGACGAAAGCTGGAAGCCGAGTTGATCGCGCTGGATTTCCGCCCGGCCGGGATTCCGATCGTGCAGAACGTCAATGGCCGGGCGAGCAGCGACCCGGACGAAATCCGGGAAAATCTGGCCGCGCAGATCTGCCGTCCCGTACGCTGGATCGACTGTATCGAACACATGGACGAGGCCGGTATTACCCGTATCCTCGAATGCGGCCCCGGCAAGGTTTTGCACGGGCTCATCAAGCGAATTTCTCCCCGGATCACGACCTGGAACTGCGACGAACCGGACAGTCTCTCCCGGGCGGTGACCGATTCCGCATGACAAATCGGGTATAATCCCGCGTCGGTCGAAACCCGGTCGATAAGTCGAACAATGAATTTGGAATCAATGTCGGAACCAGGCAATAAAGTGGCATTAGTAACGGGCGCCAGCCGGGGCATCGGCAAGGCCATCGCGCTCGAACTCGGCAAGCAGGGCTTCGTCGTGGCCGGCACCGCCACCACGCAAGCGGGCGCCGAGAGCATTACTTCCTGTCTTGCGGAACAGCAAATAGCCGGCGTCGGCTATCGTGCCGATGTCGGTTCAAACGAATCCGTGGAGGAGTTGATGCGAGCCCTGCAAGACGGTTCCGGCGCTCCAGCGGTACTCGTGAACAATGCCGGAATCACCAGGGACAACCTGCTGTTACGAATGAAAGAAGACGAATGGAACGAGGTGATCAACGTCAATCTCAATTCCATGTTCCGGCTTGTCAAAGCCTGCCTGAAGCCCATGACGCGCGCGCGCTGGGGCAGGATCATCAATATCAGTTCGGTGGTCGGCTCCAGCGGAAATCCCGGCCAAAGCAATTATTGCGCCTCGAAAGCCGGCATTGAGGGATTCACGCGCTCTCTGGCCAGGGAAATCGGCACGCGGGGCATAACCGTGAACGCGGTGGCTCCGGGTTTTATTGCTACCGACATGACCAGCGATCTGCCCGAGAATCAGGTGCAGGAAATGTTGAAACAGATTCCTCTGCAGCGGCTGGGCCGCGCGGAAGAGGTCGCCGCCGTGGTGAGATTTCTCGCTTCCGACGGCGGCGCTTACGTCACGGGTGAAACCGTGCATGTAAACGGGGGGATGTATCTGGCCTGAACTACAGGCCGCGGTACGATCCAAACTACGCCCGGCGAGGGTAATTTTTTTGAATTTGCACATTACATCATTGCCAAATAGGGGTAAACTTGGCGCACTGCTTTGCACTGTGAATTGAGTGCAGCCGGATTCAGGGACGAACAAACCACCTCTGGTTGATTGATGGTATCGGGAGCTAGGAACAAGATATGGCTAATACTGACGAACGCGATAAGCGAATTGACGAACGTGTCAAGGAAATTGTCTGCGACCAACTCGGCGTCAAGGCGGAAGACGTAAAACCTTCGGCTTCCTTCGTGGAAGATCTCGGGGCTGACTCGCTGGACACGGTCGAGCTGGTTATGGCCCTGGAAGAGGAGTTCGAAACCGAAATTCCTGACGAAGAAGCGGAAAAAATTACTACTGTCCAATCCGCATGTGATTACATCCGAAATCACCTGTAAATTCTTCTGTATTCAGAATTCAAGCTACCCGGAACCCTTTCCGGGTAGCTTTTTTCTGCACCACCCTGAACCGAGGAACTCGTTTTGAACGGCAGACGGGTAGTAGTTACCGGAATGGGCATGGTCAGCCCCGCGGGCAACTCGGTGGAATCGAGCTGGGATGCGATCCGCAATGGCCGCAGCGGAATCGGACCAATAGAAATCTTCGATGTTTCGGAGTTCTCCACGCGCTTCGGCGGCATGGTAAGGGATTTCGAATGTGCCGATTACATGTCGCCGAAGGATGCGCGCCGCATGGATGTCTTCATCCATTACGGCATCGCCGCCGGAGTGCAGGCCATGAGGGACGCCGGGCTCAACGATGGCGAGTGGAACCCGGAAAGAGCGGGAGTGGCTATCGGCTCGGGTATCGGCGGCATCGTCGCCATCGAAAAAACTTCTCTGCAGATCAGCGATACCGGGCCGCGCAAGGTCAGTCCATTCTTCGTGCCGGGATCGATCATCAACATGATCTCCGGCAACCTTTCCATGCAGTTCGGCCTGAAAGGCCCTAATATCGCCGTCACCACGGCCTGCGCCACCGGAACGCACAACATTGGCCTGGCAGCCAACATGATCAGCCTCGGCCAGGCCGAGGTCATGTTGACCGGCGGCGCCGAAATGGCGACTTGTCCGGTCGGGCTCGGCGGCTTCTGCGCCGCCAGGGCGCTGTCGACCCGAAATGAGGACCCGCAGCGGGCAAGCCGGCCCTGGGACAAGGATCGCGACGGGTTCGTGCTCGGCGACGGCGCCGGCATGCTGGTGTTGGAAGAACTTGAGCACGCCAGATCGAGAGGCGCTCCCATACATGCCGAGTTGATCGGATTCGGCATGAGCGGTGACGCGCACCACGCCACGGCGCCGGCGCCGGGCGGAACGGGGGCTGCGCTATGCATGCGCAACGCCTTGCACGACGCCGGCCTGAATCCGGAGCAGGTGGATTACGTCAATGCCCATGGCACTTCGACCGTAGCCGGCGATGTGGCGGAAACCCAGGCCATCAAGTCCGTTTTCGGCGAGCATGCGCGATCTCTCAGCGTCAGCTCCATCAAGTCGATGATCGGACATCTGCTTGGCGCCGCGGGTTCGGTGGAGGCAATCGTCTCGATTCTGGCAATTCGTGACGGTGTTGCGCCTCCCACGATCAATCTCGACGAGCCGGACCAGGATTGCGATCTCGACTATGTGCCTCATACCAGCAGGGAACAGGATATCCGCATCGTCTTGAGTAATTCATTCGGATTCGGCGGCACCAACGGTTCGCTGATTTTTTCCCGGCTCGACTGATCGCCACTCGCGGCCGCCCGGTTCGGCGCATGGAAAGCAGCGTTGAATTCGGCGCCGGATTAAAGGATTATCCCGCAAGATGCTGATTCCAGACGCGGATTCATGAAGGAAAAGATGGCTCGCAGTCTATCGGTCCGTAGCCGGCTGTTGCTTCCTGCCGTTTTATTGCTGATCTTCGCGCTGCTTGCACTGGCTCTGGCCCAGCAATATCTGTATCGGCCGTTGCCGACGCTGCCGGCCGAGAGAGTTTTCGAAATCGAACCCGGCACACCGCTTGCGCGATTGAGCCGGGAATTGTACGACCAGGGCATTGTCGAATACCCGTTCCTCTTCAATTTGCTTGCCAGATTCAGCGGATCCGAGCAGTCGATCCGACAAGGAGAATACGAGTTGCCGGCCGGCGCCACGCCCGCCGAACTGCTGACCCTGTTTGTGACAGGCCAGACGCGCCAGTATCGGCTGACCTTGATAGAGGGCTGGACCTTCGCACAAGCTCTGCTGGAAATTCAGAGCAGCGAAGGAATCGAGCCGCAATTGCTTGGCATGACGCCAGCAGCGATCGCGCAAGCGATGAACCTGGACGTTAGCGTGCCGGAAGGCATGATTTTCCCCGACACCTACTTCTATGCCGCCGGCGACTCCGATCTCCAACTGCTGCTGCGAGCCAATACCAGACTGCGCGAAATCCTTGATCCGGAATGGGAATCGCGTAGCGCGGATTTGCCCCTGGCTTCGCCATATGAGGCCCTGACTCTCGCTTCGATCGTGGAGAAGGAAGCCGCCAATCGCGAACAGCGCGGGCTGATCTCGGGCGTTTTCCTGCGCCGCCTGCAATCGGGCATGCGGCTGCAATCCGACCCGACGGTCATTTACGGCCTCGGCAGCCGCTTTGACGGCGATCTGCGCAGCGCCGACCTTTCTGAGACCACGTCATACAATACGTATCGCATTGACGGTCTGCCGCCGACTCCGATCGCGCTGGCGGGTCTGGATTCCATTCGCGCCAGTTTGCATCCGACCGATTCGGAATATCTGTATTTCGTTGGCGCCAATGATGGGAGCCACTATTTTTCCGAGACGCTGGAAGAGCATAATGCCGCGGTCGACTGCTATCAGCGCAACCGGGAAACGGCAGACTGCGCATTGCCGCGGAATTGAACGCAGCGCACGGTGGAATCCCCATGAAAGGCAAGTTCATCACTATCGAAGGTGTCGAAGGAGTAGGGAAGAGCACTAATATCGCCGTGCTCGAGGAATTGCTGCGCGACCGCAACATCGAATTTGTCCGCACTCGTGAGCCCGGCGGCACCGAGTTCGCGGAAAAACTTCGCTGCTTGCTGCTCGACAACGCCGGCAGCAATCCGGCCACCTTGTCCGAATTGCTGTTGATATTCGCTGCCCGCGCCGATCATCTCGAAAAACTCATTGCGCCCGCGCTCGAGCTGGGCAAATGGGTCATCTGCGACCGGTTTACCGATGCCACGTTCGCGTATCAGGGCGGGGGCAGGGGACTGCCGCGCGAGGCCATCTCGGCATTACAGTCGCTCGTGCAAGGCAAGTTGCGGCCGGATCTCACGATCATTCTCGACCTGCATCCGGAAATCGGCCTTGAACGTGTGCGCAGCCGCGGCAAACTCGACCGTATCGAGCAGGAAACCATCGATTTCCATGTCCGGGTGAGAAACAGCTATATCGAAACTGCCCGCAGGGAACCCGGGCGTTGCATATTGATCGACGCATCGGCCGATGCGGGTACCGTACAGCAGGCGCTGCGAGACGCTGTTGCGGACAAACTGCCGGAATTGCGATGACGCTGCTGGATAACGCTTCCCGCCCGCCCTGGCCCTGGCAGAAAGCCGCCTGGCGCCGCCTGTACGAACAAAAGCAGTCCGGATCCATGGCCCATGCCTATCTGTTCTTTGGCGACAGGGGCACGGGACGCATGGACTTTGCCAGGGAATTCGCCAATTTGATCTTGTGCGCGGACCCTGCCGGTGATCAGGCCTGTTACCAGTGCCGCAGTTGCCGGGCCGGCGGCGCCGACCACCATCCCGACTTGTTGCTGGTCCTGCCCGAGGAAGGTAAAAAAGACATCGGCGTAGGACAAATTCGCGAATTGACGGAATTCCTCAGCCTCAACAGTTTTTCCGGGCAGGGCCGAGTAGCGATCGTTCCCCGCGCCGAACGCCTGACGCTGTCCGCCTCGAACGCGCTCCTGAAAACTCTCGAAGAACCGGCGGACAAGGCTGTGCTATTGCTGGCGGGGTTCAGTCCGGGGAGTTTGCTGCCGACCATTCGCAGCCGCTGCCAATTGCTGAGTCTGCCCGGGCCGGATCCTGAAACCGCCACTGCCTGGTTGCGCGAGCGTCTGGCGGACAACGAATACGAATCCGACGATCAGTTGCGGGAATTGCTCGAAGCGTATGGCAATCGGCCACTGGAGTTGGCCCCGGCCGTTCGCGCCGGGCAGACGTCCGGCTTCATCGCCTTGCGGCAAATGTTGCTGGATCTGCTGGAAGATAGAGTCGGCGTACTGCAATGTGCGCGAGAGGCGGCGAAAATCGGAGAATCAGCCATATTTGAGCATCTGGTCCGGGTCTCGACTATATTGATTCGGGGGTTGGTAAACGGCGATTTGCGCGGCGCTGAATATCGCGCGCTCGCCGAATCCCTGCCGGAGCAAAACGAAATCGGGCGCTTGTACATCCTGCTTGAATTTCACCGGCAGGCGGTCACGGCAAGAAAGCTGCTGGCGGGACCGGGCAACCCCAATCCGCAATTGCTGCTGGAGAGCATTTTCCGCCTCTGGCGCAAACCGGAATTGCGCCGGGCGGGCTAACTCAAAGCCGATTGCATACAAGGGGGATACCAATGCAAACCGCACAGGGCAGGGTGCTGCCGCTGATAATCGACGATTTCGAGACTTTACGGTCAATCTGGATGCCATTCATCCTTTCCGGCGCGATTTTCGTGCCCGATGTGGAGGACGCCCGCCTGGGCGAGAGAATGTTCCTGTTATTGCTGTTGCCGGGCCGGCAAGACCGGATTTCCGCAGACGGTCAGATTGTCTGGATCAATCCGGCCGGAGGTGCGGCGCGGCAGGGTATCGGCGTACGCTTGCAGGATCCTGAAGGCGCCGCCAGAACAACCATTGAACAATGCCTGGAACAATCACCGGCGGACGGTGGTCAGGATCTGTATATTCAGGGGTGAATCTTGGAAAACTGTGATTTTGATCTATTCGTGATCGGGGCGGGCTCGGGCGGCGTACGGGCCAGCCGGGTTGCCGCCGATCTCGGCGCCCGTGTGGCGATCGCCGAAGAACGATATTTCGGCGGCACCTGTGTCAACGTCGGCTGCGTACCCAAGAAACTGTTCAGTTACGCGGGGCATTACGCCGACGATTGGGAGGATTGCCGCGGTTTCGGCTGGAATCCGGATCAGCCGCAATTCGACTGGCCGACTCTGCTTGCCAACAAGGACAAGGAGATCAGCCGCCTCAACGGCATTTATCGCAACATTCTCGAAAGCCGCGAGATTCAAGTCTTCAGCGAGCGCGCAAGACTGGCCGGGCCGCATACGATCGAGATCGGAGGCGAACGCGTAAGCGCCCGCCATATCTTGCTTGCCGTCGGCGGTTGGCCCTGGAAAAACCCTTTTCCAGGCAATGAGTTGGCTATTACTTCAAATGAAATATTTCATCTCCCGGAGTTACCTGAATCGATGTTGGTTTACGGTGGCGGTTATATCGCGACCGAATTTGTCAGCATCCTGCATGGACTCGGTGTCGACGTGACGCTTGTCTATCGCGGCGACAAGTTACTGCGGGGATTCGACGAGGACATCCGCACGTTCATCAGCGGCGAAATCGGCAAACGGCTGCAGATCGAATTCAACCGGGAAATTGCGCAAATCGAACGTGCCGGCAAGGGGAATCTGCTGGTAACTCTCAGTAACGGAGAGCGAATTCATGCCGGCCAGGTGCTTTGCGCGACGGGTCGCAAGCCCATGACTGCAGATCTCGGACTCGAAAACACCGGCGTTACGACCAGGAAAAACGGCGCCATCGAGGTCGATGAGAACTTTGAAACAGCGGAACCGGGCATTTTCGCCGTCGGCGATGCCATCAACCGCGTGACATTGACGCCCGTGGCGCTGGCCGAAGGCCAGATCGTCTCGCGCAGGTTATTCGGGGGGCAGGACACGCGCATGGATTACGAATACATACCCAGCGCGGTTTTCTGTCATCCGAATATCGCCACCGTGGGTTGTAACGAAGCGGAAGCACAGGCTACTGGCCGCCAATACGATGTGTATCTGGCCAAGGTGCGACAACTGAAACATACCTTGAGCGGCCGTGATGAATTGTGTCTGATCAAATTGATCGTCGATTGCGAAACCCAGCGGGTAATCGGTCTGCATATGGCGGGGCCCGACGCAGGCGAAATAGCCCAGGGATTTGCGGTCGCCATGAATTGCGGCGCCACCAAGGCCGATTTCGACCGCACCATCGGCATTCATCCGACCCTGGCGGAAGAATTCGTTACCATGCGAAACCGCCGTAAAGAACATTCAACCGCAGCCTAGCATTCGCAGAAATCCCACATAACCTCCTGAAAAGGCTTATTTTTACGATATTTCCCAATGTCCGGTAATAAAGATTACCGGACATTAGAATGGGTTGTTCATAAGGATTTCCGTTAAAGTTGCGGCCTCCCCGATCCGATGATCATTGTGGTACGGGCCTGAATTGAACCCGGACCGCTACCCGCATCGGAACCGCGAATCGCCCATGCCAACCAGGAAATGTCCGGCGCCGTTCTTCGATACGCTCGAAGAAATGCCGAATCCCTACAAGTCGCCCGTTCGCGACGTCTCGCACCTGTTGCGCGATACGCCGGCTGACGCGATCACGGACTATCAATACGCCAGCGAGTTCGTATACAACTATCGGGGCAGCCAGGACACCTTCAGCACCTATCGCCGGGAAATCGAACATTTCCTGCATTGGTGCTGGCTGGTGCGGCAGAAATCGCTCAACGCCATTCTGCGCGAGGATTTCGAGGCCTATGTCGATTTTGCGCGCAATCCCCCGGCCGGCTGGATCGGCAAGCGCAATGTCGCCCGCTACACACTGAAAAACGGTTTGCGGGAACCGAATCCCCACTGGCGCCCCTATGTCAGTGCCGGCAATGAATACGTGCTGTCCCAATCCGCCCTGCAATCGCTTTTCAGCGTATTGAGCAGTTTCTTCAACTTTCTGATTCAGGAAAACTACGCCACTGCCAACCCGGTCTTGAAAATGCGGCAGAAAAGCAAGTTCCTGCGCGGCCGCCAGGGTCAGTCGCGAATCCGCCGGCTATCTCCCCTGCAATGGGAATTCGTCATCGAGGCCGCAGAAAGCATGGCTAACGAGAAACCGGCGGTCCACGAGCGCACCCTGTTTGTCCTGAACGCCTTGTTCGCTTTGTATCTGCGTATTTCCGAACTGGTGGAAACGCCGCGATGGCAGCCGCAAATGGGGCATTTCCAGCTCGACCAGGAAGGAAACTGGTGGTTTCTCACCGTCGGCAAGGGCAACAAGGAAAGGGAAATTTCGGTCAGCGACGCCATGCTCGAAGCTCTCAAGCGCTATCGCCGCTCGCGCGGCCTGCCGCCATTGCCGGCCCCGGGCGAAGCCAGCCCCCTGATTCACAAGAATCGCGGTGGCGGCGGCGTGAAAAGCACCCGACAGATCCGACGCATCGTACAGGAATGTTTCGATCGGGCAGTCGTCCGAATGCAGGCGGAAGGGTTCGCGGAAGAAGCCGACAGACTCGCCGAGGCCACGGTCCACTGGCTGCGGCATACGGGAATTTCCGAAGACGTTAAACATCGTCCGCGCGAGCATGTGCGCGATGACGCCGGCCATGGCTCAAGCGCGATCACGGATCGCTATATCGATGTCGAACGCACGGAAAGACATGCCACAGCCCGGCACAAGCGAATCCATTGAGCGCGGCTGCCGGCAAGTGCTTCCGCCCTGCTCCCGGATTTTATTTCGATGCCATGAAACACTGGATTCGGCCATGGCTTCCGGCTTAAGCTATGGGCTGGTCAAAATCGGTGCTTTAAATACATGAACTCGATCTTCAGGGATACCCTTCGCCCGGGTCTTGCCGGTCTCCGTTTTTACGCATTTGCGATTTTCACCCTGGTTGCCGGCTACAGCATCGGACAGGACCAGGTCACCAATGCGGAAACCTCCGCGGTACAGGAAGATCCCGTACTCTTACTGCTCGACATCGACGAAATGTACGAACCGCTGTCTCCGGAGCCCGTTTATGGTTCAACCGCGATCGAACTGATCGACGTCCTGCAGACGAAGCACTATCTGCCCATCGAAGTCGACGACGATTTCTCCTCGCTCGTGTTCGACAATTACATCGACGCGCTCGACGGGGAGCACCTCTATTTTCTGCGCGAGGACATAGACTATCTCAGCACCTGGCGCTACAACATCGACGACCACCTGCAAGAAGGCAGCCTGACGCCGGGCTACGAAATTTACAATCTGTATTACAAGCGCCTGCTCGAACGGCTGATTTACGCGATCGACCGGGTCGAAAACCATATCCCGGAGATGGATTTCACGCTTGATGAATATGTCGTCATCGATCGCGAGGACGCGCCTTATGCCGAAACCGTCGCGGAACTCGACGAAATCTGGCGGCTGCGCACCAAGAACAGCGTTCTGAGCCTGAAGCTCGCCGGCGATGACAATGACGAGATCCGCGAGAAGTTGTCCGAACGCTATCGCGGCCGCCTGAACCGCATGTTGCAGACCAATTCCAAGGACGCGTTCCAGAGCTATCTGACGACCGTGGCGCGGGTCTCCGACCCCCACACCGCCTACTTCTCGCCGCAGGACTCCGAAACCTTCAATATGAATCTTTCGCTCTCGCTGCAGGGAATAGGAGCGCAACTGACGCGGGAAGACGAATACACAACCATCGTCGAACTGGTCAAGGGCGGCCCGGCCGAGCGCAGCACCCAGCTCAGCGCCGGCGACCGCATCATCGGCATCGGCCAGGGGCCGGAGGGCGAAATCCAGGATGTCGTCGGCATGCGGCTCGATGACGTCGTCGCCCAGATTCGCGGCGAAGAAGGCACCGTGGTGCGCCTCAACGTGATTCCGGCCAACGCCGTCAACGAATCCAGCGCGAACATTGTCAGCATCACCCGCGACACGGTGCGGCTGGAAGACCAGTCGGCGAAATCGGAAATCATCGAATTGCCCCACGACGGCCGCGACTTCAAGGTCGGCATCATCCAGTTGCCCACTTTCTATTTCGATTTCGAAGCCGCGTCCCGCGGCGAACAGGACTTCAAGAGTTCGACCAGGGATGTGCGCGCACTTATCGAGGAAATGAAGGAGGATAACGTCGAAGCGGTCATCGTGGACCTGCGCAACAACGGCGGCGGCAGTCTCGGTGAAGCCAATCAGCTCGTCGGGCTGTTCATCGACACCGGCGCCACGGTACAAGTTCGCTATTCCGGCCTCGGCAACGGCTATACCCGCTCCTTCGGCGACAACGACCCGGAAATCGCCTGGGACGGCCCCATGGCCGTGATCGTGAATCGGAACAGCGCCTCGGCTTCAGAAATTTTCGCCGGCGCGATCCAGGACTACCAGCGCGGTCTCGTGCTTGGCGGTCAGACTTTCGGCAAGGGCACGGTGCAGGAAATCATCCCCATGGAATACGGTCAGGCGAAACTGACTCGCTCCAAGTTCTATCGTGTTTCCGGCGCCAGTACACAGCATCGGGGAGTCGTGCCCGACATCACTTTACCGGACATGTTCCAGGCCTACGACCAGGTCGGTGAAAGCAGCCTGGACGGCGCCCTGCCCTGGGATACGGTGCGTCCGGTCGAATACCGCGCCTACCATCCGATCCGGGATTTCATACCCGAACTGGAAGACCGTTTTCTCGAGCGCGCGGCCAAATCTCCTGACTTCATCTACCTGAACGAGCAGATCGCCATCGCCCGGGAACAGCAGGAACGCGAAACCTGGCCCCTCAACGAAGCAACGCTCGACGCGCAAATGGAAGCCGAAAGACGCCGCAACATCGATTCCGAGAACATGCGCCGATTCCTCAAGGGCCTCCCCCTGCTGGACATCCTCGAAGGCGATGACGAAGAGGACAGCGATGCGACGGAAACCGCCGCCGAGGCCGAAACCGAAAACGCGGTAGATGAAAATGCGCTCGCGGCTGCTGATGCGATTACTGAGGCTGCCCCCGATTCGAACGTCGATGCCGGGGACGAGGCCGAAGCAGATGAGGAAGAAGGCGAAGCCGATCCCCTGCTCGAAGAAAGCGCCCGAGTGCTAGCCGATTACATCAGCCTCAGCGAACGGCAGATAAGCGCGGTAAGCGATTTCTGATCAGAAATACTGGCGGAGGGGGAGAGATTCGAACTCTCGGAGGACTTTCACCCTCGCTGGTTTTCAAGACCAGTGCATTCAACCGCTCTGCCACCCCTCCGGCGGACGGGAATCTTACTACAATTCCGGCGGCGGCAATATTCTTGTCTCAATTCAGGATGTGCGGCCCCGTTGCGGCTCAATCGGAGTCATGCCACCGCTTGATTCAAGTTTCCGTTGTCGTTGCACATAGGTTTCGAGGACTCGATTCATTCTCGTCTGGTAGCCCTTTTTGCCAGACTCCTTGAAAAAATCCAGAACCGAGCGCTTGATCCGCATCGTGACCTGTTCGGTAGTGTCGGGTTCAACCAATTCGGCGTCACGCCAGAAGGCGTCATCCAGTTCAGGGATGTCGCTGTAATCGATGTGCTTGTCCCGGACAGCGGCGATTTCACCGGATGTCAGAGGCTTCGCGTACTTTTTCATCGTATTTCAACCTTTCTTTCCGAGACGCGGGGCGAGCCGAAATCAAGCGTATTCGACCATTGCGCCTGGTGTGAACAACTACGATCAGCGCGGCTCCAACGTGTCCAATACTGACATAGCGTAGTTCGCCAAAATCGCTACCTGAACTAAGGTTTGTCAGCACTCGTTGTCCAAAGATATCCTTCGCCAAGCTGAAACTCACACCGTGTTTTTCGGTGTTTGCACGATCCTTCGCCTCGTCCCATTCAAATTCCACCTGCTCAATTTAGCATTGTAACTACAAAATGCAAATACAATCGCGGCATGTCAGCTTCTCCCGCTAACGGAGCCGGCGATTGCCTGACGCCGGGGAAAGCCGCTCATCGGGCCGGTGGGAGACGTCGCGGCGCGACAGCTTCTTCCGCGCTCTGCCGGATGCCGATTTCGGCTACCCTGCGCTGCCCCGAAGAACCGGCTTTTCGCGCAACCGGCCGCGGCGCACCCTCACGAGGTGTCGAGCAACTCCGGCTCGCGGGGACGGACACCGAAGGCGATAGCGCCGTACAGCGTCTCCCAGTCGCGCAGAACATGGGTGGTGAACAGGCTTCTCACCTTTTGCCGGAAGTACAGGGGCCGTTCCGCCCGGGCCTGCGCCGCCTGGAACAGGCGGCAGTTCCTCTGTTGCACCTGGTCGATGAAGAAAGCGAGCATCATCAGGTGCGCGAACACTGTCGCCAGATGGTTGTCGCCGTGACCGTAGTTGTGCTCAAAGCCGTAGCCCTGGTTCTTCAGGGTGTTGAAAGTCTCGTTCTCGATGCGCCAGCGGGCGCGGCCCGCCCGCATCAGCGCCTCGGCGTTCGCTTCGGCGATCTCGATGTCCGTGACCCAGGAGAAGCGTCGTTCCTTCTTGCCGGGACGGGTCTCCCGACACTCCAGAAAGTTCACCTCCAGGTCGAAGTGCGCCTCGTTCAAGGGCGCGCCGTTGAGATAGCGGTAGCGGCGCGACACGCCGGCGGCGTCCACCGTCTCGAACATCCGCGTCCCCGGCGTGGCCTCCACCCACTCGAACAGATGCCGGTGGTCCCCCGGCTTCACGCCCAGCACGAATCGCATGTCCAGCGACCGCAGCAACTCGATGTGCGGCCCGTTCGACGCCAGCGCGTCCTCCACCACCAGCAACTTCAGATGCGGATGCTCCCGCCGGACATGGGTCAGCAGCCGCTTCGCGGCGTTGCGCTCGCAGTCGTTCTTCTGCGACCCGTCCTCCCGCGCGATCGGCTCCGGCGCCAGCGGAAACACCTCCCGGTGCGCCGGATGCACCAGCACCGCCCCCAGCATCTGGTGATAATACGTCACCCGCCCGTCCCGGCGGCGCTTCTCGCAGCAACGCTTGCAGCGCACCCGCGAAGAGGAAAAATACCCCGTGCCGTCCACCGACAGCAGATAATGACCCAGCCAGGTGAACCCCTCCAGCCCCTTGCCTCGCTGCAACACCGCGAACAACCGCTTGAACGCGCCCCGCAGCACCGAGGGCTCCACCTCGTCCAGCCGCTCCCGCAGCGCCGTGTCGCACGGCGCGTCACCGATGCCGTACAGATGCTTCAGATTCTCCCGGATCAACCCGTCGTCCCGCGCGCCGCGGTCAAACTGCAGCAGCGAGGGAAACTTCAGCCCGAACACCGCCAGACCCGACATCAGATAATCCGGCAGACCCCGCTTGCGGCCCCGCACCGAATCCGGAATCCGCTCGAAACACTTCCGAACCTCCCGCAACAAACCCGGCGCGCTCAACGCGCCGCGCAACGCAAGCTTGGCCATGACAACTCCCCTCAACACAGAGACCTCATGACCGTTTATCCGAATCCAGCACGAAAAGTTTACGAAAACCTTTTTTTACGGCAATCGCAAACCGTTGATTTCATTGATATCTGATTTGCAGCGGGAATCGCTGGCGGCATGTTAAAGTTTACGAATCTGGCGGCGGACATTGAGGAGCCCAAGTCTGCGCGGATGGAACAACGCACCAAACCGTCAATCAAGGCACAGATCCAGCAGGCTGCGGCGCTGCTTGGCGTTGACGAGACTACTTTCGTGACCAGCGTTGCATTGGAATGCACCAGAGCCACGCTTGCGGACCACAAACGTACGCTACTTTCCGCCAGGGACCGTGAAATAGTCTTGTCCGCTCTGGAATCGCCCGTCGAGCCGACCGTGACGCTACGTGAGATGATGGCACTGCACAAGGAAAGTGCCTCCAGTGACGTCTGAAACATCTCCGGGAAAACCAGAAGCAAGAATAAAGATGATAGTCAGTTTAGAATCTATTCGTCTCGCCCTATAACAGGTTACAGGTCGACGACGGAATCCGGTTCCGGAGGGGAATCATCCCCTGAGGGGGTTTCGAGCGGGTCGGTTGGCTCGTGTCCGAAAATGCCGGTCTCAACCCTGGTCAAGCGAGTGTTGAGATCAAATAGCCGGCCAATGATTTGCTGTAATTGTTCGTCTATGCCATCCATTCGATCATCCATGCGGTCAAAACGGTCATTCATACGATCAAAGCGGTCGTCCATACGATCGAGGCGTTCGTTGCTTGCTGCGAATTGAGTATCCATTCGAATTTCCATGGAATCGAAACGCTGATCGACGGCGCCGAAGTTAGCGTTCATTTCGTTGCGCAGCGATGTGGTGGTCCATCCTATGGAGCCGACAATAGCCAGCACGGACAGCAACAAGGCCATGTAGTCGGCGACGGGGCGCCGGGAAATTTGATTGGTGTCAGGCACTTTCATTCCTCCTTGAGAGATTCGCAGCTCAGCCTGACATGGTCCGGAAGAACCACTGCGGGGCCTTTTCCGGAATCGGCGACGCGTGACGCGCACCTGATGGATTAGTCTTAAATCCGAACGCGATTGCGGGCAATTATGAGCGGGTTCGGTGCATGGCGGTTCGAAACGACCCCCAGGTGTTCAATCCGGCGCCAAAAGCATAGGCGCGGTTACTTCAACAAGCCAGAAAACGGAAAAAATAGTTGAGCGTTGAGTCGGGATGCGTGTCCCAGGCCATTGCTTTCAGGCGGCGGGCAGGTATCATGATTGGTGGTGCAGGCGGCGCTGTAGAATATTGAAATTCGCGCCGATGTCCTTATAGACAGGCAAGCGGAAGCAGTTGTCCATTAACGAAGACATTCCCTAACGGAGGTAACGATGAACAGACGTGGTGTCGGATTTGAACGAACTGGCGCTGGAATCGAGGCGGTTGGCAGCAGGGAGTCGATCCTTGCCACCAACAAGGTATTGCGCAACACCTATTCGCTGTTGGCACTGACGCTGGCGTTCAGCGCATTTACCGCCTTGCTGAGCACGAACGCGCCGCCAATGAACATCTTGGTATTTTTAGCTGGCTTCGTTGGTCTACTTTTTCTCACGCATAAACTGGCAAACAGTGCTTGGGGCCTTGTGTCGGTTTTCGCCTTTACCGGCTTCATGGGTTATACCATCGGCCCCATCATCGGTTTCTACCTGTCTACCCAGGGTGGCACGGATTTGGTCGTGACCGCGCTTGGCGGTACGGCGTTCATCTTTTTCGGACTGTCGGGCCTGGTGCTGACTTCACGCAAGGATTTTTCCTTTTTAGGAAATTTCATTGCCGCCGGTTTTCTGGTGCTGGTCGCGGCTTTCGTCATTAACCTCATCTGGAACTTGCCCGCGCTGCAACTGGCGATGTCTGCCGGATTCATGCTGTTTTCCAGCGCCGTTATCCTTTTTCAGACAAGTACAATCATTAATGGAGGCGAACGTAATTACATTCGTGCCACAGTCACGCTTTTCGTATCGCTCTATAATATTTTTCTGAGCCTGCTGCATTTGCTTTCCGCCTTCACCGGCAATGACTGACAGCAGCAAACCGCAACACGAAAGCCCCGGTTCCGCCGGGGCTTTTTGTTGACGTAACGGCCGACAACAGAACCTTTGATCTTCTCCATCGTCGTACACGCACCACCCTATTCCAGTGAAGCCGCCGGCACGGCGTTACGCTTCACAGAGGCGGCCTTGCGCGCCGGACACGAGATCTATCGCATCTTTTTCTTCGCCGACGGAGTGCACAACGCGAGCCGTCTGACCGTGGTTTCCCGCGACGAAGTCAATCTGCAGGATCAATGGCGGGAACTGATCCGGAAAAACGAACTCGACGGCACGGTTTGCGTCAGTTCCGCCATCAATCGCGGCGTCGTTGATGCGGAAGAGGCGGAACGCCATGAACTCGATGGCTCATCGATGCATCCGGAATTTGAAATCGGCGGACTCGGGCAATTGATTGACGCCTGCCTGAACTCGGACCGCACCGTGTCCTTCGGCTGAGTCCATGTCGAAGCGCAGAAAACTGCTGTTCATCTCCCGCAGCCCACCCTATGGCGCGGACCGGGCCCGCTCGCTGCTCGACATGGCGCTGGCGGCCTCGGTTTACGAGCAGGACATCGAATTGCTGTTTCTCGGCGACGGTGTGTACCAGTTGCTGCCAAGCCAGGACGGCGGCCGGATCAACGTAAAAACACTCGGCAACGCCATGGAAGCGCTGGAGCTATACGGTATAGAAAAACCCCTGGTGGAAGCCGCGGCGCTGGAGGAACGGAATCTGCGGACGGAGGACCTCGTCATCCCTGCCAAAGCACTGAATGCCGACGATGTTCGCGACTTGATCGAGCAATCCAACGTGGTATTCAACCTGTGAGCTGCCTGCACCTGCTCAACAAGAGCCCCGCCGCGGGCCTGCTGGATGAATTGCGCAAGACCATAGCGCCCGGCGACGGGCTGCTCCTGCTCGAAGACGGCGTCTATTATCTCGATAGGCCGGAAGACCTCGCCGCCCTGCCCCCGGAACTGTCGCTTTACTTCCTGGCCGAAGACCTGCGCGCACGCGGACTAAACAGCCCCCTGCCGGCAAACGCTACCGAAGTGGACTACGACGGCTTCGTAGCCTTGTGCGCGAGCCATGACAAGACCGCAAGCTGGTTCTGAAACATGAGCAGCATCATCGTCGACGGCAAGCAAATCACGCTCGACAAGGAAGGCTACCTGCGCAACCTCACCGACTGGAACGAAGCTGTAGCCGAGGCCCTGGCGCAACAACAGGAAATCGCCCTGAAACCAGCCCACTGGGAAGTCCTGCAACTGTTGCGCACATTCCACCGCCGGCACCAACTATCCCCCGCCACCCGCGCCCTTGTCAGCCTGGTAAAGAAAGAACTCGGCCCCGACAAAGGCAGAAGCGTCTACCTGATGCGCCTCTTCCGCGGCTCCTTCGCCAAAACCGCCAGCCGCATAGCAGGCCTCCCCAAACCCGACAATTGCTTGTAGCTCCGCCAACCGTCATTCTGCGCGGAGCGAAGCGGAGTCGCAGAATCTCCCAGCAATCGCGTCACAGCAAAGAGATTCTGCGACTACGCGCAGAATGACGGGAAAGGGGCACAGATTCCGCACTATGTAAGGGGCCGTGGGCGGGAGTTCCTTTTCGCGTCGTAGAGGCGGCGCGATACATGGACGTGTAAAGCGACGCTGATTCGATTTTCACCTCGCCAGGGATGGCGAGGTGAAATTTAGCGAAAAGGAACTCCCGCCCGCGGCCCCGCTCGAAGCCCCAATCCTTAACTTTCAAACCAGGCAAAGCTGTCGCGCAGGCTAACGACTTCGCCAATTATGGTAATCGCCGGCGCCTTGATTCCAGCCCGTTCCGCAATCCCCGGCAAATTCTCAATATTTCCCGTACCGACCTGCTGCTGCCTGGTCGTGCCCTGGGAAACGACCGCCGCGGGCGTTTTTGCCGGCATGCCATGCTTGCGCAATTGTTCGCAGACGATCGGCAGACTTTTCAGCCCCATGTAGAACACCAGGGTGTGCTGCGGGCGAACCAGAGCGGGCCAGTCCAGGTCAACCACGTCGTCCTTGAGGTGGCCCGTGAGAAATTGCACCGAATGGGCATGGTCGCGATGCGTCAGCGGAATCCCCGCGTAGGCGGCACAGCCTGAAGCCGCGGTAATGCCGGGCACGATCTGGAAATTGATACCGGATTCCGCCAGCGTGGTGAGTTCCTCGCCGCCGCGACCGAAAATGAAAGGATCACCGCCTTTCAGACGCAATACCTTGTGTCCTTCCCGCGCGTAACGGATCAACAAGTCGTTGATCGCGAACTGGTCCATCGAATGCATTTCCGGGCCCTTGCCCACATGGATCAGCTCCGCGTCCGGGCGGATGCGCGCCAGAATCTCCTCGCTTACCAGCCGGTCATAAAGCACGACATCGGCGCGATACATCAACCGCAGCGCGCGCAATGTGAGAAGGTCCGGGTCTCCCGGCCCCGCCCCGACCAGCCAGACTTCTCCCGTTCGCGGGCCGGCGCCGTCCAGTAATTGCCCAAGCGTCGCCCTCGCCTCCTCTTCCCGCCCCGCGTAAACGAGTTCAGGCACTTCACTGTCGAGTACGCTCTCCCAGAATGCAGTGCGGCCGGCGAAATCCGCGATCCGCTTCTTGACTTCCCCGCGCATCGAGCCCAGCAGTCCGGCGAGTCGGTCGATGCCTGCCGGAATCATCACTTCGTTCATTTCCTTGAGGCTGCGCGTCAACACGGGGGACGTCCCCGAACTCGAAATGGCGACCACGACCGGAGAGCGGTCCACGATGGCAGGCATGTAGAAGGTGCAAAGCGCAGGCTGATCGACCACATTGACCGGAATGTTCCGGCTTCGGGCCCATTGACTGACGTTCTCGTTGGCCCGGAGATCGTCGGTTGCGGCTATGACGAGTTGCGCGCCTCCGACGTCCGTCTCACTGACTTCGCGCCGGTCGACGTGGCCGCCGTGTTCCTGCAGCAACGCCAGCATTCGATCGCAAACCCGAGGCGCGACGATATGCAGGTCCGCGCCGGCCCTGGCCAGCAGCCGCGCCTTGCGGCAGGCGACTTCCCCTCCGCCGGCTACCAGGCATCTGACGCCCTGGACGTTCAGAAATACCGGCAGCGCTTCCACTATTCCAGCCTCTCGACGCCTTTCATGTACGGCCGCAACGCTTCAGGGACTTCCACTCCTCCCTGCGCATCCTGGTAGTTCTCAAGTACGGCCACCAGGGTTCTGCCGATGGCAAGGCCGGAGCCGTTGACGGTATGAACGAATTCCGGTTTTCCGCTCGCCGGATTGCGCCATCTGGCCTGCATGCGGCGCGCCTGGAACTCGTCGAAATTGCTGCAGGAGGAAATTTCGCGATAGCACTGCTGCGACGGCAGCCAGACTTCGAGGTCGTAAGTGAAATTGGCGCTGAAGCCCAGGTCTCCGCCGCACAGCGCCACCTTGCGGTAAGGCAGTTCGAGCATTTGCAGTACGCGCTCGGCGTGACCGGTCAACTCTTCCAGCGCCGCGGTCGAATCCTCGGGTCTTGCGATCTGCACGAGTTCGACTTTCTCGAACTGGTGCTGGCGGATCATGCCCCGGGTATCCACGCCATATCCTCCGGCTTCCTGGCGAAAGCATGGAGTGTGGCAGACCCAGCGCGCCGGCAAGGCGCCGGCATCGAGAATCCGGTCCCGCACCATGTTGGTAACCGGCACTTCGGCGGTGGGAATCAGGTAAAAGTCCTGCTTGCCCTGCAACTGGAACTGATCGTCGGCGAACTTGGGAAGTTGCCCGGTGCCGACAAGGGAATCCGCATTGACGATGAAAGGCACGTTGATTTCGGTGTAGCCGTGATCACGGGTATGCATGTCGAGCATGAATTGCCCCAGAGCGCGATGCAGCCGCGCGACATTGGCCTGCATGACGACAAAACGCGCACCGGTCATGAGGCTTGCGGCTGCAAAATCGAGCGCTTCGCCCAGCCCGGCCTGCAGCCCGGCGCCGATTTCCACGTGATCCTTCACCGGAAAATCGAACTCGCGCGGCTGCCCCCATTCGAGCACCAGGCGATTGTCCCCCTCGCCTTCGCCCTCGGGCACTTCATCCGACGGGATATTGGGGACACTCAACAGGTAGTCGCGAAACTCGTCCTGCAAGACTTGCAGTTGCTGCTGGGCGTCTTCCAGCCGCGATTTCAAATCCGACATCGAGCGGAGAATGTCGGATACGTCCCTGCCCTCCTGTTTGGCCTTGCCGATCTCCTTCGAGCGGCTGTTGCGTTCGTTCTGCAAGGCTTCGGCGGCGAGCTGGATTTCCTTGCGGCGCGCGTCGAGATCGCCGAGATATTTCACGTCGAGAGCGAATTTCTTCTTTTCCAGCTTGCCCGCGAGCGCATCGGCTTCGGAACGTATCCTTCTGGGGTCGAGCATGAACGGTTTTCTCCTGGCGCGATTCAGTTGGCTTCGCGGCTGTCGACGATTTCAATTCCCGGCGGCGGCGTGAAAAAGAACAGACTGTCTTCCAAGGCCACATTCCGCTCAATGTTCAAAAACCGCCACACCGTCTGCTGGCCGTTGCGATTGTCCAGCCGGATGATATCGAGTTCTTCCCCGACAAACTCGATCGCTATCGTTTCATAAGGGCTGTCCGGCGCCAGCGGCAACAACTCGAAGCGATGCAACCCGGCTGCCGTTACCAGGGTGACGCGATACTCTTCCGCGAGCCCGCCGGTTTCGCCGTTGAGCAATTGCGCCGCCAATTCGGCCCGGCTCCTGTCCCAGTTTTCGATTACTACCTGTTCCAGATCAGGCTGGTAATTCCACAGGGATTCGCCGTCGGTGACGATCAATTCTGGAAACGGGTCGAGCGTCTCCCAGTAAAAGCCGCCGGGCTTTTTGAGCCGCATCGCAATCGTGCTTTCCTCGAGCAGGCCGCCGCCGGATTCGAGAATCAACTGGCTGACGTCGGCCGAAAGAGTCGTGATGCCGCCGAGCAGCGCATCGAGTTCGGTGACCGGGTCCTGTTGCGCCACCGCCGGCGCGCCGGGCGCCAGCACCGCGAAGGCGGCAAGCGCGGCGAACCGTGGAAAAGTGGAAATCATGTCAGGCCGTTCAGTCGCGGGGTGCGGGCTGCGCGAGCACATCCCTGCCGCCATTGCTGTTCATGGCGGATACTACTCCCTGCTGTTCCATGGTTTCAATCATGCGCGCGGCGCGATTGTAGCCGATGCGCAACTTGCGCTGCACCGCGGAAATCGACGCCTTCCTCGATTCGGTAACGAAACTCACCGCCTCGTCGTAGAGTTCATCGACTTCTCCATCCTCGTCCATGCCGCCGTCCGGCTGGAAATCCCGGTCGTTGCGGTCCACGGTCACGGCATCGACGTATTCGGGAGCTCCGCGCGACTTCCATTCCGCCACTACGCGATGCACTTCCTCGTCGCTGACGAAAGCGCCATGCACCCGGGTCGCCACGCCGCCCCCTGGAGGCAGAAACAGCATGTCGCCGTTGCCGAGCAATTGTTCGGCGCCGCCCTCGCCCAGAATCGTGCGCGAATCGACCTTGGATTGCACCATGAAGGACAGGCGGGTCGGAATATTGGCCTTGATCAGGCCGGTGAGTACGTCGACCGACGGCCGCTGGGTCGCCAGAATAAGGTGAATGCCTGCCGCGCGTGCCTTTTGCGCAATGCGGGCAATGAGTTCCTCCACTTTCTTGCCCACGACCATCATCATGTCGGCGAGTTCGTCGACGACGACCACGATATGGGACAGGGGCTCGAGTTCCGGCGCCTGTTGCTCAAGTTCCAGTCCCAGCGCCGGGTCCGGTCTCCAGTTTGGGTCCAGCAGCGGCTTGCCGGCCTTGCGCGAATCGCTGACCTTTTTGTTGTAGCCGGCCAGGTTACGCACGCCGAGCGCCGACAGCAGCGCATAACGCCGGTCCATCTCGGCGACGCACCAGCGCAGGCCGTTGGCGGCGTCCTTCATGTCGGTGATGACCGGGGTGAGCAGATGCGGAATCCCTTCGTAAACCGACAATTCGAGCATCTTGGGGTCGATCATGATCATCCGCACCTGTTCCGGCGTCGACTTGAACAGCAGGCTGAGAATCATCGCGTTGATGCCTACCGACTTGCCCGAACCCGTGGTCCCCGCTACCAGCAGGTGCGGCATCTTGCCGAGATCGACGATGACCGGCTTGCCGAGAATATCGTGGCCGAGAGCCAGGCTCAGATTGGACCCGGCGCGGCCGAATTCGCCGCTTTCCAACACCTGGCTCAACAGGATCAGTTCGCGCTCGTCATTGGGAATCTCGATGCCGATCACATCGCGGCCGGGTATGTGTTCGACCACGCGCACGGACGTCACCGCAAGCGAGCGCGCCAGGTCCCTGACCAGTCCCGTGATTCGGTTGCCCTTGACGCCCGCGGCGGGCTGCACTTCAAAACGGGTGATGACCGGCCCGGGCTTGATCGCCGTGACTTCCACTTCGATGCCGAAGTCGCGCAGTTTCTCCGCGAGCAGCCGCGACATCTCTTCCAGCGACTCTCTCGACTGGGCGCCGACCTCTCCCGGCGAACCCGGATCGAGTAAAGATGTAGACGGCAGACTGCCTTTGGACAATTTCGCCGATGGCTTCGACCGGGCGCCGGTTTGCGCTTGCCGCTTCGGCGCGGTCGAATCCGCGGTCGGCGGCATCGTCGGAGTAATTCGCTTCTGCTTCTTTTTCAGCAGCGAAAATGATTTTTTCTCCTCCCGGGAGCGCTTGACCGGGGCCTTGCGTGGAGGCGGAGCGCTCGCTCTTGCTTCCCGGCGTTTCCGCAGCAGGTCCGGCAAACGGCGGAAGCCGGCGAGAATCCAATTGCACAGGGAAGTAATGGCGCCCGCCCAGGATATGCTGAAACACAAGGTCAGGCCGATCAGCAACAAGGCCAGGAACAAAATGCTGCTGCCGAACAGCGCCAGCGCCGGCTCGCTCCAGGTGACGAGCAGATTACCGATGACGCCTCCCGGATCATCGATCTGCCCGGTCGAAGATTCCAGGTGCAGGCTCGCCAGACCGCCGGCGGAAAGCAGAATCAATACCAGGCCCGTCGCCCGGAAAACAAACAATCCCCGAAACGCCTCCCTGCCGGCGATTGCGGCGATGCAGAGATAGATCAGCCAGGCGGGAACCACCCAGGCCAGGTAGCCGAGCAACAGGAACAGCACGTCCGCCAGCCAGGCGCCGTAGAATCCGGCGGCATTACCGACGACGCCCCCGCTTCCGGTATTGCTGAATCCGGGATCTGCGGGCGAATAGCTGAACAGGGCCACAAACAGGAATACCGCGACCAGGAAGTTCACTACCAGCAACCCTTCCTTCAACATGCGGGGAATCGCGAATTTTTGATCAGTCTCTTCGTTCATTCGGGTGGCATTCGAGTGGGACACCCACTCATTCGCTAAAATACACATCTATTTATCGTCTATCTGCCGCCACATATGAGAAATGCGACGGCAAAAACAGCATAATATCGGCCGCCGAAAGACGGCGTCCGGACACAACGGGAAAGGGAAAATTGCATGTCGGATATTCAGCATCATCAATTGATCGTCATGGGTTCGGGTCCGGCGGGCTACACCGCCGCGCTGTACGCGGCCCGGGCCAATCTCGAACCGGTGGTGATCACCGGAATGGAACAGGGAGGGCAATTGACCACCACCACCGATGTGGACAACTGGCCCGGAGACGTCGAAGGCCTGCAAGGCCCGGCCCTGATGGAACGCATGCAGCGGCATGTGGAACGGTTCGGCGCCAAGGTGATTTTCGATCACGTCAATGCCGTCGAACTCAAGCAGCGGCCGTTCAGGCTGCAAGGCGAGAGCGGCAGTTACAGTTGTGACGCGCTGATCATCGCCACCGGCGCCTCGGCGCGCTATCTCGGCCTGCCCTCGGAAAGCGAATATCTCGGCAAGGGCGTCAGCGCCTGCGCGACTTGCGACGGATTCTTTTATCGCGGCAAGCCTGTGGCGGTGATCGGCGGCGGCAACACCGCGGTGGAAGAAGCCCTGTATCTGGCCAATATCTGCTCCTATGTCACCGTGGTACACCGGCGCGACGCGCTGCGCGCCGAAAAGATCCTGCAACAACGGCTGTTCGGCCTGGTCGAGGAAGGCAAGGTCAGCATGGCCTGGGATCATGTGCTCGAAGAAGTGCTCGGAGACGACATGGGCGTGACCGGGATTCGGATCAGCAACGTGAAATCCGGCGCCGAGCGGCGACTCGACGTCGACGGCGCATTCATCGCCATCGGACACGATCCCAACTCCGGCATCTTCAAGGGCCAGCTCGACATGAAGAACGGCTATGTGAAAATCAATGCGGGTCTGGCAGGCAACGCCACGGAGACTTCGGTTCCCGGCGTGTTCGCGGCCGGCGATATCGCCGACCAGGTCTACCGGCAGGCGGTAACCAGCGCCGGCTTCGGCTGCATGGCGGCGCTGGATGCGGAAAAGTTCCTGTCGAGCTGAGCCGCTCAACCATGCCCCTGTATCGGCTGCATCACGCGGACCTGTCCTTTCCGCCGGCGGAGCAGGCCCTGACCCGCCCGAACGGATTATTGGCCATCGGCGGCGACCTGCGCCCGGAACGGCTGCTAAACGCCTACCGCGGCGGCATATTTCCCTGGTTCGACGCCGACCAGCCGATCCTCTGGTGGTCGCCAGACCCGCGCCTGGTGTTGCGGCTGGACGATTTGAGGATTTCCCGAAAGATGAAGAGCCTGGCCCGGCGCTGCCCTTATGAGATCACCCTGGACCGGGCCTTCGCCGATGTCGTCAGGAATTGCGGCGCCGGCAGAATAGCGGGCACCTGGATCACGCCGGCGATGGAAACGGCGTATCACAAACTGCACGAACTGGGTCATGCGCATTCGGTGGAAGTCTGGGACGATTCCAGGTTGATCGGTGGCCTGTACGGCGTCGCGCTGGGCAGAATGTTTTTCGGAGAGTCGATGTTCAGCCATGAAGACAATGCCTCCAAGCTCGCGCTCGAGCGGCTCGTACGGCAGTTGCTGGCCTGGAATTTCCGGCTGATCGATTGTCAGGTCAGCAGCAATCATTTACTGTCTCTCGGGGCAGCGGAGATTCCGCGGCGGGAATTTCTTCAGCAACTGAACCGGCTGATACGTGAACCGCCGCCGGACAAATGGGAATTTGACCCGCCCACTCCAGAACGGGATTGAAGATGCGCCAGACGGCTTCCCGCAAGTTGCGGCTGTTCAGCACCGGACCTCATCCTTGCAGCTACAAGGACGAACAACTGGCGAGCACCGTCTTCCTCGATCCTTCCCTCCAGATGGACCGGCATCTCTACAGCAAGTTGACCGAAATCGGTTTTCGCCGCAGCGGCGCGCATTTCTACCGGCCGGATTGCGAGAGTTGCCGGGCCTGCATACCCCTGCGCATTCCCGTTGCCGATTTTCAGTGGCGCCGGCGCCACAAGCGAATCTGGAAAGCCAACGACGATCTGACCGTGGTCGAAGACGACATGATCGACGATGACGAGAGTTTCGCCCTCTACCGGAAATACATATCGGAAAGGCACGGCAGCGGAGACATGTATCCGGCCACGCGCGAGCAATATCACGCGTTTATTCGAACCGCGACTCCGGACACGGTGTTCGTGAAATTTTTCCTCGGCGGCGATCTGGCGGCGGTCAGCGTCACTGATCTGCTCGATCAGGGTCTTTCGGCGGTGTACACCTGGTTCGACCCCGGCCTGCCGCGACGGTCGCTCGGCACTTATTCGATCCTCTGGCAGGCACGCAGGACGCTCGCGGCCGGCCTGCCCTTCCTGTTCCTCGGCTACTGGATCAAGGATTGCCCCAAGATGGACTACAAGAAGGACTTCCGGCCAATTGAACTCCTGCTCGACGGCAAATGGGCGCGGCTCGGCTGAGCTCCGGGTAGCGCCGGAAAACCTTGTAATTCTTTGCGAATCCAGCCGAAATACGTCACAATGCGCCGCATTCCGGTAACCGAGGAGGAATGAATGGCAAAAGAAGACCAGATTGAAATCGAGGGGGAAGTGATCGACACCCTTCCCAACACCATGTTCAGGGTCAAGCTGGAAAACGGCCACATAATAACAGCCCACATTTCGGGCAAAATGCGCAAGAACTACATCAGAATTCTTACCGGGGACCAGGTGAAAGTGGAATTGACTCCCTACGACCTGTCGAAGGGTCGAATTACCTATCGGGCTCGTTAAGCCAAACAGTCAAACCAGTTTCAACCCGGCTGTTTCTCTTCTACTACTTTCTTGCGGCGCTTGATGTCGAGCTTGATTTCCTCGTCCTCTCCGGCGCTGACATGAACATCGCCGCCTCCGTCAGCCAATTCACCGAAAAGAATGTCTTCGGCGAGTTCCTTCTTGAGTTTTTCCTGGATGAGCCGGGCCATGGGCCGCGCGCCCATGGTTTCGCTGTAACCGTTGCGGATAAACCACTCGATCGCTGAATCGTCCACATGCAATTGCACTTTTTTCGAGTCGAGCTGAACCTGCAGTTCGACGAGAAACTTGTCGACGACCGTGCGGATCGTCTCCGGCGACAGGGGTCCGAACTGGATCACGCCGTCGAGCCGATTGCGAAATTCCGGTGAAAAGGCCTTCTTGATCGCTTCCATGCCGTCTGTCGAATGATCCTGCGAGGTGAAGCCGATCGAGGACCGCGCCATCTCCCGCGCTCCCGCATTGGTGGTCATGATCAGCACGACATTGCGGAAATCGGCGTGCCGGCCGTTGTTATCGGTCAGCGTGCCATGGTCCATTACCTGCAACAGCAGGTTGAACACATCCGGATGGGCCTTCTCGATTTCGTCGAGCAACAGTACGCAATGGGGATTCTTGGTCACCGCCTCGGTGAGCAGGCCGCCCTGGTCGAAGCCGACATAGCCAGGCGGCGCGCCGATCAGTCTCGAGACCGTGTGCCGCTCCATGTATTCGGACATGTCGAAGCGCAGGAGTTCGATGCCCATGATGTTCGCCAGTTGCCGGCTGAGTTCGGTCTTGCCCACGCCGGTCGGGCCGGCGAACATGAAACAGCCGATGGGTTTTTCGCCCTCGTTGAGTCCGGCGCGCGATAACTTGATCGCGGTCGCAAGCGTGTCTATCGCCCGGTCCTGGCCGAAAACCACCATTTTCAGGTTGGACTCCAGATTCTTCAGCGCCTCGATATCCGAACTCGATACGGTCTTCGGCGGTATGCGAGCGATCGCAGCCACCATTCTTTCCATATCAGCAACTTGCAGCACTTTCTTGCGGCGCGATTGAGGTTGCAGCCGCTGGAAGGCGCCGGCTTCGTCGATCAGGTCGATAGCCTTGTCCGGCATGTAGCGATCGTTTATGTAGCGCGAGGCCAGCTCGGACGCCGCCTTCAGCGCCTTGTCGGTATAGCGCAGCGAATGATGCTCCTCGAAGCGGCTCTTGAGTCCCTTGAGGATGCGATACGTCGTCTGCACGTCGGGCTCTTCCAGATCGATCTTCTGGAAACGGCGCGACAGCGCCCGGTCCTTCTCGAAGATGCCCCGGTATTCCTGGTATGTGGTCGAACCGATACAACGCAGATTGGGCGAAGTCAGCACCGGCTTCAGCAGATTGGAGGCGTCCATGACGCCGCCCGACGCCGCACCGGCGCCGATGATGGTATGAATCTCGTCGATGAACAACACCGCCTTGGGCTGTTTGGCCAATTCACCGAGCAAGGCCTTGAATCGTTTTTCGAAATCGCCGCGATACTTGGTTCCGGCAAGCAATCCGCCGAGATCGAGCGCATAGATCACGCAATCCTTGAACACCTCGGGCACGTTGTCTTCGACGATCATGCGGGCCAGGCCTTCGACCACGGCGGTCTTGCCCACCCCCGACTCCCCGGCCAGCAGCGGATTGTTCTTGCGGCGCCGGGAAAGCACCTGGATCACCCGCGTGACTTCGCTTTGACGGCCGATCAGCGGGTCGATGAGGTTAAGTTCGGCCTGGCGATTCAGATTGGTAGTGAAACTTTCCAGCGGCGAGGCGCTGCGTTCTTCCCCGCCTTCGGGGGTTTGCCGCTCCCGCAACGGGTCCTCTTCGGCCTCGTCGCCGGCAAGCTTGGAAATACCGTGGGAAATGTAATTGATGATATCGATGCGGGCGATATCCTGCTGCCTGAGTACGTACACCGCATGGCTGTCCTTTTCCGCGAAAATCGCCACGAGCACGTTAGCGCCGGTAACCTCGCGCTGGCCGGATGACTGCACATGGAAAACCGCGCGCTGGATGACGCGCTGGAAGCCGAGGGTCGGCTGGGTCTTACGGGAGGACTCGGTCTCCGGAATCAGCGGTGTCATGGAGTCGACGTATTCGCCCAGTTCTCCACGCATGCGGGCAAGATCGCAATCGCAGGCGCGCAACACATTACAGGCCACTTCATCGTCCAGCAGCGCGAGCAGCAGATGTTCGAGCGTCATGAACTCATGCCGCTTTTCATTGGCGCCGCTGAACGCTTGGTTCAGATTGGTTTCAAGTTCCTTGCTCAACATGGCTTAACGATCCACTTCCACCGAACATAACAAAGGGTGCTGGCATTCACGCGAATAGTTGTTCACCTGGGCCGCCTTGGTTTCCGCGATGTCCTGACTGAATACCCCGCATACGCCTTTGCCTTCCGTATGAACCTTCAACATGATCTGCGTGGCCTTCTCAACGTCAAGGTGAAAGAAAGTACATAAAACGTCAACTACAAAATCCATGGGGGTGTAATCGTCATTCAACAGAACGACCTTGTACAGCGGCGGCTGCGACAGTTTTGGCTTGCTGGACGTGACCTGGCGTACCTTTTCCTGCAGTTCGCCGTCCCGCTCATCGTCCGTATTTTTGGGTAGTCTGCTCATCGTAAAACTTTGACATTCAGAGATTGATAGTGTATAGCAAATTCAAAAAACCAGTACCATCTCGTTGCAATCCTGATTGTAATCAATATCTTGGAGCTTTTCATGAGCACCGGTCAGGTTAAATGGTTCAACAACGCCAAAGGATTCGGCTTCATTCTACCGGACGATGGCGGCGATGACCTGTTCGCCCATTACTCCGCGATCGGCATGGACGGCTACAAAACCCTGAAAGCAGGACAACTCGTCTCGTTCGACGCTGCGGAAGGTCCCAAGGGATTACACGCGACAAACATCAGGGCGTTATCCGATCCCGAGTCGAATTCCGGAAGTCCGGCATCGAGTGCCGCAGAGACGGAGCCGATTCCCGAGCAGGCGGAGTCGAGTGCCGAGGCGGAAACCGAAGGCGGCGATTAAAGCGCCTCACTTCCCGGTCATTCCGCGCGAAGTCGCGGAATCTCGTTGGGAATTGTGCATGCCATCCATGGCGCAAGGTCGTCGACTTCGATAATCCCCGGCCTCGCCATCCTTGGCGAGTCGTTCGGCCCTCGAAAAGCTATGCTTCTCGTCGGCTACGCCGGCCGGGCCTCACCCAACGCATTAGCGCCTGGCGGTCGCTTTCGCGGGTGCTTACCCATTCGCTGCCGCTGCCGGTGAATTGCTTCTTCCAGAACGGCGCCTCGCTTTTCAGGTAGTCCATGATGAAATTCGCCGCCTCGAAGGCCTCTCCCCGGTGCCGGCCGGCGACGCCGGCAAAGACGATCTGATCGCCCGGGCGCAGCGCGCCGACGCGGTGAATTACCCGCACGGCCAGCAGGTCCCAGCGCCGCTCCGCCTGCCCGACGATGTCGAGAATGCATTTCTCGGTCATGCCGGGATAATGTTCCAGGCGCAATTCCCGCACCTCTTCGCTGCCGTCGGCGTCGTAAAACTCCCGCACCAGGCCACAGAACGTCACCACGGCGCCGGAACCGGGCGCATCGCCGCAAAGTCGCCGGTATTCGGCGCCGAGGTCGAAATCTTCGCCTTGTACGCTGATATGGGCCATGTCAGCCCCCGCTCATGGGTGGAAAGAAGGCGATTTCATCGCCGTCCGCAACCGCTCCTTCGTGCCCGGTGACAGCCTGATTCACCGCCACCAGCACCTGTTCCTGCTCGCTCATCATTCGCTCGAAGCGATTGTCCGACCTGCGCAGGTGGCGGATCAGATCCGCTACCGTGGCCACGTTTCCCGGGAATTCGATCCGGTCCCCGTCCCGTCCGACAGCTTCCCGCACGCCGGCGAAATAGTGGATCAGCAACATCAGTCGCCCTGCTCCTGCCGCAGATACCGGCCGCTGCGGCCGCCGGATTTCTCCAGCAGACACACATCGTCGACGCTCATGCCGCGATCGACGGCCTTGCACATGTCGTAAATTGTCAGCGCACTGACAGCCGCGGCTGTCAGGGCTTCCATCTCGACTCCCGTGGGCCCGTTTACCTTGCAGGTGGCCGTTATGTCGACGCGGCTCGCTTCGCGATTCAAAACGAGTTCGATATCGACCGAATCGAGCATCAGCGGATGGCACATGGGAATGAGCGAAGAACAACTCTTGGCGGCCTGGATGCCGGCGATACGCGCCACGGTCAGCACGTCGCCTTTCTTGTGGCCGCCGGCGGCAATCGCTTCCAGCGTCTCCGCTTTCATGTTTACCCGGGCGCCGGCCACCGCCACGCGGCGGCTGTCGGGCTTGTCGCCGACATCGACCATTCTCGCATTGCCTGCCTTGTCCAGATGCGTCAATCCGCTCATATTCAGAATTCCCTTGCCAGGGCGCCATTATCCACGTTTTTGCCGCCCGCACGAAACTCGCCGAATGCGGCGCGAAGCATTGCTGATACAATGCACGCAGCATGAAAACGGCGAATTCACAAGGCCCGCGCGTCATCGTGGGCATGTCCGGCGGTGTCGACTCTTCTGTCGCCGCCAGCCTGCTGTTGCGCCAGGGCTACCGGGTCGAAGGCCTGTTCATGAAGAACTGGGAAGAAGACGACGGCACTGAATATTGCACCGCCGAAGCCGACCTGGCCGACGCCCGGGCAGTCTGCGAACTCCTCGGCATCGAATTGCACGAGGCCAATTTCGCGGCCGAATACTGGGACGACGTATTCCGGCATTTCCTCGAGGAATACCGGCAGGGCCGCACACCGAATCCCGACGTCGTCTGCAATCGTGAAATCAAGTTCAAGGCCTTCCTCGAATACGCGCTCGAACTCGGGGCGGAACTGATCGCGACCGGCCATTATGCGCGCCGCACGGAACGGGAAGGCCATGTCTGGCTGTGCAAGGGCGCCGACCGCAACAAGGACCAGAGTTATTTCCTGTGCGAAGTCAGCGAAACCTGCATCCGCCGCTGCCTGTTCCCGCTCGGCGAGATGACCAAGCCGGAAGTGCGGAAGATGGCGGCGGAACTGAAACTGCCGACACACGACAAGAAGGACAGCACCGGAATCTGTTTTATCGGCGAACGCAAGTTCAGCGACTTCCTGCAACGTTACCTGCCGGCTCAGCCGGGGCCGATCATGACGATATCGGGCGAGGAAATCGGGCGGCACCAGGGATTGATGTATTACACTGTCGGCCAGCGCCAGGGGCTGGGAATCGGCGGTTTGCGCGACTATCCGGAAGCACCCTGGTATGTGGCGCGCAAGGAGCTTTCAAGCAACACGCTTTACGTCGTGCAAGGCGAAGACCACGAGGAATTGCAAAGCAGCGGTCTGATCGCCGACATGCCGGCCTGGATCAACGGCGAAACCCCGTCGTTGCCGCTGCGCTGCAGCGCCAAGACGCGCTATCGGCAGCCGGATTTCGACTGTGAGGTAGCCTGTGCCGGCGAGCGGCGGTTGCGGGTCGAATTCGACCGCCCGCAGAAAGCGGTCACGCCGGGCCAATACGTTGTTTTCTACCAGGAGGAACGCTGCCTTGGGGGTGCGCCGATCGAAAGTTGCCTGCATTGAGGCCTTTGCCGGAAAATTTTGCGCCAGCAAGTCTGCCGGAGAATCAGAATGAGCCAGGACCAGGAACACGAACTGCTGTCGCTGTCACCGCTTGACGGGCGTTACCGCGAAAAATGCGCCGAACTGGCGCCCATTTTCAGCGAGTACGGCCTCATGCGTTATCGGGTGCGGGTCGAAATCGAATGGCTGCTGACGTTGGCCGGCGAGCCGGGCATTGCCGAATGTCCTCAGGTAAGCGATGACGCCAGGGAATTTCTCCAGAATCTTGCCGCCGGCTTCTCGACCGCCGACGCCGCGCGCATCAAGGAGCTTGAGGCGACCACTCGCCACGACGTCAAGGCCGTCGAATATTTCCTCAAGGAGCGGCTTTCGGAAAGGCCTGAACTCACGCCGCATCTGGAATTCGTGCATTTTGCCTGCACTACCTGGGACATCAACAATCTTGCCTACGCCCTGATGTTACGCGATGGCCGCAAGGCGCTGCTCACGGCGATAGCTCAACTGGTCGAAGAGCTCGCTGACATGAGCGAGACATTCGCGGCGCAGCCCATGCTTTCGCGCACGCACGGCCAACCGGCCTCCCCTACGACGATGGGCAAGGAGCTTGCCAATTTCGTCTGGCGACTGCAGCGCGAGTCGCGAATATTCGAGGAGGTTGAACTGCTTGGCAAGATCAATGGCGCCGTCGGCAACTACAACGCGCATTTCGCCGCGTATCCGGAAATCGACTGGCCGGAGTTGGCGCGGAAATTTGTGGAAGGCTTCGGGCTGGGCTGGAATCCCTACACTACCCAAATCGAGCCATATGACTCGTTTGCCGAATATTGCGCGGCGCTCAGTCGCCTGAACACGATCGTACTCGACCTCGACCGCGACCTCTGGACTTACATTTCACTGGGCTATTTCCGGCAGAAGCTGGTGGCGGGCGAAGTGGGCTCTTCGACGATGCCGCACAAGGTCAATCCGATTGATTTCGAAAATTCCGAGGGCAATGCGGGCGTCGCCAACTCGCTGTTGCGTCATCTGGCGGAAAAATTGCCTGTTTCGCGCTTGCAAAGGGATTTGAGCGATTCGACGGCATTGCGAAATTTTGGCATTGCTCTGGGCTACAGTCTGCTGGCTTACCGCGCGACCCTGACGGGGCTCGGCAAGCTTGAGCTTGATGCCGGCGCAATCGATGCGGACATTGACGATTGCTGGGAAATCCTTGCGGAGGCGATTCAGACGGTGATGCGCCGCCACGGGGTGCGGGAACCTTATGAGAAGCTGAAACAGCTTACGCGGGGGCGGCGCGTGGATGAGGCTGCTATTCGTGCGTTCGTTGAAAATTTGGATATTCCTGATGAGTCGAGGCAATCGCTATTGGAACTCACGCCACGAACCTATCTTGGCAAGGCTGTTGAGTTAGCGGCTTCGATCCGTCGTCGTCGGGTAGGGGCACACGCAGCGGACGCCGTAAATACGTCCATGTAAGCTTCGGGCTCGACATCCTGTCTCGCACGCCCGCTGCACCCTCTCCCATCCGACGACGACTGACAATGGAGGTTACTTGGGCATTGGGGGTTATTCGGAAAGACGTCATTCTGCGCGTAGCGAAGCGGAGTCGCAGAATCTTTTTGGGGATTCTGTGAGTTTGTCGGATTCGATTAACCCCAGTCTCGACATCCTGGAGAGGTTATTCGGGCATTGGGGGTTATTTGGGGATGGTGCGTTTGCTGGCTTTACAAAACTCTTTTTGGAAGTCTTCGTAGGTATGTACTGACGGGTATTGGGGGAAGGCTTTCACTACGCTGGGTGGGGCTCGGAACAGGATGCCGGCGTCGGCTTCTTCGAGCATGGTGGTGTCGTTGTAGGAATCGCCGGCTGCGATTACGCGGAAATTCAGGGCGTGCAGGGCTTTTACGCTTTGTCTTTTCGGGTCTTTCTGACGGAGTCGGTAGCCGGTGATGCGGCCGTTCTCTATTTTCAGGCGATGGCAGAATAGTACGGGGAAATCGAGTTGGCGCATCAAGGGGTGGGAAAATTCGTAGAAAGTGTCCGAGAGGATGATTACCTGGAAGCGCGCTTTTAGCCAATCGAGGAAGTCCTTTGCGCCTTCGAGGGGGGTCATGTCCGCTATTACTTGCTGGATCTGGTCGACGCCGAGGCCGTTTTCTTCCAGCAGTCTCAGGCGCTGGCGCATGAGTACGTCGTAGTCGGGTACGTCCCGGGTGGTCGCGCGCAGGGCGTCGATGCCGGTATGCTCGGCAACGCCGACCCAGATTTCGGGCACGAGCACTCCTTCGAGATCGAGACAGGCGATTTCCATGGTTTCAACTCCCCCTTGCGACAGGGCGCAAATCTAGCAGATACGGGCCCGGGCTTCCAAAAACGGCAGCGGGACTTTACGTTGAGGGTAAAATTATCGAGAATCGCCGCTCCATGCCTCCCGATGTTGATCTCAATGGTTTGAACGTGCGCCTTGCGGATGCTTCGCCGCGGGAGATTCTCGCTTGCGCTTTTGAAACCTGGCCGAATTGTGCATTGTCTTTTAGCGGCGCGGAAGATGTGTTGCTGTTGCACCATGCGAGCAAGTTACGTGCGGATGTCCGGGTTTTTACGCTTGATACGGGCAGATTGCACCCGCAAACCTATCGGTTCATCGAGCAGGTGCGCGAAGTTTATGAGTTGAAGCTCGACATGCTCCATCCGGACGCCGAACGCTTGCAGCGGCTGGTCAGCGAGAAAGGCCTGTACAGTTTCTATCGCGACGGCCATGAGGAATGCTGCGGCATTCGCAAGATCGAGCCCATGCGCCGCCATCTGGCCGGATTTGACGCCTGGATCAGCGGGATTCGGCGGGATCAGTCCCCTACTCGCCGCGAAATCGATGTTTTCGAGATCGATGGGAGGTTTTCGGGCGCGTCAGGTCCGTTGATCAAGATCAATCCGCTTGCGAACCAGACTTCAGGTGATGTCTGGGACCAGATCAGGATGCTTGAGATTCCCTATAATCCCCTGCACGATCAGGGCTTCGCCAGTATCGGCTGCGAACCCTGCACACGTCCCACGGGACCCGGCCAGCATGAACGCGAAGGTCGCTGGTGGTGGGAGGAAGCCACCCTCAAGGAATGCGGACTGCACAAGAAATAATATGGACTTTCTGATTCAGATTATGGCGGGAGCCGTGGTCGGCTTCGCCATCGGGGTGACCGGTGTGGGCGGTGGTTCGCTGATGACGCCGTTTCTGCTCATCATCGGTTATCCGGCGCCCGTCGCCATCGGCACCGATCTGCTCTATGCCGGGATTACCAAGCTCGGCGGCGCCTTCTCGCATCATCGGCGCCATCATGTCGCCTGGCCGATCGTCGCCTACCTCGCCGCGGGCAGTATTCCGGCCGCCATAGCGGTGCATGTGTTCGTGCTCGACGAACAGTTCCAGAATTCGGTCCTGTTCGAGGAAGTGCTTACCAGAAGCCTCGGCGCGATGCTGATCGTCACCTGCCTGATTCTCATGCTGCGCAACCGCTTGCCGAAGGTTCCGCGCGAGCACAAGCGCGAATCGTTCTTTTTCACGCTGCTGACCGGGGCGTTTCTCGGCGTCTGCGTGACGCTGTCCTCGGTCGGCGCAGGCGCTTTCGGCGCCGCGATCCTGCTGATGCTGCATTCGCGGCTTTCGGCGGTGCGGATTGTCGGCACCGACATCGCCCATGCGGTTCCACTCACGCTGATTGCAGGTCTCGGTTATCTGAGCGGCGGATTTGTCGACCCTGTCCTGCTATTGAGCTTGCTGATCGGCTCGCTGCCGGCGATCCACCTCGGCTCCCGCGTCGGACATCTGCTGCCCGAGCAGATGCTGCGCGTTGCGCTGGTGCTGATTCTGGGCGTTCTCGGAGTCTATTACAGCGTTTTCGTCTGAAGCCGGACTTCCGGCTTACTCTGATTCAAGGATTCAGGGATTCAGCACGCCATGGGGCACATGGCCCGTGGCGACGAGATTGCTCGCGGAATCGCAATACTCACGATGATCGTCGAAATAGATATCGGCCTGGAAGGCTTGCAGAAACGAGTCCTTGGCCAGCCCGCCGAGAAACAGCGACTCGTCGATGCGAATGTTCCAGGCGCGCAAGGTGCGCACCACGCGTTCATGGGCCGGCGCCGAACGGGCGGTGATCAGACAGGTGCTGATCGGCGCCTCACCGTCGGGAAACGCCATCTGGATCTGCTGCAAGGCGGCCAGGAACGGCTTGAAAGGTCCGCCCTCGAGCGGTTCCTTCGCCGCGAGTTTTTCCTTGCGGGCAAAACTTTCCAGTCCTTCCTGCTGGTAGATCTTTTCCGATTCATCGGAAAACAGCACGGCGTCGCCGTCAAATGCGATTTTCAGATGATCGTCCGACTTTCTGCTATGCCGGGACGGTACGATCGTCGCCGCCGCCACGCCGAGTTCGAGGGCCTGGCGCACGTCCGCGCCGTCGAGCGAGAGGAACAACTGGCTGCCAAAGGCCGGGATATAGCGATAAGGACTGTTGCCACTGCAGAAGGCGGCGCGGGTGATCGACAACTTGTAGTGCTGGATCGAATGAAATATCCGCAATCCCGTATCGGCGCTGTTGCGCGACAGCAGGATGACCTCGACCGCGGGATGTTCGAGAACTTCGTTGAGTTTCAACAGCTTGTTGACGAGATTGAAGGCGGCCCCCGGCTTTAGCGGCTCGTTTTCCTCGGCGATCTGATGCTCCCGGTAAGCCGCCAGGCCCTCTTCCTCGTAAATGCGGTGACTGTCGGCCAGGTCGAAAAGGGCACGCGAGGATATCGCCACCACCAGCCGATCTCTTTTTTTGGTTTTCCTACTTGACACGAACTGCAACTCTCTTTGTCATTCAGCTTGAACGGATGCGGGAGTTCCCGCTGCACAGGATACCGAATTTATGGGATTTTTGGCGGCAAGCGAGAAATTGCCCACGGGATTGATTCTTTCCGGCGGCGGCGCGCGCGCGGCTTACCAGGTCGGCGTGCTGCGGGCGCTGGCCAGATTGCTGCCGGAACGCGCGCCCAATCCCTTCGATATCATATGCGGCACCTCGTCCGGCGCCTTGAACGCCGCCGTGCTCGCCGCCGAGGCCGATTGCCTGCAATCCGGCGTCAATTCGCTTTCGGAGATCTGGGGCAATATCAGCAGCGACACCGTCTACGAGCCGATGACCGGCAATCTGTTCGTCAGCGTGTCCAATCTGATGCTGTCGATCCTGGCCGGCGGCGGCGCACCGCGGGCCTCGGCCTTTCTCGACAACAAACCCTTGCGCAATTTGCTGAAACGCAAACTCGAATTCGGCAGGATCCAGCGCAATATCGACCGCGGCCTGCTCGACGCCATCGGCATAACCGCCTCCGCGTACGGTACCGGTGCTTCGGTTTCCTTCTATCAGGCGGTCAAGGGAACCGAAGAATGGACCGGCCCGCACCGCATCGGCCGGCGTTGCAAGCTCGGCACGAAACACCTGATGGCCTCCTGCGCGATCCCCCTGCTGTTTCCGGCGGTTTCGATCGAGGGCCAATATTATTGCGACGGCGCGGTGCGCCAGGTGTCTCCGGCAAGCCCGGCCTTGCGGCTCGGCGCGCGGCGGCTGTTCGTCATCGGTGTCAGCGGCAACCGCAGCAAGGCCGGCAGCGACGAAAGCCTGACCGAAGAGCCGTCGAGCTACCAGGTGCTCGGCCATATCATGAACGGCGCTTTCGTCGACACGCTGGAAAACGATCTCGACGTGCTCAGACGCATGAACCGGATGGCGAGGCGCCGCCAGGACGATCAGGACCAATCCGCAAAAGAACGCCGAAATCCAATCGAATTCCTGGAAATTTCCCCCAGCGAACGCGTAAATCAACTGGCCGTCGACTACTACGATGAATTGCCCAAGGGCATGGCGCGCTATATCAGGCAGGACAGTTCCAGCACCATGCTCAGCCTGATCCTGTTCGAGCAAGGATATTGCAACCGGCTCGCCGACCTCGGTTTCCACGACGCCATGGCCAAGGAAGACGAGATTCGCGAGTTTCTGAAGATCTAGCCGGCCTGCCGCATGCAGATGCCGGTGCCGGCGATTCCGCAATAGCCCGCGGGGTTCTTTGCCAGATATTGCTGGTGGTAATCCTCGGCGTAGTAAAATTCTTCCAGCGCCTTGATTTCCGTGGTTACATCCGGATAGTTCCGTTGCCTGAGCAATTCCCGGCAACGGTTCAGGCCGGCCCTTGCGGTTTCGTCCTGCGCGGCGGAAACGGTATAGATCGCCGAGCGGTACTGGGTGCCGCGATCATTGCCCTGGCGCATGCCCTGGGTCGGATCATGGTTTTCCCAGAATACGGCAAGCAGTTGTTCGTAACCGATCTGCCGCGGGTCGAACCACACCAGCACGACTTCGGCATGGCCGGTCATGCCGCTGCATACGGCTTCATAACCTGGATCGGCGGCAGTACCCCCGGCATAGCCGACCGCGGTGCTGTAAACGCCGGGCAATTGCCAGAACAGGCGTTCCGCGCCCCAGAAACAGCCCATGCCGAACACGGCCCGCTCAAGCTCTTCCGGCATCGGCTCGCAGAAACGATTTCCGTTTACGAAATGATTTGGATCGAATGTGTTCATCGTTGAATCAAAAAGTGCTATGGCGCATGATAGCGCACTCGTTGAACTGTCTGATACGGACTCGCAAACCATCTCATGAGTTCCGCCCTGCTTGAGAATTATGGCGTACGCGACCTTGCACTGTCACATGGCGCCGGCAGCTACGTCTATTGCGAGGACGGCAGGAAATATCTCGATTTCGCCATGGGAATCGCCGTCAACAGCCTCGGCCATTGTCATCCGCGCCTGGTCGAGGCGCTTACCGCCCAGGCCGGCGCGCTCTGGCACACTTCCAACCTGTTCCGCATCCCCGCCTCCGAGCGGCTGGCGGAGAAATTGACCGGGCTGTGTTTCGCCGACCGGGCGTTCTTCTGCAATTCCGGCGCCGAAGCGGTCGAATGCGGATTCAAGATGATGCGCCGCTATCATCACGCCAAAGGGAACGGCCACCGAAAGCGCATCATCGGCCTCAGCGATTCCTTTCATGGCCGCACCCTGGCGACCATCGCCGCGGCGGCGAACAGGGCGCATTGCGAGGGGTTCATAGATGGCGATACGAATTTCGACCAGGTCGCATTCGGAGATCTCGATGCGCTCGCCGCGGCGATCGGCGAGGAAACCGCGGGGGTGATACTCGAACCGGTGCAAGGCGAAGGCGGAATACGTGCTGTGGATTCAAATTACCTGAAACGTGTCAGGGAGTTATGCGACGAAAATAATATTTTACTTATGTTCGACGAAGTGCAATGCGGCGTCGGCCGCACGGGAAGCTTTTACGCCCACCAGCAACTTGGCGCCGAACCCGACATTCTCGCCTCCGCCAAGGGTCTCGGCGGCGGCTTTCCCGTCGGCGCCTGTCTGGCGCGTGCAGCAGTCGCGGTTCACATGAGCGCGGGCAGCCATGGCAGCACGTTCGGCGGCAATCCGTTGGCGATGTCGGTCGCCAACGCGGTGGTCGACGAGATCAGCAACCCGGGCTTTCTCGATCAGGTGCGCGCCAACGGCGCATATCTCATGCAATCGCTGCGAGACTTGCAGGCCGCCAATCCCGGCATCATCGCCGGGGTTTCGGGATTGGGGCTGATGATCGGCGTATTCCTGATTGTCGATGCGGGCCGCTTTATCACACAATTGCGCGAGGAAGGGCTGCTCGTGGTCAAGGGCGGCAATAACAGCATCCGACTGTTGCCGGCCCTGAACGTGCGCCGAAGCGAAATCGATCAGGCCCTGGCGCACTTCGCGCAAGCCCTGAAGAAGATGGAGAGCAAACAATGAAATCCGCACCTCATTTACGACACGTATTACATCTGTTTGCCTTATTCACCCTTACAGCACTCGCGTCCGGGCAGGCGGCGCCGGCGGAGAATGAAATGCAGATTGTCCCCTTTCAGGTAGATATTCCCCAGTCCGCGCTGGACGACTTGCAAAACCGGCTTGCCAATACCCGGCTACCCGACCAGATTCCCGGCTCTTCCTGGGAATACGGCGCCGAGCGCGGCTACGTCGAAGAGCTGTTGACGTATTGGACGAACGAATTCGACTGGCGCGCGCAAGAAGCGCGGATCAACGCTTTCGATCAGTTCACTATTCCGATAGACGGCGTGGATATGCATTTCATCCACCAGCGTTCAGCCAATCCGGACGCAATCCCGTTGATGATCGTGCATGGCTGGCCGGGATCGATCAGCGAATTTCTCGACATCATTCCTCCGCTGACGGATCCTGCCGAACATGGCGGCAACGTGGAAGACTCTTTCCACATCGTCGCGCCGTCGCTTCCCGGATTCGGGTTTTCGGGGATTCCCGAAGCGCGCGGCTACAATCCCGAGAGAATCGCCCATATGCTGGCGGTATTGATGGAGCGGCTCGGTTACGAGTCCTACGCCATCGCCGGCGGCGACTGGGGCGCGATTATCAACCGGCACCTGGCGAATCATTACCCCGAGCGGCTGATCGGCCTGCATTCGAACATGATTATTGTGGCGCCGCCGGAAGACGAGGATCAACGCAGCAGCGCGGACCCGGAAGAACTCGCTCTCACCGGCGCCCGGGCCGCCTACATGCGGAACGAGACCGGCTACCAGGCGATCCAGGGCACCAAGCCGCAAACCCTGGGATACGGCCTGGCCGATTCACCCGCGGGTGTCGCGGCCTGGATCGTGGAGAAATTTCATGGCTGGTCCGATCTGCCGCAGGGCACGGACGGCGATCTGGACGATAATTTCTCCAAGGACGACCTGCTGACCAACATCTCGATCTACTGGTTTACCGGCACGATTACCTCTTCCACGCGCATTTATTACGAAAATCGCAATACACCGGCGGAAAAGCCGATCGAATACATCGACGTGCCCACCGGAGCGGCGATTTTCCCGGCCGAGATCTACATGGCGCCGCGGGCCTGGGTCGAAGCCGCCTACGATCTGCGCCACTGGACCGTAATGCCGCGCGGCGGCCATTTCGCCGCGCTCGAACAACCCGAACTGTATCTCAACGACTTGCGGGAATTTTTCCGGCTCTTGCGCTAACGCCGGAATTTGCCGAAGGAGCGAAGCATGACGACTGATTCCATCACCGACAACAACAGGACCGGCGGCATTCTCGGCCGGATCGAACGCGCCGGCAATCGCCTCCCGGATCCGGTCGTCATTTTCCTGTATTGCATCCTGGCGGTCATAGCCATCAGCGTGATCGCCGCCGCCATGGGAACCTTCGCCCTGCATCCTACCCAGGTCGACGCTGCCGGCAACGCCGTGGTGATCCAGGCCGAAAGCCTGTTATCCGCGGACAACATCAGGCGGCTGCTGGTCGAGATGCCGGTGACTTTTACGAGTTTCCATCCACTGGGCTATGTATTGATCGTCATGCTCGGCGCCGGCGTGGCCGAACGTTCGGGCCTGCTCGGTACGGCCATGAGCGCGGCGGTGAGCAATGTACCCAGGTTGTTGCTGACTCCCGCGGTGGCGCTGGTCGGCATGCTCGGCAATCTCGCCGCGGACGCCGCCTATGTGGTGCTGATCCCGCTTGCCGGTGTGATTTTCGCGGCCGCGGGCAGACACCCCGTCGCCGGTATCGCCGCCGCGTTCGCCGGCGTCTCCGGCGGTTTCTCCGCCAATCTGCTGCCCGGGCAGCTCGACGCCCTGCTGTTCGGCATCACCGAAGCGGCCGCGGAGACGATTCTGCCGACCTGGGACGCCAATATCGCCGGCAACGCCTATTTCATCATCGCCATGACTTTTGTGTTCCTGCCGGTCATCTGGTACATCACCGACCGCGTCATCGAACCGCGTATGGCTCCCCTGGGCGATGGACCCATGGAAAGCAGCAGCGCGGGCATCGTCAAGGATTCGGACACCGGCATCAGCGATACCGAACGGGCGGGCCTGAAACGCGCCGGTTGGGCCATTCTCGGCGTTGTCGCGCTCTGGGTATTTCTATGCATCGGCCCCGGCACTCCATTGATCGACGAGTCCGCTCCTCCCGAAGGACGCCTGAATCCCCTGTTCCAGTCCCTGGTCGCGGGCTTTTTCGTCATTTTCCTGGCGGCAGGCTGGGCTTACGGCGCGGCGGCGGGAACGGTAAAGAATCACCGTGACCTGATCGCCATGATGCAAGGCGCCATGAGCGATATGGCCTATTATCTCGTGCTGTCCTTCGCGGCGGCGCATTTCGTCGCCATGTTCAACTGGTCGAATCTGGGCCTGATCTTCGCGATTCAAGGCGCCGCCGTGCTCGAAAGTTCGAACATGCCCGATACGCTGCTGATGGCGTCGATCATCATCTTCGGCGCGATTCTCAATCTTTTCATCGGCTCGGCCAGCGCCAAGTGGGCCTTGCTCGCGCCGGTTCTCGTGCCGATGCTGATGCTGGTCGGCATCTCGCCGGAGATGAGCACCGCGGCGTATCGCGTCGGCGACAGCGCCACCAATATCATCACGCCGCTGATGCCCTACTTCCCGCTGGTGCTGGTGTTCGCCCAGCGCTGGCAGAAGGACTTCGGCCTCGGCAGCCTGGTGGCGACGATGTTGCCCTATTCCGTTTTCCTGCTGCTCTCGGGATTGGTGCTTACCATGATCTGGGTGTTTGCCGGCCTGCCATTAGGCCCGGCCGCGCCCGTTTCGTTCACCATGCCCTGAGCTGGTGATATGCTTTCAAAGATTCGAAAAATGAAGGAGTTGGCATGAAAAATTCTCTCATCGCGCTAAGCCTGATTGCCGGAATTGCGTTCCAGGCTTCCGTTACCGCCCAGGAAGTGGAATACCCGCCGATATTCAGTGAACCCATGCCGCTGCTCGAAGAGGTAACGGGAGATTTCCACTATCCCATTTCCTCGGAAAACGAACTGGCCCAGCGCTATTTCAACCAGGGATTCCAGCTCATGTACGGCTTCGCCAAGACCGAGGCCGTGCGATCCTTCCGCGCTTCCTGGCAGGAAGACCCCGATTGCGCCATCTGCTATTGGGGCGAAGCCTGGACCTGGGGCTCGTATATCAACGGCGCCATGACCACCGCCGAGGGGCCGCGCGCCCTTGCCTCGGCGCGCAGGGCCATGGAACTGATCGATAACGCCAGCCCGAAGGAAGCCGACATGATCCGGGCGATCCAGGTGCGCTACATCGAGGACTACGACCCGGAAAATCGCCGGGTACAAGATGAAATCTACCGGGACGCCATGGCGGATCTGGCCGCGAAGTACCCGGACGATCTCGATATCGTCACGCTCTACGGCGACTCCCTGTTCCTGCTCGAAGAGCGGCGCGGCTATCGCTCGCTGGAAAACCCGAACACTGTCCGCTTGCACAACGTGCTGCTTTCGGTGCTCGACCGGAAAATAGATCACCCCGGCGCCTGTCATCTGCTCGTACACGCCTCGGAATCGACCCCGACGCCGGAACTCGCGGCCCCTTGCGCTCGTTACCTCGGCGACACCATCCCCGGCTCAAGCCATATCAACCATATGCCGAGCCATACCTGGAACGAAATGGGCCTGTGGCACGACGCGGTGCGCGCCAATACCAAGGCCTGGCTGTCGGACCAGAAAGCGGCCTACAACCTCGGCGTATCCACCTACGCCACGCACAATCTGACCATGCTGTACTACGCGGGTTCCATGGGCGGGGAAAGCGCTGCTTCATTGCAGGCAGCACGCGACCTGGCGGGCCTGAACAACAACACCGCGATGCTGACCCTGGCTCTGGTGCGCTTTGGCCGCTTCGAAGAGATTCCCGAAATCACCGAGCCTCCGGCCGGAGAGGTCAACCGCGCCATGTTCGATTTCTCCCACGGCTATGCGGCGCTCAAACTCGGCGACGTCGAGCGCGCGCGGGAAACCACCGAAGAACTCAAGGAACTGGCAGCCACCAGCACATCCCGCTTCCGCTTCCACGACGGCAAGGACATCATCGGCGCAATGGCGAACATTCTCGAAGGCGAGATTTACTGGACCGAAGAAAACCGCGAAGCCGCCCTCGGCGCCTTCCAGCAAGCAGCGGCCTATTACGACAACTTGAACTACGACGAACCCGAACCGCTGCCCTTCTCCCCCCGCCACTGGCTGGGCGCCCTCTACCTCGAAATGGAAGCTTTCGACAGCGCCCTCGCCGAATACCGTCAGGACCTCAGCGAGCACCCGAACAACATCTGGTCACTCTGGGGCATCCAGCAGGCCCTGCTCGCCCAAGGCGAAAGCGACCCGGAGATCGACGAAAAACTCGAAGGAGCAATGGAATACGCCGATATCTGGCTACCGACTACAAAGTACTAAGGTCGATCGGCCGCGCGGACTGGATAGCCCCAGGGGAATTCTCCGCCGAAAAGTTACTCGGAATCCCTGTCGAGTCTTTCTTCGATACCTTCCACTTTGGTCTCCACTCGAGCCACGCGCTCGCCCAGATCGGATATGTCCGATCGTACAGCTTCAAACCCCGCTGCCATCTCGGCCCGAATCGACTGATGGCCTGCCGCCATCTCGGACCGGATCGACTGATCGGCCGCCTGCATCTCCGACCGAATCGCCTGATGGTCCGCCGCCATCTCGGCTCGGATCGCCTGATGGCCCGCCGCCATCTCGGACCGAATCGACTGATCGCCTTCCGCCATCTCGGCCCGAATCGATTGATGGCCTGCCGCCATCTCGGACCTCACGGCTTTGAACTCGTCCGTCATGTCGATTCGGAGTTCCTGAATTTGCCCGTCCAGGCCCTGAATTTTCTGGTCCAGACCCAGGATTCTTTCGTCCAGACCCTGAATCGAGCCAAATATGAACAATCCCAGCACGAGTACGGCCCCTGTGGGCCCATGTTGCTTGAGAATCGTAAACGCGGTTTCCATTGCCTAACTCCTTGCGTGTGTTTTCACCGCAAGACAATTTAGACACAGGTCGCCGGATATGCCTAGAAAACGGGAAAAATAGTTCGGCGTCGAGCCGCGGCAGTGATCGGTAATACAAAATCAGGCCGAATTTCGGGAAGCATTGATGTTGCCGAACATGCAGCGGACTATCATTTTTTCGTAGCGGGAGCGGTCGGATTTTTTCAGGCCGGTGCGGTTGATCTGCATGAAGGCGAATTGCTGGATGACCAGCAGGGGCAGGACGATGCGCTGGCGTAGTTCGATGCTCAGGCGGCTGGAAGGATTGTCTTCGAGCAGTTTTCGCTGGCCGGAGATTTGCAGCACCATTTCGCGGCTCAGCTTGAACTCGTCGTGGATCAGGCGCCAGAATTCGCCGAACCTGGGATGTTCGGCCATGTAGGCCGTCAGTTCGAAATTGGCCTTGCTCATGCTCTGCATGCTGTTGCCGACCAGGGTGCGGAAAAAACGGTTGCGCTGGTAGAGTCGCTTCAGGTCTTTCAGACGGCCGGCATCCGCCAATTGCTTGAGGGCGGTTCCCAGGCCATAGAAACCGGGAACGTTCTGCCCGAGTTGGCCCCAGGCGCCGACAAAGGGAATCGCGCGCAGGTTTTCGAAATCTTCCTCTCCCCCGCCTTTGCGGCGCGGAGGCCGGCTGGCGATGTTCGACTGGCCGTAATAGCTCATCGTGCTCATCTGTTGCAGGTAAGGCAGGAATTGCGGGTGCGACTTGAATTGCTGGTAATGCTCGAAACTGATCCCGGACAATTTTTCGAGCAATTCGCGTTGCTGCAGATCGATTTCCCTTTCCGTCTGGTCGTAGAGATTGTTCTCAAGCCCTGCGGCCAGCAATTGCCGCAGATTGTGCTCCGCGGCGTCCTGGGTGCCGTAATGGGAACTGATCGTCTGGCCCTGCACGGTCAACTGGATCTGGTTGCTTTCGATGGTTCTGCCCAGCGCGGCATAAAACCGGTAGGTGCTGCCGCCACCCCGGGCCGGCGGACCGCCGCGGCCGTCGAAAAAGTGCACCTCCACTCCTGTCGCACGGGAAACCCTGGTGATGTCTTCCTTCGACTTGAAAATCGACCAGTTGGCGGTTACGTAGCCGCCGTCCTTGGTGCCGTCGGAAAAGCCGAGCATGACGGTCTGCTTGCAATCGCGCCGCCGCACGTGCTCGCGGTAACGCGGGTCGCCGTACAAATCGCGCATGATCTCGCCCGCCTGGTCGAGATCGACGATGGTCTCGAACAAAGGCACGATATCGACCGCCGGTTCGGCCCAGCCGGCCCCGCGCAGCAGCGCCAGCAGAGTCGCGACGTCGAGCGGCCCGCGGCAGTTGCTGATGATGTAGCGATGGCAGGCGAGTTCGCCGTTGCCCTGCTGGATTTCGCGCATTTGGGCGAGTGAATCCATGGTGTCGGCGAAAATCGCATCCGAGTCCTGCGACCAATTGATGTCGCTGTCGAAACTCAGCAGGAAATCGACTTTAGCCCCGTAATCCAGGTCATTGAAATCCGCCGGAAACAGCTCCGGATTGGTTTTCATCGCTTGAGCGAGACTGGCCGCGAGCATCCTGGAGTCCTGACGGATATCGAGGCTGGCGAAATGAAAGCCGAAAGTTCTGACCTTGAGCAGAAAGGAATCGAGCTGGCCCAGATACAGGGACTGGTATTTTTCGACCAGAACGCCGCGAATCTCCTCCAGTTCGGCCACGAGATCATCCGCGGACTTGTAGGCGGCGTCGAGCTCGTTCACGAGTTCGCGATGCAAACGGCGTTCAATCTCTTCCAGGCGTTCGTAAACGCCCGCGAAACTGAGCCGGCGCTTCAGCCTGCGTATATCCTTGTGGTAACAGGAAAGGATCAGATCGCGTAATTTGGCGGCAACTTGGCCGGTGATCGGCGCTGTTACCAGCGGGTTGCCGTCACGATCCCCGCCCGGCCAGAATCCCACGCTGAGCAATCTGGGGTTCGGTCGGTAATCGCCGTTAAGTTGTTCGGCGAGCCTGTCGTGGATGCGGCCGATGGCCGGATAGAAGATGTTGCCGAGATACCAGCCCAGATTGCCGGCTTCATCGAGCGGAGTCGGCTTTTCCTTGTTGAAGAACGGTGTATTGCCCAATTGCTGCAACAGATTGCGCGAACGGCTGATGTCCTGGTTGCGGATCGCGTCGGTCAGGTCGGTGATGATCGCAAGCACGGCGCCGGGATAAAACTGGGTCGGATGCGCGGTCAGCGTGACCCGGGCCCGGAAGCGGTCGAGCAAGGCGAGCAGTTCGTCCTGCAACTTGTCGGCCCCGGCCCTGGCGGCGAGGCGGTGCAACTCGTTGCCTTGCACGGTATCGTGAATCTTCTCGAATGCGGCGTCTTCCAGCGCGTCCACGAGCACGATCTGGCGTTCGACGTACTGAATGACCTTGAACAGAAACGCGACCTGCTCTTCCTCATCGAATTCGGGCCGATGGGATGCGAAAAAATCGCTGACGATGCGCACCGGGTCGGCGCCGGCGGCAAGACCGTCGCGGCAAGCTTCTTCGAGCAGCGGCAGGAGTACGCCGGTCTGTTGCACGGCATCGAGCGGCAAAGTGAGAAACAGCCCGTTGTAGAGTTGATAATTCAACTCCACCAGGTTGCGATAATCTTTGCCGATGGACTGGATGGACATGCCGCCGCCGTTACTGTCAGGAAAGTTTCGCGGTTTCCGGTTGCCGCAGGATGTGCTATATCTCGGAACCCGCGCCGCCGCGCATGATAGCGCACCGCAAGCCAGGTCTGAAAATGCATCGTCAACACCGCAATATTCTTGCCGCAAGCCTCGGGCTATGCGCGTTTTCTCCGGCATTGTCCGCGGCAAGCACGGTTACGGTCGGCGGCGGCCTTACGGTACTGGTTCTGCTGGTGGCTGCGGCAAGCGCTTATCTGCCACTGGCGGCGTATCGTTACTGGACCGGAATCTGGCGCAAGGCGGCGCTGGCGCCATTGTTGCTTCTGTTGTTGTGGGTCGTGCTGGTGCTTGCGCACAGGGCCGTCGATCCATCCGCCCATCCACGCTGGCAGCTCGAATTGTTCGCCCTTTCAATGTTGATGATGGTCTACATGGTTGCCGCGTTCACGATCAAGTCCATCCTGAACAAGGCCGACCGCTGAGCAGGCGGTCAGAAAGCGATCAGCCCGAGCAGGAAGAAAGCCGGCGTCGCCACCGCTGCGCAGGTAAGCGCATAAGGCAACTGGGTGCGCACATGGTCGATATGGTCGGTGGCCGAAGCCATGGAGGCCACGACCGTGGTGTCGCTGATCGGCGAGGCGTGATCGCCGAAAATCGACCCTGACAGCACCGCCGCGAGAAAATATCCAGGATTGATGTCGAGCGAAAGCGCGATCTGCATCGCCAGCGGAATCATGATGGCGAAGGTACCCCAGCTCGAACCGATGGAAAATGCGATGAACGCCGACAAAAGGAACAACAGCGGCAACAGCAGCGAAAGCGGAATTGCCTCCCGCGCCAGTTGCGCGACGTAGGTTCCCGTTCCCAGCAGATTCGCCACGTCCCCCAGCGCCAGCGCGAACAACAGGATCACTGCCACAGGCAGCAGGCCCCCTGCCCCGCGCAGGAAAGTCCGCATCAACTCGTCGAGGTTGCCGCGGCGGTCGAACAGCACGAGCAGCCAGCAACTGGCAAGCGCCAGCAACACCGCCCAGAGCACCGAAGTCGATCCCGAGCCCGCCGTGATGTCCCCGTCCCCGGTGATATACAGCGAAAGCGGCATGCTCAGCACCATCACCGCGATCGGCACGATCATGTAACGCGCCCGGTCGGCCTTGCCGGCGGCTTCCTGGCTCGCAAGAATCGACGGATCGACCATGGGCGTGGCGTTCGGCCAGAGCAATTCCCCGCCCGCGGTGCGCTGTTCGGCCTTGCGCATCGGCCCGAGATCGAGATTGCGCCAGATCACGAAAGCGCAGAACACGATCGCCAGCAGCGAATAGAAATTGAGCGGTATCGCGGTGATGAAGACTTCGACCGGATTCTCGATCTCCGACGAGGCCAGCAAGCCGAGCACGACGGCGCCCCAGGCGTTCAGGGGAATCAGAATGCACACCGGCGCCGAAGTGGAATCGATGATATAGGCCAGTTTCTCCCGGGAAATCCGGTAATGGTCGAACAGCGGCCGGGAAATCGCGCCGGCTACGAGCAAGGTGATGTTCGACTCGACGAATACGACGATGCCGGTGAAATATGCCAGCCATTTTGCCCGCCAGGAGTTGTTCACCCATTCGCTGCTTTCGAGCAGCCGAATGAAGCCACGCACCCCGCCCACCTGCTCGATAGTGGCGATCAGCCCGCCGATGACCAGGGTGAAAATGAGCACCCGGGTATCGCCAGGGTCGGAGAAGACGTTGATGATGCCGTCGAGCGCCAGGGGCAAGGCGCGCAAGGGGTCGAGCGAATGCAGCAGGCAGAATCCCGCCCAGATGCCGATTCCCAGGGAAATGACGACCTGCCGCGTGGCGATGGCGAGCAGGATCGCCAACAGGGGCGGCAGGATCGATAAGGCGTTCGGCTCGTATGCCTCCAATGTCAGTCTCCGCCCCGATTACAGCCCCAGGTTCGCCATGGTGATGACGAAGGCCCGGATTGCCTCGGCATCGGAATCGTCGAGTAATGACGCCCAGGAGGCCATGCCCGAATCGGCCATGTCGCCTTCCATTACGACGCCATGCCAGGCTTCGGCGTCGCCGAGTATGCCGCTCATGCGCAAGTCGGGATAAGTGTCGAGCCGGATCGAAACCGCGAACGGCCCATGACACACACTGCAATTGCGATTGTAGGCGGATTCGCCCTGGGCGATCATTTCATTGGTAGCATCGGTCTGGGGCACTTCCACCGGCGCCGCTTCGATGTCCGCCAGATCGGGCATTACCGGCAGGGAAGCGTCCCCGCCGATGCGGTAGACCAGCAGGCGTGAGTTATTGGTGGAAAGGTCCGTGGTCGCTACCGCCGCACCCGGTCCCTCTTCCGGCAAGGCGGGAGAACCTACCAGTTGGGCGACGTATTGCTCGTCGCCGACCATGAAGGTCGACGGTGCGGCCATGACGCCCGCCTGGGTCAGGGTCGACCAGAGCAGCTCGCCGGTCTCGTCGTTAAAAGCCGAGAATTCGCCGGACCGATTGCCCTGGAACACCAGTCCACCCGCTGTCGCCAGCACGCCGCCGGCGCTCGAGCCGCCAGGATGCATCACGCGCCAGACTTCCTCCTGCGCTACCGGATCCCAGGCCTTGAGCAAGGCTGCGTTCGCAGGCGCGTCGGTCAGGCCCAGCATGAAAGTGATGCCGCGGCCAAAATCGATCCCGGTATTCCAGCCTTCCGGATCGACGATGAATTCGGCGTCGCTGACATAGCCCAGGAAGTTTTCCGTCACCGGAATGTAAACCAGATTGGTGCGCTGGCTGAAAGCCATCGGATACCAGTTGTGACCGCCCAGGGGGCCGGGCATGACCAGGGCCGGCTGTCCGGTGCGGTCGTAACGCGCTTCGGGCATTTCGACCGGGCGGCCGGTATCCGGGTCGATGTGGCTGGCCCAGTTGACCGGGGTATACGGTTCGCCCGAGATGAACTCGCCGGTAGCCGCGTCGAGCACGTAGAAAAATCCGTTCTTCGGCGCCTGCATCACTACCCGGCGCGTCTCGCCGCCGATATCCAGGTCCGCGAGCATGATGTGCTGGGTCGAGGTGTAATCCCAGGTTTCCCCCGGCACGGTCTGATAATGCCAGGCGTAGCTGCCGTCGTCCGGGTCCAGCGCCACGATGGAAGTGAGGAAGAGATTGTCGCCGCCGCCTGGGCTGCGCAGCGTCTGATTCCACGGCGAGCCGTTGCCGACGCCGATATAGAGCAGGTCGAGTTCGGCGTCGTAGGCCATGGAGTCCCATACCGTGCCGCCCCCGCCGAGATTCCACCATTCGCCGGTCCAGGTATTGGCGGCCGCGGTCATCACGTCGCTTTCGTAGCCGTCCGCCGGATTGCCGGGCACCGTGTAGAAGCGCCATGCCTGCTCACCGCTGTCTGCGTCATAGGCGGTCACGTAGCCGCGCACGCCGTATTCCGCGCCGCCGTTGCCGATCATGACCAGGCCCTTGATAACGCGCGGAGCGCCCGTGATCGTATACGGCAAGGCCGGATCCGTGGTCATGGTTTCCCATGCCAGGCTGCCGTCGTTTGCATCGATCGCCACCAGGCGGCCGTCGATGGTGCCGACGAATACCTTGCCGTCCCACACGGCGACGCCGCGATTGACCACGTCGCAACAGGCGTCACGGCCCTTTTCACGATCGACCTGCGGGTCGTATTTCCAGAGTTGTTCGCCGGTTTCCACATCGAATGCGTACACCATGCTCCAGGCGGTCGAGACGTACAGCGCGCCGTCGACGACGATGGGCGTGGCCTCCTGGCCGCGGCTCGTGTCGACTTCGGCGTACCAGGCCAGGCCGAGCTGATCGACGTTGTTTCGGTCGATCAGCTCGAGCGGGCTGTAACGCTGCTCGTCATAGGTTCTGCCATAGGACATCCAGGCGCCGGGTTCGGCGTCCGCGCCGACCAGGCGGGCCTCGTCCACCGCGGCGGCGTAATCCTGGGCCACCGCCCAGGAGGACAGCGCCAGGCCGGAAAAAAGGGCCACGGCCCGGAACGGTGAAAATATCGGTGTGGGAATAGTCATTTCGGTGCTTTCATGAGTTGCGAAAAGGGATTATTCGGGCCAGAAAACGCTGGCCGCCACATACTGTCACAACTGCAAACCCGAGTCTATTTCCGATTGGGGAGAAAGATCCTGCGACTACGCGCAGGATGACCGGATTTTCATTTTGTCATTCTGCGCGGAGCGAATCTCCACACCTCCGCCGTCATTCTGCGCGGAGCGAAGCGGAGTCGCAGAATCTCCCGAACAAAACAGTAGAGTGAAACCCCGGGTTGTGGTATTTATGGGCATTGAACCGTCAACCTTACGACAGGAGCAGGTTTATGGACCGTCGTTCATTCTTGACAAACATGAGCGCAGCTTCGCTGGCCTCGATCACCGGCGCGACTTCATTGACCACCAAGGCCGACGCTCTCGAAGAGGCAATGAGCGCAGAGCTCGACAAGCGCATCGCCATGCCCTGGGCCTGCGGCATCGAGGGCACGCCGGACCCCATTCCGGGCGACACCCGGCCCTGGTATCAGCACGAGGACCCGCGCCTGCCGAAAATGCCGGAAGCCCCGACCCTGATCGATTTCTTCAAAATGCGATTCGCACCGGCGAACCACATCCTGCAAAGCGCGAGACTGGCGAAAATGAATGGTCTAGACGAAAAGATCATCATGGCCTGCCTGCTGCACGACATCAGCGTCGAAAACCTGGTCCGCACCGACCACGGCTACTGGTGCGCGCAAATGATCGCGCCTTATGTGGACGAAGAAATCGCCTGGGCGATCGAGAAACATCAGGCCCTGCGCTTCTTCCCCGACGAAAGTGTCGGTTACGAATACCCGGAGGCCTACATCCGCTTTTTCGGCGCCGATTACCAGCCCGAGCCGTATATCGTCAAGGCCCACGAAGAAGCCAAAAACCACAAGTGGTACATGTCCTCCCGTCTGATTACACTCAACGACCTGTATTCGTTTGAGGAAGGCGTGGAAGTCGATGTCGACGATTTCACCGACATCATCGGCCGCAACTTCAAGCAGCCGAAGGAAGGGCTCGGTTTCGACGGCAGCCCCACGGCTCACATGTGGCGCTCGATCATCTGGCCGAACAACTTCCTGTAGCCGAAATTCCGGCCGGCGCCGGCATCAGCGGCTTTGACGAGCAACGATTGACCAGCGCCGGCATGGACCGCCAATGACACAGCCCAGTCCTCCGGACGCCACCTCCCCGGGTTCCGGAGGCGGCGCTTCCGACTACGATCTCTATATCCGCACGGCCCAGGTAGAGCAGGCCTGGCCGGAAATTCCCGGTTGGCCGCTTTCTTCCCGACTCGGCCCCCTGCTCGTCAGCTTTGAAATCACCTTGAAGATCTTCCAGGAAAGCCTGGAGGAAGCCTCAAAACGCCTGTATCTCAACAACGGACAGAAATGCGACGCCATCGCGGTCTGCCTCAATCTGCAATTGCGGCTGATGACGCAACTGGCCTCACAGGGCGGCTCCAGCGGCGGCGCGAGACAAATTTCAAACGCGGCGCCTCCCGACAATCTGTTTGGCCCGGCTTCCCGCGAATCCGCCTGGCGCACGGTCATGGAAAAACTCGGCCGCATGCAGGGAGGCGATCGGCTTCGCGCGGAACTCAAGCTGCGTTACGAATCGCTGGTGGACGCGCTTGGATTCGAATTGGGATTGAACGAAAGCGAAGGCCTCGACTACGACAAATTCGTGCAGCCCGAGAAGATTCACGGGCTGTACGACCCGGACCGCCGCGAAATGTATCCGGACGACGCCATGTTCGTGCGAATACACCAGGCGTCCGAGGGATTGCTGGAAGCGGCGCTGGTGGAATTACGCGGCGCCGAGAAATCCCTGTACAAAGTCGACTACATGGGCGCTGAAAGCCAGCTACTGATGGCTGCGCGCTGCGCTAGGTCGCTGGACAGCATGTTGAATCTGCTCGGGGAAATGAGCCAGGTCGACTACGCTCCATTGCGCCTGGCGCAAAGGGACGTGGACATATCCCAGTCGATGCGCTGGCAGGCGGGAAAATCGATCATCAAGGATCATTTCTGGCTGTTTCGCCAGCAGTTGAAAGATTACGGCCTGAACTTTTTCCTGGTGCTGGCCGACCGCAGCGAACACGTCGTCGAGCACCGCTTGCTGCAGGCGTTCAAGACGCTTTCGCGGGCGATGCAGGAAAGTCTCTCCAACCACGCTCACCTGATGCAGAACATTCAGGGCACGGCCATGGTCGCCCATGTGGACCCGGACTCCCTGACCAGCGACCAGCCCGGCGCGTCGCCATTGTTGCCGGACTTGATCGAGGCATTCGATCAACTGACCCTGTGGACCAGCCTCAAGTTCGCGAATCACACCGGCGCGGTTATCCGGGAGCAGGAAGAGCGCCTCGGCCTGGGCGGAAAATACGAGTTCGAACCGCCAGGCGAACCCTGCGCCCGCTCCCGCAAGTTGCGCACCATCGAGCGCTTGTTCACATCACTGCGTGAGGGAGACATGCAGACCTGGCTGGGCGTTTTTACCGATCCATCCTACCTGGAAGACCCCAGGGGCTCCCGTCCCTCGATTACCCGGCAGGACCTGGCAATGCGATTGCACAAGTTCCACGGCCTGTTCCCGAGCATCGAATCCTGTGACTACCAGATTCTCACCGAAGGCGAAAATTCCCTGCAATTGCAATGGACCGTAACCGGAACGAGTTTTCTGGGAGGCATCCAGGCCAGCGCAATGCGCGAACAGATCTTCTATTTCGACCCGGAAGGCCGTATCTGCGCTTCGATAGCCGAATGGGAGCCGGAAACCCTTGCCGACCAGCTCATGGAACAGCACCGCGAAGCGATGCTGGATGCCATCGGCAAGATAGACTGACCGCGTCGTCGGCTGGGGTGAAGCGTCTGGTGCCCGGGGCCGGAATCGAACCGGCACGATCGCAATGATCGAGGGATTTTAAGTCCCTTGTGTCTACCAATTTCACCACCCGGGCGGGACGGAGCAGGACGCGGGCCGAATATTGTAAGGGCTCATTCAGCCTAGCGAAAGCAAATGCGCCGGTACACAGTTACAACAATGTTGTTTCGGGCAGCAGGCAGCCTGGGTCGTCGTTGCGCGGGTTGTTTGCCCGGGTACTGACGGGCTGCATGGTCAATTGGCCGGGTTGCGCCGGGGCTGGCGCGGCCGGGGCGTTACTCAGCCAGGAATCGAATTGATCGGGACACACCAGGACCGGCATTCGATGGTGAATCTCTTTCACGTCCTCGTTCGCCTGGGTGGTGACGATAGTGAAAGTCTCGATCCGTTCACCGGCCTCGAGCCCGGCGAATCGCCCCTGAAGCGAGGCCTGCTCGGTGACGCGCCAGCTTTCCCACAACCCTGCCAGGAACAGCGGCGCCTCGTCCTTGCGCCGGAACAGCCAGGGCTGGCGGATTTTTCCCGCGCTGGTCCATTCATAGTAACCGCTGGCGGGAACCAGGCAGCGGCGGGAACGCCAGGAACTCCGGAACGAAGGTTTTTCCGCCGCGGTCTCGACGCGGGCGTTGATCAGCTTGTTGGAGATTGCAGGGTCTTTCGCCCAGGACGGGATGAGCCCCCAAAGCAGCGCGTCCAGCCGGCGGCCATCGTCCCCGGCCCGAATGACCGCCGCGTCCTGCCCCGGCGAAAGATTGTAGCGCGGCGCCAATTCCACGGGTGCGCCAATCAGGCCCGCAAGTTCATGCAGCTCCCGCCAGCTAATCGATTGCACAATGCGCCCGCACATGCCCCAAGCATAGCGTATTGCCGCATTTTTAAATTGTCGCCGATCACATCAATTTCATCGAAAACTTGCAGTTCCCATGAAAGCGCAGGATATACTCGCCGCGACACACAAACTGGAAGGATCCGGCACTAAGATTGAAAATTAAATGATTGCATGCAACCATTATTGGAGGAAATTATGAGGCGGACAGTGGCCAGCATTACTATTCGCAATTTATCCCAGGAAACAAAGGAGCGACTTCGGCTGCGCGCCAACCAGCGCGGTTGCAGCCTTGAAGCTTTGGCGCGCTCAATTCTGGATTCCGCCGCCGAATACACGGAAAAGAACTCGAATTTTCCTCTCGATCTCGTCTCGCTGGTTACACCGGGCGAAGACATCGAACCATATCTTCAGGAACACGATCGCCCAATTACAAAGCCGGATCTAAGATGATCCTGCTGGATACGAATGTCTTGTCCGAACTGACCAAACCCGCGCCCTCAAAACGCGTTGTCGAATGGTTGGCGAAAAACGAGCAATTGCTTGCACTTTCAACCGTAACGCTTGCTGAATTACGCTACGGTGTCGCACGGCTCCCCGAAGGCGAGCGCAAGGCCAGTTTGCTTCGTTTCTGGCAGGCTACGAAAGAGAAATTCAAAGGTCGAATATTCGCGTTCGACGAGCGCGCCGCCGAGGTCTACGGAGATATGGCGGCCAACGCCGAGCGGCACGGACGACGGCTCAACATTGCCGATGCGCAAATCGCGGCTACCGCCCGCGTACACAAGATGCCTGTGGCGACACGAGACAAACGCGATTTTGAGGCCTCAGGCGTCTCGGTCGTTGATCCCTGGACCTGATCCGGTATTCCCCCCCCCCTCCAATTTTCCATGGATAAAAGCATGGCGCCTCGCGACATCGGCCGCAGCGGATGGGACCAACTATGGGTCATTTCGATTGTGGGGATTCCGGTCGTTTTGTGGTGGCTGATCACGCCGAGCGACCCAGGGGAAAACAGATACGGGGAAGAACCGCGGTGAGTTGCTTCATTCACCGACTCATTTCAGTAATTTTCTCCTGAAATTGCAGATGCCAACGCTTGGCCCTGTACGCTGAAGGTTGCAGGATATGGCAGCTGGCCATTTTTCCCATCACATTAATTTCATCGAAAACTTGCAGTTTTCATGGAAGTGCAGGATATACTGACCGCAACGCACAGATTGGAAGGATCCGTCATGACCCATCCCCAGTCCGAAACCATCGCCGAAGCCATCGTCGCGGCCGTGGCCCCGTTGGCCACTAAAAAAGATCTGGAAGCCACGAGGGCCGATATAGCCGCATTGAGGAAAGAGACCAGGGCCGATGCGCAAATCCGGCAAGATCAACTCGACTCAATCAAGAAGCCATGGATATCTACTGACGCGATGTTGAATATCGCACTTTTCATAGCCTTCGGAATGATTTACGTCCTTGCCGGAGTCAACATCGGCAAATCACTCTAGTCGATGCCACAGGGAAGTTCTGGGATATTCAGTTCCCGGAGGATATCAGCCATGGCTAGCAAGACCCCCAAGAAATTCGATTGCGTCAAGTTCATGCGTGAAGCTCGCAGAAAGAACTACGAAGCGACCAGGCATCTGAGTGGCAAGGAACTTGACGAATACTGGCGAAAGTTTCGGGAGAGTGACCCAGTCTGGCAGCGCTGGGTCGCCAGACAGGCGGCAATTGGGCGGAAGACCCCACCGTGAGCGAAACTGACCCGGAAAGTTTCGACCGAATCTATGGGACACCCGCCAATTCCAGGCATGGCTGTCCCGAATTTGCCCTCCCGTGTCATTCCGCGCGCAGTCGCGGAATCTCCCTGGTTGCGCTTGATCTCCGAAATATTCTCCTGAAATTACGCATTCAGGAGATTCCTCCTCTACGCTTGAGATTGCAGGATCCGGCATGACCCGCTCTCAGTCGGAAGCCATTGCCAAAACCATCATCGCTGCCGTGGAGCCGCTAGCCACCAGAGCGGCCTTGAAAGCCACCAGAGCGGACTTGGAATCCAGCATTAACTCCTTGAAGGAACAAATGGCCACCAAGATCGACCTGGAATTATTGAAAGAGCATATGGCGACCAAAAAAGATGTAGAGTCAATGAAAGTCTGGCTGCTCATCACTTTGCTCGGATTGGTCGGGTCGATACTGGGCGTTGTCATCGGCAGTGCGCTTTTCTAATTTCGAATCGGCGAGGAAAGTACGATTCCCGGGAAGCATTCAGCGCCTACAAATTTTGGCTGGATTCCGGCCCTTTTGACTGCGGCAATACGATTTACTGCAATCCATGGGACATCCATTCAGTGTCCTGGCACATCACTCAACTTGACTGACTGAGCTTGTCGCAGCCGCCATCTCGGCTAATTTCGTTCGAAATTACGCATATCGGTACATTCCCTTCTATCTTCCATTGGTGAAGGCACGGCAGCCCGCTCGTGGCCGCCACCAGCATTCAACACCAAGACAGGAATCACCCAACGTGCAAGACATCCTCGAAAGCTTCGAATTCCACAACCAGATTCCGCGCCTCGCCAATGCCGACGCACTTGGCGCCTTAATCGAGAAACTCACATACCCAGACGTCAACCTTACCGAAGCCGACAGCCTGCTCCCCGACTTTATCCTGCGCGAGCCTGAAGCTGAATACGTCACGAAACCGCGGATTTATGTGGATACATCGGTGTTTGGAGGATGCGAGGACGGCGTATTCCGGAAAGATTCGCTTAGGTTGTTCGATGCTTTCCACAGCGGAGAGGCGACATTGGTATTTTCCGAAGTGACCCGCAGGGAATTGGAGACTGCGCCAGCCGCCGTGCGGAAGGTTGCCGAGCATATTCCAGAGGCCAATTTTGAAACAGTCCCGGAATCGGTGGAGGCGTCAAAACTGGCGGAAGCTTATATTAAGTCGGGTGCCGTTGGGCCGAAGCATGACAAAGACGCCCTTCATGTGGCAATGGCCACTATCGCTGGTGTCGATGTTATAGCCAGTTGGAATTTCAAGCATATGGTGAGTTGGGGGCGTATTCAGGCGTACAATAGAGTTAACAGGAGATTAGGCCACCCTGAAATCGACATTCGGCTCCCAGGGGAGATTTACCATGACGAGCAAAGCGACTAAAAATTTCGACTGCGTAAAATTCATGCGCGAGGCCCGGGCGAGGATCTACGAAGAGACCAAACATATGAGTCATGAAGAACTCGCCGAGTATTGGCGAGAATACCGGGAGAATGATCCGTTCTGGCAACACCTGACAGCCATCGAGGCGGAACGTGCGAAGAAACGAGGCCTGTAATGACAATCCAAGGGACACCCATTCGGCATCCTGGCACATCACTAAACTTGACTGTCTGAGCCTGTCGCAGCCATCAACGAACGGACATATGTCGTTGTCTACACTATGCGAGGTATGGCTACCCGCATCATTTCGGCCCGCAAGGCCAATACAAGAGAGATCGGACACTATGAGCACAACGCGCGCGCCGGAAACCGCGCTCCGCGTATTGACCTGAAAGTTGGGTTTCGATTCGGGATGAAATCGGCACCCTGATTCAGTAGGCTACGGACCACCGAAAGGAACATGCCACCTGGATTGGTTCGGTCGAGAATTGAGAACAAGAACTGCGAAATCGTTGCCTTCAGAGCATCGCCAACATCCATTGAAACCGCCAAATAGAGCGGCATTCGAGGCCAGGAGAACCGGCCTTGCCTCGTTCCTGTTCGCGATTCTGCGCCCACGGGACGCCAAAGCGGCGTCGGTGAATGACGAAACCGTCCGACTGATGTTCGGGAAATGGCCCGTCATCGTGCCACTCCGCGACCTGGAAGAAGTTGAAGTCACCGATGGCCTGGTCTGGTCCCGTCTGCGCGTTCGTTACGACTCCGGGAGCGCAAGGATTTCCGGCCTGTCCCGCAAAGCCGCGGCCGCTTTGGCCGATGCGGTGGAAATCGCGAGGCACGATTGGTGGCAGCGGCTCCTTGCCTCACTCGTCGAAACGCTGAAGCCGGTCCACGACCGCATTGCCGCGCTTTTCGACCCGCCTAAGTATTTCACCATGGCGGAGATGCGGGAGCTTGAACTCGAAGCGCAGAATGCCGCCAGCCAGGTCACGGGGCGGTGGCCGAAAGCCCTGGCGGATGCCCCGGAGATCCAGATGCTTCGGGATACCCGCACATTTCTGAAAGCACCGGAAGAAGCCCGAACAAAGGCCAACGAGAAATACATCGCCAACGAACTGATCCGCTCGCGCGAGCTGCTCGACACGATCGAGGCGCGGCCCCTGACGGAAGAGCAGCGCAAGGCCGTCGTGATCGACGAGCAGCGGAATCTGGTGATCGCGGCTGCCGGCAGCGGCAAGACTTCGGTCATCGTGGCGAAGGCTGGATGGCTTCTCCAAAGAGCGCACAGAAATCCGTCCGAACTGCTCCTGCTCGCCTTTGCCCGAGACGCCCGCAACGAGATGAAGGAACGAATCCACGCGCGTCTCGGCGCCGAAACCGCTCGCCGCATCAACGTCAGCACTTTTCACAGCTTAGGTATGGGAATCATCGGCAAGGCTGAAGGCAAGCGCCCTTCCCTGTCCCCGGCGGCCGAGAATCAGAAAGGGCTGTTCGAATTGCTGAAGAATATCGTCGCCGACCTGTTTACCGACTCAAAGCTGTCAATAATCCTGCGGGAATGGTTCCAGGGCGAGTTCGCACCCTACGCGAGCCAGCACGAGTTCAAGAATTGGGGTGAATATTGGAATTACATCCGCAAGTTCGACATCCGCACGCTACAGGGAGAGGTAGTCAAAAGCCTGGAGGAATGCGAGATCGCCAATTTCCTCTATCTCAATGGAATCGAATACAAGTACGAAGCGCCTTATGAGCACGAAACTGCAACATCGGAAAAGCGCCAGTACCAGCCCGACTTCTATCTGCCTGAACATGGCATCTACATTGAGCACTTCGGAATCAACGCCGACGGAAAGACCGCATCGTTCGTCGACCAGGAAGAGTATCTCCAAGGCATGGAGTGGAAGCGCGAGCAACACACCAAGCACGAAACGACACTGATCGAGACATTCAGCTACGAACATGCCGGCGGCAAGCTACTCCGCAACCTGGAGAACAAACTGGCGGCTCATGGCGTCGCCCTGGCGCCAATCCCGCAAGAGCAAGTATTCGAAATCCTGCAGAAACAGGAAAGGCTCGACCCGTTCACACGCCTGGTGGCGACATTCCTGCAACACTTCAAGGGCAGCCGGTTGTCCTTGTCCGAAATAGCCCGGCGAGCCGTGAATCACAGGCACCCGGCGCGGGCATCAGCATTCCTGGCTGTATTCGGCCCAATATACGAACGCTACCAGGATACGCTCACCAACTCGGAAGAAATCGACTTCCACGACATGATCAACCGGGCGACCGATCTGGTGGAGTCCGGGCGCTTCCGCAGCCGATTCAAATACATCCTGGTCGATGAGTTTCAGGACATCTCGCCCTCTCGCGCAGCCTTGCTCAAGGCATTGCTCGACAACTGCCCGGGCGCACGACTGTTCGCGGTCGGCGACGATTGGCAGGCGATCTTCCGGTTCGCCGGCTCCGACATCGCCGTCATGCAGGAATTCGGAAAGCGGTTTGGCGATTACGAACGAATCGACCTGGAAACGACGTTCCGCTGCTCCGACCACATCGCCGAGGTCGCCACCGAATTCGTGTTGCGCAATCCCGCGCAAATCAGCAAGACCGTTCGCGCCAGGAACAAGGCGGAACGACCGGCTGTGCAGGTCGGCCTCCCCAGTGACAACGGCCTCTCATTGCTGAAGGAAGCACTCGACAGAATTGCCGCCGATGCGCGCCGGCACGAAGGAACGTCCGAAGTGCTGCTGTTGGGCCGATACAAGCATCTTCGGCCTCGCCATATGGCAGCGCTGAGATCGCATTACCCGGAATTGCGCTTTTCCTGGAGGACCATTCATGGCTCCAAGGGCCTTGAGGCCGACTACGCCGTGGTGCTTGGCGTTTGCACCGGCAAGTACGCCTTTCCTTCGGAGATAGACGACGACCCGCTGCTCAATCTCGTGCTGGCGGCGTCGGATGCGCACCCCAATGCGGAGGAACGGCGTTTGCTCTATGTTGCTCTTACGCGGGCGAGACGGCAGGTTTTTTTGCTGGCTGACGGTGGTGCGCCCTCCTCTTTCGTTAATGAATTGACTGGTCGAGGGTACGAAGTTGGGGTATTCGGGCGAGCGCCGGAAGCCGACGTATCTTGTCCTAGTTGTGTCAAAGGGAGGTTGCTGCGCCGGGAGAATGCGAAAAATGGGGGCTTTTTCTATGGTTGTTCGAATTTTCCTCTGTGCAAACACATGGCGCGCGCCTGCCCGAAGTGTGGGGAAGGGTTGCTGGTAAAGACTGGGGATGCTTTGTGCTGCCGAGACTGCGAGGCGAAAATTGCGGGTTGCCCTGACTGCGACGGATGGCTCGAAGAAAGAATGGGCGGATTCGGGCGATTTCTTGGCTGCTCTAACTATCCACACTGTAGATTTACTAGGAGTCTACGAAAATTGCGTTCGAGGCAAGGGGCAGCATCACCCAATGTCAGGTGAATACTCAAACTGTACACCTATGTAATACTCAATAATAAATCTTCATCATTACTATATATAAAGGCCACATCTGGTGGCGTTTCTAAGAATTTCCCCAAAAATTCGTTCAATTTATATTTTTTAAATGGCTCTAATGATACTTTTGGCTCTATTCCAGTTCTTATCGGCAAAATTTTGGAATTTGTATATGGCGGCCTGTCAAACCAAGTCAATTTTATATTCGCCCCCATATATTCAAGTAAAATAGAGTTATTTCTTACAGTTCCAACCCTACTATCCCCTTCTTCAAATCCAGCCCCCAACGAATTTACCACATCATCATCCTCATCACTTTCATCATTCGCCCCATTAAATATATGCCAACCGAATGGGTCATTTTCTTCCAACAAATTATCTATACTAGTTCTTGTCCGTAAACTCCGTTTTCTGACCGGTCTTTCGTTCACCGATTCCGCCCGACTGGCGGCGGTCGGCCCCGGCAGGTGCGTCTTTTTCTTGATCCGGTGCGGGGTTGCGTCGTTTTCAGCGTGATCCGGCCCGCCGGGCCGTGCTGGGGCGGAAGTCGGCCCCCGGCGGGTGGTTCCGGTACTGGATCGTTCGTTTTCAGGTGTTTTGAAGGATTATCCGGGCCGCAGCCGCGCCAGCCGCACCAGGTTGTGCGCGAAGACCGCGGAATGCACCCATGCCTTGAATCGGGCCAGACCGCGCCAGCGGCAACGCCCGAGCCCAAAGCAGCGCTTCAGCCAGGAGATGCCGGCCTCGACCCCGGCGCGGAAGCGGCGAAGCCGGGCGAATATCCAGGGCGACGGCGTCATGTCCTCTTCCTTCAGCCCCCGCTTCTTGCTGAACACCGTGTGTTTCACGCCCATCTCCTTGGCGCGTTTCAGGTTCTCCCCGGAGGCGTAGCCGCCGTCGAAGGCGGCGTGGGTCGGCGGCTTGCCGTACCGCGCGCAATGCCGCCGAAGCATCGGCAGACAGCGGGCGCTGTCCGCCGGATTGCCGGACTCCACCACGACATCCAGCACCAGGCCGCTTCTCCCGGTCGCCAGATTGATCTTGTGGCCATAATGGGTTTCCCGCCCGCCCTTGCGGATAATGTCCGTGTGCGGCTCGAACAGGCTCACGATCTTTTCCGTCGCCGGAACGTTTTCGCCAAGTTCGACGCGCCGCGCGGTCTGAACGACCACCGCCTTCAGCAAGCCGGCGTAGTGGTCGGCGCATTCCAGCCATCGCGCGGACCAGGGCGCTCCCGATTCCCTCACCGCGGGACGGGCCGCTTCCAGATCGCCGAGCGTGTCGGCGGCGACCCGCAGCAACTGCCGGTACAGCTTGGCCCGCGCTTCCCCGCCCCGTTTCGTCCGCGCCGCCAGACAACGCCTTTTGGCCGCCCGGCGGCGGTCGCGGCAACGAACCGCCTCCTTGCCCAGCTCCTTCCGCGCCGCCAGCAGCAAGCCCGTCAGCACCCGCACCCCATCGTACAGCAGCCGGCTGTCCGACGGGGCCGGAATGTGCGTCTCCGTCACCGTGCTGTCTACGCGCACCCAGGCGCCGGTTTCCTCCCCGGACGCTTGCGCCGCCTCCAGCAAACAGCGGTTGACGCGCTCCCAGGTCTCCGCCGACACCGCGCCGACCCCCGCCTGCAAGGCGGACTTCTTCGGCGGATCGAGCGGGTCCACGCGCGCGAAACGGCAAGCCGACAGCGAATCCCGCAACGCGAACGCCAGACCGCGCCAGGTCTCGCCGCGCAGATGCTTGACCACGGCGCAGCGCAACACCGATTCGCAACTCAATCCGAAACGGCCCCGCTCCGCCTGGGCGCCGAGGTCGACCGCCACCGCGTCCAGCAGTGCGGGATGCGCGTCCAGCCAGTCCGAGATCGACTCCAACTCCTCGCCCAGGGGATGGTCGACAGGCCCCGGTTCGTATAGACTCATCTGTGTCGTGCGCTTCAGCCGCATGGCAAACCCCGGTGTTTTGTGGTGTCTTTGTTTTTGCCTCGAAAACAATACAAAGATACCCAAAACGCCGGTTCTTATCCAGGAAAAACCACGCTTTTATTCGACAAATCAAGTGGTTAAGAATTTACGGACAAGAACTATACTAGGAGTCTGTCGGTTTTAGGATGTTGAATCCGCCGAGCAAGGCGGTCCTCAGTTGCATTTCATGTCAGCGGCCATAGGCCGCGCGATTCCCGATTTCGGTGGCTGGGGCGGTATGGTATCGCCCCCACATGCGTATTTGGCATGACAGCGTCGCCAATGTCCGCTCGCGGGCGGAAAACGGGGGGTGGAGCGCCTCAACGCAAGGCGTGCATCCGTTTCAGGTTCCACGCCAGACAGGCCAGTGTCCATTCTCCGCGCACCGCCTCCAGTCCGCGCAGATGGAAGCGCCGAAATCCCATCGTCTCCTTGACGACCCCGAACACCGTCTCCACGGTCGACTTGCGCCGCGCGTACAGCGCCCGGCCTTCCGGCGTCCGCAGCCGATGCGCCATGCGCGTCACCGCGTCCGCGTCCTCCGGACAGGGCGGCGGCGGCGCGGAACGCTCCGCCAGCGGCGGATTGTGCGCCGTGCGGCCCATGGCGATGTGCGGCGTCAACTTCGCCGCCTCGCAACGTTTCACGTTCTTCTTGCTGAAATACCCCGCGTCGGCCAACAGCCCGGTCGGCTTCCCCAGCGCCCCCGGCAACGCGCCCAGCGCCGCAAGCGCCGGTTCCACCTCGCGCTTGTCGTTGCCGCGGTCCACCACATCGACCGTCACCACCAGATGACTCTCGACATCCACCCCAGACTGCGCGTTATACGCCTGCTGGAATCCGTCCGCCGTCAGCATCACCCGCGATTCCGCGTCCGTCAGATTCACCTGGTCCTTCTCCCGCGGACCCGCCTCCGGCGCCTTCGGCTCTCGACCGCGGGGCTTGCGCCCCGTCGCCTTCTCCCGCTCCCGCCGCGCCGCAAGCTTCTCCTCGTATTCTTCCCGCTCCGCCGCATGGCGCTCCCGCGCCCGCCGCTCGATCTCCGCCTGCGCCGCCTCGATCACCGCAAGACGGCCCTCGCGCCGCTTCAACTCCTCCGGCACGTCCAGTCCGGGCTCCGCTTCGTCCGCCCGCGCCGCACAATCAAGCAACTCCGCCACCTCGCCGCGCAACTGATCCTCAAGACGCTTCGCATGCCCCCAACTCAGCGCCTTGTGCTTGCTCGCGTTCGCACGAACCTTCGTCCCGTCCAGACTCACGTTGCCCAACCGCAACAACCCCATCTCCCGCGCAAGCGAAAGAATCTGCACGAACAACCCCTGCAACTCCCCCAGAAATCGCTTGCGGAAACCCGCGATCGTGTCGTGGTCCGGGTGCGTGTTCGCCGCAATAAAACGGAAAGCCACCGAATCGTAGGTCGCACGCTCCAGCTTGCGGCTCGAAAACACCCCCGTCGCGTAACCGTAAAACAACAGCCCCAGCAACACCGACGGATGATACGGATCCTTCCCGCCCCCACCGTACCGGCGCTCCAGAGCGCCAAGGTCCAGACGGTCCACAATCTCAACCACGAAACGCGCCAGATGATCCTCCGGCAGCCAGTCCTGCACCGACGGCGGCAAAAGATACAGCGTGTCCCGGTCCACTGGGCGAAACTTCGATGACATCGGATAAGCACCCCGCTACAATCTGAATACGATTCTACCTCAATCTAAATCCGACAGACTCCTAGATATATTAAAATCTTCTGCTGTCATTTCTGTCGATGTAGTGATTGTTGCTAATAGAACAGATTTTTCCCATCTTTTTTTAATGCTTCTATAAGCAAACCGATCAATTTAGGTACAATATTTCCTTGCCGGCCCACCGTACTTATAAGCACACGATCGCCAGCGTCAAACCAAACTTCTGGTATTTCATCAGAACTTTTTACTGCACCCTTCCTTAATCTATACTCAAATTTGATTGAACCCGTGATGCTATTACTTCCCAAAAATTCTATTGAAAATACTGTAACATCTGTTCTGCGAGAAAAATTTAATGAGGTTATTCCATTTCCTCCCATTTTAGTCGCCTCAAATACCGAATAATCTCTCGTGAAATCATTGCAATTCGAAAAAGCCCATTCATTTGAAATTGAGTTGGCATTTACCCCTGGAATACTGCCCGAAAGCACTGTCGCTAATATTACTTCCTTCATATCATTTCCCTCCATTTGGACTTCATTAGTGCTTCCATATTGTATCAGTTCTGGGACACCCTCCGGCCAACGTTATCATCAACCCTGTATACTTGAGGACTGATTGAAGAAATTTGGGGCAAATTTAGAATCATTGGTCAGCGAAACTTTTTCGCGGGCATGGGCGACACCGTCCATTCGGGCGCGAAAATGAGGCTGCCCTGGACTACGCGGTTTTTTGGTCCGGCCCCTTTCCCTGACCGCCAGTTTGTCCAGGCCGTTGAATATCGTGAACGATTCCTTTTGAATTTCCAGCACCAGTGGGTCGCCTTTGTACAGACGCAGCCAGCGGCGGATGACGTCATCGCGGCTCCAGAGCCGGCTGCGAGCGGGATCCGCGTGCAGGACCACGTGGTAGTGATTGCTCATGATCGCGTAAGCGGCTAAATCAATGGCAAAGACTTCGCCGAGCAATGCCAGACGGTCCACCAGCCAGGGCTTGCGGTGGTCAAAAGTTTGGCCGGAGTACCGGTCTTCGCCACAAAGGAAGGCCCGCCGCACGCAGCGGGATTCGCAATGGTAGAACGGTGTGTCCGCCAGTGAAATGATTTGTGAGCGGGGCCGGGTCATCCTCTGCCTGCGAGTCAATGGAATTCTTACGGGTAGGTATAGTCAGGATTAATCAGTTAACCAATTTTTGGGAATTATTGGATGGGTGTCTCATGGTGCTGAGGGAAGAGACCGGGGCCTGCTTTGCCGAACACAGAAAAGAAATCAGTGCAGCGTTTGCTGCGCCTTCTGGAACCAATATTCTTCACAATACGGAATAGGTGTCCCCCCAACCGATGGTGACTGTAGAGGAATGATATGCCGAAAATCTTTCTCCCCGTTGTCGGGGGTGTTAGTCTTCAGGTATGGCCGATGACCTCAAAATAGACGTTGAGCATTTGAAGTTAGTGCAGGGGGTCGTTGCACGCATGGCGGGCAATAGTGCGCAAATGAAGACTTGGGCCGTGTCGCTGGTCACTGCCTCTTTCGTCTTCTCAGGCTTGTCGGACGAACCACACTGGCTAATTGGCTTGGGTGGCTGCATCCCGGTTATTGCTTTTTGGACGATGGATGCCAAATACCTTCACCTTGAGAAGTGCTACATTAAACTGTATGAGGCGATTGTGGACGGAGCTTCAGTCAAATCATTCGGGTTGGACTATCGACTGTATGCCGCCACAACAGGTTCAGCTTGGAGTATTGCTTGGTCTTGGTCAGTCTTTCGATTTTACGGTGCTTTGCTCGTTATGATGCTTGTGCTTTTGGGAATTCTCAGTATCAATGAAATGGAGACAAGTTATGAAACGTCGAGTGTTTTATAGCTTCCACTATGATCGCGACAATTGGCGTGCCGGACAAGTGCGGAATATTGGTGCCATAGAAGGAAATCGACCGGCTACAGATAATGATTGGGAAGCAGTCAAAAAAGGCGGAGATCGAGCGATAGAAAGATGGATTGCTGACCAAATGGATGGACGGACCTGCACTGTCGTCCTTGTTGGTACAAACACAGCAAATCGGAAATGGATAAACCACGAAATTGTTAAGTCTTGGGATGATGGCATGGGTGTTGTAGGCATTCATATATATGGACTTGAGAATGCTGGCCAGCAAGTTTCGGCAAAGGGTCGCAACCCCTTTGATGTCATTGGGTACGGAAATACCGGGAAGAAATTATCCTCAATCGTGAAGTGTTATAACCCAGCAGGACGCAACAGTAAGGAGAGATACGCGTGGATTAAGCAGCACCTTTCTAATGCTGTTGAGGAAGCGATCTCAATTCGAGAAAAAAACTAGCACCCCACAGACCCCAACCATCCAAAATCAGGCTAAGTACTTTCCTCCCTTTTTCTTCTGAAAACAATCTGTGCCGTCATTACATCACTGCTCCGAATTCTTCGTCGATCTCAAACAAATCAGGCGTAGAGCGATGTACGCCAATGCCGTGTTCCATCAGAAGTATCACGAGTTGTTCCCCATTCATCAGGGCAATAGGAGTCTTGTCTGCTTGAGCAGCTTCCTTGGCGGCTCCTGAACTGAAATCGCTGGTGGTAATGATCAGGCCTTGCTCGTGTGCTCCCAGGCTGCCGCGCACTTGCTGCACGACCGGAGCCTGGATATTCTTTTTGAGCTTCCATTTCTTGACTTGGACGGCCATTTTGATGCGGACCACGTCACCGACCACCAGGGTGCCACGGACATCGATGCCGCCGTCACCGCTGAGCTTGGTCACCTCGACCATCTCGAAGCCCATCTCCGCCAGCAACTGTGAGACGAGTTCCTCGAACTCGCCGGGTTTCATGGCCAGCAGGCGGGCACGCAGAGCCTTTCGGACTTGCTGGTTGTGCTGCTCGATTTGAAACGCCAAACCGCGCCCCATCCATTGACTCAAGCCCACATAGCCACGGCCGTGTTGAACAAACCGAGGACGGTCGCCACGTTTTTGCTGGCGCTTGATTTCGGTGATCACCTGAGCATACATAGTGGCCTCCGGTGTCTTTCCACTGGTAACCAGCCATCCTTTCCCAAGCGCCTTCTCAGTGATCTTCTTGTAGTGCATCGGTTTCTTGCCGCCAAACTCCTCAAGTACCTTTTGAGCACAATCGGTAAATGACAAACCAGTGTTCGAAGAGGGAGTTTTCGGAACTTGGCCATCTCTTGGCGGAGTGGCCTGAGTATTTTTCTTTTGCTTGAAGGTATCTCGAAGCGCGAATGTCTGAGCGCCAGTTTTCACGAAGGGGGATTTGCTACCCTTCTTCTTGATGTCGGAATAAAGCTGGGCGCTGACTGTAGCACCTGGGGTCTTACCTTTGGACTTCCAGAGACCATTCGCCATGATTTCCTCGGCAATGTCCTTGGCATGCAGCGACGTACCCACCTTCTGCAAAACCTGAATGGCAGCGGTTTTAACGTTCATGACTCACCCCCGCTGCGGATTGTCCACTCTGCTGTTGGTAGGTCACGCCAAAGATGGTGTCGCCCAGCCATTTCTTAAACGACGAATTGTCACTGAACTGTTTGAATAGCTCGGTGTGATCGGCCAAAAGGTCGATCATGACTCGCTGCAGCGCGGCGTCGTGTTCGATCCGGGCGGTCTTCTTGTCGTTGTTCTTCATAGCGTTCTGATAGGCTGCATCTGCCGCCACCTTGGCCGGGATCTCCTCGGCGATTACCTGACGGATCTTGTCGCCGTCTTTCCAATCGATGTTGCCGAACTGGTCGTTGAATGCCTTGATGATGTTGCTCAGTTGGTCCAGCTCCGGTTCCGGTTTGCGGCCACCGCCACTGGTCGGCACTGGCCCGATTTCGGCATCCTGATCCGGAAGGCCTATTTTCAGGCTGGTTTTCACCTCGACACGGTAGCTGTCCATGTCGATGGCCTCCAGGATGCCCCGAGACAGATCCTCTTCCTTGGGCGCGGGGAGTTTCGGGATCAGGAAATTCAGAAAAATCGACAGCTTTTCCCAATCGACATTCGAGTACGCCAGAATCGCGGCCAGAAAACCGTAGGTACGCGCAAAAGCCTTGGCCTTGCCCTTGAAATCCACCTGTCCATCTTCATCGAGATCGGCGTTATAGGTGGCCACACAGGCGTCCAGAATCGGATCGAGCTTGTCGCGGTCCGCACCGTTCAGATAGAGCCCCACCAGATCGTCGATTTGCGCCTGCGAGTAAACCTGGAAGCCGTCCAGAACCGAATTCAGGTCGTGCAGCTTGTTGGGGTCGGTTTCGTCGCTGAGGATGGTGGTCTGGTAATAGGGCTCGAACGACTTCTGGATGGTCTCAGAGTCATTGTAGAAATCGAGAACGAAGGTGTCGTGCTTCTGCGGGTGGGCGCGATTAAGGCGTGAGAGAGTTTGCACCGCCTTGATGCTGGAGAGCGCCTTGTCCACGTACATTGTGTGCAGCAGCGGTTCGTCGTAGCCAGTCTGAAACTTGTCGGCGACGATCAGAAAGCGGTTCGGATCCTGCTGCACCTTGTCTGGTATCTGGCTGCCGGGGAAACCGTTTAGGGTCGCTTCGGTGACCTTTTTGCCGCCGTACTCGTGCTCGCCGGAAAAAGCCACGATGGGCTCGTAGGGGATCTTGCGCTCCTCGAGATAATCCTCGAAGGCATGAAAATACTGGATGGCCCGCTGGATGCCGTTGGTGATGACCATGGCCCGAGCATGGCCACCAATCTTGCGATGGCCAATCACTTGGGCGTGGAAGTGGTCCACCATGATTTCGGCTTTTTCGCGGATGGCGTGCTCGTGGGATTCCACATAGCGGCGCAGCTTTTTCTGGGCCTTCCTGGCGTCGAATAGCGGATCGTCCTCCACCGTCTTGGCGAGACGGTAGTAGCTCTCAACCGGAGTGTAATTCTTCAACACATCAAGGATGAAACCCTCCTGGATGGCCTGCTTCATGGTGTAGCTGTGGAAAGGATGATGCTTCACAGTTCCGTCGGGCTGCGGGTCCGGCTCACCGAAGATCTCCAAGGTCTTGTTCTTGGGGGTTGCGGTGAAGGCGAAGTAGCTGGCATTGGTCACCATCTTCCGGCCTTCCATAATCTTGTTGATCTTGTCTTCTAGCGATTCTTCTTCCTCACCATACTCAGGATGCTCTTCCAGCACACGGTTCATGGCGGCGGTGGTCTTGCCGCCCTGGCTGGAATGCGCCTCGTCGATGATGATGGCGAACTTGCTCTGGCGGTGTTCGTCTCCGATCTCATCGAGGATAAACGGAAATTTCTGCACCGTGGTGATGATGATCTTCTTTCCGGCCTTGAGGAATTTCTTTAAATCGCCCGAGTGTTTGGCATGGCCGACTGTGGCGGAGACCTGGGCAAACTGTTTGATGGTGTCGCGGATCTGCTTGTCGAGCACACGACGGTCGGTGACCACGATGACCGAATCGGACAGCGCTTTACTCTCGTGCTCCAGCCCCACAAGCTGGTGCGCCAGCCAGGCGATGGAATTGCTCTTGCCGCTGCCCGCCGAGTGCTGGATCAGGTAGCGCCTGCCGACGCCGCTTTCAGCGGCATTGGCCAGCAGCATTCGCACCACCGTCAACTGATGGTGGCGGGGGAAGATCTGCTTGTACTTTTTTTTGCCGGTTTTCTCGTCCTTTTCCTCCACCACCTGAGCGTAGTTTTCCAGGATGTCTGTCAGGCCCGCCTTGGAGAGGGTCTCCTTCCACAGGTAGTCGGTGGCAAGCCCATAAGGGTTGGGTGGATTGCCAGCACCGTCGTCGTGGCCCTTGTTAAAAGGCAGAAACCACGAGCCCTTACCCTTTAGGTGGGTACAGAAACGCACCTCGTGATCGTCCACGGCAAAATGCACAGCACAGCGACCGAACTGAAACAGCAGTTCCTTGGGGTCGCGGTCGCGCTGGTATTGCTGCACGGCATCGAGCACCGTCTGCTTGGTGAGTTTGTTCTTGAGTTCGAAGGTGGCGATGGGCAGGCCGTTAATGAACACGGCCATATCGAGAGATAGCGCGGTCTCGTTGCGGCTGTAACGGAGCTGGCGGGTTACGCTGAAGATGTTGGCCGCAAACCGTTCCGCTGCCTTCACATTGCCCGGCGTCGGCGTACCATTGAAAAGGTCCACATGGGCCGGGCCGTGCTTGATGCCGCCGCGCAGCACATCCACCACGCCGCGCTTGGAGATCTCGCCCTGCAAGCGGTGCAGAAACTGAGTGCGCTTGGGGCTTTCCTCGTCGATGCCGAGAGCCTCGTTGGTGTCGGGCTGGGTGGCGGCGAGGAACTGCAGCAGCTTGGCCAAGTCGACGGCGTGTTCCCGGTCGTAATCCTGCGGGTCGCCCTGAACATATCCGGCATCCTCCACGAGGGAGATGACGATAATTGATTCCAGGCCCTTTTCGCTGGTGTCGGTCGGTTTCATAGATCCTCCAGCAAATGGACGATGTCCTTCGGCGACGGCAGTTGACCTTTCAGCGCGTTGGGCAGGGTCTTGGTGATTTCATAAGTGGCCACGCCGATGGGCTTGCGAGCGTCGTGCAGGGCGTATTCCACAATCGTGCGGCTCTTCTCCTTGCACAGGATGATGCCGATGGAGGGGTTCTCGTCCTCCTGGCGAACCTGCCGGTCCAGAGCCGCCAGATAAAACTGCATCTTCCCGACAAACTCCGGCAGGAATTCGCCGACTTTCAATTCAATGGCGACAAGACAGCGCAGGCGGCGGTGAAACAGCAAGAGGTCGATGAAAAACTCTTTGCTGTCTACTTCCAATCGGTATTGGCTGCCCATAAAGGCGAACATACCGCCCATGGCCCGGAGAAAATCCTCGATCCGGGCGATGAGCGCCTGCTCCAGCTCCCGCTCGCTGTGCTCCTCGCCCAATTCCAGAAAATCGAAGGTGTATTCGTCCATCACCGCCAGCTTGGCTTGGGCGCGAAATTCCGGCGTCAGCGCCTGGTCGAAATTGGTCTGGCCGAGCAGGGATTTTTCATAGCTCTGGTTGTCGATCTGGTGGATGAGAACGTTCTTGGACCAGCCGAACTTGCGGGTCATGCGCAGATAGAATTCCCGCTCCAGCGGGTCCTTGCAGCGCTCCAGGATGGACAGGTTGTGGCTCCAGCCGATTTCTCGCACCAGTGGTGCGAGTTTTTCGAGTCCGGTGTAAGCCTCGAAAAATGCCTTCATCCGCCAGAGGTTGGATGCCGAGAAACCGCCCACACCGGGAAATTCCGTTCGCAGATCGGCGGCGAGCTGTTCCACCACCATCTCGCCCCAGCCTTCAACATCCTGTCGCCCCACAATCATCTGGCCGATATCCCAGTAAAGGCCGACCAGTTCCTTGTTGACCGCCTTGAGGGCTTCGTATTGGGCGGAGCGGATGCGCTCCTTGATCTCGCTCAGCAAGCGCGGGTAGTCCTGCGGTTTGCCGCGGCTGTTTTTTGGGATTTTGTCAGTTGGTTTCATCCATACCCCCCTCGTCATCGATCACGTCATCGGCATCGGCGGTGTCCTTTTCCAGCGCCAGTAGTTCGTCCTCGGCAGCCTCCGGCATCTCGATGCCACGCACATCCACCTGGCCGGTGACGACATCGGAAATCAGCCGGGTGCGGTACTCGCGCATCAGCTCGATCTCGCGTTGGGTTCGGATGATTGCTTGGTCGATCTCTGCCGTTTTTGCCTGGATGTGAGCAAGAATGGTCTTTTGTTCTTCTATTGGAGGCTTGCAGAAGTAAACAGCAACTAACTTTTCTCTAGTTAGATGGGCAATACTGACCCGATTGGCAACGGCCTTGAAAGCCCCTTTACTGCCGAATGCAGAGAACTGATACAAGAGGAAAAGCGGCAAAACCTCCGCACCAGCAGTGACTTTGTGAACTGAATTCTGGATATAGCACTCTTCAAGTTCAACTTGCCAAATGCACGCACGGCCGACCTCGCCACCTTCACTTACCAAGATATCGTTTTTCGATAAGCGGTACTGCTCCATCTCGGACTGAGATAACCACATGGAAGCGACATCAGAAAGGTTCGCTTCAAACCACTGAATGTTGGCAGACCGTAAATATGGCTTGAGTTGATCGCCCTTTGAGGGAGATGTTTTCAACATCTTTCCAAGAACAACCTTGGCTATGGTTTTTAGCCGTCTGGTATCCCAATGCTCTGGAATATCTCCGATCCATTCCACGCCGCTGGGCTTGAACTTGACCTTGGGATCAATCCCCCGGGTCACGGCCTGGTTGATGACGTTCTGCTTCTGCTCCTTGAGCAGCTCGATTAGCCGCCGCTTGTTGCGAATGAATTTGTGGAACAAGTGGTCTTGCGCCTTCAAGAATCGAGTAATGACTTGCTGCTCTTCCTGCGGCGGACAGACCACCCGCATGCTCAGAAATTTATCCGGATACAGCCTGAGCCGAGAGGAGCGGATGCCCGTTGACCGACAGATGTACTCCGACCGATACTTTTCAATCCTCAACAGATGATCGAGAAAATAGTTGTCGTAATCTTGCTTGCTTCTCGGACGATAAACGCCATAGGCAGGACTCACAATTCCATCGTGGTTCGAGACCCCCAATGCAGACATCCAGGCCCACATCGTATTGATGACTAGATCGCCAGGCTGGCAACGCTTCTGGCCGACATTCGACTCAGCCTTGAACATGGTCACAGTCTTTTCGCTGCGAGGTGTCACTCCTGTGATATGCGACACCGAGAGCATTTCTTCTTCGCCTGTCTGGGAACGCTCATCAATCTCTTTGAAGTAATACTTTGCCCGTTTCTCAGACCAATGTGCGGGAATGCTCCCGACCCAGCTCAACCCCGCGTTCTTATATTCTGGATAAGGGGCGAGCTTCATCATTCCGCCTCCCCGACAATCTGTTCCAGCAACCCTCCAGTCTCCTGCTCCAGGGCGTAGATGTCGGCCTTGATCTCATCCAGGGTGCGCATGGGCGCGGGCCGGTAGAAATGACGGGTGAAAGAAATCTCGTAACCCACCAGAGTCTTGCCCGGGTCGATCCATGCATCCGAGGTGTAGGGCAACACTTCCCGTCGGAAGAACACGTCAATACCGCCTTCTTCCAGCAGCGGCACCTGTTCGCTGTCACGCAGGGCGGTATCTGACTCATATTCAACCACGCAGGTCTTTCCGCCCACCTCGGCTTCGAGCAGGCCGTGGATGCGGTCGGGCGTGGCCTTGCCCAGCTTATGAATCTTCTTCAGTACCGGCACGGCATCCTTGCGGGTATCGCAGAGCTCGCTCTGCAGCCGCTTCTTGCGCTTGGCCGTGATTTTTACACCGTGCTTGTCGGCATCGGCCTCAATGGCGTCTATAAAGGCATTGAAATCCAGGTGCGGACCGGCTCCGAGGGTCTCGGCCACGCGGCGGGCCAGGTTGGCCAGCAGCACTTCCTTGGCCTTGGCGCAGGCCCGCTCGAACCGTTCCAGCCGGGCCGAGCTCAAATCGACGGCGAGGCGTAGCGGTCGGTCCACTGTCACCTTCCAATAGCCGAAGGCCTCTTTTGGGAAGATCTTGGATTGCTCGGTTTCGGTCGGATTGACCATCAGGTCACAGATGGCGCGGATGTGTTCCTCGGAGAACTCGCAGTTTTTCTTGCCGAGGTTGCGGCGCAGTGGCACGAACCACTCAGTGGCATCGATCAGTTGGATCTTTCCCCGACGCTCTTCGCTTTTGCGGTTGGTCAGGATCCAGATGTAGGTGGCGATGCCGGTGTTGTAGAACATGTTCTCCGGCAGGGCGATGATCGCCTCCAGCCAGTCGTTCTCGATGATCCAGCGACGGATGTTGCTCTCGCCCTGACCAGCGTCGCCGGTGAAGAGTGACGAGCCGTTGTGGACCTCAGCGATGCGGCAGCCTAGGCGGGTGGTGTGCTTCATCTTGGAGAGCTTATTGACCAGGAACATAAGCTGCCCGTCCGAGGACCGGGTGATCATCTTGTATTCCGGGTCGCCACCGTGCTGGGCGACAAAGCGCGGGTCCTTGATATCACGCTTGCCGCCCAGGCGCTCCAGATCAGTCTTCCAGCTCTTGCCATAGGGCGGATTGGAGAGCATGAAGTCGAACTCCTGCGACGGGAAGGCATCGCTGGAGAGCGTGGAACCGTATTTTATGCTCTCCGCCTCGGCCCCTTCGCCTTTGAGAAGCAGGTCGGCCTTGGAGATGGCGTAAGTTTCCGGCTGCACTTCCTGGCCGAACAGGTGGATGGAGACATCCTTGCCGTGGTTTTCGGCCAGCTCGGTCAGGCGATCTTCAGCCACTGTCAGCATGCCGCCGGTACCGCAGGCTCCGTCATAGACGAGGTAGGTGCCCGATTCAATGTCGTCGGCCACCGGCAGGAAGATCAGGTCGGCCATGAGCTTGACCACGTCGCGGGGCGTGAAGTGCTCTCCGGCCTCTTCGTTGTTCTCCTCGTTAAAGCGGCGGATCAGTTCCTCGAAGATTGTGCCCATCGAGTGGTTGTCGAGTGCCGGAAGAATCTCGTTGCCGTCCACGTCCTGCACCGGCTTGGGGCTCAGATTGACGCGGCCGTCGAGAATCTTCTCAATCAGGTGGCCGAGAATGTCGGCCTCGATCAACGTGGGGATCTGGTTGCGAAACTTGAACTTGTCGAGGATCTCTTGGACGTTGGAAGAAAAGCCGTCCAGATAAGCTTCGAAATCGGCCTTGAGTTGTTGTTGCTTGGCGCGGTTCTTCAGGTCGCGCAGGGTAAAGGGCGAGACGTTGTAAAATGCCTCGCCTGCGGCCTGGCAGAGCGCGGCGTGCTGGTTGGCGATCCCGACCCCATCGAGTTGCTTCTTCATGCCGAGGACTTTTTCTTTGCTCGGCTCCAAAAGCGCGTCAAGACGGCGGATGACCGTCATCGGCAGGATCACGTCCCGGTATTTGCCGCGCACGTAGACATCGCGCAACACGTCGTCGGCGATGCCCCAGATGAAATTCACGATGCTGTTATGGATCACATGGTTCATTGCCCGTCGTTACTCCTTGGTCTTCCTGTCGTTTTCAGCAGGTTCGGCTGCACCGCCCGCCTTAACCCACTCGTCCACTTCATCTTTCTTGAACTTCCATGGTCGGCCCATGCGATGGGCGGGCATACCATGCTTGTCGATCCATTTGTACACAGTGTCATTACTGACGCCGAGGTATTTGCATATCTCGGTAATTGAAAGCCAGCGGTCTTCCATCTCAACCATTCCTCAGATTCCTCGTGAACGATGAGCTAAAACGTCATAGGTCTGCGAACAACCGACGCTGGAAAAACCAGCCTCCACCGCCTGAATCAAATCGTCGGAAATTATGCGGTTGAACACCTCATGTCAACCGATTACTGCCGAATTAAGTCGATTATCATCTAACTTAGTCGAATCTATTGGCATGGCTTGCTACCGCGCCAGCACACGACGGGCCGAAAGCACCGGCTGGGCAAGGTGGCGAAAAAGGGACAGCGCGATCTGAGGCGGCTGTTTACCAACGGCGCCGTGACGGTACTACGTCACGCCGGACGTGAAGGCTCGACCGCAGATCCTTGGTTAGTCAACATGCTGGCACGCAAGCCGAAGATGCTCGTACCGCTACTCTCCATAACAATCTACTTGCCATAACTGCCGTTATGTTGAGCTCAACATAACGGCAGTACCGAACGCGCACGACATGCCTTCGGTCTCACGTGCACTGAACCCGCACAGCACATTGACTGCCCCCCGGTGCTCGCCTATGATGACGGCCAATTGGTGCCCGCTGGATTCACCGCAAGGTACCGGCGGGATTATTTTGTAGCGGGAAGACTACGAAAGTGTATATGTCTGCACTTGCTTTTCTTCTCACGTACAGCATAAATTCACACGATGAGCAGTGAATCAAAATTCCCGATTCTGGTGTATAGCTGTATTTCTATCCCCTCCCTTCTTCTATTTGTCGAAAACCGATTTTTAGAAGCAGGATCAATAGGATGGCTACTATTTGCAATTGTGGCAGCAGTCGCAGCAGAGTATCGTATCGGATATCGTAGGCCTAAAGCTAATCGCTCTCCACCTATTACGATCAACCCACCAAATGATTCGACGGAAGACTGCCTTCCTGCTCCTTCGAAAAACAATCTATCAACAACTTCGAAATACGATATGAAATCTGATCAAGAATGGTGTTTACTCAATCCAAAAGAACTAATTGACTATGTGTCTATTGAGGGTGCCACATCCATTGCAAAAAATCAACGTAGCGCAATGTATAAGGGAAAACTGATACGAGTGCGTGGATTCGTTGACGAAATTGATTCGTATGGACTCAGAGATTCATACAATATAACTCTTGAGGAAACTTTGGAATATCCAAGGTCCTGGACAGTCTCTGCCGAAATGCAGTCTGATCAAAGCGAATATGTACAATCTCTTCGTAAAGGAGACCAACTAACTGTCACTGGCGCTATCGATTCTATTTCCAGTCTAATTTTTCTTAAAGATTGCTACATTGACCACTCAACTACAATACCGCATCCTAAAAACATAATAGAGCCGTTAGACAAAACAAACGTACCAGCATGGTTCGTCGCTGCACTAGCTCGATCTCTTAAGCAAATCGACAGCGAAAGTGACACAATATTATCGCGCCGATTTCTTGATGTTCTCGATAGACACATAAACGAATTGAGTGAAGAAGTCGGCTTTCTCTCAGCGACCAAACCTCGCGGTGAAGAGCTTAGATTTTTGTTAAAACTATTGAATCGATGGTGTGAAAATCCTCCAATCTATCCGAAACCCGAAAAATCCTAACCAAGGAGCGCCGAGAGTCTACGATGTAATGGATCACAGCGCTTGAAAATGTGTGCGGCGGCTTTGTTCCGTTTTTGACTATCTCACAAGAGAGTGCTCAGACAATTTCAGTGCTGGGGCTTAGGAGCGCACGCTCAACAAGAAGAATTACATCATCCGCACGAGATGACGATGACCGGTACTAAATGTATCTTCCGTATCGAATCACTCAAGAATCTTACCGTTCGTCATAACGATCATGGTCCGCAGGACCAGTTCCGCAGGCGAAAATTCCTGCTCCAGAGCCAGCCTGTTTATTTTTCTCCCGCTCGGAATGGCAGTTCTGGGACACCCATCGACCAAATAGTTCAACATGAATCCAGTTCAACTTGATGATCGATTGAAATAACTCCGAATCGATTCGGGACCGACGGTCAGGAGAGCTTTTTTACGGGCACGGGCAATGCTGCCCATTCAAACATGTAATTGAGGCCGCCCCGGATCATGCGGCTTTTCTGGTCCAGATCCTTTTCCTGGCCGCCAGTTTGTCCAGGCCGTTGAACATCGTGATCGATTCCTTTTGAATCTCCAGCGCCAGCGTGCACCATTGCGCCCGGTTTCGACAATACGGTCCAGTTGCCGGTATTCCGCCTCAGACCGCAACTCCCCGCGCAGATAGCAATGCACCAGCGGGTCGCCCTTGTACAGACGCAGCCAGCGGCGGATGACGTCGTCGCGGCTCCAGAGCCGGCTGCGAGCGGGATCCACGTGCAGGACCACGTGGTAGTGATTGCTCATGATCGCGTAGGCGGCTAAATCGATGGCAAAGACCTCGCCGAGCAATGCCAGACGGTCCACCAGCCAGGGCTTGCGGTGGTCGAAATTCTGGCCGGAATACCGGTCTTCGCCACAAAGGAAGGCCCGCCGCACGCAGCGGGAAACGCAATGGTAGAACGGTGTGTCCGCCAGTGAAATGATTTGTGAGCGGGGCCGGGTCATCCTCTGCCTGCGAGTCAATGGATTTCTTGCAGATAGGTATAGCAAGGATTCGAAAAAATGCCAGATTGGGGGAACATTTAGGTGGGTGTTCCTTGGAAACCCCCGAAGAAACATCCCTTGTGGAAGACGTGGCAGAAATTGTTCTTTATGCACTCTAGATTGCGAGGAAGTGTGTCTATCGATCCATTGCGGCTTCCACAACAGCATTTCTAAATCCTCCAAAATCTGTATTATCGTCATTGCTTTGCAGATAATCCTTAACGCTTTCCACAAAATTTTCGGCGTCAACTCCTGCATTTTTAATCAAAGAAACAATTTTTGGGGTATGTTCCATAAATATACGCAAACACTCATCATTTTCCAATACAGGAGATAGAATACCTCTTATAGAATCTGAACTTTTTTCATCTAGTGCCGCGCAATCAAAAAGCAGGTCCGATAAAAGTAAAAATATTTGCGGAGTAATATTCCTTTCTCGAATGAACATATCCCTAATCTCTTTAGCTGTGGCTTTCAATCTATTCTTATGCGTACGTTGATAGAATAGTTCTAGAACGCCTTTCGAATTCCATACAATTATCCCTTGCGCTATCTCGCTTAGAACGAGTTTCAACTCCAAAATTGCATTTTTTGGAACATTCCTTAATTGCTTGTCCTTTAACAGTTGCATGCTCACAGCTAACAAATATGGGTCACTCTCTCTAAATGAGTTGTACCAAGCCTCCCTATCCACAGCTTCCAAATAAATAACCATCATATTAACGATATGTTTTGATAATTCGCATTCAGAGTTAGCCGCAATTCTAAAGAATTCTTGGTCTAATATTATATCGGATACATTTTGAGGTGTAATTTCCTTCTTCGCAAATTCACTCCAGGAATTCAACTGATTCAAAAACACTTCTGGATCTATTTCCAATACTTCGAGGATTTCAGTGAAACATGACAAAACGTCTGTTATCGATAGACGAGAGGGTCCATCGCATTTCATTATCAAATTACTAACAAGTTCCTTGAATCCTTCAGGATGCCAATTTACACAATCAATCAGCAAATCACCCAAATCAGAATAGTACTCTATAATTTCCGCAATCTGAGCAATACGCGCTTCATCTACTTCTTCAGTAATATCGTCGAACCTTCCACCCTGGGGTGAAATACTTCCCCCATGCGCGAATCTCATTGCTAACAGCTCCAATTCGGCTTCAGACCCCACTTCAACAGATGGAAAAAACTCGACAACTTTCTCAACATTAAGATACTGTACTGGCGTTTTTGTGGCCACCATACGATAAAGCTTGAAAAACGGTGTAAAATTGTCCGCAGTAATTGTATCGTTTTCAATACAACTTACCAGACTATCCTCTAACAATTTATTCAATTTCTTATTCTTCAGTACAGATATTACATCAAATCCCTCCAATTGGTCTGGTATACGGTTTTTAACGTATTCCAACAAAAGCTCTTCGTCATAATCCAAACCATAGTCTAAATATGAATCTCTAGCGACAGACAGGTAATCTATAAATACCTCAGGAGAAACAGTTTTTCTTTGAACTAGTGATTTGAATTCAAAATCTTCTGAAACTTCTCTAGAATGGTCTTCTACTGCCTTCATGGTATAGAAATATTCTGCCCCATCAAACTGCTCTACGTTTCTTATGCTATCCAAAATGAATTTGACAAGAGCCTTCATGCTATTTTTAGAAACATTGCTCATTAATATCTTATGAGGTTCTGTAAATTCTATCTCATTATGTGACTCCTGCAACTTAAGATAACAGAGCCCGTCCCAAATTCTCTGTAATTGGATATCACTACATTTGAGTTTTCCAGGTTTAGCTAATAGAATTGATAGGGCACTACAGGCATTGGAAACATCAAAATAAGACTCAGCCACTACTTGCTCAAGGATATCCGAGAAATGAACATGATCTGTTAGAACTGATAAACGAAGTGAGTCACCACCATCTAGAGACGTCCTAATCTCCTTGGTTAAAGTTACTTGGCTCGCCAACGACACCGGAACGTTGTAAACAAGCGCCGCTATATAGTCTTGTAAATCCTGATCATTTTTAAATAGACGGCTTGAATTTCCCAAGAATTGTTTTCCCAAGATATTAGCAACTGGATCTGCCAAAATTTCACCTTTTGCCAAAACAAACAAAGCGATGTATCTTAGTGGTATTCGCTCCTCCATTGTAAGCCGTAGCGCCACTAGTTCATTAATAAAGGAAATAATTTTTCGCGGAGTTATGTCAACTTGAAAAGAAACAAATATCTTTCTCACAAAATCAAATTCTTCAACTTCACTTTCCTTAAAAGCTTCTCTGAATCGCAGATTAAAGTATCCTTGCCAGTCTGTAAGAACGGGCAGCGCCACTCTATATATGACAGAAAATGTTTTAGCAAAAAATTGGTCCAATGTTAGACTACCGTTGTCACGAAATGTATCTTTTAAATGCATCCTGTCAAATGGAATAATTACCCAAATATTTTCATAATATTCTTCCGAGAAAAAGGTATGTATGGATGACCACATTTGTCGAACTTTATCTGAAGGCAGACGATCCATATTGTCAAATACTATGATGAGCTTTTTGTTATTATCCAACGCCTCGGATAACTCATTCATCCATTCCTGAAATTCTCTAACCGTAGGTTCTCTTTCAGATATAACTGTATGTGTGTCACTAGAAGCCTGTTGATCACTATATATCGAATAAAGTTCATGCAAAGTATATAATCTATTTTCTTTACATGAGGCATAAATGTATGCGAGAAAACCTGAAATTATGGGGAGAACGGAAATAAAAATCGCCCACAAGAAATTGTCTATTAATTGTGCTATTTCCACAGTAATTGGTGTCAATAGAAGTACTATTATAGTTACAATTACACCATTACTAATTTTTGGGATAGTCTTAGTTGTAGTCTCTCTTTTGCGCGAAAGCAATGACTTAACTCTATCCTGCCACTTTTGTTTCTCTATTAATTCGTTGTCACTAAGATCAGCAGTTAGCTCTTCAAGGAATGCCCGCCTCTGTAAATCTTCTTGATGCCCCCAAGCGTCAAAGTAAAAGACATGATGCGAATCTTCAAGATTTTCCGCTACCATTTTGACAAGATTTGATTTTCCCGCACCCCAAGGACCGTCAAGCCCAATCAATTTTACTTCAATTTGATTTAACTTAATCAATTTTGAGATGCTGTAAGAAATTCTTTTTTGTGGCTGACCTTCAAACAGATCATCACCAATTGGCTTATGATCAATAAAGGTAGGAGTGGAATTTCTTACGTGTTCATTATTCATAGATTTTCACTTTACCATAGAGCATTACTGACTACTGAATTTGTAGATCGAGTGAACGTTAGTATTGTGCTTAGATAAATTCAATCCAATGAATTTTGGTTTGCGCTCAGCCATCGAATAACTTTTTTTGCTGATAACAAACTTCTTCTATGTGAAAATTTCACTTTTCAGGTTATCCGGCCCTGATTTGAACTTGGTAATTCTGCTGGAAATATTTTCAAATTTCCCGCATCTAATTTTTCAATTGTGGTTGAATGGAGGCTGGGGTCGGAATCGAACCGGCGTACGCGGAGTTGCAGTCCGCTGCATGGCCACTCTGCCACCCAGCCTTTGTTTCGGGGGCACTATAGCAAAAAACGATAGTGAGGAAATGGAGCGGGAAACGAGACTCGAACTCGCGACCCCGACCTTGGCAAGGTCGTGCTCTACCAACTGAGCTATTCCCGCGACTGGCAGGCGGCTTATTTTAGACGCAAACGGGGGTGAGTCAAGTTGGGGGTGGGATTCTTGGGGTTGAGATTCTGTGAGGGGGGTTCCCGGGGAGATTCTGCGACTGCGCTTCGCTTCGCGCAGAATGACGGGTGGGGGGAGTCGCTTCGCGTGGGATGACGGGGTGGCAGAGGCGTCAAGCCTGCTCCCGTTCGCGCAGGCTTTGCCAGGCGCGGTGGAAGTATTGGGCCATCGACCATAGCGCGAGAATCGCGGACAGGTAGATCAGGCCTGTGCCGAGCAGCCAGAGCAGGCGCGGCTCGCCGTCTTCCAGCATCAGCAGCGCGATTATGGCGATCATCTGGATGGTCGCCTTGAGCTTGCCGGTGAAGGCCACCGCGACGCGTTTGCCCTTGGCCGCGGTCCATTCGCGCAAGGCGGAGATCACCAGTTCGCGCACGACGATGATGGCGACGGGCAGCAGCAGCGCCGGGTAGGCCGAGAGCAGCACCAGCGAAACCACTACCACGAGCAGTTTGTCCGCGACCGGGTCGAGGAAGGCGCCGAGTTCGGTGGCCTGGTTGAGTTTGCGGGCGAGATAGCCGTCGAGCCAGTCGGTCAGGCTGGCGATGGTGAAAATCGCGGCGGCGATCAGGTGCGCCTGGGCCTGGTTCGAGTAGTAGAACCACACGATCGGTGGAATCAGGGCAATGCGCAGGATGGTTGTCAGGTTGGCGAGGTTCATCGAAAACTTCCATGCAGGTGCTTGTATATTACTTCAGCCATCTGCCGGCTGATGCCATTTACGTTGGCGAGTTGCTTTTCGCTGGCGTGAAACAGTTGCTGGCGGCCGCCGAAATGCCGCAGCAGTTCCCGCCGCCGGGCAGGGCCGACGCCCGGAATGCTTTCCAGGAACGAGGTCTTGCCGGCTTTTGCGCGTCTACGGCGATGGCCGGCGATGGCGAATCGATGCGCTTCGTCCCGCACCTGCTGTAACAGATGCAGGGCCGGGGAGATTGTATCCAGGCTCAACTCCCGGCTTTTGCCGCCGTCGCGCAGAATCAGGGTTTCCTGGCCGGGGCGGCGGCTGATTCCCTTGGCGATGGCGAGCAGGGGCAGCTTTTCGACGCCGAGTTCCTCGAATACTTTGGCCGCGCGGCCGAGTTGGCCTTCGCCGCCGTCGATCAGCACCAGGTCGGGCATTTTGGCTTCGCCGGCGAGCAGGCGGGTGAAGCGCCGCTTCAGCACCTGTTCCATGGCGGCGTAATCGTCTCCGCCGGTGACGGCATTGATGTTGAAGCGCCGGTAATCGCTCCTGGCGGGGCCGTTTTCGTCGAAAACGACGGCGGAGGCGACGGTTTCCTTGCCTGAAGTGTGGCTGATGTCGAAGCATTCGAGCCGCGCGGGGACTTTTTCCAGTTTCAGCGCGCGTTGCAGGAACAGCAGGCGGCGGCGGATGTTCTGGCGGCTGGCGAGCAGGGTTTCGAGGGACTGGCGCGCGTTGGCGCCGGCCATTTCCAGCCATCTGGCGCGGTGGCTGCGCACGCGGGAGGCCAGTTTTACCTTGCGGTCCGCCACGTAACTCAGGGCGGTTTCGATTTTTTCCGCTTCCTCGGGCAACTCGGGCACGATCACTTCCGCGGGCATGAGGGATGATTTGTCGCCGGAGAGGTACACCTGGGAGATGAAGGCCGCGACGACTTCGGTCGCGTTTTGTGCGAGCCGGTATTGGGGGAAGTGGCTTTTCGAATCGATGATGCGCCCTGCCCGCACGTGAATCACGTGGACGCAGGCGTAGGGCTGGTCCAGTTCGGCCGCGATGATGTCGGAGTTGCCGCCCTTGTTGGCGACGACTTGCTTGTCCTGGATGCGGCGCAGGGCGGCGATGCGGTCGCGGATGACGGCGGCTTTCTCGAATTGCTCGCGGGCGGAGGCGGCTTCCATGTCCTTGGCGAGTTCGGTGAACAGCCGGTCGCTTTTGCCTTCGAGGAACAGTTTCGAGTAGTGCACCTGCTCGGCGTATTCCTCTTTCGTAACCAGGCCGACGCAGGGCGCGGTGCAACGCTTGATCTGGTGTTGCAGGCAGGGCCGGGTGCGGTTGCTGAAGTAGCTGTCCTCGCACTGGCGCACCTGGAAGACTTTCTGCAGCACGTTGAGGCTGTCCCTGGTGGCATGGGCGCTGGGGTATGGGCCGTAAAAGACGCCCTTGCCGCGCCGGCTGCCGCGGTAGAAGGACAGCCTGGGGAAGTCCTGGCGGTCGGTGAGCAGGATGTAGGGGTAGGACTTGTCGTCGCGCAACTGGATGTTGTAGGTGGGCCGGGATTGCTTGATCAGCGACTGTTCGAGCAGCAGCGCCTCGGTTTCGCTGTCGGTGACGGTGACTTCGATGCCGGCCACCTTGTTCATCATGGCGAGGCTTCTGGCGTTCAGCGCCGTGCCGCGGAAGTAGCTGCGCACGCGGTTGCGCAGGTTGGCGGCCTTGCCGATGTAGATGACTTTGCCGGCCTTGTCCTGCATCTGGTACACCCCCGGCCTGCGCGTGAGGCCGGCGATGTAACTTTCGTGATCGAAGCCGTTTTTATCAGTCATGTTAAGGGGTTGCGAAATTGTGTGCGGCGCGTGAAAAGCTTAGCGGATGGCGAGTTGTTGCTCAACCAATCGTGGATTTGCTGACATTCCCGCTTTGCTGCACAGATCCTGCGACTCCGCTTCGCTCCGCGCAGGATGACAATTTTTGCCCCTGTCATTCTCCGACTCCGCTTCGCTTCGCGCAGGATGACAATTTTTGCCCCTGTCATTCTGCGCGAAGCGAAGCGCAGTCGCAGAATCTCTATGAGCCCATCACTTTCTGAGCGCCAATAACGCGGACTTCGGGTTCGAGGTTTATGCCGAACTTGGCCTGGACGCGGTCGCGCATTTCCATGGCTAACTTGTGGAGTTCCTTGCCGGTTGCCCCTCCCCTGTTGACCAGCACCAGGGCGTGATGCTCGAAGACGCCTGCCGCGCCTTTGCGGTAGCCCCTGAAGCCGCATTGGTCGAGCAGCCAGCCGGCGGGGACTTTTATGCCCGTCTTTGCGGGGAATGACGGGGGTGAGTCGAATCGGCTGCGTAGTTGCTCGAATTCTTCTTGTGAGATAACGGGGTTCTTGAAGAAGCTGCCGGCGTTGCCGATTTCGGCCGGGTCGGGGAGCTTTCGGCGGCGGATGCGGCAGACGGCTTCGAATACGTCTTGTGGCGCAACCTGAGATTCTGCGACTCCGCTTCGCTTCGCGCAGAATGACGGGTTTACGATGCCTTCGAGTTCCTTTGCCAGTGCTGGATAGCTTAGGTTCGGGGCGGGCTCCCGCGATAGTTGCAAGGTCAGCGAGCAAACGAACTGGGGCTGCGGCCGGGGATGTTTCAATACGCTGTCGCGGTAGGAGAAACCGCAGTCCTCGCGGGACATGACGCGGCGGCTGCCGTCGGCGCAGTCGAACAATTCGAGTTCGACAAAGTAACTTTCTAGTTCAACGCCATAGGCGCCGATGTTCTGTACCGGCGCGGCGCCGGCGCTGCCGGGAATCAGCGCGAGGTTTTCCAGTCCGTACAGGCCGTTTTCGAGGCAGATTTGCACGAGTTCGTGCCAGTTTTCGCCCGCTGCGATGCGAACCAGGCCGCTTTCACGGTCGATTTCGATGCCGCGATTGCGCATGAGCAGCACCATGCCGGGAAAATCGCCCGCGAACAGCACGTTGGTGCCGCCGCCGAGTAGCAGTAACGGCAGATTGCGTGAGTCGGCGAGTTCGATTGTCTGATCCAGATCTTCGCCGGCGTGGATTTCAGCCAGACAAGCGGCGCGCGCCGCGACGCCAAAGGAATTGTACGACCGCAGTTCGGCGTTATTTGTGAGTTTCATGCTATGGCCAAGAGATTCTACGACTCCGCTTCGCTCCGCGCAGAATGACAGGAGGGGGGTAGTTCGTCATCCTGCGCGCAGTCGCAGGATCTCCATCCGCTTCGCGCAGAATGACAGGAGGGGGGTAGTTCGTCATCCTGCGCGTAGTCGCAGGATCTCCATCCGCTTCGCGCAGAATGACCGCTCATGAAGTATCCCCTCGTGCTGCGAGGAAAGCCGTATTTGCCTCAAGGTCTTCCTTGGTGTCGATGCCCGGCGGGAAACGCTCGCTCCAGACTCCGACATGCACCTTCACACCGTTGCTCAAGGCGCGCAATTGTTCGAGCCGTTCGCTGCGTTCCAGGTCGGATTGGGGCCAGATTACGAAATGGTTCAACAGATCGACGCGGTACGCATAGATACCGATATGCCGAAAAGCTCCGGCGGCGCCACCATGGGGAATCGGGGCACGACTGAAATACAGTGCGAATCCCTGCTCGTCGCGCACGACTTTCACGGCGTTGGGGTCGGTGAATTCGGCCTCCTCCGTGATTTCCTCGCACAAGGTGGCGATGCCGGCCTCTTCATGCTCCGCGAGATTGCGCGCGACCTGATTGATCGCCGTAATCGGAATCAGCGGCTCGTCGCCTTGCACGTTGACGACGATTTCCTTCCCGCCCAGCCCCAGCATGTCAGCAGCTTCCTGGATGCGGTCGGTGCCGGTGGCGTTGTCGGGTGAAGTCATGACTGCCTTGGCAGTGGTCGATTGAACCAGCTCGGCGATGCGCACGTCATCGGTAGCGACGACTACCTGCCTGGCCTCGCTCGCCAGCGCACGCTCGATGGTGTGTTGCAGGACAGGCTTGCCGGCCAGGTCGAGCAGCAATTTCCCCGGCAGGCGGCTGGATGCGTAGCGGGCCGGGATGATGACGGAAAACGTCACCGGGCCTTTTCCCGCTCTTCGAAGCTCATCTCCCGCGCTTCGTCCCTGAGCATGATCGGTACTCCGTCGCGGATGGGAAAGGCGAGGCCGTCAGCCAGGCACAGCAATTCGCCGGCCTTGCGGTCGTAGCGCAAGTCGCCCTTGCAAAGCGGGCAGACGAGTATGGCGAGTAGTTTTCTGTCCATTACCTGGCTCAAGCCTTGACCTGCCTGATCCGTTTCAGCAGATCCTTGACGAGTTCCGGCGGCAGCTTCAATTCAGCGCGCAGGGCCCAAAAATTCGGCGTCGCGAACCGGCGGCATTTTACCGCATCCTTTTCGGTCATCACGATGGGCTGATGGATATCGATGCGCTCGCCTTCGAAATCTTCCGCGACAAAATTGTGATGGTCGGGAAATTCGATACGGGCCAGCGGATACGGCAGATTTTCCATCAGGGCGTAAAACCGATCCGGATTGCCGATTCCCGAAACCAGTTGCAAGGTATGGCCGACGTGGAACGGCGCCCCGGCGAAAGGCCGCTCTTCGCCGTTGGCGAGATTGATCAGCGAATGCGGTTCGAGCGCCACCTGGTATGTGGGAACAGGCAAATCCAGCGCCGCGGCTTGCTCGTCACTGACTACGACGAAGTCGACTTCGCGCAATCGCCCTTTTGGCTCGCGCAGCGGGCCGGCGGGCAGGCACAGGCCGTTGCCGAACATACGCGCGCCGTCGACCACGGCGATCTCGATGTCGCGATGCAGCCGGTAATGTTGCAGGCCGTCGTCGCTGAGCACGAGATCGACGTCGTATTCGGCCAATAGATGCGCCAGGGCCGCCGGGCGGTCAGGGTCAACGACCACGGGGCAATCGGCGCTCGCGGCGATCAGCACCGGTTCGTCGCCGCATGTGGCGGGGTCTGAACCGGCAACCACGTCCAGAGGGTAGCCCGCGGCGGTCACGCCGTAGCCGCGACTGATGACTCCCGGGGAAAATCCGCGGCGCTTGAGTTCCTGCGCCAGGGCTATCAGCAGCGAGGTCTTGCCGGCGCCGCCGACGGTGATATTGCCGATAACGATTACAGGCTGCTTGCCGAGGCGCTTCGCGGCCGCGCTTTGGCGCTTGCGGCGAATCGCGGCGAGCCCGCGGAACAGCATGGAGAGCGGCCACAGCAAATAAAGCCACGGCTTCGATTCATACCAGGCGCGCTCGAGAAAGTTCATAAGCGGAGAGATTCTGCGACTGCGCGCAGAATGACTGGGGAAACTGTCATTCTGCGTGGAGCGAAGCGGAGTCGCAGAATCTCCTCGGGAGTGGATTCTGCGACTGCGCGCAGAATGACGGGGGAGAATGTCATTGCGGTTCCATGTCTGTGAATTGCATTGCTCGCAGGCGGGAATAGTAGCCGCCTTTTGCCTGCAACTCAGCATGAGAACCGGATTCGACCACCTGCCCCGCTTCCAGCACCAGGATGCGGTCGGCGTTTTCGATGGTGGACAGCCGATGCGCGATGACGAAGGTGGTTCTGCCCCGGGTGAGTAATTGCAGGGCGTCCTGCACATGCTGTTCGGATTCGGAATCCAGGGCCGAAGTCGCCTCGTCGAGAATCAGGATCGGGGCGTCTTTCAGCAGCGCCCGGGCGATGGCGATGCGCTGGCGCTGGCCGCCCGACAGCAGGCTGGCGTCGTCTCCGACCTGCGTGTCGAGCCCGTTTTCGAGTTCGGCGATGAATTCCATGGCGTGGGCGTTGCGCGCGGCCTCCTCCACCCGCTCCCGGTCGAAACTTTCCTCGCCGTAAGCGATGTTTTCCGCCACCGTGCCGTTGAACAGCACGACATTCTGGCTCACCACGGAAATCTGCCCGCGCAGATTGTGCAATTCATAGTCCCGCAGGGAGACGCCGTCGAGGGTGATGTCGCCGCTGTCATGGGGGTAAAACCGCGCGATCAGCCGCACCAGGCTCGATTTTCCGCTGCCCGAGCGGCCGACGAGGGCGACGGTCTGGCCCGGTTCGGCGACCAGGCTGACGTTTTTCAGCGCCTCGACGTTGCCGTCGTAGGAAAAACTCACATCGTTGAATTCAATGCGGCCCTCGGCCCTTTCGGTCGTGACATTGCCGGTGTTCGATTCGGGTTCCTCGTCCAGCACGCCGAACACGCTGCCCGCCGCCGCCAGGCCGCGCTGTACTACCGAATTGACCTGGGTGAGCTGGCGAATCGGCCGGGACAGCAGCCCGGCCGTGGTGATGAACGTGACGAACTCGCCCGGCGTCTTGTCGGCGAAGAACTCCGGCGACATCGCCAGCCAAACCAGCACCGCCATCGCCACCGCGACGATGAATTGCACCAGCGGCGTGCTGATGCCCAGCACCATGGCGATTTTCATGTTCTGGCGCCGGTTGCGGTCGCTGGCGCCATGCAGTTTCCGGTTCACATAGGACTCGGCGTTGAAGATGCGCACGACCTGGTAGCCCTTGATCGTTTCCAGGGTGATCTGGGACACGTCGCCCATGGAGTCCTGCATCTGCTTGCTGTAACGGCGGAAGCGCCGGGACGCGGACTGCACCACCAGTCCCACCGCGGGAGCGATAACCAGAAATATCAGCCCGAGCCGCCAGTCGGTATACAGCAGTGTGGCCAGCAGCCCGACCACGATCAGCCCTTCGCGCACGAGAATCGCGAAGGCGCTGCTGCAGGCCTCGGTCACCTGGGAGACGTCGTAACTGAATTTCGAGACCAGTTTGCCCGGCTCCTTGCCGTCGAAGAATCGCGCCGGCAGCAGGATCAGCCGTTCGCTCAATTGCGAACGCAGCCGGTGGGTAACGTGGCTGGCGATATGCGCCATGGAATAGCCGCCGAGAAAGCCGCCGATGCCGCGCACGAAGGGAATGGCCAGGCAATTGAGCACGGCGAAAGTGCGCAGGCCCTGGGCGTTTTCCGAACTGATGGCGTCGGTGAGCCAGCCGAACCACCAGGCCAGCCAGGGCGTGGTGACGGCGAACAGGATGAATCCGGCGATGGAGAAGAATATCGCGCCCCGGAACGGCGCGGCATAGCCGAGCAGACGTTTGTACAGATCGCCGCCGGATGCGGCGGGAACGTTGTTCCTGTTTTCTTCCCGGTTCATTTGCTTCCCTCGCGGCGCTCAGTCCTGAACGATATCGCGAGTCGCGATCTGCAGATTGGCGAATCCCGCCCTGCCGACGCCTTCCATGGCCGTTATCACGGCCTGGTGCCTGGCGTTTTCGTCGGCGGTCAGCACCACGAGCAGGCTGTTGTCGCCATCGGCTTCGCGTTCCAGGGCGGCGATCAGCGTGGTAATGCGATTATTGGCCAATGCCGCGCCGTTGACCAGATAATTGCCGTCCTGGTCCACCACCACGTCGATGCGGGCCGACGGCGCTTCGGGCGTTTGCGCGTTGGCCTGGGGCAGATTGACTTCCATCCAGTTCTCGCGATTGAAACTGGTGGTGACCATGAAGAAAATCAGCAGCAGGAAAACCACGTCGATCAGCGGCGTGAGATTGATCGCCAGCTCGGTTTTCTGATCTCCGCGCCTGAATTTCATTTTTCCTTCTCCGTGACCTTGCGGTCGCCGAACAGGATTTCCACCAGTTTCAGTGATTCCTGTTCCAGTTGCAGCACCAGGGCGTCGACCCGGCGGCGGAAATGGCGGTGGAACATGAGCGAGGGGATGGCGACGGTCAATCCGGCCGCCGTGGTGATCAGCGCCTGGGAGATGCCGCCGGCAAGCAGGCCCGCGTCACCTGTGCCTTGCAGCATGATGTCGTCGAAGACCTCGATCATGCCGATTACGGTGCCGAGCAGCCCCAGCAGCGGGGAAATCAGCGCGATGGTGCCCAGGGAGTTGAGATAGCGCTCCAGGTCGTGTACTACCTGGGCGCCCGCCTGCTCGATGGATTTGCTCATCTCGGCGCGCCCGTGGCGGGCGGAAACGAGCCCGGCGGCGAGAATCTTGCCCAGTGGCGAGCCGCGGCGAATCTTCCCGAGCCGGTCGGCGTCGAGTTGCTTGTTTTTCAGCCAGGTCCAGATCTGGGCCATGAGGTAGGGCGGCGCGATCCGCGAGCGGCCCAGGCTCCAGTATCTTTCGATGACGATGGCCGCGGCGACGATCGAACACAGCAGAATCGGAAGCATCAGCCAGCCGCCAGCCCTGATTACATCGATCAATCCGCAACCCTCGCATCCGCCGGCCGTTTCGCCCGCTCGTTTCAGCGGTCTAATGTACCACAGCAAGTCTCGGCAGGATGGATTCTGCGACTGCGCGCAGAATGACACTCACTCTCCCGTCATTCTGCGCGGAGCGAAGCGTAGTCGCAGAATCTGCAGTCACGCCAGTAGCGGGCGTGGTCGATGCGGAAGCCGTTTACTTGCAGAATTGCGCCGGGCCGGGGCAACACGAAGCTGATCATGCCCTGCTCGCTGGTATTGAGCATGTTCGGCGTGAACACGGCGGTTCGTTCCAGCACCCGCGGCGACGGGTGCCCGAAAGCGTTGCGATAGCCCGCAGCGAATACCACGTAATCGGGCTCGGCCATTTTCAGAAAGGGCCAGCTCGACGAGGTATTGCTGCCGTGATGGGCGGCGATCAGCAGGTCGCTGCGCAATTCTCCCCGCAATGCGGCCGCCAGTTCCCGCTCCACGCCGGCTTCGATGTCGCCCGGCAACAAGACGCTGAAGTCACCTGCGCGGATCTGCAGAACGCAGGAGTTGTCGTTGTCTTTCTGCCGCGGAGTTCCTGGATGCAGGAAACGGAACTCCACCCCGTCCCAGCGCCAGCTTATGAATTCGCGGCAGGCATAGGTCGCCCCGGTTGCTTGCGGCACGTCGAAACTGCTGTAGACACGGTCCACCGGCAGGGCCGCGGCGACGGCGGCGAATCCGCCGCTATGGTCGTCGTCGGAATGGCTGAGCACCACGGCGTCGAGCTTGCCGACATTCATCCGCTGAAGCACCGGCAGCACGACGCGGTCTCCCATGCTCGCGTCCGGCGAAAAACTCGCTCCGGTGTCGTAAATCAGCGCGTGGCGCCGGGTTTGCACGACTACCGCGAGGCCCTGCCCCACATCGAGCACATGTAGGCGCAGGAGGTCTTGCCGCGGCGCTCTCGCGGGAGTGAACAGCAACGGCAACATCAGCAGCACAGCCAGCGGGCGCCCTGGGAATCCGCGCGGCAACAGCGCCAGCAGGCTGCCGGCGGCAAGCAAGGCCAGGGTCAGACCGGAGGGAGCGCCGCGCTCGAGAACGGCATGGCCCGAGCCCAGCGCAACCGCCTCGTTCAGACCCCAAAGCAGGATTTGCAGCAGCCAGCTCGCCAATTGCAGCAATCCTCCGGCCAATACTTCGCTGAAGGCCATGCTGAATACCGCGAGCAGGCAAAGCGGGACCACGCAGAATCCGACCAGCGGGATCGCCGGCAGATTGACCAGCGGCCCGAGCAGGCTCACTTCGCCCATCCAGAATAGCAAGGGCGCGAGCAGACCCGCCGCCACCGCCAATTGCGGGCGCAGGCTGCTCGTGAGCCAGGCGATGCCGGCGGGACGCGGGCCGGGGCGCTGGATCAGCAGCAATGCGCCTACTGCGAGAAAGCTCAGCCAGAATCCCATGCCGAGGAAGCTCAATGGGTTCAGGCTGAGCACCACGGCCATGGCCAGCAGGAAGCGCAGGCTGACCGCCTGCCGGATGTTGAACAGCGAAGCGAGCATGAATACCGCGGCCATCACCACCGCGCGTTGCGCCGGCAGTCCGAAACCACTGATGAGTCCGTATGCGCATGCGGCCACCAGCGCCGGCAGCAAGGCGATCTTCTGCGCCGGCGCGATCAGCATGAGGGTTGTGAAACGCTTGACGGCAAACAGGGTCAATCCATAGGCGAGCAGGCAGATCAAGCCGATGTGCAGGCCCGAGATCACGAACAGGTGATTCGTGCCGGTTTGCCGAAACAACTCCCATTGCTCGTCGGTCAGTCCGCTGCCGTCGCCGAGCGCCAGCGCCACGATGATTCCTGACGTTTCCGGGTCCGGCGCCAGCCGCAATATTTTCGCCTTTAGCAAGGCGCGCAGCGAATCGAGCCGTGCCGCGCCGAGTTCGGGCGCGGTCTCCACCGAACCGCGCACGTAGCCCCGCGCCGCGATGCCGCGCTGGAACAGCCAAGCCTCGTAATCGAACACGCCGGGATTGGCGAGCCCCCGCGGGCGGTTCATCCGGACTTCGAAACGGTAAGCCTGGCCGGCGAGAATTTCCTCCTCGCCATAGTGGTTGAGCAATACGCGGCCTTTAAAGTATTTTATGGAATTCGGGTCGAACTGTTTGATTTCAAACTGAAACTGCTGAACTTCATCGAACCGGCGCGGCAGCCCGCGCACGATTCCGCTGACCCGCATGTCCACCCCTTCGAGTTCGGGCGCAAGCTGCGCATCGAGCCTCAACCCGGCCCAAACCAGGTGCCAGGCAATGCCCACCAACACGGCGCCGCCGAGCAAGATCGATTTGCGCCGGAAACCGCCACACCGAAGAGCGCCCCGAAACATCGACAGCGCAACAGCGGCCAGCACCACACCGGCCGAAACTTCCGGCCGCGGCGCCAGGCTCGCCAGCGCCAACCCTGCAATGTAGGCAATCAGTCCTGCACGCATCGGAAATTCTTGTTTTGGGGCTTTTGAGATATCCCACGAGATTCTGCGACTCCGCTTCGCTCCGCGCAGAATGACAAATAGGGGGGCGATGAACTTTCCTGTCATCCAGCGCGGAGCGAAGCGGAGTCGCAGGATCCATCCTTTGCGGGAAGTATAGAAAGGCTCTCGCCTTTTGGCGCAGTTTCGGGCTTATTCGGCGCGCAGAGCCACGGCGGGGCGCACGGCGGCGGCGCGGCGGGCCGGGTAGACGGTCGCCAGCAGGGAAAGCAGCAGCACGCCCGCGCTCACCGTGACGATGTCGCCGAATTGCAGGCTGGAAGGGAGGTAATCCATGGGGTAAATGTCGGCATTGAGAAGCTGCACGCCAAGGCGCGCTTCGATGAAACGCGCGAGATCGCTGATGTACAGCGAACCGGCGATGCCCGCCGCCAGACCCAGGCCGATGCCGGTCATGCCGATAAGCGCACCCTGCCAGAGAAAGATCCGGTTGATGACTCCCGGCTCGGCGCCCAGCGCCCGCAGCACCGCGATGTCCGCGCGCTTGTCGCGCACGATCATGATCAGGCTGACCACGAGGTTGAACGCCGCCACGGCGATCAGCAACCACAGCAGAAAACTGATCAGGTCGCGGGAAAAGCGGATGTTCTCGTAGACGGCGCCGAACTGGCTGATCCACGAATCGGCGGTGATGTCCGGCGGCAATAGCGGCGCGATGTCCTGCAACAGCGCCTCCGCCTCCAGTACGTCGCCGGTGCGCAGCCAGAGCGCGTTGCGGGAATCGCGCAGCCGGAACAGCGCCCGGGCGGCGTCACGATTGATCAATACCAGGCGGCTGTCGAGGTCCTGGCTGCCGACGCGGAAAATACCGCTGACCTCGAACTCGCGAAAATTCACGATCGGCGTGAGCGGATTCACCGCCAGCGCGGGAGAATACAGCCGGACCCGGTCACCCAGGCCTGCTTCCAGGTTCCGCGCCAGCGTATCGCCGAGCACGATGCCCCAGCGGGTGTCCCCCAATGCATCGAGGCCGCCCGCCAGCATGAAACGGTCGATGGCGGAAAACTCCGATTCGAGGCCCGGGTCGACGCCGTTGGCCATCACGCCGCTGTTGCCGGCTCCAGTCGCCACAACCGCCTGCATCTCGATGATCGGCGAGACCGATTCGATGCCGGCGCCGGCCGCGAGTTCGTCCTGCAACGCCTGCCATGCCTCCGCGCCCAGCACGGTCTCGGCGCGCAAGCTGATATGGGGAACGATGCCGAGCACGTTCTGCCGCATCTCACGGTCGAAACCGTTCATGATCGACAGCACCGTCAGCAACAGCGCAATGCCCAGCGCCAGCCCGAGTATGGAGACGGCGGACATGAACGAAACCAGCCCGCTGCCCCGCCCCGCGCTGACATAGCGCCAGGCGATATATCGCGGCAGCGTCACCGCCCGGTCAGGCGCGGAGTTGGCCATCTTCGAGCACCAGGATGCGTTGCATGGACCGGGCCAGTTCCCGGTCGTGGGTCACGGTGACGAAACTGGTAGCGAGCGATTCGTTCAATTCAAGCATCAGCGCGCTGATTTCAAGACCGGTGGCGTGATCGAGGTTGCCGGTCGGCTCGTCGAGCAGTACACAGCGGGGCTCGCCGACCAGGGCCCGGGCGATGGCGACCCGCTGGCGTTCGCCGCCGGAAAGCTGCGACGGGCGATGACCCGCCCGCTCGCCGAGCCCGACCCGCTCCAGCATCGCGGCCGCGCGCCGCTTCGATTCCTTGCGACCGTCGCCGCGGATGAGCAACGGCATGGCGGTGTTTTCCAGCGCGCTGAATTCCGCGAGCAGATGATGAAACTGGTAGACGAAGCCGAGAAAGCGGTTGCGCAGTATCCCCCGCTCGCGCTCGTCCAGCGCGCCCAGTTCGCGGCCGCCGATATACACCGCGCCGTTGCTCGGCGCATCGAGACCGCCGAGCAGATTGAGCAAGGTGGTCTTGCCCGAACCGGAACTGCCGATCACCGCGATGCGCTCGCCTTCCTCGACCCGCAAGGACACGTTTTTTAGCGCTTCCACGCGCTGAGGCCCTTGCTCGTAGCTCTTGCCGAGCCCTTCGCAGCGGATTACGGGTTCTTTTGCGTCCATTCCTGCTTCCTATTCGTATCGCAACACTTCGGCCGGCTGCACCTTGCTGCCGCGCCAGGCGGGATACAAGGTGGCGGCAAGGCTGATCAACAGGGCCGCAATGCCGATCAGCAGCACTTCCGTCATATCGACCCGGGTCTGCAGGTGCGAAAGCAGGTAGACCTCGCCTTGCAGCGGCAGCATGTTGAGCCAGTGTTCCAGGGTCTGGCTGATCGTGGTGATATTGTGGCCCAGCAGGACGCCGAGCCCCGCGCCGGTGACCGTCCCGGCGACGCCCGCCACCATGCCCTGGACGATGAAGATGCCAAGCACCGACGAGGCGTTCGCGCCCATGGTGCGCAGGATCGCTATGTCGGCGCTCTTGTCCGCCACCACCATCACCAGGGTCGAAACGATGTTGACCGCCCCCACCAGCACGATTACCAGCAACATCACCGTAGTAACGAGCTTTTCCATCGCCAGTGCGTTGAACAGGCTGGCCTGTTGTTCCTGCCAGGTGACGATTTCCACGCCGGGCACGCCGCCGAAACTGTCCTCGGCGATTCTGCGGGCCTGCATGACATCGGCCACTTTCAACCGCAGCCGCAAATCGGCGCCGGGGTCCTCGCGCAACACCGCGCGCGCCTGCTCCAGGTGCAGCAGCACGATATTGCTTTCACCGTAGATGCCGAAGTCCTCGAATCCGGTGATCGTCATGCCCCGGCTGTCGTCGAACGAACGCGCAAGCAGGCCGGCCAGGGAAAAGACCGTTGCCTGTTCGTAGGGAAAGATGCCGAGCGAAGCCGCCAGGCGGGCGCTGACGATCATGCCGTCGGGCGCATCGGTCATGCCGGCGAACAATGCGCTGTCGGCGGGCGCCGGCGAGTCGAGTACCGCGAGTTCGCGCTCCGGCATCACGCCGCGCAAGCGCACAAAGGCGTCACGTCCGTGGAAGCGCAGCACCGCTTCGGCTTCGACAAAAGGCGCCGCGGCGAGAATTTCGGGGTTTTCCCCGGCCAGCACCGTCATGGCCCGCCAGTCCAGGTCCCCTTGTGTCGCGGAAATCGTCACGTGCGGCACTGCCTTCAGAGCCTCGCCGCGCAGCACGCCGATCGAGCCGTTCATTACCGAGAGCGCGACGATGAGCACCATCACGCCCAGGCTGATGCCCAGCATCGACAGGAAAGTGACGAAGGACAGCAGCAGGTTGCCTCTGCGCGCCACCGAATAGCGCAATCCGACATAAACTGGGAAGAATCCGGGCATCGAGAATATTTCCGATGGCGAGCGCCATTGTAGAGAATCTTGACGACTCTTCACAAGGCGGACAGGCCTCCGAACTTGTAAAGCATCGGCAAATGCATTAGCTTGATTTCTCTGCGAACAATCCGGCACAGGGATTGATTGATTGTTTGAAAAAGGAACTGAGGTAAAGGAATCGGGCATGATCAGGCGAACCGCTCGCGCCGCTGCGAGGCGAAGAAAACCAGCGATCCACAAAAGATATACAAAAACTGAAATTCTCAATGAAATCGCGGCCAACACCGATATGGACAGAAAGGAGGTCTCGGCGGTGCTGGATGAGTTGGGATCGATCATAGAACGTCATGTCAGAAAGCGCGCCGCGGGCGAATTCATCCTCCCCGGCCTGCTCAAGATCACGACCGTCAAGAAGGCGGCGCGGCCGGCAAGAAAGAACGTGCCCAACCCTTTCAAGCCGGGCGAAGTCATGGACGTCCCCAGGAAACCCGCCTCCACCAGGATCCGGGTTACGCCGCTCAAGAAACTGAAGGATTACGCACTGTAAATCTTCCGCTGTCCTGCCCATGAGAATCAGTCAATTCCTGCTCGCGACCGCGAAGGAAACTCCCGCCGACGCCGAGATCGCAAGCCACCGGCTCATGTTGCGCGCCGGCATGATTCGCAAGCTGGCCGCCGGAGTGTACAGTTTCCTGCCGCTCGGCATGCGCGTAGTGCACAAGATCGGCGAAATCGTCCGCGAAGAGATGAATCGTATCGGCGCCCTCGAAATCCTCATGCCGTTGGTGCAGCCGGCCGAACTCTGGCGGGAGTCCGGCCGCTGGAACTACATGGGGCCGGAACTCGCGCGATTCCAGGACCGCCACGAACGCGATTTCTGCCTCGGGCCCACCCACGAGGAAGTCGTCACCGACATCATCCGCAACGAATGCCACAGCTACCGGCAGTTGCCGGTGGTGCTTTACCAGATACAGACCAAGTTCCGCGACGAACGGCGCCCACGCTTCGGCATAATGCGCGCGCGGGAATTCATCATGAAGGACGCCTATTCCTTCCATGCCGATCAGGCTTCGCTGGAGGCAACCTACCGCGACATGCACCGGGCCTATGAAGCCATCCTGCAAAGACTCTCGCTGGACTATCGCGCGGTGGCGGCGGATTCGGGCAGCATCGGCGGCAGCACCTCGCACGAATTCCATGTGCCGGCGGATTCCGGCGAAGACGAAATCGTTTTTTCCACGGGTAGCGATTACGCCGCCAATATCGAACTCGCCACCGGCCTGCTGCCGGATTCCGCAGTCGATGAAGCGGCTTTGGACTGCGTGGCAACGGATACCGGCGACGCGGCGACCATCGATGCGGTCTGCGAATTGCTCGATGTCGAGCCGCGGCGGCTGATAAAGACCCTGATCGTTCACGCCGCGGACGAAAACGGAGCGCCCGGCGACGATCTCGTCGCCCTGCTGTTGCGCGGCGACCAGAACCTGAACGAGACTCTCGCGCGGCAACTCGAAGGCGTGGGCTCGCCCCTGCGCTTCGCCGGCGACGAGACCATCAGCGAGCGGCTCGGCTGCGCCCCCGGCTGCCTGGGGCCGGTGCGTTCGCTGAATATTCCCGTCATCGCCGATCACAGCGTCACGGCCATGAAGAACTTCATCTGCGGCGCCAATCGCGCCGGCCATCACCTGGTCAATGCCAATTGGGAACGGGATTGCAGTTATGACCAGGTCGCCCATATCCGCACCGTGCGGGAAGGCGATATCAGCCCTGACGGAAAGGGAACCCTGACCATCCGCCGCGGCATCGAAGTCGGCCATATTTTCCAGTTGGGCACGATATACAGCGAAGCGCTGAACGCCAGCGTACTGAACGAGCAAGGCAAGCCCACAGTCATGCACATGGGCTGCTACGGCATCGGCGTGACTCGGCTGGCGGCCGCGGTCATCGAGCAATATCACGACGAGCGCGGCATCGTCTGGCCCGACAGCACAGCGCCCTTCCGTCTCGTCATCGTCGAGATCGACGCGCACAAGTCGGAACAGGTGCGCGAGCAATCCGAATCGCTGTATCGGCAAGCCCAGGCGGCAGGTATCGAAGTATTGCTCGACGACCGCGACCGCAAGACCAGCCCCGGCGTCAAATTCGCCGAGTCCGAGCTGATCGGGATTCCACACCGGCTCGTGGTCTCGCCGCGGGCGCTGGCGGAGGGCGGCGTCGAATACACCAGCCGGCGCAGCGGCGAGAAATCCCTGGTGGCCGCGGACGCGGCCATAGCCATGATCGCGGAATTACCGGCAGATTCCTGAGCGGGAGCCGCCGGCGTGTCCAGACTTTCCACCATTCCCCGCGCCCTGGCTGAAGCCGTGCGCGCCTGGCTGTGGCGTGAAAGCGAATCCGAACTCTGGATTGCGCGGGCTTCCCGGCGCTGCCTGCAAATCGCCGCGGCGGTGATACGCGACCTGACCGGCGGCCAACTTTCGCTGCGCGCCATGGGGCTGGTGTTCATCACCATTGTCGGCTTTTTCCCCGCGCTCACGCTTGTTTTCGCCGTCTTGCAGGAATTCGGCGTACACAATGACCTGCGCCCCACCCTGCTGGCGGTGCTGGAACCCATGGGCCAGCGCGGCATCGAGATCACCGACGACATCATCGGCTATATCGACGCGCTGCAGGGGGAAATCATCGGCGGCGTCAGCGTGATTTTTCTGCTGTACCTGGTGGTCGACATGCTGCGCAAGATCGAGGGCTGCTTCAATTACATCTGGTGCGTGGAAAACGCCGGATTCCGCCTCGGGCGGCTGTTCGGCTATCTGCTGACCATATTGCTCAGCCCCGTGCTGCTCGTGCTGTCGATCAGCATCAGCACAGTCGTCAACGCGCCGGGATTGCGCAACTGGCTCGAAGAATTCGCCCTCGGCAGCCAGATTCCCGCGGCGATCTCCTTTCTGCTGCCGCTGGCGTTGATGTCGCTGGGTTTCGCGCTCATGTATCTGCTGGTTCCCGCCGCCCGGGTGCGATTCGTTTCGGCGCTGATCGGCGGCGTCGTCACGGCGCTGGTGTGGAAGCTGATGGGTTCGGTGTTTCAGGTCGTATTCGTGTCGGCCGCGCGGGACTCGATCTATCTGGCTTTCGCCAGCGTCATCGCGGTCATGTATTTTGTATACTTTGGCTGGATGGCGGCGCTGACCGGCAGCAATATCGCCTATTACCATCAGCACCCGGACCGGATTCGCACCGGCCGCTGACGGGGGAGGAAGCAATGGATTCGATCGTCGTTTATCACAACCCCAATTGCTCGAAATCACTGGCGACGCTCGCGCTGCTGGAAGAAAACGAGACGCCCTTCGAAGTCGTTCACTACCTGGAAACGCCGCCCGGCATCGACGAATTGCGGAATCTTCTGGGCAAGCTGGGGCTGGGAATCCGCGATATTCTGCGCAGGAACGAACTTGAATACGACGATCTCGGACTCGACGACGCAGAACTCAGCGACGAAATTGTCCTCGACCTGGTCTGCCATCACCCGATACTGATCCAGCGGCCTGTCGTCGTGAAAGGCGACCGGGCGATCATCGCAAGGCCGCCCGAGGCCGTGCTTGCGCTCATCGGAGACGATGAGTGAATCCCTATATCCTGGTCCTGTACTACACTCGCTATGGCGCGACCGGAAAAATGGCCCGGCTCATTGCCCGCGGCGTCGAACAGGCGGAAGGTATGGAAGCGCGGGTGCGCACGGTTCCGGCGGTCTCGCCGACGACCGAACAGACCGAACCCGAAACGCCCACTGAGGGCGCCGTTTATTGCACCGAATCCGATCTTCGCGAATGCGCCGGCCTGATCATCGGCAGCCCTACCCGTTTCGGCAACATGGCGGCCGCGCTGAAATATTTCATCGATGGCACGGGCTCCATCTGGGGTTCGGGCGACCTGGTCGACCGGCCCGTCGCCACATTCACCTCGACTTCCTCGATGCATGGCGGCCAGGAAACGACCTTGCTCACCATGGCGCTTCCGCTATTGCACCACGGCATGATCTATTGCGGTATTCCCTATACCGAGAAGACGCTGCACACCACGACCTCCGGCGGCACGCCCTATGGCGCCAGCCATCTCGCGACAGCGGGCGGCTCGAACGAGATCAGCGAGGAAGAGGCCGTCCTGTGCAAGGCGCTCGGCCGGCGCGTGGCTGAAATCGCCCGCAAGCTCTTGTGAGCACAACCGGGCGCTTGCCCGCCCCCGTTCGAAATTCCCGCCTGCTGGTGCTGATCTCGGCATACGCGCTGATAATCCTGCTGTTCGCGCGCACCGGCCTGAGCCTGAACATGCTCGGCGCCGCCGGCCTGGTCGCCTGGGCCGTCCAGGCGCTGCCGCTGGCCGCGTTCCTGCCGGGCGTACACGGCTCGCTGCCGCGCAGCTACGCCTGGCTTGGCTTCATCATCCAGTTCTATTTCATTCACGGGGTCGTGCTGGCCTTCAATCCCGCCAGGCTTGGCTGGGGGCTGGCGCAGATTCTGCTCAGCGTACTGGTCTTTTTCGGCCTCATCGCCTTCATCCGCGCCTATCGCCGCGAATACGGCAGGGGGCCCTGACTACCAGCCGAGAATTTCCTTGACGAGGGGGATGGTGATGCGATGCTGCCGTTGCATCGAACTTTCGTCCAGGCGTTCGAGAATTTCCATCAGCGCATCGAGCCGCCGTTCGGCGCGTACACCAATGAAATCGGTGACGCCGGCGGCGAGAGTGAGGCCGCGATTGCGGGCGCGCAATTCGAAGGCCTGCATGATGCCTTCGTCGTTCAGGGGATGCAGGCGGAAGACCAGGGCCTGTTGCAGCCGCGAACGCAAATCGGGCAAGTCCCAGTTCAGATCGGCGGCCTTCGCCGAAGCCGACAGCACCAGGTGGGAGTCCGTCGGATTCACGGCGTTGATCAGCCGCACCAGCGCCAGTTCCCATTCCGCGTCGCCGGCGGCGCACTGGAGGTCGTCGATGCAGATCATCGACAGGCCGCCGACGCCTTCGAGTATTTCCGGACGCACCTGGTCCTTGTAACGCAATGGCAGGAAAAATGCGCCGGAGTCGTCCGCAAGGTGGCAGCAGGCCTGCAACAGGTGTGTCCTGCCCGAGGCGGACGGCCCCCAGATCAGTACCGGCGAATCGAGCTTTTCCGGGTCCTGCAGCCAGGTCACGAGTTGCAGGTTTTCCAGCGAAGCGACGAAATTCCCGAAGGTTGCCTCGTCTTCGAGACCTACCGCCAGCGGCAGTTGATCCTCTCGCTGCCCGGTCACGATCATCGCATCCAGCGATAGTGCAGCAAGGACGAGCCGGCGTTATCGCCGCTGTTCACCGGCAGCAGATCGCGGTCGAGCGCGATCAGATTGAACAACTGGTCCGCACTGCCCCGCAGGTCTAGCTGCAGGTCGAGCCGCTCGCCGTCGACCGAAACGATATCCGCCGCCTGCACCAGGCCGATTCCGCGAACGTAGTCGACCAGCGCCGAGTAATCGGAAAAGTCGCGGATACCGTCGACCCGCAGGCGCACCGATCGTTCGCTCTGCCCGCCGGGGACCAATGCGAAATATCCGGAGAGCTGGCTGGTTATGCGTGACAAGGGCTGTTCCAGGTAGGATTCCAGGTCCGTATCGAAGCCGTCGAATACCAGCGCTTCGTCCATGAACAGGAACTGCCACAGGCCCACGAGTTCGCCCGTGGCGGTAAACAGCAGCCTGCCGGCCAGAATGCTGTCAGGGTCGTAGCGGTTGCTTGCCGCCTTGATGGCGAGTTCGTCCTGGGTCCAGATCGCGTCCGCGGGCAGATTGCGCCGGTCTTCGATGTCGAGCAGGGGAAAGATGATCGGCAGGCCGCGTTCCTCGCCGAAGCGGCGCATGAAATCGATGATTTCGGCGCCGGATTCCGAATTGAGCATGCTGCGCCGGCCGGTCGCGTCCTGCAAGGCCATCCAGATCAGCACGCTGGGCCGGTTACCGCCCCAGACCGGAATATTCTGCGAAGCGAGCAATTGATCGATCAGGGGCGCGGAAAACTGGACCTCGATGAATCGTTGTCCGGCGATCGGGCCGGCCGCTGCCTCGGTCGTGTAGGCGAAGGCCTGAACGTAGTCGCCGGCGTCGCCCGTTGCCGAGCGGATGCGCTCCTGCTCCAGCCAGCGTTCGTCGCCGGTTACCTTGACGATCATGCGCCGGAAGGCAACCTGGTAGGCGCGATTGCGCTCGGCGAGGCTTTCGTTTTCCACCGCCACGTGCTGCTGGTACAGACCGGACACCGGCAGGGCGAGCGCCGCCGGAACCGACAGCAGAATTCCTGACAGCACAGCCATGCCGAGAAGGCGAAACAGATTGTTTGCAAGGCTCGCGATCATGCGGAAATGATACTGCAATTCCGCTAACATAGCGGCTGCCAATCAGCCAATACCAGCCATGAAAGAGAACGGGCCGCCGGCCGGCGGCGCATCCCTGAGCTATCGCGACGCCGGGGTCGACATCGACCTGGGCAATTCCCTTGTCCGGCGCATCGGTCCCGTCGCGCGCTCCACCATGCGGCCCGAAGTACTGTCCGATATCGGCGGTTTCGGCGCACTATGCGAGATTCCCGCCGGTTACCGCCATCCCGTTCTGGTATCGGCGACCGACGGCGTGGGCACCAAGCTGAAACTCGCGCTGGATCTCGGCAGGCACGACAGCGTCGGCATCGATCTCGTTGCCATGTGCGTCAACGATCTCATCGTCTGCGGCGCGGAACCGCTGTTTTTTCTCGATTACTACGCCACCGGCGCGCTGGACGTCGACGTCGCCGCGGACGTCATCGGCGGGATCGGCGAAGGCTGCCGGCAGGCGGGCTGCGCGCTGATCGGCGGCGAGACCGCGGAGATGCCCGGCATGTATGGCGCGGGCGATTACGACCTGGCCGGTTTCGCGGTCGGCGTGGTCGAAAAGGAAGAAATCATCGTTCCGGAGCGGGTATCGGCGGGTGACCGCCTGATCGGCCTGGCCTCGTCCGGACCGCATTCCAACGGCTATTCCCTGATCCGGAAAATCATTGAAATCTCGGGCGCCGATCTCGGCCAGGACTGCTCCGGGCGTTCGCTCGGCGAGGTATTGCTCGAACCGACTCGCATCTACGTTCGGGCCATCGCCGCCCTGAAGGAGAAAATTTCCGTGAACGGCCTGGCGCATATCACCGGCGGCGGCATTAGCGAGAATCTGCCGCGCGTCCTGCCCGCCGGGCTTACCGCGCGGATCGATACCGCAAGCTGGCGCCGGCCGGCCGTGTTCGATTGGCTTGAGGCCGCCGGCAACGTATCCGCAGGGGAAATGTTCCGCACTTTCAATTGCGGCCTCGGCATGATCGTCTGCGTCGCCGCCAACGAGCTCGAGCCGGCGCTTGCATTGTTGCGCGAAGCCGGCGAAGACGCCTGGCCTGTCGGTGAAGTGGTGGCCGGCGACGGGGAGGAGGCGGTGGTCGATCTAGTCTGACCGGCCGGGAAACCATGCCATCCGATTCCTGCAATATCGTCGTGTTGATCTCGGGCAACGGCTCGAATCTGCAAGCTCTCATCGACCAGTCGGAGCACTACGCCTATCGGGTGGTCGGGGTCGTCAGCAACAACCCGGCGGCCTTTGGGCTGCAACGCGCGGCGAAAGCCGGCTTGCCGGCCGCGATCATCGAACATCGCGACTTCCCGGACCGCGAGACATTCGACGGCGCCCTGATCGAGGCGATCGGCGCTTTCGCGCCCGACCTCATCGTGCTGGCGGGATTCATGCGCATTCTCGGCCCGGACTTCGTGGAGCAGCATGCCGGCCGGATTCTCAATATCCATCCTTCGCTGCTGCCGAAATATACCGGCATGCATACCCACCGGCGCGTGCTCGAAGCGGGCGAGCGTGAACATGGCGTGTCCATTCATTTTGTCAACGACAATCTCGACGGCGGGCCGATCGTCGCCCGCGGCAGGATCGCGGTGCGCGAGGAAGACACGGAACAAAGCCTCAAGGAGCGGGTGCACCTGCTCGAGCACGAGATGTATCCGCAGGTGACGGACTGGTACGCCTCAGGCCGCCTGCGGCTGCGGGCCGATGGCGTCTATCTGGACGAGGAGAAGTTACCGGCTACCGGAATGGAGATTCCCGCTCCGCCCGGGGGTTAGCGTTTCAGGCCATGCCTGCGCATCTTCTCCACCAGGGTCGTGCGGCGCAATTGCAGTCTTTCCGCCGCCTGCTTGACTACGCCGCCGCTGTCCTTGAGCGCGCGTTCGATGAAATCCTTTTCCAGGTTCGCCAGATACTGTTTCAGGTCCATGCCGTGGACCGGCGGCATGTCCGAAGAAGTTGCGGGCATGGGGCTTTCTTGCGGAATTTCCTGTGGCTCCGGCGCAATATCGCGCTGCCCGGCGCTTGCGCGGATCTTGCCGGGCAATTGCTCGACGCCGACGATGCCGTGAGGATGCAGGATCGCCATGCGCTCGACCAGGTTGGCGAGTTCCCGCACGTTGCCCGGCCAGGCATAGCTGCACAAGGCCGAGACGGCGGCGGAATTGAATCGCACCGAGCCCTTGCCGCCGGTTTCGATATTGCGCATCAACTCGTTCAGCAACAGCGGTATGTCTTCCACCCGGTCGCGCAAGGGCGGCATATCGATGGGGAAGACGTTGATCCGGTAATAGAGATCTTCGCGGAACTGGCCCAGGGCGATCATGTCCTCGATGTTCTTGTGGGTGGCGGTAAGAATCCGCACGTCGGCCTTGATCGAACGGGTGCCGCCGACTTTCTCGAAACTGCCCTCTTCCAGCACTCGCAGCAACTTGACCTGCATGTTGAGCGGCATGTCGCCGATTTCGTCGAGAAACAGGGTGCCGCCGTGGGCGCGTTCGAAACGGCCGACGGTGGTGGCGACCGCGCCGGTAAAGGCGCCGCGTTCGTGGCCGAACAATTCGCTTTCCAGCAATTCTCCCGGTATCGCGCCGCAGTTCACCGGCACGAAAGGCTTGCCTTCGCGGCCTGAAATCCGGTGCAGGTTGCGTGCCACGACTTCCTTGCCGGTGCCCGAGTCACCGGTGATCAGGACGTTGACTTCCGTGTCCGCCAGCCGCCCCACGACTTCCCGGATTCGCTGAATCGCCGGACTGACGCCGATCAGGCCCTGTACCGCGGCCAGCCCGCGCGAAATGTCTTCATCCGCCGCGCCGGCCAGGTATTCGTGGCACAGGCGCGCCTTGTGCAGGACATCGAGCAGGTCGCGAAAATGCGCCGTCGCATCAGGTTCCGCGATCATGCGGGCGCGCAATCCGTCGCCGGCGAAATCGGGGATTTCGCCGGCCTGCAACAGCACGATGGCCGCAAGAGGGAGGTTCGATTCGAGTTCGCCGGCCAGGCGGCGCAGTTCCCCGGTGTCGTACTTGCCGAGCAGAACGGCTTCGACCGCGTGGGCATCGGCCACCCCCCGGCGCCAATCGCCTGCATCGGCGGTGATGACGGATTCACCGAGAAAACCGAGTTTTACTGCAAGCTCATGCCGGGCGGGTTCGTCGTCGCAGATCAGCAATATGGAGGATTTGCCGGCGGGCATGGCCATGAGGTTCCAGAACGAGGGCATAGTTTACACGATGTGCAGGTGAGCTGAAGCCGCCCTTTTCCCGTGCGGCTATCGATGTTCATGGTTTTTTGTCAACTTCCCGCCGCACCTGCCGAAATTTTAAAACACGGACGAGTGAAACACGAAGCCGGCCCGCGGCTTTCGGCTCTTCCGGGTTAGTGATAGATGCAATGAACGAATACCAAGGCAGACCGGGCAAAACGCTCCCCTTCGCCAAACCCGCCGGCTCCGGCAAGCGCAGCGGTGACGGCGACAAGTCCGTCGAGGAGGAACGCGAAGCGATGCTGGACATCATCAGGCAACAACCGGAGATCAACATCAGCCGAACCGTGCTGTTGCACCGGCAGGTCGACTCGGGCCGCTACCGCGTCAACGCGTCCCGCGTGGCGAGGCGGCTGCTGGATTTCGAGGACAGGATTCAGGACCAGGACAGCGGCGGCGCGAGTTCGTCCAGCAATGGCAGATCCTCCGGCTCGTCGACGTCCCAGGACGGCTCCAGTAATTGATGGCGCAAACCCGCCTCGCGCACTCGCGAGACGGTCTGCTCCAGTACTTCGGGTCCGCCCCAGTTCACTTCGCGAAACAGTTCCCCGCTGACCTTGCGCAAGCCTATCAGCACGTAACCGCCGTCCCGGGCCGGCCCGAGCACCACATCGGTTCCACCCGAGAGCGCCGCCAGCGCGCGGTCGAGATAATCCGCCGTCAGCCCCGGACTGTCCGAGCCGATGATCAGCACGCTGTCCACGCCTGCTTCCGCCAGCTCAACCGCGCTGGCGTTCCGCATTCTCGATCCGAGGCAGTCGCCTTGCTGAAGCCGGATATCCTGGACATTGCACAAGGCGAGAAACTCTTCATGCTCGCAATTGGACGCCGCCCAGAGATGAAATTCCGCCAGCGAAGCCTGTTCCACGGTCGTGACGACGCGGCGCAACATGGCCAGGTACAGGCGCAAGGCGGATTCGTCGCCGATGTGCGCCGCCAGCCGGGTCTTGACCGCCCCGGCCCTCGGTTCCCGCGCGAACACCAGAATTCTCGCCGAAGGATACTTATAGCGTCCGGCGGCGGCGAACAGCCGCGGATAGTACATTTTCGCCAGTCGCCCGGGAGATACGCCGAGAAAGTAAAGCAACCGCAGACGCCACATCTGCAGCACCGTACGCGCCACGCCGGCGGTCTCCCAACGCCGCGAAGAACTCTTGATCCTGATCGCCAGGGGCCGCGGGCGGGCAAGTTTTCGCAGCCTCTTGCAGATGGCGATGTCTTCCATCAGCGGAATGGACGGGAAACCGCGGGCCTGGCGAAACAGTTCGGCGGCAACGAACAGTGCCTGGTCGCCGGTACAGACCCCGCTCAGCCGGGCCCGCAAGTTCATGAACGCGGATATCAGCCGGTAGATCGGCGCGTGGCCGCTGAGCCGCACGTCGAACCAGCCCCAGCCGGGATTTTCGCCGGACCGGTCCGGAGCAAGAGCCTGTGCAATGGCCTGGTCCGCTTTTTCGGGCAAAGCACTGTCGGCGTGCAGGAACAGCAGGACGTCGCCGCGGGCGAAACGCGCTCCGAGATTCATCTGCGCGGCGCGGCCCGGCCGGCTGCGCAAGAGCAGGCTGCAACGTTCCGCCGCGATCGTTCGCGTTCCGTCCTTGCTGCCGCCGTCGACGACGATGACTTCGTGTCCCCGGGACCGCATCGGCTGCAACCGCTCCAGGCAGGAAAGGATCCGATCCTCTTCGTTCAATACGGGAATAATGACGCTGATTGGCACCAGGGGGAGACTCGCGGCGGGAAACTGCCCGAAATTTGTAACTTATTGTGAGATTGGCATAAAATCCAGCCCGTCCGTGCCGATGGAAGGCTAAAATAATCCCGGAGTTCGAAAATCAGACGCCTCTTTGCATCCTTTTGCATTTTCCGTAACAAATCCGTGAACGCAGAAAATTACTACATCGTGGCTACGGCGCCGAGCGATCCTTCCCTGCAAGTGAAAATCTCCGGCCCCTATCTCACCCGTCAGGCCGCCAAGGCGGACCTTGAAGCCGCTATCGACGAAGCGATGGACATCGATCCAAGCGCCAGAAGCTACCAGTACACCATATCCAAGCTGGAAAGCCGGAAACCGGGCGTGATCCAGCACATGGCCTCACACTCCTGAGCGCGAAATTCCAATTCAATTCTTGATTTGCAGCGGTTTCAACCGGTCGCTGAACAGGACGCGCCCGTCGTTGCTGTACTGCTCGTGATTGGCTTCGATCTGTCGCTGATCGTAAAGATAATTGACCATGACGCCGCGGGACTGCCGCCAGCCCTTGTCCGACCGATCCGCATCGGCATTCACGCGAAACAGCGACGCGCCGTTGCCGAGATGAAACCGGGCGACCGAATCCGCCGGGAAAATACCCTTTCGTTTGCGCAACAGGAAATTGAAAGCGAGCCTGCGCAGCAATTCCTCGTGTTCGGCAGCTGATGCCCGGTCGCTGGCTTTCTCCCGGCATTCGCTTTTCAGTTCCGCGAGCGCTTCGTCCGATTCGTCGTCCTCGCGCTCGAGCCATTTGCCGAAACCGGGTACGGGCGAGAGGGTCACGAATGTCTCGATCGAGGGATGCGCCGCCTGCAATTCCTGCACGACTTGCTTGATGAGAAAATTACCGAAGGAAATCCGCTTCAGCCCCGGCTGGCAATTGCTGATGCTGTAGAAAACAGCGGTAGTGAAATCGCCGTTGACCGGCGCCGCGGACGGTTCGGCGTTCAGAATCTCGCCGATACCGCCCGGTATTTCGTCGGTCAGGGCCACCTCGACAAAGATCAGCGGCTCGTCGGTCAGGGACGGGTGGAAAAAGGCGTAACAGCAGCGGTTTCCCGGTTCGATCCGGCTGCGCAGGTCTTCCCAGCCGCGAATCTCATGCACGGCTTCGTAACGGATAATGCGTTCGAGAATCGAAGCGGAAGTCGACCAGTCTATTTCCCGCAACATGAGAAAGTCCCGGCTGAACCATGTAGAAAGCACTTGTTCGAAATCCCGATCCAGCGCTTCAAGTTCCCGATGTGTCTTGATCAGGCGCAACAGGTCGGCCCGCATGGCGACCAGGTCGTGCGTGGAATTGGGAGTCTGATGCAGACGGCGCAGCAAGGCGTGCCGGCGCGGCTCCGCCTGGCGTGAAAGCCGGCTCAGGTTCTCGCTGGACGGCTCGTGTTCGTACGCCCGCCAGGCGGCTCTTACGATCTCGAAATCCGCATTGAAGTTCTGCTCCAGGTTGCGAAAGAACGCGAGCTTGTCATCCTCCGGCGCCTCCTTGTAACTGTCGAGCACTTCCCTGGCCGCCACCGCGGTCGAAACTTCCCCTCTCGAGCCCATCAGGGTTTGCAGGGCTTCGTCGAGCAGCAGCCGTTCGCCTCCGCGGCTGCGCAACGGCGCAATCAGCCCCCACAGAAAATCCTGAAATCTGCCCAGCGCCATATCGGGTATGCCCAGCCGCAAGTAGGCCATGGTCAAAGAGAGGCCCTATTCTACCTTGTTGCTCTTATCTGATAATCTCGGCTGATTCGAGAAATTTCTGTAACGGGAGAAAGGAGCGCAGCATGGGCCGCGGCAACAGGATTACATTGACGGAAGCCTTGCGGCAGGACCCGGCGGCCGCCGACCGGCTGCTCTGGGGCCGCGAGTCCCACCCAGTGACGCGCCGCGGATTCATCCGCAAGAGCGGACTGCTGGCCATGGGGGCGGCGCTCGGCTCGGCGATACCGTTTGCCCGTTACATGCCCGCGGGGCTGGTTCCGGTTGCTTTCGCGCAGGACGACGCGCCCGGAGAGATTCCCGGCAAGGAAGGTCTGATCGTTCTCAACGACCGCCCGCTGAACGCGGAGACGCCCGCGCATCTGCTCGACGATTCGGTCACGCCGAATCGCTACATGTTCATTCGAAACAACGGGCTCGTTCCGGATAGCATCGACCCGGAGACATGGGAACTCGAAGTCGGCGGTGAATCCTGTCTGCGGCCCGAGCGATTCAGCATCGCCGACCTGCGCGCCAGATTCGAAACCGTAACCCTGCAATTGCAGCTCGAATGCGGCGGCAACGGCCGCAGCGAATTCGTCCCCGCCGCCAGCGGCAATCAGTGGACAACGGGCGCCATCGGCTGCCCAAGTTTTACCGGCGTGCGTCTGCGCGACGTGCTCAACTATTGCGGCGTCGGCGCCGACGCCGTCTATGTCGGTTATCACGGCGCCGATATTCATCCCAGCGGCGACCCCGACCTGGACGCCATATCCCGCGGCGTGTCCATCGAAAAGGCGCTGGAGCGGGAGTCGCTGATCGCCTGGCAGATGAACGGCGAGGACATTCCGCTGCAAAACGGCTTCCCGCTGCGCCTGGTCTGCGGCGGCTGGCCCGGCTCGGTTTCCGGCAAGTGGCTGAACCGGCTGGTGGTGCGCAATCAGGTACACGACGGCGAGAAAATGGCGCCGCCGTCCTATACCGTGCCGCGGCTGCCGGTGGCGCCCGGCAGCCGGGTGCCGGACAGCGACATGCGCATCATCGAGTCCATGCCGGTAAAATCGCTGATTACCTATCCCCGCTCCGGCATCACCATCGGCCAGCGTGAGCGGCTCGACGTGCGCGGCCATGCCTGGGCCGGCGACGACATGGTCAGCGCGGTGTTCCTGTCGACCGACTTCGGCGCCACCTGGCTGCCGACTGCCGCACAGTCTCCGGCGAATCGACTGGCCTGGCAGGACTGGTCTTCCTGGGTGCAATTCCCCGAACCCGGTTATTACGAAGTATGGGTCCGGGCGATGGACGCGGCGGGACGCTCCCAGCCCATGGTCGTGCCCGGCTGGAACCCGCGGGGCTATCTCAACAATGCCTGTCATCGCATCGCGGTGCAGGTGACCTGAGGGGTTGGTCGTGCAGCTATTGCGATTGGCCGGGCTGATTCTCGCACTTGCGCTACTGACGCAAGCACCGCGGGCAGCCGAAGAAACCGACCGCGTCACCGGCCTGGCGCCGGAAGGCGACTGGCAACTCGTGCAGGCCAATTGCACCGAATGCCACTCGGCCCTGCTGATCACCCAGAATTCGGGAGATCACAACGTCTGGCAAAGCCGCCTGGTCTGGATGGTGGAAACCCAGGGTATGGACGAACTCGACGCGGAAGTCGAAGCACGGATTCTGGACTATCTCGCCGAATACTACGGCCCGCGGCAGGCTTCGCGGCGCGCGCCGCTGGCGGCGCATCTGATGCCGGCGAATCCTTACTCCGATCCCTGAATCGCCGGCGCCTGAATCTGCGGCCAGGGCGCGATTCCGCGCAAAAGCAGTATAATCGCGCCGTCGTTCCGACTGACGCGGATTGACCCTCGAAACCATTGAATTCGGAGTTGAATTATGCCGGGAAAACCACTTGAAGGCGCAGGACTGCGCGGACAAGTTGCCGGCGCGACCTCGCTTTGCACCGTAGGCAAAACGGGATCCGGGCTGACGTATCGCGGCCACGACATCGAGGTGCTGGCGAAGAAGGCGCGATTCGAGGAAGTCGCCTGGCTGCTGCTGAAAGGCAATCTGCCCACCCAGTCCGAACTCGACGGATACAACGGCAAACTCAAGCGTCTGCGCGGACTGCCTGCCGAATTGCGCGAGGCGCTCGAGCGGATTCCCGCGAGCGCTCACCCGATGGATGTAATGCGCACCGGTTGTTCCATGCTCGGCAACCTCGAGCCGGAAGGCGATTTTTCGCGCCAGGACCAGGTGGCCGACCGGCTACTGGCGGCGTTGCCCTCGATCATCTGCTACTGGTTCGTCTGGAGCCATCATGGCCGGCGAATCGACACCGAACTCGACAGCGATTCGATCGGAGAGCATTTCCTGCATATGCTGCATGGCCAGGCGCCCAACGACTTGTTTCGGGAAGTGATGAACGTCTCGCTCATCCTGTACGCGGAACACGAATTCAACGCTTCCACCTTCACCGCCCGGGTCGTCGCCTCGACGCTTTCCGACATGCATAGCTGCGTTGCCGCCGCCATCGGCGCCTTGCGCGGCCCACTGCACGGCGGCGCCAATGAGGCGGCCATGGAAACGATCGAGAACTGGCGCACTCCCGACGAGGCCGAAAATGAAATTCTCGCCATGCTGGAGCGCAAGGAAAAGATCATGGGATTCGGTCACGCGGTGTATCGCGAATCCGACCCGCGCAATGCGATCATCAAGGGCTGGGCGGAAAAACTGGCGGAGCGGGTCGGCGATACCGTGCTCTATCCGGTATCCGTACGTTGCGAAGAGGTCATGTGGCGGGAAAAGAAACTTTTCGCGAACGCCGACTTCTTTCATGCCGCCGCCTACCATTGCATGGGAATTCCGACCAAACTGTTCACGTCCATATTCGTCATGTCGCGAATCACGGGCTGGGCCGCCCATGTAAAGGAACAACGCGCGAACAACCGTATCATCAGGCCGAGCGCGGAATACACCGGTCCGGCAACCGCCGCCTGGGTGGACATCGCCGAACGCTGAACCCGGACCAGACCCCCACCATACTCAAATGAAGAGACAGCCATGAGCGCCAGCGCCGATCTGAATACCCGCCCCGACCCGGATCAGGTTCTGGTCGATATCGCGGACTACGTCTGCGACTACGAAATCGACTCCCGGGAAGCATACGACACCGCCCGGAACTGCCTGATGGACAGCCTCGGCTGCGGCCTGCTTGCGCTGCGTTATCCCGAATGCCGGAAACTGCTCGGGCCGCTGGCGGAAGGCACAATTGTTCCCAACGGCTCGCGCGTGCCCGGCACGCAATTCCGGCTCGACCCCGTGAAAGCCGCCTGGGACATCGGCTGCATAATCCGCTGGCTTGACTACAACGACACCTGGCTGGCGGCGGAATGGGGACACCCGTCAGACAATCTGGGCGCCATCCTGGCGATTGCCGACTACCAGTCCCAACACCGTGCGGCCGCGGGCCAGCCCCCCCTGCTCATGCGCGATGTGCTCGGCGCCATGATCAAGGCCCATGAAATCCAGGGCGTCATCGCCCTGGAAAACAGTTTCAACCGCGTGGGCCTATGTCACGTATTACTCGTGCGAGTAGCCTCCACCGCAGTGGCAACCCGAATGCTCGGCGGCTCGAAACAGCAAGTCATCGACGCCCTCTCCCAGGCCTGGCTCGACGGCTCCAGCCTGCGCGCCTACCGCCATGCGCCCAACACCGGATCGCGCAAGTCCTGGGCGGCCGGCGACGCCACTTCCCGCGCAGTGCGCCTGGCCGACCTGACCATGCGCGGAGAAACCGGCTATCCAAGCGTGCTGAGCGCCCGGACCTGGGGTTTCTACGACGTGAACTTCAAAGGAAAAGAATTCAAATTTTCAAAGCCTTACCGAAGTTATGTAATGGAAAACATACTATTCAAAATCTCCTATCCAGCCGAATTCCACGCACAAACCGCCGTCGAGGCCGCGCTCAAACTACATCCCGCAGTAAGCAACAGGCTCGGCGAAATCGACCGCATAGTCATGCACACCCACGAATCAGCGCTGCGCATCATCAACAAGGTAGGCTCCTTGAGCAACCCCGCCGACCGCGACCATTGCCTGCAATACATGACCGCCGTAGCCATCGGCTTCGGCTCGCTCACCGCCGACCACTACGAGGACTCCTTCCACTCCGCGCACCCCATCATCGACGAATTGCGCGAAAAAATGGAAATCCACGAAGAACCCCGCTACACCAACGAATACCTCGAACCCAACAAACGCTCCATCGCCAACTCAATCAAGATCTGGTTCAAAGACGGCAGTTGCACCGACCGCATCGAAGTCGAATACCCCGTAGGCCACAGACGCCGCCGCAAAGAAGGCATCCCCCTCCTCGAACAAAAATTCAAAGCCAACCTCGCCACCTGCTTCCCATCCCACCGCTGCAAAGAAATCTTCACCCTATGCAAAGACCAACAAGCCCTAGAACAAACCCCAGCACACGACTTCATGGCCAAACTAACGATTTAACCCTCTCGAATCCCAAATAAATCCAAGGGACTCCGTAAGCCGTCGTCGGTGTGGCGTGTTAGGCGGCATGCGAGGCAGGAAGCCGAGCTTGAGCTTACAGGGACGTATTTACAGCGTCCGCCTAACACGCCACACCGGCGGCGGCGAGATCTACGCAACACGCAAACTATTGAATTTCCACCCTCAAACCACATATTTATCCTCAGCGGATGCTCCTCAGAGGCCCGCTCTGCCGAAATCGGCAGCCAAACCATATTGCTTGAATTATGAGGATATGATCATGACCAGATTTGATTTTTCACCCCTGTACCGAACCACCGTAGGTTTCGACCACCTTTCGTCCCTGCTCGACACAGTGAGCCGGAACGACAATGCCGGTTCCGGATACCCACCCTACAACATCGAGCTGCTCGACAAGGACAGCTATCGCATTACCATGGCCGTCGCCGGCTTCGCCGATGACGACCTGAACATCCAGGTGGAAAGCGAGGAACTGACCGTCAGCGGCCGCAGGACCGAGGAGAACGGAGAGCGCAAGTTTCTGCACCAGGGAATCGGCGCCCGCAACTTCGAGCGGCGTTTCCGCCTCGCCGAGCACGTCAAGGTCAATGGCGCCGGGCTCGAAAACGGCCTGCTGCACATCGACCTCGTGCGGGAAATTCCCGAAGCCATGAAGCCCAGGTCGATTCCCATCGGCAAGGGTAACCTGATCGACGGCAAATCCGGAGCCAAGCTCAAACAGGCGGGCTAATCCAGTAAGTGACTGACCAGCCCGCTGCGTAACTTGGGCTCGAACCAGGTGGACTTGGGCGGCATCACGCCGCCCGAGTCCGCCACTTCCATCAGATTTTCCATCGAAGTCGGATAAATCGCGAAAGCCGCGCCCCAGGCGCCGCCGTCGACTCTTCGTTCGAGTTCCGCCAACCCGCGAATGCCACCGACGAAATCCACTCGATCGTCGGTACGCTGATCCATGATGCCGAGCAAGGGCGCGAATACCCAATCCTGCAACAAGGCGACATCCAGCTTGTCACTGGCCGATTTTTCTTCCAGCGTGGCCAGCACCGCCGCACGCGGACGCAGGCGCAGCCAGCGCCCTTCCAGATACAAGGCAAACTCGCGCGGCTGCGCGGGTTTGGCGTCGCCGGCTTCTACCCCGGTAAGTTCGAAGTCCTGTTCCAGCCTTTCCAGGAAATCGTCGGCGGCGAGGCCGTTGAGGTCGCGCACTACGCGGTTGTAGTCGAGAATCTTGATCTGGTCATGGGGAAACATGACCACGAGAAACCAGTCCCAGGGAGAAGAGCCGGTCCGGCGCGGACTGAACAGATTCAGGGTTTCGCGCAGATTGGACGCCGCCTCGGAACGATGGTGCCCATCGGCGACATATAGCGTCGGCAACTCATCCAGCGCGGATTGGAACTCGAGCACCCGCTCGGCCCGCGATACGACCCAAAGTGTGTGGCGGATGCCGTCATCGGCGGTGAAGTCGTATTCAGGCTCTCCCTGCGTCGTTGCCGCGATCAACTCGTCAACCGACTTGCGGGCGTGATAGGTAACGAACACGGGCCCTACCTGGGCGCCGAGCGCATGCATATGGGCCACCCGGTCAACCACCTTGGGCGGGCGCGTCAGTTCATGCTTTTTGACCAGACCCCGTTCGTAGGCGTCCAGCGAAGCCACGGCCGCAAGGCCGGTCTGGACGTGACCGCCCATGACCTGGCGATAAACATAAAAACAGTTTTCCTCGTCCCGCAGCAGAATGCCCGAATCGATGAATCGGTCGAGATTGGCCCTGCCTTTTGCGTAAACAATGCCGTCATGAGAGTCGGTCGCGGGGTCGACGTCGATTTCGGGCTTGTTGATATGGAGAAAACTGCAATCGTTGCCGCGCGCCATTTCCAGCGCTTCTTCCCTGCTCAGCACGTCGTATGGCGGAGAGGCCACTTGCGAGGCGAGTTCACGCGTCGGCCGCAGTCCCCTGAATGGTCTGACCAGTCTCATTTCGGATCCCCGCCGAATGGTAATGTAACTATCCAAGCGGCGCGATTATCGCACTTCGCCCTGGCTGTTTCTAATGACCTCCTGGTTTGCCGGCAATTCCCGTTTTGTCTGTTTCATGGCGCGCCGGTCAATCCGGCGGGGCGCCGGTCGCGACCGGCGGCAGGGCGGCGAAGCCCGCGCCGGGAAGCGGCAGGGAAATCGCCGCGATGTCGCCGTCGCAGCGCAGCCGCGCCGTCCCGCCCGCGAAATCCGCCGGCAGTTCGAACAGGTCGGCCGCGAAGCGCAGCGCCGTGGACCGGCCCGCAACCCGCACCGGCGCCGCGGCCGCGAGCGTCTCCTCCCGTCCCGCCGGGGTCAGCGAGGCCTCGCAGACAACGCCGGTGTCGGCGTCGTTGGTCAGCGCCAGCGCCAAACGCCCCATCCAGGGCGCGACCGGAAACCGGACGTCCCGCGCGGCGGATACCGGCGATACCGCCGCCATCCCGACCGGACCCTCCGCCGCGTCCAGGGTCAGCAGATTGCGCAGGTCCACCGGCGCGTCGCATTCGAGCGCGGCATGGCCGGACTCGAGCACGCTCCGGCCGTCGCTCGACAGCGCGACCCGGCCGCCCGCGCCCCCGGCCAGCGTGAACTCGGCCTGGCGAAATCCGTTTTCGGTCACGCCCGCCGCGCCCGCGAAACGGGCCGTGGTCACCCAGCCGCGCAGACGCATCACGCAGCGGTTGGCCGTGTCGGACAGATTCGTCACCGTCACATGGGAACGAAAGCCTCCGCCGTCCAGCAGCAGCGGCAATACCCCCCGGTACGGCGGCGGCGCGGCGCGGTCTTCCGGAACCGCCGCCGTCAGCGCGGCGAAATCGCCGCCGCGCAGCGTCATGCCCAGCGCGGACACCGCGCGGTCGCAACTCAGCGACACCGTGCCGTCGGCCGTTTCCGCCGCGGACGGAATCAGTTCGTCCAGAAACCGGAACACGGTCGACCGCCCGGGCACGGCGACGGCGCCGCCGCCGGCCGCGCCCGCGGGAGTCTCCAGTTCCGCCGCGCAGGACGCGTCCAGCGCGTTGTCGTTGGAAAGGATCAGACCCAGACGGCCCAGACCCAGCGGCGCCGGAATCCGAAAGCCGCGCCCCGGCCGCGCGTTCTCCAGGTGCGTCATCGCAACGGGCGCGCCGCCGCTTTCCCGCACCAGCAGCATCCGCGCCACCGCCGGTCGGTCGCAGACGAGCCGGGCGTAACCGAACGCGAAGCCTTCCGCGCCCGCGGCGCCCAGCGTCACCCCGGACTCGCCGAAATCGACGACGGCCCCGGACTCCGTCGGCGTCGGCGCGGGATTCCCTTCGAATACCGCGGCGTCCAGTCCCGCGCCCACCAGGGTCAGCGCGCAGCGGTTGCCCGGGGCCGAAACGTTCGTCAGGAAAAGACGGCTGCGAAAACCGTCCCCGTCGACAAACAGGGGAAACAGGTGGAAACGGGCCGCGGCGGGGTCAAGCGGCTCCGGTTCAGGTTCGGGCTCGGGTTCCGGTTCCGGTTTGGGCTCCGGCTCGGGGTCCGGGGTTGTCGGGGTTGCCGGGGTTGCCGGGGTTGCCGGGGTCGCCGGGGTCGCCGGGGTTGCCGGGGTCGCCGGGGTCGTCGGCGGCGAACCGTCGTTGTCGCTGACCGTCACCGCGTCGGAGGCGCCCGGCGGTGGATCTTCGCCGTCGAAAATGAGGATCTCGACCCGTTGGACGGACCCGTACCCGGTGCCGTCCGGCAGCGGGGAACCCAGCGCGACCACCGCCGTTTCGCCGTTTTCGCTCTCGGCGCGGTCGTCGACCGCCGCCGTGAACGTCGTCGCGCCGCTGCCGGCGCCGTTCGGAATGACGATGGCGTCCGCTATCGCAAAGTCGTCGGCTTGCGCATCCGAGCCGGCCCCCGCCACCACCCGGATCGGAATCGACAGCGCCGCGCCGGACGTGTTCGCCTCGCTCCGCGTCGCCGTGACCGTCAGGCTTTCGCCTTCCGTCACCCGGCCGTTTCCGGACACCGAGAGGTTCACCACCGGCGCGGCCGGCGCCGGATCGACGGCCGGCGGATCGGTTTGCGGATCGGCCGGCGCCGGATCGACGGTCGGCGGATCGGCCGGCGGCGCGTCGTCGTCGAGCAGGGCCACGGTGACCGCGGACGGCGCGCCCGCCGTGTAGCCGTCGCCCGGCTTGATCCTGGCCTCCACCGCGCCGTCGGCGCGCTGCTGCTCGTCGGACCAGACCGTGACCGTCCAGGTGGCCGAGGTCGCGTCCGCGGGGAGCGTCACCGTGCCGGTCTGCTCGCGCCCGATATAGTCCAGACCCGCGCCCATCTCCTCCGCCGCGCCCAGGTTCACCGCGATGTCGATCCCCGGCGCCGCGTCGGCCGTGACCGTGAAGGTCACCTCGCCGCCCTCCGTCACCGAAGCCGCGTCGGTGGAGATCGTCACCGACGGGGGCGTCGCCGCGACCTGCGGCGAGGTCCCCCCGCGCACCGTGACCGTCGCGGTCGCGGTACCCACCGCGTAGGGCTGGATCTGGCGGCCCTCGTTGAAGATCGGCCCGCTCGGAGGAAGCACCCGGGCGGTGTAGGTCTCGCCCGCCGCGCCCCAGGTGGAGCGCTTCAGGCACATCTCCCGCGTCGCCGTGCCGAGGCCGAGGGCCGCGTCTTCAATGAGGACCCGCCCCGACGAGGACACGGCCTCGTACCTCACCCAGAATCTGGAGGGATGGTTCGCGGGGTACCCGCTGCCCTCGATGCCGTAGCAGAAGTACGCGGTCTCGCCCTCGTCCACGGTCCCGCGTCCGGGCAGGGTGCGCACGGAAACGACCGGAGGCCGGTGTTGCGGAAGCGGAGCGTCGTCGTCCCACACCCTCACCTCGGCCGATTTCTTCGGGCTGTGCTGCCAATACGTCCGACCGCCGGCGGTCGCCTTGTTCGAATGCAGCCTCGCCCGCACGAAACCGTCCGGCTCGTCCGTGTCGTCGCCCCGGGTCCGGGCGCGGTAGACCGCCGTGCCGCTGCCCGCGGAGAATCTCACCGTCCTGATGCCCGTATCGCCAAAGTTGAGGAAGTTCGAGCGCACCGGCGCGGCCGTGACCACAATGGCCACCTCCATCTGCGCCGTCGGCGCCGGATGCGCATGCACCGTGAAGACCGCTTCCCCGCCCTCGTCGATGGGGGGACCGCCCGTGATCCAGAAGCTGTATTCGGGGGGGGGCGCCGGGGGCGCCGCGTCGTCGTTCCGGATCGTGTGGGTGGCGACCGAGGTGCCGAGCGTGATTTCGGGCGGCGCGGTTAACGACAGCGTGGCGACGACCGTCTCGTCGGGCTCGAAGTCGGTGTCTCCCTTGACCTTGACGCCAATATCGCTATTGGATGTAGCCCCTCCACCGATAGCGCCGTTAACGCAGTTTGAATTCCGGGGGCTGTTGCTGCTAATGGCCTGATAGTCTGCGGCGGGGATATTGTTCAGGTTCTGCTGCGTCGTATCGATCGTCGCCGTGCCGGTGAAGCAGACCTCATAAACAACAACGGTCGTAACTGCCGTGTCGAGGGTCACCGTGAAGGTCAGGTCCCGCGTGCCCGAGTCGCCCTCGTTCGCGTCCGCGGGCGCGCTGATGGACAGGGTCTGCGCATGCGCCCCGGCGGCAAGGCCCAGGATCAGCGGCAGGGCGAGCAGGAGTGCGGAAAGGCCGCGCCGCGGGCCGCGGGCGGCGGAGGAAGAAGACCCAGGCGGGGAGGACGGACGCCAGGAACGGCGCAGCCATGCGGAAAAGCTCATGGCCGTCACGCGGACGCAGGTTGGGCGACCCGGCGACCCGGCGACCCGGCGACCCGGCGACCCGGCGACCCGGCGACCCGGCGACCCGGCGATTATAACTCATCGTGGAATCCACGATTTCCCTTGTCAAGCCCTGATTTTTCTTTTCGTTCATGACCGCCCCCCGCAGTATGTCGCATGCCTCAAGGTAAAAAATACCTGACCCGCGCCCTCCGGGGCACGGTACGATTCAAGCCCTTTATATCAATTTTGCGGGAAAAACACACGCCGCGCGCGAATTCGGCGGCAATTCTCATTTTGGCGATCGGTCGAATACGGACAAAATGAGAATTGCCGATTACTGATAACGTCACTTTCTTATTGGAAAACACTTCACTGCACAAGCGGATGGATTCCTTGCGCAGCGCGCTTCCATGAAACTGCTTCAGGGAACCGTCTCAACTCAATGCGCCGTTTTTCGAATGCAGCTTTGCAGCGACTTGTGGGCGATCTCGGCGGAAAAGCCCCGGCCTTGCAGGAAGCGGAACAGGCGCTGATGTTCGCGGCTGCCTTGAGTGAAGCCCTTTTGCCCGGCAAGTCGTGAAGCCACGAGATTTTCGGCCGACTCCAGCCATTCTTCGTCCGACCGGGAGAGACCGGAGACTATCGAGTCAGCCACGCCCCGAGCCAGCAATTCCGCGCGAATATGCAGCCAGCCAAAGCCGCGGCGCATGCGCATTCGCAGGTATTCCTCCGCGAAGCGCCGATCCGATTGCAGGTTTTCGACAGCGAGTTTGTCCAGCTCCGAATCAATCAATTCCGGGGCGGTTTCCGCAAAGCGATCCCGCAATTTAACCGCCAGTTCATGACGGGAGTGCTCCCGGCGGGCGAGAAAGTCCATGGCGCGGCGGCGCAGCGCCATGGTATCGGACTCACTCATGTGGTTGATTGCGGAACGACGCTGCGATTACGACTTCCGGGAGTCGGCAAGCACGACCACGTCGTCATGACCTGCCTGTTCCCGCGCTTCGCTCTGCTGGTCTCCTTCCAGGGTGCGGGCTCTGATCGCCGATTCAATTTCCTTGGCGATAGCGGGATTCTCCTGCAAGTAGGCGGCGACATTCTTCTTGCCCTGGCCGATCTTTTCGCCCTGATAGGCGTACCAGGCGCCGGATTTATCCACCAGGCCGTATTTGACGGCGAGATCGATCACTTCGCCGAGCTGAAAAATTCCCTCGCCATACAGGATCTGGAATTCGGCCTGCCGGAACGGCGGTGAAACCTTGTTCTTGACGACTTTCACCCGGGTTTCGTTGCCGACGACTTCATCGCCGTCCTTGATCGTGCCGATGCGACGGATGTCGAGCCGCACCGATGAGTAGAACTTCAGCGCATTGCCGCCGGTGGTGGTTTCCGGAGACCCGAACATGACGCCGATCTTCATGCGAATCTGGTTGATGAAAATCACCAGGGTGTTGGAGTTCTTGATATTGCCCGCCATTTTGCGCAGCGCCTGGGACATCAGCCGGGCTTGCAGGCCCATGTGACTGTCGCCCATCTCGCCTTCGATCTCCGCCTTGGGCGTGAGCGCGGCCACCGAATCGATCACTACCACGTCAAGCGCGCCGGATCGCACGACCATGTCGCAGATCTCCAGCGCCTGCTCGCCGGTGTCGGGCTGGCTGACCAGCAGGTTTTCCACGTCCACACCCAGTTTCGCGGCGTACATGGGGTCGAGCGCGTGTTCGGCGTCGATGAAGGCGCAACTGCCGCCGGTGCGCTGGGCCTGGGCGATGACCTGCAGGGTCAACGTGGTCTTGCCGGATGACTCCGGGCCGTAAATCTCGACGATTCTGCCGCGCGGCAGGCCGCCGATGCCGAGGGCGATGTCGAGCCCGAGCGAGCCGGTCGAAATCGCGGGTATCGCCTGGCGATCGTTATCGCCGAGACGCATCATGGAACCTTTGCCGAATTGCCGCTCGATCTGAGCCAGGGCGGCATTCAGCGCCTTTTCCTTGCCTTGGTCGTTCTTGCTGTCTTGCATCATGGTATTTCCCTTGTCTGTCAATGAATCACAACCGTAGCTGGTTCCATGAGTTCCAGTTGCGCGATGAGTTCTATGCTCCTGGTTGCCGGATCGACCGCTACTGCCAACAGCCTAGTCCAATTTCTGAATTTTGCCTGAATTCGAAAGAAAACCGGGCAAATTGGCTGCGCGGCCGATTACTGTATATTCAACCAGTATATTGGCAGTCGCCGCAAATACTTTAGAAAAATATTTCACCGCCGGATTTCATTCCAGCAGCGCCAGCAATCCTTCCAGCGCCGCCAGCGCCGCGGCCTCGCGGACAGCGGTTCTGTCCCCGCCGAATTGAAACTTGCGCGCCAGCCGCCGCTGTTCCCATTGCCAGGCGATCCACACCGTGCCGACAGGTTTTTCCGCGCTGCCGCCCTCGGGCCCGGCTATGCCGCTTACAGCGACGGCAACCCGGGCCCGGCTGTTGGCGATCGCGCCCGCGGTCATGGCCAGCACCGTTTCTTCGCTAACCGCGCCGGGGCCATCGAAATCGAGCAGACTGGCCGGCACATTCAGCAGTTGCTGCTTGGCCTCATTGGAATAAGTCACGAATCCGCAATCGAACCAGGCGGAACTGCCCGCGACCGCGGTTACCGCCTGGGACACCCACCCGCCGGAGCAGGACTCAGCCGCAGCAAGCAACAATTTGCGGGCAAGCAGGCGCTCGCCGACCCGCGCGGCCAGAGATTCCAGTTTTTCGTTTTGACTCATTGGGTGTCCCCAGGAGGTGCGAGTGGGTGTCCCATGGGGGAAATTTTGCTTTAAATGGTGGAGACGGTCCACCGGCGATGGAAATCCATGTAGAATTTCCCGCTTTGCAGCCGGTTCGGAACAACCTCCCGCCTTGCCAGAAAACGCCTCACATACTCCCATGATGCAGCAGTACCTGCGCATCAAGGCGCAGCATCCGGACTGCCTGCTGTTCTATCGGATGGGGGACTTTTACGAGTTGTTTTACGAAGACGCCAGGGTCGCCGCGGAACTTCTCGATATCGCCCTCACCGCCCGCGGCAAGTCGGCGGGCTCGCCCATTCCCATGTGCGGCGTCCCCTACCATTCCGCCGACCGTTATCTCGCGCGCCTCGTCGAAGCCGGCAAGTCGGTCGCCATCTGCGAGCAGATCGGCGATCCGGCCAAGAGCAAGGGGCCGATGCAACGCGAAGTCGTTCGCATCATCACTCCCGGCACGATCAGCGACGAAGCCTTGCTCGATGCGCGCCGGGACAACAACTTGCTGGCGATCTGCGGCGGCGGCGCCGAGACGTTCGGGCTGGCCGGCATCGATGTCAGCAGCGGGCGTTTCGTGTTGTCCGAAGTCGACGGCAAGGAAGCGTTGTCGAACGAACTCGAGCGATTGCGCCCCGCGGAAATCCTTCTGCCGGAGACCTTGTCGAATCTGAACGAACATTTGCGGCATCCGGCCTTGCGGCCGCGCCCCGAATGGGAGTTCGAACTCGAAGGAGCGGTTCGCGCATTGAGTCGCCAGTTCGGCGTGAACGACCTGACCGCTTTCGATTGCGAAGACATGGAAGCGGCCCTGCAGGCCGCCGGCTGTCTGCTGCAATATCTGCGCGAGACCCAGCGCGCGGACTTGCCCCATGTACAGGGTCTGCGCGTGGAACGGCAGCGCGACAGCGTCATCATCGACGCGGTCAGCCGGCGCAATCTCGAAATCGAGGTGAATCTCGCCGGCGGCCGCGCCAACACGCTGCTGTCGGTCGTGGACCGTTGCGCGACGCCGATGGGTTCGAGATTGCTGGCGCGCTGGATCAGCCGGCCGCTGCGCGACCGGAACGAATTGCTGCATCGCCAGGACACGGTCAGCGCCTTGCGCGAGAACTACCGGTTCGAGGCCTTTGGCAAGTTACTGGAGGATGTCGGGGATCTTGAACGCATCCTGGCCAGGATCGGCCTGCGTTCGTCACGGCCGCGCGATCTGTCGAGGCTGCAAATCGCGCTCGAATCCCTGCCCGCCCTCCAGCGGCAGCTTGCGGAACTGCAGACTCCGCACCTGCGTCATCTGGCCGAGCGTATCGGCGAGTTTCCGCGCGAGGCGGATTTGCTCCGCCGGGCGGTCAGGGAAGAACCGGCGCAGGTCATTCGTGAAGGCGGCGTCATTGCCGAAGGCTTTGACGCGGAACTCGACCGCCTGCGCAATCTGAGCAGCAACGCCGGGGAATACCTGGTCGAACTCGAACAGCGCGAGAGGCGCCAGACCGGCCTGAGCACGCTCAAGGTCGGGTTCAACCGGGTTCACGGCTATTTTATCGAAGTCAGCAAGGGACAATCCGTTGCCGCCGGATTGCCCGCGGAATACATGCGGCGGCAAACCCTGAAGAACGCCGAACGTTATATCACGCCGGAGCTGAAGGAATTCGAGGACCAGATTCTCAGCGCGAAAAGCAAGGCCCTGGCGCGTGAGAAGGAGTTGTACGAGGCATTGCTCGACGATCTCTCGGATTCGTTGCCCGCCCTGCTCGTCTGCGCCGGCGGGCTGGCGGAGCTCGACGTGTTGAACAATTTCGCCGAACGCGCGACCAGCCTCGAATACAGCCGGCCCGTGTTGCGCGGTGCGGCCGGAATAGAAATCAGCGGCGGGCGCCATCCGGTTGTGGAGCAAGTGTCCGAGCAGGAATTCGTCGCCAATGATCTTTACATGGATGACGAACGCAGGATGCTGATCGTCACCGGCCCCAATATGGGCGGAAAATCGACGTATATGCGGCAAACGGCGCTTATCGTGCTGCTCGCCTTGTCCGGCAGCTGCGTTCCAGCGCGCGAGGCGGCGATCGGTCCCGTCGACCGAATATTCACGCGGATCGGTTCGGCCGACGATCTCGCCGGCGGCCGTTCGACCTTTATGGTGGAAATGATCGAGACCGCGGCCATCCTGCATAACGCCACTTCGGAAAGCCTGGTGCTGATGGATGAAATCGGCCGCGGCACCAGCACTTTCGATGGTCTGTCCCTGGCCTGGGCCGCGGCTGTGCATATTGCCGAAAATGTCGGTTCCTTCACACTTTTCGCAACCCACTACTTCGAATTGACCGCGCTGGCGGATCAGATTCCCGGGATCATCAATGTGCATCTCGACGCCGCCGAACACGATAACGGTATCGTCTTGCTGCACTCGGTAAAACCGGGGCCGGCTAGCCGCAGCTACGGGCTGCAGGTCGCACAACTCGCCGGCATTCCCGCCTCGGTCATCAGTCAGGCGCGGGGCAAACTCCAGCAGCTTGAAGCCGAACGGCATAACCCCCCTTCAGTTGTGGGGCAATCTGCTTTAGAATCGGCTGCCAGAAAGGAATCGACTCCTTCCGGGCTGGATATTGGCCTTTTCAGGCAGGACCATCCGGCTCTCGACTATCTCGAAAAGCTGGACCCGGATACGATCACCGCCAGAGAAGCCCTGACCATTCTCTACGAGCTGAAGTCAAAGTCAGTCAGGTGTAACGAAAGGAACGATAGGAACGACTCATGACCTTTGTTGTTGGCGATAACTGCATTCGATGCAAGCACACCGATTGCGTGGAAGTCTGTCCCGTGGATTGTTTCTACGAAGGCCCCAATTTTCTGGTTATTCATCCCGACGAATGCATAGACTGCGCCTTGTGCGAACCCGAATGTCCGGTAGATGCAATCTATGCCGAAGACGAATTGCCCGAAGACCAGCAGAAATTTCTCGACCTGAACGCCGAGTTGGCCGAAACATGGCCCAACATCACCGAAAAGAAGGACCCGCTTCCCGACGCCGAAGATTGGACCGACGTCAAGGACAAACTGAAATATCTGGAAAAGTGACGGAGATTCTGCGACTGCGCGCAGAATGACAGTCGGGGGCCGCGGAACGACGGTCGGGGGCCGCGGAACGACGGTCGGGAACCGCGGAACGAGCTTTTCCTGTCATTCCGCGCGGAGCGAAGCGGAGTCGCGGAATCTCCCCGGGAAACCTTCACCCGCTCACGGCAACAAACCGGTCGGGTCGACGAAGTTACCGTCGCGCTGCACGTTGAAATAGACCATGGGCGAACCGGAATCGACCGGATCGAGTTCGACGATGGCCTGGCCCGCCGAAACCCTTTCTCCGGTTTCCACCAGCACCCTCCCCGTTTGCGTGTAGGCGCTGAGATAGCGGTCGTCATGGCGAATGATGAGCAGGGAGCCATCGTCGTCTCCGAAGGGGCGCGAATAAACCACTTCGCCGTCCCTGACGGCCAGTACGGAATCCCCCGCTTTCGCTTCGATATCGAGGCGATTATTGATGTCCGGGCGATAATTCGTCGAGCCGCGCTCGGCGAGCGGCCATTGCCAGCCGCCTGAAGACGACCCCGAAGACGATCCTGAAACCGGCGACGATCGTACGCTTGGCGCCGGCGCCGATGGGCGCCGTTCGATCGGCCGGCGCTGAATGCCCCCGCTCGGCACGGCTGCGCTCGTGCTGGCGGCTGCGGTCGCACCCGACGGCGCCGCGGGGCCTGGCGCGTCCGCGTTCAGCCTCAGTTCCTGATCGACGTAAATCGTATAGGGCGGCGAGAGATTGTTGGCCGCGGCCACTTCCCGGTAGTCGACGCCGTACATGAACGCGATGGCGAACAAGGTATCGCCTTCCCTGACTCGATGAATGCCGGGCTGACCGGTAGCCGCGGAATCGTCCGTCGGCTGGAAAATAACGGGTCCGCTGTCCCGGACGATCTCCGGCCCCTGGTTCGGGAACACCCTGCCCTGGTCGCGAATCGGCGCTCGCGGCGAACCGCAGGCAAGCAGAGTCGCCAGCAGCGCCAGCAGCCCCACACGGCAAAATGCGCGATACGGAAAGTTCATTTTCATGTCGCCCCGGGATGCATACGGAATCCGGAGAGAATCATAGTGAATTATCGTCTGCCGCGCGCGTGACTGAAGGGTTGCGGCGCGATGATCTTCGCGCCGCCAGGGTCAGGCCAAGACCCGCCAGCAATGCCGCGAGACAGATCAGGATCATCGGCTCCCGTCCGGTCAGTTCCATATACTCGGCGGGCGCAACGGGCCGATTGGCCAGAAATTGCATTGCCGCGCCTGAATCGGTCGCCGTTTGCCAGGGCCAGAGGACGGGTATCGAGCCGGCGAGCAATCCGCAGATGACGGCGTAGGCCCGCCGGCGATGCCGGCGCAGCAGCAAGCCGACGATTCTCGACATCAGCAGCACTCCGAGTACGCAGCCGGCCAGAAAAATCAGCAGAACCGGGATATCGAAGTCGGTCAATGCGACCAGCATGTACTGATAGGCGCCGAGCAAAAGCAGGATGAAAGCTCCGGAAAGCCCGGGCAGCAACATCGCGCTGACCGCGATCATGCCGCAAAGGAACAGGTAGAAATTCGAGGGCCGGATCTCCCCCGGTGACGCCATGGACACCAGCAACACGAACAGCGCCCCGACCGCCGCCGGCAGTGCGTTGCGCCAGTCGCTCAGAACTGTTTCCCCGCGCAACATCCAGATGGCGGCGGCAATGAGGCCGATGAAAAATGCGCGCAGCGGTTCGGGGTTGTTCTCGATCAGGTAAACGATCAGGTTTGCGCTGAGCAGCAGGCCGCTGCCGATGCCGAGTCCGAGCGCGAGCAGGAACGTTCCGTCGACATGCCGCCAGCATTCTTTCAGGCGCCCGGCCAGCAGCAGCCGCAAGGCGCCCGCGTCGATGGCGCGAATGGCGTGGATGATGCGGTCGTAGATATTCGCGGCGACCGCGATGGTGCCGCCGGAGACGCCGGGCACGGAATCGCTGATCCCCATGATTATCCCCTTGGCGTAGACCAGCAGATGTTGCGCGGCGCTGTCGGCGGGTCTGCTCATCGGGAGCGGCTCGGAGTCAATATCACACCTGCCCTTTCAGCAAGGGTACGAATCTGACGTGATCGAGCAGCCGGCTGATGAACTGGTCCTTCTTGCGAGTAATCAGGCGCAGTTCCTGGCCGCCTGAACCGCCGACGGGTATGACCAGCCGGCCGTTCTGGGCGAGTTGCGCGAGCAGTTCGTTCGGAATCCCCAGCGGCGCCGCGGTGACGATGATCGCGTCATAAGGGCTCTTGTCCGGGTAGCCCAGGCTGCCGTCGCCGTGAATCAGATGTGCGTTTTCGAGGCCCAGCGCCTCAAGGTTGGCAACAGCCTTGTCGTGCAGGGGCTTGATTCGCTCGATGCTGTAAACTTCCCTGACCAGAGGCGCAATGATCGCGGTCTGATAGCCGCAGCCGGTGCCGATTTCCAGCACCCGGTTCAATGAGCCCGCCTCAAGCACCGCTTCGGTCATTCGCGCGACGACGAACGGCTGGGATATCGTCTGCTTGTAGCCGATATTGACCGGAATGTCATCGTAGGAAAGATGGGAAAATGCCGGCTCTATGAAGATATGCCGCGGCGTCGTCCTGATCACGTCAAGCACGTTTGCGTTGCGGATGCCCTTGTCCTTGAGCTTGGCCACCAGCCGCTCTCGCTTTCGCGGCGTTTTCACTCCAGCACCATCAAGATTCAAGTTCGGTTTCCTGTTCGCTTCCATCTGTTATACATAATTCTCTGAGCAGACTGGTGGCGTAACAACCCCGCGCAAGCGTGAAGCGCAGTACCAGGTCTCCACTCTTCCAGCTCCAGTTCAATTCACGCGGCGCGAAGCGCAACGGTCTTCGTCCGGCCTGCAGTCCTTCCCGCCTGAGCCAATCGAGCATGGCGGTGTTTTGCCGCAGTGCCGCAATTTCAATATCGGCAGCCTGGCCGTGAGTTACATATCTCAGTTCCGCCGGGGCCGCGCCCGGCAGTGGGCCCGTAACATGAATGTCCATGTCCTTGAGCCTTTGCCGCAACGATTCGTTCCGATTTCCCGCTTCCGGCAAAAAAAGCCGTCCTGACCCATCGAGACTCAGGACATCCCCTTCCAGATAACGATTCCAGCTTCCCTGGGACAGCCTCGCGGAAAGCACCAGATTGAACAATGCGGCCCTGGCTGCGGAATATAGCAGTGATCGTGAGGGTCTTGGGACTTTCGCGATGTTTTTATCACGAATACGCTGTTCTATTTCCTTTAGATTACCGAAACACCGCCCGAAACGCTGGGGTCCGAAATAATTCGGAACTCCCTGTTGCGCCAGCACGCGCAACCTGTGCTCCATGTCATCCCGCTCACCGCGGAAATCGCGCAAGATAATGTGAAAGCGATTCGCGCGATGGCTGCCGATGCGAATCTTGCGGTGATTGCGGCGAGACTGGACAATGCGCAAGCTCTCGTCGTCAATCGAATGCAGCCGCGTTTCTTCGCGTTCAGGCAGCCGCAGGCTGAACCATTGCCTGGCGACGGCGCGCCGGTCTTTCATCCCGGCATAGCCGATATCGCCTCGCCTGAGTCCCGTCGCTTCCGCCAGGCGGCGCACGGCCCGGGTAGTGGTCAGACCGGTTTTCTCCACTTCGATGCAAAGATGCTCGCCGGCGCCGGACAGCGCAAACCCCAACTCTTCCACGACCTGAAAGTCGTCTACTGTCGATTTCAAATGCGCTTTGCTTGAGGGGGATTCGAGCAAGCGCGCGAGACCCGACCAGTAGTGCGCGTACGGCCCGGCGTGGAACTCAGACATCCGGCCCCATCAGTACGACTGCATGACAGGCCATGCCTTCTTCGCGGCCCAGATAACCCATGCCCTCGGTCGTCGTCGCTTTGAGATTGATGTTTTCTTCGGGCAAACCGGTCAATGCAACCACACTTTCCCGCATCGCCTCGGCATAAGGGGAAAGTTTCGGCGCCTGGGCGACGACTGTGAGGTCGAGATTAATCAGTTTCAGCCCCTTGCCACCGGCCTTCTCCAGGGCGGTTTGCAATATGATCGCGCTGGAAATACCCGCCAGACTGGCGTCGCTGTCGGGAAAAAGTCTGCCGATATCGCCTTCGGCGGCCGCTCCGAGCACCGCATCGGCCAGCGCATGCAATATCAGGTCCCCGTCGGAATGCGCCGCCAGGCTTTTTTCCACCGGCAATTCCACGCCTGCCAGGATCAACGGTTTCGCGGGGTCGAAACAGTCGGCGAAACGGTGTACGTCAAAGCCATGACCGATGCGGAGTTGTCGCAAGTCCGGAGAACTCATGCGTTCGCTTCCTTCTGTCGAGCCAGAATGCTGCCCGCGAGCGCAAGGTCCGGCTCGTGGGTGACCTTGATGTTGTCCTTGGCGCAGGAAACCATGAGCACGCTGCCGCCCGCCGCCATGACCGCCGCGGCCTCGTCGAAATGGGAAGTCCCTTCCGCTTCGGCTCGCCGCAGGGCATCGAACAGGACGCCGAAGCGGAACATCTGGGGCGTCGCGGCGTTCCAGCATTCCCGCCGGTCCAGGTTGTCCAGCACCGCCATGGAAGCGTCGACACGCTTGAGGGCATTGTCAACCGGCCAGCCCAGCAATCCGCCGTCCCCGCCGCCGGCATCGGTCAAGCCGATCAGCCGGTCAATGTCTTCGTTCCGTACGCAGGGCCGCACAGCGTCGTGCACCAGAACCCAGTCGTCATCGCCTGCCCGGCCTTGCAGGCTCGACAGCGCGTTGAGCACCGACTGCTGGCGCTGAGCGCCGCCGGCGCAGGTTTCGACGCGGGATTCGCTATCCCAGCCCAGCTTGGGCCAATGTCCGTCCTCTGGACCGAGCGCGACCACGAGAGCCCGCAGCGGAACGGCAAGCAGCGTCTCGATTGACCAGGAAATGACGGGCCGGCCGTTGACCGGCAGATATTGCTTGGGAACTTCGGCTCCGAATCGGCTGCCGCTGCCCGCGGCGGGGAGCACTCCCCAACAGTTCATGGCCCGCTCAATCGACAATGATGTAGAAGGTCTCGCCTTCCCTGATCATGCCGAGTTCCGAGCGCGCCCTTTCCTCGATCGCTTCCGTGCCGTTCTTGAGGTCCAGCACTTCCACTTCAAGGTCCCGGTTGCCTTCCCGCAGATTGGCGATGATTTCAAGCTGTTTGGTCGCTTCCGCCTGGCGCGAACGCAAGGCGAGCCAGCCGTCTTCTCCCAACCATAACTGGTATTGGAGATAAACGACTATCGCGCCTGTGGCAAACAGCAGCAATCGCATGATCATCCGGCTCCAAATCGGGAGAATTCGCCCAGCCCGTTATATCTTGCGGCATCGCCGAGTTGCTCGTGTATGCGCAGCAAGCGATTGTATTTCGCCACCCGGTCGGTGCGGCAAAGCGAACCGGTCTTGATCTGGCCGGCCGCCACTCCCACGGCAAGATCGGCGATAGTGCTGTCCTCGGTTTCGCCGGAGCGATGGGATATGACGATGCCGTATCCCGCTCGCGCAGCCATTGCTATGGTTTCCAGCGTTTCCGTCAGGCTGCCGATCTGGTTGAACTTGATCAAAATGGCGTTGGCGATGTCCTCGTCGATTCCCCTTTTCAGAATTTTCGTGTTGGTGACGAATAAATCGTCTCCAACTAATTGAATCTTATCGCCTAAACGCGCCGACAGTTTAGCCCAACCGTCCCAATCGCTCTCGTCCATGCCGTCTTCGATCGACAGGATCGGATAATCGGCGCAGAGTTGTTCGAGATAATCGACAAATTCATCGGCATCGCAGGACTTGCCCTCTCCCGACAATTCGTAGCGCCCATCGCGGTAGAACTCCGATGCGGCGCAATCGAGGGCGAGATGCACATCGCCGCCGGCGGTGTAGCCCGCCAACTCTATCGCGTTGACGATGGCGTCGAGGGCCGCGGCGTTCGACGGCAGGTCCGGCGCGAAGCCGCCTTCATCGCCGACGGCGGTATTGAAACCGTCCTTTTTCAGCACGGACTTGAGCGCGTGGAAAATCTCCACGCCGCAGCGCATGGCCTCCGGAAAACTTCCGGCGCCGGTGGGCTGGATCATGAATTCCTGGATATCGACATTGTTGTCGGCGTGTTCGCCGCCGTTGATGATGTTCATCATGGGTACCGGCAGGCTGAGGCCGCCGTCGTTGCCGGCAAGCCGGGCGATATGCTTGTAAAGCGATGTTCCGCGGCTGGTCGCCGCCGCCCGCGCGGCAGCCAGGGAAACCGCCAGGATGGCGTTTGCGCCGAGCCGGGACTTGTTCTCGGTGCCGTCGAGTTTGAGCATGATGCGGTCGAGCCCTTGCTGATCGGCGGCATCGACTCCGGCAAGCGCCTGTCGAATTTCTTCATTGACGTTTTCCACCGCGCGCAGGACGCCTTTGCCGCCGTAGCGGTCCGGTTCCTGATCGCGCAGTTCAAGCGCCTCCCTGGATCCGGTGGACGCGCCCGAAGGCACGCAGGCGATGCCACCTACGCCGTTTTCCAGCCTCACTTCGGCTTCGATGGTCGGATTGCCCCGGGAATCCAGAATTTCTCTCGCATGAACCTTTTTTATTTCTGTCATTTCAGTCTCTTGTGATAAATATCTTTCGTAAACTATGAAGAAGTATCGATTGCCGGCAGCGACTTCGCGAGTATATCCACCGCCCGCATTTGACGGAGAAAATCCTCCAGTCGGTCCAGGCGCAAGGCACAAGGCCCGTCGCATGGCGCCCGGTCAGGATCCGGATGCGCTTCGATGAACAGCCCCGCGATGCCTTGCATCAGCCCGGCCCTGGCCAGACCGGTCAATTGCGCTCTGCGCCCGCCTGCGCCATGGCTTTGTCCGCCGGGAATCTGCAAGGCGTGAGTCGCATCGAAAAGCACCGGATATCCGAATTCCTTCAAAATCCCGAATCCGAGCATGTCGACCACCAGGTTGTTATAGCCGAATGCCGTGCCACGCTCGCATAGCATCAGCCGGGAATTTCCCGCCTGTTCGAATTTTTCGAGAATATGGCGCATTTCGGCCGGCGCCAGGAACTGGGCTTTCTTGATATTGACGGCGGCGCCGGTGCGCGCCATGGCGGTAACCAGATCGGTCTGGCGGCTGAGAAACGCCGGCAATTGCAGAATATCGGCCACTTCGGCGGCCGCTTCGGCCTGGCCCGGCTCGTGCACGTCGGTGAGGATGGGTACGCCCAGTTTTCGTTTGACTTCGGCCAGCATCGCGAGACCCGCTTCCATCCCGGGTCCGCGATACGAATCGATCGACGAACGATTCGCCTTGTCGAAACTCGCCTTGAAAATCCATGGAATTTCCAGGGCAGCGGTGACACGCTGAAATTCTTCGGCCACGCGCATGACGACATCGGGCGATTCAAGCACGTTCATGCCGCCAACCAGTACGAACGGCCGATCATTGGCCAGGCGAATATCGCCCACAATCACTTCATTGACTGTCATCGACGGCGCCCGATCATGAGGCGGGAATCAGGCGCGGGCCGCGGACATTACCGCGGCCCCGCTCCTGGATTCGGCTTCGTGCGCCTCGGTCGGACTGCGGCCCCGGGCCTGGTAGTCGACGGCCGCCCGGATAAAGCCCGAAAATAGAGGATGACCGTCGCGAGGCGTCGAAGTGAATTCGGGATGGAACTGGCAGCCTACGAACCAGGGATGGTCCGGCGCTTCGATCACCTCGACAAGTTTCGAATCGACGGACTTGCCGGTGAGTTTCAGGCCGGCGTCTTGCAGCACATCCAGATAGTTGTTGTTGAATTCGTAGCGATGGCGATGCCTTTCCTTGATTTGCTCCTTGCCGTAGCAGGCAAAAATCGTCGAGTCCGCATCGATGATGCATTCCTGGCCTCCGAGCCGCATTGTGCCGCCGAGGTCGGATTCCTCATCCCGGTTTTCGACGCCGCCGTCCGCCGTGATCCATTCGGTGATCAGGGCGATGACCGGATGCGGCGTGCCCGGCTCGAATTCGGAACTGTTGGCGCCTTCGAGCCCGGCGACATTGCGGGCGAATTCAACGACCGCGGCCTGCAATCCGAGGCAGATGCCAAGATACGGCACCTTCCTCTCCCTGGCGTACTTGCAGGCGAGAATCTTGCCTTCGAACCCGCGTTCGCCGAAGCCGCCGGGCACGAGAATGCAGTCATGGATGTCCAGGATGCCCGTCCCCTGCTCCGAAATGATCGATGAATCGATGAACGAGACATTGACCCGGGTTCGCGAATGAATGCCGGCGTGGGTGATCGCTTCGTTCAGCGACTTGTACGCGTCGGGCAATTCCATATACTTGCCGACCATCGCCAGATTGATCTCGTTCAGCGGTTGGTGCTCGGCTTCGACGACCTTGTTCCATTCGCTGAAATCCGCCTCGGGACAAGGCAGGCAAAGCTTGTTCACCACGATTTCATCGAGCCCCGCTTCGCCGAGAATCGCGGGAACGCGGTAAATGCTGTCGGTGTCCGGCAGGGAGACCACAGCGGGCAATTCGACATTGGTGAACAGGGCGATCTTGCGGCGGGCCGATTCGTCGATTTCATGCTCGGAGCGACAGATCAGCACGTCGGGCTGTATGCCGATGGAGCGCAATTCCTTGACCGAGTGCTGTGTCGGCTTGGTCTTGGTTTCCCCGGCGGTGCTGATATAGGGCACAAGCGTCAGATGGATGAACAGGGCTCTTTGGACGCCGAGTTCGACTCTCATCTGCCGCGCGGCTTCCAGGAAAGGCTGGGACTCGATATCGCCCACGGTGCCGCCGATCTCCACGAGTGCAACCTGGGCCGAACCCGCGCCCTCGACGATGCGACGCTTGATTTCGTCGGTGATATGCGGAATCACCTGGATTGTGGCGCCGAGGTAATCGCCGCGACGTTCGCGCTTCAGCACCTCCTCGTACACCCGGCCGGTGGTAAAGTTATTCTTCTGCTCCATGGTGATGCGGCTGAAGCGTTCGTAGTGGCCGAGATCGAGGTCGGTTTCGGCGCCGTCGTCGGTGACGAACACTTCGCCGTGCTGAAATGGGTTCATGGTGCCCGGATCCACATTGATGTAGGGATCGAGCTTGAGCATGGAAATATCGAGTTGCCGGGCCTCGAGAATGGCCGCTAGCGACGCGGAGGTTATGCCCTTGCCAAGCGACGAGACCACGCCACCGGTGATGAAAATGTAACGGGTCATGGGAGCCCACCCGAATTGCTGAAACCGGCGAGTGCGCCGGTCCCTCCAGATGGAACTACAGCGTACCAGAACACTTGGTCGGTCTCAATACGAAATGTTGTGGAGCAACGCACACAGTTGGCTTCGATCCGCCGCCGCCAGGTCAGGGGAGTTGCAGCGGACGCCGTAAATACGTCCCTGTAGGCTTCGGGCTCGGCATCCATGCCTCGCACGCCCGCTGCAACTCCCCTGACCTGGCAGCGGCTCAATTCGGTGATAGTCGGTGGCCGTGCCATTCGATGCGGGTAGTCCGGTTGCATGGTGACGCTTTCGGCTGTGCCGATTCCGGGGCTCACTTCGGTGTTAGTCGGGGCTGCGCCATTCTATGCGGTAGCCTGGGTTTTCGGTGGCGTTTTCGGTTATTCCGATTCCTGGGACTGCTGCCAGTTCGTTGTTGTGGAACAACAGGGGGAGGCGTTCGCGCAGCCAGGGTTCTATGCGGGATTCGTTGAGGATTTTCTTGAGTGACTTGGTCGGGCGGCGGGCGAGGCGGCAGGTTTCGCCGCCCTGGCGGTAGCGGACCTCGTAGCTCTTGCCCGCGAGGCCCTGGTCTGTTGCCGGGATGGCGTGGAGGCTGCCGTTGTCGGGGAGTTCGAGGACTGGCTCTTGGGACGGATCCCAGATGATGCGGGTGTCGGAGTCCACGGGTGGCAAATCGGGGACCAGATACAGTTCTTTGCCGAAGCGCCGGACATGGTAGCCGGGGAAGGTTACTTCGGTTTCGACGTCCTGGTCGTCTCTGAGCAGGCAGTCCCCTACTCTCTGGATGTTTTTCCAGTCCGCGGGTTCGCCGATTGCCGATTCAATCCAGTGGCGCAGCGCGTTTTGCCGGCGCGGCTTGCTCAATTGTCGCAAACCTTCCACTTGCAGCACATTATCGGCGTTGCCGGTGCAGCGCTCGAGGTCCAGGCCGGCGAGATCGTCTAGTAATTCTTGTGATTCGGCGATCAATTCGCGCGATCTTTCCCAGTTATTTCGAAAATCGGGCCAACGCCGCCCGATCACCGGCAGGATTTCATGGCGGCAGAAGTTTCGGTCGAAGTCGGTATTCTGGTTGGAAGCATCTTCGATCCAGTGCAGGTCGTTCGCTTTGGCATATTCCGCCAGTTCCTTGTTCGGACAATGTAGCAACGGCCGGACAAGCGTCCCCTTCCCCAATTTCCGCCTTTGGGGAATTCCGCTCAAACCCCGCGTCCCGGCGCCGCGCGCCAGCCGCAACAGCATGGTTTCCATCTGATCGTCGAGGTGGTGAGCCAGCAACAAGCACTCGCCTTGCCGCAAATTTTCGGAAAAAGCTTCATAGCGGGCCACTCTGGCGCGGTTTTCCAGGCTGGCGCCGGATTCCGCCACGCTCACCGCGCATACGGTGAGCGGAACATTCCATTTTCGGCAAAGATCCCGGCAGAACTCTCCCCATTCATTCGCCTCGGCCTGCAAACCATGATTCACATGCAGCGCGCGCAACGACCCACCCTCCGGCAAACACTGTTTCACCGCATGCAACAAGACCACGGAATCCATACCACCGCTCAGACCCACAACAATACCCGCACCCTGCGGTAATTCAGCGACGGAACTTTGCAGACGTGAAATTTTTTCCATTTTGGCACTTAGGGGTGAGGTCCGGTCGGCACAGCCGACAAAAAGCATCGCTTTTTGAGGACCGAACGACTCGCCATGGATGGCGAGGCTGGGGTCCTTCGAAGCCAAAAAAGTCGCGCCAGGGATGGCATGCACAATCCCAAAGGATGCAGTTCTCCGGCCAGAGCAGCCAGCAAGACTGAAAGCGACCGGAGCCTGGAGCCCGAAGTTAACACAACAATCAGCTACTGATGCCGTAACTCATCAGCCGGCGGTAGCGGCGTTCGACCAGGTCGTCCGGGTCCATCGCGGTCAATTGCTCGATCTGGTCGAGCAGCGCCGCCTTGATGCCGGCCGCCACTTCGGCCACATCGCGATGAGCGCCGCCAAGGGGTTCGGCGATGACGTGATCGACGATGCCGAGTTGCTTGAGCCGGTCTGCGGTTACGCCCATGGCCTGCGCCGCGGCCGAGGCGAACTCGGCGGATTTCCACAGAATCGTCGCGCAGCCTTCCGGCGTGATCACCGTATAGGTGGAATATTGCAGCATATTGAGTTGGTCGGTGACGCCGATGGCGATGGCGCCGCCCGAATTCGCCTCGCCCGTTACCGTGGCGATCAGCGGCGTTCGCACCCGCGACATCATCGCCATGTTTTCGGCGATCGCCTCGTTGATGCCGCGCTCTTCCGAGTCCATGCCGGGATAGGCGCCGGGTGTGTCGATAAAACAGAGCACCGGCAGCCGATAGCGTTCGGCCAGTTCCACCAGCCGCCGCGCCTTGCGATAGCCTTCCGGCCGCGGCATGCCGAAATTGTGCTTGACCTTGGCGCGAGTGCCGCGGCCCTTCTGGTGACCGATGATCATTACGGGCCGGCCGTCGATTTTTGCCATGCCGCCGATGATCGCCTGGTCGTCGGCAAAAAGACGGTCGCCGTGCAACTCGTCGAAATCGGTCATGATGAGATCGATATAGTCGAGCGTGTAAGGCCGCAGCGGGTGACGCGCGACCTGGCAGATCTGCCAGGGCGTCAGATTGGCGTATATCTTTTCGGTCAGGCGCAGGCTTTTCTGCCGTAGCGTCTGGATTTCCTCGTTGATATTGAGTTCGTTGTCGCTGCCGACGAGGCGCAATTCGCTGATCTTGTCTTCAAGTTCAGCGATCGGCTGTTCGAATTCGAGAAAATCGGGATTCACTCTGGGTACGGTTCCGTTAGCGGCGCCAGTTCCAGGCGACGCCTGCAGACTCAGTTCTCATATTGCAGCAATACCTGGTCCCGACCGTATTCCATGCGCAGGCTACGGACCAGATCGTCCGCAGGCGCCACCGCCCAATCGGGGCCGAGCATTATACACCCCTGCATGTCGCCGCGATGATAATTGATGATTACCTTGCAAAGGCCGCCGCGGCCATTGCCCTTACCATTACCATTGCGGCGATATGGCCCGAGAATTGAGGCCAATTGGCCGCAAAAGTTTCCGGAAAGTTCGGTTTCGTTCAGATTCAGCGCGAGTCTGCACTTGTGCCTGGCCCTGGCTTCGTCAAGCGTCATCACGTTTTTCGCCCTGATTCGGTGGCCGCCGGTGAACTCGTCGTCGACCACCCGGCCTTCGATCACGACGATCGTGTATTTTTGCAAACGATCCTGTATTTGCTTCAGTTCCGGGTCGTACATGACCGCTTCGAGCCTGGCGGAGCCGTCGTCGAGAGTCAGAATTCCCATGTTGCCGCTTTCGCGTCTGCGGATGCGAAAGTCCGCCAGCATGCCGGCAAGCAATTGATTCTTGCGTGAAGTTCTTACGCCTTGCAGCCTTGTCGGCGCGAAATGCTGCAACTCCGGCAGATACTCCTCGATGGGATGGCCGCTCAGATAATAGCCGAGGCATTCCCTTTCCGCTTCGAGCATTGCATGGCTATCCCACTCCTGCTCTACCGGTACGGACGGCACGGTGCTTTCCACGTCCGCCCCGTCTTCCGTTCCCGCGAACAGGTTGGCGATTCCGAATGCCTGATCCTGCTGGTATTGTTCCGACGCCTGCAACACGGCGGGAAGGCAATGCCGCAGCCTCCCCCGCACCGCACCGGTCTCGCCTTCGGCAAATTCGTCGCAGGCGCCCGAGTCGATCAATATTTCCAGCGCTCGCTGATTGAGCGCCTGGCTGCCCGTGCGTCGGCAAAGATCCGATAGAGATTTGAATGGGGCCTGTTCGCGCGCTGAAACTATTTTTTCGATCTGTCCCTGGCCCAAATTGCGGATCGCGCCCAGTCCGTAGACGATACTGCCCGAATCGTCCACGCTGAATTGGAACCTGCCGCTGTTGATGTTCGGCGGCATGACCTTGAGCCCCATTTCGCGGCACTCGGCCACGAGTTCCATGATCTTGTCGCTCAGCTTCATTTCCGTAGACAACACCGCGGCCATGAAATGCGCTGGATAATGCGCCTTCAGCCAGGCGGTCTGGTAGGCGAGCAAGGCATAGGCCACGGAGTGGGACTTGTTGAAACCGTAGCCAGCGAATTTTTCCATCAGGTCGAAAATCTCGGTAGCAGCCCTCTCCGGAACTTCCTGGTCACGCGCGCCCCCCATGAAATTCTCGCGTTGCCTGGCCATCTCTTCCGGATCCTTCTTGCCCATGGCCTTGCGCAGGATGTCGGCGCCGCCCAGCGTGTACTGGCCGAGTACCTGGGCGATTTTCATCACCTGTTCCTGGTAGAGAATCACGCCATATGTGCTATCGAGCAGGGGCTCGAGTTCAGGCAGCAGATATCTGACCGGGGTGCGGCCGTGCTTGCGGTCGATGAAATCGTCGACCATGCCCGATTGCAGGGGACCCGGACGATACAGGGCGACCAGGGCGACCAGGTCATCGAAACGGTTGGGCTTGAGTTTGCGGATCAACTGCCTGATGCCGCGTGATTCAAGTTGGAATACGGCGGTTGTACCGCCCTTGCCGAGCATTCGGTAGACCTTCTTGTCATCGAGCGGCAGCTTGTCGATATCGATTTCCGCGCCTTCCCGCTCGTTGATCGATTTCACGGCCCAGTCAATGATCGTCAATGTGCGCAGGCCCAGAAAATCGAACTTCACCAGCCCGGCGGTTTCCACATCGTCCTTGTCGTATTGTGTGAGCAGGCCGGAACCGGTGCGCTCATGATCGCGATACAGCGGCGTGAAGTCGGTGAGCCGGCCGGGCGCGATCACCAGCCCGCCGGCGTGCTTGCCGACATTGCGCGTGATGCCTTCCAGCTTGTAGGCCATCTCCAGGATTTCCTGGGCGTCTTCATCGCCTGCCACATACTCATTCAGGTCCGGCTGCTCTTTCATCGCTCTTGCCAGCGTCATTCCCGGAACCGGTGGGATCAGCCGCGACAACTTGTCTCCCACCGCATACGGCTTGCCTTGCACGCGGGCCACGTCCCGCACTACCGCCTTTGCCGCCATGGTGCCGAAAGTGATGATCTGGGAGACCGCTTCCTGACCGTAAATATCCGCCACGTGGGCGATGACCCGGTCGCGGCCTTCCATGCAGAAGTCGATGTCGAAATCCGGCATGGAAATGCGTTCCGGATTGAGGAATCGCTCGAACAGCAGGTCATATTCGATGGGGTCGAGATCGGTAATGCCGAGCGCCCAGGCGACCACCGAGCCCGCCCCCGAACCGCGTCCCGGGCCGACGGGAATATCGTTGTTCCTGGCCCATTGCACGAATTCCATGACGATCAGGAAGTAGCCGGCGAAATCCATCTGATTGATGGTGCCGAGTTCTTCCCGCAGCCGGTTCATGTAGCGGTCCTGCCCGTCGGCGGCAGGACCACCGCCGTTCAGGAAGCTCAGACGATCCTTGAGGCCCTCCTCGGCAACTTTGGCGAGATATTCTTCCAGGCTCGCGGTTTCGCCTTCCGGCAAACGGAATTCGGGCAGGCGCTGCTTGAGTTCGAGATCGAGATTGCAGCGGCGAGCGATATCGAGCGTGGACTGTATGGCCTCCGGGATATCGGCGAACAGCTCGGCCATTTCCCGGGCACCGCGCAGATATTGCCGATCCGTGTAGTCGCGGGGCCGGCCGGGGTCGTCGAGCACGCGTCGATGGGTAATGCAGACCCGCGCTTCGTGCGCCTCGAAATCATCCTCATCCAGGAAGCGGACATCGTTCGTCGCCACTACCGGGCAGCCGCATTCCCGCGCCAGTTCGAGCGCGGCTTCGATGTAATCGTCCTCGCCCGGCTTTCCCAGGCGCTGCAATTCGATATAGAAAGCCTGCGGAAACAACTCCTGCCAGGATTCGAGCAATTGCCGCGCCTGGTCCCGTTTGCCGGCCAGCAAGGCGGCCGCGATGTCGGACTGCCGCGCCCCGGACAAGGCGATAAGACCTTCGCTGTAGTCCCGCAGTTGCCGCTTGCCGACCTGGATTTCAGCATCGGACTCGTTGGCGACATACTCGTCGGAAATCAGATTGATGAGGTTATGGTAGCCGGTCTCGTTCCGCACCAGCAGGGCAATTTGGCTGATCTCACCGCTTTCTTCATCGACCACCCGCAGGTCGCAGCCGCAGATGGGCTTGATGCCGGCCCGCCGCGCCGACTGGTAGAACTTGATCAGCGAAAACATGTTCGCCAGATCGGTAACCGCCACCGCCGGCATGCGCGTCTCGCGCAGGCTCGCGATCAGCGGTTCGATGGCGATCAGCCCGTCACTGATGGAAAATTCGGTATGCAGGCGAAGATGAACGAAGGTCTGCGCTGGTTCCTGGTCAAGCATGGGTAACTCGGTCGGGTGATTTCTGGTCGCCATGTTCTGACAAGAACTGTATCAGGCGCACTCGCAAATTGCTCTCTTTCGACAGCTCACACTCCCATAGAACGAGTCCAGCCCAACCTTTCTGCGCGAGGTCCTCAAGCTGGCCGGCGAATCGCTCTACATTGCGCTCGATCTTGGCCCGCCAGTAGTCTGCGTTGGTCTTCGGCTGGCGATTGCCCCGCTTGCAGGAGTGGCCGTGCCAAAAGCAGCCGTGCACGAAGATCACCTTCTTGCGACTGGAAAAAACGATGTCGGGTTTTCCCGGTAAATCCGACCGATGCAAGCGGTAGCGGTAACCCATGCGATGCAATAGTCGTCGGACGACCATCTCGGGCTTCGTATTGCGGCTCTTTACCGAGCGCATGATTTCGCTGCGTTGTGCGGGCGGCATATCAGGAGCGGCGTATGGCGGTAGGCTTGGATTCTTTTCGAATCCTCTCGTTCCTCTTCACTTGCGTAGTCCGAACCGTTTCAGGGCCTTCGTGGGCCACGTTAAAACTCACGTAATTTATCTCTTCGGGCGCGCTTCCGAAGCAATCATTGAACGCCTGCATGATCTGTACGTCAATCAGTTTTTGGGGTTCTGGGAGCGGATTGTTTCGCACGCTGGGCACGGTGGCTGGAAACAGGTACAGACATGGCGGGGGCAGAGCATAAAACCCTACAGTTGTTCTTCTGTCTGGATTGCCGATCAACTTGGGGCATGGCCTTCCGTGCGTCCCGCAAGCCATGTCCCAGATAATCAAGCCATCGACACATTGACCGCGCGAAATGATTTCCGCGCTAAGGCGTGTATGGATGCCGGACCAGACGTTATGCCTCGGATCTGCGCCTGGATTCGTACAGACGCTCCATATTATGAATTCGTCCGCATTATGAGGTCTTTCAAAAATATTGGTGTTGTTGCCGTCCAAACATCCTTTCAACTCGATGGCCGCGGTTTTTCCCGAAAGCAGGGAGACCTCATAGTCATAGCGATTGGATTCGCCGGCAGAATTCCAGTCTTGTATGAACTCTCCCGCTCTCATGTATTCAAGGACACTTTCCGCGAAGGAGCGTTTTTCCGTCATGGAAGCGGAAAATTGACCTCGCAATCGCTCGATCGCTCCTCGAAACAGCCCGCTATCGTAGAATTCCCTCTCGCTGAGTCCATGTTTGCCGAGTGAATGTGCCTCTTGCTTGAGGATTTCGGCGTACTCCTCAATCATCACCTTGAGTTTGGAGTTGCGACTGCAAGGAATGACACTCACGCTGCTTGCTGCGCAGACTCTGCGGCGCGTGAGAGCACCGGCTCGATAATTTCATTCGCTAGAAAGCGGACGACAGGAACGGCGACCCCGTCACCCGTCAGGTGATACGCTTCGTTGTAGTTGTTGGGAAGGATGTAATCGTCCGACAATCCCATCAGCCGGGCGGTTTCACGACTTGAAATTAGTCTTGACTTGATTTCGTCCTTTTCGACGACAATCACGAGTTGTCTGCTGGAGCCTCCTGCTGGTGTTCGCAGACAGCCAGCCACATTGTCGAACCGCACTTCCGCTCTTTGCACTTTTTGGCCGTTCCTGTCTCGTCTTGTGCGCTTGTAGAGCGTGCCGATAATCCGGTGGCCCTTGGTCTGCGCCTTTCGAACCTTGGCTCGGTTCACTTCTGACATCATGTCGAGCAGCCGTTTCGTCTCGGTTGGCGAGTGCCAATCGACATCGTCAGGCTCTTCCTCGTATAAATTGGAGAAACCGACTTTGCGCATGGGGGGGGTCGGGAGATTCCACCAGACCCAATGATTTTGCAGGGCGACAGGCAACTGATTAGCCGCAATGCGAATTGATCGAGGATGGAAAATTTCGCCAGGAAGCTTACTTGCCAATCCATCAGGAACGATCATGTCTTTCTTGATCGCCACGATCAGCAGGCGTGGACGCGATTGCGGCAAGAAATGCGTCGCGTCGACCACCAGCGGCCCATAACGATAACCACCATCTTTCAAAGCACGGCAAATCGCTTCGAAATCCCGCCCGCCATGGGACGTCAGCGTTCCGCACACGTTTTCCAAAACAATCGTATTCGGCGCCCGAGACTCATCGGCAAGATCCTGCATTAGACGCCAAAAAGCCCAAAATGTGCCGGATCGCTCGCCGTCCAGCCCTGCCCCATAACCCGCAAGCGACAAGTCCTGGCAAGGAAAGGAAGCCCAGGCCAGATCGGCAAATTCCGGCAATTGGACGGCGGCTACTTGGTTAATGTCGCCACAGTGCAGATGCTCCCCGCCCCAGTTGCGACCGTAAGTAGCGGCCTTCTTGGAATCGATGTCATTGGCGAACAGGCATTGCCAGCCGACGCCAAGCCCCGCCCGCGCCATCCCGGCGCCGGAGAAGAATTCATAGTACTTGCCAATCACCCCTTCCATACGCGATATAGTATAGCGGATGCCCTCAAAATTGACTGGAATTTGGCCAAAATATCATATATATGACTTGTATCGACCAATCGTCTCATTCTTTTTCCTACAAATTTTCCCGCTCTTCTAGCCCAGCCGCACCGTGTCGAGGCAGAGTGATCGATGGTGGACGTGGTGAGTCTCTACCATCGCTTACTGTCCTGGACCAAAATTGCCAATCGGGTTTGATGCTAGTTATCTCGATCCAGGGTTTGCAACGACAATATTTCTTCAATCAGTTCCCGCTGCTCAAGTGGAAGGCGTAACAGATATCCCCTATCACCGGTATTTGTAAATCTGACCGCAACTTTGAGAATCTCAAATGCTATGCTTAGATTGGGATACTTACCCAATTGTTGCGAAAGAGATTCGAAGGCCGCCTCCCATTCATCAATTGTTCCCGGAAATCCTTTGTCCACGTTTTCTAGAATAAAGTTCGAAACAATCTCAATCACGACACCATCATCATGTGGCAATACTAGCAAATTTTGAAGCTTCTCAAAGGCAGGAGAAATGTAGCGTGGGCCAAACTGTCGCACGGACACACTGAGCACTCGGGAAATGGTTGCCACATGCTCATAGTCAATGTTTGCTATGTATCTTAATTCAAGACCAGCCAATAATTCTTCAACTACTAAATGCAATGGCTTTGTCATTGCAGAAATTAGTGCTTCCAACAATTGCCCCAAAAATATTTCATCTGGCAATTCTTTTACGTTCTTCGCACAATCCAATGCCAAATCCAATTTGCTTTCATTAATATACAAATTTACTCGCTCTATCAATATTCTTCGATTTTGCGGTTCTAGATTTTGCGCTCTATCCAGATACTTATGGGCTGACCTATAATCGTCTGACCGAGCAACAAGCTTTGATGCTCCAAGCAGTGAATGGTAATCGTTAGATATCAATAACTCATTGAACTCACTTATAGCTTCTTTCTGCCTGCCTAGCGCTAAAAGTGAACGTCCTAAAACAAAGTTTGCATGTGTATGTTGCGGATCAATCTCCAAAAGATGCCTCGCAACATCAATTGCTTCTTCATACTTGCCAACTAGAATCAACGAGTCAGAAAGTCGGCAAAATGTACTCACAGAATTAGGAAACTTGGAAGCGTAGTATCGCAAATCCTCTACCGCACCTGCATAATCTTCTGTCATAAAGTAGATTAGCCCGCGCAGTTGCCGTAAATCTGCGCGATCAGGATCAATTTTAATTGCGCGTTCAATTAGTCCAAGTGATTGATCATATTGATCCTGATTATAGTAAAAACTTGAAGCTTCAAATAGCGCATTTGGCTCCTTTGGAGCCATACTCATGATTTCTTTGACACACTTCTCTGCATCTTCAATTTCATTCATCTTGAGGAATGATCTTATCATTTGGGATAAACTATGCCAGTGATTTTTGTCCAACTTCAGAACCTGCTTAGCATCTTTAATGGCTTCCTGATATTGCCCTAGCAATATCTGTATATCAGCACGAATACACAGATATATTGAACTATTTCCTTCTATATCGATGGCTTTATTAATGGCCTCAAAAGCCTTTTTTGCCTTATTTAGCATCAGATAAGCACAAGAAATATTGAAGTAAATGTCAGCGTCAACTGGGAACTGTTTTAGCGCCTCACGCCCTATAGCTATTGCATCACGAGCCTTTCCCGATTCCACGAGAGCGAATGTCAACAACCTATAGTCTTCTGCGTTCCCGTTTTCTTTCACTAAAATTTCTTGAATTGCCGCTAACCCTGAATAATCATCTGCATCCAAACAATGTTCCGCCTCAATCTGTAGCGCATCAATAAATGGCTCTTGGTGATCTTTAAGCGCCCTAGTCACTGCTTCTTGTACATGTACACGGTCTAATTTTCCTGCACTACCATTGTGGTGAAATTCATCTTGCCTTCGCTTAAGCTCTCGTGTCGTAAACCAATGGCGAAGAAAATCTATGAACAATCTAATATGTTGAGTATTATTGTCCTTGACCTCGATACAAATACGCATTAGTGGTTCAGATAGTTCACAATAGGTATGCCTTCCAGACCGAATCTTGTTGACAAAGCCCGAATTCTCCAACTCTCCAATCTGCTTCGCGGCTGTTTGATGTGACATAAGACAGGGGGTGGCTATGTCCTTGATGGTCGTTGGTGTCCCTTCTAGGCACAAGTATTCAACAATTTTTCGTTGGGCTGGCGGAAGTTGACGCATCCTATCTTGATAATACGGCGTCAAGTCATCAATCATATGCATAAACGGTCCGACAAGATCATCAAGAGATTCTTTATCCAGGAAGTCAAAAAGAACTACGTAAGCTCTGTGGTTTCCCGCCGCAAGGTGATGAATTGCTCGTGCACGAGCACGTCCATGTGGAGTCCTCAAAAATTCAGCTAATTCTTGTTTTCCTTCATGTATAGCCTTTTTCACTAAAAGATCAATGCCAGTCTGGAATCCAATTTTTTCCAGCGTTCGAATTGTAAAGAAGCCGTAGAATGGATTTTCCTGTAATTGAATCGCTGAAAACAATGATGGAGTTGAAGCAAGGATTGCCCAATTTCCTTCCTCTTGTATTGTTGTTCTCAATTTTTTTTGTCCAACTTCACCTAAACCTTGGAAGAGATCGATCAAATTTTCACAAAATAGAAGTAGTGTCTTATCTTGAGTGTGTTCTCGGAGCAACTTTAAAGAAAAAGATTCAGCGTGTTGTGGATTTGCTGAGAATTTGGAGTAAACTTCATCTATTGAATCAGACAACTTGGGAACTTGATTGGAAATAGTTCTCAAAATTCGTACAATAAAGTCAAGGTAGGAAGCGACACCCCACTCCTCTTCATTTAGAAAAGCAATAATCACACTCTCCCGGCTATAGTTTTCACTTAATTGGTTCATTAAGCGATGATATGCAAGAGTTAAGAAATGAGTTTTGCCAGACCCTCGTGGACCAACAAGGAGGAGATAATGTTTTTGCCTCTCTTGAATTGAACTTACTAGCCTGGAAATAACGTCTCTCATGTGATCTTCTCGCCCCACAAAAAGAGCTTCAAGGGCCTCCTGCCTCATATTTCCGGGACTGTATCGAGAGCCCTCCAAAAAACCTTGCCTCATAGCCTAGTCTCCTTCCACCACCTCTTGACAATTCCCCAACGAAAGTCGTAAACATTCTCGCCTGAATCTTCCTTGCGCTCGATGTAATGATCTTCTGACAAGATATCGAGAATTTCTCTTAGAAATTCATCTTTAAGGTTAGGGTTATTGTGCTTACAAAGGTTTGCTATTTTTGAAAAATCTAATGGAGTATTAAGACTTGCCATCGTATCCAGCACCATAAGAGATAATGCTCTTTCCTCTTCGGAGTAATAAGACCCCAAACGGTTAACATAATACCTTAAATTTGCTGGATCATGAGGGTCAAATAAAAGCTTGTTCACTGTGTTTTCCACATCAGATACGATTGGAGGGTTATTTAATTGAGAAAGCTGATCTACTACATGGTGAATATAGTATGGAAATCCTCCTATCTTACTTGTAATCACTTCAGCTAATTGAGATAACTGAGATTGATCAACATTAGTTTCTTGAAGTAGGGCTTCTGCTAGGCCTGTGGTATTTTCATCAGACATAGCAGGAACAGTTAACGACATCATATCGTTTACCGGATCGTTTTTGTTTCCAGCCTTTCTTAATGACCGAAGAACAAGATGCAAGCTAGTTCTTGTCCGTAAATTCTTAACCACTTGATTTGTCGAATAAAAGCGTGGTTTTTCCTGGATAAGAACCGGCGTTTTGGGTATCTTTGTATTGTTTCCGAAGCAAAACAAAGACACCACAAAACACCGGGGTTTGCCATGCGGCTGAAGCGCACGACACAGATGAGTCTATACGAACCGGGGCCTGTCGACCATCCCCTGGGCGAGGAGTTGGAGTCGATCTCGGACTGGCTGGACGCGCATCCCGCACTGCTGGACGCGGTGGCGGTCGACCTCGGCGCCCAGGCGGAGCGGGGCCGTTTCGGATTGAGTTGCGAATCGGTGTTGCGCTGCGCCGTGGTCAAGCATCTGCGCGGCGAGACCTGGCGCGGTCTGGCGTTCGCGTTGCGGGATTCGCTGTCGGCTTGCCGTTTCGCGCGCGTGGACCCGCTCGATCCGCCGAAGAAGTCCGCCTTGCAGGCGGGGGTCGGCGCGGTGTCGGCGGAGACCTGGGAGCGCGTCAACCGCTGTTTGCTGGAGGCGGCGCAAGCGTCCGGGGAGGAAACCGGCGCCTGGGTGCGCGTAGACAGCACGGTGACGGAGACGCACATTCCGGCCCCGTCGGACAGCCGGCTGCTGTACGATGGGGTGCGGGTGCTGACGGGCTTGCTGCTGGCGGCGCGGAAGGAGCTGGGCAAGGAGGCGGTTCGTTGCCGCGACCGCCGCCGGGCGGCCAAAAGGCGTTGTCTGGCGGCGCGGACGAAACGGGGCGGGGAAGCGCGGGCCAAGCTGTACCGGCAGTTGCTGCGGATCGCCGCCGACACGCTCGGCGATCTGGAAGCGGCCCGTCCCGCGGTGAGGGAATCGGGAGCGCCCTGGTCCGCGCGATGGCTGGAATGCGCCGACCACTACGCCGGCTTGCTGAAGGCGGTGGTCGTTCAGACCGCGCGGCGCGTCGAACTTGGCGAAAACGTTCCGGCGACGGAAAAGATCGTGAGCCTGTTCGAGCCGCACACGGACATTATCCGCAAGGGCGGGCGGGAAACCCATTATGGCCACAAGATCAATCTGGCGACCGGGAGAAGCGGCCTGGTGCTGGATGTCGTGGTGGAGTCCGGCAATCCGGCGGACAGCGCCCGCTGTCTGCCGATGCTTCGGCGGCATTGCGCGCGGTACGGCAAGCCGCCGACCCACGCCGCCTTCGACGGCGGCTACGCCTCCGGGGAGAACCTGAAACGCGCCAAGGAGATGGGCGTGAAACACACGGTGTTCAGCAAGAAGCGGGGGCTGAAGGAAGAGGACATGACGCCGTCGCCCTGGATATTCGCCCGGCTTCGCCGCTTCCGCGCCGGGGTCGAGGCCGGCATCTCCTGGCTGAAGCGCTGCTTTGGGCTCGGGCGTTGCCGCTGGCGCGGTCTGGCCCGATTCAAGGCATGGGTGCATTCCGCGGTCTTCGCGCACAACCTGGTGCGGCTGGCGCGGCTGCGGCCCGGATAATCCTTCAAAACACCTGAAAACGAACGATCCAGTACCGGAACCACCCGCCGGGGGCCGACTTCCGCCCCAGCACGGCCCGGCGGGCCGGATCACGCTGAAAACGACGCAACCCCGCACCGGATCAAGAAAAAGACGCACCTGCCGGGGCCGACCGCCGCCAGTCGGGCGGAATCGGTGAACGAAAGACCGGTCAGAAAACGGAGTTTACGGACAAGAACAAGCTAACAGAACCTGTAAACAGAAATCTAAGAGATTGTTTACAATCTTGGCGCAATGTGCGTAAGTTATCTAATAACATTATCGCAACTTCACTTCCATGATTTTGCTGGATATTATGAAGCATAAGAGGAAACTCATCCCAAAGAAACAAGATGACTTTATCGCCTACAATTTCAGTGAGATCATTGAATGTTTGATTTAGTAAGACAAACAGTTTTCCTTCGGCAGGTGATAGTTTTACTCCTGAAATCTCTGGCAACATATTTGACCACTTTGCAACAAATGCTTTTACCCTGATTTTTTTACCATTTATTTTTCTGGCTGACTCATAAATTGAGTTAAGAAGGTCTGAAATAGAGTGGACAGCCTCAAGGTCTTGGTAAACTGGAAAGTATTTATCTGGGCATTCTTCCCGCATCTTTAGAAGGATATGCGTCTTTCCGATGCGTCGCTCCGCTGATAGAATCAGTCCTTGACGCTCAAGTACTTGCCAATATCTAGCAATCTCTTCGTCCCGTCCAACAACGTCTTCTGGCCTCAAGCGGCCCCCTGGATTTATCTGCATAGTTTCCGCCTCTGCAAAAATAGAGATTATACGCCGCATGTGTTGTACGTCAAGAATGGCGTAAGTCTATATTGGCGTATATTCTAAGGTGCTATTTACCGTCTATACCCGACTGACTCTGACGATTTCCAACCTAAAGACTGTGATGCTTAAGTTTGTAGTCTCTCGGCGACCGGTCCGAAGGTTCTTCGGTGGATAGGACTGGGGCCGAGCCTGGCAAGGGCTTCGAGGTGGTCACGGGTGGGATAGCCCTTGTGACGGGCGAAACCGTAGCCGGGGTATTCGCGGTCGAGGGCGGCCATTTCGCGGTCCCTGGTTACCTTGGCGAGGATCGACGCGGCGGCGATTAATGCAATACAGCCGTCGCCGCCGATGACGGCCCTGGACGGGTATTGCCAGTCGGGGCAAACGTTGCCGTCCACGTAGACGAATCGGGGCTGTAGCGAAAGTTGCTCCACGGACCGGCGCATGGCGAGCAGGCTGGCCTGAAGAATATTATGGCTGTCAATTTCCGCGGCGCTCGCTCGCCCGATGGCAAAGCTGACAGCGTTGTTCACGATACGCTCATAGCAGGCTTCGCGTTGCGCCGGGGTGAGTTTCTTTGAATCGTTCAAGCCGTCGAGAGGGGTCCGCGGGTCGAGAATTACCGCGCAAGCGACCACGTCTCCCGCCAGACAGCCGCGTCCGGCTTCGTCGGTACCGGCTTGTGGCGTCGGCAAACCGGGTGGATCCTGCCACTCGACTGCTGCAGAAAGCAAAGGGTGGATTCCGCGACTGCGCGCGGAATGACGGCTTTTTGTCATTGTGTCAGCAGTTCATGGATGGCGTTGGCAGCCTGGGCGGATGCGTTTTTGCGCAGGAAGTTGTGTTGCTCGGCGAATTTTTCCAGCAATTCCTCGCTCGGTGCGCGATTCTCCATGAACCGCTCGATTTCCCGCAAGAGATTTTTCCTGTTGACGTCGTTTTGCACGTATTCGGGCACGAGGCGCTCTCCGGCGAGCAGATTGGGAATCGCCATGTGATCGACCTTGACGATGCGCGAGGCGAGCGCATGGCTCAATGGCGCAAGCTTGTAACAGACCGCCATGGGCCGGCGCAGCAACATGGCTTCCAGGCTCGCCGTGCCCGAGGCCAGGATTACGAAATCGGAAGCGGCAATGGCCTGGTGGGATTGATCGAGCAGGCTCCACTCGAATCCGTCGAATTCGCCTTGCGCGATGATTTGCTCCAGCAGACGGCGGTTCTCGACTCCCGAACAGGGAATCAGGAAGCGCAGATCAGGATGCTTTTCCCGCGCCGCCGCGGCCGCCGCCAGGAAAATCGGCGCCAGGCGCGTGATTTCACTCTTGCGGCTGCCGGGCATCAGGGCAATGACCGTCGCCGCGGGGTCGAGCGAAAGCTCCCGCCGGGCCTGATCGCGGCTATCTTCGAAGCCAATATCATCGGCCAGCGGATGACCGACGCAATGCACTCGCACACCGTGCTCGCGATAAATGCCGGTCTCGAATGGAAACAACGTCAGCATCAGGTCGATGGATCGGGCAATGCCCCGAATTCTGCCCTTGCGCCAGGCCCAGACGCTGGGGCTTACATAGTGAATCGTCCGGATGCCGCCTTTATGAAGGTTTGCGGCCAGGCGCAGGTTGAAATCGGGAGAGTCGAGGCCGATGAAAGCCGCCGGGCGGGTCTTGAGAAAAAATCTTTCGAGGCCGCGTTTGATCCGCAACAGTTCCGGCAGACGGCCGAGCGGTTCAACCAGGCCCATTATCGAAAGCCGTTCCATCGGCGCCAGCGAATCGCAGCCGAGCCGCTCCATTTCCGGGCCGCCTATGCCGCTGAAATGCGCTGCCGGATAAAGCTCGCGCAAGGCGCGCATAAGGCCGGCGCCCAGGATGTCGCCCGATTTTTCGCCGGCGACAATTCCGAAATGTATGTGTCCGATCATGTCGCGGAACGACCTGCCGCTACCGATGAACGCCCTTGCAGGAGGATTCGACCGATTCGATCAGGGTTTTCAGCACCGCGCTGTCTTCGCTGAGTTCCCTGATCTGGGGCACCGCTTCCTGCACCGTGAGATTGCGCAAGTGCAGGATCTTGAATGCCTTCTTCACCAATTCGATTTCTTCGCGTTCGAAGCCGCGCCTTTTCATGCCGATCGAATTGATGCTGCGCGCGAGCGCTGGCTGGCCGCTGACGATGACGAAGGCGGGCACGTCGTTTACCACATGGGTCATGCCACCGACCATGGAATGGGCGCCGATGCGAAGAAACTGGTTCACTCCGGCATAGCCGCCGAGTATGGCGAAATCGTCGATGGTCACGTGGCCGCAAAGACCGACATTGTTGGCGCAGACGATATCGTCACCGAGCTTGCAGTCGTGGGCAACATGCGAGTAAGCCATCAACAGGTTGCGATTGCCGATACTGGTCAGGCCGCCGCCGTTGTCCGTACCCCTGTGCACGGTCGCGCCTTCGCGGAAAACATTGTCGTCGCCGATTTCGAGCCAGGTTTCCTCGCCCCGGTATTTCTTGTCCTGGGGGTCTTCACCGATCGAGGCGAACTGGAAGAACAGGTTGCCGCCGCCGATGCGGGTATTGGACTGGATGACGACGTGAGAGCGCAATATCGTTCCGGCGCCGATGGATACATTGGACCCGATTATGCTCCAGGGGCCGATGATCACATCGGGCCCGATCTCGACATCGTCCTCTATCCGCGCCGTCGGATCGATACTGGCGCTGCTGTCAATCGACATCCACTTTCCTCTCGGCACAAATAATCTTCATCGAGCCCACCAGATGCCCTTCAACGTTGGCCTCTGCGTAGAACTTGTAAATCCCGCGGCGATTGCTGATCACGTCGACTTTCAACATCAACTGGTCCCCGGGCACCACGGGGCGGCGCAAGCGCACTTCATCCGCGCCAACGAAATAATAGAGATAGCCGTCAGCAGGCTTCTTTTCCTGGCTCTTGAAGCCGAGCACACCGGCGGCCTGGGCCAGCGCTTCGATGATGAGCACGCCGGGCATGATGGGCTGGTGCGGGAAATGGCCCACGAAAAAGGGCTCGTTCACGGTGACGTTCTTGCAGGCAACAATGGACTTGCCGAGTTCCATTTCGAGAACACGGTCCACCAGCAGGAAAGGATAACGCTGCGGCAGATATTCCTTGATTTCCTGAATGTCCAAAATCATGTCCAGATCTCAGCAGAACATTAGACGCCTGGCGCCGAGTAGCACATGCTAGTCTTTCTTGACCAGTTTTTCCAAACCTTTCAGCCGGTTAGCCATTTCGTCGAGCTCCTGGAAGCGGGTAATTACCCGTTTCCAGCGGCTGGTTTTCATATGTCCGGTGCCGGAGGAATACCTGCCCGGCTCGGTGATGCTGCGGCTGACAAGGGACATCGCGCTCACTTCGACCCGGTCCGCAATGCTGATATGCCCCACCGCACCCGATGCCCCGCCCATGATGCAATACCTGCCGATCACGACACTGCCGGCGATGGCGGTGCAGCCGCAGATTATCGTATGGTCGCCGATCACGCAGTTGTGTCCGATCTGCACTTGATTGTCGATCTTGACTCCGCGCCCGATGACCGTGTCATCCAGGGCGCCGCGATCGATGGTAGTGCCGGCGCCGATTTCCACGTCATCGCCGATTCGCACCGAACCGCCGTGATGGATTTTCAGCGACTTTTCCCCATCGAATGCATAACCGAAACCGTCGGCGCCGATGACGCTGTTGGCGTCAATCTGCACATTGCGGCCAAGACGTACGCCGGGGTACACGACTACCGAACGACGCAAATGACAGGAATCACCCAGTTCGCATCCCGCACCGACAATGCAACCGGGCCCGATTATGGAATCCGCGCCAATGCTTGCGCCTGCCTCGATGACGCAATTGGGACCCACGCTGACCGACTGGTCGACCTGGGCCGAGGGATCGATTACGGCGGATGGATGAATGCCGGCCAACGGCTTTTCCGGGGCATGAAAAATTTCCGTCGCTCGAGCGAAACTCGCATAAGGGCGGGAGCTGATCAGCTTGTTTACCGGACAGGCGTCGCGAAATCTCTCTTCGATGATGACCGCCGACGCGCGAGTGGCGGCCAGTTGGCCGGCATAGGCGGGATTGGAAAGAAAACTCAGTTGCCCGGGGACGGCATCCGCAAGCGTACCGAGCCCTTTGATCTCGCACTCGCCATCGCCTTCCAGCTCAACTTCCAGCAACTCCGCCAGCCGCGACAGCTTGATGGCCGGTTTTGAAAACAGGTTTGAAGAGAGCTTTGAAGGCACCGGCGAAGGGTCCGCTGGACGACCCCGCTATTCGCTTTGATCGAGTTCGTTCAACTTGGCGGTGACCCGGGCAGTGATATCGAGAACCGGAGCGAAATACGGCGCACTGTCGGCATTCAGAATCAGATCGAAACCGCCTTCGGCGACAACATCCGACACGGCGGTCGCAAGTTGCTCCTGCATGCTTTCCAGAAACTGCTGATTTCTTTCGTTGAGGGCGGTTTGCACACGTTCCTGGATCAATTGCAATTGCACCTGCAGGTCCTGGGCATTGGAGTTCATGCGCCGCACTTCGTCTTCGGTCATGATCGCTTCGTTTTGCTGAAACTCCTCGGCGAGCGCGTTGAGCTGATCGGACAACTCGGTCGCTCTTTCCTGGTCCGGGGCCAGTTCCGCTTCCAGTTCCTGCTGGATGACCGCTGCCGCGTCGGAGGCGAACAAGGCCCGCAACGGATTCAGAATGCCGATCTTGGTATCCTGCGCCAGGGCTCCTTGAGAAATCGCCACCATGGCCAGGCATGCGATCAGGTACTTGATTTGTTTCACGGTTTTATCTCCAACTGCTTCACCGCGGCGTCCCGGTTCCATTGTCGCGCATTCCGCCGTCCAGCGTTCGAACTAGATTCCGGTTCCCACGGTAAAGTCAAAATTCTTGGTATCGTCCCCTTCCTTTCCGAATGGCTGGGCCACGTAGAAAGTCAGCGGGCCGAAGGGCGACAAATAGGTGACCGCTATACCGGCGGAATAGCGAAACTCCTTTAAATCGAAATTCGAACAGTTCTGCAATTGCCGCTGCCGTTCCGTGCAATGTGACGAAAACACATTGCCGGCATCGATAAAGAACGAGGTCCGTAACTGGTTCGATACCTCATCGACGAAGGGCACCGGGAACAGTAGTTCCAAAGTCGCCACCGACAATATGTTACCACCAAAGCTGTCATAATCCTCATGCAGGAAGAAATTCTCCACCGCCAGCGCCGGCACCGGATTGCCCATGCCGTCGAGCACCGGGTTGCCCATCGAGTCGAACAGCGGCTCGGTCTGATAGGCAAATTCGTTTGCAAATCCCTGGGGCGAGCCATCCTCATTGAGGAGGATATTGCCGGCTTCGTCTTTCAGCAGCGACACTCCGCCGGTTGTGAGATAGCGCGCGCCGGCGGTGCTCTCGGGCCCCAGACTGTTTTCCTCGAAACCCCGCAATACGCCCGCGGAATTGATCCCGCCGGCAAAATAGTGATTGAAGAACGGCATCTGTTTCGTGTCGCCGTAGCCGATGCCATAACCGAGATTCGTACGCAGCCCGACCACCCAGGTGCGATTCTGGTTCAACGGCCAGTAGATCTGGTTGGAATAGGAAAGTCTCGCAAATTGCAGATCGCTGCCTGGCAGCGTCACTTCCAGGCCGAGATTGTGCAACATGCCGTCGTTGGCGAGTTGGCCCCGATTCAGGGTATTGCGGAACCAGTTGCCGGTAATGCTGAAATTATCGAACGCGTCGCCGTACAGATCGACGAATCCCGGGTCGGGATTCATGCGCGACTGCGCCAGGCTCAAGAGGTTCACATCGCCCAGTACGGCGTCCATGATCGGACCCTGCGCCGGGTCTATATTGGGTGGTGAAATCAGATACTTGTCCACTCCCTCGAAAAACGTCGGCGATCTGGAGATTTCCTGCACCGACCCGAATCCGGAACTCAACTCGGTATGGGTGTAACCGGCATCGAAACCCAATACCGAAATTTCACTTAGCGGGTAGCTGAAACTGACCGAGGCGCCATAGGAAGACGTATTGAAATTCGCCACGTTGAACGGCGAGTCGATTTCCTGCACATAAACGCTCATTCCCCGGCTCACGCCGTCCGGGGTGAAATAGGGATCGATATACTGGAAATTCAGCGACTTGATGAAACGGCTGCGGTTGACGCCGACCGCAACGGTACGGCCCGTGCCGAGGAAGTTCTGCGCCTGCAGGTTTGAACTGATGAAGAAATCGCCGCTGCCGCCGGTGCCGACCTGGAAACTGATGGCGCCGAAATTCTGCTCTATCACGTCGAAATTGACATCGACCTGGTCGGTCGTGCCGGGCACTTCTTCGGTCGCCACTTCCACGGCTTCAAAATAGCCAAGCCGTTCGAGCCGCACTTTCGATTGCTCGATCTGCATGCTCGAAGCCGGCGCCGCTTCGAGCTGACGCATTTCGCGCCTCAGCACATCGTCGGCGGTCGAGGAATTGCCGTTGAAATTGATGCGGTTGACATAAGTACGGTTGCCCGGCTCGATGACGAAGGTCACATCGACGCCGCCGTCGTCGTTGACGTTGGGTACGCCGGTAGCCTCGGCGAAGGCATAACCGAGATTGCCGAGGAATTGCACCATGATTTCCTCGGTGCCGGTTACCAGCGCCTGGGAGTAGATCTGTCCGGGGCGCACGAAGATCGCCGCGCGCAGGATCGCCTCGGCGTCGACCAGGTCTCCGGCCAGATCGACCTCATTGATCACATACTGGTTGCCTTCGAGTACATTGATGGTGATGTACACTTCGCGCCGGTCCGGGGTGATAGAGATCGGCGTCGACTCGATATTGAATTCCACGTAGCCGCTGTCGAGGTAAAAGGATTCGAGCCGCTCGAGGTCGCCCGAAAACTGCTCTCTTGAATATCGGTCCCGGCGGCTGAGAAACATGTACCAGGGTTTGGGACCGAGTTCGAAAAGGTCGAGCAGGTCATCGTCGTCGAAGGAGTCGTTGCCGACGACATTGATCTGGCGGATGCGGGATTCCTCGCCTTCGTTGATGTCCAGACTGATCGAAACCCGGTTGCGGGGCAGCTCCTCGACTTCGATTTCCACCGCCGCGCCATAACGCCCGCGCGACGAATACACTTCCTGGATGCCCTGGCGGATCGCTTCGAGGGCGGCACGGGTGAAAATCTCGCCTTCGGCGATTTCCGCCGTGGCCATGTTCTCGATGATGTCCTCGGTTTCCAGGACGCTGTTGCCTTCGATGTTGATTTCCGCCACCGAAGGCCGTTCCTGCACCGTTATGACGAGAATGGCGCCTTCCCGGGAAACTTCGACCGCATCGAAATATTCCGAAGCGGCCAGATCCCGGATGATCTGGGCGGAAGTTTGCGGCGTGACTTCATCGCCGATGCCGATGGGCAGCAGGTTATAAATAATGCCGGGGGTAATCCGTTGATAGCCGTCGACAATAATGTCGGCGACGGTGAAATTCTGGGCAAGCGCCGGCGGAGTGAAAAATACCGTCGCGAGAAACAGGAATAAGGTTTTCTTCATTGCCATGGCTGATTCGGGTTCTTTCGGCGGTCGAATAATGAGAGTAACGTGTCGTTAAAGCAAGCGATTGAAATCATTGTAGAAAGCCAGCACCATAATCCCAAGCACCATGGCCATGCCGAAGCGCAGGCTCCAGGCTTGCACGGCGTCCGGCAAAGGTCTCCTGATCACCGCTTCCACCAGGAAAAACATCAGGTGGCCGCCATCCAGCATCGGTATCGGCAACAGGTTGAGTATCCCTATGGATATGCTCAACAAGGCCAGGAATCCCAGATAGGTCTCCAGACCGATGGTGGCGGTTTCCCCGGCAACCTGGGCGATCGTGATCGGGCCGCTGATATGCTCTACCGAAATCAACCCCACAATCATCTTCTTGATGGAGCCGAGCACGAACAGCGACATGTCCCAGGTTTCCTGCAAGGCCGGACCAACGGCGCTCAGCGGACCATATCGAAATTCCAGCAAGGAGCCCGGCGGCAGCAGATCGAGCGGCCGCGCGCTTGCCACACCGGCGCCGATTCTGCCGAACGCCGACCCGTTTCCGGCGGCGATGGCTTCGGGCCTCAGTGACAATTCGGTCACGTTGCCTGCTCTTTCGACCGCCACGAGCAGATCAAGTTCCGGACTCGCGCGGATAATGCGCACCCAGTGGGACCAGTCACGCACGGGTTCGCCTTCCACCGACAGGACCAGGTCGCCTTCCCGCAGGCCGCCGATGTCCGCCGGCGCCCCCGATTCGATCAGGCCGATGCGCGCAGGCACCAGCAGTTCCACGATGCCCAGGTCGGATACCGGCCGCGGCTCGGTATCGGCGCCGAGCCATTCTTGCACGGGAATGCGGACATCGAGCGATTGCGCCCCGCCGGCCGGCGCCACGTTCAGGTTCAACTCACCGGTTTCACCGAGACGCGCGAGCAATTGCATGTTCACTTGCTGCCAGGTCGGAGTCTCCCTGCCGTCGACTGCCAGGATTCGGTCCCCGGCGCGCAAGCCGGCGATCTGCGCCGGCGAGTTTTCCACCACGTCCTGCACTACCGGGGCGATGCCGGTATTGCCGAAACCGATATTGATCAGCCAGAAAATTACGAAAGCGAGCAGCAGATTGGCGGCCGGCCCGGCGGCGACGATGGCGGAGCGCTGCCAGAGCGGTTTGCAGGCAAAGGAAGTATTTCGTTCTGTTTCGGGCACGGTGTCCGGGTCCACCAGCGAGGTGTCTTCCATGCCCTGCATCTTCACGTAACCGCCGAGAGGAATCGGCGCAATGGCGTATTCGGTACCGTCCTTGCCGATCCAGCTTTTCAGCGGATTGCCGAAACCGACCGAAAATCGCAGTACCTTGACGCCGCAACGCCGCGCCACCCAGAAATGGCCGTATTCGTGAAAGGTCACCAGTATTCCCAGGGTGACCAGTAGCGCCATAATCGCTATCAGGAAATCCGTCATTTTTCCCTTGCCTGCCTCCAGTGCGTGTTTTCGGCTCGCCGCGGAACTAAATATGCTTGTGAATCAGTTCCTTAGCGTAAGTTCGGGCGAGATCGTCAACTTCCAGAATAATAGCCAGAGAGTCGGCCTCCCCACAAGGTATTCTAGCGGAAACCGACTCGATAAGCCCCGCTATGCCGGAAAACGGTAATTTCCCCCCGAGAAACGCGTGAACCGCGACTTCGTTGGCCGCGTTCACGACCGCCGGCCGCAGGCCCCGCTGCAGCGCGGCGTCCAGTCCCAGCCCAAGGCAGGGAAATCGTTCCAGGTCCGGCTGCATGAATTCGAGCGGTTCCCCGGCGGCGAGATCGATCGCGTCCGCACCCGACGGCATGCGTTCCGGCCAGGCCAGGGCGCAGGCGATCGGAATGCGCATGTCCGGCGTACCGAGTTGAGCCAGGACGGAGCCGTCTTCGAAATGAACCATGGAATGCACGATGGACTGGGGATGCACCAGCACCTCGACCCGGTCGGACTCCATGTCGAACAGGTAGCAGGCTTCGATGACTTCCAGCCCCTTGTTCATCAGGGTGGCGGAGTCGACTGAAATCTTCGCTCCCATATCCCATTTCGGGTGACTGCAGGCCTGTTCGGGAGTGATTGCGTCGAACTGTCCCTCGGGATAACGCAGAAACGGTCCGCCGGAGCAGGTCAGCACCAGTTTTTCCACATGCCTGGTCTGCTCGCCTCCGAGTGCGGTGTCGCAATGGGGCAGGCACTGGAAGACTGCGTTGTGTTCGCTGTCCACCGGAATCAGCAGGGCGCCCGCCGACCGTGCCGTTCGCATGCACAGATCACCTGCCATGACCAGCGATTCCTTGTTGGCGAGCAGAACCTTCTTGCCGGCCTGGATCGCGCTCAAGGTCGATTCGAGTCCCGCCGCTCCGACAATCGCCGCCATGACGGTATCGACTTCAGGCAGCGCGGCAATGCGGGCGAGTTCGCCGGCGCCCGCCAGCACTTCGGTATTCACGCCCGCGCTGCGCAATCGCTCGCGTAATTCGCCGGCGTGGTCCGGATCCGCCATTACCGCGTATCCCGGTTCGAATTCACGGCATTGTTCCGCCAGCAAACCGGCGTTGGTATCGGCGCTCATCGCAACTACGCGCAATTCCGGATTGCCGCGGATAACGTCGAGCGTGTTGCCGCCGATCGAGCCGGTGGAGCCGAGAATCGCCACTGCTCTGCTTTTGCTCATTGATTCGAATTTCCTTCCAGTAGAACCATCATTCCCAGCACGAAAGCCGGAGTCGCCGCCAGCAGTCCGTCGACGCGGTCGAGCAGGCCGCCATGACCGGGCAGCAGACTGCCGCTGTCCTTGGTTTGCCGATTGCGCTTGAGCATGCTCTCGAGCAGGTCGCCTATGACGCAGAACGCCGTCGTCACCAGGGCCAATGCGGCAATCAGCAACAGGTCGCCGACCCCCAGCGGCTGCAGCCGGCGATGCATGGCCCAGGCCATCGCCGCGGCCGCCGCGATACAGACAACCAGGCCGCCCCAGACACCTTCCCAGGATTTTTTCGGACTCAGTTCCGGCGCGAGTTGCCGCTTGCCGAAACCGCGGCCGGCGAAATAGGCGCCGATGTCGACCCCCGCCACCAGCACTACGAGGGAGAGCACCAGGAATCCGGCCGGCATCAGATATTTAAGATAGACAACGCCGATCAGACTCGGCAACAGCGCCAGCATTCCCATCGCGCCGATGCGAATACCGCTGTCCCAGCGAGCCCTGTTGCCCGGATAGCCCTTGAGCACGAAGTAGACCAGCAGCCAATAAAGCAGGCCAATTCCGAGCAGCAGCGACGTTCGTGCCTGGTCCGGCGCGGCCGCGGACGGCGTGACGTCGAGCCAGGCAAAAAGCAGGCCGCCGAAAAGAGCGAGCAGCAACAGGTAGGCGAACCTGCCTGCCGTCGTGTTCAGACCCGTCAATCGGCTCCATTCCCAGCCGGCGGAAAGAATCACCGCGCTGATCAGCAGGCTGAACCAGAACGGCGGCAGTAGTGTAGTGACCGCGCCGAATACGAAGATCAGCACAAGCGCCGTGATGATCCGCTGTTTCAGCATCGGCCCGCGGCTTTCATGAATCGTGCCCGCCGAATCGCCGCTGGCGACTGGCGAAATCGTCGATCGCCTGCTGCAATTCGCTCTCTTCGAAATCGGGCCAGAGACATTCGGTGAAATAGAATTCGGTATAGGCAAACTGCCACAGCAGGAAATTGCTGATGCGGCGCTCGCCTCCGGTGCGGATGCAAAGATCCGGCTCGGGTAAATCGCTCAATTGCGTGAACGAGTGCACCAGGTCTATATCGATGGCCTCGGTGCTGAGGCCGCTGTCACGAACCTCTTCGGCGATCTGTCGCAGGGCGTTGGCGATATCCCAGCGGCCACCGTAGTCTGCCGCCACGGTCACCCGGGTGCCTGTGTTGTTGCGGGTCAGATCCTCGACTTCGGTCATGCTGTCCTGGATCCGGGCGGAAAAGGACTCGCGATTGCCGATGAAGGACAGCCGTACATTCGCCTTGTGCAACTGGTTGACTTCCTCGCGGCGCAGCACCGACAGGAACAGCGCCATGAGTCCCTGGACCTCGTGCGTGGGCCGCATCCAGTTTTCGCTACTGAAGGCGAACAGCGTCAGACAGGGAATCTTGCGGCGTACGCAGGAAAAGGCGATATCCCTGGCAGTCGCCGCTCCATGCCGGTGCCCCACCTTTACCGGCAGTCCTCTGCCCTTGGCCCAGCGATTGTTGCCGTCCATGATGATGGCGATGTGCTCGGGCAGATATCTTGATTGGCCGGATGTCATTACTAAGACCCAGTGTGGAGGGCATGCGTCCGGTCAGTTCATGGACAGCAGATCGGCTTCTTTCGCCTTGTACGCGGCTTCCACGATGTCGATGTGCTGGTCGGTCAACTTCTGCATGCGGTCTTCGGCGCGGCGGGCTTCATCTTCGCTGATTTCCTTTTCTCTTGCGAGTTCCTTGAAATCGGAATTGGCGTCGCGGCGGATATTGCGGATCGCCACGCGGGCGGATTCAGCTTCGCTTTTGGCCTGTTTACCGTACTCGCGGCGGGTTTCTTCGGTCAGCGGGGGCATCGGCACACGTATGGTGTCGCCGTTGTTCGATGGATTCAGGCCGAGGTCGGACTTGTGTATGGCCTTTTCGATATCGCCGATGATTGATTTTTCCCAGGGCCCTATCAACAGCGACCGGCCCTCTTCCACGTGAATCGCCGCCAATTGGTTGAGCGGCGTATCCGTACCGTAATAGGACACCATGACGCTGTCGAGAATCGCCGGGTGCGCCCGCCCGGTGCGAATCCGCTTGAACGCGTTTTCCAGCGAAGCGATGCTTTTCCGCATCCGCTCTTTGGCGTCCTGCATGATTTCCTCGATCATCTTCCGCCTCCGCTCGCGTCGATCCGGTCCTGACTGATCAGAGTGCCGTTGGGCTCGCCCGCGATATTCTCTCGCAGCGCCCCCGGGCGGGTCATGTCAAATACCCTGATCGGCATGCCGTTATCCCGGGCCAGGCAGATCGCGGTCAAGTCCATGACTCCCAGCTTTTCTCGGATGACCGCATCATAACCCAATGCATCGAATTTGACCGCTTGCGGATCCCGCTCAGGGTCCGCGGAGTACACGCCGTCTACCCTGGTGGCCTTTAGAATGATTTCCGCGCCGATTTCAATGCCGCGCAGACAGGCAGCGGAATCGGTTGTGAAAAGCGGATTGCCGGTACCTCCGGAAAAGATGACGGCCTTGCCCTCCTCCAGATATCGGATTGCTGCATGGCGCTCGAATTGCTCGACGACGCCCGCGATGCCTTTGGCCGCGAGAATGCGCGCCGGAGTGCCGGCGCTTTCCAGAGTGTCGCGCAAGGCCAGGGAATTCATGATCGTGGCGAGCATTCCCATCTGGTCGCCGGTTATTCGATCGACGCCGCTGGCCTGGCCGCTGACACCGCGAAACAGGTTGCCTCCGCCGATGACGATGCCGGTCTGCACACCCAGCGCGACAATTTCGCCGACCTGCTCGGCCATGCCGCGCAGCACTTCCGCGTCAATGCCGAAACCCGCGCCGCCACTCAGTGATTCGCCGCTCAGTTTCAGTAAAATGCGGCGGAATCCTGCACTTGATCCGGCTCGGTCCCGGTTCGCGGGCATACGCGATTCTCCGTTCAGTTCGCCTCGACCTGGGCGGCAACTTCGGCGGCAAAATCTTCCTGTTTCTTTTCCATCCCTTCACCGGCTTCGTAGCGCAGGATCTGCGCCACATCGGCATCCGCGCCACGCACCAGTTCGCCGACGCTGACATCGGGATTCTTGACGAAAGGCTGTTGCAACAAACTGACTTCGGCGACGTACTTGCGCAGGCGCCCCGTAATCATTTTCTCGATGATCGCTTCGGGCTTTCCGGATTCCCTGGCCTGGGCGGCATAGATTTCCGATTCCTTGGCAAGCACGTCCCGCGGGACGTCATCGCCGCGAACGACCAGCGGATTCATTGCCGCCACATGCATGGCGACATCGCGCGCAAGCGCCTCGTCGCCGCCGGTCAGGGAAACCAGCACGCCGATCTTGCGATTGCCGTGCACATAGTTGCCGACCCGGCCGCCGGCATCGGCGCCCAGATGAGCTATCCGGCGCAGATTGACGTTTTCGCCGATTTTCTGAACCAGCTTTTCGCGCTGATTGTCGATACCGCCGGACAGCAACTCCGCGGCGTCGAGTTCCGGGTCCGCGAACGCCGCCGCCAGGCATTGTTCCGCGAATGCCAGGAAGTTCTCGTCCTTGGCGACAAAATCGGTTTCGCAATTGACTTCCACCAGCACTCCGCGACTGCCGTCTTCCGCCAGCCGGGACAACACCACACCCTGGGCGGCGACACGTTCGGATTTTTTCGCCGCTTTCAGCCCGCTTACCTTGCGCAAGTGCTCAATCGCCTGCTCCATATCGCCGGCGACTTCCACCAGCGCCTGCTTGCAATCCATCATGCCCAGGCCCGTGCGCTCCCGCAGTTCCCTGACCATGCTCGCTGTTATCTGTGCCATAAGGCCGGTTTCCTCAAATACTATGACTGTACGGCTGCTACTGTTTGTGCTTGACGAGCAGCGCTTTCAAGTCGTCTTCGCTTTCAATTACTTCAGGGTTGGCGAGGAGATCGGGGTGTTTCTGATCCTCGGCGTAACCGCTGGGTTCGTGTTTGGCCTTACTCACCACCCAGGAAGCCTCGGGACGTTTTTCGCCGAGAAGAGCTCCGACGGATTTGGTTTCGACCCCCAACACAGATCCGACTACACTATATGTGCAGCGAATTTTTTCCTTGTTGAGGCATGCGAGGATCATTTCAACGTCCACCGGGTCTTCATCCGCAGATTCGGATTCAGCGGATTCGGGCTCCGCAGCTTCAGGCTCGGCAGCTTCGGTCTCCGCAGGCTCGGGCTCCACGGCTTCTTCAGGCTCGGCAGCTTCAGCCTCCGCAGGCTCGGGCTCGGCGGCTTCCGGCTCCGCGGTCTGTTCGGCTTCGACGGCTTCAGCCGGCTCACCCTCGGCTTCCGCCGCTTCGGACTCAGGCTCTGGCGCCTTGTCCGCTACCGTCCGCTTGCGCTTGACCTTCGCGGGAGCCTTTTCGGCCTCGGGCGCCGTTTCTTCATCGATTTCGATGAACTCGCTGCCGCCATCCTGCGAAGCGGCGCGTTGGCGTCCTTCAAGGCAGGCGTCGGCCACCGCCGTGGCGTACAACTCAATTGCGCGGATCGCGTCGTCGTTACCGGGAATCACATACTGGACACCTTCCGGGTCGGCATTGGTGTCGACCACTCCGATCACCGGAATCTTCACGCTATTGGCCTCGGTTACCGCAATGCGCTCATGTTCGACATCGATCACGAACAATGCGTCAGGCAGTCCACCCATGTCCTTGATGCCGCCGATGCTGCGCTCGAGCTTCTTGCGCGCCCGGATCAGCATCAGCGCTTCCTTCTTGGTCAGGCGCTCGAAAGTGCCGTCCTGTTCCTGTTCCTCGAGTTCCTTGAGTTTGCGAATGGAGCCGCGGATGGTCTTGTAGTTGGTGAGCATGCCTCCGAGCCAGCGATGGTTGACGAAGGGCATTTCGCAACGCTCCGCCTCCCTGCGAATGATCTTCGCGGCGGCGCGCTTGGTGCCGACAAAAAGAATCTTCTTGCCTTTGGAGGCGAACTCGGCAACCTGCTTCATCGATTCATTGAGCGCCGGAATCGTGGCTTCGAGATTGATGATGTGAATCTTGTTGCGGGAGCCGAAGATGTACGGCTCCATCTTGGGGTTCCAGTATCGGCACTGGTGGCCGAAATGCACGCCTGCGCGCAGCATTTCTTTCATACTTACGGTCATAACTGTTTCCTTCGGGTTAGGCCTCCACACACCCCATGGTTCAACTCCCCGCCCTTTCGGACGGGAGCACCCGGAACACATGTGCCGGTGTGTGTGCGACATTAAGTTTGGTGTTGCCTGCGCCGGCGCGGATTTGCTCCGCTCCGGGCGCGACGCTTTATATCACAACACGCATTGAACTCAAAGCGCGCGCAGTGCTTTGCCCGGCGGCTTGCTTTACAATTGACGCCAGTTTACAGCCGCCGAGCGCATACCCGATTCATGTCCATTCATCTGAAATCGCCTGCCGAAATCGACAAGATGCGGGTGGCCGGGCGGCTCGCCGCGGAAGTGCTGGAAATGATCGGGGAGCATGTGAAGCCCGGCGTTTCCACCGGCGAACTCGACCGCATCTGCCATCGCCACATCGTCGAGAAGCAGGACGCCATTCCGGCGCCGCTCAATTACAAGGGTTTTCCGAAGTCCACCTGTACTTCAGTCAATCACGTCGTTTGTCATGGCATTCCCAGCGACGGCAAGATTCTCAAGAACGGCGACATCGTCAATATCGACATCACCGTGATCAAGGAGGGCTATCACGGCGATACCAGCAAGATGTTTATCGTCGGCAAGGCGCCGGAACACGCCCTGCGGCTGGTGCGGGTGACCCGGGAGTGCCTGTTCAAGGGCATCGAAGCGGCCCGGCCAGGCAATCGACTCGGCGATATCGGCCATGTCATCCAGCAACATGGCGAAGCCAATCACTACGGCATCGTGCGCGAATATTGCGGCCACGGCATCGGTACCGGATTTCACGAAGATCCCCAGGTACTGCACTATGGCGCGCCTGGCACCGGAGTCGAACTGCGGCCCGGCATGACTTTTACCATCGAGCCCATGCTCAACGCGGGAACGCGGCACACCCGCCTGTCCAGCAAGGACGGCTGGACCGTCACCACCAGGGACCGCCGCCTGTCTGCGCAATGGGAGCACACGATCGCCATTCTGGAGGATGGTTGTGAAGTGCTTACCTTGCGCGATGAAGAACGATGACGGCAAGCTCGGACCTTCGCCCGGCGCCGGCGAGAGACAGATCGGTTTCCCGGCGATCTTTGCTCCATGTCGCAGCGCTCAAGGCTTCGCTCGATGAGGGCGGCGACGAAATCGCGCTGATCCGGGAAGCGCTGGCGACCGCGGACAAGCGGCTCGACGAATACTATCTGGCGAATTGCCGCATCAGCGAAATCGTGTCCGCCAGATCCTGGCTGATCGACCAGGTGCTGATCACGATCTGGAATCGGCAGCCCTGGCCGGACAGGGAACAGATCAGCCTGCTCGCGGTCGGCGGCTATGGCCGCGGCGAACTTTTGCCGCATTCCGATGTTGACCTGCTGATCCTGACACGCAAATCGCGGCATACCGCCTGGCGCGACTGCATCGCCCGCTTCACCGCCATGCTTTGGGATATCGGCCTCGATATCGGCCAGAGCGTGCGCTCTATCCGGCAATGCAAGGCGCAGGCGCGGGACGATATCACGATCGCCACGACCCTGATGGAGTCGCGCACCCTGGCCGGCCCGGAAGAATTGCATGAGCGGATGCTGGCCGCCACCGGTCCCCGTTCGATCTGGCCGACCAAGAAATTCCTGCGCGCCAAATGGGACGAACAGATCGACCGGCACGAGAAGTATCACGACATCGATTACGCGCTCGAGCCCAATATCAAGACTTCCCCCGGGGGGTTGCGCGACATCCAGACGATCGCCTGGGTCGCGAAACGGCATTACGGCGCCGATTCCTTCCGCGACATGATGGAACTCGGCTTCCTGAGCCGGGCGGAGCACATCATGCTGATGCGCGGCCGGCATTTCCTGTGGAAATTGCGTTACGGCATGCACATGCTCGAAGGCCGCCGGGAGGATCGTCTGCGTTTCGACAAGCAGCGCGCCCTGGCGGCGATGTTCGACTATCGGGACGACAAGGAAAGTCTCGGCGTGGAAAAACTGATGAAGCAGTACTACCGCGCCGTCGGCAACCTGCGCGGCCTCAACGACATGCTGCTGCAGCATCTCGATGAAGCGATCCTGCGCAGCGGCAGACGCGACGCCATCGTCGACCTGAACCGCCGCTTCCGCATACGCAACGGTTACCTCGAAGCGCGTTCGGACAAGGTTTTTCGCAACACGCCTTCGGCCTTGCTCGAGGTATTCGTGCTATTGGCGAACAATCCGCGAATCCAGGGCATCCGCGCTTCGACGATCCGGCTGTTGCGCGATCATCGCAAATTGATCGACAAAAAATTTCGCAACGACATCCGTAATGTCAGCATGTTCATGGAACTGCTGCATTCCCCGCATCAACTCGTGACTCAGCTTCGGCGCATGGCGCGATACGGCATCCTCGGCCGCTATCTGCCCGAATTCGGCAAAATCATGGGTCAGATGCAGCACGACCTGTTTCATATCTATACCGTGGACGCCCACAGCTTGCAGGTGGTGCAGAACATGCGCCGGCTGGCCCTGCCTGAGGCGGAAACGGAATTTCCGATCATCGCCCAGATCTACAAGAGCTTGCCGAAAGTCGCACTGCTCTATATTGCCGGGCTCTATCACGATATCGCCAAGGGCCGCGGCGGCGACCATTCGATCCTGGGCAAGACCGACGCGGAGAACTTTTGCCGCCGGCACCGCCTCAGCACCTGGGACGCTAACCTCGTTTCCTGGCTGGTGGAAAATCACCTGCTCATGTCGATGACCGCCCAGCGCAAGGACATCGACGATCCCGAGGTGATTAACGATTTTGCCCGCGCCGTGGGCGACAAACTTCATCTTGACTACCTCTATGCGCTGACGGTTTCCGACATTCGCGCTACCAATCCCGAACTATGGAATTCCTGGCGCGCCACCTTGTTGCGTAATCTCTATCTGAATACTCGGCGCGCCTTGCGCCTCGGCCTGGAAAACCCCCGCGACCGGGGCGGGCGCATCGCCGACAAGAAGGAATCGGCAAAGGAGAAGCTGCGCGCCGGCGGATTGAACAAATCAGACATCACGGCCGTCTGGGCGCAAATGAACGACGAGTATTTCGTGCGCGAATCGGTGGAGAACATTTACTGGCATACTCGCTCGATCATCAATCACGCCAGCGAAAAACCTCTCGTTTCCCTGCGCGAGATGTCCGCGGACACTCCAGAAGGCGCGACCCTGGTTTTCACTTATACGCATGATGCCGATTATCTGTTCGCCAATAGCGCGGTTGCTTTCGAACGCCTGAAACTGAACGTGCAGAGCGCGCGGATATTCACTTCAAGCAGCGGCCAATGCGCGAACACCTACACCGTGCTCGAGGCCGACGGCAATCCGGTCGGCGACAATCCAAAACGCGTGGCGGAGATACGCTCCATGTTGCTGCGGCATCTGGACAATCCGGGGAGCCGGATGCCGAGTCCGGAGTTTCACCGCAGCCGCAGGCAAACCAGCTTCGGCCGGCATGTGGACACAACGCTGGTCAACTCTCCCGGAAAGGACTTTTCGACGCTGGAAATAAATTGTCCGGACCAGCCCGGCATTCTTGCCTGTGTAGGCCAGGTGTTCGCCGAATTCGGCATCAGCCTGAAGGATGCGAGAATTACCACGCTAGGCGAACGCGTCGAAGACCTGTTTTTCATCGCCGACGGTGACGGCAAGCCATTGCACGATGCGGACGCGGCGGAGGCCTTGCAGGAGCGGATCAAGACCCGAATCGCCGAAAAGCTCGCGGCGCGCTGAACTGCGCGGTTCGTATCGGATACAATCGCCCGGCAAACAAAATCCGGAAATCGGAGCAAAAGCAGTGATCGCCTTTGGCCTCGGCATCGCCAGCCGCAATTCCGCCCTCGATATCATCGAGACCTTCTACCCGCTGCCCGCGGTGAATCCCGATGAAGATCTCGCGCGGGAACTGTCAAACCTCTGCGAACTCAGGTTCGGCGACAGCGGCTTTCGGTCACTCGACGCCGAGGGTCTTGAAGCTTTTTTCGCCGCGGCAAGGGATGCGTTTCAGCACGAACAGGAAAGCGTGGCGGCCCGCCTGCGCGACAGCGAACGGCCCGTATTGCTCTGCCTTTCCCACGGGCGATCGCCACCGACTTCGGTGCCGGAGGCGTTTCTCAAGTTGCACCTGTTGTCCCATCGCCTGGCCAGGCCCCATGAGCAGAATCTCGACGGGATTTTTTCCGTGTTGCACAACCTGGCCTGGACCAGCCGCGGCCCGGTGAGCTTGCAGGACCTGCCGAACCTGCTGCTCGAAGCGCGCAAGCAAGGCGAAACACTGAGCGTTCATTCCGTGGACAAGTTTCCGAAGATGGCGGATTACGTCGTTCCCTCCGGAGTGCGTCTGGCCGACAGCGCCAGAATCCGCCTCGGCGCTTACGTCGGGGAAGGCACCACGGTCATGCACGAAGGTTTCATCAATTTCAACGCCGGCACCGAAGGCCAGGCAATGATCGAAGGCCGCATATCGGCCGGCGTCATGGTCGGGGAAAACAGCGACCTCGGCGGCAGTTCCAGCACCATGGGCACGCTGTCCGGCGGCGGTACGGAAATCGTTTCAGTCGGCCGGAACTGTCTGATCGGCGCCAATGCCGGCATCGGCATGTCCCTGGCCGACGGCTGCATCGTCGAAGCCGGACTCTATCTGACCGCCGGCGCCGTGGTACGCGAACTCGACGCTGAAGGCAATCTCGTCAGAACCTGCAAGGCAAGGGAGCTTTCCGGCCTTGCGCATCGGCTTTTCCGGCGCAATTCGCTGTCCGGCGCCATAGAATGCCTGCCACGCAAGGCGCATGTGACATTGAACGAGGAGCTGCATGCGCATAATTAGTTTTCGGAGCGAAGCCCCCCCCCGTCATTCTGCGCGGAGCGAAGCCCTCCTCTGTCATTCTGCGCGGAGCGAAGCGGAGTCGCAGAATCTGTGGCGCCAGCGAAGAGATCCTGCGACTGCGCGCAGGATGACACAGAAGCATACACGCAGGTCCACGGGCAGTTTGAGCGAGACTGGCCGATCATGAGCGCCACCTCGGAGCTTGCTGCTGAACTGATCCGGCTGCCTTCGGTCACGCCGGAGGATGCCGGTTGCCAGGAATTGTTGCGCGCAAGGCTCGAAGCGCTCGGGTTCACTTGCGAAACCATGCAATTCGGCGCCGTAACCAATCTCTGGGCCACCCTGGGCGACTCGGGCCCCCTGCTCGTGCTTGCCGGTCATACCGATGTAGTGCCGCCGGGCCCGATACGGCAATGGCATAGCGATCCCTTCGTGCCGGAAGTGCGAGCGGGCCGGCTTTATGGCCGCGGAGCGGCCGACATGAAAGGCGCGGTCGCGGCCATGGTGACCGCCGCCGAGGACTTTCTGGCCGGCAACTTACTAAAGCAACGGCTAGGCTATCTCATTACCAGCGACGAGGAAGGCCCCGCCGTCGACGGCACCGCCAGGGTAATGGACGAACTTGTGCGACGCGGCGAAAAGATCGATTACTGCCTGGTCGGCGAGCCTTCCTGCGTGGAACGCCTTGGCGACACGATCAAGATCGGCCGCCGCGGTTCCATAAACGGCCTGTTGACCGTGAAGGGGTTGCAGGGGCATGTGGCCTACCCCCACAAATCGGTCAATCCGATCCACGAGGCGCTGCCGGCGTTGTCCCGGCTCATCGAAGTGGAATGGGACCGCGGCAATGACTCCTTTCCCCCGACCTGCCTGCAGATCTCCAACATCAATGCCGGCACCGGAGCCGACAACGTCATAGCTGGCGCTCTCGAGGTCAGATTCAACTTGCGCTATTCGACCGAGATCGACGCGGCGCAGATTCGCGCCAGGGTCACGGAAATGCTCGATGAGGCGGGATTCGAGTATGAAATCCTCTGGCACGAGTCCGGCCAGCCTTTTCTCAATGAAAGCGGGGAATTCAGCAGTATGGTTGCCGCCTGCATTGAACAGGAACTCGGTGTATCCCCTGAACACAGCACGAGCGGCGGCACTTCGGACGGCAGATTCATTGCGCCCACGGGCGCGCAGGTCGTCGAGTTCGGCCCTTGCAACGAGAGCATCCACCGGGTGAACGAGAATGTCGCTCTTGAGGATCTTGACGCGCTTTCACGGGTCTACCGGCACATTCTGGAACGTGTCAATCAGATAGACTGAGTCAGGACCGGCGATGGCGGGCGCTCAGGGCAGATAAACGTCAAAGCGGCTGACGCGGCCGCGGTAACTGAAAGACGGCTCTTGCGCGTCTATCCGGCCTTCTCTTGGCGGCCGTTTCACCACGACCCGGCCACGGGCGCAAGCCAGGGCTCTGGCCAGCAGACCGCTTTCCTCCCCGTCACCTGCGATTTGCTGCAAGAACACCATTTCCTTTTTGCCGCGAGCGCGTTTGTCCGGCCGCGGAAACATCGGGTCGAGATAGACGACGTCAAATCTGCGCTCCTGCTCCCGGTGACGGAAATCCATGCAATGCAGTTGCATCCGTTCAATGATGGACGCCAGTTCCTGGTCGGCCGCGGCGCGGCGCAATCCGTCCGCCAGCAAGGCATGAACAACGGGAGAACGCTCCAGCAATTGGATGCGGTTGCCTGCGTTTGCGAGCAGGAATGCATCTCGGCCCAGTCCGGCGGTAGCGTCGAGCACTTCAAGGCCTGTCCCGACTGCTCTCACCAGATTCTGGCGGCGCAGGGCGTCCCTGGCGCGGCGCTGAATCGCATCCGCGGAAAAATCGACTCGCACCGGACCGGCCCTGGGTTCCCGCAGTGAGCGTAATTCCAGTCCCGCGGCATTGGCTCGCAGCAGGAAATCTGCCGTTCCGGGAAAACTGCCGGCCGGCAGTTCCGGGATGCCGTGTTTGGCGGCCAGTTTGCGGGCGAAGTCGATCGCGGGGCCCTCGGCGCCGTCCGCGGCAAAAAAGACTTTCTCGTTAATCATCGCCGTCAGGCCAAAAACAGCAACAGGAAGAGTCCCAGCGCGACCCGATAAACCACGAAGGGCTGAAAGCTGATGCGGCCGATCAATCGCAGGAACCAGTGAATACTGAGCCAGGCGACAATCGCCGACAGTGCCGTGCCGAAACCGAGCAACCACAATTGACGCGCCGGAGGCGGCCGGGCGATCAGGTCCAGCGCCTCGAGTGCGCCGCTGGCGAGCATCACCGGAATTGCAAGCAGAAAGGAAAAACGCGCCGCGGATTCGCGGTCGAGCCGGCATAACAATGCCGCGGTCATGGTGACGCCGGAACGCGAGGCGCCCGGAATCAGGGCCAGCGTCTGCGCCAGGCCGATCAGCATGGCGGTTTTCCAGCCGATCGAATGCATGCCCCGGCCGGGATTGCGGCGGCCGCTGAAATCGGCATATCCGAGCAACAGGCCGAAGACTATCGAAGTAGCTGCGACCACGATCACCGAACGCGTATAAACTTCTATCACGTCGCGCAAGAGCAGACCTGCCAGACCCACGGGAACCGTAGCGAACAGCAATAGCCAGAACAGCTTTCCTTCTTCGTGTCCCGGTCCGTACTTCAGTCCTCCGGCGATCATTCGCGCGAGTTCCCGCCGGAAATACCAGATTACGGCCACCAGGGTTCCGCTATGAAAGGCGACATCGAAGGCAAGCCCCTGGTCTGGCCAGCCGAGCAGCATGGAAGGCAACAGCAAATGCCCGGATGAAGAAATCGGCAAAAATTCGGTCAATCCCTGGATCAGGGCCAGTATCGCGGTCTGCAGGAATCCAGGTTCAGCCACGATCGGATTGTTCGCGATATTGCGGAGTCTCGTTTACATAGTTCGGCCGCAACAGATCGGCGCTTGTAAACTCCCCGCGTTCCCACAAGTTCCGGGCCAGCGTCACCAGGTCGATTTCTTCAACCGTCACCGCAAGCGGTCCGGACCGAAGCCGAATGCCGAAATGACTTTCAATCCCGCCCGCTTCGGGCCAGCCGTCTCCGACCGCGAGCGATCCGCCCTCCCCGATTGGCTCCATCCGTAATTGCTCGAGGGCTCCGGCCTGCTCGGCTCCACGCAATTCCAGGGCGTTTCCAGCCGGCTGATAACAGCCGAAATAAATCTCGTCGGCGCGAGCCTTCAGCCCGACCAGGTAGGTTTCGGCCTCGACTTGCCTGCGCGCAGCCGTAGCCGATAGCGCCAGAGTGGACATCGGTAATGCCGGCGCGTCCCAGGCGGCGCAAAGGCCCTGGGCGGCCGCGACGCCGATACGGGTGCCGGTAAACGAGCCCGGCCCGGCAACCACCGACACCGCATCCGTTCGTTGCAGTTCCGATTCATCCAGCGCGCCCCTGGCGAGTTGCAGGATGGTCTGCGCGGATTGCCGCGTTTCGCGAGCGTGACGGACAACAGTGCCTGTATCGCGCCATACCACGGCGCAGGCCCGCTCAAGGGCGGTATTGAGTATCAGGATGGACGGCATGAAAACCGGCCCGGTCTACAAAAGGCGAAAGATCGTGTCGCGAATCTCGGTCACCGGCGCGTCACCGCCGACGTTGAGCACGCGCAAGGGCCAGCCTTCCGCCGCCAGCCCCCGATAAAAAGCCACCAGGGGTTCGGTCTGATGGTGATACACCCTGAGCCGCTCGCGCACCGTGTCTTCCTTGTCGTCATCGCGTTGAATCAGTTCCTCGCCGGTCTCGTCATCGCGATTTTCGACCTTGGGCGGATTGTATTCCACGTGATACACCCTGCCCGAGGCCGGATGGGTGCGCCGGCCGCCGAGCCTGCGCACGATCTCGTCGTCATCGACGGCAATATTGAGAACCACGTCGATTTCCACGCCCGCTTCGGTAGTGGATCGGGCCTGGGGAATGGTGCGGGGAAAGCCATCGAACAGGAAGCCTTCGGCACAATCGTCCCGGGCTACGCGTTCGAGCACAAGGGCAACGATGATTTCATCGCTGACCAGCGCGCCCCTGGCCATGATCTCCTCGACTTGCAGGCCGAGTTTCGTCCGCTCGCGCACCGCCGTGCGCAACATGTTGCCCGTGGAAATCTGCGGAATGCCGATTCTTTCGGTTATGAATCGGGCCTGTGTGCCTTTCCCGGCGCCTGGCGCGCCCAGCAAGATGATTTTCAATGTGAGTCACCGCCTGTTCGTTCGCGGACGCGGGTCTTCGCCAGCGCCCACAGTTGATCGAGTTCGCGCAGTTCGCGTTCCGGCAATTCCCAGCCGCGTTCTGCCGCCAGTTTTTCCAGATCCCGAAATCGCGCTTCAAAACGCCGGTTCGATTCGCGAAGCGCGGATTCGCTATCGATCTTGCAATGCCGCGCGAGATTTACCATGGCGAACAGCATGTCCCCTAACTCTTCACGCATTTCCGCCCCGTCCCCGGCCGCCAGCGCCTGTTCGAATTCGCCTATCTCTTCTTTCAGCTTGTCGATCACCGGCCGTACTTCCCGCCAGTCGAATCCCACGCCGGCGGTGCGCTGTTGCAACTTGCGCGCTTTCTCCAGCGCCGGCAGCGACTGCGGCAGTCCGTCGAGAACGCTTTGCGGCTCGCCGTTTCCGTTGCCCTGTCCTGCCCTTTCGGCGCGTTTGATCGCCTCCCAATTGCTGACGACTTCGCCGGCGCTGAGTTCCTGCCTGCTGCCGAAACTTTCCAGCCGGCCGTCGGGAAACACGTGCGGATGGCGGCGCAGCAACTTTGCGGTCACTTCCGCCGCGACGTCCTGGAAATCGAAGCCGCCTTCCTCCCGGGACATTTGTGCGTAGAAAACCACCTGAAACAGCAGATCGCCCAATTCGTCCCGCAACTCGTCCCGGTCGCCGCTTTCGATGGCGTGGACCACTTCGTGTACTTCCTCGACGGTATAGGGAATCAGCGACTCGAAAGTCTGTTTCAGGTCCCAGGGACAGCCGAACTCACGATGTCGCAACATCGACATCAGGGCCAGCAGCCTGTCCATGGGCGAAAATTGATCCTGATCTTCACGATTCATGTTCTTGATTGGCCCGATCGCTGAGTTGGCAAGCGCTCGAACAGGGCCACCGATTCAATATGCGAGGTATGCGGGAACATATCCATAACCCCCGCAGATTTCAAATTAAAACCGCGCCTGGCCAGTTCGCGGGCGTCCCGCGCGAACGTTTCCGGATTGCATGACACATAAACCAGCTTGCGGGCGCTGCCGGCGGCGATCAGCGGAATGGTTTCGAGCGCGCCGCTTCGGGGCGGGTCGAGCAGTATTTTTGTATATTCCTCCGTCGCCCAGGGCGCATCGGTGTTCCAGCGGCACAGGTCGGCGGTGATGAAGCGGGTGTTTTGCAACCCGTTGGCGCGGGCGTTCTCTTCGGCACGGGCCACCATATCGGCGCTTCCTTCAACTCCGGTAACTCGCTCGCATAAAGTTGCGGCCGGCAGACTGAAATTGCCGAGCCCGCAAAAAAGGTCCAGCACCCGGTCCTGCGGCTCGAGTTGGAGCAGTTCCGTCACCAGGCGCACTGCTCTCCGGTTCACCGCTGCATTGACCTGCAGGAAATCCATCGGATGGAAGGCCAGGCGCAGGCCGAATGGAGGCAGATGATAATAAAGCCTGTCCGGGCCTTGCCGGGGATACAGCCGAAACACGCTGTCGACTCCCGCGGGCTGCAGATACATCTGCAGACTCCATTGCACGGCGAATTCGGTCAATCGATTCAGATCGCCCGGATTCAGCGGACGCAAATGGCGGACAACCAGGGCTGCTGTAGGGAAAAAAGCCCGGCCCTGAGCCTCGCCGGCCGTAACTTCGATTTGCGGGATCGTCTCGCGCGCTTCCAGTCCGTCGAGCAACACGCGCAATGGCCTGATCAGTTCCGCCAGTCCGTGCGCGAGTACTTCGCAGGCTTCCATGACGGTGACATAATTTCCGCGCTTTTCCCGGAATCCCACCAATACGCAACCCTTGCGGCGCACCATGCGCACTGCAAGCCGCGCCTTGCGGCGATAGTTCCAGGCGGGGCCGGTCACGGGAGGCAGCAGAGCGTAAGTTTCGGCGGCGATTCCCCCGACTTCGAGCAATTGCCGTTGCAATACGGATTGCTTTTCCCGCAATTGCGAATCGCCGTCGAGATTTTGCCGGCTGCAGCCGCCGCATACTTCGAAAACGGCGCAGCGAGGTGATACCGGTACCGGCGCCGCGATCATCGTCAGCCGCCGCTGGAAAACACGCCGGTCGAAAGATAGCGGTCGCCGCGGTCGCAGATGATGGCGACGATGGTTGCGTTTTCGACCTCGCGGGATAACTGCAATGCGGCGAATGCCGCCCCGCCGGATGAAACGCCGCAGAAAATGCCTTCCTCGGCAGCCAGCCGGCGCATTGTGGTTTCGGCGTCGTGCTGGCTCACATCGACGATGCGATCGACCCGGCTGCGATCGAAGATTTTCGGCAGGTATTCCTCGGGCCAGCGACGGATGCCCGGAATGCGCGAACAATCGCCTGGCTGCAAGCCGATGATTTCGATAGCCGGATTCTTCTGCTTGAGAAAACGCGATACGCCCATGATGGTGCCCGTGGTGCCCATGGAACTGATGAAGTGCGTTACCGTGCCCTGGGTGTCGCGCCAGATCTCCTCGCCGGTTTTTTCGAAATGGGCAAGTGGATTGTCAGGATTGGCGAACTGGTCAAGCAACTTGCCTTCGCCGCGCCGATTCATTTCGATGGCCAGATCCCTGGCGCCTTCCATGCCTTCTTCTTCCGTAACGGAGATGAGTTCCGCGCCATAGGCGGACATCGAAGCCTTGCGCTCTTCGCTCATGTTCGCCGGCATGATGAGTTTCATGCGATAGCCCTTGATCGCGGCCGCCATGGCGAGTGCGATGCCGGTATTGCCGCTGGTCGCCTCGACCAGCACGTCTCCGGGCGCGATATCGCCGCGCTCCTCGGCGTGCTGGATCATGCTCATGGCAGGACGATCCTTGACCGAACCGGCGGGATTATCGCCTTCGAGCTTCATCAGCACGTGATTGCCGGTATCGCCGGGCATGCGTTGCAGACGCACGAGAGGCGTGTTGCCGACCAGGCTTTCTATAGTCGGGTATTCCATGATGGGCCAAGAGATTCGGGGCCGTGCAGTCTAGCGATTTTGCGAATCAGATTAAAGACTGATGATATTCCGTGAGCTTTTCCAGTGGCGCGAAATCGCAGTCGAAGCCGAAACAGCGGGGCGCGACCACTTCCAGCGCCCTGGCGGAGCGATAGTAGTCGGGGCAGCCCACGCCGACTACACTGACCCGCTGACCGTAACGCAGTCTTTCGGCATTGATCGGAGTCGAAGTCTCGTAGTCGAGCACGGTGATCAGATCGGGCACCGATGCCAGCACCTGGTCTCCGATTCTTGCCAGCAGAAATTCGTTCTTGACGTCGATAGTGAGCTTCGGGCCGGACCCTTCGAAAGATTCGATCACGGCCCGGCCGATATCGTAGCCGCCGATGATTGCGCTTGAGTAGTCTGCCACTTTTCCGGTGAAAATATGGCACAGCTCACCGTACAGCGAGCCCGCGAAAGCTTCACGCAACGGCGCGAGAATGCGATGGGCGTTGCCGCGGCATTCGCGCAATATGCGGCCGATTTCGATGGAAAAGGATATCGTTCCCGGCACTATGGAAGATTTGAGCTGCTTGCCGCTCATGGGATGCTCGACGGTAGTGATCATGCCACCCATGGCCTGGGCCAGATTGCGGATATGGCGCTCGTAGGTCGCCGTCGTATCGGTGGAAAAAGTTGCCGTATTGCCCGCGTAATCGAGGGCGACCGCGGGCGTCGACGGGATGCCGGCAATCGGATAAGTCATCATCTGGGCTTCCGGCAGCGCCCGGCCCATGCCGTCGCCGTCGACCACGGGGATTCCGCGGCCCGCCGCCGCAATCAGTGGAATCAATGAATTGCCGCCACCGATTTCGAATGAAACGACAGCATCCAGCTTGCGGCCTACATGACTTTCGAAGGCTGCGAGAGCGATTCCCGGATCGTCGATGGAAGGCAGCAATTCGAGGCTGACCGTCGGCGCCCCTACGCCGCCGACCGCGGCGACAAAGGCGTCATCGTCAAGATCCTCGACGGCGATCAGTTCCGCCGGACCGTGTTCGGCCAGCACCTTCTGCGTGGCGAGGTAGGCTACATACGGATCGCCGCCGCCGCCCGTGGCCAGGAACACCGCGCCGGACGACAAGTCAGGCAACGCGTCGACAGTCAGTTTCATGCATTCTTCTCCAGAACTCTCTCCCTCCATTTGTCATTCTGCGCGGAGCGCCCCAAAACAGTCATTCCGCGCGGAGCGCCCCAAAATTGTCATTCTGCGCGGAGCGAAGCGGAGTCGCAGAATCTCCCCGCGATATCACCAACGACCTTGACCCGCAACCGCACTGCATTACCCGGCATGTAGGAAATACTGGTTTCCTCGACATCGGCAACGCGGATGCTCGCTGCTTCGGCGCCCGCGGTCAGCGCAACTCTTGTGGCCTCTTCGGTCATCTGCCTGATCGCATCCTGGCGCGGCGTCTTGTCGTAGGAGATCATGCGCTCGGCTTCGCCGCCGATTTGCGCGATTGCCGCGCCGATGGCGTTGGCAACGCCGGAATGTTCCGGAAGCAGCATGCTCGAGGCCGCTTGCAATTTTTCGGTGACGAGCACCGCGCCGCCGCCCACGAGTACGACCGGCAGCGGATCGCTGCTCGGTTTCATTTTCTCGACGCCTGCATCCAGCATGCGGGAAATCTCACGGGTGCCGGCCTTGACCACATCGGGGTCCAGGCCCTGCACCTTTTTCGGATCGCCGATTTCGGCATGTCCAGCGGCCACGACGATATCGGTCGCGGTCAAGGTCTCGCCGCCGAATACCAGACCCTTACTGACCAGTTCGTGACCGACCGAGCGCGGACCCACGACGCTGCCGTCCCGAGCGACGTGGCTACCGCCGCCGAGACCGATCGACAGGATATCGGGCATGCGGAAATTGGTGCGCACGCCGCCGACATCGATCACGATATTCGATTCGCGCGGAAAGCCGTCTTGCAGTATGCCGAAATCCGACGTCGTGCCCCCGATATCTACCACGATGGCGTCATTCAGTCCCGTCAGTCTGCACGCGCCGCGCAGCGAATTGGTCGGCCCCGAAGCGAAAGTCAGGGCCGGGAAACGACGCGCGAAATCGGCGTCCATCAAGGTGCCGTCGTTCTGACTGATGAAAAAACGGCAACGCAGACCGCGTTCGCGGATCGCCTTGACGAAAGAGTCGACCACGCGATCGGCGAAGCCGAGCAGGCTCGCATTGAGCATGGCGGCGTTTTCGCGTTCGAGAATTCCGAGTCTGCCGATGCTATGGGATTCGGTGATACGGACGCCCGGCAGCGCGGCGCGAACGCGTTCGGCGAGTAGCCGTTCGGGTTCGGGATTCATCGGCGAAAACGCCGAGGAAATCGCCACAGCCTCGACTTTCTTCGCCTTGAGATCATCGATCACAGTGCCGACTTCCCGCTCGTTGAGTTCCGCCAGCGGCCAGCCATCGTACAGATAGCCACCCTGCAACATGTAGACATTGCCTCCAAGACAGCGGGAGATGTCCTCGGGCCAGCCTGTTTTCGGCGGAATACCCCTGCCGGAAGGCAGTCCGATGCGGATTGCGGCGACTTCGGCGAGTTCGCGCCGCTCGATGACGGCGTTGGTGAACTGGGTCGTGCCCAGCATCACGGCTTCCACTTTATGCTCGATGCCGCGGTCATGCGCGAGAATGGTCTCCAGCGCATTCAGAATTCCGCTACTTACATCGCGGGAAGTAAGCGATTTGGTCGAGGCTACGACCTCGTCGCCGTCAAGTAAAACCGCGTCCGTATGAGTGCCGCCTACGTCAATGCCGATCCTGAGCATCTATCCTCCCCCGTCATCCTGCGCGGAGCGAAGCGGAGTCGCAGGATCTCCATCCGTACCGCTCGCCGCTCGTTGACGGTCGAATCGGCTCAGCACGGCATAGGCGACCGCCGAGATGAGCATGGCGTCAAGCGCCGCGATGCCGCTGAGCCGCAACAGACCCGCTGAACCAAGCAGGGCAACCGCCGCGCCCCCGGCCCAGGCGGCAAGCGCCAGCGGCGAAAAATCCCGCTGCGCCGATTCGAGTTCTTCGTGAAAGGCGGAACGGCGAGCGAAAAGATAGTCGACGGCGATGACTCCCGCGACCGGAACGAACACGATCGCCAGATAAAACAGAAAAGTCAGAAAATAATCCAGGATGTTGAGAAATGCGGCGCCGGTGCCGATGACCCCAAGCACTATGATCGACAGCCGGTTTTCCAGCCTCGGAATCGTCGCCTCGACGCTGAGCGTGGTGCTGTACAGATTGAGCGTATTGAGTACCCAGCTACCGGCGATGATGATCGCGAAAGCGCCCCATCCCAGTCCCATCACAATCATGACATCGAGAAAGTCATCGTTCATCAGCACGTCGGCGGCGATGCCGCCCGAGGTCATCACAATGGAATTGACGATCAGATAGGACAGCAATGCGGTGAAAATCGCTCCTTGCCAGCGTGCGATAAAACGCGTGATATCAGGCAGAATCACGGCGCCGACAATCACTCCGCCGACCACCGAGGACATTGCGTCGCCGAAGGACAACTCACCGGCGTCGTTACCGGACAGAATTTCGCCAAGAGGTTCCATGCCCAACGCCGTATTGATCAGCAGTACGGTCACCACCATCATCACCGGCACGAGCAGCATCGACAGCCGGTTGATCGCCTGGAAGCCGTAGATCGTCGTGATCGTCATTACCGTGCCGGCGAATAATTCCACCAGCCAGGGCGCGGCCGAAACTCCAAGTACGTCGTTCATGAGACGCAACAGCGCGGCGCTGAACAGGTCGATATTGACGCCGAACCACCCCAGCAGCGAAACGGCGAAGGCCAGGTTGACCACAGCCGCGCCTTTCACTCCGAAAGCGATGCGCGCGAGCATGTAGGAACTCAAATGAGTGCGCGCGCCGATGGAACCGGTAACCGCGCCGATAAACGCCAGCATCGCGCAGCCCATCAGTACCGCCACGGTCGCCCGACCATTCGGCGTAACCTGAAACACTTCGACCCCGGCGACGAAAGTCGGCAGCGAGAAGCCGACCATGGCGCTGATCAGCGCGACCCTGATCCAGCCGACCCGGTGCCCGGCCGGCACCGGTTCGGTGGCAAATTCCTGCGAGTCATCGCTCATGGGGCAAAACTTCGATTTGTGACGCCTGCGGATTGTAACTCATTGCCAGTCATGACTATCTGTTTCCGATTGCTATCAAATCCAGTCAATCAATATGCATTTGTAGTCAATGATCGGGAATTATGCAATCATAGTTGGCAATTTTCCCGTATATTTGCCAACCATGTATACAAGATTGCTGTCAAACCCTGACAGGTCGATACTTCTTCTCGGTCCAAGGGGCACCGGAAAATCCACCTGGATTCAATCCCGTTTCAAGCAGGCACATGCTTACGATTTGCTGGATACGGGTGAGTCCATACGACTGAACCGGGACCCCGGCGCTCTGTTTGACGAACTGAGCGGACTGGACCCCGGCGCCTGGGTAGTGATCGACGAAATTCAGAAGGCGCCTGCCTTGCTCGATCAGGCGCATCGCCTCATGGAATCTCGCGGGCTAAGGTTTGTGCTGTCCGGTTCCAGTGCAAGAAAACTGCGCCGGGGCGGAATCAACCTTCTTGCCGGACGCGCGATAACCACGGAACTCTTCCCCCTGGTTTCGACCGAACTTGGAGGTGATTTCGACCTTGAACGCGCGCTCAATCTGGGCGGATTGCCCATGGCCATATCCGACCCAGCGCCCAAAGAATACCTGCGCAGCTATGCCGAGACTTACCTCGATCAGGAAATTCGCGCCGAAGCGCTGACGCGAAATTTCGCCGGTTTCGCCCGCTTTCTGGAAGTCACCGCGAGGCACAATGGTCAGACAACCAACGTCAGCGCGATTGCGAGAGATGCGGGCGTGGCCCGAACCTCGGTGCAGAACCATTTCGATCTGCTGGTCGACACATTGATCGGCTACTGGCTGCCACCCTGGAAACTGAAGACCGCCAATAAACAAGTTCGTCATAGCAAGTTTTACCTGTTCGACTGCGGTGTGGCGCGTGCGCTTGCAGGACGACTGCCCTACCCCGTGGGAGACGAGGAACGCGGCAGCCTGCTGGAAACACTGATCCTCGGCGAGATGCGCGCTCACCTGGCCTACTCGGGACTGCGATACCCACTCCACTTCTGGCGCGACCACCACGGTGCCGAGGTGGATGTGCTCGCGGAAACAGCAGAGGGATACGTTGCCGTCGAAATCAAGGCCAACCGGCGCTGGGAACGGCGCTTTAATCGGGGCCTGCACAAGGTGCGAGCGAATCTGGGCGAGGCCAAGACAAGGTGTTTCGGCGTTTATCTCGGCGAGCGTGAAGCCTTGATTGATGGTATTCAGATCATCCCCGCGATAACTTTCCTGAAATCAGTATGGGAAGGAAATGTTTTTGATTGATACCAACGAAAGCTGCGGACGTTTTCACGTACGAGAATCGGTGCATTCAGATAAAATATTGGTTAGACCATTGGAATAGATTCGAAGTGGCTTATCAACCAAGTGATGGCCAGACCCATCTAGGTCGAAACATTTCAGTTTTTTCTCAGCCTCCTCTGCAGACCAATAACTGGCAGAGGTTTTCTCGCCATCTTTGATACGAAATCCTCCTGGAATAACGAGCCCACCTTTATCAGTAAGAAGATATCGATCATGGAATTCTATTGAATTACACTTACGCCAACAATAAATTGTTATATTCATTTCGCTGGGTATCAGGCAGGAGACATTAGATGAATTCCTTCTAATTTGGGAGATTGACGGCATCTTGTCATGATTGCGATAATGTATCTCACATCTAGCTGAGGGGTTAAATTTTTTAACCGTTTTCAGACAACGTGAAAAAACACACCTTACGCTATCATCTTTCTTTTTCCTGTCAATTCTGAAATATGGGTCAACAAAAGCTATCCGATCACCAAATCTCAAGAAAATATCAAACTCAGATATGAGATCCATTAAAGTAAGCGACTTCCTTCCACGATCCTTATCCTTCAAATCATCTTCATCGAATTCTTTCGCAGATAGAATATAACTCCTTTTGGATTCTTGTGCGATTATTGCTCCGAATGATTCATGTTGGTGTTGATCAATCGCATTGGAAATCCAGTCGGAAGATTTTTTACTGTAGACGCGGCCAAACTTCTTCACTCTACAATTTCTTCTTCCAATTTCTTTTTAATCTTATCCAAATTCCTAATTCTAACGTCCATATTGGCTGGATCCAGTTTTTCAGTCTCACGAACTGCGTTATATACTTCTTCAAACCAATTCCTTGGAAATCGAGATATTAATCTGCCTTTTTCAAATCCAAATAGCCCAAAAACAAATCGAAATGTCTTCCAATCTGTCGCTATAGCTTTTGGATCTACTGCATATTCATAATCCATTAGAACAATTCCTTTGCTCGCTCTTCAAAAAATCCATTTGGCCAACGATCTTCGAATTCTCCAGTTGTATCTACCCGCAATCGTTTTATTCGCGTTCTTACTGTCTTTTCGGTATGAACAGGCTCAACATAAATGACAGATATATCTTCCGCACTAAATCCGATGGTGCCTGGTGGAAGTTCATTTTCTGTAGTTTCCTCTATGCGGCGTAGTAGTCTGAGCAATAAATGCTCACTATGAGTTTCGATAAGAAAAGTTCTGTCTGGTTCTCTTGCAGATGCAATAAATAAATCCCCCAAAACAACTTGAACAGCTGGATGCAAGTGCAGTTCGGGTTGTTCCATCGCTATCAGGCCACCCTTTTCTTTATTCAATGCCTGAATCACAACGGGAACAAGCTGAGAAATTCCCACACCAACATCCATGATATCCAAAAATATTCCTCGCTTCTTATTGTAAAGCTTGACGAGCACGCAATATTTTTGAGAAATATTCGGCAAGAAGTTTTCCGGAATATCATCCTTACGCAATCCTCCTTCAGTATATGAATCAATTGCCTGCTCTTCGAATTCAAATTTCAGATGGAAGCGCCGAATTGTATAATCAAGATCAAAACGCTGTGTAAGCCAGAAGTTCACATCGCGCAATATCCCCTCGTCGTTTGAAGTGTCAAGCATTGTTTGACTCTTTCCTCTTTCAGGAATTGGCCGCAAAGAGCGAACGACATGATGAGGCTGATCATGCTTATCAAACGAAATCGCAACCAGCGCATACCGCACCGGAGCAAAAACCAGCTCGGATAAAAGTTCTTCGAGACGCAACCATCTCGCACCGTTTTTGCTTGAATATTTTTCTGTTCGACTACAATTTTCACTTGGAACGAGATCTATTGGCATATACAGTTCGTTGAAATTTTCGTTCTCTCTAGACATATAGTTGTCAATTACTTCGCTATATTCCCAAGTTTTTTGAAAATTCAAATCGGCGATATCTAACCCAATTGCATCACTAGAACTATCTATATCTACACTCGTACCCAATGCAACTAATTCTTCCTGAAAAAAGGAAAAAGGCGTACTTTCCTTAGAGTCTTTATCACTTTCTCCTCGCCATTTTTCTTGCTGCTTTCTCTTAGTGTCGAACTGATGGTCGCTCTCCTCTCCTAATTGATATATATTATCTTGCGATAAATCACTTGCATCATATTCAGATTCATCATCGTGCACAAAATCCTTTAACAAAAAATGTCTAATATTTATTTCCAATATATGCGTTCTGGATACATATTTACGAAAAGGATTAAACCCATCATATGGCACGGAAATAGGGGTAGAATCTGAATCAGAAGGGTGGCGCAGCAAAGGGCTGATCCTTACAATCCGTTCGTGATTTATATCTATTTCCAGAACCCGATGATCTCTTCCCACTTCTACTGCCACCGCAATATCTGTTACCTTGCCGTTGTTTTCAGTTCCACTACAATACTTTATTGGGAAATTCCCAATTTTTGAATCTGAAAATAATTTTTCAATTGCCGAAAATGCTTCTGGATAGTTGGAATTTATTGGGAAATACTCCGTTAAGTTTTCTTCTATTACATTAACATTGATTTTAATTTTAATGATTTTTGAAAGATCATGACAATGCACTAGTGATTCGAAGTTTCCTATATCGGAGCTGTTTTTAGAATCACCGTTGCTATTTTCCCCGGTGAATTCTCCCGCCAAGAACTGGCGTAGATATTCCACAGCTTGCAAAATGGTGCTCTTGCCTGCGCTATTTGGGCCGAAAAGCAAGGTGATCGGTCGGATTTCGATGACCTGGCGTTCGCCGATTCCTTTGAAATTTTCAATTTCCAGTCTTGTCAGGCGCATTTCCTTACTCCGCTTGTGCCCGATCTCATTGCCGCCGCCTCAGCCCTCGATGCCGGTTGGCTTGCCGTCGATGCTGACCCTGTTTTTCTCGGACCAGTACTGCCGAATGCCCTCTTCGCCTTTCTGGGCGGCCCATTTGGCAAGCGTTACTCTTTCCTTCTCGTATTCCAAATGCGGAATGCCGTAGCCGCAGGATGTCTGCACCATGTCGATATCGAATTCGAAGAACTGCCGCGTTCCGGGTCGATGATCGAACAAGGCAGAGTAATGCTCGAACTTCGAATCGTCGCGCGGATGCACCATTGCAGCCTCTCCGTAGACGCGCAGGATCAGCGGCTGCTTGTCGAAAGAGCAGAACATCAAGGTCATGCGGCTGTTTTCCAGCACATGGGCCGCGGTCTCGTTGCCGCTGCCGGTAAGATTCAACCAGACGATTTTCTCAGCATCGATCACGCGCAAGGTGTCCAGGCCTTTCGGCGACACGTTGATCCGGCCCGCGGCGCCCGCAGTGCCGACGAAGAACAAGGACTGCCGACCGATGAACTCGATGTGTTCCTCGGACAACGAAGCAAATTGTTCAGCCATGCACGCCTCCACCAAATTCGCGGGGGATTGTAACCCGTTCGCGGACGGGCGCGAAGAATTCCACAACAAAACTTCCACGAAAAGATGGATTCCGAGATTCCGCTTTGCTTCACGCGGATTGGCGGTGACGATATGGTTTCGTCGGCCAAGGAAGCGGTCAGCCGGGTTTTTGACGGCTTCGGCATCATTCCTGCTCCCGAAATCGACCCGAAACTCGGGGCGAAGCCCGCTTTCACGGTTTACGGGCGCGCGAATACCCTACCGCCATGAATCGGGCGGAATCGGCGAACAAAAGATCGACCGGAAGGCGCAGTTATCGGACAAGGACTATCTGGCGGATTTTGCTAAACTACCGCGCCATTACTTCTTTGATAGGTTCAAACAGGATGAAGGTGCTGATCTACAAACGAACACATACGGGTGACCCTTGTGAGTGTGGAATATTCGGCGTGGGAGATTGCATGGGGAAAATTCGTAGCGCCTGGAATTACGAAGCCGTAATCGGTGTGGGAGGACTTCGCCCTTGGCGGCGCTCAAAGGAGATAGCCGGTAGGCTCACATGGGTGGGAATCAATCGTCAAAAGGGAGATGAGAAGCACAAGGCAAAGCGTGGCCCTGTTTTCACATTCAAGCACTTCTGTCTCATGAACCGCGAGGGACCACTAGTTGCTGAATGTGCTCCCCGGTTGTGGGATCACTTGAAGTCACGTCGATCCTTTGTGCTAGATTTGTCCAAGTCTCCCCCTTCTACAGCGGACATCCAATACGAGGTGAAGGCGCTCCTCGACAAGTATCGACGAAACTCGGCATCCATTTCCTATTCCGGCGAATGCCATTGCCAAGTGGAGGACGTCTGCTGCAACAACAGTCAACATCTGTCTGCCACTTTGCCCAGAATGCCATGCGGGTAGTCTTGTTAAGAGTCGGGATTGATACCGGTTCCGGCGGCATACACGCACCGCTCTTTCGGGATGGGTCGTTCGAATATATTCCCATTCCGGACAATTTCGGTGGCCGAGGCGTCGACGAGCGCACATATGGAAACACCACGTCGCGAAATGGGCAACCGTTAATTTCATACTTCCCTGAACACCGTCGGTCGAAAATGCGCGACAAGCCCATGCATTTCGACCCGGAGTTCGAAACATTCACTTACGGCGACCCAGTTCGCGGCGGACCCAAACGATCGCTCGCAAATCTCGACAGAGGCGATATTCTTGTGTTCTACGCGGGGCTCAAGCGCTCGGATTTGGATAGTCCCGCAGCTTTATACATAATCGGCTACTTCGAAATTGCCGCGGCGGGATTCGCCAACGATTTCAGCCGTTCCGAGTTAAGCGAACTGTTCGCCGGAAACTTCCATGTCCGTCATCAAGCCGTTTTCAAAGAACAAAGGGAACGTTTGATTCTGGTGAAAGGGGGAGATGGGAGCCGACTCTTGCAAAGGGCTGTGCGCATTAGTGCTCTCGACAAGGACTGCGCGGGCAAACCATTGCAAAGGCTCTCGCCGGAAATGCAGCAAGTATTCGGGAATTTCGGAGGAAGAACTGCCATCCAGCGCAGTACGCCGCGGCGGGTATTCCCTGAATTTGCAGAGCGCGCGGCAGAATTCGTCAGGTCTCACGACTAATTTGATTATCGGACTCCAGAATTGGCTTAAAGGCGGAGGCTGCGGCCTCAAGGCTTTCAGTGACCAAAACGCTCAAGACGTAGTAATCCTGCCATACTTGGCAATATTTCACTTGCGCTAGTCCCAATATGGGACTATTCTTTGCTTCGTGAGAATCATCGCCCTGTCCACGCTCAAGAAATTCTGGGAAAACAACCCGGACAAGGCCGACGTGATCGAGCCTTTGCTCGCGTGGTACCGGCATGCGTTGAAGGCGGACTGGTCATCGCCGGCCGAAATCAAGCGTGACCTCGGGACCGCAAGCATTCTCAAGGACGGACGAGTGGTTTTCAATATCGCGGGAAACAAGTACCGATTGGTCGTGTGGATCAATTACGACTATCGCGTGATTTACATCCGGCACATCGGCACTCATGCCCAATATGACCGGATAGACGCGCAATCTATCTAGCGCAGGAGACTTATGCAATGGAGATCAAACCCATCAAGACTGAAGCCGACTACCGGGAGGCATTGAAGCGCGCAGAGAAATTGATGGCAGCGGCGCCGAATACGCCCGAAGGCGATGAACTCGACGTATTGGTCACTCTTATCGAAGCTTACGAATCGAAGCACTACCCCCTGGACTTCCCCGACCCCGTGGAAGCAATCAAATTCGAGATGGAACAAAAGGGTCTTTCTGCCAGGAACCTTGCACCCATGATCGGCGAAACAAACCGGGTTTACGAAGTCCTCAACCGTAAACGTTCCCTCTCTCTCAAGATGATCTGGAGGCTGAATCAGGAACTTGGCATTCCGGCAGAATCGCTGATCAAGCCGGTTCGGAAAACTTCTTGACGCATGGGAGGAGCAGAAAATCGGGTCAGACGTCTTTACCCTTACTGCTCGCCGAGGCGAACAGCGTCCGGCTATGCAGGGGCCGGCCGCCGAGGTGAACTTCCAGGGCCTGGCGCAGCAAGCGTTTGGCGGAGGCAGCGGTCTCGGAGTCTTCGAGTTCGAGGCGGCTCAGGGCCAGCAGATGCGCGCCTGAGAAAATTCGCTTGCCATCGTTCCCGTCCTCCTGCGCTTCCTCGAAACCGACATCGGGCAGATATCGGTAGGACTTTTGCGCCGCAATCGGTTCATGGCGGCGGCATTCGCTCGTCAGGTTGACGGCATAGCCGAGCTCGGCGAGCAATTCGAGTTCGAAGCGGCGCAGGACCCGTTCCAGCAAGTCGGTGTTGGCGAGTGCGTTCAGCGTTTCCCGGTATGCCTGATACAGACGTGGATGCTGTACATGATCGTGCAGCAGGCGACTGAGCAGTTCGTTGACGTAAAACCCGCTGAACAGTCGCTCTCCCGTCAGCGCAACGGCGGCGCCCGCGCTTTCGGCGCCGGTCAAGGTCTTGACCTCGCCGCGTCCGCTAAAGGAGATGCGCAAGGGCTGGAAGGCCTGCAACAGGCTCTGCATGCGCGACTTGCCGCGGCGCGCACCGCGCGCCACCGCGGCGATGCGGCCGTGATCGAGGCAGAAAAAATCCACCAGCAGACTGGTGTTGCGGAACGGCCGCCGGTGAATGACGAAAGCCGGCTGCAACAGGACGCGCGTGTTCACTATGCGGTAATTTCCATTTTAGCAGTGCTCTGGCCCTTGATTGCAGATTGTGCCGCTCGGGTGGAGATTCTGCGACTCCGCTTCGCTTCGCGCAGAATGACAGAAAAATGCCCTCAGGTTGCCCGGCGCAGGCTTTTCAGGACGCGCGCTTCGTTCATGTGGCCACCGCGCACTTTTACCCACAACTCAAGCATGACCTTGCTTTCGAAGGCCGACTCCATGTCCTTGCGCGCGGCGCTGCCGATCTGTTTGAGACGTTTGCCGCTGTCACCGATCAGAATGCGTTTCTGGCCCTTCTTGTCGACCGTAATCAGCGCGAGGATATGAATGACGCCGCCTTCCGTAGAGAATTTCTCGATCTCGACCGTGACTTCATAAGGTAATTCGTCACCGAGTTGCCGGGTGATTTTTTCGCGGACCAGTTCGGCGGCGAGAAAGCGCGAACTGGCGTCGGTAATCTGGTCGGCGGGGAACAGAAAGGGGCTTTCCGGCAGCAACTCGCAGACTTTGCGTTCCAGCATCTCCAGATTGTGGCCTCCGAGGGCTGAAACCGGAAAGATTTCCGCGAAATCATACCGCTCCGAAGCACGCTCGATATGTGGCAGCAACCTGGATTTATCCTCGATCTGATCGACCTTGTTGATTGCAAGCAACACCGGGACCCGGGCGTAGCGCAAGGCGTCCAGCACGGTCTCGTCCTCTTCGCGCCAAAGCAGCCGCTCCGTGACGAACACAATGACGTCGACTTCACCGACAACCGACATGACGGTCTCGTTCATTACGCGATTGATCGCCTTGCCGTGGCGGCGGTCGAGGCCGGGAGTGTCGACATACAGGCATTGGGCCGAGCCGGAAGTGCTGATGCCGAGAATGCGATTGCGCGTGGTCTGGGGCTTGCGCGAGGTAATGCTGATTTTTTGCCGCACCAGGTGGTTGAGCAAGGTGGATTTGCCGACATTGGGCCTGCCGACGATGGCGACGTGTCCGCAGCGGCTCGCCTGCCCGTTCACGCTTCCTGTCCCAGCGCGGCCAGCGCCTTGCCGGCGGCCATCTGTTCCGCGGCGCGGCGCGAGGAACCGCTGCCTTCGGTAGCGATTTGGCGTTGGGGCAGCGAACATCGTACGGTGAACTGCTGTTCGTGACCGCTGCCGCTTATCTCGACAACTTCATAATCGGGCAAGCTGCGATATTCAGCCTGCATGTGCTCCTGCAAGCGGGACTTGTTGTCCTTGCGTACGCCGCTCTCGGCGAAGTTCTCGCCGGGCTCCGGAAACCACGTCAGGACGAATTCCCGGCATGCGTCAAGACCGCCGTCGAGGTATATCGCCGCGATCAGCGCCTCCGTGGCCGTGGCGAGGATCGATTCCCGTTGCCGGCCGCCGCTCTTGGCTTCGCCGGCGCCGAGTTCGAGCAAACTGCCGAGATCGAGTTTTGCAGCCACCGCGCATAGCGTAGCGCTGTTGATCACCGCCGCGCGCATGATCGTCAGGTCGCCTTCACTTGCATCCGGATGAGCGCGCCATGCCTGTTCGGCAACCAGAAAGCCAAGCAGCGCATCACCGAGGAATTCCAGTCTTTCGTTGTGCTCCCTGCGCGCGCTGCGGTGCGTGAGCGCCTGCCGCGCAAGCGAAGCTTCCTTGAATTGATAGCCGATCCGCTGTTGCAGGCTGCTGAGGTCGATAGCCATGACATGTACCGAATCGCAGGTCTTGTGCGCTTGCATGGAGGTTCTGCGACTTCGCTTCGCTCCGCGCAGAATGACGGTTGGGGAGGACCGCTGCCCGCCCCCTCTATTTGATCCAGTGGGCGCGCGAAAAAGTGGGCAGGTTCCAGCCCGGCTCCTTGTGCATCCATACGGCGACCGCCTTGCCGACGATATTCCTTTCCGGGACCACGCCCCATACACGGCTGTCGCTGCTTTCGTCACGATTGTCGCCCATCATGAAATAACTGCCGTCGGGCACGACCCACATGCTGCGCGCCTGGCTGCGGAACGACTGGTTCTTGGTCTGGACGGTGTGTTCTATCCCGCCGATGACTTCCGTGTACGAAGTGCCCGGCACGGGACCGAAGGCGGAATTGATCGTGGTCGCCCCGCTAGGCTCGATTTGCACGGGTTCCCGGTTGATGGATAGCACACCGTCTTCGTATCGCACCGTATCGCCGGGCAGGCCGATTATCCGCTTGATGTAATACTGATCCTCATGAGGCGGAACGAACACCATGACTTCGCCGCGCCGTGGCTCGTCCACATCCATAATCTTTGTGCCGATCACCGGCAGGCGCAGACCGTAGGCGTACTTGTTGACGAGGATGAAATCGCCGATTTCCAGCGTGGGAATCATCGAACCGGTAGGAATCTGAAACGGTTCGAACAAAAACGAGCGCAGCACGAGCACGAGTACGAGTACAGGAAAGAAGGCCCTGGCGTATTCCACCACCACCGGCTCGCGAGTCATCGAAAGGACTTCCTGCTCGACCTGCTCCCGATTGCGCGAGCTCGCGCGGCTGCCGCGGATTTCCTCGCCGATGGCGGTGCGGCCGGGCTTGAGCAGGATGACGTCGAGCAGCCAGACCAGGCCGGACAAGCCAACGAGAATCACCAGAACCAGGGAAAAATCGATATTCATAAACAACTCATCACGAATCGGTCTTGAGCACCGCAAGGAACGCTTCCTGGGGCACTTCCACGTTGCCGAGCTTCTTCATGCGTTTCTTGCCGGCCTTCTGTTTTTCGAGCAGCTTTTTCTTTCGGGTAATGTCGCCGCCATAGCATTTGGCGGTGACGTTCTTGCGCATCGCCTTGACCGTCGAACGGGCTATGACCTGCCCCCCGAGCGCGGCCTGGATAGCGACATCATACATTTGCCTCGGGATGAGTTCGCGCATTTTCTCGACGAGTCCGCGTCCCCGGGATTGGGCGTGGTCACGGAAAACGATCAGGGCCAGGGCGTCGATCCGCTCGCCGTTGATAAGAATATCCAATCGGGCCAGTTTTGACGACTCAAAGCGGAGGAAATGGTAGTCCATCGAAGCGTAACCCCGGCTGACCGACTTGAGACGGTCGAAAAAGTCCATTACCACTTCGTTCATCGGCAACTCATAACGCAAGGAGACTTGCCGCGAGGCGAATTGCATGTCTTTCTGCACGCCGCGCTTTTCCTCGCAAAGCCCGATGACCGCACCGAGATGCTTTTGCGGCGTGAGCACGCTGACCTCGACGATGGGTTCGCGCATCTCTTCGATATCGTTTACCGGGGGCATTTGCGCGGGGCTGTCCACGAGCATGGTTTCGCCGCTCTTGTGAACGACTTCGTAGGCAACAGTGGGCGCCGTGGTGATCAGGTCCAGATCGTATTCCCGCTCCAGGCGCTCCTGGATGATTTCCATGTGCAACATGCCGAGAAAACCGCAGCGGAAGCCGAAACCGAGCGCCGGCGAGTTCTCCGGCTGATACTGCAGCGAGGCATCGTTCAGGGAAAGTTTCGACAGCGCCTCGCGGAAACTTTCCAGGTCGTCGGAGTCCACCGGGTACAGCCCTGCGAAAACCTGGGGCGATATGCGGCGGAATCCCGCCAGTGCGGGCACATCGGACGATTTCGCGCGCACGATGGTGTCGCCCACCGGCGCACCATGGATGTCCTTGATGCTGGCGCATATGAAACCGACCTCGCCCGCGACCAGCACTTCGGTATTCTTGCGCTTGGGCGTGAATACGCCTACCTGGTCGACTTCCTGGGGCTTGCCCTGCGTCTTGACGACGATTCGCTCGCCGGGCCGGATGCTGCCGTTCATCACTCGTACAAGAGAGACAACGCCGAGATAGTTGTCGAACCAGGAATCGATGATCAGGGCCTGCAACTCCTCTACTCTCGACCCTGCCGGCGGCGGCACGAGACTGACGATCTGTTCTAGGATTTCAGTCACTCCCTCCCCGGTCTTGGCGCTGGCGCCGATGGCGTCGCCGGCGTCGATGCCGATGATTTCCTCTATTTCCTTGCGCACCCGTTCGGGCTCGGCGTGAATCAGATCCATCTTGTTCAGTACCGGAATGACTTCCACATCCTGGTCGAACGCGGTGTAACAGGTGGCGACCGATTGCGCTTCGACGCCCTGGGACGCGTCAACCACGAGCAGTGCGCCTTCACAGGCCGCCAGCGAGCGGGAAACCTCATAGCTGAAATCCACGTGACCCGGCGTATCGATAAAATTCAACTGGTAGCGGCGTCCATCGGCGGCGTCATAGAAAAGGGTTACGCTTTGCGCCTTGATGGTGATGCCGCGTTCGCGTTCGATGTCCAGCGTGTCGAGTACCTGGGCGGCCATTTCGCGCTCGCTGAGTCCGCCGCACGACTGGATGAAACGGTCGGCCAGCGTCGACTTGCCATGATCGATATGCGCGATGATGGAGAAATTGCGAATGAGTGCCTGGTCGGTCACGATGGCGGCGGGACGACGAAAAATCAGCCGGCAAGTCTACTCTATCGGGCTGCCAATTGCAGAATTACGCGCGTATACCCAGTCTATTGCGGCTGCAGGGTTCGCGGCGCCGACATGGGTGCGGCGGTGGCGGCGTTGGTCGGTGAACTGCCGAGAGTCACCTGGAATCTGGACACTTCACCTTCCCTGTGCACGATAACCTCGGCGCTGGCGCCGGGACGATATTGCCCGACGTAGAACGGCAATTCCGTGAAATACCCGATTTCATGGCCGTTGAAACTGGTGATGATGTCGCCGTCGCGCAGGCCTGCCCGTTCCGCCGGGCTGGCGGGCTGCACACGGTCGACGAAGGCGCCGAGCGGGCGCGGCAGTCCCGAGTTCCGGGCCATTTCATAATCGACTTCGCGCATTTGCACGCCGAGCAGGCCGCGTCTCACCACTCCTGTCTCGCGCAGTTGATCGAGCACATTCACAGCGACATTGCTCGGAATGGCGAAGGACACGCCATTGGAGCCGCCGGTGCTGCTCAGAATTCGCGAATTGATGCCGATTACCTCGCCCTCGAGGTTGAACAGTGGGCCGCCGGAGTTGCCCTGGTTGATCGCCACGTCGGTCTGGATGAAGGACATGTAGTTATAGGAGGAGCGGCGCGGCACCGTGCGCCCCTTGGCGCTGACGATGCCGGCCGAGGCCGAGAACTCGAGCCCGAAGGGCGAGCCGATGGCAAGCACCCAGTCACCGATTCGCAAGGCTTCGGAATCGCCGAATCCGACGAAAGGCAGATCTTCGGCTTCCAGTTTGAGCAGCGCCAGGTCGGAAGGTTCGTCCAGGCCGATCACGTCCGCTACGAACACCCGGCGGTCGTTCAGATGCACGCGGATTTCCTCGGCGCCCTCGACGACGTGATTGTTCGTGATGACAAAGCCGTCATCGGAAACGATAAAGCCCGAGCCTACGGAACGAGGCGGCTGGAACGGCTCCTCGGGCCCCTGGCCGTTCGGAAACTGTCTGCGGAACAGTTCGTCGAATTCCTCGAACGGATTGTCCGGATTTGTGCGGCTGGTCGAAATCTCCACGATCGCGGGCGCGCTAAGCTCCACCAGATCGGCGAAATTCGGCAGTTCCGCCGCCCCCGCCTGAATGGACCAGGCGAACGCCAGCGTCAGCGCCGTTGCGATACGAGAAGTAGTGATTGGCACGCGGCTGTACTCTTGACCGAACCCGTAACGGTCAAATGTACCATAGCGCAACGCGCTGAAATAGCGGAAAGGAGTCGCCGGGACGGCGGATTAGTCCTGCAGGTCGTTGACCAGATGGAACAGGGGGGAATCCTGGATGTGTTCCATCCTCGGAGGTTCCTCGGGATCGAAACTCATGCTTTCGATGTATTCGAGCAACCGCTGCCGCGCTTCCGGGTCCACCGGAACGACCGGCGCGACGTCTACCTCGACGACTTGCGTCGCGGGAGCGGCCACTGACGCGGGCGCCGTGTTTTCGCCGGCAATTTGCGGCGCCGCCGGATCGTTGTCCAGGCCTGCCTGCAGGCCGATGAATACCGCAAGAGCCACGGTGGCGGCGATGGCGAACTTGCCGGCGAATTGTCGGCCTGGAGGCGGTGCGGCCGAGCCGCGATCCAGCGCGGGCTCATCTTGCAGGCGTCGAGCGACATCCTGATCGAAACCGTCGCTCAGACGGGTTACCCGTGACCCGCGCATGAGCGATTGCGCCATAGAGTAGCGCTCCCACACGCTCCGCAGTTCCGGGTCGTCGTCCGATGTCTTCAGCAGCCGCCGCAACTCAAGCTCGTCGGCTTCGTTGTCAAGCATCGCGGAAAGTGTTTCCCGCCGTTGTTCAGTCATGCTCCGCCTCTCTCGCGATCTTGTGTGTATCTACAATACCTCGCGAATCTTCCGGTCGATTGCCTCCCTGGCCCGGAATATTCTCGATCTTACCGTACCCACCGGACAATCCATAACTTCGGTGATCTGTTCGTAACTCATGCCGGAAAATTCGCGCAATGTGAAGGCCGTGCGCAATTCTTCGGGCAATTCCTCTATAGCGGCATCGATCACCGCCTTCAGACGTTCCATCTCCAACTCGCTTTCCGGGTCGGCGATTTCCTTCAGGGCCGGCGCGAGTTCGCCGTGTTCCGCCTCTTCAATGTCCAGGCTTCCCGCCATCAGCCTGCGATTGCGCGACGCCAGATAGTTCTTGGCGGTATTCACCGCGATCTGGTACAGCCACGTGTAAAACGAACTGTCGCCCCTGAATGACGGCAGGGCCCGGTAAGCCTTTACAAACGCCTCCTGGCTGATGTCCTCGATTTCCGGTGGACTTTGTACGAACCGGCTGACCAATCCCGCGACTCGATGCTGATAACGCAACACCAGAAAGTTGAACGCGTTGGTTTCGCCAGCCAGCACTCTCTCCACGAGTTGGCGGTCAGTATCCCGGGACATTCGCAACTCCTGTTCGTTCCCGGAGGCTTACGATTCTTCCCCGCGGCACTGGCGCTCTGTTTCTGAGACAACGTAACGGCACAAAAGTTCGCATGGACTTCACCTGGAACTGCGGACAACAATCCAGATCGATTGTTCGTGTGGTACTGTACGCTCGCATTGTATTCCTTCTACGTCACCGCGCACCAACCTTGCGCCCCACTGCATGACCCGTATTCCATCGCGTACATTCGACATTCTCATCATCGGCAGCGGCGCCGCCGGGCTGACCCTTGCCTTGCGCGCCGCTCCGTTTGCCAGTGTGGCCCTGCTCAGCAAGGCAAGCCTCGAACAGGGCGCGACGTTCTATGCCCAGGGCGGCATCGCCGCGGTGCTGGACGACCGCGACAGCCTCGAATCGCATATCGAGGACACGATTTCCGTAGGCGGCGGGCTTTGCCATCGGGACATGGTCGAACATGTGGTCGGCAACTGCGCGACAGCGGTCAAGTGGTTGGTGGAACAGGGAGTCCCCTTCAGCACCCGGCCCGGCTCGCACATTCGGCGCGGCAGCGGCGATGACGCCGCTGTCGATCTGAGCTCACTGCATCTTGCCCAGGAAGGCGCCCATAGCCGGCGCCGCATCATTCATGCCACCGACGCCACCGGCAAGGCGGTGTTCCAGACCCTGCACCGCCGCGCAAGCGAAAATCCGGCCATTCATTTCATGGAAGGCTGCACCGCGCTCGACCTCGTCGTCCATGAGCCGGGAGCTGGCGCGTTACGTCGTTGCACGGGAGTTTACGTACTCGACGACGCTACTCGAAAGGTCTCCGCGATAGAAGCGAAATTCGTGGTGCTGGCCACCGGCGGCGCGAGCAAGGCGTACTTGTATACGACGAATCCGGACAGCGCCAGCGGCGACGGCATCGCCATGGCCTGGCGGGCCGGCTGCCGGGTGGCGAACATGGAATTCAACCAGTTCCACCCAACCTGCCTGTTCCATCCTCACGCCCGCAGTTTTCTGATCACCGAGGCCATGCGCGGCGAAGGTGCCAGGCTTGAATTACCCGACGGATCCCGTTTCATGGAACGGTTCGACAGCCGCGGCGAACTGGCTTCGCGCGACATCGTCGCCCGGGCGATAGACCATGAAACCAAGCGGCTCGGCGAAGATTGCGTATATCTGAATATCACCCATCAGCCCCCGGAACTAGTGCGCGACCGCTTCCCCAATATCTACAAGCGTTGCCTGGAACTTGGCATCGACATTACCCGTGACCGGATTCCGGTCGTGCCGGCCGCGCATTACACCTGTGGCGGCGTGGTGATCAACCGCCACGGGGAAACCGACATCGAGAATCTGTACGCGGTCGGCGAAACGACCTTTTCCGGCCTGCATGGCGCCAATCGCATCGCCAGCAACTCGCTGTCGGAGTGTTTCGTAATCGCTTTCAGCGCCGCCGACTCAATCCGCGGCAAGATCGGCGCCACGGATTTTCCGGAATCATCCCCCGACCGGCCCGACAGTCGCGCGGAATCGGGCGATGACATCCTGATTTCCCACAACTGGGATGAACTGCGCCGCTGCATGTGGGACTACGTCGGCATCGTGCGTAGCGACAGCCGCCTGCGGCGGGCCGAACGGCGACTGGAATTGCTGCGCGAGGAAATCCATGAACACTTTCGCCGCTATCGCATCAGCCGCGATATGCTGGAATTGCGCAACCTGGCGCTGGTGGCCGGCCTGATCGTGCGCAGCGCCGGCGCGCGCAGGGAAAGCCGCGGCCTGCATTTCAATCTGGATCATCCCGATTTGTTGCCGGAGGCCGCGGACACGGTACTGGCGCCATCGGAGAATGCCGATCTGCTGGGAGTCTGAAAGATGGATTCTGCGACTGCGCGCAGAATGACGGGGTTGGAATTTACTCCGCACGGTCAAAGTAAACCCAGCGCCGCAGTTTGCGCAGGTCTCCTTGCGGCAGGGAATCGGGAAACAGCACGAGGAAATATCGGCGGCGGCCTGTTCCGGCGCCGTGTACCGGAAACTCGAGAATGACCATCCATTCCGAGCAATGCCGCACTCGCGGCGGCCCGGTTTCGACAGTTTCGCCGTCGAGCCGCAGTTCAGCCGACCTGGCGCCCAGCCGCAGTTCGACCGCTTCCCCGCGGCCGAGAAAGATCAGCGCTTCGCGCAGCATGCCAGCGAACACAACGCTCGCGAAAAACAGTTTCAGCCAGAACGGCGCGCCGGAATGGAACACCGCCGCCAATGCCAGCCCATGCAGGACCAGGGCCGGCAACAAGCGTAGCCGGGAAGGAACAGGACGCAATTGCAGCACGCAATGAAGTTTAGTCCGCCCGCTCCGAACGCGCCGAATTATGAGCCAGAATACGATCGATGATCGGTTGCCGGCCTGCCGCGGTCTCGCGCCGCATCAGCCAGGCAAACAGATCCTGATCTTCGCAATCCAGTAATTGCCGGTACCGTGACTGATCCTCGGCCGACAGGCCGGCATAGGCCTCAAGTGTGAACGGCGCCAGCAGCAAGTCCAGTTCCAGCATGCCGCGGCGGCTGCGCCAATAGATTTTCTGCAATTCGGTGGAAAGTCGGCTGTCTTGCGCCATGGCTGAAGGATTCGCGAACCGGTGGGCGCAAGCTAGCATTTTGCCTTTGTCATTTCGATACGCTCTGGAAAAGACGGCATGAATCAACTGCTGCTAAACTGCGCGTTTCTGATCAGACGCGAGAATCCTCCATGGCTGTTTATGCACTGCCGGAACATGAATTCATCCAGGTTGACGGTGGGGATGCGCGCAAGTTTCTGCAAGGTCAGGTGAGTTGCAATGTGGATCTGCTTTCGGAGACAAGTTCCCTGCCGGGCGCCGTCTGCAATTTGAAAGGCCGCGTCATTGCCGATTTCCGCCTCGTGCAATTCGGTGATTCCTGCCTGATGCAGACCGCTCGCGGCATGGCCGGGAAAATCATCGATACACTCTCGCGCTACGCGGTATTTTCCAAGGTCGAACTGCGCCGGGTCGAGCCGCCGCTGGTCCTCGGCATCCTTGGCGGGGGATTCGAGGCTTCGCTGTCCAGACTGTTTCCGAAGCCGCCAGCCGCAGCAAACGAGAGCGCGGTTTCGACCCAGATGTGTCTGCTGCGGATACCGGGAGGGAGCCAGGAATTGTGGTGTTTCGACGAGGCCGTCATACCTTCGCTGCGGGAATTGTTCGGTGAATGGCGTTCAGGACCGGGTCGCGAATGGCTGGCTACCGAAATTCAGGCCGGAATAGTCCACATCAGCCCGGCAAGCAGCGAACAATACACGCCGCAATTGGTCAACTACGATATATCCGGCGTGATAAATTTCAGCAAGGGTTGCTACACGGGCCAGGAAGTCGTAGCTCGCATGCATTTCCGGGGCAAACCGAAAAAGCGCATGTTTCTGATCAGTGGCGAGGCGGAATTTGCCGAAGACAGCCATATCAGCGATCAGGCGGGGGCGGATTCGAAACGGGGCGAACCGGTGCTGGCCTACGTAAACCGGGGCAAGGGCGACAATATTGCGTTAGCGGTCGCCAATATCGAGGCGGTCGTGGAAGGCCGTCCATGTTTTCTCGACAGCCGCGCAGATGCACCCTTGCGGGCAACGCCTCTTTCCTACGAATGCGTCGCCGGCGGCGACTGACCGGAGACATGGCCGGAGCGGATACAGCAACGAATGAAGTAGCGGACGACGGTGAGTGACTTCAAGAAAAAATACGGCGAATGGGCGCTGATTGCCGGCGCTTCCGAAGGTCTCGGCGCAGAATTCGCCGCCCATCTCGCCTCGCGCGGAATGAACTTGTTGTTGCTGGCCCGCAGGCAAAAACTGCTGGAAGACCTGACGACCAGCCTGGAGGAAAGGTACGGCGTCGAAACCCGCTGGCTGGTGGTCGATCTGGCAGATTCGGACCTGGTGGAGAAAGTCAGCGCTGCCGTCAGCGGACTCGAAATCGGCATGCTGGTCTACAATGCGGCCTATATCCCCATCGGCGACTTCATGGACCGGCCGCTTGACGTACAGCAGCGCGTTTTTGACGTCAACGCACGCGGGCCGCTGTTGCTGACGCACATCCTGCTCGGCCCCATGTGCGAGCGCGGCCGCGGCGCCATCCTGCTCATGTCCTCGATGGCGGGTATGCGGGGCATGCCGCGGCTGGCCGTGTATTCGGCGACCAAGGCTTTCAACAGCATACTCGCCGAAGGACTCTGGCGCGAACTGAAAGGCAAGGGCATCGACGTGCTCGCCTGCTGCGCCGGCGCCGTTCGCACGCCCGCCTACATGCGCTCCTTCGGCCGCGAAGCCCCCCGCATGACGGACGCCACCGACATAGCCGGACAGGCTCTCAACGCCCTCGGCAAAGGCCCGCAACTGATTCCCGGCCGCCGCAACCGCTTCGACGCCTTCTGCTCCCGTTTCCGTTCCCGCGGAAGGTCCGTCCGCAAAATCGCGAATGCCATGTGGGGCAAGAAGACCTGAGCGATTCGCGCGCCGCCGCGGTGGAAACTTCGCTCGCCAGACGCTAGGCTTGCCTTGGCATTAACTCAGCGAGGCAAGCAGGCGCCATGGCAATTCCACACAACAGAATCGTAACCACCGCATATTTTCCCGGACGCGAGATCGGCGAGTCACTCGGCATCGTCGGTGCGGAATGCGTACTCGGAATCAACATCTTCAAAGACATCATGGGCGGCATCCGCGACATCGTCGGCGGCCGCAGCGGCACGCATCAGGACGCCTTGCGCAAGGCCCGTGAAACCTGCCTTGCCGAACTTGCCGAGGAAGCCGCCGAGGCAGGCGCCGACGCGGTAGTCTCGGTCGAATTCGACTATAGCGAAATTAGCGGCAACAAGGGCGGCATGATCATCCTCGCCGGCTACGGCACCGCGGTCAGATTCAAGTGAAGCACAGCAATTCAACACAGTAAGGGAACATTTACCGGTACCGATATTGACGGCGATGCGATAGCCTGGGCTCGGGCAAAATATTCCGACAAGGCCAGATGGGATATCAATCGCTCAAGACCGCCGCTCCCCTACCCTTCTCAGACATTCGATGTCATTCTGGCAATCTCTGTTTTCACTCGTTTTGGAGTTTTCATAATGGTGGTCCGAAATTAGCCCGCCCAGGCTAATTGTCGTCGGCTGCCATTTCAACCAGGCTTCTCGCTATCTCTTTCGCTAATTCGGTCGCACCCATTTTGGACACACTCCCATCGATTTTACGCGCATACCAATCGTCACCATGCCCTTGTTTTGTAGTAATCTCAACAGCGAACGGTGCTCCTTTTTCAGTACTCGTCCATTTCGGGTAACCGCTTTCATTTCTTGTTGACCAAAAAATAGAAGGCCCACCTTCCTCACCGAGTTCATGGTACATCATGGGTGTGCGGAAACCTAAATAAGCAAGCCTTATTAGTTTGGGAAACCCCGCAATTCCCAGGTTAGCAATAAAAGCCCAAGATTTTTGGGTGGCCTTTCTCTCGCATAATGAAATGTAATCATCCAAGTCTAACGGCGATTCAAATTCTTTAATGTAAACGTCGCCACCCACTGCGTTAATTTCTTCGTGGACGAAGTGCTCAATTGCATTTACGAGCAAATGTACACTTGCATCCCAAATATTGAGTCGTCCCTCTTGCTGTTTCCGAATTTTTTCTTGGATTGGGCTGAAACCCTGTTGTTGCTTGGCAGAAATTTCCAGCCCGATAAGGGAGCCTACAATGCGTTCCAGGAGCAATTCAAAAACCGCTCCGATATCGCCACCAGAGTCGGATTCAGACAGCGCCTCGATATAACGTTCCCGTTCCTTCTTTTTGATGATGATCGGAGGATAACCCGACCTGATCAGTTCAAGGTTGGTGATCGCTCTCGCCGTGCGCCCATTGCCATCTATAAACGGATGAATGTGTACTAACCAGGCGTGCAATACAATGGCTCTCAATATAGCTGGCGCGGCAGAGTTCTCCTGAGACCAATCCTGCCATGCCTCCATTTGGCTCATGATTTCTTCCCAGTACTTTGGAGGTCGATGATCCGACCCTTTTATTTGAACGGGCTCATTACGAAACTTACCTGCACCCGATCTGTCTCCAAGGATTAGTGAATGTAGTTCGAGCAATTGTTCAATATTGGTGGCCGACTGGTTCTCTCTAGCCATTTCCGTCATGCGCTGGAGAGCCGCATCAAGCGCTCTGGCGTCACGGATATAACTCGGATCATGTCCAGAAATAGTAATTCCTTTCCGGACAGCCAACTCAGTCTCGCCTACAGACAGGGTGCTTCCTTCTATCGCATTCGATTCAGCGACCTGCTCAAATCTTTTTTCTCCGTAGTAATTGGCCAAAGTTTCGCCGGTTAAGGTTCCGGAATGCCTGAGCAAGTCAATGCGTTCCTCTAACTCTTTGATCTGGAGAGTGATTTCCTGAGCTGCATCGTCATCCAGGAGATACGGTGATTTGTCTAGGTTCAACATACTCGTAGTGCCTTTACTTGCTGACAACGTTCCACAGAACCGACCCCCGGCGCAAATCCCGGATGCGCTGCTGGGCCGGATTGTTTCATTAGCGAGGGAGCAAGGCAATTTTTGTGCAGATTCTTCAAATTGAGGCGTATCTGGTATCCCCGGCATGTGCTTATGACGTGTCCACCCCGGGGAACTGAAAGGGCTTTCCATGGAGTTTCGAGCCGAGCGCGAGCGCCGGGATAATGGACTGCGCGTGATCGAGGCTGCCGACCCGGCGGAAGTATTCTCATGGCCTCGATTGCGAACTACGCGGACGAGACCGCCGTACAGCAAAACATCAAGATCGTGAAAGGCGACAAAAAGGCGGGGCCAGTCACCGGCGGCGCGTTGAACTTGCGCGGATCAAAGCGCGGCAGTTTGATTGTATTGCCTAAACATAATCCGGGCGCTGGCATATCCGGCAGCGACGGGACAGCGCGTCCCATGCGGATCGGATTCGCGCCGCCAGAGGCAGCCGGGAGATTGCGCGAGCAACTGCCGAAAGAGATATGCGGCGCTTGTGGCGTTCCTTCCGAAATGCTTTTTGGCGGGAGCGGTCAAACCGTTCGGGAGGCTTGGCGCGTTTTTGGGCTGCGGGCGCAATCGCGGGCGGATCGAGTCGCCGCCGACCTGTCCGAAGCACTGGGACAGCCGGTGGGCATATCCGTTCCGGTTTACGGCATGGGCGATCTGCAATCCTGGACAAGAGCGCTCAAGATGCTGGTCGATTCGGGCGTACCGCTGGACCAAGTACGGCAACTGACAGACCTTGAGGCCGCAAACTGAGGGCGAGAGCATGAAAAAGCTGTTGGAAAGACTATTCGGCAGGAAGGAACCGAACGAACGGGCCGAAACCGGGTCGGTGGTATCGCAAGCACAGGCCGAAAGCCAATGCCGCATAAGCGAGTGCTACGGGCACGTTACCGGCGTATACAACGCGACTCAATTTTTCCTGACATTCTTCCAAGACAATCAGGAAGCGCAACAGGAAGTGAGACGCAAAATGGCGCAAGACCTGAAGCAATCGAAAAACACATTGGGCGGGCATCCGGCGGCGCATGAAGTCGATAACCTGCTGCCGTTTTTCGACCTTGAGCGGGGCACGGAATTGTTGCGCCAGCGCCAGCAAACGAGGCATTGATCAAGGGCGGGATTATTCGTTACGACTTCAGCTCGTGAATGCTATGAACATGGCGACCACGAGCATGAACAGCAGAAAGGCAACGGCAAGACCGCATCCGATTCCAAGGGCCGCACGAAATGATTTCCAGAACATTGATCGTTATCACCGTGCCCTATCGTTGTTCCGTTTCCTGAGTGGAACTGCCCGACGCGGGCGACGCATTGAGCGGGAATAGACGCGCTGAAATCGCGCTACTGGTTTTGTAAACGCTCTACACGCACCAGAAAGCTGGGAACACAGTCCGCCCGGAGTTGCGCATACATTCGAAATCTATCAGCTATGTCCATCTGCGCCATTTTCCAAAGCATCCCTTCGCCCGCTCCAGCGCGGAAGAAACCCAGTACACTACCAAGCCCAGCTTCGCCCATCTCTATCGCTTCATCCATTGTAAAAGTCCAATCCTCATCCCAATCCTCCAATTCAAGGGCGCTTTCGTAGGAGTCGCGGAAGCAGGGGAGTGCTACCTGTTCGATGTACTCCGCTGCCATGCACTCGTAGCACTCGGATTGCGTTTGCCCATACACACTTGAAAAGCACAAGGCGAACAAGGCGAGTGTGAGCTTTTTCATTTTTGATTCCCTTGAATGTATGTGCGAATGGGCCGAAAAGTATCAAAGAGTACCAAGCGAGACAAGCGCGAAAGTGTGGCTAATTTCCTTAGCAACGATCTTGGTAGCATCTTCGATATATCTTCCGCAATTCATTGATGTATAAAGATTTATTTTCTGTCTTTGGTGTCCCCGGCAGGGGTCGAACCTGCAACCTACGCCTTAGGAGGGCGTCGCGCTATCCAGTTGTGCCACGGGGACGGCAGGCGCACGAGTATAAGCCAAGGCGGCTGATTGGGAAACGCAGGCCGCGGGCATTATCATTCGCGGGCAAGCCCGAAAACGGAGTACATGCCTTGCCCCCGCCTGACTGGATTTGCTCTTCCTTCGAGGAACTCGACCGCGAATTGCTGTACGCGATGCTGAATTTGCGCGCCGAGATCTTCGTCGTCGAGCAGGACTGCGCCTACCAGGATCTTGACGGCCACGATCAGGATGCCCTGCATCTATGTGGGCTGTACGATGGAGAACTGGCCTGTTACGCCCGCATCAACGCGCCCGACGCGAAAACAGGCTGCACCTCGATCAGCCGTGTACTGGTGAGGAAAAATCATCGTGACGGCGGTCTTGGCCGGATACTCATGAACGAAGCTCTCGCGCGCTGCGAACGGCTTTGGCCCGGTACGGCAATCGGCATGTCGGCCCAGCGACATCTGGTGGATTTTTACGCTTCGCTCGGGTTTCGCCCGATCTCGAAGCCTTATGACGACGAGGGTATCTCCCACGTCGACATGTTGCGCTAGGCAGGGTCGGCGCCTGCGAGGCTGCGCCAGGCCCGGTCGAATCCTTCCAGCACGAAGTCTTCCCGCTCGGGTTGCATGGTCCCGACCGCCAGAATCGCAAGCGAGCCAAATGCGAATCCCGGCAGAATTTCGTACAAATCGAAAATGCCGCCATTCAGATTGGACCAGACCACGACCGTTACCGCGCCGGTCACCATTCCGGTGAGCGCCGCCAGGGCCGTTGCCTTGCGCCAGAACAGCGAGAACAATATGACCGGCCCGAAGGCGGCGCCGAATCCTGCCCAGGCGTAGCTCACCAGGTCGAGCACCAGGCTGTTTCGATCGGAAGCGATGATCATGGCGGCTAGGGCAATTACAACCACTGCAAGCCGGCTCACGAGCACGAGTTCCCGGTCCGGGGCTTCGGTGCGGAAAAAAGTGCGATACAGATCCTTGCTGACTACGCTGGACGAAACCAGCAACTGCGAATCGATCGTCGACATGATCGCCGACAGAATCGCGGCGGTAATGACGCCGGCCAGCCAGGGATTGAACAGGGCCTGGCTGAGCGCGATGAATACCGTTTCCGGATTTTCCAATGGGTTTTCGGCGAACCAGGCGATGCCGGCCAGGCCGGTGGACACCGAACCGATCAGGACGACGATCATCCATGCCATCGCCGTGCGGCGGGCGGCAAACAGGCGCTCGGGATCCTTCGCGGCCATGAATCGCGCCAGGATATGCGGCTGTCCCACATAGCCGAACCCCCAGGCCAGCAGGGAAATCAGGCCCAGAGCGCCGAGACCCCCGAACAGGCTGGTGCTTTGCGGATTGGCTGCCAGCATCTGATCGGCGACGACGCCGACTCCGCCCATGGCGTTGATGACCATCAGCGGCGCCAGCAATAGCGCCGCCAGCATCAACAGGGCCTGGATGGCGTCGGTCCAGGCGACTGCGAGGAAGCCGCCGGCAAGCGTATAGGCAACGATTATGCAACCGCCGACGATCAGCGCAATGTTGTAATCGAGTCCGAAACTGCTTTCAAACAGAATTGCGCCGCCGACGAGCCCCGCCGCGACGTAAAATGTGAAGAACAGCAGAATGACCAGCGCCGAGGTTACGCGCAGTAAATTGCCGTGGTCGCGAAAGCGATTGGCGAAGAAGTCCGGCAAGGTCAGCGAATTTTGCGCCTGGTGGCTGTAGACCCGCAACGGCCGCGCAACGAACAGCCAGTTGAGCCAGGCGCCGATGACCAGGCCGACCCCGATCCAGACTTCCTGAATGCCGGACAGATAGATCGCTCCCGGCAGTCCCAGCAAAAGCCATCCGCTCATGTCCGAGGCGCCGACGCTGAGCGCCGTTACCAGAGGTCCCAGGCTGCGTCCGCCGAGAATGTAATCGCCGAGATTGTGCGTGCGGCGGTAGGCGATGACGCCCAATACGAAAATCAGCAGCAGATAAGCGATGAACACCGTCACCAGGGGCCAGTTGATCGTCACGATTTCATCGCCCCCGGGCGAATAGCAAAGTTTCCGCTTGTTTTTGTCATTGACCTTCCCCCCGAATGCAGCCGCTCAAGTAAACCTTTTGCCTTTCATACCGATAAACCATGAAAAGGGATAGAGGAGCTTCCCATGCAACTCCCACGCAGTCAGCGGCATATTCTACACAGCCTGAAAACCCGTGGCCCCCAGTCCGTGCGAATTCTATCGCGGCAACTGGAAATGACCACCATGGGCGTGCGTCACCATCTGGCAGACCTGAACGAACTCGGGCTCGCGCAACAAATGCCGGCCGAAAGGCAGCATCGCGGGCGACCCGTCTCGCTCTGGAAGTTGACCGATAAAGGCCATGCCTGGTTTCCGAACTCCGGCGCGGACCTGGCGCGGGAGCTGATTCAGGTCGCCGACCTCTGCTGGGGCGACGACGGTGTCGAGCGATTGGTCGAGGAACGAACCAGTCGGGTCAAACAGCGATATCGCGAGGCGATGCGCGGGCCGGACGACGATTTGCATGAGAAAGTCGAGCACCTGGTCAATTTGCGCAGCGCGGACGGTTACATGGCAGGGGTACGGCTCTTGCCGGATGGCTGGCTGCTGGTGCAAAACCATTGTCCGATTCAGGCTTGTGCCGAGAATTGCCCTCATTTCTGCAAATCCGAACAAGACATGTTCCAGGAACTGCTGGGCGCAGGGGCAAGCGTGGAGCGGACCGATCACCTGCTCGCCGGCGACCGGCGTTGCGCCTGGCGCATCAGGCGCGTGGCCGCGGCGGTGGAAAAAGCCGCCTGAGGCGATTTGCGCGACCGCGACCGGCTAGTCACGTTTCTTCAGGTTGTTTTCGATTTCCGTGAGCATCCCGCGCAGGATGTTCATTTCCATGACATCGATGCGAATGCGGCCGAACAGGCGGCGCATGCGTTGCATGAGTTGGCGTGGATTATCAGGGTCGTGGAAGTCAACCGCGATCAGAACTTTTTCGAGGTGTTCGTAGAAGTGTTCGACGGCGTCGCCGGTGGCCATTTCCTGGTCCCATTCGCGCTCGATGACACCGGTGTCATCGTTCGCCTCCGGCAATGCCGCCTTGTACAACTCGTAACAGACCACCATCACCGCCGCGGCCAGATTCAGCGAACTGTATTCGGGGTCGGCAGGTATACGGACGTGATAGTGGCATAGTTGCAATTCTTCGTTGCTGAGCCCGGTGTCCTCGCGGCCGAACACCAGCGCGACCCGGTGCCCGCCGGCCTCGGCCAGCGCCTTGCGCGCGCCTTGTTCCGGAGTCAGCAGCGGCCAGGGAATGCGCCGGGAACGGGCGCTGGCGCCAATGACAAGCCCGCAATCGGCGATGGCTTCGCCCAGGGAGTCAACTACTTGCGCCTGTTCCAGCAATTCCACGGCCGAAGCCGCCCGGCCGACGGCGACGCCGCTGGGAAACTCTTTCGGCTGCACAAGCACGAGTCGAGAGAGGCCCATGTTTCTCATGGCCCGTGCGCTGGCGCCGATGTTGCCGGGATGAGAGGTATTCACCAACACCACGGAAATATTGCTGAAGGCGGATTCGGTCATTGCTCGGGTTCGTAGTGGCTCGGCTCGGCATTATCGCATTGATCGGCAGGCCGGAACCGCGATTCTGCTATCATCTGCGCCCCGGCGCCCGCGCCCACCGATCTTCGACAAGTCATGGAATCCCTGCTCAGCGTCGCCCTCATCGCGGCCCGCGCCGCCGCGCGCAATCTCGCCCATGGCGTCGACCGCCTCGACCGGTTGCGCGTACTCGACGACAGCGAAGCCGGCTTCGCCACGAGCATGGACCGGGATTCGGAACGCACGCTGGTTTATCAGATAGAAAAGCTCTATCCGGAACATCGGATCGATTCGCGCCTGTCCGGCGTCTGCGGCGGTGACGACGACAGGGTAACCTGGTTGCTTGAGCCGCTTGCGGGCAGCCGCAATTTTTACTCTGGCCTGCCCTGCTTCGGCGTTGCCGTCGGCTGCCGCGTCAAGGGAATCCTCAGTCACGCCGCCGTGATTCTGCCCCAGACCAACGATGAATTCACCGCCAGCCGCGGCCAGGGAGCGCAATTGAACGGCCGCCGCATCCGCGTAGGCGCGGACACGCGCACGAGCGGCAAAATGCTGAGCCTGCACGCATATTCGAGCGGGCATAAGGTGTTGCAGGACATGCAGGGACAACTGGGCGCTGAAAACGCGCTGATCCGGCAAAGCGGCTGCTCCGTATTCGACATTGTGCAGACAGCCGCGAACCGGCTGCAAGGCGGCTGGTCCGCGGAAAGCGCCGGCGCCGGCGTGCTCGCGGCGGGCTTCGTACTCAAGGAAGCCGGCGGCCTGCTCGTCAGCGAGTCAGGTCATCCCGACATCGCAAGCGGCAACGAAACGCTGTTCGGCAATCCGCGCATGGTGCGCGAACTGCTGCGGCTGCGCGGAGGCATCTAAGCAAAATTGCGGACATCCGTCCCGGGAATAGGATATATTGCCGGGCGGTTCTTCAGGAGGTTCATATGGCGCAGGGCGGGCATCAGAAGTTGGTGGAAGGTTCCGTCAAGGATGCTCTAGTCCGCATGACCACGCCGATGATCTACGGCATGTTGATGATGTTCACCTTCAGTATGGTGGACACGCTGTTTATCAGCTTCCTCGGCACCGATCCGCTGACCGCCATCAGTTTCACCTTCCCGGTCGCATTCACCGTCATGAGCATGGCTATCGGCCTCGGTATCGGCGCCTCGGCGGTGGTGGCCAAGTACCTCGGCCGCGGCGAAATCGAGCGCGCCAGGGAGGCGGCCACGGTGATTAATTACATCTCGCTGACCATGGCGAGCCTGATGGTCGCCTTGTGCTGGATATTCCTGGACGAGATCTTCCGTCTGCTGAGAGCCAGCGACGAAATGCTGGTGCTGATCCGCGAATTCATGGTCGTCTGGTTGCCGGGAAGTCTGCTGATCGTCTGCATGATGACCGGCAACGCGATCCTGCGCGCGGGCGGCAACACGAAGACGCCGAGCATGCTGATGGCGTTCGCGGGCTTTTCCAATGCGGTGCTTGATCCGCTGTTGATTTTCGGGCTCGGCCCATTTCCGGCGCTTGGCTTGCAGGGAGCCGCCTGGGCCACGGTGATTTCCTGGGGGATGGTATTTGCCTACCTGTACCACTTGCTGATTTTCAAACAGGAAATGGTGAGCAAGAAATTTCCTTCGGCCGAAGTCATGGCGACATCCGGTCGGGAGATGCTGCGGATCGGCATCCCCGCGGCCGGCGCGAACATGATGACCCCGCTCGCGGCCGGCGTAATGACAGCCATTGCCGCCGGTTTCGGCAACAGCGCGGTGGCCGCGCTCGGAGTCGGCGGACGCATCGAACCCATCGCGACCCTGCTCGTGCTGGCCATGTCCACATCGCTGCCGCCGCTGATCAGCCAGAATTACGGCGCCGGCCATGTGGACCGGGTCGCCGAAGCGTATCGGCTCGCAATCCGTTTCGTGCTCGTCTGGCAATTGCTGATTTATGGCGTGTTGGCGCTTGCCGCCCCCCTGATCGCCGAGGTCTTTTCCGACGATCCGGAGGTCATTTCGACGATAAGGCTGTTTCTCTGGATTCTGCCGCTGGGCTACGGCATGCAGGGCGTCATCATTCTGACCAACTCATCTCTCAACGCCTTGCATCGGCCGATGAGCGCACTGTGGTTGAGCATCGCGCGTTTCTTCGTGTTTTACGTGCCGCTGGCCTGGATGGGCAGCGTGTATTTCGGGCTGTGGGGATTCTTTATCGGCGCCGTTGCCGGCAACCTGATAATGGGATTGATTTCCCTGACCACTTTCAATCGCGCGGTCACGGCAGAACTGCGCTTGCAGGAAAAGACGGCCTAGCGGCTGAAGAAGCCCCGCACCTCGGAAAACAGCGATTTCTTTTCGCTTTCCGCATCGTTTTCCGCGTCTTTTTCCGAGACCAGGGCCTCCGCGGGCGGCGGCGCATCCTCCACCAGTTGGAAACTCTTGTCCTGCACCGAGGCCGGCTCCTCCATGGCGTTGCCTTCGGTGTAACTGAGGCGGTTGTTTGCTTCCTGGAAGGCCAGCATTTCCATGCAGATTTCGTTGTATTCGTCCTGGGTGAGCAGTTCCGGACATTCCTTCATGTTCAAGGTGAACTGGCGGTCGTTCACCGCCGAGAGGTAGTGCAGATTTTTCTTGTGCTTGAGCAGCAGGCCTTCCTCTTCCGCGATCTTGTACAGCGGCGTGCCGCGCAGCGGTATGTAGGGGAAGAAAAAGAAGAATTCGGGCGCGATGCGCTTGTTGAGTTCGAGGGTCTTGCGCATACCTTCAGCGGTTTCGAGCGGGGCGCCGACGATGTTGAAGGTCAGGCGGAAGATTCCCGCCTTCCTGCAATTGTCGGCGGCGTCGATGACCTGCTGGTTTTTCATTTTGCGGCCGAGCATTTTCGAGCGAAATTCCTCGTCACCGCTTTCGATGCCGAACCAGATCGTGTGGCAACCCGCTTCCGCCGCGGTGCGGCAGAATTCCTCGTTCATCACTTCGACCCGCGAATTGATCGAGAACGGCAGACGGATGCGCTCCTTGTAGATTTCGAAGAAGGCGCGCACGAATTTCAGATTGGACAGGAACAACTCGTCCCAGAATTCGAAATAGCCGACGTTGTACTTGTCGCGCAAGCGTTCGAGTTCGTCCACCATGGCTTCGGGCTCGTACTTGCGCAGAAAAGTCTTCTTGCTTTTCCAGCTTTCCAGCAGCGGCGTGTTGCAGCAATAAGTGCAACGGTAGGGGCAGCCGCGGCCGGTCATGACCGGCAGCACGAGTTTGCCCTTCGGCCCGAATATGGAGGAATTCACACCTTCGAAACTGCCGTCGCGGGAGAATATCTCGTAATCTGGAAACGGCAGCGCGGCAAGATCGCCGTTCTGATGCGGTTCAGATCGAAAGATTTCACCGTCGATCAGCTTTTCCCACATGCCGTCGGCCGGGCCGAGTTCGCCGCGCAGATGCCGCACCATGTTGCCGATGGCGTATTCACCGTCACCGACGCAGATATAGTCGATGTTTGGATTGCCGATCGTCTCCTCCTGGGAAAGCATCGCCTGATAGCCGCCGATCAGAATCGGCAATGAAGGCAGCAACCGCTTGAGCTCCGCGAAATAGGGCTCCATCGGATACCAATGCGGACTCATGACGGAAAAGGCGATCAGATCGACATCGAGCGACTCGATCGTTTGAGCGTAATTCGCCGGCGAGTACTGTTCGGCGTCGCGAAGTATCAGAATCGGTTCGAGCAGGACTTCGACATCGGGAAATTCGCGCTTGAGATAGGCCGACATGCTCGCGATCGGCATGGCGATCTCATTGCCGTCCGGAGAATAGAACGAGAACGCCAGGCGCAGCTTCTTGCGCTTGACGGTACCGAAAAAACGGGATTTTTCCTTGCGATAGACCGGCTCGCCACTGCTGACGGCGATCATTTGTGCCTGGGAAGTCATCTTCTGTCCCAATCGCGCGATGCGGCAAAGTATAGCATCAAAGGCCCCCGTAACCCATGCCCGATACCTGCCCGATGCCTGAATATGCGCCGGTTTCCCGGATACTTCGAATGCATTATGCTTCCGGTGCAATGAACGCCCTCGAATCGCTTTTGACTCGCAGTTCGGCTCCTCGCCTGGAGGGCCCGGAGCCCGCGCCCGAACAACTCGACAAAATTTGTCGAGCGGCCTTGCGGGCCGCCGATCACGCCATGCTCAGACCCTGGCGATTCCTGATCGTGCGCAGTGAATCCCGCGAGCGGCTTGGCGGATTGTTCGTGGAGGCAGCGCTTGCTTCAAATCCGGATATGAATTCACGGGAGCAGGAACGGCTGCGGGCCAAGACTTTGCGGGCGCCCCTGATCATTGTCGTCGTCGCGAGTCATGTGGAACATCCAAAGGTACCCGCCATCGAGCAGGATCTGTCCGCCGGAGCAGCGGCGCAGAACATGTTGAACGCGGCGTTTGCGCAAGGTGTCGGTGCGATGTGGCGGACGGGCTCCATGGCCTACGACCCGCATGTGATGAAGGGCATGGGGCTGGCGGAAAACGAGAAGATCATTGGTTTTCTGTATCTGGGCGCGATCATCGGCGGCGCCAGAAGCCCGCGCTCGGAAGATCCGGCCGAATATTTCCGGGAGTGGTAGGCATGCCGGGCCGATTGCGCACCGCAGACATTCCATGCGAATAACGGTTTTTTCCACTCCACTCGTCACTCCCTTGTTGCGCTGGATTTCGATCCTGGTGCTGGCGCTGATCGGCTGGAAAATCCGCGGCCGCGAACTCGAGCGTCAGCGCTGTGTGCTGATCGGCGCGCCGCATACCAGCAACTGGGACTTTCCGCTGATGATCATGGCGGTGCTGAAACTGCGGTTGCGCGTCTACTGGATGGGCAAGCACACATTGTTCCCCTTCCCTTTCGCCGGACTGATGAAATGGCTGGGAGGCATCCCCATAGACCGCGGCCGGCCCCATAACGTGGTGCGGGAAACGGTGCGGCAATACGAGAAGAACGACGAGCTGGTCGTGCTGGTGCCGCCCGAAGGTACGCGCAGCAAGGTAACGCATTGGAAGACCGGGTTCTATCACATCGCCAGCAACGCGGGCGTACCGATCCTGCTCGGCTATGTCGATGCGGGAAGAAAAGAAGCCGGGTTTGCTGATTTCTATCAACCCAGCGGCGATCTGGACCATGACCTGGCCGAAATCCGCAAATTCTACGCAGACAAACGCGGCCTCAGGCCGGGCAACACATGACCTGACGGAGCACGGCCCCGCCAGGTCAGTGGGCTGGCGATCGCAAACAGCGCCGGGGCGGCGGCGTGGAGCGTATACCTACAGCAATGCCTGCACGGATGCCTTGGCTTCGTCGCTGGCGCCGTGATTCAGATCCATGACGACTTGAGCCAGAGACTTGGCGCGGGGGTCGGCATTGTCGGCTTCCAGCACACGCGCTAGCGCGGCCTTGCCGTCTTCGCTGGCCGCATGCTCAATTCCCATGACCGCGGTCGCTACCGCCTTGAAGGCGGGCCCGACGCCGTCATCGTCGATCAGGCCCTGCAAGGCGGCCTTGTCGTCGTCCGACGGAAAATGGTTCAGAGTCATCAGCACACCGGCGATGACTCCGGTAGCCTCGTCATTATCGGCATACACGAATGGCGCAAACGCGCAAATCAGAATTGCTGCTATCAGTTTTTTCACCTGAGCTTCCTCAAAATGGGAAAGGGGCAGTCAGTCTACCATTCAAGACGCCGGAGTAAAGCCGCAAGGCATTGATTTCGCCTAATCAGGTCCAATAGGAAATCACCGCGGCGAAGCCGGCGATGCAGCAAAGGCACAGCGAGCCCACGCGCAGCATCCGCGAAGTGATCAGGTGCACCGAACGCATCGCCAGCCAGTAGCCGAACAAGGTGGCGGGAAGAAACGGCAGCGATAACAGGAACTGCTGTTCTCCGAAGCGCCCCACAAACGACAGCATGATCAGGGTCAGCACACAACTTACGATGAAGAACGCCGCCATGTTGGCGCGAATGAAATCCGCGCTCTGGTGTTGCAGCACGAGCGCCATCGGCGGACCGCCGATGGATGTGCTTGTGCCCATGAATCCGGAAAGGAAACCGGCGGAGAACATTGCGCCGCGGGTGGGCCGGAAAGCTATCTTGCCGAGACTGAGCCAGACTGCCGCCAGCACCGATATTCCCAGCCACAATCCCAGGGTGCGCTGGTCTATCCAGAATATGAGCAGACCGCCGGCCACGGTGCCCGGCAGTCTTCCCAGAATCGCGAACTTGAGCCCGGTAAAGGAAATCGAATGCCGGAAGCGCCAGGCGTTGGCCACGGACAGTGTCAGCGCGGCCACCGTGATCGGCGCCGGAACGTAGTCCGGATCGATGAAAAACAGCAGCGGCGCGGCGATTACCGCCAGACCGAACCCGATCGCCGTTTGCACGAAAGAGCCGACGATAACGATCAATACTGCTACAGCCACTTCCATTTCACTTCCCGCGCTTGAGCGAGTCATGGCGCTTGTTTATCATTGCCGACCTTCCGCCGGGCGGAACACCCGATAGATTTCGGCCCGGCGTTCTCTTGCAATCGCTGAATAATTCATAGGGTTCAAGGCCGTGCAGATATTAGACGGAAAGTCCTGCTCCGAACAAATTCGCCGTGAAATCAGCGAACAGGTAGGCAGGCTGCGTGAGGCCGGCCGCCGCGCCCCGCATCTGGCGGCGGTGCTCGTCGGCGATGACGGCGCCAGCGAGACTTATGTTGCCAACAAGGTCAGGGATTGCGACGAAATCGGCTTTGACTCCACCGTGGTGCGGATGGATGCGGCCACGGGCGAGGAAGAACTGCTGAAAAAGGTCGCGGAACTGAACGCCGACGACAGCGTCGACGGATTCATCGTACAACTGCCGCTGCCGGAACATATCGACGAACACAAGATCACCGTTGCGATCGATGCGGCGAAAGACGTCGACGGTTTCGGCCCGCAAAGCGTCGGGCTCATGTGCCTCGGACTTCCGGCATTCGTATCGGCCACTCCGAACGGCGTCATGGAAATGCTCGCGCGTCACGGAATCGAGACCGAAGGCAGGCATTGCGTCGTACTCGGCCGCAGCAATATCGTCGGCACACCGATGTCGATCCTGCTTTCGCGCAATTCCACCCCCGGCAATTGCACCGTGACCATCGCCCATAGCAGGACCCGGGGGCTGAAGGAACTGTGCGCCGGCGCCGATATCCTGATCGCCGCCATCGGCAAGCCGCGATTCGTCACCGCCGACATGGTCAAGACCGGCGCCGTGGTAATCGACGTCGGCACCACTCGGGTTCCCGATGCAAGCCGGAAATCCGGTTTCCGACTCGTTGGCGACGTGGATTTCGATCAGGTCGCCCCCAAATGTTCGTGGATTACTCCCGTACCGGGCGGAGTCGGGCCGATGACCAGGGCTTCCCTGTTACAGAATACACTGAAGGCTTATCACAACAGAATGCGAGAATCCGATGTTTGACTCATTGCAAGCGCTGCCGCCCGACCCCATCCTGGCCCTGACGCCAGCCTATCGAGCCGACCCCAATCCGGACAAGATCGATCTCGGCGCCGGCGTCTACAAGGACGAAAACGGCAATACGCCGGTAATGCGCGCCGTGAAAGAAGCCGAGCGGGTCCTGCTTGCCCAACAGGACAGCAAGGCCTATGTCGGCCCCGGCGGCGCCGCCGGCTTCAACGAGGCCATCGCCTCGCTGGCATTGGGCGACGCCCTCAAGCAAAGCCTCGGCGAACGCAGGGTCAGTCTGCAGACTCCCGGCGGCTGCGGCGGCCTGCGTCTGGCGGCGGAATTCATCGCCAAGGCGAATCCGCGGGCCACCGTCTGGGTGAGCGATCCGACCTGGCCGAACCACAGGCCATTGCTTGGCGCGGCAGGACTTAAGCTCGCCACTTATCCCTATTACGACCTCGACTCGCACACGGTGCGCTTCGACGCCATGCTCGAAAGCCTGAGCGCGGCCGCAGCGGGCGATGTCGTATTGCTGCATGGCTGTTGCCACAATCCCTGCGGCGCCGACCTCGGCCGCGAGCAATGGCGGGAAATGCGCGATCTTGCCCTGGACAAGGGCCTTGTAGTGCTGATCGACATGGCCTACCAGGGCCTCGGCGACGGCCTCGAGGAAGACGTGTACGGCGTACGCCTGCTGGCCGAGTCTCTTCCCGAATTGCTGCTGGTCAGTTCCTGCTCGAAGAATTTCGGCCTGTATCGCGAACGCACCGGCGCCCTGTCCGTGATTTGCCGATCCGGCGCCGCGGCTACAGCGGCATTGAGTCATCTGGCCGCTACCGCGCGAGCCAATTATTCGATGCCGCCGGATCATGGCGCGGCCATCGTGCAGACGATTATGGGAGACGCCGGTCTGCGCGCGGACTGGGAGCGGGAACTGGCGGAAGTACGCGACCGCATCAACGGTCTGCGGGCCGCGCTCGTGCGCGAGTTGGCGGCTGCCGGCGCCGAGCGGGATTTCAGTTTCATCGAACGCGAGAAAGGCATGTTCTCCTTTCTCGGCGTCACTCCGGAACAGGCTGAATCGCTGACCGGGGATTACAGCATCTACCTGGTGAAGTCCGGCCGCATCAATATCGCCGGCATCAATCGGAACAACATCTCCTATCTGGCCAACAGCCTCGCTGAACTGTTACGAACCGGGGTCTGAATCGGGAACGGTCCGGGCCGGAGTCTGGCAGTTCCAGCAAACCGAAAAGACCGCGTCGTTTCTTTCCCGGCATTTCGAGCAGCGCCAATCGGGACGATCGTCATCTTCGCCGTTGAGAAACTCGTCCACGATATCGAGCGCGTGTTCGTAATCCGCCGGGCTTTTAACCCAGACTTCAGGGCAGGCTTCCACGAAGGGCACCTCGCCGAAGGCCGAAGCCATGTCGGCGTTCTTCACCACGGAATCGATTCCCGCCACTTCCAACAGGTTCCTGACCTGCCATACGTCGATGGTATTTTCCGAACTGAAGACTCTCTTCATGAGTTCAAATGGTCATGAGTTCAAAAGGTCATGCCGGGTTCACCGCAGCAGATGCCGCGGGCGCAGGCCGCAAACATACAGCGACAGCAGGTAGGCCAGCAGCCCGCCCAAAACAAGAATCGCAAGTTGGCCGACCTTGACCATGATCGTCCATTCCATCCATTCCTCCCATTGCCCCGCCAGACTCAGCAGCACCAGGATCATAATCGCGTTGGCCGCCAGCATCTGCAACATCAGGCGCCCCCAGCCCGGCTGGAAATGAAACACCCCGTCGCGCCGCAGTCCGATCAGCAGCAGGCTCGCATTGAGCACCGCCGCCAGGCTGGTCGCCAGCGCCAGCCCCACATGAGCGAAACCTGAAAGATAGAAACTCACGTTGAGCACCATGTTTACCGTCATGGCGATAATACCGATCCGTACCGGCGTAGCGGTATTCTGCCGCGCATAATAGCCCGGCGCGAAAATTTTCACCGCCATGAATGCAATCAGGCCGACCGCGTAGGCCTTCAGGCTGGCGGCGGAGCGCTCGACGTCGAAAGCGGTGAAGTTATCGTTCTGGAACAAGGTGACGAGCAGCGGTTCGGCAATCAGGATCAGCGCCAGCGTCGCGGGAAAGGCAATCAGGCAGACGAGGCGGAAAGCCCAGTCGAGCGTTGCGGAGAATTCGTCCATGGACTGGCTGGCGTGCTTGCGCGAGAGGCTCGGCAGCACCACGATGGCGATGGCGATGCCGAAAGTGCCCAGGGGAAATTCCATCAGGCGGTCGGAATAATACAGCCAGGAAACGCTGCCGGTAACGAGTAACGAGGCGATTACGGTATCGAACAGCAGATTGATCTGGCTCACCGAGACGCCGAACAGCGCCGGCAGCATCAGCCGCTTGATGCGCTGCACGCCTTCATGGCCGGGCTGCGGACGAGGCACGGGCAAAAGCCGGATATGCATGAGAAAGGGCAATTGGAACAACAACTGGGCGACGCCGGCGATCAATACGCCCCAGGCCAGCGCCAGCGCCGGTTCGTTCAGAAAGGGAGAAAGCAGAAAGGAACAGCCGATCAGCGACAGATTGAGCATGGCCGGGGTGATCGCCGGCCCGGCGAAATAACCGTAACTGTTCAATACCGCCCCGCACATCGCCGTCATCGAGATCAGCAGCAGATAGGGAAAAGTGATGCGGAACATCTGCACGAAGGTGTCGAACTTGTAAGGTTCGTCGAGAAAGCCGTAAGCGACAACCATGGCCAACAGGGGGGCGGCAATTACAACCAGTACGGTAACGATAGTGAGCAGACCGCCCAGCGAAGCGGCTACCGCATTGACCAACTCCTGTACTTCGGCGTGACTGCGCCGGGTGCGGTATTCCGAAAGCACAGGCACGAAAGCCTGGTTGAACGCGCCTTCGGCAAACAGACGGCGCATGAAATTGGGAATCTTGTTTGCGAGGAAAAAGGCGTCAACGCCTTCGCCGACACCGAACAGGCGGGCGATGACTACATCGCGAACCAGACCGAGCACCCGGGAAACCATGGTCATCGATCCGGTGACGCCGCTGGACTTCAGCAGTCCGTCATCGGTGGCGGGCGTTTCCCCGGCATCTGCCTGGTTGGCGTCAATCTGGTTCACGGTTCGGCGGGATTGTTGACACAAGCGGGCTAAAGCGGCATAGTGTCGCACTTTTTTCAGGGCTGTTCGAATACAGAATCAGACGGAGGAGGACTCCTTGGCAAATTCCCCCCAGGCGCGCAAGCGCGCCCGACAAAACGAGAAGCGTCGCCGTCACAATGCGTCCTTCCGTTCCATGGTTCGCACCTATATCAAGAAAGTGAGAACGGCGATCGATGACAAGGACCCGAAGGCCGCCACTGAGGCCTACCAGGCCGCTGTTCCCATTATCGACCGCATGGCCGAAAAAGGCATCATCCACAGGAACAAGGCCGCCAGACACAAGAGCCGGCTGAATTCGGCCGTGAAAGCGCTGCAATAGCAGCAACGCTCACTCCGTCAACGCCAGGTTGTCCCGGTGAATAATCTCTTCTTCGCCGGCATAACCCAGCACTTCGGCGATGCGTCCGCTGTCCCGGCCAAGCAGCCGCGCGACCTCTCCACTGTTATAATTGACCATTCCCCGGGCAATTTCGCGGCCTGAGTGATCGAGGCAAGCCACGACTTCGCCGCGCTGATAGTTGCCGCTGGTAGCGGTAATGCCCACCGCGAGCAGGCTCTTGCCCTGCTTGCGCAGTACCTTTACGGCGCCCTGGTCGAGCGTCACCGAACCTTTCAGCGTCAATTGACCCGCCAGCCATTGCCTTTTCGCCCTGACCGGCTCGCGGTCCGCGCGCAGCCAGGTGCCCAACTCCTCACCGGCTTGTATCTTCAATAGCAAGCCTGGTTCCCGCCCGTTGGCAATGATGGTATGCGTGCCCGATCGCGCCGCCAGTCGAGCCGCGGACAGCTTCGTGATCATTCCGCCTCGCCCGAGGCTGCTGCCGGATCCGGCGAGGCCTTCAAGCTCAGGGTCGCCGGCGCGGCCGGACTTGACGAGGGTGGCCGCGGCGCTCTTGCGCGGATCGGCGCTGTACAGCCCGTCCTGGTCGGTCAGGATCACCATGACGTCCGCGTTTATGAGGTTTGAAACCAGCGCCGCCAGGTTGTCGTTGTCGCCGAGGCAGAGTTCCTCGGTCGCCACGCTGTCGTTTTCGTTGACGACGGGAACCGCCGCCAGATTGAGCAGTGAGGCCAGGGTTGAGCGGGCGTTGAGATAGCGGGTGCGATCCGAAAGGTCTTCGTGGCTGAGCAGAATCTGGGCGGCGTGTACGCCATGACCGGAAAAACAGCTTTCCCAGGCCTGGATCACCCCCATTTGGCCGACTGCGGCTGCCGCCGCCTGCAACCTCACTTCCCGCGGCATGGTCTTGAGTCCGAGCCGGGTGGCCCCTTCCGCCACCGCGCCTGAAGACACGACAACCAGCCGCAACCCTCGTTCGCGCAGCGACACGATCTGGGCCGCCCAGCCGGCAATGGCGCCGTGATCGAGTCCCACGCCCTCGTTGGTCAACAGCGAACTGCCGATCTTGATCACCCAGGTCCGGCTGGCGGCAATGCCTTCACGCATGGTCCGAATCCTGTGCTTTGCCGCGCCCGAATTCGACCGCCATTTGCTGTTCACGTTTTTGCTGCTCGCCTGCGTAGTCCGCATCCTCGCGCAGCCGCTCGCGATGTTTTTCGATGGCTTGCATGAGCGCTTCGCACAGCCCCTCGCATCCTGTACCGGCCAGGGCGGAAATACGATACACCTCGCCCTGCCAGTCCAACGCGTCCCGCAGACGCGCTTCCAGCTCGGCCACCGCGTCGTCGGGCAACAGATCGACCTTGGAAAGAACGAGCCACCGCTCCCTGGCGGCGAGGGTTTCGCTGAATTTTTCGAGTTCCGCCACGATGGATGTTGCGTTCGCTACCGGATCGCCGCCATCGGCGGGTAATACGTCCACCAGATGCAAGAGCAGCCGCGTACGAGAGAGATGTTTCAGGAATCGGAAACCGAGTCCCGCGCCGGCCGAGGCGTCCTCGATCAGGCCCGGCATGTCGGCCATGACGAAATTTCGTTCGGGGCCCAGGCGCACGACACCGAGGTTGGGAATCAGGGTCGTGAAGGGATAGTCGGCGACTTTCGGGCGCGCCGCGGACACGGACCTGATCAATGTGCTCTTGCCGGCATTCGGCAGTCCGAGCAGTCCGACGTCGGCGACCAGACTCAATTGCAATTGCAGTTTGCGCGCCTCACCCTGCTCACCGTCGGTGGTCTTTCGCGGAGCTCGATTGGTGCTTGACTTGAACCGGGTGTTGCCGAGGCCTGGACGGCCTCCTTTCGCCACGATCACCGGCTGCCCGGATTCTCGCAGATCGGCGATCAACTCACCGGTTTCCACATCGATGACACTGGTCCCGGGCGGCACATCGACAGTCAGGTCCTCGCCGCCCGATCCCGTGCGATTTCGGCCGGCGCCAGCTCGGCCGGAACCGGCGCGATACTGCGGCTTGAAACGAAAATCCACCAGTGTATTGAGGGCAGGATCAGCGCACATGTACACGCTGCCGCCGGCGCCGCCGTCTCCGCCGTCAGGGCCGCCGAACTCGATGTATTTTTCCCGGCGAAAACTCAGGCAGCCATTGCCGCCCTTGCCCGCTTCCACGCTGATTTCCGCCTCGTCTACAAATTTCACGTGCCGACCCTGATTCGGGCGAGGCATACCGGTGCATGCCGAAACAGATGATTAGTTGATTCGCGGCGCGCCGCGGAGCGATTATCCGGCAACTCAGGCCGGATTCACCACGTTGACGTACTTGCGCTTTTGCGGGCCTTTCACGGTGAATTCGACTACTCCGTCGGCTTTTGCAAACAGGGTATAGTCCCTGCCGCAGCCAACCTGGTAGCCGGGATGGAATCTGGTGCCGCGCTGGCGCACGATGATGTTGCCGGCTTTTACGGCCTGACCGCCGAAGAGTTTGACTCCGAGCCGCTTGGATATCGAATCGCGGCCGTTATTGCTGCTGCCGCCTGCTTTCTTGTGTGCCATATCCGTACCTCAAGCCTTTATGCCGGTGATTTTCACCTCGGTGAACCACTGGCGATGTCCCATCTGCTTGCGATGATGCTTGCGCCGATGGAACTTGACGATGCGAATCTTCTCGCCGCGCGCCTGGTTCAGCACTTCGGCTTCCACGGAACTGCCTTCGACGTAGGGCTGGCCGACCTTGACTTCGGCGCCCTCGCCCACCATAAGCACCTTGTCGAAGGTTACGGTGGCCCCGATTTCGAGTTCGAGTTTTTCGAGCCGAAGCACTTCGCCTTCGCTGACTCGATGCTGCTTGCCGCCGCTTTCAATTACCGCATACATTGCTCTGATCCCGATTCCGGCGCGAGTCCGGCCGGTTCAATCGAAGCCGCGAATTTTACGGGATCGCTATTTGCAAAACAAGTGACGTTGTAAGGGACCAGCAGTTCTCATTTTGTCCTTGTCGGGTGAGTGTTGAGGGTTTCATGGTTTTTTTGCGGTTGGGTTGATTGGGTTGCCGAGGCGCGGAGGTCAGGGAGGCTGTGCCGGGGGTCCGCCGGTGGCGAGCAGGGTCAAGAGCGCGGTCCAGGAGGGGAACACCTGGTATTCGGTGATGGTGCGCAGGTGCTCGAACAGGCGGAAGCGGGTGCCGAGGCGCTGCCGGGCCTGCCGCCAGAGGGTTTCGGCGAGTTCGCAGGCGGTGTGCAGTGCGAAGGCGAGGAGGTTGAGGATGACGAGCACGGCGGCGAGGGTGTCCTTGCCGTGGCCGAAGTTGTGTTCGAGATGGTAGCCGTGCTGCTTGAGGACGTTGAAGGTCTCGTTCTCGATCTTCCAGCGGGCGCGTGCGCAGTCGGCGAGTTCGGCGACGTTGTCGCGGTCGACGTCGAGGCTGGTGACGAAGGCGCCGCGGTAGGTGACCTTGCCGTCGGGTTTGGCGCTGACGATCTCGAGCCAGTTGACGCGCATGGCGTCGTCGCCGTCGCGGATGGGCAGGTCGTTCATCCAGCGGTAGCGGTGGATGCGGCGCTTCGCGCCGCGTCCCGCGGTGCGGCGGCGCGTGGGCGTTCGGACGCCGTCGAGGTACTCGTAGAGGGTCTTGTGGCTGGGTTGCTTGCAGGTGAGCAGGAAGTCGCCGCCAGCGTCGAGCATGGCCTGGCAGACGGGCTGGCAGGCGTACAGGTCGTCGCCGAGGTAGACCGGCCGCAGGGCGGCGCAGCGTGGGCCGTGGCGCGCCAGCCAGCGCTTGGCGGCCTGGCGTTCGCAGTCCTGCTTGGCGGCGCCGTCCTGCGGTTGGACGAACTCCGGCGGCAGCGGCAGCGCGCGCGACTGGCCCGGCGCCACGACGGTGGCCCCCAGCATTTGGTGGAAGTGCTCGACGTCGCCGTCGCTGCGCTTGCGGGTCGAGCAGTTGTCGCAGTGGAGCTTGCGCGAACGGAAGAACTCCGTGCCGTCCAGGGCGACCAGCACGCAGCCGTCGAGGCGGCGCATCGGTTCGAGCGCGCCGTGCGCGTCGAGGTCCGCGGCGAGGTCGTGGAACGCGTCGTCGAAGTGTTCCGCCGGTACGCCGTCCAGCAGTTGCCGAATGTGGTTGTCGCAGGGGATGCGGTCGAGGCCGAACAGGGTGTGCGCGTTCGAGCGCGTGCGCGTCTCGGCCAGTGCGCGCTGGTGCGCCAGGAACGACGGCGACTGCATGAAGAACACCGACAGCGCCGCCATGCCGATGTCGGCCATGGCGTAGCGCCGGTTGCTGCCGCGGCGCGGGTCCGGCATGCGCGCGAAGCACGCCCGCAGCCGGTCGAGATGCTGCGCGAGGAACTTCACGGCGGCGCCTGCGCCTCCACCGCCATGAGCGCCGCCAGCACCGCCAGACGCTCCGCTGGCGGCATGGCCGCGTAGCGGCGGCCCCAACTCGCCGCTTTGCGCTTGACGGCCTGGCGGTGTGTGAAGTTGCGCCCGGCGCACGACGCCCAGTGCACCCGGTCCGGCGCGAAGTTGAACCACACCTTCTCGGTCACCACGCCCGCCTGGTTCATCACCTGCAGCGACACGCTGCGCCAGTCGCCCAGCAGCTCGTCGTACAGCGCCGACGGATACCCCGACACCATCACCGCGCACGGCAGCCCCCGGAGCAGTTCCAGCAGCACCGCGTGGTCGGCGTCCTCGTAGTCGTGCCGGTAGCGGCGCGCGGACTTGCGCGCGCTGTGCAGGTACGCATGGCAGCACCCGCGCACCAGTTCCACCGGATGGCCGCACGCGAACCGCGACAGCGCACGCTCGTCCAGGTCAATGCCAATGCTGCGCAGCGCCGCCGGCTTGCGCCGCATCACCGCGCCCCCGCCCAGGTGCGTTTCGATGTACACCGCGTGCGGCGGCATCATCCCAATCAGCGCCTGGCACAGTCCTGACGTCGCCTTCGATCCGAACCACGGGTTGCCCATGGCCCGCACCATAGACCCCGCCTTCTATGATGTCAAGCCAACATCAGCGATCAGCGATCGCACGGCCACACGGCCAAAATGAGAACTGCTCGTAAGGGACCCCTTCCCCTGTCATTCTGCGCGAAGCGAAGAGTAGTCGCAGAATCTGTTTGGGGATTCTGTAGGTTTGTATATGCCGTCCATGGCGCGAGTTTGCCGGCTTCGATTGGCCCCAGTCTCGACATCCTGTCGAGCCGTTCGGTCCTCAAGAAGCTGCGCTTCTTGTCGGCTGCGCCGACCGGGCCTCACCCTGCCTCGCACGCCCGCTGCAGGCCGACCCCCAGACGGCGACTTGCGTTGTGCGGGACCCCTTCACCTCTTTGGCTTCGGGCTCGGCATCGTGCCTTGGGCAGAGGCCTAGGAGTCTGTCGGTTTTAGGATGTTGAATCCGCCGAGCAAGGCGGTCCTCAGTTGCATTTCATGTCAGCGGCCATAGGCCGCGCGATTCCCGATTTCGGTGGCTGGGGCGGTATGGTATCGCCCCCACATGCGTATTTGGCATGACAGCGTCGCCAATGTCCGCTCGCGGGCGGAAAACGGGGGGTGGAGCGCCTCAACGCAAGGCGTGCATCCGTTTCAGGTTCCACGCCAGACAGGCCAGTGTCCATTCTCCGCGCACCGCCTCCAGTCCGCGCAGATGGAAGCGCCGAAATCCCATCGTCTCCTTGACGACCCCGAACACCGTCTCCACGGTCGACTTGCGCCGCGCGTACAGCGCCCGGCCTTCCGGCGTCCGCAGCCGATGCGCCATGCGCGTCACCGCGTCCGCGTCCTCCGGACAGGGCGGCGGCGGCGCGGAACGCTCCGCCAGCGGCGGATTGTGCGCCGTGCGGCCCATGGCGATGTGCGGCGTCAACTTCGCCGCCTCGCAACGTTTCACGTTCTTCTTGCTGAAATACCCCGCGTCGGCCAACAGCCCGGTCGGCTTCCCCAGCGCCCCCGGCAACGCGCCCAGCGCCGCAAGCGCCGGTTCCACCTCGCGCTTGTCGTTGCCGCGGTCCACCACATCGACCGTCACCACCAGATGACTCTCGACATCCACCCCAGACTGCGCGTTATACGCCTGCTGGAATCCGTCCGCCGTCAGCATCACCCGCGATTCCGCGTCCGTCAGATTCACCTGGTCCTTCTCCCGCGGACCCGCCTCCGGCGCCTTCGGCTCTCGACCGCGGGGCTTGCGCCCCGTCGCCTTCTCCCGCTCCCGCCGCGCCGCAAGCTTCTCCTCGTATTCTTCCCGCTCCGCCGCATGGCGCTCCCGCGCCCGCCGCTCGATCTCCGCCTGCGCCGCCTCGATCACCGCAAGACGGCCCTCGCGCCGCTTCAACTCCTCCGGCACGTCCAGTCCGGGCTCCGCTTCGTCCGCCCGCGCCGCACAATCAAGCAACTCCGCCACCTCGCCGCGCAACTGATCCTCAAGACGCTTCGCATGCCCCCAACTCAGCGCCTTGTGCTTGCTCGCGTTCGCACGAACCTTCGTCCCGTCCAGACTCACGTTGCCCAACCGCAACAACCCCATCTCCCGCGCAAGCGAAAGAATCTGCACGAACAACCCCTGCAACTCCCCCAGAAATCGCTTGCGGAAACCCGCGATCGTGTCGTGGTCCGGGTGCGTGCTCGCCGCAATAAAACGGAAAGCCACCGAATCGTAGGTCGCACGCTCCAGCTTGCGGCTCGAAAACACCCCCGTCGCGTAACCGTAAAACAACAGCCCCAGCAACACCGACGGATGATACGGATCCTTCCCGCCCCCACCGTACCGGCGCTCCAGAGCGCCAAGGTCCAGACGGTCCACAATCTCAACCACGAAACGCGCCAGATGATCCTCCGGCAGCCAGTCCTGCACCGACGGCGGCAAAAGATACAGCGTGTCCCGGTCCACTGGGCGAAACTTCGATGACATCGGATAAGCACCCCGCTACAATCTGAATACGATTCTACCTCAATCTAAATCCGACAGACTCCTAGTCTTCTTCGGTGTTGAATTCGGCGATTACTTCCTGGGTGCGCCAGCCGGCCATGATGGCTGACATGCTGTAGTTTCCTTCGTGGCAGGCGTATTCGTAGATCGGTTCGACGGCTCTGCGCATCGGAAACATGGCCGTCCATGAATCGGTCCAGGTGGTTGGATCGCTGATGGTGAATTCGTAGCCGAGGGTGTCGGCGTCGATCAGCCAGAATCTTTCCGTCAGTTCCATGTTTTCGCTGGAATTGCCGAACGACGTGGCCCGCGCGAAATGGCGCGTTTCAACTACCAGCGTATCGCCGTCCCAGTAGCCGATGGAATCGCCTTCCCAGTCGCGCGGCGCCTGACGATGCTCGCTCGCGTCCATCTTGACGATACGCGCGTTGTGCACCATTTCGTTATGAATAAGGAAATGATCTCCCGTCTGGATCAGTTGCACATTGTTGTTATAAGCGCTCGGCAGCATCGGCGGCCCCGAATTGAAGCCCATGATGCAGCGTTCGGACAGGGGCCGAACCTCTATGCCGTAATTCAAAGTCGCCGCCTCGCGCCGTGCCGCATTGCGCTCCTCAGCCTGCTCGGTCAATTCGGGGATGCGCCCATCCGCGGGATTGGTGATCAGCGAGGTTCGATTCGAACCCAGGATCTCGGTGCCCCGGTCATACCAGAACTGGTTGTAGTCGCCGGTGGTCGTGGTGTCGGTAAAATTGTCCCGATCGAGTTGTTCCTGCCTGGCAATCTCGAACTCCGCCGCCTGATCCGCACTCAGCACTTCCTGGTCTGCAAACTCCTGTGGCCGTTGCAATGGCGTGATCGTGCGAAAATCCCAGGTACCCTGTAAATCCGGAAGACCGTTCGCTAGACGCGGAACATCGTCACCTTCCTGCGCCAACGCATTCGGCGCCGCCAGAACCAGAAAAACCGACAGAACAAGGCGGTGCAAGGCATTTGTTTCAAACATTTTGGCGCCTCCGCAAGAATCCTCAATTAACACTACACCCCGGCCAACCCGTTGACAAGATTTCCATGGACACTTGTTTGTTTACAAGTGAGCCGCCGCCGGGATAGGGGTGTGCAGCGGCATGCGAGGGTGAGGCCCGGTCGGCGCAGCCGACAAGAAGCAAAGCTTCTTGAGGACCGAACGGCTCGACAGGATGTCGAGACTGGGGCCAATCGAAGCCGACAAACTCGCGCCATGGACGGCATACACCAACCTATAGAATCCCCAAACAGATTTTGCGTCTACGCTTCACTCGGTACAGAATGACGGCCACGGCGGATCGAAGCCAAGACACACCAGTCGTAATTGCATTAACATGGATACATGAAGCAAGTCGTGAGCTACATCCCGTTGCTGGCCTTCTTTTTCGTCTGGGCCATGGACGAGAGGCCGGTGAGTTTCGCCGGCATCGAGCATAGCGTCGGCGGCATCTACAGTGCCGCGGAAGTATTGCTGGCGACTTCCGTGATCGTCTACGGCGCGTTGTTCGCGGCGTACAAACGCCTCGACAAGTTCGAATGGATCACCCTGTGCGCGGTGGTGGTGTTCTGCATCCCCACCTTTCTCCTGCGCGACGTGAATTTCCTGAAATGGAAAGCGCCACTGGTGAACTGGATTTTCGCCTCTATCTTCCTCGGCTCGCGCTACATCGGCAGCAAACCTGCGCTGCAACACATGCTGGGCCACGCGGTCGAGATGCCGCGGGAAATGTGGCTGCGGCTGAACAATATCTGGATCGTGTATTTCCTTCTGCTCGGCGCGGTCAATCTTGCCGTGGCGTATACCTTGAGCGAAACCGCGTGGATCCAGTTCAAGGTGTTCGGCAATCTCATCATCACGGTGGTGTTCGTATTCGGCCAGATGCCTTATCTGGCGCGATATATGGAAATGCCGGATGAACCGGACGACAAGTCCGACGCGTCGGGAGCGGTAAGAAAACGCGCCTAGAACCCGGGCGCCGGTCCGAGATCGGGAAACTCCCGATCGAGGATCGCATTCCATTCCTCGAGTTGGGCCTGGCGGCGGCGAAAGACCGGCGCCGGATCGCCTTCGATCGTGATTGAATTGATCAGGTCGCGCCGTTCGATTCGCCGCACGATTTCCACACCTTCGACTACCCGCCCGAATACCGAATGCAGGCCATCCAGGTGCGGCGTGGCGAGATGGGTCAGGAAGAACTGGCTGCCGTCGGTGCCCGGCCCGGAATTCGCCATGGAAATGATTCCGGGCCGAGTGTGCTTGAGGATCAACTCACCGGAGAAACGATAGCCGGGGCCGCCCATGCCCGTACCCAGCGGGTCGCCGCCCTGGGCCATGAAATTCCGTTCGACGCGATGGAAAGTCAGACCGTCATAGAATCCGCGCATCGCCAGATTGGCGAAATTGGCCACCGTCGTGGGCGCGGCGCGATGGTTCAGTTCCACGCGCATCACACCCTTGCTGGTATCGATTACGGCGAACAGTCCCTGGGCCTGCGCCGGCAGGACAGACCCGGCGAGAGGCAGAATCAGGCAGAGTGCGATCAGTTTCTTCCACATGTCAGCCACCTTCAGTTTCATTGCAGATCATACTCCAGCGTCAGCGGGGCGTGATCGGAGAAATTTTCCCCCTGATTCTCGATGCCATCGGTAATTTCCGCCGATTTTACCCTTTCCGCCAGACCCGGTGTAATGACGTGCAGATCCAGCCGCCAGCCCACGTTCTTTGCCCGGGCCGCGCCCCGCTGGGACCACCAGGTGTATTGCTCGGCCTCCTGGTTCACAAGGCGGAAGGCGTCCACGAATCCTGCCTCGTCATACAGCGTGTCGAGCCAGGCGCGTTCTTCGGGCAGAAAGCCCGAGTTCTTCTGGTTCGAACGCCAGTTTTTAAGATCGATCTGCTTGTGGCAGATATTCCAGTCGCCGCAGACGATGTACTCGCGGTCATGGCCGCGAAGCTCGCGCATATGCGTCATGAAGGCTTCCATGAAGGCTAACTTGCGCTGTTGCCGCTCCTCACCCGCCGATCCCGAAGGCAGGTACAGCGAAATCACGCTCAGCCCGTCGAAATCGACTTGCAGGTAGCGGCCCTCGGTATCGGCAATACCGTAACCGAAACCGCGTTGCACCACTTGCGGTTGCCGCCGGGAAAAGACCGCGGTGCCTGAATAGCCCTTTTTCTCGGCATCGAAGTAATAGCAGTGAAAGCCTTCCGGATGAAAAACGGCCTTGCCGGCCTTTTGTTCCAGTTCCACGAGTTGATGCTCCTGGGCCTTGGTTTCCTGAAGGCATACCAGATCCGCATTCTGGCCCGGTAGCCAGTCGAAAAAGCCCTTTCTCTCGGCGGCGCGCACCCCATTGCAATTGAAAGTCATGATTCGCATTGGATTTCCCTGAATTTTTTCGCGATTTGCTATTGAAAAACCGGAATGTGTTACCACATTAGGAAACAATTGTTACTTATCCGCTGTTATGTGTTACCATTCGCAACGTATTAAGTAACACGATACTATCTTGTTCGGGGGTTCGATAAAGGAGATTTGAGATGCGCAACGTAATGATCAAGTACTTACCGATTGTGGAGGCTACCGTTGTCAGTCTGGCGTTGGTCGCGGCCGCCCTGGCCCTTCCCGCGCTGATCGTATTTGCGACGGTTTGATTCTCCTCTTGTGAGGGGCTTTCCCCAAGTCCTTCTTTTCGTCCGTTTGCCGGGCCGATCGTGGCCCGGCTTTTTTTAGATCCTCTCCGCGAAGTTGCAAGGTTTGTAGCCGCTGTCGAGCTGCTCGCGAATGATGTGATCCCAGCCCGTGCGGCAAGCGCCGGTCGAGCCCGGCAGGCAGAAGATTACGGTGTCGTTGGCAAGTCCACCGAATGCCCGGGACTGCACCGTGGAGCTGCCGATCTCGGTGAAGGAAATCTGCCTGAACAATTCGCCGAAGCCTTCGATCTCGACATCGAACAATGGCGTGATTGCCTTGCGGGTATTGTCCCGGGCGGTATAACCGGTGCCTCCCGTCGTCAGGATTCCCTGCACTTCCGGATCGGCGATCAGATTCGAGACCAGCGCGCGCAATTGATAGACATCGTCCTTGACGATGTTCCTCGAATGCAGCTTGTGGCCCTCTGCCTGCAACTTGTCCGCCAGTAGCGCACCCGAGGTGTCGGTTTCCGGAGTTCGAGTATCGGAAATCGTGACGACGGCCAGATTGAGTGAAGTTTCCGCTGCCATGCAGCCTATCCGCCGGTCATGTTCATCAGCCGCACCGGCTGGGCATGTTCCTTGTCGTAGAAATAATGCCGCTCCGGTTTCAGATCCATCGCCGATTCGATGGCGGTCTTGAGATCGTCGAAATCTTTCGAGTCATCGCGCATGATCGCGCGCAGATCCATCGAATGCTCATTGCCCAGACAAAGCAGCAGGCGCCCCTCCACGGTAATCCGCACCCGGTTGCAATCGGCGCAGAAGTTATGTGTCACCGGTGAGATGAAGCCGATCCGGGACTTCCTGCCCGCCACCTGGACATAGCGCGATGGCCCGGCGGTCTTGACCGCACTGTCGAGCAGTGTATATCTGCTTTCGATCTGCTCCCGGACCCAATCATTGCTGCAGGTCGTGTCTTCGCGATCGTGGTCAGAGGCTTCGCCAAGCGGCATTTCCTCGATGAAAGCAATATCGATATCGCGGTCGAGGGCATATTCCGCCAACGGCAACACTTCCTCTTCGTTGTAACCACGCATGATTACCGAATTTATGCGCAGGCGGTCGAATCCCGAATCGATGGCGGCTTCGATACCGGCCAGCACGCGCTCGAGTTTGCCGACCCTGGAGATCCGTTTGAATTTTTCCGCGTCCAGGCTGTCGAGGCTGATATTGATGCGATTCACGCCGGCGGTTTTTAACGGTCCGGCGTACTTGTCGAGCTGGCTGCCGTTGGTGGTGAGCAGCAACTCATCGAGGCCGGGCAACTTGCCGAGACGTTCGACCAGGTGCATGACATTGGAGCGCACCATGGGTTCGCCGCCGGTGAGGCGGATGCGGCTGACGCCGAGTTCGGTAAAGGCCCGGGCGACGGTGTACAACTCTTCCAGCGTCAGCACCTGCTTGCGCGGCACGAACTGCATTTCTTCGGTCATGCAATAGACGCAGCGAAAGTCGCAACGGTCCGTCACCGACAGGCGGATATAGTCCACCCGCCGGCCGAACTTGTCGATCAGGCCGTTGGCCTGTTGCGCGACTGCGGTCATGGGACCTCTTTGCCTGTCCTTACTCTTTTTGAACCCTACTCGTTTGAAACCTACTCGTCCGAACTCGTGCCCAGTTCGGCTTCCACTTCCTGTATACGGGCGCCTGCCAGGATTCCCGCCATCGAATAATTGCCTTCGTGGCAAGCGTATTCGTACAGGTTTCCGTCCATGGCGTGGTAGCTCATTTCGGCAGTCCAGGGCTGGCTGTAGAGATTGTCGTCCTCGACGGTGAATGTGTAGACGATCTCGGTATCGGAATATCGAGTGAAGCGTTCGATGATACGTCCCTCGCCTGAAATCGGCACCGAACTTTCGGAAATCTGCAAATCATTGATGTTGACCGTTTCGATGACCAGAGCGCTGTCTTCATACCAGCCGCGTGAATCGCCGAACCAGGGGTTGTGGGATTCGGGCCGCGCATTGCCTCGCGCCTCTTCGGCCGAGTCGAAGATCGGAACGATGCGGGCGTCATGCGCCATTTCCACCGAAATGACGACATAATCGTCGGTCTGCACGAACTGGTAGCTGCTGTTGTACAAGGTGCCCATCATGCCGGGGCCGGCGGTATTGCCGAAACCGATCAGGCAGCGTTCGGAGATGGGAATCGCTTCCGGTCCGCTGGCGTCGCCGATGCCGGTCAGATAACGATATCCGTAGTTGTTCTGGCCCAGGTCGACCAGAGGTACTTCAAGCCGGGGTATGCGCCCGCTGGGAGGGTCGACTACCAGCGAAGTGCGGAACTCGCCCTTTACATAGGCCAGGGTCGAACCGGGATCCACCCAGAACAGGTTGTAGCCGCGCAGGCCGAAGTCCTGGGCGCCCTCCGGCGGCGCTCCGGTTTCGGGATCGATGGCCGGTCCGGCCTCGACGTTCTCCGCTGAAATACCTGCAATGGCCATATTGGCAACGATCCGGCTGGCTGCCTCGGCGGTAACCACGAGTTGATCAATGCCCTGGGGCCGTGTGAGCGGAGTGCGCGAGGCATTTGTCCAGATGCCTTCGAGATCGGGCCTGCCCGTGTCCTGGGCCAGCGCTACCGCGCTGGAAAGCGAAAGTCCGAGTAAAGTCGGAACAGCCGCAAGCTGCTTCATGTTTGCCATTTCAGATCCCCTGCAAAGGTTCGGCATTGCGATTGGTCAACGGATCATTGTACAGCCGACTCCGCCGGATGTCAGCAGCGATGGGAAGCGGCCCATACCCGGTGCACGCAGTCCTTCGACATTAAGTCCCCGTTCAGACTGCCTGCATTTCAATGTAAGGCGAAGTCTCAGCGCACCGTGTTGCGAAACGAGGGAACCAAAATGCGAATCCTTGCCATTGCCATAATTGTTGCATTCACAACCGCCGCCTGCAGTTCAGTGGAGGAATTCATGGGCAGCGAACCCGTCGTGGATATGCAAGGGGTCAATTACGCCATGTACCATACCGACCTCATGCAATGCCGCGATTACGCCAACCAGGTCAACGTCGGCAGGCAGGTTGCGGTTTCCGCCACCGCCGGAGCGGCTGCCGCCGCAGTCGCGGGAGCGTCGGTCGGCAATTCCGACACGGCGAAACGATTGGCCGGGCTCGGCGCTGTCGCCGGCACTTTCAAGGGAGTCGGACGGGCCCTGAACGAGCGCGAAAGAGTAATCGGCAATTGCCTGTCCGGCCGCGGCTATCGCGTGCTGAACTGATTCACGCCGTAACGGCGATCTGTGCGGCAAGAAACAGCAGCACGACGCCCATACCGGCCTCGAACCACTTGCCCGAGCAAAGCAGCATGCCGCGTACCCGCCGCTGCCCCAGCAACCGCGACAGCATGGCGAACCAGACAAAGGTGGCCAGCGCCAGATACAGGCCGTAGAGCGCCTGGATTCCCACCGGCGTCTCCGGGCTGATGACCACGGTCCATAACGCGAGAAAGAACAAGGTCGCCTTGGGATTGAGGCCGTTGGTGAGAAAGCCGGTGGAGAATGCCCGAGCCGGGGCGAGTATTGCAGCGGCGCCGTCCGCTTCCACCGAGTCGGCGGCCCGCCATGCGTGCCAGAGCGCCTGCAACCCGAGCCAGGCTAGATAAGCCGCCGCGATCAGCTTGACGAGGACAAACAGCCAGTCCACCCGGGACAGCAGCAAGGCGACTCCGAGCAGGCAATAGGTGACATGAAGAAAAATCCCCGTACCCACTCCCGCACTGGTCCAAAGGCCCGTCCGCACCCCGCCGTTGACGCTTTGCTTGAGCACGATGGCGAAATCCGGCCCCGGCGATGCAACCGCGAGCAGATGTGCTATAGCTATGGTGATGAATTGTTCCATTGGGATCGATTCGACGTGGAATATAGCCGCAATCGGCAAATCTTTCATCACAGGATGCCGATTGGCCTACATGGAAAAAGTTATCGCAAATGGCGCGGTGGGGAGGTGCGCGCGCCAAATCCACGCATTGCAGGTAGGGTAGCAATGAGCTTTTTTGGGTGTATAGTGTCATTCGCCGTGCCAGTCTGGCTGGTAAACGTGTCAGCGTATGGCAATACTGGTCGATACACAGGTACAGATGGAGGTTTCAGGAAAATGAATTCCAGGTGGAACGAAAGCCACATTTCTGCTGTTGGCACAGGCGCGAACAACGGGGAATCAGAACGCAATGAATGACCGAAACGATCCGGCTGTGAATTTTTTCGGGGGAAATCCCGAGGAGATCGCCAGGGGTCTGCACGAGTATTCGAAGTCTGCTGAAATACTGTCGGTGGATCAGCCGCGGCTGATCAATGAATATCCAATGAAGTGGGTTGGGTTGTATCAGGGTAAGGTTTCAGCCAAGGCGGATGATTTGCCGTCACTGATGCGAAAACTTAAGAAACAGGGGGTGCCCCCTGGTGATGCGATCATTCGATTCATCGAACGAAATCAACGGACTCTGATACTGTAGCATGTTGCGGGGAAGGTTTGGGGACACATCAGGCCGGCCCTACATCGAGGGGCATGTTTTTCTGCCGCGTCTGGAAAAAAGAGGCAATGTATCGTTCATTTTCGACACCGGCGCGGACACTTCCCTTTTGATGCCTGTTGACGGGCGACGGATGGGAATTGACTTCGACGACCTCGGTGACATGGAGGAGACTCTTGGGGTTGGCGGATTGTCCGAAACGTTTATTGAACCAGCTTACATTGCTTTCGTCGGTAGTGGAAAATTATACGGCTACCAGATTGAATTAAGGATTTGCAAGCCGTCGGAAGTTCTCGCCACGGTTCCTTCCTTGCGGGGCCGAGACATAATCGACAAGTGGCGCGTAATTTACAATAAGACTGAAACGGAGCTTTCGGCGGAATTTGTGGTTGATCAAGTAAGTTGAAGAATCTGTGGTCTGCCGAAATCCACGGCTGGACCAGTCTGGCCGACCATTTGTTTCACGCGATGGGTCAGAACATCCTCTGGAGGTGCCGTCATTCGATTTTTGCACTTTTACCTTGCTTTTTCCGAAATAGTAAGGCATATATTGAATTAGTAATTTTCTATGCTAACTTCAAGGTGAAAATTTATTTTGTAAGGAGGGGAGGCATCGAACATGATTCAGTCCGCCATAACATCGAAAGGACAAACCACATTGCCCAAACCGGTTCGCGAAGCGCTTGGGGTGAAGTCTGGAGACCGAGTTCGATACGCAATTCTGGAAAACAATGAGGTGCGCATCATTCCCGTCCGATCGATTTCCAGATTGTTCGGATCACTCAAATATCATGGCAAGCCGGTATCGCTTGAGGAAATGCAGCGGGCAATCGTCGAGGGGGCAAACAGGTAATGATCGCACTCGATACGAATGTTCTGGTGCGTTATCTCGTGCAAGACGATGACAAGCAGGCGCAGGCCGCCCGCGACCTGATTGAAACATTGGGACCGGGACGTTTCGGATTCGTTTCCAGGGAAGTCGTCCTCGAATTAGTATGGGTGCTGGGCGGGTCTTACGGCTTTTCCCGTGATCAAGTCGCTACAACGCTGGAAAATCTTGTCGGCAGCGAAGAACTTCTCGTGGAAGCGGCCGAAGACGTAATTCGCGCTGCCGATGCTATGCGGCGCGGCGGCGCCGAATTCTCCGACCGGATGATTCTTGCCGTCGCAACTCGATCAGGCGCACACGCTGTATACACCTTCGACCGAAGCTTTGCGCAATTATCCGGAGTAGAAATGGTCGACGCGTAGCTTGCTTGCCGATGTCATTCTGGTTTTTTCGACTTTGTTTCTTTCTACTCTCACTACCCAGGAATCGATTTTGATGTATATTGATGCGGATTTTGATGCAGTTTTAGATGCAAGAGGATGATTCGCATGCGAACCACATTGACCATTGACGACCGGTTGTATGAACAGGCCGTAGCCTTGACGGGCATGCGGGAGAAGTCTGCGTTATTGCGGGAAAGCCTGAAAGCTCTTATCGAGCGGGAAAGCGCCCGCCGGCTTGCCGCATTGGGAGGGAGTGAACCCGGGCTCGAATCGATTTTCAGGCGCAGGCCCGGCCTGGATGACACATGATTCTGGTCGATACTTCGGTCTGGATCAATCATCTGCGCCATGAAAACGAGATTCTCGGCCAACTGCTGACGCAGCATCGGGTATGCATGCACTCGATGGTGGTCGGCGAGTTGGCTTGCGGCAACCTGCGTAACCGCGATCAATTACTGGAACTCTGGAATAACCTTCCCGGCGTCCCGTGGGCGAGTCATGAAGAAGTTCTTGTTTTCCTTTCCCGTCGCAGTCTGGCGAGCAGAGGGATCGGTTACGTCGATTTGCATCTCCTGGCTTCCGCAATGCTTCAATCCGGCACGCAATTCTGGACGAAAGACAAGCGACTCGCTGAGGTCGCGGATTCCCTCAAGCTGGCATTCAAGGCAGACTAGCACCACGCTTTGCCAATTCACTATGCAAGCTGCGGTTCTTTCTCAGGGAACGATTTCGGAAATCAGCAGTTCCACCGGCATAGGCGGGCTTTCGAGGGAAAATGCTTCGGTTTCGGCGAAATAGTCGCCGGAGGCGCGATTGGCGGTGCCGACTTGTGAAATCAGGGCGCTGACGTAAACCGATTCGGCCGAGGAAAGATTGAACGGGCCCACAGCCATGCTGTCGTCGAGGCGGATTCGGACCGGCAGATCGGCCACGGTGATGTCGGCGACTGCAAGCGGCGGCATGCCGTCGACCTGGGCGTTGCGGGCCGTGACGAAAACGCGCAATCGGGGATCGAGCGGCAAATCCGCCGCGACGGCTACCGCGACTTCAATGGCCGGCCCGCCGCCGGCGGCGTCGCCCGCGCGCAGGCGTTGCAGTTCAGCGATATTTTCCCGCGCCGTCAGCGAATTGGGATTCAACTGGGAAAGCCGGCGCCAATAGCCGATGGCGGCATCGTAGTCCTCGCGTTCCCGGGCGTCCGTCGCGAGCAATTGCAGTACATTGGGTTCGTCGGGGTTGAGTTCGAGGGTACGCTCGATCAGCTCCTGGACTTCCGGCGTGATCTGAAGTTGTTCGATGACATAGGCGGTGAGCACGACTCTGCCGAGCGCCAGCGCCTTTTCGTCGTCCGCGGTCAAGCGTTCGGCGGCCTGCCGGTAGGCGGAGTTGGCGACATCGAACATGCCGAGCGTGGAGAGGTTTTCGCCCAGGAAATACCACGCCCACGGGCGCTCCGGGTTTTCCTGCACGACTTGCCCCAGGCTCAACACAAGATCGCGCGCGGTCTCCGGATCGTTTTCGTTCTGCACCGTGCGCTGGAACTGGTCCATCAGTTCGACATCATCGAGTTGACCCCATTGCTGGTACAGCAGCCAGGCGGCCAGGGGCAGCAAAGCCATCAACAGCACGGGTACGAGCAATGCCGGAGAGCGCCAGGACAAGGAGATTCCGCGACTCCGCTTCGCTCCGCGCGGAATGACGGGGTTGGGTTCACCTCGCGGAATGACGGGGTGGGGTTCGGCGCGCGGCGGCGCCGAGGGTTCGACGTCGGTCAGCAGGCTTTTCTGCAATTCGAGCAACAGGGAATCGAGTTCTTCCCGGTCCATCTCGCCGGCGGCATGATCGGCTTCGAGTTCCTGTTTGCGTTCGCGGAACAGTGCGATATTGGCCTCGGCACGATCGGTTTCGCCGCCGACCGGCGAGCCGCGCGACGCTCGCCACACGGGTACGGCGACAAAGGCCGCGGCGAACAGAACCAGCAATGCGCAAAAGAGCCAGAACAGGCCGGTAAATTCATTCATCGTCAAGCAGCCGCCGCAAACGTTCCTGTTCCGCCGGGTCGAGTTCAATATTCGACGCTGCCTGCTGATTGCCGCTTGCCTGCCGGAAAATACGCCAGCCGATGTAGCCGCCCAGCAGCAGAAACAGCAGTGGCCCGAACCAGAGCAAGACGGTATCGGCGCGCAGGCGAGGAAGGTAGAAGATGAAATCCCCGTAGCGCTCGAACATGAACTGCTCGATCTCGGCGTCGGTGTTGCCCGCCAGAATCATGCGATGAATTTCCCGGCGCAGGTCTTCGGCAACGCCGCCGGTGGAGCCGGTCAGATTGGCGTTCTGGCACATGGGGCAGCGGAACTCGTTCGACAGGGTCCGGAAACGCTGCTGTTGCTCGTCGTTCTCGAAGGCAAAGGCATCTACCTGGGCCAGGCCCGGAGCGGCGGTCAGCAAAAAGACCAGACAAGGCAAGTAACGCAACGGGTTCATGAGTAAGGGCGCGTGGGAGCCGTATCGCCGGCTATCGTGAGGCCGGAGCCGCGGGTGCGCCGCGCAATTCGGCAATAGCGGGCAGGAAGACTTCGCGCCAGACGTTCTCTTCCAGCACGCCCACGTGGCGATATCGGATCACGCCGTCACTGTCGACCAGGAAGGTCTCCGGCGCGCCATAGACACCAAGATCAATGCCGAAACGGCCGTCTTCATCAAGGATGCTGTAGGCAAAGGGATCGCCGTTCAAGTCAAGCCAGTCAAGCGCCAGCGGCTGACGGTCGCGGTAATTCACGCCGACCACGGGAAACTCGCCTTCTTCCGACAGGCGCATGAAGGTCGGATGCTCGACCAGACAGGGCAGACAATAGCTGCCCCAGACATTGAGCAGGAAAATACTGTCGGGCAGGTCGACATTACCGACGGGCTCTCCTTCCAGCGTTGCCATGGCGAAAGTCGGCATGGGTTTGTCGATCAGCACCGACGGCAGTTCGGTCGGATCGAGATAAAGCCCCCGCCAGAGTACGATGGCCAGGACAAGAAAGGCCGCGATGGGCGCGTAGAAGATGAATTTATTCATGTGCCGCCTCCCGGCACGGGTTGCAATTCGCCCTGCCCCACTTTTTCGCCGGCCGTCTCTTCTGCCTGCTTGCGTACTCGCGCCAGCTTGCGATAGCGCCGGTCGGTAGCGGCGATAGTCGCGCTCAAGGCCATGATGATGGCGCCAAGCCAGATCCAGCGTACGAAAGGTTTGACGTACACCGTCATGGTCCAGGCGCCGTTGTCGCGGATTTCGCCCGGCGTCACGAACAGGTCTCGCCACAAGCTCGGATCGATTGCCATTTCGGTCGATGGCGTGCCGCTGGCGAGGTAGACCCGCAATTCCGGATACAGATCCGCCACGGCATCGCCATCGCCATCGCGCGTGACCAGAACCGTTGCCCGGTCGGCATTGTAATTCGGCCCGGCGACCCGCTCGCTACCCGCGAACAGGAATTCGTAACCACCAAGTTCCACCGTATCGCCGGTTTGCAGCAAAACGCTTCGCTCACTGCTGAAATAACTGGTCAGGGCTACGCCGACCAGCATCACGGCAACGCCGAAATGCGCGCCTTGCATACCGTAGTAGCCGTAAGTCAGCGAACGCAGACCTTCCCGTCGGCTGGGCTTGTTGGCGGTTTTGGCGAGCAGATCCCGGCCAATGCCGAGGACGATCCAGACTGCCAGCGCGACGGCTATGGTGGCCGGGATGGAAATGTCCAGCAAGACGATCAGCGGCAGCGCGACGCCAAGCAGCAGGCTGGCCATCGCCACCTTGCCGAGTTGTTGTTTCAGATAGTCGCCCGAAGTCTTCTTCCAGCGGCTGATCGGACCGATGCCGAGCAATATGACGAGCAGGATCATCAAGGGCACGAAAATGATGTTGAAATACGGCGGCCCGATCGAAATCAGGTCTCCGGTCAACGCCTGGTAAAACATCGGAAAAAGCGTGCCGAGGAAGACCGAGGCCGCGGCAACGACCAGGATGACATTGTTGGAAAGCAGAAATATCTCCCGGGAAAGCGAACCGAAACCGAATTCACTCTTGATCAAGGGCGCTCGAATAGCGTAAAGCAACAGGGCGCCGCCGACGAAAACGCCTAGTATGGCGAGAATGAAAACCCCTCGGGAAGGATCGCTGGCAAAGGCATGCACCGATGTCAGAAGTCCCGAACGCGTGATGAAAGTGCCGAGCAGACTGCCGGCGAAAGCAAGAATTGCGAGCAATACGGTCCAGCTCTTGAATACGCGCCGCTTTTCGGTCACCGCCAGCGAATGAATCAGCGCCGTGCCGAACAGCCAGGTGATCAACGGCGGGTTTTCCACCGGGTCCCAGGCCCACCAGCCGCCCCAGCCCAACTCGTAATACGCCCACCAGCTTCCCAGCGCGATGCCGATGGTCAGGATGGCCCAGGCGACATTGGCCCAGGGCCGCGACCAGCGCGCCCAGGCGGCGTCGAGCCGGCCGCTGAGCAAGGCCGCGATGGCGAAGGCGAATACCACGGAGTAGCCGACATATCCCATGTACAAGGTCGGCGGGTGCAGGATGAAACCGATATCCTGCAGGGCGGTGTTCAGATCCGCGCCGTCGGCAGGCGGCACGGGAACCATGCGGTCGAACGGGTTGGAAGTGGCGAGCATGAACAGGATATAGCTCGCACTGAGCAGTCCGAGCACACCGAGCACCCGGGCGACGAATTCCACGGGCATGCTCTTGCTGAACATGCCTACGGCCAGAATCCAGCCGGATAGCATGAAAGTCCACAGCAGGAAGCTGCCCTCGTGACCGCCCCAGAGCGCTGTCACCTTGTACTGCATGGGCAAGAGAGTATTCGACTGCGCCGCGACCACCCGGACCGAGAAATCATCGGTGACGAAAGCATGGCCGAGGATGAACAGGCAGATGCCGAGGAAAACGAACAGGCCGGCGCCGAGCGGCCGGCCCATGCTCATCCACAGGCGGTTGCCGGTTGCGGCGCCGGCCAGCGGCATTACACCCAGCAGAATACTGAGGCAGAACGCCAGAATCAGTGAGAACTGACCCAGTTCGGGGATCATTCAGTTCTCCGGGGTCGCTCTGAACTGATGGTTATCCGGGTCTGCGCCGGCCTGCTCCAGGGCGGCCCTGACTTCCGGCGACATGTAGCTCTCATCGTGCTTGGCAAGTACCCGGCTGGCCTGAAACACGCCCGTTGCGTTGAGCCTGCCTTCGGCGACGATGCCCTGGCCTTCGCGGAACAGGTCCGGCAGGATGCCCTCGAATTCGATCGGCACGTCGTGGATGTAGTCGGTAGTCACGAAACTCACCGCCAGACTTTCTTGCTGCTGTTCGACCGAGCCGTCCTTGACCATTCCGCCGATCCGGAACATCGTGCCCGCTTCGACTTCGCCGTTCGCCACCTGGGTAGGCGAATAGAACATGTTGATGTTCTGGCTCAGGGCGAACAGGGTCAGGGCTACGGCCACGCTCATGCCGAAGGCGATGAACAGAACCACGCCGAGCCGTTTGCGGCGATGGGGCTTCATCATTTCTCATCTCCTGCCATGCTGACTTCCCAGCCGGCGTTGTCCGTCGGTTCGCGGGCGCTGTCGTCCCGCGCATCGAGGACGGCGAGCCTGCGCTTCTGTTCGCGCAGGATCAGCCTGCGCTTGCGCAGGGGCAATGCCAGATTGGCGATCAGGAATATGGCGAAAAGCGCATATACCGACCACACGTTGAAGGCATAGCCGCCCATGGCGAAAAATTCGCTTAAACTGTTGAATTGTATACCATCAAACATCCGCATCCCACCTATGCCGGCCGCCGTCAGCGCGCTTGCGCCACCAGTTCCCGCACCCATTGCGCCTTGTTCTCGCGCTGAATAATCTCGTTTCGCGTCGTCAGAATCAGGCTTACCGCCAGGAACAGATAAACCGCCACGATCATGACCGCGGTGGCGACCCAGAATTCGGGCCCGTTGGGGCTGCCGACTTCCATGGAAATCGGGCTCGACGGCTGGTGCAGGGTATTCCACCAATCGACCGAATACTTGATTATGACGACATTGATGCAGCCGACGATGGACAGCAGCGCGCAGGCCCTGGCGGCGGTTTCCGCATTCTCGATGGCGCTGCGCAGGGAAATCACGCCGAGCAACAGGAAGAATTGAAACAGCATCGACACCAGCCGGCTGTCGGTCCATTCCCACCAGGTGCCCCAACTCACGCTGCCCCAGATCGAGCCAGTCGCCAGCGTCAGGAAAGTAAACCAGGCGCCGAGAGGCGCCGCGTTCTTGGCCACCATGTCGGCAAGCTTCATGCGCCAGACCAGGGTGACCGTGCCGGCAACGGCCATCAGCGGAAAGAAGGACAACGAAGTGCCCGCCACCGCCACATGCACGACCAGGATTCGCGAGGTATGGCCTTGCTGGTAGTCCGGCGGCAGGAACAGCAGCGCCCAGACGATGCCCACGGCAAGAAACAGGCCCATGGCCCCGATCAGCCAGGGCAGCCAGCGAGTAGTCTTTTCATAAAACCATTTCGGCGAACCAAGCCGGTGAAACCATTGCCATCTGCCAGACACTTTTTCTACCTCGGCGACCTCGTGAATCGAACGCGCGACCGGCCGGCCGCGCCCAGCGCTGGAGCCGACATTGTAACCGAAGCCGCCGCAATGCTAAGCGCAAGGCTACAATCTGTTACTGTTCCGGCGCGCCCGCCGATCTCCGTTGCCATCGCTCGTGTCAGTTCAATGAAATCCGCAAGGCAGCCGCGGTCGCTACCGGCGCCAGGCCGACCGACGCCGCAAGCATCGCTCCGAGCAGCGCCAGGTATCCGGCCGGGGAACCGCCGGCCAGCGCATTCTGCACCGCCAGCGTACCGAAGATCAGTACCGGCACGCTCATGGGTACGGTGATCACCGCCAGGATCAGACCCCGGCTGCCGAGGCCGACGGTAAGCGCCACCGCGATCGAGCCGAGCATGCCGACCACCGGCGTGCCGAGCAGCAGCGAGAGCACGAGCGTCACATAACCTTCGGCCGGCAGCGCCAGCATATAGGCAAGCAGGGGCGACACGAGAATGACCGGCAGTCCGCTGACCAGCCAGTGGGCGATGTTCTTGGCGAAGACGAGCAGGTACAGCGGCTGGGCGGAAAGCAGCAACTGCTCGAGCGAGCCATCCTCGTAGTCCGAGCGATACAGGCTGTCCATCGACAGCATCGAAGCCAGCAGGACCGCGATCCACACCACCCCGGCGGCGATCTGCCGCAACATCGCGCTTTCCGGGCTGATGCCGATGGGAAACAGCGACACCACTATGATGAAAAACATGAACGGGTTGAGGATGTCATTGCGCCGCTTCACGCTGATAAGCAGATCGCGCTTCAGTGTCGCCAGGAATGCGGCGCCGGCGCCCGCGCGATTTATCGCGCCACCCTCAGGACGATTCATCGCGTCATACCCAGGGTCAACGCGCGCAGGCGCGGCAGGGCCAGCTTGTGATGTGTGGTAATCAGCACCGCCCCGCCGTCGCGGGCGTGGCGCGCGACCAGATTCTCCAGCAGCGCGACGCCGTCCACGTCAAGCGTCGTAAAGGGCTCGTCGAGAATCCACAATTCCGCGCTGCTCAGCAGCAGCCTGGCCAGCGACACTCGTTGCTGCTGTCCAGCCGAAAGCGAATAGCAGGGCAAATCTTCGTAGCCGGCCAGATCCATCTGGTCCAGCGCTTCGCGAATCTCGTCATCGTCGGCGGGGTCGTGCAGACGGCAACTCCAGCGCAGGTTTTCCAGCGGCGTCAATACGTGATTCACCGCCACCCGGTGGCCGATGTACAACAGGCCGGCATGAAAGGCGTCCCAGTTCGCGGCGAGCGCTTCTCCGCGTGAGTACATCTCGCCTGCAAAGCTGTCGTTGAGTCCGCAAATGATTCGCAGCAAGGTCGTCTTGCCCGAACCGTTGCCGCCCTTGACCTGCAGCGCCTGGCCGTTATCGAGGCTGAATTCGAGGTCGCGGAACAGCAGCCGATCGTCCCGTTCGCAGGACAGCGCACGGACCTCTAGCAGCGGGCGGGGAGCCTGGGAATTTTCGGTCACTGATTGCCGTTCCGATGGTTGGGTCCGGGCGGAATTATAGCGAACCCGGACCGCCGGAGCCCGGCGTCAGCTCCACTCGGACATTCTGGAGCGCAAGCGCAAAGCCGCCAGGCTGTGAATCTGGCTCACCCGCGATTCGCTGACGCCGATGATTTCGCCGATTTCCTTGAGGTTGAGTTCTTCGTCGTAATATAGCGACAGCACCAGTTTCTCGCGGTCCGGCAAGGCGTCGATGGCGCGCGACAGGTCCTGCTGGAATCGGCTGTGCTGCAAGTTGTCCAGGGGGTCCGGCAAGTCGCCATCGAGCGTTTCGAGCACCGGGTCGGCGCCTTCGCTGATCTCGTCGAAACTGAAAAGCCGAGTGCCGGATGCATCCTGCAGTATGTGGAAGTAGGAATCTAGATCGGTCTGCATTTCCTCGGCAATTTCCTTGTCCGAGGCATGGCGACCGGTGCGGGCCTCGATCTTCTGGATCGCCTTCGCCACGTCGCGTGACTTGCGATGCACCGAGCGCGGCGTCCAGTCGCCCTTGCGGACTTCGTCGAGCATGGCGCCCTGGATGCGGATGCCGGCATAAGTCTCGAAACTGGCGCCCTTGGTCTTGTCGTACTTGCCGGCGGCGTCAAGCAGGCCGATCATGCCGGACTGCACCAGGTCGTCGATCTGCACATTGGCAGGCATTCGGGCCAATAGATGTCGCGCGATGCGGTTTACCAGCGGTGCGTACTTCTCCACCGTCTGCCGGGCCCAGTCCCCGCTCTCCTGTTTTTCCGCTACGTTGCTGGTTGCCGAATTCATGATTCCCTTTCGTCCTGTTCCGCTTTTGGCGTTGATCTCGATTCGCAACGCTAAACTTCTTCGGCTACCTGTCGATGTATGAATTAGCCGCCGGTTGCTGCCTGCCGGATCGGGAGCCCTGCGATGGGAGCAAACCCGATAGGCCAATAGCAGCAAGATCCGTTCCAACTCGGCGCCTCAAGCTAAAACGCAAGAAAAAGACAATAAATTCAGCTAGTTAGGGATAATGCGGGGCGCCATACAGCGGCATTCGTGAAGTCGGTTTATTGACACCGCGGCCTGTGGCGTCAATTTTTCGTCTGTTCGCCATTTGCATGACGTTGCTCAGGCCCTGGGCAAGGTCACTCCCTTCTGGCCCATATACTTGCCGCGACGGTCGCGATAAGTCGTTTCGCAACGCTCATCGCTTTCGAAAAACAGCATCTGCGCGGCGCCTTCGCCGGCGTAGATTTTCGCCGGCAGCGGCGTCGTGTTGGAGAACTCCAGGGTGACGTGCCCTTCCCACTCCGGCTCGAGCGGCGTGACGTTGACGATGATGCCGCAGCGGGCATAGGTCGACTTGCCGAGACAGACTGTCAGCACATTGGCGGGAATGCGGAAATATTCCACCGTGCGCGCAAGGGCGAAGGAATTGGGCGGAATGATGCAGGAAGGCTCTTCGATACTGACAAAGCTGGTTTCGTCGAAATTCTTCGGATCCACCACGGCGGTAGTATGCACATTGGTGAAGATCTTGAATTCGTTCGCGCAACGCACATCGTAACCGTAGCTCGACGTTCCATAGGAAATCAGCTTGCGGCCGCCGTTCTGGCGAACCTGGCCCGGCTCGAACGGCTCGATCATCCGCTGTTCCTCGGCCATCGCCCTGATCCACCGGTCTGACTTGATTGTCATGTGCTCTGCCTCGATCCGCCGTCCCACCCGGCGCAGACGCATGATAGAACCATTCCGCTCCCAGTTCACCCTGCCGTGCAAGATGATTTAGGAAGCCCGTTAAAGTATGATGCCGCCGCGTCGCTGAACCTATAAATAGCGGCTATGTGGAGGCGGGCATGAAACAGTGGGAATGTCAGATCTGCGGATTCATATACGACGAAAAACTCGGGCTGCCCGAAGAAGGCGTTCCCGCCGGAACCCGGTGGGAAGACATTCCCGATGACTGGTGTTGCCCGGATTGCGGCGCCGCCAAGCATGATTTCGAGATGATCGAAATCTGAGGGACTCCCCTTCGAGGAATTTCAGGTGAGCAAGCGCAAGATTCTCGTCACCAACGCCCTGCCCTATGCAAACGGCGACATCCATCTTGGTCACGTCATGGAAGCAATCCAGACCGATATCTGGGTGCGCCTGCAAAAAATGCGCGGCCACCAATGCATTTACGTCTGCGCAGACGATGCTCACGGCACCGCCATCATGCTCAGCGCGGAAAGCCAGGGCATTACTCCCGAGGAACATATCGATCAGGTCAAACGCGAGCACGAGCGCGACTATGACGGTTTCCTGATCGGCTTCGACAACTTCCATACCACTCATTCGGAAGAAAACCGGGAGTTGTCCGAAACGATTTACCTGGCCCTCGAACGCAACGGTCACATCGCCCGGCGCAATATCCGCCAGTTGTTCGACCCTGAAAAGAACCTGTTTCTTGCCGACCGCTACATCACCGGCGCCTGCCCGCGCTGCAAGGCCGAAGGGCAATACGGCGACAATTGCGAGATCTGCGGCTCGACTCATAGCCCCGCGGAACTGATCGACCCGAAATCCGCCCTCTCGGGAGCGACGCCGATAGAAAAGGAATCCGAGCATTTTTTCTTCACCGTGTCGGCCTTCACCGAAATGCTCAGGGAATGGATCCACGGCGGCGCCGTGCACGACGCCGTCGCCAACAAGCTCGGTGAATGGCTGAAGGAAGGGCTGCAGGACTGGGACATCAGCCGCGACGGGCCCTATTTCGGTTTCGAAATTCCAGGGCAACCCGGCAAGTACTTCTACGTCTGGCTCGACGCGCCCATCGGCTACATGGCGAGCTTTCTGAATTATTGCAAGCGCGAAGGACTCGATTTCGACGCCTGGTGGCGTCCGGAAGGCGATTGCGAACTCTATCATTTCATCGGCAAGGACATCGTCAATTTCCATACCTTCTTCTGGCCGGCAATGCTGGAAAGCGCGGGCTACCGTAAACCCGACGCGGTTTTCGTGCACGGCTTCGTGACCGTGGACGGGACCAAGATGTCCAAGTCCCGCGGCACTTTCATCAACGCCGGCACCTATCTGAACCATCTGAATCCGGAATACCTGCGTTACTACCTGGCCGCTAAACTCGGCCCCGGCGTCGAAGACCTCGACCTGAATCTGGATGACTTCGTGCAACGGGTGAATTCGGACCTGGTCGGGAAGCTGGTCAATATCGCCAGCCGCTGCGCCGGCTTCATCGGCAAGAATTTCGAAGGCATGCTCGCGGCCGAAGTAGACAACGAGGCATTGATCGTTGAGATTCAGCAGGCGTCGCCCACCGTCGCCGGGCTCTTTGAGGATCGTGAATACGGCAAGGCCCTGCGTCTGATCATGGCGCTGGCCGACAAGGCGAATCAGTATCTGAACGAGCGCAAACCCTGGGAAATCGCCAGATCCGACAAGCAGTCGCCGGAGTTGCAGCAGATCTGCACCACCGGCATCAATGCCTTCCGCATTTTGACCGGCTACCTGAAACCGGTGCTGCCGGCGATGGCCGGGAACGCCGAGGAATTTCTTGCGATCGAACCCTTGCGCTGGAGAGATTTCGATTCGTTGCTGCTCGATCACCGGATCAATCGCTTCAAGCCGCTTATGACCCGGGTCGAACCGGCCGCGGTGCAGGCCATGGTCGAGGAATCGCGTGAAAGCTGGAATCGCGAACAGGACGGCGATGAGGCGGAACCCAAAATGGAAGCCATCGAGGAAATTGCCGAGGAAATCGATATCGGCGCTTTCGCAAAAGTCGATTTGCGCGTAGCGCGGGTGGCCGAGGCAGGATTGGTCGATGGCGCCGACAAGTTGCTGCGGCTGCGGCTCGACCTCGGAGTGGACGACCAGGGCAATCCTGTCGAGCGCACGGTGTTTGCCGGCATTCGCAGTGCCTACAAACCGGAAGAACTTACAAACAAACTGCTCGTGGTGGTCGCCAACCTGAAACCCCGGAAAATGAAATTCGGCGTTTCCGAGGGCATGATCCTGGCCGCCGGCCCCGGCGGCAGCGATATCTGGGTGCTGCATCCCGATACCGGCGCCCAGCCGGGCATGCGCATCAGCTAGTCACAGATTCTGCGACTCCGCTTCGCTCCGCGCAGAATGACAGTTGTGGGTTCCCTCCGCGCAGAATGACAATTGGGAGAATCCCGTCATCCTGCGCGCAGTCGCAGGATCTCCACGCTTCGCGGATTGCCCTGGTTTGACAGCAAGCGGCGGCAGGGCCGATACTCGGCGCTTGACCTCGTTTCGGCGGTTCGCATGAACTCAGGGCGATTACGATCAGGCAATACGCTTCCCGGCGTTGTTTTCGCCGTGCTGGCGCTTGCCTGCGGCAATGTCGCCGCACAGGACGCCGACATCCGGGAAATCGAAAATTCGGTCATCAAGATCCATACGACCCAGGCGGCGCCCGACTATTTCGTCCCCTGGCGGCTGCTGAATCCCCGGCAGACCTCCGGTTCCGGGGTGCTGATCGACTCCAACCGCATTCTCACCAACGCCCATGTCATCGCCAACGCCAGTTATGTGCAGGCGCAGCGGCACAACGATCCGCAACGATTCCAGGCGCGGGTGCTGTTCGTATCTCACGAAGCGGATCTTGCGTTGATCACGGTAGACGACGAGGAGTTCTACACCGACCTGAAGCCATTGACCATCGGCGATCTGCCGAACCTGCGCGACGAGGTTTCGGTATTCGGCTATCCCGTCGGCGGCCAGAGCCTGAGCGTCACCCAGGGCGTACTTTCACGGGTGGAACATCAGGTTTATGCCCATGCCTCCAGCTATTTGCTGGCCGGCCAACTCGACGCGGCCATCAATCCGGGCAATAGCGGCGGGCCGGTCATCGTGGATCAGCAGATCGTCGGCATCGTCATGCAGTCCAATACCGGCGGCCGGGCCGAAAACCTCGGCTATTTCATTCCGCCCAGCGTGATCCGCCATGTATTGAAAGACAGCGAAGACGGCGTCTGGGACGGTTTCCCCGATCTCGGCTTCCGCACCCAGACCCTGGAAAGCCCGTCGGCGAAGGCGGCATGGGACCTGAGCGAAGATCAGCGCGGCGTGATCGTAATCAAGGTTTTCGAAGACTCCCCCGCCGACGGCGTGCTTCAGGTCAATGACGTGATCACCGCGGTGGACGGCCATGAAATCGCGGACGACGGCAGTATCCAGCTCAACGACGAAATGTTGACGAATTACAAGTTCGCGATGGATCAGTACCACATCGGGGACACTATTCCGGTGACTTTTTCCCGCGAAGGCGGGGAAGAAACCGCATTGCTCACCGCCGGCGGCGCGAAAGTCAGCTACAGCCTGGTCAATCCCGAGCAATTCGACCAGATTCCCGAATACTATCTCTACGGCGGGGTCCTGTTCGTGCCGCTGAACATGAACCTGATCAAGCGCTGGGGCAACGACTGGAGCCGTTCCGCACCGATAACACTGTTGGAAGCGCGCAACGAATGGGCCTCCCCCGAACGCCAGGAACTCGTCGTCGCCTTGCAGGTCATGGCGGCCGATGTAAACCTCGGTTATCACGACTGGCGCAACTGGGTCGTGCAAACCGTCAATGGCGAGTCGATCCGCGACTTCGATCATTTCGTTTCGGTTCTGCGGGAAAACACCGAGTCTTTCGTCGTCTTTCGCAATGAGAACGGATACCAGATGGTGATCGATCACGAGGAAGCGCTGACCTCGGAAGAACAGATCATGGCGCGCTACCGAATCCCCTCGGCGTATTCCAGCGGCCTCCTGGATGAACAGCATTTCTCCCGGCAGCCCTGAGACGCCGGAAGCCATCGCTTTCGTACGTGAATCCGAGTGCATCGGCTGCGCCAAGTGCCTGCCGGTGTGTCCCGTCGACGCCATCCTTGGCGCCCCCGGCATGATGCATACCGTGATCAGCGCCGAATGTACCGGCTGTGAACTTTGCCTTGAGCCCTGCCCCACCGATTGCATCGAGATGCGCGCCAGCCCGGAGGCCGTGGCCGAGCTTGACGAAGCACAATTGCGGCATCGGCGCCGCCGCGAGGAGTATCACGATTTCCGTCTGGCGAATCCGGACCCCCGGCTCTGGCCGAAGGCAGGCCGTGGAAAATTCTCGCGAGAAGCGGCGCGGCTCGAGATCGCCGCCGCAGTGGCAAGGGTGGCGGCGCGCAGAAAAGGCCCATGAACGCAAGGAAACGGCGTCAGATTTTCGAGCGACTGCGGGCGGCCAATCCGGAACCGACCACGGAACTGAGTTTCAATTCACATTTCGAATTGCTGATCTCGGTGATCCTGTCGGCTCAAGCGACCGACGTCAGCGTAAACCTGGCGACGGCGAAACTCTATCCCGTGGCGAATACGCCGGAGGCCATGCTCGCTCTCGGCGAGGAAGGTCTGAAGCGTTACATCCGCACCATCGGGCTGTTCAACACCAAGGCAAAGAATGTGATTGCCGCCTGCCGCCTGCTGGTGGAAAAACACGGCTCGAAAGTGCCCGACACCCGGGAGGAACTCGAAGCCTTGCCCGGAGTCGGCAGGAAAACCGCCAATGTGATCCTCAATACCGCCTTTCGCCAGGTGGCGATGGCGGTCGACACGCATATCTTTCGCGTTTCCAACCGCACCGGCATCGCGCCGGGCCGCAACGTGCTCGAAGTGGAAAAGGAACTGCTGCGCCTGGTGCCCGAAGAATTTCTGCTCGACGCGCACCACTGGCTGATACTGCACGGCCGCTACGTGTGCGTGGCGCGCAAACCCCGTTGCGGCGAATGCCCGATCGCCGACCTGTGCGTATACCCGGATAAGATTCCGGTCTGAGGCGGCCTACTTTCTGCCCTTGCCCGCGGCAATGCGCAAGCGCAAGGCGTTGAGGCGAATGAAGCCGCCCGCGTCAGCCTGGTCGTAGGCGCCGGCGTCGTCTTCGAAAGTGGCGATATCCTCGTCGAACAGCGAATCGTCGGATTGCCTGCCGGCGACGATGACGTTGCCTTTGTAAAGTTTCAGCTTTACTTTGCCGTTCACGTACTGCTGGGAATTGTCTATCAGCGCCTGCATGGCAAGGCGCTCGGGCGAAAACCAGTAACCGTTGTAAACCAGGCTGGCGTAGCGCGGCATAAACTCGTCTTTCAGGTGCGCCAGTTCCCGGTCGAGCGTGATCGACTCGATCGCGCGATGGGCCTTGAGCATGACCGTGCCGCCCGGCGTTTCATAACAGCCGCGGGATTTCATGCCTACATAGCGGTTTTCGACGATATCGGCGCGCCCGACGCCATGGGCGCCGGCAATGCGACTGAGCGTTTCCAGTACTCTTGCCGGGCTCATGGCCTCGCCGTCCACGGCGACGATATCGCCGCGGCGATAGTCCAATTCCACGTATGCCGGCTCGTCAGGCGCCGCTTCCGGCGCCACGCTGCGCATCCACATGGATTCGTCCGGTTCGGCCCAGGGGTCTTCGAGCACGCCGCCTTCGTAGGATATGTGCAGCAGATTGGCGTCCATGGAGTAAGGCGACTTGCTGCCGAGCTTCATCTCGACTGGAATCTCATGCTGTTCGCAATAGTCGAGCAGGCGTTCCCGGGAATTGAGGTCCCATTCGCGCCAGGGCGCGATGATCTTGATACCGGGACTCAGGGCGTAGGCGCCAAGCTCAAAGCGAACTTGATCGTTGCCTTTCCCCGTTGCGCCATGGGAAATGGCGTCGGCGCCGGTTTCATGGGCGATTTCCACCAGCCTTCTGGCGATCAGCGGACGCGCGATCGAGGTGCCGAGCAGGTATTCGCCTTCATACAGCGCATTGGCGCGGAACATGGGATTGACGTACTCGGCAACGAATTCCTCGCGCAGATCCTCGATGAAGATTTCCCGGATGCCCATGGCTTCGGCCTTGGCGCGGGCCGGCTCGACTTCCTCGCCCTGGCCGATGTCGGCGGTGAACGTTACGACTTCGCAATCGTATGTCTGTTGCAGCCATTTCGCGATAACCGAGGTGTCGAGCCCGCCCGAATAGGCCAGCACCACCTTGTTGATCTGGGACATGCGCGATCTCCGCCCGCAAAAAAGAGCGCATTCTAGCAGAGCCCGGACTCCCCACGTACAGGTTGCCGGGGTGTGCGGAGGGAGGGCTTGCGCGAAACCGCTTTGAGAGCGGTGTCCCGATTGCGGGACGACATTCCCAACTGCACTACAAGCACCAGGCGTAAATGTGTGACCAACAATCCTAACTTATTGATTGTATTGGAAATAAAATGTGGCACACATATTGCTCCTTACCTTGGTATCAATGATATGCACTCGTGTGTTTTCTTATTAACCAAGACATGGATATGGACAAAATCAAACAGCAGAAACCGAACAGAACCAAGGTGGCGGTGACAGTCGTCTGCGTTGGCATACTCGTGGCGATAAGCGTGGGCTTTGCTTCGACCAACCTGGATTTCAGCCACAAACGGCTTGACCGCGGACTGCTCACGCTCGGCACCGTGCAGGCAGGTTCGATGGAAGTGAAAATCAACGCAACCGGAATTCTGTTGCCGCGCACGGTCGAGTGGCTGTCGTCTGAAGTCGACGGGCAGGTCGCTGAACTCCTGGTGAAGCCAGGCGACCAGGTAGTAGCGGGCCAGGTCATCGTGCGATTGGAAAACGTCCAGTTGCGCGCGTCGGCGGAGGAAGCGGAGTCGTTGTGGCGCGGCAGCGTTTCCGAACGCACGTCGTTTGCCGCGGAGCTCGAGAATCAGGTGCTCGATCAGGAGGCCGTTGCCCTGGCCGCCAAATTCGCCCACGAAAAAGAGATTTTGCAGGAAGAAGCGGAAGCGAAACTGATCGAAATCAAAACGATTCCGGAAATTCAGTACCGCAAGACCAGACTTAACGTCGCGCAACTCGGCCAGATATACGAAATCGAAAGACTGCGGCTGCAACGTCAAATCAACAACAAGACACCCTTGCTTGCAGTAAAGGACGCCAAGATACAGCAGGCCAAATCGGCCCTGGACAGAGCCAACAGTCGCGTCGACGCGCTGTCGATTACTGCTGGTATAGCGGGCGTAGTGCAAGAGCTGCCGCTCGAGATTGGCCAGCGCCTGCAGCCGGGGACAAAACTCGGTCTGATTGCGAATCAGGACACCTTGTATGCCGAGTTACGAGTCGCGGCGCGCCAAGCCAGCGAAATTGCAGTGGGTCAACCTGTCAGCATTGATACGCGCAACGGCATCGTTGACGGGGAAGTGAGCCGGATTGACCCCGCGGTCAGCAGCGGCCTGGTTACAGTCGAGGTGAACATCGACGGTGAGCTACCGAAAGGCGCCAGACCGGAGTTACCAGTGGAAGGCATCATTTTTGTTTCACAGATCGAGCGTACCTTGTTTGTCGAAAAACCCACCTACGTCAGGTCCGACAGTCAACTGGCCGTGTACCGGATCGCGGCAGACGGCCAGTACGCGCACCGTACGAATGTCGTGTTCGGCAAGGTCTCGGTAAACCACGCGCAGATCGTCGAAGGCCTGGGCGCAGGTGACCGCATCATCCTGTCCGACAGCAGCACTTGGCAAGACCACGAGAGCGTGTTGTTGAGCAACTGAATTCCAAACCGTTTGTTGGAGATCAAGCATGAGCAAACCCCTGATTGAGATGCAGGACATCAGAAAAGTTTTTGATACCGAAGAAGTCGAGACCTGGGCATTGGACGACATTCACCTGCGCGTCGACGTGGGCGACTATGTTGCAATCGGCGGCCCGTCGGGCTGCGGGAAATCGACGCTGTTGAACATCCTCGGTCTGTTGAACAGCCCCACGCAGGGTATGTATCTACTGGAAGGGGAGAACGTTTCCGATCTGAACCATACTGCGAAAGCGGCGGTGCGCAACCGTCAAATAGGTTTCATCTTTCAAGCGTTCAATCTGATCGGCGACATGACCGTATTCGAGAACGTCGAGTTGCCGCTGACCTATCGGCGCGACTTGAATCGAGCCGAGCGCAAAGACCTCGTGTTACAAGCTCTGGAAAAAGTCGAGATGGCGCATCGCGTATCGCATTTTCCCAGGCAACTCTCTGGCGGTCAGCAACAGCGTGTCGCCATCGCCAGGGCCCTTGCCGGCCGCCCCGCCGTGCTGCTGGCAGACGAGCCGACCGGAAACCTCGATTCGAAAAACGCTCGGATCGTAATGGACCTGTTGGAAAATCTGCATGGCGAGGGCAGCACGGTCTGCATGGTGACGCACGATCCTGCCCACGCGGAGCGTGCACGCCGTCAGATAACGCTGTTTGACGGGAAGATAGTCGACGACAGATATAGCGAGTCGATGCCGCACCTGCGTGAAGCCAGCGCATAACCATTGGAGGATGCACAAATGACACAAGCGTTTCGAATCATCACGGCTGGATTGCTCTTTTTGTTGGCAGGTTCCGGCGCCACCGCCGACGTCACCGGTGGCGCCATGAGTGGTACTTTGCAGCGGGCGGTGGATGAGTTCCAGCAAGCGGAATATGGGCGTGCGCTGGAGCAGTTGTCGCACCTGCAGCCTTCGCCGCAGCGCGATTACTACATCGGATTGAGCGAACTGAAACTCGGCCACACGAAACGGGCTGTCGAGTACCTGCAGCAAGTCACAGTGGACCAGCCGAACAATGCGGATGCGTTTTACGCGCTGGCTGCAGCCTATTTCAGACGGTTGGAGGAGGTTGGCGTATTCAGCCAATTTACGGTTTTCAGGAAATTCAAACGTAACCTGGAAAACGCCCTGGCGCTCGAACCCGAGCATTTGGATGCGAATCTGGTGTACGTCCTTTTTCTTCTCGAAGCGCCACGTTTCCTCGGCGAGAGCAAGCGGCAGGTCAACGCCAGAATCGACGAAGTAGCGGAGCGGAATCGCGCGTACGCCGAGTATCTATGGGGCTATCGCGCGCAGAAAGCGGGAGATCCGGTAGCGGCGGAGCGGCACTTCAAACAGGCCATTGCGCTGCAGGCGTTGCCGCGCGCGACTTACGCGCTGGCCAGCTTGCACCTTGACGCGGGCCGGTATGACCAGGCCATCGCTCGTGCGCTGGAGCTTTCCGCGAGCGAGGTGAACTGGGATGACCCGGCCAGGTTCGACGCACACTGGCTGGCGGCAAGAGCGCATCTTGGCAAGGGCCAGGTCAGTCTGGCTGAGCGGTACTTCCAGCAAGCGTTGGCGCTGTGTCCGGCCGCGAAAGTATGTCCGGGATTGCAAGCCGAGTTAGCGGCGACAGGACATTGAGATGTCGATGCTCTGGTATGAATTGAGATACGCGCTCAGGCTGATTCGCAAGTCGCCCGGCTTCGTGTCCCTGTGCGTGATGATTATTGCGATGGGCATGGGATTGTCGATCGTGATGTATTCCTCGATAAAGTCGGCCGCCTATGCGGACCTGCCGGTGGCGAACGGCGAGCGATTCGTTTCGCTACTGACGCTGAACAGGGAAACCCGGGTCGAGTCCGCGTTCCAGACCATGGACGCGTACGCGTTCAAATACTTGTGTGACAACCTGCAGGGCTTCGATACGATTCAAGCGTACAGGACGGGTGCTGTTACGCTCAGCGATGGTTCCGTGGCGGAGCGTTTCACTTCTGCGGAAATAGAGCCGCTGCTGTTGGCGGGTACCGGCGCCAAACCGCTGCTCGGGCGTGCGCTGCAGGCGAGTGATGCCGAACTTGGCAGCGAAAAGGTGGTAGTGCTGGGACACAATGTCTGGCAGAACTACTATGCGTCCGACGCCGGGATTGTCGGCAAACTGAGCCGGATCAACGGCCAACTCCATACTATCGTCGGCGTCATGGAGAAAGGTTTCAAGTTTCCGGTGACCCACGATTTGTGGCTGCCATACAGGCCGCCAGTCGATGTGCAGCCCAGCGGTGAGCGAAATCTGGACGTGGTTGGTGTGCTGTCGGCATCAACCACATTGGCGGACGCGGACCGGCAGGTCCGTGAGATCTTTGCTTCCCTGGCGCGTCAGTTCCCTGAGAGTTATGGCGATCGCGAAGCCATGGCGGTGCCCTATGTACAGGCCTTCCTGGCCAACGCGATGCTGGCAATCTACATGCTCATTGCGGTGACGATCACGGTCCTCGTGCTCGTGTCGATCAACGTGGGCAACCTGCTGTTGATCAGGGCCAACGAGCGGGTCCACGAGTTGGCGATTCGCAACGCGCTGGGTGCGTCACGAGCGCGTCTGGCCCAACAAGTTCTGCTGGAGTCGCTGTTGGTCTGTCTCCTGGGCGGGATCGTCGGGCTCTGTTTCGCCGACCTGAGTCTGCAAGTCATCAGGACAGAGTACATTCTGTCAGGTGTCGGCTCTTCGTTCCTGCCGTTCTGGTTCGATTTCAGAATCGATACACAGATGATTCTGGTTTCCACCGCCGCGGTTCTGGCCATGTGGCTGATCGCCGGCGGGAGTGCGGCGGCGCGCGTCATACGCAATGACTTGAGCGAAGTCCTGGAAGGAGGTAACAAAGGCTCGTCAACTAGCGGCAAAGGCTGGCTTGGCAAGGCGCTGGTCGGTATGGAAGTCGTCTTGTCCTCGTTTCTGCTGATCGTCAGCGGCGCGCTCGTTGTCGCGATACAGGACGCCGGGGAAACCGATTTTGGCACCGCAAGCGAAGGTTACATGACAGCCAACGTTTCGCTGCCCGCGGATCAATATGCGGGCCCGCAGTCGCGGCTGGATTACTTCCGCAACCTGGAGCAGGAAATCGGTAATATTTCCGGGGTCGAGGGTGTTGCACTTACCACGGCATTGCCGAGTCAATCGGCGCTCGAAGTCAGATACAATCTCGATGATCGTGATCTCATGCGCGACAACAGATACCCGACCCAGGGGATCGCCTGGATTTCCACGCACTACTTCGAAGTCATGCAGGTCGAGTTGCTGCAGGGACGTGGGTTTTCTCCTGAAGATGACGCCGGCGTCGACGGCGTTGTCATTGTCGACGAGTATTTCGCCAGGCAGATGTGGCCCGGTGAAAACGTGGTCGGCAAGCGCATACACATATCCCCGGGAAGTGGTGGCGAGTGGCTGAGAATCATTGGCGTTACGCCCCACATAATTCAGGGTCAGCCACTGGGGCTGGAAAAAACCCGCACAACGCTCTACCGGCATATTGCGCAAGCGACACCTGCGGCAATATCCATGGCGGTACGGGTCAGCGGTGAGCCGGCGAGCTATCTACAGGCGATCAAGCGTGCGGCGCAAGCAGTGGATCGAGAAGTTCCCGTGGAAGGTGAGCAAGCGTTGGACGACTTGATACAGTCTTCGATTGGAGCGGTGAGGGTGCTCGGCCAGGTGTTCATGGGCGTTGCCTTCGTGACGCTGCTGTTGGGCGCGGTTGGTATTTTCGGTATCGTTTCCAGAGCCGTGGTGGTAAGAACGTCGGAGATGGGCATACGCCGGGCGCTCGGTCTGACCGACATGGGTGTACGCATGACATTCTTGAAAGAAGGCCTTTGGTATCTCGGCTCGGGCATAGTGATCGGCGGCGGACTTGGCGTCATCACGACAAGCATGCTGGCCGACGTGTTCACGGAAGTCATGGGATTCTTGCCCTACGTGCTGATTGTAGTATCTATCAGCATCGGTTTCGTGATTCTCATGGCGTGCCACATTCCTGCGAAGAGGATTGTGCGCCTGGAGCCAAGCGCCGCGTTGCGCTACGACGCGTAGTCGTTAGATCATGAAGCTCAGACAGATTATCATGCCCGCCGGGGCTTCATGTTTGCACAAGGCGTGAGATATTGATGACCGTTCTGGTTGTTGATGACGACCAAGACATCCTGACCGCGGTCAAGATGTTGCTCTCAGCCGAAGGTGTAGAGGTGCAAGTCTGCGCCACTCCGCAAGCAGCCATGGATCTGGTAAAACGCGCGAGCTTTGACGTCGTGTTGCTCGACATGAACTATCGCGTGGATACGACGTCCGGCATAGAGGGTCTCGATCTGATTGACGCGCTGCGCGACCTCGACGAGCACATGGCCTTGATCGTGATGACCGCATGGGGTTCGGTCGATCTTGCCGTAGAGGCGATGAAACGGGGTGCGATCGACTTCATGGAAAAACCCTGGGACGGCAACGAACGGCTGCTCACGGTGATAAATCGCGGCCTGGAGGTCGGCCGCTTGAAGCGCAGCGAGGCGACACTCAGGGCGGAAAACCTCGCACTGACAGAAACGAAACCGGGACAAGCTGATTTCATCGCGGTATCGGACGCGATGCGCCGCTGTCTGGAGATCGTCGACAAAGTCGCGGCCAGTGACATTCCGCTTCTGATTACCGGCGAAAACGGCACCGGCAAGAGCCATCTGGGCAAGTATATCCACGACAGCTCAGACCGGCGTGAACATTCGTTCGTGACAGTAAACATGGGCGGAGTAATGGATACTGCGTTTGAAAGCGAGGTTTTCGGCCACGTAAAGGGCGCGTATACGGATGCGCGCGCCAATCGCATTGGTAAGGTCGAGATGGCGGAAGCGGGAACGCTGTTTCTCGATGAAATCGCCAACGCGCCGCTCAACCAACAAGCCAAATTGCTGTATCTGCTTGAAGAAAAAAGGTTCACCAGGCTCGGCGGGAGTCAGGAGCAGACGGCTGACGTGAGAATTATTTCGGCGACCAATGCAAACCTCGCAACGAAAATCGAAGCGAGGGAATTTCGCCAGGACCTGCGCTACCGACTGGAAGGCATGCCCATAGAAATCCCGCCGCTGCGCGAGCGCCGCGAAGACATCCTGCCAATCGCGGAGTCGATCAAGAACGCCAGCGATTCCGGCCGCCCGTTGCGCTTCGACCGGGAAGCAATTGAACTGATGCACCGATACCCCTGGCCCGGTAACGTTCGTGAATTGCGCCATGTGGTCGAACGCGCGTATTTGCTGGCGACGGATGGCCGCATCCGCGTAGCCGACCTTTACCTCGACCCGAGTGCACGCGCGGACGGGCAGGCACATGCCGGAGAGCCCGCGGCTGAGGAAACAATTATGCAAAAAAGCCTGCAGGAGATTGAAAAAACACACATTGCCAGGGTCGTTGCCAATTCCCGCACAGTAGAAAGTGCAGCCGCCATTTTGGGACTGAGCCGGTCAGCGCTGTACAGGAAGCTGGATAAGTTCGATATTCAGTACTGAATTGCAGCATGCGCGAAGTGAAACAACGACGAACAAGCACCGATGTAAGGCTCGTTTTGTCCGTACTGCTGGCGTGTCTGCCGTTGTTGGCGATGAGTTTTGGTTTCCTTTACCTGGTGAATGTGTCCTTGCTCATCAAGTCCGTGCTGGCGCTTGCCGTGTTGGGTTTTGTTGCAGCGGTCACGGAATATGTGCGATCTACCTTCAACAACCATGTGCGGGTGACATTGAACCTGGTAGCGAGCATTCGCTCGCATGACTTCAGCCTGCGCGCAAGTGAGGTTGAACAGCGGGGCGAAGTCGCGGATCTTTTTCGCGAACTGAATTTGGTCGCTGACGAAATAAAGCACATTCGCGAAGATGAACTCGATGCGCGCAGATTGCTGGAACAAATCGTTGCGCAAGTAAACGTTGCGATTGTCGTGCTGGACGCGCATGGCGTCATCAAGCTGGTAAATCCGTTTGCCGAGTTGTTGTTGGGGTCGCGTGCCAGGGAAATCCTCGGAAAACACGTCGACACTACGATGCTGCGCGAGGTGACAAATAGTACGGGCCAGTGGATCGATCATGAAATTCCCGGTGTCGAGGGTCGCTGGCACGTGGTGGTTCAGTCGTATCGAGAGAGGGGCGTGCCCGGCCGCATCGTCATGATGAGTGATCTGGAACACATTCTCACGCACGTGGAGTCGCAAGCCTGGCGCCGTTTGATTCGCGTGATCGCGCACGAGGTGAATAACTCGTTGACGCCTATCATCTCGGTATCGCAAACGGCCAGACGGCTGCTCGAACGCCCCGCCGACGACGCCCGGGACGGGCAAGTAAAACAAGCCGTACAAGTCGTGGGTACCAGAGCCGGGAATCTGAGGCAGTTCATTTCCGAGTACGTCGCCTTGGCGCGCCTTCCGGAACCCCAGTTGGGTGACGTCAAGATCGCGGGTTCGATGCAGCTAGTTGAGCGCACGATGCACGCGAAGGGAGTTACTTTCAGGCATGACGCCCGGTGTGCGGATACGGTCATCGAAGGCGATCAGGCGCAGATTGAGCAGGTTCTCATTAACTTGATCAAGAATGCTATGGAAGCCCAGGAAAAAAATCCTGTAGTGGAGGTCCGCTACACAGTGAATCAGGGGCGATGCGAAATTGAGATAGCCGACCGCGGCCCGGGATTCAGTAATCCCGGGGATGCCTTCGTTCCGTTCTACACGACCAAGGCCCGGGGCGCGGGTATCGGCTTGGCGCTTTGCCGGCAGATTGTGAGTAATCACTTCGGCAAGATCTACGTGGAAAACCGAGCGGACGGAGTGGGAGCAATTGTCAAGGTCGTGCTGCCGTTACGGCGCCTTAAGAAAAGTGGTGTAGTACAAAGTCTTTGACAAAGATTGCCAAGAAGTGGTATCAACTCACAATCGTTGGAGGATAGCTGCATGGCAACCATGAATGTCTCGCTTCCGGACCCCATGAAGCAATGGGTGGAGTCCCGCATGGAGAACGGGCGTTACAGCAACGCTAGTGACTATGTGCGCCACTTGATACGCCGTGATCAGGAGCGCGAACAGGCGCGTGTCATGTTGCAGCGGGCGATCGACGAAGGTGTTGCGAGCGGCGAACCGCGGCCTTTCGATTTTGAAGAGTTCAACGCAAGAATGCGCGAACGCCATGGCCCAGCTTAGCCCAATACGATATCGACTTTCCCCGGCAGCACAGAATGACCTGGAAGAAATCTGGCTGTACAGCGCACAGAACTGGTCGAATCGGCAAGCCGGCCACTACACGGCGATGCTGAACAAGAGCCTCGACCAGATATTGGCGATGCCGGAACTTGCTCCCGAACGCACGGCATTCACCCCTCCTGTTCGAATTCATCCAAGCGGAAGACACCTGATTGTCTATCGGATTTCCGGTGAAAATCTGGATGTCTTGCGCATACTCGGCGGACAACAGGACTGGCACTCGATTCTCGGGGCGTTCGAATCATGAACAGCGACAGGATCAATATCGCTTATCCCGACGACTGGCATTTGCATCTGCGCGATGGCGCCGCGCTGGCGACTACCGTTCCTCATAGTGCGCGTTGTTTCCGCCGCGCCATTGTGATGCCCAATCTGAAGCCGCCGGTCACGAGCGTCGCGGCCGCGGGGGAGTATCGCGAGAGAATCGTTCGGGCGATACCGCCGGGGGGCAGCTTCGAACCGCTGATGACCTTGTATCTGACGGATAGTCTGCCCATTGCGGAGATCGAACGGGCCGTGCGTGAGCCCTGGCTTGCCGGCGTGAAGTACTACCCCGCCGGCGCCACCACCAATTCCGAATCGGGTGTGACCGCTATCGAAAGAATCTATCCGGTGCTGGAGCGTATGCAGGAGCTTGACCTGCCGCTGTTGCTGCACGGCGAAGTCAACGATGCCGAGGTGGATATCTTTGACCGGGAAGCGGTTTTCATCGACCGCATCCTGCAGCCCCTGTGTGATCGCTTCCCGCACCTGCGCATGGTGCTTGAGCACATAACAACCAGGCAGGCTGCGCAGTTTGTAAGCGAAGCGGATGCACGCATTGCCGCGACGATTACCGTGCATCATTTGTTGTTCAATCGCAGCGACATGCTGGCCGGCGGTATCAGGCCGCATCTGTATTGCCTGCCCATACTCAAGCGCGACATGCATCGCGAGGCGCTGCGAGCGGCCGCCACGAGCGGAAATCCACGCTTTTTCCTCGGCACCGACTCAGCGCCGCATCCAGTGAACGAGAAGGAAAGCGCCTGCGGTTGCGCGGGAATCTATACCGCACCGGCAGCGCTGGAACTTTATGCCGAAGTGTTCGAAGAGGAACAGGCGCTGGACCGGCTGGAAGCGTTTGCCGCCTTTCACGGCGCGGATTTCTACGGCAGGGAACGCAATGGTACGCGCATCGAACTCGTGCGCGAAAGCTGGACCGCGCCCGCTCGACACGAGTTCGGCGGCGACGAAGTGATTCCCATCCGCGCCGGCGAGAACATACGTTGGAAGCTCGCCGGAAACGGCCCATGACGGAAGCGCCGAATGACCTGCTGAAACAACGGTTTCGCGCATTCCTCCCGGTGGTGGTCGATGTGGAAACCGGCGGTTTCAACTCGGCGACCGACGCCGTCCTGGAGGTTGCGGCCGTTACTTTCACCATGGATGCGGAAGGGACGCTACTTGCCGACCGGAGCTGCTTCCATCGGGTAGTTCCCTTTGCGGGCAGCAATATCGACCCGTCGGCGCTGGAGTTTACGGGTATCGATCCAAACGACCCCGGCCGCGAAGCAGTGACCGAACGCGAGGCGTTCAGCGACATGTTCAAAATGGTGCGGAAGGCAGTCAAGGCCCACAACTGCAAACGCGCCGTGCTGGTGGGGCATAACGCCCATTTCGATCACGGCTTCGTCAATGCCGCCAGTGAGCGGCAGAATCTCAAGCGCAACCCGTTCCACCCGTTCAGCAGTTTCGATACCGCCACGCTGGCCGGTCTCGCGTATGGCCAGACCGTACTGTCACGCGCCTGTGAAGAGGCGGGTATCAAATTCGACGGCGCATCCGCCCACAGTGCCTGCTACGACGCGGAGAAGACAGCAGAGCTGTTCTGCGGCATCGTCAACCACTGGCGCAATCTTGGAGGGTGGCAATAACCGCGGCGGAGTTATTCGGTCGCGGCCTTGTCGAGCATCGACTGCAACTCTCCGTTTTCGAACATCTCGGTGACGATGTCACAGCCGCCGACAAGTTCACCGTCGACGAAAAGTTGCGGAAAGGTAGGCCAGTTGGAGACTTTCGGCAGGTTCGCCCGAATTTCCGGATTGCTGAGTACGTCGACGTAAGCGAAGCGTTTGCCGCATTGCATCAGCACCTGCGTGACCTGGGCCGAAAAGCCGCATTGCGGCATCTGCGGGCTGCCCTTCATGTACAACAGGATGTTGTTGTCGCTGATCTGGTCTTTGATGTTCTGCTCGATGCTCATGAAAGGGTTCACTCCAGCTTGGGGCAACTGCCGATTCTACTCTCTGCGTCCGTTTTTGTCATGGTATTGAACCAGCCCGAACACAGGGTTTCGCGTCAATGACACCATAGTCTCCTGCTCGCTATTCGCGCTCCCTCCGCAAGAGACGCAAGCTTGGCATAGACGATTTTCTCGTCCACCGCACCGAATCCGGCAAAGGTGGAAAATCCACAGTCTGTTCCCGCCAGCACCCGCTCTCGGCCGACTATGTCTGCAAATTTGCAGATACGTTCCACTACCAGTTCCGGGTGCTCGATAAAGTTCGTCGTTGAATCGATGACTCCCGGGATCAGAACCTTGTCGGCGGGTATGCGAGCGTCGCGGAAAACCGTCCATTCATGGGCGTGCCGTGGATTCGACGACTCAAAGAGCAGCGCCTGGGGCTTGGCTCGCAGCGCTACCGGAAGTACGAGATTCATCGGGGCGTCCTTGTGATGCGGCCCCTCGTAGTTGCCCCAGCAAATATGCAGGCGAACCCTGTCGGCAGGTACGTTACGCAGGGAATGATTCAGCGCCTCCACGTGAATATTGGCAAGCTTCGTATACTCGGCATCGTCATTGTCCTTGAACATCATATGCCGGCCGAGCCCCAGATCGGGCGAATCGAGTTGCAGTAGAAACCCCGCCTCGACGATCGACTCGTATTCGATCCTCATCGCCTCCGCCAGGGCCTCGAGATAAGCCTCGTGGCCGCTGTAGTACTGGTTAGGCTGAAATAGCGCGATAACCCCCGGCGACGCGGCGTTCATAAACGCTTCCACAGGCTTGTGCTTCGTGACGGCCCTGGCGAGGTTTTCCAGGTCTTCCGTCAGCGGCTGCAAATCCTTGACCGCAATCTCACCGGTGCATTGCGGGCGCCGATAGGTCGGAGTTCCACCCGATTGCGCCTGGCGTTCCAGAAAGCCCGGGAATTCCTCGAGATCCGCCGGGGGTTTGCGAGGGCTGTCGCCGGAAAATCCGCTTATCCTGTCCTTGATGTATGTCGCATAGGAAATCTTGCTCATTTCGCCATCGCTTACAACGTCTACACCTGTCTCAATCTGCTGGCGAACGACCTCGTCAACCGCTACCCGGATTACTCCCTGCAGTTCTTCCTCATCTTCCAATTCCCCGTTTTCCTTGGCGAAAACTCCATCCGTCACCGCTTTCGACCGGGGTAGACTGCCCACATGGGTTGTCAGGATTCTATCTTTGCTGGTTTTCACTGTTTCCGCTCCCTCCGTTTCTTGAGGAGATCATAGTTGCCGGAGCCGCGGCCGGCGCATTGGAACTGATTTGCGCAGTCATTCGGGCTATTATTGCATCCGAAGTACATATGTTGCACATGGAAAATTTCCCGAAGTTTCCATACGGCGCCCCGGGGCTGTCAGAAAGTGATTTCAGGACGAAGGCAATGGCATGACCAGCCACAAAGCCAATAAAAAGCTCGTTAACGAATTCCATCAGGAACTGGATCAATGCCCTGATTCAGACATCCGGCATCTGCTCGAACGCTACTACACGAAGGATCACAGATTTTACGGCGTTTTCCCTTGGGATGAGCTAAATGGGGCCGATGCGATCACCGCGCTCTTGTGGCAACCTTTGCGTCGGAGCTGGAAATTTCTGCGGCGCAAAAACGATATTCTTTTCGGCGGATCCAGTGAAATCGACGGCGCGGACTGGGTAGTCTGCATGGGACATCTGTACGGGTTGCTCGACGCGAGTTGGCTGGGCATTCCGGCAACCGGCAAATTGGCCTACCTGAGATACGCGGAATTCAACTGCATCGAGAATGGCGGAATAACTCGAAGCGCCTTTTTTTGTGACATTCTCTCGGTCATGCAGCAGGCTGAAGTCTTTCCGCTGCCGCGGCAAACGGGCGCCGCGATTCTCACACCAGGGCCGAGTACCGGCGACGGCCTGCTGTCCGGCACGGCGAATCCGGCAGAGGCTGCGGCAACACTGGAACTGATTGGCCGTATGGTGAGCGATCTGGATGATTTGAACAAAAGTGGAAATGACAGATGCCCGCCAGAAGTGCTGCAGCGAACCTGGCATGAAAACATGATGTGGCACGGACCGGCCGGCATCGGTTCCACCTGCAGCATTCAGCGCTATCAACAGCAACATCAGCACCCGTTTCGCGAAGGGCTCGATGACAAGGTATTCAATGGTCATGTGGCGCGATTCGCCGAAGGCAGCTACGGCGGATTTTTTGGCTGGCCCAATCTCACGCACTCACCACGCGGCGGCTATCTGGGAATGCCGCCCTGCAACCGCCGGATAGACATGAGAGTCGTTGATATATATCGGCGCGCCGGCGACAAGCTGGCAGAAAACTGGGTCATCATCGATCTGCCCCACTGGCTGAAACAGCAAGGGTTCGATGTACTCGAAAACCCCGCCGGCCCGGCTATTCAAGTCTGATTAAGAGCGGGCCGTTCATGCGTCGGACAAGAACAGGAGAATGTCCCTTTCGGCTACCCGCGGAATCGCGTCTTCTACCGGGAAGGGGGCAAACCATTCGTATTCGCTGGCGCGGAGGGAATGATTGACTCCGACGTATTCATAAGTCTCGGCTTCGCCGCCCGCGTCTTCGATACGTCGGGCAAGATCCAGATTCCATTCCGGAAGTGAGTAGTAGTCACGGTCCGAATAGTGCAGATTGACCGGCATATCGAGATGCCGGTGCTGTCCGAATCCACCAAGTTCCGGCAGTACTGACGTGAGTTTCGGGTCGTGCGCAAGCTGCAGTTCGCCGGCGACCCGTGTCAATTGAAAGGAAATATTCTCAAGCGACAGCACGCCTGATTCATAGCGATCATACATTTCGTTCAAGTTCGCCCGTAGCGATTCCTCGACGGTTCGGTAGGTCCAGACATCCTGTTGCCATGTCCATTCATCGACATCCGGCGTGACAATGCCGTCACCGGGAAAGCCGAATACAAAATCCGGGTTTATCTCCCCCGCCGCTCCCGTCGCAGTGCCGTTCCAGCTTCCGTCGCCGGCCAGAAATGACTGCGGTGAGTCCGCCATGGGACCGTAAACGAGTAACTGTTCGGTACGCCCGGCAATACAGCCCGACCATAGCGAGGCGGCTCGCAAACCCCTGGGAAATGCAGAATTGTCTCCGATTACGGCCATCGCGGTAAGCGCGGCGTCCGCCCCCTGGGAGTGACCGCTCAGGCTGATTCTACCGGGATCAATCCGGTTCCCGCCGGCTAGCAGAGCCGCCGGGTCGGCTTCCTGCATGGCCGCATACAGGTTTACCAGGTCGACTGCGTAAAACAATGGTGACAGGTAACTGGCGTTATCCCAGGCTTCAATGAATTCGATGCCCTCCGCTTGTCTGCCGGCAACTGTGCCATGCCCGCGAAAACCCGGAATGACCGCCGCTATGCCTGCGTCCAGGTAGTGGCGCACAAGTTCCGCGCTGGCTGAATCCGCATTTTCGAGAAAGTCGTAGGAGGCAGCGCCCTGAAGTCCCACCCAGCCATGAGCAAGGATCACTACCGGATAACCCGCCTCCGGCATTGGCGCGGCGGGCAGCAACAGCCGCGCGTAGACCCGAAGGTCGTCCGACCGATATGCCAGGATGCCGCCGCGAAACAGCGATTCACGCCCGCCAAGCGCGACATTTTCTCCTTCCGACAACAATTCGAAAACCGGCCCGACAGAGCCACCATAGCTTCTCTGCCTAAGCGCCCTTACGGTCATTTGTTCGAGGGAATCCAGGTGAAGCCCGGAAAGGTCCTGCAAGTGCGTCCGCGAATCAGGAATTGTGACATCGGCACGGATTTCATCGGATGAAGGAGCGCAGGAACTCAGCGCCGTACAAACCGCCAGCGAGAAAATGCGGCAAACCGTCAGCGATCCGATCTTAGCCAATCCGATTACTCGAAATCACCATTCGGTTATTCTGCATTATCGTGTCTCGAACCTCCAGCAACGGAGCTGTATCGTAAGTCAGTGGCAATTTCACAGTGGCAATTTCAGGTTGTTTTTTGCATTCGTAGTCACTAGAATTTGCTTGGCTTGCAGTCTTCCCTATCGTAGCGGCCGGGCGGAAAGTCATCCATGCAGTCAGCGTCCAAGATCGAATCCGGAAGTCTCGACGCCCGCATTGTGCGCTTTCGCGAACTGATCCCCTGCAAAACCGCTTTTATCGATTCCCGTACACCAGGCAGCGACAGAAAGGAAAATTTCTGCATGATCGGTGGTGGGGTTTCCGAAAACTCCGGACAACATGTCCATATTCGCAGCCCCCACTGCTTTGACATCGGCGCCGCACGCCAACCCAACGGTTGCAAAAACTCCCACCACAGCCACGATACCGAAGAGGTATTTGTGGTTCACAAGGGAAACTGGAAATTTACCTGGGGCGAAAACGGGGAAGACGGCGAAGCCGTATTGGGTGCGGGAGATACCATTTCCATTCCCACGCAAGTGTTTCGAGGGTTCGAGAATATCGGCGCCGACGATGGCTTTCTGCTCTCCATCCTGGGTCTGCAGGCCGACGGTTCCGCTGGACATGTAACCTGGGCGCCCCAGGTATTCGCGGACGCCCGGAATCACGGGCTGGTTCTGCTGGAAGACGGAAAGCTGATTGACACCGCGGCAGGCCAGAAAATCCCGCCGGACGGCGTTGTCAGTTCCGGACCCGACCCGGAGCAATTGAAACAATTCAGAACCATGACCCTGTCGGAAATGCTCGATTGCATCGCATTCGACAAGGTTCTGGCCGACGCAAGGCAGCAAGAGCCCCAGGGAGGACTGAATCGTTTTCCCGGAGTAGTGGAAATACCGGTTGCCGGCTGCGCGAGCCCCAACGAAGCTCTCCCGAAGGGCAAACTGGGATGGGAACACGGATTTCAGTTACGCCGCCTGAGGATGAATCCGGGCAGCACGGTTCCGGTTCACTCGCGGCAGGAAGAGGAAGTTATCTTCGTGCACAGGGGCTGCATGGAAGTCACGGTTGCAGGCGAAACCACCCGTCTCGGCAGAGGCGACTTGTTGACCACGCCTCCCACTGCGGACAGAACTTTCAGCAATACGGGCGAAGAACCGCTCGATGCTGTTCTGGTGCGCGGTGGAAATCATCCGGGCGATGCGGAGTATGTGTGAGCCGTGGTGTAACGAACAAGCTACAGGGGCACTTTGACCCCGCGCTCAGGGTCGACGCAGGCGAACCGGGCTTGCCTTACGGCTTTGACTCCGAATTTTCCGACATTGTCGACTACATCCTGCGGATAACCTGGCGGATCTGGGAAGGCAGGCAAGTTGCCTTGTGCCTCAAGTACTATACGGCGAATTGCCCGGTGTATACGACTGCCGGCATTACCATCGGCGCCGAGGAAGTAACCCGGGCGACCCGGACGATGCTAGCCGGTTTCCCGGATCGAACACTGCAGGCAGAGAACATCATCTGGAGCCGGAAGGGAGACCGCTTTCACACATCGCATCGAATCCTGACCCGAATGACCAATCTCGGCCCATCGGATATGGGTCCGGCTACCGGCAAGGGCGCCTGTTTGCAGGTGATCGCTCATTGCGTAGTCCAGGACAACCGCATCATTGAAGAATGGCTGGTTCGTGACAACTACCTGCTTGCCGTACAACTCGGTTTCGATCCCCTGGAAGTCGCACTGGAAAGGTCCAGGCAGCCGGTGCAGCAGCGTCTGGCCGACTGGCTTGAATCCGAATTCCGGCGGGTTCAGTCCGATACCGTGCGGACGCCCGTTACCGCGGACGGCGAAAGCGCCGCGAGCGAGCGGATTTCTGCCGCGATACACAATGCCTGGAATGCCGATTGTGCCGTGGATATCCGGCCGGTATACGATGAAGAAGCGATTCTTCATGTCTCTCGCGGGCGAAAAATTTGCGGCATCAGCGCCATCACAAATTTCTATGACAGTTTCAGGAACGCATTAAGTGACCTGAAGGTCAGCATTGATCATTGCTGTGTTAACGCCCCGCCGGACAAAGGTGATTGTCTTGCCTTGCGCTGGACTCTCGCTGGCCGGCACACGGGCCGGGATCTGTTCGGCGAACCCGGCGGGGCCGAGTTGGTCATTCTGGGAGAAAGCCAATACCGCCTGGAGAACGGAAGGATCGTCGAGGAATGGATGGTCTATGACGAATTGGCGGTGTGGACACAGATTTTTCGCGCTGCCGGCAAGGCGGCAAGTGAGCCCGGCAATGACGATAGTTGACGCACATCACCACCTTTGGGATCTGGACAGTCTGACCATTCCCTGGCTCCGATCAGGTGCGGGGGAGCGATTTTTCGGCAACCCGGATCCGATCAGGCAAAACTATCTCGCAAGGGATTTTGCCCGTGATCACGCGGGGGCGGCCAACTCCAGCGTAGCAGTCGAGGCCGGCGGGCCACCGGAACATGCCTTGCAGGAGGCGGTCTGGTTACAGCAGGTAATCGACAATCCCGGCGAGCCGGCGGCGTTGGTGGCGCGAGCCAGCCTCGAATCGCGTGACCTGGACGAACATCTTGAGAGAGTAAGCGATCTACCGGCTTTTCGCGGACTCAGGCAAATCGTCGGGCGTTCTCCCGCCGAAGACAGCGAAACCGGTACCGGGCAACTGCTGGACGCCCGGGACTGGCGGCGCGGTCTCGGACAGCTTGAGAAAAGCGGCGCCAGTTTCGATCTCCAACTCATCCCTCCGCAAATGGACAGACTTGCCGCTATCCTCGGCCGCCACGAAGACTTGCCGGTGGCGCTGTGCCATTGCGGCTCGCCCTGGCAACTTGCGAATGACCGCGGCGAAATGAATACGATCTGGCGGAAAGGCATTCGCAAACTGGCGGAACTGCCCAATGTCCATTGCAAGATTTCCGGACTCGCCATGTTTTCCCGGCCATGGCGGAAAGAGCGCGTAGCCGAAATAATCGAAACGATCCTGGACAGTTTCGGGCCGAACCGTTGCATGTGGGGATCGAATTTTCCGGTAGATAAATTGCATGTCGAGTATCCCGAGAACCTGGGCCGGTACCAGCATGCATTGAGATCTCTGACCGCTGCCGAGCTGGCACGGGTATTCGGCGAAACCGCAAGACAATTCTACCGGCTTGATCAGTCCGGTCGAGGAAATGCGTGATGGCTGAATTCGGCATTACCAACACCCTGGTGCTCGTTGTCTACCTGCTGGGTAATCTGTGGCTTGGGTTCGTACTCAGCAAGAGGGTCGATTCCGCGAACGATTTTTTCCTGGGCAGAAGGACGATTCCATGGTGGGCAATCGGCATTTCCGTAGCAGCCACTTACGTCAGCGCCCTCTCCTTCCTGGGCGGGCCGGCCTGGTCCTACTCGGACGGGCTTTCGGTAATTGCCATACACCTCAATTATCCCATTGTCATCTTCCTTGTGATCGCATTTTTCCTCCCCTTCTTCTACAACAGCGGCGTACCTTCGATCTACGAATACCTGGAGCGCAGGTTCGGGCATGAGTCGCGAATAGTCATATCGCTGATCTTTCTGGTATCGCAGGCGCTGTCATCCGCGGCGGTATTGTATGCCGTTGCCCTGGTCATCGAGTTCATTACCGGGATCGACGTCATCGCGTCCATTTTGATGGTTTCGGTAATCGCGCTGGCCTACACCATGATGGGAGGAATTGCCGCTGTCATCTGGACCGACGTTATCCAGGCGGGAATCCTGCTGCTGGGCGCCGGCATTATTTTCGTCGCCTTGTTGCTCAACCTGGAGTTGCCGCTGACGGAGACTCTTCGGGTGCTTTCGGATCAGGGAAAACTGGACCCGCTGAACTTCAGTTTCGACTTGACCGAAGTGAGTACGGTCTGGTCGGGTGTTATCGCCATGACGCTGTATCACCTGACCGTCTACGGGGCCAACCAGATGATGGTCCAGAGGACCCTCGCCAGCAAGAACATCGGTGATGCAAAAAAATCCTTCCTGATGATGGGTTACGCCGCTTTCGTCATCTACCTGTTGTTTTTCCTGCTGGGCGTTCTGTTCTATAACTACTACGGCGGGCGCGTTTTCGAAAACGAAAATACGATAATTCTGGAGTTTGCCGGCAGCCTGGCGATTCCGGGATTGATGGGATTGCTTACCGCCGCGGTCGTGGCTGCATCCATGTCGAGCCTGGACTCGGCGCTGAACTCGATGGCGACAGTAACTACGATCGATTTCTACAAGCGCTACTACCGGCCGGATACAAATCCCGTGCAGGATTTGCGGATTTCCAGAATTTTCACGGTTTTCTGGGCAATCGCAATCATTGTGCCGGCGATTCTCTATTCGCGCTCAAGCGGTTCCATTCTCGAAACCCTGAGCATGGTCGGTTCCTATTTCGTAGGCGCCAAACTCAGCATGTTCGGACTGGGCTTCTTTTCCAGGCACACGACACAGCGCGGATTGCTGATCGGCGTTGCCGCCGGATTTATCGTGGTGTGGCTCGTCGCCGTGAATACCAATATAGCCTGGCCCTGGTACTGCGCCATCGGCGCGATTGTAAATACCACGGTAGCGTTAGTGGGAAGCTTGCTGATCGATGGTCCCCAGGCGGAGTATTCGCGCTATACGGTACAGGGTCAGCAACAGTACTTTCGCGAACAGGGCCTGCCGGAGAAGGACAACGGGTGGTATCTCGTGCCTGGAAAGATCGATCCCTCTTCCAATTATCTGCTTGTCTATTTCGCAGCAAGCCTGCTTCTGTTGTGGGTGATCGGCATCCTGTTCTGAGGAACCGGATCAGTCGGCGGCGGCGACCGATCCGGCTAATGCGTTGGCGCCCTGCCTGAGAAAAGCATGATCGGATGACAGCAGAAACAGGGACACGCCTTGCTCTTTCCAGAAGGGGATTTGCGAGACCGATGGCACGAAAACGCCAACCGGAACATCGGCATTGCCGGCCGCCCGGCAGATTCGATTGGCGGCCTCCACGACAGCCGGCGCGGTAGCTGACTCCTCCCCCAAGGCAACGGTCAGGTCCATCATGCCGATGAACAGGCAGTCTATGCCTTCAACCGCGGCGATCCGATCTATTTCTGTCAACGCCGCCGGATCTTCTATCTGGGCAATCACCGTGGTTTCGTCCCGGTTCAGCGCGACGATTTCCGCGATGGACCAGGCGCCGTAATCCGCGCTTCTCGGTGAGCCGGCGAAGCCGCGGCCACCTTCGCCGTAGCGGCAGCTTTTGGCGACCGATTGGGCTTTTTCGAGAGAATCGACATGCGGAACAAGCACTCCGGTCGCTCCGCAGTCCAGGGCATTGGCCAACTGTTCCGGGGAACCGGTGGGAACCCGGACGATCGAAGGCATGTCCGCCGCTCGTGAAGCGAAAATGGAAGCATCCAGGTCGCGCCGGTCATAGGGCGAATGTTCGGTATCGAAACACAGCAGGTCCAGATCCGTCGCCGACAGAATTTCCGCGAGCATCATGCTGGGGGTCTTCACGAACGTTCCGGCAAGCAACTTCCTGCTTCTCAAGCGGGAACGAAAAGTGCTGACTGAAGATTCCGATTTGTACATTGGCGAGAATCAATCCCGAACCTGGCTTGAACTATCTCAGACTGGCGCTGGCGCCAAAGCGCATCTTGCCGGAAAAAATTCGCTTCTCGACAGGCAGGTCGAAACTCTCTATGCGCTCGATAAGCATCTGCACCGCCGCATCCACCATTCGGCTAACCGGTTGCACGATGGTTGTCAGATTATAGTTTTCCCAGGACGCGGCGCTGACGCCGTCGAATCCAACGACGCTGATGTCTTCCGGCACCCGCATTCCGTGGACATGAACCAGTTGATCGATACAGCCTATTGCCATCACATCATTTGAACAAACGATGGCATTTATCTTCCGGCTGTCCTTTGCCAGCAGGCTGTTGACGATATCTTTCGCACATTCGTAGCTGTAGTCCCCTTCAATTTGCCGATACGGTATGCCGGCGCTCTTGAGAGCGTTGATCGCCCCATGGGTGCGAGCCGTTGATACCGCCGAATCAGCCGGACCGGAAACCACGGCAAAACTCTCGCGGCCGCTTCGCAACAATCCTTCCACCAGCAGACGTTCACCCTCTTCGTGGTCGCAACACACTGATGCAACGGAGTGGTTCGGATAAACGCGATTGTAGAAGACCAGCGGTGTGCGCCTGGCCTCGCAGGCGGCAAGTTGGGCATCGGTAAACTGCGCCGCGGCGACGATTCCATCCACCTGGTATTGCCATACCTGATCCAGCACGCGGTCCACGTCACTTTCCCGACTCAGGGTAAACAACAGCACATGCTGGCCGTGCTGCGCGAATTTCTGATTGAGTTCCGAAAGTACCTCGGGATAAATCAGATTGGTCAGATTGTTGATGATTACCGCGACAATATTGGATCGCCCTGAAATCAGGCCGCGGGCGATCGCATTGGGCTGGTAGCCGAGTTGCCGCGCCGCCTTTTCCACTTTGCCCCGGATCTTGGCCGATATGCTGGCTCCGGGCTTGAAACAGCGTGAAACCGCAGACTGGGAAACCCCGGCCAGACTCGCCACATCGTAAGAAGTGACTTTCCCGCGACCGTCATTTCTGGCCGCAGGTGAGCGTTCGGCTTTATTTTTTTGCTCCATATCGCTCTACTCTGATGTCGGCTTGCGCCTTGTGCCCCATGAAACCTTCCAGAGCGCAAAGGCGGGAACAGTATTCGCCGATCTCCAAAGACGCCTCTTCGGTAAGGCGCTGATATGTACAGGTCTTGAGAAACTTGCCGACCCAAAGCCCGCCAGTATAACGCGCCGCACCCCTGGTCGGCAGGGTGTGATTCGTGCCCACGACCTTGTCTCCATAGGAAACGTTGGTCTCCGCCCCGAGGAAAAGCGCACCGTAATTCGTCATGTTTTCGAAGAAATAGTCGGAATCGCGGGTCATGACCTGCACGTGTTCCGACGCCAGTTCGTCCGCTACCTGAAGCATTTCCGCTCGGGAATCGCAAACGATGACCTGCCCGTATTCGCGCCACGCTTCGCCCGCTATGTCGGCGGTCTCCAGCGTCTCCAACTGCTTTTCGACCTCGGCCATGGTCTCTTTCGCCAGTTGCTCCGAGTCGGTTAGCAGAATCGCCGGCGAGGTAGGACCGTGCTCGGCCTGGCCCAGCAGATCCGTGGCGCACAGTGCGCCATCCACGCTGCCATCCGCGATTACCAGTGTTTCCGTAGGACCGGCAAACAGGTCGATGCCGACCCGGCCGAATAGTTGGCGCTTGGCTTCCGCCACGAACGCGTTGCCGGGGCCGACCAGCATGTCTACCGCGGCAATGCTGTCAGTGCCCAATGCCATGGCGCCAACCGCCTGAACTCCGCCCAGCACGTAGATTTCGTCGGCGCCGCCCATATCCATTGCCACGACGATCGCGGGGTGCGCCGCCCCCTTGAAAGGAGGAGCGCAGGCGATAATTCGATTGACTCCGGCAACCTTTGCGGTAACAACGCTCATGTGCGCGGAAGCAACCATCGGGTACTTTCCTCCGGGCACATAGCAACCGACACTGTTGACGGGGATATTCCGGTGTCCGAGCATCACGCCCGGCCGTGTTTCCACTTCGACGTCCTGCAATGCGTTGCGCTGTGCTTCGGCAAATCCTCTGACCTGCTGTTGGGCGAAGCGGATGTCGTCAATGACGCTCGGTTCGAGTTGGTCATAACAGGCCGCGATCTCTTCCCCGGAAAGGCGAAAAGCGGGCTTGCCCCAGTTGTCGAACTTCCGCGCATACTCCCTGACGGCCTCATCTCCCCGCTTTTCTATGTCGAGCAATATGCCCTCGACAATACCGCGAACCCTGGCATCGGCGGATGCTGCCTGCTCGACGTCAATGCCCTTTTTCAAATGTCTGATCATGCGTTTACATTCTCCTCGCCCAGTGCGGCACATCGCGGTTTAACAAGAAGGGCTCCGGCCGTAAACAGCAGGAGCCCTTTGCTACTCCGGGCCGATACCCGGATTGTTACCTATGGCTAGAACTGGTACGTACCGGCAAAGCCCCAGGTGCGTGGCCTTCCCCAGTTGGCCTGAACACGGGCAACCGGACCGCTCTGGGAAATCACCGACCGGTTCATGACGGGTTCGTTTTCCAGATTGAGTACGAAGGCCTCGAACCTCAGGTTCACGTTATCGAGATTCCAGATCAGGCGAATATCGGATTTCGTGTGCGCCGCCTGGTCCGTACCGCGGACATTGATGTCAAAAGTATAGTAGTCACTGGTGTAGGTAGTTTGCAGCAATGGCGTCAGCATGCCCATATTGCCAAGATCGATGTCGTAGCTGATCTGGGCGCCCATCGTAAGCTCAGGCGAATTGGCTGGCTGATATCCTCGCAGCGACAGGACAGAGTCGTCCTGGCGGCCGTTCAATGTGCCCAGTCCCGGCAGGGCGGCGATGTCATAGTTGCCGAACTCGGCATCGAGCATGGCCATATTCGCCGAGATGAACCATTGATCGTTCGGAGACCATTGCAGTTCGGCTTCCACACCCCGGGCATCCACTTCACCGCCGTTCTCGGTATATTCCGACACTGCCGTTTCACCGGGAATCAGGTAGAAGGACTGCGCGTGCATCGACGTGTAGTCGTTTTGAAACGCCGCCAGGTTGAGGATCATTCGGCCGTCCTGCAGGCGCATCTTGTATCCCACTTCAATGGCGGTAACTTCTTCCGGATCGTACATCGAGATATCGCGATTCTGATGCTCCAGGATGGATGCGACCACACCGCCGCTGTTGAAACCGCCGGCCCTGAAGCCGGTGGAGGCGGTCACATAGGCCATATTGTCATCGCTCACGTCGGTTTCCAGCCCGAATTTCCAGAGGGTGTTGTCCCAGGACGCACTGCTGGACCCGGAAGACTTGGTGTCCTCGTTGGCGCGAATTCCACCGACGACACGGAAGGTGTCGGTCAGTGAGTAGGTTGCGTGGGCATAGCCGGCCCTGGACTCGGAGACGAACAGATTGTGTCCGTAACCATAGTTGGTCAGTACTGCGTCGAAGGATGAAATCCAGCCCCAGTCGGCGTCCTGTTCGAACTGATACAAGCCCGCGACCCACTCCAGCGGACCGGTACTATTGGAAAGCAACTGAAACTCGAACGAGTCCGAAGCCTGGCTTGAATTCCAGCCGAGAAACGCCCAGTCACCCTGTTCGCCCCAGGCCGGACCGCCGTCGCTGTAGTCGAAGTCGGAGAACTGAATGCCCTCGAAGTCCGAATTGTTATAGGTCAGTCTGGCGGTCGCGAAATCCAGGTCCCAGTTGACGCCGAGAGTGATTGAACTGTCGTCGAGATTCGCAGAACTGGGGAAATTGCGGGAAACGTCCCACGGCCCACTGTCCCTGGAGGCGCCCTCGGCAAGCGTCGGGTGGCCTTCGGTATAGATTCCGTCGGTGTATCCGGCGGTGAACTGATATCCCCAGATTGCCGTTGAATTGGAGTCCTTGTCTGCCTGGGCGTACCGCAGCGTTACGTCCAGGTCATCCGTTACCAGCCATTTCCCGGTCACCCGCAGGTACTGGGTGTCGTTGTCATCCAGATCGTCATAGGTGCTGGGATGATAGTTGTTCTGGATGTAGCCATTGTGCGTATCGGATACATGAGCGACGCGAACGGCGAAGGCATCGGAAACAGGCACATTGACAATGGTTTCATACCGCACGCGGTTATAGTCGCCTACAAGTCCTTCGATCGAACCGGTGAAACTGTCGAAATCCGGTTCGTTGCTGATGACGTTGATGGCGCCGCCGAATGTGTTTCTTCCATAAAGCGTGCCCTGGGGTCCACGCAGCACCTCGATGCGGTTCAGGTCGACATAGGTGTTCAGCGCCTGTGTCGTTGTCGGAACGTAGACGCCATCCACGAACACGCCCACGACCTGTTCGGCCTCGGAGCCGACATTGTTGGTGCGGGAACCGCGTATGGCTATGCGAGCCTCATTGCCGGACAAGCCCATGCGCAAGCCGGGGACGACATGTTCGAGCCGGGTTACGTCCACGATGCCCGCCCGATTCAGACTTTCGGCGCCCAGCGCCGTGACGGACGCGGAAACATCCTGCACATTTTCTTCCCGTCGTTCCGCTGTAACGACTATTTCTTCCAATAACTGGGCGGTGCCGGATTGCGCGAAGCCGGCGCCTGAAGTCGTTGCCAGCGCGGCTGCGACCATCGCAAGTTGTATCCGCCGAATCCAGTTGCTGTCTGTATTCATGGTATTTCCCTCGATATGACGAATTTCCGTCAATGATCTTTTGGAGTCTGGAATCAGGCTTGGCGCCCGAAGTCCGAATCCATTAATTGTCAAACTGCATTGTTAACATGATTTGCATGCGTATGCAAACCGGAATGCGGGCAATTCGATGCATGAATTCGGCAGTTTTTGGCAGCCTGACACGCTTTCTTGTTATGGGCTCGGCGATAACAATTCATGGTAGCATCCCCGGTTGCTGATTGCGCATTCAATATCCGTACAGCCTGGGGATAAACCATGAATTTCGACAGTTGCCGCGCAAAACGCCGACTCGGCGCATACAGGAAAGCGCTGTATAACTACGACAGGGAAACCGCCCGCAAGGAAATGGAAGCCCTGTTCTCACACGATGCCCTGGTTCAGCTCGCCTTTCCCTTCGAGACTCTTAACGGTCCCGATGCCCTACTGGAAGTTGCATATGACCCGCTCGTCAATGCCATTCCCGACCTGGAGCGGCGGGATTTGATCGTTATGGCGGGAACGGCAACCAACGGCAGCTTCTGGGCCGGATGTTGCGGCAACTACATGGGCACGTTCCTGGCGCCGTGGCTGGATATTCCTCCAACGGGCCAACTGGTCAACATGCGCTACCATGAATTCTTCCGTATGGAGCGGGACAAAGTCGTTGAAATGCAGGCATTGTGGGATATTCCGGAAGTCATGATGCAGGCGCGATGCTGGCCCATGCCTCCGAGCCTCGGACGCGACGGCATGGTTCCCGGGCCTGCCACGCAGGACGGACTGCATCGGGGCGCCCTGGATGAAACAATAACGGCGGCCAGCCTGAAACTGGTCGGCGACATGTGCGCCGGACTTGGCAGATTTGCCGAAGGCGGAGTGGAGGCAATGGAACTCGACAGGTTCTGGCATCCAGCCATGAACTGGTACGGCCCGGCCGGAATTGGCGCCGGCAGAGGCATTCAGGGCTTCAGAAAGTTCCACCAGATACCATTCCTGAAAGGTATGCCCGATCGGGAGGGAGACCCGTTGAAAGGACATTTCTTTGCCGACGGCGAATATGTGGGCTTTACCGGCTGGCCTGGCATGAAAGCAAGCATAAGCAGCGACGGCTGGATGGGCATAGCACCCTCGAACCAGCAGATCACCATGCGCAGCCTGGACTTCTGGCGATGCGAGAACGGCCTGATAAGGGAAAACTGGGTGCTGGTCGACTTGCTGTCAGTCTATGACCAGATCGGAGTCGACGTATTTTCGCGTATGCGAGAGTACGGTCAGCGCCCGTAGCCTCCGCCCCCCGGCGTGGCTAGGCTCAAGCGGTCGCCGGGCGCCACGCTCAAGGTGCACTTGGCCGGCAGGGGCCGGCCGTTGAGGCTATTTTCGCCGATCTCCCCCGGTTCGCCGCCTTGCAATCCCCAGGGCGGAATGCGCCTGCGTTCGCTGAGCAGGCTCAGGCTTGCCGGGGCCAGAAACTCGTATTCACGCTCCAGTCCCCTGCCCCCGGGATGCCGGCCCGCGCCGCCGCTGCCGTTACGCAAGGCGTAGCGCAGCACGCGCAGCGGATAATGCATTTCCACGCTTTCCACCGGTGTGTTCAGGGTATTCGTCATGTGACTGTGGCGTGCGTCGGGTCCCGGACCACGCGGACCTCCTCCCATGCCGCCGGCGAGCGTTTCGTAGTAGTCCCAGCGAGTGCCGGCAGCCGGGTCTGCGTTGCCCATGGCGACATTGTTCATCGTTCCCTGACTTGCTGCCGGAATCCGCTCCGGCAGCGCCTGGGCCAGCGCGCCGAAGATCAGGTCCACCAGGCGCATCGACGTTTCGACATTGCCCGCCGCCACCGCCGCCGGTGAATTGGCGTTGAGCACCGAGCCCTTGCGCGTGATCAGCCGCACCGGCCTGAACAGCCCGTCACAGACCGGGGCCTGTTCGGGAAACAGACAGCGGAAGCAATAAAATGCGGCAGCCGCGACCACGGGTTCAGGGCAATTGAGATTGCCGCGCACCTGGTCGGCACTGGCGGAAAAATCGAGTTCCGCTCCGCCGTCGCGCAAGCGCACGACGACTTCCAGCGGAACCGGTTCATCGTTGAATCCGTCATCGTCCAGAAAATCGCGGAAGCGGTATTCGCCTTCCGCGAGTTCGCCCAGCGCCGAGCGGGCAATGCGTTCGGCATAGTCGTTAAGTTGGACGATTCCGGTGTGGTAATGCTCCATTCCCAACCCTTCCAGCAGATCGACGAGCCTGGCGATGCCGACCTTGTTGGCCCCGGCCTGGGCGGCAAAATCCCCACTCAGCCCGTTCTCGGAACCAGGCAATTGCATATCCTCTTGCAACTTTCCGGCCCGGTACAGCAAGGCAGGCGGAATCACCTGGCCTTCTTCGGCCAAGGTTTCCGACAGCGGCATCGAGCCCGGCGTATCGCAACCGATGTTGGCGTGATGAGCCCGATTGGCGACGAAGCCGGCGAGTTCCCCGTCATGAAACGCCGGCGCGACCAGGGTGACGTCCGGCAGATGCGTGCCGCCCAGGTAGGGGTCGTTGAACACCAGCATGTCGCCCTCGACCCACTCGAATCGCCGCACCACGTCGTGCATGGCATAGGCCATGCTGCCGAGATGCACGGGTATATGCGCGGCCTGGGCGAAAATCCGTCCTTCGGCGTCGAACAGCGCGCAGGAAAAATCGAGCCGATCCTTGATGTTGGGCGAAAAAGCCGCGCGCCGCAGCACCACGCCCATCTCGTCGCAGATTGCGGCGACACGGCTGGCGAACAGATTCAGTTCGACAACATTCATGACTCGCAAGTCTAGCGCATTTATCGAAGGCGGAGACCGGCCGTCACACGCGTCGGCCCCGCGCATTTGCGGGCGAGGGAAATTGCCGCTAGAATCCGCCGCTTCCAAAATTTTCACTCAGGCAGCGGCGTGCGCCATTTTCTTACCTTGAACGATCTGCCCCCGCAGGATCTGCAGGCGATCGTGCAGCGGGCCATGGCGCTCAAGGCGCAGCCCGAACTCGCCATCAGTCAGCGCCGCAAGACCCTCGGGCTGATTTTCGAGAAGGCTTCCACCCGAACGCGAATCGCTTTCGAGACCGCCATGGCGCAGATGGATGGCGCCAGCCTGTTCATCGCCACCGGCGACAGCCAACTCGGCCGCGGCGAACCGATCGAGGATACCGCGCGCGTGGTTTCGCGCATGGTGGATTGCGTCGCCATCCGCACTTTCGACCACAACCGGCTGGAACGATTCGCCGAATTTTCGCGCGTGCCGGTGATCAACGCCTTGAGTAATGATTTTCATCCCTGCCAGTTACTCGCGGATATCCAGACCTACCAGGAACATCGCGGCGACATCACCGGCAGCGCCGTGGCCTGGATCGGCGACGGCAACAATGTCTGCCAGTCCTATGTCAACGCGGCGGCCGCCTTTGATTTCGAATTGCGCATATGCTGTCCGGAAGGCTTCCATCCCAACGCCGAGTTACTGGCGAAGAACGCCGGCCGGGTTTCGCTCCGGAGCTCCCCGGCCGAAGCAGTGCACGGCGCCCGGCTGGTCGTGACCGACGTCTGGGCGAGCATGGGACAGGAAACGGAAAGCGCGGATCGCAACCACGCCTTCGCCGGATTCAAGGTCAACAGCGAATTGATGGCGAAGGCGGCGCCGGACGCCCTGTTCATGCATTGCCTGCCGGCCCATCGCGGTGAAGAAGTCAGCACGGAGCTGCTCGAGCGGGAAGACGCGGTGGTCTGGGACGAAGCCGAAAACCGCATGCATACCCAGAAGGCATTGCTGGAATACCTGCTTGCCGTCTGACGATGGCGTCACAGGTTATCGACAGACCATCCACAGAAAATCCCACGCTTAATCCTTTACAACAACATCATGTTGTGGTTAAGTCAGCCGTAACACCACTATATGGTGTGAATTAACCCAGTCGCCCGGATCGGCGGCGATGGATGACAACCCGGAATACAAAGCATTGATCGGGCGGAGCCCGGTAAGTAGCGCAGGAGCAAAGAATGCAAACTGATCAACCCCGTTTATCTGAAGTGGCCGGCATGAAGCCGGCCGATGACACGGCGGCCATGGAGGATTCCGCCCTCGACAGCACCGCGCCGGGCCAGTTGCGCGTAATCAAGCGCAACGGCGCCGTCGTTCCCTACGACGATTCCAAAATTTCGGTGGCGATCACCAAGGCCTATCTGGCGGTGGAAGGCGGCCAGGCCGCGGCTTCGACGCGGATTCACGAAACAGTGGCGAGGATGGCTGACCAGATCAGCGCGATATTCAGCCGGCGCATGCCGTCCGGGGGAACGATTCATATCGAGGACATCCAGGACCAGGTCGAACTCGCATTGATGCGTACCGGCGAGCACAAGGTCGCCCGCACCTACGTGATCTACCGGGAAAAGCGCTCCCGGGAACGCGAGCAGAAGCGCCGGGAAGAACAGCCGCGCTCACAGGGCATCGCGGTAACGATGGACGACGGCCAGCAGGCGCCGCTCGACACCGGCCGCCTGCGCACCGTCATCGACGAGGCCTGCGATGGCCTGAGCGATGTTTCCGCCGACGCCATCTACGAGGAGACCCTGCGCAATCTGTATCCCGGAGTGAAGATCGACGATTTGCGCACTTCCCTGGTCATGACCGCCCGCGCCATGGTGGAAAAGGATCCGAATTATTCCCAGGTCACCGCGCGGCTGCTGCTCGACTCAGTGCGCTCCGAAGCACTGAAGTTTCTCGGCATTGCCGACAGCGCGACCCAGGCGGAAATGCACTACCGCTACCCCGCCGCCCTGACCAGCTACGTTCAGAAGGGCGCGGAACTCGGTCTGCTGTCGCCTGAACTGCTCGAATTCGACCTCGAACGCCTCGGCCGGGCGCTGAAGGCGGAACGCGACCTGCAATTCACCTATCTGGGGCTGCAGACGCTGTACGACCGTTATTTCATCCACAGCAAGGACATCCGCTTTGAACTGCCGCAGGTGTTCTTCATGCGGGTGGCCATGGGACTGGCAAGGCAGGAGGATGACCGCGAAGCGCGCGCAATCGAGTTCTACGACCTGATTTCGAGCTTCGACTACATGGTATCCACGCCGCAGTTGTTCAACTCGGGCACCTTGAAGCCACAGCTTTCCTCCTGTTTTCTGACCACGGTGTCGGACGATCTCAACGGCATCTATTCGGCGATCAAGGATAATGCCATGTTGTCCAAATGGGCCGGCGGCCTCGGCAACGACTGGACCCAGGTGCGCGCCATGGGCGCCCACATCAAGGGCACCAACGGCAAATCCCAGGGCGTGGTTCCCTTCCTCAAGGTGGTCAACGACACCGCCGTGGCGGTGAACCAGGGCGGCAAGCGCAAGGGCGCGGTCTGCTCCTACCTGGAAACCTGGCACCTGGATATCGAGGAATTCCTGGAATTACGCAAGAACACCGGCGACGACCGCCGCCGCGCCCACGACATGAATACCGCCAACTGGATTCCGGACCTGTTCATGAAGCGCGTATTCAACGACGAAAAGTGGACCCTGTTCTCGCCCAATAACGTGCCCGACCTGCATGACAAGTACGGCAAGGAATTCGAGGACGCCTATCTCGAATACGAACGCCGGGCCGATTCCGGGGACATGGAAATTCACAAGACCGTCAAGGCCGCCGACCTGTGGCGCAAGATGCTGTCGATGCTGTTCGAGACCGGCCATCCCTGGATGACCTTCAAGGACAGTTGCAACGTCCGTTCGCCGCAGCAGCATTGCGGCACCGTGCATTCGTCCAATTTGTGCACCGAGATCACCCTGAACACCTCCGCGGACGAGATCGCGGTCTGCAACCTGGGCTCGGTGAATCTGGTCAACCATGTCGATGAAAACGGCCTCGATGTCGAAAAGATCCGCCGCACCGTCACCACCGCCGTACGCATGCTCGACAACGTGATCGACATCAACTACTACTCGGTGGAGCAGGCGCGCAATTCCAACATGCGCCATCGTCCGGTGGGCATGGGCATCATGGGATTCCAGGACGCGCTCTACAAGCAGCGCATCGCCTACGCCTCCGACGCGGCGGTCGACTTCGCCGACACCACCATGGAGACGATCAGCTACCAGGCTATCCACGCGTCCACTCTGCTGGCCGAAGAACGCGGCCGCTACGAATCCTACGATGGCTCGCTCTGGGACCGCGGCATCCTGCCGATCGACTCCCTGCGCCTGCTCAAGGAGGAACGCGGCGAAAAATATCTCGATGTCGATCTGGGCCAGCGACTGGACTGGGACGCCTTGCGCGAACGCATCGGCCAGACCGGAATGCGCAACTCCAATGTGCTGGCGATCGCGCCTACCGCCACTATCGCCAATATCTGCGGCGTGTCGCAATCGATCGAGCCGACGTATCAGAACCTGTACGTGAAATCGAATCTGTCCGGCGAGTTCACCGTGGTCAACCCCTATCTGGTCAACGACCTGAAAAGACTGGGCCTGTGGGACGGCGTCATGGTTAACGACCTGAAGTATTACGAAGGCAGCGTGCGCAAGATCGACCGGATTCCCGAGGAGATCAAGCAGATCTATGCCACATCCTTCGAAATCGAGCCGCGCTGGCTGGTGGACGCCGCCGGCCGCCGGCAAAAGTGGATCGATCAGGCCCAGTCGCTGAATCTGTATATCGCCAACGCCAGTGGCAAGAAGCTCGATATCACTTATCGCATGGCCTGGCTGCGCGGGTTGAAAACGACTTACTACCTGCGGGCGCTGGCCGCGACGAGCACGGAAAAATCGACCATTGCCGATAACAGTTTAAACAAGGTTGCAAGCGGCGCAGCCGAAGCGCCCGCGGCCTGTTCGCTGGACGATCCGGACTGCGAGGCATGCCAGTAAGGCCGCTTTGATGCAATCCGAAAAACAGAAAATGGAGGTAAAGTGATGTTGTCATGGGATGAATTCAATCGCGAAGAAGCGCTGGCCCCCGTGCCGAAACCGCTGACGGCCGAACCGCCGGAGTCGCTTTCAGCCGAATCGCCGGAACCGGCGAGGCCGGTGGAGCCGATGGCGAGCGAAGCGTCGGCAGAGGAACTCGATGCGGCGACGCGCAGCCGCAACGACGATGCCTTGCAGCAGGCGATCCGGGATCTGAAGGATCTGGACGTAAGCGCGGGCCTGGAGGAACTGGAAGGCACCGCCTCCCGGGTAGCCGTCGACGACAAGCGCATGATCAATTGCCGGGCCGATCTGAACCAGCTCGTACCGTTCAAGTACGACTGGGCCTGGCAGAAATATCTGGACGGCTGCGCCAATCACTGGATGCCGCAGGAAGTCAACATGAACGCGGATATCGCCTTGTGGAAGGATCCAAACGGGCTGACCGCGGACGAACGCCTGATCGTCCAGCGCAATCTCGGATTCTTCTCCACCGCCGATTCACTGGTAGCCAACAACCTGGTACTGGCGATTTACCGGCTGGTCACCAATCCGGAATGCCGCCAGTACATCTTGCGGCAAGCCTTCGAGGAAGCCATCCACACGCACGCTTATCAGTATTGCATCGAATCGCTGGGAATGGACGAGGGCGAGATCTTCAACATGTATCACGAAGTGCCTTCGGTCGCGAAAAAGGCGTCCTGGGGCCTGAAATTCACCCGGGCACTGTCGGATCCGCAATTTCACACCGGCACGGTGGAAAACGATCAGGAACTGCTCAAGAACCTGATCGCATTCTATTGCTGCCTGGAAGGCATATTCTTCTATTGCGGATTCACCCAGATCCTGTCCATGGGCCGGCGCAACAAGATGACCGGCACTTCTGAGCAGTTCCAGTACATCCTGCGAGATGAATCGATGCATCTGAATTTCGGCATCGACATGATCAACCAGATCAAGCTCGAAAATCCGCACCTGTGGACCGAAGATATGCGGGAAGAAGCGACCCAGATGATTCTTCAGGCGACGCAACTCGAAATCGAATACGCCAGGGACACCATGCCGCGAGGCATTCTCGGCATGAACGCCGCCATGATGGAGGAATATCTGCAATTCATCGCCAATCGGCGGCTGGTGCAGATCGGACTGAAGGAACGGTTCCGCGGCGTCGGCAATCCTTTCCCGTGGATGTCGGAAATCATGGATTTGCGCAAGGAGAAGAACTTTTTCGAAACCCGGGTAATCGAATATCAGACCGGTGGCGCATTGAGCTGGGATTGACCGCTACGCCAGCCGGACGAGGAAAACACCTCATGAGCAAGGAAAAACCAGCAGGGTCCGATACTGCACAGGCATTGCAGACGCTCGACCAACTCAGCCAGACCATCGAGGTAATGTCGGAAGTGGTCGAGCGCCTGAAAAGGCATCTGAGCAGACAATTGCGCCTGCGCGAACAGGAACTTGAAGCGGACTCTCAAGAAGCGGAACCTCAGAAAGTTACGGCCGCGCCCGAACGTAAATCTCGCATTGCCGGCCGGATAATTCACTGAACCGAGCCCCGGTGAAATACAAAATCGGCGCGCTCGTACTCGCTGCCGGCTTCGCCCGCAGGTTCGGCGCCGACAAGCTCACGGCTCCCATGCCCGACGGCAGACCGCTGATCCAGCACACGCTTGAAAACATCTCTTCCGTTCTCGATGAAATTCTGATCGTTTCCCGCCCCGGATCCGGACTGGACCTCAACAAATGGCCTGTAACGCTGTGCGACGGTGCGGAACAGGGAATGGGCGCGAGCCTTGCGTGGGGCATTTCACGGCTTTCGGCCTGGGACGGCTGCCTGGTCTGTCTTGCCGACATGCCCTTCATCGAACCGCAAACCTATCGCTTGCTTGCCGCGGAACTGGCTCCCGGTGAAATCGTCATTCCCAGCCACAACGGCCGCCGGGGCAATCCGGTGGGCTTCGGCAGCCGCTACTTCGCTGAACTCACTGAGCTGAACGACGAACGCGGCGGCCGAAGGATCATCCGCCGCAATGAAGCCAGTGTGCGGGAAATTTCCGTCAGGGACGCCGCAATTCTCATGGATATCGATACACCCGCCGATCTGGGCCGTTATCAGGCCGGTGACGGGTCAACGGTACAGAATTGAATCCCTGGGCAATCACCGGGCGCAGCGGTTCCGCCGGCCACCAGGACGATCACGCCAGGCAGGATTATTTTTTTCAACAAGTGCATTCCTCAAGCATTATTCTTGCTCATGGCCGGGGCAATTTCTACAATCCGTGAAATACAGGCCGCTGGAATCAAATCGCGAATTGCCTCATGCGTATTCTAATCGTTCTTTCGCTGTTTCTATTGAGTCCCGCCATGGCCAGGGCCGACGCGGTCTCGGCCGCCGCGGCGATGGAGGATGCGGCCAATCCCCTGGTGCTCATCAATACCGAATTCGGCCCGATTTATGTCGAACTGCTGCCGGGCGAAGCACCACTGAACGTGACGAATTTCCTTGCCCTGGCGGAGCCTCGGGATACCGGGAACCGGACCGCGCTTTCCGTCACGCGCGGATACTACGACGGCATGCGATTCCATCGCGTTGTTCCCGGGCTCCTGATCCAGGCCGGCAGTCCGGCGCTGTATCAGGGCGAGAGGGAATACGAGACCGTACGCGATGAAATCAATGCCGACGCGCTTGGGCTCGATCTGGAGCCGGTTCTGTACGCCGACGGCGAATTCAATCCCCTGCTCGGCATCCAGCAAAAACAGGATCTGGAACAAACGCTGCTGCGCCCCCTGTACCGGCGCCTCGGCATCAGCGGCAACGCACAAGTGGCGGCGCGCCAGGACGAGATCATGTCCGCGCTCGCCAGCATGAGCGTCAAGGATGCCTATGCACAACTCGGCTATCGATATCAGGCCGGGCGTCCCGGCCGGGGTCTGGTCCGCGGCGTGCTGGCCCTGGCGAACCGCGGGCCGGAAGACAATGGTCCGGAGTTTTTCATTACCTTGAACGATGCGCCGCATCTGAACGGTAGATACACGGTAATCGGCCACGTCGTGGAAGGTATGGAAGCCGCCGAAAGAATCGGAACCACGGCAGCCGACCCCCTGGTATTGGAACCGGAGCGATTTACCTCTTCCGGCCGCTTGATTTATTCTATCCGACAGGTCAATTGACCACGCCGGGAGACCTAATCCTGGCTATCGGCCCGCTCCGGCAGGGAAATGTCCTGCTGAAGGAACTCACGCCGGAACGGTGGCAGTGACTCCAGCAGCCCCTTGCCATAGAACTTGCGCACGATGCGTTCATCGAACAATGTGATGCGGCCGCTGTCGTTCTCGTTTCGCAACAGGCGCCCGCAGGCCTGTTTCAGACGAAATGCGCCCTGGGGCAGTGACAATTGCATGAACGAGTTCCCCTGTTCCTTGTCGAACCAGTCCGCGAGCGTCCGTTCCACCGGGTCACTGGGTACCGGAAAAGGAATTTTCGCGATCAGCACATGCGTACAATACTCGCCCGGCAGATCGACGCCTTCGGCGAAACTGGCCAGGCCGAAGATCACGCTGCCCTTGCCCTTGTCAACGCGCGCGCGATGCTTGCGCAAGAGTTCGAATTTCTGATAATCGTCCTGACAAAATATACGCTTGCGCCATTCTTCGGGCAGCGCTGCCAGCACATCGTGCATCTGGACGCGGCTTGAAAACAGCATCAGCGACGCACCCTCCGGGTCGAGCAGGCGCGGCAGCGAGCGGATGATGCAGTCGGTATGCCTTTGCGTTTCTTTCGGTTCGCAGCGCATTTCAGGCACTACCAGACTTGCCGCCTCGGCAAAGGGAAATGGGCTGGGAATGCTCAGGAAACGAGCGTGTTCGGGCAGTCCGGCCCGCATCTGCAACATGGAAAACTCGCCCAGCGCGGACAAGGTGGCCGATGTCAGCACGGCCCCCGCGCAGCGCCGCCAAAGACTTTGCTGAAGATTGTCCGCCGCCAGCACCGGGCTTGAGGAAATTCCGACATCGGCATCGTCGTCATTCTTGTCGAAACTGAGCCAGCGCGCCCAGGGCGCCTTGCCCGCCTCGTTGCCGGCGGCGTAACTGTCCCACAAGGCGCGATTCGCCATGGCCCGCTCGTGCAGGTTGCCAGCGACGGGAAACCAGGTTTCGGCCGCGGCCGAATCGTCACCGGTTGACTCTTCGCCATCTTCCGCGGAAATTTCGCGCAAACGTTCGCGCACGCGGTCCAGCCTGCCTTCGAGTTGCCCGAAAAGATTTGCCAGCGGTGCGGCCAGATCGCGCAATTCCTCCGGCGCCTCGCCGAGTTCGAAGGTCTGGGTCATGCGATCGCGATAACTGTCGCCATCGGGCTGTTTCAGGTCCTTCAGCAGCAGCCAGGCCATCTGTAACCGGTTTCGCAACTCCGGCAATAATTCCTTCAGTTCCTTCACCGCTTCCGGCTCGAGCACGTGCTGGTCGGTCATGCGCCCGACGATGGTCTCGCAACGTTCCAGCCAGTCGGCTTCGGCCCGCACGCGGATTGAATGGGCGAAATGGCGGTTGCTTTTTTCGGGCAGATGGTGCGCTTCATCGAATATGTAGATGCTTTCCTCGGGCGCCGGCAGCACCACACCGCCCCCAAGCGCGAGGTCGGTCAGCACGAGGTCCTGATTGGCGACGATGCAGTCGGCCTGATCCAGGTCGCGGCGGGCATTGTAGAAACAGCACTTGCTGAACAGCCGGCAGCGCGAGCCGAGGCATTCCCCGCGCCGGACAGTCAGCGGTTGCCAACGATCCTGCGCCAGGGGTACTTTCCAGTCGTCCCGGTCGCCTTGCCAGTTGTTCGCTTCCAGTTCCTGGCGCATCTCTTCCCAGAGTTGCGGGTCCGAGCCGTAATCGGCCGCCACATCCTCTTCGAACAGATCACGCAAGGCGGCGCGGCTGCCGTCGCCGCGCAACAGGTTTTCCAGTTTCAATCGGCACAAATAGCGGCCCCGCCCTTTCGCCAGGGCATAGTCGAATTGCAGATCCGCGTCTTCAAGAATCTGGGGAATGTCCTTGTTGACGAGTTGTTCCTGCAGGGAAACCGTGACGGTTGCGACGACAAGCTTGAGATTCCTTTCCATCGCCAGCGGCAAGCCCGCGAGCAGGTAGGCAAGCGTTTTGCCGGTGCCGGTGCCCGCTTCCACCACGCAAACCGGACCCTTCCCTTCCTCTCCCTGTTCCGCCAGGGTGTTGAAGATTTCGGCGATCATGCGCCGCTGCCCGTGGCGTGGCCGAAAGCCGCGGGCATCGAGAATCCGCCGGTAATCCGACTGTATCTGCTGTTTGAGGGAATCCACCGGAGTGCGTGCCGTCCAGGCTGGTTGCGCCGCAAAAAGTATAGCACCACGACGGAAACGGGTCGTATTTTTCATACTTTTGGTACACTGGCGCTTGTTCGCCATAGCAGATTACGGGTGCAGCCATGACGGTGACTGAAATTCCCGAGTCGGAAAAGCTTGAAAACGAGCAACCTTCCGCCGCTGAAGAAATCCCTGCCGAGCTGATCGAGCAACTGGCGCATCTCAGCCACAAGCAAAGCCGGGAACTGCTCGACTTGCGGCGGAGTTTCGAGCGCCTGGGGAAACCGGGAACTTCCGGCGAGCAATGGCAGGCCTTGCAGGAACTGCTGGAAAAGAACAGCCAATACCAACTGCAATTGCAACAGCGCCTGCACAGTCAAGTGGCGGCCCTGAACGAAGCGCTGGAAGCCGGCCGCTCGAAGGATGCGCTGTCGTTATGGGATCGAATTCAGGGGAGCATCCAGCAATGCACCGGTAAACTGCGGCAGTCCATGCAAAAGGAGGCCGGCGCTTGCAAGGGACCGCTGCTCGAGATGCGCAAATGGCGCAATTACGCGGCCACGGAAAAGAAAAAGGAACTCATCGGGGAAATGGGTATGTTGCCGGAGGCCGGTCTTCCCCCGGCCGAATTGAGCCAGCGCATACAGAAGATGCACGAACAATGGAAAGCCCTGGGCAGGTCGGACCAGAACGAGAAACTCTGGCGCGACTTCAAGCGGCTGTCGGATCAGGCGTATGCGCCATGCAGTGAGTATTTCCAGGAAAGAAAGCAACGCATGGCGCGGAATCTGAAAGTCCGCACCGAATTGTGCGAAAAACTGGAAGCGCGGCTGAAGGAACTCGATGGGAAGCCTGTTCATATCCTCAAACTTCACCAGCTTGTTTCCGAGTGCAACGCATCCTGGAAAGATCATGCACCGGTAGAGCAGTCGAAAATCAAGTCTCTGCAGAAGCGCTATTACGCCGCGCTGAAAAAGCTGACGAATCTGCGCAAGGAAGCAATGGCGGAAAACACGGCCCGCAAACAGGCCTGCGTGGATCGGGCGAAGGAGCTTGCCGCACACGAAGATCACACCGCCGCCGCGGCGGAAACGCGCAAGTTACAGACCGAGTGGAAACGAATCGGGCCGGCTGAATTCCGGGATGAGAAACGCTTCCGGGAAGAGTTCGCCGCTGCCTGCGATTCGGTTTTCAAGTCCCTGGGCGAACATCAGGCAAAAGTCCGGGAACGCGCCCGCCCGCCTGCCGAGCGAAACCACGACGCGCTACTGGAACAACTCGCGCCGCGAGTCGGTTTTCTTGAAAAGCTGGAAGCGAGCCTGTTCAGTGCGGTCGGACCCGAAGAATTCTCCGAACTCGGTTCGGCCATCCACATCGAAGGCTGGGAGAAATTGCCCGCCGAAGATGATTCTCACGCCGCCGAACTGGGCCGAAGGCTGCAGGAACTGCTGGAAACCGAAACCCCGGCCGATCTGGAAGCCCGGGCCGCGGAATGCGAACAGCGGCAGCGCGGTGAATGCGTGCAACTGGAGATCCACGCGGGCTTGAACACGCCGAAAGAGGACCAGGCATTGCGCATGGAACTTCAATTGCAGCAACTTGCCAGCGGATTCGGCAAGCGTGGGCCGGACAGCAGGCAACTCGCCGGAAATCTGCGCGAGGCCGAAGTCACCCTGACCCTCGCGGGGCCGCTGCGGCCGGATGTGCGCAAGGAACTCTGGCAGCGTCTGCGTAAACTGCGGCAGCGAATCAGCTCCCGGCCGCCTCGTACTCGTACCGGCTGATTACGGGGTTGGCATAGCCGAAAAGATACCGCTTGCGCAATTCGTCGTCGACCACGGCCAGCCGCCGTTCGAACAGTTCGCGGGATCTGTTGTCCGGCGAGCGCTTCGCGACGGCATCCGCCAGCACCGGCGAATTCACGTCGCCTTCATCCAGCAGGATTTCCAGCGCTCGAAAGTTCGTTTCGTACAATCTGTAGTTACGTATGATCTGGCGGTCGATGGCGGCAGCCACAGACTCCGCGTCATCGGTTTCGCATTGCAACTCTTCGCCGAAGGTCACGTGTACCTTGCCCTTGAATCCGGTCATGCCGGCAGCGATATGGCGCAGGTCGCCCGAAGCGGTTCGGATGTAACTTCCGGAATTTTGTACCTGATGCAACTCCCGGGCCTTGAAGACGTCGCAAGGGTCGAATTCGTAGGAGATCGCCACGGGGACGATATTCAGTTCGGCCAGGCTCTCGCACAATGGCACGTCTCTGTTGCCCATGGCCAGCATTTTCACCAGCGCGGGATCGGTGCGGTCGATTCCATCCTTGGCGCGTCCTTCGCGTTGCGCGATCCAGACGTTTTCCGAATCCTCTATGCATTGATGAATGTATTCGGAAAGCAGTTTCAGGGCGAGCAGCAATTCCCGACCTTTCCGCGAGCGGTGCACGATGAAACTCTTGTTCAGGCGCATGAGATCGGCAACAAAAGGTTTCTTGAGCAGATTGTCGCCGACGCCGATCTGCAGCGTGGTAAATCCGGCCCGGTGCAGCAACAGGTTGGTAAATGCCGGATCCATTACGATGTCCCGGTGATTGCTGACGAAGACGAAAGTCTTGCCGGGACGGAGGTTTTCCATCCCTGCCTGGCTCAATCCCCATGTGGTGGAGCGGATCGACCGGTTCATGTAGAACTCGACGACCTGCTGCATGCTCTTTACATCGTGAATCGATTGGATATAACCGCGCAGGCGGCGTTTGACGATATTGCGCAACAATCCGGGAATCCAGCGTGCGAGCCTGGGAGTGAGAAAGGCCGCCATGCTGTCGATGAATTCCCGATCCTCCAGGAGTTGCTCGAGAACCGGCCTGATCTCGTGATCGCGGTAAGGCCTGATCTCGGAGAACTTGTCCTGTTGCTCCTTGCTGCTGGGAGTACGTGTGTCCATGCGTTGGTCAGGAGTCGGGTCTGAAAGCCCCGGATTGGAAATAGTATGGCGCGAGTGACCGGCTATGCAACAGCAGCGCGTACGCCGGTTACATAATCCGTCAGATCGGCGACGATTTGTTCGCGTCCCGACAATTCGCTGGCGCGGACTTCCGCAAGCGAGCGATCGAACTCCGCGAGGGCGGCTGAATCCTCAAGCCGGGAGCGGCAGAACTCGCGCCATCGGGCGCCCTCCTCCCCGTTCAGGGTATCCGGAAAATTTCGCGCCCGATAGCGGAAGAACATCTCCGGCAGGCGCTGGTCCCTGAAAGGCAGATCGACCCGGCCGAGATCCCGGGGCGCCATGCCGCGCAAGGTTTGCATATGTGAGCGATCGTCATCGCCGAAAAATCCGCCGCTGTAAATCATGAAATCAGGGTCGCCTGCCTTGCGGCCGCCGTCGTCCGCCTGGAACAGATCGCAAAATCGCTGCATCAGATCGGAGTTGTGAACCAGGTATTCCCAATGGTCGCGGCAAGTGTCGTGATCTATGCCGAACGACGCCGCCCTGTCCGGCGGCAGCGCGGCCGGTGAACTCACGACCGGACAGCGATTCCTGCTGATGATCTTCAGCGGCAGGCGTTCGCCTTCGAGTTCCTCTCTCGGCGTGAAAAGATGCGCCGCGAGTTGTTCCGTCGAGAGATCCGCCCATTGCCGCGGGTCCGTGCGCAGGTCGTATACGATGACGCCATTGTTGTTCACTGGATGCGCACCGACGGGAATCACCAGCCCGAGACAGCCCAGCCGCGACGGATACCTGCCCGAAACATGCAGGATCGGCTTGCGCGTAAACAGATCGATCTGGGCGCCGACCTTGTCCTTCCGGCGCAATTGGTAGACATAATCATAAAGGCGCGGCTGGCGCTCCCTGATGAGTCGCGCCAGTGCGATGGTCGCCCGCACGTCCGAAAGAGCGTCATGCGCATGTTCGTGTTCCAGGCCGTTGGCCCGGCTCAGTTCCGACAAGCGAAAAGTCGTCGTTCCTTCCGCCGACCGCGGCCACTCGATACCTTCCGGGCGCGTGGCGGCGCAAAGCCGCGCCATGTCGATGATGTCCCAGCGTGAGTTGCCGTTGCGCCATTCGTGCTCGTAAGGGTCGAAAAAATTGCGGTACAGCAACTGCCGCGTCAGTTCATCGTCGAAGCGTATGTTGTTGTAGCCCGCCACACAGGTGCCGGGTTTGCCGAATTCCTCCTTGATGCGAGTGATGAACTCGGCCTCGCTGACGCCGGCATCCAGCGCCTTTTGCGGTGTGATGCCGGTAATCAGGCAGGACATGGCGTCCGGCAGGAAGTCTTCCGCCGGCTTGCAGTAGAGCATCAGGGGTTCGCCGATGGGCTCGAGATTTTCGTCGGTGCGCAAACCAGCGAACTGGGCGGCGCGGCAGCGGCGCGGATCTCTGCCGAAAGTTTCAAAGTCGTACCAGTAGATCGAGTTTTTCGTCATCGCGCCTGATGCTCATGCCAGTTGATATGTTGTAGTATTCGGACAGCCGGAAACTGCCTGCCGGCTTCCTTTCCGGATGATTTTCATGGATTTTCGCGGCGCCCATATTATCAGCGTACAACAGTTCCAGCGGCCGGATGTCGAGCGGATTTTCGACGTGGCCGACAGTATGGAACCTTTCGCGGAGCGAAAACAAGTCAGCAAGGCGCTCGATGGCGCGATCCTCGGCAACATGTTTTTCGAACCGAGCACCCGCACCAGGGTCAGCTTCGGCTGCGCTTTCAACATGCTGGGCGGGCACGTGCGGGAAACCGCTGAAATCGGCGCCTCTTCGATCACCAAGGGAGAGTCGCTTTACGATACGGCTCGCGTCATAAGCGGTTACAGCGACGTTATCGTCATGCGCCACCCGCGGGCCGGTTCGGTGGCGGAATTTGCCGAGGCGAGCCGCGTGCCGGTGATCAACGGCGGCGACGGCGTCAACGAACATCCGTCCCAGGCCCTGCTCGACCTGTATACTATCCGCAAGGAACTTGAGTCCAGGCAGCGCACGATCGACGGCATGCACATCGGCATGGTCGGCGACCTGAAACACGGCCGCACGGTTCATTCGCTTTCAAGATTGCTCAAGTTGTACCGGAATATCAGCTTCAACCTGATCTCGCCGAAGCAACTGCGCATGCCCGCCGGTATCGTTGCCGAATTGCGCGCAGCCGGCCACAAGGTGAGCCAGACCGAGGACATGGCAAAAGGCCTCCACGACAACGACACCGTCTATCTCACCCGCATCCAGGAAGAACGCTTTGCCAGCCGCCTCGAGGCCGACGTCTACCGTGGCCGCTTCCGGCTCAACCAGGCGATATACACGCGGCATTGCCAGCCGAATACCGTGATCATGCACCCATTGCCCCGGGACACCCGCGCCGAGGCCAACGAACTCGACGAGGATCTGAACCAGCATCCCAACCTCGCAATCTTCCGGCAAACCGACAACGGCGTGCTCGTGCGCATGGCGCTGTTCGCCCTGGTGCTCGACGTGGTGGATCAGGTGTCGAAACAAGTCCGGAAAGCCGGCTGGTATACAGGCCGCCGATTCGAATAAGGCCCGAACTGTCATTCTGCGCGTAGCGTAGCGAAGTCGCAGAATCTGCGAAAAGGAGACCCACCATGCTCGCTGAAAACGATTATTTGTCCATGGACGCGCTTGCCCTGGCGCAAGGACTGGAACGCGGCGATTTCAGCCGGGTTGAACTGAACGAGCGCGCCATAGCGCGCGCCGAACAATGCAATCCGGGCCTGAACGCGATCAATCTGCCGCTTTACGAGCAGGCGCTCGAACAGGCCGGGTCGCTCGATGAGGCCGCATCACTGCCCGGGTCGATGGCCGGAATCCCCTTCCTGCTCAAGGACCTCAGCGATCTGAAAGGCGCCGCGACCAGTTACGGCAGTGAATTGTTCAGCAGCTATGTAGCGAAATCCTCATCGCCAGGCGTGCAATTGTACGAAGCCGCCGGCCTGACCATGCTCGGCAAGACCAACACGCCGGAATTCGGCCTTACCCTGACCACCGAGCCGGCCGCCAACGGACCGACCCGCAATCCCTGGCACACCGATTACTCCACCGGCGGCTCCAGCGGCGGCGCCGCCGCGGCGGTGGCGGCGGGCATCGTGCCGGTAGCCCAGGCTTCCGACGGCGGCGGTTCGATCCGGATTCCAGCCAGTTGTTGCGGACTGTTCGGCCTCAAGCCGAGCCGCGGTCTGACCCAGGCGGGCACGGTGCTGTCCGAGAACTGGAGCGGCATGGCGGTGGAGCACGTGGTGTCGAGAACTGTGCGTGACAGCGCCGCCTTTCTCGATCTGATCACGCTGCCGGCTGGACAGAACCTGTTCGCCCGGCCGGATTCTCCCGCTTCCTTCCTTTCGGCGCTCGACACGACCTGCCCGCGCCTGCGAATCGGCATTCAGGATACCCATCCCACGGGAGAAGCCCTCGATAGCGAATGCGTCAAAGCCGTGCAGGCGGCCGCCGCGCATTGCGAATCGCTGGGCCATGTCGTGGAGCCCTTCAACCATCCGCTCGACTACGAGGCGCTGAACGCCGCCATGGGCCAACTCGTTTGCGTGCACACTTATCGTTCGATCGAACGCGGCCTGCGCTTTCACAGGACCGATCTCGAAAAAGCTCCCGTGGAGCGCTCGACCCGCTTCATGGCGAAACGCGGCGCCGAGACTCCGGCGGTAGACTATCTTGCGGCGCGAGACTTGCTGCGCACCGCGGAAAAACGAATGGCGGCGGTGCACGAGCAGGTCGACGTAATCGTTTCCCCGGTGCTGGCCCGCACCACGGCAAAACTGGGATGGCTCGACATGAACGCCGAGGATCAGCGCGAATACGTCAACCGCTTCCGGCAATACAGCGGATTTACCGCGCTGTACAACGGCACCGGCCAGCCATCGATGTCGATGCCCCTGCATCGCACCGCCGAAGGCTTGCCCGTCGGCGTCATGTTCACTGCCGCATGGGGCGGCGACCTGCTCCTGCTGCAACTCGCCAGGCAACTCGAATCCGCCGCTCCCTGGCCACAAATCGCGCCCTGAGAAATTGAAAGTTTGACTCTTAATTCGTTGAATATGTGTCTGTGAATCCATTTGATATATGTTTGCAAAAACTCTACTGGGCCTTTTCGACAATACCGTCCGGACGCGATTCGCCGAGCAGATCATCCCAATCAGCCGGAATTTTGCCATTTGCCAGCAACTGCCGGAAAACACGATACGCATCGGTTCTGCTTCCGTACGCGCGTTTGTTTCCTTCTTCGGTTACCCATACGTACACTATGATTCGGGCTTTGGAGTGATACCGGAAGAACAGCCGGTACTGCTGGAAGAATTTGGCTCGAAACCAGTTTGTGTATTGATCGCCAAGGGTTTTTCCCAAGCGAAACTCTCCACTGGATGGATCCCGCGGAATGACATCGAACATCAACTTTCTTATTGCAAGTAATCGTTTACTGGCGTTTTTTCCGGAGTAGCCGGCCGGATCCTTTTGCTTGAGAGTCTTGACCTGGTTTGACAACTCCTCCAACTGCCGACGAAACATGGGGTGCGCATAGATCGCCCAGCCATTGAATTTCGGAAAGATCGGGTCACTTTCATTCATTCGTCTTCAGCCGATAGCGGAGCGTCCAGGTCGATGTCGAAATCTCCCGCTACAGAAAAGATTCGATCAATGAAACTCTGATCGACAACTTCAAGCCGTTCCGGGTGGTTCGCCAGATCACGAGCGAGAAATTCCAGGAAGGCGCCGAGCACCGGATCGTCCTCCTCGGATCGATCGCCGCGGGAAAGTACGACTTCTCCATTGGAGCGGATCGAAAATTGAATCTTGTCGCGCTTTCCCAATTGCAATGCCCGACGGACGATTTCCGGCACGGTCGTCTGATAACGATCGGTCAAGGTGGATTGGACTTGCAGATTCTTGAGCGACATGGCGGCCTCCACTGGTTTGCTGAACCGACTGCGAGAGTAATGCAATCCACTTACCATGTCAATGCAATTGCATTACCTCGCCAATCCAAAAAAATCATGGGACACCCATTGAAGGGCCGCTGACGGGAATGGGTGTCCCACGGCGACCAAGACTTCCAAATTACTACTGTGCTTTACCTAATTTGGATACTATAATACTCAAATAGGCTAAATACGGTAATAGCAATGACTATTAGTGATGCAGGCAAACGCCGCCGCGCGGTTGTCTTTCCCAAATACCGCCAGGCGCTCGAACAACTTGGCGAAAATTGCAAACTCGCGCGCAAACGCAGAAACCTGACTCAGACGCTGATTGCCGGGAGAACCGGGCTGAGCCGCACTACCATCCGAAAAATCGAGAACGGCGACCCGACCGTTTCCATCGGCCACTACGTCTCGGCGCTCGGTGTTCTCGGCCTGGCCGCGGACTTTACAAAAGTTGCCATGGACGACGAATTCGGCCGCAAACTGCGCGACATTCAGTTGCTGAAACGCAAGTCGGAATCCTGATCGTGTCCGGGGAAGTGGAAGTATTCGTGTTCGCCGACTGGGAAGATTTCAATCAGCCCGCGCTGGTTGGCGCCCTGCGTTCCACCATGATTCGTCGAACGGAACATTTCGAGTTCACTTACGCGGAGCAATGGCTGCAATCCGGCCACGCCTTGAATCTGGACCCGGCGCTTGCTCTTTATTCCGGGCCGCAGCATGGGGAGGGCGGCAGGAACTTTCGCGCTTTCCTGGACTGCTGCCCGGATCGCTGGGGCAGAATGCTGGTCAAGAGAAGAGAGGCGATCATGGCGCGCCGCGAGTCGAGGCGGCCGAAAGTTCAAAACGAAATTGACTTTCTGCTGGGCGTACATGATTTGCACCGGTCGGGAGCGCTGCGTTTCAAACGCGAACCTGACGGAAATTTTCTCGACGACCACAAGTATCTGGCGGCTCCACCACTTTCTTCCCTGGGCGAACTCGAACGCGCCGCGCGAATGATTGAAGAAGGCGCCGGCGCGGATTCGGAATATCTGGAATGGCTGAACGCATTGCTGGCGCCAGGCTCTTCACTGGGGGGCGCGAGACCCAAGGCCTGCCTGTTCGATGACGACGGCCATCCGTGGATAGCCAAATTTCCGAGCCGGCTGGACGACCACGATGTCGGCGCCTGGGAATTCGTCGCCTACAAGCTCGCGGTTAAAGCGGGTCTGGAAATGTCCGAATCCCACATCAGAAAATTGGGCAGCGAGCACCATATATTCGTCACGAAACGATTTGACCGGATACCGGCAAGCCGGATTCACTTCACTTCGGCAATGACCCAACTTGGCTATTTCGACGGAGACGAAGGGGCCAGCTATCTCGAACTGGCCCAGTTTCTGACGGAACATGGCTCCCGCGCAAGAGAAGATCTGGCCCAGTTATGGCGCCGCATCGTTTTCTCCATCGCCATCTCCAATACCGACGACCATCTGCGCAACCACGGCTTCGTTTTTCGCAGCGGTGGCTGGAGGCTGTCCCCCGCGTTCGACATCAATCCCGTCACGCCGGCCGACGGGCTGCGCCTCAACATAACCGACAACGACAACAGTCTCGACTTCAGGCTGGCCCTGGAAGTGATCGACTTCTTTCAACTTGGCCGGAATCAGGCCCTGGCGATCAAGGACGAAGTCATTTCAAGCGTAGCCGAATGGAAGACGGTGGCGAACTCGGCCGGAATCAGCAGAAGCGAACAAACCCGAATGGCAGCCGCCTTTCGGGATTGAACAGAGATGGGTGTCCCATGGCGACAATCGGAGGGCAATTGATGTCGGGCTGGGCGTACCATATCAAGCCCATAAAGGGCACCCGACGCGGGGACTATCACAGACACACACGGCAAAGTCAACGGAATGGACCAATCGCCCATCTATGGTTCGTCGACCCGGAAGCGCAAACGCTCGAAGTGTTCGAACTGCGCGACGGCCATTGGACTTTGCTCGAAACCGCCACCGGCGACGCCGAAATCGCGCCGCCGCCCTTCAGCGCGGCCCCATTCAAGCTCGGCGACCTCTGGTGGACCTCCACTCCAAAGTTGTCTGAACCCTCCAGTGTGCACGAACCCGCCGCTACGGCGGCTCATTCTCCCGCCGCAGGTTAGGCTTGCTGCATGGCGCCCTGGATGCGGCCGAGCGCCTCTTCGAGCAAGGGCCGTGCGAGGCCGAGATTCATGCGCATGCGGCCGGGGCCCCAATACGCCGAGCCGGGATTGATCTTCACGCCCGAATTCTCGATGAGAAAGCGCTCCACAATCAATTCCGGAGTCACTTCATTCGCGCCCGGTTCACGTGCGGCGGTTTCGGCCGCCGCGGTCTCGACCGCGCCGATGCGCTCGATCAGCGGCTCCACATTGAGCCAGGCAAGATAGGTGCCTTCCGGCTCGTTGCAACTCATGTGGGGAATCTGCTCGTTGATGAAGCTGGACGCGTACTTTGCGTTGTCGGATAGGTAAACCTGCAAGGCGTCCATCCAGTCGTCGCCCTCTTCCAGCGCGGCCTGGGTGCCGATGATTCCGAGCGAGTTGATCGTGGCGTTGTCGCCGACGGCGCGGATGCGCGACATGAATTCCGGATTGTGAGAAAACATGTAGGCGTCCTTGAAGGCCGCCAGGTTGAATGACTTGCTCGCGGATTTGAACGTCACGCTGTTCATGACCAGATCGTCGGCGAGATTTGCGTAGGGCACGTATTCGTGGCCCGCGTTGACGAAATCGCAATGGATTTCGTCGGCCAGCACGATGACGTTGTGGCGCGCGCAAAGTTCGCCGAGTTCGGTCAATGTGGCGCGGTCCCAGCAATTGCCCACCGGATTGTGGGGGTTGCACAGGATGAAGGTATGCACATCGTCCTGGGCCAACTTGCGGTCGAGATCGTCAAAATCCATCTCGTAGACGCCGTTTACCTCACGCAGCCGATTCTCCTCGATCACGAAGCCCTTGCGGATAGTCGAGAAGAACCCGTTATAGCCAGGCGTCTGCATGACGACCTTGGCGCCGGGAAGATTGAAAGCCCGCAGCGCCGCGAGTAATCCCGGCAGCAGCGCCGGCGAACTCAGCAGCATTTCCCTTTCGATCACCGTGCCGTAACGGCGCTCATTCCAGTTGATGATCGATTCGTGATAGGAATCAGGCGTCGCCATATAGCCGTAGACTTCGTGCGAAATTCGCTCTTGCAGCGCTTCGGTAACGCAAGGAGCAACGCGGAAATCCATGTCGGCGACGCCCATGGGAATCTTGAGTTGATCGCCCCAGGTTTCAATTTGTCCATCCCATTTGCTGCAATCCGTGCCGATGCGATTGTAGATCTCGTCAAAGTCGTAGCCTCCGGCGGAAGCGCGGCTGGCGCTGTTCTCCTGGGCCTTCAGGCTGGTGGCTGTTCCCAATGAACCGGCAACAGCGGCAACGCCTGCCTGTTTCAGGAAAGATCTGCGGTCGATTTTGTAGACGTTGGACATGCGGCGCCCCTCTATGCGTTTGCCCGCGGCGATGCGCAAGCGTTGTAGTGACCCGGCGGAATTCGTCCCCTTGAGTTGAACCCCGCGTTGCAACTAACGGTTATAAAGCAGGCGCAGGGCTAAATCAATGAAAAGATCGCTCGATCTCCGTCCGGAAGGCCCGCTGCCGCTCGATTCGCTTGGCGATGCCCGGATACGGGGTTATGATGCGCCTTCCACCAAATTGAACACACCAGATTGCCCTAACCGGGCCGCCGGAGGAATGAATGAAAACTACTCGACGTGGATTTGGAACAATCGCGATCGGCGCTGCGGTCAGCGCAATGTCCGGAAGCGCCCTGCTGGGCGGAAAAGCCCATGCGCAAAATCGCGAGGCGCTCGCGACCGGCGTCTTCGACAACGGCATCATTCAACTGAATCAGAACGAAAGCGCGCGCGGACCCGGCCCGAAAACCATGGAAGCGATTCATGCCCATACGACCAAACGCGTCGGCCGCGGCTACGCCCCCGACCATGTCGGTGAACTGCAGCAAGGTCTGGCGGATCACTACGGCGTGGAAAGGGAGAACATTCAATTGGCAACCGGCTCCACGCCATTGCTGCAAGGCTCGGTTCGCGCATTCTGCGACGCGGAAAAGGCTTTCGTCACTCCCTTGCCGACCTATACGACCAGCCTGAGCACCGCCCGGCAGATCGGAGCGCGCACGGTGGAATTGCCGCTCGACCGAAATCTGGCCATCGATCTCGACCAGCTTGCGGACAACGCCCGCGGCGCCGGCCTGCTGTATTTGTGCAATCCGAACAATCCAACCGGCACCGTGCGCGGGCCGGGCGAAGTGGAAGCCTTCGTCCGCCGCGTCATGGAAGAGAATCCGGAAACTTACATCCACATCGACGAGGCATACATCTACTACGCGCGCCCCGGCGCGATGGAAACCGCCGTGCCGCTGGCGCTGGAATACGAAAACGTGTTCATCACCAGGTCATTCTCCAAGGCCCACGGCCTGGCGGGCATGCGCATCGGTTTCGCCGTGGCCCAGCCGCAAACCTTGCAGAAGATCCGCGACGTCTGGGGCATGGGCGACGTCAACATGCTCGGCGCCATCGCCGCATTGACCGCGCTGGAAGACGAGGAGCATATCGCCTGGGAAGTGCAGGAAAACGCGGAGATCCGCGACGAGGTTGTCGGCTTTTTCCGCGATCTCGGTTACGAGGCGCCCGATTCCAACACGAATCACATCTTCGTCAACCTGCGCATGCCGGCGGCGGAATTCCGCTCGGCCTGCCTCGAGCACAACATACTCGTTGGACGCGACTTTTCGCCGCTGGAAGCGACCCATTCGCGCATCTCCCTGGGCAGCCGGGAAGAGATGGCGATCGCGCTGGACGTGTTCAGGCAGGTGCTGGCCTAAGAGGCATCTTTGTTCTGATGACGCACGGCGGTTACTTGCGCCATGATGGAAATGGCGATTTCCGCCGGCGTCTTGGAATGAATCTGAAAGCCGATCGGCGCATGCAGCCGGTCTATTTCCGCTTCGCTTAGTCCGAGTTCGGGCAGACGCTCGCGGCGCGCTGCGGAAGTGCGTTCCGAGCCCATGGCGCCGATGTAGAAGGCGTCGGTTTTCAATGCCTCCATCAAGGCCATGTCGTCCACCCTGGGATCGTGCGCCAGGGCGATAACGCCGGCATAGGGATTACTGAATCTTTCCCTGACCACGTCGTCGGGCAGGCGCGAAGTAGTCTCCACGCCTTCCACATGCCAGTTGTCCAGATATCTCGGTCGCGGGTCGCACAAGGTCACATCGTATTCCAGCGCCAGCGCCATCTCCGAGACATAACGCGCCACATCGCCGGCGCCGAGCAGCAACAGCCGGTACATCGGGCTCATGCTGTGCACCATGGCGTCTTCACCGATCACCACGGCCGCCTCATCGCTGCCGGTTCGCGCGCTTACCGCGCCACTGCGCAGATCCACTACCCGGCTGACCTTGCGATGGGCGTCGAGATCGGCGGCCAGGCGCGAGAAGACCTGGCGATTGGCATCGTTTGTATCCAGATATTCGAGCAGCACGTGCAATTGGCCGCCGCAAGGCAGTTTCAGCCGCGCCTGCTCCTCGGCGCTGATGCCGTACTTGATGCGAAACGGCTTGCCCTGCTCATCGTATTGCGCCTTCAGGTTGCCGTTCTGCAATTGTTCGAGGAAATCCTCTTCGATGCAGCCACCGGAAATCGAGCCGGCCAGCTCGCCGTCCATGGTGCAGGCGAGCATCGAGCCCGGCGGGCGCGGCGAAGAACCCCAGGTCTTGAGAATGGTGGAAAGCCAGACCGGCTTGCCGTCTCCGAGCCAGCCCGCGACCCGGGAAATGATATTTTGCTGACTGCTTAGCATGGGGACGGGATTCTACTCCTCGCACGGACTACAGCCAAATTCATGGAGAATCGTTCGACAAGCCGCGGCTTTACCGGGGCTAATGCTTCTGTCTCTGCTCGCGTTGCAATCTTTGAGTGACTACCCAGGGGTCGTTCACAACCTGTTCCGCCCGCCTCGCCAACCCGCTCTTGTCCATCATGAGCCGTTGTTGGCGGCGCACCGGTATGTCGGGATCGGAATACAGGCTGATGACTGCGTCGACCTGTTCCAGCAATTGATTTCGCGCCGGTCCGTCAATGCCTTGCAGTGTAAGGCCATCATTGAGCCGGTTCATGTTCGCCGTCATTACAGGCAGGCTGCGTTCGGTGGACGAGATCCCTCGCAAGGGGTTCAGACTGGAATAAGTATTCAGTTCATCTGCGAGCGAAATCGCCCGCGGCTCACCGGTGAATACAGGCTTGCAGTCGCGCCAGCCGGAGTCTTCTTCAAGCGGTTCGCATTCAGGGCGTTGCCACCGCCGTGACAATGCCGTGTTCGCCGCACTCTGAATCGTTTCCAGCGTAGGAGCCCGGGAAATGCCGCCACTGACTTCCGGCTCGACAGCAGTCTCCGTGACACGAGGCAATTCCACGGATTCGGCAAGCTCAACGGCGGAAATCGTAACTGCCTCCGCAACCGGAGGCGTTTCATCGATGATCGGAATCGCGGGTTCTGGCTGCGGTAAGGCCGGTAGCAGGCTTCGCTGTTCAATTTCCGGCGGCAGGATGGGAGTGTATTCCGGTTGCGGGGCCGACTCTGGCTTCGGACGCTCCGGGACAAGATTGACAGCGATCGCAATTGGCTGGGATGTCGGCGGTCTTGCATTGTCAAACTGCCAAACGAGCAAAAGAAGACCATGCAATCCGATACTGACTACAACAGCGGACCAGAAGTGCCAGCGTACCGGCTCGGATCGCTCAAGTTCGGTAATTCGGCTGGCAGCAAACTCCATGAGACTCGGGTATCCGCGAGTTGACTCCGCTTAGACTAGGCGAGATTGGCGAAGTTCCAGTGCGAGCAGGCGCTGCTTGGTTTCGAGGCCGCCGCCGAATCCGGTCAGGCTGCCGTCGCTGCCGACGACGCGATGACAGGGGATGATCACCGGAATCGGATTCCGGCCATTGGCAGCTCCTACCGCGCGCGACGCCTTGCCATTGCCGACTTCGGTCGCGAGTTCTCCGTAGCTGCGGGTTTCTCCGTAGGGTATTCCTTGCAGGGCCGACCAGACCTTGCGCTGGAAGTCGGTTCCCGCGGGCGCCAGGGAAAGATCGAATTGTTTCAGTTCGCCTGCGAAATAGGCTCGTAATTGCTCGATTGCCTGCGTGAAAGGAGTCGCATCTTCGACCCAGCCGGGTTCGTGGCGGCGCTGCATCTTGCCGCCGGGGAATCCCAGCGTATGCAGATTTTCCCCGTCTCCGGCCAGCAATAGTCTGCCGATGGGGCTGTCCGTGTAGGTGTAGTAGGTGGTCATTGGCAAAATACTTCCGCTTGGGTGAGGCTGGCGGTGGAACGCCGACCGGAATTTAAATACGGCATTGTAGAGTTTTCGCAGGTGCAATTGTATCGAAACCGCAGATTCTGCGGCTCCGCTTCGCTTCGCTTCGCGCAGAATGACAATGGGAGAATTCGCTCCGCGCAGAATGACGGCTGGAAACACGCCGAGCCCTCGTCGCCTTCATTTTCTCAACTTGCTGGTATCATTGCGCACCGCAAAACTGCGAAGAATTTTATGCAGGACGTTTACGTGAGCATTGCAGCCGAAAATCCGTCAATTCCAAGAGCGACCAAGATCGTAGCCACCCTTGGCCCCGCGAGCGACGGAAAGATCGAAGAGCTTATCAACGCGGGCGTAGACGTGTTTCGATTGAATTTCTCCTATGGCGCGCACGGGGAGCACGCTGCCAGGATCGCGGATATACGCGCTGCCGCGGACAGTACAGGCCGCCATGTGGCCATACTCGCCGACCTCCAGGGACCCAAGATCCGCATCGGCGGATTCGCCGGTGAGAAGTCATTCGCACTGGCGCCGGGAGATGTCTTTTCCATAGATCCGGCGCTGCCTCACGACGGCGGAAACCACCGGGAAGTCTCGACCAAATTTACCGCGCTGGCCGAACAGGTCAGTCCCGGGGACACTCTTGTGATCGGTGATGAGTCGCTTGAATTGCAAGTGTCCGAAGTGAAGGGCGGTCGTATCGACTGCGTGGTCGCCATAGCCGGCGAAGTGCGCGCCGGCAAGGGTATCAACTTGCGCGGCGGAGGACTGTCCGCCCCGACTCCAACGGCGCAGGATATCGAAGACCTGAAGTTTGTCTGCGACCAGGGCGTGGACTATCTGGCCATATCTTTCGCAAGTTCCGCCGACGACCTGAAGACCGCGAGGAAACTGGTCGGGGAACGCGGTTCCGCCTGCGCCATCATCGCCAAGATCGAAAAAGCCGAAGCCGTGGCCTCGGACGCGAACATGGACGCCATCATCAGGGCCAGCGACGCCGTCATGGTGGCTCGCGGCGACCTGGCGATCGAAATCGGCGAGGCGGCCCTGATGGGAATGCAGAAGCACATCATCAAACGGTCCCGGGAGTTGAACCGGTGCGTGATCACCGCGACGCAGATGATGGAATCGATGGTCGAGAATGCTCATCCGACCCGCGCGGAAATCATGGATGTCTCCAACGCCGTTCTGGATGGAACGGATGCGGTGATGCTGTCCGCCGAAACCGCCACGGGCAAGTACCCGGTGGAAACGGTGCAAGCCATGGTGCGGGTGATTGAGGGCGCCGAATCAACGCCATTCGCCGCGCCGCAGACCAGTCTCGATCACGACTGCGAGGTCATCGACGAATCCATAGCCCTGGCGGCGATGACCGTGGCCGAACGTCTGGCGGACGTGCGCGCCGTGGCCTGTCTGACCTCGAGTGGAAACACGCCCAAGTTGATGTCGCGCAGCCGCTCCCGGCTGCCGATCTACGCCCTTGGCGATAACCCGCGGACGCTGGCTCGAGTTGCGTTATACAGAGGGGTTCATCCGCGCCTGCTGGAAACCGGCGGAATTGACTACGAACTCATCAACGAGGCGGTCGTCAGGTTTCTCGTTCAAATCGGCGCGGTCGCCAGGGGCGATGTGGTAATTCTCTCGAAAGGCGACCTGCAGGACATCCAGGGCGGAACCAATACCCTGAAAGTCCTGGAAGTCAGTTGATCTAGCGTTCGGCGTACGCCTCGGCCTGACGGCCGACGATGTCGACCAGGTTACCCATGGCCAGGGTCATGTCGATCAGATGCAGGCCCCAAGGCGCGTTCACTTCACCGTCTATCACCACATCGCCGCGTATGTCGTCGGTGCGCGGGTCGGCCGGGTCGGCATTGATGCTGACTTCCAGGTAGTGATACTGCCCGTTATTGACGCAACGGGCACGGAGCAAGCCCGGCAATTTCACAAAGGGAGTATTGATCCCCTGTATGACCGAACTCCACTCCGGCATCGGCGCCACGATCTGGAAGATCTCGCCCACATTGGACATATACGCATGAAGTTCGCCCTCCCCTCCGGGATTGGCCGGGTTGAAACAGGCCACTTCCGCGGTATCGTCCGGCGCCCGACCGAACAGAAATATCTCATCGCCGACCGGAGGCTGTGTTTCACGATAGCTCGCGAAGCTGATCACGCAGCCTGTCTGCCCGGCGGATTCACACAAGGGCACTTCACGGAAGCTGCCGCCGACGACTTCGCCTTTGGGCACAACCACCGCGTAGCCCGCAAGAATCGCCGAGACCAGCCGATCCTGCAATGGCCCGCCGTCAATCTCGTTGCGAATCAGCTCGGTCAGCATGACGGTGCCCTGGGAATGACCTACGAGTACGAAACCGCGACCGCTGTTGTGGTTTTCAAGATAGTGATGGAAGGCGTTGACGACATCCCGGTAATTGGGTTGTTCGTAGTTGGCGAGCCTGCCGGGGTTCATGAGCAGGCCGGGTATCGTAATCTGCCGGTAGATCGGCGCGAACGCGCGGCAAACCGACTGGAAGCGGGCGAACTGGGTGAAGGTCGTAACGATCTCCTCATGCCGACCAGGGCGCAGGTTGGCAAAGGCGCCTTCATCGAGAGAAGTGGTGGGGTAGACATAGAAGCAGTCAATCGATGGCTCGTTACCGCCGCGCCAGTCTTCGATTTCCACCGAGCCATCGGCGTTGACTATGGCGGCGCCCAAATCGTGGCCGCAGACATCAAGTACGTTGTCCGGATGGCAAAGCCAGTTGTCGATGTCGCCATAGTCCACCGCCGCCGGTTCCATTGGTTCCGCGTCCTGCGCAAACACCTGCGCCAGCGGCAATCCGGCCAGCAAGGCCAGCCCGACAATTCTGATCCATTCGCTATTTTGCATCTTCAAGTCTCCAATGGAATTGTCACGAGGCTCAGAACGCTCTGCTGTGGTGTACCCCTTCGTTCAAGGGAAAATTGGGGTATATCTGGTCACAAGTGACTACATTCCCCTCCGGTACGGAGCAACTGGTCAGTTCGACCATGAGTTCGTTCTCCGACGGGCGATGCAAGGTGAATTGCAGGTCGGCGTTTTGAAACAATGCAGGAAAGCTCATCGCCGTACCGATGGATTCGCCGAGGTCGTTCGGATTTGCCTGTCCCAGCGCCGCCGCCGACTGATACCCTTCGACAATACCGAGAATATTCACGTAATTTGTGCTGATGATCGCCATCTGTCCGTTAGCCTTGTGAACGATCGTCAGGAAGGCGAATTCGCCTTCGGGAGTCGTCGTATTCAGCCAGATGCCGTTGAGGCTTGACGCTGCTTCCTGCGCCGTCGCCTGAAGCGGAGCGAAAGCCAGCACCAGCATGGCGAGAGTTCCTGCCCAATATGTTTTCATGATATTTCTCCTCGAATTCAAAGCTTCAAGCATGATACACAGAAAAATCGGCGCTAACACTTGAGTTTACGCCGGAACTCCACAAGAATACCCGGCTTCGAGCTTCATTGGGAATCTTCATGAAAGACAGGGACTTGCGCAAACATTCCAGCATCGTCACCGACGGCGTCGAACAGGCGCCGAGCCGCGCCATGTTGCGCGCGGCAGGATTTACCGACGAGGATTTCGCCAAACCCCAGGTCGGCATCGCTTCGACCTGGAGCATGGTGACGCCGTGCAACATGCATATCGATCAGCTCGCGCAAGCGGCCAACAGCGCGTCCGACGCCGCCGGCGGCAAGGGCGTGATCTATAACGTGATCACCGTATCCGACGGCATTTCCATGGGCACCGAGGGCATGAAGTACTCGCTGGTTTCCCGCGAAGTGATCGCCGACAGCGTGGAAACCGTCTCGGGTTGCATGGGCCACGACGGCATCATCGGCATCGGCGGCTGCGACAAGAACATGCCGGGCCTGGTGATGGGCATGGCGCGGCTGAACCGCCCCTCCTTATTCATCTACGGAGGAACGATACAGCCTGGCCCAGGCCGCACCGATGTCGTGTCCGTGTTTGAAGCGGTCGGCGGACACGCCGCCGGCAAGGTTTCGGATATTGAACTGAAGCAGATCGAGGACACAGCCATACCCGGCCCGGGTTCCTGCGGCGGCATGTATACCGCCAACACCATGGCTTCCGCCATCGAAGCCCTCGGCATGAGCCTGCCCAACAGCTCCGCCCAGGATGCGATTTCCGAAGCCAAGCAGAACGACTGCGAACGCGCCGGGGCGGCGATCATGAATCTGATCGCGAAGGACATCAAACCCTCGGACATCATGACCCGGACCGCATTCGAGAACGCCATCAAGGTCGTGATCGCACTTGGCGGCTCGACCAATGCGGTGCTGCATCTGCTTGCGATGGCGCATACCGTCGGCGTCAGGCTCGAACTCGACGATTTCGGCCGTATCGGCCGCGACGCCCCGGTGCTGGCCGACCTGCGGCCGAGCGGAAACTACCTGATGTCTGAACTTATCGCCATCGGCGGCATCCAGCCGCTGATGAAGCGCATGCTCGACGCGGGGCTGCTCGACGGCTCGTGCATGACCGTCACCGGCAGCAGCCTGGCCGAGAATCTGGCCGATGTGGAAGATTATCCGGCAGATCAGAAAATCGTTCGGAACCTGGACAATCCCATCAAGCCCGAATCTCACCTCGTCGTGCTGCGCGGCAATCTTGCGCCGGAAGGCGCCGTTGCCAAGCTCACGGGCAAGGAAGGCGACCGATTCTCGGGCCGGGCGCGGGTATACGATTCCGAGGAAGAGAGCCTGAAAGGCATTCTCGCCGGCGAAATCGTCAAGGGCGATGTCGTTGTCATCCGTTTCGAAGGACCGCGCGGAGCCCCGGGCATGCGCGAAATGCTCGCTCCCACTTCGGCCATCATGGGCAAGGGCCTCGGTTCGGATGTGGCGCTGATTACCGACGGCAGATTCTCCGGCGGCTCCCATGGCTTCGTGGTCGGCCATATTACGCCCGAGGCCTTCTCCGGCGGCCCACTTGCGATAGTCCGCGACGGCGACCCGATCACGATCAACGCGGCGGATCGGACCGTGAATCTCGATCTCGACGCCGCCGAAATCGAGGCGCGTCTTGAGCAATGGCAGCGCCCGGCGCCGCGTTATACTCGCGGAGTGCTGGCCAAGTACGCAGCGGTAGTCGCTTCCGCCTCGGCGGGAGCAGTCACAGACGAGCCGGTGACGGGCTGAAAACGATGCGTCGGCATCACCTCTACGTCATTCTGCGCGGAGCGAAACGGAGTCGCAGAATCTGCGCGCAAATAGCGTTACTTGAGGTTTAAAGGACAGTTGATTTGCCGGATTTCATGATAGCAATCGGCCAGTTGCTCGACGGCTCGTTCCCGCAAGCCGCGGCGCTTTGGGCCTTGCGCAATATCCCCGGCTTCCCGCCGATCATCCAGAGCGTACACATCCTCGGCATCGCCGTGGTCATGGGCTCCATCGTCATGCTCGACTTGCGCATCCTCGGGCTCGCCGTACCCTCCCAGCAATTACCGGAAATGGCGCGCCGCGTAATGCCCTGGCTCTGGTGCGCACTGGCCTCGAACCTGTTTTCGGGCTCGTTTTTCGTATTCGCCCGGCCGTTGCGCTATTTCAACAATCCGATTTTCGGCTGGAAAGCGAGTTTCCTGCTTTCGGCGATCGCGGTGACTGTGCTGATTCATTGGTGGAGCCGGCAGCAGGACTTCGTCAACGCCAACGGCGCGGCCGTGCTCAAGGTCAAGGCCGCGGCCCTGCTTTCCCTGGGCCTGTGGATCATGGTCGCCATGGCGGGGCGCTGGATCGCCTACGCCGAATACATCTATTTCCCGGCATGAGGGTGAACTGAGTGCTTTCCGATTTCTTGCGCGCCCCATTCTGGATCGATATCGAGAGCTGGCCGCTGAGCTGGGAAATCGGCGGCACCTGGCTGTTCCCCTTCATCGAATCGATCCATGTCGTCACCATTGCCATGGTGGTCGGCTCCATCCTGTTCGTCGACCTGCGCCTGCTGGGCCTCGCCGCAATGCGCTACTCGATCCGCGACCTGTCGCGGGAACTGATCCCCTGGACCTGGGGCGCCTTCGTCCTCTCCACCATCACCGGCCTCGGCATGTTCATCACCCGCGCCGCCTCCCACGTCCTCAACCCCGCATTCCAGTGGAAGATGATCCTGCTCGTCCTCGCCGGCGCCAACATGGCCTGGTTTCACTACCGCATCTACCGCCACCTCGACGGCAGCGAACACATGTCCAAGACCCCGCTGCAACTCAAAATCATCGGCAGCCTCTCCCTCTTCCTCTGGGCCGGAGTAGTCCTCGCCGGCCGCTGGGTCGGGCATATAGTCTGAGCCGGCGAAGAATGCAGCTTGACTCGATTTGAAGCTCTCTGATTTTTTTCGCCCAAAACTTCTTGTCTATCGAAACCTGATCCTATACTGCTGTTCGAGGACATAACCCCGCATTTTATAGAGCAATCGGAGATGGATGGGAAACTTGCAATCGAGCCAGACAATTGGACTGCCATTGCGAAGCTCGACAGCCATCTCGCGCCAGGCGCATCCACGCCCTTGCCGATCAAGTGGGATGATGCCAAATTCACCGCCATCGTGGTTCTGGCAGAGTCAATCCTGATTGAAGATCGCGAGTATGCCGAATACGTACGCGCCATCGCGAAAGCCGCGCAAAGTAGAGGGCTTCCGGTCGGATTCTTCCCGGTGACAATGGACCGCCGGGGGCTTGAACTTGGGGTCATACAGCAAGCTTTGCGCTGGGATCGCTGGGGCGCGTCTGGCGTAGATCTGGCGCAACGACTTACCTCCGACCTGACCCACGAATTCTGTCGCATGCTCCGGCATAGCCTCGACCGGCTTCGGCCCGCCGGTGGTGAGGATGACGAGGTTGGGCGCTATCTGAAAAAGATTCGGATATTCATCAGCCACTCCAAGCATGATGACGATGGCGAATTCGTGGGAAGCAGCATTCGCGACTGGATTCATATGTACAGCCCGCTTGATAGTTTCTTCGACGTCTACGATATCCCGCCAGGGCTGTCGTTTGGAGATGTTTTGCTGCGCGAGATCGGGGCGGGTGCAGTATTGGCGATCCATACCGATTCGTACTCTTCCCGCGAATGGTGTCGACGAGAGGTAATCGAAGCAAAACGACGCCTGGTGCCCATGGTCGTGGTCGATTGCGTACGAGATGTCGTTCCGCGTGGAATGCCCTACCTGGGCAACGTTCCAATCGTTCGCATGGGCCCAAACCAAACGGATCGGATTGGGACAGTTGCAGGTTGCCTCTTGGATGAAGTCTTCCGCAACTGGTTGTGGCTTTGTCGCGTAGGGCCGCATATGACTGACTCCCCAGGAGTTTTGTTCACCGCGAGACCACCCGAGTTGATCACTTTGGCGGCAGTACCACCTGGTGACGGGGATTCCCCTTCCGTGATCGTGTATCCTGAACCCCTACTCGGTGCAGATGAAGAGACGCTGTTCAGGGATATCGCGCCAGAAGTACGTGTAAGGACTCTGACAGACTGGTTGGAGGAACGCATATGACCCCAACCCTAGCCGAGACAACCCCTTCGGTCGGAATCTCGATTTCTGAGAGTCCCGACTTGCGAGTCCTCGGGCTAAGTGACGGGCATTTGCGCGACGCTATGGCTGAGATCGCGCTGCACCTGCTCGCTTCCGGCTGGAGTTTGGCCTACGGCGGAGATTTGAGAAAACATGGCTTTACTCGGCTTTTGGCCGAGTTGGTGGGACGTTATCGGGGCCACCCGCGGCACACTGGAATCATAGGTGTGACCGATTACTTGGCTTGGCCAGTACACATCAGGATGTCATTGGATGAAATTGCGGCGTTCTCTGCAGACCATGAGCCGGCTGCCAGCCTAGTCTTCCTTGCGTTGGACGGTACGCGTCTCGCTCGAAAACAGCGACTCAAACTTCGTTCGCACGAGCCGCAGGAGGATGAATGGACGAAAGGCTTAACCGCGATGCGAACCGTTATGGCAGCAGACATTCGCGCACGAATCGTCTTAGGCGGCAAGGTCGAGGATTACAAGGGAGCAATGCCAGGCATTGCCGAGGAAACGTATCTCTCGCTTGAAGCCAATCAGCCGGTCTTCGTGCTGGGCGGCTTCGGCGGATGTGCTCGCGATATTTCTGAGACCCTGGGTCTCGCTGAGCGTTGGACTGGCTCGCGCGAAGACTGGTCGGGGCGACAGTACTTTCGCAAGTACTCGCCAGATGATCTCCATAATGGTCTATCCCGAGAGGAGAACCTTATCTTGGCCCACACCCCGCACATTCTAGAGGCTGTCAAGCTCGTATCCAGCGGACTGCGAAAGGTTTTGAGCGAAAGACGTTGTAATGCACAAAGTATTCATTAGTTATCACCACAGAAACGATCAGAGTTACAAGGAGGCGCTCGTAGAGTTTGGCCAACGCCATTCCCTATTTCTCGACAGGTCCGTAGACTAAATGGACATGGGACACCCACTCGGTAATGGGGATTCTATGTCCATTGCCTATCCAATCTCTAAAATTACGCTTGACGTAACACGGACTTTTCAGTTAATTTGATCGGCGATTTGTTGCAATGGATCTGGAACACGCTGTGATCGTCAGTTATGCAGACAAAAGGACGGCAGCGTTCTACCGGGGGCAACGAGTTGCGGCATTCTCGGGTTTTGCCAGAGCGGCTTCGCGCAAAATGGACCAACTCGACGCTGCCACAAGCCTTGGCGACCTGAATCGGCCGGGCAACCGTCTCAAAGCGCTCAAGGGTCGACGAAATGGGCAATGGAGCATTCGCATCAATGACCAATGGCAAGTCTGTTTCAAGTGGCCCGATGAAAGTCCTGGCCCAGTCGAATTAGAGATCGTTGATTACCACTGAGAGGAGTCTCGTCATGCGTGAACCTATCCATCCCGGTGAGACACTGCGTGAGGATCTGGTTGCGCTCGGCATGAGCGCGGCTGAATTGGCTCGACGGATCGAGGTGCCGGTTAACCGCATTACGCAGATACTGAATGGCCAACGCGCGATAACCGGTGACACGGCGTTGCGCCTGGGGCGCTTTTTTGGCACTTCAGCCGAGTTCTGGCTCAACCTGCAGAAAATCTTTGAGCTCCGGTGTGCCGAGCAGAAGAGCGGCGCTGCAATTGCCAGACTTCCATCCCTGGATTCAGACGGGAAAGCGCGCGCCGCGGGATGAGAAGGCATAGCATCCCGGTACTGCGTTCACCCTTTACGTCTTTTCTCGCCTAATACTTCTTGTCCATCAATACTTGATTCTATACTGCGGTATACCGCAAACCCGTTTTGAAGGAGCAATTGAGCATGGGCAGGAATATTGCACACACTCTGGGCGCATGGACTGCTGGAATCGTCATCTTCACTATTGTTTTCTACTTTTTGTGGGACATCCAGTCGACCTTGAATTCGGTGGAGAAGCGCCTTGACGAAATCCATCGCGACCTCTCATTGCCGCATCTGCCTGCATCTTAGCCGTTGAACCTGCTATGCGGGACGTCAAATGCATGAATCTGGATGTCGTAACTTATTGAAAACGAGTTCGAATCAATGTAATTACAGCTTTTGCCGACAAGGTTCACTGAGTGCTGGAAATAGCTGCAACAAACTTAGAGAAAAGGGGAAATTTTGACATCCATCGAACACGCAGTTTGCTCCTACTTCCAGCGCATGGCTCAGATTCGGAGCACCGGCGGCGCTACAAGTGAAACTTCTTACTATTCAGCCCTTGAAAATCTGCTAAACGAGTTGGGCGAGACCCTCGACCCACACGTCATCTGCAACGGACAATTGCGCAATCAAGGCGCTGGTCATCCTGACTTCGGGCTTTACAGCAAAAGGCAATGCAGCAAAGGCGCGCCAAAATCCGGGCAGGGAGAAATTCCCGAACGAGGAGTCATCGAGGTCAAGCCACTTACCGACCAAAGCTGGCAAACGGCAAAGGGAGAGCAGGCAACGAAATACTACGATCTATATCGGTTGGTTCTTATCACAAACTACCGAGAGTTCCGATTGATTGGCGAAGACGGAAACGGCCAGCCTGTAGTGCGTGAGCTCTTCAGCCTAGCAAATGACGAATCGGCATTTTGGTCAATGGCCGCCCATCCCCAAAAATCGGCAAGCGAACGGGGGACACATCTTGGGGAGTTTCTGTGTCGGGTCATGATGAACGCTGCACCGCTCACCCGCCCCCAAGACATCGCTTGGTTCCTGTCTTCTTACGCGCGTGAGGCGCAAGCGACTCTGGCAGAGAAGGATGGCGCCACCCTCGCGCCACTTCGTAGCGCGCTTGAGTTAGCGCTCGGAATCAAGTTCGAAGGCGAGGAAGGAGAGCATTTCTTTCGATCCACGCTAATCCAGACGCTGTTTTACGGCATCTTTTCGGCTTGGGCGGTCTGGGCTAAGGGCAACAGCGACGATATATTTGACTGGAGGTCGGCTGGCTACATCATGACTGTGCCGATGATCCGTTCGCTGTTTGAAGAAATAGCCAGGCCCAGTCGGCTGGAGCCACTGGGCCTCATGGATGTCTTGGACCACACAGGCGATGCATTGAATCGCATTGATTCCGCAACTTTCTTCAATTCGTTTGACAGCGGTGAGGCAGTTCAGCATTTTTACGAGCCCTTCCTCGAAGCCTTCGACCCACAACTCCGTAAAAAAATGGGCGTTTGGTATACGCCGCACGAGATCGTCCAATACATGGTGGAGCGGGTTGATTCCGTACTCCGCACAGAATTGGGAATTACCGATGGGCTCGCTGACGAGAATGTCTATGTCCTCGACCCGTGCTGTGGGACAGGAGCCTTTATATTAGAGGTCCTCCGCAAAATCGAGAAGACACTACGCGCCAAGGGTGATGATGCCCTAATTGGACAGGACGTGCAGGAAGCAGCACGAAAGCGTGTATTCGGCTTCGAGATTATGTCAGCACCATTTGTCATTGCCCATTGGCAGGTAGGCAATTTGCTGGCTAGGCTTGGGGCTCCCATTGACCCAAGTAAGGGTGAAAGACCCGCAATTTTTCTCACAAATGCTTTGACAGGGTGGGAATCCGCGTCAGGGACAAAAGAGTCAATACCGCTTTTCCCAGAACTTGAGCACGAACGCGACCACGCAGAGCATGTAAAGCGCGACGTGCCCGTCCTCGTGGTATTAGGTAATCCACCATACAATGCCTACGCGGGAACGAGCCCCGAAGAGGAGGCTGGACTCGTTGAGCCTTACAAGGATGGGCTTATCAAACAGTGGAAAATAAAGAAATTTAACCTCGATGAACTGTATGTCCGCTTTTTTCGAATTGCCGAACGGCGGATTGCACAGACTGGCCGGGGCATAGTTTCTTACATCTCTAACTATTCTTGGACAAGCGAACCGTCGTTCGTCGTCATGCGCCAGCATCTTCTCCAAAGTTTTGACAAGTTTTGGATCGAGAACTTGCATGGAGACCGAAACAAAACTGAGTACGCGCCTGATGGCACGACTAGTGAGACAGTCTTCGCTATGAAAGGCTTTTCACCCGGCATCCGACAGGGGATAGTAGTCGGCTTGGCGGTAAAATCCGGAAAAACCAGTCAAACCAAAATTGTCCGCTATCGAGACGATATCGACGCGGGTCGGGCAAATGTGCGCCGCCAACAGCTGCTTGAAAGCCTGAAAGCCGAAGCCTTCGATGACCAGTACAAAATCGCGAATCCGCAACTATGGAACCGACTGTCCTTCCGGCCCCGCGATGTCGACAACAACTATTTGGCTTGGCCTAAACTACCAGACATTGGAGAAGTCGAGCCACTAAATGGCTTGATGGAAAAGCGCGGTGGCGCGATGATCGACATTGACCAATCAGCCCTTGAAGCCCGAATGCAGATTTATTTTGACTCAAGCGTGGATTGGGTAACATTGCAATTGACAGCACCCGAGCTTTCTAAAGATGCCTCGGGACACAATGCAGAAAAAGCTCGTAACTTAGCTTTACTGAGTGGAACTTACGACGAATCGCAGCTAGGAGTCTGTCGGTTTTAGGATGTTGAATCCGCCGAGCAAGGCGGTCCTCAGTTGCATTTCATGTCAGCGGCCATAGGCCGCGCGATTCCCGATTTCGGTGGCTGGGGCGGTATGGTATCGCCCCCACATGCGTATTTGGCATGACAGCGTCGCCAATGTCCGCTCGCGGGCGGAAAACGGGGGGTGGAGCGCCTCAACGCAAGGCGTGCATCCGTTTCAGGTTCCACGCCAGACAGGCCAGTGTCCATTCTCCGCGCACCGCCTCCAGTCCGCGCAGATGGAAGCGCCGAAATCCCATCGTCTCCTTGACGACCCCGAACACCGTCTCCACGGTCGACTTGCGCCGCGCGTACAGCGCCCGGCCTTCCGGCGTCCGCAGCCGATGCGCCATGCGCGTCACCGCGTCCGCGTCCTCCGGACAGGGCGGCGGCGGCGCGGAACGCTCCGCCAGCGGCGGATTGTGCGCCGTGCGGCCCATGGCGATGTGCGGCGTCAACTTCGCCGCCTCGCAACGTTTCACGTTCTTCTTGCTGAAATACCCCGCGTCGGCCAACAGCCCGGTCGGCTTCCCCAGCGCCCCCGGCAACGCGCCCAGCGCCGCAAGCGCCGGTTCCACCTCGCGCTTGTCGTTGCCGCGGTCCACCACATCGACCGTCACCACCAGATGACTCTCGACATCCACCCCAGACTGCGCGTTATACGCCTGCTGGAATCCGTCCGCCGTCAGCATCACCCGCGATTCCGCGTCCGTCAGATTCACCTGGTCCTTCTCCCGCGGACCCGCCTCCGGCGCCTTCGGCTCTCGACCGCGGGGCTTGCGCCCCGTCGCCTTCTCCCGCTCCCGCCGCGCCGCAAGCTTCTCCTCGTATTCTTCCCGCTCCGCCGCATGGCGCTCCCGCGCCCGCCGCTCGATCTCCGCCTGCGCCGCCTCGATCACCGCAAGACGGCCCTCGCGCCGCTTCAACTCCTCCGGCACGTCCAGTCCGGGCTCCGCTTCGTCCGCCCGCGCCGCACAATCAAGCAACTCCGCCACCTCGCCGCGCAACTGATCCTCAAGACGCTTCGCATGCCCCCAACTCAGCGCCTTGTGCTTGCTCGCGTTCGCACGAACCTTCGTCCCGTCCAGACTCACGTTGCCCAACCGCAACAACCCCATCTCCCGCGCAAGCGAAAGAATCTGCACGAACAACCCCTGCAACTCCCCCAGAAATCGCTTGCGGAAACCCGCGATCGTGTCGTGGTCCGGGTGCGTGTTCGCCGCAATAAAACGGAAAGCCACCGAATCGTAGGTCGCACGCTCCAGCTTGCGGCTCGAAAACACCCCCGTCGCGTAACCGTAAAACAACAGCCCCAGCAACACCGACGGATGATACGGATCCTTCCCGCCCCCACCGTACCGGCGCTCCAGAGCGCCAAGGTCCAGACGGTCCACAATCTCAACCACGAAACGCGCCAGATGATCCTCCGGCAGCCAGTCCTGCACCGACGGCGGCAAAAGATACAGCGTGTCCCGGTCCACTGGGCGAAACTTCGATGACATCGGATAAGCACCCCGCTACAATCTGAATACGATTCTACCTCAATCTAAATCCGACAGACTCCTAGTCCGATATATCGTACGTCCGTTCGATGTTCGATACGCTTACTACACAAACACTTCGACCATCTGGAACCGAGCCCGCCCCAATCTGTGGGCACAATTCTCGGGAGGCAATCAGTTCCTCATGTCGAGACCAATAGGCGCTTCAAAACCCGAAGGGCCACCAACTCTTTTCACGCGATGTCTAACGGATGATCACTGCCTGAAGACGGACGCATTCCTATTTCCGTTTCAGAAACGTAATCCCGCCGTTGGATTGCTGCCTGGAGACATTGTGGCAAACCTTTCTGCTCCAGCACGTGCTTGGTTGAAGAATCTAGGATTGCCGGACCCCGAAGTAGACGCAATAGTTGCGGCCGCGCCATGGCATCATGCCCTTGCCATTACATACGCCCCACAGTATCTAATGGACAATGCCGATGGCATTACTATTGATTGGCCGCGCATTCCGCTGCCAGATGATCCCGTTCTGCTAAACGCCTCTGCTGAATTGGGCAAGAAGGTAGCAGCGCTACTCGACACGGAAGCTAACGTATCTGGTGTGTCTAGCGGCAAAGTGTTTGAGCACTTGCGTGTGCTCGGAAGAATATCCCACACTAATCTGTGCGTGAATGCTGGCTGGGGCAGCCGCGATAGCAAGGGTCGCATCAATCCTGGCAAAGGTCATACCGAGACGAGGGATTGGACCAAGGCCGAGAAAGAGGCTCTCCGAATAGGATTTGCATCTGAGGACATTGATGAGGAGAAGGGTTTTGCCAAGCTTGGCCGAGCCATTGATGTCCATCTAAACGCAACAAATTTGTGGAGTGGTGTGCCTGAAGAGACATGGAGATACGTGATCGGCGGCTATCGGGTCATCAAGAAATGGCTGTCCTATCGAGAGGAGGCCGTCATAGGGCGTCCGATCAACAAGGATGAAGCCCGTGAGTTCACGGCGATGGTGAGGCGGTTAACTGCGCTGATCCTCCTCAGCGATAAACTCAATGCAAACTACTCCGCATGTTGTGACAACTCCTACGATTGGCCACCGGCGTAAGCCGCTAAGCTAATTTATTTAGAATTGTGCGATGCATTCTCTGAAAATCAATCGTGTCAAATCGCAGATGATTACGTAGGCTATATTGAGGCAGCGGGTGATCGGGCGCCAATCTCACTAGTGCCGGGCTTTGTTAGATGAACATCATGCCTGTACAGTTATCCTTAATCTGTCTCAAGGCCCATATTGATCAACTGTAGAACAATAGGATTGACCTTGCTTTCGCCACACTCTCTTTCCAGTATAAAGTTATACGGATAGTCATACTTACTCTGCCAAAATGAAAATATTACCTCTTTTCTATCGACATCTTGACTGACAATTTGGTGAGTGCAAAAAACGGCTTCATCATCCGGAGCTCCTTTAAAGGAACGATTTTCAAGCACTTTATAGCCGGCAATCTTGGAGTAGAACCACAGAGCTGCTAAAGGCAATCCCCATTCTCTAGTATCTCGAAATTTTACGCCATTACTTGGGGGAGAGTTTCGGAACAGATTTGGCAACGACCAAGGCTCGGACTCAAACCGATTCGCGTCGCTATTCCAGCGAATGCTAGACCCTTCAGAAGTTAAGCCTTGAGCACGATTAAAGAATGCTCTTATTGATGTATTCCCTTCCTTTTCACAATTCTTGCTTATTGATTTTAAGAATTCTTCTAATACCTCCGAAAACCACTCAGATACGCCTTCTTGCCCATGATGATTGAATCTAGAAAAATTCCATAGCGCACATGCAATTGAGTTTAGTGGGTTTTTATACTGCCAAAGCCATTCCTTGACTTCATTACTGATATCTTGAAATTTCTCTCCTTCATTTTGACGCCTGACCGTGACTTTCATCAATTCACTTTCTAGATTTTGAAGAAAAACCTCTTTCAAATGATCGTTTGGCATTCTAATGCGCTGATTTTCCCAAATTTTTTGAATTGCTATTTGGACACTTACGTCCCAAATCGAAATAAGAGCTTCCGGGCTATTTTTAGGAAGAGGTTTATCTTCGATCAATGTATATCTCCAACGCTCATAGCCTTGCCCGCTTTTTGGTCCTGAGACTTCTTGCAAAAATTGTTGAGCGGTTGATGAACCAATGTATGAATGAAGTGATTGGAAGCACGAGTAATACTCCCCTATTGTGTTTCGTGATTCTTCATCTATCTCAAGAAATAACATCGCTAAATCATGTGTGCGATACTTGTACCTATTTGATCCGGATTTTATTGTTGTGTTTTTTAGAATTTTAAAATCTATCAACTCTTCGATTGAGATGCCTTTATCAACCGCGATTAGATATTTAAATGTTTGCTCTAACCCACTGTATGCTGAGGTTATTGCAGTCCAGTTACTCGCAATATCTGTTCCCGGGTGCAACTCATGAAGTGCCGATTCAGAATCCATGAGTAATTTTGTTTTTCTTAGTGCTGTTTTTAGCCGTTGTACTTTCTCTTTCTGGTCAACTAAAGCCATATCAAAATTATCCCCACTATTTCATCCGTCTCAATCGCTATCTGTAAGCCTTGTTCCCATAACAAAAGACGGGGCGAATCCCTCAGAAGGCTGATCTTCTCTCGACATCATAAAATCTTCGATAGTTAGCGAGTCGGTTCGTTCTCCCAGCATCCAACGTTGTAGCGATTCACCGGTCTTTAAGATTTCTGGTGTGTCGTTCGTTTCCTTGTCACTCTTAGCGTTGAATCTCTCCGCAAAATTCTCTAGAACACAGGCACGTCGAGGTCCATCGCATACGCAAAATGGATGCCATAGAGGACGGAATACATTGACAATTTCATTGGCAGATATGCTCGACCCCGTGAGATTGAGAATGTCTTCGGTCCGCACATAAATCGATCCAAAATGACGCATGCAATTAGAAATTAACATGTAGCGATGCCAGTACCGGTCCCTGCCGCCCAGGACATTGTAAGCACGAAGGAATGGAATAAAGTTGTAGAACACGTATACCGGCACAGCCCCAATACCATACGCGTAATTCCGCATTCTGATCGCCTGGTTCTTCTTGAATGCTTCGTAGCTACCACTGGGATACAACCGCTTGGCTTGAATCACGAGTCGAATATGTCGTGAAAGATCGGGGCTAAAGAATATCCAGATGAAGTCGGAGCCGTTCTTGGCTTCTTCGGGGCGGCTGAAGACGTGAACCCGACTCTGCCCTCCATGCTCTCGGTTGAGATTTAGTGCAAGGGTCTGGGTGATTGTATCTTCATGAATAGGCGACTGGTAATTCTGAGCATCCTGTAGGTCGCCCCAGATGCGGATAGATTCCATCTGTACGGTATGGCACAAACAGTGACCCGAAGGACATATCCTCACGTGATAATCTCCCCTACTTTCATCCTATGCCTTGGTGGAGCAGATTTTGCCGGACTTTGGATTCGGAAGTAAGGGGCGGCAACTCCCAACAAAAATCTATACTGCGAATCAATCATTTAATTGCGGCCGGATGCACTGCTCGAACAATTGCAACCAGAATAGTCAGTGATACACTAAGCTCCGCATTTTCATGAGGAGTCGCCATGAGCAAGCTTTCGGGATTCCGCGGCGGGTGGCTGTTGGCGGGCGCCGCCTTTGCGCTTTCGATACTGCTGGTACCCCGCACGCTGGCCGAGGACGCCGGTAATCTGTACAACACCCTGGTCGACGTTCGGCTGGGCGAACGATATTTCGAACGCCAATGCTCGCGCTGCCACGGCTTTGACGCGAGAGGAAACGACGAAACCGGTGCGCCGGACTTGACCGGCCGCCTGACGCAGTCGAGCACCGACGTCGCCATCTTCAATACCATCCGCGACGGCGTACCCGGCACGGCCATGCTGCCGGTGCCGGAAAGCGTGACGGACCCCCAGGTGTGGCAACTGGTGGCCTATCTCGATTCCCTGCGCTACGACCCCGGCTCGGTAGTGCTGGCCGGCGATGCCGAAGCCGGCAACGAGCTGTTCTGGAGCAGCAGCGACTGCGCGGATTGCCACATGGTGAGCGGCCGCGGTTCGCGCTCGGGTCCGGATCTTTCCCGCATCGGCGAGAACCGCACTCCGGAAGACCTGATGGCGGACATGATCAACCCGCAGGAAGACGTCGCGCCGCGCTGGTGGCGATTGCGGGTGACCGGTCCTGACGGTGTATCCCGGGAAGGATATCGCATGAACGAAGACAGCTTTTCGCTGCGCATCATGGACAACGAAGAAAATCTCTGGTCGTTCCCGAAGGACGGCTTGCAGTCGTACGAGCGCATCGAAGATTCCACCATGCCGAGCTATGCCCAATCATTGTCGGAAAGCGAACTGGACGACCTCGTGGCGTACCTGTTCTCCTTGCGACGGGAGGAGATTTGATAATGAAACGCCTTTCCCTGCTGCTTGCGATCCTGTTGCCGGGCGCTTTCGCCCAGGCCCAGGAACAACAATTCGAGACCGTAATTACACCCGCGTTTACGCCGATCACCTGGGAGCGCCTGGTCAACGCGGCCGACGAACCGGAAAACTGGCTGATGTATTCCGGCACGCTGAACAGCCAGCGCCATAGCCTGCTCGACCAGATCAACACCGAAAACGTGTCCGAACTGGAAATGAAATGGGCGTATCAAATACCGGTAATCGACCGTGCCGAGACAGTGCCGCTGGTGGTCGACGGCATCATGTTCATCACCGAAGCCCCGAGCAACGTAACCGCGGTGGATGCGCGCACCGGCCGTGTCTACTGGCGCTATGACCATGAATTGCCGGAAGATCTGCGCATCTGCTGCGGCCGCAACAACCGCGGCGTCGCCATCCTCGGTGAAACGCTGTTCATGAGTACTCTGGACGCGCACCTGGTGGCCATCGACGCGCGCACCGGCAACTTGCTGTGGGACGTTGAAGTCGCTCCGTACGCCTCCGGTTACAGCAAGACCGCCGCTCCGCTGATCGTCAAGGACAAGGTCGTGACCGGCATCGCCGGAGGTGAGTTCGGCATTCGCGGCTTCATCGACGCCTACGATCCGGAAACCGGCGAGTTGGTCTGGCGTACCTACACCATCCCCGGCCCGGGCGAATTCGGCAACGACACCTGGTCCGACGACTCCTGGCGCTACGGCGGCTCGGCCACCTGGATCACCGGTTCCTATGACCCGGAGTTGAACCAGATCTATTGGGGCACCGGCAATCCGGGCCCGGACTGGAACGGTGACGTGCGGCTGGGGGACAACCTGTATTCGGACGCGGTTCTCTCGCTCAACGGAGACACCGGCGAAATCGAATGGTACTTCCAGTTCACGCCCCATGACGTGCACGACTACGACGCAATCCAGATTCCCATTCTCGCCGACATCGAATTCGGCGGCGAAATGCGCGAAACAATGCTCTGGGCCAATCGCAACGGCTTTTTCTACACCATAGACCGCGCCACTGGCGAGTTCCTGCTCGGTGACACTTTCGCCACCGTAACCTGGGCCTCCGGTCTCGACCCGAGCGGCCGTCCGATTCGCGTGCCGGGAATGGCGCCGACGTACGAAGGCGTAATGGTGTCGCCGCCGATCACCGGCGCCACCAACTGGTACTCCCCCGCATACAGCCCGGATACCGGTCTCTTCTACGTCACGTCATTCGATGGCGAGCAGATATTCTTCAAGCGCGACGAGGAATATGAGGAAGGCGAGCGCTATACCGGCGGCGGCGGGCGTTATGAGCAACCCATGGACGCCTTCCACAGCTCGATTCGCGCCATCGACCCGACGACGATCGATATCGTCTGGGAGTTTCCCATCATGCCGAGATCTTCCGCTGGCATAACCACGACCGCGGGCGGATTGGTATTCACCGGCAGCGCAGACGGATATTTCTTCGCTCTCGACGCCGAATCCGGCGAGGAATTGTGGAATGTATCGCTCAGCCGCCGAGTCCACGCCGCGCCCATGACCTATGCGGTGGACGGCGAGCAATTCGTCACCATCGCCTCGGGCAACGTGGTCTTCACTTTCGGCTTGCGCGACTGACGATTACAAAAATACCAATATTCTTGTATTTTTCGCTGAATACCCCCATATTTACCAATATTTTGGTAAATATGGGGGTAGCGAGATGAAGCTTCCCCAACTCGGGCTGAATCTGAAGGATGCCCGCAGGCGCCGTTTTCCGGCGGACAACCTTGCCGCATTCGCGATTCGCATCGGCGTAAGCCGGGCAACCCTGCAGAAGATGGAGCAAGGCGACCTCTCGGTCTCCATGGAAAAATACTACCGGGCCGCGAAACTGCTGGGTCTGGAGCGCGATTTCGAGCAGTTGCTGCAAATGCCGCGGAGTTTGTTCGATGACTGACAGCGCCCGCTTCGACGTTTTTCTGAACCTGCCGGCAACAGGCATCTGCAAAGCCGGCGAGTGCGTGTTGCAGGAAACCGGCGGCCGTCCGACGCAATTCGCTTTCCGTTACGCCACTTCGTATCTGGAACAGCCGGACGCGTTTCCTCTGGATCCGGCACAACTACCACTGAATTCCGGGAATATTGACCTGAATTGCCTCCAGGGCACTCCGGCGCTGATTGATGACTATCTGCCCGATGCCTGGGGCCGCAAGGTGCTCGCCCGCTTCGCATTGGTGAAATACAAAAAGCGACTGAACGCCAACAGCGTGATCGAAACGCTGAATATGATCGGAACCAGCCGAATAGGTTGCTTGCAGATCGTACCGCAAGGCCAGGAGCCTGGATTCTCTTTCGGACATCCCATCGGAGAATTGGCCAAAGCCGAACGACTCGCACAACGACTCGATGACGAAAACTTCGTGCCGGCAAACATGGATGAAATGGAACTTGCTTACCTGGCAAACAATGGTTCAGGCGGGGTCGGCGGCGCCAGACCCAAAGCGCTTTTTTGTGACGGCAACAGTTATTTCCTGGCGAAATTCAACAGGGAGTGTGATCGATTCAATCATGCAAGGATCGAATCGGCATGCCTGAGAATGGCTCATACGGCGGGAATAACAACAGCTTTCGGAAACGTCCTGCCAGGAATAAACGACAGGGAAGTCCTGCTTCTCGACCGATTCGACGTTGCGCCGGACGGCAGCCGCTATCACCTGATTACGGTCAATGGCTTGCTGAAGGACACGAATACGCAGCAGGACCCGGGTCAATCCTTTCGGTACGACGATATTCGCGACCTGATTTCGCGCTACTCGGTCGATCCGCAAGAGGATCTTGAGCAGTTACTCAAACTCATGCTGTTCAACCGCTGCATTCATAACACCGATGACCACGAGCGCAATTTCAGTCTGATCAACCGGGGCGACGGTTATCGCCTGTCGCCCGCCTACGATCTCGTTCCCTCGCTGGCGCTGGGCGAATATCACGCAGCAGGATTCGGTTATCAGGCATACCCGCCGACTCCTTCCGAAGTTGTACGGTTGGGAAGGGTATTCGGCTTGAGCAAACCGGCGGTTGCCGGTTGCGCCGAACAAGTGGGAACGGCAATATCCGCATGGCCGGATCGGGCGGTGGAAGCGGGTGTGTCCGAAACGGAAATGGAGCAAGTCCGGCAACGGCTGATCCTGTAGCGGCACTATGTACGCATTGACTGCGAGCGCCGGAGAATCCAACATGCACGGCAATATCCTGACCCTGGCCCAATGGCAATGAGAATCTGGCTACAGGCGCGCGAAATGGCCGCCAATACGCCCGCGGAAAGGAATCGGTATGTAGATTTTCTGCGGGCATTTTCGATCCTGTTCGTCATTTCCGGCCACTGGCTGATAACCGGCGCCTTTATCGATCCGCAGACCGGCAGCTATGTGCCCCTGCTGGCCCTGGAAGTCGTGCCGTGGACCGAATGGCTAACCTGGATCTTCCAGGTCATGCCGGTCTTTTTCATGGTCGGCGGCTACGCTAACGCCGTTTCGCTGGAGTCGGCGGCGGCAAAGGGCATCGGCTACGGCGCATGGCTGGCCGCGCGCCTGCATCGGCTGCTCCGGCCGATGTTGCTGCTGGTGCTGGTCTGGGCCGTGATCGCGTTGCTGCTGTTCGCGGGCGGCATTAGTACGGAATCGATTCAATTCATCACGCGCACGGCGCTGCTGCCCACCTGGTTTCTCGCCATCTACACCATGATCGTGATTCTGGCGCCGCCGAGTCATGCCGCCTGGCGGCGCTGGGGGTGCTGGTCGCTGGCTGCATACCTCGCGCTGGCAGCGGCGGCCGATATCGCGTTCTTCGGCTTCGATTGGCAACTGCCCGGCTGGAGCAACTATTTCTGGATCTGGCTGGCGATGCACCATCTCGGTTTCGCCTGGCGCGACGGCCGGCAAGGCAGCCCTGCCGTTCTGCTCGCGGTCGCCGCGGCGGCATTGATCGCGCTGGCGTTGGCCGTGGTCTGGGGTCCGTATCCGATTGCCATGGCCGGCTCGCCGGGCGAAGGGCCGAGCAATTCGCTGCCGCCCAAGTTGACCCTGGCGGCCCTGGGATTTGTCCAGTTCGGAGTGCTGCTCGCCCTGGAAAAACCCATGCGCCTGCTGCTGAATAATCTCCGGTTCTGGACCGCCACGGTGCTGATCAACAGCATGATCATGACGCTATATCTCTGGCACATGAGCGTATTGCTATTGTTACTTGGCGCTTCCTGGCTCACGGGCGGCCTGGGACTGGGCATGGACCCGGGCAGCGCCGGCTGGTGGTGGGCACGCATCCTCTGGGTCGCGATTCCTGTCGTGCTGCTCCTGCCGGCCGCGATCGGTCTGTCGCCGCTGGAAAGAATGTCGCGCCCGGCCAATGCGCCGGCGCCTTCGCTTTGGCGCCAGTTGCCGGGCGCGGCGCTGGTGGGACTCGGAATCAGTTTTACGGCGCTGTTCGGCATCGACGGAAACCCCCTCTCGCCCGCGAATACGGGAATCGTGGCGCTCGTATTGGGCGGTGCGTGGATTTGCGGAATAGGATTTCGTCCGTCCAGAACTTGAAAAGCGCTTAAGGAAAAATGCAATGACAATTCGGCCCTATGAGTCGAAGCGTGACGAAAAAGCAGTTACCCGCATCTGGGAAGAAACCCGCTGGATCGACCGCGACGACAAGGACGATGCGGCCCACTTGCGCTGTATGCTCGACAAATCCCGAGCGCTGGTAGGCGAACTCGACGGCGAGGCTGAATGCGTCACGATTTCCTGCCCTGCTTCGATCCGCTATCTGAGCGAGGATATACCGCTTGGGATCGTCGCCGCCGTAACCACGAGCCCGCGCGGCCGCCGCGCCGGATTTGCTTCGCGCGCCACCGCGGAGTTGGTGCAACAGGATGCCGAAGCGGGAATGATGGTTTCGGTGCTGGGTATGTTCGAGCAGGGCTTTTACAGCCGCCTCGGTTTCGGCACTGGGCCCTATGAGTTGAGTTGGAGCCTGGACCCATCTTGCCTCAATGTCGAGTCACGAGCGGGAGTCCCGGTTCGCATCACTGTCGAAGACAGCGAAGACGTGTACCGAGCCATGCGCGGCCGCTCACTGCGGCATGGCGGCGTCAGCATTCACAGCCATGCTCATATCCGGGCCGACATGGGCTGGACCGAGAATCCCATCGGCCTGGGCTATCGCGATGCAGAAGGCAAACTGACTCACTTCGTCTGGGGAGAAATGAAGGACGAGAACGGGCCTTTCGTGCTTACCAAGATCGCCTGGCGCGAACCGGAGCAATTGCAGGAACTGCTCGCTCTGCTGAAAGGATTCGGTGACCAGGCGCACCTGGTGAAAATGATCGAGCCCGCCGGTCTGCAATTACAGGACTTCATCGCCCGTCCCTTTCGCGAAAGCAATAGCCCGAAGGAAGGCGACTGGCGCAAGGGCGCCGAAGCCGAAGCCTGGTGGCAGGCGCGAATCAATGACCTTCCGGGATGCCTGAGTCACACGTCGCTGCCGCAAACCGGCGCGCCGCTTGCGTTCAATCTTCATCTCGATGACCCCATCGAGAGATTTCTGCCGGAGAAAAGCGGCTGGAAAGGTGTGGGAGGCGACTACGTGGTGCGATTCGGCGCCGACAGCAGCGCCGAACCCGGCAACCGGCAGGGTTTGCCGAGCCTGCATGCCGGCGTCGGCGGCTTCACCCGGCTATGGCTCGGCTGCGCAGAAGCGAACGCCATCGCCGCCACCGGGCAGATCGAAGCTCCCCGGCAACTGCTCGACGACATCGAGGCCACGCTGCGCCTGCCGGTTCCCCGCACCGGCTGCGAGTTCTGAGTCGCTCTGCGGTCTGAATTAGCGGGAAGCCGACAAACGCGCGGCGATGGTTTCACGGTCGATTTCACGGCCTCCGAGAAAGACCCGCTCAATGCTTCGCGTGTTGCGGATGTCGTCCAGGGGATTCGCCGACAGCACGACCAGGCTCGCGTTAAATCCCGGCGCAAGCACACCGAGATCGTCCAGGTCGTAGTGCCGCGCCGCGGCGCTGGTGCCGGCGATCAGTGCCTGCATCGGCGTCATGCCGAGTCTGACGTAGATCTCAAGCTCCCGATGTCCGCTATATCCGAAGGGGTGCCCGGGCAAGGGCCCGGCGTCGGTGCCGAGCACGATGTCGACTCCCGCATCGACCAGCCGCAGCAGACTCGCGCCCAGAGCCGCCTCATTACCCGCGTCTCGCATGACGCTTGCCTGCCGCCCACTATCGGGGCCGGCCAGCGCATCCGCTGATGCAGCCGGCATCACCGCCCGCAGAAAAGGATCGTCGCCGATCGTCTCGCGCCGCAATTCCGGCAGACCCAGATTAGGAATGACAAAGGCGCCGGCCCCAGCGGTCTGTTCGGCGATTTCCACGGTCAAGGCCTCGCCCAGTCTGCCGTGCAGGAAGCCGGCCGCGCCGGCCGCCAGCAGATCAGGCATGTCTCCGGCGAACTGCTGATGCACCAGAACCTTGACGCCCAGCCGTTCGCTTTCCGCCATCAGCGGCCGGTACAACTCCGGGGAAAGTTTCGCCTGGCTGCCGCCGCGGTCGTCGACCCAGATCTTGATAAAGGGAATACCTTTGTCTGCAACTTCGCGCGCCTGCATCGCGGCCTGCTCCGGACCGGTCAGGCTGCGCAGGATGGTCTGTCCGGTGCGCTCCTCGACCTCGGCGACTTCAACTAGAAACGTATCGTTCGGCCCCTGCCCTTCGGGACCCATGCCCGCGGCGAACAGGAACCGCGCGGCGTCCGGATATTCCTCGCCTTGCCCGTGCTGGAATTCCAGCGCCATGTCGTCAGGGTCCGAACCCGCCGAAAATGCGGCGGCGAAACCGTACCAGGCATATTGTTCGAGGTTGTCGCGCAAGGTATCGGGACCGTAGTTATGCCCGCCCCAATCCTGCGCGCCCTCGTAACCGAGATGCGCATGACCGTCGATCAGCGCCGGAATGACGGTCTTGCCGCTGCCGTCTACCATGCGCGCGCCACTCGGCGCCTCAATCGAACCTGCACCGACCGCCGAGATCGCGCCATCTTCGATAAGCAGCGAACCGTTCTCGATTACCGAACCATCGCCAATCACAAGCCGCGCATTGCTGATCAGGACCGATTCCTGAGCCAATACGGAACCGGCAATCAACAACAGGCTCGCGGCCAGTCCCAATAGTTTGATGTGCATGGGTATTCCCTCGTCATTACTCATCGCGGAAGCTGAAAACGAACAGCAGGAAGACTATCAGGGCGAATCCGGCAGGCAGCAGCCAGAAATCCTGCCAGCGCGCCAGGGTCAATACGCCGGCGTCTCCCAGAAACGCGTTGAACAGCGCTCCGGCTATCTGCGCGCCGATGAACATGCCGAGTCCGTAGGTAACCAGAACGAAAAATCCCTGGGCCTGTCCGCGCACGGCCGGCGTAGACTTCTTGTCGACATATATCTGCCCGGTGACGAAAAAGAAGTCATAGCAGATCCCGTGCAGCAGAATACCGGCGGTCACCATCCAGAACACGGCATCCGGCGCGCCGAGAGCGAAAAGCAAATAGCGAAAAATCCATGCCGCCATGCCGATGGCCAGCATCCATTTCACGCCGAATCGCAAAAACAGCAGCGGCATCAATACCATGAACGCGGCTTCGGACATCTGGCCGAGAGTCATCAGCGATGACGGATTGGGCAGCAACTCGACGACGGTATTGCTCACGTTCTGGTCGTATACCGCATTGGCGACGAAAATCGGCGCGAAGTTGTAATAGGCCGCAAGCGGGATACAGATGAGAATCGAGCAGGCGATGAAGATATAGAACGCGCGGCTGCCCAGTTGCCGGAATGCGTCGACTCCGACAATGCTCCTGAAAGATACTTTTTCACCGGCAGCGGGGGGCGGGGTATGCGGTAACGTGAAGCTGTAAGCGCCGAGTATCAGGCTGGCGACCGCGGCCGTGTACAGCGGCAGCGGAGTGCGGTCCGGCAACTCGCCACCCGAAAACTGTCCGAGAACGAATCCGATGAACAGCCCGGCGACGATCCAGCCGATCGTGCCGAACACGCGAATAAGCGGGAACTGTTTCTCCTGATTCTCGATATTGTGAAAGGCGAGCGAGTTGGCCAGCCCCAGCGTCGGCATGTAGCAAAGGTTGTACAAAAGAAGCAGCAGGATGAACAGCAGGGGCGAACCGGTCGCCTGGGGCACGGTCAGCATGACCAGGCCGCCGAGGATGTGCAGCGTGCCGAGAACCCTCTCCGTGGCGAAAAACCGGTCCGCGACCAGCCCCAGGAAAAACGGCGCGATGATCGCGGCCACGGGATTGACCGTATACGGCCAGTGTGTGAGGTCCGCCATTCCCTGCGCCGCCATGTAATTTCCGATCGTTACATACCACGCGCCCCAAATGAAAAACTGCAGAAACATCATCGCGCTGAGGCGCGTACCGATGGCGCTTTGCATTGCATGGCTCCCTTGATCGCGGCCTATCGCGACGGATATCGCGGTGAAACGAGATTCGGCGTTTCCTCATACCTGCTGCGGCTGGCCCAGAGTATACCGCGCTGCAGAATCTGCAAGGCTTCGGGAATCTCGTAAACATCGGGTTTGTGACCCAGTGACGTGTAGAAGACGCGTCCTTCGCCGTACTTTCGTTTCCAGGCCACGGGTATGACCGCGTCCTTGACCCAATAGTCATGGTCGCCGTTGAAAGTCGTCGTCGCCAGGACCTTGTTGTTCGGATCGACGTGCATGTAGTACTGCTCCGACACGACGTCGAAATCAGCCAGGCCCCTGGTGATCGGATCTTCGTGGTCGGTGATGTTGACCCGGTAGGGAATCCCGTCGTTGCCGGGATGTTCGACCCACTGGCCGCCGATCATGTATTCGTAGCGTTGCGCCAGCCGGAACGAGTCGCCGAGACCGCCGTGCCAGCCGGCGATTCCCATGCCGTTTTCGACCGCCGTGAGCAATCCGTTGAGCTGGTCCGCGGTAATCGTGCCCATGGTCCAGATCTGCACGACCAGATCGATGCCGCTCATGAACTCGGCGTTGGCGTATGGCTCCAGGGAATCCGAGACGATCACCTCGAACCCCTGATCCCGCAACCAGGGCGCCAGCAGGTCGCGGTAGGCTTCCGGCTCGTGCCCGTCCCAGCCGCCATGAGTAAACAGCACCCGGCCGGAGCCTTCCGCCGCATATGCCGGAAAGGCAACGCTCGCAACGACAAGGGTCGCAATAACCAGGAGCATCGCGGCGCGGCGCAGCAGGCAACCGCAATAGATTGCTGCATTCACTGTCGGTTTGCTCATGACCGGTAGGCCTCCCGCCCCACGCCCTGTATGGGAATTCCCTGTGCCGCCATCACCTCGTGTTGCAACGCGTACATCGCCGCCGCCGCTTCGTCTATGGCCCTGGTAAACGCGACCGACCCTTCGAGAATCGGCGCCAGCTTGTCCTTGTCCTGGATTCGCGCGGGCGGGTATTCGTGTTCGACGACAAGATAAATCTCGGCCGGGTCGATGTCGAGCAGTTCACGCGCCGCGAGCTGGTGGTCGAGCCAATCGACGGTGCGGTTTTGCAAATAGGCCAGGGGATCGTGCTTCGCCGTGCCCGGCAATTCGTGCTCGCAGATGGAGATCTGTTTCTTCCACGCGTTCACCTGGTCGGCCGGATTGCCGGACGGCGCTTTGCCCTCCCAGTCGCCGCGCTCCATGGTCTGGCCGCCGTAGCCCCAGGCCGACACGCCTTTCGAATCGACAACCTGTCCCTTGACGTGAAAACCGTCGATCAGGAATCCATAGCCCTCATCCTTGAGGTACTGAAACATCGAGCGGGTGTCCTGACCCATCAGGACCGAGTGCGAAGGATCGTAGTGCACCCGGAACTGGTCGCCGACGCCGTGTTTTTCGCAGATGCGATGCAAGGCGATCCACGGCCCAGGCGCATAAGCGATGTTGTTGTGCCACCGATCCAGCGGTGTCCAGCCGGGCATGGGGCATTGCTCCACGCGAAAAGTGAGCCCACGCGCCCTGGCCTCTTTCAACAGCGGAATGAATTCCTGCTCGAACATCTCGAGGTTGGGATCCATCTCGAGTTCGTAATTGCGGCCGACGAATCCGCAAACCGCATCCGTTTCCAGCAGGACCGCCGCATCGAACACGCGCAGCATGAATTCGTGTTTGGCGCGGCGGGCTGAATCGTCGGCAACGAGCATGTTGTCGAAATAGGCAAGATCCGACAGTCCGACTCCTGTTGCCTTCATCGCGTCCTTGACGCGTTCGGCGCGCTGCCGGTCAAACGGCTCGCGCAGGTCGAGCGTATTGGCGACCGGGTCCAGCATCGCCTCCGCCGGCATGTCGCTGACGCTCGGATGAAGGGCCGCGGACAACTGAATGTACGGCGAGCCGATGTCGCGTGAAAACGCCAACCACTCCTCGACTGCCAGATCCGGGTCCGCATCGCGCTTCTCGCGCGGCGTCAACTCTTGCAGCGCGGCTGTCAGCACACTGATTTTCATGGGTTTGGGATCGAAACCACCCGCCGATTTGCTCATTCCTGTTGTCCTTCGTATCTTTGACTGTGCTGACGAATAATGGACTAGTCCGGGCGGGAGAGGCAATGCTCAAGAAATCTGCGAAATTCTGTATGCTTTTGTCGGCGCTTGCGCTCATCGTCAATTCCGGATTGGCCGCCTCCACCGGGGACCGGCCCAATTTCCTGCTCATCGTGTTCGAGGACATGAGCCCGCACATCGGCGCCTACGGAGACGAACAGGCGCGCACGCCGGTACTTGATAATTTTGCCGCGCAATCAGTACTTTACGAGCAAGTCTTTACCACGGCCGGCGTGTGCGGCCCGAGCCGAGCGGCACTGGCCATGGGCATGCACCAGCAAGCGATCGGCGCCCAGCAGATGCGCGCGCAGCAGGGCGTGATGCTCGCCGATGGCTCGCGGCTTCCCTACACCGCGGTGCCGCCTCCCCATGTGAAGGCATATCCAGAATTGCTGCGTTCGACAGGCTATTACACGAGCAACAACGGAAAAACCGATTACCAGCTTGATTTGAGCATTTCAGGCGGTCCGTTCACCGTCTGGGACGAGACCAACGCCGAACATCCCTGGCGCGGGCGTGGCGAGGCGCAATCCTTCTTTGCCATGGTCAATCTCAATCAAACGCACGAAAGCCGGAATTTCCCGCTCGACCTCGACGAGAGCAGCCATCCGCTCGCGCCCGCGACGCTGGCGCGCCTGCGGGAAGAACGCGCCGGCCGCGAGCCGGTTCACGACCCCGCCGCGCTCACAATACCGCCCTTCCTGCCCGACACCGAACCGGTCCGCGCCGAATACGCCCAGATGCTCGACAACATATTCCATACCGAACGGACTTTGGCCCGCCTGCTCGCCGAGCTTGAGGAAGACGGACTGGCGGACGACACCATCGTCATCGTCACTACCGACCACGGCGACGGGCTGCCGCGCGCCAAGCGCTCACTCTACGACAGCGGAATTCATGTGCCATTCATGGTGCGCTGGCCCGACGGCCGCGGCGCGGGAACGCGCAACGGCGAACTCGTCAGCTTCGTCGATATCGCGCCGACGGTACTCGATCTCGCCGGCGCCGAGGTTCCCGAGTGGATGACCGGCAGAATATTTCTCGGTGATCGCGCGGGCCCCGAAAGAGGCTATATCCATGCCGCCATGGACCGGCATGACGAAGTCCCCGACTACCAGCGCGCGGTGCGGGATCATCGCTGGAAATACATACGCAACTATCAAAGCGATCAGCCATTTTTCCGGCCCCTCGCCTATCGGGAAATGCTGCGCTCCATGCAGGAACTCTGGCGGCTGGAGGCGGCCGGTGAACTGCCACCGCATATCGCGCAATATTTCAACCAGACCAGGCCGGAAGAAGAACTGTACGATCTCCGGGCGGACCCGTACGAACTCGAAAATCTCGCCGGCGACGCGGAATACGCGGCGCAACTCGAGCAAATGCGCGCGGCGATGGCCCGGTTCGACGCCCGCGTACCCGATTGGTCAGTGGACGGCGAAATGGCGATGGTCGAGCGCATGTGGCCGGGCCTGGCGCGGCCCGAAACTTCCGCCCCCACCGCCGAACTTGCCGACGGCCGCGTCGCTTTGTACTCTGCGACGCAAGGCGCCTCGATCGGATACCGCATCGACGAAGGCCCATGGCAACTTTACACCGGCCCGGTGGAACTCCAGCCGGGCCGCACGCTCGAAGCGAAAGCCGTCCGCTATGGCTTCGCCGAGAGCCAGGTCGAGAGAATCGAAGGATGAAAAACAGCCGGATGCACGACCCGTTTCGCCGCGTTATTCTCCTGCCGGCCGTCATACTTGCGCTGTTTTGCCTGCCGCTTGCCGCAGTGGCCCAGGACGCTCCGGTTGCCGGCGCCGAGCCACCGCGCCCGAACATCATAGTCATCTTCGTCGACGATCTCGGGTACGGTGACCTGTCGGCATTCGGCGCCACGGCGATCGATACGCCCAACATCGACCGGCTCGGTGAAGAAGGCGTCATCATGACCAACTGGTATGCCGCCTCCAACGTGTGTACGCCAAGCCGCGCGGGCCTGTTGACCGGCCGCTACGCGCCGCGCTCGGGCACACAATTCGTCACCCGCCCGCATTCGACATGGGGCATGCCGCCGGAAGAGATCACCATTGCCGAAATGCTCAGGGAAACCGGTTACGCCACCGGCATGATCGGCAAATGGCATCTGGGCCACCGCCTGGAATTCTGGCCCACCAGTCAGGGCTTCGACAGTTTTCTGGGCGTCGCATATTCCAACGACATGGCCCCCTTCGATCTGTATCGCGGAACCGGGATGATCGAGGAGGACATCGACCAGTCGAGATTGTCCGACAAGTACACAGACGAAGCGGTGCGCTTCATCGGCGAGCATGCCGGGCAGCCCTTCTTCCTCTATTACGCGCACAGCCATCCGCACTATCCCGCCGTTCCCGCGCAACGCAACGTCGGCAGCAGCCGGGGCGGCGATTACGGCGATACCGTGGTGACGATCGACGATTCGGTAGGTGCAATTCTCGACGCGCTCGACGAGCGGGAAATCGCCGAAAACACGCTCGTGCTGTTCACCAGCGATAACGGACCGTGGTTCCAGGGCAGCCCGGGACCGCTGCGCGCGCGCAAGGGCGAGACCTATGAGGGCGGCTACCGGGCGCCTTTCCTGGCGCGCTGGCCCGCAGGAATTCCCGCCGGGCTGGTCAATGACGAAATGGCGATGGCGATCGACCTGTTGCCCACATTCGCCCGGCTGGCGGGCGGGGAACTTCCCACCGACCGCGTAATCGACGGCAGGGACATCTCCGGCATGTGGACTCGCGGTACCAGGAGTCCGCACGATGTGCTTTATTTCTTTGACGCCAACGATCTCGCCGCAATCCGGGACGACCGCTTCAAACTCGTACTAAAGACTTATTATCGTAACGGACCCATCCGCTTCCGCCGCTTCGCCGGGCCGAAACTGTTCGATCTCGCGGCCGATCCTGCCGAAAGCTATGACGTCGGCAATCGCCACCCCGAAGTGTTCGAGCGGCTGATGGGGCTTGCCAGGGAAATGGAAGCGGTGACCGACCCGATGGCGACCGTTCCCGACCCGTCCGCTTCGCCCGAGGGCGCACTGCTCGGCCCACAGTTTGACGGGCAGTAACGGAAACAGGAGGAGCCCCATGCGGCGAACTATTTTCGGTGCGTCGATAGCGATTTCGCTGTGCCTCGGCGCCGTTGCAATCACCGCCATGGCCGATCAGCACGAGCAGGGCAAGACGACGCGGCCGAACGTCATCTTCATCCTGCTCGACGATCTGCGCTTCGATGGCATGGGCTTCCTCAACGACAAGCTCGACACGCCCAATATCGACGCGCTGGCGCGCGGCGGCGCATATTTCCCCAACACCGTCGTCACCACGTCGCTCTGCAGCCCGAGCCGCGCAACCATCCTCACCGGAATGACAACGCGTAATCACGGCATCGTGGACAACAACGATACGAGCGAAGAGGGTCTTACTTTTTTCCCCGCATACCTGCAGCAGGCAGGCTACCAGACCGGGTACTTCGGAAAATGGCACATGGGCGCGGCCACGGACGCCCCGCGGCCCGGCTTCGACAAATGGGTCAGCTTTGCCGGCCAGGGCAATTACTACCCGCGATCAGGACGATCCGGCCGGCCTTCCCTGCTCAATGTGGATGGCGAGCAGGTTGAACAACAGGGCTATATCACCGACGAGTTGACCGATTACGCGATGGATTGGCTGGAGACGGGCCGGGAGCAGGACAGGCCGTTCTTCCTTTATCTCAGCCACAAGGCCGTCCACTCCGACCCGCTGCCCGCCGCGCGGCACGAAGGTCAATACGACGACATGACATTCGACCTCCCGGCCAGCGCGGCAGATACGCCCGAAAACTACGCCGGCAAGCCGATGTGGGTCTATAACCAGCGCAACACCTGGCACGGGATCGACTTTTTCTACAATTCCGACATGCCCATGACAGAATACCTGCGCTTCTATTTCTCGACCCTTTCCGCGGTCGATGACAGCGTCGGCCGGATTCTGGCTTACTTGCGCGAGCAGGGGCTGGAAGAGGACACCCTGGTCATATTCACCTCGGACAATGGCTTCCTGTTCGGCGACCACGGCCTGATCGACAAGCGCAACGCCTACCAGCCCTCGGTGCTGGTGCCTTTCATCGCGTACCAGCCCGGCACGATTCCGGGGGGAACGGTAAACCGCGGCCGAATCCGCAACCTCGACCTGGCGCCCACGTTTCTTGACCTCGCCGGCGCCCCGCAGCCCGAGCATTTTGAAGGTCATAGCGCCTGGGGCCTGATCAACGGCGAAACGCCCGAGGCACAGTGGAGCCCCGAGGACTTCATCTACGAGTACTACTGGGAATGGACCTTCCCGATGACTCCGGGCACTTTCTCGATTACGCGCGGCGATCTCAAGTACATCCAGTACTACGGCATCTACGACATCGAAGAATTGTACGATCTGGCCAATGACCCTGACGAGATGCACAACTTGATTGACGACCCGGTCTATCTCGACGACAAGATCGAACTTCGTCAGGCGCTGTATGACGGCCTGGCCGACAACCGGCAGCGCAATGTCATTCCCTACACCCAGCGCAGGGCGTCCGGCAGCGTGCGACGCATGGAAGGCGGCCCCCGCTCCGCCATCTTCCCCGAACAATGGTACGTCGAACCCAATCGCCTCGACCGCCTCGACGACATCCTTCCGGACAGCCGCGCCAAACAGGAAGCCCACGACCGCGGCGAACCCTTCGCCCCCTCCCCAATAGTAGGCCAGGACAACAACGACAACTAACTCCCGGGATGCCGTAAGCCGCTGCCGGTTCGGGGAGTCAGGCGGCGTGCGAGACAGGGATGTCGAGCCCGAGCCTCCATGGATGGATTTACGGCGTCCGTCTGACTCCCCGAACCGGCAGCGGCGATGCCTCAACAACTAAACAGCGCTTGTTGCCCGCTCACCTTATCCCGTAAACTGCGCCACGAGATGATTTCCGAATCAGCAGCACTGCAACTGGCGGACAACCGCGACACCGCCGCACTGGCCGCCCGGGCGCGTGAGATTCGCGACCGGAATCATGCCGGCATCGTTACCTATTCACGCAAGGTCTTCATCCCCCTGACCCATCTCTGCCGCGACGTCTGCCACTATTGCACCTTCGCCACCGTACCGCGCAAGGTACAGGCGCCCTATCTAAGCATCGAGAAAGTGCTGGAGATCTGCCGGGAAGGCGCCGAACTCGGCTGCCAGGAAGCCCTGTTCACCCTGGGCGAAAAACCCGAGTTGCGATACAAGGCCGCACGAGAAGCCCTGGCGGAACTGGGCTTCGAAAGCACCTTGCACTACCTGGCGGAAGCGGCCGGTACCGTATTGCGGGAAACCGGGCTGTTGCCTCATATCAACGCCGGCAACATGACCACGGAAGAAATCGCCATGTTGCGGCCCGTCAGCGCTTCCATGGGCATCATGCTCGAATCCGCCTCGCCGCGCCTGTGCGAGCCCGGCATGCCTCATTTCGGTTCGCCCGACAAAGTGCCCGCGGTGCGCCTCGAAACCATGGAACTCGCCGGACAGGCGGCGGCGCCGTTCACGACGGGCATCCTGATCGGCATCGGCGAAACCCGCCGCGAGCGCATCGAATCGCTGCTGGCGATACGGGCGGTACACGAGCGACACGGTCACATCCAGGAAGTCATAATCCAGAACTTTCGCGCCAAGCCCGATACGAAGATGGCCCGGGCGCCGGAACCCGATCTCGAAGAACTTCTCTGGACCATCGCCGTGGCGCGGCTGATTTTCGGACCCGAAATGAGCATCCAGGCGCCGCCGAATCTCAGCCCTGGCGCGCTCGAGCAACTCATCGCCGCCGGTATCAACGACTGGGGCGGCGTGTCGCCCGTGACGCCGGATCATGTCAATCCGGAGGCTCCCTGGCCGCATCTCGACGAACTCGCCGTCCAGACCGGGAGCGCCGGCAGTTTTCTCGAACAACGCCTCACGATTTATCCCGAGTTCCTGCGCCGCCCCGAAATCTGGCTCGACGAGACAGTGCGGCCCGCGGTTCTCAGACACGCCGACGCCGACGGCTTCGCCAAGCGTGACCATTGGTCTTCCGGGCATCCCGGCAACGTGCCCGAACTCGAACCTGCCCTGTTGAACGAGCGGCCTGATCCCAATGCTGTTTCCGCGGACATCCGCGAAATCGTCGACCACTGTATCGAAGGCAGGGAACCGACGCAGCAGCAGGTCGCCCGCCTGTTCCGCGCGCGCGGCCCCGACTTCTCTCACATCATGCAAAGCGCCGACGAATTGCGGAAGGAAGTCGCGGGCGATGACGTCAGTTATGTCGTTAACCGCAATATCAATTACACCAACGTGTGCTATTTCCGCTGCCAGTTCTGCGCCTTTTCCAAGGGCAAGATGAGTGAAAACCTGCGCGGCCGCCCCTATGACATTTCCGCGCAGGAACTTGCGCGCCGCGCTCAGGAAGCCTGGCTGCGGGGCGCGAGCGAAGTCTGCATGCAAGGCGGCATTCATCCCGATTACACCGGGCAGACTTATCTCGATATCCTGAAAACCGTGCGCGCGGCGGCGCCTCATATCCATATACACGCGTTCTCGCCGCTGGAAGTCTGGCAAGGCGCCGAAACGCTCGGCATCGGACTTGCCGATTTTCTCCGGGAACTGAAGTCGGCGGGCCTTGGCACCTTGCCCGGCACAGCCGCCGAAATCCTGCACGACGAGGTCAGGCAGATCATCTGCGCCGACAAGATCAACACCGGGCAATGGCTGGAAGTCATGAACACGGCCCATGAGATCGGCCTGCGCAGCACCGCCACCATCATGTTCGGCCATGTCGACGCTCCCGAACATTGGGCCGCGCATCTGCTCGCGGTCCGCGAACTGCAACAGCGCACAGGCGGCTTTACCGAGTTCGTGCCCCTGCCCTATGTCGCCCAGGAGGCGCCGATGTACCTCAAGGGCCGCTCTCGCGCCGGACCGAGTTTCCGCGAGGCGTTGCTCATGCACGCCGTATCTCGGCTGGCGCTGCACGGCCAGATCGCCAATATCCAGGCTTCCTGGGTCAAGTTGGGCCGTGCAGGCGTAATGATGGCGCTCGCGGCCGGCGCCAACGATCTCGGCGGCAGCCTGATGAACGAAAGCATTACTCGCGCGGCCGGCGCCGAACATGGCCAGGAATGGCCGTCGGCGGCTATCGAAGCCGCCATTCGGAAAATCGGCCGCACTCCGCGCATGCGCACCACTTTGTATGGTGATCCACAGCCGGAACAGTCGCGCCGGGCCTACGCGGCGCCGGAACTGCAAACCGTCACGCTCGACCCCGCGGGCCGCAAACAGCGCGTAAAAAGTTTGGACGCCGTAGCCGGAGCAGCATGACAGGGACATGAGAATCGCCGTTACAGGAGCGAACAGCAGCGTCGGACTGCGTCTGCTGCGGCAAGCCGCCGCTTCCGGGATTTCCGTCAACGCCGGCGTGCGCTCGGAAAGCGCCATGCGCTCGCTTCCCTCCCATGAGTTGATCGCGTCGCGAATCATTTCCTACCGCGACCCGGACAGTCTCGACGCCTTGTTGCGCGACTGCGACAGCGTAGTTCATCTGGCGGGAATTCTGATTCCCGGGAAAAACACCAGCTACCAGGAAGCCAATGTAGACGCCACCGCGAGTGTTGCGGAAGCCGCTCGCCGCGCCGGTCTGCAATCGTTCGTGTTCATCAGCGTGCTCGGGGCTTCGCCGGACAGCGCCAACCCTTATTTCCGCTCGAAAGGCGAGGCCGAAGCAGTTGCCTCGGATGCGGCGTCCGCGGGAATCGTCATTCGCACGCCGATCCTGCTCGGCCCGGGCAGCGCCGGATCGGCCGCCTTGCTGGCCGGCGTGAAACGCGACAAGACCAGTCTGCTCGGCGGCGGCGAATATGTGCTGCAACCACTGGATGTGGACGATTTGTGCGCGGCGGTTCTTTCCGCCTGCCGCCGGCCCGTGGCCGGAACATACGAATTGGCGGGGCCTGAAAGGATTTCGTATCGGAATCTCGTGCTGCAAACCGCGGAACTGCTCGACAAGCCCGTGCAAATCCGCGCTGTGCCGATCTGGCTGGCCCGGCTCGGCGCCGCGGTGAGAGGCCGACTGCGCGGCGGCGGAATAACTCCGACCGTAATTGATGTAATCACGGCGGATGAGGAAGTCGAGGCTAACGCCGATTCGGCTCTTGGCATAGAATTGACGCCTTTGCGCGAGACACTGGCAAAGCTTAAGGAGAAAAGGCCGCCATGACGGAAAACAGCAATTCAAAGCACGGCGGCCGCACCGGGCGCACTATTTTCCTGCTGATCACCATCGGCTGTTTCACCTATCTGTACTTTCGCATTGCCGGCGCCGCCGCCAGGGAAGGACTGTCGCTGGTGGAGTACATGAGCGGCGTCTTCGCCAATGTGCGTTGGGGTTACTGGCTGCTGCTGATGATGGCCTATTCGCTGTTCTATTTCGGCATCGACACACTTGTGGTTTCGCGCGCGCTCAACTGGTTCACCGGCAAGATCAACTATCGGGACATTCTTCCGGTTCGCGCCAGCGCCTACATCATCTCGATCTTCAACGAGCAGATCGGCAAGGGCGCCATGGCCTACTACCTCAACAGGCGCCACCAGGTGCCGGGGTGGGAAGTGGGCTCGGTGATGCTCTTCATCATGTTCTGCGAAGTCTTCTATCTGCTCATCTGGGCAACGATTGGCTTTATTTTCGGCAGCGAAGGACTGCCCGACGTATTCAGCCTGATTCCATATATCGCCGTCTTCGGCGGCTTGTTCTGGCTCTTGTGGATGGCCTATTTCAGCGGCAAGCTGCTGCCCGGCCTGAAATTGCGCGAACGCCGCATCCTGCATGCCTTCAAACTGGCGGGCGCCCGGCATTATCTCTATTTCTTCCTGTTGCGCTCGCCCGCCCTGCTGGCGGCGGTCATAGTCTATACCGTGGCGCTTAATCTTTTCGGCGTCGACGCTTCCTTTCTGATGCTGCTGCCCTATCTGCCGGTGATATTTTTCGCCGCGGCCGTGCCGACGCCGATGCGGGCCGCCGCCATTACCTTCTGGGTCATCCTGTTCCCGGAAAACGAAGGGCAGATGGCGGCATTCGGGCTCGTGCAACACAATTTCTTCATCCTGTTCAATGCCGTCATCGGCCTGGTGTTCTGGCGCAAGGCGCAACACGACCTGTTCGATTGAACATGGCCAATCTGCTGACCGGCCTGCGGCTGCTGCTCGCGTTTCCAGCGGCGGCCGCGCTCGCCGTGGAGGACTTGCTGCCGCCGGCGGCCCTGGCCTGCATGTTGCTGGCGGCCATCGCCAGCGATTACTTCGACGGCAAGATTGCACGGGCGCGCGGCACGGCATCGGCGCGTGGGCAGCTATTCGACCATGCCACCGACTGCCTGTTTGTGACTGCCTGCCTGGCGGGGGCGGCCATGTCGGGTCTGGCGCCCTGGCTGCTGCCGCCGCTGGTCGCTGGCTCCTTCCTGCAATACGTGCTCGATTCGCGTTATTTGCATCGGCGAAAGTCCTTGCGAATGAGCTTTCTCGGCCGCTGGAACGGGATTCTGTATTTCGTTCCGCTGGTGCTAATCGCCGCCGGGCGGCTTTTCGACGCCAGCGCCTTCCAGAATTTGCTTTACCAGAGCGCGACCATGCTCAGTTGGTTGCTTGTTCTAAGCACTGTCGCCTCCATCGTCGATCGCGTCCTCGCCCCGCGCGCTCAGTGACAACCTGTCGTCATTCCGCGCGCAGTCGCGGAATCCATCCTTTTCGACCGGCAGATTCTGCGACTTCGCTTCGCTCGCGCAGAATGACAGATGGGATATACTGCCCGCTTCCAGGATGTTTGCAGGAGACCGCAGTGGTGCGACCGAAACTCCTCGCCGTGACGTGCCTGTTGCTCTGGGCGGTCGCCGCGCAAGTCCAGGCCCAGGTCGGACAGACACTGGTGCCTGTCGATCCTTCCCTGCGTGAAGTATTCAACACCGTGCAGAGCGATCCGCGAGTCGTTGAAGCACTCGAAGAACTGCAACTTCGCGGGCCCGCCACCGTCGAAGAACAGATCCGCATGACCGAGATTCCGGCGCCTCCTTTCATGGAGGACGAACGCGCCGCCTATTACCTGGAACAATTGCGCTCGCGCGGCCTTGCCGATGCCTACATCGACGGCGAAGGCAATGCGATCGGCGTCCGCCGCGGATCCGGCAACGGCCCGACTTTGCTGATCGCGGCGCATCTCGATACGGTTTTTCCGCCCGAAGTGGACACCACCGTGGAGTTCCGGGACGGCAGATATTACGCACCAGGCATCGGCGACGACACTCGCGGTCTGGCGGTGCTGCTGGCGGTGATCGAGGTACTGGAGGAAAGCGGCATCGAAACCGGCGCCGATATCATTTTCACGGGCAATGTCGGCGAGGAAGGCCGCGGCGATCTGCGCGGCGTCAAGGCGATCTTCCGCGACCATCCCGAAATCGACGGATTCATTTCCGTCGACGGCGTGCGCATGACGCGCATTACCATCGGCGGCACCGGCTCGCGCCGTTTCGAGTTTCGCTTCAGCGGCCCCGGCGGCCATTCCTTCGGCTCGTTCGGCCTCGCCAGCGCCATTCACGCCATGGGCCGGGCCATCGCCGGCATTGCCGAATTGCGAACCCCGAGTTATCCCAAGACCACATTTACCGTCGGCACCGTCGATGGCGGCACTTCGGTCAATTCCATCGCCGCGGACGCGGTGTTCGCTCTCGACATGCGTTCGAACAGCCCCGAGGAACTTGCCACGCTCGAAGCCCAGGCAAAAGATGTGGCGCTGGCCGCGGTAGCCGAGGAAAACGCACGCTGGAACAACGGCGAAATTTCTGTGGAATTCGTACTGATCGGCGACCGCCCCACCGGACTGACACCTGTTAGTAGCCCAATAGTGCAATCAGCGGCGCTGGCATTTGAAGCCAACGATATTGCCTTGCAGGAACTCGGCATTTCAAGCACCGATTCGAACGTGCCCATGTCCCTCGGCATTCCCGCCATCACCATCGCCGGCGGAGGCGACGGCGGCGGCGCCCATTCACCGGGTGAATGGTTCGCGCCGGAAAACTCCCACCTCGGCCCCCAGACCGCCTTGCTGACAATCCTCGCGCTTGCCGGCATCGAAGGCTTAAGCGAGCCGCTGTTGCAGGAACGCGGGGCGGCGGAAAGCGATTAACCGTCGGAATATTCTCCCGATCAGTTTTCTTCCGCGTCCGGCTGCCGGCGCAGATGGCCGTATAGCAACTCCTCGGTGAATTCGACGCACTTGAATTCGAGCAATTGCATATTTTCATCGAGGCGGCGGTAGAGCGGCATGCGGATCGTCCAGGGCTCGGTGTAGACCGCCGGATCCTCCATCGTGGCCTCGTACAACAGCACGTCACGGCTCAGATGAGACCAGCGTTCGGTGACCCGCAGCCCTTCGGTATGGTGGTTGCCGGCATGGTCGAACCAGGTGTCGGGCACTTGGTCGGTGACTTCGATGACCATGGTGTCGCCTTCAAAGCGGACCAGGTTATGCCCCATCCAGGTATAGATCGGCGCTTCGAAGTCCGGCTGATCGACGTAGCCGATACGGCTTGCGCTGGCATACTCGTAGGCGAAAACCACATGATCGGGCGACTGGATGATCTGGAACGGGAAAGGCAGATAGTTCGATCTAGGAATGCCCGGCATGTAACATTTGACGACCGGGTCCAGCGCCAGCCAGTCCGCCTTGTTGGCCTGCTGCCGGTCGCGGGCTTCCGCGGAGTAGGGAATTTCCCCACCCACCACGACGCCGAGACCCGCCGGAATCGCGCCGATCGCGCCGGTTTCCGGCAACGGACCGAAATCCGCGGCATGAGGCTCGATATCGTAGTGCGCCGAACCGATCGCCTGCCAGATGCCGTTAAAATCCGGTCTTCCATCGGCGGTTCTGGGTATGTCGTCGTTGTCCGCGGCCTGTAGCGCAGGGACTGCGGACAGACAACAAAACAAAACGCCGATCCGGCAGAATTCGATACTCGAGCGGGCAAAGATCATGCGAATCTCCCATGCTGGTTTGCGGGCCGGAAAATTCTAGCACAGTCAATCTTCGGCGGCGCGATATTGGTCCAGGGTGATCAGCAGCAATTGGGCGGCAGCGACATAGCCCGCCATGATCGGCATTCCATGAACGATCTGCGACTTTGGCGCCGACAACCGCAAATCGCAATAATCCGCCGAATTTTCGTCCGACGACTCGCCGATGGCGAGGATCGGAACCTCGTGCGAGCGGGATATTTCGATGAGGTCCCCGGGTAATCCGCCATCGGGAAATTCGACCACGATCAGCAGTCCGTTCCGTCCGCGCCCGGTGATCTTGTGTTGTTCAACCGCACGTCCGGGACCGACAACGCCGCATTCGCATCCGCGCTCGGCAAGTCCGGTCGCCAGCAACGTGGCGACGGCGAAGGCGTCATCCATGCCGGAAACACAAATCGAATCGGACCAATGAATCAATTCCGCTGCCTGCCGCAAGCTTCCCGCTTCGATGGCGGTCCTCAGTCCGATAATGGATTCTGTCGAAATTCGCGAGATCGCATCGAGAATATCGTGAACATCCTTTCCCTCCGCGATTGCGGCAGGCCTGGAGCGATCTGTTGGGGGAGAATCCATTCAGTCCTGATTCCTGCTCAAAGACTAGTACAAGCTGACCTCGAATGTAACAAATATTCAAATGAATTTGAAGTTATGGAATATATATTTTATTAAATTCGTGCGGATTGAAATTTGTCGGTAATACTGTCACCATCCTGCCGCTTCTCCCTCGTCATTGCTGATCTTTCCCGGCGAAATGAAACAAGAATCCGCTTCCAGGGATTTTGACCGGCTCCAGGCAGAAATTCAGCGCCGGTTCGATTCGCTAAGTCCGCATCTGAAACGTATCGCGGAATATGCACTGGCGGACCCGAATCGCTTCGCCTTGCAGACTGTCGCCAGGACCGCCGGGGAAATCGGCGTGCAACCCTCTACCCTTGTCCGATTCGCCAAGTTGTTCGACTACTCCGGGTTCTCCGAGTTGCAACGGGTCTTTCGCATACGTCTGACCGAAGCCGCGGATAACTTCCGCAATCAGGTCGGGGAACATCGAACCGCCTTGCGGGAAGCCGACGGCACCAATCTGGCCAAGATTCTGAATTCGCTGTCCGATGCATCGGTGCTGGCCATCGATCAGCTCAAGCACGATATGGAAGCGGACAAGCTGCTGCGGGCGGTGCGCATGCTGGAGCAGGCGCGTTACATCCATGTACTCGGCCAACGACAGGCCTTTCCCGTGGCGGCCTGCCTGTCTCTTGGACTGGTCAAGCTGGGCCGTAGCTGCCAATTGCTTGATTTCACGGCGGGCATGCTGCCGAACCATATCGCCAATCTGACTCCGGATGACCTGCTTGTCGTGATCGGCCTGTCGGATTTCTCCCGCGCGGTACTGGAGACGGTGCCGGAAGCCCATCAGCGGGGCGTGCCGGTGCTGGCCATCAGCAACAGCCAGACCGATCCGCTGGCGCGCAATTCCAGCCTGAATCTCATGGTGCGCGACCCTGAAGTACACCATTTCGAGCCGTTGGCGCCTTACATCGTGCTGGCGCAAACCCTGGTGATCGCGCTGGCTTCCACGCTTGAAGTCAAGGCGGAACTGAAAGGCGCCAGCGACGCTCGGCCGAATTGAGCCCGCTTGCAGGAGATTGGGAGCCGGTCATGCAACTCAGCCGCGAATTTTCGATCAGCGCTTTCCGCATCCGCATCAACTGGATCATCCTTGCCGCCGTGCTGATGAGCATCGCCGGCCTTTTGAGACTGAGCTGGTGGCAACTGGAGCGCGCCGGTGAGAAAGTCGACGCCCAACGCGAACTGGAAGCGCAGCTATCGCTGACGGCGCCTCCGGTCGAGGAAATTGCGCGCGGGCACCTGCATCCGGCCAATCCGGAACTGCCGAATCGCCACGTCACTCTGACCGGTGAGTATGAAAACGATCGCGGCATTCTTGTACTCGCCGAATTTTTCGACGGCCAGATCGGCTATGGCGTGGTCACCCCATTCCGGCTAGCGGCTACCGGTGAACTCGTACTGGTCGAGCGCGGCTGGATCAGCGGCATCGCGGTCGATGCCGCCAACCTGGACTTGCGTCCGGTGGAAGGCGCGTTGAGCACGAGCGCCCAGATCCATGTGCCTCCGGCCAATGCCAGGGTGCTTACCAGCGAGATAGACCCGGAAAGCCGGCCCTTGCGCGTGCGCGGCCTGGAGCTGGATGTGCTTGCCGGCATATTCGGCGAAGAACTGTTTCCGTTCACCGTCAGGCTGACTGAAGATCAGCCCGGCGTATTCGTGCGGCACTGGCCGGCGGTCAGCGCCGACACCGCGGGCTATTCGCAGAATCTGTCCTACGCCCTGCAATGGTTCGCCGCCGCTTTCGCGGTGCTCATGATCAGCCTGCTGGCCAGCTCCAATCTCTGGTCCCTGCTGCGCGGTTCCACCTGATCGAAAGTAGTTCGACATTTATGCAAGATGGATTCCGCGACTCCGCTTCGCTCCACGCGGAATGACGGCGAGAGAATGTGGGCTGCGCGCGGAATGGCGGTAAAGAGTCTGTCATTCTGCGCGTAGTCGCAGAATCTTCATCGGCGGGCGTGTTCAATTCCGAGGAGGTTTCGTGGTAACCTTCGGCCTTGAATAGCCGTTACATCATTCAAGAACAAAGCTCGCCATTCGAGGAGAATCTGCTCATGCGAATCTTGATAGGAAAAGGCCTGTCCCTGGCCATGCTGGCGCTGACTGCGACCGGCGCCGCGGCACAGTCGGACGAAGTTACCTTCCACAAGGATATCGAACCAATCCTGCAACGCAGTTGCCAGAATTGCCACCGCGTAGGCGGCGCAGGCCCAATGCCGCTGGTCACCTACGAACAGGTCGCGCCGTTCGCGGGACTGGTCGAGTACAAGACAGGCTTGCGCGACCGCGCCGGCGCGATGCCTCCCTGGTATGTCGAGAAGAATATCGGCATCCAGGAGTTCAAGGACGATCCCTCCTTGAGCGGCGAGGAAATCGCGGCCATTTCCGCCTGGGCCCGAAGCGGCGCTCCGCAAGGCGACCCCGCGGACGCGCCCAAGCCGCTGGAGTTCGATGACAGCGTCAAATGGACCGCCGGCGAGCCCGATCTGGTCGTGCGCATGGCGGACGTCACCAAGCTGGCAGGCACTCCGGACTGGTGGGGCGAAATCGAATCGGCGCCTACCGGGCTGACCGAAGACCGTTGGGTCAAATCGGTGGAAATCGTTGAAGTCAACGACGTCAACAACCAGGTCGGCACCGGCCGTGAAACCGTCGGCGGGCGCTACATCTTCCATCACATGATCTGGGGCACGGCCAGGTTTGACGAGGACGGCGAACGCCTGCCCGGCCCCGCCATCCCCTGGCCGGTGCATGAAGTCGGCCGCAACGCGGATATCTTCGACGAAGACGCGGGCCGCCTGCTACAGGCCGGCTCCTATGTCGTTTCCGACTCCGTGCATCTGCATTCCAACGGACGCGACACCACCGGCCATATGGAAATCGGTTTCCGCTTTCACCCCATGGACTACGAGCCCAAGTACCAGAATACTTTCATCGGCCTGGGCAATGGCGTCGACATCAGCATCTCCGGTAACGAGAAAGACCAGGAATTGCACGCATACACCGTGCTTGATCGACACACCAAGATCATCACTTTCGAGCCGCATCTGCACGCTCCCGGCGAGCGCATGTGTCTTGAGGCGATCTGGGGTTATACGGTCGAAACCCTGTCCTGCGTCGGCTACGACCACAACTGGGTGCGAGGCTATCCCTATGCGGATCATGCGGCGCCGCTGCTGCCCAGGGGCACGATCCTGCATATCGTCGGATACATGAACAACACCGAAACCAATCCGAACGTTCCCGACCCGCGCAACTGGCAAGGCTCAGGCAACCGCTCGGTGACGAACATGTTTATCGATCTCGGCATCCGGGTGACAATGACCGACGAGCAATTCCACGAAGCCATGGAAGAGCGCCGCCAGACGCTGAGCCTTGGTCCCAACGATCATGTGATCGGCTGCCCGCTGTGTCTGGCGCCTCTGGTCGCGCCCATCAGCGATGAAGCCGAGGAAGACATAGCAGCTCCCTGATCAGGAAAACCATGAAATTACAATCCGTTGCACGGCCAGGCAGTTGGTTCTGTCTGGCTGTTTTTCTGATGACTTCAGCCGGCGCCGCCGGCCAGGCGCAGCCCGGCTACCAGACCGGGCGGCATATCGAACCCGCTTATGAAGGCTGGCGCCCCAACGAGGACGGCACTTTCAGCTTCATGTTCGGATACATGAATGAAAACTGGGCCGAAACTCCCGATGTGCCTGTCGGCGAGAACAATTTTTTTGAGCCCGGCGACCCCGACCGCGGTCAGCCCACGCATTTTCTGCCACGACGGAACCGCTGGACCTTCGAAGTCGTCGTGTCGGCGGACTGGGGCGACCGCGAACTCGTCTGGACCGTCACCCACAATGGCGAAACCCGCAGCGCCTTTGCCAGCTTGCGCCAGGACTATCTGGTGGACAACATGGTCATCGCTTCGGAAACAGGCTCGCTGGGCGCGGGCACGAGCAGCCCGGAATCGCGCGCCAACATACCGCCGGTGGTCGAAGTGCTGGGCGATGCCATACGTCAGGCGCGAGTGGGCGAAGCGATCGAATTAGGCACGTTGGTTGTCGACGACGGGTTGCCGGTGCGCAGACGTGATTCGACCGTGACCAGTGAAGACGCGCTTTCGCGAATGTTACGCCCGCCCAGCCGCGTCACCGTCGGCAAGGTGAACGGCCTGTTTCTTTCCTGGAACAAGTATCGCGGACCGGAAGGTGGCACGGTGAGCTTCGATCCACCCTTGCCCAAGCCCTGGGAAGACACACGCACGGCGGCCAATTCTCCCTGGGGGGCGCTCTGGCTGCCGCCTCCGGTTCCCGAAGACGGCGTGTATGAGGTGACCGCGACTTTCGACAAGCCCGGAACCTGGGTTCTCTGGGCCCGAGCCGATGACGGCGGCCTGTACCACGACCAGTACATCACTGTTAATGTAACCGAATAGGATTGGTTCGAGGCTGCGAGCGGGTGTGCCTGCAAGCTTGATTTCACCTCGCCATCCATGGTGCGCAACAACTCCCACGACGCGCAAAGGTCATCCCGCCCACGGCCCCTTACGTTGTGCAGAGCTCATGGGCACGCAACTTCGACTATCACTTCCCACAGATACATTGTTTCCGCGAGGACCGGTTCAGTCTCCTTTCGAATCAGATTCGGGCCAGCAGCGGATCCAGCAATAGTTCCCAGAGTTTCCTGGTCTCAAGTATCACATGTGCATTGAGCGTCATACCCGCCTGCAAGGGAAATCGTTCGCCATAGGCTTCAACGTATTGGTCAGGCACTTCGACCAGCACACGATACACCGGTTCGGCAATGCCGAGCGTGACAGGCAATTCCCCGGGTCCAAATATCGCTCTCGATACGGAGTGGACCGTTCCCTCGATCGCGCCGAATCGCTGAAAAGGAAACGCGTCGAACCGCAGGCGGACAGTATTCCCTGGGCGAATGAATCCGGCAGCTCGAGTGGGCAGGAACAATTCAGCTTCGAGGCGGCTTCCTTCCGGTAACAACGCCACGGCCAATTGCTGGGGATACAAGCTTTGACCACTGGCAACTGGAAGAGCCGCGACACGGCCGGCAACAGGCGCTTTCATTACTATTGATTCCTGTCCGGCAACTTGCGCCAATTGCGCCCGAGAGCCCGAGAGGCGGCGCTCTCTCAACTCGGAAAGCGCGGTTTCCTGGTTTACGGGCAGGCCCTCCAGTCGATGCTGCAATGTAGTTACTTCACCCTTCTTGACTTGAATTTGCTGAGCCACTTGAGTTGCGGTCTGCCGCAGACCAAGAACCACCTCCGATTGCACGTATATGTCGATCTCTGGAGCCGCGCCCCTATTGACAAGCTGCTTGTATCGTTCCAGTGCTTCTTTTGCGGCTCCTATTCGTTCATTCAATATTTGCCGCTGTTCGCTCAGTGAGAGAAGTTCCGATTGGGCCGATACGATCCGCCCCTCCAACTCTCTGGCTTCCTGTGTAAAACGCTGTTCGGTCAATGGAAATAGTCTTTCCTGCTCTCTTATTTGCGTCTCAAGTTCCGCCAGAGCTATTTTATAAACACCTTCTCCGCCATCGAATGCGGTATCCAGACTCAATGAAACCAAAGAGTCATCCTTGCCGACCATCCGACCTTCCATCACATGAACGGTTTCCACCGTACCGAGTTGCGGTGAGACAACCCGCACAAGTCCCTGATCGGGCCTAAGCCATCCGGCTACGACTTCCTTTCGCGCGTAGCCGCCGAAAAGGAGCACCAAAGCGGCAGTTGCCACAATGACCACAATCAGCCCGGTGACCCACCATATGGATAGCGGTATTGCGAGCGACACTTCACCGAACAACCGGTTTTCCTTGCGCTCCACAACTTGTCTGCGAAGAAGTTCCATAAGACCCTTTATGCCGAGTCGCTTGGAACGTCCGGCGCAGCCCGTCGGCATTCATCTCCCGGCTTCATATTCCACCAATTCACCGCCTTTCATCGTGAATGCCCGATGCGCTCGCTTCAGCAGTTCCGTGCCATGAGAAATGACGACACGGGTAATATTCATCCGCGAAAGGACTTCTGCAATCTGATGTTCCGCCCGCTTATCCAGATTGGCGGTGCCTTCGTCGAGGAATAGAATTCGCGGCTTGTGATACAGCGCCCGCGCCAGCATGAGCCTTTGCCGCTGGCCGCCGGACAGGGCGGATCCCATATCGCCGACCGTGGACAGGTAATGCATGGGCATCCGATTGATATCGTCGTGTACTTGTGCGAGCTTGGCGCACTCGATCACCCGTTGCATATCGAGCTGCGGGTCAAAGCTGGATATGTTGTCGGCAATCGAACCCGACAATAGTTCATCGTCCTGCATGACCACGCCCGCAGCCGCACGCCAATTGCGCAAGCCAAGATTGCGAAGCGGCAATCCATCCACTTTGACGTCCCCCGATTCGGGATTCAGCAACCCCAGCATGATTTTCAAGAGCGTTGTTTTTCCTCCGCCCGAAGAGCCGTTAATCGCAATGAACTCCCCCGGCTCGATTGACAGGGAAAGATTCTCGAACAGGAATGGTTCATTCCGGCTATAACGAAAGCTGATCCTCTCAACTTCGATTTTTCCTTCAATTTGACGAATATTCGATCGCGGAGCCTCCAGACCCTCCTCTTTCTCGGACTGCACGATATCCGACAGGCGTTCCAGATGCAGGCCCAGCATGCGGAATTCAATGCCTTTATTGACCAGCCCCTCCGCCGTGCCAGCGAAGTGTTGCCGATAAGACATGAACGCAAACAGCATCCCAACACTCATTTCTCCCGCCAGAATGAAATGCGCTCCGAAATAGACCACCAGCACCGTTTGCAGCCCAAACAGTGTACTGGATGCGAATCGACCGCCGATTTCCAGGCGACCATAGGCCAAGCCCGCATTGATTACTTCTGAATAGATATTGCGCCAGGAATTTTCGCGTTCGGCTTCCCTGCCGAACAGTTTGATGGCCCTGGACGCTCTGATGGTTTCAATGGTATGCGTATCTTCCGTGGCCAGCCTCGCTATCAATTCCTCCTGACGGTGGCGCATGAAGGGAAACAATAGCAACGAAATCGCCATGTAAGCCAATGTGAATCCGATTGCGATGAAAGTCAGTTTCCAGCTATACAACAACATCAGCACAATAGTCGAAACCAGCATTGCGCCGTCGATAAGCGCGGCCACCACGCTTTGGGTCAACGCGGATTGAATCGGCTGAATCGATCCGATTCGTGAAATGATATCCCCCGTGTGCCGCTTCTCGAAAAAGTCCGCCGACAATCGAATCAAGTGCCGCAATATGTTGCCCGCCATCTGGAAAGTCATCGATTGCCCTAGGAGTCTGTCGGTTTTAGGATGTTGAATCCGCCGAGCAAGGCGGTCCTCAGTTGCATTTCATGTCAGCGGCCATAGGCCGCGCGATTCCCGATTTCGGTGGCTGGGGCGGTATGGTATCGCCCCCACATGCGTATTTGGCATGACAGCGTCGCCAATGTCCGCTCGCGGGCGGAAAACGGGGGGTGGAGCGCCTCAACGCAAGGCGTGCATCCGTTTCAGGTTCCACGCCAGACAGGCCAGTGTCCATTCTCCGCGCACCGCCTCCAGTCCGCGCAGATGGAAGCGCCGAAATCCCATCGTCTCCTTGACGACCCCGAACACCGTCTCCACGGTCGACTTGCGCCGCGCGTACAGCGCCCGGCCTTCCGGCGTCCGCAGCCGATGCGCCATGCGCGTCACCGCGTCCGCGTCCTCCGGACAGGGCGGCGGCGGCGCGGAACGCTCCGCCAGCGGCGGATTGTGCGCCGTGCGGCCCATGGCGATGTGCGGCGTCAACTTCGCCGCCTCGCAACGTTTCACGTTCTTCTTGCTGAAATACCCCGCGTCGGCCAACAGCCCGGTCGGCTTCCCCAGCGCCCCCGGCAACGCGCCCAGCGCCGCAAGCGCCGGTTCCACCTCGCGCTTGTCGTTGCCGCGGTCCACCACATCGACCGTCACCACCAGATGACTCTCGACATCCACCCCAGACTGCGCGTTATACGCCTGCTGGAATCCGTCCGCCGTCAGCATCACCCGCGATTCCGCGTCCGTCAGATTCACCTGGTCCTTCTCCCGCGGACCCGCCTCCGGCGCCTTCGGCTCTCGACCGCGGGGCTTGCGCCCCGTCGCCTTCTCCCGCTCCCGCCGCGCCGCAAGCTTCTCCTCGTATTCTTCCCGCTCCGCCGCATGGCGCTCCCGCGCCCGCCGCTCGATCTCCGCCTGCGCCGCCTCGATCACCGCAAGACGGCCCTCGCGCCGCTTCAACTCCTCCGGCACGTCCAGTCCGGGCTCCGCTTCGTCCGCCCGCGCCGCACAATCAAGCAACTCCGCCACCTCGCCGCGCAACTGATCCTCAAGACGCTTCGCATGCCCCCAACTCAGCGCCTTGTGCTTGCTCGCGTTCGCACGAACCTTCGTCCCGTCCAGACTCACGTTGCCCAACCGCAACAACCCCATCTCCCGCGCAAGCGAAAGAATCTGCACGAACAGACCCCCCAACTCCCCCAGAAATCGCTTGCGGAAACCCGCGATCGTGTCGTGGTCCGGGTGCGTGTTCGCCGCAATAAAACGGAAAGCCACCGAATCGTAGGTCGCACGCTCCAGCTTGCGGCTCGAAAACACCCCCGTCGCGTAACCGTAAAACAACAGCCCCAGCAACACCGACGGATGATACGGATCCTTCCCGCCCCCACCGTACCGGCGCTCCAGAGCGCCAAGGTCCAGACGGTCCACAATCTCAACCACGAAACGCGCCAGATGATCCTCCGGCAGCCAGTCCTGCACCGACGGCGGCAAAAGATACAGCGTGTCCCGGTCCACTGGGCGAAACTTCGATGACATCGGATAAGCACCCCGCTACAATCTGAATACGATTCTACCTCAATCTAAATCCGACAGACTCCTAGCAGAAGAATCACCCAGGATCGCAACGCCTCGGTAAAGGCGTTGACCACATAAAGCAATCCAAAGCCAACCGCAAGCAAGAACAGCAGTCCGGTATCGAAGCTTGTTACAGCCTCGTCTATCACGAGTTGCAGATAAAACGGCGACGCCAAAGCAAAAAATTGGATAATCACCGACAGAACCAGTATTTGCGCAAGAGATCGCTTCAGACCCGACAAACGTGTCCACAGGCTTCTGATCTTCGTCTTTGGCCTGGCTTTGATCGGCTTGAAGTCGGCGGCCGGACTCAATTCGAGGGCAACGCCGGTGAAATGTTCCGATATCGCCGATAGTGAATATGAGACTTGGCCATGGGCCGGGTCAAGAATGACGAACTTGCCGCGTTTAACTTCTTTCAGTACGACGAAATGATCAAGGTCCCAATGAAGAATCGCCGGAAGAGACATATCTTTGAGATGGTTTGGTTCAAGACGCAAGGCTCGTGAACCGAACGCCAATTGTTCGGCGATTTTCATCAATTCGGAAAGCCTGACGCCCTTGAGCGATACACCGAAGCGCTGACGCATGGCATTGAGATCGGTCTTGTGCCCGTGGTGCCATGCAATCATCGCCATTGAAGCCAGCCCGCACTCGGACGCTTCGCTTTGCAAAAAATGTTTCAATTTCTTGCCAGCTTACTCTGTAGAAGAAATGACGTATATGGATTCGATGGCATTGTGGAAGGCGTGGAACAAAAATACGGAAAGAATCGGACGACCGCGTTCTTTCTCATATTCTATTATTGCGATAAACGCAAAGCAAAATGAGATTGGAAGTCTTATCGAGGCATTAATGAACCAATAATATAAGTTTGCATATTCTAGTCCATGAACAGCCGAAAATGTCAACGTAGTCAAAATTAGTGAAGGAAACCAATTATCTGAACCAAGTATACATTTTGTCAATCTTTTGAGCGCGAGCAAAAGGAATATTTGAAAAATCAGGGTTTCAATAATTGGAGCGACCAAGACAACAATTAGTAGTGAATAGATTAATTGGTTCGATAAAAAATATTCAATTTGATAAGACCGAGATTCAGCGTGAGATACAGGATCTATAAAGAAAATCAGATTATCGATGACTATCAGTGCAATTTGAGAAACAGCAAATATTATAAGCAACAATTCCAACCTGGAATGCCGAGCCAAATGGTCAATTAATTTTTCCAAGAATAAATCCCTATGTAACAAAAAACTTCAGAATGAAGAAAGGAACACCCTTCTCCATTCTGAAGAACTATCGGCCGACTGCATATTCAGCATAATATGCCAGGCTAATCGATCAGGTTATGAACTCCAAGCTCAGAAGCTTCTGTATTGCTGCTCGTAACTCCATGTTGGGTTAGCTCGCTCAGAGATATAATTATCGACTGCTTCAATGATCGGTCCACCCCACCTATCCCAGACAAATTCTGCAGCCACAAAGACCCAGCCCCAACGGCCTCCTCCCCCACCCGCCGGCCTTCTCGGCGCACCGCGAGTATTGCTGCCGCCGCTGATCATCTCGATCTCGTCCAAAGACAGCTCCTTGATACCGCTGTCCGCTACGCCTTCAAGCATAGTCAATTCGTTCATTTGCGTTCTCCTGAGAAATCAATTTCATGTGATCGCTTTCCGCGGGCACCCCGCCAGACAGTCAGAACAGATATCCAGCAATCAAGGACAACTAGACTCTGAAATGAAATGGCTGCACCGACGCTACCCTCCCCCCTCCCCTTAATGTCAAGCTTTTTTGCATTATTTTTTACAATGTTTGCCGCAGGTCGGCAATGCCTGAACTCCGTAGGCGCGCGGAGGCGGATCGAGGCTAGAAAATGACGCAACCCCGCGTCGGATCGGTTAGAATTTTAAGCGGATATTGAATTAGGGCTGACGATGTTTTTGCGGTTGACTGCTTTGGGTATGTTGTTGGTGGCGGGGCATGTCGGCGCTGATTCGAGTGGGGTAGTGCTATTGGGGCTCGTTGTCGAGATCTATGGTGAAAGGGGGGTCGATTGGGCGGGGGTCCCGGTTGATGATGATGCGGGTGGCAGGCGGCGCTACGTATCGCGTATCCGGGTCGGTTCCGGCGCGTTGTTGCAGGAACAACTCCTCTGCTTCACGGATCAGCGATGGCGGCTGGGCGCCGGGTCCGAAAGCGAAGCTGAAACTGCCGTAGATCAACTGCTCGCGGGCGGAAAGGATCGCCCAGTCGGCGGTGTAGTACACGGCCGGAGGCAGATCAGGCAGTTTCCATACGTAATTTTGCCGGGGCCGGGGACTGTAGCGGAAATTGATTTCGACCCAGGCGCGGTTCTCATCGCGCAAGGTCAGCTTGACCAGGCGCACGTCGTCGGGGAAAACCAGGCTTAATTCCTCCGGCGCGATATTGAGTACGGCGTCATTCGCCGGGGATGTAACGGCGCCCGCGGCAAGGCCGCTTTCATCCCGTCCCGGGTAGGATGCCGGATTTACCTGGGCGAATACCGTGCCTGCCGCCAGCAACAGGACAACGGCCGAAACGAATTCGCGAATTTTGCGGCGCGGGATGCCGAAAACCATCATGGCAAGGCTTTGAGGTAATTGATGAATTGAAGCCGGTCGGACTCAAATTCGAGCCCGGCGAAAGCATAGCATTTCACTCTTGCAAAGGAAAAACACGAGGGCAATGGAAAAAGGAATCATCTTGAAAAGCGATCTCGCGGATATATTGAGCGCCTTGCGGGACCATCCCGACAATCAGGCCAACGTATCGGAACACTGGTCCCAGGGCCGCTCGGTTTATGGCGGAATCGCCGCCGCGCTGGCGGTAACCGCAATGCGCAAGGATGTGGCCGCGGATCGCTCGCTGCGTTCGCTGATGGTCTCCTTCGTGGGTCCTCTGCTTCCCGGTGAATCGGCGGTGCGCACCCGTGTGCTGCGCGAGGGAGGCAATGTCACTCAGACAAGCGCGGAAGTGGTACAGGACGGCCAGGTCTGCCTGCAGGCGGCGGCGGCATACGGCAAGCCGCGCGAAGGACTCGCGGCCGCCGTCGATCATGGCTTCATGGCGGATCGGCCCGAGCCGGGTACGCCGCTGCGTGAACAGGATCCGAAGCGCATGCCCGGATTTCTCAAGTTTTACGAAGGACGCTGGATGGAAGGCGGAACGCCCTATTCCGGGGATGCGAAAAACACGATCCGGATCTGGGCCGCTCATCGCACCGATCTGGGCGATTTCCGCGATGAGGCGGTTGTCGCCATCGCCGACATTCCGCCGCCGGTTCTGCTCAACCGCGTCACGGATGCCCGGACACCGTCGAGTTCGCTGTCCTGGTCGCTGGAATTCGTAACGCCCCCGGAACAGATCAGTAGCCGCTGGTTCCAGCTGCGCTTCGACCTGGAGTGGGCCGCGGATGGATACACGCAACAATCCGGCAGGATTTTCAGCGAAGACGGGCGATTGGCGGCCCTTTCCCGGCAGACCATGGTTTACTTCCGGGCAAAGGCGAAGTAGCGGGTTTCCGTATAGCCAGACCTACTTGAATGTAAACCCTTGCCCGGCGAGGAAGCCGCGCATATGCGGGCGGGATTTTTCCGACAACAATACCGAAACCTGCTCCGACCAGCTTATGCCATGACCGCCTCCCGTGCGCGCGGCATAGTACTCGCGTATTGCCGTGTCATAGGACGCTATCGCTTCCCGGTCGCCTTCCTCGTTGTAGCGATCCTGTTTCAGGATCACCGAAACCGGCAGGCGTGGCTTCACTTCCGGATCCTGGGCGGGATAACCAAGGCAAAGTCCAAAGACCGGATATACGCCCCCGGGCAATTCGAGCAGTTCACTGACCGCTGCCGGATTGTTGCGGATACCGCCAATGTAGCAGATTCCCAAGCCCACGGATTCAGCCGCGCAGACCATGCTTTGGGCCATCAGCGCCACATCGACCGTAGCGATAATGAAATGCTCGGTGAAATCGCCGGCGAACGGTTTGTCGTATTCGCGGCACCAGTTACCCGCACGTTTCAGATCGGCGCAGAAGACCATGAACTCGGCCGCGCTGGCGACATAGGGTTGGTTCCCGGCCAATTGCGCAATCCGCTCTCGTTTGGAGCGGTCAGTTACGCGAATAATCGTGGCGCCTTGCAGAAAACTCGAGGTCGCTGCGCCCTGGCCGGCGCGTACAAGTTCATCGAACAATTCCGGCGCGATTTGCCGATCGGTAAATTTGCGAATGGATCGATGCGACTTCAACAACTTAACGACCGCGTTCATATCAGGTTTCCTCTCCATTTGCGGAGTGCGCAATGTACACGCTAAGCGCGCGGAGAACAAAAAAAAGGGCCGGCCTGTTGAACAGGCCGGCCCCAAAATGGGACACTGCCGGTGGCGTTCAGGACAGGGAGGGGATGGATCAGGGAAGATCCGGACGCCTGCCGCCACGCACCAGGGGAATTCAGCGACAGTCCGGCTGATCGGGTATGCCGGACTATTGCATCAGGAGAAGCATCTCCCTTCCTTCCCGCAGGACAGTAATCCCGACAAAATTGCCGGCGGCTTCGATCGTTTCATTGAAGCCTTCCAGTGACGCCACTTCCTGCCGGTTGACGGCAATGATGATGTCCCCAGCGCGCAAACCGGACGACCATGCGCTGCTACCTTCCTGCACTGCTGTAACTTCAACGCCCGGGGCGCCGGAAAGGTTACTGTCCGCATCGCGCAATAGCGCGCCGCGAAAGCCGGTGTCCTGAGGCGTTCTCCCTTCGACGGGTATGGCCCTGCCGTCTGCTGCGCCGATTACCGCATCCAGTTCGATGTGCCGGCCGTCCCGGAGCAAGGCGATTTCGACTTCTTCACCCTGGAGCATCAGTCCAATCAGGTTGCGCAACTCCCGCGAGTTGCCGACGGCTTCGCCATCAAGTTCGACAATTACGTCGGAAACCTCGACGCCGGCGGCTTCCGCGCCGCTCTCCGGCGAAACAGCCATCACCACGGCGCCGGAATCGGTCTGGAGGTCAAGCGCTTCTGCGAGTTCGGGCGTGACATCGGCAATGGAAACGCCGAGCAGGCCGCGCCTGACTTCACCGTCGCGCTCGAGGTGCTCCATGACGACCCGCACCATGTTAATGGGTACGGCGAAGCCGATGCCGTTGTTGCCGCCGCCGCTGCCACTGATGATGGCGGTATTGATGCCGACCAGGTTGCCTTCGAGGTCAACGAGCGCGCCGCCTGAATTGCCGACATTGATGGCGGCGTCGGTCTGAATGAAATCCTCGTAATTGTTGTTGTTCAGGCCGGACCTGCCGAGCGCGCTGACGATTCCGGAGGTCGCGGTCTGGCCGATGCCGAATGGATTACCGAGAGCGACGACATAGTCGCCGACGCGGACGGTTTCGATATCGGCGAAAGCGATCTCGACAAGGTCGTCGAGATCGATCCGCAGCAGGGCAAGATCAGTGGAGGCATCGCTGCCGAGCAATTCCGCCTCGGTGCTGCGGCCGTCGCTCAAGCGCACGGTGATCAGGGTCGCCTGATCGATTACATGATGGTTGGTAACGACGAATCCCTCGCCGGCATCGACAATGACGCCGGAGCCGGCGCCGCGGCGCACGGGTTGCCGTCCATCGGGAAAACTGAACTCCGGAAAGTTTTCGAAATAGCGGCGCAGTCCTTCCGGCAACTCGTTTCCGGGAAACGAGAACTGCCGCTGCGCGGGTACTTCTCTTGCCGTGACGATTTCAACCACGGCGCCGCTGATTTCCTCGAGCATGGGCGCCAGCGTCGGAATGCCCCGCGTCGGCGATTCCTCACCGACAGCGCGGGAATGGCCGGCCAGCACCAGAATCAACAGCGCGGCCAGCCCAAGACCCCAGGTCAGGGGTACGGGCGTTTCAATTGATGTAGTTCGCCTGATCATCGATTAACTCCTCACTTCTCTGTCAAACCGAATGCAAACTCCGCCGGTTCACGGCGGTTCACGACTGCATATTGAGTTTCGATGCGGCAAATTGCCTGACGAAAACGTGAAGAAAATATCCAGATTTGACAACGAACACGTTTATGGATCACTATAGTGGTCTGTTTGGAGAGCGGTCATTAATTTTAGATCACTATAGTGGTTTTTCATAAGGTTCTGCAATGGTTGCAACTTTCGAAATCTACCTTGGCGGCGCCTGGCGGCCCGCCGCTGAGCTGACACCCGTCGATGAGCAGGCCGGGGTCCGAGGCGCCTCTCGTTTCGGGTATCTGGACGAATACGCGGTCGACTACGCGGGCCTGAATACGTCGGCAGCCGCGGGCTTGAGCTGTCGGTATCCCGCCGATTTTCAGCTACACCGGCTCGACTACTGGCCTCCTTTTGCGCTCGACCTGGTGCCGAATGGTTATGGCCGCCGACAATGGCTGGAGCAACTTGCATTGCAGGATGGTCCGGCGGCGGACTGGCCGTTGTTGCTGCGGGGCGCGGCCTACCCGCCCGGTAATATCCGGATTGCGGAGGCGGTCGCCGCGAAGGACCCGAACACCCTGGCGCCGACGGCTTCAGGCGAATTCGTTCCCATGAAAGATCATCCGGGTTTCGACCGGGCCGATGTGATTGCGCGGAACGAAGCCTTCGTCGAATATGCCGTCCAGCAAGGTATCCATGCCGCGGGCGCCTCCGATGTGCATGGCGTAGCCCCTAAATATCTGCTTGCCCGGGACCACGGCGGCGCCTGGCACGCCGAGGGCCGGCTCGCCGACGCAGACGTGCAGTCGCACTGGCTCGTGAAGAGGCCCCGGGGCGAGCGCGCGGCGGACCGCAAGGTGTTGCGCAACGAAGCGGCATACATGCGAGTTGCGGAGCGGCTCGGTCTCAAGGTATTCGCAGGCCTTGAGTGGGAGGAGGACAACCTTTTCGTGCCGCGTTTCGACCGCCGCGTATGCGGCGGCAAAGTCGAACGCTACGGTATGGAAAGCCTGTATTCGGCCGCCGGCGTGCTCGAATACGGTGCGCGCGTTCATCATGAGGTGCTGTGCGGCGCCATTCAGGCTTTCTGCACCGAACCCCATGCTGAATTGCTTGAATACATCAAGCGCGACATCGTCAACGTCGTTCTCGGTAACAAGGATAACCACGGCCGCAACGCCGCCTTCCTGCGCCATGAGTCCGGAGTCGTGAAGCTGACGCCCATGTACGACTTCGCACCGATGTATCTGGATCCCGAGGGTATCGCGCGCGTGTGCCGTTGGTCGGACAATGCAGAATCCGCCGGAGAACCTGAATGGGGCGCAGTCATCGAGATTTTCCCCGGAAAGGAAGAAACTTTGCGGGAGGCGCTGCGCGACTTCGGGCGCCTGCTGGAGCAGTTGCCCGATATCATGCGCGACTGTGGTGTCGAAGATGACATTATTGAGCAGCGAGACCGCTCCATTCAGGCGCACTCCCGTCAACTGCTGGCCTTGCGGGAATCATGATGGCAAAACGATCACGAGAGGACACGGCGCGCGCCAAGCGCGAACTCATCGAAGCGGTCGAAAATCACAAGTTGTCTCTGGGCGAAGCCGTACGCCGGATGCGCAAGATTTCCGGCATGAACCAGAAGGATTACGCTGAGCGCATTATCGGCATCTCGCCAAGAATTCTGGCCGAGATCGAGCGCGATGAAGGGAATCCGACAATGGCCACTCTCAACAAGATCGGTCGGCCCTTCGGATACGCCGTGGGTTTCATGCCCGGGAAGCGGTAAAACCGCTGCAATTCACGGCTTGAAACTATTCGATCTGACCTTATGTCCTGGGACGTTGAGGCGGAACCTTTTCGCTGTATTGAACGTCTATGTTGTTGGATTATTCTGAGACATCGGAGCGACGCATGATGGAGAATCGATTTTCCGCGCCGCGGCGTGAGGATTTTGAAATAGGCGACTGGCGGGTCGAGCCGGGTTGCAATCGGATTTTTCATCGCGGCAGCGGTATGGAGCGCAAGCTTGAGCCGCGGCTGATGCATTTGTTTTGTTTCCTTGCCGCGAACCCGGGCCGGACCTTGAGCCGGGGGGATCTGATTGCCGAATTGTGGCCGCGGGTGATCGTAACCGAGAATTCACTGACGCGGGCAGTTTCGGAATTGCGCAAGCATCTCGGCGCTGTTGGCGGCGGCGCGGTGAACATCGAAACCGTACCCAAGAAAGGCTATCGGCTTGTCGCGGAGCAAGCTGCGAATGCAAGCACAAGGCGGGGCGCCCTGCCCTGGCCGGCATTCGCTCTTCCCGCGTTGGTTCTGGCGATCCTGACCGGAGGCTGGTTGAATGAAAGAGGCGTCGATCCTGTTGCGCCTTACCGGTCGGACATTGCACTGACTGAATTCGGTCAGGAGTTCGTGCCGGTTAGCAGCCGCAACGGCGGGCTGACGGAAGTTCAACACGAGGCCCCGGCGTTTTCCGCCGACGGCAGCCGCTTTGCCTTCATTCGGCATGATGCCGCCGGTTCGACCGTATGGCTCGGAGAATTGCATGGCGGCGTCGAGCCGGTTGCGGTTTACAGCAGCAGTTTGCCGCTGGCAAACCTGGTCTGGTCACCGGCGGGAGATGCGCTTCTGTTTGCCCGCCAGGGCGCCGTCAATGCCGAAGCGATTTACAGTAGCGCCAGGTCCGCGCAGTTGATGCAGTTCGATCTGACGACCTGGACCGCGTCGATGCTGGTGGAAAATCCGGAAGAAGCGGAGCAGCCCCCGCCGGCGGAAATTGATCTGACCTGAATTCCTACATCGGCATTGCCGGCGGACCGACCGTGGTGGCCAGGTAACTGGTGACCGCGAGAATCGCCGCCGCTACGACTATTTCCACCCTGATTGCGCCCGCCAGGCTGCCGGACCCGGCGCCCGCCAACATGCGCGGCACGAGCACGAATCGATTGCCGGCAGCCACAAGCAGGAGAATTCCCACCAGTCCCAGCTTGATCAGCAAGGTTATGCCATAAGGAGTGGAAATCAGTTCGACAGGTGTATGGAAAAGCGCCAGCACCAGGATCAGGCCCGCTGCGAACAGCAAAAGCAGGCAATATCCGGCCATGTCGCCAAACCCCTTCATAGTGCCCGCAAGAGTCTCTCCGTTGCTGCTCAGGCACAGAAACAGCAAGGGAAGAAAAGCCCCCACCCAGACGCTGACGGCCAGAATATGCAAGGCAATGGAGACTTTGGCCAGCGGCCCGAGCACGGCAACGTGGCCTGCGAGAGTGAAGCTCGCCAGCAAGAGCAGCAACGAAAACGCGTGCACCGTGCCGAACGCATGAAATTGCGCGCGGGTTGGAGGACGGCTGCCGAGACGATTGGCGAAAACGGCGCAGGCCACCGTCGGCACGAGGAATCCGGCCAGGCGCAACAACGTGGCGCTGCCGGTCTCGAAGCCCAGCAGCAAGCGCGCCATATCGGGATCGAACATCCCGGCAAGACCGCTGCCGCTCGTCATTCCGACCTGGAACAGAAAGCTGAAAAGCGCGCCATTGAATCCAAGCAGGCAACACAGGCCGATATAGGCCGTGATCAGTACGATCGTGTGGCGGCGTTCGTCCCGATAGAACAACAGACAGGCCGTGCCGCCGGCCAGGCTGGCGATGCCGAGATACTCCAGCAGCTTCGCCAGTTGAATGGCGAGTTCCCAGCCTGTTGCGGGCGTCAGGCCCATGGCTGTTACGGGATCAGTTTTCGGCGGATTCCGACACGTTCGGATCGACAGTGAAACTGAACGTGTCGGTCAGAGTGTGACCATCGGCGCCGATTGCCGCCCATTCCACGGTGATCTTTCCGGTCGGGATATTCGGCGCCGCGACCTGGTAGGACGCCATCGGTTCCGGATTAACGGCGAATTCGGTCGGAACTTCCACTTCGCCATGCATCACCTGCAATCGAACCAGCCGCACCGGTCCGTTGAATTCGACTGCGATGGCGCCAGCCTGCGCCACCGTGGAGTCGGCGGCGGGCAAGGAAGCTTTCAGCGGCGTGTGGGCAAAAGCCGCCAGCGGGATAACGAAGGCGGCGAGAACCGCGAGCATTCGGAATATCGACTTGGACTTCATGTTCAGACCCTCAAGTGCGAGGCTCTGCCCGCTGATTTGTTGAGTGCCGATTATCCCTTGTAACAGCCCTTACTTGCTCTGCGTCATATTGTCGCATCGCCCGAGGCCGCGCCCGTGTCGAAAGGATAGATTCCGCGACTGCGCGCGGAATGACACCTCTTAAATCGTCATTCTGCGCGAAACGTATCCCCCTCTTGTCATTCTGCGCGTAGCGAAGCGCAGTCGCAGAATCTTCGTTACTTTTTGCGCCAATTGGGAATCAAAGGCGACAGGTTGATTTCATCGAGCACGGTGCCGGGCCGTGCTTCGAGCACCATGGCGAGCGCCGCGGCGACGTCTTCCGGCGCGATGGCGTTGTCCTCACCCTCGCCCGGCTCGAAATGCAGATCGTCGAAGAAAGGCGTGCGCACGGCGCCGGGATTGATCAGGCTGACGCGCACCCCGGACTTGCCGCATTCCTCGCGCAGCGACTGGGCGAATCCGCGAATGGCGAATTTGCTCGCGCAATAGATGCTGCCTTGCCGGCCTCCGCTGAGAGCGGACTCGGAGCCGATGAAGACGATATCGCCGCTGCCCTGGCGTTTCAACAGCGGCAGGAAGGCTTTGGTGACGATGGCGTGGGACAGGAAATTGGTATCCATGACCAGGCGAATATCGCGCACCGACAATTGTTCGAGAAAGCCCATGCGGCCGATGCCGGCGTTGTTGACGAGGGCGCGTACCGGCCCTTCCAGTGTTCGTATGATTTCCGCAATTCGGTCAGGCAGTCCGTCCGCGTCGGCCAGGTCGACCTGTTCCTGACGATAGCCGGGATGTTGCAAGGGACCTGTTGCTGCGTCTTTTACGAGGCCGAGCACGGCATAACGCCGATCGAGCATTTCCCGGGCCATGGCGAGGCCGATGCCGGAACTCGATCCGGAAATCACGATCAGAGGCTTTATTTCGGCGTTCATGAATGTCTCGCTCAGTCCGCGCAGCGATAGTAACTTGCCGGGTCTATGTAGCCAAACAGGGTCGACTCGAGTTCCGTGAGCCAGGCTTCCCTACCCGGCTGATCGAGCGAGACTACCCCGTTTTCGGTCCGGGTTTCGCGGGCGAACAAGGGTTCGTCGGGGTAGAGTTTCAACGTGTTGCGGAAAAAGTCCGTCGGCATGCGGAACAGGCCGGTGCTGACTGAATGCAGGCGGTCGGGGTCGAGGCGGGTGAATGCCAGATCGAACAGTTTTGCGTGGGCATTCGGGTCAGCATCGGGCAATAGTGGTTCGAAACGCAGGGCGACAGGCCAGCCGGCTTCCTGCAGACGGGCGAGAGCCGCCAGGCGTTTTTCGATGGACGGGACGTCTTGTTCCCAGCGCTTCGCGGCGGCTTCCGTGGTGAAACTCATGGCGATGATGCAATTGGGTGACGGCGACATTTGCAGCAGGCTCGAAATCTGGGTGCTCTTGGTGCGGAGCTCGAGTACGGCATGCGGATGTTGCGCGAAGAAGGGAACGAAGAACTCGGCAAATTTGCTGACGGGCTCGAGCGCCAGGCTGTCGCAATCGTAGCCGCTGTAGAACACTTGTTTGCCGTCTCCGGCGGCGATGCTCTGCCGGATTGAATCGGCAAAATCCTCGAAGTTCACGAACAGTACACAATGGGCGGAACGGTACATGCCTTGCAGGAAGCAATAACGGCAGTCGTAAATACAATTGAGCATGTGGGAAAAATAGTGGCTATGTTCGGCGTCGAAACCGTATCCCGCGGGCGCCGGCAGCACCTTGCGCCCATGCTTGCGCGCCAGGATCAGCGCGGGATACTGCTTTTGCATGCGGAAATTCTGGGCCTTGCGATTGAATACCTGGCCGAAACGTTCGCATTCGATATGCGGCAGGTCGCGATATCGTTCGAGGATCGCTCGCGAGCGCGGGTGATCGCGTATTTCGGACTCGACATAGATCGCGGAAAACACGTCTTGCCACCCCTTAATGAGACATTTCGCCGGGCTCGTCCGGCAGCGCCAATTCCATGCGCATAGTGGTCATCAGCGACGCCGCATCGCGAAAACGCTTGTGAGCGAGTTCGCTTAGTCGAGTTTGCCTGCCAAGGGCGCGGTAGCGGCGGCAATATTGGGCCAGGGCGGCCTTGCGCGTGGCGCTGAAGCGGTACTTGCGCAACAGCAACTCGAATTCCGCCGGCATCTCGTACCAGATCGTGAAAGCCGCGCTACGCTCGCGCAAATGATCGACCAGCTTGCGGATGGCGGATTCATGTTTTCGGAACAATTCGGGAACCTGTTGCGGACTTACCTTGCTTACGGGATTTTCGCGGTTATCGGAAACGATCTTGAACACGTGGACCAGGTCTGTCGTGGTCAGTCCTGCCGCTTGCGCGTAAAATCCCGCCGCTTCCATGTCATAAGCGACATCTTTCGGGTAAGCGGTTTCCGGTTCCGCTACCGTTATGAGCCCGCAGCCAGGCAGACCCAGACCGGGAACCGGCGGCCAATGGCATTCACCGGATCGGCCATGCTCTATTCGATTGATCAATATTCCATGTCCGACCGCCGCGTGGGGATGTCCGGCTATACCGACGTTGAGCCAGGCGCGAAATCCCGGAGATTGGCGCTCATGCAGAAAGCGGACGCCGGCAGCGGAGTTTTCGGCGCCCATGCCGGTAATTACCAAAGCAATCCCTTTGTCATTGTCATAACAGCGAAACGCCCCTCCTGGCTCGTTCTCTTCGAGATCGAACCACTCAAGCAGGGCTTTCGCTTCCAAAGGATGAGCGACCGCCAGATTGACTCCGCCTTTCATGCTTCAGGCCCGTCGTATTGCGCCAGCAGGGCTTCGTATCGCGCCTCGACTTCCGAATTGCCGCGCTTGCGCGCGCCGGCGATCAGAATCCGGCATTTATCGCGCAAACTAGCCTGCGCCGCCTTCCGGTCGGATTCGGTTAAAGTGCCCTCTGCCAGCAGATCGCGCAATGCCTGAACCCGAAAACGGTCCATGCCCCAGTGCTTGCGCGAAAGCTGGTCGGCATGGCCGCCGTATTTGCGCAACAAGGGCCGGTCGACATAGAGCACGGGATAACGGCTGCAAATACGCAGCCACAAGTCGTAATCCTCACAGGCCGGTAGCTGTTCGTTGAAACCGCCGGCTTCTTCCAGCAGACTTTTTTCCATCACCGCTGCAGAAGGGGAAATAACGCAAAGCGGCAGGCAATACTCGAATATCCACCCTCCCCGCTTCCGATGCCGACTCGCCGGATTCACCCGGCGGCCGTTACGAATCCAGATTTCATCGCAATGGATCAGACGATGTTTCGGCTCATGCGCCAGTGCCTCGAACTGAATCTGGAGCTTTTCCGGCAGCCATTCGTCGTCGGAATCGAGCAAGGCGACCCAGTCGCATTCGCAATGCCTGATGCCAATGTTGCGCGCCGCGCTGACGCCGCGGTTTTCCTGCCGCAGGTAGCTGACTCCAGGGTAGCCCGCCACCAGATCGGCGGTGGAATCGGTGGAGCCGTCATCGACGACTATGATCTGACGCAGCGGCAGCGTCTGGGCCAAGACCGAATCCAGAGCCCGGCCGAGTGAGTGGGCGCGGTTAAATGTCGGAATGACGACTCCAACCGATTGTGGCATGAACACTCCGCGGCGATTCTGCAATATGTGAGTCGCCGTTGGCCGGCGGGGTGTTCAGCGGGCGTGTGAGGGTGAGGCCCGGTCGGCGCAGCCGACAAAAAGCAACGCTTTTTGAGGGCCGAACGACTTGCCATGCATGGCAAGGCTGGGGGTTGGCGAAACCACCAATGTCGCGCCAGGGATGGCATGCACGAACTAATCGAAGGCAGCCAATGCATATGTATTTACGGCGTCCGCTGAACACCCCGCCGGCCAACGGCGACGGTTCGAAGCCACCGACAACCTCAACGATATTGGGCCAGTTCCTTTCTGGCAATCACGCGACGGTGCACTTCGTCCGGCCCGTCGGCCAGGCGCAAGGTGCGCTGGGCGGTCCACAACGAGGCCAGCGGGAAGTCCTGGGACACGCCCGCGGCGCCGTGAATCTGCATGGCGCGGTCGATGACTCGCAACGACATGTTCGGCACCGCCACCTTGATCTGTGAAATCGCGTCCCGGGCGGCCCTGTTGCCGATCTTGTCCATGAGCCAGGCCGCGTGTAAAACGAGCAGGCGGCACATTTCGATCTCGATCCTGCTGTTGGCGATGACATCGTAGTTGCCGCCGAGTTCAGCCAGCGGCTTGCCGAATGCCTCCCTGCTCACGGCGCGCTTGCACATCAGGTCGAGCGCCTTTTCCGCCGCGCCGATCGAGCGCATGCAATGGTGGATGCGACCGGGGCCGAGGCGCCCTTGTGAGATTTCGAATCCCCTGCCACGACCGAGAATGATGTTGCTTTCGGGCACGCGTACGTTATGAAACCTGATATGCATATGGCCATGAGGGGCATCGTCATGACCGAATACGCACATGGGCCGTACGATTTCCACACCAGGAGTGTCCTTTGGCACGAGAATCTGGGACTGGCGGTTATGCCGCGGCGCATTGGGATCGGTTACCACCATCACGATCATGATCTTGCAGCGCTCATCGCCGGCGCCCGAGATATAGAACTTCTCGCCGTTGATCACCCATTCGCCGCCGTCGAGTACGGCGCTGGTGGATATGTTGGTGGCGTCGGACGAAGCCACGTCGGGTTCGGTCATGGCGAACGCCGAACGGATTTCGCCCGCGAGCAGGGGTTCGAGCCATTCCTTCTTCTGTTCTTCCGAACCGAAGCGCTCCAGTACTTCCATATTGCCGGTATCGGGCGCGCTGCAATTCATGGATTCGGAGGTCAGCCTGCTGCGACCCATGATTTCCGCCAGATGCGCATACTCCAGGTTGCTGATGCCCGCCCCACCCTGGCTCTCGGGCAGGAAGAAATTCCAAAGACCCTGTTTGCGCGCTTCCTGTTTCAGTCCATCGAGGATTTCTTCCTGTCGCGGTGTATGCGACCAACGATTCCCTACATTGATCTCGGCCAGGTATTCCTGTTCGACCGGTTCGACTTTTTCGCTGACAAAGCCACGGATTTTTTCTCGTACTTCGATCAGATGTTCGGGTAAGCCCAGATTCATGTGGATTTCTCTCCTGATTCGATTCAGCCGGCAGAGGTGCCGCCGCCATCGACGACCAATGTTTGTCCGGTTGTGAAATTGCCCGCGGCCGAGGCGAAGTAAACCGCCGCGCCGGCGATCTCGTCGGGCTCGCCGATGCGGCGCAAGGGGTACTGCGACACCGTGGCCTTGTGGATTTCCGGATTTTCCCAGAGCGCCCGGGCGAAGTCGGTGCGCACGAGTCCCGGGGCGATGCAGTTCACGCGAACGTTTTTCGGCCCCCATTCAACCGCCAGATTGCGCGCGATCTGCATATCGGCGGCCTTGGAAATCGCGTAGGCGCCGAGCATGCCGGAACCCTTCAGGCCGGCGATCGAGGATACGATGATTACCGATCCGCCGCCGTTCTCCGCCATGCCGGGAATAACCATGCGGCACAGCCGGTGAATGCTGCCGACATTGGCGTTCATGACCTTGTCGAAGGCCTCGTCGGGAATTTCCTGGGACGGGCCGAAATGCGGATTCAGCGCCGCGTTGCAGACGAGGACGTCGACCTTGCCGAAGTGTTTGCGGGCGCCGTCGGCAAGCGCCTGCAACTGCTCCTGGTAATTGATGTTGCAGGCAATTGCCACGGCTTCGCCGCCGGCATCGCGAATCTCCGCGGCAACTTCTTCGCAGGCGTCCTGGTTGCGGCTGGATACCACGACTTTCGCGCCATGTTCGGCGCAGCGCAGGGCGATGGCCTTGCCGATGCCCCGGCTGGAGCCGGTAATCAGCGCCACCTTGTCCGTCAGATCAAATAAGCTCATTTGGTTTCTCTTGGTTAATTGAGGTTGTAATTCGTGGCTACGGTGTTTGCAGACCCCAAGCACCGGTCGCTTTCCAGCCGCCAAGCACAGCTTGGCGGCGTTCGACCGGCGCACAAAGCTGCGCTTCGCAAACGCTTGGTCTCACCCATCTGTGTTTGAACACTTTCCCGGCTTGCGCCGGGCCCCTTTCAACCACCGCCGCGCTCCCTATGTGCAATGCAATAGACATTCTCAATTTTAGTCCATCCAATCTCGATGACCTTTGGAAATAGAAGTGCCGCCATCAACGGGAATCACGGCGCCGGTTGTGTAGGAACCGGCGCGGGAAGCCAGATAAGTGACGATGCCGACTATTTCTTCAGGCTGGCCGATGCGCCCGAGCGGACAATCCGCTTCGATATCGGTGAGATACTGTTCGAAAATATGGCGGGTCATGCGCGAAGCGAAGAATCCGGGCGCGACGGCGTTCACGGTAATGTGTCTCGGCCCGAGTTCCACCGCCAGTGCGCGTGTCAGATGATGCAGCGCGGCCTTGCTGGCGGAATAGGCGAACGTGGGAACTCTTTGCACGACCGGTACGTGGAGGCCGTCCATTGAGCCGATGTTTATGATTCGCGCCGGGGCCCCGGCGTCGGCAGCAGCGGCGAGCAGCGGCGCCAGATCCCGGGTCAGGGCGAACTGGGCGTTGACATTGGTGTCCATGACTTTGGCAAAGCCGGCATCGGGATACTCTTCCAGTTTCGCTCCCCAATTGGTGCCTGCGTTGTTGATCAACAGGTATAGCGATCCGAAGCGTTGTTCCACTTCCGCGGCCAGGCGCTGCCGGTCTTCGGCCCGGGTAATGTCGAATTCGAACGCGGAAACCTCCGGATAGCCGGAAAGTTCCGCCAGCGCTTCGTCGAGTTTTTTGCGCGAACGCGAGGCGATGATGACTCGTGCGCCGTTCTGCAGCAGGCCCTTCGCCATTTCAAGACCGATTCCGCTGCTGCCGCCGGTGACGAGGGCGGTCCGGCCGGTCAGGTCGAACAGGCGGCTGGCCGAGAAGTCTCGTGGCGATGCTTCGGCCATGTTTCAGTCCGCCACTTTCACCAGTTGCTTGCCGAAATTGCGGCCCTTGAGCATGCCGCGAAAGTATTCCGGCGCATCCTCCAGGCCATCGCCGACGCTTTCGCGGTACTTGATCCTGCCTTCGCTGATCCATTGGCCGAGTTGCCGGGTCGCTTCGAGCCAGTGCTCGTGCCATTCGGTAACGAGGAAGAAGCGGTGTTCGGGCACGTCGTCAAGCCTTTTCAAAATGTGAAAGGGAGTCTCGGCCTTCTCGAGATCGGTGTCGTTGTAGTTCGAAATGTATCCGCAGATCGGAACCCTGGCGCCGGGATTGAGCAGTCCGGCCACAGCCTTTGTTACTTCGCCGCCGACATTCTCGAAATATACGTCGATTCCGTCGGGACAGGCGGCCGCGAGATTTTCGGCAAAATTATCCGCCTTGTAGTCGATGCAGGCGTCGAAACCCAGTTCTTCAGTCACGTAGCGGCATTTTTCCGGCCCGCCGGCTACGCCTACCGCGCGCAGACCGAGAATTTTCGCCATCTGGCCGACCACCGAGCCCACGGCGCCGGATGCGGCGGCCACCACCAGGGTTTCGCCCGCCTGCGGTTTGCCGACTTCCCTGAGACCGAAATAAGCCGTTCTGCCGGGCATGCCGACGACGCCGAGATGGGCCGACAATGTGCCGTTGGCGAGGTCTACCGGCATGACCGCGGGATTGTCCGCATCAGCGACAATGTGTGACTGCCAGCCGAGATGGGCCGCGACATGGTCGCCGGGCCGGTATTTGTCCGATTTCGATTCGAGTACTACGCCGCTGGATTCGCCGGTCATGACGTCGCCGATCTGCAGCGGTTTGGCGTAGGATTTCATGTCGTTCATGCGCGGGCGCATGTAGGGATCGAGGGATAACCAGTTGACCTTGATCAGAATCTGGTTGTCTTCGAGTTCCGGGAGTTCGACGGTTTCGGCGCGGAAGCAGTCGTCGGTCGGCTCGCCGTCGGGCCTGCGGGCAAGCACAATGCGGGTATTCATCGCCATGGGAGTTCTTATCCTTCGGGTCTGTTTTGCAGGGCCGCATCCTAGCACAGCCGAACTGGACTTACAGGGAAATCCGGGTCGACAGATTCTGCGACTCCGCTTCGCTCCGCGCAGAATGACGGCTGGGAAATCGATGTCATTCCGCGCGCAGTCGCGGAATCTCTTCGGGAAGTCAGAATTCGATTTCGATGCCGATATCGTCCAGAAATTCCAGTTCGTCGGACAAAACCTCGTCTCCGAGTCTGAGCTGCAGAAAGCTGTTGTCGATCTCGAAACTGAACAATTCGCGACCGCTCAGGCCGGCCTCAAGCAACACCAGAGTGGCAAATACTGTGACTATGCTCGCGAGCAGCGTATGGCGGTTGCGCAAAATGTATTTTTTCACTTCATCTCCTCCCGGTCAGTCGTTGAAACGGCGCATCAGCGTGGCGCCCGCGAGCAATACGCCGCCCAGCAACAGCGCGGCCAGCATGTCGTAGCTGAACAGGGTCGCCGGAACATCGGGCCAGCCGAATACGCCTGCCTTGGCGGTCCAACTCATCCAGTAACCCAAATACACGCTGTTCAGCAACGACGCTTCCAGCAAGGCCAGTACGACGGCGCTGCCCACGGCCCAAAGGAAAGGCACACGCCGCGAATAGGCGGAAAACAGCAGGAACCAGCCGATCGCGGGCAGGAACAGCAGCCCGTTCAGCCAGGCAAAACAATAAAACAGCAAGGCGCCGTCGAGAGCCAGCAGCAGCGCATTGAGAAAAGCGAAAGACACGCCCAGTTCCGACATGGTCGGGGTGAGATAGAACATCGGCGCCATAAGCCAGCACAACACACCCACGGCCGCGATGCCGGGAACGATGAAAACAGTGGTTACCACCCTGGAAAGCACAGTCTGCAAGTCCGAGACCGGCATCGACTGCCAAAACAGGAAACTGCGGTCCTTGCGGTCCTGGTAGAGACAGACCGTCAGGTAGATGATCCAGGTCAAAAACAGCATAGGAACGAATGGCATCGACAGCAGCACGGGCACGATTGCAGCCGAGCGCAAAGGCAGATCCGCAAGAAATCCCGCGGACTCCTCAAGCAGAACGCGTTCCCCGGACTCCGGCAACGCAATAATCGTCAGGATCATGATCAGGACCAGCAGTAGAGCGACCACCGAAGGTGTAATTACGAACAGATTCGCGTGCTCACGAACCTCTTTCCGCAACAATGCGCCGAAGCGCTGAAATTCAGTCCTCATGATTTCCATCCCCCGTTAGCCTGGCCACGAACAGGTCGGCAACCGCCGGAGTCCGCAGTTCTCCCAATCCTTCCAGCCGGTCGCGCGCAACGCCTCCGTAAATGCACACAAGCTGCTCCAGCAGTTCCCGCTGGTGCATGGGGCCAAGGCTCAATGCTCGTGCGCGCTGCGCCGGATCAACCGCCACTTCGATGTAGTGTTCTGCCATTTCCTGCACCGACATGTCGAGCACGATCCTGCCCTTGTCGATGAACAGCAGGTGCGTAAGCAGATATTCGATTTCCTCGACCTGGTGCGTGCTGATGACTATGGTGCGGCGGCCGTCGTAGTAGTCGTTCAGCAAACGGTCGTAGAAAGTCTTGCGGTACATGATGTCGAGGCCGATGGTCGGCTCGTCGAGCACAAGCAGACTGGCGTCGATGGCCATGACCACGGACAGGTGCAATTGGGTGATCATGCCTTTCGACAGCGCGCGAATCTTCTTGTCTGCCGGTATATCCGTACCGGCGAGCAGGCGTTCCGCCATTGCCCGGTCGAAGCGGGAATGCACGGCATCGACATAATCCAGCAGCTTTCGGCTCGTCATCCAGCCCGGCAGCGTGCCGATGTCGGCGATGAAGCAGACTTCGTCCATCAATTTGTGCCGGGCTGCGCGCGGGTCCATGCCGGCGACTTCAAGCTCGCCGCGCACGTCGATCAACCCGAGCAGGGCCTTGAGCGCCGTGGTCTTGCCGGCGCCATTGGGTCCGATCAGGCCACTGATCGAGCCCGCCGAAATGGCAAGATCTACCCCATCGAGCGCTTTCAGACTACCGTAGGACTTTTCCAGCCCACGGGTTGCAACGATGTTTTCCATCAATCGATACCTTTGCGATTGCGGGACGATTTACCGGTCGTTACGGGCAAATCGTCCAGTTTCAGTCCCAGGCGGTCGATCCGTTCGACGACCGCCGGCCATTCCATTTCAAGAAACCGCCTCCTTTCCAACTCCCGCAGCCGCTCCCTCGCTCCGGCGGCCACAAACATGCCGAGGCCGCGCCGCATTTCGAGCAGTTTCTCATCCACCAGAAGCTGATAGGCGCGCGACACGGTGATCGGGTTGATGCGCAACTCATTGGCAATCCGGCGCACCGACGGCGCCGCCTCGCCTTCAGCCAGGGCGCCGTCGATGATGCGCTCGGCGATGCGGTCGCGCAGTTGGCGATAGATGGGTTCCCTGCTGTTCCAGTTCGCCTGCAAGGGTCAAACTCCGGCTTCCGGTTTAGTGTTATACATAACCATAACACCATATCAGCATATCAGCATATTGCCAACGCTTTTTTGAATCGAAGCTGGATTGTTACGCCAGCGAACCGGCCGCGAACCAGGGTAAAGCCCGGATGCCGTTCGAGAAGGCGTGAGAGTCGCCCCGATAGATCAAGTATCGGGAACGAACTTTGCCGGTGATGGATTCGATGCGATTCAGGCCGCTCAGCAGATTTTTCCGCCAAGTCGCCGCGGACTTGATTTCCACCGCGTCGAAACCGCCGCCTCGCGGGATCAGCAGGTCGACTTCCATGCCGTTGCTGTTGCGGAAGAAATAGAGTTCGGGACGCTGGCCTTTGTTCGCCTGGGCCTTGAATACCTCGCCGACCACAAGATTTTCGAAAATTGCGCCGACGAGCGGGTCCCTCGATACCTGTTCGGGGGACGTGATTCCCAACAGATGGCAGAGCAGACCAGTGTCGACAAAATAATATTTCGACGACTTGACGACGCGTTTGCCGAAATTCTCGAAGTAGGGAGGCAATCGGAATACCAGAAACGACGCTTCGAGAACGGAAAGCCAGTGGCCGATCGTTTTCGCGCTCGCGCCGACGTCCCTGGCGAGCGAGCTTCGGTCCAGGCACTGACCGACGCGGCCCGCAAGCAACCGCATAAAACGCCCGAACAGATCCAGATCCTTGACATTGACGAGTTGGCGGATATCTCGTTCGATATAGGTCTGGTAGTAGTTGGCGTAAGCGGTCGATGGGCGCTGGTTCTGGTCGTGGATGCGCGGCAGAAAACCACGGTGCGCGTGCTCCCACGCGGCAAGCCCCTGCGCGCCTGCCCCGAGTTCCGCGATGGAAAACGGATACAAGGCAAGAATGGCGGTTCGCCCCGCGAGAGACTGCGCGATGGCCTCCCGAATTGCGAATTGGTGGGAGCCGGTGAGGACAAATCGGCCGTTGCGCCGTTCCTCGTCCACTATCACCTGAATGTAGCTCAGGAGTTCTGGCGCACGCTGAATTTCATCGAGAATGGTTGGCCCGGAATATTCGGCAAACAGCGCCTTGGGGTCCTGCTTTGCCAGACTTCGCGTTTCGGGGTGTTCGAGATTGCAATAGCCGAAAGAAGGAAGCTCGGTTCGCGTCAAGGTGGTCTTACCGGCTTGCCGCGGACCCAGCACCGTCACCACCGGATATTCGGCGAGAAGTGCATGGAGTTCGTCCGCCAAGGCTCTTGGAATCATGAGCCAACGATAAACCATGTAATATGGAAATACAAGTTCTGTATTACATGGTTAATACCCCGAACAATTGCTGGTGCGAAGTCGTTCCGCCACGCCCATACAGCCTCCCGGTCGCCTCGAAAAACGACTACTGTACGACCGGACACTTCGTGTATTCTTAAACTGGATACTTTATTTGTTTTCTCCACCTCACGCATGAATTGATGGGATGGTCGACAGGCCCCGGTTCGTATAGACTCATCTGTGTCGTGCGCTTCAGCCGCATGGCAACCCCCGGTGTTTTGTGGTGTCTTCGTTTGATTCGAAAACAATACAAAGGTACCCAAAACACCGGACCTTTACCAGGAATTCCAGCTATTTCTTCAATTAAATCAGACAGTTGAGAGTTTACAGACAAGAATTCCCTAAGGATGAACGGAGCGGTAGGTGTCCCATTAAGCGAAAAAGATGTTGATTTTTTGACACGGTGTCAAAAAGGGAGTCCGAAGACTCCCTTTTCAATCGCGCCTTCGTGGGCGGTCAATCGTCCACCAATCCCAGTCTGCGCCCTAAGTCGAAGAAGCTTCGCCTTTTTTCTACTCGTGGCGCGCCCGTATCCGCGCCAGACTTGATCAGCATCTGCTCCATTTCATGGTCGCCAAATCCAATCGCGCTTTCTAGCGCAAACTCTCCAACAACGCCACTAGCATCCGCGCCTGCATCCAGCAGTACGCGGACTATTTCAGTATGTCCGTCAAGTGCGGCGGAAAATAGCGCGTTTTCAAAAGGGTTGTCGGAGCGGATATAATTCGGGTCGGCCCCGGCCTCGACAAGCACCCGCGCCGCGTCCGTACTGCCGAAAGTCGCCGCAACCATCAACGCGCTCTTCCCCCCGGGCATCGTCAGATTGACATCGGCGCCCGCGTCGATCAGCGCCCGCAACATTTCCGGGTTGTTGATTATTGCCGCTTCATGTATTGCGCTTTTCCCGTTCGTGGAGAGCCGATTGGGATCGGCCCCGGACGCCAGATAGGCTTGCACGGTGGACAAGTCGTTTTCGACTGCGGCGAGAATTAGGCCGGAATACCCTGTGTCGATAAGCTCTTCCTGGAACGCTTGGGAAGAAGCAAGAGTGTCCATCACGAGTTGTTCCTCGTGGTCTTGGAATGCCGTCATTTGTTCCGGCGACAAGATTTGGGAAAGTATCGAAAAAAGTCGGTTTTCCACCTCTTCCTGTGCTTCGGTCAGGGTGCCTGATTCAAGTGTGCCGTCTCCCCCCGAAATTCCCAGTTCAATAAATCTGGCCTTCGATTCAACCCAAATATCCCTTACAAGTCGGGTGTCCTCCGGATTAAGGTCCAGACCGTCGACGAACTCCATCCACTCAAAATCATATTCGAAGTTGGCGTGATCGTAGGGAGTGAGCGTGTTTTCCATTCTGGCCTGTTGCCGCTCCTCGGATGTTTGCGGATTGAAAATATTTTTCAATTTTTCCATGCTGCCGTATCTTTGCCGAAGTTCGACATACTGGGCATGCTCTTGTTCCGTCAGTGCATTTTGTGGAACGTGAGGATTTGACCGATCCGTTTCCAATGCTGGGGTTTCCAGGTTGCCTACTGACCCGGCTTTTCTGGCCAGTTCGAAGGATTCCCGTATGAAAATTGCCGCAACTATCACAGCAATAGCTGTAAGAGTCGCCATTAAATTCGTTTTGTCAAGTTTCATGCTGTTACCTCTTCTTTAGGCCCAATCAGCCAGCATCATTTTCTTTCCGCTCTTCATCTTCTGGTTCTAACGGTCCAATTACAGTAACCTTTGGCGTGACTGCTCTCGTTGGCCAAGCCATCCAATTGTTCAGGCCAAGATACTTTATACCATATTCGATAGTGTTTCTTTCGGCCATGCCGTTGATCTGGTCCATAGCCCTTTGCCCGTTATTTGCCTGTTCTGCACAATCTTCAGTCGCATTTCGCATGTGCAAATCCGTTTGCACTTTTAATCTATCGTAGTGGGCATTTACGTTCGCAATGATTTCTTCTCTATCATAGCTTTCTACCGTTTCAAAAACTGATTCAACTAACTCTTGAACCTCCAACCAAGCGAAGACCACTCTTAAAAATAAACGTGGCCCGATGTAGTTTGGCGATGGGTCATAGTTATCGATAAGAGTCATATTGTAAGCCGCGTTTGCTAGATGTTGTTCCCTTGATTCTTCTATGCGATTTATGCGGCCATTTCCGACAGCTAATATGGGTCTGGCGCAACCGTACCAAGTGATATTTGACATTCCGGATACTGTACTATATCTATCCTGACTAAACGCCACCACTGCCACGGTCACCAAGACCAACGGTAATAGCCGCAAAACATTTGATACTCTCATCGTATTTTCTCCCGATAAAATTTTTGAACAAGTTTGTGCCATAGGAATTTCCGACTGTCGGGCACTTCTCATGTGTCAAAGCTGGTCGCGTATTCCCAAATTGCCTGTAGCAAGTACTCCTGATAACTGGAATTATCAGGAGTAGAATGGGCGCCCCAACCCACCAAGATAAGGAGAAGAAACATGAGAGTTGTCAAAAGGAAAAGCGACATGGATCAACTGTTGGCAAGATTCGGCACGGCGAATGGCGACATCCAGACGTTGCGCGTCGCCCGTGTTGCGTGGAGCGAGAACACCGGTCGCGCGTTACGGTCGGATCTGGAGATTTTCGGCAACTGGTGCGCTGGACGCGGATTGCAGGTGTTGCCGGCCCGGTCGGAAACCGTGGTGCGGTTTATCGAATTCGTAGCGCGCGATAAAGCGCCCGCGACGGTGCGGCGCTACGTGTCGAGCATCGGCGCCTTGCACAAGGCGAGCGAATATGCGAATCCGTGCGAAGCTGTGATTGTCCGGCTCGCTCTGCAAGGCATGCAGCGGCAAAAGGACTGTCGTCAACGGCAAGCGCTGGGGCTGACCTGGGAAATGTGCGACCGGATGATTGCGGGTGCCGGCAATCGGCTCGGCGACTTGCGCGGCCGGGCCTTATTGGCGGTGACGTATGACGCCATGCTGCGGCGCGCGGAACTGGTCGCACTGGAAGTATCCGATCTGTCCGACTTGGAGGAAGGTGGAGCGACGCTGCTGGTGCGCCGAAGCAAGACCGACCGGACGGGCGAAGGCGCGATTACGTATCTCACCCCGAATACGTTGAAACTGTTACGGGACTGGCTCGAACAAGCCCGAATTCGTGACGGTCGGATTTTCCGCTCCACCAAGCCCAATGGCTTGGTTGGACAGAGTCTGGACGTCAGCCTCGTGTCGCGCATCTTCAAGGAGATGGCGCGCAGGGCAGGATTCGACAAGGAGGTCGTGGACGGCATTTCGGCGCACAGCGCCCGGGTTGGCGCCACACAGGACATGATTGCCTCGAATATGAGTCTGGCGGCGGTGATGCAGGCGGGACGCTGGAAAACCGCGTCCATGGCGCTCCGCTACGGAGAGCGTTTGCTGGCCCAACACGGCGGAGTGGCGCGGTTTGCACGGGTCGGCGCCAAGAATCACGAGGGCGGCTGAAAGCAGCAGGACGAACCTGCGGAAGGGGCAACGCCACAAAAGTACCAAAATCTTTACTCCGAAATTGAAGAGAAAGGAAGCCGGAGATTTTCTTAAAATCGTCTGGGGAGCGCCTTCGCCCCGGCGTCAGTTGTTATCGCGAATCGATTGTGCATTCTTTCGTGGCGGCTCTGCGGCCGATTCTATTGAAGAATCCTGTAAGTAATCTGTCGCCCAGCGTAAAAAAAAGATATAATTCTCAAAGAGTTAGACCGCAACCAGATAATTTGCGCACTCGGATTGACTGCAAATAAAACACAAGCTATTCTCTCTACTCCTGATAGTTCCAGTTATCAGGGACAGTTCCGGTCTTGGTTCGTCGTCCCTACATGCCGGACAAAAATCCAATTGGCGACGGGTGGGAGTAAGCGTCTGTTTGACGCTGATTCCGAGCATGGGCTGTGCGAGACTGAACGCTTTTTTTGCTCAGATTCGCGATCGGACTTTATTGCGAAAGTATGACAGGTCGTTTGCAGTCTGCCCGGAAGCACCCACTAATTGGCGGAAAAATCAAAACTTGCACATGCCTTTTAGCTGCTAGAGGGGAAGCTGATGAATACCCGAATTCCGTTCGCCCGCCGGCCCGGAGTAATTCTGCTGGCCGCCGCCATGGTCCCGTTTTGCCAGCAGGCATTGGCCCAGGAAGCCGTCATCGAAGAGGTGATCGTCACCGGTTCGCGCATCGCGCGTGACCCCAACCTGACCGGCGCCCTGCCGGTGCAATCGCTGACTGCCGAGGATATTCAATCCTCGGGGGAATTCTCTTTGACCGATGTCGTTAATGACGTACCCGCACTGTTAACCTCACTGTCGCAGGAACAATCGGTCGACCGCGGCAGCGCCGGGGGCAACCGTCTCAATCTGCGAGGGCTTGGCCAGACCCGCACGCTCGTACTCGTGGACGGCCGTCGCCATGTAGGCGGCTCGCAAGGTTCCTCGTCGGTGGATATCGGCTCGATTCCGCAAGCCCTGGTCGAAAGGGTGGAAGTGCTGACCGGCGGAGCGTCGGCGGTTTACGGCGCGGATGCGGTTACAGGCGTGGTGAACTTCGTTTTGCGGGACGATTTCGAAGGTCTTGAAATCGACGCCGGTTACCGAACTTCCGAGTACATGGATGCTCAACAGGCAACCTTTTCCCTCGTATACGGCGAAAATTTCGCCGACGGCCGCGGCAATATCACTTTTTCCGCCGATGTGCGCCAGGACGCGGGCCTGAAGGTGCACGAGCGCGCCGATGGACTGGACGCCGGCTCATCGGGCAATGGCTGGGCCCACCCCAACCTGCGTTTCCAGAAAGGCGACATCGGACCGAGCACGCCCAATTTCGCGACTTTCTACGATTACGGCACCACCGGGCTGTACCACTACGGCCTGAACGTACCCACCAGCGCCGATGACTTCATCGCCGACTACACCGATGAATTCGGCGTGGCGCCGAACCTGACCGCGGCCGAGACCGCGCTGATCGGCCGGGCCGCGAACTCGCCGGCGCGGTCGGCGCAGGCGCGTTCGAATTTCACCATCACCTCGGGCTGGGGCTACATCATCCCCGGCAACGGCTTCAATTTCTCCGGTTTCGACGCGGAAACCCCAGTCGATCTCGATGGCAACGGCACTCCCGACTGTCTCGACTCGTTCACCGGCTACAACTCCTCCTTCGCCCGCGGCGCCTTCGGCGTTGCCGGCGGCTGCTGGAGCATTCAGGAGGATGGCTCGATCCGGCCGGTCCAGGACCATATCATCGCCTCCAACTTCAACGGATTCGGCGGCGACAGCTACACGGCCACCCAGGAAGGACTCGACGATATCGTGCTGCCGGACGAGAAAATCGCGCTCAATCTGCTTTCGCATTACGACCTGACCGATACCGACTCGGCCTTTCTGGAACTGAAGTACGTCACCCAGGAAACGGATTCCGAAAACCGCCCCTCGTCTTTCTGGGATCTGCTATGGGGAGCGCCCGACAACCCTTTCCTGCCCGAGTTCATCCGTCCCGTGGCGGAACAGACCGGCGGGGTGGGCCTGACCGTCGACCCGCTGCATTTCGATTCCGGCGCCGTAGTCAACCGGGATACCTGGCGCATCGTGGCCGGTCTCGAAGGCGAGTTCGACAATGGCTGGACTTACGAAGCAAGTGTCAATTACGGCCGCTACGACTGGGAAAGCACGCAAACGGGAGCGGTCATCATCGACCGCTTCTTCGCGGCGCTTGACGCGGTGACCGATCCGGCTACAGGCCAGGCCGCCTGCCGGGCCGACGTGAATCCCATGGCGCCCGCACTCAATACTCCGTTCGGCATCCCGAGCTGGGACGACGGTTACTTCTCCTATACGCCAGGCAGCGGCGATTGTGTGCCGCTGAATCTCTGGGCGGGAAAGCCGGGCGTCTCCCAGGAAATGGCCGATTGGGTTACGTATACGGAAATGTCCGAGCTGACTCTCGATCAGACGGTTTTCTCTGCCTCGGTCGTCGGCGACAGCGCGGATTGGTTCGAACTGCCAGGCGGCCCGGTCGGATTCGCCGCCGGCGCCGAGTACCGGGAAGAGACTTCCGATGCGGGCTTCGATCCCTGGCAGCGCGGCGTCATTCCGTCCGGTTCGCCGTTTCCGGCAGGCACATTGATCAGCGACGTTTCAGACAACGGCTCGCTGGGCTTCGATCCTTCGGTAATCATCAGGAACGAAACGGGCAAATACGACGCCACCGACGTTTTCCTCGAATTTTCCCTGCCGATCATGGCGAATACGCCTTTCTTCGAAGAATTGACGCTCGACGTCGCTGGCCGCGCGTCGAACTATTCAACCATCGGCAGCACCGAATCATGGAAGCTCAATCTGGTATGGGCGCCGATCGAGGACATCGCCCTGCGCGGCAGCGTGTCCCAGGCCGTGCGCGCGCCAAACATTACCGAGTTGTTCGGACCTGAAGTCGGCGCCACGGCGCGCCCGGCCGACCCATGCGACATCGTGAACATCACTTCGCTGAGGGATGCCGATGCGACCGCGGCTCAGAACAGCATAAACAACTGTGTGCAGGTATTTCAGAGTTTCGGCCTCGACCCGTTCGACGCGGACGGCAACTATGCCTGGACCGACCCGCTATCGGCCCGATTCTCGGGCGTGAGCAGCGGCAACCGCAACTTGGGCGAGGAAACCGCCGATACGACAACTTTCGGTTTCGTATTCTCGCCTTCCTTCTTTCCGGGAGTCACCGTGACCATGGACTACTGGGATATCACCATCGACGATGCGATTTCCTCGGTCGAAGCCCAGGACATCGCCGACGGCTGCTACCAGGGCGCGATGCTCAACGAGTCTTTCTGCAGCCTGCTGGGAAGAAACATGGACGTGAATTCGCCCCAGGCCGGCGGCTTCAATTTCATCCGCTTCACCGCCATCAATTTCGCGAAACTGGAAACCGACGGCATCGACCTGTCCGCTTCATACAACTTCGATATCGGAGCGCACAATTTCAATGCCTCGGTTACCGGCACCGAAGTCTATTCGCTGAATAATTTCACCAATCCACTCGATCTCAACGAGGTCGATCCGGAACTGGGCGAAATCTTCCGACCCGAACTGGCCGGCAGTGTCTTTCTGACCTGGAGTTGGGGCGATCTGCGAGTCGGCTGGCAGTCCCAATACCTGGGCGAGATGTTGTTCGGCGCATCAAGAGCGGAAATCGAGACCGTCGATACGCTGTTCGGTCCCGCGGCATACATGGGCGATACCTGGATTCACGACCTGAATGCCCGCTATATCGTCAATGACGAGTTGACCGTTTACGGTGGCATCAACAACCTGACCCAGACCTCTCCGTTCATTTCGGAAAACGCTTTTCCGACGAGTCCGCGCGGTCGTATGATCTTCCTCGGAGGAACGTATCGCCTGTAACGGTGGGTAGCGAAACAGATTCCGCGACTTCGCGCGGAATGACGGATGCGCGCAGGATAACATGGGTTCTTGACCGTCATTCTGCGCGAAGCGAAGCGTAGTCGCAGAATCTCCGGGGGGAGAAAACAATGATCAAACTGTCCAGATCGAGCGCGGAAAAGATAGTATTCGCGTGCTTCCTGGCGCTGCCGGTAATTTTCGTCGTCGCCCAGGAATTCACGCCGAGCGTTTTCGAGCGCGAAGACGGAATGATCCCGATGAATACCGAGGATCCCAGCTTCGATCTCTGGAGCCAGTTGCGCGACACAAGCGGCGATCCCGAACGGGAACCGGGACCTTTTTATCCGGGCCGGATGTACGCCTTCGGCGTGCAGACCTTTTTCCAGTTGCCGATCGCCATCACCCCCGAAGACCTGGTCGCCGGAGAGGTCGATGTGGCGGTCCTGGGCGCGGCTATCGACATGGGCGTCGGCTTTCGCGGCGCGGGCCAGGGACCTGACGCGCTACGCTACAGCCACGGCATGTTCGATGTCGGCGACCGGCCCCATATGCACACGGGAGTCGCCTGGCAAGAGGAATTGAACGCCGTCGATTACGGCAATGCCCCCATCGATCGGTTCAGCGTCGAGCGCAGCATGCCCTACGTCCGCGCCATGGTGCGCGAGATCGCCGAAACCGGCGCGATTCCCCTCGTCATCGGCGGCGATCATTCGCTTGAATATCCCGATGTGGCGGGAGTCGCCGATGTTTACGGCAAGGAAAACGTTGGCGTCATCCACTTCGACGCCCACTACGACGCGGCGACGAGCGGCTACAGCGGCCACTTGATTTCCCACGCCCAGCCGATCGCCCGCCTCATCGAGGAAGGCCATATTCTCGGGGAGAACTACATCCAGGTCGGCCTGCGCGGATATTGGCCGGGCCCGGAGGGATTCGAATGGATGCGCGAGAACAATATGCGCTACCACACCATGGTCGAGATCGAGCGCGACGGCTGGCCCGCGGTGATGGAGCGCATCCTCGCCGAGGCCAACGACGGCCCTGAATATCTCTATGTTTCTTTCGACATCGACGTGCTCGATCCGGCCTATACCCCCGGCACCGGCACACCGGAACCCGCCGGCTTGACGCCGCGCGAAGTTTTTCCGCTCGTGCGCGCGCTTTGCACCGAGAATAATCTGGTCGGCTTCGAACTCGTCGAACTCAATCCGCTCGTTGACCCCGGCTACACCACGGTCATGAACTCGAGCCGCATCGTGCAGGAATGCCTCACCGGAATCGCCATGCGCAAAGCCGGCATCACCGACGGCGCCCACCTCAACCCCCTCACGGTAGAAGACACCATCCCCGACCCCGCAAACTAACAGATTCCGCGACTACGCGCGGAATGATAGGCACGGCGAAACGATAGGCACGCTTGGAATGACAGCACAACACCGTCATTCTGCGCGAAGCTAAGCGCAGTCGCAGAATCTCCATGAGAGACAACGATGAACAAACCGAATCAATCTAACCCGGAAACGATCTCGACTCACGAGCGAACGGTACTTGAGTCGGTCGATCATGAAGCTTTCTTCGCCGCGCTCGATGCGCCACCCAATCCGACTGAAGCGCTTCGCTCGGCATTCGAGCGGCACCGCGAGACTGTGGTCTCGCGTTAGTGACGGAACCCGACTCCGAGCGCCCAGTCATCGAGCTGTTCGGTTCAACGAACTGCCGGGCAAGTACGCCCGCACACGGCTGGGGCACGGCTCTTTACCGGCAATACGGGTTCTCGTCGCTGGCCTTGAACGAACTCCGAATGTACCTGCCCATGGCAACCATGCAAGAACTCATCGCGGTATCAGCGCCGCGGCGCTGATTTGCTTTACCAAATTGACTTGACTCCCGGTTTTGATGACTGAATAATGTGTCTTTTATTAGTACTTGCAAGAGGTCTTCTCATGAGCGCGACACATCCCATTCTGGCCGATGCCAGTGCTGGTATCTCCGAGTTGAAGAAGAATCCCATGGCTGTCATCGAGCACGCCGAGGGAGCTCCCGTTGCGATTCTGAATCGCAATCGACCGGTGTTTTATGCGGTCCCAGCCGCCGTCTGGGAAACCTTGATCGACAAATTGGAAGACCTCGAATTGGCGGCGCTCGTTCGCGAACGCCAGGGCGAAGCCGAAATCGAAGTCGATATCAATGAGCTATAAGCTGGTTTTTCTTGCCAGCGCGATGCGCGAGTGGGAAAAACTGAATCCGCATTTACGAGAACAATTCAAAAAGAAATTGGCGACTCGCCTTGAGGCGCCGCAGGTGGACAGCGACCGCTTGAGCACCATCAGGGATTGCTACAAGATCAAGCTTCGCAGCGCCGGATATCGACTCGTCTATCAAGTACGAGAGCTGGAAGTTGTCGTGGCGGTTGTGGCGGTCGGCAAACGCGAGCGAAACGCTGTCTATAAGGCGGCTACAAGGAGAATCTAGTTTTCAAGGCTTACAGCCACAAACATACAAATCAAGGAAGAATTCAGCCGCTACGTTTGACGAGCACTACTTCCTGTTCGATGAGTTCGGCGATCATGCCCTCGTCGAAACCGAATTCGCGCAGGATTTCCCGGCTGTGCTCGCCGTAACGGGGCGGCAGGCTCCGCAATGAGCCTGGCGTGCGCGAGAACTTGATCGGCGTGCCCGTCATCTTGTACCAGTCCATTGCCACCGCCATTTGCCGATGCAGGGTATGGGGATGATCGACCACTTGCGCCGTGTCGTGAATCGGTCCCGCGGCCAGACCCGCCCGCGCCAGCCTGTCTCCGACCTCGTCGCCGTCCAGACGGATCAGGCTAGACTCCAGTTCCACCTTGAGCTCGGCGCGATTGTTGACGCGGTCGATGTTGTTGCGAAATCGTTCGTCTTCCGCGAGTTTCGCACAATCCAGTTCCCGGCAGAGTTTGGCGAAAGCGCGGTTGTTGCCGGCGCCGATAAAGATGTCCACCGTGCGCGTGCGGAAAGTGTCGTAGGGGCTGATATTCGGATGCGCGTTGCCCGTCGGGTGCGGAATTTCACCGGACAAGTTGTAATTGACGATGTGCGGATGCATCAGCGAGACCGCGCAATCGTACAAGGTCATATCGAGATATTGACCGCGGCCGGACCGCTCTCGCTCAAGCAGGGCCATCAGGATTGCGATGGCGCAATAAAGTCCCGTGCCCATGTCGACCATCGCCAGGCCGAGCCGGGTCGGATTGCTGTCCTCGTTTTCTCCATTGACGCTGAACCAGCCCGCCATGGCCTGAATAATTGCGTCATAGCCGGGAAACCCGCCCCAGGGACCGTCGTCGCCGAAACCACTGATACGGCAATGCACAAGACGTGGAAAACGCTCCTTCAGTCGATCTTCGTATCCCAGACCCCAACGTTCCATGCTTCCGGGCTTGAAGTTCTCCAACAGCACATCGGCTTCCCGCAGCAGCGCCAGTAACACTTCCCTGCCCCGCGGAGCGGACAAATCCAGCCCGATCGAACGCTTGTTGCGATTCAGTCCGAGAAAATAGGCGGCGTCGCCGTCATGAAACGGAGGCCCCCAGTCCCTGGTTTCGTCTCCCCGCGGAGGTTCGATCTTGACGACCCTCGCTCCATGGTCGGCGAGAATCTGAGTGCAATAGGGCCCGCCGAGCACTCGAGATAAATCGATAATCAACTTTCCTTCGAGCGCACCGCCGAAATTGCTTTCCATGAGATCAGTATTTTGAGCCGGGGAAATTCGAGGCGCCAGTGTACACGATCGACAAATCCCGGACAGACTTCATGCCACCCTGGATTCAGCCGAACTCCTGCAATTCGTCGGTTGCGAGCCCGTCCCTGGCGGCAATGTGCCTGAGTTTACTCAAGGCTTCGAGCTGAACCTGCCGTGTCCGCTCCCTCGTCAGACCCACTTCGTGGCCCACGTGTTCAAGCGTGTCGCAGTCGTGGCCTTCAAGACCAAAACGCCGCAACAACACATCGCGCTGTCTCGGCGTCAGTTCCCGAAGCCAGGCCGACATGCGTTCGCGTAACAAATTCCTGCCAAGGCAATTGCCCGGTTCGGGTGCGGTCTTCTCGGGAAGGAAATCCAGCAAAGGGGCGTCGACTCTTCTCGAAACCGGAGCATCGATCGAGAAAATCCCGGCATTGAGGGCCAGGATCCATTTCACCCTGTCTGGAGATCTGCCGGTTTTCTCGGCGATTTCCTCGACCGAGGGTTCCCGGTACTTGAGTGCCGAGAGTTCCCGTTCGGCACGCTTGATTACATTGAGTTCCTTGGCGACATGCACGGGCAGCCGGATCATCCGTGCCTGATTCATGAGCCCGCGTTCGATGTTCTGGCGAATCCACCAGGTTGCATATGTCGAAAAACGGAAGCCACGCTCCGGATCGAACTTCTCTACGGCGTGTATGAGTCCCAGATTCCCTTCTTCGATCAGGTCGAGAAAAGACAGCCCGCGCCAGCGATAGCGCGAAGCAATTCTGACCACCAGGCGCAGGTTTCCTTCGACCATGCGGTTCCGGCCGGCCTCGTTCCCCAGCCGCGCCGCGCGTGAGTACTCGACTTCCTGCTCCGCGGTCAATAGCGGTTTGTAACCGATTTCCGACAGATATAACTGGGTTGAATCCGGGGCCGGATCCGTGACGGCCGGCCGGCCGTAATCCACGGGTCGATCCCGATTTTCCTCCGGGAACGATCCGGCGGAGGCGTGATGATGGTCGTAATCCTGAGTTTCCGTGCGCCCGTTGCCGGACAAGAAGCTTTCGTACATGCGGAATATCCCTCCCCGCCGCCGAACCGAGCCGGTGGCGGGCCCCAAATTAGTAAATGATCGACTTTCCTGTGCCGACCTTTCAGGGCCGGCACAGGAAGTATAGGAAAGGATGAGAAATATGCTTAATTCAGCGGCGCTTCAGCGCTCCTGGTATCGCTGCAAGGTCTCCGAGACTATCGCCACCACGCGACGATTGGCTTCACGGCCTGCTTCGGTCTCATTGTCGGCGACCGGCAATTGCTCGCCGAAGCCTTGTGCGGTGATGCGTCCCGGCGAGATGCCGAAATCCGCGATCAGCATGTCTCGCACCGCGCCGGCGCGGCGCTGTGACAGGTCGAGATTGTAGAGTTGCGCGCCGACATTGTCGGTGTGGCCTTCGAGTTGCAGCATGACTCCGTCGTATTCGCGCAAGAATTCGGCGAGGTCCTCTATCTCGGGAATGTCCTCGTCGCGAATCACGGACTCGTCGAAGTCGAAATTCACCTGTAATTCGAAGCGGGCGATTTCCTCGATCAGTATCGGGCAGCCGTTTTCATCCACCGCGTAGTTGGACAGAGTGTTGGGACAGTCGTCATCCGGGTCGGGTACGCCATCGCCATCGCCGTCGGAATCAGGCGGCGGCGCTACCGCCACGGGGGGTTCCGGCAGCGGGGGCGGATTGCGTTCGCTGAAGTAATACACCAGTCCGGCGCTGAAACCGAGGTCTCCGTCATCGCGGCCCAGATAGCTGTTGTTGCCGACGCCGGCGCGCACAACCACCTGGTCTCTCAATGCGAATTCGAGCCCCGCCCCGTAATTGAGGAAGGTATCGTTTTCTCCGTCGAGATTGAAGTTGCCGACACCGCCCATGACATAGGGCCGGAGCCGATCTCCGGGTTGCCCCAGCGTGTAACGCAGGTTGACTTGCCAGGTATCGAGGTCGGATTCCACGACGTCACCCGCGTATGCCGGATCGGCTTCCATGAAACCGAGTTCGGCGCTCCAGCGGCGATCGAAATCGACGCCCAGCGCAAAGGTGAAACCGATTTCCCGCGCTTCGAGCATGGCTTCTTCGCCGATGTCGAGCAGGGTCAGGCCGGGTGCGGCGTAGTAGGCCGGATCCTGCGCCTGAGCGCCGCCCGCAAGCGCGATGCCTGCCGTGGCAAATGCAGCCCACAGTAACCGCAGTGGGGAATTCTTATTGATCATTTACTTGCTCCCTTTGTAGCGAAAATCAGGATTATGGCGAGACAATAAGACCTGTAATCGGCTTAATCAATCAATTATAGGCGCAATCATCACATTGTCCAAAATGCGCCTGTTTCACGCCCTTTTCGTGCTGCATCAAGCAAGTTTTCAAAACCATCCGTCCCGTTCGGCTACCGCCTGACTGGCCATCGGTCTACCGGCAGACTAGAATATCGCCTCTGCGAGACTCATCCTGAACCCGGGTTTCATTTCTTGCATTACTGGCGAGCGGAAATCCTGCGGCTGTTGCTGGTCCTGGCCGCGACCGCCCTTATCGGCTGGCTGGCGGGCAACGTACCGCTCGCGGTGCTGGTCGGCGCGGCCGGTTATCTGGCGGTCAATTACCTGCAACTCTGGCGCCTTCGCAACTGGCTCAAGGGAAACCCTTCCGCAATCCAGACCGAACCCCCGGAATCCTTCGGCCTCTGGGGCGAGGTCTTCGATGGCATCTACAAGCTCGGCCGGCAGGAACAGAAATCCCGCGATTACCTCGAAAACATCATCAGCAAAGCCCAGGAATCGCTGTCGGCGCTGGAAATCGCGGTCATCATGATCGACGGAGAAGGCTGCCTGGACTGGTGGAATCTGGCCGGCTCCAGATTGCTCGGATTCGAATATCCCCGGGATCAGGGCCATCCCGTGACCAACCTGGTTCGCGACCCCGGATTCTCGAAATATTTTCATAACGCCGATTACAGCGAGCCGCTGAAGTTGCCCGCGCCGGGCGACAACTCGCGCACTCTGGAATTCGAGATCGCGCTGTTCGGCGAGCAGGAAAGACTGATGATCGTGCGCGACGTAACCCGCCTGCATCGCATGGAACTGATGCGGGAAGACTTCGTCGGCAACGTCTCTCACGAACTCGGCACGCCGATAACCGTGATCAAGGGCTACGTGGAAAACATCATGGACAACGTGCAGGATCTGGACGAGAAATGGCGCAAGCCGCTACGGCAGATGTTGCAGCAATCGACGCGCATGGAAAATATCGTACGCGACCTGCTGATGCTGACGGCGCTGGAAACCAAAGAGGTCAAGCGGCAGCAAAAACCTTTTAAACTGGAAGAGTTGATACGCGAAATCGAACATGACACCAGGCAGGTTTACCAGGCCAGAGGTCATGAATTCACTTTCTCCTGCGATCCGAAACTGAAAATTGTCGGTGATCGGGCAGAGTTGTACAGCGCCCTGTCCAATCTTGCCCAGAACGCCGCCAAGTACACGCCCGATCGAGGCGCTATCCGCATCGAGGCCGAACATATCGGTAAAGGAGAGGCTTTCGAAATCCGTATGATCGATAACGGAATCGGCGTGGAGGCTCAGCACGTTCAACGGCTGACCGAGCGTTTCTACCGCGTAGACGTGAGCCGCTCGTCGGAAACCGGCGGCACCGGACTCGGACTCGCCATCGTGAAACACATTCTGATGCGACACGACGCCGATTTGCATATCAGCAGCGAATCCGGCAAGGGCAGCACTTTCAGTTGCAGGTTTCCCGCCGCACGGATACGAGGTTCCGGCAAGACACGCCGGCCGGAGCAGGCGCCCTTTCCGGATCAGCCGCCGCGGATCAACGTGAATTGACGCGGCCGCTCATTTTTTCGGCAGTGGTCTCCCCATACCCAGATTGGCGCCTATGACCATGTAGGCAACGTGCTCGGAGATGTTTTTGGCGTGATCTCCGATGCGTTCCAGCGCGCGAAAAGCCCACAGGACGATCAGCGCCATGCTGACGCTTTCGGGATGGTTCATCATGTGCGTAACCATGGACCGGATCGCGTCGTGGTAGTCGGAATCGACTTCCGCGTCTTCGCCGGCAATTGCCGCCGCGGCTTCGGCGTCCATGCGGGCAAAGGCGTCGAGCGCGTGTTTGACCATGCCCAGCACGCGATCTCCGATTTGATGAAATTCGCCCAGGTCGACCGGATCTTCCCCCTGCTCCGCCAATTGCAGGGCTGAGCGCGCGATCCGCGCCGCCTCGTCACCTATGCGTTCAAGATCCCTGATCGCCTTGACGATGGCCAGCACCAGGCGCAGATCTCCGGCGGCGGGCTGCCGCCGGGCGATGATCAGACTGCATTCGATATCGATTTCCCGCTCGAGCCGGTCGATTACCGAATCTTCCTCGATCACCTGCTGCGCCAGTTGGCTGTCATGTTCAGCCACCGACCGCAGGGCGTCGGTCAGATGTTTTTCGACCTGCCCGCCCATTCGCAACATATGGGTGCGGACCTTTTCCAGTTCCTGGTTGAATTGACGGGAAATGTGGGGGCCGGTTTCGTCCGCTGATGGCGCCATGGTTACTTCCTCAATTTATGCAAGCCGGCCGGGTACGTGCATTCTGTCAGATTGTGCATGCCATCCCTGGCGCGGGCGCATTGGCTTCGATTGGCCCCGGTCTTGCCATCCATGGCAAGCCGTTCGGCCCTCGAAAAGCTTTGCTTTTCGTCGGCTTCGCCGACCGGGCCTCACCCATACCGGCCGGTTATATAGTCTTCGGTCTGCCGCTTGACTGGATTTGTGAAAATCCTTGCGGTGGTGTCGAACTCGATCATGTCGCCCATGTACATGAAGGCGGTAAAGTCGGAAACCCTCGCCGCCTGCTGCAGATTATGCGTCACGATGACTATGGTGTAATTCTTTTTCAGTTCGGTGATCAACTCCTCGATTTTCAGGGTCGAAATCGGATCCAGCGCCGAAGCGGATTCATCGAGCAGCAAAACTTCGGGCTCCACCGCCAGCGTTCGCGCGATTACCAGCCGTTGCTGCTGGCCGCCGGACAATTCCAGCGCGCTCTGGTGCAGGCGGTCCTTGACCTCGTCCCAGAGTGCGGCCGCGGTCAATGATTCCTGTACGATTTCATCGAGTCTGCGGCGCGAATTGATGCCGCGGATACGCAGGCCGAAAGCGACGTTTTCATAGATTGACTTGGGAAACGGATTCGGTTTCTGAAACACCATGCCGACCCGGCGGCGCAATTCCGTCACATCGATTTTCGGGGAGTAGATGTTCTTGCCTTCGAGCTTTATGCGGCCGGTGATGACACAGTCGTCCACCAGGTCGTTCAGCCGGTTGAAGCAGCGCAACAGACTGGTCTTGCCGCAGCCGCTCGGACCGATCAGCGCCGTGACGCGCTGCCGCGGAACGGTAAGCCGGACCTTGTCCAGGGCGCGCCGGTGTCCGGCGTAATGCAAGGTCAGATTGCGCACTTCCAGGCAAGGAGCGGGTTCGACCGCGCCAGTGGCGGGCGTATTCATATTCTCCGGCGCTTCATTCATGATCAGGAACCCGCATCCATGGCCCGATATCGCTCGCGCAGCCGCCCGCGCAGGACGACCGCGCTCAGATTCAGGGCGGTAACCACCGCGACCAGCAGAAAAGCCGCTGCGAAAGTCTGCGACATTGCGGCCTCGACGTTTGGGCTCTGCGTCGCCAGATCGTAAACGTAATAGCCAAGATGCATGAACTGCCGGTCCAGATGCAAATAGGGGAATTCGGTATCGAGCGGCAGCGAAGGCGCCAATTTTACGACACCTACCAGCATCAGCGGCGCAACTTCTCCGGCAGCCCGGGCCACCGCCAGAATCAGTCCGGTGAGCATGGACGGGCGCGCCAGCGGAAGAATGACCCGCCACAAGGTTTCGAACTTGGTCGCTCCGAGGGCCAGGCTGCCCTCGCGCAGCGATGCCGGAATGTTTGCCAGCCCTTCTTCCGTGGCGACGATTACCACCGGCAAGGTCAGCAGGGCCAGCGTCAGCGAAGCCCACAACAGCCCGGGCGTGCCGAAAGTGGGCGCGGGCAGGGATTCGGAATAAAACAGCCGGTCGATTTCTCCTCCCGCAAGATAGATGAAAAAACCGAGTCCGAACATGCCATAAACGATGGAGGGCACTCCGGCCAGATTGTTTACCGAAACCCGGATGGCCCGCGTCAGCCATCCTTTCGGCGCGTATTCGCTGAGATAGACGGCTGCCAGCACGCCGAGCGGCGTCACGATGACAGACATCAGCAGGACCATCATGGCGGTGCCGTAAATCGCGGGCAACAGACCTCCTTCGGTATAGGATTCGCGCGGATCGTCGGTCAGGAATTCAAGCGATCGCGACAGGTACACTCCCATGGATTCGAACCAGGTCATCGCATTCGGCCGATAGGCCCGCACGATATCCGCCATGGGCAGTTCCACCGCGCTGCCGTCGGCGATGCGAAAAATTGCCGAGTCCCGTTGCAACTGGCGGTTCAGTTCAAGCAGGCGCAGGCGTTCCGCGCCGAAACTCATGTCCGCGACGATCGATCGTTCGATCTGCTCGATTTCCTGCCGCAACTGCCTGACCCGATCCAGCCTGCGTTGCAGTTCAGGCCAGAGCGCGCCGGTTTCCTCCAATAGATTTTCCTGCCGGGCAAACGGCTCGCCGTTCTGCAGTATTCCGGTCAGATAGCCGTAAAAGTTGCCCCATTCCCGGCGTTCCAGCGTGACGAGTCGTTCCGGGTACTCCACCTCAACGAGGAACTCGGGCAGGATCCAGGCAAAGTCATTGCCGGTGATGTCGCGATTGCCGAGCTTGAGAAGATGGCGCTCCACAGTGGCGTCGGGAAGTGGCAGGCCGGGGTCGGAAATTCGTAATAGTCCGGCATCGACGGTTTCTCTGTTCGCGATTTCACCGATGACGGTTATCGGTGGGTCCATCGCCAGGTAGGTTCCCTGCAGCACCGGTTGGGGCCGGAAATGTCCAAAACCCTTGATTCCCAGCAACAGCAGCAGCCCGATGACCATGGCAAGACAGACGGCAACCGCGCCGGCATTGAGCCAGATCCAGGGCGCACCGCTGCGAAACCAGCTTGACGCACCGCCGTTCATATCATCCGGTACCTTTTGCGCAGTCGCTGCCGCACGAGTTCGGCTACTGAATTGATCAGGAAAGTAAACAGGAGCAGCACCAGCGAGGCGAGAAAGAGAATTCGGTAATGCGTGCTGCCGACTTCGGATTCGGGGATTTCAATCGCCAGATTCGCCGCGAGCGTTCGCATTCCCTCGAACAGGTTCATGTCCATGATCGGCGTATTGCCGGTGGCCATCAGCACGATCATGGTTTCGCCGAGCGCGCGTCCGAAGCCGATCAAGAGCGCACTGAGAATGCCCGGCGCGGCAGCCGGGAAAATCAGCCAGAGCATTGTCTGCCAACTGGTGGCGCCAAGCGCGAGGGCGCCATAGCTCAAGTGGCGCGGCACGGTGAAAATTGCGTCGTCGGCGATGGAATAAATCGCCGGTATCACCGCGAAACCCATCGCAATTCCGACGATCATCGCGTTGCGGGATACGTAGTCCAGACCGAAGCGCAATGACAGCCAATCCCTGAAGCTGCCGTCGAAAAACAGGGATTCCAGAGGCGGAGCGAGCAGCCAGGCAAACCAGCATGCCAGCACGAGTACCGGGATCAGGGCCGCAAGCTGCCAGCCTTCCCTGAACACCGCGCCGAACTGCTCCGGAAGACGCATCATGGCGGCGCTCGCCACTAGAACAGAGGCTGGAAGCAGCAATACGCCAAGGGTCAGCGCTCCGAGATTCGCGTCCACCAGCGGCGCCAGCCAGAGCCCGGCCAGAAAACCGATCACCACGGTGGGCAGCGCTTCCATGAGTTCGATCAGGGGCTTGACCTGGCGCCGCAGCGCCCTCGACATGAAATAGCCGGTAAACACCGCGGCGCAGACCGCCAGCGGCGCCGCGAAGAGCATGGCGTACAGCGCTGCCTTCAAGGTGCCGAATGTCAACGGCGCAAGGCTGTACTTGGGTTCAAAAGCATCGTCCGCTGCTGTGGTCTGCCAGACCAGCGCCGGTTCCGGATAACTTTCGTACCAGGTCTCGGTCCACAAGGCGGAAAGGGAAAATTCAGCGAAAGGATTGTCAAGCCGCCACAAAGCGAGCCCGCCCTGCTCGTTTTCCAGCAGCAACAAATCTCCCGCGGGAGCGAGCGCCACGTCAAGGATGGCCAGACCGTCAAAACTGCGACGCAAACTCTCCGTTTCCGCGGTGGTATTGATCAGCGCCAGTTCGCCTTCCTCGCCGAGCGCGATAAAATTGCGGCGGTCCTGTTCCACGTCAATGGCTGTGACCGCGTTATCGAACAACGCAAAGCGACGCACTTCCCGCATTCGCGACGAATCGCCTTCCCGCACCACGAACCATTGACCGATACCGCCGCCGCTATCCGCCGCGAGCAGGGACATGCCGCCGGCCAGCAGCCGGACATCCGTAAGCCGTTCCGCATCCGGCGCCAGCGAAACCGTGTCGGCGATTCGGGTTTGGCCCTCGGGCCCGAGTTCTACCAGATTCAGTTCTCCGGATCCGGAAATGAGAAACATCCAGCGCGGATCCTGAGGCAGCAGAATCCGGTCGGAGGACAGGGCATCGAATGCAATTTCGCGGCGCTCGCCGGATGCGCCGGTTAACGGCGCCGCCACAAGACCCGCCGCCTCGGCGTTCGCATATTCCTCGAACAGGACAGACCGGCCGTTGGCGCCGGCGACCGCGATTCCAACGCGGCCTTGCCCGGTTCGCAAGGCCAGGGCGCGAACCGGCTCATTCTCCGGCAATTGATAGGGCTGCCGGTCGAAGGGAAACTCCAGGCGCGGGGACACCGCATCCGCACCCGGCTCCGGCTCCGGCGCCGCGTTCCAACTCGCAATCAGTGCTTCGCCGTCGGCAAATCCGGCCGCGAATAGTCCACTTCCGGCTGAATCTTCGGCAATAGTCGTCAACTGCGCGCCGTTGGTGGACGTCAAGCTCTCGGCGGCCAGCAGTTCGCCGCTGGAGAGATCGTAAAATTCCGCTCGCCCTTCCTCGTCGATGCGCAAGGCCACTTCAGCCGCCGTGTCGGTTTCAAGCAGGCGGGCCGATCCTTCCGACAACTCCGGGAAGAATTCTCCCTCGGTCATGTCCGCGCCCCGAAAAAGTGGCAACACTTCATAAACCAGGTAGAAAAAAATCAGCAGAATGGCGCTGATTGTGCCCAGTCCTCCAATCGATACGACAATGCGGACAACCCGGTCCCAGAAGCGCCGGCGGGCTGCGGGCCGAAGTTGCTGTTCCGTCTGATTCCTGACCTGTTTCCGCGAAACCGCGTCCGGGTTCGAGGAGTCTTTTACTTGTGTTGGATGCGAGGCCATTCCAGCGGGCTACGGTATGGAAAGAGCAGTCAGGGATTCGTTCACGATCGCCGCGGTCAGAGGGATGTAGCCGCTGCGCGATACGATCTCCTGGCCTTCGCGGGACAACACCAGGCGAATGAACTCACGTTCGAGCGGCGGCAGGGAACCCCCGGCGGGCCGATTCACATAGAACAGCAGGTATCGGGTGAAAGGGTATTCCCCGGCCACCGCCTGCGCGGGAGTCGTGGTTCTTTCCATTCCGTCATGCCGCCAGGAGACAGGCACGATACGCACGCTCGATGTGCCGAAAGCGATGCTGGCGTAACCGATGCCGTGCAAGGTCGAGCCGATTGCCTGCACCAGCGAGCCCGAACCGGACTGCTCGTTCACTTCCGCATGAAAATCCCCCCGGCACAATGCGGTTTCCTTGAAAAATCCATATGTTCCGGAAACCGAATTCCGGCCGAAAGCGAGTATTCCACGGTCGCCCCAGGGTTCGGGCAATCCCATTTGCCGCCAGTTTTCCATGCGCGCCCCGGCGCCGCAACGCAATGTCGAGGAGAAGATGGCGTCTATCTCGGCAAGGTCGATGCGCGGCAACGGATTGTCCCGATGAACCAGAATCGCCAGCGCGTCGAGCGCTACCGGTATCGGCGTGGGCGGATAACCGTAGCGTGCAGTAAACGACTGGATTTCAGTACGCCGCATGTTGCGGCTCATCAAGCCGATATTCGCCGTGATTTCGTTCAGCGCCGTGGGCGCGGCGGAAGACCCGGTCGCCTGGATCTGGATGTTTACGTTGGGATATACACGCTTGAATTCTTCGGCCCACAAGGTGGTGAGATTCGCGACGGTATCGGAGCCGGTAGCGGAAAGAGTTCCGGAAACTCCGCTAACTGCCTGGTATTCCGGCAGTTCGATTTCCGCCGCGGCCACCGCCGACGACGCGGCGACCAGCAGAAAAAGGTAAAGCGAACAGAAATAAACAGGGTAATTCAATGATTTTGCTTTCGGCGCTCCAGGCTATGCCGCCATAGTGTACGGCAAATGGCCGGAGGGGGAAAAAATGCTAGTATGACTAGCTGATTTACCGAAATTTCGGGTTCCCCAATGGCCGTCGCGGATGGAATTCCAGCCTTGAAACTGGTCGGTAACGAAACCGAGCACCCCAGTGAGGCGCACGACAATTTGCACACCGATGACCTCGGCAAAGGCGAGGACATCGATCTCAGCCATGGCGGTTACTTCGAAAACCGTGAACTGAGTTATTTCAAGTTCTGCCTTCGCGTCCTGTCCCAGGCGAGCAATCGCGAGCATCCCTTGCTCGAGCGATTGATGTTTTTGCTGATCTTCAGTTCCAACCTTGACGAATTTTTTGAGATTCGTGTTTCCGGGCTGAAGAAGCGCCTGCAATTTGACATGCAGAAACCCGATCCGGACGGCAAGTATCCGGAACAGATTCTGCAGCAGATTCACGAACAGGTGCGTGCGGCCCTCGATGAGCAATACCGGATTCTGAACGAGGACCTGTTTCCATCCCTGGCCGCGGAAAACATCCGCTTCGTTAAAAGGCAGAACTGGGACGACAAAATGGCCAAATGGGCCAGGGAATACTTCGATAACGAAGTCGTGCCGGTCATCAGTCCGCTGGGCCTCGACCCGGCCCACCCCTTTCCGCGCCTGGTCAACAAGAGCCTGAATTTCATTCTTTCGCTGGATGGCAAGGACGCATTCGGGCGGGAAAGCGGTCTGGCGATCGTGCCCGCGCCACGTTCGCTGCCGCGACTGATAAAGATGCCGCGGGAGATCGCTCCGGAAGGGGATAACTTCGTTTTTCTCTCTTCGATCATTCACGAGTATGTGGGCGATTTCTTTCCCGGTATGGAAGTTACGGCATGCCACCAGTTCAGGGTAACCCGAAACGCCGACCTGGAGATGTCGAACGTCGGAGTCGAGGACGTTGCCGCCGCCTTGCAGAACAAGTTGCACAGCCGCAGGTTCGGCGCGGCTGCCAAGCTGGAAGTGGATTCGGGCTGCCCTGAACGCCTGTGGAGCTTTTTGCTCGATCGATTCGGGCTGGCCCGCAGCGAACTGTTCGAACTCGACGGCCCGGTCAATCTGCAACGGCTGGTGGCGCTTTTCGGCATGCTCGACCGGCCTGACCTGCACTTTCCCAAGTTTTCTCCCGGAGTGCCGCCTTCGCTGGCCAATTACCGCCAGGACGTATTCAGCGCGGTGGACAGGGAGGACCAGTTGCTGCTGCATCCGTTTCAGTCTTTCCTGCCTGTCATCCAATGGGTGCGCGAAGCCGCCAAGGATCCTTCGGTTCTGTCGATCAAGCAGACCCTGTACCGCACCAACGAATCGTCCGAACTCGTGGAAGCGCTTGCCGAGGCCGCGCGCAACGGCAAGGAAGTCACCGTCGTGATCGAACTGCGTGCGCGCTTCGACGAAGAAGAGAACATACATTTCGCCAGTATTCTGCAGGAAGCCGGCGCCGTGGTGGTTTATGGCGTGATGGGCTACAAGACGCACGCGAAGATGCTGCTTTTCGTGCGCCGAGAAAACGGACGACTGAAACGGTACGCGCATCTCGGCACCGGTAACTACCATCGCAAGAACTCGCTGGTTTACACCGACTACAGCCTGTTGACAGCGGAAGAGACGATTTGCGCCGACGTGCACAAGGTTTTCCAGCAAATCACCGGCATGGGCAAGAAGATTCAACCCAAGTTGCTGATCCACGCGCCTTTCCGGCTGCGCAAGACCTTGCTCAAGATGATCGATAACGAGAAGCGCGCGGCCAGAGAGGGAAAGCCTGCCCAGATCAGGGCGAAACTGAATTCGCTGACCGACCCGCAGATGATCAAGGCGCTTTATTCGGCTTCTCGCGCGGGGGTGAAAATCGACCTTGTGGTGCGCGGCATCTGCTGCCTGCGTCCCGGTATGCCCCGCATCAGCGAGAACATCCGGGTCGTGTCCGTCGTCGGCCGCTTTCTGGAGCATTCCAGGGTTTATTTTTTCCGCAATTCCAGGCCACAGGTCTACTGTTCCAGCGCAGACTGGATGGAGCGCAATCTGTCCAACCGCATCGAGGTCTGTTTTCCGATTCTCAATGCCAAACTCGTCAAAAGAGTCAAGGAGGAACTCGATATGTATCTGAAGGACCGTGTACAAAGCTGGGAGATGCAGCCAGACGGAGAATATCTGCCCGCGGGGACGAAGCGCTCCGATGACACCAGCGTCCAGGAGAAATTGCTGGAAAAACTCGGCTGAGAGTCAGCACAGAAAATTCGAAACTAACTCGCCCGATTCACGGCAGGCAGAGTGCTCGCGCGCATGATCGGCATGGTCTTTTCGTTGCGCACCACGAAATCGAGCATACCTTCGCGCAATGCGGTCGCGCTGAAATGCAGCGTTTCGACCCTGAAAACCTGCATCAGGGCGGCAGCTACGCACCAGCCGGGCAAGAGCAATTCCCGGCGATCCTCCTTCAATCCCAGCAACGGTCCGCCTTCGGCGATGCCCGCCGCGAGCGTTCCTTTCAGTTCCCGCAATGCCGAGGAAGTGATCCGGTTCTCGCCGTAGCCCTGTCGTTCGCAGATGTATTTGAGCATCTTCACGGTGCCTGATGAGGCATAGGCCTGATCCCAGCCGGCCCGCGCCACTGCCGCTCTCGACGGCTCGAATACGGTAAGGGCGGCTTCCAGACCCTCGTCCATCCGGGCTTCCAGGGCCTTTGCTTCTTCGGCAGGCTCGGCAAAGAACCGGTCGCGCCAGGCCACGGTTCCCGCGGGCAGGCTTTCGGTGATGATGCGCTCGTGTCTGCGGCCGGCGATTACTTCGGTGCTGCCGCCGCCGATGTCGATGACCAGACGCCTTTCACCGTTCAACGGCAGCGAGGTGATGACGCCAGCATAGATCAGCACGGCTTCCTGTACCCCGCTGACGACGGAAATGCGGATTCCCAGCTTCCTGGCGGCGGCAAGAAAATCAGGCGTATTGCGCGCCAGCCGGAAAGCGTTGGTGCCCAGGGCCCAGTATTGCCGAATGGGATGCTTGCGCATCAAGGCGCGGAAATTTTCGAGGCAGGCCAGCCCGCGCCGGAAAGCCGTTTCGGAAATGAGACCGGTAGTGGCAACCGCTTCGCCGAGTTGCACCTTTTCGCTGCATCGCTCGACGATGCGGATACGGCCGTCGTCCCATTCGCCGACAAGAAGGTGAAAGCTGTTTGAACCCAGATCGATACAGGCGTACATGCGGCGCAATCTCAAGACTGCGCCAATTGGACCACGATCCGCGTCAAATTTCAGCAAGAGCAGATTCCGCGACTTCGCGCGGAATGACATTCCCCGTCATTCTGCGCGCAGCGAAGCGCTATGTCCCTTTCGTCATTCTGCGCGCAGCGAAGCGGAGTCGCAGAATCTCTACATCATGGACTGCTGGTAATTCTCCAACCCCACCTTGTCGATCAATCCAAGCTGGGTTTCCAGCCAGTCGACGTGTTCTTCCTCGTCATCGAGGATTTCACCGAGCAGGTCCCGGCTGACATAGTCTCCGACCGACTCGCAATACGCGATGCCCTCGCGCAGGTCCGGGCAGGCCTGCATTTCGAGCTTGAGATCGCATTCGAGCATCTCCCGCGTATTCTCGCCGATCAGCAATCTGCCCAGATTCTGCAGATTGGCCAAGCCTTCAAGGAACAGAATTCGCTTGATCAGCGCATCGGCGTGTTTCATTTCGTCGATGGATTCTTCATATTCCTTCTCCGCCAGTTTCTGCAATCCCCAGTCCTCGAACATTCGGGAATGCAGAAAATACTGGTTGATGGCGATCAATTCGTTCGCCAGCGCCTTGTTCAGATGCTTGATGACGGTCGGGTCGGACTTCATGTGATGCTCCTGTTGGTTGATACATGCCATCCCTGGCGCGACCATTGTGGTTTCTACAAGCCCCGGTCTTGCCATCCATGGCAAGCCGTTCTGCCCTCAGGAAGCTGCGCTTCCTGTCGGCTTCGCCGACCGGGCCTCACCCATGGCTAATACGGAAAAGTATCGCCGAAAGCCTTCCCAAAGTCAAGCAATAAATATCGTAACTTATTGATTTATATGATAAATAAAATGAGAATTGCTACCATTTGCATTTGTGGCTTCGAGCGGCGCGCGCGGCGGTACGGTGTGTTCGCTTAATCTCGCCGAGACATCCTGTCTCGGCTCGAATCGAGTCGTCGTCGCTTTAGGCCATCCATGGCGCGCTCCTCCTCCACGACGCGAACACACCGTACCGCCGCACGCGCCTTACGAGGTGCAGATGTCGAGTTTAGACTGCGATTGATGTAGCGAGGGAAGGGTCGAAGGTGGCGGACTGGTGGTATTCTCGGAGGACGCTACGGGCGTGGTTGCCGCATTTGCCGCAGTCGAGGCCTACGCCGAGTTGGCTGCGTACTTCGGACAGGCTGGATGCGCCGCTGTCGCGGCACAGATCACGGATCTGGTCTTCGGTGATTTGGCGGCAAATGCAAACGTACATGACATTGCTCTCGCTTCTTGCAACCGATTTAAATACAAATGAGAATGATTGTCAACAGTATTTGCGTGTGATAGTTTAACGCAATTGCAACAGCCTCTCATTGGATCTCGGCCCAGTGGACGAAACCCCTCTTTCCATGGCGCAGTTAGGCGACCATTGCGTTGTCCTGCATATTGATCCGGATCCGCCGGAATTGCGCGGCCAGCTATACGCGCTCGGCATTATTCCCGGATCCCGCCTGGAAGTCCTGCGGCAGGCGCCGATGGGCGATCCGGTACAGGTGCGCGTCGGCGGCAGCTATATCAGCATCCGCAAATCCGAGGCGGATGTGATCACCGTGAAAATTCAACAGTAATTTCGGGGAACTGTTCCGCGCCATGCACAAGATAGCTCTCATCGGCAACCCGAACTGCGGCAAAACCACGCTGTTCAACATTCTGACGGGAACCCATCAGAAGGTGGGCAACTGGCCGGGCGTTACCGTGGAAAAAAAGTTCGGCTATTTCGAAGCCGGCGGCAGTCAACTGGAACTTGTCGATCTTCCGGGCATCTATTCGCTCGACCAGGACTATCAGGGAATCGACGAGAAAATCGCCAGGGACTTCATCGACAGCGGCGAAAGCGATCTGATCGTTAACATCATAGACGGCGCCACCCTCGAACGTGGGCTGGTGCTGACCCAGCAAGTGCTGGAACACGGCGTTCCCGTGATTGTGGTCGTGAACATGCTCGATGTCGCCGCCCAGGAAGGCATCACCATCGATACGGCGGCGCTCGCGGGCCGGCTGCAACTGCCTGTCGTGGCCATGGTCGCCTCGCGCGCGGAAGGCGTCGAAGCACTGCTTGGGGAAATCGTCGCGGCTACGCAGGAACTCGAGCACGGTCCGGCGAATCCAGCCCCGGCAGAGTTGGTTCAATCCAGCGGCGGGGACCAAACCGAAGACAAGACCCTGCAACGCTATCATCGTTCACGAAAAATGATCGACGGCGTGGTGCAGGTGACTCCGGGGCAGCACGGTCTTTCGGAGCGTATCGATAAAGTGGTGCTGAACCGTTGGCTGGGCGTTCCCATCTTCCTGCTGATGATCTACCTGATGTTCACCATCGCGGTAAATCTCGGCGCGGTATTCATCGACTTTTTCGACATCCTGTTCAATGCCTTCCTCGTGGACGGCTTTGCCTGGCTGTTGCGGCAGATATCCACGCCGGAAGTGGTGATCACCCTGTTGGCCCAGGGCGTGGGCGGCGGCATTACGCTCGTCGCGACTTTCATCCCCGTAATCGCTTTTCTGTATCTTTGCCTGTCGGCGCTGGAAGATTCGGGGTACATGTCCAGGGCCGCATTTGTCATAGACCGGGTAATGAGCGGCATCGGCCTGCCGGGCAACGCATTCGTTCCCTTGATCGTGGGCTTTGGCTGCAATGTGCCCGCGGTGATGGCGACCCGGGCCCTGAATCGCGACAGCGACCGGCTGATGACGATTTCCATGGCGCCGTTCATGAGTTGCGGCGCGCGGCTGACCGTCTATGCGCTGTTCGCCGCCGCGTTTTTCCAAAGCAATGGCCAGAACATCGTCTTCGGACTGTATCTGCTCGGCATCGCTCTGGCCATTTTTACGGGCTGGATATTTCGCCGCCAGTTGTTTGCCGGCCAGATTTCGCCTTCCTTCCAGGAAATGCCCGCCTATCACGTGCCGGTCTTGCGCAACATCCTGTTCACGACCTGGTTCCGGCTGCGAAGTTTTATTTTCCGCGCCGGCAAGGTGATCGTGAGCGTCGTCGTGGCGCTGAGCTTTCTCAATTCCATCGGTTCCGACTTCAGTTTCGGCAACGAAGACTCGGAGAACTCCATGCTCAGCGTAGTTGGCAGGAGCATTACTCCCGCTTTCACGCCGATGGGACTCGAGCAGGAAAATTGGCCGGCGACAGTCGGCCTGTTCACGGGCATGTTTGCCAAGGAGGCCATCGTCGGTACTCTCGACGCGCTCTACAGCGGCGACGATTCCGGCCTCGAAGAAGGCGAAGCGCCGGATTTGCCTGCGGCCGCCGGAGAGGCAATTGCATCGATCGGCGCCGAACTTTCGGCCCTCGGCGGCGCCTTGACCGACCCGCTCGGCATTTCCATCGGCGATGTCAGCGATGTCGACGCGGTTGCTGAAGATCAGGAGGTTGCCGCCACTACGCTGACCAATATGGCCGCCCTGTTCAGCGGCCCGTTCGCCGCGTTCTGCTATCTGGTATTCGTGTTGCTTTACGCACCTTGCGTAGCGGTGCTGGGCGCCGTGAACAAGGAAGCCGGATTGCCCTGGACGTTATTGGTGTTCGGTTGGAGTACAGGCCTGGCTTATATCGCCGCGACGGTGACTTACCAGATCGGCACTTTCGCCTTGCATCCGCTGTCTTCGGCAGCCTGGGTCACCGGTCTGCTGGCCTTGCTGGCCCTGTTTATTCTCAATCTGCCGCGGCTTTCCGCTAGAATGACGCCGAGAGGCGCCACCGTTGAGGTCGGAAACGTCATTGCGCGATCAGGCAGAGCGAACTGAGTCCCCGGGCGACCGGGCCGCGGCAGCCGATTTTCTTTCCGATGCGCGATTGCTCGCCGCGGCCTGCGGACTACTGCTGATCCTTAAAATCTGGCTGGCCTGGCGGCTCGACCTGTATAGCGACGAAATATTCTATTGGCTGGCATCGACCATGCCGGCCCCGGCCTACAGCGACCTGCCTTTCTTCACCGCACTGCTTGCCGGCCTCGGCTCAGCCCTTGACCCGGGCAATCCCCTCGCTACCCGCGCCCTGTTTCTGGCCGGCGGTGCCTGCCTGCCGGCGGTCGTTTACTGGGTCGCCCTTCCCTTTACCGGTTGCCGGGACGCCTTGCAGGCGGCATTGCTTAGCATTTGCATACCCTTGGGCGGATTTCTTGGATTGCTCGCCGTGCCCGATGTGCCCATGTTGATTTGCGGGCTGCTTGTCCTGGGTTTTTTCGACCGCGCCCTGCGTACCGGCGGCGCCGGATACTGGCTGGGAACCGGCGTATTCATGGCGTTGGGTCTATGCACACACTACCGCTTCCTGTTGTACCCGGCTTGCGCGATCCTTTATCTGCTTTTTCACCAACGCGAAATCTGGCGAAATCACCGATTCTGGCTTGCCGTGGGAATCGCGGCCCTGGGCCTTGCGCCCGTCTTGTGGGCGAATCTACCGGGGAATCTGGGCAGCGCCAGTTTCTATTTCCTGGAACGTCATCCATGGCAGTTCGATGCGGGGGGCCTGTTACAAATCCCTATACAGATTCTGCTCGTCACTCCGCCCATGTATGCGCTGTTGCTCTATAGCGCCTGGCTGGTTTTCACGAGATGGGACACCCATCCCGCCCATCCCGCAAGAGACACCCATGTGCTTCTGCTGTTGTGGTTTTCGTTGCCGCATCTGTTGGCATACGCACTGCTCGCGCCCTGGGCGGACGACAACAGCACCACCGAACATTGGCCCCTGCCCGGCTACTTCCCCTTGCTCGTATTCGCGCCCGAAGCCCTGCGCCGAATCCGGGCATGGCTGGCGCTTCACTGGCGCGAAGCCCGCGCCAATCTGGCGATAAATGCCGTGCCGGCGATCGGATTCGCAGGCACGTTACTTGCCATTGCCGGCATCGGCAGCCAGTCCCTGCAGGCGCAATTGCAACCATATGTCGGCACGGGAGTACTTTCCGAGAAAATGGCCGGCTGGCGAGATTTCGCTGAACATACCGGGAACTTGCTTCGTGACGATTTCAGTGGAAGCGCGGTAACCGTCACGGATAACTACTACACCGCCGCACAGTTGCAGTACGCCGGAATTGCGGCTGACGCCTACACGCTGGACAGGGACAAGGCCGTGCGCGACGGACGCGACCTGCAACTGCAATTGTGGGGAAGAACCGGCGAATTCGTGCGTCTGCGGCGGAACGAGCCGATGCTGTTCATTACCGAAGACTCATCCCTGAACGTCGAGCAGAAACACGAATTGATCGGTCGTGCCTGCGCCTTGTCAGATTCGCTGGAGCAGATCGATCGATTGTCCCTGTTCGAAGGCGACAAACTGTTCAGTTATTACCGCGGCAGGGTATCCGCGGGGCCTGACGCGCCGGCGGCGAATCCTTGCCCTTATCCGCCGCGAGCCTGGATCGATCAGCCCGCGGGCGGCGAGAGCCTGTCAGGGTCCGCGGTGATCAGCGGCTGGGCCTACAATGAGGAAATCGGCGTCGCGCAAGTACTGCTTTTGCTGGATGGCGCCGTTATCGCCGAACTCGAATACGGCCGGCCCCGGCCGGACGTGGTCGAAGCCGTTGATCTTCAAACCGATCCGAATCAGCCGAACATTGGATTTCAGGCCGCTTTCGACACGCGCGACTTCACCTCAGGCCGGCATGAACTGTCGATCCGGATCGTCGACAACCGTGGCAATGTCACAATCTACGGCCATCGCAACGTGATGTTCGAAAATCCCTGAATCAGAAAGGCGACAATACTTCGACGGCAATGCGCCATTCATCGGCCGTGCTCAATCGCCACAAGCGAAGATAATTGGCGCGAAAGCCCGACTCGTCGGTCGCGCCCTCTTCGTGCATGGTGCCATAGGTGTAACCGAGTTCCTGGGATGCCGCGAGATAGCCTCCGACATGGTTGAGCGTGATGGGAACCGTTGCTTCCAGCTGCGTATCAAGAAAGGTTCCGTATACCGTGCTCGCGTCTTCGGCCCCTACCGCGGGCGCCATGCCCGGCAGATACACCCGGGAGTTTTCCATGCCGTAGCGCAGCAACGCGCGCCGTCCACCGCGAAAATTGATCGAGCGGCCGAAAGTCAGGTCCGCTTCGACTAGCGATTCCATGGGATTGATATCCGTCATGGCGGCATAGGGAGGCGCGGTTTCTTCGAGCACCGGACGGGTATCGTCGAAATTCGGCTGTACGTCCATGCTCAGATAGCCGGGAATCAGTACCGCCAGATCGGCCATGAGTTCCCAGCGGATGCCCTGCTTGCGCCAGATCGAGATCAGGTGCCCGTACAGATCCTGATCAGGGTCGTCGCTCGGATTTATGATCACCAGGGGACCGGCGGACAAGCCAAGGTCTCCGGCTCTCGACACGTCGATGTAATGGGCTTCCCAACTGATTTCGTTGCCACTGAAGGACTCCGAGGAATACAACTCCAGCGCATCCACCGGGCCGTCGCGGAATACCACCGAGTCCTGGCCCAGGAATTCGAGAAAAGCCTGGTGCCGGCCGATCTCGAGCGAGCGGTCGGCATAGGTTTGATCGGCGGATTCGAGTTCGAGCCAGTATTGATACAGTTCGCCCGGCTGGTAGTCTTCCGCGGCAAAGCCGAACCCTGCCGACAGCATCATCGGCAGGACCGACCACCTCAATCGATCACTGTTCAATCCATGGCTCCAGATTCGCGCCGGTATTCACCGATAGTACTACAAATCCCGACAAAGCCGGCGAAGCCGCATTGAATCCTCGCTGTCAGCACTTATAATTGGGCGCTTTTCCGGACCCGGCAAGAGGCAATCAATGACCAGCGAAATCTGGCGCAAACTCCGCGCGGAAGCCGAAGAAGTCGTACAGGAAGAGCCGCTGCTGGCCAGCTATGTCTATGCCTGCATACTGAACCACAAGGATCTGGAATCCTCCCTTTCTTTCATTCTGGCCAACAAGCTTTCAGACGATGTCATGCCGGTTGTGACCGTGCGGGAGCTCTTTGAAGAAGCTTATGGTGCTTCCGCGGAGATCATCGACTGCGCCGCCAGCGACATCCTGGCCGTCTTCGAACGCGACCCGGCCGTAAACACGTTCCTGCCGGTAATACTGTATCTCAAGGGATTCCAGGCCATTCAGGTACACCGGCTGGCGCACTTTCTGTGGCAGCACAGGCGCAAGGATCTGGCGCTTTTCATTCAGAGCCGCAACTCCGAGGTTTTTGGCGTGGACATTCATCCTGCCTGCGTCATGGGCAAGGGCATCATGTTCGATCATGCCACCGGCATCGTCGTCGGCGAGACTTCGGTGATCGACGACGATGTTTCCATTCTGCAGCAGGTGACTCTCGGCGGCACGGGCAACGAGCAAGGCGACCGGCATCCGAAGATCAGGTCGGGCGTACTGGTGGCGGCAGGCGCCAAGGTGCTCGGCAATATCACCATCGGCGAAGGCGCCAAGGTCGGCGCCGGCAGCGTGGTGCTGAAGGACGTGCCGCCCCATACCACCGTGGTCGGCGTGCCGGCCAAGGCCGTCGGCACCACCGGCGAGAGCGCACCGGCGCAAACCATGGATCAGAGCATATTTGCGGAGGAATAGATTCTGCGGCTACGCGGCAAGCCGGATCAGGATTCCGGCGGCGATGGCCGATCCGATTACGCCCGCGACGTTGGGGCCCATTGCGTGCATCAGCAGGAAATTTTCCGCATCGGCCTCTTCTCCGAGGCGATGAGCGGTGCGCGCCGCCATCGGCACGGCGGATACGCCGGCGGCGCCGATCAGGGGATTGATCGGATTACGGGACAATCGATTCATCAACTTGGCCATCAGGATGCCGGCCGCGGTCCCTGTGGCGAAGGCGAACAGACCAAGCAACAGTATGCCCAGGGTCGAAGGCAGCAGGAACTGGTCCGCCGCCAGACGCGAGCCGACCGCGAGCCCGAGCAGTATCGTGACGATATTGATCAGTGAGTGTTGCGTGGTGTCGGACAGGCGCTTGACCACACCCGACTCGCGCATCAGATTGCCGAAACAGAACATGCCGAGCAGGGGCGCCGCTGCAGGTACGAGCAAGGCGGTGAGCAAGAGCAGCAACAGGGGGAAGAGAATTTTCTCGATCCGCCGCACATGGCGCTGTTCGCTCATGCGAATGCCGCGCTCCCGCGGGGAAGTAAGCGCACGCGCGATGGGCGGCTGGATCAACGGCACCAGGGCCATGTAGGAATATGCCGCCACCGCGATGGCGCCTAGCAACTCGGGCGCGAGCACGCTGGCCAGATAAAGCGAGGTCGGCCCGTCGGCGCCGCCGATTATGGCAATGGCCGCTGCCTGTTGCAGGCTGAAATCGAACCAGCCCAGATCGGACAGCAGCAAGGCGCCGAGCAAGGTCGCGAATATGCCGACCTGCGCCGCCGCGCCTAGAATCATGGTTCTCGGATTGGCAAGCAAAGGGCCGAAGTCGGTCAACGCGCCCACGCCCATGAAGATCAACAGCGGGAAAATCGATGTCGCCAGTCCGAACTCGTACAGTTGCCGCAGGATGCCGTCACCGGTGGCAATTTCGACGCCGGGGATATTGGCCAGCAGTCCGCCGAAAGCGATCGGCAATAGCAGTAATGGTTCGAATTTCTTGCGAATGGCCAGGTACAGCAATAGCAGACATATCAGCATCATCGCTAACTGAGGTAGTTCGAGCTGATACAGTCCGGTGTTTTGCCATAACGAGCGCCATTGCTCCATTGCCCGGCCCTACTCCCGCAACAGCAACAGGATCTGGCCCAGTTGCACGCTGTCGCCGCCGCGCACGCGAATGGCCGCAACCGTGCCTGCCGCCGGCGCCTGGACTTCGGCTTCCATTTTCATCGCTTCCAGCACGATCAGTACGTCGCCGGCGTTGACGCTCTCGCCGACGCCGACCATGACTCGCACTACCGTACCGGCAAGCGGCGCCTTGATCTGCCGCGCCGCCTCGGCCCCGGCATGGCCGACGGCGCCGGCCGCTGGTGTTATTTCTCCGATTCGTTCGCCTTCGGCTACCTTCACCACGAACTGCCGCCCTCCCACTTCGACCGTGTATACGCCGCTGGCGTCGGCCGCCGGAGACTGCTCGCTCGCGGCCTGGGGCGGAGGTTCGAAAATCGCCGGATTGTGGCGGTTCTTGAGAAAGCGCAATCCGGCCTGCGGGAACAGCGAGAAGGTCAAAGTGTCATCGACTTCATCGGCAAGTACGAATCCGTCTCGTTTGGCGATGCTGCGCAATTCTGTGCGTTGCTTTTCGAATTCGGGTTCGAGCAGGTCCGCCGGGCGGCAGTGGATCGGTTCATCGCCATCGAGAACCCTGGCCTGCAGATCCAGGTTTACCGGTACCGGAGTCGCACCGTATTCGCCTCGCAGCAAGCCGCTGGTTTCCTTGGCGATGTTGCTGTAGCTCTCGCCGCTGAGCACATTGAAAACGGACTGCGTCACGACAATCTGGGAAACCGGCGTAACCAGCGGGACGAATCCGAGGTCGGCCCGCACCCTGGGAATCTCTTCGAGTACTTCATCGAGCCGGTCCAGAGCGTTCTGTTCGCGTAACTGATTTTCGAGGTTGGACAACATTCCACCGGGAACCTGGGACACCAGAATGCGTGAATCCACGCCTTTCAGCGAGCCTTCGAAAGCTTCGTATTTCTTGCGCGCCTCGCGGAAGTACGCGGCGATTTCTTCGAGCAGCTTCAGATCGAGCCCAGGATATCGCGGGGTGCCTTCGAGCATGGAGACCATGGTTTCGGTCGGCGAATGACCGTACGTGAGGCTCATCGAGGAAATCGCCGTGTCGATATTGTCGATACCGGCCTCAATAGCCTTCAGGTAGGTGGCGGTGGAAAGTCCCGTGGTCGCATGGCATTGGATATGAATCGGAATTTCTACCGTCTTCTTGAGCCTGGAGATCAATTCAAAAGCTTCATAGGGCTCAAGCAGGCCCGCCATGTCCTTGATGCAAAGCGAATCGGCGCCCATGCTTTCGATATTGCGCGCCATTTCCACCCAGGCGTCGAGCGTATGTACAGGGCTGGTGGTATACGCCATCGTGCCCTGGGCATGTTTGCCCTGTTCACGCACCGCTGCTATGGCGGTCTCGAGATTACGCATATCGTTGAGAGCGTCGAACACGCGAAAAACGTCCACGCCGTTGGTTACCGCGCGTTCGACGAATCTGCGCACGATATCGTCCGCATAATGCCGGTAGCCGAGAATCGTCTGGCCGCGGAACAGCATCTGTTGCCTGGTATTGGGCATCGCCGCCTTGAAACGGCGGATTCGCTCCCAGGGGTCTTCGCCCAGAAAACGGATGCAAGCGTCGAAAGTAGCCCCGCCCCAGGATTCGAGCGCCCAGAATCCCACTTGATCGAGCTTCTCCGCGATCGGCAGCATGTCTTCAATGCGCATGCGCGTTGCGATCAGGGATTGATGGGCGTCCCTGAGTACGACTTCGGTAATTCCCAGGGGTGTGTTTTGTTCTGTCATAAGCGAATCCGTTGGGAAAGCTAACGTGCTGTACTGTTCTTACGCATGCGGCTTACGCATGCGCGCCCGATGCATTGTCACTGCGGCGATAATGGCGGCCATTTGCGCCGGGGGAACCGGATATTTCGGTTGCTGCGCCGGGATGAGCCCGAGCGCGGGGCCAAGCCGTTCGGTGAGGACCGACATGGCCCGGGTAGCGACAACGAGCAGGCAGAGAAAGACGAATACGATGCCAATGCCGATCAGCGCGAGCGGCAGTCCCTGACTTACGAGATTATCCATTTCCTTTGCGCCTTTCGACTTGAGAATCGAAACGATTTTACAAGAGCCGCCGGGCCAAAGCTAACCGCGGTTCGCATTGGGAGATACCTTTGATTATACTGCCGGGGCTTTTTCCACTAACCAGACATTGCAGGAGAAAAACGTGAGCAACTTTCTGAAAATCGCAGGAATTTCCCTGCTTTCATTGTCCATCGGCGTCGGCGCCGGCATGTTCGCCACCAGTTCGGCCCAGAGCGGCAAGCTGTACGAACTGCGCATCTACACGTCCACACCCGGCAACCTGGACAATCTGAACGCCCGCTTTCGCGATCACACCTTGCGCATCTTCGAGAAACACGGCATGGAAAATATCGGCTACTGGACGCCAACCAGCGAAGAAGAACGTGACAATACCCTGGTCTACATCATCGCCCACGACGACCAGGAAGCCGCCGATGCGTCTTGGGGCGCTTTCATCCAGGACCCGGAATGGGCAGAAGTCGCCGAAGCATCCAACGCCAACGGCCAGATTCTTGGGGGAATCGAACGCAAGTTCATGCTCGCCACCGACTTCTCCCCGATGCAATAATCCGAAAACGAGACCGGACGGGCATCCCTGCCCGTCCGGGACTTCCCTGTCCAGCGGCGTCTGCCGCCTTGTCCTCGGAGATGGATTTCCTGTCCCCTTATTGCTTGATGTAGTTGCAATCCGGAAGAATTCAATAGCGCGGGCTTCGAGCAGAGCCTTTGCGGTCAGCGATTCAGAAACTCGGTTACTACGTCTTGGGCTACTTGTTGCAGGAAAAGTGCGTCGTTGCGGTTGATTGTGCCGAAGTAATCGTAGTCGCCGTCCACGGGCGAGATGTCCCATACGCTGGCTACTATTACGCAGGCGGCGAGGTAAGTACCGAGCATGTCGGGATGGCTGCCGTCGAATTGTTTGTGCAGCACGATGTTCGGCCGGCGGCGGTAGGCTTCTTCGAAGGCGAGGCCGACGGGAATTACCAGAGCGCCGATTTCGTTGGCGGTTTCTACGTAGAGGGATTCGATGGACTCGATCATGTTCGGGTCGAAACGGGGATGTGGCAGTGAATAGGCGTGGGTCATGTAGAGAGCGGTTTCGGCGCCGACAGCGCTGATCTTGTGTTCGAATTCGGCGGCTGTCCGTGCGAATTCCTCACGCCGCCGCTCGCTAAGAGGCTCGCCGCTGCCGCCTTGCAGGATGACCAGCTCGAACGGCTCGTCGATGCCGAGCTTGCCCGGCGTGAGATGGCTGTTCAGTGGGTGGTGATTCAGCGCCGCGCCGCCGATGGTCGCCGACTTGAACTCGATGCGTTCGCCGAGTTCCGGGGCGAGCGAGGCCAGCATGCGCGAGACGTGATTGTGCAAGCTGTCGTTGTAGTAGAAATAGCTGTTGCCGACGAACAGCACCCGTTCGGGGGCCGGGTTTTCGAGCGCAGCCTTGAGTGGTTGTGCGCCTGCATGTGCGGCATTCAGTATCAGGAATGCGGAGAGGGCGAAAAAGCTCAGTTTCGTATTGATCTGCATCGAATTCGTACCTCTTTCAGTCGATCCCGAGCGCCATGGCGCCGGGGCGGCGCGGGTCGGCGGCGCCATATATCAGACCGTCGCGGATCATGATCGATTGCGTACTGCCCATGGTCTGCTGGATTTCGATTTCGTGGCCCATGGCCTCAAGTACGCGCAGGCTGTCGGCGCTTGCGCCGCGTTCCACGCCGAGTTCCGGCTCCCGCCAGGCCTGGTAAATGCGCGGCGCATGGGTGGCTTCGGCGATATTCATTCCATAGTCCACGGTATTGACGATAAGTTGCAATATGACGTTGTGGATGCGGCTGCCGCCGGGCGTGCCGGTGACGAGAAAAAGTTCGCCGTCCTCGTCGAAAACCATGGTCGGCGTCATGGTCGAAACTACTCGTTTGCCGGGTTCCATGCGATTTGCATGTATATCCGGGTCGCGAATCGAGAAATTGCGCATCTGATTGTCGAGGATGATGCCGGTGCCGGGAATGACGAGGCCAGAGCCGAAGGAATAGCCAAGGGTGTAGGTCAGGGATACCGCGTTGCCTTCGCCGTCCAACACGGAGAAATGCGTTGTGTCCCTGCTCTCGTAGGGGAACGCGTCCATGGGAGAGATCTCCGCCACCGGCGTGGCCCGGTCAGGGTTGATTCGCGCCGCCATTTCCCTGGCGACGGATTGGCTGAGTATTCCCGCGATCGGCACTTCGACAAAATCGGTATCGCCGATGCCTTCGCGCCGATTGGCGTTGCCGAATTTCATCGCTTCCGCCAGCACATGCATGCTCGCGGCCGAACCTTGCGGTAGCCGCGCCAAATCGTAGTGGCCGAGCACATTGAGCATTTGCAGCATGGCAAGTCCGCCGACGCTGCTCGGCGGCATCGTCACAACTCGATGGCCGCGATAATCCGTGGCGATGGGTTCACGCTCGCGCACTTCGTATGCGGCAAGATCTTCGGCGCTGATCAGGCCACCGGCCTGTTCCATATACGACGCAATCCTCTCCGCGATGGCGCCGCGATAGAAGGCTCCCGCGCCATGATCGCGTATCTGGCGCAGCGACCAGGCCAGATCCGGCTGGATCAGGGTATCGCCGGCGGCATATGCGGAGCCGTCTTCCCTGGCATAGGCCGCCAAGCTGCTCGGATAACGGCGCATGACCGTCAGCGCCTCGGACAGCGCATAGGCCAGGTCGTTGCTGATTTCGATGCCTTTTTCGGCCAGTTCGATGGCCGGGGCGAGCACTTCCTGCCAGGAAAGCGCGCCGAAGCTACGCCAGGCTTCTTCCAGTCCGGCTACCGTGCCGGGCACGCCGGCCGCGCGTGGGCCGAATGTCAAAGCGTCCCGGAGGATGTCGCCGTCTTCATCCCTGAATACGTCGGCACCGGCCGCCGCGGGCGCGACCGAACGGAAATCCAGCGCCGATACCGTATCCGGACCGCCTGACTCAGGCATATGCACGAGCATGAAACCGCTGCCGCCGAGATTTCCGGCTCGCGGCAAGGTGACGGCGAGAGCGAAGCCCATGGCGACGGCGGCATCGACAGCATTGCCGCCCTGGAGCAGGATTTGCCTGCCGATTTCACTTGCCGCCTCGTTCTGACTTACCACCATGCCGCCCGAGGCGGCGATAGGGTGATGGATGCTGTCATAGCGGATGATCGACTGCGTGTTGGCGCCGCCGCCCTGGGTCTGGGCGAAAACCGGCTGCCAGACGAGGAGCACCGCGAGGGTGAATAATTTGGCTCTGGTACGGTTCATCGATATTCGGTCCACCGTTAATCCTCACTCTGGAATCGTTGCATGACTTGTGGACCTTCGCATGAATACTGTCGGGTTACCGTAGATTCCATCGCAAAGCGACTCCGGGCTGAAGTGCTCGATTACCGGACCTCGCCCCATCTTACTGCGCCAGCGTCCGGTGGTAGTCTGTAATGCCGCGTGTTTCCACTCACCCTGTTCTTCGTACAGCGCGACCTTTTCGTAGCTGCTTTCAAGACTACTGTCCTGGCATTGCTGAAATCCCAATCCAACGAATACTTCGATCAGACTTTCGATACTGAGTGAACGTGTGGCGAAATCAGGCCAATAGTAAATTCCTTCCACAATGTCCCACCACTCGCTCACGTCACCGGCCGCATAAGCGATGCAGTTGTACCGGATCGTGGGTGGGGCCACAATTTCAATCATCTCGCCGGACAGTCTTGGAAATTCTTTTTCAAGCTCTTGAGTCCATTCAGATATATCCATTGGCTTCGCCCCATTCCAGCCAGGAATCCTGCATTACTGCGATCTTGCCCCTGTCGGCTGGATTCACGGGATTGGCTCCCGTGATGGCGTGCAACGCGATAAACCAGTGCCCCCTCTCTGCCCGCATCCTTTCCAGAATCAGGGGCACTGCCGGTTCGCCCATGCTGATGATTTCCATATGGGCCGGGTGTTCGGCTGCACGGCCCGAGTCAGACAGAAAGACGGTATCTTTCTCCCATTGGTCTGCGAGTTCTGTGAAGCGCTGACGGTCGGCAGGCTCGATCTCCAATTCATCGGCGTGCTGCCCATAGCCCAGTCCGCGCACATGCGGTTCCTGGTGCAACAGCAGACGCAGCCGCGTTAGCTCGGCGGCGTCCCATCCCATCGCCTCCGCCACGGCTTCGTCCCAGAGGCGGCGCACTTCGCATTCGCCGTCTCGGAATTGCGGAACAACCATGCCCTTCGTGCGCTCCCAGCAAGCAACCAGGGTGCTGCGTATGCGGTCGTCCTTGACGACGGGCACTCTAAGGTTGTTTGTCGCCCGCGGCGAGTAGCTTGGAAACGGCAGTTTTTTGCCAGGACTTCGCATGATTTGAAGCCGTCCGGGTGTTGAATTGAAAAAGACGGCGATAGCCTTTGCGTCTTCGGGGGACAAACCGACCACAGGAAACCAAGTCTGCCCAAGGTACGTGGATTCGCTCGCAGTTGCAGTTAAACGCGCTGTACTGTTGTCTTGTCCTGCGGTTATCAATAGGTGCGACGACCATTCGAGATAATGTCTTGCTTGGCGTTCTCGTCCTTTTTTGAAAATCCAATGCCCATCGGGTGTGGATTGGATCGTTTTTTGGCCTTCGGCGCCTTTCGATTCCAGGATGGGTATGCTTTCTTCGTTGTCGCGAGTTGATCTGTCAAAGTTCTCTCGCACCCTTCGGCTTCCGTCGTGAGCGGTACAACCGGGTATCGACTCAAGAGGTTGCAGGTTGGGATTGTTCGCAAGTTCCAAGCTTGCTTTCGCCAATGTCGGTGAGCGCCAGATTGCCGGCGTCCAGTCGCCGGCCTTTATGCTTTCCGCAGGCCAGTGAGACACTAGGCCCCAGCCGTCCTGCAGTTGTCCCTCTTTACACTTCAAGAGTGCTTGGTGCAATTCATGGGCGTGCCAGTCATCAGTCGGCAGTCTGTCCAGGTTGACGAACCGCGTCGGTGGCCTCGCGCCATTGTGTCGATGCATGACGATGATGCTTTCGTTGACGTTGGTTTGCTGGCTCAAATTGATGTTTTTTGGCTGGTGGCAGGTCAGAACGGTGTGGATGTGATAGCGCGCAGCCAGAGTGCGGCGCTCGTTCAATCCCGATGGTGCGCACAGGGCAATGGTGGGGTTGATCATCGCCAAAACGCCTGTCTGCCTTTGCAAGCATTTGTCTCCCAGCGCGACGAACAATGGCCTAATAGAATTCTTGTCTCCAAAATTCTCCATCTCGTTGTCGCTGCGTATCAGTATGCGCTCCATATGGTCAACGCTGGAACGAAGCGCTTGTTGTATTTCCTTTGGAAACTTCTCGCCCATATCGGCACGGTTGGTGAACGGTGGGTTCATTATGACAATGCGTGTGTGCTTCACCGCCTCCACGGCGTCTTCCAGTTCGGTGTCGTCTGTCGAATACCACATCGACTGGGAATTGACGGCATCGTCACCAAAATCCAACTCGTTCGGTCTTTGAACGACAGCTTGCTGACCCAATAACTCAAGCGTGCCGGCATGTGCTCGATCCGGAACGTGCTTGTCGGGTCCATATGGCATTAGATGCAGCCCCATTCGCCGATAACTGACGCGCTGGTTGCCTGCCGTCAACTGGGACGCCGCGAGTTGCAGCGAAACGGGATTGATGTCCAGGCCCTTGACGACATCCTCGACCGCCAGTTTCTGAAGCTTGTTCAGCGTCTCGCTATCCGCACCGTTTTCGCGAGCTCTGCGCTTCATGTCGGTAAGCATGGCTGCAAGCAGCGTGCCGCTGCCACATGCCAAATCCACAGTCTTGTGTCGCCGCCAGACTGCGGGGTCAGACCAATCCAGGTCTCCACAGGCGTCCAGCGTCAATCGAGCGGCGATCGAGGCGGCGACGGGTCTGGTGAAGAATGCGCCGTCGGATGCCTGGTTACCCATGACGCGATTGAACAGCGGTCCGGCGTGGTCGGCGCCCATGTCCGCATAAGTCTCGGCAATACGCTCCGCTTCCGCGGCGAGATGATGCAGGGCGCGTTCCAGACCGGCGGTCTTGCCCGTGGTCTCGACGGCATAGATGGCTTCGAGGGCGGGTTCCAGCACCGGACGGAAGTCGTGACGCATGATGCGTTCCCATTCACGGCTCATCTTCCGCACGACATCGGTTTGGTTCTTGATGAGCGAGAGGTCGCTTATGCCCGACAGCCAGCCACCGTTGCTGATGCGCTGGTGCAGCATAGCGGCGTTCATCATCAATAATGCAGCGATGGTGCAGCCGTCCGCCTGCCTATTGCCTGATTCCTTGAGCCGGTCCAGTCCGAAGTGCCGATTCAGCGCCGGCTGCAATCCATCCGCCCGCATGTGGTGAGCCGCTTCGGTGACGCTCGATTCCAAAATATTCAGATCGCGTATCACTCGATTGTCGCTAAGCCCGAACTTCGAGAGCAGGTTCATCTTTATGGCGCTGCCGTAGTCTTCCAGTCCGCTCAGCTTGAGCATGAGTTGTCCCGTTTCCTCCGCTCGTTCTTTGGCGGTCTTTCGGGGTTTGCGATGGCTGCCCGACTGCACGCGATAACCGCCCTCACCGGTATTTATCATTTTCCGGGCTTTGGCTTTGGTTTTCTGAATGTTGACGATGCCCCGCGCCTCGCCTGCTTTGGGCTTGTCGCGCGTGACCGAGTTCGCGCGAAGTTCAACGGACCCGTCACTGTTCTTCTTCCCCGTGAGGATTTGAGTCAGATCCACTGTGCCTGTATCGTAATCGGCAGTCGGTTCTTTGCTGCCCGCATCACCGTGCGCATCGAGAACCAATGCGCTTGCGCCATAGTCAGCGCGCAATCCTTCGATCGGCGATATGCCGGCTTCGGTGCGGGACTTGCCTGCCAATGCCTGCTCGACCGCTTCCTGCGCGGCGCCGGGAGGACCCTCGACTTCGCCGTACTGTATGCGCCTGCCTTCACCCGAGGCGACCGCCACCAATGTGCGCTCCACCGGCGGCGGCTTGGGAATGTACAACTGCAAAAGTTCCTCGAGGTTTTCTTCGATACGCTGGTCGTGGGCGCGCAATGCGAGCAATATCTGCCCCAGTTCCTGCCACCCTTCCTCCGCAGCGCTATTGCTCAGCCACTTCTCCGGGTCGGCGGTTGGTGGAATCAGTATGGGGCAGACAATGTAGCCAAGTTCCTTGCCGGGCGCGGTACGCATCGCGCGACCGACGGCTTGCACGACATCTATGGGACTCTTGCGAGCCTCCAGGAACGCAACCGCGCTCAATGACGGCGAATCTGTGCCCTCTCCGAATATGCCCACATTGATGATGCCATGAGGGCACTCCGAGTCAGCGGCAGCCAGCCGTCCCTTCGCGGTTTCGCGCGCTGCGGCGTTGCTCGAAGCGTCCAGGTGTTCGAGACTGTAATCGGACACCGTCCTTCCATCCGCATTTTCGCTGAGCCATTGTGAGACCCATTTCTTAACGTTAGCGGATTGGAGGTCCGCCGCCATATTTTTGGACTTGTCCACCGTGTTCATGAAGGCAATGCATGACTTGACGTCGACTTCTTTGCCCTGGGTGGCGCCACCCATCGTTAGCGCGAATGCCAAGCCGCGAAGATAATCCGTGGTCGTCAGCTTGTTGTGTCCTTTGCTCTTCGTATTCTTGGCCAGAATATTCGCTGTCTTGAACGCCTCGGGATCGTTGATGCCCATGGCGATGATTCGGTAGTCAGACAGCCAGCGGTTGCGGACAGCTTCGAGGTAGCTCTTGCGGTACAACTCCACCCCAAAAGTGGTCTCGTCGTCCATCGAGCGTACTATCCAGCCTGGATTGCCGGTCGGCCGCTTGCCGTCGTAGATGCGCGGCGTAGCCGTCTGATAAACGCGGTAAGTAACAGGGAACCTGTCGCTGTCATGGCAGACGGTGAAGTCGCGAAGACGCTTTTCTTCTTCGCTGGCGGTAGCGGAATTGGAGTTTCTGCGCTTCAGTCCTGCCGTTCTGTGCGCTTCGTCGGCAATCACTACGCTCGCCTTGACACCTGCGCTCAGCAAGGCTTCCGATACTCTGGCGCTGCTCTGGTAAGTGCCGATGAGAACCTTGATTCCGTTATCTAGGCTACTCTGGCGCATCCAGTCCGCTATTTCGCCGGCATCGGTGGTCACCTTGCCCTTCACTTCGGAAGCGCTGACATTGCTGTTATCCACGGTCGGATCGAGTGTGGCGTTGCGGCTTCCTTCTTTTTTGGGGTCGAAGCCCGCCGTGGCGTCCGAGCAGACCGCCAGCACGTCCATGGAAACGGAGGCGAATTGCAAGTATTCACGCCTGATCTGGCCGACGAGCGCTATGGACGGACACAGCACGATGGATAGTCCGCCCGCAGACGTGAGTTCTTCAATGATCCGGAGCGATATGCGCGTCTTTCCCGTTCCGCAGGGCAGAATGATTCTGCCTCGGGCCTCGCCTACAGGTAATCCACCGCTCTCGGAGCTTTCCTGTTCCCTGAGTATGCGGACGCTGTTGGCGACGGCTTCGTTTTGCATGCAGGTTTTTGTCTGTAGCCGTTCCTCGCCATCTGGATTCGACTGGCAGTGTTCGCACTCCTCGGGTGCAACATGCGCCTGCCGCTGCTGATTAAGATCGTTTGTGATGTTGACCAGCTTGAGGGGCTCTGAGTGCATTGACGCTGACTGAGTAGCGCCGCTGGCAAGTGGATTGTCGCCATTGGTAACGATCCAGCGCTCAGCCCAGAAATCTGAAGCGGATGCAGCCGCGAATTTTGCTATCTCGGTGCTATTGATCGAGGACCCGCGCCCCTCGCTGTCAAGACGGCGCGACTTGCATTGTATTGCGATGTATTTCCCGTCGTTGCGGCGCGTGGCTACGGCGTCTATTCCCACATCCAGCCTGGTGGTTTCAGGAAAGTGTTTCTCTCTATCGGGCCACTCGTCCCAGTGCCAGCACTCCGCGATGTCCCACTCCTTGATAAACGGGCCGGATTCCACAGTGACGACTTCCAGCCATCCGCCATCGGTTTCCTGCGGATTCATCTCGGCCGTTTTTCTGAGCGCCGTATCGATGGTGTCTTGCGCAGTCGAGATATTGATCGCTTGTTCCTCTTGGGACATGTCCCTTTCCCGTCGGCCATTTATTGTATCAGCAGTACGAAAAACACCCCCATTTTCGGCCTATTTGGTTGATTCGGCCTGACTGACTCAGAAGCTCAACCGCACGTCGAGGTACATGTAGCGGCCCAAATCGTTATGGGCATCCGCGAAGTAACCGAAGAAGCGGTCAGCGAGCGGCGCTCGCTCATCGGAGAGATTCTTGATTCCCAGTCTCGCTCTTGCACCCACATCGGAAATGTCGAATCGATAATCGAATGTAGCGTCATACGTAGTCATCGACGGTATTACGTATCGCATCCCGTCAGATAAGGTCAGCGAGCTCTGATAAAAAGACCCAATCTGGAACATGGCCAAGGAAGCGCCAAAGTCACCTTGCCGCCAACTCAGGCGAGCGCTGTGACGCTCGTCCTGATTGCCGTCGCGGCCGACAAGGTCCGCAAAGCCATCGATCGGAATATCGGCCGGAATGTCGCCGGCTGCCTGACTCGCCACCAGCAATGCCGCATTTCCCGAGGCTTCCTGCTCGAAAATATCGAGAAAGGAGCCGTTGTAGCTGAGACGGAAACTGCCGATGTCGGTATCGATATTGTAGTAGACCGCGATGTCATAGCCCTCGAGGGTACGCGTGTCCAGGTTGGCATAGGCATCGTCGACACGAAGCGCGGTGCCCGCCGGGCAAATTCCCGCCTCGGTATAAGCGGCGAGCTGTTCGTCATCGGGTTCGTCGCGGACAACCGCGCCGTTGAACGCCATCGAGCAGTTGCCCGCTCCTGCCTGTAACCGGTAGAACAGATCGAGAATCATATGATTTTCTTCGCCGAACAGCCCGATCGTGTCTTCCTTCTCGATCGACCACCAATCGGCGGTCAACGTGAGACCTTCCAAGGGTTCGAGCACAAGTCCCAGCGAAGTGCTGGCGCCAGTTTCGGGTACGAGATGCTCACTACCCTGCGCGGAACGCTGGGTCGAGTTGGAGCAATCAAGGTCGTATACCTCGTCAGTAGCCTGATTGGCATAGAAACAGGCCCAATCCATGCGGCTGTTGCTGCGCGCGACCAATCCCTCGTTCACGGTTACCAGGTTTGGCGCCCGGAACGTCTCCGACCATGAACCGCGAAGGAGAATCTGCTCGACCGGACGATAACCGAATGCAACTTTGCCCACGGTAACGTTTTTCTCCTGAAGGTCCGAGTAGTTCTCGTTGCGGAGCGCCAACTGAGCGTCGAGGTTTTCGAGCAGCGGAATCTGCAATTCCGCGAACATTGAGGTCACGTCGCGCTGACCGCTGCTGTCGCCAGTGGGACTCGAATTGATGACATCGCCCACAAAGGGATATGTATCGCCCTGATAGTCGGTGAATTGAATTGTGCCGTCCAGGCGCGGGTCGCGGTCGTCAATGTAAGTTTCTTCGCGCCATTCGAAGCCTACCAGTCCGGCGACGGGACCGGCCGGCATCTCGAACAACGCATTGTTGGCGAGTTTGAAATCGAAGGTCGTGAGTTCGGTCTCCGATTTCCGATATACGTCAACGAGGATGCGCTCAATATTCGAACCCTCGAAAGTCGGGTCAAAGGGATTGAAAGCGTTCATCGAGGAGTCATTCAGGGCTTCCTGGGCCAGTGTATTCGACTGGCGGTTCCGGGTGATGTCGTCTTTGGTGGCCTTGGAGTAGGAAATTGCCGATTCCCAGTCCCAGTCTCCCGCCGTACCCCGAAAGCCCTGCAGAAAGCGCCGCATGTCTCCGTCGTTTTCCACAATGCGCGGTACCTGACCAAAACGGTAATTGTCGATCAACAGGTTCAGGCCTTCCGCGGGGACATCTGCCATTGCTGCCTCAAACGCCGGCCCTGACAGGCGGCCCGGGCCGCTGCCGAGCGGGTTGTACGGGTTGTCAGGTCCCATTTCCAGCTTCACCGAACTGAACGGCGCCGATGAGTGACGGGTGAGGTTGGTGCTGGACTGGTAATACGAGAACTCGGTAAAGCTCTCCAGCCCGCTATCGAATTCATGGGTGATCGTTGTGAAAACACTCGCGCGCTGTAGTTCGGAGGTGAGATCCCGCCCGTTGCCGTTGTTGCCGTTGAGGTCGTAACGGTAGGTTCCCTGGCCGTCCACTCCGCCACAGGTGGTGCCATTGATCTGATACTGGCAGCGCGGGTCGCCGACCGGATAGGTTTCGAATTCACCGTTGCTGTCGGTGATTACGCCCCGCAAACTGCTCGGCGCCCTCGCCGGAGTGACATCCATCTGCGGGTAAAGACCGTTCGCCGAATTGTTCCGGAAACGAGTGTCCCCCGACCAGGGAGAATCCTCGGGAACACGCCGCCGGAAGTCGGAGTCGGCCCAGCGCGGATCGTCGTTGGAGCTTACCCGGTCGCGCTGATAGAAATTGAAAAATACACCGACGTTGGTGCGGCCTTCATTGAAGTCCCGACCCCATTCGCCCGTAACGTTTTCACGGGTTCCGGGAACGTTGTCGTGCCACTGGTGACGCATACGGATGTTGAATCCTTCGAAATCGCTCTTGAGTACGGTATTAATGACGCCTGCCACCGCATCGGCGCCATAGATCGCCGAGGCGCCGTCCCGCAGCACCTCGACGCGCTCGATACCCCACACCGGAAGATGTTGGGAATTGACCGTGTTGACCGGTACGAAACTGCCGCCGACCTCTTCAGTCTGGTACGCGGCGGAGTTCACCATGCGACGCCCGTTGAGCAGCACCAACGTATTGCCCGTACCCAGATTGCGCAGGTTGAACGCGCCAATGTCCCCCCGGCCCGAGTTGACGCCACCGGAGATATTTTCGGCTTCGCTGAAAAAGTTCTGTCCGTGTTCAGGGATCAACGCGAGCAACTCATCGCCCGAGTCGACGCCCATGATCTCGATATCTTCGGCATTGATGACACTGACCGCCAGGGCTTCGCTGATCGTGGCGCCTCTGATCTGTGAACCGACTACGATGATTTCTTCAATATCAGTCTCGTCCTGCGCCATCGTGGCGCCCGCGCTCATGGCCACTGCAATGGCCAATGCGCTCCTGGTGAATCTTTTCATTGCTACATCTCCCCCGTACTCTCGCTAGAGCAGTCTTGAGTTTCGTGATCTTTGCACAGTTTTTTTACGTGTTTCAGAAATGTTTCGTTGAACGGCGCCGGTCTCACCCATACGCCAACCGCAGCAGCTCGATTACAGACTGGATCTGGCCGCTCCAGTACCAGATGAAAAATACGGCTACGCTGCCGCCCGCGATCAGTGCGGCGAGTTGCTCGTCGATCAGTTTTGACTTTTCGCGGGCTTCGCCTTGTTCTCGTTCGCTCATTACTCAGCCCTCCCTTATCCGCTGAAGCCGATCCAGCGGCCCGTTGCCGCCACGGTGAACCAGACCATGATTGACGCGACCGCGATCAGCTTGAGCAACCAGGGATTGACTTCGCCGGGACCGCGCTCGACCAGCGGCTGCCGCACGAGATAGTGGAACGATGCGCCGCCGCCCAGCGCCAGCATCTTGTACCAGTACACCGGCAGGTAGTAGATTTTCAGCGCTACCCCGCAAGCCATGAAAACACCGGTGGCGACCAGCGTTGCAAGAGCTATGTTGAAGGTGCGATTGCAGCGGGCCGTGATTACTCCTTGATCCGTATCGGTCAGGAATACGCCGAGCAGGCGGCCTTCGGCCACCAGCACTGAACCGCCCAGCAGGGCCAGACCGAGCAGGTGGACGGCCTCGACGGTGGCGAATGCGGCGCCCCAGGTCTTGCCGATGTAGCCGAACCAGGTCGTTTCCATCCATTCGAACACCGGCAGCAAGCTGGTATGGACTTCGACACGCGCGCCCGAAAGCGCAAACGCCAGCGTCGCGGCCAGCACGGCCGCGACCAGAATCGTTCTCGTATAAGGTCCCAACAGGGATGCGGGCATTTTCGTTCTCCGTTATCCGTCGGCGCTAGAAGCGGGTCTGGTCGTCAAGACAGCCCGCGACGAAAGCAATGAATTCCGAATCGGTGTATTGACAATCGAACCAGTCGTAGGCGATGAAGCGGCCGCACATGACTACTATCGCCCAGCCGCCGAACGAGAGCATGGCGCCGATTCGCAGATTGCGCGGCGCTCGCGGTTTGTCGTCCCAGTCCGTGCCGGCCGCTTTCAATTTCTTGTGGAACAGAATGGCATTGATCAGCAATCCGGCCATCAACACCATCTTGATGCGCAGCCAGACGCTCTGCGCGCTGCGCACGGGCACTGCGTAGACCAGCAGTATCCCGGTAATGATCATGAGCGAGAATCCCACCAGCATCGGCAGGTTCAGCCGCTGCGCGATGCGGCTCGCCGGCACATCCGTCAGGGCCAGGCCCAGCATGCGCAGTTCGATCAGAAACAGCATGCCGAGGCTGATCATCAAGGTCAGCACATGAGTGCTTTCCACCCAGTTGTACATGTAATACGACTCATGGAGCATGGTGCTCCAGCGGGTTTCGTCGAGCCATACGGCGATGTTGTAGATGAATTCGTTCAGCACCCGCGAAACCTCCGTCTGGTTGTGTCTGCCGGCTGCGGCAAGAGTAACCCCCAGCACAGGCAAAATCCAGCACCTGGAAAAACACCGCTTGGAGTGGGTGTCCCATAAGTATGGGTTCGCAATAACCGGCGAACTTTTGTAACATTTTGCGCCGCCCGACTTCCCACTTTTCGCAAGGTTCGCGACAGATGTCAGCAGCGCTCCGCTCGGTCGTATTGGCTTGCGCACTGCCAGGGGCAGTCATCAATGTAGCAATTGCCGCTGACGCACCCTGGCGGCTTCAGGATGCGCTCTCGCCGCCGGAAGGATTCAGCATCGGCCTGGTGCATGGCAGCCGCTTCGAGTCGATCAGCAACAATCCGCGCGCCGGCTCCAGCCCCGATGACAGCATGATCATCCAGCGCACCATACTCGACACTCGCTACCGCAGCGGAGGCGTCGAGGCGCAATTCGAACTGTACGACGCGCGCCAGCAACTTGCAGACGACGATGCGTTCGTCAACAGCGGCGTAATCAACGCCCTGGAAGTTTTGCAGGCCACGCTGTCCTTCGATCTACCCAATGACGGCAGCGTTCGACTCGGCCGTCTGACAACCGACTGGGGCAGCCGCCGATTCCTGGCCCGCAACCGATTTCGCAACGCCATAAATTCCTTCGAAGGCGTGGAGTGGGTCCAGCCGCTGGAAAACGGCGCGGAAATGCGCCTTCTCGGCTCCCAGGTCATTCGCCGTTTGCCGTCGAACCGGACGGGCCTGCTGGACAACGAGCGTATACGGGATGAATCGAGCAGCGCCCAGCGGTTCTTCGCCGCCGGCTACACGCTGCCGCCTTCGAGCGTGCCTTTCAATACCGACTTGTTTTACTTTTATCTGCGCGAGAAAGACACGCCCGGTGTCGCCACCCGCAACCGGCGCATCCATTCGACCGGCCTGCGTCTTCGCAAACCTGCCACGAGCGGCGAGTTCGACTTCGAACTGGAATCGTTGCTGCAATTCGGCGATAGCCGGGCTTCCTCATCCGCCGCCGCAAGCGGCGATCTGGACCACCAGGCCTTTTTCCAATACGCCGCGGTGGGTTACAGCTTCCCCAACTCGTTGCGGGCAGTACTGGAGATCGATTACGCCAGCGGCGACGAGGACCCTTTCGACCTGGAAAACGGGCGATTCGACTCGCTATTCGGAGTAGGCACCTTCGAATTCGGTGTGGTGGGCATGTATCAGCCCTTCAGCCGCTCGAATATCGTCACTCCCGGCATCCGCCTGGTCGCCGACCCTCGGCCGGACCTTAACGTCATGGTTTCCTGGCGCCACTTCTGGCTGGAAGAAGCGCGCGATGTCTGGGGAAAGACGCGGCTGCGCGACGCCACCGGGGAAACCGGCAACTATTTGGGCCAGCACCTGGAATTTCGCATACGCTGGGACGTGATACCCGGCAACCTGCGGCTGGATACGGGGGCGATATTCCTCAATGCCGAGGGCTTGAGCGACGCGAACACCCGTTACGGTTTTTTCGGCGCGGTATTTACTTTCTGACCGGCCGATCAAAAGTTGCCGCGCACGGAGAAGGCGAACTGCAATCCGGGGGTTAACGCGAAATTCTCGGTCTCACGCAACATCTGGTCGTGAAGATAGCCGAAATAGCGGAAGCGCGTACGCCTTTCGACGTGATCGCGCAGATTTCGCGCCTCCAGCCGAAACGTCAGGCCGGCAATGCCGCTTTTTTCCACGAAAACCGTCAGATCGCTTTGCGCGTTGAGGTAGAGCACGTTGTCGATGTCGAACAGCGTGCGATTGCCGCCGAAACGGTCGCGATAATCAAATCCGTAGTTCAGCGCCAGACTTGACACGTCATGGCGGAAACCGACGCGAAAACTGCCGCGGTCGTATGGTACGACCTTGCGTTCGAAGCCGATCAAGGGGTCGTCGATTGCGGAATCCTGCAACAACAACCCGAAAGTCGCCAGCGCCTGTGGCAGGCCGAAAAAACCGAAACGTATGCTGGCGTCGAAATTGAAGCCGAGCACGGTACCGTCACCGACGTTGCCGTTGGTGGCGGCGAGCCGCGAACCGGGGGTGTGCAGTTCGATCCGGCCGATGGAATTGGCGACATCGTAGTAAAACAGGCGTGAACTGAGCACGCCGCCGTCGTTCGGCAGGCGGTAGTCCAGGTTCATGATGTATTGCCAGATCTGTTCCTGTTCCAGCTCAGGATTGCCGGCGATGGTGTCCTGGTCCTCGTCGCGCTGATTGGTGTTGGCGGAAAAATCGGCGAAACCGAGTTGGGAAACGACTTTCTCGATGGAAGCCTGCAATTGCAACGCGGGGTTGATGTCGTAGCGAAAATCGACTTTCGGCTTGAGAAACTGGAAATCCCGGGCGTTGTGGACATCACCGGACTGAGTGATTTCCGAAAACTCTCCGACAAGCGACGATTCGAGCCTCATGCGCGAGTTCAGCCGCCAGTTGTGTACCGCGAACACTTCAACGCGGTCTTCCTCGACGGTGGAAACCGCATTGCCGACCGGCACCCGAACCAGCCCGCCCACTTCCGGGTCTGCCGGGCCGCTCAGTGGGCGGCCGAGTCTCAGCGAAGTATCCTGCGTCGTGCGCGCTCCCTCGACACCGAGTTCGAGCCCCTGGCCTTCGCCGAAGCTAAAGGTGTAGGAGGTGCGAACGATCTTTTCCTGGTAACTGCTGGCGTTGTGGAGATAAAGATTCTTGCGCTCCTCCGCTCCGGGAGCATCGAATTCCCAGCGCTCGCGCAAAATCTCGTTGTCGCGGTCATTGACGATGAACAGGAACTTGTAACGCGAACCGTCGAGAAAGATATGTTCGTAGTCTCCGCCGACTTCCCAGTTCGATTGCGTGGCGGGAACGTCTTCCCGCTCCCAGGAGGCCAAGGGTGAAACACCGTTGTAATCCGTGATGTTGCGCAACAGCGAACTCGGGGGGTCGTTGCGGTTGTAAAGCGCGTTCAGTGCTATGCGGTCGGCGCTGCCGAGATCGTAGGTAAGATTGGAATTGAACCGGTAAGCGTTCTGATCCGTCACCTGGTCGAAGGTGATGATCTCATTCAGGGCGCCGTTGCCGTGCGTGCTGACTTCGAGGCTTTCATCGGCCCGATAAAAGCTTTGCGAACCGACGCTGACCAGGTAATTCAGGTTTTCCCGCTGGCCGGTAATGGAAAGCGTCGCTTCGGGTTCGATATTGCCGTCGCGATAGCGCTGCATGCTGGCCTGGGCCGCGATACTGGAACGGGCGGCGGCGCTCTTCAGCACTATGTTGACTACCTGGCCCAGATTCTGCACATCAAGGCCGCTGGACGTGCCGCGAATAATCTCTATGAATTCAACTTCTTCCGCCGCGATTCGAGCGAGTTGCTCACGCGCCTCGTTGACCTTTCCGGCCAGACGCTTGCCGTCTATCAGAATCTGCGAACTGCCGCCAAGCCCCCGGTCCGGTCCATTGAAATTCACGAAACCACCCCGGCTGGTATCGAGCACAAGCTCGATGCCTGGAATCCTGGACAGCATGTCGTCGACCGATACCGGACTGTATTGGCTGAAAAACGCCGCGGGATAACTGACGGTGCTTTCTTCGTCGCCGCCGTCCGCCGCATCTTCCTGTGCGGCAACACCGCCGGAGCAGATCAGAATAAGTATCAGCGCCGAGACGGCGCCGCGGGCAGGCTCAGATTTAATGGCTGTCACTCTCTTGGGAAATTAACAGGCAGCCTTGACGGTAGCCCATCCAGATCAGGAATTGTAGTCCGAAAAGCAGCGACGCGGCCAGCAGATGCGCGGGTTGAATGAAGGCCGGCATCCCCAAATGGCCGAGCGTCGCGCCGGATAAGACTGCTACTCCCACCACTGTGAACATGGCCGCCGTCAGGCGGGTCAGCACATGGGCCCAACCGAGCGACCGCGCCAGCAGGTACAACAGCCAGCCGTTGGCCAGCAGCACCAGCGCGGAAAAACTGCGATGCACATAGAAGAACCAGGGCATGGCCTGAATCCAGCTCGAGCGCATCTCCTCGCCTTGCATGCGGCTAATGAAGTCCGTCATCTCTCGCACTTGGGTGCCCAGAGTAACTTGCAGGACCGTGCAGCCGAGCACGATGTAGAGCCACATGGAAAAGCGCGGATCAATGCCGGCGATCGGCTGGCGGACCATGATTTCGCGGTTCGAACGGAAAAAGGCAAACAGCAGTACGCCGACTATAGCGAGCGCCATCAGCATGTGTATCGTGATGATGCCGGGCTGCAGATTGGAGCCGACGACACGCGCGCCGAGCCAGCCCTGGACCGCCACCATTACAAAGGCTGCGACTGAGGCCAGTGGTATCCAGCGGTCGTATCGGCGGCAGGACCAGGAATAGACGGCGGTCAGCAGGATCAGCAGGCCGATGGCGACGCCGGTCAGGCGATTGAGATATTCGGTCCAGGTCTTGACCACGTTGAAGCGGGTTTCAGCGTAGCCGAGATCGGCGTAGATTTCCTGGTAGTTCGCCGGCAATTGCGCCTCGTTTACCGGGGGAATCCAGCGCCCGAAGCAGGTGGGCCAGTCAGGGCAGCCCATACCGGCCCCGGATGCGCGCACCGTGGCGCCCACCAGAATGAGGAAATACACCGCGGCGATGGTGACCAAGGCCACGCGGCGATAGTTGCGCAGTGCCGCTTCGGAACCGGATAGATTCATTTCAGATCGGCTGGCGCGAAATCTTCAATTTATTCGCGCAATTTGTCGAGCAATTGCATCGAGGCATGGCCGTCCGGAATCAGGCCGTGTTCCGTTTGATACGCACGGATGGCGGCCCTGGTTCTGGAACCGACGCGGCCGTCGGGTTCGCCGGAGTCGAAACCGAGGCTGTTGAGCAATTCCTGCAATTCCTCGACCTGCATGCGGCTCAATGCCTGCTCGTTCACCGGCATATGCGCGATGGAAGGACCACCGGTAAAGCGGTCTGCGAGATATCCCACCGTTATCGCGTAAAAGACCGAAGGGTTGTACAACATGGTCACGCGGAAGTTGTTGTAAGTCAGGAACGCCGGCCCGGCGGCGCCTGCCGGCAAGGCCAGGGCGGCTTGCATGTCCGCCACCGGAATCGGCTCGCCGGACACGGTTCGCAGTTCCAGTTCGCGCCACTCGGCAAGTGGTTTCAGGTTGCGCGTGCCGACCTGTGAATAGTCGAAACCCTCGGGTAACAGCACCTCCCTGCCCCAGCGTTCGTCACCGCGCCAACCCGACTGGCTGATGAAATTCGCCGCCGAATAGAACACGTCGGGCAGACTGTTCCAGATATCGGCGCGGCCGTCATCATCGCCGTCTACCGCGTAATTCCTGAACACCGTCGGCAGAAACTGCAATTGCCCCATGGCGCCGGCCCATGAGCCGGTCATGCGTTCGGCAGGTATATGGCCATCGTCGATGATCTGCAGCGCCGTCAGCAGCTGTTCCCTGAAGAATTCGGCCCGGCGTGGGTCATAGGCCAGTGTGGCAAGCGCCTCAAGCACCGAAAACCCTCCCGTGGCGCTGCCGAAATTACTCTCGATAGCCCAGAACGCGACGAGGTAATGCGGCTGGATGCCATAACGCGCCTGCACGTCGGCCAGCAAGGCCGCATGTTCACGCAACAGCGCCTGGCCACGGGCGATCTGGTTGGGAGTTACGCGCAACTCTATATAACGCGTAAAGGTCTGCACGAATTCGGGCTGCGAACCGTCGAGTTCGAGCACCCGCTCCAGCGGCGCCAAGCCATCGAGCGCTGTCAGCGTCTCGGCGCTGACGCCAAGCGAAAGCGCTTCCGCCCGCAACTCCTCGAGCCATTGCGCGAACGACTGCTGCTGCGCCTGAGCCGCCAGCGGCAGCAACAATGCAAAAATCAGGGGGACAATTCGAAACATGGCGGAATGATAATTCATCCGGCCTTTGCGTTGCCACCGAGCCCGGCGCGGTGGGTGTCCCATACTTTGCCTTGCTAACGGTCAGAGCTAAATTTGCCAAAAGTTTCTCCTTTTCCGCCTTGGGTGGGACAATGGACGCCGATATCACGATGGTTGAGGGTACGCTGATGACCGATCAGGATTTTCTCGAATTTGTCGAACGCAAGACAGCGCTGGCCAAGTCTGAAAAAGCAGTCGACTGGGACAAGCTGAAGGCGGATTGGCTGCGAGAACTCGAAGAACTGTATGTCAGCATGGAAGACTACCTCAGACCTTTCGCTCACGAAATTGAAATCGAGCGCAAGCCGATCCAACTCAAGGAAGACGATTTGGGAACCTATGACGCGGAAGAGGTCACACTTACCATCGGACACGACAAAATCGTGGCGAAGCCTGTCGGGACAAGGTTGATCGGCGCGCGAGGAAGAGTGGATCTGTCGGGTCCACATACGACACTGAAAATCGTGCTACTTGGCGATGGCAAGCCGACCGAGACGAAACGGGCCGAAACCGATGGGGTCGCGGAGGATTCCAGTTATTTCAGAGTCAGCGGAAAAGTGAAGGAAGCGGGCTGGTACATCGCCAGAATCCTGCCCGATATCTCATACGAACCATTCAGCGAGGATTCGTTCCGTGAGGCGATAATGGAAATTTCCGGTGGCTAAACGGGCGCCGATTTCAGACGGGTATCCAACAGCCCGTGAGTTGGCCGCAAACCATGCTGCCGTAGTAGACGCCATTCATCTGCTCCACACTGAGTCAAACCCCAATTACGTAATCAAATTCGAGGGCTGGACGAAGCGGTATCACCGGAGGCGACGCTATGATTTTAAAGGGAATTTACCTGGCAATGGATTTTCATGGCCCGGAAGGAAGAACGCCACATCAAGGGTGGCGTCGGGCCGAGGATGCTATCCCCGGTGGGGTTAATGCTCGGAACTATAGGTTCACAACCTCACGTTGTCAAGGGTTGCCACGCAAGGGCAGCAGTTCTCATTTTGTCCTTGTCGGGTGAGTGTTGAGGGTTTCATGGTTTTTTTGCGGTTGGGTTGATTGGGTTGCCGAGGCGCGGAGGTCAGGGAGGCTGTGCCGGGGGTCCGCCGGTGGCGAGCAGGGTCAAGAGCGCGGTCCAGGAGGGGAACACCTGGTATTCGGTGATGGTGCGCAGGTGCTCGAACAGGCGGAAGCGGGTGCCGAGGCGCTGCCGGGCCTGCCGCCAGAGGGTTTCGGCGAGTTCGCAGGCGGTGTGCAGTGCGAAGGCGAGGAGGTTGAGGATGACGAGCACGGCGGCGAGGGTGTCCTTGCCGTGGCCGAAGTTGTGTTCGAGATGGTAGCCGTGCTGCTTGAGGACGTTGAAGGTCTCGTTCTCGATCTTCCAGCGGGCGCGTGCGCAGTCGGCGAGTTCGGCGACGTTGTCGCGGTCGACGTCGAGGCTGGTGACGAAGGCGCCGCGGTAGGTGACCTTGCCGTCGGGTTTGGCGCTGACGATCTCGAGCCAGTTGACGCGCATGGCGTCGTCGCCGTCGCGGATGGGCAGGTCGTTCATCCAGCGGTAGCGGTGGATGCGGCGCTTCGCGCCGCGTCCCGCGGTGCGGCGGCGCGTGGGCGTTCGGACGCCGTCGAGGTACTCGTAGAGGGTCTTGTGGCTGGGTTGCTTGCAGGTGAGCAGGAAGTCGCCGCCAGCGTCGAGCATGGCCTGGCAGACGGGCTGGCAGGCGTACAGGTCGTCGCCGAGGTAGACCGGCCGCAGGGCGGCGCAGCGCGGGCCGTGGCGCGCCAGCCAGCGCTTGGCGGCCTGGCGTTCGCAGTCCTGCTTGGCGGCGCCGTCCTGCGGTTGGACGAACTCCGGCGGCAGCGGCAGCGCGCGCGACTGGCCCGGCGCCACGACGGTGGCCCCCAGCATTTGGTGGAAGTGCTCGACGTCGCCGTCGCTGCGCTTGCGGGTCGAGCAGTTGTCGCAGTGGAGCTTGCGCGAACGGAAGAACTCCGTGCCGTCCAGGGCGACCAGCACGCAGCCGTCGAGGCGGCGCATCGGTTCGAGCGCGCCGTGCGCGTCGAGGTCCGCGGCGAGGTCGTGGAACGCGTCGTCGAAGTGTTCCGCCGGTACGCCGTCCAGCAGTTGCCGAATGTGGTTGTCGCAGGGGATGCGGTCGAGGCCGAACAGGGTGTGCGCGTTCGAGCGCGTGCGCGTCTCGGCCAGTGCGCGCTGGTGCGCCAGGAACGACGGCGACTGCATGAAGAACACCGACAGCGCCGCCATGCCGATGTCGGCCATGGCGTAGCGCCGGTTGCTGCCGCGGCGCGGGTCCGGCATGCGCGCGAAGCACGCCCGCAGCCGGTCGAGATGCTGCGCGAGGAACTTCACGGCGGCGCCTGCGCCTCCACCGCCATGAGCGCCGCCAGCACCGCCAGACGCTCCGCTGGCGGCATGGCCGCGTAGCGGCGGCCCCAACTCGCCGCTTTGCGCTTGACGGCCTGGCGGTGTGTGAAGTTGCGCCCGGCGCACGACGCCCAGTGCACCCGGTCCGGCGCGAAGTTGAACCACACCTTCTCGGTCACCACGCCCGCCTGGTTCATCACCTGCAGCGACACGCTGCGCCAGTCGCCCAGCAGCTCGTCGTACAGCGCCGACGGATACCCCGACACCATCACCGCGCACGGCAGCCCCCGGAGCAGTTCCAGCAGCACCGCGTGGTTGGCGTCCTCGTAGTCGTGCCGGTAGCGGCGTGCGGACTTGCGCGCGCTGTGCAGGTACGGCGGGTCGCTGTACACCAGCTCCGAGCCGTCGAACGCGAACTCCGACAGGTAGGCATGGCAGTCGCCGTGCACCAACTCGACCGCATGGCCGCACGCGAACCGCGACAGCGCACGCTCGTCCAGGTCGATGCCGATGCTGCGCAGCGCCGCCGGCTTGCGCCGCATCACCGCGCCGCCGCCCAGGTGCGTCTCGATATACACCGCATGCGGCGGCATCAGCGCGATCAGCGCCTGACACAGCCCCGACGTCGCCTTCGATCCGAACCACGGGTTGCCCATGACCCGCACCATAGACCCCGCCTTCTATGATGTCAAGCCGCCATCGGCAATCAGCAATCGCTCGGCTTCACGGCCAAAATGAGAACTGCTGACGCAAGGGGCAAGGATTGTGAACCGCGTCATTAGCTATATCGACGGCTTCAATTTTTACTTTGGCCTGCGTGCCAAAGGCTGGCGACAGTACTACTGGCTAGATCTGGCGGCCATGACCCGATCCTTCCTGAAGCCCGGACAGCAGTTCGTGCACTGTCACTATTTTACCGCCCGGATTCGCCAGCAACGAAATGGGCAGAGCGCCAGGCGTCAATCGCTGTGGCTGGACGCGCTGGCCACACAGGGAGAGATTACCTGCCACTTTGGCCACTATCAGCCAAAGGATCAGCAATGCCGAACCTGCGGCGCCACGTGGGTCAATCACGAGGAAAAAATGACCGATGTCAACATCGCCACCCAGCTGCTGGTCGATGCCTACGACGACCGCTATGACACTGCAATCATCGTGTCGGGCGACAGCGACCTGACCACGCCGGTCAGGCAAATCAGAAACCGCTTCCCGAACAAGCGGTTGATTATTGCCTTTCCGCCCACCCGACGTTCGGCGGAACTCAAAAAAGCGGCTCACGGGCATTTTGTCATCGGCGCGAACGAACTGCGACAAAACCTTTTACCCAACGAGATTACGACACGCAGCGGCTATGTGCTCAAACGCCCGGCTCGCTGGTACCGGTGACGGATCGTCGCGAACGCCGATTCGATCACGTTCGTCGTACGCAGGTGCGTCCAGTGTCTGGCCGGAACGGTCGTGCGCGTACTACAAACTGACTGACTACCAGGGATTCTCTGTGGGTGTCCCATGAATTTGTTTGCGTTGCCACCGAGCCCGCCACGGTGGGTGTCCCATGATTTTGGATTGACTCGGAGCGAAAAACGAACAAAATGCCTCAGTTGGAAACTTCACGACCAAAGTTATGAGCAAGCCCTTCCTGATTCTGCAGCTTCGACCGGAAGACGACACCGCCGACAGCGAGTTACGGAAGATTTGCCAATACGGCCGGATCGATCCGTCCAGGGTTCATCGCATTCGCCTGGAGCAGCGGCCGGACCCGGACCTGGAACTGCGTAACTACTCGGCGATCATCGTCGGCGGCAGCCCGTTCGATCTGAGCACTCCGGAAAGCGAAAAATCCAGCTTGCAAGTCCTGATCGAGGAATTCTTCCGCCGCCTGCTCGATGACATCATCGACCGCGATTTCCCCTTCCTCGGCTGCTGTTCCGGCAACGGCCTGCTCGGCAAACATCTGGGCGCAGGCATCTCGAGCAAGTACGGTGAAGACGTCGGCGGCATCGATATCGAAGTCACCGAAGCCGGACGCGAGGATCCGTTGCTGAAAGAGTTGCCGGCAAGCTTTCGCGTGCTGGTCGGCCACAAGGAAGCCTGCGACGAGACGCCGCCTGGCAGCACGCTGCTGGTAAGAGGATCGCGTTGCCCGGTGCAGATGTTCCGTATCGGCGACAACGTCTACGCCACCCAGTTCCACCCCGAAGGCGATTTCGAGTGCTTCAACGTGCGCATCAACGCCTACAAGCACCATGGATATTTTCCGCCGGAAACCGCGAAGCACCTTGCCGACCGAATACGCAAGGAACATACTCCAGAGGCTCACGAAATCCTGCGCCGCTTTGTCGCCCGCTACGGGAGTTAGTATGTGCATTCGCGGAATTTTCCCGATTTTGACTTTGCTTGCGGGTCTGACCCCGGCATTTGCCGATGAAGCCAGAGTCGCGGTAGCGGCGAATTTTTCCGGGCCCGCGGAAATGCTGGTTGAACAGTTCGAGTTGCTGCAACCGCATCGGATCGAGCTGGTGACCGGTTCATCGGCGCGTTTCTACGCCCAGGTGCGCAATGGTGCGCCGTTCGACGCATTTCTTTCCGCGGACCGGGAGAAACCGGCATTGCTGGTGGACGAAGGCTTGGCGGCGGCGGACAGTCTTCGGACTTACGCGGTGGGGCGCCTGGTGCTCTGGACGGCGGCGCCGGCGCTGGAAATCAGCAGTGATACCCTGGCCGCGAATGTAGATGGCAAAATCGCCATGGCGAACCAGAGGCTGGCGCCGTATGGCATTGCCGCGCAGGAAGTCATTGAGAATCTCGGCTTGAGCGAGCAATTGGCCGAAAACCTGATCACGGGCGAGAACGTCTCCCAGGCTTACCAGTTCGTCGCCACGGGCAACGCACCGCTCGGTTTCGTCGCGTTGTCTCAAGTAGGAAGAAACGGCGTCATCGAGCAGGGCTCGGGCTGGCTCGTGCCCGCCGAGATGCATTCGCCGATTCGCCAATATGCCGTGTTGCTGAATGAACAGAACGTAGCTGCCGGCGCATTCCTCGATTTCCTGCGCGGCCCCGAGGCGCGCCGCATCATCTACAGTTTCGGCTATACCATGGAAGAAACCGAACGATGATGCTCTCGCCCGAAAACCTGCAAGCCATCTGGCTGACCTTGCGCCTGGCCACGACCGCAACCCTGTTGTTGCTGCTGATCGGCACGCCCCTGGCCTGGTGGCTGGCGCGCACGCACTCCTGGCTGCGTGGCCCGGTTGCCGCCATCGTCGCATTGCCGTTGGTGCTGCCCCCGACCGTGCTCGGATTCTATCTGCTGCTTGCGTTCGCGCCCGCGGGCCCCATCGGGCAGTTGACCGGAGCGCTTGGCCTCGGCAGCCTGGCGTTTACTTTCGAGGGCCTGGTAATCGGCTCGATCCTGTTTTCCCTGCCTTTTGTCGTGCAGCCGATTCAGAACTCCTTTCACGCCATGGGCGACGAACCGCTGGAAGTGGCGGCGACATTCGGCGCGGGTCCCTGGCGAAGATTCTTTACGGTCGCCATCCCCCTGGCGCGGCCGGGCATCATCAGCGGTTCGATTCTCGGTTTCGCCCATACCGTCGGCGAATTCGGCGTCGTGCTGATGATCGGCGGCAATATTCCCGGCGAAACAAGAGTGGTTTCGGTGCAAATCTACGAACAGGTCGAAGCGCTGCAATTCGGCCAGGCGCACTGGCTGGCGGGAACCATGGTCGTCTTCTCCTTCCTTGTGCTGCTGGTAGTGTACGGCTCGCTCGGCCGCCGTGCGATTCCCGGCATGAGATACGGAAGCTAGGGTCTTGCGAGCGCGCGTTTCCTACATGATGGCGCAACCCGACGGCGGCCGTTTCCATCTCGATCTGGACGCCGAGATTCCGGCAACCGGAATCTCCTGCGTATTCGGCTCTTCCGGTTCAGGCAAGACCACACTGCTGCGCTGCCTGGCCGGGCTCGACCGGCCACAGTCGGCGCGAATCGAATTGGGCGACGAGATCTGGCAGGACGATAGCTGCTTCGTGCCGACACATTTGCGGCGCATCGGTTATGTATTTCAGGACAGCAGCCTGCTGCCGCATCTCAGCGCGCGGCGCAATCTGCAATATGGCCGGGATTCTCACACAGGCGGCGATGACGCCGATATCGCAGATGCCGTGGAGCTGCTCGGAATCGGGCAATTGCTGGACAAGCACCCGCGCCAATTGTCCGGCGGAGAGCGGCAGCGCGTCGCGCTGGCCCGGGCATTGCTGAGCAAACCCCGCCTGCTCTTGCTCGACGAACCGCTTTCGGCGCTCGATGTGGCGCGCAAGCAGGAACTGCTGCCCTATCTGCAACGCCTGCCGGAGGAACTCGACTGCCCTATCGTTTATGTCACCCATTCACCAAATGAGGTCGCTCGGCTGGCGGACCATGTACTGGTGCTGGATGAAGGCGCATGCGTGGCGCGCGGTTCGGTTACCGAACTCATGGCGTCGCGCCGAATACCGGTCAATGCGGCGGGAGAAAGCGGCGTGGTGCTGGAGACCGACATTGCCGGCCACGATCCGGAGTGGAACCTGGCCGAAGCACGATTCGCCGACGGCGTAATGCTGATTCCCGACCCGGGCGTCGCCGCGGGCGGTCTTGTCAGGTTGCGCATTCTCGCCCGCGACATCAGCCTGAGCCATGCTGTCGAGGCGCATTCGAGCATTCTCAACCGCTTGCCGGCGACCGTGGAACGCATTGAGGATTCGCCGGACACTGCCATGTGCCTGGTGCATTTACGCATCGGCGAAAACACCAGGCTGCTGTCCCGCGTTTCGCGCAAATCGGCCCGGCGGCTCGAACTGGCCCCGGGAAGTCCGATTTACGCCGAAATCAAATCCGTGGCAATCCTTCAATAGCAGAACGCTGGATTCTGCGACTGCGCTTCGCTCCGCGCAGAATGACAGGGATAGAGTCATCCTGCGCGCAGTCGCAGGATCCGACTTTCGCGATCATGAGAATTCACGCCTCCTGCAAGCGTGGGTCTCCGTCTTCCACCACATAGGAGCGGCGGATACTGATCGGTTCTCCACGGACGGTCACCCGCGGCAACACCTTGAAATCCGCGCGCCATTGGTCCGGTGTGATCGTATTTGCAACATAGCCGCGCTGGGAATTGTAGAGCTTCACATGCGGATTGTTGGCGAGCAGGGCCGCGCCGTAGTCGCTGCTGTCCTGGCCGTCGCCGCCGGAACTGATCGAGGAGCCGACAAACTCCGTGCCGACGATTCGCGAAGCCGGATCGTCGAAATCGAGCTTCAATTCAGCCGCCCAATGGGAATGGATATCGCCAGTGATCACGACCGGATTCGGCGTGCCGGCATCGGCCAGCGCCTGTAGCAATTCCTGCCGCTCGATGGGATAGCCGTCCCAGATGTCCATGGGCCATAGCTGCTCGCCGTTTTCGCCGACCGAACGCAGTCCGGCCATCATGATCTGTTGCGCCAGCACGTTCCAGCGCGCATCGGCGCTGCCAAGGCTGTCGAGCAGCCATTGTTTCTGCGCTTGGCCGAGCAAGGTGCGCGAGGGGTCCTGATGTTCGGCGCAACTCGGTTTGCGGCCGTCGCCGCAAGCCTGGTCGCTGCGATACTGGCGCGTGTCGAGAACGCTCATTTCCAGCAACTTGCCGAAACGCAGGCGTCGGTGAATCGGCATGTCGGGGCCCTGTCTGCCCACGGGCAGACGCACCGGCATGAATTCGTACCAGGTCTGGTAAGCGGCGCTGCGGCGAATCAGCAATTGTTCCGGGGTCTGCTCGTCTTCGGCGATCATTGCCGCGTAGTTGTTGTCGACCTCATGGTCGTCCCAGGTCACTACCCAGGGCGCCGAAGCGTGGGCCGCCTGAAGATCAGGGTCGGAGTGATAAGTCTCGTAACGTGCCCGGTAGTCCGCCAGAGTCTGGATCTCGGGACCCTCATGACTCCGGACCAGGTTCTCTCCCCAGGAACTTTCGTAGATGTAGTCGCCCAGGTGGACGATCAGATCGAACTGTTCGTCAGCCATATGCCGGAATGCAGTGTAGTAGCCATGCTCGTATTGCTGGCAGGACGCGAAGGCAAAACGGAATTGGTCGACTTCGTCGGCGCCGGAGGCCGCCGTGCGGGTGCGGCCCGCCGGGCTGGCAATGCCCCCGATACGCCAGCGATAGTAATAATTGGAGCCGGGTCGCAGGCCGCGCACATCCGCGTGGGCCGAATGGCCGAGTTCAGGCGTGGCGGCAACGCTGCCGCTGCGCGCGATATTGGAAAATCCGGCATCGGCGGCGACTTCGTAATCGATTTGCAGGACATCCATCTCCAGACCGGCCTGTCGCAATACGTCCGGGTCGAGCCGCGTCCACAGCACGACCGAATCGGGCTCCGGATCACCGGAGGCCACGCCGAGGTAGAAGGGATCTTCCGGCAGACTGTTTACCCGGCGAGCGGCGCCGTGCGCCAGCGCCGGCAAGGCGCCGAGCGCCAGCGCCGCGTACAATCGCGTTGAATGAGCGAGGAAAAGCCGCCGTGAAACACGGCGGCCGGGATGAAAAATTCGCATGGCGCAACTCCGCTGACCGATTGACTGAGGGAATCCTGTTCGGGGGATATTACCCCCGTGAGTCGGATCAGCATAGCGGTGTTGCGCGGCCGGCGTCTTACAGAACCCCCGTGAGACTGGTCAGTTCGAACGCCAGCAGCGTGCCGAGGAGCAGAATCTGAGCAATAACCACGGCCGTCTTCGCAGCGGGCGAAAGCCGGTTCACATAGCGGGCTATGGGCAGGTAAAAATGGTGATAACGGTACTGCATGGCTATATCTCCCATTTGCTCAAACGTCCGCGGAAAGTTACTTGCTTGTACGGTCGAGGCGCATAATACAGTTGCAGGATTCGCGATACTCTGGATTTTCCCTGAACGGCGGCGCCTGCTCGGTCAATAACGAACGGACGGCGGTTTCGCCCTTTTTCGCGCCTTACCGAGAATATGGGGGCGTTCACCGAATCGTACAATCCACACCGCGCAGCACCGGGTAGGCTTGCCCTTACGCTGGAAAACAGGAGACAGCCAATGTCCGAACCTGAAACCCCGCAGAGCAGGAAAACCGTGGCGTACGTTCTTGTCGCCATTGCCGGTGTGCTGGTTCTTTCCAATGCCGGATTGTTCAACATATTCGGCCTGCGCGACCTGATCGGCGCGATTTTCCGGCTGATCTTCAATTCAATCCCTTACATACTCACGCTAGCCGGCATTTTCTGGATAGCCAGATCCGGCAAGCGCGATGCGCCGTTGATGGCCTGGCTGGTGATCGTATTCGGCGCGGTGCTGATCGTCTCGCAAATCGGGCTGTTCGGTCTGTCCTTCGGTGACATGATCGCACCGATGATCCTGATCACCGTTGCCTTCTTTCTCGTTAATCCCCGCAATCTTCTCCCCCGCAATTTCAATACCCGAAGCGATGACCTCGATTCGAACCAGCAGGACATCAAGCTGTTCGCATTCATGGGCGGCGGCGATTTGAACTACCAATCGAAACAGCTCAGGGGCGGAGAGGTCATGTGTATCTGGGGCGGCTACGATATCGATTTCAGCGAGGCCGACATGGAAGGCGATTCAATGGAATTGAACTTGTATTGCATCATGGGAGGCGTCGAAATTACCGTGCCCGCCAACTGGAAAGTCGAGAAGAGCGGCGCGCTGTGTATCATGGGCGGCTACAGCAACAGGACGCGCGACATGGCGGAAGAACTGAACCTGCCGCCGAAGACCCTGGTAGTTACCGGACTTGCACTGATGGGCGGTGGCGAAATCCGCAACTGAGCGAATCGCGTCTTTCGGGAATCCCATGTATCCATTATTCAGGACACCCAATCGCTTGATCGCGATGCTGGTTGGCTGGAGCCTGCTCAGCGCCGGCCTGTCGGTGCTCGTCAGCGGCATTACCGATGTCCCGACCGGACGTGGACTGATCCTGTTCGCGCCGACCTATTTTGTCTGGCTGTTTTTCCTGATTCCAAATTACTACATGTGCCGCACCCTGCCGCTCGACAAGCGTGCATGGACCATGGTGATCGCCACCCAGACGTGGATCCTGCTGGCATTGGCGCTGATCTGGGCGCTGCTCGGCCGCGGTTACGCGCTGGTTCTCGACTCGCTCGCCGATTCCGTCCCCTACCTCGAATATTTTTCCGAGGGCCTGTTTAGCAACTTGATCTTCTTTGCGGGGCAGTTCGAATTTTTCGTGCTCCTGCACTATCTCCTGATCGCCCTGCAGCGCGGCCGCGACCTGGAAAAACAGACTCTGCAGCAGGAACTGTTGACCAGCAAGGCCGAACTGCGCGCTATTCGCGCCACGATCCATCCGCATTTCCTCTTCAATGCGCTCAACGTGCTGGCCAACATTACCGATTCGGAACCGGCCCAGGCCAGGAACTTCTGCCTGCGGCTGGCGGATTTCCTGCGTTACAGCGTGGCCTACGGCGACCGGCCGACAGCCACCCTCGGCGCTGAACTCGAACACGTGCAAAATTACCTGAGCATCGAGCGCGAGCGTTTCGGCGAGCGGCTTTGCACGGACATCGAGGCAGAGGAAGAATTGCTGGAAACGCCGGTGCCGTCGCTGATGCTGTTTCCGCTGGTGGAAAACGCCATCAAGCACGGCATCGACAGTTGCATCGAAGGCGGCTGCCTGAAAATGCGGGCAGTTGCCGGAGATGGTGGCTTGCACATCGAAATCAGTAACCCGGTAGACGAACTCGGCCACAAGCGCCAGGGCACCGGCATCGGGCTGATCAGCCTGCGGCAGCGGCTGAAGAACCGCTACGGCGATGAGGCCACCTTGCAGACCTGCCGCGAAGACAATCTTTTCATAGCCCGCATATGTCTGCCTTTACGAAGAGCGTCCGCCGCCGTAAATTGAGCGGCATGGCGAAACGCGAACCGATACGTTGCCTCATCGTCGACGACGAGCCTCATGCGCGGCAGGCGCTGCAGACCGCCCTTGCCCGGCATCCGGAACTCGATGTGATCGGCCTGTGCGAGAACGGCCTGCAGGCCGTCAAGGCGATCAACGAGCAACATCCGCAATTGCTGTTCCTCGACGTGCAGATGCCCAAGCTCGACGGCTTCGACGTGCTCGAGCTCGTACAGGAACAGATTCCCTTCGTGATCTTCGTCACCGCCTACGATCAATACGCGGTGCAGGCGTTCGAAGCGAATGCAGTCGACTACCTGCTGAAACCGGTCGATCCGAAGCGTCTCGCCCAGGCGGTCGAAAAAGTCGTTGCGCGAGTCGGCATGGAAGAACCGTCGCGGCTGCAAAGCCTGCTGGCGGACCCGGTGCGCGAACGGGAACTGATGCGCCGCATCCTGGTGCGCGACGGCAGCGAAGTGCATGTGTTGCCGGTGGACTCCGTCATGTATATCGAGGCGGCGGATGACTATGTGGCGATTCACACGGCGCAGGACACCCACATCAAGCTCGACCGGCTGAGCCGCCTGCAGAAGAAACTCGATCCGCGCCAGTTCTGCCGCATCCACCGGTCCTACCTGCTCAACATCAATTTCCTTTCCCGCATCGAATCGGAAAGCAAGGACTCTCGAATCGCGATCCTGACCGACAAGCGCGAGTTGCCGATCAGCCGCAGCGGCTACGGCAATCTGCAGAAATTGCTTTGATCGTGGCGAAAGCCGGGCCGGGCTATTCCACCCTGGTGAATATCATCATGTGCTGCCAGGGCAGGAAGTCCAGAGTGTCGGTCCATTCCAGCCCGAACACGCTCATTTCGCGCACGACCTGTTCCTCGGTCATCTTGTGCAACGGGCGAATCGGCACCGAAGGGTCTTCGCCGCGATATTCGAGCAGGAAGATGCGCCCGCCCGGCTTCAAGGCCCGGTAAATGCCGTCGATCATCTCGAAGGGATGGGAGAACTCGTGATAGGCGTCGACCATGATGGCGGCGTCAATGGAATTCTCCGGCAATCGCGGATCGTCGATTTCACCGAGAACGGTGCGAATATTCCCGCCCCTGCCCTCGGCCTTCTGCCGCTCGATCAGGTCGAGCATTTCCTGCTGAATGTCCACCGCGAGAACTTCGCCGTCGGGGACCTTTTCGGCGATTCGGAAGGAAAAATACCCCGAGCCGGCGCCGATGTCGGCGACCACTTCATCGGGTTCGAGATTCATGTTCTCGACCACCTCGTCGGGCATCTCTTCCTGGATGCGGCCCGGACGGTTCAGCCAGTCCGCCGCCAGGTGTCCCATGACGAAGGAGATTTCGCGGTCCATGTAGAACTTGCCGATGCCCGTCGTGCGCCGCGCCGGATCGTCCACATAGCCGGGATGTTCCGCGGCCTGAACGTTGAGAGGGAGCAAAAGGGCGACAAAAATCAGCAGCCGTGACGGGAATTTCATCGATTTCACCAATGCGCGGATAGAAAACCGGATTGTAGATCAGCCGCACATCTTCCGCCATGCGCGCAACTGGCCCTGCTTTTCCAACAGCAACTGTTCAACCAGAGTTTCGATGCGGAAATTCGTTCTCGCGCTAGCGACGGGACTCGACTAGAATCGGCGCGATGCTCAATTCCCTGATTGCAATCAAGCACCGTATCCACGCTGCCCTTGTACGGCTTGGCGGCCTGGCGGCGCTGCTCGCGGCGGCCCCCTTTCCCGCTGACGCCCAGGAAGTCGTCCTGGGCAGAAGCGCCGACGGGCGGATTTCCATTCGCACGGTGCAAGTTTCCGAGCCCATCGATATCGACGGGAATCTGGACGAGGCCGTTTATCAGGATGTCGAGCCGATTTCGGATTTCGTTCAGCAAATTCCCGATGAGGGCGAGCCCGCCAGCGAAAAAACCGAGGTCTGGGTATTTTTCGACGAAGACAATCTCTACGTAACAGCAAAGAACTACGAATCGGTGCCGGAGGTGGATTGGGTCGCCAATGAAATGCGGCGCGACACCAGGCAACTTCGCACTAACGATTCGTTCTCCGTCATGCTCGACACCTACCTGGACCGGCGCAATGGCGTCGCTTTCCTCGTTTCGCCGATCGGCGGTTTTTCCGATTTCGCGATATCCAACGAAGGCGACCGCGGCCGCGGCGTGAATTTCGACTGGAATATCGTCTGGGATTCCCGGGTCGGCCGCTTCGAAGGCGGCTGGATCGTGGAGATGGAGATCCCCTTTCGCTCGCTGCGCTATGAACCGGGCGAAGAACAGTTGTGGGGAATACAGTTCCGGCGCATCGTCCGCCGCCTCAACGAAGCCTCGTACCTGACCGAACTGCCGATTTCTGCTGCATTGGGGAACAGCCTGGTCGCCGGCATGTGGCGCATATCCGAGGCCGGCAATCTGGAAGATCTCCAGGTGCCGCCGCGGAATTTCAATCTTGAAATCAAACCTTATGGGCTGGGCACGGTGACAACAAACCGGCAGGCCATGCCCACGATCGAAAACGAGGCCGAGCAGCAATACGGGGTCGACGTGAAATTCGGCATCACCAACAATCTCACCGCCGATTTCACCTATAACACCGATTTCGCCCAGGTCGAGGTCGACGAGCGCCAGGTCAACCTGACGCGATTCAACCTGTTTTTCCCGGAAAAGCGCGATTTCTTTCTCGAAGGCCGCGGAAACTTCGATTTCGTCCAGCCCAGAAACCTCGATATCCCCACCATGTTCTTCAGCCGCCGCATTGGCCTCGAACGGGGCCAGGTAGTGCCCATCGATGCTGGCGCGCGCCTGACCGGAAAAATCGGCAATGTCGACGTCGGGGCCTTGAACATCAATACCGACGGCAGCGACCTGCCCGGAATAGAATCGACGAGTTTCTCGGTATTGCGCCTCAAACAGGACGTGTTCGGCCGCAGCACCGTCGGCATGATTCTCACCGATCGCTCGAAATCGCTCGCCGGTGACGGCTCCAATACACTCTATGGCGTCGATGGTTCATTCGACTTTCTCGATGACTTCTCCATCGACACGTACTTCGCGAAGACCGACAGCCCCGGATTGCTGGATCAGGACCAGAGCTACATGGGAAATTTCGACTACAACGGCGACCGTTACGGCTTGACCGCGGGCTATCTGGAAGTCGAAAAGAATTTCAATCCCGAGATCGGCTTCAAGCGGCGAAACAATTTCAGGCAATTGCAAAACTCGGTCCGCTTCAGCCCGCGGCCGGCTTCCATCGACTGGATCCGCCGCTTCAATTTCCAGGCACTGTCCCAGTCCTACTGGTCCGCCGACGAAGGCGAGCTCGAAACCCGCCAGCACCAACTGATTTTCAACACCGAATTCGAAAGCAGCGATCAGTTCCAGGTTTCGATAAGCGATGATTTCGAAATGCTGACCCGGCCGTTCGCGATCGCGCGCGACGTAACGCTGCAACCAGGCGACTTCGATTTCACCAGTTACGAAGTGTCGTACCATTTTGGAGCGCAACGCCGGTTCAGCGGCCGTTTTTCCGTGCGACTCGGCGATTTCTGGAGCGGCGAGAATACCGCTTTCAGCTACGACACCGGCAGAATCGAACTCTCACCGCAACTCTCCATCGAACCCGGCTACTCGATCAACCAGGTGAAGCTGCCGGAAGGCGATTTCCAGACCGAACTCGGCAGAGTCCGGCTCACCTACACCTTCTCACCGCGCATGTATTTCAGCGGACTCGTGCAATACGACTCGAACGCCTCCTCCTTCAGCACCAACTTCCGCTTTCGCTGGGAATGGGCGCCCAGCAGCGAGCTGTTTATAGTCTACAGCGACGACCGCGACACCAACCCTTTCGGCGACCCGAGATCCTTCGAACTCCGCAACCGCGGCTGGGCAATCAAGATCAACAGACTGTTCCAGATTTGATCGGCCTGAATATACATGGCGATGAGGAGACCGAAAGGCGGAGAAAGAGGCAACATAGGAGTATGATGCAGGAATCGCATGGAAAAGAAATATGGGAGAAATGGCCATGATGGACCATTCCGAATTGCTTCGGCGAATCTCTGCCCGGCCGGATGTATTCGGTGGCAAACCGACCACCTCAGATCTGACTGTAACTTCGGGATAGGTTTCAATCGAGAATTCGCAATTTTTCTTTGCGAAACACTCGACCTGGCCTATGAATCTTTCAAAGGCGGATGATACGTGTCGCCGATAGTGCGGCCGCCGTTGCCGTTGGCGCGGTCGAGTTTGCCGGCTAGGGCTCGCGTCGCCAGTTGGATTGCGCTGTTGAGCGAAGCTGCGGCGAGGAAGCCAATGTGATCGGCAAACGCTTTCAATTCGCCGGCGTCGGCCAACTCAAGCGCGTCGATGTAATCCGGCTTGCCCTGGGCGGTGATGACCGGAGGCGGCAGCGAGCGCTTGATATACGCCCAGGCCATGAGCAGACGCGAAGTGCGGCCGTTGCCGTCCTGGAAAGGATGTGTGCGCACGAAGCGGTGATGCAGCCAGGCGGCTTCCACATTCACCGAATAGCCGCGCTGGTGAATTTCACGATACAAGGCGAAAAAGCGGTCCATCTCCGCCTGCACATGCTCCGGCGGGCAATATTCGTGGACGCGGCCATCGACGCGCCGCGGATTGTTCGGCATGATTTTCCACATGCCTTTGGTGCGGAAAGGCACGGCGACGCGGCGGCCTTGCGTGTCGAGTCCGGTGACCGTCGCCTGATGCCGGGTCAGCAACTGGTGCCAACTCTTGACCATGGACTCCGAGAGCGGGCGGCCGCTGGCGACATCCTCGAACATCATATCGTAGGCGGCCTCCTGGTCTTCGAGCAGGCCGCGGATGGTTTCGTCCTCGATGGATTCGTAGGCGTGGGCGCCCACGACTCCGGCAAAGCCCTCTGCCACGAGCTGTTCCGTGACTCCGCGGCGCAAGGTATATAGCCCTTCGATCTGCCCGGTTTCGATGGCGAAAGCGCGCACCCGCTCGCGCAGCCAGCCCTGCATGAAGCGTTCCTTCGCCGCATCGCGCTTGAGAGATTCGCGGCATCGGGCCCAGGCCGCCTCCTGTTCCGCCTGCCCGGGCAGCACCCAATCCACGGCGTCCGTCGGCATTTCCCGCAGCGGCGCCCAGCGCCGGGGTTCATCGATATTCATGCTCGGGATAATAACAACCGCAAACCCGCTTCAGGAAGCATCGGCAACAATACAGACCGAAATGCGGAGAAAGAGGCGATGTAGGAGTATCATGCAGGAATCGCATGGAAGAGACCTTTGGGAGAAAAGGCCATGACAGACCATTCCGAATTGCTTCGGCGGATCTCCGCCCGGCCGGATGTATTCGGTGGCAAACCGATCATTCGCGATATGCGAATTTCCGTCGAATTGATCCTGAGCCTGCTTGCACAAGGCGTAAGCGACGGAGAAATTCTGGAAGACTTTCCCGGATTGGAAGCAGACGATATCCGAGCCTGCAATGCCTATGCGCGTGCGGTAATTGCCAACGATAGCTTATCCGCGGTCAAGATCGCCGAGTCGTGAGATTTCTCGTCGATGCATGCGCCGGCAAAAGGCTGTCGGACTGGTTGCGAGAGTCTGGTCATGACGTCCTCGATGCGTGGGAACTCGGCCATGATCCAGGCGATCAGGTTTTGCTTCAACGCGCAGAAACCGAAAACCGCATCTTGGTGACCATCGACACGGACTTTGGTGAGTTGATATTCCTCAATGAAATCAAGCACAACGGCCTGGTCCGTCTACCTGATGTTCCCGCGGCAAAGCGCATTGCGCTGATGGCCGAACTCCTGGAAAAGCATCAGCAAGCTCTCACAACCGGATCGGTCATCACCATCAGAAATGACCGCATCAGAATTTCGGCCGGCTCAGTTCCGCATTAGTTGTTTTTTGTCAGCGGGATAATCATGAAAACCATGGCGGCAACAGAATTCAAGGCAAGGTGTTTGCGAGTGATAAAGCAAGTGAATTCCGATCGTGAGCCGGTGACCATTACCGATCGTGGCCGACCGGTGGCTGTGCTGTCTCCGGCGCCAAAAGCGGACGGCAGGCCGCTGATTGGCGCGCTACGAGGTTCGGTATTGGGCTTTGATGATCCTTTCAGTCCCGCGGTGGAGCCGTCCGACTGATCCGCACAGGCCGATACAACTCTAATCCGACAAGGAACCGATTGAAATGAGCAAGATTCTGCAAGGCATTCGTGTACTCGATTTCGGGCGTTATATCGCCGGGCCGTTTTGCGCCACCCTGCTCGGGGATCTGGGCGCGGAGGTCATTCGCATCGAAAAGGTCGATGGCTCGGAAGACCGCTATCTGTCGCCGGTGACCGAAAACGGGGATGGCGCGCTGTTCCTGCAGATCGCGCGCAACAAGCAGTCGATGACGCTGAATCCGATGAAGCCGGAAGGCCGCGAAATCGTGAAGAAGCTCGTGGCGACCGCGGATGTGGTTGTAGCCAATCTGCCGCCGGATACCTTGCAGGCCATGGGGCTCGATTACGCAAGCCTCACCGCGGTCAAGCCCGACGTTATCCTGACGATGATCTCCGCTTTCGGCCAGGGCGGGCCTTACGCCAACCGGGTCGGTTTCGACGGGCTCGGCCAGGCCATGTCCGGCAGCATGTATCTCACCGGCACGCCGGAGCAGCCGGTGCGCGCCTGGGCGCCATACATCGATTTCGGCACCGCCAGTCTGTCGGCTTTCGGCACGATGGCGGCGTTGTACGAGAGAGCGAAAACCGGCAAGGGCCAGATCGTCGAAGGCTCGCTGTTTAACACGGGCCTGACGATGATGAACGGCACCCTGATCGAACAGCACGCTATAGAGCGCGACCGCGTCGCCAGCCTGAATCGCGCCCAGACTGCGGCGCCCGCGGATACATTCCGCACCAAGGACGGCTGGGTGCTGGTGCAGTCCATCGGCGGACCGCTGTTCAAGCGCTGGGCCGATCTCATGGGCGAGGATCACTGGCTCGACGACCCGCGCTTCAAGGACGACATTTCCCGTGGTGATAACGGCGAAATCATCAGCGAACGGCTGGCGCGCTGGTGCGCTGAACGCACCAGCGAGGAAGTGCTTGCCGCGATGGAAGAAGCGCGCTTGCCGGCGGGGCCGGTACTGTCGCCCCGGGAAGTGCTCGAAGACCCCCACATCGCGGCTCGCGGCATTCTTCAGGCAACGGAATACCCGGGGCTTGCGCGGCCGGCGCCCCTGATGAAGACGCCGGTCGAACTTTCCGAAACGCCGGGTGAGATTCGCAATCGGCCGCCAACTCTCGGCGAACACACCGACCGTATCATGCGCGAACTTGGCTATGGCGCCGAAGAGATCGACTCGCTGCGGTCAAAACGGGTAATCTGAGCGTTTCCCGGCAGTCAAACACGGATCATCTTTGATGAAAACTTCGCAATCACGCCGCAAATTCCTGCAAACCGGCGGCGCCCTCCTGCTCGGCGGCGCCGGCATGTCGGCCGCCGAAGCCCAGCTGCAACTGGCAACTCTTGACGCGGACGAAGGCTATTGGGAGATGGTGCGCGCCCAGTTCTCGTTCACCGAAGACGCCGTTCCCATGAATGCGGCCAATTTATGTCCTTCCTTTCGCGCCGTGGCGGAAAACGTGTCCTTGCTCACGGCCGACATCGACCGCGATTGTTCCTTCAACAACCGCGACAAGTTCGGCGATCTGCTGGAACAGGCCCGTTCCCGCGTCGCCGCCCAACTGAACGTGTCGGCCGACGAAGTGGCGCTGGTGCGCAATACATCCGAGGCAAACAACATCGTCAATGGCGGGCTGCCCTTGCAGTCCGGCGACGACGTGCTGATCTGGGATCAGAACCACCCTACGAACAATGTCGCCTGGGAAGTGCGCGCGGCTCGCTACGGCTTGCGAGTGCGCAAGGTGGCGACGCCGGAAGATCCACAATCGGCGCAGGAACTGATCGATGCCTTCGCAAACGAGTTTCGCGACAACACCAGGGTGCTGGCGCTTACCCATGTTTCCAACGTCAGCGGCATCAAACTGCCGGTCAGGGAATTGACTCGTTTGGCCCGCGAACGGGGAATTCACGTACATCTCGACGGCGCCCAGACCTGGGGCGCCATGGACGTCGACCTGCGCGAACTCGACGTCGATTCCTACAGCGCCAGCGCGCACAAATGGTATATGGGGCCGAAGGAAGTCGGCCTGCTCTATGTCAGGGAGTCGCGAATCGACGATACCTGGCCTTCCATCGTCGCTCCAGGCTGGGGCAATGGTCCGCAGACCACTTTAACGGGAGCGCGCAAGTTCGAATCCCTGGGTCAGCGCGACGACGCCGCGCTTGCCGGGCTCGGCGTGGCCGCGGACATTCACGATTTGATCGGGCCAGGGCGCATCGAACGACGCATCGTGTATCTTGCGCAGCGACTGAAGCAGGGCATCGCCGATGCCGGGCATGAACTGCTGACTCCCATGAACCCCGAATTCAGTCACGGTGTCTGCATCACCAGGCTCGATCCAGCCCAGCGCGGCGGCGCCGTCGACCGCCTGTACCACGAATACGGAATCGCCGGCGCCGCTACCGGTGGCGTGCGGCTGTGCCCAACGGTTTACAACACCGTCGAGCATATTGAACGGGCGACAGCGGGCGTGGCGGCGCTGCTGGGCTGAGTTTTCCCGAACTGTCAGTGCAGGACGCAGCTTCCCGGAGATCGCCCGGATGAACGAATTTGTCGTTCAGGATGTGCTGGACAGCTACAACCGGCTCGCGGGCGAGATCGTGCCGGACTATGAAAGCCTTGCCTTCGAGGAAACCCACCCAGCCGCGCTGGACCTGCTGCCGCCTCCCCCGGCTTCAATTCTGGATGTCGGGGCCGGGACCGGGCGCGATGCCGCCTGGTTTGCGGCTAGGGGTCATGCTGTAGTCGCCGTCGAGCCTTCGCGTGAACTGCGCCTGGCGGGAAGGAAGTTGCATGAGTCGCCGGCAATCGAATGGATCGACGACTGTCTGCCCGAACTGGGCGCAGTGTACGAGGCAGAGTCGAAATTCGACCTGATCTGGCTCAGCGCCATGTGGATGCATGTGCCGCCCGTTGACCGGGCTCGCGCGTTTCAAGCGCTCGCATCGCTGCTGAATCCCGGCGGCTGCATGATGTTCAGTCTGCGGCTCGGGCCGTTGCCGCCGGAGCGGCCGATGGCGCCGGTCAATTCCGCCGAAATCAGGGAGTTGGCGCGCGAGCGAGGCCTGGAGGTCGTTCGCGCGTCGCATCACGCGGATGCCGCCGGACGCCCGGAAATCTCCTGGGACATGGTCTGGCTGCAGGCAAGGCATGCGTAGCCCCTGCAGAATCGCTGGTTCATTGTGAACTGCGTAGGGGCGAGGCATGCCTCGCCCGAGTAAATCTACAGATCCAGCCCTTCCAGAAATTCCAGCATCGCCGCGTTGGTCTCCGCGGGCGCTTCCTGCTGTACCCAATGGCCGATTTCGGGAATCAGCACCACGCCGCGCAGATCGTCGGTTACACGAGACATCGTCCCGGTCAATTGCTCGGCGGTGGCGCCGCCGATCACCATGTCCCCGGCGCCGGCGATGAAAACCGTCGGTACGGTGACCCGGTCGCTTTGGTATTCCAGGCTGATTTCCCAGTTACGATGGAAGTTGCGGTAGTAGTTCACACCGCCGCGAAATCCCGCCTGCTCCAATTGCCCGACGACGTAGTCCAGATCTTCCTGGCTCAGCCAGTCGGGCAATCCGACCGGAGCGCCGAGGCGACCGATCCAGCCACCTGCCGAACGCAATGGATCCGTGATGGTCGGCGCTTCGCGGGGAGATCTCGGCGACAGGTAGAGCCGGCTGATCAATCCGCGAGGGTCACTGTCATATTCCGCCTCAGCCGCGCCGCTTAGCTCGTTGTGATAGAGGATGTAGAAAAAATTGTCGCCGAATGTTTCGCGCCAGCCTTCCATAGGCGACCGCTGCGCCGTGCCGCCATAGGGCACGCTCATGGCGATAAGTCCATCGAAGCGTTCCGGATAGCGCACGACCGCATGCCAGGCGACGATGGCGCCCCAGTCGTGCCCCACCATGACCGCGGTCTCTTCGCCGAGGGCATCGAGAATGCCGACCATATCGTCGGTCAGATCGATGATGTCGTAATCGTCGACATCGGGTGGCGCATCGGTTTCGCCGTAGCCGCGCATGTCCGGCGCCACCACGCGGTAGCCGGCATCGGCCAACCCGGTCAACTGGTGCCGCCAGTTGTACCAGGATTCGGGCCAGCCATGCGCCAGCAACAGAAGCGGCCCGGTATCGCCAGCCTCGAAAATGCGCATGCGAATGCCGTTGCTTTCAATGAACCGGCTGGTAACGCCGTCCACAGGAGATTGCGAATTCATGTTGTCGTCTCCCTGTTGCGCCTGCAGGACACCGGCTGCCAGCAGCAGCGCCAGAGCCATCGGCGGCAAGAATCTGGACATGGGGGAACCCTCGAAAAAATCCGGGGCAAAGCCTAACACGGGAAGGCAGGAAATGCCCGAGGCACACAGGCGTCGGCGCTGCCGACACCTTCAGTGCTTGCGAGCTTGCGAGCTTGTGAGCTCGTGTAATCTTTCGCTCTTTGCGTTGCATTGAAATTCGCTTATTGCGTTGCGCCATAATTCGCTTATTGTGTCGAACCGCTATTGAACAGACAGGCAGGTCTAGCGCTGCGGAATGGCATCCATGAGGTCCGTTATTGCTTGCCTGCCCTTGGGGGTGAGATGGTATACGCCGCGCGGGGTTTCGGCGACGCGTTCGAACCAGCCGTAGTGGTCTTTGTGGAAGATCTGACCGGCTTTGGCCACGCCGGTGGCTTTCGCGACGCTGGCCGCGCGGGAAGGACCGTTGTCGCCGAGATAACCGGCACAGCGCAAGGCGTCCTGGCGATAGGCGGTCATGATCTTGCGGCGGGTCGAACCGCCGGTATTCGGGTCGCCGACGCGTTGCTGGAACTCGCGCAGCAGCCGGCCGAGCGCCGGCTTGCGCTTGCGCGGGCGGTATTCGGCCGGGTCGAGCAAGGCTTCCACGAAACCGGCCGGTTCCGGGCGCACGGCCAACAGGCCGAGACCGAGCCGGCGGCACAGGGCCAGGGCTTCTTTCCGGCGTACGCTGCGGCCCGGGAACGGCGGCACCGCGAGATAGACGTTGTCGGTGAGCCGTTGGCGGTCGATTCCCTGCAGCACCAGAGGCAAGGAAAACTTTGTTTTCAATTCGACGATCAGCGGCGCCTCCCCGCCGCGAACGGCCACCACGTCGCAGCCGTTGATTTCGGCCTTGACCTCGTAGCCCTGGGCTTCCAGAAAGGCTTTTACCGGCCCGTAAAGTTCGGTCTCATACATTGTCTTCGTCGCCTGTGTCCCGCATCGATTGCAGACAGGGAATTGTTCGGAGATTTCTAAAGAGTTATTCTGCCGCCGGAACCCCGACTTTAAGACAGAAGGAGATCAACGTGCCGGGCAAGTACGACGTTCCCTACATGCAACGCACCCGGGATTTCTACCGGGCCCAGGGATATGAGAAGGATTACGTGTGGGCTCACCATGACGAAGCGCCTTTTACGCCGCTGCCGAAACCCTTGCGCGAATGCCGCCTGGGACTGATCACGACGGCGATGCCGGACACGGTCGAAGGCCGTGAGAAGCGGCAGGTCTACGCCTCCATGTCGACGCCGACGCCGGAATCGATGTATACGGACGAGTTGTCTTGGCAGAAAACCGTTACCCATACCAGGGACCTCGGCAGCTATTTGCCGCTCAATCATCTGCGCAACACGGCGCGCGCTGGAGTGTTCGAAAGCCTTTCCGGCCGCTTTTATTCGGCCCCGACGGATTACAGCAAGCGCAATACCGCTGAAAAAGATGCCCCTAAAATTCTTGAGCTATGCCGCGAAGACCACGTTGAAGTGGCCATGCTCGTACCGTTGTGACCCGTTTGCCACCAGACCGTGAGTCTGGTCAGCCGGCATCTGGAAGCGAACGGAATCCCCACCGTGATCATCGGCAGCGCGCTTGATGTGGTAGAGCATTGCGGCGTCGCCCGCTATCTGCATACCGATTTTCCGCTCGGTAATCCCTGCGGTGCGCCGGGGGACATCCTCAGCCAGATCGGCATCGTGCGCAGGGCATTGAAACTGCTCGAGGAGGCCGAAGGTCCGCAAACAACCTGGCGCACGAGCCTCGGCTGGCGCGGCGGTGACGAATGGCGCGACGAGTACGCCAGGGTAGACGACAGCAATCGCGAGGAACTGCGTTTGCGCGGAGAAAGTCGGCGGCAGCAGCAAATCGCCGCCAAAGCGTCCGGCGAATCGAGAGCGCCGATGATTTCAGAAGCCTGATGCGGCCTCTGCCGCAGAATTCAGCGAGGTAAAATATGAAAATCCTGTTGAAATACGTGATAACCGGAATGGCGGCCCTGCTCTGGACCGCCGCGGCGCCGGCCCAGGACGGCGGACTCTACAACACCGTCAAGGCAAAGCTCGAAGCCGGCGGCCAGGTGCTTGGCGGCACCGTTTCCACGCCCGATCCGGACATCTATTGCGCCATGGCCAATGCAGGCTTCGATTTCATCTGGATCGAAATGCAGCACAGCCATCTCAATTACACGGACGTGGCGCGCATGATCTACGCCTGCCGCGACGCCCCGGCAGTTCCGTTCATCCGCGTTCCCGACGCCACCGAAGGCGATATCCAGAAAGCGACCGATATCGGCGCTCTCGGCATCATCGTGCCGATGGTCGACACCGCCGGGAAAATGGAAAACGCCGTGAAATTCGCCAAGTATCCGCCGATGGGGCGCCGCAGCCAGGGCGGCGGCCAATACGGCGCGATCTGGGGCGGCGGCTATCGCCAGAGCGCCAATGACAACATCATGGTCATCGCCATGATCGAGACCATGGAAGGCGTCGAGGCGGCCGATGAGATTGCTGCGGTTGAAGGCGTCGACGTGGTCTTCGTCGCCAGTTCCGACCTCGGCAGCTTCAGCGGCCGGCGCCAGGGGGACCCGGAATACGAGGCGCTGGTGGACAAGGTAGTGGGAGATACGAACGGCGCCGGCAAATATCTAGGCGGGCCCTCGGCATGGATGACCAGCCGGGAAGGCTACAACTTTTTCCAGGCGCCGGGCACGAACGCGATTATTCGCGCTGGTGCGCGGGTAATGCTGGAAGAATCGGACCCGTGCCGGTTCCTGCCCTCCGGCGCTACCCCGGTGCAAGGCGAGGATCCCTGTCCCTGATCTAATGCCGGGCGACGCATGCGTCGCCCGGCATTAAGTCAGCGGAACATTGATTGCCAGCTATCCGGACACTTTCCGTTGCAGAAGTGTAGCCACGGTGTCCGTGGCTCTGATCATTGCTTCCAGCAGAGCGGAATCTACATCCAATCCTCCTTCGTATTCCATAAGATTGCGCTTGCGATGCGCTTGGTCCAGCACACGGCAATGCTCATCGGAAAGTCCCGTGGTGTGTTTCAGGCTCTGGAAAACGATATAACGGTGCTCTGGACGATAACCTGTCAGTCGAAGTGCGGCCAGCGACAGAGCGTGCGCGGCGTTGTACGCGAGATCAAATCGGGATTCGAAATTGAGTTCCTTTTTTCTTGCGTCATTCAGCCGTGCAAGACCCGATGCAATCAGCCCGGAAATCTCCTGATCGCCATGCTCTTCAACTTTCAGCCTTCCAATCCGAGCCAGATTTTCCAGTTGTTCGTTCGACATCAAAGCCTCCCTTCAGCACAATCTTTGGCTGCTCCAGCACCCGTTTCAAAAAAGCGTTTTCGTTTGTGAGACGGAATTGAAATTCCGCTTCGGTATAGAGCGTGGGATTTATCCGTCTGCCCAGTTTTTTTTCGACATTGGACAGTTGTGAATACAATTTCTCAAGCGTCAATTCATTAGAGACAACCAGCAAATCGATATCGCTGTCCGCGGTGTCCGATTGATTTGCAATCGAACCGTAAATCAAGGCGAGATTAATTCCTTTCTCAATCGTTTTCAGCGCGGTACGCAATTGCTCGGCTACGCCGAGCGTCTTGTTCACTATTGAACACAATTCCTGGAACACAGGTGATTCCGGGTTGGCCTGGAAATGCTTCCGATTCCCGCGGCGCTCGGTGACGACCATCCGTCCCTTTTCCAGCCGCGCCAGTTCACGTTGCACCGCACCTCGTCCGACGCCGGCAAGCTCGATCAGTTCCGTCAGAAAAAAACTCCGCCGGGGCTGACCGAAAATCAACCCGAACAGGCGTTGCTGGGTTGCGGTGAACATCGAGCCCGCCAGGGATTGTGTGGAGATGCCTCGCAATCGAGATCGTCCCACCGACTGAATTGATTCGCAAAGGTTTGTACCCATACCGGGTATTTTAGTACCCATATTGAGTACGTCAAGTTGGGCTGGGCAAGTCTGTTTCGTTCCGCTGCTCAGCGCGGCACGCGATTGCCGGCGATCCAGACGCTGTCGATGAGGCGGGTATTTGCGATATCTTCCGCCGGGTTGCCGTCGAGCACGATGAAGTCGCCCCAGTTGCCGGGCTCGAGCGTGCCGATCTCGCTTTGACCGATGCATTCCGCCGCCACTCCGGTGGCGGCGCGAATCGCGTCAGCCGGGCTCATGCCGGCGTCCACCATCATCCGCAATTCCTCGTGCTCGAAATAGCCCTGGAAGCGCGCCGGCGGTCCGGTGTCTGTGCCCATGGCTACGCGTACGCCGGCTTCATGCAGCAGTCCCACGTTGACCAGCGCGTTCGGCAAGTCCGCCTTGTATTGCTGCGAGGCCGGGCTGTTGCGGATGCCTGAGCGATACTCGGGAGTGCTCAACCCGGCGATCACCGCCGGGTCGGCCTCGGCGAGGAAAAACGGGTCGGAAAAGAATTCGGGTTCGGACTCGTACACGAAAGTCGAAACGTCGCGCATCATGGTGGGGATGTAACAGGCGTCGTTCTCGATCATCAGTTCGATTAAGTCCCGGTCGACTTCAAGGTCGCGCACCGAATGGGCGATGATTTCGGCGCCGGCCTCAAGCACCATGCGCGCGTCTTCCAGATAGTAGATATGTACCGCCACGGGCAGTCTGCGGCTGGCGGCAAGGTCCATCAAGGACTGAAATACCTCCGGCGCCAGGGTCGGCAACTGGCCGAGTTCGGAGTCGATACGCGTCTTGATGAAATCGGCGCCGAGATCGGCATTGGCGTTCAACTGGCTGCGGATTTCCGGCAGATTGTCGCCGTTTACCACGCTGCCGGCGACATACAGCCGCGCCCGGTCGAGCCCGGCATGGAATTGCTCGTTGCGCACCTGGAAGCCCGGCGCCTCGTCGCCGCCGAGGCTGAGCACGGTGGTGATGCCGTAACGCGCGTAGAGGCCAAGCTGGTCGAGCACGTTTTCGCGGCTGTAATGGCCGGTTTCCAGGCCCAGGGTGTCGCCGACATGGCCGTGGGCGTTGACCATGCCGGGCATGATCGTCTTGCCGCTGACATCGATGCGTTCGGCGTCCGCGGGAATGCTCACTTCGGAAGCCGGGCCGATGCTGCGCACACGCCCATCGGTAATGACGAGCACACCGTCCGCCAGCGGCGCGGTTTCGGTACCGTCGATGATCGTGGCGCCGGTGAAGGCGATGCTGCCCTCGTTTGCGGAGACAACTCCACTGAAGAATATCGAGATCAGCAGGACTAGTATCTGGACCCGGTGAGATCGCATGAATCTGCCTCGATTGACTGTTACTCGTATGTCCGGAATATCGACCTGTATTATGGCGCACCCGAGAGGATTCGAACCTCTGACCACCTGGTTCGTAGCCAGGTACTCTATCCAGCTGAGCTACGGGTGCGTTGTCGTGGCACTTCCGCGACCGGGCATCCGGCGGCGGGAAGTGGCAGATTCTACTAGAAACCACGCCGGCATGTCAGTGTCGGACGGGTGTAGTAACATTTGGCGGATCATGAATCCCGGGATTTCAGTACAAGCGATTTTTACCGCCGCCGGTCTCGCCCTGATTGCGCTTCCTGCCGCGGGCGACTACGAAGACGGGGTGAACGCCGCGCTGGCCGGAGACTACGATACTGCCTTTCGCGAGTTCACGATCGCCGCCGAGGATGGCCTCGGTCTGGCACAATACAATCTCGGCATCCTGTATTTCACCGGCCAGGGCGTGGCGCAGGATTACGAACAGGCCTTCCGCTGGACCGAAGCCGCCGCGCTGCAAGGCCACGCGGGCGCCCAGCTCAATCTCGGCAGCCTGTATTACTTTGGCAACGGCGTACCCGAGGATCGGGACAAAGCCGTGGAGTGGTATGGAAACTCGGCCAAAGCGGGCAATGCCGCGGCAGCGTTCACCCTGGCCGAAATGTACCGGGACGGCGACCATGTCGACCGCGACCCGGTGCTGGCCCACGCCTGGGCGGCCTGGGCCGCTCGATACGATCATCCCGAAAGCGGCGCCATAATGGAAGAGCTGGAAGATCGCATGCGGCCCGACCAACTCAGCGAAGCGCGCCGGACATTCGCCCGCTGGCAGATCGAGTAGGCCAGGGATGGATTCTGCGACTTCGCGCAGAATGACGGTTGGTGCAGCGCGGTATTACGACCGCTGCTTGTCGGAGTATGGACTGCTGGATCAGTTGGCGACAGTCTCGGAATCGAGCCGGGCCTGGGCGTCGCGGCGCAGCAACTCCAGCCAGGCGGTCCAGCTTTCCGGATCGACGAATGGATGCGGGTCGCCGTCCTGACGCTCTTCAAGCATCTCGTATCTGGCGAATACATCGCCCGAATCGGGATGATTGGAAACGTTCACTTCAACATCGGGCATGGCCAGTAACCGGTCGACGCTGTCAATGTACATCTGCAGCCGGTCCGCGCCTTCGAAGTTGAGCCCCGCACCGCCGAACATGACCGCGGTATGCGGATAACCGTTGTCGTAGACGGTAAAGACGCTGCTCAAAACGCCGGTAGTATGCCCCGGACTCTGCAGAAATCGCAGGCGGGTGCGGCCGAGATTCAAGGTGTCGCCATTGCCCAGCGAAAGATGCCGCATGGGACGCGGGTACTCGCGAAACTCAGCCTCTCCTTCGGTCATCTGCCAGTCGATTTCGGTCATCAGCACCACCGCGCTGAACTCCTGCTGGAAACGCCGGGCGCCGCCAACGTGGTCGTAATGGGCGTGGCTGATGACTACGTAGCGAATGTCGTCGGGATCGAAGCCGAGTTCGCGAATGCCGTCGATGGCGATGTCGACCAGGCCGTCATAGAGCGTATCGAACAGGATCAGCCCCTGATCGGTTTCCAGCAGCCAGGCGGAAACCCAGCGCGCACCGACGTAATAGAGATTGTCAAAAACCTGAAACGGAGCGACTCGCTGCTGCTCGGGATCATCCCTCCCGGCAGTGTCCTGGGCCAGGCCCTGATGCATGTTGAACAGGCACGCCAGCAGCAGCGCGGGCCAGATGGCCGCCTTTGATTTCATTTCCTTTCCCCGCTTCAGGATTTATAATTTGCTTCCGTGGCAAACGCCGTTATATACGATATCACTGTTAGCCCAAAGCAGTAATGTCCCCTTTGTCCAATTCTAAAATGTCCCCTTTTTGGCCGAACGGAGGCTGGTTGGATGGGCGACGGGGAGGTGTATTTGACGATTCAGGAATCGGATCGCGTGGCGGTGGTCCGGGAAGTGGTGGAGAAGCGTCTGACGCGATGTGAAGCGGCGCGGCGCCTGGGTCTGAGCGTTCGGCAGGTCAAGCGGTTGGTGCGGCGCTACCGGGACCTGGGGGCTTCGGGGTTGGCGTCGGGCCATCGCGGCCGTCGCCCGAACAATGCGATCGACCCGTCTGTGCGCCGGGCGGCGCTGGATCTGGTTCGCGAGCGTTACCCGGATTTCGGTCCGACCTTCGCGTGCGAGAAGCTGGTGGAGGCGCACGATTTCAAGCTGTCGGCGGAGACGTTGCGGGGCTGGATGATCGAGGAGAGGCTGTGGCGGCCGAAGGCGCGGCGGGGTGTGCAAGCGCACCCGAGCCGTCCCCGCCGGGAGTGTCTGGGCGATCTGGTGCAGATCGACGGTTCGCCGCACGACTGGTTCGAGGAGAGGGGTCCGCGGTGCACCCTGATCGTGTACGTGGACGACGCGACGTCGCGGCTGCTGGCGATGGGGTTTTGGCCGGCGGAGACGACCGAGGCCTACATGGCGACGACGCGGGTGCACCTGGCGGCCTGCGGGCGGCCGGTGGCGTACTACTCGGACTGCCACAGTGTGTTCCGGGTGAACCGGCGGGGCCGGGAAGAAGAGTTGACGCAGTTTGGGCGGGCGATGGAGACGCTGGACATCGCGCCGATCCACGCCGGCAGCCCGCAGGCCAAGGGCCGTGTGGAGCGGGCCAACCTGACGCTGCAGGATCGGCTGGTGAAGGAGATGCGGCTACGGGGGATCGGCGGCGTCGCGGCGGGGAACGTCTACCTGCCGACGTTCATGGCGGACTACAACCGGCGTTTCGGCGTGGCGCCGCGCAATCCCGCGGACGCGCACCGGGCGGTGTTGCACGACGACCGGGAACTGGATCTGATTCTGTGCGAGCAGCACACGCGCAAGCTGACGAAGAACCTGTCGCTCAGCTTCGAGGGAGATACCTGGCAAGTCACGGGTCAAGGCAAGGGCTACCGGCTGCGCGGTGCGGCGGTGACGGTGTGCAAGGGTTATGACGGCGCGGTGACCGTGTTGCGCGACGGGCGCGAGCTGCCGGTCAGGCTGCTTGCCGGGGGCGGGACTCCGCCGCCGGTCGAGGACGGGAAGAGCGTTCGGTCGCGGGTGGACAAGGCCAAGGCGCGGCAGCAGTCCAGGCCGACCTGGAAGCCGAAGCCGGACCACCCCTGGCGGGGTTCGTTCAAGAACGATTCGAAAGCGGTCGCCGGATAGCGGCGGCGCGGCCTTGCGCTCCGGTCGCTACGCTCCCTGCGCGCAAGGCCGAAGGGGGACATTTCTGCTTTGGAGAAAAGGGGACATTTCTGAATTGCTTTGACATTATATACGATATCACTGGCATAAGGAACCGCCATCCCATAACTTGTTCGGATCCGGACGCCATCTTCCTGGGGGGGAGTTCATCATGCGTATTGGAACGCCGAGGGAAAGCAAGAACCACGAATACCGGGTCGGGCTCGATGTCGAGTCCGTCGCGGCGCTTACGGCCGACGGCCATGAAGTCTGGGTCGAAACAGACGCGGGAGTGGGCATCGGTGAGAGCGACTCGGACTACGAGAGCGCCGGTGCGCAAATCGCGGCCGACGCAGCCGAACTCTTCAGCGCGGTCGACCTGATCGTCAAGGTAAAAGAGCCGAACAGCGCCGAACGCGCCCTCCTGCAGCCGCGGCACACGCTGTTCGGTTACCTGCATCTGGCCTCGGACGCGGAACAGACCGACGATTTGATGGCGAGCGGCGCGCTATGCATCGCCTTCGAGACAGTCACCAACGACCAGGGCGGCCTGCCCTTGCTCATGCCGATGTCGGAAATCGCCGGCCGCATGTCGGTGCAGGCGGCAGCGAGTTTCCTGCAAAAGCGCAACGGCGGCATGGGCCTGTTGCTCAGCGGCGCTACCGGGGTCGAACCGGGCAAGGTCGTGGTCATCGGCGGCGGCACCGTGGGCAGCAATGCGGCCCGCATCGCGCTCGGCCTCGGCGCCCGGGTCGCCATCGTCGAGAAATATCCCGCGCGGCGGGAGCAGTTGCGGGAAATGCTCGGCCCCGAACTGGAATGCTTCGACTCGACGCCGGAGAACATCGAGCGGCTGGTCGTCGAAGCGGACCTGGTCATAGGCGCCCTGCTCGTGCCGGGCGGAAAGCTGACGCCTGTGGTAACCGAACCCATGATCATGAAAATGAAACAGGGCGCGGTGTTCGCCGATGTTTGTATCGATCAGGGAGGCAGTGCGGAAACGTCCCGGCCGACTTCTCACGATGAGCCGACCTTCGTCAAACACGGCGTCGTGCATTATTGCGTCGCCAACATCCCCGGCAGCGTGCCGGTCACCTCGACCAAGGCTCTCTGCCGGGCCACTCTGCCCTTTGTTCGCAAGCTTGCCAACGAGGGCGTCAGGCAGGCGCTCGAAGGGGACGTTCACCTGCGCCGGGGCATGAATGTCTGCCGCGGCCATATTACCTACGAGGCTATTGCGAAGGCCCTGGGCAAAAAGTTCATCGCGCCGGAGCAGGCGTTGGAGATGCTGTAGCCTACCCGGTCATTCCGCGCGAACTTTCCCGTCATTCCGCGCGTAGTCGCGGAATCTCCTTGCTGCATGGCGGAGAGCGGGAGATTCTGCGACTCCGCTTCGCTCCGCGCAGAATGACAGTGGACCGGGCTGGCTCTGGATGACGGTGGGGCTCAGGTACTGGTTTGGAATCCGTATAAGCGCGCGGGATTGTCGACGAGAATTTTCTGTTGCAACCCGGCATCGTCCGTCCACTTGCAAAACAGGTCCAGCAGCTTCGCCGGGTCGGGTTCGTTTCCGGCCATGCGAATATACGGCCAGTCGGAACCCCAGACGAGCTGATCCGGATTCGCCTCCACGAGCGCATCGTGGAACCGCCTCAGGTCCTCATATTCCGGCGCCCGGGTCGAACAACGGCAGACCGAGAGCTTGACATGGATGCGCCCCTCACGAACCAGGGCGAGCATGGTTTGAAAATTCTTGTCGGACAATCCGGCGCGGACGTCGAGCATTCCCATGTGCTCGAAAATGACCGGGACGTCGTCTTGCTGGATCGTGTCGAGGGTGGCGATCAATCGCGGCAGCGGCGCCCACACATCGACGGCCCAGTTGACCGCCGCGATTCTTGAAGCCAGTTCCGGAATTTGGGAAAACTCCACCGCTCCGGGGCGCGGTGAGCCATCCGGGAGCGGCGCTTCGACGAAACGCAACGCCCTGACACCGGCCTTGTCCAGTTCCCCGATGGTCGCGTCGGCCGCGTCGCCGCGCAATGCGCCCACCGCCCGCAGGCGGTCACCGGCCAATTCGAGCGCGTGCAGCAAATCCGTGTTGTCGCAATCCTGTTGCGTCGCCTGCACCAGTACGCCGCGCCCCGCGCCGACCCGGTCCAGCACCTCGAAATAAGTGGCGACGGGCGCCAATGGCATCGGATAAGAGCCTGGAGGATGTTGCAGCGGGAACCGGTCGAAGGGACCGAATACGTGATTGTGGGTGTCGCAGATATTCTCGATTTGTATCCCCGCGCGTTCGGCGGGAAGTACGGCTGGAACGTGGTCCATGGTTTCAGTTCTCCGGTTTAACTCGATTGCGCCGGTTGTTGGCCTTGTTCGTCATCCACGAACTCCGTCGCCTTGCTGGAAAGACGTTCGCAGAAGACCTTGTGCCATTCGCACAGGCTTGGATTCGATTCGCGCCAGTCAATCCCGGGGAACCGGAAGTTCAGGTAGTCGAGAACGATGCCCGTTGTAATCTGACCGATTCCGTAGTCCTCGTTCTCGAAATCACCGGCTCGACGATCAAGCCAGGCCAGACAATGCTGAATCTTGGCCGCACCGGTCTCGCATAGTGCCTGGCTGCGTTGCACTTCCGGCTTCATATTCTCGTAGCGCCAGTTCTGCAGGACGTCCAGCATTCCATCGGCTACGCCGTGAAGTTCCAGCTCACGCCACCTCGATTCGCCATGCGCCGGAATCAGCTTCCGGCCTTGATGCAAGGAATCGAGATAGTCGCAAATTGCAAACGACCCGGAAAGAACCATGCCGTCGTCAAGTACGAGCGCCGGAATGCGCCCGACAGGGGAATCCTCGGCGACATCGGGGTTGACTGTCATTCGGCCCACTACGGATCTGATGGTTGTGATCTCCTCGGCCAAACCGGTCTCGTGCGCGACAATCATGACCTTGCGAACGTACGGAGACCTGGAAGTCCAATGCAGTTTCAAGTCAAGTACCCGCATAGATGAAACATGACCCTGGACCGCCGGTCAGGCCGGCTGCGGCAGACTTTTGCCATGTTGCGCTTTCAACAGCAGTACGGCGGCCATGGCGATCAGCAGGGGAATGCCGAAAGCGTAGAAACATTGGGCGCCCGTCCATCCTTGCGCGAGCAGGAAACCCGCGGCCGACGGGCCGATGATCCCGCCGAAGCGGCCGACGCCGATGGCCCAACCCATGCCGGTATTGCGCACGCTCGTATCGTAGATGTCCGGCGCTATGCTGTAGAGGCCGATTATCGAACCGAAGATGAAGTAACCGACGACGAAACCGATCACAAGCATTGGGCCGAGACTTCCGTCGAGCAGTCCGAACACGGTCATGAAAACGACGCAAAGCACCATGTACAGGCTCGTCAGCCGATGCGCGGAAAATCTTGCTGTCAGGTAGCCAAGGGTCGCTCCGCCGGCAATGCCGCCGATGTTCATCAGCACGCCGCCGGAAATGCCCTGTTCCGCGCGCAGTCCCGCTTCGGTCAGCAAGGTGGGCGTCCAGCTCAGGACGAAATAGAAACTGAGCATCACCATGAAAAACGCGCACCAGAGCAGCAAGGTCGAAGCGCGCAGCGGAGCGGAAACGAGTTCGAGCACGCCAGCTCTTCCGGCATCGCTTGCGCGCCTCGATTCCGGCAGATCGTCGAGTTGCTCCATGCCGAGCTTTTCGAGCAACAGATTGACCTTGTCGAGCGCGTCGCGTGGCTTGCGTTCGATCAGGTACTCGAGCGATTCGGGCAGGCATCTGAGCACCAGTGGGATCATCACCAGCGTGCAGACCGAACCGAACAGGTAGACCGAGCGCCAGCCGTAGGCGACGATCAGAAACGCGGCGATCGTACCGCCGATGGTGGCGCCGACCGGGTAGCCGGACTGCACCACGCTGATGGCGAATCCTTGCCGTTTGTACGAGGAATACTCGGCCGTGATCGTGGTCAGGCTCGCCAGGATGCCGCCGATGCCGAGACCGGTGAAGACCCGAGCGGCGGCAAGTTCCGTCACGGAATTGGTGAAGGCGGAAAGAAACATCCCGACGCTGATGATCAGCAGGCAGATGAGTATATTGTTGCGACGGCCCAGGCGATCCGCCAGCGGAGCGATGAACAAGGATCCCGCGGCCATTCCGAACAGGCCCGCGCTCAGCAATATCCCCACGGATTGAGGTTCCAGCGACCACTCGGCGGCGATGGACGGAGCAGTGAACGCCATCACCAGCACGTCGAAACCGTCAAGCATGTTGATGACTACGCAGATCGTTACCGCCAGGACCTGTACCGGCCGCATGGGGCCTTCTTTCAGACTCGCAACGATGTCGGTGGCCACTTTGTTCCCTTGCTTTCCTGTCAATAACTGCGCGGCAAGCCTAACACATGCTCGGCGACGTAGTTCAGGATCATCTCCTGGGTAATCGGCGCGAGTTTCATCAACCGGGCCTCGCGCCAATACCTCTCGACATGATACTCCCGCGCATACCCGAAACCGCCGTGGGTTTGCAGCGCCACATCGGCCGCATTGAAACCGGCCTCCGCCGCCAGCCATTTCGCCATGTTGGCCTCCTTGCCGCAGGGCCGGTCGTGGTCGATCAGCCAGGCCGCCTTTGCCACCATCAGCGCGGCGGCTTCGAGTTGGGTGCGCGCCTGGGCCAGGGGAAAGGCGATGCCCTGGTTCTTGCCGATGGGGCGGTCGAAAACGGTTCGCTCGTTGGCGTAATTCACGGCCCGCCGGAGCGCGGCGCGGCCGATGCCAACGGCTTCCGAGGCGACGAGAATGCGTTCGGCATTGAGACCGTCGAGCAGATGGTAGAAGCCCTTGCCTTCTTCGCCGATGAGATCGGAATCCGCCACCGGCAGATCGTCGTACACGACTTCGCAAGTCGTGACGGCGTTGCGGCCCAGTTTGGGGATCGGTGAAATGCTCACTTCGGGCCGCTGCAACTCCGCGAAAAGCAGGGTCATGCCGTCGGTCTTGCGCTCGACTTCTTCCCGGGGCGTGGTGCGCACGAGCAGCACCACGCGCTCGCAATGGGTGGCCTTGGTCGTCCAGACCTTGCGTCCGCGCACGATGTACTGATCGCCTTCGCGGCGGGCGAAAGTGCGGATAGCGGTAGTGTCGGTGCCTGCATCGGGCTCGGTGACGCCGAAGGCCACATGCAACGAGCCGCTGGCGACATCGGGCAGGTACTTCTCACGCATGGCGTCGGAGCCGTGCTTTACCAGCGGATGTATGCCGAACATCGACAGATGCACCGGCGAGGCGCCGTTCATGGCCGCTCCGGAAGCGGCGATTTCCTCGAGCAATATCGCCGCGTCGCGTATGCCCCGGCCGGCGCCGCCCCAGCGTTCGGGAATCGCGGTGCCGATCCAGCCCGCGGCGGCAACAAGGTCGTAGAAATCCTGCGGAAATTCGCCGAGTCGGTCGCGTTCTTCCCAATATTCGTCCGGAAAGCGGCTGCAAAGATTCGCGACCGACTCGCGGATCATGCGCTGTTCTTCGGTTTCGATAAAATCCATGTTCAATCTTCCGTTTGCACACCGGCCCTGGTCAGGATCCGGCGCGCGCGTTTCAAGTGTGGAACATCGACCATATGGCCCTTGAACCGAAATGCGATACGGCCCTGGCGCCGATGTTCTTCGGCGGCGGCCAACAATTCCCCGGCTTCGGCAACTTCCGTCGAACTTGGCGTAAACATCTCGTTAACGATTTCGATCTGGTCGGGATGGATGGTCAACTTGCCGGTGAATCCCATCGCCGCCGCGCGCTGACAATCTTCCCGAAGCCCTTTCAAATCGCGAATATCGGCGTAAATCGTGTCGATTGGCTGCTTGCCGGCCGCTGCCGACGCCAGCAGGGCAAGCGAGCGCACGAGGCTGAACACTTCGAGGTATTCACCGGACGCGTCCCGAATCGCGCTGGCGCCGAGTTCGGCGGAGAGATCCTCCGAGCCCCAGGTCAAACCGTCTACGCGCGGATGAGCGGCCATTTCCGGCAGATGAAAAGCCGAACCGGGAGTTTCGGCGCCGATCAGCAACAGTTTTACGGAAGCGCGGTCAATCCCGGCGCGCCGCTCCTGCTCCTCGACAAGATCACTGACGGACTGGACATCCAGCGCACTCGATACTTTCGGCACAACAAGGCCATCAGGCGCACAACCGATGACCGCGGCGATATCGGCTTCGCCCCAGGGAGACGCAAGCGGATTGATGCGGACCAGTTTCTGCCTGCCGCCGAAGTCCGCCTCGCGCAGCCAGGCACAGACCGCTTCACGCGCGGCGGACTTGCCTTCAGGCGTCACCGAATCCTCGAGATCGAGTATCAGCGCGTCGGCGGCAAGTCCAAGTGATTTCCTGAACATGCGCTCATTGCCGCCGGGCACGAAATGGATGCTGCGCCGGCGGGCGGGCGATTCCGCGTATTCCATATCAGGATCGACTGGCATATACCGTCCTTCCCGAAGCTCAGGCTTCCCGCGGCAGGCGCAGCATCATGCCCTTGCGCAGGCACTGGCAGACGATTTCATCGCGCTGATTGCGGCCGATATGCTCGAACCAGACGATGCCGCGATCGGACTTGGTCTTCGATTCGCGCTTGTCGGTGATGCGCGTCCGCACGCGGATGGTGTCGCCGATGAAGACCGGATTGGGAAACTCGACCTGTTCCATGCCGAGATTGCCGATGGTGGTGCCGAGCGTGGTGTCGCCGACGGAAAGGCCGACCACCAGGCCGAGGGTGAACAGGCTGTTGACCAGGCGCTGGCCGTGCTGCGAGGCGGCAGCGAACTCGGCGTCGATATGCAGCGGCTGGGGATTGTGGGTCATGGTGGAAAACAGCAGGTTGTCCGCTTCGGTAATCGTGCGATGCGGCAGATGGTCGAACGCCATGCCGATTTCCAGTTCTTCAAAGTACTTGCCGGACATAAGTCGAGATTCCTGCTATTTTTTTGGCCAGTAATCGGAATGGCCGCAAGCATTATGACAGATAGCGCGGGCGAATTTGACGCATGGCTCGGCAGGACCGAGTCCTGCACCGAACGCATCGGCCCGAATCCGCTGCGCGGTTTCGCCGCCCTGCTCGACCGGCCGGAAACGCCGGCCACTGCGGGTTCACCCTTGCCGCCGCTCTGGCACTGGTTCTATTTCCTGGAAATGACGCCGCAAAGCCGAATCGCCCATGACGGCCATGCAGAGAAAGGCGGCTTCCTGCCGCCCATCGAATTGCCGCGGCGCATGTGGGCGGGCAGCCGATTTCGGTTCAATCACCCGCTGCGGATCGGTGACACCGTTACCAGGCGTTCGCGCATCGACAGCATCGACTTCAAGCAGGGGCGAAGCGGGAAACTCGCTTTCGTCGCGGTGGGTCACGAATACGACAGCCCCTCGGGTCTTGCCTTCAGCGAACGGCACGACATCGTCTATCGCGAGGCGCGCTCTGCCGATTCCGCCGCGCCTCCGCCGAAACCCGCGCCGGCCGGTCCCGACTTCGAACGCGAAACCCGGGCCGATGCAATCGCGCTGTTCCGCTATTCGGCCCTTACCTTCAATGCCCATCGCATTCATTACGACCGGGACTATGTGCGCGAGGTGGAAGGCTACCCCGGTTTGCTCGTGCATGGTCCCTTGCTGGCGACCTTGCTGCTTGATGAGTTGTTGCGGCAATTCCCCGGCAGGCAGCTGCTTGAGTATTCGTTTCGCGTGATGCATCCGGTTTTCGATACCGAATCATTCAGCTTGTGCGGCCGCGAACCCGACGAAAAGGGACGAACCGGGATTTGGATTGCCAATGAAGACGGCGCCCTGTGCCTGCAGGGCGAAGCGCGGATGGCGCCGGAATGACCCAGCCTCCCCTCGCCGGAATCACCGTCCTCTCGCTCGAACACGCCATTGCCGCGCCGCTTTGCACTCGGCAGCTCGCCGAACTCGGCTCCAGGGTCATCAAGGTGGAACGACGCGAAACCGGCGATTTCGCGCGTTACTACGACGACCGGGTCAAGGGCCTGTGCTCGCATTTCGTCTGGACCAACCGCTCCAAGGAAAGCCTGACCCTCGACATCAAGCAAGACGCCGCGGCGGAAATCCTGGGGCGCTTGCTGTCACGGACTGACGTGTTCGTGCAAAACCTCGCCCCCTCGGCAACCGAGAGAATCGGGCTCTCTTATGCAAAGCTTTCACTTGATTATCCAGAGTTGATCGTCTGCGACATCAGCGGCTACGGCGACAGCGGTCCGTATCGCGACAAGAAGGCCTACGACCTTCTAATGCAGGCCGAAGCAGGTTTCCTGTCGGTTACCGGCGACGGCGAAACCATGGTCAAGAGCGGCATTTCCATCGCCGACATCGCCACCGCCAGCCAGGCCCACGCCGCCATCCTGGCGGCGTTGATTCAGCGCGGCAGCACCGGCAGGGGCTCGCACATTACTATTTCCCTGCTTGAAGCCATGGCCGAATGGATGGGTTTTCCTCTCTATTACGCCTATCAGGGTAATTCTCCGCCGCCACGCAGCGGCGCCGACCACGCCAGCATCTATCCCTACGGTATTTTCGCGACAGGCGACTGCAAGACCCTGTTTCTCGGCATCCAGAACGAACGCGAATGGCAGGCCTTCTGCAGCGAAATCCTGGACCCGCAACTCATGGGACACCCATCTCAACTTATGGGACACCCATCGAAAAAAGTGGGTGTCCCATCCCTGGCTGAAGACGCCAGATTCGCCGGCAACGCCGCTCGCTCGCGGAACCGGGACGAATTGCGCGAATTGATTCTGGCGGCATTCGAGAATCTCGATTCCGCCACGGTTACCGGCAGACTCGACGCCGCCGGCATCGCCTGGGCCGACGTGAATGACATGGCCGGAGTCTGGGAACATCCGCAACTCAAGGCGCTGGAAAGGTTTATCGAAGTAGGCAGCCCGGCCGGCCCGATTACCGCCCTGAAACCGCCAGGAAACAACAATTCATACGAACCGGAGATTAGCCCCGTCCCCGCGGTCGGCGAACATACCGAGGGCATCCTGAGCGAATTGGGTTATTCAGAGTCCGAAATCAACGATCTTGCCGGCAACAAGGTAATCTGATCTGCGGTCGTCGCATGCGTCGCCCTTTCTACGGGGTAGAGGAAGCCGGATAAACCGTACCCTCGAAAACGGTCCCCCATATCTCTATGTCGCGCAGTGTCGACACCGGAACCTTAAACGGATCGTCTTCCAAAATCGTGAAATCCGCTTTCTTGCCGGCAACAATGCTGCCGATCTCTTCTTCGAGCCCCATGGCGAAAGCCGCATCTATCGTCACCGCGCGCAAGGCCTCCTCGACGCTGATGCGCTCCTGCGGCGCCATGAGTGTCCCATTGGCCGTCGTGCGATTCGAAGCCACCCATGCCAGCCACAAGGGCGATGCCGGCGCCATCGTGAAGTCCGAATGCAGGGAGGTCGGGATGCCGTTACGCACCATCGCCCCGATGCGGGACATCTGTGAGGCACGGTCGTATCCCAGCCCGCTTTCAGCATACTTGTCGCCCAGAGCCCACAGGTAATTCGGCTGGGCCGAAATCACCACGCCAAGCGCCGCGGCCCTGCCAAGCTGTTCATTGGTGGATATGCCGACATGGTGCAAGGTGAATCGATGGTCGAACCGCGGCCTTTCCTGGAGTTGCCTGTCGAGGATATCCAGCACCACGTCCAGCCCTTCGTCGCCGTTGACGTGAACGTGGATCTGGTAGCCGTCGTTCCAATAAGGGCGAATCGCAGCTTCCAGCGTTTCCGGAGCCATCATCCACTTGCCTTCGTGCCCGTCCGTGTATCCGGGATACTTCATTCGCATATTCAGTGCGAAAAATCCGCCGTCTGCGAAAAACTTGACGTGCCGTCCGGAAAAAACCCTGGGATAACTGACCGCGGCAAACTCATCGACCTCCGGTTTCGCCGGCGGCGTCAGCATGGTGGCCGGCGAGGCGACCATGAACATCCTGAAAGGCGTTCGCGAATCGCCGAAGTGGTTCTGGTAAACCTCGGCTTCCTCCTGCAATCCGAGGTAGCCGCCGACGCCCATATCGCCGATGGTCGTTATGCCGCCCGCGTGAACGGCGTCGCGCAGGGCGTCCAGTCCCGTCCGCAATCGTTCGGGATCGAAGAAATACGGCACCAGCCGCTCCAGCGCGACATCGACTCCACTCTCGGAAAAGAACCCCTCGCCCAACTCGACATCCGGATGGATTCCGATATCGTCGGTGTTGAGCCCAAGCCAATCGAGCGCCGCGGTATTCATGACGATTTCGTGGAACGAACGCTGGATCAGGACGATCGGCTTGTCCGTGGAGATGGCATCAAGCTCCGGCCGCATGACCTCGCCGTGCCAGGAAGCGTGATAACCCCAACTGAGCAGCGGAGCGGCAGGGTCGGCATTCGCCGCGAGTTCCTCCTCCAGGCGCCGGACAAAGCCTTCATGGGTGCGCGTGGCCGGCACCTGCATATCGCCCACCTGCCATTCCTGCGGCGTAATCCAGACCGTATTGAGGACGATAGACGCCAGGAACGGATGCAGGTGATTGTCGATCAGGCCGGGAACGATCACCTTGTCCGCGAACCGCTCGTCCACGCTGACGTCCCGGCCCGCTTCCCAGACCGCAAAATCGTCGCGGTCCCCCACCGCCACGATCCGGCCGCCGCTGACCGCAACAGCCGTAGCGCGGGGCAGCGACGGATCCATGGTGATCACCGTTGCGGCCGGATAGATCGTCAACGACTCGACCTGGGCAATGCCCATCAGTGGGATGATAGACAAGACCAATGCCATGCCTGCCGCAATCGGAATACGCTTCATGCCAATCCTCTGGCTAAACTCAGCTTTACGTCGCCGAACAATGGTCGCATACGCTTGCACCGAATCACAGACAGGTCCCGGGCGAATTTCCCGATACAACGCGGCAGATCGCCTGTGATACCATTTCCCGCCCCAACGGAGAGATGGCCGAGTGGCTGAAGGCGCGCCCCTGCTAAGGGCGTATAGGTTAATCCCTATCGAGGGTTCGAATCCCTCTCTCTCCGCCAGATGATCCAGGGTTGGCGCCATGATTGAACTTCTCTTGCGGTCGCTGTGGACCTTCATCAGCACTTTTGTCGCGCTATGTCTGCTCCTCGCCCTTTTTGTCGTGGCGCTCATCGAATACGAAGCCGTCATCCAGATGGTCAAATGGGCACTAGGAGTATTTGCGGCCGCTTTCGTCGTTTGCTGCATCTATGTCGTGGTCCAGGGCCTGCGAGAGGCCCCGAAAGCCGGCGACATCCTCCATCAGTCATCGAGTAAGGACAACGCCGGCGCCGGGACTGGAAACAAAGCCGGTGACGATTCGGCAAGCGGCGCCAGGATGACCCGCGAGCATGAGGATCAGGAATCCATCGATGAGATGCTGGACGAGTTTCGCCGGGATTTCCCGGAAGTCGATTTCGGCCCGGCCTCGGACTACAAGATCGAATCCAAGTCGAGCATGTCGAAATCGTCAAGCGAAACAGTAATTATCAAGAACGAATCCTAGGAAAACGACGGCAGGCCCGGCAAGAACAGAAAAATCACGATCACTATCGAGGGATAAGCAAAACCCGGCAGCGTTGATCGATCTTTGCAGTACAGATGGCTTTCATGACTCAGCTTGTTGGGTTTCTTGTACCGCATCTCGTCCTCTAGTAGTGAGCCGATACTTTTGATTTCTCGCAGTTGGTGACTCAGGAAGAGTCATTTCCACGAATCCCAGTTCCAGCGCAGGCTGCAAATACCTCTGCCGAAAGGATTTTCGGTCACTTAGCGCCAGAGCCTCCATAATTTGCCGGAGCGACATTTCTCCTTCGAGGACGGTCAGTAGACGTTCTACTTGGGGGCTTACCTGGGGGCTTTCTTGGGGGGTGGAAAGTACCGCTTTGAGTATAGTTTCCAGCATGAAAACAATGAATGGCGTGCTTGCTCCCTGGGCGGAACTAGCCCGGATAGCCTCGTAATATTCGCTCTGCCGCTCGTAAATCAGGCTCTCCACTGGTACATGGGCAAACAGGGGTTTCCAGCGCGTCAGGATCAGCGACTGCCAGAGCCGTCCCATCCGTCCGTTTCCATCCTCGAAAGGATGAATGAACTCGAATTCATAGTGGAAAATCGAACTGGCAATCAGGGGATGTTCCGCCGCGCCATCCAGCCATGACAACAGATTCGACATGAGTATCGGCACCCGGTTGGGAGAAGGTCCGATATGGTGCACCTCCCCTCCTCCCGCAACGGCAATGTCGCCGCGCCGGTAAAGTCCGGGGGCGTCCAGCAATCCGAGCATCAAAAGCGCGTGAGCCTCAAGCAAATCGGCTTCACTGGCGGGATTCCATTCCGGGTATTTCTCATAGACCTTGATTGCATTGCGGACCTCCTGGACTTCCTGCAACGGCGCTATTACGTGCTTGCCTTCCAGGATGGTCGATATCTGTTCTTCGCTGAGCGTGTTGCCTTCGATAGCCAGCGAGCCTTGAATAGTGCGGATTCGATTAGCCCGCCGCAAACGCAGGTCCGACCGAATCGCGGGCTCGTTCACACCGCCTATGACTTCACCGATCTGTTCAACCAGATTGAGAATGGACGGAGTAATCGTGTACGGCGGCGTCGTTCCTTCCCGGTCGGTCACACCCCTAACCTCTCAAAGTTTCTTGCGATCCACTGCCATCTTCCGATTTTTCCCGTTTTGGTGCCAATCAACTTCGGATGCGATACTCTACCGCCCGTTCACGGCACGGTCCACTTTTCGCCTGATTTCGTCGGCGGAATCGTTGATCGCCGCCAAATTTTCATACGCACACGGAAGGTCTCAAGACGATGAATGCAGGCAAGCGAAAGAGGCTGGAAGCGGACGGCTGGAAATTCGGGAGCGTAGCGGAGTTTCTGGAACTCACTGCCGAGGAAGAGGCGCAGATCGAAAACAAACTAATGTCACGAGAACAACAACTGAACAAGTGCTTCGCGACAGAGGAGTGCGATGATGAATTCGATTCCCGCTAACTGCCTCAACACCCTCTGTCCCTGGTCCGGCAAGCCCGTCCAGGCTGACTCGTTGACCGAATATAGGGGCAAAGTCGTTGGCTTCTGTAATACGGGCTGCCGGGACAAATTCGAGCAGGCAGTGAGCCAGTTCGAAGGATTGCTCGCTGCAGAAGAAAAAGCTCCAGGCGCTTGATGCAAGTGGCTGACAGGCAGATTCTGTTCGATGCCGAGGACGAAGTCTGGTTTCCGGTCCGCGGCAGAGGCAAGCTGAGCGGCTCGATTGAAAAGCTGAATCCGACGCGAGCAAAAGTGCGTTGCGGCACAGATGCCTGGGTCGTTCCGTACGGCAAAATCAATCACGTTTGCGATGCCACGGCGAAGGAACGCGATAAACGCATGTCGCGGCTCGTAGAAGTTGCAGCGCAGGCCCGCCAACTCATGGACCGGCATGGGCTCGGTGATTGGTCGTTCCGTTTCAATGCCGCCCGGAAGAAGCTCGGCGTATGCCACTACCGGGAAAAACTGATACTTCTGAGCCGCGAACACGCGGCAGATGGGACGCCAGTCCAGGTCACCGATACCATCCTGCATGAAATAGCTCATGCGCTGGCCGGGCCGAGAGCCGGTCACGGACCCGTCTGGAAGGAAATCGCCCGGCGGCTGGGAGCAACACCAAAGTCCTGTGCGCCAGAAACGGAACAGTCGCGCAACAAACGTGAAGCCGCAAAGGCGAATTTTCGCACCGGCGACGCGGTAATTTTCAAAAGCCGTGGACAACTCCGAGCCGGCATTATCGAGCGCATGAACCCCAAACGCGCCAAGGTACGTAGTCTCGGCGCGGTCTGGTCAGTACCGTACGCGAGACTCGAACCTCGGGAATCGCTATGACTTTACGGATTCCTGGACAGACTCAAGTTTTTGGGCAAGCCACATCTTGATAATGGATTGCCGCGTTACACCGATTCTCCCGGCTTCTCTGTCCAGCGATTCAATCATCCATATCGGGAAATCAACATTTACGCGCTTGTGGTCTCGATTTGCCTTGGATAGAGAGGCCAAATCCAGGTCGGAAATTATATCTTCCTTTCCAGAATCAAATTTTTGATCGAAATCTTTAGCCTTCATATAGTGCCTCCTCGGATTTCCGAGCACGTCTGACAGAAATTATCCGTATTTTCCAATTTCTGATCGTAATCACCGCGGACCAGAGTCGTTCGCCGATTTTGCCAATGACCATGAACCGAGGTTCATCGACCGTTCTGGCGTGGACAGTGACGCGACCCGGATCCTGCCAAATCTCTTGGGCATGAACAAAGTCAATTCCATGCTTAATCAGGTTAGATTGACTCTTGGCCTCATCGAACTCAAAAATAGTATATTAAATGTATCTTTTCAATACCTTTTTGGGGCTTTTCCGAAGCAAGTCGGAATTTTCGCACCGCCTCGTCATTGGCCGATAAATCCAATACCAAAAGCGTAGACATCGTTGGCCAATCTAGCCAAATCAGGCGGCAATAAAAATTGGTGATCACGGAACGAGGGAACTACTGCTACAATCCGTCGCGATTCCGAAGGAGCTTTTCATGCATCTTGAAACTTATCTTACGTTCGATGGCAATTGCCGCGAGGTCTTCGAGTTCTATCGCGAGGTTTTCGGCGGCGAATTCAGCTTTATTTCCAGTTTCGGCGAGGGCCCGCCGGGCATGGGTATCGCCGATGACGAGCAAGACCGTATCATGCACGTTTCACTGCCGATCGGCGCCAGTGTGCTGATGGGCAGCGACACCTCACGCGCTTTCGGGCCGGCGCCGGAAGCGGGTACTAACTTTTCGCTTTCGGTCGCGCCGGACAGCCGGGAGCAATGCGACGAATTGTTTGCCAAACTGTCCGCGGGCGGCAATGCGACAACGCCCATGCAAGACATGTTCTGGGGCGCTTATTTCGGCCAGGTCACCGACAAGTTCGGCATCCAGTGGATGATCAACTTCGATACAGCGCCGCAACAGGGCTGACCGAAGCATCAGCGGCCCAAGGCATCCCCAGTTTGGGCCGCAGGTGGCATTACGCCTGGAATTTCGGGGATGCAAGCCTGTACGGCTCGAAGTTCGAACCCGTCAGAAAGGCGGGCGGAAATCTTCGATTAAATCGAAAACAAAGGTGTCGAGGAACCGTGACTTATGTCAACGAATTCACTCGTCTTCGGGGGTTTCTGACTGGCTGCCCTTTTCTCGCTGAATTCGCTGATAGATCTCCTCACGGTGAACGGCGATATGCTTGGGCGCATTGACCCCTATTCGCACCTGGTTGCCTTTGACGCCCAGCACGGTAACAGTTACATCGTCCCCCACCATCAGTGTCTCGCCGATTCGGCGTGTCAGTATCAGCATTGCGCTTCTCCTGGTTAGCTTTCCGTTGCCGTTCCTTCGTTCGGTTTGTTGGCGCTTCTACCGGTTGCAAGGTAATAGTATCCGCCTAGATTCACCGTTTGCAAATTGATTTATGGAAATTTCTTTACGGTTCGCGTTCCTTAGTGCCCATTTTCGTGCTTTTCGAGTTCGAAAGCGCCATGCAGCGCCCGTACGGCCAACTCCAGGTACTTCTCTTCGATCACCACGGAAATTTTGATTTCCGATGTCGTGATGATCTGGATATTGATGTTTTCCCCCGCCAGAGCCTTGAACATCCGGCTCGCGATGCCCGCGTGGGAGCGCATGCCGACACCGACGAGGGAGACCTTGGCGATCTTCGTATCGAGTTCCACCGACTGCGCCGGCACCGAGGGCATGACCTGCTCGAGAATCTCCTGCGCGCGCTCGGCTTCGTTGCGCTTGACCGTAAAAGTGATGTCGTTGCTGCCGTCCGCGGCCGCATTCTGAACGATCACGTCGACCTCTATGCCTTGTTCGCTGACCGGGCCAATGACCTTGTAAGCCACACCCGGCACATCGGGCACGCCCTTCACGGTCAATTTGGCTTCGTCGCGCTCGAACGCGACGCCGGCAATGGCAGGTGTTTCCATTTCTTCTTCCTCCAGCGTGATGAGGGTTCCCGGCCCCTCTTCGAATGTCGACAACACCCGCAGGGGAACCTTGTATTTGCCGGCGAACTCCACCGCCCGTATTTGCAGCACCTTGGCGCCGAGGCTCGCGAGTTCGAGCATTTCCTCGAATGTGATATGTCGCAACAGCCGGGCGCCGTCAACCATGCGCGGGTCGGTGGTGTAGACGCCCTTGACGTCGGTAAAGATCTGGCACTCTTCCGCTTCCAGCGCCGCCGCCAGCGCCACTGCCGTGGTGTCGGAGCCGCCTCGCCCTAAGGTGGTTATGCAGCCATTCTCCGTAACCCCCTGAAATCCGGCAACTACTACGACGTTGCCTTGTTCAAGTTGTGCATGAAGTCTGGTGCTGTCGACTTCCCTGATTCGCGCCCTGGTATGACTCTCGTCGGTGAGAATCCGGACCTGGCCGCCGGTGAAGGAGCGCGCGCCGTAACCGCGTCGCTCGAGCGCCATGCACAAGAGTGAAATGGTAACCTGCTCGCCCGTGGACAGCAGCACGTCCATCTCTCTCGGAGTGGGCTGCTCCATGACTTCGTGCGCGAGCGCGACCAGCCGATTGGTTTCGCCGGCCATGGCGGACAACACCACCACGACATCGTGACCGTTATCGCGGGAACGCGCGACCTTGTCGGCTACCGCCTCGATATGACCCACCGAGGCGACCGAGGTGCCGCCGAATTTCTGCACGATGAGGGGCATCAGCGGGCACTCGTCAGTTGTTCTTCGACCCAGGGAGTCACGCTTTCGAGCGCAGCGGGAAGAGCGCTCGCGTCGCGACCTCCGGCCATTGCCATATCGGGACGGCCGCCGCCCTTTCCGCCAAGCTGGCCGGCGACCATGTTGGCGAGATCTCCCGCCCTGACCGACTCCATCAGATCCTTGCTGACTCCCGCGACCAGACTGACTTTCCCGCCTTCGCTGCCGGCAAGCACCACGACGCATCTGCCAAGTCGATTCTTGAGTTTGTCCACGGCTTCGCGCAAGGCTTTCGCGTCAAGTCCTTCCACCTGCGTGGCAAGAACCTTGATCCCCGCCACCTCGCGCGCCTGATCGGCAAGATCTCCGCCGGCGCCGGTCGCCAGTCTCGCCTTGAGCCGCTCGATCTGTTTTTCCAGTTCCCGATTGGACTTTGCCAACTGGCTTACCCGCTCGACGAGTTCGTCAGGGCTCGACTTTACGACGCGGCAGGCATCGCGCAAGGTCTGCTCCTCGCGATGCACGAGTTCGAGGGCGCGCCGGCCGGTTACTGCCTCGATCCGGCGCACGCCGGCGGAAATGCCGGATTCCGAGGTGATCCTGAACAGCCCGATATCGCCGGTGCGGTCGACATGGCAACCACCGCAGAATTCCACCGAATATTCGCCGCCCATGCTTACCACGCGCACCTCATCGCCGTATTTCTCGCCGAACATGGCAAGCGCGCCGCGTTTGCGGGCTTCTTCGATGGGCACGATTTCCTTGCTGACAGTGGAGTTGCGCAGAATTTCGCTGTTCACCGATTGTTCGATTTCCCGAATCTGTTCCGCGTCCACCGGCGCCGAATGGGAGAAGTCGAAGCGCAGGCGGTCCTTGTCCACCAGCGAACCCTGCTGGGTGACATGGGCGCCGAGCGTATTGCGCAAGGCCGCGTTCATGAGATGAGTCGCGGAATGGTTCAAGGTGATGGCGCCGCGTTCCTCAAGGGCCACTTGCGCCAGCAGCCGATCGCCGATGCGCAATTCGCCCTGCTGCAATTTTCCGATATGTACGAGGGCTTCGCCCTGCTTCTGCGTATCGGTGACACGGAAACGCGCATCGCCGTTTTCCAGTACTCCGGTATCGCCCACCTGACCGCCGGATTCGCCGTAAAACGGGCTGACATCGAGCAGCAGGCGCACTTCCCGGTCATCACTCAACTCATCGAGCGGCTCGCAATCCTCGACCGGGAACATGCCGATCACGGTAGCGTCGCCCGACAGACGCTCATAACCGATGAATTCGGTGGCATGTTCCGGATCGATATCCAGAAGATCGCCGGCGTTGAAATTGCTTGCGGCCCGGGCCTGTTCACGCTGCGCCGACATCGCTTGCTCGAATCCCGCGGCATCGATCGTCAGTCCATGCTCCCTGGCGACATCGGCGGTCAGGTCGGCGGGAAAGCCGTAGGTGTCGTACAGGCGGAACACGGTCGCGCCGGAGACGACAGTGCCGTCCAGTTCGGCGAAGGCCTTTTCCAGAATGGTCATGCCGTTTTCCAGCGTGCGGGCGAATTGCCGCTCTTCTTCGAGCAGCGCAGCTTCGATCCGCGATCGTTGTTCGACCAGTTCGGGATAAGCCTCGCCCATTACCCTGGCCAGCGATTGCACGAGCTTGTGGAAGAACAGGTCCTTTACGCCGAGCCGGTGGCCATGCCGGATCGCGCGGCGGACGATTCGCCGCAATACATAACCGCGGCCCTCGTTGGAAGGCAGTACGCCGTCTGCGACCAGAAAGGAACACGAACGAATATGGTCGGCAATCACGAGCATGGAAGGATCGTCAAGGTCTTTCACACCGGTGATTTGCCGGATGTCCTCGAGCAGAGACCGGAACAGGTCGATCTGGAAATTGTTATGCACTTTCTGCATCACCGCGGCGATGCGCTCAAGCCCCGCGCCGGTATCGACCGACGGGCGCGGCAAGGGTTCCAGCGAGCCGTCGTCCTTGCGCTCGTATTGCATGAATACCAGGTTCCAGATCTCGATATACCGATCGCCGTCTTCATCGGGCGACCCCGGCGGCCCGCCCGCCACTTCCGGGCCGTGATCGTAAAAGACTTCCGAACAGGGGCCGCAAGGTCCGGTATCGCCCATGGCCCAGAAATTGTCTTTCTCGCCCATGCGCGAGAAGCGCTCGGGGTCCACCTTGATTTCCTTCAGCCAGATATCCGCGGCCTCGTCGTCGTCGCGAAACACCGTGACCCATAGTTTTTCCGGCGGCAGGCCGAGATTGACGGTAAGAAACTCCCAGGCGTATTGAATCGCCTCCCGCTTGAAATAATCGCCGAAGGAGAAATTACCCAGCATCTCGAAAAACGTGTGGTGACGCGCGGTGTATCCCACGTTTTCCAGATCGTTGTGCTTGCCGCCGGCGCGCAGGCAGCGCTGGGACGTGACCGCGCGCTTGCCGGGCCGCGCTTGCCGGCCGAGAAACACATCCTTGAACTGGACCATGCCGGAGTTTGTGAACAGCAAGGTAGGGTCGTTTCCGGGCACGAGCGGGCTGCTCGGCACGATCTTGTGACCGTGGCCGGCGAAATAGTCAAGGAATGACTTGCGTATCAGATTGCTATTCATTTTAGCGGGTCTGGTGCGGCGTCAATCGCCCTGCTTGTCGGATTCACCGTCGTCGCCCGAGCCCAGCATCGGCGCATTGCCGCTTGCGCCGGTGAAAGAAAACGTTTCCAGCGCTTCTTCCAGCGGCACGCGCAGATCGCCGTCGCTCGACAGGACGATGGCAATGGGCCGCGTCCGTGGAAAATGGCTCATGATGATGGTGAAAATGATCAGGAACGGAACACACAGGAACGCGCCGGGAATACCCCAGATCGTTCCCCACAGCGCCAGGTTCAAAAGGATGACGATCGGGCTGAGATTGAATGAACTGCCCATCAGCCGCGGCTCGATTACATTGCCGATCATCACCTGGAAAGCGCCGATGCCCCCGAGCACCAGCAGGAACAGGAAGTAACCGTCCGACTGGGCCAGGGCGATCATTGCGGGAAACATGGTGGCGATGATGGAGCCGATGGTGGGGATGAAATTGAGCAGAAAGATCAACAGCCCCCAGACACCTGCGAAGTCCACTCCCATCAGCAGCAGGAGCGCGAAACTGAGTACACCGGTGAGCGTACTGGTGAACATCTTGATGGTGATGTATTTCTGGATGTCGTCACGGATACGGTCGAGAATTCCGCCCACTTCCTTTTCCTTTTCAGAGTCGGAAATCAGCGCGCTGATCTTGTTCCTGAATTGTCCCTGCTCGAAAAACAGAAAGCCGATATAAATCAGGATCAGGCTGCTGCTGGCCAGGATTCCGGCTGCCGATCCGGCCAGAGAAGTTGCGTAGCTCGGCAGATCGATCCATTCAATGATCATCTGGCCGAAGTTCTCCCCCTGGATGTCGCCTACGTCCACGAAAGGAAGCGACAGGGTTTCGAGCCTGCGAATCAGATTTTCCTGGTATATCGGCGCCATCTCCATGACGCCGCCGAACGAGGAACTCAGAAAATTGACGACAACCCAGATCGCCGCCAGAAAAGTCAGCACCGACAAGCCCAGACATATCGGCCCGGGTATCGAAAAGTTCCCGATGGAAAGCCGCCCCAGCGTTGCGGCCAGGGTGTTGATCAGATACCAGAGGGCGATCGCGATCACCAGTGGCAGCAGCAACGACTCGCCGACGATCAGCAAGTAGAAGACTACGACTACCAGCAGCACGACGGCCAGGTAGTTAGGCACTTTCATCGTTCGAAAATTCCTTTGGGAACAGGCGCGGAACGCGTCCGTTCTTCACAACCCGCGAAGGTTACCATATTTGACCTTGCCCATTCGAAAGAAAATACTGCGGGCAACCGCAATCCGGCAAGGGACTTGTCAGAAAGCCCCTTATCAATAAAGATAGCGGCTTGCGCCGGTCTTTGTTCCGGTCGGCGCGTTCAGGGACAAATCAAAAAAGGGGGCCTGCTGATGATAGGAGAACGACTGACAGTTCGCATTGCAGGCAAGACCGATACCGGCCTCCTGCGCGAGCACAACGAGGATTTCATCGGTTTTGACGAAGACGCCGCCCTGGCGGTTCTGGCGGATGGCCTCGGTGGCCGCGCCTCGGGCGAAGTCGCCTCCTGCATGGCAGTCACATCGATTCTGACCGAGTTGCGCCCGGACCGGCCGCCCGATGCGGAAACCGGCGACCTGTTCGACGAATTGCTGCGCGCGATAAATGCGGCCAATCTCAGGATTTTCCACGCGGCTGGCGCCAACAAATGCCATAACGGCATGAGCACGACCCTGATCGCGGCCCGGATCGAAGGCCGGCGCATGTTCGCGGGCTGCGTGGGAGACTCGCGTCTGTATTTGTTGCGGAACAAACAACTCGAGCAATTGTCGCGCGATCACACGCTGATCAACGACCTGCTGGCCAAGGGCGCGATGCCGGAAAATGGCTTCTCGCTTACCGATATCGACCATATTCTGACCCGGGCCCTGGGCATACATGACGCGGTGGAGATCGATCGCCTCGAGCGCGAATTGCATGGCGGCGACCTGTTGCTGATGTGTTCCGACGGCCTCTGGAGCATGGTCGCCGACTGGGAGATCAAGGACATACTCAATTACAACTCCGAGGATCTCGACCGCTGCATCGTGAAACTGGTAGACAGCGCCAACCGCAATGGCGGCAAGGACAATGTTTCCGCGATCCTGATGCGGCTGGACTAGGGTGCAACCCGCGACCTCCAGACTGATGCCGGCGCTGTCGGCGGGGTCGACTTCCGGGCTGGGCTTGCTGGTCAGCCACATCGCCTTCGCGAGTTTCGTCTTTTCGGGCGCCTTGCGGCCCTGGTCTTCCCAGGAAATCGGCCTGATACTCTTCGGCGCCTTCGCGGGATGCCTGATCGTTGCCCTGACCGGTGGTTTTCGCGACGCGATCGAGGGCGTCAGCACTGGATTGTTCGCCACTCTGGTTTTCTTTGTGCTTCGGCTGAGCCGCGTTGACCCGATCGCCAGTCAGTTCACCGGACGTAGCGAGCGAAGCAACAAGGCCCGCCCGCCTCCGGACCGGGCCATTCTGCTGGAAGGCGGGGAGCGAATACATGGCTACCGCCTGCGTGGCTACCTGTTTTTCGGCAGCGCCTGGCCGCTGGTCGCCAAGCTCAGGCAATCGCTGGAATCCCCGGCGCCCCCTGTGTGTCTGATAATCGATATGGAATCAGTTTCGGGATTTGATTATTCGGCAATCAATGTGCTGGGCAGGTTCATGCAATCGGCTGTTGCCGCCGGCGTACAAGTCAGCTTGAGTTCGACTTCCCGGTCATTGCAGTCGGGACTTGAAAGCAACGTCCCCGCCGCAACCTTCGCGCAGGTGGAAATTGCGCCCAACGAAGATCGGGCACTGGAAAATTGCGAGAATTTTCTCATTGAAGTCTGGAAGTCGGCTCCCGGCGACGCGGACGTCAAACGAGCTTCGCTCCTGAGCAGCACCGCCGAAGAGCTTGACCGATTCCTGGAAAGACAGGTCCTTTTCGAGGAATTGATGGAGGAATTGGAGCCCTGGTGGGATGCAAGAGCCTTTGCGGCAGGAGACAAGCTGGAGGCTGTGGAAGAAGACGAGTTGCAAATTCTGATCGAGGGCCGCGCTTCGGCACACGACGCAGCCGGAATGCGCCTGCGTCAACGTGGCGCCGGGGACCTGGTCTCGCCCATGCAGCGCGTGGATGCAAGGGCGGCATCGATCATTGCCGAAGAATCAGGCAGGCTGCTGGTGCTGGGACGGGAAACCCGTCTGTGGCTCGAAGAACATGAAACGGCGCTGGCGATGAAACAGTATCGGTATCTTCTGGCCTCCTGATACGCTCATTGCCACAAAGCCGAGACTGGAACCGCCCAAAGGTTTTTATCGAAAGGGATTGTCTGGTTTCCGCGATAAAGGACAACTCCGCAGACAAAATCCCTGCCTGCGAGGCTTTGGAGTTCGCGAAGACCGCTGAAATCCGCTGCGGTAACCGCGTCACGGCCCTTGACCTCGATTGCCGAGATTTTTCCGCCTGGGTCTTCGAGCACGAAATCGACTTCCTTGCCGTAGCTCGTTCTGAAGTGATGCAGCCTCGCGTAGAGGTCGAATACGGTCAATTGCTTGGCGAGCTCCGAGGCAACGAAATTCTCCATTACCTGACCGAAGACATGAGGTTCATGCACTGCGGCATGGCCGGGGTCGATGTTCAGCAAATGACACAGAAGTGAAGTATCGACGAGATAACACTTGGGCGCTTTGACCAGACGCTTGCCGACGTTTCGGAACCAGGGTGTTACATCCAGCGTGAGAAATATCATTTGCAGCAAAATACGATAGTTTTTCGCGGTTACCGCGTTTAGCCCGAGCGACCGTGCAATATCGGCTTCGTTCACCAGTCCGCCGGCCCGCCCGGCAAGCAGCTTGAGCAGGTTCGGCAATACGCCAAGTTTGGCGATTTCCGCAATCTGTCTCACATCCCGTTGCAAAATCGTCGAAACATAGTCTTCAAACCATTTTCGGCGCTCGGATTGACCCTTACTGGAAATCTCCGGGAAGGTCGCCTTGACTATCATGTCGGTAAGTCGATGCTTGCTCCGCAAGGGGCCTGGAATGAAGCGGTTCTCCGACAGGCGTGACAGAAAGTCGCCCTCCCCCGCGGAAATCTCCAGCGCCGACAAGGGATAAAGCGTGAAAACACCAATCCGTCCCACTAACGCGTCGGCGAGTTTGGGCAAAGCCAGGATGCTCGATGAGCCGGTAAGCAAGTACCTGCCGTTGGCGGATGCCGGATTCTCGTAGCGTGCTTCGTCGATCAACAGCTTGAACGTTCGGAACAATCCCGGCGCCATTTGCACTTCGTCGAGCACAAGAGGGCCATCCCAGGCCTGGAGAAAGCTTTGGGGATTGGCTTCGGCCGCGCCGAGCATGCCGGCCTCGTCGAAAGTCACATAATCCGCGGGCCAGTCGTTTTCCGCCAGCCGCAGGACCAATGTGCTTTTGCCGGCCTGCCGCGGCCCCGCCACATAGACGGCGGGAGTGTCCTGCAACGCCGCAAGCACAGCTTTGCTCAATCTGCGAGGAATCATCGTTCCAACCACTGATATTTCGTGCAAATATAAAAGTAAACTTTATATTTTTGAAAGGCAAGTTTTATTTTTGTCGAGATAAATCTTGCGACTGTGGAGCGGACGACCTTCTTCGCCGCATCTATGGCGACTTCGTCTTCCAGGGTTAATTCGAAGGGCTCGGGAGAAGGTTGCGCGGTGTCTGCATCAGACATAGTTAGCTGCGTCAGGGTCCGATGCGGGACGCGAAACGCGCGGGCATGAGGATGTGGTCCTCGACCAGGTCGTATAGCCTGCCGAGATGGCCACGGCGCGTGGGGCCCGGATTGCTGTCGGACGTGGCGACCACGACAAGGTCGAGTTCTTCCACCACGAAAATGAGTTGACCGCCATAGCCCCAGGCCACGGGCACCTGCATGCCGGCCAGGTCGCGCAGCCACCAGCCATAGCCGTAATATCGGCCCTGACCGCGAGGCGAACGCGCACGGGGCTGGTGCGATGCGTCTACCCACTCCCGCGGCACGACCTGGGTTTCGCCGTGCCTGCCGTCGTTGAGATACATTGCGCCGAAGGCGAGCATCTGGCGCGGCGTCATTTCCATATCATTGCCGCCGAAATAAATGCCTTGCGGGTCTTGTGACCAATAGGACATCGAATAGCCCATGGGGCGAGTCAGGTATTGCTGCGCGAACTGTTTGGCGTCCATGCCGGTCGCGCGGGTCAGGATGGCGGAAAGCAGGTGCGTGCTTCCGGTGCTGTACAGCATTCTGGCGCCGGGTTGCGCCACCAGCGGCTGATCGATGGCGAACTTCACCCAGTCCCGGCTTGCGACCCAGCGGCCGTAATTGCGGTTGCTCGTGGTTTCCAGGCCGGACTGCATGGTGAGCAGGTTTTCTACCGTGATCGCGCGTTTTTCGGCGTAATCCCCGCCTTCCAGATATTCCGGGAAGAACTCTTGAAGGTTGCTGTCCACCGATTCGATGAACCCTTCTTCGATGGCGATTCCCACCAGCGCGGAAATGACGCTCTTGGATGCGGATTTCATGTTCGCCGGACGGCCGGCGCTGGCGCCGTTGTAGTACTGTTCGAATACCAGCTCGCCGTTGTGCTGGACGAGCAGGCTGTGCAGCCGGGTCAGATTCCGGGCGGCGCCGTCGGCGGAATTGAACTGAAGTTGCCGGTCTTGATTCTGCGCCCAGGCCGGCAACGCGAGCAGGAGAATGAGCGGCAAAAACAGAATTCGCACTATCCTTGTCATCTTGATTTGCTCTTGGTTTCCGTGAGTTAGGTTTCGCAAAAAGTCAGGTTTCGCTGAAAGTCAGATTTCGCTGAAAGCGTCGTCGAGGATCGACGGCGTCAATATCTGCGGCAGGATCACCGGCTCGCCTGCCGGGTCGCCCGGATACAGCACGTACAGCGGCACCGACGGCCGCCGGAATTCTTCGAGTACGGCTGTAATCTCCGGATCCTCGTTGGTCCAGTCGCCCTTCATGTAGACGACATTGTTTTCTTCCATGGACTGTTTCACGCGTTCGGTGCCAAGACTGCTTTGTTCGTTGACCAGGCAGGTAATGCACCAGTCCGCGGTCATGTTTACGAATACCGGGGTGCCGCCATCGCGATATTCCGCCAGCCGGGCGCTGCTGAAAGGTTCGAAGTCCGCACTTGAATCCTGGGCCAGATCCGAATCTGCCCGGGCCATGGTTTGCAGAAATGGCGTCTGCATCAGGTAACCAGCCAGGAACAAGGTAGCCAAGCCAACCGCGAGATTGGCGGTGCGCATGATCGGCCCTACCACAAAACGGCGCTGATACAGCCAGGCCGACAACGCCAGCAGGATGCAGACGCCAAGCACCAGCGACATGCCCAGGACGCCGACCTGGTTGCCGAGCACCCACAGGAAGAAGGCGGCCGAAGCATAGAGTGGGAAGGCCATGAATTGCTTGAAGGTGTTCATCCAGGCGCCCGGACGCGGCAGGAAGCGAGTCAGCGCCGGCAGGAAGGACAGTATGAGAATCGGCAAGGCCATGCCGAAACCGAGTGCGAGGAACACGAGCATCGCCACGATCCAGGGTTGCGTCAGGGCAAACCCGAGCGCCGGGCCCATGAACGGAGCGGTGCAAGGCGTCGCGACGATGGTCGCAAGCACGCCCGTGAAGAACGAGCCCCTGTAGCCCTTTTGCATGGTCAGGCTGTTGCCTGCTCCCATCAGCCCGGCGCCGATTTCGAATACGCCGGAAAGGCTCAGTGCCAGCGTGAAAAACAGGTAGACGATGAAGGCCAGGAACCACGGCTGCTGGAACTGGAACGCCCAGCCCACCTGCTCGCCTGCCGCGCGCAGCGCGATCAGCACTGATGCAAGCAGCACAAAGGAAACGAGTATGCCGGCGGTATAGGCCAGCCCTTCATTGCGCTGGTGGCGCGCGGTCTCGCCGGAAGCGGCGACGAAACTGAGCGCTTTCAGCGACAGCACCGGGAACACGCAAGGCATCAGATTGAGAATCATGCCGCCGATCAAGGCGCCCAGCATGAACAGCGGCAGCCCTCCGAGGCCGCTGTCGCCGCCGAAGCCGGGCGCTATGGTTTCCGCGCTGGCAATGCCCGCGGGATTGACGAAATCGTAAGCCGTGCGCTCGCCGGTCGAGTTTTCAAGCACCAGCGTGCCATAAACTGTTCCATCCAGGTTATCGAGCATGCGGCGCGGCTGCTGATGCGTGATCTGCAGCAGATTGGACTGCACCGAGACATCGCGCAGCGGCCCCGGCTTGATGACCCGGCGTTGTTCCGGGAAAAACCAGGCATCGGTGTAGCCATCGAAATTGAACGAGGCCGATTCGAATCCGAGGCTGACGCGCTCGCCCGCGACCGCAAGCAGGGATTGGATGTCGTGGTCGGCACTCGGCAACCGCTCACGCGCCTCAGCGAACAGCCCGGCATTTTCCGCATCAGGCCCGGTAGCTTCACCGACGGGTAGCGTGATGCTCAAGCGCTGTTCCCCGGGAATGCAGATCAGTTCACACACATTCCAGAACGCCAATGCGGAAAGTTCTACCGACTCGCCTTCGTAGCCGGCCGGAACGGTAACCGCGACAGGATGCAGCACCTGATCCTCATATCCGAAATTGACCAGGTCGGTGTCATAAAACGGCAGCCAGGAAGGCGCCGGAAATTGCAGTTCGCCGATTTGCGTACCGGGCGGCGCGTCCCATTCATTCAGACTGGTAGGCTCACCGCTGTCTCCGCCCATCTTCCAATAGGTGTGCCAGTGTTCGGCCGGGTCGAGCAACAGGCCGAGCCAGGCGGTTTCGCCGGGAACGATATGGGTGTTTTCCGCGATCAGCTCGACTTCGATGCTATGGTCCCAGGCGACGCTGGTGCGGGTCGGGCGCAGATCGTAGCCGTGCCAGGCGCCCTCCTCGTCGACCCAGGCAAGCATGCCGTCGAGTTCGGTCATGTCGGCTGGATAGCGAGTATGCTGTTCGGTGGAAATCTGAATACGCGAGTCTTCCAGTATCACCGCGCGATACGGCGCATATTTCATGACGCGGGCGCGGGTCGGGAAGAACCAGGCCTCATCGACTTCGGCAAAGCGCGTATCCGGAGCCTGCACCATGACATTGACCTTGCCGTCATGATGGTTGAATTGCGCGATCAGATCGTGATCGCCGAGCGGAACCGGCGTATTGGCGCGGGCGTCCGCGAAGCCTTCGCGCCAGCGCTCATCGACCGCGAGCGAGTCAGCCACCGGCAATGAAACGGCAAAACGCGCGCTGCCGGGAATGCAGATGACCTCGCAAACCTGCCAGTCAATCGTGGTTTCGGCAACGAACGCATCGCCCTGGAAGTCCGCCGGAATCGAAACCGGCAGCGGCAGAAAAACCTCATGGCCATAGGTGAAGGTCACCAGGCCGGAATCGAGGAAGGGCGTCCATTCGGGAATCGGCCAGACGATCTCGCCGACATCGCCCCCGGTCATGCCGTCGGGTAACTGCCAGTCACTCGTGCTGGTGGCTTCGCCGCTGTCGCCGCCGAATTTCCAGTAGGTGTGCCAGTTTTCGATCGGGTCGAGACGAATGCCCAGCCACAAGGTCTCGCCCGGCACCGCGTTTACGGTCTCGGCGACGAGTTCGACTTCGATCTGTTCGGTGCCGTGCACCTGGGCCTTCAGGCCGAAGCCCGCAAGGCACAACACGAGCAAGGTCGACAGCCGGGCCAGTGTTTTCGACATCACGTCAGTTCCGTATTGTCTGCGTGTAACATATCAAACTGATTTTACGCCATTCGCGCACGAATTTTGTGGCAAAGGGTAACATTACGGGCTTCATTCCGGGAGAGTTTCAGCCAGAAACCGCTCGACCACGAGTTGCAGCTTGCGCTCGCCGCGGAATTCATTGACATCGAGGCGGTACGCGAGGTTGATTTCGGTGGCTTCGGGGTCGGGCCAGTCTTCGACGTTGAAGGCGATCGCCTCGACCTGAACTTCCGGGGCTTCCAGCGGACTCAAGGTCATGCGCAGGTGCTTCTCCTTGAGTGGCTGTTGTCGCCGCAGGCGGAAACGGCCGTCGAACACCGGTTCCGGGAAATCCTTGCCCCAGGGGCCGGCGTTGCGCAACAACCGGGCGATTTCGAGACTGAACCATTGCGGTTCGAGCGGCCCGTCGCTGAACTGTTGCGCTTCCGGTTGCCCGGGGCCGAGTTGCCGGGCGGCCTCCTCGGCGAATGCCGCCTGGAATTCCCCGAACCTGTCCGCTTCCAGGCTTAGCCCCGCGGCCATGGCGTGACCGCCGAAGCGCGTGACCAGGCCGGGATGTCGACCGGCGATGGCTTCCAGCGCATCGCGTATGTGAAATCCCCGGATCGAACGGCCCGAACCCTTGAGTTCTCCCGGCGAATTTTCACCGTTCGCGGCAAAGGCGATCACCGGCCGATGCAAACGGTCCTTGATGCGCGAGGCCACGATTCCGACCACGCCCTGATGCCAGCCTGGCTCGTACAGGCACAGGCCCGCCGGCAGTTCCTCCGTTGACGCAGTCAAGTCGGCCAGCAAGCCGGTAGCCTGCTCATCCATTTCCGCCTGGATCTCCCGGCGTTCCCGATTGATCTCATCCAGCGCCCGGGCCAGTTCGCCTGCGGAATGTTCGTCTTCCGCGAGCAGGCATTCAATGCCGGTGGACATGTCGGTCAGACGGCCCGCGGCATTGAGCCGGGGCGCGACGCCGAACGCCAGGTCCGCCGCAACGGCGGTGGCGGGGTTTCGTCCAGCGGCTTTCAGCAGGGCGCGGATGCCCGGCCTGGCCCTGCCCGCCCGAATCCGGCGAAGTCCTTCCTGCACCAGTATGCGATTGTTGCGATCGAAGGAAACCACGTCGGCGACCGTGCCGACTGCCACGAGGTCGAGCAGTTCGGCCAGATTCGGCTCGGGCAGCCCTTCGTCCGCGAACCAGTTCATCTCGCGCAAGCGGCGGCGCAAGGCGAGCATCACGTAAAAAATCACGCCGACGCCGGCGGTGTGCTTGGCCGGAAACTCGCAGCCCGGCTGATTGGGATTGACGATGGCGTCGGCCTCGGGCAATTGCGCCGCGGGCAGATGATGATCCGTGACAAGAGTGCGCAAGCCTGCGCTCCCGGCCGCGGCTACGCCATCGATGCTGGAAATGCCATTGTCTACGGTGATCAGCAGATTCGGGTCGCGGGCGCAGGCGAGTTCGACAATGGCCGGTGTCAGCCCGTAACCGAATTCGAAACGGTTCGGGACGATGTAGTCCAGACGGTCGAAGCCGAATCCATGCAAGGCATTGAGCGCCACCACGCAACTCGTGGCGCCGTCGGCGTCGTAATCCCCCACGAGCAGGATTTTCCATTTGCCGTGCAATGCGGCCAGCAGCAGGTCCACGGCTTCGTCCATGCCCTTGAGGGACTCCGGCGGCGCCAGGTTGGCAAGCCCCAGATCCAGTTCCGCGGAACTGGTCACGCCGCGCTGGCTGTAGACACGCCGCAGCAGCGGATGCATCTCGCCCGACCAGTCAGGGTCCATGGCCTGGCGCCGGACCAGCATCGCCCGGTTCAAGCCGCGAGACCGCCGAGAATCGCGGTGAGCGCGGCCAGGTCGTTTTCGACCACGCGATAGCGTTCCGGCCTCTGAAACTGGCGTTGCAGGCGCCCGGGCAATTCCGGCGCCGGCAGTCCGGCGGCGGCGACCGCCTCGGTGAACTTGGCCGGATGCGCGGTTGCCAGGCAGATCATCGGTACTCCCGGAACTTTCGTGTCCGGGCCGCATTCGCGCGCGGCGCGTACGCCGACCGCGGTATGCGGGTCCAGCAAGACGCCATGATCGCGCCACACCTCGGCAATGGTGGCGCAGGTTGTCGCGTCGTCCGCGCTCGCACTGTCGAAAACTTCACGCATGTCTCGCCAGCGCGCATCGGACAGCTTCGCCCCGCCGGCGGCGCCCGCGGCCATGAATTGCGCGAGCGCCTCGCTGTCCCGGCCGAACAGATCGAACAGGTAACGTTCGAAATTGCTGGAAACGAGGATATCCATGCTCGGCGAAAAGGTATGGCGCAGGGCCGAGATCGAATAGTCGTTGCCGCCGATGAAACGATGGAGGATGTCGTTTTCGTTGGTGGCGACAATCAGGCGCTCGATCGGCAGGCCCATTTCCCGGGCCAGGTAACCGGCGTATATGTCGCCGAAGTTTCCGGTCGGCACCGAGAACGAAACCGGGTTCTCCGGAGCGCCGAGCCGGAGGCCCGCATGAACGTAGTAGACGATCTGCATGACGATGCGCGCCCAGTTGATCGAATTTACCGCCACAAGTTGCCGGCCCGCGGGGAGAAAGGACTGGTCGGCGAAAGCGGCCTTCACCAGGCGCTGACAGTCGTCGAAATTGCCTTCGATCGCCAGATTGAAAACATTTTCGCCCGCCACCGTGGTCATTTGCTTGCGTTGCACCTCGGACACTTTCCCGTGCGGGTGCAGAATGCAGATATCGACCTGGGAGGAATGGCGGCAGCCTTCCAGCGCAGCCGAGCCGGTATCGCCCGAAGTCGCCCCGAGAATGAGCGCGCGCTTGCCTTTTCGCCGCAGCACGTGATCGAGCATCCGGCCCAGCACCTGCAAGGCGAAGTCCTTGAAGGCCAGGGTCGGGCCGTGAAACAGCTCGAGCACATGTTCACCATCGCCCAGCGCCGTCAGCGGCGCGACTTCCGGGTGAGCGAAACCGGCGTAACTCGATTCGATCATGCGGCGCAATTCGTCTTCCGGGAAAGCGCCGGAAGTGAACAGGGATGTGATCCGCCAGGCGAGTTCGGCATAGGGCAGATCACGCATTTCCCTGAGATCAGCGGTACTGAGCCGGGGCAATTCCTGCGGAACGAACAGGCCGCCGTCCGGGGCGAGTCCGGTCAGCAGCACCTCTTCGAATCCTTGCCCGGAACAGCCGCCGCGGGTGCTGAGATACTTCATTTTCATTCCCCGGCGGGAAAGGGCGCTACCCGGACCCGGCCGATCGGATCGACCACGTCCGGCAGCGAACCGAGTTCGGCGATGGCGGCGTTCATGCCGCTTTCCGGCGCCGTATGGGTAAGCAGGACGATGGGCACGCTGCCGCCATGAACTTCCTTCTGGATCACCGCCTCTATGCTGATGGCATGCTGTTCGAGAACCCGTGTGATCCTGGCCATCACGCCCATGCGATCGAGCACCGGGATACGCAGATAACATTCGGACTCGATATCGTCCATGGACACTATGGGAAGGTCCCGGGCCTCGCCGTAATAATGCAGGGAAGGCGCGAGCGGCCGCGCGGCGCCCGCGCGAAGCCGGCGGGCTATGTCGATGATGTCCGCCACCACCGCCGAAGCGGTAGCGTCGGCGCCGGCGCCCGGACCCTGATACATGGTCGTGCCGACGGCATGGCCCTTGACGACGATGGCGTTGTCGACGCCGGCTACTTCGGACAATAGCCAGCGTTTGCTGATCAGGGTGGGGTGTACACGCAACTCGACTCCCCGTTCCGTGCGCCGGGCGATGCCGAGATGCTTGATGCGATATCCCAGTTCTTCCGCATAAGCCAGATCTTCGGGCACCAGCGCACTGATACCCTCGGTCCAGGTAGCCGAGAATTGCAGGGGAATGCCGAAAGCGATGGAAGCCATGATCGTCAGCTTGTGGGCGGCGTCCGTACCTTCCACGTCGAAACCCGGATCGGCTTCGGCATAACCGAGTTCCTGGGCCTGCGCGAGCACATCATTGAAAGTGCGTCCGCCGGCGGACATTTCGGTCAGGATGAAATTACCGGTGCCGTTGATAATCCCGGCCAGCCATTCGATTCGGTTTGCGGCCAGCCCTTCGCGCAGGGTCTTGATGATCGGGATGCCGCCGGCGACGCTGCTTTCGAAGGCCAGCGTGGTTCCATGCGCTTCGGCGACTTCGAACAACTCGTTGCCGCGCTCGGCGATCAGGGCCTTGTTCGCGGTGACGACGTGCTTGCCGTTTGCCAGCGCCTGCCTGACCACGTCGAAGGCGGGGTCGAATCCGCCCATGGTTTCCACGACGACCTGAATTTCGGCGTCCTTGACGACCGCGAAGGGGTCGCTGCCGAGGGCAATCCCGGAATCGAGACTCAGGTCCGAATTCGCGGCCTCTTTCGCCTCTTGGGGCCGCCGCGTCGCCACGCGCGCGACCTGAATCGAAGCGCCGGCGCGGCGCGCGATCTCATCGGCATTTTCCAGCAGCAGGCGCAAACTGCCGCCGCCGACTGTGCCCAGTCCGCAAATTCCTACCTTGACGGGTGATTGCATAGAGATTGGCTTCCGCGCCGAATAACGAAGCGCGGATTATACTGGAAGCAGCGGCCGGCTCCTTATTCGATTCCGAGCATCGCCGCCAGGCGTTGCGCTTCCATGTAGCCCGGGATCAGACGTCCGTCTGGAAACACCAGGGCCGGGGTGCCCTGGATACCGAGTTGATTGCCCAGATTGTAGTGCGCCAGCACCGGGGTTTCACATTCCCGGAGGGGTAGATTCTGGCCGTGCTTGGCCTGGGTCAGCGAACGATGGCGGTCTTCCGAACACCACACCGAGATCATCTTGTCGTAGGACGTCGCGTTTTCGCCGCCGCGCGGATAAGCGAGATAGCGGATGCGGATGCCGTAATCGTGCAACTGCTCGCGTTCGCCATGCAACTGGCGGCAGTAAGTGCAATCGACATCGGTGAAAATCGTCAGCGTCGCTTTCACCTCGCCTTCGGGTTCGAAGATGATGGCTTCTTCGTCGGGTACGGCAGCCACCTTGCGCAAGATGGCTTCCTGCCGGGTGGCGGAGGTCAGATTGAGCAGTCCGTCCGGCGTGGTCTGATACAGGTCACCGGCAAACAGGTATTCTCCCGAGGCGTCGACGTACAGCAATTCCCCGGTGTTCAGCTCCACTTCAAATATCCGGTCGAGCGGCGTGGGCTTGATGTTGACGATTTCCAACTGGCTGCCCGAGGCGGCGACGATGGATTCGTGCAAGCGCTCGCGCAGGGAATCGTCCTGCGCAAGGGCGTTCTGGAAAACCGGAAACGCCGCACAGAACAGGAAAATCCTGCCGAGAGCAATCATTTTCTCCGCACCTCCACGGTAAAACGCCAATAATATACCCGCAATCAGGACTCCGCCAGCATTACGCTCACAGTCGAATCGCTTTATCGAAAAATGGATTCTGCGACTGCGCGCAGAATGACAAATCTCGCCACCGTCATTCTGCGCGGAGCGAAGCGCAGTCGCAGAATCTACGGCCCCGAAGGTGGCGCGAAGCTGGGGTTTCAGGATGCAGCTTGCGGCTTCTTGCCGAGTTTTTCGGTTATGCGCGCGGCGCGGCCGCTCAAATTGCGCAGATAGTACAACTTGGCCTGGCGAACATCGCCGCGGCGCTTGATCTTGACGCCGGCGACCAGGGGGCTGTAAGTCTGGAAAGTGCGCTCCACGCCCACGCCATGGGAAATCTTGCGCACGGTGAACGCTGAATTCAGGCCCCGGTTGCGCACACCGATGACGACGCCCTCGAAAGCCTGGATACGCTCGCGTTCGCCTTCCCTGATGCGAACCTGCACCACGACGGTGTCGCCCGGACCGAATTCGGGCAGTTGCTTGTTCATCTGCTCCTGTTCGATCTGCTGGATGATCTTGTTCTTGCTCATCGTCTTCGCTCCTCGGGCGGTGCGGCCGTTTGGCCCGCAATAATTCAGTTTTCCTTCATGCCGGCGCGGTATTCGTCCAGCAATCGCTGTTCCTCTCCGGTCAATTCCCGGCCGGCCAGCAAATCCGGCCGCTTGCGCCAGGTCGTACCGAGTTTCTGCATCAGACGCCACCGCCTGATCGCCTCGTGATCGCCGCTCAGCAGCACTTCCGGCACTGTCGTTCCGGCAACTTCCCGGGGCCGGGTATATTCCGGACCCAGCAACAGGCCGTCGGCGAAACTGTCGTCCCCGGCGCTGTCTTCGTCGCCGAGCGCGCCCGGCAACAGGCGGATCATCGCGTCGATCAAGGCCATCGCCGCCAATTCGCCGCCGCTGACTACGAAGTCTCCCAGCGACAATTCCTCATCGACCGCGCTGTCGATTACGCGCTGGTCGACGCCCTGGTAACGACCGCAAAGCAGCACCAGTTTCGGCGTTGCCGCCAGACGGACGACCGTTTCGTGGTCGAGCCGCCGGCCCTGTGGCGACAGGTAAATCACCCTGCCCCTGCCGTCCTGTTGCGCCGCCGCCAGACTGTCGAGCAGCGGCGCTGTTTTCATCAGCATCCCCGGCCCGCCGCCGAACGGCCGGTCGTCCACGGTCCGATGCCGGTCCCCGGCGTAATCCCGCGGATTCCGGAAAGCCAGTTCGATCAGGCCTTGTCTGACCGCCCGGCCGGTCACTCCGTATTCGCTCAGCGCGGTGAACATTTCGGGAAACAGTGTGACGATGTCTACCCGCATGTCACGATTCCACGAGGAAATCCGCGCCCCAATCGACTTCGATCGCGCCGGCTTCCAGGTCCACCCGCTGCACCACCCGGTCCCATACCAGGGGAATCAGGCGCCTGCGATCGTCAATGCTGCCGGCTTCGGGCTCGACCACGAGCACGTCGTTCGCGCCGGTCTCGAGCAGATGTCCGACGCGGCCGAAGTTCTCGCCCGCCGTGTTGACCACCTGCAATCCCTGCAACTGATGCCAGTAATATTCTCCCGCTTCCGTCTCGGCCAACTCGGATGTTGCAACCGCGACTTCACAACCGGTGAGCCGCCGCGCCAGTTCCGGTTCGTCATATCCTTCGAAATGCACCAGCAAGCCGCTGCCCTGCCGACGGCTGTGGTCGATACGCAAGGTCTCAGGTCCGTTTGCCGTTTCAACCTGCAAATGGGCGAATTCGAGAATGTTTTCCGCGGGGCTGGTCCAGGATTGCAACTTCAACCAGCCCTTGACGCCATGCGTGCGGCCGATCCTCCCTACGACAAGCCTGGCCATGACGATGCGGGGCTGGCCTGGGTCGATGTCCCGCGCCATGGCGCCGTGGCTCAGCCTTCGGAGGAAGCCGGCGCTTGCGCGTCCTGGGCTGCTGCCTGCTCTTGCGCGTTTCTGGCCAGGGTAGCGACCCTGGGCGTAACCTGCGCACCCTGGGACTGCCAATACGCCATGCGCTCGAGATCCAGCCGCAGGCGCTCCTCCCGGCCACGGGCCACGGGATTGAAGAATCCGATGCGTTCTATGAACCGGCCATCGCGCGGCGACCGCACGTCGGTGACGGTAATGTGGTAGAACGGCTTCTTCTTCGCCCCGCCACGCGCCAGACGAATCGTTACCATAATCAGTTCCTGTCGAAATCAATTTGCCGGACACGCCGCTCTCTGGCGGATCGCGCCGGCCCGGTTAAAAGGCCGGGTATTCTAAGGCAATTCGACAGGCAATGAAAGAAGGGTTCGAAGCCGCGGAATCTGCCGAGCGCCGCCGGAGAACGTTAGCATTTTCTATACAATCTTGATTTACTCATGAGTATTTTAGAGTTCACCTGAATTCACCAACGAAATCTCGCCCGTCAGTCGTCCTCGAATTCAATTTCCTGGGCGCGCATTGAGGTTCCATCCGTTCTGACACCCTCGACTTCCACTCTTTTGCCGACCGCAAGCTGAGCCGGCCCGCCGTATTCCCAGCGGGTCGACGAATCGTATATGACAAGCAAGGTTCCGATATAGAACGATTGCGAATCCACGATCCGGGAAATTCTTCCCTCAATTTCGAAATAGCTTCCACCCGACTGGTCATCGTCGAAAGGACTGATGTCATCGTCCCAATCGTCATCGTCCCATTCACGAGGGTCTCGTGAATTCCAGAATTGCCCGTTGTCCAGGTAGTAGTGTTCGTACAGGTCGTCATCATCTCCGTAAAAGCCGTCCCGGTCGTAGTCCGAATCCCAGAAGCCGTCTTGATCGATATCCCACGTCAGTGGACCGCTGGCGAAATAGAGCGCTTCGCCCCCCAGAAATCCGCCCAAACCGTTGTACCAGTCACCGAGATTCGCGGGATTGCCGCCGTCGCGCACCGCAATAAGCGCGACCTGATAACTGCCCTGTTGCACCAGCGAGTCGGAAATGTCTTCGGCGTAGAAAAGCCTGCGGGATTCGAAGCTATGGTAGTCCATTATTCGGTCGAAGGAGATGCCGCCGCCGGGTGAGAATATTGCCAGGTAAATGTCCACCGATTGGCTTTGCAACAGGTCCTTGTCACCCTGGATTACGACCCGAATATCGACAGTATCGCCAACATAGTAGATATGCTGGCGCGATTCGATTTCGCCGTAAATGTAGCTGAGATCGTTGGCCAGACGATAGTCGTCATCATCGGAAGCGATCGTCGCCGTGCTTGACGCTAGCAGGAGGAAAACAAAAGATCGGAATAGTGTGTCCATCATGATGCTCTTCAACTCAATTGGAAAGCTGAAGGATCAGTCTACAACTTTATTACGATTGAATACCCTCTTTATTCCACGCGAATCAAAACCGCGGGAAATTACCGCCTCCGGGAAGTCGGCCAGCACTTTGGGCGCCGGGGAGGCGATTCATCATTTTCTCCAGATTGCCGCCTTTCATCTTGCGGGCGGCTTTTTGCATGGTCTTGTGCTGCTTGAGGAGGCGGTTGAGGTCCTGGATCTGTGCGCCGGCCCCTTGCAGAATACGGCGCTTGCGCGAGCCGTTGAGGATGGCCGGGTTGCTGCGTTCACGCGGCGTCATGGAATTGATCACCGCCTCCATGCGGACCAGGTGACGTTCGTCCATCATGCCAGCCGCGCCCGGCGGCAGGGCGCCCATGCCGGGCAGTTTGTCCATGATTCCGGCCACGCCGCCCATGCTGCGCATCTGGCGCAGTTGCTCGCGCATGTCATCGAGATCGAAGCCCTTGCCCTTCCTGACTTTTTGCGCCATGCGGGCGGCTTTCTTCTTGTCGACCTTGCGTTCGGCCTCCTCTATCAGCGACATCATGTCGCCCATGCCGAGAATGCGGGAAGCAATGCGCTGGGGATGGAACGGCTCGAAGGCGTCGGGCTTTTCGCCCGTGCCGATGAACTTGATCGGCTTGCCGGTGACATGGCGCACCGAAAGCGCCGCCCCGCCCCGGGCGTCGCCGTCCGCCTTGGTCAGCACCACGCCCGTGAGCGGCAGCGCTTCGCCGAAGGCGCGGGCGGTACTGGCGGCGTCCTGGCCGGTCATGGCGTCGACCACGAACAGGGATTCCACCGGCTTGAGCGACTCGTGCAGGTTGCGAATCTCCAGCATCATTTCATCGTCGATGGCCAGCCGGCCCGCTGTGTCGACGATGAGTACGTCAACGAACTGTTTCTTCGCTTCCTTCAGCGCCGCACTGGCGATGGAAAGCGCGCCCCGGTTGCTGTCGCCGGCAAAGAACTCGACTTCGACCTGGGCCGCCAGCGTTTCCAGTTGACCGATGGCGGCCGGGCGATACACGTCGGCGCTTGCGACCATGACCCGCTTTTTCTGTTCACGCTTGAGCCAGGACGCCAGTTTCGCCACCGTGGTGGTCTTGCCCGAGCCCTGCAGGCCGGCCATCAGAATGACCGCGGGCGGAACGGCGCGCAGTTCGAGTTCCGCGCTCGCCGGGCCCATAACCGCTTCGAGTTCGGCCTGCACGATCTTGATGAGGGTCTGCGCCGGAGTGAGGCTGCCCGTGATTTCCCGGCCCGTCGCCCGAACACGAACCCGGTCGATGAACTCCATCACGACCGGCAGCGCCACATCGGCTTCGATCAGCGCCCTGCGCACATCGCGCAAGGCCGCCTGGATCTGGCTTTCGTTCAGCGCGGTCTTGCCGCCCAGATTGCGGAAAGTGGCGGAAAGACGCCTGGTGAGATTTTCGAACACTGTGAGGTTCCGGCGAAAAAGGCGCCAGTATAGCGAACCGGCCTGACCGGCAACAGCGCTGCAAAAATCGCTTCAACCGCGCTGGGACATATGCGACACTTTTCCGCTCCTTATTGCTGAATGGCGCCTGGGAAAAATGCCGGAACCGCGCGTAATAGCCGGACTGATCGCTGTCGTATTCTACGGCCTGACCTGTGCGCTGCAATGGCGGCGGCTGCGCAGCGACAGGATTTCCCGCTCGCTGGTCCTGTCTTGCGGCCTGGTTGCCGTGCTCGCCCACGCCGTCAGCGCCTGGGAAATCGTTCGCGAGCCTAACGGCTATCATTTCGGCATTACCCAGATCAGCACGCTGATCGCCCTGGCGATTTCCGTGCTCGTGCTCGGCTCGAGCTTGCGCAAACCGCTCGACAATCTGTTCCTCGGGCTTTTTCCGCTGGCAATCGTGACCATCCTGCTGTCACTGACGATCGGCAGCAGCTTTCCGACCACCAGCCTCGGTCCCGGCTCCGGCAGCCATGTTCTGTTGTCGGTGCTCGCCTATGGCTTCATTTCCATTGCCGCGTTGCAGGCGATATTCCTTTCTTACCAGAACTATCAGCTCAAGCACGGCCATGCAGGCGGCCTGCTCGCCAGGCTGCCGCCGCTACAGGACATGGAAGCCTTCCTGCTCGAACTGCTCTGGGCCGGCGAAGTATTGCTCAGCCTGGCGATAGTGGCCGGCGTCTTTTTCATTGAAGATGTCTGGAACATGGAAGGCATCATCCACAAGAGTTTCTTCACCGCGCTCGCCTGGCTTCTGTTTGCTGTCCTGTTGTGGGGACATCATCGGCTGGGATGGCGCGGAACCACCATGATTCGCGGTACACTGACCGGGTTCGTATTACTCGTGGTTGGATTCTACGGTTCGAAATTCGTAATCGAGTATGTGCTCAGCTAAAACAAAAAGAACATCTGCGATTCTCCGTTTTGTGCGCCTGGCATGTGCCACGGTCGCTTGCTTCGCCGGAGGCGCTTTCCATGCCCAATCGCTGGAAGCAGCGCGGATGGCCAGGGACAATGGTGATTTTCTCACTGCCGCGGAAATTGCCGCGGAGTTGAATACTTCCGATGGATATGCCCTGGCGGCGGAGTCACTGTCGGTATATGGCTATCACATCGCCGCCGCGGGCGAGGAACAGGAAGAGATTTTCGCTACCGCGACCGACTATGGAATGGAATCGGTCAGACTCGATCCACAAAACGTACAGGCGCACCTGCAACTTGCCCACGCCATGGGCCGCTACGCCCAGGTGGTCGGTGTTCTGGAAGTACTCGGCAATCGCTACGTGACGCGTGTGCGCGACGCGGTGGAGACCGCGGTGGAACTCGACCCGGACTCTGCTTTGGCGCATCTCGGCATCGCGGTCTGGCACGCGGAAGCGCTCGACAAGGCCGGGATTCTCGCGCGCCTGCTGTTCCGCGCATCCAGCGCAAGGGCTCTGGAACATATCGACCTCGCGCTTGAATACGGATCGGAACTCAAGGTCGTGCAACTGGAAACCGGATATTCGCTGCTGTTGCTGAGCGAACGGCGTTACGGAGACCGCGTTACAATTGTTGCGGGCCGCGCGCGAGACACCCAACAGCACCGTCTGGGACGAGTTTTTGCATGAACGCGTTTTGGAGTCTCTCGCCGAAATAGGCGAGTGCTGATTGCTTCGGTGGAACCGCTTCGCAACCGGCTCCTTCAGGAAGTGCTTTCCGCCCGGTCGAGAATTTGACTTTTGGTGGATTCGAATCGGGTCAGGCCGGACATGCGGCGTGATGTCAGTCTGATCTCCGCTTCGCTTTGACAAGCCAGGGCGCAGTGAAATCCGGGAGCCGCCTGAATCCGGAAAAACTGCCATCGATCCGCTTCGCCGCCGGTTACGGTTACACTGCATACGTCGCCCTCGGTTCCCGTGACCGTCACACGCCGCAATGAGGGCGCGAGCGGTTCGCCGAGTGCCTTGCTCCAGGCCTCTTTCAAGGTCCAGAGCCGATAGAACCACTGCTGACGCGCCTCGGGCGCAAGCTGCATCATTTCCGTCAGTTCGGGCGCATTGAACCAGCGCCGGGCGAGCCGCTCGACCTTGCGTCGCTTCAATCCATTCTCAAGATCGATGCCAAGCCTTTGCAGCGGTCCGGTGACAAGCGCGATGCGGTCGTCCGAATGCGCCAGGTTGAAGCCGATAAACGGCTCGCCGGAGGCCAGTTCCGGCCTGCCATGGGGGCCTTCGACGATGCGCCATTGACCGGGCGCGCGTTCGGCGTCGAGATGGGAAAGCGCCGCGCGCAGCAACAGCCGGCCCAGGGCGAACTGCCGCTTGCGCATCCGCGAGGCGCAATTGCGAAAGTAATCGAGTTCCTCGCCGCTGAGCCAGGACAGGCCGAGGCGCAATTCCGCATCGGAGAAATCCCCGATCCGCAAATGCCACAGTTGCAGTTGCAGCAGGCCTTTGCTCATTTGCGGGAGGCAATCGTGGCTGCCGAAGGCACGCAACGCTCGGCGATGAATTCAGCCAGGATTCGATATTCGTCCCGGCGCGGATCGGATTTGCGCCAGGCCATGCCGATGTGCCTTGCGACTTTCTCCGAACTGAAACGGCGCAACGGCAGATTCGTGTCGCCGAGCACATCGCCCGCTACCGCCATGGCGGGCAGCAAGGTCAGGCCGAGGCCGCCCGCGACCATCTGCACCAGCGTATGCAGGCTCGTGCCCTGGTACACCAGGTTGGTTTCGGCCGATTGCAACTCACAGGCTTCGAGCGCGTGGTCGCGCAGGCAATGGCCTTCTTCGAGCAGCAGCAGCGCTTCCCCGCGCAATTGTTTCTGCCGCACCGATTGCAGCTTCTCCAGCGTATGTCCGGGCGGCATGCAAAGCAGAAACTCGTCCTCGAACAAGGTCACGGTTTCCACATCGCGCAATGGATAAGGGAAAGCCAGTATCAGCACGTCGAGCTGGCCCCGCGTCAACATGACCGCGAGGCGCGAACTGATTTCCTCCTTGAGATAAAAACGCAGCTTGCCGTAGGTCTGACGCAACTCGCCGAGCATCTTCGGCAACAGGAAAGGCCCTATCGTGGGAATGACGCCAAGCCGGATTTCACCGGTCAGGGAACCCTTTTCCGCCCGTGCCAAACTGACGAGATCCTCGACTTCGCCGAGAATCGTCTGCGCCCGGGCAAGCAGCTTTTCCCCCACCGGCGTGATCAGCACCGACTTGCGATTGCGTTCGAAGATCACCACGCCGAGTTGCTGCTCGAGTTCCCGAATCGCCGTACTCAAGGTCGACTGGGTAACGAAACAGGCCTCGGCCGCCTTGCTGAAGTGCCGGTGCTCAGCCACGGCCACCAGGTACCTGAGTTGCCTGATCGTTGGAATCATCGGTCAATGTTAATCGTTTTTGCCAATCAAGGCTGCAAGGTGTGGGAGTTCCAACTGGTGGTGGCTGCGATCCGTCGCCGTCTGGCGGGCGGCATGCAGCGGACGCTGTAAATACTTCCCTGTACGCTTCGGGCTCGGCATCCATGCCTCGCACGCCCGCTGCATGCCGCCCGCCAGACAGCGACTCACACCGTGCCAGCCTCAAAACCAACTGTCTGTGCGGGTTCAGCCTGTAGGGGCGAGAAAACATGGGACATCCATTCGCAAGTCCTGGGTGCGGCAACAGCCTTGAGAAATTTTAGCGTCAGGAAATTTCGGATAAAATGCCCGCCAACCTGGCTCGGTACAACACAAACAAATGGCTGATCCACACGACAATTGGGGTTCGCTAAGTACTGCTTTGCCGTTCAAGTGCCTGGCCCTGGACCTGGAAGTCGACAAGAAAGATTCCCGCATCCTCTCTTTTGCAGCGGTACGTTCGGGCGATGGCGAATCGTTTCACAAAAAGTTCGGCGACAGGATCAACTACGCTGACTGGAAGCAGCTTGAGTCATTTGTGGAAGATTCGGAGTTCCTGGTCGGCCACAACCTGATCACTCATGATTTTCCACACCTGGAAGTCACGGCGCCTGGGTCGAAGCTACTGCAGTTACTTCTACTGGATACGCTGCGGCTCAGTCCCCTCGCCTTTCCGCGCAATCCGTACCATAGGCTTGTCAAGCACTACAAGGACGGTGGTATCCCCCGAGGCGCGCGCAATAACCCCGAGCTTGATTGCCGCGAAACCCTGCAGTTGCTGACAGAGGAAATCGACGCACTGCGAGAGATGGACACGGACTTGCTCGACTGCTACCACTGGCTGACGACCCGAGACTCCATCGCCGCCGGCTTTGACCGATTCTTCGCAGCGGTTCGTGGTAAATCCTGCCCGACCGAGGCCGAAGCAAGGAAGGCGATTGCAAAGAGACTTGGCGGAGACTCCTGTTCCACTCAAGGACAAAACCTGTCCAGCGAGGCGGCGCACAACGGCTGGCCACTCGCCTTCGCGCTGGCCTGGCTTTCTGTTGCAGGCGGGGACTCGGTCATGCCGCCGTGGGTGCGTCATCAATTTCCCGAGGCGGGCGAACTGGTCCGCCGCCTGCGCGACACCGCTTGCGCTGAGTCGGATTGCAACTGGTGCCGGGAGCGCCACGACGCGAACAAGGAACTCAAGCGCTGGTTCGGCTTCGACGGTTTTCGTCCCGAACCCAGGGATGCTTCGGGCAAGCCCATGCAGCAATCGATTGTTGAGGCCGTCATGGCCGGAAAGCATGCACTCGCCATCTTGCCGACGGGAACCGGAAAATCTCTCTGTTACCAGATTCCCGCACTCTCGCAATACGACAAAACGGGTGCGTTGACTGTTGTCATTTCACCACTGGTGGCGCTTATGGCTGACCAGGTGACCGGCCTGGAAAAGCGCGGCATCGAGTCCGGCGCAACTATCAATGGCTTGTTGTCTCTTCCCGAACGCGGCGCAGCGCTGGACCGCGTCCGATTGGGAGATGCGGGCATTATCCTGATCTCGCCCGAACAATTGCGGAATCCCACGGTGCGCATGGCGCTGGAACTGCGCGAAGTCGGTCTCTGGGTGCTCGACGAGGCGCATTGCCTGTCGCGATGGGGTCACGATTTCCGTCCCGACTACCGCTACATTGCCAGATTCATCAAGGAGAAAACCAATTCGCAAGCTGGATATCAGCCACCGGTATTGTGTTTGACAGCGACAGCCAAGCCGGAAGTCGTCGATGAAATTCTGCAATATTTTCGGCAGAAACTGGGCGTCGAACTGCAACTTTTCGACGGCGGCACCCGGCGGGAGAATCTCGATTTCGTTGTCGTGCGCACGACTGCAGCCGAAAAATATCACCATATCACCGAAGTACTTTCGTCCGACCTGCCATCGGATATTCCCGGCGGCGCGATAATCTATTGCTCAACGAGGCGGCGAACCGAAGAAATCTCCGATTTCTTGCGGGAACGCGACGTCGCAGCGGACTTCTTTCATGCCGGTTTGCAACCGGAGGCGAAAGGCTCGGTACAAAAGGCATTCACCGAAGGAGAATTGCGGGTAATTGTCGCGACCAACGCGTTCGGCATGGGTATCGACAAACCCGATGTGCGCCTGGTGATTCACGCGGACATTCCCGGGTCGCTGGAAAATTACCTTCAGGAAGCGGGCAGGGCCGGACGGGATCTGGCCGCGGCCCGATGCGTCCTGCTTTATACGCCCGACGATGTGGAACGTCAGTTTGGCTTGTCGGCGCGATCACGGCTGAGCCGGCAGGAAATTCATGGAATCCTGCGCGCGCTGCGCAATCTCGACAAACACAAGAAACTGAAAGGGGAAGTTGTCGCAACGGCGGGCGAGATTCTCAGGGAAGACGAAGAAGCGGCGTTCGAACGGGACAGGGTTACCGACGACACCCGCGTTCGCACCGCCGTGTCCTGGCTTGAAGAAGCAAAATTGCTGAGCCGTGAAGAAAACCTGGTTCACGTTTTCCCTTCGTCGCTGCGGGTGAACTCAATTGAAGAGGCAAAAAAGAGAATCAGGAATCGTATCGAACTCGAAAGCTACCGGAAACAATTGCTGCAGATTACCGAGAGATTGATCGATGCCGACGCAGTGGAAGGCATAACAACCGACGAACTCATGCAAGTCTCGGGGCTGAGCCCGGAGCATGTCAGAAAAGCGCTTTACGATCTTGAGGATTTGGGAGTCGCCAACAACGACACCGCACTGACCGCCTACGTGCACCAAGGTGTGCCCAACCATTCCCAGCATCGGCTCGCGGACGCCCGCGCAATAGAAATTTCGCTGATCGACCTGATGCGCGAACTCGCTCCCGATCTGCAGGAAAGAGACTCGGAGATTCTGCACCTGCGCGTGACAACTCAGCGGCTGAAGGATCTCGGCCACGACAGCGCCTTGCCGGAACGCGTGATGCGATTGTTGCGGGGTCTTGCTGAAGACGGGCGCGACGAAACCGCCCGCAAAGGCAGCATCTCGATTGGAGGCCGTGTCGGGCAAGATACGATCCGGCTCACATTGAACCGCAATTGGAATGCACTGCAGAAAACCGCCGACCGGCGCCGCGCGGCCGCGCAATGTCTGCTTGAGCATCTGCTGTCCCGTTTGGATAAAGGCAGCAAGGGGGTCGACTTGCTTGCCGAGACAAGCTTGGGATTGTTACGGGATGCGATCGATTCCGACCTCGCGTTGAAATCCGAAACTAAGAATCCGCAAAAACTGATGGAACGCGCCTTGTTGTGGCTGCACGAGTTGGAAGTTATCCGCCTGAACAAGGGCCTTGCGGTTTTCCGGCAGGCAATGACGATAAACCTCGGCAAAGACTGGAAGCGAGGTTTCGGCAAAACCGAATTCGAACCGCTTGAACTCCACTACCAAGACAGAATGCTTCAAATTCACGTAATGGAGGAATACGCGCAAAGGGGAATAGAGGAAATTGCCGATGCGCTTGCACTGGCGATGGACTACTTCGAGTTGAACCAGGATTCGTTTCTGAAGCGCTGGCTGCCGGAAAAAGAAACTGAAATCAGCAGGCAAATGACCGCGGAGTCCTGGCGCAACATCGTCGAAAGTCTCGGCAATCCGGAACAGGAACGAATCGTCACCGACAAACGCGAACAAACCAGTGTACTGGTACTTGCGGGGCCCGGTTCCGGCAAGACTCGGGTGCTTGTTCATCGCGTCGCCTGGCTGCTGCGGGCGCGACGCGAGCGTCCGGGAAGCATTATTGCACTGGCCTACAACCGTCACGCGGCGGCGGATATCCGGCGGCGATTGCGCGACCTGGTCGGCGACGACGCCAATGGCGTGACCGTAATGACCTGCCACAGCCTTGCCATGCGTTTGCTGGGCGCGAGTTTCAGCGTTCGCGCCGGCGCCGCGCGAACAGTCAAACCGAACGACGACAGTTTTACCGAAGTTCTGCGCAAGGCCACAGACTTGTTGCAGGGCCAGGATTTGCCACCGGAAGAACTGGACGAAAACCGGCGACGTCTACTGGCCGGTTTTCGCTGGATACTGGTGGACGAATATCAAGACATAGGACCGGACGAATATGCGCTGATCTCCGCTCTCTCCGGTCGCAAGCTGAAAGAAGAACAAGACCGCCTGAGCTTGTTCGCGGTGGGTGACGACGACCAGAACATTTACGCATTCGCCGGCGCATCGGTCGAATACATCCGCCGTTTCGAATCCGACTACGATGCCAGGCGCGCCTACCTGATCGATAACTACCGTTCCACCGCCAATATCGTCGAGGCGGCGAACGCGCTGATTGCGCCGGGGCGTGCGCGAATGAAACCGGATCAGCCAATCAGGATTGATTCCGCCCGGCGCGGCTACCCCCCCGGTGGAGCGTGGCGGGAATTCGATCCCCTGGCTCGTGGTCGGGTGCAAGTTCTTCCCTGCGGCGATGCCGCCTCACAGGCCCGAGCGGCATTGGCCGAATTGCGCCGGTTCGCCAAACTGGCAGGAACGGATTGGGACTGGAGCAAGTGCGCGGTGATCGCCCGCGAATGGAAATTTCTCCATCCGGTACGAGCCGCATGCGAACTGGAAGGCATTGATGCGCAATTCGGCAATGAGCATTTCCGCGGCTTCTGGCGTTTGCGGGAAACCCGTGCGCTGCTGGCCTGGGTACGGGAACGAAAACCGCGCACGGTGGAAGCCGCCGCGCTTGGGCGTTGGCTGGTTGAACAGGCGCCCGGCCGCTGGAATGACTTGTTGCGGGAAGCCGTTGCCGAGTATGCCCTTGAATCCGGCAACGGAGAAACGCCGGTCGAGCACTTTGTCGAATGGCTTGCCGAATGGGGCCGAGACATTCGCGGTCGCCAGCGGGGACTACTTTTGCTTACGGCTCATCGGGCTAAAGGCCTTGAATTCGATCACGTGATTGTGCTCGATGGCGGCTGGCAAAAGCGCAACCGGAGCGAAGATCCCGACGCCTCAAGACGGCTGTTCTATGTCGCCATGACCCGTGCGCGGCAAACGCTCGCGCTGATGCGCATGGAGCAGGAAGAAAATCCTTTTGTCGATGAACTCGGGCGCTTGCCCTCCATTCTGCATCGGGAGATGCCGACGGACAGTTCGCCTGCGGTCAAGGAAAGTCCCGGAAACTACACAGCGGGGGATCCGCGCCAACTGATGGCGCAATACAAACGGTTGGACCTGGAAACGGTCGACCTGGGTTTCGCCGGCAGACATGCCTCGCGCAACCCGGTTCACCAGGCGATCGGCGCACTCAATCCGGGCGATGCACTGGAACTTCGCACCGCGGCGTATTCCGGCAGCAGCCGGCGAGCAGTTGGTGTCAACGGATTTGCGAACAGTACACGCGCCAAGGATTCAGCGACTGGAAACGCGACGGGGCCATCCGCCTCGGACGCCCCCCGATGGGAGTTGTTCGACGCATCCGGACGGCGCGTAGGCCGACTGTCTGCCAAGTTCGAATATCCCGTGGAAAAGCACTGCTGCCGGGCTTCGGTTTTCGCTGTGGTTCGGTGGAGTAAAGAGCAGTCGGAACCAGAATTCCATGATGGAATACGCTGCGACGACGAGTGGGAAGTCATCATCCCGGAACTCGTCTTCCTGCCCGAAGAGTAAGCCAGGAGGTCCTTTCAGCCGCTCATCGAAAATTGACCGCAGTCCGGCGCAAGACGTTAGAGCCCAAGCATCAGGAAGTGGGATCCTCGTCGTTTTCGATATCCAGACTGTCACGGGGCTCCGGCGGTTGCCCCCCGTTGCGCCGTAGCAGGCGACTCGCCTCTTCAATGTTCGCCGCGCCTTGCTTGGTGGTAAGGAATTCGATGGCGGTTTCCGGCAGCACCGCGGGAATTGGAGAGCGGGCGTAGTCTTTCGTGTTGCGGGTGACAATTCGCCGGGCCCCCGCCGAACGCGCTGCGGCGACTTGCAATGCGTCCTCGAAATCCGTCATTGCAAGTGATGCGGCGTAGCGGACAGCATGCGCATCTGCCGAAGCGACATCCACGAAACGGGTCAATTCAACGATGAATGTCTTTACACTTTCCCGGCCCAGCGACGGCGCAACGAGATAGTAGAAATTGGAAACCGTATGCCAGGCTATGCATGCCCGCTCGTCGCCCTGCTCAATGCTGTCCAGTAATCGTACCGCGGCAGGCGAATGGGGTTGCCGGTCAAGGGCAATGTCGATCAGAACGTCGGTATCGAGCAGGATCATCGCAAATACTTCTTCGCAAGAGAGTCATAACGCACGTCACCGCGTTCCGCCGGGCGGAATTTTCCCCGCCAGCGAGACGCGAAAGAAGGTTCGTGGCGCCCAGCGGCATCCATCAGCAAGCGTTCAACGAGCGATGACAGCGACAATCCCCGCGACTTGGCGTAGCGCTTGGCTACAGGCAGTAACTTCTCCTCAACGGTCAGGGTCAGCTTTCGTTTCATTTTACTCTCCGCATTAAAAATACATATACGGCTAAATCGAAAGAGTATACGTGTTTACCCTCAGGATCAACACTAACGCGATGTGGCGCGATGTGGAGCCTTGTCCAATGAGACATGAGCCTGAAGCGAGGTCGCGATGTGGGACACCCACCAGTCGCCCGGAAGATTCTGCGACTCCGCCTGGCTACGCGCTGAATGACGGTTGGGGATTGGCCGGGCGGCTTGAACGCCACTTGCGGCTGGGTTACCTTGCCGCTTCTTCCGCACTTCTTTCGAGGTTACCTTCATGAATCAGAATCGAGCCGGACGCGTACTTACTGCCGCCGCCCTTCTGTTTTTTCTGCCCGCGTCCCTGGCGCTGGCGGATTCCTCCGTCAAGCGAATTCATTCGACCAATTTCGGCATCGACCAGGGAGAGATCGAGGAAATCAGGGCCCAGATGCAGGCCGCGGTGGACGGCGATTTTCTCAATGGCGCTCTCTTGCTGGTCGGCAACGGCCAGGGCGTGGGCGTGCTGGAGTCCGTCGGACTGCTCTCTCCGGAGAATCCAAAGCCCATAAATCAGGACTCGATTTTCCGCATCTATTCCATGACCAAGCCCATCGTCAGCGTGGCGATCATGACCATGGTGGAAGACGGGTTGATGGCGCTCGACGACCCCGTTTCGAAATTCATTCCCGAGTTCGCGGACGCCAGCGTGATCGATCAGGAGACCGGCGAAACGAGCCCGGCCCGGAACGCGATGACGATCGAGAACCTGTTGACTCATGAATCGGGGCTCATCCAGGCGATCTTTTCACCCGACAGCGAACTCGGTCAGATGTATGCCAGCGAACTGCGCGGAGACCTGACCGCCCAGGAGTTTGCCGCCCGTATCGGCGCGCTGCCGTTGTATTTCGAACCGGGGACCGCATGGCATTACGGGCATTCCACGGACGTGCTCGGTGCGGTACTCGAGGTGGCTGGCGGCAAGACGCTGGATGTTGTGCTGCAGGAACGCATTTTCGACCCGCTGGGTATGGACGACACTTACTTCTGGGTGCCTGAACGCGAGAGCTTCCGCATCGCGGAGCCGATTCACGGCGCCGCCATGACCGACAACACGGTTCCCCGGCGCATGCTTTCCGGTGGCGGCGGCCTGAATTCCACCGCCGAGGACTACCTGCGCTTCGCCGAAATGCTCCTCAACGGGGGCGAGTTTCGCGGCGAACGCATCATCGAGGAAGCCACGCTTGAGCAAATGCTTGAGCCGAAGATCGGCGACAGCGTTTCGCGGGAATACTACTTCTTCGGCGGCCTGGGCGACTGGGGCCTCGGTTTTCACTTGCAGCCTACCACCGATAATCCCGACGGGCCTCACAACTTCGGCTGGCGCGGCATCGGCGGCACCATCTTCATCGTCGACCGGGAAAACGACTTCTACATGGTGTACATGGAACAGAAATGGGGCGGACCGCCGGCGCCATTCAACAATAACGTAGCCCAGCAGGTGGTCTACGAGGCAATGCGGAACTGAAGAAGGATCCGCCGGTCCCGGTTTCACTATCGAACAAGGCGTCTGTCGTCGTCGACCAGCACGACCTTGGCCGGACGCCTCGGGCCCCAATTCCAGAGCACCAGGTTCAGATCGTCAGGACCGGACCCCGCCGCGAAACTTCGGAAACGCATGCCGGCGAAGCCCGTCGCTATCAACTTCTCCGCCAACTCCTGAGAGGCTGGAACAGATCCCGAATACATACTCATTCGCCAATTGGGTGCGCTAATCTCCCGTTCGGAAATGCCGGCATCCCGACAATTTTGAACTTCGAGCGAGTCGAAAACCGGCTCCACATCGACTTCATATGCGCAAAGCACGACAGGCTGCAGGGGACGGCGAAGAGGTTGAACTTCCCTGATGGCGGTATGCGGGTCCAAAGAAATATAAAGTGCGGCCAACCCCTTTCGATTGTATCGCCCTCCATGTAAAGACGCTCCCTCACCGGACAGCGGTTCCCATGCCCACTTCGGATTGTGTGCGCGATATGCCAGTCCCTGAATACGCATCCCGAGTATTCGAATTCAGGCGTAACCGCCGGCCATGACTTGGTCAAGATAGGCATGAACGAATTCCGCCTTTCCATCTCGAACCAACTGATCCGCCGTCATTCCACCGAAACCGGGCAAGTGTTCCGCCCGAAACCACGCATATGCCGCCAGTGGCGAGCCGGTCGCTTCTTCCACCCGATGCAGTATTTCCAGCATCTGGCGCAGGCGCGCCTGGGTTTTTTTCGCTTCCAGCCTCGATCTGCGCGATAACGCGTCTCTCTTCAGCCCGAGCGTGTCGGCGATTTCAGCCTTGGTGGTCCGCAGCGCGTCCGCGATTAGCGAAGGAGAAAAAATCTCGTCCTGAACGAAATCCTGAAATTGCATCTTCTTTACCCAAATATTTTTACATATATTAGCGTAATATTATATGCATACCCAATTCAAGTCAGATTTCCTCCCTTGAAGCAGTTGACAATGCCGATTTAAAACTCTATTTTTCAGAGTACATTTTATTTTAAAGCACATGCCGAATGTGGCATTTGGAGGGAAAAATGGTGAACAAACAGTCACTTGAAGATGATCTTGCCTATGTTCGAACTGCTGCCGAGCAGTCATCGAATGTGCATGTACCGGCGATTTATCTGTTATGGGCTGCAATTTGCCTATGTGGTTTTTCGCTGGTGGACATTGTAGGACCGCAATCGGCCTTGATCGGCTACTTTTGGCTGGTAGCTACCCCTGTGGGTTTTGGAACTACCATCTGGCTGGCGTGGCAAGCGCGTCATCGCGCGGGAGTAGTCGATCGACGTCAAAGTAGTCGCTGGGCGCTACATTTTCTGGGATTCGTTTCCGCCGGATTGCTGGGAATTGCCGCTGTCGCCACGGGCCAGCTGACTTGGGCAGGGTTCAGTTCTCATTGGATTCTATTGGCTGCGCTAACTTATTTTCTGGCGGGCCTGCATCTTGAACGCCGGCTGCTTCCCGTCAGCCTGTTGCTGGGGGTCGGATACCTTATATCACTGTTCATGACCGGGTATGGATTTATTACAGCCGGCATACTGGCAGCCATTGCCCTGGTAACCATGGCCTTCCTCGGCCCGAGAAACGCAGATGCGGCGGAATGATCCCGACATCGCGGAAATCGGGCTGTTCGGCACTCCCCGCGGATTGCTCGAACACCGAGTCAGGCTGGCAGCCTGCGTTCTCCTGGCAAGACACGAGGCGATATCTTTCAGCCGGCTGAAGCAAGTGCTGGAAGAAAACGACGGCAGTCTCGGCACACATCTGCGCAAACTCGAAGATGCCGGATACCTGCTGGTCGAGAAAAGTTTTCGCGACCGCCGACCCGTTACCTGGTATCAGTTGACGGATGCGGGCAGGAAGGCACTGAATGCGCACATTGCAAACCTGAAACGGTTGATTGAGCAAATCGAATGAGTACGACCGCGCCGACCGGCGCTCACCCGGACGTCAGGTCGTACTTGCGCATGTAGCCGCGAAGCTGGTCGTAGCTTAGTTTGAGGAATTCGGCGGTCTTGCGCTGGTTGAACTGGTTTTGTTGCAATGCCTGGCGCAGGAGTTGCTTTTCGTAGTCCTGTATGTGGCTGCGCAAGTCGATTTGATCGAGTTGCGCCAGGTCGGGCGCCTCGGACGGGGCCGCGGTCGGCGACCCGCTTTCCGCTTCCCCTTCCCCTTCCCCTTCCCCGCCGGACCCCACCTTCCCGACAGGACGCCAGGGCGATGCGAAGGGGTCGAACACGAGTTTCTTTACCGTCTTGCCGCCATGTTGATAGACCGCGCGCTCGACCACGTTCTTCAACTCCCGCACATTGCCCGGCCAGGGATAGTCAAGCAATTCGCCCTGCACCTTGCGGCCGAATCCCGCGAAATACTCGCCGCCTATCTCCTTGACCATGCCGACGGCAAAATGCTGGGCCAGGATGGGAATGTCTTCGAGTCGCTCGCGCAGCGGTGGCAAGGTGATGACATCGAAGGCCAGCCGGTCGAGCAGGTCGTCGCGGAACTTGCCGCGCTTTGCCAGGGCAGGCAGATCCTCATTGGTGGCGGCAATCAGCCGCACATCGACGCCGATAGTCTCGGCGCCGCCGAGACGCTCGAATTCGCCGTACTCGATGACGCGCAGGATCTTTTCCTGAACGGCCATGCTGGTATTGGACAATTCGTCGAGAAACAGTGTGCCTTCGTCTGCGCGCTCGAACAGGCCGCGGCGCATCCTGGCCGCGCCGGTGAACGCGCCGGCCTCGTGGCCGAACAATTGCGCTTCGAGCAATGATTCGCTGAGCGCGGCGCAATTGAGCTTGAGAAAGCTCCGCTCCCAGCGCAGGGAAAGATGGTGCAGGCGGGTGGCGACAAGTTCCTTGCCGGTTCCCCGTTCGCCGACGATCAGCACCGGCTTGCTCAGCGGCGCCACCAGCGAGACGTGTTCCTGCATTTCGAGGAAACTCGCCGCTTCGCCGATCATGCGCAAGGGCGACTCGCGATCTGTCATTTTCAACACCGAACTGACGGGATTTCCTGTTGGCGCAAACTACCACATATTGGGATTTCCAGCCATTTCAATGGCATTTCAATGGGACACCCATGTTCTCACGGAAATTTTTCTCCGCTTTTTCAGATAGTTATCGAAATTTAGAAAAATTGGCACGTATTCTGCTGGGAAATGGTCAAGACGACGATGCAAGCAGGATTTCACAGGAGGAATCAGTAATGAGCATTTTTTCGAGACTGTCCGACATCATCAATTCCAACATCAGTTCCTTGCTCGACAAGGCTGAGAATCCGGAAAAGATGATTCGTATGGTAATCCAGGAAATGGAAGACACCCTGGTGGAAGTGCGCTCGAGCACGGCCCGGGTAATGGCGGAGAAGAAAACCCTGACCCGCCGGCTCGAACAGTTGCGCGCCCAGGCGGAAGACTGGGAGTACAAGGCCGAACTGGCGCTGTCCAAGGAGCGTGAGGATCTGGCGCGGTCGGCGCTGCTGGAAAAAGCGACGATTCAAACCCGGGTGGAGACCACCGAGGCCGATATGTTCAAGCTCGACGAGTCGCTGGACAAGCTCGACGGCGAAATTCACCTGTTGCAGGAGAAACTGAACGACGCAAGGGCGCGGCAGAAGACTATCGTCATGCGCACCCGCGCTACCAGCACCCGTCGCGACGTGCGCAAACAGCTCAGCAACCAGGCGATTGACAACGCCATGGACAAATTCGAGTATTACGAGCGCAAGATCGACCAGATGGAAGGCCAGATCGACAGCGACAGCGTGGAGCAGAAGGGCTTGCAGGCCGAATTCGATGAACTGGCGCGCGCGGAGAACATCGACCAGGAACTGCAGGATTTGAAAGATCGCCTGAAAAGCAAATAGGTCACGGATATGAATGCCTTCACTTTCGTCATCGCCCTGGTGGGGATGGTCTTCGGATTCATCACTTACTGGATCAAGCTGGGAATCACGAAGGACGGCGGAAAACGCCAGCGCCGGCGCCATGAGCGGGACGGAGACAATCACGACCTCGAACGGCTGTCGGCGATGGCCGATTCATTGACCGAGCGCATCGATGTGCTTGAGTCGATTCTCGACGCCGAAGTCCCCAACTGGAGGGAGCATCATGAGCAGGCCGGCTAGTTTGCGTTTGAAGAAAAGCAACGCCGTCTGGCTTGGAGTGTGCAGCGGCATCGCGGAATGGCTGGACGTTCCCGCCGCGTTGGTGCGAGCGGTCTTCGTGATCGCCGTTCTGTTGTGGCCGACACTGTTTTTCGGTTATTTCGTGATGTGGTTCTGCATGGACCGCGATGTTTTCCGCGACCGAACCTGGGATAACCTGGACCCCGCCGGCACGTCGGAGCATTTCCGCAATCTGAATTACCGCAAGCCGATTTACCGCAATACCCGTGACAAGAAACTCGCCGGGGTTTGCGCGGGAATCGCGGACTATCTCGAGGTCAGCCCGTTCTGGATCCGGCTGCTGACTTTTCTTTCGCTGTTCGTATTGGGTCCCTTTACGATTTTCGGGTACATCCTCTGTATTTTCCTGCTCGATCCGGATCCTTTTCTCGAAGAAGACCGTCTGGAGCGCAGACGGCGACGCCAGGCTCGCGCCGCCAAAGGCGAGCCGCCGCCGTCATCGGGCGAACCGCCACCCAGACCAGGGCGTAAAAGCGGCGAAGCCGAAGATTGCGCCTCCACCTTTCGCGATCTGGAAAAACGCCTGCGCGAGATCGAGTCCTACATGACATCCAAGAGCTTCCGCCTGCATTGCGAAATCAAGCGCGCATGAAGTTCTGCCAGCATTGCGCCGGACCGGTAAGCTATCTGATTCCGCAAGGCGACGACCGCCATCGCCATTACTGCCCCGATTGCGACATCGTGTTCTACCAGAACCCGCGAAATGTCGTCGGCACGGTGCCCGTCAGCCAGGACGGCCGGGTTCTGCTCTGCAAGCGCGGCATTGAACCACGCCACGGAAAATGGACGCTGCCGGCGGGCTTCATGGAGAACGGCGAATCGACTCACGCGGGCGCGGTCCGCGAAACCATGGAAGAAGCCGGCGCGCGCATCGAACTCGGCCAGAGCACGCTCTACACCCTGTTCAACCTGCCCCGGATCAACCAGGTCTATCTTCTGTTCCGGGCGAATATCCTTGAAATGGACCTCGGTTTCACCGAGGAAACCCAGGAAGTGAAACTGTTTACCGAAGCCGAGATTCCCTGGACCGAAATCGCGTTCCCGGTAGTGAAAATCACGTTGGAACACTTTTTTCGGGATGTGGAAAAACAGCGCTTTCCGGTACGCATGTTCGACGTGACCCGCGACGGACAGGAACTCGACGTACGGCTGATCAGCGAGAGTCCGGCAAGGCTTTGACAATCGGTTCGCGACCGCCACCAATCGTGCAAAGCGGAGCAGTCTCGGGATTCGTCGTCATTTTTCTTCTTTCGTGTCGACGCGACTCTTCATGCGGCCAACCGCATCCTTAAGTACGGGCAAATCTTTCTCAATGACTACCCAGACCAAATTCTCGTCGATATCGAAGTAACTGTGAGTCAGGATGTTGCGGAACCCGGCAATCTTCCCCCATGGAATTTCCTGTTCCGAGTTTTTGATGGCTTCGCTGAGTCGCTGAGTCGACTCCGCCATGATTTGCAAGTTTCGAGCACAAGCGTCCTGGATCAATTTGGATTGAAAAAAAGCTTTATGGCCTTTTTTCGTGTACTCCTCCACGTTCTCGATACATTCCAGGATATGTTCAAGCAAGTTCCTATCCGATTCATCATCGGGAGTCATAGCGGCACCGCCTCGCGCAAAATTCGCTCGCGCAACGCTGGGCGTAGCGACCGCTCGGTCACGACGTCCACCTTGCGGTCAAGTAGCTCGCTTACGTCCATAAGCAGACCTCCGAGCGCCAGGCCGGAAGTTCCTTCAGGCGCGACGACCAGCAAGTCCACGTCGCTCGTCTCGGTCACATCGCCGCGCGCCATGGAACCGAAAATGCGGACTTTCTCCAAACCATGCTTGCCAGCAAGGTCGAGAATCTGGCGTCTGTGATTCTGAATAAGCTTATGCATGCGCTTCTCTCAATGACTGTTCGGTCTGGAAAGCCCTGCAGGTCGAAGCGAAAGCGTAACAAACCTAAAGCATCATGTGCAGTCCGACTACGAGCCCGAATATTGCGTGAACAAGGAGAGCAAGGCACCCATAACCGCTCCAATTGCCACACGTAGTGGCCGAACCAGTTCCGGCTGCTGCTTTCCGCCCTGGCTTATGAGTTGCTTGAGGCGATCCGCCGGGTTGCCCTGGCCCGCAGCGAACTCGCCAATGCCTATGTTGGCACGATCCGGCTCAAGTTGCTGAAGATCGGCGCCGTTGTGTTGCGCAACACGCGGCGAGTGCGGTTTTTTGCTGTCCGGCTCGTGTCCGCGCCAGGCACTGTTTTATGCCACCGCCCGCGTGAAGCCCGGGTAAGGACGCTGGCGGATCGGTTTTCGTTGCCGTCGCCCTGTCCGGCGGGAGCGGAATTGTCTCGCGTGGAACCCGAATCGTATGCATTCCTTGCGCTGAGGCGCTCAGCGCCCCGTATCGCGCCTGCGGGGGGATATTGGTGACCCCGCCATGACGAATACGCATGTAGGGGCGATACCATTCAGCCTGAGCGTCCGAAATCGAAAAACGCGCGATCCATGGCCACAGGCTTCAAATGTAACCGACGACCGTCTTCCTCGGCGGATTCAACAACCTAAAACCGACAGGCTCCTAGCGACCGCCATGGCATCCCGGTCGTCCGCCAAGGACATCACGCCCCTGCCAGAGAGCCTTGCGACCGATTTCAACCTCCCACAATGCCGCCAAATGCGGCGTGCTACCTCGACTGATTTAACGCCTGGCGAATCATTGGTATGACGGACGTGATTTTATCCGTCTCCCCGACTCCCACTTCCACAATCAAGTCACTTTCGGTGTGTACTCGATTCGGCACGAACGTCCATGTTGAGGCATCGTGGACAGTCAGCTCCGTGGGGATCTCGACCTCGCTGAATGGTAGCGGGAGAATCAACCTAACCGAGCGGCGCATCGGCATCAGTTCAGCGAAAAACTCTGGCCCGTAGCAGCACACGGACTTGCGCTCGATCACTTCAATGACATCTACCAACTCGCGAATGCAAGACCGAATCTCATCGAGAACCTGTCTGACTGCACCGTCCATCTTTAACTCGCTAGCATTTCTCTCGACGGCGCGCTCCCTGAGGTCGCGGATATCCGCTGCCTGAATGCTCTCTGCATCTGCACCATGGTGCGGCCAAATCTCAAGCGCGCGCGCAGCTAGACGCTCCCCACGACCCTGGATTTCCACGGTGGTCCAACGCGCCTCATCTCTAACATTCTCGTTCAGTCGTACCGCGCTGTGCCGGAATCCACCCTCTACGGACTTCTTTTCCTCGAACGGGCGGTTCGAATACGTGCTGTTGTACGCCGTCAGCGTCAAGTTCCCCAATCGGTGAAGCCAGGCCGTATGGTCTTCGGCCCAATTCTCGCCGAGCATCTCCTGCCACTCGGATGCATCCGAGACTTCTTGGGGCATGATGTGCTCGATTGAGTAGTTCTGGACTGGACTCGGCTCCTGGTATCCCGCGTTTTCAAGCCGGTCGAGAATGTGCTTGCAGATGCGCAGACCGTAAAGGTCATACTCCTGCAGCCCTCTCCTGAATTCCTCGTCTCCCGGAAAGCGATTGTTGCCCCTCAGCCGCGCCAGCGCGACCTGCAACGACTCAAAGACTGATTTGTGATGGAGGTTGTGCGCAATCCGGGCGAAGACCGCCCAATAACCACGCGTTTCTAACCCGAGAACGGCGCGGCGCGCCAGGTAGCTTTCAATCAGTTCCACCGCACGGACGAACTTGTCTTGAGAGAGCTGATTCTTTTCGTGGTAGTCGTACAGCCGCATAATCAACAGCGCTTGTGTTGTGTTCAATGACCGCATATGGCTCATAGCGTCGGCAAGCCATGGACGCTGCATTTCCGCGATCCCGAGAAACGACGCATAGGAACGGGCGACGCGGGCCATGTCTGCAAGTAAATTCTCCAACGGCCCCTCGCTGTCACGGTTCCAGAAAGACTTGAACTCGTCGTAGATGCGATCGTGACGAACCTGTTGAGTCTTGCCCTGTTCCAGCGCCATATAGTCACGCAGAAAGCCGTCGAACTCATTCCCCGACATACGGAACAGGGTCTCTATCTTGCTCCAATATTCATCATAAAGTCGCGTTTGCTCTGACTCATCAAGACCCATCAGAAGATAATTCCGAACCAGGTCGCTTTGTCTCAGATCAACCCCCGTGGAATTCATGCTCTCAAACACGAGCTGCGGATTGTCGACGCCTCGCTCAAGCGTGACGTCCACCGCATTCAGTTGTGCAATGCCCCGATACACGTCCTCTGGGTCACAGTCTGGTTCCTTCAAGGCGGCTCGGAAGTACTCGTACGCTTCAACAAGCAACTCTGAGTGCGTAGTACCGGGTTCGGACGGCTTATTGCCACCAATGAGCGCCTGGAGCGTGGCATTGTCCTTGCGCCGTAAAAGGAGTCTGTATTGCTGTTCTCCGGACTCGTGCTCGTTCTTCAAGTAGTACGCATCAATTTTCGAGGTCGTCGGACCGTCATCGCCACCACACCAACCAGTTGCATGGATGTGATCACGCAATGCGACCATTGCCACAGTCAACGTCGTCAGTCGCTGCTGACCATCGATCAGCAACCAACTCTGAAATGCACTCGACACATTGGCCCCGATGTATACGATAGAACCAATGAAGTGTCCGCTGCCACCGGCCCCCGTACTCGCATGCCTTACGTCCTGCCACAACTGCTGGCATTGTTCACGGGTCCAACTAAAGTCTCGCTGGAACACCGGAATGATGAATTGTCTGTTGCCGTTGATGATGTCCACAAATGGACGGTTGATTGCCCTCATAAGTCCTCCGACATGTCATTTGTCCCACTCCAGAAGAACTACTTACAATTTCTATTGTGCAATCGCATCTTCAGGTACCCATATCCAGCCCTCACTCCGGGAAACGTCCTCCTCCGGCGGTACAAGCTCACTCCTAGACTCCGCAAACAAAGAGGCAACCAATGCGCAAATCAGAGCATCGTTGCGGTCATCCTGGTCGGGAAACCTAGGATACCTGCCACGCTCCAGCTTCTCCTGGATAGTCTCCGACTTCGAGCAGGGCGAGGGATAGGTTTCGATAACGGTAAGGTCGCCACCGTCACTCCAGACTCCACAGCCCACAACCTTTGGCGCAAAGCGGGCAAGGACATGCATCCCCTTCGTTGCCTGTGAGCCAATCATGTGAGTGACAGCCGAAAATGGATTGACATCCCGATCAAACAGGTAGCGCTCAGTGCGGCGAAATAGATAAGGATTGGTCTGGTTTGATTCGATGGAAGCAACAGCCGCTAGTTTATTCACGAGCTGTCCGAAAGCATCTGAGAATCCCAATGGAGCATCAATAGCGAGCGTTATGGAACCGGGTTTAGCGGGCTCTCGGCACAGTGTAAACAGTTCTGCACTCCATTCGGCAGTCGTGGAGCAGTTATTGATGACCTCGCGCAGATTGCCGCGCCATGGAGTGCCTACAATTTCAAGTTTAGAGTCGAGGATTACAATAGCGTCGCGGGACGGCTTACCCGTCCTGCCATCGGGACAGTACCAAGCGCCGACATCCCATCCGATACGCCACGTTGAGTTACTCATCGTTGATGACTTCACAGCGAATTACGCTATGGGCCACTTCTTCGTAGGGATGCGCCTGTTTCATGGCGGTTATGGCTTGGTGGATCAGGTCGCGTGAGCAGACCATTTCGACCTTGTATTCGGGTTCGGTTTCGATTTTGCCGGTTAGGCCGAGGTAGGGGTTGGCGCCTTCCAGCGGCCGGAACTGACCCTGCCCTGGCGTCTGCCAGGCGCAACTGTCGTAATCGCCGACGCGGCCGGCGCCGACGGCGAACATCGCGGTCTTCACCGCTTCGAGGTGGGACTCGGGGACGTAAAACTCGATCTTGTACAAACTGTCGTCACTCATTTCATCGATTCACATGCCAGTAATGGATAGATTCTGCGACTGCGCTTCGCTCCGCGCAGAATGACTACATATCCGCTCATTCTCAGTCAATCCAGGTTCTTGCGTTGCGGAACAGCCGCATGGCCGGTGCGTCTTCGCCCCAGTCCTCGGGATGCCAGGAGTTCTGGCAGGTGCGGAAAACCCGCTCCGGATGCGGCATGAGTATGGTAACGCGGCCGTCTTCGTTGCATACGGCGGCGACGCCATCGGCGGAGCCGTTGGGGTTGGCGGGGTAGCAGTCCGCGATTCCGCCCCGGTTGTCGACATAACGCAAGGGGACGCGCGCAGCGAGCGCGGCGCTGTCGGCCTGCGCACCGAATACGGCGCGGCCTTCGCCATGGGCCACGGCCAGCGGAAAGCGGCTGCCCGCCATGCCGGTGAAGAATGCCGAAGGGCTTTCGTCCACCCGCACCATGGCGAAGCGCGCCTCGAATTGTTCGGACAAGTTGCGCTGGAAGGTGGGCCAGTGGCCGCTGCCGGGGATGAGTTCGGCCAGCAGCGCGAGCATCTGGCAGCCGTTGCAGACGCCGAGCGCGAGCGTGGCCGGGTTGTAGAAGAACTGCTCGAACTGGCCGCGCAGGGCGTCGTTGCAAAGAATCGACTTGGCCCAGCCGCCACCGGCGCCGAGGACGTCGCCGAAGGAGAAGCCGCCGCATGCGGCGAGCGCGTTGAAGTCCGCCAGCCTGACCGCGCCGCTCGCCAAATCGGTCATATGCACGTCAACGGCGTCGAATCGGGCGCGGTCGAAGGCGGCGGCCATTTCCATCTGGCCGTTGACGCCCTGCTCGCGCAGAATCGCCACTCGCGGCCGCGGCTGCACGTTGATGTAGGGCGCGGTGATGTCTGCCTGGGGGTCGAAAGCGGGGTCGAAACAGATGCCGGGGTCGTCGGCGTCGAGCAAGGCTTCGTACTCCTGGCGCGCGCAGTCGGCGTTGTCGCGCAAGCGCTGCATGTGATAACTCGTAGCCGCCCAGCGCCGTTGCAGCGCGATGCGCGGCTTGCGGTAGATTTCCCGCCCGGCGGCATGAATCACGATGTCGCCATGCGCGGCGGGTTTGCCGATTTCACGTATCGCCGCCGCAAGGCCGTGGGACTCGGCCAACTCGCGCACCGCGGACAAATCGCTGTCGCACACTTGCAAAACGACGCCGGTTTCTTCGGCGAACAGCCAACCGAGCGCATGGGTGTCCCATGACGGATGCGGCAGATGCGCATCCGCGCCGTCCGGCAATTGCAATTCCAGTCCGCATCGTCCGGCGAACGCCATTTCCAGCAATGTGGTGATCAGTCCGCCGTCGGAACGGTCGTGGTAGGCGAGCGCAAGGTTTCGCGCCCGACATTCGACAAGGAAGGCAAACAAGCCACGCAGAATATCCGGATCGTCGACATCGGGAGGCGCCCCGCCCATGCGGCGATAAACCTGCCCCAGCGCCGAACCGCCGAGCCGGTTGCGACCGCCGCCGGGATCCAGCAGCACCAGGCTGCTTGGACCGCGGTCCGTGCGAAGTTGCGGTGTCCAGGTACGGCGCACATCGCCGACCGGCGCAAAAGCGCTGATTACCAGCGACAGCGGCGCCGTCATGTCGTGTTCCGCCCCGTCATCTGTTTGCCAGACAGTGCGCATCGACATCGAATCCTTGCCGACCGGAATGCAGATTCCCAGCGCCGGACAGAACTCGCGCGCCACCGCCGCCACGGTGGCGTAGAGCCTGGCGTCTTCGTGATTATGGCCGGCGGCAACCATCCAGTTGGCCGACAACCTTATATCGCCGATCCGGGCGATATCGGCGCAGGCGATATTAGTGATTGCCTCGGCTATGGCCATGCGGCCTGCGGCCGGCGCGTCGAGCAGGGCCAGCGGGGCTCTCTCGCCCATAGCCATGGCTTCACCGGCATGGGCGGTGTAGGAATTGCAGGTTACCGCGGCATCTGCCACCGGCGTCTGCCAGGGCCCGACCATCTGATCGCGGCTCACCTGGCCGGTGATCGTGCGGTCGCCTATGGTAATAAGAAAGGACTTGCTCGCCACCCCCGGCAAGGCCAGTACGCGGTAGATGGCATCCGTCAGTTCGATGCCGGCGCAATCGAATTCACCTGCGCGCGGCGGCGGTGATTTCGCCTGGCGGTGCATGGCCGGCGGCTTGCCGAACAGCAGTTCCATCGGCAAGTCGATGGGGTTATCGCCAAAATGCGAGTCCGACAGCGCCAGCCGTTTCTCGGCCACAGTTTCGCCGACGATGGCGAAGGGGCAACGCTCGCGGGCGCAAATTTTCCCGAAACGTTCGAGATCGCCTGTATCGACGGCAAGCACATAGCGTTCCTGGGCTTCGTTGCACCAGATCTCGAGCGGAGACATGCTCGATTCCGCGCTGGGAATTTCGCGCAGGGAAAATTCTCCACCCGTACCCGCATCCTTGACCAGTTCGGGCAGTGCGTTGGCGAGCCCGCCGGCGCCGACATCGTGGATGAAGCGGATCGGATTGGCTTCTCCGAATTGCCAGCAGGCATCGATCACTTCCTGGCAGCGGCGCTGCATTTCCGGGTTGTCGCGTTGTACCGAGGCAAAATCGAGTTCCTCGCTCGCCGAGCCGGAAGCCATCGACGAAGCCGCGCCGCCGCCGAGCCCGATCAGCATTGCCGGACCGCCGAGCACGACGAGTTTCGCTCCCGGGCTGACCTCGCCTTTCTGCACATGCCCTTCGCGGATATTGCCGATGCCGCCGGCGATCATGATCGGCTTGTGATAACCGCGCAATTCGCCGTCGACGCGCTCCTCGAAACTGCGCAAATATCCACATAGCGCCGGCCGGCCGTATTCGTTGTTGAAAGCCGCGCCGCCGATGGGCCCTTCGAGCATGATTTCCAGTGCGGAGGCGATCTTGCCGGGCTTGCCGAAATCTTCCTCCCAGGGCTGGGGGAAATCCGGGATGCGCAAGTTGGAAACACTGAATCCGGTCAGTCCCGCCTTGGGCTTGGCGCCGGTACCGGTAGCGCCTTCATCGCGAATTTCGCCGCCGGAACCGGTTGACGCGCCGGGGAAAGGCGCGATCGCTGTAGGATGATTGTGCGTCTCGACCTTCATCAGGATGTGCACAGCTTCTTTGCTGTAACCGTAACCGTGCGTATCCGGGTCGGGGAAAAAGCGTTCGGCTTCATGGCCTTCCATGACCGCGGCATTGTCCTTGTAGGCCGAGAGCACGCCGGCGGGCGAAGTTCGGTAGGTATGCCGGATCATGTCGAACAGGGAATGTTCCTTGCGCTCACCGTCTATGGTCCAGGCCGCGTTGAAGATCTTGTGGCGGCAATGTTCCGAATTTGCCTGGGCGAACATCATCAGTTCGACGTCGGTCGGGTTGCGGCCGAGCGTGCGGAAGTTTTCGTACAGGTAGTCGATCTCGTCGGGCGCAAGGGCGAGCGCCATGTCCCGGTTCGCGCGCAACAGACTTTCGCGGCCGCCGCGCAGAACATCGATCGAGGCCATCGGCCGCGGCTTCCGGTGTTCGAACAGGCAGGCGGCGTCTTCTGTATCGGGCAGGATCGCCTGGGTCATGCGGTCGTGAATCAGTGGTTCCCAGCCGGGAGAAAAGAGATCCGCGTCGAAGTAATAGACAATTCCTCGTTCGATCCGCCCGAGATGGGCCAGCCCGCAGTTGCGGAGGATATCGGTGGCCTTGCTCGACCAGGGCGAAATCGTGCCGGGCCGGGGTACAACGAGGCAACTGACAGGACCGGCGCTCACGTCATCCGGCCAGGCCGAGCCATAACGCAGCAGCACATCCAGCGTTTGCCGCTCGATTTGGGTCAACTTGTCGAACTCAAGGAAGTGAACGAATCGCGCCGAGACGGACCCGAGCGCCGGATTGACGGCCCGCAAAGCGCTCAGCAGATTGGCGGTCTTGAACGGTGAGAGCGCCGTGCCCCCGTACAGCACCTGCATGAAAGAATTCCCGCGGCGGTGAGCGGCAGAAGGGCTGCCGGAAAACAGGGCGCAATGATATAGGATTTACGGTCCACTGGCATCCGTGCGCCTGCGGGCGAAAAACTCTGTCAGGAGCGTGCCGCAATCGTCGCCGAGAACGCCTTCGGTTACTTCGATGCTGTGGTTCAGCCAGCTCTTTTCGCCAAGTAATTCGCGGCTGACAACCGCTCCGGCGCGTGGTTCGCGGGCGCCGAAAACCAGCCGGGCGACGCGGGCGTGAATCATGGCGCCGACACACATTGCGCAAGGTTCGATGGTGACGTATAGCGTCGAGCCCGGAACCCGATAATTGCCGATCCTGGCCGCTGCTTGCCGCAGCGCCGCGATTTCCGCGTGGGCGGTCGGGTCCTTGCTGCTCACCGGGCGGTTATGACCCTGCCCCATGATCTCGCCATCGCACACGACTACCGCGCCTACCGGAACTTCGCCAAGCTCTTCCGCGATACGGGCAAGCGCCAGCGCAAGTTGCATGTTTTCAAGATCGTGCCGTTCCGGCGAGCCGCCCGTCGTCATGGGGCCCGCTCCATTGCCGGCGCCGTGCGGGCCGGCGACAGGCGCGCCACCCAATACAGGCTCAGGGAGGCCGATGGGCCGATCAGAAGCGCAAACAACACCGTACCGTAGCCGACTGCGCCGCCGAGAAACCAGCCAAGCGCGACGACGCTCAATTCGAGGGCGGTTCGCACCAGCGCGACGGGTCTGCCGGTGATGCGTTGCAGGCCGGTCATCAATCCGTCCCTGGGTCCCGGCCCGAGATTGGCTATGAGATACAGGCCGGTGCCGAAGCCGAACAGCGCGATGCCGCCGATCACTTCGAGCAGTTGCAATAGCCCCGATTCCGGCTGCGGCAGGTATTGAATCGACCAGCCCATCGCCGCGGCGATGATGACTGCATTCGAGATCGTTCCGATGCCGGGAATCTGCTGCAGCGGGATCCAGAGCAAGATCACGACAACGCTGACGCTCAACGTCGCCCAGCCGATATTGAGCCCGGTCTGATTGGCGATGCCCTGGGCCAGCACGGTCCAGGGACTGACTCCCGAATTGGACGCGATCAGCAGCGCCTCGCCGATTCCCATCACGAACAGGCCGAACGACATCAGCACAAGGGTAAACAGCGGCGGCCGCAGATTCAGCGGGTGGGCCGAACTCCAACCGGTGCGCGGTATTTCCTTGACGGTCAGGGAAGCCCACATCGGTTAGGAATCCATTTGGTTTCGAAGAAAAGGACGCGACTATATCACTACTCATATATTACTGCTCAGGGCGCTCCCGACTCGCGGATACTCGAAATATTTGAATTTTTTGAAATATTTCACAAGATACCTCGGTCAAAAACTATAATGTCGCGGAGTTTTAAAATCTTTACTTGCATTTATTTGCACTTGATACGTTTACTAGTACTTGATATGTTTTTTGGATTGAAGTATTCTCGCGCCCGATTTCGAGAATCTTGTCGTATCCATAATTGTCAGACAAGGAAGAGATCGTAATTACCTCAAATCGACTGGAGATTGTTGTGGCTATAAATGAAAAATCCTTGACCAAGGGTCAAGTAAGAAAGCTGAACGCATTACGCAAGTCTATCGGCGATGATCTCGCCGAAGATGCATTCACCAAGTGGCTTGCCAGACAAGTTACCGAGGTTCCGACAGCCGATCCTGTCGCCGAACAAATCACAGGGGCGCTGGCGGGATTCGAGAACAATCGGAAGTTCAATCTGGGGCGGTACGGCTACACCGTGCGCAGGGCGAAAGGCAAGGGCCAGTCCGGCTTTGTCGCGGTACGGAACGAAAAATCCTGATTGACTTTTTCCTGCCGGGTTCGGACCGGGTTCGGACCTGGGTTCAAAAAAAGTACAGGAAAATTCGGTCTACTCCCACTCGATCGTAGCGGGTGGCTTACTGGATATATCGTAAGTCACCCGTGATACATCGGGTATCTCGTTCATGATTCGACTGGATACTGTTTCCAGCAGTTCCACGTCGAGCCGCGCCCATTGGGCGGTCATGAAATCCACTGTTTCGACCGCGCGCAAGCCGATTACCCAGGCGTAACGGCGTGCGTCTCCCACGACTCCGACCGACTTCACCGGCATGAATACCGCGAATGCCTGGCTGACTTTATCGTAGACGTGCGCGCGATGCAGTTCTTCGATAAAGATCGCATCCGCACACCGTAAAATATCGCAATACTCCTTGCGCACCTCTCCGATTACACGCACGCCCAGACCCGGGCCGGGAAATGGATGGCGATAAACCATCTGGTAAGGCAGGCCAAGTTCGAGGCCGAGTTTGCGCACTTCGTCCTTGAACAGTTCACGCAGGGGCTCGAGCAATTCGAGTTTCATCGTCTCGGGCAACCCGCCGACATTGTGGTGCGATTTGATCACTCTTGCCTTGCCAGTGCGGGCGCCGGCGGATTCGATCACGTCCGGATAGATCGTCCCCTGCGCCAGCCAGCGCACATCCGGCAGACGCGCCGCTTCCCGCTCGAACACTTCAATGAACGCGTTGCCGATGATGCGGCGCTTGGCCTCAGGCTCCGCCACGCCTCGCAGTCGCTCGATAAAGAGTTCTTCGGCATCGACCCGGATCACCTGAATTCCCATATTGGCGGCAAAGGCGGCCATGACCTGGTCGCCTTCCCGCAGCCGCAACAGGCCGTTATCGACGAAAACGCACCGGAGTCGATCGCCGATGGCCCGATGCAGCAGGGCCGCCACTACCGACGAATCGACTCCGCCCGAGAGCCCGAGCAAGACCAGGTCGTTACCGACCTTCTCCCGGATCGTGGCGATCGCGTCTTCGATGATGTTGGCCGGCGTCCACAACGAATCGCAGCCGCAGATTTCGTGGACAAATCGCTCCATGATGCGCTGACCCTGGGCGGTATGGGTGACTTCGGGATGGAACTGCAGGCCGTAGAAGCCGCGCTCGTCGTCGGCCATGGCCGCGATCGGCGCGCTTTCGGTCGCGGCCGCGACGACGAATCCGGGCGGCGCCGCGGTGACCTTGTCGCCGTGACTCATCCAGACATCGAGTTGAGCCTTGCCGTTCATGTCGAACCGGTCTTCCATGCCCTGCAACAGGCGGCAGGGAGTTTCGGCGGCGACCTGGGCGAAGCCGAACTCAGACTTGTCCGACGCCTCGACCTTGCCGCCGAAATGCTCCGCCATGATCTGCAGCCCATAGCAGATGCCGAGAATCGGCGTCCCCAGTTCAAAAAGATATTCAGGGGGACGCGGCGCGGCGACGGCGCCGGCGGATTCCGGCCCACCGGAAAAAATGATCCCGTTCGGAGCGAGGGCCCGCGTTTCGGCTTCACTGATGTCGTGATCGTGAATTTCGCAATACGCCCCGGCCTCGCGCACCCGGCGCGCGATCAACTGGGTGTATTGGGAGCCGAAGTCCAGCACCAGGATTTTCTGCGCATGGATATCGGCCGGGGCTGCCGCGCCCGCGGTACTAGTAGACCTGGTAATTGGGAGCTTCCTTGGTGATGCTGACATCGTGCACGTGGGACTCGGAAATGCCCGAGGCGGTGATCTTGACGAAGTGCGTGCTTGTGCGCATCTGTTCGATGGTCTCGCAGCCGGTATAGCCCATGCTCGAACGCAATCCTCCCATCAACTGATGCACGATGGCCGACATCGGCCCTTTGTAGGGAACCCGGCCTTCTATGCCTTCCGGCACCAGCTTTTCGGCGCCTGCTTCCAGATCCTGGAAATAGCGATCGCTGGAGCCTTGTGAGGAGGACATCGCGCCCAGAGAGCCCATGCCGCGATAGGTCTTGTAGCTTCTGCCCTGGTAAAGTTCGACCTCGCCCGGCGCCTCTTCCGAGCCCGCCAGCAGCGAGCCGACCATGACCACATGGGCGCCCGCGGCAAGGACCTTGGCGATGTCTCCGGAATAGCGGATGCCGCCGTCGGAAATCACGCAGACGTCGGTATCTTTCAGCGCCGCGACCACGTTCGCCACCGCCGTGATCTGCGGCACGCCCACGCCGGTAACGATTCGCGTGGTGCAAATGGAACCGGGACCGATGCCGACCTTGACCGCGTCCGCGCCGGCCTTGACCAGGTCGCGGGCGGCATCGGCGGTGGCGATATTGCCGCCGACCACGGAAATCTCGGGATAGCGCGCCTTGATCTCTTTCACCTGGTTGAGTACGCCCTGGGAATGGCCGTGGGCGGTATCGACCACGATCACGTCGACGCCGGCCTCGACGATCGCCTGGACGCGCTCGGTATTTTCCCCGCCGACGCCGACCGCGGCGGCTGCCCGTAGCCGGCCGAGCTCATCCTTGCAGGCATCGGGAAAATCCTCGGACTTGCGGATGTCCTTCAATGTGATCAATCCGCGTAACTCGAAACCGCTGTTGACTACCAGGACTTTCTCGATGCGATGCTTGTGCAGCAACGCCTTGACTTCCTCCAGGTCGTAGTCTTCGCCCACGGTGACCAGACTCTTCCTGGGAGTCATGATGCTCTCGACCCTGGCGTCCATGTTCGTCTCGAAGCGCACGTCCCGGCTGGTGACTATGCCCACCAGCCCGGCGCCATCGACTACGGGCATGCCGGAAATGTTGTGTTCGCGCATGAGTTCCACGAGATCGCACACGGCGGCATGGACGGGAATGGTGATCGGGTCCCGTACTACTCCGCTTTCGAATTTCTTTACCAGACGCACTTCACGGGCCTGCCGTTCGACGCCCATGTTCTTGTGGATGACGCCAAGCCCGCCTTCCTGCGCCATGGCGATGGCCAGCCTGGACTCGGTGACTGTGTCCATGGCGGAGGAAATCAATGGAATATTGAGCGGAATCGCGCGGGTCAGCCGAGTGTCGAGGCCGACTGTAGCGGGCAGAACGGTCGAGTGGGCAGGCAGGAGGAGAACGTCGTCGAAAGTCAGGGCTTCTTCAACAATGCGCAACATGAGATGGCTACACCTGCAAAGAGCGGATTATACAGATGCGGGATTTATGTGTACAACGCTACGGAAGCCCATTCCAAACGGACGGGGTTTGTTCGAATCCCTCGACAATTTGCGCAGCGGTCAATCCGAAGGCGGCAACGGGTAGAGGCGCCGGAAAACCCGCGAAGCAAGCGGCAGACTGACGAATAGACTCATATAGCCCATTCCCGCCCAGGGCAGCGCCTCCCCGGTCAGGAATCTGGACGCCACCGCGCAAGCTATCGCGGTAACGCCTACCACGGCGGCGTTTACGATCCGCCTCCAGCACACACGAATTTCCGCGGCGTTCAGGCGCAGTTGCTCTGTGAAACGCAGGCCGTTCAGATAGAGCGCGATCACGACAAGAGCCAGACACAGCACGCCGACCGCGGCGAACAGAAACATGTTGGATACGTCCACATCCGTCCATTCGCCGTCGTCCACTATGATGTTCGCCCCCAGCGCGCCGCTGGAGAAGTAGAATATTCCCGACTGGAACATAAGTTTCAGCGGGTACACGAAGATCAGTACGAGCATGACGATGGCCAGGCTGAGCACCACGGTGAGGCGGTCCTGCAGGCCGAATATGCGGCTCCAGTCCACATGCACGAGCCATAACTGGCCGATGAACAGCGCGCTGATCAGGAAGGCCGGAATGTCCTTCGCGGTTTCCACGAGTTGGGCGGGGCTGCGGGGAATCTCGTCGATGCTGATCACAAGCAGGGTCAGGGCGAAGGCAAAGGCGGCGTCGACAAAGGTTTCGATCCGGGTCATGTTGTGCCCGCGCAGGATCAGACCGCCGTCACGCGGGCAGGAAGCGATGTAGTCGTCTGTCAGCCTTTCCATTTCGGCGGCCCTTGCCGTCATTCCGCGTAAAGCGAAGCGAAGTCGCGGAATCTCCCCGAAACTGTGCCACACTCAAAGAGATTCTGCGACTTCGCGCAGAATGACGTGGGTGGGGCGGCATGTCACCCTGCGACTTCGCGCAGAATGACAGTGAGACGGCACTTGCATCGGGCTCTCACTATATAGAAACTCTGCCTTTCGGAAAAACCGTATTCAATATCATGTCGGAAGATAACGGCAAGCCATCTGCCTCGAACAGGCTGCTGCACGAACCGATGACGCATTTCGTCGTGCTGGCGGCGTTGCTGTTCGGCGTATACGGCATATCCAGCCTGGGCGGGGGTGAAGTACTCGAAGTCAGACAGCAGGACATCGACGCCCGCATATTCATGCAGGAACTGTCCGCCGGCAGGGAACTGACGCAAGAGGAACGGGACGGAATTACGGCGCTTTACATCGAGGAACAGATTCTGGTGCGCGAAGCAGTCAGACTTGAACTCGACAACGATTCGCGAATTCACGACATGCTCGCGCAAAAGATGCGCCATGTGCTCTCGGGCGATGTCATCCAGCCGGATGACGCGGAATTGCGCGCCTACTTCGAGGCCAACCGCGACCGCTACACGTCGCTGGAAACGGTCACTGTCGACGAACTGGTGTTCGACACCAGCGATCCGGCGGATGAAGCCCTGGCCCTGCTTGCCGCCGGCGGCGAACCGGAAGAAATAACGGCGCTTGAGCCCGGCACGGACTCGCCTCTTCCCAACGTAAACCGGCTCGACCTTTCGAACATATTCAGCGACGGGTTCTCCGATCGGGTATTCGCGGCGCAAACCGGCGAATGGGTCGGGCCGTATATCAGCAATCGCGGCCAACATTGGCTGCGAGTGACGGAACGCGCAGAAGCGGAAGTGGCTGAATTCGAGGAAATCGTCGACCGGGTGCGGCTCGACTGGATCGCCACCGAGGAAGACAGGCTGCTGCAGATCGAAGTCGACCGGCTGTGGGATGACTATGTCATCGTCGTCAATGACTGACTCGGCGCGCAAACTGATTCTGTTCGCCCTGCTGCTGGCGCCGGCCCTGCCCGCCCAGGCGCATGACATAAACATTACCGGCGTGGCCCGGGTAATCCTGCAGGAGTCCGAACCCGGCTCGTACCGGCTCTCGATTGTCGACGCCCAGGTGCCGCCGCTTTTCAATATCGAACGCATCCTGCCGGAACGCTGTACGGGATTGCCGCCCGCCGCCTTTTCCTATCGTTTTTCCTGTGAACCGCAACTGAACGTCGACGACAGCCTCATCTTTCCCTGGGGGCTTGCCGGCGTTCTGGTCATCGCCAACTGGCTCGAAGGCGACGGTGTTACCGCTTACGTTCCCGGCGACGGCGCCGAAATCGAAGTTCCCCTGACCGAACTCAAGGCCGGCGCGGGTTCCTGGACCACGCTGGCCGGGCGTTATCTCATTATCGGCGCCGAACATATCCTGTTCGGCATCGACCACCTGCTGTTCGTGCTGGGCCTGCTCCTGCTCATGCAGAGTTTCTGGAAACTCGTGCAGACGGTTACTTCGTTCACGATCGCCCATAGCATTACGCTGGCTTTCGCCGTACTCGGCGTATTCCCGGTGCCCGGTGCGCCGATCGAAGTGCTGATCGCGCTTTCCATCGCCTTCCTGGCGCGCGAAATCATCATGGGGCAACGTGGCGAGACGACCCTGGTCCACAGCAAGCCCTGGCTGGTCGCCTTTGCGTTCGGGCTGCTGCACGGCTTCGGTTTCGCCGGCGCCCTGGGGGAATTGGGGTTGAGCGATGCCGACATCCCACTTGCCTTGCTGTTTTTCAACATCGGCGTCGAACTCGGCCAGATCGGCTTTATCTGCGTGCTGCTGGCGGCGTACCATACTATCCGGCGCACCGGCAGCGGCATGATGTTCAGCATGGAGCGCGGACTGGCGTACGGCCTTGGCGCAATCGCGACATATTGGTTCATCGAACGCCTGCCCGCGCTGGTAGTGGCCTAGACAATATCCACCGGAATCCCCAAAGGAACACATGATGAAATTCGTAGACGGCTTCATAACCCCGGTCCCCAACGACAACAAAGACGCATTTCTCAATTCCGCTCGCCTGGCGGCAAAAGTCTTCCTGGAACACGGCGCGCTCGAATATTCAGATAGTTGGGGAGTCGAAGTGCCGCACGGCAAAAAGACTTCTTTCCCCCGTGCGGTGGAATTGCAGGAGAACGAAACCGTCTGCTTTTCCTGGATTGTCTGGGAATCGAAGGAAATCCGTGATGCCGGCATGCAGAAGGTCAGGCAGGATCCGCGAATGCATCCGGATCAGCTGGAAATTCCGTTCGATCAGATTTTCGACCACTCGCGCATGATCATGGGTTGCTTTGAAATGGTGGCGCACACCAAAGCGGGATGAACTGCCGATTGCCGATTGCGCTGACGCTCCTTCTCGCTCCCGTGCTGGCCTGGGCCGGGGAGCAGGCGGAGTTCTCCGTGATTACCGAGGGCGGCAACCATCTGCAAATCAGCAGTGAGCTGTCGCCGCTGGCAATCAACCTCATGCACAGTTGGCGGCTGCGGCTGACCGATGCCGACGGCGCGCCCGTCACCGGAGCGCTGTTCGAAGTGCTGGGAGGCATGCCGGAACACGATCACGGACTGCCGACGCGGCCTGAAGTCACCGCCGAACTCGAACCCGGCGTCTATCTGCTGCAAGGCGTTCGCTTCCACATGCCGGGCCGCTGGCTGTTCGAGTTTGGCATGACCCTGGGAGAGGATATCGACGGCGCCGCAATCGAATTCGAATTGTGAACAAGCGCATCTGGGCAATTTTTCTGCTCGTTGCCGCCGCGGTACTGGTCTGGCTTCTGGCGCCCGCACCGTTGCCCGAGCGCTGGACCGAATCGGAAACCGCCCTGATCAGCTCGCTTTCGCTCAGCGCGCTACCGCCGCTGCCGCCCGATTCGAGCAATTCGACGGCCGACGACGAGCGGGCGGCAACGCTCGGCCATCGATTGTTTTTCGACCCACGGCTCAGCGCCAACGGCGCCGTGTCCTGCGCGAGCTGCCATCGACCGGAACTCTCGTTCACGGACGGTCTGCCGATCGCGGTGGGAACCGGCCCGGGCCGGCGCCATACGCCCGGACTTATCGGCATCGCCTACAGCCCCTGGTTTTACTGGGACGGCCGCCGCGACAGCCAATGGGCCCAGGCCCTGACGCCGCTGGAGACCCATTTCGAACAGGGCGCGGGGCGCGCCGCCATCGTCCGTCTGCTCGCGTCCGACCCCGATTACAAGACCATGTACGAAGAAATCTTCGGATCCCTGCCTGATCCGGCGCGATTACCGGAGTCGGCTTCGCCGCTCGGCGATGAACCCGGGCGGCAACACTGGCGCATGCTCGACCCCGACCTCAGGTTCAGGATTTCGAGCGCTTTTGCCAATGCCGGCAAGTCGCTGGCGGCGTATCAGCGCAAGTTGCTGCCCGGAAGATCCCGCTTCGACGACTACGCCGATGCGGCGGCAATCCCCCAAGGGGACACCCACCGCCCAGGGGACAGCCTCAGCAGGGACGAAATCGCCGGTCTCGATTTGTTCATCGGCGCAGCGCAATGCGTCAATTGTCATAACGGTCCGCTTTTCACCAACCACGATTTCCACAACACCGGTATCCTGCCGGTCCTGGGGCAATTGCCCTCGGTGGGACGCTTTGACGGTGTGCGGCTGGCGCGCGACGACCCCTTCAATTGCCTCGGCGAATTCAGCGACGCGGCGCCCGGACAATGCGCGGAACTGCGTTTTGCCCGGTTCGACAACGAACTGACCGGAGCGCACAAGACTCCGGGGTTGCGCAATGTCACGCTAACCGCGCCCTATATGCACACGGGGCAGATGGGGACACTGGCGGAAGTCCTGCAACACTACGACGAAGCGCCGACTTCCATGCTGGGCCACAACGAAGCCAAGCCGCTGGGTCTTTCCAGCCGCCAATTGCGCCAACTCGAAGCCTTTCTGCATAGTCTCGAGGCCGCGCCGGCGGCAGCCGCGGAATGGCTCCGGCCGCCGCAACATTAAGTTTTTCTTATCGTCTCCCCAAGTAAACGGTATTGGACCGGATTTTCGTTCTGCGTCACCCTGTAATCGTCGTTAGTCGGTCAACTCTTAACAATAAGACTTGAGAGTTGGAAAAACGCTAGCGTGGAAGTCTGGCGAAAGAACCAGGCGGACAAACCCTACGGATTGGGATTTCGCGGGAGCGGGCCCTGCTTTCAGGGCTCGCCTCCCGCATCTTGATGCTCCCCGCCTTCATTTCCTTCAATCCTAAAAAAAATGCGACAATGTCGCCCATGGCGCCGGTCAATTCTTCAGGCTCCAGTCCATGCCACAAACAAGGAAAGGCTGATTAATGCCCGTTACCTTGCGCCAGCTTCGGTATTTCAAGGCGGTCGTCGAGAACGGTTCGTTCGCCCGCGCGGCGGAGGCGGTTTTCGTTTCCCAGCCGGCGCTCTCCCTGCAAGTGCGTGAACTTGAAACCAACCTGGGCTGGCCCTTGTTCGAGCGCGACAGTCACGGCGTCGTCCTTACCACGCTGGGCAGGGAAGTCCATGAGCAGGCGCTGCGAGTGCTCGATGAAGCGCTGCTGCTTGAGACCATGGGCAAACGATTCAATAAAGGTCCTTTCAATATCGCGCTGGGAATCGTTTCGACGCTGGCGCCCTATCTCATTCCCGGGCTGAAAGAGAATCTGCGGGGAAACGAAGAACGGATCGACATAGCCGTGTACGAGGCCACGAGCCAGCTATTGCTGAACAAGTTGCTGGGCGGGCATATCGACGCGGCGATCATTTCCCTTCCCGTGGGGATGCTCGAATTGACCGAGCGGGAACTGTTCGACGACCGGCTCCTGCTCGCCGGGACCGCGTCCAGACTTGCCGCGTTCCGCGAACTCTCGGAAGACCTGAAAGCCGATAACCTCGCCAAATCCGATCTTGGCCCGTTGCTCGCCCTGAATGAAGGTCACTGTCTGGGCGATCAGGTGCTGGGCGCGTGCTCGATGGGGACAATGGAAGGCGTCCATCGCAGCCTCGAATCGCTTGGCAGCGTAGCGAGTCTGGCGGGAGCCGACGCGGGCCTCACCCTGATTCCCGAAACAGCCGCCGCTGCCGAGCGGGAGACTTCGCCCAGCCTGAGATATCTGCGGTTGGCGGAGCCTGAACCCAAGCGGCGCATGGGTCTGGTATACCGGGTGGCATTTCACGACCAGCGCTGGATCAGTCCGCTGGCCGACGCCGCCATGCGCGCCGGCTCACAGCTGATCGAACAATCCGGTTCGGTAATCGACTGAGTCCGGCAATTCCGCGGGCGCGCTATTGCGGCAATGCGAATACCCAGATCGATCCCCCCTGGGGCACGTAGAAATCGTTTCCCCGCACCAGGTTGATCAGATTCTGCTCGCGCTGGGCGTCTACGCCCCAGCCGCTTTGCACGGCGATGTATTGTCTGCCGCCGATGGCAAAAGTCGAAGGCACTCCGGTGATTCCGGAACTCGTCGGGTAGCGCCAGAGAATTTCGCCGGTGCTCGCGTCGAAAGCGCGGAAGTATCGGTCGTTGGTGCCGCCCATGAAGACCAGGTCACCGGCGGTGGCAAGCACCGGACCCCAGTTGTGACTCTCGAAAGTGGTGGTCCAGACTTCTTCACCGGTGTCGACGTTCCAGGCCTGCAACTCCCCGATGTGTTCGGCGCCTTCACGAATGAAAAAACCGCCGTTTTCCGACTGGCCGCGGCCGATAAAAGTCCGGCCCGGGCTATATTGCGCTTCCTCGCCCGCCATGGTGGAGCAGACGTTTTCGTTAGCCGGGATGAACAGCAGGCGTAATTCGGGGTTGAATGCAGCCGGCGGCCAGTCCTTGCCGCCCCAGAGCGACGGGCAGAAGTCCACCTCGTAATCGACTCCGGGTTTCTTGCTCATATCGTATTCAGGTCGCCCGGTGCCGGGATCGATGCCGGTGAACACGTCCTGGTATACATAAGGCCCGGCGTCGACAAAGCCGATCGCATCCGCGCCGCGCTCCAGAAACCACAGGTACCCGTTGCGGCCCGGATGCACCAGGCCGCTGATCTCGCGCCCATCCCGTTCGAAGTCGATCAGCAGGGGAGCGGATACCTCGTCCCAGTCCCAGGAATCGTTCCAGTGATATTGATGGTGCGCGCGAAGCTCGCCGCTGGTCGCATCGAGGGCGATGACCGAGGTCGCGTAGAGATTGTCGCCCGGCCTGGTGTCGCCGGTCCAGGGGCCGCCGTTGCCTGTGCCCCAATACGTCAGGTTCAGTTCCGGGTCGTAGGAGCCCGTAATCCAGACCGGCACTCCACCGGTCTGCCAGGAATCGTCGCCCGGCCAGGATTCCGCGCCGGGCTCGCCGGGGGCGGGAATCGTGTAGGTCTTCCAGGCCTCTTCTCCGGTCATGGCGTCATAGGCGGCGACGAATCCGCGAATTCCCCATTCACCGCCGGAAACGCCGACCATGATCTTGCCGTCCGCCGCGAGCGGCGCCAGCGTCATGTAGTAACCGTTGTAGTAATCTTCCACCGGCACTTCCCAGATCACCTCTCCCGTCAAGGCATCGAGACTGACCAGGTACGCGTCGACGGTGGCCATGTAGACCCGGTCCCCGTACAGCGCGACGCCGCGATTGGTCGGGTGCATCTGTTGCAGGTCGTCGGGCAGGAAGCGCACATGACGCCAGAGCAATTCGCCGGTGGCGGCGTTCAGCGCGAGCACGTGGTTCTGCGGCGTTGTGACGTACATATAGCCGTCGTTGACTACAGGCGGCGCCTGATGACCTTCGCGCAGGCCCGTAGTGAAACTCCAGACGAGTTCCAGTTCCGCCACGTTGCCCGAATCGATCTGGTCCAGCGCGCTGTAGCCGTGCGAGTCGTAAGTGCCGCGGTACATGAGCCAGTTGTCCGTCTCGGGATTCAGCAGGCGGTCGGCTGTAACCGGATTGTATGGCGGCAAATCCTGGGCCGATGCCAGGCCGGCGAGCGCAAATGTGCAAGCGAGCGAGCGTGATATGAATCCAAGCATGATCGACCTCTGTCAGAAAGCTTGCTGAAAACCTACCCGGCCACGGAAGGGACCGGCAACCCGCACCGTATCGTCGACGATTTCGAGCGGCAGCATGGCCAATGGCCGCGGCGCCGGACCGCCAACCACGCGGCCACCGTCGTAAATGTCGAATTGAGACTCGTGACAGGGGCAGGCCATGCGCAATTGTTCTTCGTCCCAGTTGAAGACGTCGCAACCGGTATGAGTGCAGACCGCGGAATAGGCGACGACGCCGTCCGCGGAATTGGGCTGGAAGCGCGGCGTCAGCCGCCCGGAATCGATTCGCGTGAGCATGACCCTATTGAGCCGCGACCCATCGCGCACAACGCCGCTGGCGGGGTCGCGGGCCATGGCGGAAATTGGCCTGGCATGCAATTCGAGCGATCCCGGCCGCACGACTTCGCCTTGCAGCGGGCCTTCGTCGAAAACGAGTTCATCGCCCGCCTGGGGCCGCATGCGGTTCGGCGGCTGGCCCATGATCGGCGTCGCCGCCACCATGCCGCCGACAAGGCCCAGCATCGAGCGGCGGCTGAATTTTCCATCTGTTTTATTCGACACGTACTGCCTCTACGGACCAAGGGCGAGTCGACGGAAAAGTTAGCAAAGAGCGCGAACTGCCGCAAACGCGCGATGGGTGTCCCATCGCTGTTACCAGGTGGGTGTTGTTAAGTGGGTGTCCCATGGATACGGATCGTTCGCCAAAGTGCTTGGGGCGTGGCCGGCATGTCGACATGGTCTACGCCGTGGTCGCGCAAGGCGTCGGCAATTGCGTTCATGATCGCAGGCGGCGCGCCGATGGCGCCGGCCTCTCCCGCCCCCTTGATTCCCAGGGGATTGGTCTTGCAGGGAACCAGATGAAGCGAGAAGTCGATATCGAGGCAATCGTCCGCCCGCGGCATGGCATAGTCCATGTAACTCGCCGTAAGCAGTTGGCCTGAGTGCGGGTCGTAATGGCAATTTTCCAGCAATGCCTGGCCGAGTCCCTGGGCGATGCCGCCGTGAATCTGCCCGAGCAGCAGATTCGGATTGATCGCCCGGCCGAAATCGTCGACCACGGTATAGCGCGCCAGGTCGAGTTCGCCGGTCTCGGGGTCGATCTCCACTTCGACTACGTGAACGCCGTTGGGATAGGTTGCCTGCTCAGGCGCGAAACTATCGGTCTCGTCGAAAGCAGGGCCGCCGTCCGGCGGCGCCGCGTGGGCGGCGACTTCGACAAAACTCAGGCCGCGGTCGGTGCCGGCAACATGAAAACGTCCAGCTTCGAAGCGAATATCCGCCGCCGAGACTTCCAGCGTATCCGCGGCTTTCCCGCCGGCTGATTCAATCAACTTTTTCGCGCAGGCCGCAATGGCCGACCCGCCCACCGGCACCGACCTCGAGCCCGCGGTGCCGCCGCCGCGGACAATGATGTCGGAGTCGCCCTGGACGACGGTGATCCGCTCCGGTTCGATTTCAAGATATTCGCAAAGAATCTGGCGGAACGCGGTTTCGTGCCCCTGGCCGTTTGACATGGTGCCGATATGTAACTGAATGCGGCCATCGGCCGCGACAATCAGCCGGGCCAGTTCCGGCGCACCGCCCGCGCATCGTTCGATATAACTGGCGAGGCCGATGCCCCGCAATCTGTTCCGATTCAGGGCTTGCGCCCTCCTCTCCTCGAATCCGTTCCAATCGGATTGTTCGAGCGCCCGTTCCAGAATCTGCAAAAACTCGCCGCTGTCGTAATGCGAACCCAGTACGGTTCTGAATGGCATTTCGGCAGCCCCGATCAGATTGCGGCGGCGGAGTTCCGCGGGCGAAACGGCGAGCCGGCGCGCTGCTGCGTCCATCAATCGCTCGATGGCGTAGATCGCTTCGGGCCTGCCGGCGCCGCGATAGGCGTCGACCGGCGCGGTATTGGTGAACACGCCCCGCACGCGGGCATGAGCGCAAGGAATCCGATAACAGCCGGACAACATGGGAACTCCCGCCGAGGTGGCGACGAACGGCGCGAAGGGCGACAGACTCGAGCCCAGATTGGCTATGGTGGAAACGCGCAGGCCGGTGAAACGAAATTCCTTGTCGAAACCGGCTTCGAGCCGGGTAACGTGATCGCGGCCGTGACTGTCGCTGAGAAAGGACTCGCCGCGCTCGGCCACCCATTTTACCGGCCGGCCGAGGACCCGCGCCGCATGCAGGGCCGCCACGTACTCCGGATAGCAGAAGATCTTGGCGCCGAAGCCACCGCCGACATCCTTGCAGATCACACGGATGTCCTCCTCGGCGCAGTCGAAAACCCCATTCAGTAACATCCGCTTGATGTAATGCACGCCCTGGCAGGAAACGCGCAAGACCATGCGGTCGTCTTCGACCGAGGCGATCGCCCCGCGAGGCTCCATTGAATTCGGCGCCAGCCGGTTGTTGATCAATTCGAGTTCGACCCGATGCTCCGCGCCGTCCAATGCCTCGGCGGTGGCGTCGGCATCACCGGCATACCAGTCGAAACAGCGATTGTCGGGAGCTTCGCGCCACAAGCGCGGCGCGTCTTCGGCCATGGCCGCGCCGGTCTCGACGACCGAAGGCAGTTCTTCGTAATCGACGAGAATTGCCTCGGCAGCATCCTGCGCCTGCGCCCGGGATTCAGCGACGATCAGGGCCACCGGCTCGCCGACATGGCGCACACGGCCGATAGCCAGTGCCGGACGCGGCGGCTTGTAACAGGGCGAGCCGTCCGCGTTCGGCGCATCTGCCATGCAAGGCAAGTCGCCAATGCCCGCTGCGCGTAAATCCGGCCCGGTGAATACCCCGATAACGCCATCGGCGGACCGGACTCCGGACAGTTCTATTCCGGCTATTCGGGCGTGCGCATAAGGAGACCGCAGGAAAACACCAACCGTTTGTCCCGGCAGAATTACATCGTCGATATACGAGCCGGCGCCGGTAAGGAAGCGGCGGTCTTCGAAGCGCGCCGCCGGCTGGCCGATTCCGAATTGCTTCATTGATTCTCCTTGCCCCGCATCCTGCCACGATGGGTGTCCCATTGATATCCATTGATGTTTCGATGGGTGTCCCATTGATGTTGTGGGAACTGCAATCAATTGTGGTAGGCTGCGCGATGATCGGTTCACCACAATCCAAGGCAGGCCCAGCCCGCAGGGAGCGCATTATGATCGATTCCGAAAATCCCGGCAGCAGTACTATCGATTCCTCCGGGGAACAGCAACTTACCACCGAACAATTTGAATTCCACGGCAACGGCTCGGACTATTTCCGCATCTGGATCGTGAATCTGTTGTTCTCGATTCTCACCCTGGGCATTTACTCTGCCTGGGCCAAAGTCCGAACCAAAAGATATTTCTACGGCAACACCGAACTCGCCGGCGACCGCTTCGAATATCTCGCCAGCCCCATCGCGATTCTCAAGGGGCGGCTGATCGGCGTGGCGGCCCTGCTTGCCTATTCCTTCGCGGGCTACATCAGTATTGCGGCGGGTTGGATCACCTTCGTGCTGCTGCTTTTACTCATTCCCGTGTTTGTGGTGCAGTCGCTACGCTTCAATTCGTCGAATTCAGCCTGGCGCGGCGTGCGATTCGGTTTCGACGGCGATATCGTGGAGGCATATCAGCCATATCTCGTCTGGCCCATTGTCGGAGTGATCACGCTTGGCCTCGCTTACCCATACGCGCTGCTCCAGGCAAACAGATTTCAATTCAATAATTATCGATTCGGCACGACCAATTCGACGACATCCGTGACCGCGGGTGGATTCTACGGCATCGGGTTCGGCGTTTTTTTCGCAGCTATACTGGCGGGTTTCCTGACCGTGCTGGTGGATAACGCAGTTCTGTCCCTGATTGAGATGGCCGGATTGGATGAACTTGCGGAATCTCCCGAATCAATCTCCTTGATAACGACATTGTCCACGCTCCTTGTGTTTTACGTTTGCGTGGTAGCGCTTTACCAGGCCTTGTACTACCGGCTGATATTCAACAGGATTGAAATAGGCGGTAACCGCGTGCAAAACAGTATTTCCATCGAGTATGTCCTGGTGATCCTTTCCAACACCGTCCTTATAATTCTTACGCTCGGCTTCTATTACCCATGGGCGGCCGTGCGCCGTGCGCGCTACGTATTTTCCAACATGCGGCTGGAAGCCACGGACCTCGATTCCTTCACCGTGGGCGAATTCGACCATATCTCGGCCCAGGGCGAAGAAGTCGGCGAAGCATTCGACCTGGGTATAGGCTTTTGAACGAACTGCACGGCAACTGGTTCGACGGCGTTCACAGCCGGAGCGCACCCGCGAAGTTGCGCTGGTCCTCCGTGGGGGTGGTCGTCATTACCGACGAAGGTCTGCAAACAGGCGCAGACCTGAATATGCTGAAGATCTCAAGTCCATTACCCGACACCCCGACGCGCATCACCTTCGGTGAAAAAGAGAGTTTCGTCACCGGGGACGAGACCGGAGTCGAACGATTGCGCGAATCGCTGGCGCTGAACCCGGGCCTGGCCGGCCGCATCGAGCGACATATGCCCGTGGTCCTCGCCGCGGCCGCGCTCGTAGTCGCGATGTTGGCCGGCCTCGCCTTCCGGGGTGTGCCTGCGCTCGCTGCACGGCTGGCCGTGACCGTACCCGAGGAGATCAGCGCGCAAGTGTCGGGAGTGCTGATGTCGCAATTGGATGACTTCCTGGAGGCTTCCGGCATCGCACCCGAGCGACGAGAGGAATTGGAACGGTACTTTCTGTCGCATGGAGAAGTCGCGACGATCGAATTCAGGGAAGCCGGCATTTTCGGCGCTAACGCCGTAACCCTGGGCGCGACCATGATCGCTTTCTCCGACGAGCTTGTGGAATTGGCGGAAAGCGATGAGGAATTGCTCGCAGTCTATTTTCACGAACTCGGTCACGCCAGACTGCGGCATGTCGAGCAAAATGTTTTTCGCGCCTCCGCCTGGCTGGTGATGCTGACCGTGCTCACCGGAGATATCGGCGCGGTTGGGGAAATGCTCGTCGGATTGCCGTTGTCTGTGGGGCTCGCGGCCAATACGAGGGAGTTCGAACGCGAAGCCGATGCCTACGCCGTAGACCGCTTGCTCGAAGCGGACTTGTCGCCGATGCACCTGGCAACTATTTTGCAGAAGCTGGAGGCTTATCACCTGCGGCGGCGCGATCAAGAAAATTCGACCGACGATGGCGAAAACGGTCAAACTCCCGATGCGGGCGGAGAAGAAGATTCGATTTCCTATTCCCCGCTGGACTACCTCTCCAGCCACCCGCCGACCGAGGAGCGCGTTGCCTACGCCCGTTCGCGCATGAATGAATTCGAGTAGCCGGTTGCCGCTCCCGCCTGCCTGACGGATAATCCGGGCCATGGCTGTCTTTCCCGAACCCAGACCCCCCGGCCGGCGCATGGGCCAGGGCATGCTGATATTCGCATTTGCCCTCGGGCTGGCCGCGTTGACCGGCGTGTTCAATAGCTGGCTTGACGGCCAGGCCAATCCCAATCGGACCCTGCAAGGCCTGGTCGGGCCGGACGGCGCCCGCGAGGTCGTGCTCGAACGCAACCAACAGGGTCATTATGTGGCGGGCGGCGAAATCAACGGTGTGCCGGTAGTCTTTCTGCTCGATACAGGCGCCACCGACGTTGCCATCCCCAGCCATGTCGCGCAAGCGGCCGGCCTGCAACGCGGTTACCCCGGGCGGGCGTCGACGGCGAATGGCACGGTAACGGTCTACTCAACGAATATCGACGAACTCATCGTCGGCAATATCGTGCTGCACGACCTTTCGGCAAGCATCACTCCCAGCATGGGTGGCGACACGATTCTGCTTGGCATGAGCGCCTTGCAACGCATCGAATTCTCCCAGCGCGGCTCACAACTCACCTTGCGGCAGCCCGCTTCCGAAGCCGGATTGTGAGTCCGGCGCCGCAACTCATTCCGGACGATCTTCGCGAACAGGTAAACCGGGCGCTGGCCGAGGACATCGGCGGCGGCGATATCACCGCGGCCCTGCTCGAAGAGACGGCGGAGGGCTCGGGGCGGGCGATTGCGCGCGAGGCCACGGTGCTTTGCGGACGCTCCTGGGTCGATGAAGTCTACCGGCAACTCGATCCGGCCCTGGCGGCCGACTGGAATTTCAAGGAAGGAGACAGCGTCCCCGCCGGTTCGGTTCTGTACGCGCTTCAAGGCAACTGCCGCGCGATGCTCACGGCCGAACGAACCGCGCTCAATTTTCTGCAATTGCTTTGCGGCATTGCCGCCCGCAGCCGGGAACTGGCGGCCGCGGTCGCCCATACCAAGTGCCGGCTGCTCGATACCCGCAAGACCGTCCCGGGCCTGCGCAGCGCGCAGAAATACGCGGTGCGCATCGGTGGCTGCCACAATCATCGCCTGGGGCTGTACGACGCGTTTCTCATCAAGGAAAACCATATCCGCGCCAGCGGCGGAATCGCCGGGGCGATCAGCCGCGCACGGCAATCGCATCCGGAAATAACGGTGGAAATCGAAGTACGTGACCTCGATGAACTCGAGCAAGCCATCACGGCGGGAACGGATATTGCGATGCTGGACAATTTCAGCCTCGCTGACATACGCCGGGCCGTAGCGCGGTGCGGCGGGCGTTGCAAACTCGAGGCCTCGGGAGGAATCGACGAAGGGACACTGGTGAAAATCGCCGAAACTGGCGTAGACTATATCTCGTTGGGTATATTGACCAAACATTGCCGCGCCGCGGATCTGTCGTTCCTGCTCGATTGAGGCCCAAAGAGATTCTGCGCCTTCGCTTAGCTACGCGCAGAATGACGGTGGCCGGGGCCGTGTGCGGAATCTCGTTCGAAGGAGCAATCATGAACCGCTTACGTCTATCCCTTCTGGGCCTGCTGGCCCTCCTCATTCCGGCCGCATCGGCCCATGTTGGCAACCTGGATCTGAACGGCGGGCATTATTACGGCCGCTCATATCACTGCCACATGACAGGCTGCCGCTATCCGGACACCTTCACTCGTATCGGCTCCGAGCGAATGGCGTCGAATCGGCGCGACCGCGAGCGGTTCTTTAATACCGATGACTGGAATTTCGAACTCGATTTCGACGGCGACTGCCAGTCTACCCGGCAGGAAGTGCTGATCCTCACGAGCCGGACACCGGTGCGTTATACCAATCCGCGCAACTGTGTCGTGCGCACCGGCGAATGGGTCGACGAATATACCGGCGAGGTCTTTGATGTCGCCATACGACTCGATATCGACCACGTTATCCCGCTCATGTACGCCCACACCCATGGCGGAGACCGCTGGTCGCCACAAGCGAAATTGCAATTCGCCAACGACCCGCTGAACATCATGATGGTCGACCGCCGCGAAATCCGTCGCAAGCGCGACCGCGGTCCGAGCCGCTACCTGCCGCGGGACGAATTCCAGTGCGAATACGTGCGCCTGTGGGACGCGATCGCGGAAAAGTACGACCTGTTCATCGAGAACCGCGACCGCAACGCCATGGACGACATACTCGAGAATTGCACCGACTAGTCCCGAAAAGCGGGATCTTCCAAGGCTCTGCGATACAGTTTCAGCGTCAGCGGCGAAAGCAGCATTACGGGCAGTCCGAAGATCAGCGGTATCGCCGCCACGCTGTAGCGCACGCCGTCCACCCCGAAGACCATATCGTTCAATAGTCCGACCAGGCTCGGCCCGAGAAACAGTCCGGCCAGACTGATCGTCATGTAGTACAAGGCGATGATCTGGGCGCGGATGCCCGAGGGAATGATTTTCAGCAGGGCGGTTATGCCGACCGCGGAAATGAACGCCGCGCCGATGGTCGCGGCCGAGACCACCAGGAAAGCGGCGATATCGTTACTGAGCAAGGGTCCGATGACCGCCGGCGGCACCGAAAGAAACAATCCGAGAATGGCGATTCGCATTGGCGCGTCCGCGGCGCCGCGCTCGCTGTAGTAATCCGACAGCCAGCCGGCGAACATGACCGAAAGCGGCCCGATCACGATCAGCAGCAGGCCGTCATACAGCGCGAACACCTCCACCGGCCAGCCGAAAGTGCGGTCGAACATGACCGCCAGCCAACCCTGGCTGTAGGCGACGATGGTCATGTAGCAGAAAATGCTCACGAAGCAGCCGTAGGTCAGGCCATGGCGGGAGACATGGCTGAACATGTGGCCGAGATGCCCGGGCGAGCGGTCCGCGGAAGAGGAGATTCGCGGCGGCTCGCGCATGAGCAAAAAAGGAACTACCAGGATCAGTCCCGGCAGGCCGGCGACGAGAAACGCGATGCGCCAGGGCGTCAATTCACCGATCAGCGGCAACGCCAGGTTTTCCGTCGTGTTCGTCCAGGTCAGCACGGCGGCGCCGAGCAAGGCCGCGAGCGCCGCGCCGAGAGACAGGGCGCTCGAATAAAGCGCGATCGGTTTGCCGCGCCGATCTTCGGGAAACGAGTCGGCAATCATCGACATCGCGCAGGGGCTGAGCGCCGCCTCGCCGATACCGACCGAAACTCGCGCGAGAAACATCTGGGCGAAACTGCGCGCCAGCCCCGAAGCCGCGGTCGCCAGCGTCCAGACCGCGATGCCGGCGGCGACGATCCAGGTGCGGCGCGAACGGTCGGCGAGATAGCCGAGCGGCAGGCCGATGGTGGCGTAGAAGATGCCGAAAGCGGGGCCGAGCAAGATGCCGATCTGGAAATCGCTCAGGCCGAGATCGGCCTTGATGGGATCGATCAGCAGGCTGAGAATGTAGCGGTCGACGAAGGAGACTACATAGGCGACGGTCAACAGCGAAACCAGCAACCAGGCGCGCGAGGGCGCCGGAAATTCCATTGGCCGCGGGGTGCTTTGCTGTATTTCCATTTTACTCCCGTCCGGATGATTCGGCGGAACCGGGCTAGGCGGGCGCCGGCGCGGTAATGCGATAGATCACCACCACATTGCCGTCGGCGTCAAGCAAGCCGATCTCCCGGCCCCGGCGTCCGTCGTGGGTAATGAGTTCCTGTTCGGGAAAAACCTCGAAGCCGCCGTCCCGGGCGCGGGCGATCACGGCGTCGGGGTCGTCGACATGCAGTACGATGGTCGAGCGCCGCGGCGTCGGCAACCGCTCGATTCCGGCAACTTCGGTCAGGCCCATCACCCGCGGCTCCGTGGGTGTGCTCAAGGCAACGAAGCCAACGGGATTGGAGCGGTCGAGTTCGAACACGACATGGGAATAACTCTCGTCGCGGTGAGGTCTGCGGAAGGCGACTTCCATGCCCAGCACATCAACGTAAAAGCGCAAGGCGGCTTCGATATCCGAAACCAGGAAATTGGCGCGCTGAAAACGGATGCTCATGGGGATGCCCTCCCGGATTCCGCGGGCTGCTCGATCCGCAACACCTGGTTGCATTCGAAAAAGTGACCGTCCGGGTCGTGCAGGGCGGTCCCCTTGAGATGACGGATCTGACCTCTGGCGCCGGTTACGGTGAAATGGCGTTCCCGGGTCTTGACCCGCGTGCCGAGTTCTTCCGCGCGGCTCGCGAGTTCGGCGGCGTCATCGGTTTCGACGACGAATACCGGCGTTCCGTATCCGACGGAATAGTCGATCTCCGGCGCGGGCAACGGCGGCTCCAGCCATTGCAACAGGCCGATCATGCCGATCTTGTCGTGTTCGGCCTGCAAGATGACGAGATGGGTCCGGTCGCCGGGCGAACCGGCGGCAATGCCTTCGCCCGAAAGCACGTACTCGGTATCGAGCCAGACCGACATGCCAAGCACATGTTCGTACCAGCGCACGCTGGCCTCCATATCCCTGACGATCAGCGTGGTGCGCTTGACGATGCTGCGTATTCTTCCTGCTTTTGACACTTTTTTACTCCTTGGGCTAGCGTAACGCTTAAATATATAACATTATACGAATATGATTACATTGGCTCTGGTCCGCCAGGGCATGAATCACCGCACGAATCACTGGACAGCCAGACAACGAGAACTCATTTTTGCGAGGGTCCACAACATGAGCAGTCTCACCAGATTCCGAATTCCGACAACGGCCTTGATCATATCCGGTTTGGTCCTCGGCGGGCAGGCGCTCGCCCAGGACAGCCTGATCGAGGAAATCACCGTCACCGCCCGCAAGGTCGAGGAAAGCCTGAACGAGGCGCCGGTGACGGTGTCCGCGTTCACCACCACGTCGATCGAACAACTCGACATCAACAGCGTCACCGATATCGCCCGCTTTACGCCCGGGCTGAGTTTCTCCAGCGCCTTCGGCCGTTCGACAGAACGGCCGGTGATACGCGGCCAGGGCAATATTCTCGCCAGGGTGCAATTCGGCGTGGAAAGCGGTGTCGCCTACTTCGTCGACGGCATGTATTACGCCGGCGATATCCAGTCGCTCGACATGTCGAATCTGGAACGGGTGGAAGTCATCAAGGGGCCGCAAAGCGCGCTCTACGGCCGCAATACCTATTCGGGCGCGATCAATTTCGTCACCCGCCGCCCCGGCCAGGATTTTTCCGGCAGGGCGAGGGTTCGCGGGCTCGGCGACGGAGAGCAGGAACTCATCGGCAGCGTCGGCGGGCAATTGATCGACGGTGTGCTCGCCATTCAGGCGGCGGTGCGGCATTACGAATTCGACGGGCAATGGACGAACGAAGTGACCGATCAGCCGGTGGGGCAGGAGCAAAGCGACTCGATCAATGTCACACTTGACTGGACTCCGAACGAATCGTTTGCCTTCACCGGCCGCCTGCAGCATCAGGAAGACGACGACGGCACCCGCCCCTTCTTCCTGCAATCGGCGGCGGAGAATAACTGTTATCCGGGATTCCGCTCGCTGGCCTTCTGGCCGCTGGTGGAAAGCCGCAATCCGAACCAGTATTTCTGCGGGGAGATCACGGCGGGGCCAATCGCGTTGAACGACGGTCCGGACGCCGATGGCGTGCCCAACCTGATCCCCGGCATCAACCCCGGCAGCACTTTCTTCGGCAATGTCTACTCGCTCGGCCAGGGCGTGGCGTTCAGCGGAGTCCAGCGCGAACTCAACGTATATTCGGCTTCGGCCGCGTATGAACTCGATTCGGGCAATACGCTCACCTTCCAGGTGTCGCGGCGCGACGAAGAAGCCCGGACCGGCTCGGACTCCGATCACGGCTCGACCAACTTCTTCCTGGGCCCGGAAGCGTTCTTCGCGATTTCCGGCATCACCGAGTATAGCGAGACCGCCTACGAGGCGCGGCTCGATTCCGCCGCCGACGCGGCCCTGCGCTGGAGCGTCGGCGTATTCCAGTACGAGCTCGAAGACGACGCGAGCGACATCATACCCGGCGGCGGCCTCACGCCCGACGGTATCGACAACAACATCACCAATTCCGCGGTGTTCGGCTCCGTCGGCTGGGACTTTTCGGATCGCGCCAGCGCCACCGTTGAACTGCGGTACGCCGACGAGGAGAAGTCGCAGGTGGACATCAACGCCGGCGGCATGGTCGATTTCAGCGGCGCCAAGAGCTTCGTCAGCTTCGCCCCGCGGGTAACGCTCGACTATCGTCTCAACGACGACGCGATGCTCTACGGCATCTACTCCGAAGGCATCAAGCCCGGCGGCCTTAACGGGGCAGACGGCGCCGATACCGGCCGCCCCTCCTATGACGAAGAGGAATCGAGAAACCTCGAAGGCGGCATCAAGACTGCGCTGCTCGACGGCCGCGCACAACTCAATCTGGCGCTGTTCTGGACCGACATCAGCAAGTACCAGCTCACCACACCGGTCGCCGATCCCTCGGGTGCGCTCAACTCCATCGTCACCAACCAGGCCGACGGCGAAGTCTCCGGAATCGAAGTGGATCTGCTCGCGCAGCTCGGCGAATTCACCAGGGCGGGCGTCACCTACGCCCTGGCGGATTCGGAGTTCACCAGCGGCTGTGACGAGTTCCAATGGTCCCTCACCAGCGGCGGCGGCAAATTCAATGGAGATCCGGCCACGTCGATGAATCCGAGCGGCATGGGCGACTGCTCGGTCGCAGGGCACCAGTTCCCCATGGGCTCGAAGCATCAGGCCAGCGCATTCCTGGATTTTTCCCGTCCGATGAGCAACGGCCTCGACTTTACAGGCAATATCAATGTCAGCTACGAATCGAAGCGTTATACCCAGTTGCATCAGTCTTCCTACACCGGCGCGGCAACCCTGGTGGGCGCACGCATCGGCATACGGGGCGAGAACTGGAGCCTGGCATTGCTGGGCCGCAATCTGCTGAACGAAGATTCGGCGATTCTCGCCACCCGCTGGCTGCAATCTCCGTATTTCACTTTCGCTTCGCTCAACGTGGCGCCGCCGACCGCCGACCGAAGCGCGCCACGCGCCTTCTTCGCCTTACCGCGGCGCGAACGTCAATTGGGGCTTGAGTTGAGTTATGATTTCTGATCGCCGGAACGATCCGAAACGGAAATGCAAAGATTCGATGGCGGCCTGATCACACGCCGGCGGTTTCTCGCCGGCGCCGCGGCATCGGCCGCCCTTGCCGCCTTGCCGACGGCGATCCACGCCCAGCAACGCCGGGTAGCGATCGCAGGAGCGGGACTTTCGGGACTTCACGCCGCGCTGCTGTTTCAGGAGGCGGGATTTGAAGTAGTCGTCATCGAAGGCCGCGACCGTGTCGGCGGGCGCGTATTGACCCTGGACGACGTTCCCGGCCGTCCCGAGGCCGGCGGCAGCCAGATCGGCTCCAACTACCGCCGGTTGCTGGCAGCCGCCGCGCAAGCCGGGGTAAGGCTGGTAACCGACGAAGCAGGCGGCGCATTCCCGCTCTCCTGGCTCATCGACGGCCAGGCCGAAACCCGTCAGACCTGGCCGCAATCGCCGCGCAATCCATTTCCGGAAGAACTCAGGACAATCACTCCGGATCGGCTGACCAGTTTCCTGTTGCGCGAGCCCCCGTTTCGGCAGACTTCCGATTGGCATGCGCAGAGCATGTCTCAACACGACGTTTCCGCCGGCGACTGGTTTCGCGGCCATGGGCTGGACGATGCCGGGCTTGCCTTGCTCGGCGCCAACAACGGCTATGGCAATACCTTTGCCGGCACTTCCCTGCTGAGCCTGTATCGGGTCGTGGCCGGTTTCCAGCGCGGCGCCGCCGAAGGCGCTTCCCTGCTCGAGGTCGAAGGCGGCAACATGCGCTTGCCCGAGGCAATGGCCGCGCGTCTGGCGCAGCCGGTGTTGCTGGGCGAAACGCTGACCAGGCTCGACAGCCGCGGCGACGGCGTGCGCCTGCAATGCGCAAGCGGCCTGGAAATCGAAGCCGATGCCGCCGTCCTGAGTTTGCCCGTACCGGCATTGCGGCGAATCGAGTTCAACTTTCCGCTGCCCGGCCGGCAACGCGAAGCGATCGACACGGTCGTCTTCAACAAGGTGACGCAGGCCTACCTGGAGGCTTCAGGCGATGAATGGAATGCGACCGGCATTCCCGGCTCGATCTGGTCCAATGCCGAATTCGGCCGGCTGTTTGCGAGGCGCGACGTGTCTTCGGGCAATACCCTGGTCACGGTCTGGATCAACGGCAACGCCTGCGTCCGCTACGACAGCTTGCCGGAAGCCGATGCCGGCGAACTCATCCTGGAAGACATCGCCCGCGCTTATCCGGGCGCGCGCGGCAATCTGCATCTGCGCGGACTGGTGCGCTGGGCCGCCGATCCTTTCAGTGGAGGAAGCTGGCCGGCCTGGGCGCCGGGCCAGATCGGCCGCTACTACGAAGCCCTGCGGCAGCCGCTCAACGGCGTATACTTCGCCGGCGAACATACCGCCTCTGAATTTTCCGGCATGGAAGGCGCTTTCGAATCCGGCGAGCGCGCGGCTCGCGAAGTCATGACGGCCGCATTCAGGTGATCGACGATTCCCTGATCGAGCGGCTGCGCTCACTGCTCGGAAACGATGCCCTGAGCCTGGAGCCGGAAAGCCGCGATTATCTTGCCCAGGACATTTTTACTCGCGATATGCCCGCGGGTGCGGTGCTGCGTCCGGCCAGCATCGAACAACTGGCGACAGCAGTGGCGGAAGCCTCCGGCGCAGGTTGCGCGGTAATTGCCCGCGGCGGCGGCATGTCCTACAGCAGCGGCTATGTTCCCACCGAAGCCGATTCGGTTCTCATCGACATGCGTGGTTTGAATCGGGTGCTGGAAATCAATCGTCAGGACATGTACGTCACCGTGGAAGGCGGAACGACCTGGCGCGAACTGCGGGATGCGCTGGACGGGACCGGCCTGCGCACGCCTTATTGGGGCACCTTGTCGGGCATCCACGCCACGGTCGGCGGCAGTCTGTCCCAGAACAGCATTTTCTGGGGTTCAGGCCATCACGGTTCGGCGGCCGAATCGGTATTGGCCTTGAAAATCGTGCTGGCCGACGGCTCCATACTCGATACCGGTTCCGCCGGCCAGAAGAATTCCACGCCGTTCTTCCGTCAGCATGGTCCTGACCTGACCGGGCTGTTCTGCGGCGATTGCGGAGCGTTGGGCGTAAAGGCAGCCGCGACCCTGCGGCTGGTACCGGAAGTCCCGGGCCGGGCCTTCGGCGCGTTTGCCTTCGACGACTACCCCGCCATGCTGGCGGCCATGGCCGAAATCTCGCGCCAGGACCTGGCCATGGAATGCTTTGGTTTCGACCCTTTCCTGCAAGCCCAGCGCATGCGCAGGGAGAGCCTGGCCGCGGATGCGAAAAATCTGCTCGGCGTGATGAAATCCGCCGGTGGCGTGAGCAAGGGCCTGGCAGAAGGAGCGCGCATCGCCAGGACCGGACGCGGTTTCATGGAAAATGTCGATTGGTCCTTCAGCGTCATGATCGAGGACAGGACCGGGCCAGGCGCGGCCGAGCGGCTGGAAGCGGTAAGGCAAATCGTCGGCGACGAGGGCGGCCGGAAATTGCCCGATACCGTTCCCAGGGTGTTGCGCGCCAATCCCTTCGGTCCGGTTAATAGCATCATCGGGCCGGAAGGCGAACGCTGGGTTCCCGTTCACGGCATTTTTCCGCACTCCCGCGCCGTCGCCGCCATGGACGCAATCGGCAAACTGTTCGACAGTTTCGAGCAATCCCTGATCGAACACAAAATCGGCGTGGGCTATCTGTTGGCCACCGTGGCCGCCAATAGCACGGTGCTGGAGCCTGTCTTTTTCTGGCCCGATGCGCTGGAAGAGGTTCATCGCCGCAGCGTTGAGCCCGGACATTTGCGCAAAATTCACGGCTTTCCAGATAACCCGGCGGCGCGAGCGGCGGTTACCGAAATCCGGGAAGCCCTGATAGCATTGTTCACGGAGCTGGGCGCCGCGCATCTGCAACTCGGCAAGTCGTACCAGTACCGGGACGGGCTGCAAAGCGCCAATTGGCGCCTGATCGAAGCGCTCAAAAAGGAACTGGATCCGGGTCGGCGCATGAATCCCGGCGTCCTCGGCTTGTAAACGGGGGGACGGAGTGGCCGAATCAACCGTAAAGCGCGCCTATGCCGAACTCGCGGACGGCAGGCAAACTCACTACCGCTATCGTGGCGGCGGTTTGCCGCTGATCCTGATGCATGCTTCGCCCTTGTCGTCGGCCTGGATGGAACCGACGATGGCCGCGCTGCCGGAAGGCGTGTACGCGGTCGCTCCCGACACGCCGGGCTACGGCGCCTCGGACCCCCTGCCCGAACCAGGCGAAGACTTGAGCGGATACGTAACCTGGCTCAAGCAGTTCATCGCCGCGCTCGGCTTCGATAGGGTCGGCGTTTACGGTTCCTCCACCGGCGCCCAGATCGCCATCGAATTCGCCCGCGCCTGGCCCGAAAACGCGCTTTTCCTGGTGCTCGACAACGCGGCGCATTTCACCGACGCCGAGCGAGAATACATACTGGCGCGATATTTTCCCGATCTTTCGCCGCGCGAAGACGGCGCTCATTTGCAAAAGGCCTGGGAGATGGTCAACTCGACCTGGCAATGGTTCCCCTGGTTCGAGCAGGACGAGGAACACCGCTTCGCCCCGGCGGGCGCCGTTCCACTGGAGACGCGGCAGAAGATGCTGGTCGATCAGCTTCGCGCCGGGCCCGATTACGCACGCGCCTATCGCGGCGCCTTTCTGAACGAAGACGCCAACCGCCTGTTCGGGGTTTCCGCGCCCACGCGGATCATCCGCTGGCGCGGCGGGATGCTGCGCAAATACGCCGACCGCCTTGACGAAATGGATTTGCCCGCGAACATCGGCATGGCCCATTGCGGGCCCGCCATGGAACAGCGCCTCGCCGCGATCGGCGCCGCGGTCTCCGAACTCACCGAGATTCCGCGACTGCGCGCGGAATGACAAATGTTCGCTACTGTCATTCTGCGCGGAGCGAAGCGCAGCCGCAGAATCTTTGCGTCAAACTACCGCAGTTCCCCCTGCAACTGATTGATTTCCATGGTGAATCCGTCAGGGTCCTGGACAGTGCTGACAATCACGTCGATCGTTGATTCGCCGTCGTAGGACGGATAGGACACTGGCGTCGGTTCGTCTATGACCACCACGCCTTCGATGCCGCTTGCCCGGGCGAAGGTTCCCTCCAGGTCTGCGACGTTAAACAACAGTACCGCCGTGCCTTCCATGAACGAGGTTCCGGTGAGATCGACGGTCTCCTTGACCGGCTTGAAATATTGCAGCAGACCGACGACGCCGATGAAATCGTCGTTCGCCCGCAGCAGCACCAGGCGCGACGCCCGTTCGGCCTCTTCCAGGCTCGCGTCGCTCGGCGTCAGGATGAGATTGTCGTAGATCACCGCCATGCCCAGGGCGTCGCGATAAAACTCCAGCGAGCGCTCGATGTCCTGCACGACCAGGGTGGTGCGGCGCAGGTCGATGGGCACGCGCTGGTCGTCGGGCACGGTGTCGGCCAGCGCGGCGGCCGCGGCCAGCCATGCCGCCAGGGCGACCGCGAATTTCATTCTCATTGGTCCGCTCCGTCGATGATCTTCTTCATGAAGGTCCAGGAAGTCTCGTTCGGCCTGGTATCGTCGAAACCGGGCGGCGCCACGTATTCCGGATAATTCTCGGCGATCTCGTTGCGCATGGTTGCCGAAAGTTGCTCGAAGTCTTCCAGCTTGCGGCCCATGGCGTTGAAATACATCATGCCGACACGGTCGCCCATCTGCATCCAGGGCAGCCAGGGCGCCAGCCGCACCCAGGACACCACGGGATAAGCCACCGGAGTGTCCGCGTCGAGCAGTTCTTCGGTATCGCCGTTGAAATCGAAGATTTCGGTGGCGTGGTACGTTCCCCCTACATATGTCTGATAATCGCCCCCCATGGGATTGGTGTAGAACAGCGGCACCTCGATTCGCATCAGCCAGTTGCCGTTGATGTCCTGCAAGTCGAAGGGTATGTCTTCGCCTTCGGCGGTGCGGGCGAAAGTCGGGCGGCCGTTTACCGGATCGTTGGCGACGTGAATGACGTCGTTGTCCGCTCCGGTCCAGGGATTGGTCATACTGCGCAGCACTTCGTTGGTCTGCGGGTCGAGATACAGCATCAGTTCGCGCGAGACCATGCGATAACCGGGCCCCCGCTCCGGATCGTCGATACTCACGCATTGCCGGATGTTCATGCCGTCGAGATTGAACAGATGCCGGTCGGGCTCCCCGGGTACGCGCGAGTAAGCGCGCCCGAACCACTGGAAAACCTGGGGCGAAGCGTCTTCCAGCGAACAGTGAATCTTGCGGTTTATCGCGATATTGCCTTCGGCGGTGGCCGGATCGAGTTCGGCGGCAGGCGCCGCCGCGGCAACGAACGCCAAGGCCAGGATGGGGGCCAGTTGTAACGTCAGACGGCCCGGGGAAAGTTTCATGGTTTCACTCCTGTATTCGTTTCGACCGTATCAGGTGGTATAAAGATATGTCAATATAATAACTGACAAGAGAAATGCAGTCATGGCGGCTTACCTCGTAGTTGAGGCGGTGATCACCGATCGCGGGAAATTCGCGGCTTACGCGCAGCAGGTGCCTGAATTGGTAGCCCGCTTCGGCGGCGAATACCTGGTGCTCGGCGGCGCCGCGGAGGCGCTCGAAGGCGACTGGGGCGACGTGCGCCTGGTGGTGCATCGCTGGCCGGATATGGCCAGCGCGCGCCGATTCTGGAATTCTCCCGATTATGCGGAAGTGCGGAAGCTGCGCGAAGGCGCCGGAGAATTTCGCGTCATGCTGCTCGAAGGACGCCGCAGGGAGGAACTCGAATGACCGGCAGCGGAAACGACCGGGCGATCGCGCCCTATGCCGCACTGGCACTGCAAATGCGCTGCCATGCAGTGAACGATTGCCGCACGGCGGACGAGGCCCGGGCGCGGATGCGGGCCAGCATCGAACGTTGCGACGGCCTGATCCGCGGCAGTCGGCAATTCATCAAGACCTACAGCGGCGACGACACCAGACTGGTGGTGCTGCCGGAATATTTCCTGACCGGCTACCCTCGCGGCGAAGACGCCGCCGAATGGCGGGCCAGGGCCTGTTTGCACCCTGACGGTCCCGAATACGAACTGCTCGGCGAGTGCGCCCGCGGCAATGGCGTCTATCTTTCCGGCAACTCATACGAAACCGACGATAATTTTCCCGACCTGCATTTCCAATGCAGCTTCATCATCGATCCCTCCGGCGAGGCGATTCTGCGCTATCGCCGGCAGATATCCATGTTCGCGCCGACGCCACACGACGTGCTCGAGCGCTTTCTCGAAATCTACGGCGACGACGCGCTGTATCCGGTGACCGAGACCGAAATCGGCCGGCTTGCCTGCGTCGCGTCCGAGGAAATCCTGTATCCCGAAATCAGCACGGAACTCGCCCGGCGCGGCGCCGAGGTGATCTGCCATTCATCCAGCGAACAGGGCAGTTTGCAACTCACGCCGAAAAATATCGCCAAACGCGCGCGCGCTTTTGAAAATCAGGTTTATGTGGTGTCCGCCAACAGCGCGGGCATCGCCGGGCCGGGTTTTCCCGAAGACTCGACCGACGGTCACTCCCAGGTAGTGGATTTCAGGGGCAAGTTGCTTGCGGAAGCCGCCTTCGGCGAATCCATGTGCGGCTTCGCCGAACTCGACATCGCGGCCCTGCGCCGCGAACGTGGCAAGACAGCGATGCTGAACGTACCGGCGCGCCGCCGGGTTCTCGACCGCGACCGCTGATCCGCTTCCTTACTCGACTTCGAGGTCCATCTCGTAGCGGAAATGCTCGGGGTTGTAGAGTACGCGCAGATAATCATGCATGCGCTCGCCTTTCGCGCTCTTGTTGTAGGAACGCCGGGTCAGGCTGAGCAATGGGCTGCCTTCCGCCACGTCCAGCGCCGCGGCTGCCTCGACATCCGCGGCTTCGGCGCTCAAGGTCTGTTTGACGTGGGTTACTTCCAGACCCTTCTGGCGAAAATAGGAAAGCCTGGGCGTGGTCTCGAAAATCGAAGGTTTCGACGGCATTTCCACGCCAGCGGTCCAGCTCGTGTAATAGCCGAAATCGAGCTTATCGCGTTGCCGGACCCGAACGAGGTGCAAGGCTTTCTCCCCCGGATCGAGTCCCAATTCGTCCCGGACCGCCTGGGGCGGTTCCTGCCAACTGCAGCGGATCACCCGGGCGCGGCTGTTGCGCGCCATGGTTTCGATTTCCTGCAGCATCCCCACCAGCGGCGCCTTTACCGGTCGCGGCGAATACTTGTAAATGACGTGCGTACCCTTGCCCCGGCTGCGGGCCAGCAGGCCTTCACCGGCGAGATCGTCCATCGCCCGCTTGGCGGTGATTCGGGATACCTTGAACAGGCTCGCGAGCACTTCCTCGGTGGGCATGCGGCTGTTGAACGGCAGCGTTCCGTCGAGCACCAGCGTCTTCAGCAGACTGTATAGCTGGAAATACAGCGGGGTCGGCGAAGACTTGTCGAGTTCCTTGAACCGGGACTCGTCACTCAGGGTATCGAACGCATTCACGGTAAGTTCCATTTGTTATAAATAGTTATAATGATATATCAAAGTTCGGAAATGACAAGAATCCAATGCTGGCGGCAGTTTGCAACTAACGCTTAATGATATTACATTAGGTCATATCTTCGACTGCGGGCAACCCCGATGGCCTCCTTGACCAAAAGCAGGATATATCCCTGGTTTATCGCAGTCTTCGCCGGCATCGTGCTGATGGTGAGCAACGGCCAGACAATCTCCGGCCTGTCGGTTTACGACGTTGAATTCATTAACGAATTCGGCTGGTCCCTGGGCGAGATAAAGTTCCGGGACATGATCACATTGCTGCTCGCCGGCCTGTTCGCGCCGTTCATCGGCATCCTGATCGATCGGCTCGGCGTGCGCCGCTGCATGCTCGCCGGCTGGGTGCTGCTGATCCTGGGAAATCTGGCCTATAGCCGGCTCGACAGTCTGGCCGGCATGTATCTGGTACACGCGCTGTTCTCCCTGGTGCTGGTGGTTTGCGGGCTGAATGCCGCGGTCATTCTCGTTTCCAAGTGGTTTGTGCGATTTCGCGGCACGGCCATCGGCATCGCGCTGATGGGAACCAGCATGGGCGGTATCGTGTTCCCGCAATACGGCACCGCGATGATCGAGGCGCTCGATTGGCGCAGCGCTTTCATCTGGGGCAGCCTGTTCCCCGCGATCATGCTGGTGGCGACCTGGTTACTGGTGAAGGACAAACCCGACGTCCGGGAACAAACCGTCACGGACGCGCCGGTCACGGACCCGAATGCCGGCATGGCTTTCGCGGACGCCTTGCGCAGCCGCTCCTTCTGGGCACTGGCTATCATCGCCATGTCGACTTTCTACACCGTACTCGGCACCCAGGCCCATATTTTCGTTTACATGACCGACGCCGATTTCAGCCCCCAGGTTGCGACCAATGCCATCAGTCTGTTCTTCTTCTGCGCCCTTGTCGGAAAATTCGTTTTCGGCCTGGCGGCGGACTATCTGGACAAGCGCATGGTGTTCTACGGCAACATCCTGGTCATGCTCGTCGGTTCGCTGATCCTGATCCGTATGGATACAGCGCTGATCTGGGTAGCGGTAACAGCCTTCGGGCTCGGCTGGGGCGGGGTCTACACCCTGCTCCAACTTACCGTCATGAACACCTTCGGCACCCGCGACGCCGGCAAGATCCTGGGCACGATTACCGTGCTGGACGCCAGCGGCGGCGGCCTCGGCATCTGGCTGACCGGAGTGATCTACGACACAACCGGCAGTTATCAACTTCCGTTTCTGATATTTGCCGCACTGATCGTGGTTGCGCTGGCCGCTCTTACCCAGGTCAAACAGCCGGCTGTTCCGTCCGCGGCCGCTGCCGGCGCCACGATCTGAACCGGGAGACAAGTATGTTTATTACCGAACTCGCGGTGCTGCGCTGGCTGCACATCATCGCCATGGTCTATTGGCTCGGCGGCGAGTGGGGCGTATTCCAGACTTCGCGGCATGTCATAAACCGCGAATTGTCCATGGAAGAACGCAGGCGGCACATGGAAACCGCCTACCGGATCGACATACTCGCCCGCAGCGGCATCATTCTGCTGCTGCCGCTGGGTCTGCACATGGGCAATATCTGGGGTGTGCAACCTCTCGGCGGCGCCTGGCTGGGGCTGATGTGGATCCTTTCCGCGGGCTGGCTGGCCTTGTGCTGGGCCGCTTTCGTCTACCGCGAAACCGACCGCGGCATCCGGCTGACGATCTGGGACGAGCGCATCCGCTATTTCGTCATCCCCGCACTGCTGATCACCGCGATCCTTTCACTGCTTGGCTATGGGCCGTTCGAAGCCGGAACCGGACAGAAGTGGTTTGCCTGGAAAGTGCTGATTTACGGCCTGCTGCTGATTATCGGCCTGAAATTGCGATACATCATGCGCGAATGGACCGAACTGTTCCGGGTGCTCGCCGCGGGACCGGATGCCGGGACGGAAAGCACGCTGGAAAAATCGCTGCGCTTCGGCAAGCGCCTGGCCTACGTGTATTGGATCGGCATCGCCACCGTAGCGTTTTTCGGCGCGACCAAGTTCGTCTAGCGCGAAATTCTTACCCGGCGCAAATCTCGATTAGTTCCCCCGGCGCGGCCGGCCGGACGCCGGGTTGCGACGTGATGTAATCGAGCGCCGCCTCCAGCCGGCCGATGCGATGCGGCTGACCCATGAGCCAGGGATGCAGGTTCAGGGAAAGAATGCGCCCGCCGGCGGTGTCTGCCTCCCTGAGCAGAAAATCGCAGGCGTCGCAGACCTGGTCTACCCAGGAATCTTCCGAATGTAGATTTTGCATCAGGACGAATCGATCCTCGAGCTCACTTGACAGGGGCACTGCCCACAAGTCCCCCGCGCGTGTATGAAAGCGATAGGGCATGTCGTCATTGACCCAATCGGCGAACCAGCACAGTCCCTGCTCCGCCAGCAGGTCCGGCGTCAGCGGACTTTCGTTCCGCGCCGGACTGAGCCAGCCCCGCACTTCACTGCCCACTGCCCCTTGCAGGCTGTCGAGGCTGCGCTTGATCAATTCGGATTCTTCCTCCGGCGCCAGGCCGCCATGATGCAGGCTGTCCATGTCCCAGCCGTGGGCGAGAATCTCATCGCCGCGCTCGCGCAATACCGAGATCAAATACGGCGCCCGCTCGACCATGGCGCCGTTGACGGCAAAGCTCGGCTTGAGCCCGAACCGGTCGAAGACTTCGAGCATGCGGAAAATGCCGACGCGGTTGCCGTAATCGCGCAGGCTGAAATGGCGCAGGTCAGGATAAGGCATGCTCATGCCGCCTGGCGGGGCGAAGGGTTCGCCGCGCTGATTCAAGGGAAAGAACTGCACGCAAACGTTGACCCACAAGGCCAGCCGCGCGCCATCGGGCCAGTTTACCGGCTCGCGTTCATGCAACCGGGACCATTCGTAGCGATCATGGTCCATGCCGCGTCCGCGGCGGCGGTATTGCAGAAATTCCGGATCAAGAGTCATTTGCGTACTTCTATTTTGAAATCACGGGTCTTTTGAAATCACGGGTTTGACTTCATGGGTGTGACTTCTTGGGCGCCCTCCCGTTTGCGGAGGATGTCTTCGGAGACGGCATCATGGTAGTGATCCAGAAAATACTCGGCAATCTCCCGTCCGGTGGTCACCCAGACATCCGCATGCCCCGTGATGTACTCGAGAGCTTGTTCGAGGGCATGAAGACGATGCGGACAACTCACCTGGTAGTTGTGCGTGGGAATGCACATCACCGTGCCGCTGATCTCTCCTTCCGCGTACAGGCGGTCGAAATTGTCCCGCAGCATGCGGCCGTAGCGCCGCGGCTCGATGCGATTGACGACATAGGCGATGGTGTCGTTCATCTCGAGCGAATAGGGAATCGAAATGAAGCGTTGTCCGCCGCGCACCCGCACCGGGGTCGGCTGATCGTCATGGAACAGGTCGCAGGTATAGATACCGCCGGCTTCGGCGAACAGATCCATGGTGTGTTCGGAATGCGACAGCGCCGGCGCCAGATACCCGGCCGGGCGTTGGCCGGTATGCTTTTCGATGGTGTCCATGGCGTCGAGGATCATTTCGCGCTCCTGTTCCTCGGACATGCCATAGGTGTAACGGGTGTTATAGATGCCGTGGCTGAAGAACTCCCAGTCACGCTCCGCGCAGGCGTCGACGATCTCCGGGTGGTGCTCGCAAACCGCCGCCGACAGAGAAACCGAGCCGCGGACTCCATAGCGCTCGAGCAGGCGCATCTGCCGCTCGTGGCCGACGCGATTGCCGTAGTCGCGGATCGAATAGCCGCCGACGTCGGGATAAGGCCGCGGCCAGGGTTTGCGGTATGGATTGGCGGGCGGGTCGAGTTCGTAGAATTCGATATTCGGCGCTACCCAGAACGCGAGCCTGGCGCCGCCGGGCCAGACGATTCGCGGCCGATCGCGATACGGCCAGTAATCGTACAGTGCAAGGTCCGCTTTCATGCGCGCGGCGGCAAATCGTCGAGCCAGGCGAAGGCATCCGCCACCGGGACCACGTCCGCGTACTTGATGGCGAGATCCATCAGATTGGCGAAATGCACGCTTTCGTGCTTGTCGGCGACGCATTCCTCGGGAACGATGGTGCGGTAACCTCGCGACAGGGAATCCACTGCGCTCGCACGGATACAGCCCGAAGTCGAACCGCCGGTCAGCACCACGGTGTCGACGCGATGCCAGACGCAAAGCGACTGCAACCGGGTTTCGAAAAATGCCGAGGGCATTTTCTTGCAATAGATCACATCGCGTTCGCGATCGATCTCGAGCCGGTCGTCGAACTCCGCTCGCTCCGAGCCGTATTTGATGTTTTGCAGGGAATCGGGAGTATCGGTGCGCGTGCCCCAGATGCCGCAATCCTCGCCCGACTCCAGGTACGCCACATAAGTCCAGACCACCGGCCAGCCCACGCGGCGGAATCCGGCGCTCAGGCGATTGACGTATTCTTTCTGCCCGGGATCGGTTTCATACGCCGTGGCAAACAGGTCGGGCCGGGTGTAAGCCTTCTGCAGATCCACATTGACCAGGATCGCCTTGTCTCCGAAACCGAAGCGCGGGCGCGGATTCGCCTTGATCTCCAGGTAAAGTTCTTTCGCGGTCCGATCTGTCGATTCCATGCCGCCTCCGGCGAAAATCAAGGGTTTGCCCTAAAGGTATATCATTATTACAATGCCATTCAACCAGGGCGATCAGGAGTTGAGCGGCATGCCGGGCGCGCTCGAAGGAATTCGCGTACTCGACCTCACGCATATGCTCTCCGGGCCATACGCGAGCATGATCCTGGCCGATCTCGGCGCCGAGACGATCAAGGTCGAGCCGCCGGCAGGCGAAGGCACGCGCAAGTTGCTCGCAAACGATCCGAGATATTCGCTGGAAGGCATGGGCGCCTATTTCATCACGCTCAACCGCAACAAGAAAAGTATCGCCATCGACCTCAAGAACGAAAAAGGTCTGGAACTCTTCTACAAGCTGGTGGCAGTATCCGACGTTGTCATCAGCAACTTCGGCGCCGGCGTGCCGGAACGGCTGCGAATCGATTACGCCAGCCTGGCCCGGGTCAATCCGCGCATTATCGCCTGCACGGTTACCGGCTTCGGCGCAAGCGGCCCGGGTAGCAGGCGGCCGGCCTTCGACCAGGTGGCCCAGGCTACCGGCGGCGGCATGTCGATCACCGGCCCGGACCCGCGACATCCCGTTCGCGCCGGTATACCCATCGGCGATCTCGGCGGTGGCATGTTCGGAGTGATGGGCGTGCTCGCGGCATTGCAGGAACGCGAGCGCAGCGGCCGCGGCCAGGAAGTCGACATTTCCATGCTCGATTGCCAGATCTCGATGCTCAATTACATGGCGACGATGTATTTCCTGTCGGGAGAGAATCCGCACCCTATCGGCAACTCCCATTTCGTACATGTGCCGTACGACACATTCGGCTGCGCCGACGGTTTCATCGTCATCGCGGTCATTACCGACAACTTCTGGCAGAATCTCAAAAAGGTGCTCGGCTGCCCCGATCTCGACAAGCCCGAATACGACACCCAGCCGGGGCGCTGGCGCGAGCGTGAACACATAACCAGCCGCGTAAACGAAGTGCTGTCGGGCGATAGCTGCGCCAACTGGCTGCGGCGGCTGGAGGAGCAACGCATTCCCTGCGCTCCGGTCAACAATTTCGAGCAGGCGCTGTCCGACCCGCAGGTACTGCATCGGGACATGGTGGTCGAACTGCGGCACCCAGATGGCGCCGGCACCCGCGGACCCGGCAATCCGATCAAGTTGTCTCGCTCGTCGACCGGGGATTTCGGCGCCGCGCCGCGGCTGGGGCAACATACCGACGAAGTGCTGCGCGACTGCCTCGACATCGGCGCCGGCGAGACCGCGCGGCTGCGCGAAGCAGGAGTGATCGGCTGATGCCTGACCCAATCATGCCCGACCGAGTCACGATCAACGAAGTCGGCCCGCGCGACGGCCTGCAAAGCCAGAGCCGCATCCTGCCGGTTGCCGAGCGCCTGCAATTGATTCGGGCGCTCGAGGACGCGGGTATTTCGCGCATCGAGGCCGGCAGTTTCGTATCGCCGAAAGCCGTTCCGGCAATGGCGGACACTGATTTGCTGCTGGAGTCCCTGGACCGGCAGGGACCGGCGAATTACAGCTTTCTGATACCCAATATGAAGGGGTATGAACTCGCCCGGGACGCCGGCGCCGAATCGGTCACCATGGTCGTCTATGCCAGCGAGACCATGGCCCGGCGCAATGCCCGCATGGGCATGGAAGACGCCGGGCGCGCAGCCTGGAAGATTATCGATCTCGCCCGCGCCGACGGCGTTGAAGTCATCGTCATCGTGGCCGTGAGCTTCGGCTGTCCATTCGAGGGCGCGGTGGATTCCGCCATCGTCCGCAATATTGCCGCGCGCTTCGTCGAGGCGGGCATTCATCGCCTGGTATTGGCCGACACGATCGGCGCGGCGGACCCGGCCCAAGTCGGCGCCCTGCTGGCTTCCCTGGCCGGGGATCATGGACCCGGCGTTTTCGGCTGCCATTTCCACGATACCCGGGCAATGGCCCTGGCCAATGTATTTGCCGCGCTGCAGGCAGGCATTCGCTGGTTCGACAGTTCCATCGCCGGCCTCGGCGGCTGTCCGTTCGCTCCCGGCGCGAGCGGCAATGTAGCGACAGAGGATGTAGTCATGATGTTGCGGCAGATGGGAATGGAAACCGGCATCGACGCCGCCCGGCTGCTGGAGGCTTCGGACCTGGCCACCGAACTGACCGGCACCGCGCCCGGCGGCCGTGTCAGAGAGTGGCTGCGCGGCCAGTTGAAATCCTGATCGGCGCGGCTTTCGTTACAACGCAACGACCACCTTGCCGAAATTGTTACCAAGCATGAGACGGCAGAACGCGTCCGGCGCGCTTTCCAGGCCCTGACTGATATCCTCGCGCTGGTGAATCTTGCCCGCACGCAGCAAGGGCAGACATTCCCGGATGTATTCTCCGCGCCGGTCTTCATAGTCGTAGACCACCAGTCCGCTGACAACAGCCCGTTTGGCAATCAGCAGGCCAGGAGGCGGGCCGGGTTCGCGCACGCTACGGTTGTATTCGGCCATGAGTCCGCACAATACGATGCGGCCGTGGTCGGCCAGATGCGTACAGGCGGTTTGCAGGAGGCTGCCGCCGATCAGGTCGAAATAGACGTCTATGCCGGAGGGGCAAAGCGCCCCAAGTCTTGCGCCGATGTCCTCGGTATGCCGGTTGATGCAGGCTTCAACGCCAAGCGACTCTCTGGCGAAGCGGCACTTGGCCTGCGAGCCGGCGATGCCGATCACTCTGGCGCCGCGCAAGGCGCAGAATTGGGCGGCGGCGGATCCGACAGCCCCGGTTACGGCGGGAATCAGTACGCACTCGCCTTCCCTGACGCCGGCTTGCCAGACCATGCCGGCGTATGCCGTCAGACCGGTCATGCCGAGAATCGACAAGGCATGGGACGGCGGCGTGATCGCCTCGTCGAGCAACTGCGCCTCCCCGGCCGCGTGAGCCGAGTATTCCTGCCAGCCGCCCATGCAACGCACCAGCCGCCCCACCGGCAACTCCGGCGTATCCGATTCCATGACCTCGCCGACGGTTTCCCCACGCATTACTTCGCCGGGCGCCACCGTGCCGGAAGGGTGCCGGCCGGCGATCTGGCTGCGCATATAGGGATCGAGAGACAGAAAGCGGGTTCGGCAGAGTACGCCGTCCTTCGGTATTTCCGGGAGCGGCGCTTGACGCATTTCAAAATTTTCGGGCGTGGGAACGCCTTCGGGTTTTTCGGCAAGAACGATCAGTCGATTCATCGGCAAAGAGTCTGGATCCTGCGACTACGCGCAGGATGACGGACTGTTTTCCCTCGTCATTCTGCGCGTAGCAAAACGAAGTCGCAGAATCTCTTGGGGCCTCACTCTCTACAAGTCGTTTGCGGTCAGGCCGACTTGAAGCCAGCCCAGGTTGATGCCGATTCTGCCTGCGCCGGGATTGGCCCAGGAATAGGCCACGGTCTCGCCGGTTTCCGAATCGAGGATACCGAGCTTGAGTATCGCGACGCGGGTGTTCTGATAAGTCAGCCGCGCCAATTCGACACTGTAGCCCGTCGCATCTCCTTCGGCGGTGACCAGTGGCAGAATCTGTCCTTCGTTGTGCAGGCGCAGGTCGGGCACGAGCAGCATCTCGTCGGGATTGGCCGAGTCGGGGGCGAACGCGTCGCGCCGAACGGCGCCCCAGCCGTCGAAATGCCGCACCTTGCGGTTGCGATGGGGCTCATCCCGGCCGAAAAGCAGGTTGCCGTCCTCGTCCCAGGCCTTGTCGCCGATGTGGATTTCGTCGGCGGTCAGACGCAAGGTGTCGGTGATGTAGACATTTTGTCCCATGGCCTCGGAGTAGTAGAAACAGGCCCCCTCGTCCATTTCGCCGACATAGTGATCTTCGTCGAACCGCCAGTAGACATTGCAGCCGGGCACATTGCGCAAATCAGCGGGCGCCAGATCCGCCAGCAGCGAAGGATCGCGGTCGGCGTAGCGGTATTTCTCCTCGTCGTTGAAACTGTGGATCGCGAGCTCGATGGCGCCACGATCCTCGTTTACGCTGAAACTGTACAAGCGCTGACGGTAGACGTTCTCGTAGTCGCGGCCGCGGGTTTGCTTGATGAACCAGGTATGTTCGCCGATGGCTGGGGCCGGCGCCGGCATGAAAATGTGATGGATGTGTTCGTGCCGGTCTTCGGGAGCGACGCCGTCCTCGCCTTGCTGCCAGACCTGTTCGTTGTTGTCGTATTCACCGTCGAACCAGCCGAGGAAATGCTCCAGATCCTGACCGTTGACGCCTGCCGGCAGCAAAAGCAAAGAGGCCAGGACTACAAGACCGGCCGCCGCCGCGGGACGAACAGACTTCAATTGTGTCGGTTTCATTTGTACTATTGATAGGTCAATATATCTAAATCTAAATCGATTATAGGCAGCGGGATTTACCCGCGCAAGCCTCGCCGCCAGGGCGGCCACTGAAAACTATAGCCCAATGCCTGCCACCTTGCTCGACAAGCTCTGGAATCTTCACGAAGTCACCGATCTCGGCGGTCGCGACAGCCTCGTCCACATCGATCGGATTTTCCTGCACGAACGCACGGGCAGTATCGCCTTGCGCGGACTGGAACAGGCGGGACGCGGCATACGCGCCCCCCGGCGCGTGTTCTGCACCATGGATCACATAGTCGATACCCGGCCGGGCCGGGGAGACATCACTCTCGTGCCCGGCGGCCGCGAATTCATCGAAGCGACCCGGCACAGCGCCCGCAAGGCGGGAATTCATCTGTTCGACATCGACGACTCCCGCCAGGGCATCGTGCACGTGGTAGCCGCCGAAAACGGTATCGTCCTGCCGGGCATGAGCGCGGTTTGCCCGGATAGCCATACCTGTACACTGGGCGCCCTCGGCGCGCTCGCCTGGGGCATCGGCTCCACCGAGGCCGAACACGCAATGGCCACAAGCAGTTTGCGGGTAAGCCGGCCGCGCTCGATGCGGGTCAACTTTCATGGAGAAACCGCCCCGGGCGTTTCCGCCAAGGATATGATTCTGCATCTGATTGCCGGCCACGGCAGTCGAGCAGGCAGAGGCTATGCGGTCGAGTTCGCCGGTTCCGCTATCCGCGCCCTGAGCATGGAAGGACGCTTCACGATATGCAACATGGCCGTGGAAATGGGTGCATTTACCGGCATGATCGCGCCCGATGAGCGCACATTCGCATATGTTCGAGACACATCTTTCGCTCCCCGCGGGTCGCCGGCAGAACAGGCGCAGGCCCATTGGCGCGAATTGCGCAGCGATGATGGCGCCGAATTCGACCGCGAACTCGAAGTCGACTGCGCGCAAATCGCGCCTTCGGTCACCTGGGGCACTAATCCCGAGCAATTGGCGGACATCAATGGCGTTGTGCCCGAACCCGAGGCATTCGAAGATCGGCAAAAATCCCTGGCCGCCCGGCAAGCGCTGGCCTATATGGATCTTAAGCCCGGCACGCCGCTGCGTTCGATCCGCATCGACGCGGCCTTTATCGGTTCCTGCACCAACAATCGCATCGGCGATTTGCGGACCGCCGCGAACTATCTTCGCGACCGGAAGAAAGCTGCCTGGGTGCAGGCCTTGTGCGTGCCAGGCTCAAGCGCGGTAAAAAAACTGGCGGAAGCGGAAGGGCTCGATGAAATTTTCCGGGCGGCGGGATTCGAATGGCGTGAAGCCGGCTGTTCGCTCTGCTTTCACGCCGGCGGGGAATCCTTCGGCGGCCGGCGGGTGATTTCCTCGACCAATCGCAATTTTCAGGGCCGCCAGGGTCCGGGCGCGCGCACTCATCTCGGCAGCCCCCTGACCGTGGCGGCCTCCGCCTGCCGGGGCTATATCAGCGCCGCAGAGGTATCGTGAAGAATCCGCAAATGCAGGTTTTCCATCGCGGCATTGCGGCGCCCATGCTACAGCCGAATATCGATACCGACGCCATCATTCCCTCTCGGGAAATACGGCGGGTTTCGAAGGAAGGACTCGGAGACGCGCTTTTTTCCGGCTGGCGCTATCGCTCGGCGAAAAGCCGCGACCCGGAACCCGATTTCATTCTGAACCAGGAACCATATCAAGAAGCCAGCATTCTGCTTGCCGGCGACAATTTGGCTGCGGCTCTTCACGCGAACACGCGGTCTGGGCCTTGAAAGATTTCGGCGTCAAGGCAATCCTGGCGCCTTCCTTCGGCGGAATCTTTTTCAACAACTGCGCATTGAACGGCATTCTGGCGATCGAGCTGGACGAGGATGCAATACAGCGGCTGGCTGAATGGGTGCGGATCGATCCCCGCGGCAACCTGTTGGAAATCGACCTGACCGCCCAGCGGATCCGCTGGCGGGAAGGCAAGGAAATGAAATTCGATATCGAACCGGCCCGGCGCAGTCTGTTGCTCGATGGACTTGACGGCATCGCCGCCACTTTACGCCACGAAGCCGCCATTGCGGCCTTTGAAGATGCGGACCGGGACCGCAGGCCCTGGGTTTACGAGTTTCCGGACGGCTAGCCTTCCTGCGGCAACTGCACGAGCCCGTCGCGCTCGAGTTCCTTGATTTCTCCGGCTGTAAGGCCCGCTTGTGCGAGTATTTCCCTGCCTTGTTCGCCTGCGGCCGGCAGATCGTGCCTGAGCCCGAAACGCCCGCCGGCCCATTCGACCGGCAGAGCCGGCAAGCGGGCGCTTTCGCCGGCTCGCTCGCCGTCGCGCAAGCTCACCGGCAGCAGACCCTCCCCGGCGTTCAGATGGGGGTCGTCGAACAAGTCCGAAGGCTTGTTGACTTCGGCGAAAGCCACGCCGGACCGGTCGAGCCGGTCAAGCATCTCGTCTCGGTTCATCGCGGCGAACATCTGCGCGATTTCAGGCAAAATGCGGTCTCGCTGGCGGACTCGCGCGTTATTCTTCCCAAGTGACTCGTCGGCCGCGAATTCCCCCAGCTCGAATTCCTCGCAGAAGCGGCGCCATTGCGAATCGCTGACCACTCCGACGAATACCTTCTCGCCCTCCCGGCACGCGAAAATATCGTATATCGCCCAGGCCGAACTGCGGATCGACATCGGCGGCGCGTCCTCGCCGGTGACCGCCTGCTGCGCCATGTGCTGACCGACGAGAAAGGCCGTGGTTTCGAACAGGGATCCGGTAACCAGTTCGCCGCGGCCGCTGCCATGTCTCCGTTCCAGCGCGGCGAGCACGCCGATGACACCGAACATGCCGCCGGTGACATCGATCACCGAAGCCCCTGCCCGCATCGGCCGGTCCGGGAGTCCGGTCATGTAAGCGAGCCCACCCATCATCTGGGTGACTTCATCGAGCGCCGTGCGATTCTCGTAAGGGCCGGAGAGAAAGCCCTTCAGTGAGCAATAGATCAGTCCCGGGTTCGCGGCATGCATCGCTTCCCAGCCGAAACCCAGCGCGTCCATCGCGCCGGGGCGAAAGTTTTCGACCAGCACGTCGGCGCCGGCAACCAGCCGCTGCGCGAGTTCGCGGCCTCGGTCGCTCTTGAGGTCGATGCAGATGCTTTTCTTGTTGCGGTTGTACATCGGGAAGTATCCGGCTCCCGATCCTTGCAGCCGACGCGTCTTGTCGCCTCCGAGCGGTTCGATCTTGAAAACCTCGGCCCCGAGATCCGCCAGGATCATGCCGGCGGCCGGCCCCATGACCATATGAGTAAATTCGATGACTCTTATTCCCGACAGGGGCAACTCATCGGCGCTTTGCTGCAATTGCTTCAATCCGGACGCTCGTGTTTTATCGAAGGTCCGCTAATGGTATATTTGTCATGTTGTTATAACAATAGCTCAATTGTCCAATGGTTCCGAACCTGCGCAAATGCCCGCGACAATGAAAAAAACAGACATTCTCATCAGCGAAGTGGGTTTGCGGGATGGCCTGCAAAGTATCCAGCCGATCATGCCAACGGCGAGCAAGTGGGCATGGATCGCCGCGCAATACACCGCGGGCTGCCGCGAGATGGAAGTGGGCTCCTTCGTTCCCCCCGGATTGCTCCCGCAATTGGCCGACACTGCGGAAATCGTGCGCTACGCCACCGGACTGGAAGGCCTGTGCGTGGCCGCGCTCGCGCCGAATCTGCGGGGGCTCAGGGACGCCGCCGCCAATGGCGCGCACAAGGTGACCCTGCCGTTCTCCATGAGCGAATCCCACTCACTGAAGAATCTGAACAGGACTCACTCCCAGGTAATCGAGGAAATCAGGACCTGTGTCGAGTTTCTCCGAAGCTTGCCCGCGCGGCAGCGGCCACGGTTTGAAGTTAGCCTTTCCACCGCGTTCGGCTGCACGCTGGAAGGTCCCGTGCCGGAGAATCGGGTTCTGTCCCTGGCGGAACAGGTGGTTGAACTCGGCGTCGACGAAGTCAGCCTTTCCGACACTACCGGTTATGGCAATCCGCAACAGCTCAAGCGGCTCGTGCTTGGCATCCGGCAAAACTGCGGCCGCGAAAAGCTCTGCGGAGTGCATTTGCATAACACAAGAGGACAAGGACTGGCGAACGCGCTGATGGCCGTGGAACTCGGCATTACCACGCTCGACAGTTCGCTTGGCGGCATCGGCGGCTGTCCCTTCGCGCCCGGGGCGAGCGGTAATATCGTTACCGAGGATCTGGTGTTCATGCTCGAATCCATGGGCCTTTCGACCGGTATCGATCTGGCGGCACTGATCGAGGTGCGGAAACTGGTCAGCGCGGCGCTGCCGGAAGTCGAATTGTTCGGGTTCACGCCCGATGCCGGACTTCCCATCGGTTATCGTGCGGCATGAAAACCATCCCTGCAAGAAACCCGCGAACCGGGCGCATCGACGGCGAAGTCGAGAACTGGACGCCCGCAAAAATCAGCGGCCTGGCCGATGAATTGCGGCACGCCCAGACCGCGTGGCAAGGCAAGGGCCTTTCTCACCGACGCCGGGAGCTTGAGGACTGGCGCGATGAACTCGCCCGGCGCAGCGAAGCCATCACCGAAGCCTTGACGGCAGATACCGGGCGGCGGCGGATTTCCCGGCTTGAAGTGCAAAAGCCGATCAATCTGATCGATTACTGGCTCAAGCAGGCGCCGGCAATACTCAAGGACGATACAGGCCGCTCAAGCATGGCGCCGACTGTCGATTGGCGTCATGTAAAAACGCCTTATCCCCTGGTCGGCATCATCAGCCCCTGGAATTTTCCGCTGGCGCTGGCATCGCTCGATGCGATCCCGGCGCTGCTTGCCGGTTGTGCGGTGATCGTCAAGCCGAGCGAGGTAACCTCCCGTTTCGCGCAGCCATTAATGGAAAGCATTGCCGCTGTGCCGGAGTTGCAAACTGTATTCCGCTTCGTAACGGGGGGTGGCGGCGCCGGCGCCGCACTGGTCGATGAAGTGGACGCAGTCTGCTTTACCGGCAGCGTAGCCACCGGGCGCAAGGTAGCCGTGCACGCGGCGCAGAGGTTCATCCCGGCTTTTCTCGAACTCGGCGGCAAGGATCCTGCCATCGTCACCGCCGGCGCTGATCTGGAAAATGCGGTGCGCGCCATCGCCCGCAGCGCTTTCGGCGCCACCGGCCAGGCCTGCCAGTCCCTGGAGCGCGCCTTTGTCGCGCGCGAAGTCTATGAAGAGTTCCTTGCGGGGCTGGTGGAAACCGCCGCAAGCATCCGCCTTGACGAAGCCGATCTGGATGCCGGGGAAGTCGGTCCTTTGATCTTTGCCGGCCAGGCCGCGACGATACGCCGGCATCTCGACGATGCGCTCGCCCGTGGCGCGCGAGTGCATTGCGGCGGCAATATAGAGCATCACGGCGGCGGCGACTGGTGCCGGCCCACCGTGGTTAGCGAGGTATCGCAAGACATGCTCATCATGCGCGAAGAGACGTTCGGGCCGGTGATCACGGTATCGCCTTTCGATTCCACCATTGATGCGATCGCATTGGCCAACCAGTCCGATTACGGGCTTTCCGCCGCGGTTTTCGCCGGCTCGCAAGCGGAAGCCGAAGCCATTGCCGCCAGGCTGGAAGTCGGCGGAGTCAGCATCAATGACGCGAGCCTTACCGCCACCGCCAATGATGTAGAAAAGAACTCGTTCCGCCTCTCGGGCATGGGCGGGTCGCGCATGGGGCCGTCGGGCATGAGCCGATTCCTGCGCAAGCGCGCCCTGCTCTTTCAGACCGCGCCGGCGGCATCGATAAGAACACTATGATTAATGGCATGTCATCGCTAACATGGCCTGCCGACACTGTTGACGACCTTGGAGGGAGTAAGAATGAGACCTCATGTTGAATTGATTGATGAAGTGGATCTGCTGTGGCACGTCGCTGAATTTCCTCACGCCGGCGGGGAAGCGCGCCAGCGCAATCTGTGCTATGACGAGGAAAACGGAGCCGCGTCATTGAAAGTGGAATTTCTGACGGACTGGCGGCGGCCAGGCGGCCTCCATGCCGCTCAGACTGAATGGTTCGTGCTGGAAGGCCAGATCGAAATCGGCGAAACCAGGCTCGGCAAGGGCGGTTACTGGTGCGCGCCAAAGGGCGCCTGGACTCCCGAGGCAAGAGCCGCGAAAGGTACGCAAATTCTGTTGTTCCGGGAGTTCGGCGATTGGCGCTTCACCCCCACCGGCCGCGACGGCGCCGACGTCGATCAACAGGCTGAATTGGTGATCTGTGATTCCGAGGCCATGGAATGGTACGACGTCGTGGACCCCGAGCACGGCAGTCCGATGAATTTCGACCGCGGCGGCACACCCGTGCCGGGACTCTTCATCAAATTGTTGTACCGTGACCCGGTGACCGGATTTTACACCCGCCTGATCAAGGCCAAACCGGGCTGGCGGGAACATCCGCTGGCGCACCACCCGGTTTTCGAGGAGGCATATTGCCTCGACGGCGAGTTCGACTATAACTTCGGCGCCATGAAAACAGGCCAGTACTTCTTTCGCCCCGCCGGTGTGCGCCACGGTGACTTCACCGCCGGCGAAAAGGACGGTTGCACCTGGATACTTCGCTGCGACGGCGATCTCGTCGACTGGTACACGGAAAACGCCAGCATCGAATTGAAGGGCGATCCGGTGAACTGGGGTGAAGGATACCCGCTGTCGGAGCCGCCTGAGCTGATCCAGCCGGTGCGCTCACGCTCTATCGGGGCCTGGAAAAATCCTTATTATCAATAGCAGCGGCATGGTCCCTGCGACCACGAAGATGAGCGCTTTGATGAGAGTTGGCCCATGACCGACGTCCTGGGTTGGCGAGCCAAGTTCGGTGTGCTTGGCCCGTCGACCAACACTATTGTCCAACCCGAGTTCGACGCCATGCGGGCGCCCGGCGTCACCAACCATTACAGCCGCATAATTATCCAGAATGCGAACGCGGTGTCCGACGAAACCTTCATCGCCGGCACCATGAAAATTTCCGACAACACGATAGACGCCGTCAAAGGCGTCCTGACCTGCTCGCCCGATTATCTGGTCATGGGTATGTCCGCGGTCACTTTCTATGGCGGGGCCGAGGGAGCCCGGCAATGGCGGCAAAACATCGAGCAGGCCAGCGGGCTGCGGCTGAGCATTGGATCCGAGTCCCTGATCGCCGCCATGGAAGCTTACGGCTCCATCCGGCGGGTTGCCCTGCTTTCCCCCTATTTCCCGGCGGCCAATCGCGAGGTCATCCGTTTTTTTGCGGATTACGGCATCCGGACCGTTCGCGACCATTGCCTGCGTTGCCCCAGTTGGACCGCCATCGCCGAAGTGACGGGCGATACCTTGCGCCGGGTTGTGGCGGAACTGGACGGAGACGACGTGGATGCGATCGTGCAGGTGGGTACGAACCTGTGCATGCTGGAGCTTGCCGCGGAACTCGAGCATGAATTGCAAAAGCCGGTCATCGCCATTAACGCGGCCACCTACTGGCACGCCCTGCGTCAATTCGGCATTGACGATCAAATGCAGGGTTTCGGGCCACTGCTGGACAAGCACTAGAAAGACTCGCGCCGCCCTGACGCGCTGAACCGGGTGTGGAAATTTCCGGCAATCCCCTGCTAGGATGAACAAATCCTCACGAGAGCGGAGGAGCGGCAGTGATCGAACCGGTCGAAGTGCAGCGGATCGTCCTGGCGACGCTTGCGGCAGGCGCGGCGGTTCTTTTCGGCGCTTGCTACGCCATCTTTCTTGCGCTGTCGCGCTTGCGCGATCTGGCCGTACTGCGCCAACTTTCCACTGTTTCCTATCTGGCTCTCGCCGTTGCCGTTCTGGCGCTGGCCTGGAATCTGCGATTGACAGGCGGTTGGCTGGCGCTAATCGTCATTTTGCTGGCGGGCTACTACGTGGCGCCGCGTTTTATCTGGCGGCTTTCCGTCGCTACTCACGATTCCGTCGATGATAAAAAGGGAGGAAGTCATGACTGACCAGGTCTGGTGGGCGAGCGAGAATTTCTGGCGCAAGACCGCGATCTTCGTCACCGCGTTCATGTTCGTGATTCTCATTTTTCTTACTTTTCACTCGATGTCCGTGATCCTCGCCGGCAGCGAAGCCGAACGGGTGCCGGCCTATTCGGTAATCAACCATCGCGTCGACTACCGGTTCGACAACGAGCGCAGCATGTTCAGACCGGTCATCGGCGAGGAGGCGCCGCTGTTCGGCACGGTCTATTCCGAGGCCGAGGCGCGGGCGCTCGTGGACCTGGGCAAACTCACCGTGCAGGCGAAAAACTGCATGAACTGCCACACTCTTTTCGGCAACGGCGCCTATTACGCGCCGGACCTCACCAAGGCCTGGCTAGACCCGGGCTGGGGCAACGAACAGGCGCGGGAAACGCTGATGCTGATGTTTCTGACCGATCCCGTCGGCAATGCGCGCACCTACGGTACGGGACGGCGCATGCCGGACCTCGGCGTAACCGACGAGGAGGCCCGCGGCATCGTCGCTTTTCTGAAATGGATGTCCGCCGTGGACACGAACGGCTTTCCCTATGGATTCACACCGCTGCCCCAGGGAGGTGAATGAGCATGGCCATTTCCGCTGACATCCCCCTGACAGGCATCGACGAGACCGCCGCCCGCGAATCCGGACTTTCCGAGGGGCAACAACTGGCGCTGAAATATTTCGTCGCCGCGATGGTGCTGTTCGCGGCGCAGACCGTGTTCGGCCTGCTTGCCGGCTTGCAGTTCATATATCCGGATTTCCTGTTTGGCGTGCTCGATTTCAGCGTCAACCGCATGGTGCATCTGAACGCGATGATCGTGTGGATGCTGTACGGATTTATCGGCTCGATCTACTGGCTGGTCGAGGACGAGGCCGGCACCGAACTGGTCGGCCCGAAGCTGGCCAATGTCAATTTCTGGATATTGACCGCGGCGGTTACGGTTGTCGTGATCGTCTTTCTGTTCGTGCAAGTCGGCGCCGGCACGCTATCCAGCATCTGGCTGATCAACGAGGGGCGCGAATACATCGAGGCGCCGCGCTGGGCCGATATCGGCATCGTAGTCTGCACCGGCGTGTTCTTCTACAACATCGCGGCGACTTTCATCAAGGGCCGCTGGAGCGGTATTTCCGGCACCCTAGTGCTCGATCTGATTGCCCTGGCCGGACTGTATCTCGCAGGGATGTTCTACACCACCAACCTCTCCGTAGACCAGTACTGGTGGTGGTGGGTCGTGCATCTGTGGGTCGAAGCGACCTGGGAAGTGCTGGTCGGCTGCATCATGGCCTGGGGTCTGATGAAGACGCTGGGCGCGCGCCGCCGGATCGTGACTACCTGGCTGTACATCGAAGTCGCGCTGATGTTCGGCTCCGGCATTCTCGGCCTCGGACACCACTATTTCTGGATCGGCACGCCGGAATACTGGCTCGGCCTGGGCGGATTCTTCTCCGCGCTGGAGCCGATCCCGCTGGTGGCAATGGTCGTGCATGCCGTCTATGACGCCGGCCGCCACGGCTTCAGGAGCAACAATCACCCTGCGCTGGCCTGGCTGATCGCCCATGCTTTCGGCAATTTCCTCGGCGCCGGCGTCTGGGGCTTCATGCAGACATTGCCGCAGATCAATCTGTATACCCATGGCACACAGTGGTCGGCGTCCCACGGCCATCTGGCCTTCTTCGGCGCCTACGCGACGATCAACATCGCGTTCATCTATATCGCCCTGCAGCGCTGGCGCGGCGATATATGGATGTCGGCCGGATTGCCCGACGGCGGCTGGAAATGGAAATGGTCCCTGGGGCTGCAATGCGTCGGCGTCATGGGAATGACCGTGGCAATGCTGATCGCCGGCTACGAGCAGGCATTCGTCGAACGCGCCGTCGGCGGCTCCACCTGGGGAGCGTTCTTTGACGGTCAGACCCGGCCCTGGTTCGTGCAGTCCATGCAATGGCGCATGATATTCGGCGTCGTGATGACCGCCGGACTGGCAATCCTGTTCTGGGATCTGCTGACCATCGGCCGGGACGAAACCCGTCCGGCAAAACAGGTACCCGACCCGGAATCGGAATCGGCCGCCGCCTAGTCGGACAATATGGAGAAAATGCTTATGAATGGCTGCTTTTCGCGAATATTGATTCGCCCCTGCATTGGATTGTGGCTGGCGGCACTGCCGGTCGCGCCGGCGCTGGCCCAGGAAGGCGATGCGGACACGGGCCGGGAAAAGGCGGCGCTATGCTCCGCCTGCCATGGCCCCAACGGAATCAGCGCGAATCCGTTATGGCCCAATCTCGCGGGCCAGCACGAGGCCTACCTTGCGAAACAGATCAGGGACTTTCGCGACGGCGTGCGCGAGGACATCTCGATGCAGCCCTTCGTGGAACAACTGTCGGAACAGGATATAGCCGATCTCGCTGCGTTCTACGCATCGTTACCCGCTGAAGGGTGAGGCCCGGTCGGCGCAGCCGACAAAAAGCAACGCTTTTTGAGGACCGAACGACTTGCCATGGATGGCAAGGCTGGGGTCAATCGAAGCCGAAACTGTCGCGCCAGGGATGGCATGCACAAGCCATACCGGGGGCTGAAAGGACTTTTCAAGGCTGGACGATATGAATCTCGTCCATGCCGTTATCGGGGTCCAATGGAGTCTCGCCGACGGGAAAACCCTGCTCCGCCAGAATATACGCCACCACATCCGTATATTCCTGGAACATCAACGAACCGGGATTGTCCGCCGGCATGGTGCCCAGGATCGATTCCCAGAACCACAGCAACGGCTGGTTGTTCCAGGAACGCAGCGAATCGCGATAGAAACGCATATCGTGGCAAGTGCGGCACACGCTGTCATAAACCGGCTTGCCCGCATCAACCTGGGCCTGGGTGAAAACGCCGTCCGCGACAGTCTTTTGCTGGGCCGCAGACCACTGAGCCCCCAACAGACAAACCACAAGCATCGCAATCCGAAACGCTGTCTTCATTTCAACCCTCCGCATGAACCGGTCGGCACAGTACCGACATAGCTTACCATCAAGCAGCACCCCAAACAGCCGGAAAACCTACCCCACATCAAAGCCACGCGCAAGTAGGGGGTGAGGCCCGATCGGCGCAGCCGGCAAGAAGCAAAGCTTCTTGAGGAACGAACGGCTCGACAGGATGTCGAGACTGGGGCCAATCGAAGCCGACAAACTCGCGCCTTGGACGGCATAAAAATACTTACAGAATCCCCAAACAGATTCTGCGACTCCGCTTCGCTCCGCGCAGAATGACAGGGGAAAGGGTTCCGCACGGCGTGAGCCGCTGTCGGGATGGGAGTATGCAGCGGGCGTGCGAGGCATGGATGCCGAGCCCGAAGCCTACAGGGATGTATTCACGGCGTCCGCTGCACACCCCTTGACCCGGCGGCGACGAATCGAAGCCACCCCATTTGAACCCAAACCGCCCACGGTCCGCCCACGGTCCTTGACCGGTACGGGGCTCTGTGACATTCTCGATTGTCCTGCAATCCCTTGATGGAGGCGTTCCGTGGACGATCGGGAATACGAGAACTCCGACCTCGAAATCGATCAGAAACTGATCGCGGAAGGCGCCATGCAATTGAATGGAGAGATCAAGGTGCTGGAAACCTGGCTGCGGGAACTGGACGACGCCGAGGAAGAAAACGAGGAGATCCTCGCGGTTCGCAAGTCCTATAACGACATGTTGCGCAGTAGAAGGGAAATGTTGAGCAGCCTCGAAAAACAAGTCCGTTAGTCCCCTTTCTCCGCGAGCGGAATTCAACCGGCGCCGGCCATGCTGTCCAGGGAACAGGCTTCCGCGATGCTCTCGCTGCAAGCGGAAATGAATCACAGGATCGATCCCGACTGGGTGGCGGCGGCTTATCCCTATCTCAGGGCGGTCATCGTCGAGGGCGCCGAAGCGATCGAACACCATGGCTGGAAATGGTGGAAGAAGCAGGAACGCGACACCGCACAGTTACAGATGGAACTCGTGGATATCTGGCACTTTCTGCTGTCGGAGGTGCTGCTGCGCGAGGGGGGCGACCAGAATCGCGCATTGGCTTCGCTGATGCGGTTGCTGAACTTGAAAACCGCGGCCGAAGAGATCGAATTCGACGGCATGGCCTGGCGCCTTGACCGGCTGAACCTGCTGGAAAAACTCGAATTGCTCATCGGCCTGTGCGCGAACCGGCGCGTCGACCTGACCGTATTCGGCTCGATCCTGCGTGACTGTGATATGAACTGGCTCGATCTGTACCGCCAATATGTCGGCAAGAACGTGCTCAACATGTTCCGGCAGAACCACGGCTACAAGGAAGGCCATTATCAGAAATTCTGGTCCGGCAGGGAGGACAACGAATATCTCTCGGAGATTCTTGCAGCCTCCGACCCCGAACAGCCGGGTTACCGGGAACTCATCTATTCCGAACTGGCAAGGCGCTATCCTGCCTGACAGGCGGGCGGCCCGGAGCGGTCGCAGTTACCGCTAGCGATAGTAGGCGTTTTCGCGATTGGAATGGTCGGTCACGTCGCGTACTTCCTTGAGTTGCGGAACCTGCGACAACAAGGCGGTTTCCACTCCGTGCTTGAGCGTCACATCGACCATGCCGCAGCCCTGGCAGCCGCCGCCGAATCTGAGCACGGCGACATTTTCCTCGAAGATTTCCTCAAGCGTGACATGACCGCCGTGGGAGGCCAGACCGGGATTGATTTCGTTGTAGAGGATGTAATTGACGCGGTCTTCGATCGAACTGTCGTCGGTAATCCGAGGTAGCCGGGAATTGGGCGCCTTGATTGTCAGTTGTCCGCCCATGGAATCCTTAGCAAAGTCCACCACCGCATCTTCCAGAAAAGGGATGCTCGGCTGATCGACATAGGCCTTGAAACCCATGTATTGCGTCTCCTCGTCGTCGGGTTTCTGCTCACCGGGCCGGCAATAGGAAATACAGGTCTCGGCCTGGGGCGTGCCGGCGTCGAGAATGAAAATCCGCACGCCAATGCCTTCGCAGTCCTGCTTGTCCAGCAACTCCGCCAGGTATTCCTGTGCTGATTCGGTAATGCTGATCATGTCTGATTCCCACTGTCCGACAACAGTCCACATTCTACCGCAACGCACGTTTCCATGGGAAAAGCAGATTCTGCGACTCCGCTTCGCTTCACGCAGAATGACAAAGAGGGGATTGTGCATCGTTGCCATCCTGCGCGCAGCCGCAGGATCTGTCTTTACAGCAAAACGGGTATTGCCGCTTCCCGACCCGTTCAGACGCCTTCTGCTAGAATTGGCGCCTTTTTCCGCGGCGGCCCCGCAGTCATGAAGAAAACCGCCAGTTACAAGCGCCTGGAAGAAATTCTGGAGCGGCGCATCATGCTGCTCGATGGCGCCATGGGTACGATGATCCAGGCCCACGACCTCGATGAAGCCGATTTTCGCGGAGAGCGTTTTCACGACTGGCCATCCGATCTCGGCGGCAATAACGACCTGCTCAATCTGACTCGACCCGAATTGATCAGGGATATTCACCTGGCCTACCTGGAGGCCGGCGCCGATATCGTCGAAACCAACACTTTCAATTCCAGTCGCTGTTCCCAGGCCGATTACGGCCTGGAAGACCTGCACGGCGAATTGAATCTGGCTGGAGCGCGGTTGGCTCGCGCCGCCTGCGACGAAATGAATGCCCGCACTCCGGAGCAGCCGCGCTTTGTCGCCGGCGTCCTCGGGCCGACCAGCAAGACCGCGTCGATCTCGCCCGACGTCAACGATCCTGGATTTCGCAACATATCCTTCGACGAATTGGTCCGGGACTATGCCGTCGCCATTGCCGCCCTCGTCGAAGGCGGCTGCGACCTGCTGCTGATCGAAACCTCGTTCGACACCTTGAACGCAAAGGCGGCAATCCTTGCCTGTCTGGAATTCTTCCAAAAATCAGGCCAGCGTCTGCCGCTGATGGTTTCCGGCACGATCACCGACGCCAGTGGCCGTACCTTGTCCGGACAGACCGTCGAAGCATTCTGCAATTCGGTCATGCATGCAAAACCGCTCGCGGTCGGCTTCAACTGCGCGCTCGGCCCCGAACAACTGGCGCCGCATGTGGAAGAGATTTCCCGGCTGGCCTCCGTGCACGTCACCACACACCCTAATGCCGGCCTGCCCAATGAATTCGGCGAGTACGACCAGACGCCCGGGGAAATGGCGGCGATCCTCGGAGAATTCGCCCAAAGGGGCCTGGTAAACATAGTCGGCGGCTGTTGCGGGACCACGCCCGGGCATATCCGCGCAATTTCGGATGCACTGGTCGGAGTAACACCGCGCAAAATTCCCGACATCGTGCCCGCCTGCCGCCTTGCGGGGCTGGAGCCGCTGAATATCGACTCCGATTCGCTGTTCGTGAATGTCGGCGAGCGCACCAATGTTACCGGCTCGGCCCGCTTCGCCAACCTCATTCGCGAAGAGAGATATGACGATGCGCTCGAAGTGGCGCGGGAACAGGTCGCCGCGGGCGCCCAGATTATCGACATCAACATGGACGAGGGCATGCTCGATTCCGAGGCGGCGATGGAAAGATTCGTCAAGCTGATTGCCGCCGAGCCGGAGATCTGTCGGGCGCCGCTGATGATCGATTCCTCGCGCTGGGAAGTGATCGTAGCAGGATTAAAATGCGCCCAGGGCAAATGCGTGGTCAATTCGATCAGTCTCAAGGACGGCGAGCAGGCCTTCCTCGACAAGGCCGCGCTATGCCTTAAACACGGTGCAGCCGTCATCGTCATGGCGTTCGACGAAAGCGGTCAGGCCGACTCGCTTGCGCGCAAGAACGAAATCTGCAGGCGTTCCTACGAATTATTGCTGGAACGACTCAATTTTCCGGCTCGAGATATCATTTTCGATCCCAACGTGTTCGCGGTAGCGACCGGCATCGAGGAACACAACAATTATGCCGTCGATTTCATCGAATGCTGCCGCTACATCCGTGAGAACCTTGCCGGCGCGCTGGTTTCCGGCGGCATCAGTAACGTGTCCTTTTCCTTCCGCGGCAACAATGCCGTGCGCGAAGCGATTCACTCGGTATTCCTCTATCACGCGATCCGTGCGGGTCTTGCCATGGGTATCGTCAACGCCGGCCAATTGACGGTTTACGACAGTATTCCCGCGGCGCTGAAGGATGCGGTCGAAGACGTGATCCTGAATCGATCGCCGAACGGCACGGAATCCCTGATGAAGCTTGCCGGGGAAGTCAGCGGGGGGTCGAGGGCTTCTCCGGAAGAGGATCTTGAATGGCGCGCCTGGAAAGTGGACGACCGACTCCGCCATGCGCTCGTCAAAGGCATCAACCGCTTCATCGAGCAAGACACTGAAGAAGCCCGGCGACAGGCGCCGCGGCCGATCGAAGTGATCGAAGGCCCGCTAATGAACGGAATGAACGAGGTCGGAGACCTGTTCGGCGCCGGCAAGATGTTCCTGCCCCAGGTTGTGAAGAGCGCTCGCGTCATGAAACAGGCCGTGGCATACCTGCAGCCGTTTATGGAAGAGAAAAAGGATGGCGCCAGAGCCAGCAGCAAGGGCAGAATCCTGCTCGCCACGGTAAAGGGCGACGTGCACGACATCGGCAAGAATATCGTCGGCGTGGTGCTCGGCTGCAATAACTACAAGGTTATCGATCTCGGCGTCATGGTCAGTTGCGAGCGTATTCTCAAAGCCGCCCGGGAAGAACAGGTCGACATGATCGGCTTAAGCGGGTTGATCACGCCTTCGCTCGACGAGATGGTGCACGTAGCGAAAGAAATGCAAAGATATGACTTTAGTATTCCATTGCTGATCGGCGGCGCCACGACATCAAAGGCTCACACCGCGGTGAAGATCGAGCAGCATTACCGCAACGACCAGGCAATCTACGTGCCGGACGCCTCGCGCGCCGCGGCCGTGGTCTCCAAGCTGCTCAATCCTGCGGCCAAGGCGAAGTTCTGCGGCAAACTGCATGAGGAATACCAGCAGATCCGCGAACGAGCGGGGAAACGCGGCGAGCGGCGGAAACTGCTCGATTACGCAACCGCCAACAGCAGGCCGCTCTCCATCGATTGGCGAAACACCGAAATCAGCGCGCCGGCTCGCGTCGGCAATCACGTGATCCGGGACTATCCGCTGGAAGAATTACGCGGCTATATCGACTGGACGCCGTTCTTCATCACCTGGGGCCTGTCGGGCAAGTATCCGGCGATATTTCAGGACGCGAAGGTCGGCGAATCGGCAAGAGAACTGTTCAGCGACGCTAATGCCCTGCTGGACAGCGTCATCACCGGGAATACGCTGCGAGCGAGAGCCGTTTTCGGCATCTGGCCGGCCAATCGCGCCGGTTGCAACGATGTCCGCCTGCACGTCGCCGACGGCGGGGAATCGGTTACCTTTCACTTCCTGCGCCAGCAATCCGTCAAGGAGGACGGTCAGCCGCAATTATGTCTGGCGGACTACATCGCTCCCGAATCGTGCGGCAGAACCGACCATATCGGCGGCTTTGCGGTCACAATCGATGGCGCCGCAGATCTTGCCGACCGCTTCGAAGCCGAAAACAACGACTATCAGGCCATCATGGCCAAGGCTCTCGCGGACCGCCTCGCCGAAGCCCTCGCCGAGCGCCTGCACGTACGCGTGCGACGCGAATTCTGGGCTTACACTCCGAATGAGTCGCTTTCCCTCGACGACCTGATCAGGGAACGCTACCAGGGCATCCGCCCTGCCCCGGGCTATCCGGCCTGCCCCGACCACAGCGAAAAACAAACCCTGTTTCAGGTACTGGACGCGACCAAGGCCATCGGTGTGAGCCTGACGGAAAGTTACGCCATGTTGCCCGCCGCCAGCGTATCCGGCTGGTATTTTGCCCACCCGCAGTCAAAATATTTCCCGGTAGGCAAGATCACACTGGAGCAGGTAGCCGATATTGCGGCGCGCAAGAATTGCAGCGAGCAAAGCATGCGCCGCCTGCTTGCTCCCAACCTCGATTGAGTCAGGTCCGGCTTACAAAGCGAATCCGCATTTATTACAATAACCGGTCATTTTTCTGTCGGCCGGGGCTCTTGCGCTCTCATGTACGTCTACGACGAATACGACCATCGCATGCTCGCCGAACGGGTGGCGCAATTCCGCGATCAGACCAACCGCTTTATCGCGGGTAAATTGAGCAATGCGGAATTCCTGCCCCTGCGCCTGCAGAATGGCCTGTATATCCAGCGCCTTGCGCCGATGTTGCGGGTGGCGATCCCATATGGCCTGCTGTCGTCGCGGCAAATTCGCAAACTCGCCCTTATCGCCCGCGATTACGACAAGGGCTACGGTCATCTCACCACGCGCCAGAACATCCAGTTCAACTGGCCGGAACTGGCCGAGACACCGGATATTCTGGCCCATCTGGCCGAAGTCGAAATGCACGCAATCCAGACCAGCGGCAATTGCATTCGCAATGTCACGACCGATCACTACGCGGGCGTGGCCGCCGACGAAATCGAAGACAGCCGCCCCTGGTGCGAACTCATTCGCCAATGGTCGACCTTCCATCCCGAATTTGCCTATTTGCCGCGAAAGTTCAAGATCGCCGTCTGCGGCACTCCCGCAGATCAGGCCGCGACCCAGGTGCACGACATCGGGGTCTACCTGGTCAGAGCGGAAAACGGCGATACCGGCTTCCGCATTCTCGCCGGAGGCGGCCTTGGCCGCACTCCGGTAATCGGCCAGGTCATATTCGACTACGTGGAAAAACAACATCTGCTGACCGCCCTCGAAGCGATCATGCGCATCTACAACCGCGAGGGGCGCCGGGACAACAAGTACAAGGCGCGGATAAAGATTCTGGTGCGGGAAACCGGCGTCGAGAAATTCCGCGAGAAGGTACACGCCGAATGGGAACGCATCAAGGGCACGGCGCTGACGTTGACGGATGCGGAAATTGAACGCTGCAAGACATTTTTCACGGATCCCCACTATGTGGATCGTCTTAACGGTTCCGGCGTTCTGGAAGAAAAATTGCAGGAAGATCCGGAATTCGCCCGCTGGCATCGACGCAACGTCCGGGAGCACAAACAGCCCGGCTATGGCATCGTCACGATCAGCCTGAAACAAACCGGTGTCGCGCCGGGGGACGTCACCGACCGGCAACTCGAATTCATCGCCGATCTGGCCGATGAATACAGCTACGGCGAAGCGCGGGTCAGCCACAAGCAGAACATCATTCTGGCCGATGTGGAACAGCGCAGGCTGTACGATCTCTGGCGGAACCTGTCCACACAGTCATTGCAGACGCCGGCGCTGGGCTTGCTCACCGATATCATCTGCTGCCCCGGCGGTGACTTCTGTGCGCTCGCCAACGCCAAGTCGATTCCTGTCGCCGAAGAAATCCAGCGTTACTTTGACGATGCGGCAGAACTTGAGGAGATCGGCGATCTCCAGGTGAATATTTCCGGTTGCATGAACGCCTGCGGCCACCACCACGTGGGAAATATCGGCATTCTCGGCGTCGACAAGAAAGGCGAGGAGTTCTATCAGATATCCATCGGCGGCTCATCGGCGCGCGAGGCCGGCCTCGCCAGGATTCTCGGACCTTCCTTCGCCCGCGACGAAGTGCCCGGCGTGATGCGAACACTGGTGGATGTTTATAAGACGGAGAGGAAAAAAGACGAGTCCTTCCTTGATACCTACCGCAGAATCGGTCACGAACCATTCAAGCAGGCGGCCTATGCCGACAGTCATTAAGGACGGCGAGATTCTGGCCCGGGATCGCTGGACGGTATTACGCGAAGCGACCGGCCCCGAAGTGCTACAGGCCGTTCCGGGCCGGTGTTTCATCGTGCCGCTGGAATTCTGGCTGAATTTCCGCACCGAACTCGAAGACTACCCCGGGGAGACCGGCATCTGGCTCGACAGCCACCAGACGCCGGAACGGATTGCAGCGGATATGGCGCAGTTTGCCATCGTTGCGCTGAATTTCCCGGCATTCGCCGATGGCCGCTCCTACAGCAACGCGCGGGAGTTGCGCGAACATTATCGATATACAGGCGAAATCCGCGCCATAGGCGATGTCTTGCGCGACCAGCTCTATTACATGTCCCGCTGCGGTTTCAATTCATTCGCCTTGCGTCACGATCAGGACCCTGATACCTGCCTGCGGGCCTTTGAGGACTTCAGTACCGGCTATCAGTCCAGCATCAACGAACCATTGCCGCTGTTCCGGCGCCGCGGTGGCGTCCGGAAGGAATAATGGGCGCTGAATCCTTACTGTTTTCGTTTTTCCTGATATTCACCGGCGCGACGGTGCTTTCCACCGTGGCGCTGTTCCTGCGCGTACCCCTGCTGGTGGCATACATCGTCGTCGGCATCCTGCTCGGGCCTTTTGGACTCGCCTATGTTTCCGAGGCCTCGCTGTTGGTGGACATTGCCGAGATTGGCATCCTGTTCCTGCTGTTCCTGCTCGGTCTCGACATGCAGCCGGCAAAACTCCTGCACACTTTACGCAACACTTTTCTGGTCACCTTGATCAGTTCGCTGCTGTTCATGTTTCTCGGCCTGATAACGGGTCTGCTGTTCGCCTTTTCCTTTCAGGACAGTCTGGTGATCGGTTTCGCGATGATCTTCTCGAGCACCATCATCGGCATCAAGTTGTTGCCGACGACGGTTTTGCATCAGCGCCACATGGGCGAACTTATTGTCGGCATCCTGTTATTGCAGGACTTTATAGCCATCTTCCTGCTCGTGTTTCTCGATCAGGGAACTCTGGAAGGAACAGCGACGCTGCGCACATTAATGGCGTTTCCGGCATTGCTGCTGATCACATGGGCCGTCACCCGTTTCGTGCTGATTCCCCTGGTCGCCAGGTACGACCAGTTCAAGGAATACCTGTTCCTGCTCGCGATCGGCTGGTGTCTCGGCATGGCGGAAACCGCGGAACTGATCGGTTTGACCGCTGAAGTCGGCGCCTTCACGGCCGGAGTCAGTCTGGCCACGAGCCCGATCACAATGTACTTGTCGGACCGCTTGAAACCGTTGCGCGACTTCTTCTTGATCTTGTTCTTCTTTTCGCTTGGAGCCCAGTTCAATATCGCCCTGATCGACCGCTTCATCTGGCCTGCGGTGATCTTGTCCGCACTCGCACTGAGCGTGAAACCCATCGTGTTCCGCGCCCTGTTACTGCGATTGAGCGAACGCCGGGCCCTCGCCTGGGAAGCGGGTCTCCGACTCGGGCAAATCAGCGAGTTCTCACTGTTGATCGCCTTTGTGGCTCTGCAGGCGGGTTCCATCAGCGAAACCGCGGCCATGACGATCCAGGGGGCGGCAATCCTGACCTTCCTGTTCTCGTCCTACTTCGTGGTAATGCTTTGTCCCACGCCTATTGCGGTTGATCCGAAATTGCGACGGGATTGATCAGAGCCGCAGCAGAAACCTGCCAAGCGCCTGACCGTGCAATACCGCCGTCAGGCTTTCGCCGAGTTGGTCAAGGCCGATTTCGGTGGCGATGTCTTCCAGCCCATCGGGCTTCCAGTCCGACGCCAGTCGCTTCCACAAGGCGATTTTTTTCTCCGGTGGAGCTTCCGCCGAATCGATGCCAAGCAGGTTCGCCGCCCGCAGGATGAAGGGAAACACGGTCGCGGGAAATTCGGGAGAATCGACCAGGCCGCAACAGGCAACGCTGCCTCCGTAGCGCAGGCTCTTGATCACGTTCGACAAGGTCTCTCCGCCGACCACATCCACCGCTCCCGCCCATTGCGACTTGAGCATCGGTCGTGGATTGGCTTCCGACAACACGTTGCGGTCGATGATTTCCGCGGCGCCGAGCGACTTCAGTAATTCGTGGCTTGATTCCTTGCCGGTGCTCGCCGTTACCGAAAAGCCCAGTTTGGCAAACAGAGCCACGGCCATGATGCCCACTCCACCACTGGCCCCGGTAACCACGACCGGACCGTCGTCGGCGTCAAGTCCATTGTGCATGAGCTTTTCCACGCACTGCGCCGCGGTAAATCCCGCGGTGCCGATGATCATGCTTTCCCGGGCGCTGAGGCCTTCCGGGAGAGGCAATACCCAGTTCACCGGCACTCTGATCATTTCAGCGAAAGCGCCCGCGGTGTTCATGCCAAGATCGTAGCCGGATACGATCACTTCCTGGCCAGGTGAAAACCGGTCCGTTTCCGATTCCTTCACGACGCCTGTCGCATCGACGCCCGGCGTATGAGGGAAATTTCGTGTCACTCCCCGGTTGCCGTTGGCGGACAAGGCGTCCTTGTAGTTCAAACAGGAATACTTGACCTCCACCAGTACTTCGCCTGCCGGCAGTTGATCTATCTGGCGGGTGACCACGGCGCCGCTGAACTTGCCGTCTTCGCCTTCGGAAATTTCATAGGCCTGGAAATTGCCTGACATCGGAACCTCGCTATCCTGGTTATTGCAAATTTGAGTTTACGGGGGTGTTGAACCACTTGAGCAGCAGCCGGTCCAGGGCCGCGTACAGGGCTTTACTCAGCTTTTCGTGGGCCGATTCGCGGATCACGTACTCGACTTCGTACACCTTGTGCTCGTCGCATGCGGCGACGATGCATTCGTCGCTCGTGCTGATTTCGTCGATAAGTTGCAAGTCCTTCGCCTGCATGCCGACCCAGGTTTCGCCGGTCGCGATCTGTCCGAGATCGACCGCCGGCCGGTGATCCTTGACCCAGTTCTTGAACAGATCATGAATCGTGTCGACGTCTTCCTGCACCTTGTCCCTGGCTTGCTGGGTGATTTCGCCGAAAGTCGTCAAGGTGCGCTTGAACTCGCCGGCGGTGATGATTTCGTAGTCGATCTCCTTGCTTTTCAGCACTCGGTGAAAATTCGGCATCTGCACCAGCACGCCGACCGAGCCGATGATCGCAAACGGCGCCGCGACCAGTTTGTCCGCCAGGCAGGCCATCATGTAACCGCCGCTGGCGGCGACCTTGTCGACGCAGATCGTCAGCGGAATATTGCGGTTCCTGATGCGGGAAAGCTGCGAGGACGCCAGTCCGTAGGCATGCACCATGCCGCCGGGACTTTCCAGGCAAAGCAACACTTCGTCCGATTCCCGGGCGATCGCCAGAATGGCGGTGATTTCCTCGCGCAGCGAGGCGACCTTGCCGGCCGCCATGTCGCCCTTGAAACGCAGCACGAACGTGCGCTTTTCGTCATCGGACTCCTGCTCCGGATCCGCCGCCGCCGCTTTGGCCTGCCGCTTGCGTTCCTTCGCCTCACTTTTGCGCTGCGCTTTCTCGGCCTTGGTCAATTGCTTCAGTTGCGCCTTCTCCAGGACGCTGCCGCGCAAGGCGTCACGCAACTCATCAACGTGCCGGTTGAGTTCGGTGACCTTGATGCGGCCGCGCTTGCCGCTGCCGCGCTTTCGACTGCCAGCAGCCGCTATCGCTCCGATTACCAGCATGACAGCGAGCACGATAGTCGCCGCCTTGGCCAGAAACATGCCGTATTCGATCAGGTATTCCACCAATTCACCCCCATTCGGGTCATTGCCCGGGCCGGCCCCGAATTGTGCCCGCATTCCGATCTGGATTCAAAGGATGGATCCTGCGACTTCGCGCAGGATGACGCTCCCTTGTCATTCCGTATGACGCTCCCTTGCCATTCTGTATGACTCTCTCCTGTCATTCTGCGCGTAGCGAAGCGGAGTCGCAGAATCCATCGCCGGGTTTGTTTAGCATCGAACGCACATATCCCTCAATCAGCCGGCCCGCGATCGTAATGTTCGCCGACGGCGTCAGTGGCAGATCGGACAAGGCGAACCAGCCGGCGTCCTCGATCTCTTCCGGTTCCGGCACGATCTCGCCTGCCTTGTAGTCCGCCAGAAACCCCAGCATGAGTTGGGAAGGAAATGGCCAGGACTGGCTTTCCACATAACGGATGTTTTCGACTTCCACCCCGGTTTCTTCCCTGACTTCCCGCAAAACGGTTTGTTCCGGCGTTTCACCGATTTCGACGAAACCCGCCAGACAACTATAGTAGCCACTGCGAAAACGTGCGCTGCGCGCGAGCAGAATCTCCTTGCCGCGGGTTACCAACATAATGACGCAGGGATTGATGCGCGGAAAAAATTGATGCGAGCATTGTTCGCATATCAGGATTTGTCCGTTGTCGTCCAGGGCTGTGGCGCAACCGCAGATTCCGCAATACCTGTGCGTGCGATGCCAATTCAGCAGTTGCATGGCCTTTGACAGCAATTCCAGATTGGCGTCGGCTTCACCAAACAACAGCGAGCGCAAGGATCTGCTTTCGAGATTGCCCTCGTTCTCCAGTTCAGCCGTCAGGTAACTGTGACCGCCGGCCTCTCCAACGCTCAGGAGCGCTGAAAGTTCCGTGGCCAGCGATTTCACCGAGCGCGGAGACCAGAACAACTCCCCGGCATCGAGCAGGATTCGATCTTGCCGGAACAGAATCAGCCTGGCCGATTCGGGCAATTGTTCGAGTCGGGTCGGGTGAGTCGATTGCGAGGCCATGCCGGCGGTATCGATCAGGGATCAATCCGCCGGCCGGCAACGCGCGAGGCTGCCGGCCGGCGGAAGCTTGCCTATCCTTGCGGCAACAGGGGAATCTCCCGCAGCGGAGATTCGAAGAATCCCCAGAACAGCCACATGATGATGGTGCAGCAGACCAGTGTGATCAACATCACCGGCAGACCCTTGCGGAACCACAGCCCCGGCGTGATCGCCAGGCTTGGGTCGCCGGCGTCCTTGGCCATCTTTTCGGAAATGGAGACGATGAACACGTTGGCGGTCGAACCGAGATGCGTGCCGTTGCCGCCCATGCCCACTCCTGCCGCCAGACCCCACAACAGTGGAGTAACGTTGACGCCCTGGGCGTCCATGCCGACGAGTATCGGCAGCATGGCCGCGGTGAAGGGAATATTGTCGATGGCGGCGGAGAGAATCGCCGAAACCCACATCAGCATCAGGGTCGCCATCAGCAAGTCGTTTTGCGCATAGGGAATCACGAATTGCCCGATGTATTGCAGGAAGTGACTGCCTTCCACGCCGCCGACGATGATGAACAGGCAGGCGAAAAACATCAGCAGGGCGAGTTCGGTGCGGGCGAAGGACTCTTCCATGTCCAGTTTGTTGCCGATGATCGCCAGTCCGGCGAGGCCGAGAGCGGACACGAACCAGGGTTCCCAGTTCAATGCCCGGTGCGCCATGAATCCGACCACCATGATGCCGAGAATCGCCAGTGCGCCGTACCAGGTGCGCGGGTCAACCAATTGTTCGCGTTCCTCCAGGTTCAGCGGATGCGGCTCGACCTTCAGTTCCTCACGGAACAGGTAACGCAGAAAGACCAGAATGACGACCCAGGCCACCAATACCATGAGAAACATGTGCTGGGCGAACTCGTTGAAACTTATGTCGAACTCGGAGCCGATCATGATATTCGGCGGATCGCCAACCAGCGTCGCTACACCGCCGGTATCGGACAACAGCGCCGCCGCCAGCAGAAAGGGTATGGCGTTAATGCGCATGGATTGGCAGATGAGGATGATCAGTGGGCCGAAAATGACCACGGTGGTGACATTGTCGAGCAACAGGGAAAGCACGGTAACCAGGGTGCCCATCAGGGCCAGCAGCAGGAACAGGCGTCCGGCGCTGAAATCGGCGACCCAATACGCCAGTTGCTGAAAGCCGCCGGTGGGAATCATGATGGCGACGATGGTCATCATGCAGCCAAGCAGCAATATCACGTTCCAGTCGATCGACTCCACGGCGGCGTGGGGGTCGTAAAATCCCAAAGTGTTTCCTACCACGACCATGACCGCGGCGCCGATCATGGCGCATTTCACCCGATGCACTCCGTGAATTCCCTCAGTGAAGATGGCAGTGAAAGTAACCGCGAGAATAATGCCGGAAATCAGCATGTTGTTATTCCAGATGAGCGTTTCCATGTAACTCGTTCCTCGTTAGGGGCAGGATTTACGCGCCGAACATTCACAGCGAATGCACCGATTTCCCCCGGGCTTTTTCGGCGCGCAAAACGGGGCAGATGGTATAGTTTTTACCGAGCCCGTTCAACAGATTTAGTGGGGCTTCGAGCGGTGCTGCGAGGCGGGAGTAACTGTTCGCTTAACCTCGCCTCGTCATCCAGTCGCCGAGCACAGCTCGGCGCCGTTCCGGCTGCGCTCGAAGCTGGCGCTTCGAAAACGCTTGCCTACACCCATCCATGGCGCGCTCCTCCTCAACGACGCGCACAGTTACTCCCGCCTCACAGCCCCTTCAGTCCGTAACCACAGGCATCCGTTTTCGGACAGGTCGTCGATCTTGTTCAGCAGGGTTTCGTGGGCTGCAATCTCTTCGTTCGTCGGCTCGTGGCGGGCCAGCGCCGCCCGGGAGCCTTCCGCCTTCCTGAGCGCCTTTGCCCTGCGCTCGCCTGAGCCGGACGACTTCTCCCCCAGCATCAGGCTGATCTGGCCGCCGGTCATCGCCAGATATACTTGCGCCAGCAATTGAGAGTCGAGCAAGGCGCCATGTTTTTCCCGGGCGCTGGCGTCGATGTCATAGCGTTTGCACAAGGCGTCGATGTTGTTCCGCTGACCGGGATGCCTGTTCCTGGCCATCTGCAAGGTGTCGGTGATCGAGCAGACCGACTCCAGTTTCGTCAGCGGAGATTCCGTCAGGGAAAGTTCGTAGTCGATAAAGCCCACATCGAACGCCGCGTTGTGCACGATGACCTCGGCGCCGGAAACGAATTCGACGAACTCGGCCTCCACTTCGGCGAACGGGGGTTTGTCCTGCAAATCTTCGTCACTGATGCCATGCACATCAAACGCGTCCGCTTCGACATCGCGGCCCGGATTGAGTAAACGGCGGAACTCGCGGCCGGTCAGCCTTCGGTTTTCGATTTCCACGCAACCAATCTCGATTACGCGGTGCCCCTTACTCTGATCCAGGCCGGTGGTTTCCGTATCGAGCGCCACGATTCTCATTCAGTTTTCCTCTCCATCGCTTCGCGGTAATTCGTCGATGCCCCGATTGGCCAGAAGATCTGCTTTTTCGTTTTCGGGGTGACCGCTATGGCCCTTGACCCATCGCCAGTCAATTTCGTGCTCACCCGCCAGACTGTCGAGTTGCCGCCAGAGATCCTGGTTCAGCACCGGCTTCTTCGCCGTGGTTTTCCAATTCCGGCGTTTCCAGCCGTCCAGCCACTCGGTAATGCCCTGCAGGACATACTTTGAATCGGTAGTGATCCTTACGCTGCAGGGCCGCTTGAGTTCCTGCAGCCCCATGATGACAGCGGTCAACTCCATGCGATTATTGGTGGTTTCCGGTTCGCCGCCGTACAGCTCTCTTTCGTGGCCGCCGTAACGCAGCAATACTCCCCAGCCTCCTTTACCCGGATTTCCGCGGCAAGCGCCGTCAGTGAACAGTTCAACGCGTTTTGCCATAACGGATCAAGTCTGTCCGAGTTCCGCGTTTCGGCCCTCGATGGCGACTATAGTCCCGGCGCGGGCGCGCAAGGGCAGCCACTTGGTCACGATCGGCGTGACCGGCGCGACCCGATTGACGCAAAGAACGATGTAGGCGCCGCCGAATGGCGAATTGATTCGTTGTCCGATACGCTCCCAACTGCGCGCGTATCCGAGCAGGGACTTCATCCTCACCGGCAAAAAATGCAATCCATAGCGAACGCTGTCGACTTGCAGGTCCAGCAGGCGCAACCAATCGGCCACTCTTCCCGGCGCGATGAAGCGTCCGCCCCAGGGAATGCCGGCCCGGCGTCTGAACAGCCGCCACAGACCCCAACTGCTATAGGGGTTGAAGCCGACTACGAGCATTCTACCGCCGGGCCGCAGCACCCGGGTCGCCTCCCGCAGCAGCCGATGGCTGTCGCCGGCAAAATCGAGCGCGTGATAGAGCACTACAGCGTCTACGCTATCCGTGGCAAGCGGCAATTCTTCGGCATTTGCCACAGGGAGGCTGGAATCGGACCGAAAACGGGGGGAGAAGCGAATCTTGTGGTATAGCGAACTGTCTTCGATGAAGGAACGATTGCCGGAGCTGCCGATTTGCAAAATCCGGTAGCCGAAAAATTGTTTCAGTAACGGTCCGACGACCTGGGATTCGGCGCGCGCAACCGCGGCGCCCTGGGACGATCCGAACCACTCATCGATCGTTTCCGCCAGCCGCGCCGGCGACATGGCGGAATCGGTAGCCGGCGAGAGATTCTGCGACTCCGCTTCGCTCCGCGCAGAATGACGTAGGGGTGGAGTGCTCATTTCAGCCGGCTCCGTGTCATCCTGCGCGTAGTCGCAGGATCTGTGCTTTGCCGAAATGAGGTCCGCTGCGGAGAACTACGGCGACTTGTATTCATTTTTCGAGTCTATAACATGTTGCGAACGGACTAGGAAAGCCAGTTCATGATTTCGCGAATTCACCCGTTGCCCGCTTTTCGGGATAATTATATCTGGACCCTGATCGACGGCGGCAGCTCCTCCGCCTGTGTCGTCGATCCGGGCGACGCCGCTCCGGTTCTCGAATTCCTGGGCGCCAACAGCCTGCGTCTCAGCGATATCCTGATTACCCACCACCATATGGACCACACCGGCGGACTGCGCGAACTGATCGGAAAATTCCGGCCGCGGGTATTCGGTCCTGCCGGCATCCCGGGCATAGACAAGCTGCTTGCCGAGGGCGACCGGATCGAGGTGTTCGGCGTTGATTTCGGTGTTTTCGAGGTTCCCGGCCATACCCTGGACCATATCGCTTATTTCCATGACGGCGGCTGCCATGATACGCCGATTCTGTTTTGCGGAGACACCCTGTTCGCCGCGGGCTGCGGACGTTTGTTCGAGGGCACTCCGGCGCAAATGCTCGATTCGCTGCGCAAACTCATGGTGTTGCCGCCGGAAACCGCGGTGCATTGCACGCACGAATATACGTTGGCCAATCTGGCCTTTGCCGCGGTTGCCGACCCGGCAAATCCCGAGCTGCAATCGCGTATCGGAATCGAACAGGGTAAAAGAGATATCGGCAGGCCGACGCTTCCTTCCACCATGGGAATGGAGCTGGCGACCAACCCGTTTCTGCGTTGCGGGAGTCCGGAACTGGCCGCAAGCGCGCGCAAGCGGCTCGGGCGCCCTGTTATGGATGAAACTGAAGTATTCGCCGCGATTCGCCAATGGAAAGACCAATTCTGAAAATTTTTCGGCGCTCCCGGCCGCATTTCCGTATCCCCGGCAGTACGCGACTGTCGCTGCCGCTTGCCGCCCTGCTTTCCGCTTGCGCGGTAACGCCGCCCCCGGAAGACAGCACAAGCGTCGCGGCGCCCTCACGCACCGACAGCCTGGTCGCGCCGCCGGGGGAAGGCCCACGGGAACCGCTGTACGATAGCTATCCAGGCCGCGTCCATGAGCCGGCCCCGCTGCCGCGATACGAAAACTTGTGGGATCGGATTTCTTCCGGTCTGCAACTCGAGCGTTATTACGCTCGACCGGAAGTGCGCGAACAGGTGCGCCTGTACGCGAGCCGTCCCGATTATTTCGAACAGGTGGGCGAACGGGCTCGTCCGTTTATGCACAATATCGTGCAACAGATCGAACAGCGCGGGATGCCCATGGAAATCGCGCTGATTCCTTTCGTGGAGAGCGGATTCAATCCCCATGCCAGATCCTCCAGGGCGGCGGTCGGACCCTGGCAATTCATGGCCGGCACCGGACGCAGTCTCGGATTGCGGGTAGACGAATGGTTCGACGGCCGCAGGGATCCGATCCAGGCCACGACAGCCGCGCTGGATTACCTGGAAATTCAACGACAACGGTTCGAAGGCAACTGGCTGCTGGCGTTCGCGGCCTACAATTCAGGGCCGGCAACCGTTGGCCGGGCGGTACGCGCGCATGAGGCCGATGCGGGAAACATCGAGTTCTGGGATCTGCCCTTGCCTGCTGAAACCCGAAAACATATTCCGCGCGTTCTGGCGCTCGCCAGCATGCTTTCCGGCAGCGGCAAGGCCGATTTCGATTTGCCCGATATCGCCAACGAGGAGGCGCTCGAGCAGGTCAAACTCGGCGGCGGCGCCAGTTTGTCGCTGGCCGCTGAACTGGCCGGCCTCGAAACGGAAATCATGCGTAGCCTGAATCCCGGATTCCGGCAATGGTGGACTCCGCCCGACGGCGGCCCCGACTTCGTCCATCTACCGGCAGAAAATGCCGAAGCGCTAAGACTGGCGCTGCAACGGAACCCTGCCGCCGTGCAATCGCATTCGATCCGATTGCGGGTGCGGCCGGGAGACAGCTTGTGGGCGATCTCCCGCCGCTACGGCGTGACACTCGAAGATCTGCTGCGATGGAATTCCCTCGAAGCCGATCAATTGATTTTCCCGGGGCAGATGTTGAGAATCGCCCCACCAACCGAAAGGCTGCAATGACATGGCTGAAATCAGCGTGACCGCACCCGCCGCGAGCGGAGAATTCCTGGGACACCCGAAAGGACTCGTGGTGTGTTTCTTTACGGAGATGTGGGAACGATTCAGCTATTACGGCATGCGCGCCTTGCTGATCTTCTACCTTACCCAGCACTTTCTTTTCTCGGACCAGGTCGCCGCGGGGATCTACGGCGCCTATATCTCGCTGGTATATATCACGCCGGTGCTCGGCGGCATCGTCGCCGACCGCTATCTCGGCGCGAAACGAGCGGTGACGCTTGGCGCGGTTCTGCTCATCGCCGGCCATGCCGGCATGGCCTTCGAAGGCAGCCCCGCGGTCGAGTCCATGGTCAACGGCGCGCTCATGGTGGAGCGAGACCCGCTGTACCTGCAAATTTTCTATCTGTCCCTGGCGCTGATCATCATGGGCGTGGGCTTTCTCAAGGCCAATATTTCCACCCTGGTGGGCTCGCTCTACGAAAAGAACGATCCCCGCCGGGACGGTGGCTTTACGCTGTTCTACATGGGCATCAACGTCGGCGCCATGCTCGGCGCCCTGGTCTGCGGGTTCCTGCTGCAATACGGCGGCTTCGGTTGGGGATTCGGCGCCGCCAGCCTCGGCATGCTCGCGGGCCTGATCATGTTCCTGCGGGGCCAGCCCTTGCTCGGCGACGCCGGCGAGCCGAAAGACCCCGCGGTGCTGCGGCGCAGGTTGGCGCCGGGAATCAACACCGAGTGGCTGATTTACCTGCTGTCGCTCGTGGGGGTGCTGGTTTTCTGGCAGCTCATACAGCACCGGGCCCTCGTGGGCGGGCTGCTCGGCGCCTTTCTCGTGCTGATGATTCTCGTGGTGCTGACCTATTCCTTTTTCCGCTGCGAGCCCCATGACCGCAACCGGATGCTGGTCTGCCTGTTCCTCATGAGTTACCAGATCGTTTTCTGGGGCCTGTTCGAGCAAACCGGATCTTCGCTCAACCTGATGACTGACCGCAACGTAGACCGCGTGGTGCTCGGGTTCGAGATTCCCGCCGCGGCTTTCCAGTCGGTCAACGCCGCCTTCATCATCCTGCTGGCGCCGCTCTTCAGCGCGCTGTGGCTCGCTCTGAACCGCCGGGGGATCGAACCGTCTACGCCGATGAAATTCGCCCTGTCGCTGATCCAGTTGGGGCTCGGCTTCCTGTTGCTCGTCTATGGCGCCTCCCTGGCCGGAGATCCGCTGGCCGTGGGCCTGATCTGGCTGATTCTGCTGTACTTGCTGCATACCATGGGCGAGTTGTGCATTTCGCCGGTGGGACTGTCCATGACCACCAAACTGTCGGTTCCCTCAGTGGTGGGCATGATGATGGGCTGCTGGTTCCTGGCCTCGGCGGCTGGAAATTACGTTTCCGGGCAGATCGCCGCAATGACGGGTTCGGAGACCATCGGCGGCGAAGTAGTCGACGCGGGGGCGGCGCTGGCGAACTATATCGAGGTATATTCCGCCGCGGGCTGGTATAGCATCGGTTTCGGCGTCCTGGCAATGTTGCTGGCGCCGGTCCTTAAGCATTTCATGCATGGAGTCAGATAAAGTCATGGCTTTTCTGGAAGGAAAGAAAATTCTCGTTCTTGGCGTTGCAAGCAAGTTGTCCATCGCCACCGGGATTGCCCGGGCGATGCATCGCGAAGGCGCCGAACTGGCGTTCACATATCAGAACGAACGGCTGATGAGTCGCGTGGAGCAAATCGCGGATGCGACGGGTTCGAATCTGCTGTATCCCTGCGATGTGACCAGCGATGCGGAAATCGGCCGCTTGTTTGAGGAACTGGCGAAATCATGGGACGGACTGGACGGGCTGGTGCATTGCCTGGCATACGCTCCGGCGGGCGAGCTTGACGGCGATTACGTCGATGTCACGACTCGCGAGGGTTTTCTCACTGCCCATGAAATCAGCTCCTACAGTTTCGTCGCGCTCGGCCGCGCAGCCAGGTCGCTGATGGCTGGCAGAAACGGCTCATTGCTTACCTTGAGCTACCTGGGCGCGATGCGCAGTTTGCCGAACTACAACGTCATGGGGCTCGCCAAGGCCAGCCTTGAAGCGAACATGCGTTACATGACGGCAAGCCTGGGACCGGAGGGCACCCGGGTGAACGCGATTTCAGCGGGGCCGGTGCGTACGCTGGCGGCTTCCGGGGTGAAGAGTTTTCGCAAGATGCTGGATTACAATGCTCGCAATACGCCGTTGCGGCGCAATGTGACTATTGATGAAATCGGCAATTCGGCGGCCTTTCTCTGTTCCGACCTGGCTTCGGGAATCAGTGGTGAGGTGCTTTATGTGGACGGCGGATTCAATACCACGGCGATGGGCGCGCTGCCGGATTGAACGCTTCTTCTAAAGTTTCGAGAATCGTGGCTTCGATCCGTCGCCGTCTGGGGTTCGGTCTGAAGCGGACGCTGTGAATACGTCCCTGTACGCTTCGAGCTCGGCGTCCTGCCTCGCACGCCCGCTTCAGACCGAACCCCAGACGGCGACTAACGCCGTGCTGGTTTCTCGGAATTAGTACAATGTTAGTCACCGTTGGGAGTTGGGGATATCAGCGGGCGTGCGAGGGTGAGGCCCGGTCGGCGCAGCCGGCAAAAGCAACGCTTTTTGAGGGCCGAACGGCTCGACATGGATGTCGAGACTGGGGGTTGGCGAAACCACGGAAGTTGCGCCAGGGACGGCTTGCAAAATGCAAATGAAGGCTATGAGCGGGATGTATTTACGGCGTCCGCTGAAATCCCCAACTCCCAACGGTGACGGATCGAAGCCACCACACTAAAAAAAGATTTGGTGTCAGGGAAGCGATTCGCCCAGGTCGAAGATTGATTCTGTGCGGCTGATGTCGGCGTTTTCTCGCAAGGTCTGCAGGTAACGCTCGAAGTCGTTCGAGCCGAGATCGGCGGATAGCGAGCGCGCCAGGGATTGGCGCTGTTCTTCTGGGACCTCTTCGAGTGAGCCGGGGTTGACGGCGCTTAATTCGACCACTACGAAAGTTCCGTTGCCGAGCACGAGGCTGTCGAGCAATGGCCCTTCTTCAGGTCGAGACATGGAAAATACGTGTTGCGCGATTTCGGGATTGATCTGGATTCCGTTGCGGTTGATTCCGCTTTCCTCGATCCATTCCAGTTCATTTTCGGTCAGCAGTTCTTCCGGATTTTCGCCGGATTCCAGCGCCGTCAGCAGTTCGTTGCCCAGATTTGCTGCCGCTTCCCGTTCCATTTCCGTGCGCAGCAGGACCGCGATTTCTGCCTGAACGTCTTCGAGCGGCCGAATGTAGGACTCGTTGAATTGTTCGACTCGCACTACGACGGATCTGGTGTCATCGAGTTCCACCACGTCGCTGTTATTGCCGTCGAGCAGCACTTCATCGGAAAACGCCGCGGCGATTACGGCAGGATTGGCAAAAACGTCCGCTCCGCCGTTGCGGCCGAAGGCCTCGCTGGTCAGAACGGGCAGATTCAATTGCTCGGAAATCGCGCTCAAGTCTCCGCTTTCGAAGGCGAGATTCGACAGGTCTTCCAGTCGCGCGGAATAGATCAATTCAACTTCGGAGCCTTTCAGGTCCGCTTCGATGCGCGCGGAAACTTCCTCGAAAGGTGGAAACGCGTCCTGCGAGTCTTCGGTCAATAGCACGAGGTGAACGCCGAACTCGCTGACCACGGGATCCGAAATTTCTTGCAATTCCAGTTCTTCCAGCGCTGTTTCGATTTCCGGCGGAAATGCGGTGCCGTCGGTGTATCCGATATCTCCGCCGGCTTCCCCTGAAATGGTGTCGCTGGACAATTCGAGCGCCAGCGCCGCGAAATCCTCGCCGTCGGTCAGCCGCTGTCGCGCCGCCCGCGCCTGTTCCAGCGCCTCTTCCTCGGAAATGCCGAACGTTTCGAACAGGATATGCGAAGCGCGCTTTTCCGCGGCGCCTTGATATGCGCCGCGTTCTTCCTCGTAGCGCGCCTGCAGTTCTTCGGGAGCGACTTCGATCTCTTCGGCTATCGCATCCTGGTCCAGCACCACATAGCGCGCCACCACGGATTCGGATTCGCGAAAATCCTCCTGGTTCGTTTCGTAATATTCGCTGATTCGTTCGTCGCCGATGGCCGTGCCCAGGGTGCGCGTGCCGATGGGAATGGGAACGTAACGAATATCGCGGGTCTGCTGTTGCAACTCGATCAGTTGTTCGAGTTCGCCCGGCGTCAGGAAGTTCGAGCCGGCATATGCGTTGGCAATCTGCGACAGCATCATGCGCTGGCCCAGATCTTCGCGAAACATCGGCACCGACATGCCCTGACTCGTCATCGTGCGTACCGCCAGTTCACTATCGAAAATTCCGTTGATCTGGAATTGCGGGGAACCAAGAATAAAGCGATCGATCTGCGTACTCGACACGGCGAGCGCGGATCGCTCCGCGGCCTGTCGCAGCACGGCTTCGTCGATCAGTTGATTCAGCGCGATGTCTTCCACGAGGCCGGGGTCGAGGGCTCCGGCATCGGGCCCCAGGGAAGCGAGCAGATTCTGCACGCTGCCTTGCAACTGGAATTCATCGATCTCTTCACCGTTCACTTCCGCGACCGGCGGCGAGGCGACGAATCCGCCGATGATCGACTCCACTCCCCAAAGCGCAAAAACGGCCACGATCAGGCCGATGATCACCTTGACTACCACACCCTGGGAATTGTCTCTGATGTTCTGGAGCATTTTTCTTTTGCCGACAGCCGGAGTTCAGTTTCCGGCTGAATCAAAAATGGGCGCATCCTGGAATCGCGCCCATTCGTTGAATCCCGAACCGCCGACAGTGTCCGGCGGTCCATTCTCGTTCCCGACGCCGAAGAAAACAGCGTCGGGAAGTCCTGCCGTGGTCAGGAAACCGCGTCTTTCAACGCCTTGCCGGCCTTGAAGGCGGGAACCCGCGAAGCCGCGATCTGAATGGATTCACCGGTTCTCGGATTACGACCCGTGCGCGCCCCGCGTTCGCGTACGGAAAATGTGCCAAAGCCCACCAACGCTACCGTATCGCCGCTTTGCAGCGCGTCGGCAATTGCGTCGAGAGTGGCCTCGACAGCCTGTCCGGCGCCAGCCTTGGTTACGTCGGCATTACTTGCGACCACATCGATCAGTTCAGATTTGTTCATACTTGACCCCTGTCAGATTAGCTGGAATTCGAAATTGTTATTGCAGAAAGTGCGTTGTCTTCGAACGAACCAATTCAGCAAACCCCTGCCATGCAGGAATCCGCCTGCACTCTTTGCCGGTCTTCCCGACGGCATGAAACATGTCCGAACTTGATTCGACGCAGAAGCAGCTTGTGCCTCCTGCTCGACCGTGCTGCTACTGCGAACTTATATCAATTGCGTAAAAGTACTGTCAAGCAATCAATGGCGTATCGTCGCGATCAACTGGAATTTTCACTGATCTTTACTTGAAAACGCCCAAACACACGATCGACCGTGCGTTCCGGGAATGTCCGGAACAGGTATTCAGGAACCGTCGTCGCGCCGGGGCGGGAATTCAATGGGTGCTGATTGGCTTGCCGTCGCCGCCTGTATCGATTTCTTTCTTTTTCCCTTCCTTTTCCTTGTGCGGCAAGGCTTCTTCCGTCAGGGGCGCCGGCAGCCTCTGCAGGGTCACCTCAAGCACTTCGTCGATCCAGTTCATCGGAACGATATTCAATTCGGACTTGATGTTGTCCGGAATTTCAGTCAAGTCACGCTCGTTCTCCGCCGGAATGATGACGGTCTTGATTTTGGCCCGATGCGCCGCCAGCAATTTTTCTTTCAATCCGCCGATGCGCAACACCTGGCCGCGCAAGGTGATCTCTCCCGTCATGGCCACGTCGGCCCGAACCGGGATCGCGGTCAGCACCGAAACCAGCGCCACGCACATCCCTACTCCCGCGCTGGGGCCGTCCTTCGGCGTGGCGCCTTCGGGCACATGAATATGAATATCGAATTTTTCGTGAAAATCCGGACTTACTCCGAGCGCTCCCGCGCGCGAGCGAACCACGGTCAGGGCGGCCTGGATCGACTCCTGCATGACATCGCCGAGAGAACCGGTCTTGATCGTCTTGCCCTTGCCCTCCACCGCGCTTGCCTCGATGGTCAGCAGTTCTCCGCCGACCTTGGTCCAGGCCAGGCCATTGACCTGGCCGATCCTGTTTTCGTCAAACGCCATGCTCTGGTCGAATTTTCTGACACCGCAATATCGATCGAGCATGTCCGGCAGGACCACCGTAGTCTCGCTTTTGCGGGACATCGTGTTGTCTTTCACTAGTTTGCGGCAGATTTTGGCGATTTCCCGTTCCAGCCCACGCACGCCGGCCTCGCGCGTGTAGAAGCGGATCAGGTCGCGAATCGTATCGCTGCCGATCTCGACTTCGTCTTCGCCCAGGCCGTTGGCGCTTTGCTGTTTCGGCACCAGATAGCGTTCCGCGATGCCGATCTTCTCTTCTTCGGTATAGCCGGGTATACGGATGACCTCCATCCGGTCCAGCAAGGCATCCGGTATGTCCATTGTGTTCGACGTGCAGATGAACAGCACATCGGACAGGTCATAGTCGACTTCGAGATAGTGATCGCTGAAACTGTGATTTTGCTCCGGGTCCAGCACCTCAAGCAGGGCCGAGGCGGGATCTCCGCGGATGTCCATGCCCATCTTGTCGACCTCGTCGAGCAGGAACAGCGGATTGCGCACTCCCGCCTTGGACAGTTTTTGCAGCAATTTGCCCGGCAGCGATCCGATGTAGGTGCGGCGGTGACCGCGAATCTCGGCTTCGTCGCGTACGCCGCCGAGCGCCATGCGGACGAATTTCCGATTGGTCGCCCTGGCTATGGATTCGCCGAGCGAGGTCTTGCCGACGCCCGGCGGGCCTGTAAGACAGAGGATCGGACCCTTGAGTTTTTTCACCCGCTTTTGCACCGCGAGATACTCGAGCACCCGCTCCTTCACTTCCTCCAGCCCGTAATGATCCGCTTCGAGGATCTCTTCGGCCTTGTTCAGGTTGAGCCTTACCCTGCTGCGTTTCTTCCAGGGCATGGAGGTCATCCAGTCGAGATAGGTGCGCACCACCGACGCCTCGGAAGACATGGGCGACATCATCTTCAACTTTTTCCATTCCGCCAGCGACTTGTCCCTGGCGTCCTTCGGCATGCCTGATTCTTCGATTTTCTTTTTCAGTTCGTCGGCTTCGTTGGGAACGTTGTCCAGCTCCCCCATTTCCTTCTGGATGGCCTTCATCTGCTCATTCAGATAGTACTCGCGCTGACTCTTTTCCATTTGTTTCTTGACGCGTCCGCGAATGCGCTTTTCAACTTGCAGCAGATCGATTTCATGCTCGATCAGGCCCATCATGAATTCGATGCGGGCGCTTACGTCGGCCTGTTCCAGCAATTCCTGCTTTTGCGGCAGTTTCAGGGACAGGTGGGAGATAATCGTATCGACCAGCCGGCCGGGGTCCTCGATGCTCGATATCGAAGTCATCACTTCCGGCGGAATTTTCTTGCTCAATTGCAGGTATTGATCGAATTGCGCAAGCAGCGAGCGCACCAGCAGTTGCGCTTCCTCTTCCGGCACTTCTTCGGCCGGCAGAATCCGGCATTCCGCACGATAGTGGTCGTCTTCAAGCCGCAATCCGGCGAGCCGCGCCCGCTGTAATCCCTCGACCAGCAGTTTTACCGTACCGTCCGGCAAGCGCACCAACTGCAGGATCGCCGCGACAGTGCCCACTTCGAACAGGTCATCCTTGCCGGGATCGTCCTCCGACGGGTCCCGCTGCGCCACCAGCAAAATCTGCTTGTCGCTGGCCATTGCCACTTCGAGGCCGCGTTGCGAACGCGGACGGCCCACGAACAGCGGCTGCACGATTTGCGGATATACGACAACGTCCCGCAATGGGAGCAGCGGGAGGCTTGCAATTTCGTCTTGTGTGCTGGTTTCAGTCATATCCATAGCCGCCGACCTTGCGACCGGCCTTGAAGGCCCGGGCTATTCCGCCTGTGAAATACCGCTCTGCTTGAGGTTTTCATACATCAGCAAAGGTTCGGACTCGCCCCTGATCACCGCTGCGTCGATAATCACCTTGCTGACGTTGTCCAGCGACGGAATCCGGTACATGGTTTCAAGCAACACCGTTTCCATGATCGACCGTAATCCTCTCGCTCCAGTCTTGCGTTCCTGGGCCTTTTCCGCGATCGCGCCGAGGGCATCGTCGCGGAACTGTATCTCGACCGCTTCCATTTCAAACAATTTTTCATATTGCCTGGTGAGCGAATTTCTGGGTTCGCGAATTATTCTCACCAACGCTTCAAGGTCCAGTTCGTCCAGTGTCGCAATCATGGGCAACCGGCCGACGAATTCCGGAATCAGACCGTACTTGATCAGATCCTCCGGCTCGACGCCACGCAGGGTCTCACCGACCTGCTTCTTGTTGCTCGCGGACTGGACCTCGGCAGTGAAACCGATTCCGGCTTTGTCCGAACGTGCGCGGATAATCTTGTCCAGGCCGGCAAAGGCGCCGCCACAGACGAATAGGATATTGGACGTGTCGACCTGCAAAAATTCCTGCTGCGGGTGCTTGCGGCCGCCCTGGGGCGGAACCGAAGCAACCGTGCCTTCGATCAATTTCAGCAAGGCTTGCTGTACGCCTTCACCGGATACGTCCCGGGTAATCGAAGGATTGTCCGATTTACGGGACAGCTTGTCGATTTCATCGATATAAACAATGCCGATTTGCGCACGATCCACATCGTAGTCGCATTTTTGTAACAGTTTCTGAATGATGTTCTCAACGTCTTCGCCGACATAACCCGCTTCGGTCAAGGTTGTGGCGTCGGCGATCGTGAATGGCACTTCCAGCAGGCGCGCCAGGGTTTCCGCCAGCAGGGTCTTGCCCGTGCCGGTAGGACCGATCATCAGGATGTTGCTCTTGCCGAGTTCGACATCGGAACCCCGGCGGTCGGAGCGGAGCCGCTTGTAGTGGTTGTATACCGCTACCGCGAGTACCTTTTTCGCGTTTTCCTGCCCTATTACGTATTCGTCGAGCGTGCGCTTGATTTCCTCTGGAATCGGCAGCTTTCGTCCGCCGGTTCCGGCGTCCTTGACATCGTTTTCTTCGCGAATGATGTCATTGCAAAGGTCGACGCATTCATTGCACACATATACGGACGGACCCGCGATCAATTTGCGGACCTCGTGCTGGGATTTGCCGCAGAAAGAGCAATTAAGCAATTCTCCGCCGCCATCTCCCTTGTTATAACGATTATTCGACATCGTCATTCGACCTGTCGCTTGGCTTTATATGATACACCCACGGGGAATCTGCGCGAATCAGTCCTTCTTGTCCCCGATAGACTTATTATCTACACGTCTTTCGATTACTTTATCCACCAGTCCGTATTCGAGAGCCTGTTGCGCGTTCATGAAATTGTCCCGTTCGGTATCCCTGGCGATGATCTCGACGTCCTGGCCGCTATGGTGAGCAAGCAGATCATTGAGGGTTTTTCTGATTCTTACGATTTCGTTGGCCTGAATCTCGATATCGGTGGCTTGCCCCTGGGCGCCGCCGCTCGGTTGATGGATCATGATGCGTGAATGCGGCAATACGAAACGTTTGCCCGGGGCGCCGCCGGCCAGCAATACCGCTCCCATGCTCGCGGCGTGTCCGACGCACATGGTGCTGACCTCGGGTTGAATGAATTGCATGGTGTCGTATATCGACAGGCCGGCGCTTACCGACCCGCCAGGAGAATTGATGTAAAGATGAATATCCTTGTCGGGGTTGTCGGACTCGAGAAAAAGCATCTGCGCCACGATCAGGTTCGCCATATGATCCTCGACCGTACCGGTCAGAAAAATCACGCGATCCTTGAGCAGCCTCGAATAGATGTCATATGAACGCTCCCCCAGCGATGTTTGCTCTACCACGATGGGAACGAGCGCCGACTGGGGGGCTGATTGATTACGGGTCATTGCCTGGCGTTCCTTCTGGTTGAAATCGGCGCAGCCGGCCGTCGGAGAGGTTAGCGTCACCGGGTCGCGGCCGCCGGAAACTTTACGCGACGGGCATCAGCCCCGGATCGCTTCCTGGTAGGGAACCGTTTTCTCGGTCACCTTTGCCTGCTCGGATATATAGTCAAATACCTGATCTTCAAGCACCGAAGCTTCGATGGCCGACAATTGCTCCTCATTGCCATAATACCATCGTACGACTTCCTCCGGCGATTCGTAGGTCGAGGCCAGCTCCTCCACGGTCTCGCGCACCCGGTCGGCGTCCGCCTTCATTTCACCTGACTTGACGATTTCGGTCAGCACCAGACCCATGACAACCCGGCGCCGCGCCTGGTCGCGCAACAGGTCATCCGGCAATTCCGGCATATTGTCTTCGGAACCGCCCATGCTTTCCGCTGCCTGGGCGCGCAGGCGACCTATTTCTTCGTTCATCATCGTCTCGGGGACGATTACATTTGTCCGCTTCACTACCGCCTCGGTAATTTTCCCTTTTAACTTGTTGCTGCGCGCGGTTTTCAGTTCGCGTTCCATGTTGCGAACTATTTCCTTGCGAAATGCATCCTTGCCGCCGTCTTCAACGCCGAAGCTCTTGTAGAACTCCTCATCGACTTCCGGCAATTGCGGTTCCCGGACGCCATTGAGCCTGATGTCGAATTCCACTTCCTTGCCTCCAAGTTCGGTTTGGTGATAGTCGTCGGGAAACTTCAGCTCGCATGTAAATTCCTCACCGGGCTGCTTACCCTTCAGTGCCTCTTCGAAGCCGGGAATCATGCGCTCCGAGCCGATCAGCAAGCTTCTTTTCTCGGCCTTTCCACCTTCGAATTCCTCTCCGTCCACACGCCCGGTGAAGTCGATATTCACAAGATCTTCATCGGCCGCCGCGCGTTCCACCGGCTCCCAGGTCTGCCGCTGCTTGCGCAAGGTTTCGATCATGTTGTCCACATCTTCGTCGGTGACTTCCGCCGTCAGATCTTCAAGTTTGATGCGGGAAAAATCCGGCAGCTCGACTTCGGGATAAACTTCGAATACCGCGGCAAATTGCAAATCCTTGCCTTCCTCCAGTTCGGTCAATTCCAGTTTCGGCTGACCGGCGGGGCGCAAGCCCTCTCGCTGAATCGCTTCAGCGTAACTCCTGCTCATCACTTCGCCGACGACTTCCTGCCGGATTCCGGGTCCGAAACGTTTCTTCACCAGGCTCAAAGGCACCTTGCCCTTGCGGAATCCATTCAGCTTTACGTTTTTCGCAGCTTCCCGTAGACGTTGATCCACGCTTGCATCCACTTCCGCGGCAGGCACTTCAATGATCAGTTTTCGTTCAAGTCCCTCGGAACTGCCAAGTTCAACTCGCATATTCGATTCTCTGTAGGTGGACTGCTTTGGGGGTTGTATCGAATTGTCGACGCTGTGCGTTCAGTCGGGCGAGGCATGCCTCGCCCCTACAAGGGCGCCTGCGAGGTTTCGCGAGGCTGGGCGAATTCTCCCATATCGAAACGGGCTATTCAATTGGGATGGTATGCGCGGTGCAGGCTGCCGAAAATCTGATCCATATGCTGGATGAAGAAAAAATGGCCTCGCTGGGAGACACGATGCAAGCGCGCCCGCGGCAGGCGGGCGGCCAGATACTCACAATCCGCGCGCAAGGTCAGCCGATCGGCACAGCCATGCCAGATTTCGGTCGGAACGCCGATTTCCTCGAGCGGCACTTCCAGTTTACGAAAACTGATTGCGAAATCCTGCGCCATGCCGCGATATCCGGCGCGTACCGATTCGGCCTGATCCGCTTCGAGGATACTTGCTATCTCGGGCCTTGAGAGTACTTTCTTGTCGGAGAAACTCAGTTCCTCGCGCAGTTTTTCCAGGACGGCGCCCGGCTCATCCGGAGAGAAGAACTGCTTCAGCCGCATCAATTTGTCCACGGCCAGAGGGATGACGCCGGCCAGAACAGCGCAGGCGCCGCTCGGAGAGGCCAGCGCCCTGACCGGAATCCCGGCGAGGTTTATCAGGGCGACGATCCGCTCCGGGCACATGCGGCAAAGATGCAAGGCGTAGATGCCGCCGCCGCCTTTCGCCACGATGCCGAAACTGTCGAAACCGAGCGCTTCGAGAACCGGCAGCAGATTCTCGCACAGGGAACGCGGCGATTTACATGCGAAATAGTCGGAACAGCCAACCCCTGGACGATCAAAGGCGACCAGTCGGTATCCGCAACGCAGCGCGCCCTGATGCATTAGTGAGGCTTCAAGTCGGGAACTGCCTGTATCGTGGAAATACAGCAAGGGAAAACCTTGCGGGTTGCCGTAATTGTTAAACGCGAGCCGCGAACCGTTTGGCAGATGCAGGAATCCATCAGGCTCATCAAGAGGCGGTGGCGACAGGGCAACGCGACGCCCGGCATTCGGCGCAAAGTACTCCGGGGTATACAGTTGCCTGGCTGTCATGGTCCCTGCTCCATTCCCGACAATCGGCAAGTGGGAATTTTTCCCACGCAGTATAACCCGGATTTTGTTACGATGATATGACAAGACGCGTTTTTTCCATGGCATGGGAAAATTTCAACTTCGACTTGTGGGAATTTTTTCCAGCTCTGGCTATACTTCTTCACCATGAACCCAGCGGAACAGCATCCACCTGAAATGCCCCCCTCCCGTCTTGTGGACGCGGTGCGCCGGATCATGCGCCCCCTTGTGCGTCTGCTGATCTCCTATCAGCTTACATATCCGCTGCTGATCCGAATTCTGAAGTCTGTTTACGTCGAGGTAGCCGAAACCGATTTTTCCGTCGACGACACGCAATTGTCGGACAGCCGCATCAATCTGCTGACCGGCATTCATCGAAAGGAAATCAAGAAGCTGCGCAGCGAGCGACCCGAATCCGGACGCCCCGCCGCGGCAGCTTCGCTCGGTGCGCAACTCGTGGCCGAATGGCTTGGCTCCGACCGATTTGCCGGCGCCGACGGCAAGCCAAGAGCCCTGCCGCTGAAAACTTCCGATCCCGGCGCGCCCGGATTCGACACGCTCGTTGCCGAAGTTTGCCGGCAAGACATTCGTCCACGGGTAATACTGGACGAGTGGATCCAGTTGGGAGTCGCCAGGCTTGACGAGGATCACGTGGTCTTGAATACGGGCGCCTTCACTCCGGAACGCGGATTCGACGAGAAGATTTTCTTTTTCGGCAAGAATCTGCAGGATCATGTCTCCGCCGGCGCAGAAAACCTGCGCGGCCGCGGATCGCCTCACTTTGATCGCAGCGTGTATTACGACAGGCTTGGCCCCGAGTCGATCGAGGAACTGAAAGAGCTGGCCGGCGAACTGGGAATGCAGGCGCTGACCGGAATTAACCGGCGCGCTCTGGCGTTGCAAAAGGCGGATTCCTCTCGAAAGAATTCGAGGTATCGGATAAACTTCGGTATCTTCAATTTTACTACTTCAAACGGGGCCGGAGAGAAGTCCGGGGAAGAAAACTGATGCCCGCGGTATCGAACTTGCGAGCGAACTTGCAATTGAACTTACAGAAGTCGTTGCTGGCGCTGTTGTTTCTTGCGCTTGCGGCGCTCAATGCGGGCAGTTCCGGAGGCATCAGATACGGCGGTGACGAAGACGAGGGCAGCGGTTTCGGCGGCACGGGCAGGATGCCGACCGGCGGCAGCGGCCTGGGTGGCACGGGCTTCAAACCATTCCTCGGCGATGCCGGCGAAGTACAGATCAGATACGAGCCCGACGCAGTCGTGATATCCCAACAGGTCAGGGAAGAAGAAATTGAACGCATCCCCGAGTCTGAAACGATCCTGCCTCCGGTCGCTGTCGTTACCACGTCCGACTTCGCGGCTGAACATACGGCGGAAGTTGCCATCACCGATTCGATCCAGATTCGGTTGCAACGCGATGCCGTGATTTACGATCGCATACTGGAAAGCGTAGAAGGATATTATCTGCCTGAGACCGGCTATTCATCAACGCGGACCGCCGCGCCCGAACTCACTCCCGAGCGGCAGGAAGAAACACTCGAGGTTGCCGCGGAAGATACAGCGGAACTCGCGCCTGACGTGGTATCCGGCGAAGCCGCCTTTTCCGCTCCGGCGCCCGACCCGGCCCGGATCACCTGGGCCGAGTTGGCAAGCTTCCTTGCCGAAAACGGCCCCGCCCCGGAATCGGACGAGATGCATCCGGCCGAAATTGAAGCTGAACCTGCCTCGGTCCAGCGCCCTGATCGAATACGGCGGCCTGAACTGCCTCAGGTGCAAAGAGGCAGGGTGATCCGGCGCCCCGCGATATTGCCGCCGCGCGTGCAGCCGATGCGATTCTGAGAGCTTCACCACTCATAGCTCAATTGCCCCTGTAACGCATAATCCGCGCTGCCTTCGGTAAAGCCGCGGCCTACCAGCGCGGTCAATGACCAGTTGGAAGAAAGCCTCAGACTTACGTAGGGATAAATTTCGTGCGTTTCCCTGGCGAACTCCGCGGGCGCTTCGCGATAGTCGTAAAACACTCCGGCGCTCGTGCGTTCCGTAAGCTGCCGTGCAAAACCGAGCTGTGCGAAACCGTTGTCGTTCAGGCCGGGAAACAGATCCGAGCGGCCACGGAAATTATGGCCGATACTCGCGAACCAGGTTGTCCCGCCGTATACCTGGGAAAAATCGACTTGCAGGCTGAAATCGGGTTCGCCTGTGCCCAGGCTGCTGTTTTCGTCTGCCGTCGGTAACTTTACATCGAAGCGCAGATCCATGAACGGCGCCCAATCCGTCAATGGGTCCATAGCGTAACTGACGCCCGCTATCGTATCGCCGAATCCAGCCTCGGTCGTTACTTCGGAGCCGGCGACCGCTCTGGTAACCTCGCCGATATTGACCAGCACATTGCCGATGCCCGTTACCGACAAGCCTGCCGTCAGCATCTGAAATCCCCACCGTTCTCCCTGCCATTGGTAGCTCACGGGGAGATAGCGAATCGTGGTTTCGGAATGGCCGTTGAATTTGCCTTCGGCGAAGTAACCCCCAAAGCTGAGGTTCTGCGTCGCTTGCTGGGCATCTGCCGTCGCCGGCATGACCAGGGCCGGCAGCATGGTGGCCGCAAACAGGCATCGAAGCGACCGGCTGCAGCTTCGAGATTCGGTCATCGGGCGCAAGGCGAGACCCGTGCGCCTGAACATGGCTCAATCACGCTCGCGGAAATCGAGTGCGGCGGAGTTGATGCAATAACGCAAACCGGTCTCCGGCGGACCATCTGGAAAAACGTGACCGAGATGCGCATCACAGCGGCTGCAAGTGACTTCGGTGCGAATCATTCCATGTGACTGATCGAGTTTCTCCTCTACCGCGGCCTGACCGGCAGGAGCGCTGAAGCTCGGCCAGCCCGAACCCGAATCGTACTTGTCATCGGACTTGAACAGTTCCTCGCCGCAGGCCGCGCACAAATACATCCCCGAATCCTTGCTGGACCAGTACCGACCGGTAAAGGCGAGTTCAGTCCCCTTTTCCCTTGTGACCCTGTAAACGTCAGGCGCAAGTTCTTCGCGCCATTGATCGTCCGACTTGTCGATCTTGCCTTTCATGCCCGCGCCCTCCTTTCCTCGTACGGAAAGATTATCGGCCGAAGCCGGAACTTGCTTCAAGTACGCAATAGCCGCGGAGATTCTGCGACTCCGCTTCGCTTCGCGCAGAATGACGGGGTGGAAGATTGTCATCCTGCGCGAAGTCGCAGGATCTGGATGGCTTGACAGCCGACCCGGGCGTGAGTAACGTCCGCGCCTTCCACTTCCCGGCATTCGGGAACGAGCCGGACCGTCATGCAAAACATCGGGCAATCGCACAAGCTGGATAATGTCTGTTACGACATTCGCGGTCCGGTGCTTGAACAGGCCCGGTTGCTTGAGGAAGACGGCCACCGGATTCTCAAGCTCAATATCGGCAATCCGGCGGCTTTCGGCTTCGACGCGCCGGACGAAATTCTGCACGATGTCATCCTCAATCTTGCCAATGCCCAGGGATACAGCGATTCAAAAGGCCTGTTCCCTGCCCGCAAGGCGGTGATGCATGAATGTCAACGATTGCGGATTAACGGTGTCGGTATAGAAGACATCTATCTCGGCAACGGCGTCAGCGAGTTGATCGCCATGGCGATGCAGGCGCTGCTCAACGACGGTGAAGAAGTGCTGATTCCCGCGCCCGATTATCCATTGTGGACGGCTGCGGTCAGTCTGGGCGGCGGCACACCGGTGCATTATCGCTGTGATGAAGACCGGCAATGGTTTCCGGATACGGCCGATATCGAAGCCAGAATCACGCCGCGCACCAGGGCGCTTGTCATCATCAATCCGAACAATCCGACTGGCGCGGTCTATGACAGGAAAATTCTGCTCGAATTGATTGAAATCGCGCGCCGGCACGAGTTGATCCTGTTCGCCGACGAGATCTACAGCAAGATCGTTTACGACGATGCGAGATTCATTCCTGTGGCTTCCCTGTGCGACGACCTGTTTACGGTAACTTTCAACGGCTTGTCGAAGTCGTATCGGCTCGCGGGATTCCGCTCCGGCTGGATGATCCTGAGCGGACCGAAAGAAGTGGCCGGCAGTTATATCGAGGGACTGGATATTCTCTCCAACATGCGGCTTTGCGCCAATGTGCCCGCGCAATACGCCATTCAAACCGCGCTCGGCGGATACCAGAGCATTAACGAACTGATTCTTCCCGGCGGCCGGCTGGCGCGGCAACGGGACGCAGCCTGGGAAGCCCTGAACGCTATCCCGGGAGTGAATTGCGTCAAACCCCTGGGCGCGATCTACCTGTTTCCGAAGCTTGATCCGGATAGTTTCTCATTCGGCAGCGACCTTGAACTCGTGCTTGATATTCTGGTGCGGGAAAAAATTCTGCTGGTGCAAGGCAGTGCTTTCAACATCTCCGATTCCCGGCATATACGGCTGGTCTTTCTCCCGCGGGAGGACGAGATGCAGGCAGCCATAGCCGCGGTCGCCCGGGTACTCGACGACTATCGCATCTCCTGAAGCGTGAATCCCGATTCAAGGAGCCGGCGCCGCTGCTGTTCCGTAAGCAGTTCCGCGGCGCTCAGCCGGGTCGCCGCGAATTCCTGCCGCCGTAGTATCGGCTTGCGCATTCGGTCGAATTCAAGCGCGAACCGTTCCGGATTCCTGGCGGAGTCGGCAGCGGCCGCCCAATCCTTGAACAGCGCACTCAATTCATGCAGGCGCATGCATTGGTCCATGACGCGCCAATGACTCATGCCGTCTCGCGCCCACTCCGGTTGAACGATCAGTTTCGCGCCCGAACCGCCCGCAGCGGCCGGGACCGAATGCGGCAAGCGGAAATGCGCCGCCAGTTGCCGCGCCAGGATCAGGCCCGCCTTCCATTTCGCCTGCTCGCTGTAGCCGGCGATATGAGGGGTGGCCAGAGTCGCCCTGGCCGCCAGCGCCGCATTGACGAAGGGTTCGTTTTCCCAAACATCGATCACGCATTGAAGATCCGGCCCGGACGCAAGTCTGTTCAGCAGGGCCCGTTCATCGACGACTCCTCCGCGGCTGGTATGCAGTAACGCGGCGCCCGGTCGCAAACTGGCGATGGCCTCCGCGCCGAACATGCCCGCGGTCGCATGTCCGCCGTCAAACGTGAGCGGAACGTGCAGGCTGACGATATCGCAATCGAGCGCCGCATCCATGGATTGGTAGTCGAATTCCGCCTTGCCGGCTTCGGCCAACGGCGGGTCGCAGACGACAACTTCAAAGTCGAGGTCATGCATCCTGCGCGCAAGCAGACTGCCGATCGCCCCCGCCCCGATGATTCCTGTGCGGAGCGCCTTCGGATCGATCCGCCCTTCAAGCAGCAACCGGGCGAGCGCCCCCAGGCAGTATTCGGCCACGGCGGGCGCATTGGCGCCGCGAGAATGCGCGAAGACGATTCCGGCCTCGCGCAGCCATCGCGTATCGACATGATCGGCGCCGCTGGTGGCTGTACCCACAAATCGCACTGAGGTCCCCTCAAGCAACTCGCGGTCCACTTTCAGGACCGATCTGACGATCAGCGCGTCCGCGTGCTCGAGGTCGGCTCTTGCAATGCTTCTGCCTGGTAACAGCACCAGATCGCCCAGGGGCTGGAAAATCCGGTCGACTGCGAAGATTTCCTGGTCGGCGACTATTTTCATGCATCAGACCCGATCGGCATGGCGCGAAATGCCACTGCGATCACCGGCGTGCCGGCCTCAACCGCCATCGGCCGATTTCTTGCGGATCAGATAGATATACTTGCCATCCCGACGCTGCTGCTCCAGTAATTCGTGTCCCAGATACAGGCAGAATTTGGGTATGTCCCGGGTCGTGGAAGGATCGGTAGCGACGATTCGCAGTTTCTGTCCGCCGGACAGATCCCGGATCTTGTTGTGCAGCAACATCACCGGTTCCGGGCAGAAAAGCCCGCAGGCGTCCACTTTCGTTACGGGCTCGATACCGGAATCACCGGATTGATTCGATTTGTCTTTCATCGCTGTTTGACGAACAACTGGCAGGAGCCGCCGTCCGGTTCGTAGTCCAGGCCCAGCTTTCCGCTGCGCAACTGCGCGCGGACCTGGGCTACTTTCTCAGCCAGGGCATAGTCCCTGGCGCCATATTCGGTGCCCTCGCGGGTAACGAATTCCTCGATGATCGCGGTCAGCGTCTCATCGGACAATTTCTGCCAGGGTATCTCCATCTTCGGCGCCTGGGCGTTCCAGGCGCAAATCCCGAAAAGGGTATAGCGCGTGATCCGCCAGTTGGGATGGAGCAACGTTGCAAATGCTGCGGAATATCGTTTCCACCCGGCCGGGATGCTGCCGTTCCCAGCTTCGCAGCATGGCTTTTACCGCCTGTCGCTGCAGGTTTTCCTGGGAGCCGCACAGATCGCAGGGAATAATGGGAAATCGCTTCAACTCGGCATATCTCGCGATTTCCTCTTCCCGGCAATACGCCAGCGGGCGAATGACCACGTTGCGCTTGTCGTCGCTCAGCAACTTGGGAGGCATGGCTTTCAACCTGCCACCGAAAAACATGTTCAGGAACAGGGTTTCGACAATGTCGTCCCGGTGGTGCCCGAGCGCCATCTTGTCGGCGCCGATGCGTTCGGCGAAATTGTACAGGATTCCCCTGCGCAGGCGTGAGCAGAGCCCGCAATAGGTTTTCCCTTCGGGAATCTTTTCGGTAACGATCGAATAGGTGTCCTGTTCCAGAATGGTGTATTCGACTCCGAGCCCCCGCAGATATTCCGGCAAAGTTTCCGGCGGAAATCCGGGCTGTTTCTGATCGAGATTGACTGCGTGCAATTCGAATCGGACCGGCGCGCGCCTTTGCAGATTCAGCAGGATATCGAGCATGACATGGGAATCCTTGCCGCCGGACATGCAGACCAGAACCAGGTCGCCCTCTTCGATCATGTTGAAATCGGCGATTGCCCGGCCCACATCCCGGCGCAGATTCTTTTGCGTGCGCCGCAAGTCATAGCCCGCCTTGCGCAGATTGACCGGGGCTCCCTGCTCCACGCTGTTTTCAGCTTCGATCATACTCTTTCCAGTACGGTGGCAATTCCCTGCCCGAGGCCTATGCACATTGTCGCCAGCCCCAGGGTTGCGTCCCGCTCTTCCATGTTATTGAGCAAGGTCGTGGTAATTCGCGTCCCGGAACATCCCAACGGGTGTCCGAGCGCTATCGCCCCACCCTTGAGATTGACCTTCTCATCGAGTTTGTCCAGCAATCCGAGATCTTTCAGAACCGGCAAGGATTGCGCCGCGAACGCCTCGTTCAGTTCCACGCATTCGAGGTCTTCGGCGCTCAGGCCGGCCTTGCGCAAAGCCTTGCGCGACGCCGGCACCGGCCCGTAACCCATGATCGACGGGTCGACTCCGGCGCAGGCCAGGGCCTTGATCCGGGCGCGTATCTTCAGGCCCAGCGATTGTGCGCGTTCCGCGGACATGACGAGCATCGCCGATGCTCCATCGGAAATCTGCGAGGAAGTGCCCGTGGTGACCGTGCCGTTGACTGGATCGAAAACAGGCTGCAATTGCGCCAGCGCTTCCATGCTGGTATCGGGTCGAATCGTCTCGTCGTGTTCCACGAGTTCTGTCACGCCATTTGCGTCGTGGCCCGTGATCGGCACGATTTCATTGCCGAAGCCGCCACTGGTGCGCGCATTTTCCGCCAGTCGATGCGACCGGACCGCAAACTCTTCTTGCCGCAGGCGATCGATCTGGTGCATCCTCGCCAGCACCTCGGCGGTCACGCCCATCATCCAGGACGCCTTGGCGATATAGCGCGAAGCGCGTGGATTGGGATCGACTCCCTGGGTCATGCCGATATGGCCCATATGCTCCACGCCGCCGACGACGAACTGATCGCCGTTGTCGCTCATGATCGCAGTGGCCGCGGTATGCAAGGCCGACATGGAAGAACCACACAGGCGATTCACCGTCTGGCCGCAAACGCCATGCGGCAGAACCGACATAAGCGCGGCATTGCGGGCGATATTCCAACCTTGTTCCAGGGTCTGGTTGACGCAGCCCCAGATCACGTCCTCGGTTTCCGCCGGCGGCGCATGAGGATTACGTTCGAACAAGGCGTCCATCAGCCGCGCGGAAAGTTCTTCGGCGCGCACATGGCGATAAGCGCCGTTTTTCGACCGCGCCATCGGCGTTCTGATTGCATCGACGATAACTGCGTCTCTGGCCGCTGCCGTCATGAGCCGGTTCCTCCCGCTTCTTTGTAGAAAGACTCGCCGTTTGCCGCCATGGCCCGCATTTTCTCCGTCGGATAGTACAAGCTGCCCAAATCCCTGAAACGATCCGCCAATGCGCAAAATCGCGCAATGCCGATATTATCGACATAGCGCAGTGCGCCACCCCGAAACGCCGGAAATCCAAGTCCGAGTATCAAGCCCATATCGACCTCGACCGGGCTTGCGACAATGCCGTCTTCCAGACAGCGCGCCGCCTCCAGACACATGGCGACCATCATGCGGTCGCGAATTTCCTGATCGTCGAAATTCCTGTTACCACTTTGCGCCTGCGCGATCAATCGGCCGTGCTCGCGCGGCGACTTGACCGGCTTGCCACGTTTGTCGCTTTCGTAACGATAGAAGCCGGCGCCGGTTTTCTGACCGAAGTCGCCCTTGCCGTATAACAGGTCGATAGCGCTTTCGAAAGTAAGCGCCATGCGTGCGTAACCATCCGCCAGCACGTGCTGGCAATGCACGGCGGTATCGATGCCGACTACATCGAGCAGATACGCCGGGCCCATGGGCCAACCGAATTTTTCCATCACCGCATCGATCTGCCTGAAGTCGGCCCCTTCCCGAATCAGCGCGGAGAACGCGCCAAAATACGGAAACAGAATCCTGTTGACAAGAAATCCCGGGCAGTCGTTGACCACGATCGGCGTCTTGCCCATCGCTTTTGCATACGCCACGGTCGTGGCAATGGTGCGCTCGCTGCTTGCCTCGCCGCGAATGACTTCCACCAGCGGCATGACCGGAACGGGGTTGAAGAAATGCATGCCGCAAAACTGTTCCGGGCGCTGCAGGGCGCCCGCCAGTTCGTCGATGGATATGGTGGATGTATTGCTTGCGATAATTGTGGACTCGGGCGTCTGCTGCTCAAGTTCATGCAGGACTGTCTTCTTGACGTCGGGATTTTCCACGACCGCCTCGACCACGATATCGGGCTGGCCGAGTTGCTCGTAGTCCAGTACCGGATTGATTCGGGACAGGATTTCGAGCATTCGCTGGACGTTGATTCTGCCTCTGGCAAGCCGCTTGTCGAGTTGCGCTTTGGCTTCCTTCATACCGAGATCAAGACCTTCCTGCTCGATATCCTTCATGACGATGGGGACGCCTTTCAGGGCGGACTGATAGGCGATTCCCCCTCCCATGATGCCGGCGCCGAGCACAGCCGCGGACTTTACGTCGGCCGCGGCGGACAGCAATCGTCTTGCCTTCCCCGACAGGAATTGTTCATTAAGGAAAATCTGCACCAGATTCGAGCTGACTGTGCCGCCGGCAAGTTGCAGGAACGCCTCGTTTTCCTTGCGCAAGGCGCCTGCCCGATCGAAGCCCGCGCTTTCATGCATCAATTGCACGGCAGTGACCGGCGCGGGGTAATGGGGGCCCGACTTCGCGGAGACCATTGCCTTGGCGGTATCGAATGCGACCTGCAATTCAATCGGGGAAAGTTTCAATGCCTGGGTCTTGCGTTGGCGAATTCGGCGATATTCGAGTTTGCCGGCGTTTGCCTGCAGGATGATTTTTTCGGCGCCCGTAATCAGATGCTCCCGGGTCACGACGGCGTCGAGCGCTCCTTCCCTGAAGGCCTGATCGGCCCGGATCTGGTCGCCGCTTGCTATCCACTGATTGGCGTTGTCCGCGCCGATCAGGCGCGGCAATCGCACGCATCCTCCAAATCCGGGCAATATTCCAAGCTTGACTTCGGGAAATCCGACTATGGCGCGCTCGGTGCCAATGCGAAAATCCGTAGCGACGGCCAGTTCGAAACCGCCGCCAAGGGCAATGCCGTCGAGCGCCGTCACGGTGGGAAACGGCAGGTCTTCGATTGTGTTGAAAATCTCGTTGCCTTCTTCGAGCCAGGCCTGCAATCGTTCGCCGGCTTCGCTGAACATGGCCGGAAACTCGGTGATGTCGGCGCCGACTATGAACGCAGGCTTGGAACTTGTGAAAACGAGACCGGCCACACCGGATTTCGCTACCTCGCCGACCGCGATCCGCAGCTCTTGCAATGTCAGCCGGTTGAACTTGTTTACCGATGAATCCTGCAGATTGAAATCCAGCCTGGCGCTGCCGCTCGGCAATCTGTCAACCTGCAATGCCTTGCCTTTGAAAATCATTCCCAACTCCACAGCAGCGCAACTCGCGCGGCATTATAACTTGCCCCCGCCACGCGGCAACACGCGCTTGTCTGGACTTAAGTTCGGTGGCTTCGAGCGGGGCCGCGAGGGTGTGGGTCTGTGGGCTTAATCTCGCCTCGTCATCCATGGCGAGGTTCGAATCGGGTCGTCGCCGCTTTAGGTCATCCATGACACGCAACGACTCCCACGACGCCCACAGACCCACACCCTCACGGCCCCTTACGTAGTGCAGGCTCCAGGGACACATTGTTTTTGGGCAGGATGGGTTAGAATTTTGGGCGGATCGTGAATCGGGGTTGATGATGTTATTGCGGCTGATTGGCTTGAGCTTGTTGCTGGTTACGGGGCATGTCGGTGCGGCTTCGGGCGGCGTGGTGCTGCTCTATCATCACGTGGCTACGGATACGCCGGCGTCAACTTCGATTTCGCCGGAGGATTTTCGTTCGCATCTCGAATATCTGCGCGACAATGGGTTTAACGTTGTCGGGCTCGACGTGATGGTCGAGGCCTTGCGTGGCGGCGAGGAATTGCCGGAACGGGCGGTAGCCATCACCTTTGACGACGGCTACTTGTCGATCTTCGAAACCGCCTTTCCCATGCTGCAGTCTTTTGACTTCCCCTTCACATTGTTCCTGAATACCGGTCCGATCGATCGGCAATCGCGGAACTACATGAATTGGGCCCAGGTCGAGGAGATGGCGGCCGCGGGCGTCCTGGTGGCCAATCACATGGTGGAACATCCCCATATGCTGGACCGCATGGAAAGCGAGAGCGAGGCGATATGGATCGATCGTTTACGCGAGGAATTGTTGCAGGCCGAGCAAACGATTCTGGACCATACCGGCCAATCCCATCGTTACCTGGCTTATCCTTATGGAGAGTTCGATCCGGCCATCAAGAATATGTTGCGGGAACTCGATTTCGTCGGTTTCGCCCAGAATTCGGGCGCTATCGGGCCGAGTTCGGATTTTCTCGCCTTGCCGCGTTACCCGCTCGCCGGAAGTTTCGCCGACCTGGAAAGCGCCAGCCTGAAATTCGCCACCTTGCCTTTCAACGCGCGCATCCTGGAACCTGAATCACCGGTAACCGAAGCGGCCTCCCCCGCGGTTACGCTGCAGTTCTCGCCTGCGGAAGTCGGCGCTTACGATCTTGCGAGCCTTGGATGTTTCGCCGGCGGCCAGCCTATTCCCATGGCATGGATCGACCGGGAAGCGGGAATCGTCAGATTGGAGCCGGAGACGACTTTCTCTGGCCGGAGATGGCGCTATATCTGCACCGCGCCGGACACGGGATCGCGCAGATTTCACTGGTATTCGATTCAGTGGATAAATCCGCGTGTTCCGGAGTAGGTTCACTTGTCATTCCGCGCGGAGTCGCGGAATCTCGGGAAGAATTGCGCCATGCCAAGGAGATTCCGCGACTGCGCGCGGAATGACGGAGCGAGGGCTGCTTGTTCGCGCTCTCAGTTGAGCATGCCGATCGCGGCGGTATAGTCGCCATCGCGTGCCGTGAGATCGTTCTGCACGATGATGGTCTGCAATTCATCTACGTAATTGCGGCCGCGCTGGGAGTAACGGCTCAGACCGAAGGCGAGCACGAGGGAATCGAGTTCGCGTTGCTGCAGTTTCATGGTCTGCCGCAGTTCGCGAAAAAACTGATAGTTGCCGTTGGTATTGATATTGACGAAATACGCTTCCATGGCGTCATGCAAGGTCGTAAAACTGCGCACTTCATGCGTCGCTCCGCTTCTCCGCTGCTGGGGCACGATGCCGCAGCCGGGGTCGAAACACCATTGTCCGAACACGTTATTGCCTTCGCGCACGAACCTGGACGTGCCCCAGGCGGATTCATTGGCCGCCTGGGCCAATACCAGGGACGTGGGTACAACGTCGACTCTGAACAGCAGTTCATCGAGCCAGTCCCGACGGTCATCGAAATCCGCCTCAACGACTTTGAAACGCGTGGCTATTTCCAACAGCCATTCGTGCGATGCCTCGGAAAGCGCTCCGCCGTTGCTCAGGGTCTCGTCAACGGCGAGCAGCCGCAGCCGGTCCAGGGTAATCAGATAGTTCTGCTCGTCGATGTAATCCTGAATGAAATCCAGAAACATCGTCTTGCGTTCGCCGACGGAAGCGGCGAGCGAGAGATCGGGAAACACGGTCTGCGGCACAGGAGAAGGCGCCGGGGACGACAGGTCGGCGACCCGCGCTTCCTCGACCGCTTCTTCGCCGGTCAAAATCCCGGCGACGACAAGTATGACTGCCGTGACCAGGGTCACCAGCAGGTGTTCGGCGACGAAAGCCGGCAGGAGTTCGTTTTTCCTGGCCTTTTCCATAGTTCGATTAACCTGGTATAGAAGCCTGGCTGCCGCCCCTGCAATCGGGAGAACGCGGAATCGATTCTTCCCGTTCCCCCCATTCATCCAGGGTATACAGGTGCAGTGCAAGAGCATGTATGCCGCCGGCGAGTTCCGCGGCCAGCAAGCCGTAAACTTCCCGATGCCTGGCGACGCGGCTCATTCCGGCAAATCGGGACGACACGATGGTCAGCCTGAAGTGCGAATCCGTCGCCGGGCCGCCATGCATATGACTTTCGTTCAGCACTTCAAGAAATGCCGGCTCGAATTCCAGCCGCAATTTGCGTTCGAGAACTGTCTGCATGGAATTCAACGCCTCGTTTACCGCGCGGCACTATATAATAAAATATGTTCCGCGAACAGGTATTCAAGCAGCCGGAGCCCCTGTTTTCACGTACGCAAGTCCGGTTTTGGGGCTATCGGCCACTCGCCACCGAACTTGATCTGCGTATGTTTACAGTAGTCCAGGCGTAATTACAGCAATTTCATGCCTATTTCCTGGTATCCCGGACATATGCACAAGGCGCGCAAGGAACTTGGCTTGCTGCTGCGCGGCGCCCGCCTCGTTATCGAAATCCTGGACGCCCGCATTCCCGCGGCAAGCGCCAATCCCCTGCTGGCGTCAATGCGGGACGATTTGCCGCTGATCCGGGTGCTCAACAAGAGCGATCTGGCCGACAGTGACATGACGGCGGCCTGGCAGGCATATTTTGCCGATTTTCAGAACAGTGCGTGTCTGCGCAGCGGCAGGGACGAACTTTTGGACCGGAACCGGTTGCTCAGGCAAATCAACCGGCTCGGAGTCCCGCCTGCCGGAAAAGTCCCACAATCGGGTCGCATTGCGATTACCGGAATTCCCAATGTCGGCAAATCTTCGTTGCTGAACCGGTGCATCGGACGCAAGCTCGCTCGCACAGGCAATACACCGAGCATAACCAGGGAACAGCAATTCGCCCGATTCACCGGAGAATGGACATTGGTGGACACACCCGGCATGTTGAGGCCGCGATTGGAAGACCAGAATGCCGCGCTGCTCATGGCTTGCGTCGGCAGTATCGGTGCGGCCGGCGCCGATAATATGGAAGTGGCGCCGTTTCTCGCCGAAATTCTGCTTGAGCGGCGGCGCGAACGACTCGCCGAGCGATATCGACTCGAAAATATCGATATATCTGCGGAATCCTTATTTGATAGGATTGCGGTTTCGCGCGGCGCCCTGAGAAAAACCGGGCTCGCTGACCACGACAAGGCCGCGGACATCCTGCTGCAGGACTTCCGCAACGGAAGACTCGGCGGAATCACCCTTGAAAACCCGCCGAATCGCGAGATTCGGCACTCTTGAGAAACGGATGACCAATACCAGTTCGCATGTTTCACCCGCCGAGCCGACCGATCCGGCGGCAAAAGCCCATCCGGCCTTCAACTGGCGCCGCACCAGCCAAATTACCTCGCTCAATATCGGAGTAGAGGAATACGAGCATCGCGCTACCGGCGCCTTGCATTACCATCTCGACAGCCGCGATCCGGAAAACGTGTTTCTGGTGGCCTTTCGAACGGCGCCGATGGACTCCACCGGCGTCGCCCATATCCTTGAGCACACCAGCCTTTGCGGCAGCGTCAGATTTCCGGTGCGCGATCCGTTCTTCATGATGACCCGGCGCTCGCTCAACACGTTCATGAACGCATTTACCAGTAGCGACTGGACCGCCTATCCATTCGCCAGCAAAAACAGAAAAGACTTTAATAATTTGCTGCAAGTTTATATGGATGCTACTTTTTCCCCTAACTTGCATGAATTGGATTTCGCCCAGGAGGGACATCGGCTTGAATTTGCCGAGGCCGATAATCCCGCCAGCGAATTGACGATCAAGGGTGTCGTCTACAACGAAATGAAAGGCGCGATGAGCTCGCCGACAAGCGTTCTCTGGCACACGATGTGCCGCTACCTTTTCCCGGAAACCACCTATCATTTCAACAGCGGCGGCGACCCCGGCGAAATTCCGAAGCTGGGCTACGGGCAATTGCTCGATTTTCACCGCCGCCATTACCACCCCGGCAATTCGGTATTCATGACTTTCGGCGATATACCGGCCAGCGAGCATCAGGCGCGATTCGAGGAATTCGCCCTTGCGGAATTCGAGCCGCTCGAGGCCGACATATCAATTGCGGACGAGTCCCGTCTGCCGGCGCCGGTCCGGGTGGAAGAGCGTTATTTCGCCGAAGAAGACAATATCGAACGCAAGACTCATGTGCTGCTCGGCTGGCTGTTGGGCCACAGCAGCGACCTCGAAGAACAGTTTCGCGCGCAACTGCTGGCGAGCGTATTGCTCGACAACAGCGCGAGCCCCCTTTTGCAGGCGCTGGAATCGAGTGAACTCGGCGCCTCGCCTTCGCCGATATGCGGTCTTGAGTCATCGCATCGCGAGATGAGTTTCATGGCGGGCCTCGAAGGCTGTGCCGCCTCCGCTACAGAGCAGGTCGAGACGCTGATTCTCGAAACGCTGGAGCAGGTGGCGCGGCGCGGAGTTCCTGTGGAACAGGTCGAGGCGGCATTGCATCAACTGGAACTCGACCAGCGTGAAATCACCGGCGGCTCCCATCCTTACGGCCTGCAACTGATACTGGAGGGATTGCCCGCGGCAATTCACCGCGGCAACCCTGTCGCAATGCTCGATCTGGACCCGGTGCTGGCAAAACTGCGGGAACAGATACTCGATCCTCAATTCATTCCCGGATTGGCGCGTGAACTGCTGCTCGATAATCCACATCGTGTAACTCTCACCCTGGTCCCCGACCCGGAACTTGCCGCGCGCAAGGAGGCGTTGGAACGACGTCGGCTGGCTAAAATTCGCGCATCCCTGGAGCAGGAGGACAAGGCCCGTATCATTGAACGTTCACGTCTGCTCAAGGAACGGCAGATGGCCGAAGACGACCCAGATATCTTGCCGCGAGTCGGTCTGGAAGACATTCCCGCGGAAATGACAGAACCCGGGCGGCAGTCCCTCACCCTGCCCGGCGGCGATTCCGTCAGCTTTTATGCCCAGGGCACCAATGGGCTGGCCTACCAGCAGATAGTCTTCCATCTGCCGCAACTGGAAGACGACCTGCTCGACTGCCTGCAACTGTATGCGGCATGTCTCGGCGAACTCGGCGTCGGCGACAGGGATTACGCCGAAGTGCAAACCTGGCAATCACGTATCTGTGGCGGCATCGACAGTTTCAGCAGCTTCCGGGCCCATCTCGACGACGTGCAGTCCAATCACGCCCTGTTCAGCATTTCCTCGAAGTGCCTGCTCGACAGGCACACGGCGCTTTCCGAATTGCTTCACGCATCGGTGCGGGAGTTACGATTCGACGAAGGTCGCCGACTCAAGGACCTGATCGAGCAGATTCAGGCGAGCAAGGAAAACAGCATTACTTCCCAGGGACACAGTCTGGCCCTGAATCTGGCGTGCAGCCGGATGAGTCCCGCCGCGCTGCTTTCGCATAATTCCGGCGGACTGGAAAGCATCCGGCGATTGCGGGCGCTGGCGCGGGAAATTCCCGAGCAGAAGGCCCAGCAAGACCTGCTCGAGCGATTTGCCCGCCTGCACCGGCGAATCGTCGGCAGCCGGCGGCAATTTCTGCTGATCGCGGAACAGGAACATCAGGGCAAACTGCTCGAAGACCTCACTGAGGTCTGGTCCGGGCAGGATTCGGGCGAAACGGATAGCAAACTGGAACTGCGGGCTCTTCGCGAGAATACCTGCGAAGCCTGGACCACGGCGACCTCGGTCAATTTCTGCGCCAAGGCCTGGCCGACGGTTGCGGCGGACCATGAAGACAATCCCGTGCTGCACGTACTTGGCCGTTTCATCACCAACGGCTTTCTGCATCGGGCGATCCGGGAACAGGGCGGCGCCTACGGCAGCGGCGCCGGGCAGAACTCCAACGCGGCGGTATTCCGCTGCTTTTCCTATCGCGACCCGCGACTCAACGAAACCCTGGAAGACTTCGACCGGGCGCTGGACTGGGTATTGCAGGGGAAACACGGAGAGCGCCAGTTGGAAGAGGCCATTCTCGGCGTGATCGCGTCGATGGACAAGCCTTCCTCTCCCGCGGGCGAGGCAAAAATCGCCTTCTACAACAATCTGTTCGGCCGTAGTCTCGAGCGGCGGCTGGAATTCCGCAAGCGGGTGCTTGCCACTTCGCTGGAAGACCTCAGGTCGGTAACCGACCGCTATTTCAAATCCAGCGAGGCGAGCTTCGGAGTCATTACCAGCCGCGAATCAGTCGAATCGCTGCAATTGCCGGCCCTGAAAGTGGTCAACCTGTAAGCGGAAGATTGATGTAAGTCATAACCCAAGCATGTCCAGCATGGATTGAAGTTCGCGATCATGGATCGCCGCGCGCTTCAAGTCCGGCAATTGAAATCGCGCAAGCAGCGATTCGGCGGAAGCTGGTTTGTTGTAACCCTGCCAGAGCCTGCGCAGCTCCCTGTCCGCATCCCTGGCTGAAGGCATTACGCGCTCTTCGTGTCCTTCGTGCAACCTGAGCAATACGCCTTCCAGCGTTGGCTGCATGAACACAAGTTCAAGCGGCGTACTCCCCAATCCTTGTTGTGGATCCCTATCCCGGCGTTTGTCCTCGCCGAGACGATCCCAATCAAGCAGCACGAATGCCGACTTGAAGCCCCTGTCCCTGCTTTTATACTTCCTCACAGCACGTTGAACGACGGCAAGGCTGTCGCCACCTTGACCGACGACTACATCCAGATGGATATGAACGCCCTCAATATCGCACAGCCTCTGAAGCCATGCGGCAAACGACTTTTCGCTTTGCCCTTCCGTACCGATAAAGATACGCTTTTTGCGAGGTATCCGTTGGCGCGCCAAAGCTGATCATCCAATGACCGGAAGGCCACCCAAGACGCCACTGCGATATTGACGCCGCAGATTTCCATCTCTGCGCAATCCACTGATATCACTGGCCATATATGCTTCGGTGGCGCCTTCCCGCGTTTTTTCGACGATTACGATTTCCTCTTTTTCAAGCTCTTCCAAAATGTCGGTATTGTGCAACGAACAGAGCAACTGGGCCTTGTGCGGATTGGTCTCTTTCCGGCGAAACCAATTGATGATTTCCAGCGCGAGATCGGTGTGCAAATCGGAGTCCAGGCCGTCAAAGATCGACAGTTGCCCTTGCATCAACGCCGAATCCAGAAAAGGAAAGGTCCGAACCAGTTGTTTAGTACCCGACGATTCCAATTGCATGAGCACAGGGGAATCGAGTCCGCGATGGGCAAACGCAAGTCCCGGCTTGCCATTTCCCAATTGCCGCACTTGCATTCCCGAAATGCCGATATCCCATTGCGGGAGCCTTTCTTCGAGGCGCTCGACCGCTAGCGGCGCGTTGCTGTAGAGGTTTGCTATCTGTTCGTCCCTGCCGTGAAATGATTCGCCTTCATAATATGACCCAATTTTGCCCAATTCATTTCGAAGTTCGGGGAAAATCCCGGCACCCATCGCGCCAAGCGCCGAGATAGCGGAAACCCCGGTTAGATTGGACACGGCCGCGAGGCGGTCATCTCTTGGTCTAAGCTTGGTTTCGCTGGACACATACGCTGGCTCGTCGGCTCGCCTTTCCAGCAGTCTGCGCGGCCGTCCCTTAGGGAAAAAATGCAGGGACTCGTATGACACCTTGGCAGTCGAATTTTTGCTGCCGTCCCGAGTTACTTCGATAACATAGCGAAGCATGTTGCTAGTGCCGATGGTACCGCATAACGGCAAATTTACATCAAAGTCTATCTCCACCCGAGTGGTAGCGCTGAGTCCGCTGGGAGCAAAAAAAGGAATAAAGACCTGAATATCAGAATTCCCATAAGAGGCATGGGCGAACCGCAATGTGGAAAACAATGCGAATAGCAGGGTCGTTTTCCCGGACCCGTTGGGCCCGATGAACGCGACAACCGTCGGCAATCGAACATCGTCGCGGGACTGGCTAACCGGCAAGCACTCGATGTCGGGCGCGGTGCCCGCCACCCGAAAATCCAGCTCCACTTCATCTCGGATAGATCGGAAGTTACTTACTATAAATCTGTGAATCATTTCCTGTTATTGACATTCATACGTTAAGTATGAGGAATAATAATTGATTTTCCGAAATAGTCAATGTTTAACTGGTACCATATTGGAACGAATTGCGAATAATTCATTTAAGTCCTTACAGCTTCTCCCGCTAACGGAGCCGGCGATTGCCTGACGCCGGGGAAAGCCGCTCATCGGGCCGGTGGGAGACGTCGCGGCGCGGCAACTCCTTCCGCGCTTTGCCGGATGCTGATTTCGGCTACCCTGTGCTGCCCCGAAGAACCGGCTTTTCGCGCAACCGGCCGCGGCGCACCCTCACGAGGTGTCGAGCAACTCCGGCTCGCGGGGACGGACACCGAAGGCGATAGCGCCGTACAGCGTCCCCCAGTCGCGCAGAATATGGGTGGTGAACAGGCTTCTCACCTTTTGCCAGAAGTAAAGGGGCCGTTCCGCCCTGGCCTGCGCCGCCTGGAACAGGCGGCATTTCCTCTGTTGCGCCTGATCGATGAAGAAAGCGAGCATCATCAGGTGCGCGAACACCGTCGCCAGATGGTTGTCGCCGTGGCCATAGTTGTGCTCAAAGCCGTAGCCTTGGTTCTTCAGGGTGTTGAAAGTCTCGTTCTCGATGCGCCAGCGGGCGCGCCCGGCCCGCATCAGCGCCTCGGCGTTCGCTTCGGTGACCTCGATGTCCGTGACCCAGGAGAAGCGTCGTTCCTTCTTGCCGGGACGGGTCTCCCGACACTCCAGAAAGTTCACCTCCAGGTCGAAGTGCGCCTCGTTCAAGGGCGCGCCGTTGAGATAGCGGTAGCGGCGCGTCACACCGCCGGTATCGACCGTCTCGAACATCCGCGTCCCCGGCGTGGCCTCCACCCACTCGAACAGATGCTTGTGGTCCCCCGGCTTCGCGCCCAGCACGAATCGCATGTCCAGCGACCGCAGCAACTCGATGTGCGGCCCGTTCGACGCCAGCGCGTCCTCCACCACCAGCAACTTCAGATGCGGATGCTCCCGCCGAACATGGGTCAGCAGCCGCTTCGCGGCGTTGCGCTCGCAGTCGTTCTTCTTCGACCCGTCCTCCCGCGCGATCGGCTCCGGCGCCAGCGGAAACACCTCCCGGTGCGCCGGATGCACCAGCACCGCCCCCAGCATCTGGTGATAATATGTCACCCGCCCGTCCCGGTGACGCTTCTCGCAGCAACGCTTGCAGCGCACCCGCGAAGAGGAAAAATACCCCGTGCCGTCCACCGACAGCAGATAATGACCCAGCCAGGTGAACCCCTCCAGCCCCTTGCCTCGCTGCAACACCGCGAACAACCGCTTGAACGCGCCCCGCAGCACCGAGGGCTCCACCTCGTCCAGCCGCTCCCGCAGCGCCGTGTCGCACGGCGCGTCAACGATACCGTACAGATGCTTCAGATTCTCCCGGATCAACCCGTCGTCCCGCGCGCCGCGATCAAACTGCAGCAGGGAGGGAAACTTCAGCCCGAACACCGCCAGACCCGACATCAGATAATCCGGCAGACCCCGCTTGCGGCCTCGCACCGAATCCGGAATCCGCTCGAAACACTTCCGAACCTCGCGTAACAAACCCGGCGCGCTCAACGCACCGCGCAACTCCACCTTGGCCATGACAACTCCCCTCAACACAGAGACCTCATGACCGTTTATCCGAATCCAGCACGAAAAGTTTACGAAAACCTTTTTTTACGGCAATCGCAAACCGTTGATTTCATTGATATCTGATTTGCAGCGGGAATCGCTGAAGTCCTTACGTCTTGAAGTTCGCCGATTTGACCCAACGTCCTTGGCTTTCCGAATGCCCTTTACGCCATGCCTAACGATTCGCCCAGCTTGCCGCCTGTATTCTCGATTCCCGGTACCGAAGAATATCGTAAATTTCCCATTTCATCGGGCACTACGATCACATTCTGCGGCGCGAACGGAAGCGGCAAGACGCGTTTGGCAGTCTACATTGAGGAGCAACTAGGTCTCGTCGCCCACAGGGTCTCCGCTCATCGTGCACTTTCCCTCAATCATGACACTCCTCTGGGACGAACTAGCTGCCGCGAGACCCGACTGCGCGTTCGTGTTTATCACGCACAGCCTTGAATTCGCGGCCGAAAGACCGGGTGACAAGTACATCGTTCGAGACTACCAGCCCGGCCCTGCATGGACCATCGATCCGGTGCCGACAGATACTGGGTTCAGCGAAGAGTTCACCACCTTAATCCTCGGTTCCCGCCGCCCAGTACTTTTTGTCGAAGGGATCGCCTCAAGCCTTGATAGAACCATCTATGCCGCCTGCTATCCAGATCACCTCGTGCTGCCCCTTGCTTCCTGCGAAGCCGTAATCCACGCCGTCGCGTCGATGAGGAGCAATACTGCCCTGACGCGAGTCGATTGTCGCGGCATCGTGGACGGAGACCACCGTTCGGACGAAGAAGTCCGCAGCCTGCGCAAACGCGGTATCACCGTGCTCCCCGTAGCCGAAGTGGAAAACGTATTTCTTATGCCGCCGGTCAGCCGCGCCATCGCGGCACATGAAGGCCATGTCGGTGACGAACTTGATGTGCAGCTACATGACCTGCAAAAAGAAATCTTTCAGTCCATCGCATCCGAGAATGAACAGCGAGCAACGATTCTGCGATACGTCACTCGCCAAGTTGACCGATACCTGAAGCGTATTGACCTCGGTAGCACGACTAGCATTGAGGATTTGAAAGCAACCTGCACGCATCGCACAAAGGAATTGGACGTATGCGCACTAGCTTCGGATGCCAAACACCGGATTTCCAAAGCCGTCGAAAACAAAGATCTTCCCAGCCTGCTTGCCTGGTACGACAATAAGGGACTTCTGGCACTCGCCGCCAAGCACCTGAAGGACTCGAAAGCTAAGGCTTTCAAGGCTTGGCTCGAACGGATTCTGCGCCAAGATGCGGCGCCCGGGCTAACTTCGGCTCTTCGGGACATCCTGCCCAAGCTCCCGTGACGATGCGCAGATGCCCTTCCGGTCAGATCCGCGGGCGACCCGTGTCACATTGTCGCCAGGCGAAAATATGAAATCTTTACGCTTGCGGGGAACTTTTGCGGCAGGGCCGTGTCTGAGAGTGCGTAGGTGAATTTTGACCGGCAGTACCGATCTTGATTCATTTATCTCTCCCTTGATAGTATGTTTGGCTCGGTACTCACGTACCGGGCCTTTTTTTTTGAATTTCCCTTATACTGACCGAGTTGGCCGCAATACTGCGGCCGCTTTGTAAATAAGCCACATGAAACCGACCGATATCAGCCATCCGGACTACTTCCACAAGGTGGTCGATTGTCAGTGGGCCTGCCCCGCGCATACGCCCGTGCCGGAGTACATCCGGCTGATCGCCGAGAAGCGCTACACCGACGCCTACATGGTCAACTGGGAATCCAATGTGTTCCCGGGGATTCTCGGCCGGACTTGCGATCGTCCCTGCGAGCCCGCTTGCCGGCGAGTCCGGGTCGAGGAACAGCCGGTAGCGATCTGCCGGCTCAAACGCGTGGCGGCGGATTACAAATCGGATATCAGCGCCCGGCTGCCGAAGATTCCGAAAAGAAAGAACGGCAGGCATATCGCGCTCATCGGCGCCGGACCCGCTTCGTTGACCGTGGCCCGGGATTTACTCCCACTCGGCTACGAATTCACGCTATTCGACCGGGACGCCGCGGCAGGCGGCGCCATGCGCACCCAGATCCCCCGCTTTCGCCTCCCGGTGGAAGTACTCGAAGAGGAACTGCACTACATCCTCGACATGGGTATCAATTGCCGTTTCGGTACCGAAATCACCAGTATGAAGGCATTGCTGGCGGAAGATTTCGACGCGATTTTCGTCGGCACGGGCGCCCCGCTCGGCAAGACGCTGGACCTGCCGGGCTTCGAAGAAGCCAGGGATAACATTCACACCGGAATCGAGTGGCTGGCGAATGTCGCCTTCGAACATATCGATTCCATCGGTGAAAACGTAATCGTACTGGGCGGCGGCAATACCGCCATGGACTGCTGCCGCAGTTCCAAGCGGCTCGGCGGCAAGGACGTCAAGGTCGTCGTGCGCAGCGGGTTCGATGAAATGAAGGCGTCTCCCTGGGAAATCGAAGACGCCGTGAACGAAGATATTCCGATTCTCAATTTCTGCGTGCCCAAGCGCTATTTGCTCGAGGACGGCAGGCTTTGCGGCATGGAGTTCGAGAAAGTGCGTCGGGAATACGACGAAAACGGCAGAAGGCTGCTGATTCCCACCGGTGAGGAACCCCTGATTCTGCCCTGCGACGACGTGCTGTGCGCCATTGGCCAGGACAATGCCTTCCCCTGGATCGAGCGCGATCTCGGCATCGAATTCGACCGTTGGGAATTGCCCACACTGGACAAGACCACATTCCAGTCCACTCATGAGAAAGTGTTCTTCGGCGGAGACGCCGCGCTTGGCCCCGACAATATCATCACCGCCGTGGCGCACGGTCACGCCGCCGCGCTCTCCATCCATTTGTTATGCGAGGGCGGGGACGTAAAGGACCGCCCTGCCGACCTGACCACGATGGACAGCCAGAAGATGGGCATCCATCAATGGTCCTACGATAACGATATCAGCCATGACGTGCGCTATATCGTGCCGCACGCCGCCAAGGAAAAGACCCTTAACGACATCAATATCGAGGTGGAACTCGGCTTCGACGAAGAACTCGGCTTCGCCGAGACCCAGCGTTGCCTGAATTGCGACGTTCAGACCGTGTTCACGACCAAATCCTGCATCGAGTGCGATGCCTGCGTCGATATCTGCCCCACCGATTGCATCACTTTCACGGCGAACGGCGAGGAGAAGGATCTGCGCCAGCGCATGCTCGCGCCCGCGGAAAACCTCGACCAGGACCTGTACGTTTCCGACACGCTCGGCACGGGACGCATCATGGCCAAGAACGAGGATCTCTGCCTGCATTGCGGGCTGTGCGCGGAACGTTGCCCGACTGCCGCCTGGGACATGCAGAAGTATCTGTTCAACACGGCCAAGGCGGTAAATGCATGAGCAAGCGGAAAACCGGCAAAAGCACGCGGACACTTTCCGGAGTCAACGACTTCGTCATCAAGTTCGCGAACGTTAACGGTTCGGGTTCCGCCAGCGCCAACAACCTGTTCGCCAAGTCGATCTTCCGCATGGGCGTTCCGGTAAGCCCTCACAACATTTTCCCGTCAAACATCCAGGGCTTGCCCACCTGGTACGAAGTCCGCGTTAACGACAAGGGTTATCTCGGCCGCAGGGACGGCGTGGATCTCATGGTCGCGGTGAACGAACAGACCATATCCCGGGACATCGAATCCGTACTTCCGGACGGCTACGTGCTGTACGATTCCTCCAAGGCGCTGTGGCCGATACGCAATGACGTGAATTATCTGCCGATCCCGCTGAGGGACATCTGCCTGCGCGAATTCGAGCATCCGGGCCAGCGCCAGTTGTTTCAGAACATTGTCTACGTCGGCGCGCTGGCGGCCTTTCTTTCCATCGACTTCGAGATTCTCACGAGCATGGTCAGCCAGCAGTTTCGCGGCAAGGAAAAGCTGATCCTGCCGAACGTGCATGCAATGGAACTTGGCTATCAATACGCCAAGGACAATTTCGAGTGCCCATTGCCGATCCGGCTCAAGGCCTCACGCAAGGCCAAGGGCAAGATCCTGATGGACGGCAATACCGCGATCGGCCTGGGCTGCGTTTACGGGGGCGCCACGGTTGCGTCCTGGTATCCGCTGACGCCGTCGACTTCGGTGGTGGACGCCTACGGTAAATTCTGCAAGCGGCTGCGGATCGATCCCGGCACGGGCAAGAAGAAATTTTCCATCGTGCAGGCGGAAGACGAGCTTGCCGCCATCGGCATCGCCATCGGCGCGGGCTGGAACGGCGCCCGGGCTTTCACCGCGTCAAGCGGGCCCGGCGTGTCACTGATGCAGGAATTTCTCGGCCTGGCTTATTTCGCCGAGGTTCCCGTGGTGTTGTTCAATATCCAGCGCGTCGGCCCGTCCACCGGCATGCCGACACGCACGCAACAGGGCGACCTGCTGGCCTGCGCTTTCGCATCTCACGGCGATACCCGGCAAACCCTGCTGTTCCCTTCGACGCCGAAGGAATGTTTCGAATTCGCCGCGAGTTCCTTCGATATCGCTGACCGGCTGCAGACTCCGGTGATCGTCATGAGCGACCTTGAACTCGGCATGAACGATCACGTCTCCGACCCGCTGGAATGGGACGATGCGAAAAAATATGACCGGGGCAAGGTTCTCACTGCGAAAGATCTCGAAGAAATCGAGGATTACGGCCGCTATCTCGACGTCGACGGCGACGGCATACCCTGGCGCACCTATCCCGGGGTTCACCCCGAGAAAGGCAGTTATTTCACGCGCGGCAGTTCCCATGACCCCATGGCCGCCTACACCGAAGACGGCAATATCTATGCGGAAAACATGGACCGGCTGGCAAAAAAATTCGCCGGGTCGGTTCAGTATCTGCCGCAGCCTGAAATCATTTCGGAAGGCAGCAAGCGGGGCATGATCTATTTCGGCACCACGGCGAGCGCCATACCCGAAGTACACGACAAACTCGCCAAACAGGGCATCGCGCTCGATACCATGCGCATCCGCTCCTTCCCCTTCCATGAGGAAGTTTCCCGATTCATCGACGAGCACGAACTGGTTTACGTGATCGAGCAGAATCGCGACGCGCAAATGAAAAGCCTGTTGAAGATCGAATGCAACGCCACCGACGAAAAGATGCACTCGATCCTGAGTTATAACGGCGTGGTCACCAGCGCCGACTGTATCGAATCGGCGATTCTCGAAGACTTGTCGGAAATGTCGAAACAGGCTTCGGCCTGAGTAGCGAGCGAATCATGAGCTATATCGTCAAACCTCGATTCCACCATCCGGGACTGAAGAAAAACGACCTGGGCTACACGCGGCGTGACTACGAAGGCACGCTGACGACCTTGTGCGGCGGCTGCGGCCACGACTCGATCAGCGCCGCCATCATTCACGCCGTTCACGACATGTCGCTGGCGCCCCATAAAATCGCCAAGGTTTCCGGCATCGGCTGTTCGTCGAAGATTCCATCGTATTTTCTCGACCGCTCACATGGCTTCAATTCCGTGCACGGGCGCATGCCGTCCATTGCCACAGGCGCCAATCTGGCCAATCGGGAGTTGTATTACATCGGCGTTTCCGGCGACGGCGATACGGCGTCGATCGGGCTCGGCCAGTTCTGCCACATAGTACGCCGCCGCATAAACATGCTCTATATCGTGGCGAACAACGGCACGTACGGCCTTACCAAGGGCCAGCTTTCGGCGACCGCGGATGTCGGCTCGAAGACCAAGTCAGGCGAGGAAAGCCAGTACGACAATATCGATCTGGTCAGCCTGGCCATCGATCTTGGCGCGAGTTTCGTGGGGCGCAGCTTTTCCGGCGACAAGGATCAACTCGTGCCGCTGATCCAGGCGGGTCTGAGTCATCGCGGATTCGCTTTCATCGACGTGATCTCGCCTTGCGTGACTTTCAACAACACGCCGTTTTCCGCCCATGGCTACAAGAACACCTGGGAAAACAACGTGGTGCTCAGCGAGATCGATTTCGTACCCATGCGCAAGGAGATAACGACCCGGTATTCGGCCGGCAAGGAAAAGGAAATCACCTTGCATGACGGCTCGGTGATCCACTTGCACAAGACGAGTTCCAGCTACGACCCTTATGACCGGGAAAGCGCCCTGCACCATGTAAACGAATACAAGAAACAGGGCAAGATCGCCACGGGATTGCTATATATCAATCAGTCGCAGTCCGATCTGCACGAGTTGGCCGACACCTCGGACAAACCCTTCAACCGGCTTAACGAACACGATCTCTGCCCGGGCGGAGAAGTGCTGCAGGACATCAACGAAACCTTTATGTAGCCCTGGATCTGCTGGCCCTGATCAATTCGTACGCCGCCTTGATCTCCTGGGCCTTGCGCGTGGCGAGATCCATCATTTCGTCGGGCAGGCCTTTCGCAACCAGCTTGTCGGGATGATGCTGGTTCATCTGCCGACGGTAGGCTTTCTTCAATTCGGCATCGCTTGCGTTCTCGCCCACGCCCAGCAACCTGTACGCCGCCTGCAACTGCTTTTCGCTGGATTCGGTTTGCGCGAACTGGGCCTGGCCCGAGATGCGCCCGAGCAGTTGATCGAGTTGCACAGGCGTGAAACCGAGTTGGGTGGCGATTGTCTGCAGCAGGTTCCGTTCAGCCGCGTCGAGTTGACCGTCGGCAAACGCCGTGGCGATGACGATTTCCAGAAACATCTGCAGCAGGGTCTTGCGGCGAGCTGCCTCTTGCCGGAACTGGGCCAGCACCTGCAGGAACGGGAATCCGTCTTGCTTGCCCTCATTGAACAGGTCCACCGCGACCTGGCGCTGGCGCGGCGACAAGCGCATCTGCTGCATGACGCGTTCGGCCAGTTCGACCTCGCTCCTGCTGACGTGACCGTCGGACTTGGCGATATAGCCCATGATGGAGAAGGTCGCGGTGAAGAAGGCGGTCTGAACTCTTTCGGTTTGGCCGCGGCCCAGGAATTCGCCTCCGGCGGAGTCGAGTCCCGCGTCGAAATAATTGCCGAGCGACGCCCCGAGCAAGGCGCCGAGCGGGCCGCCGAGCATGAAACCGAAAGTGCCGCCGACTACTTTTCCCCACCAACTCATGATTAGTTTCGCCGTGACTGTTTTCTTCGAAAAATTTCTTCCGTGCCGCTGCTGGGTGAATCCGATTCAGATTTCAACGCCGTGCTGCTGCAGAAACGCGACGAACTCCTGCTCATCGAGGACTTTGACTCCCAACTCCTCGGCCTTTGCCAGCTTGGAGCCGGCGTTCTTTCCGGCCACGACGCATTTCGTGCGCGCCGAGACGCTTCCGGCTACCTTGGCGCCGAGTGAAACGAGTTTCTCCCTGGCCTCGTTGCGAGTCATTCGTTCCAGTGTGCCTGTAAGCACGAAAGTCTGTCCAGCCAGCGGCGTGCTGGCCGGCGTCCTGGCTTCCTGAACCGGCCACTTCACCCCGGCTTCGCGCAAGGCTGTGATCAGATCGAGATTTTCGGGCTTGTCGAAAAATTCGCGGATGTGTCTTGCGACGATTTCACCCACATCGGGAACTTGCTGCAATGCTTCCGCATCGGCATCGATCATGGGCTGCAGATCGCCGAAACGATTTGCCAGCGCCGTCGCCGTCGCGACCCCGACTTCTCGAATTCCCAGCGCCGTCAGGAAGCGGCTCAAGGTAGTGTTCTTGCTTTTTTCTATGGCGTCGACCAGGTTTGCCGCCGATTTTTCCGCCATTCTTTCGAATTCGGACAGCCCCTCTACGGTCAGGTTATAAATATCGGCCACGTTTTTAACAGCTTCCGCATCCACCAGTTGCCCGATCAGCCGCTCGCCGAGACCTTCGATGTCCATCGCCGAGCGCGAGGCGAAATGAATCACCGATTGCTTGCGTTGAGCGGGGCAGGTCAGTCCGGCGTTGCAGCGGAACTGGATGTCCCCGTCGCGCTCCACCGGCGAACCGCAAGCAGGACATTTCTTCGGACGTTTTACCTTGACGCGATTTTCACCGCGCACGATCACCTGCACGACCTGGGGTATGACATCGCCGGCCCGGCGCACGATGACGGTATCGCCGATGCGAAGCTTGAGCCTTTTTATTTCGGCCATGTTATGCAAGGTCGCGTTGCTCACCGTAACGCCGCCGACGAATACCGGGTCGAGCCGCGCCACCGGAGTAATTGTCCCCATACGACCGACCTGGAAATTGACATCGACCACCCTGGCGCTTTTTTCTTCGGCGGGGAACTTCCAGGCAATCGCCCAACGCGGACTACGGGCAGTCTGGCCGAGTTCCCGCTGCAAACTCAATTGATTGAGTTTTATGACCGCGCCATCGATTTCATAATCGAGTTGCGGCCGCTTCCGCAGAAGTTGCCGGCAGTAATCGAGGCATTCATGAGAACCGACGCATACTTTTCGATCGGCATTGGTTGGAAGCCCCCACTGGTCTAGCACGGAAAAAATTTCAAACAGCGTTTCCGGCAAATCGAGGCCTTCCACCAGGCCGACGCTGTAACAGAACATCTGCAAGGGCAATTTCGCCGTATTTCGTGAATCGAGTTGACGAATGGCTCCCGCCGCCGTATTACGCGGATTGATATAGGTTTTACTCTCTTGCGTCCTGGCGCGTTCGTTCAACGCGGCAAAACCCCTTTTGCCGAGAAAGATTTCGCCGCGGATTTCGATCCTCGTACCAGTGAGTTTTTTCGCGATCAAACGCAGTGGAATATCGTGAATTGTGCGCACGTTATGCGTAATGTCTTCACCTTTTGCACCGTCGCCACGAGTGGCGCCGCGCTCAAGCACGCCATCCCGGTAGATCAGACTGACCGCAACGCCATCGACCTTGGGTTCGCAGCAATATTCCAGGTCACCCTCGATCTCCGCCCGCTTTGCCGCGCGGGATTCGAATTGAACGAACTCTTCTTCATCGAAGGCCTTTTCCAGCGACAACATGGGAATCTCATGACGAACTTCGACAAATCCCGGCAGCGGTTCACTGCCTACGCGCTGAGTCGGAGAGTCGGGGCTTTGCAGGCCATATTGCTTTTCGAGTTGTTCCAGACTGGTAAGCAGGGCATCGAATTCGGCGTCGGGAATGACCGGCCGGTCCAGCGTATGGTACTGGCGATTATGAAATTCGATCTGTTCACGAAGCGCCTCGACTTCCTGTCTGATCGAGGCAGGTACTTCGTCCGAGGTGGTCACGGATTGCCTAGATACGGCTACTCACCGATGATGGAGCGACTCCCATGTCGAATTCGCGAATGCGGCGCCGCGCCTGCTCAACTCCCTGAGCCGTCATTTCCTGCCGATCGGAATCGAGCAATCGACCGTCCAGCGCCTCGGCGAGACGGCGCGCGACCGCGAGCATCTGCTCAAAGGCAAGCAGGTTGTTGATCGGCGCCGGCAGCAACATGAACATGCTGATCCCCGGCGTACTGAAATCGTCTATGGATTCGGCATCGAACGTGCCGGGGTTGACTATGTTCGCCACGCGAAATATGGGCTGTCCGTCCGGCCGGCTGCCTTCGAACTTGCTGAGGATCTTCATCTTGTCGTGCCGCAGCCCCGCCGCATGCAGGAAATCCCAGAGTTCCCTTCCCGCGAACTCGCAACCTTCTCCGGCGACTACGTTGATCGCTATGATTTTGTCCGCGCTGACCTCCGCCGATTCGGCTTCTGCTTCTACTTCAATTTCCGCTTCCCGTTCAAGCTGGAGGGTTTCGGCGGTTTGATTTGCGTCATCGACTGTCGGGGTTTGTTCGAGTTGTATCGGATCCGGTGAACGCGGCGATGGGTCGCTCGTTGCCGACTCTTCCGCCGTCGCGGTCTCTGCCGTTCGCGCGGATTCTTCCGTTTGCGGGGGCTGTTCCTGGGGCTTGGGCTGCGTTCCCGAGCGCTTCGGCGAATCGACGCCGAATCGTTCTCCGGCCGTCATCGATACGGCGCCCATCTCGATATCGAAATCCGACTGCCCCCGCCCCTTCGCGGCATCGCCGTTCGATTCAAAAATTGCCTGCTTCCAATTCTTCTTTTGCTTGCGCTGGGGTTTTTGCTGCCGTTCCGGGGCTTCGGCTTCGACCTTTGTTTCGACCTCGGCTTCGACCTTGGCTTTGGTTTCGCCCGGGGGATTTACCGCGACTGGATCCAGTAGCACCGGCACATCCTCACCCGCGACCGGTCCATCAAGTTCGCCATCTTCCGCAGCCCCGGATTCCGCGTCTTCCTCCTCTCCCGCCGGCACGACTCGTGCGCCGCCATTGGGTAATTCAGACAAGACCGGATCTTCAGCATCCCCGTCCTGGCTGATGGTCTTTTCTATGGAAAGCCTTATCTGCCCTTTCTTGCGGCGATGGATAACGTAAACGGCGCGCAAGAGCGAAAAAAGAATCAGCAGTGCAAGCCCAAGTATCAGGAGTTCACGCAAGTCCGTCATTTGTTTACAACCACACGTTCCTGAATTCTCGTTCTGGTCATTTGCTATATCCCCCACTTCGACGGATTTCTTTAGCAAAAAATGTATTTATTCGCTTTCGTAAATAAAAGCACACTCTGCGCATAAACAAGTCATCAGGCCGTAGCCATTTCCGCGGCCTCGTCGATATCGACGCTGACAATCCGTGAGATACCCGCTTCCTGCATGGTGATCCCCAGCAACTGATTAGCGGTCTCCATCGATATCTTGTTATGCGTTACAAGAATGAACTGCACCTGCGCGGCCATTTCCCGCAATAAAGCGGTAAAACGGTTGATGTTGGCATCGTCCAGCGGCGCGTCTACCTCGTCGAGCATGCAAAACGGCGAGGGATTAAGCTGAAAGATAGTAAAAACCAGGGCGATCGCCGTCATCGCTTTCTCTCCGCCCGACAACAGATGAATACTTACGTTCTTTTTGCCCGGCGGGCGCGCCATTATGGACACGCCCGCGTTCAGGAGATCTTCGCCGGTCAATTCGAGATAGGCATGACCGCCGCCGAACAAGCGGGCGAACAATCCTTTCAGGTTCTGATTGATATTGTCCAATGTCGCGCCAAACCGGGCTCGGGTTTCGCCGTCGATCTTGCGCATCGCGTCTTCGAGTGTGGACAAGGCCTTTTCCAACTCGTCATTCTGCTTGTCGAGCCAGACTTTTCGTTCCGATTGCTGCTCGAACTCTTCCGCGGCGGCGAGGTTTACCGCACCGATACGCTGTATACGGCTTTCCAGCTTTTCCAATAATTCCTGGCAAGTTTCCACCGTCAGTTCTTCGGGCAGATCGTCCAGAACCTGTTTCGGACTCAGCCCGGCCTGCCGGAGACGGGAAAGCAGATCCTCGCTTTTTACAACGGCGCGTTCGTTCTCCACACGGTGCCGGCCGATTTCGTCGACGATGCCGTTGTAGCGATGCTGCAACTGCCGGCGCACCTGCTCCCTGGCTTTCAGATTCAATTCCGCTTCCTCGTAGGCGGTTCTGGCTTCCCGTAATTCCTTTTCGACTTCGGCACGCTGTTTCAGTTTTTCCTGAAGCTGCCGTTGCAACTGCTCGCCCGGCTGCCGGGATTCTGCCAACTGAGCCTCAAGAGTCTTTATCCTTTCGGCGTCGCGCTGGACCTGGACCGCCATGCGATCCATATTTTCCCGGGTCGATTTCAATTGCGCACCGAGTTCGTTCTTTTTCAGCGCCAGCTTGTATAACTCATCCTTGTCCCGGGCTGCCTGGGCCCGATGTTCTTCCAACTGTTTCCGATCCTTTTCGCGCGCGAGCGCGTATTCCTGCTGGCGGCCGGCATCGGCCTGCATCTGTTTGCGCGCCTGCTCAAGCCGCCGGCCAGACTCTTCGGCGCTCGCCCGGTCCTGCCCGATCTGGACTTGTAGCTCGCCAAGCTCTGCCTCGATGCGTTCACGACGCTCGACATTTCCCTGAATCCGGGTGTTTTCAGCGGATATTTGAGCGCGTATTCGCTCCAGACCGGCAGACTGTTCCTGCAACATTTCCAGGCATTGTTCGCGTTCGTCTTCGGCGCCGGCCAATTTACGGCGAAATTGTTCGCGTTGTTCGTCAAGTTTTCTGGACTTTTCTTCCATCGAGGCGATTTCAGCCCCCAGACTTTCGATAATGGATTGCCGTAATACGACGGATTGTTCCCTGTCGGCCTTGCCGATCCGGATCCAGCCTGTGCCGATCCATACGCCATCGGGGCAAACGACAGACTCTCCCGCCCGCAATTCCTGCCGGACCGCCAGAGCGTCCTCCAGACTCTGCGCTCCGAACACGTCGCCCAGCAAATCGCCGAGCGGACGATTGCTCCGGACCTTGCCGGCCAGCGGTGGCGGCATTCCACTCCTCGCCTGCTCCGTCGCGGTTGCCCCGGCGTCCAGCAAGGTCAAATCGGTTTTAGGAAGGTCCGACAGCAAGGAATCCGGGAGTTTATCGAGACAAATTCCCCTAAGTCGTTCCCCCAGTACGAGTTCCACCGCGGCTTCCCAGCCTTGCTCGATTCGCAAGGTTTCGCCGAGGCGGGCGCTGCCTTCCAGTCCATGGCGCCTCAGCCAGTCCGCCGGCGTTTCGTCATCGTTGCCGAGCGCTGCCTGCTGCAAGGCATCCAGCGAAGCTTTGCGTCCGATAGCCTCTCGAATTCCCGCACGGATGCGGTCGATTTCTTCACCGCCGGCCGCCAGCGCCTTTCGCGTCTTATCCAATTCGGCCACCGCTTGTCCGTGCCGGTCCCGCAAGGATTTCAACTTCTTTTCCAGTTCGGCCGCCTGTCGCTCCCTTTCGGCAAAGTCTCCCGGGCCGGTGTCGAGATCGGCCAATTCGGATTGCAACCGTTCCCGCCTTTGAAGAATGCGCTCAATGTTGTTTTCCAACTGCTTGATACGGGTCTGCTCTACTTCGGCGATCTGCCGCGGCGACTCCGCTTCAAGGCTGAAGGCGTCCCATTGCCGCTGACTATGCCGCTGACGGTTCTCGGTTTCTTCGGCCAGTTTCGAGGATTCTCTTTCCAGTTTCTCGGCCGCTTTCGCCTGACTCGAAATCTGCTCGAGTTCACGCTCGATCCCGGCTACCCGGGCGAGATCGGAATCGAGTTCATCCGAAGTCTCGCGCCAGTCGCCCCGCGTTTTTTCCAGGTCTTCTCCGAGTTGCGCAACCCTTTCCCGGTGATGCTCGAGCGACTGTTCGAATCGCGCGATGTCGTTGCCGACCTGAATGCTCTTGCCCTGGATGTCGGAAACGCCGGTATTGAGTTCCGCGTTGTGCGCCCGGCTCCGCTCGATGGCGGCTTCTTCCTCGAGCTGACCGGCAGTCGCCTCTTCCTTGCGGGTTTCCAGTTCCGCGAGCGTTCGCTCGGAAGCTTCCATTTCCCGGGCCAGGCTCTGCCAGCGCATTGCGTGCAAGCGCGCTTCCACGTTGCGCTGCTCTTCCATCGTTTCCCGATAGCGCTGAGCCGCACGCGACTGCCGTTCGAGATGTTGCAGTTGCCGCTGCAACTCACCGCGCACGTCGGCAAGCCTCTCCAGATTCTCGCGGGTCCTGGAGATACGCGTCGCGGTCTCCCGGCGCCGTTCGCGGTATTTCGAGATTCCGGCAGCCTCCTCGATAAATACCCGTAACTCCTCGGGCCTCGATTCGATCAAACGGCTGATCATGCCTTGTTCGACGATGGAATAGCTGCGCGGGCCCAGCCCGGTGCCGAGAAAAAGTTCGGTGATGTCCCGCCGCCGGCACCTGGTTCCGTTCAGCGAATAGACCGATTCGCCGCCCCGTTCGACTTTCCGCTTGATCGAGATTTCCGCATAACCGGCGTATTCGCCTGGCAGGCGCCCCTCGGCATTGTCGAAAACGAGTTCCACCGAGGCCAGACCGACCGGGTTCCTGACCGCCGAACCATTGAAGATGACATCCGCCATCTGCTCCCCGCGCAGGTTTCGCGGGGAACTCTCGCCCATGACCCAGCGCACGGCGTCTATCACGTTCGACTTGCCGCAGCCGTTGGGACCGACCACGGCGCAAATGTTTGAGGGGAAATTGATGGTGGTAGGGTCAACGAATGACTTGAAACCGGCCAGCCTGATGCATTTCAGTCGCATGAATCGTCTTGCCTGTCTCTATCCTCGCCCAGCCGCTGAACTTGCACCGGTATCCTTGTTACTTGAAATCGACAGGTACGCGCCGAAGTGTAGCCGAATTGCGCACGGCGTCGCCACTTGTCCGCGAGCACCCCCAGAAAATGGCTTTTGTCAGGCTTATGTCAACCTGATGTCACGCTGAACGCAACCATGACAACGCTTACCCTCGAATATAATCGGAATCGGCAGCTTCAGGAGGGAATCCAATGCAAAGAATCGACCTGCCCAGGGAACTTGAATACGAACTCGCGCTGCTCGCCGCGCTGACCGGAAAACCGATCCAGTTCCATGTCCGGCAAGCGATCCTGGAATATCTGGACGACCTCGAAGATCGAGCCGCAGCAGCAAATTGGTTCGAAGAAGCCATGGCGGTGGAAGATGGCGGACCGGACGGGACTCGAACCCGCGACCTCCGGCGTGACAGGCCGGCATTCTAACCGACTGAACTACCGGTCCGTTGTGAGGCGTCAACCTGTTCCGGGATGACTTTGGTGGGTGGTGAGGGATTTGAACCCCCGACATTCGCCTTGTAAGGGCGACGCTCTCCCAACTGAGCTAACCACCCGAACTCAGGCGAAGGCGAATTGTACTCGCTTGACGTGTTCTGTCAATAAAGGCCGGGGCAAAGAAAGAGACTTGTGGCAAAATGCCTGCTTCTCCGAAAGGTCAGGCGTCCCGCGGCATCAATCTCGACATGAAAATCTACAAGGAATTCCGCATCGAGGCGGCTCATCGCCTGCCCAATCTGCCGCCTGAGCATAAATGTTCGCGGCTGCACGGCCATTCGTTTTGCATCGCCGTTACGGTGGAAGGTCCATTGCAGCAGCCACAAGGCTGGGTGCAGGATTTTGCCGATATCGCGGAGGCCTTCCAGCCCCTGTTCGAGCGACTTGATCATCGCTATCTGAATGAGATCGAGGGGCTGGAGAATCCCACCAGCGAAAACCTTGCAATCTGGATCTGGCGGCGGCTGCACGCTTCCCTGCCCGGCCTTGCCGAAGTCGAGGTTCGTGAAACCTGCACAAGTGGTTGTCGATATAGTGGGTGAGGCCCCGTCCGCGCAGTCGTCGAAGCACGTCGTTCAACATAATTGAATTCAGCCGCATGTTAACCAACCGGTGTTCCGTCGCGTTGTATGGGTGAGAATGTGAAATTCTTCAAGACCGGCGCATAACCGGATTAATCCAAACCTGATCACTTAGGGAGTACAAAGATGGATATGGGTATTGTGGTTCAAAACGTAGCGATTTTTGCTGCGTTAGTCGCGATTGTCTGGCTGGTCGGCAAGACGCGGCAGCATCATATTGCGAAGCAGGCGGAAATCCAGCAACAATTGCTGGCGAAATTCGAATCGGCGGGAGAACTCACCGAGTTTCTCGAATCCGACAGCGGCCGGCAGTTCATGCGTCAGTTCGAATCGAATCCTCACAAGTGGATTCTGGCGCTCATGTCGGTGGGAATCATACTGACGTTTCTCGGGCTCGGGATTCACGGCCTGGCGTTCTCTAACAGTGAATTGATTTCGACCGGGGTCATCACGCTCACCATAGGCGTCGGCATAATCGTTGCAGCCGTGGTGTCCAGGCGTCTCTCCAGAAAATGGCAACAGGAATTGCGCAACGGCGACTGAACTTGAGCAATGGACAAAGCCGCTTTCCGTACGGTCCATGCGCAAACGGCGCAGCGGCTTCGCGCCTACCTGATCTCGGCATTGAAAGACCCGCCGCTGGCGGACGATATGCTGCAAGAGGCGTATATCCGCCTGCTCCGCGCGGATTTGAAGGATGCAAACATCCACCAGATCCGTTCGTATCTGTACAAGACCGCGCTGAGCCTGATCGCCGACCACGGCCGCGGATTGTCCAGGCAGCGCAGATTGCGCGAGAGCTTGCCTGAACCGGCGCCCGATCGCCCGCGGCCCGACCTGAGCATCGACTTGCAACGGCTGTTCGATAAACTGGCGCCAAGGCAGCAGGCATTGCTCTGGCTTGCGTATGTGGAAGGAGCCAGCCACCGCGAGATTGCCGGCGCTCTGGATTTACGCGAAGCCGGAGTGCGGGTGGCGCTGTTCAGGGCGCGCGCCAAAATGGCGCGGATTCTCGAAAGACATGGCTGGAATCCGGGAGATACAAGATGAATATCGACTCATGCCCGCAATCGGAAGCAGTCGTTCATGCCGCTCGCTCGGGCAAATGGCATGAAGACCTGCGAACTCACGTCAATGCCTGCGAGTCCTGCCGCGAATCTGCCCGGGTGATCTCATGGATGAGCGAGATGGCCGCGGGCCTGGAGTCCATCCCCGGCGAATTGCCCGACCCCGAGTTGATCTGGCTCAAGGCGAAGATCAACAGGCGCTCGCAATTGCCGGAACGAGCGCTCTTATCGCTCAAGGCCGGCAGCCTGTTCGGCGCGGCCGGTCTCGGTTTGCTGCTGGCGGCTATTCCGGAAAGTGCATGGAATCGGATACAGGCATGGTGGCCGGATGAAATTGCAACCGCGCGTTTGCAGGAATTGATTGCCGCCGCACCGGCGGCATTCTGGTGGATTCCTCTTGCCGCAGCCTTGTTGTTCCTGCTCGTTTCCAGTATCAGCGAAGCTTGAATGCAGGGGCGAGGCATGCCTCGCCGCTACGAAATCGGCGGTAATTGCCAATCGATCGTTTCCCTGCCCTGCTCCCGCAGGTAATCGTTTGCCCTGGAAAAATGCCGGCAGCCGAAAAATCCCCGGTCGGCGGAAAACGGCGATGGATGCGGCGCCGACAGCACCAGATGGCGATCCCGGTCGATGATCTGCCCCTTGCGCTGGGCGTAGGCGCCCCAGAGCATGAATACCAGCCCGCTTTGCTTTTCGTTCAGGCATCGCACGACCCGGTCGGTGAATTGCTCCCAGCCCTTGCCCTGGTGCGAGGCCGCGCGACGGGCTTCGACCGTGAGCACGGCGTTCAGCAGCAGTACGCCCTGCCCCGCCCAATTTTCCAGGCAGCCATGATTCGGGATCTCGAATTCCAGGTCGGATTGCAATTCCTTGTACATATTCTGCAATGAGGGCGGCGGGGCGACGCCGGGCAAAACCGAAAAACAGAGCCCGTGCGCCTGGCCGGGGCCGTGATAAGGGTCCTGACCGAGAATGACGACCTTGACCTCGTCAAACGGTGTCGAATCGAGCGCGTTGAAGATTTTGCCGCCGGGCGGATAGATCCGTTTGCCCGCTGCCTTCTGTTCACGCAGAAAATCGCTCAGCTCGCGCATGTAGGGCTGATTGAATTCGTCTCCCACCTCTCGCAGCCAGGAAGCTTCGAGACTGACCTGCCGCTGCGCCGCGGCCTGATCGTCAGCCGCCATGTTCCGGCCGCATGTGCGGGAACAGCAGGACGTCCTTGATCGATGGCGAATCGGTCAGCAACATGACCAGGCGGTCGATGCCGAGTCCTTCGCCCGCGGCCGGGGGCATGCCGTATTCGAGCGCGGTGATGTAGTCCTCGTCGTAGTACATCGCCTCGGCGTCGCCGGATTCACGCTGCTCGGCCTGGGCGCGGAAACGCTCGGCCTGGTCTTCCGGGTCGTTGAGTTCGGAGAATCCGTTGGCCAATTCCTGCCCGGCGATGAACAGCTCGAAGCGGTCGACGATGCCGGGGTCGGTGTCGTTACGGCGCGAAAGCGGCGACACTTCAGTCGGATAATTGACAATGAAAACCGGATCGATCAACAGATCCTCGACTTTCTGCTCGAATATCTCCATCAGCATTTTACCCTCGGGCCAGGCGGAATCGAAGGAAACTTCGAAATCATGGGCAAGGGATTGCAGGCTTTCGAGATTGCCAAGCCTCGACGCATCGGCCAGGCCGCAATATTCGACTACCGCGTCGCGTACGCTCAGCCGTCTGAACGGCTGGGCCAGATCGAATTCGTGACCTTGCCAGTTGAAGCGGGTTTTACCCAGCGTTTCTCGCGCTACGGTCCGCAGCAGATCTTCCGTCAGGTCCATGAAATCCGAAAAGACCTTATGTGCCTGATAGAACTCGAGCATGGTGAATTCAGGATTGTGCTTCGTCGAAAGTCCTTCGTTGCGGAAATTGCGGTTCAACTCAAACACTGCATCGAATCCGCCTACCAGCAGCCGTTTCAGATACAACTCCGGGGCGACGCGAAGATACATCGGCAGATCCAGCGCATTGTGGTGGGTGATGAAGGGGCGCGCCACGGCGCCGCCGGGAATGACCTGCAACATGGGCGTTTCGACTTCCATGAAGCCGGCAATCTCGAAATAGTTTCTGACCGAGCGCAGCACTTTCGACCTGAGCACGAATCGGTCGCGGTTTTCGGAATTCGCGATCAGGTCGACATAACGGCGCCGGTAACGGGTTTCGGTATCGGTCAGTCCCTTGTATTTGTCCGGCAGCGGTCGCAACGCCTTGGTAATCAACTGAAACTCGGCCACGCGAACCGTCAATTCGCCCTTGCCGGTGCGAAACAACTCCCCCCGGACACCGACGATGTCGCCGAGGTCGAGCAGTTTCACGCGTTCGGCCAACTCTTCCGGAAGCTGCTTGTTGTTCAGGTACAGCTGCATGTCGCCGCTGCCGTCGTTAATCACGACAAACGGCCCCCGCATGCGAATAACGCGGCCTGCCAGACTGACTCGCCGATGCTCCTCGGCAAGCGAGTCCGTATCAGTCAACTCGCAATCATTTCTGATATCCCGAGCATTGTTTTCCGGTCTGAAATCATTGGGAAACGCCGGCCCCCGCTCGCGCAGTTGCGCCAGCTTTCGCCGGCGCTCGGCAATGAGCTTATTCTCGGTTGTGCCTTCGGATGCTGACATCTTGCTACCTTACAGGCCCGATTTGAGGCTTGCTTCGATGAACATGTCCAGCCCGCCGTCTAGCACCGCGCTGGTGTTGGTAGTCTCGGTTCCTGTGCGCAAATCCTTGATGCGCGAGGAATCGAGTACATAGGAACGAATCTGGCTGCCCCAGCCGATATCCGCCTTCGATTCTTCTATGCTTTGTGATTCTTCTTTTCGGCGGAGTTCTTCCATTTCATAAATTTTCGCCTTCAATTGCTTGATCGCCATTTCCTTGTTCTTGTGCTGCGAACGCTGGCTCTGGCATTGCACGACGATTCCCGTAGGTTCGTGTGTCAGGCGCACCGCGGAATCGGTCTTGTTGACATGCTGGCCGCCGGCGCCGCTCGAACGATAGGTGTCGATGCGCACCTGGCTCATGTCGAGATTGACCTCAAAGTCGTCCTCGATTTCGGGCGAAACGAAAACCGCGGCGAAGGAGGTATGTCTCCGGTTGCCGGAATCGAAGGGCGACTTGCGCACGAGACGATGGACGCCGGTTTCGGTGCGCAGCCAACCGAACGCGTAGTCGCCCCGGACGTGCACGGCAGCGCTCTTGATGCCCGCCACATCGCCGCCGGAAACTTCGGTCAGGTCCATGGAAAAGCCCTTGTCCTCGCCCCAGCGCAGATACATGCGCAAGAGCATTCCCGCCCAATCCTGGGCCTCGGTGCCGCCGGAACCGGCCTGGATATCGAGCCAGGCATTCGCCTGGTCCTTCTCGCCGGCGAACATGCGGCGGAATTCGAGTGCATCCAGTTTAGCGAGCAAGGACTGGAATTCGGCTTCCGCTTCGTTCAGCAACTCGCTGTCGTCTTCTTCGCGGGCCAGTTCGAACAAGTCGCGCAAATCCGCCGCGCCCGCTTCGAGTTCGTCGATGGCGCCGGTTGCGGCAGCGAGTTCGGATTGTTCGCGGCCAAGCGCCTGGGCGCGGGCCGGCTGCTCCCAGACCGCCGGCTCGGCCAGTTCGAGTTCGACCTCGGTCAGCCGCTCACGCTTGGCGGCATAGTCAAAGATACCCCCTGAGACTTTGGGTGCGCTCGGAGATTTCTTTCAACTTGTTGAGTTGGGTGCTTACTTCCAGCATGCTTCGGTTCCGCCCTGATTTGTCGCGACAGGGATTCTATCCCAATCCGCCCTCAATCTCTTGAAAATCAATTGCGCAAAACTCGAATGGACGGCCTCAGGTACGCCGCGCTCCATCGAATTTGACGATACCTGTCACGATGCCGGAGACCCGCTCGGCGAAAGCCGGCATGTGTTCCTGCAAGCGAATCGGATCGCCGAGCGGCTGGACAGCCATGACGCAGAATTCGTCATTGCCGAGGCGGGATTCGGCAGCGCGATCAATTTCGCTGAAACGGCCACGCTCTGGCTGGCCGCCGGCCGCCCCTGCCCCCTGCGCTATCTCGGGTTCGATTTGCATCCTTTTGCGCAAACCGATCTCGAACGCTCGCTTGCCCGCTTCCCCGAATTGCGAAAGGCGGCCGAGCCCTTGCTGGCGCAATATCCATTGCCGGTCGCGGGTTGTCATCGTCTGCAACTGCTCGCGGGCCTGCAACTCGATCTGTATTTCGGCGATGTCGTGGAGCAATTGCGCGCGCATGGCGAAGGTCTGCGCGGCAGGGTACATGCCTGGTATCTCGACGGATTCAGTCCAGATCGCAATCCACGAATGTGGTGCGATGAATTGTTTGAAGCAATCACTGATAGCAGCAGGCCACAAGCGACGATCAGCACCTATAGCGCGGCCGGAGAGGTTCGGCGAGGATTGCAGCGGGCCGGTTTTGCGATTGAGCGGATTTCCGGATTCGGCGGCAAACGGCATATGTTGCGCGGCGTACTCAAGACCGGGCCCGTTCCGGAAAGTGAAGTGGGTGTCCCACGGCCATGGTTCCGTTTGCCCGAGGTCGTGGCAAGCACTCGTACCGCGGCGGTAGTCGGGGCCGGGCTGGCAGGCAGCAGCACGGCCCGGCATCTGGCGCGCAAGGGTTGGCAGGTCACCGTCTTCGAGCGGGCTGCAGCGATCGATCATGGCGTAAAAGCGCTCGGACAACTGGCGCTGCGCTGCCGCCTGTTCGCACAGGACAATGCGCTGGCGCGTTTCTTCCTGGCGGGATTTCTCTATTCGGCGCGCGAATTCCAGTGGCTGTCCCATGAAAGAGGACTTGATTGGCGGCCTTGTGGGCTGTTGCAGTTGCGGACAGGAAAACTGCGGCAAATCGACCCGGCGGTGCTGGAAAACCTGTATCCCGACGAAGTGCTGCAGTGGCGCACCCGGAAACAATTGCAGGCGCTGGCCGGGTTGCCGTTGGCGCAGGCGGGTTGGCACAGTCCTGCCGCCGGCTGGCTGAATCCACTGGATTTATGCCGGAATTGGCTGGATCACCCGGCGATCGAGCTGAATTCGGACGCCGGAATCATCGAGATTGCAAGGGATAACGATGGCTGGCGCCTGCATTCGACCGACAGGAATCCAAGCGGCCGAAACTTTCCCGTCGTAGTTGTCGCTTGCGGTATGGGCGCCTTGCGCTTCCCGCAATTGGAAAGTCTGCCCCTGCGCGCCGTGCCGGGCGAAGTACTGCGGATTCGGGAAACTGCAGCCAGCGGCGCCATACGCCACGTCATCCAGGGAGAACGGGGGATATTTCCCGCCGCACAGGGGCGCCATAGCATTTCCGCAAGTTTCGGGAAAGACGAAGATTCGCGGCAAGACGCGGCCGACGAGAGCCTCGGGCTGGTCCGGCAATTGTTCGAGCCGCCGCTGCATCTGGAAACCGGGGGCGCCGAAAGCGTCAGGGCCGAACGTTGTCAGTCCGCCGACTTCGCTCCGCTAATCGGCGCGGCGCCCGATCTTGCCGCGTGCAGGCGGCTGTACGCGCCTCTTGCCCGCAACGCCCGTGCTTCAGGATTGCCTTCGCCTGTTCATCTGCCGGGGTTGTTCGTCAATCTCGCACATGGCTCTCATGGACTATGCAGCGCACCGCTGGCCGCCGAATACCTGGCCAGCGTAATTCACGGCGAAACCCCGCCGCTCGGCCGCGACATCGCGGCTGCGCTCGATCCGTTACGTTTTCTGATCCGCGGCCTGCGGCAGCAGAGAACCGGTTGATCGATGCCTCTTCATGCCAGACGATGTCACACCAGGCGATTGAAGAATCCGGTCACACAGGTGAACAGATGGGCAGGATCCTCGCTGCCCGCCAACTCGCGGATCGAATGCATGCCGAATTGCGCGACGCCGATGTCGAGTACGGGAATACCAAGTTCCGCTGCCGTCAGCGGCCCGATCGTGCTGCCGCAGGCCAGGTCGGCGCGATTGGCGAACCATTGGCATGGTGCGCCGGTCTGCTCGCAGAGCGAACGGAACAGCGCCACCGAGGAGCTGCTGCCGGCATAACGCTGGTTGGCGTTGGTTTTCACGACAGGTCCGCCATTGAGCAGCGGTCTGTGCTCGCGGTCGTGCTTGTCGGCGAAGTTCGGATGCACGCCGTGGGAATTGTCGATGGACAGCATCAGCGATCGCTGAATCATGCGGGGAAAGGCATCGGCCTCACCGTCTTCCTGCGCGATCAGCCGCTGGAGGACTGAGCTCAGAAAAGTCCCCTGGGCGCCCGAGGCGGACACGCTGCCCACTTCCTCATGGTCATTGCAGACGATCATCGAGGCGTGCTCGCCATTCGCCGATATCAGCGCCCGCAAGGCGACATAAGTGCTCAACAGGTTGTCCAGCCGTGCCGAGGCGATGAATTCGCCGCGCAAGCCGACCCGGGCCGGCGGCTGGGTATCGTAAAGCAGCAGGTCCCAGGACAGCACCCTGGCAATGGGTGTCCCTTCGCCGGCATTGATTTGTTCCAGCAGAATCCGTTCGAAGTCGAAGGATTCGCCTTCTCCCAGGCGCAACGTCACGGGCGATAACTCGGTTTGCGGATTGATGTTGCGGCCCTTGTTGGCTTCGCGGTCCAGGTGGATGGCGAGACTGGGAATGAAGGCCACCGGGTCACGGAAATCCACGAGGGTGGAAAGCAGTTTTCCGTTTGCGTCGACGCCGGTGACGCGGCCGGCGATGGACAAGTCGCGGTCGTACCATGGGTGCAACAGTACTCCGCCATAGGTTTCGACATTGAACTGGGCATAACCCTGACTTTGTCGGGTCGATTGCCGCCGAATGCGCAGGCATGGACTGTCGGTGTGTGTGCCCGCCAGCCGGATGCCGTCATCGAGCAAAGAACGGCGGCCGGCGCGGAAAGCGATCAGCGAGCCGTCGTCCCGCGTGACATACCCGGCCTCACACGTTTGCGCGGGCCAACGGTCGGTTTCGCGCAAGGGCTGGAACCCTGCTTCCGTCAGCAATCGGCAGGCATTGTCCACCGCGTGCCAGGGTGTAGGCGAGCGCTGAATGAAGTTCAGCAGATCGTCAACCAGGGCTGTGCCTTTCATCGTTGCAAGCGGGCTTGCCGGCTGCGGCCGGCCCGACTCCTATTGAGCGATTTCCAGCAACTCGACATCGAAAATCAGTACCGAGTTCGGTGGAATCGTGGGTGTCGGGGAAGATTCGCCATAAGCCATGTCCGAGGGAATGAACAGGCGCCAGCGGTCGCCGACGCTCATCAATTGCAGGGCTTCGGTCCAGCCGGGAATGACCTGTGAAAGCATGAACTGGGCCGGCTCGCCGCGGTCCACGGAACTGTCGAATACGGTGCCGTCGATCAGGGTGCCGTGGTAATGCGCGACGACTCCGTCCGAGGCCGCGGGGGAAGCGCCTCCCGGCCCGGCTTCGAGAACTTCGTATTGCAGACCTGAATCGAGCGTGACGACTTCGCCGCGCCCGCCGTTCGTGCTCAGGAATTCCTGCCCAGCAGCCAACGCCTCGGCGGCTTGTTCCTGGGTCTCGGCCATTTGCTGTTCCATCAATTCCTGCTGGCGCTGCTGGAATATCTCCAGGGCCGCGAACATCTCGTCCATGGTCATGCTGAAATCGCCGTCGAAAGAGTCGGTCAGCCCGGCAAGGAAAATCTCGGGGTCCAGGTCCTCGAGCAGTCCCTGGGAAACCAGGTTCATGCCCACGTTCATGCCGATTGCGTAAGCGACCTGCGACTCTTCGCTTTCGAGGTTCGGCGCATCCTGGGCCAGCGCGGCAGGCAACCAGATTCCGGTCATGAAGCACAGGGACAGTGATGCCGGGAAAATTCTCATTCTTGCTTCCTCTTGTTTGGAGTAGCGCATGCTATCCATATTGCCGGGTAAATGCCAGAATACCGGGCCGGGAGCAATGGTGATGAAGTCACATCCAGTACCAGCGGAAAGCGGGCGACGCATGTGTCGCCCCTACCCTGTCGCGCGGTCTTTATTGGTGCTGATAAGTGCGCTGACCGCATGTAGCCAGAATTATTCGATTTCGGTCAATGACCGGGCGCTGTTTGACCCGACCGGGAGATTGCCGACGGGAGAAGTCGCCGATGCCAGTCTTCAGGGTTGCATCAATTTCGCGTTGATTCAGCAAGACGTGCAAAGCGCCGCCGAATTGTCGGTGCTTTCCTGCCCCGGATCGGAAATCCGCTCGCTTGACGCTATCGCGGTGCTGGAACAGGTTCGATTTCTCGATCTGGGCAATAACGGCATCAGCAATGTGACTCCCCTTGAAGATCTGCCGCTGCTCCGCGCGCTGAATCTTTCCGACAACTCGATCACCGATGCAGGACCCCTGCTCAACATCGAAAATCTCGTTTCGCTGAATCTGCAAGGCAATGACGGCATACCCTGTACACAGGTTGCGGACTTGCGGGAGCGGCTCGGAGAGAATCTGCAGGCGCCGGATGGGTGTGAGTAGAGACCGACCCTTTCAGGATTCTTCCGGATTTTCGTTCAGCCCGGCGGGCAGTTGTTTTGATGTCTTGGCGCCCAGTTCCTTCAGTGTCTCCGCGCGCTTCGCCAGATTGCCGCGGCCCGAAATCAGTTTCTTCTGGGCGTCATCGTAACTTCGCCGGCTGGCGTCAATGTGCCGGCCGACATCTTCCAGACTTTTGGCGAATCCAACGAATTTGTCGTACAACTGGCCGGCTTTTCTGGCGATCTCCGCCGCATTCTGATTCTGTCTTTCCAGCCGCCAGAGGTTGTCGACTGTCTTAAGCGTAGTAATCAACGTTGCAGGTACAACAAAAATCACCTTCCGATCAAATGCGTCCTGAAACAGACCGGGATCTTCTTCCATGGCCCTGGCGTAAGCCGCCTCGACCGGCATGAAGAGAAATACGTAATCGAGCGAATTGACACCGGGGAGACTTTGGTAATTCCGTGACGCGAGTCCTTCCATATGATTGCGAATGGACCTGACGTGCTCTTTTAATCTGGCCTCACGGCCTTCATCGGTTTCCTCGGCACAATACAAAGTCCAGGCTGTAAGCGACACCTTGGAATCGATAATGATGTCCCGCGATTCCGGCAAGTGTACGATTACGTCGGGCCTGTACCGGTCTCCGTCCTCACCGGCAAGACTTTTCTGTACAACGTATTCACGGTCTTTAACCAGGCCCGAGTTTTCCAGAATGGATTCGAGAACCAATTCTCCCCAGTCTCCCTGGGCCTTGCTGTCTTTTGTCAGGGCCCGGGTCAGATTTTCGGCGTCCTCACTAATCTGGCTGTTCAACTCCTTGAGTTGCCTGATTTCTTCCTTGAGTGAAATTCTCTGTTCGGATTCCTTGAGGTAAGTATCCTCCACGCGCTTTTCGAAGCGTTTGATATTGTCCTTTAGCGGATTCAAGAGCGCATCAAGACTATCCTTGTTTCGTTTCTGAAACTGTTCGCTCTTGTCCTCGAATATTTGATTGGCAAGATTGCGAAAAGAATGCGTCAGGTTTTCCCTGGACTCCTCAAACCACTTTTCCCTTTCCTGTAATTGCTTTTTCTCGGCCTGCAACTCTGTTTCCAGACGGGTGATCGCATTTTGTTGTTTACCGTACTCATCGCGTAGCCGCTCGTTCTCGCCTCGCAAATTTCTTGCGTCCTGAAGAGAGCGATACAAGGCGGTTGCGCACAATGCGAGCAGCAGTAGACAAATCCCGAGTGCGGTGCCGACAGTGGCCGTCATCGATTCAAGTACCGCGGGTATGGGAAGATGGAATCAGACAAGATTTTCGATGATTACCTGGAGCAGTTCCCGATTGAGTCGGTCCGCTTCTTCCAGTTCTTCCGGCATTTGGGAAGTGACGTCTATGCTGTCGCCGTTGCGCTCGAGGCGAACCGTGAAATCCCGGAACACCAGTTCCGGCGCGTCGTTCGAAGCGCCGAACAGGCGCCGCACGAAACCGGGTTGCGGCTGCTCGCGAATAATGCCGGCAAAGCGCACGTTGAACACCGAGTCGTCGCGGTCGGAATCGACGATTTCAATTTCGGCGTTATCCAGCGCCTGCCGCACCTGCACCCAGGCCCGATCATAGTCGATGCGCAACTGCAGAAAGGGGTCGTTGCCGAAATTGTCGACGATGTTCGCCTTGCGAGCGCCCTCGATTGTGCCGGCCAGCAGGCTCGCTGTCGAAGCCTGGTAGATATCGTTCCGGTCGGCCAGATATTGGGAAATAGCGCCCAGAATCTGTCTTTCCATTTCGACGTCGTCGGAGACCTCGGGCCATTCGACGACCATGGGGACCGGCTGTGTGCGCAACTCCTGCAAGTGTTTCACCGTGATTTCCGAGGAAGCCGAATGCAGGCCCGGTTCGATCGCGACACGATACTTCTGCCTGGTCTCCGGGGCGTTGCCGGCTTCGAGCCAGGATGTTTCCATGATGCCGGTGCCCGGGTCGGCCGCGTCCAGCTCCAGGTTGAGTTCACTCCAGAAATCCCGCACCAGCGGCCAGGCCTGAGCTGGAGTGGCGTCGATGACGACCCAGCGGCGCTCTCCCAGGGTCTGAATGACGACGCCTTCGCGCCGCCGGGTTTCTATCGGTTTGGGCAGGGGCACATCGTCTTCAAAGGTAAGCCCGCTTATTATCGGGTTTTCAGGGATGACAAAAAGTGCGTCGATCGTATAACTGTCCAGTTCCGGCGGAATTTCCATGGGCGGCAGGATGCGCGCGTCGCGATAGGTCTCCGGGTCACTGCCTATGCCGAAGACCCCGTCCTCTCCGCCGATGCCGAACAGGCCACTGCCTGCTTCTTCGTCAATATTATTCCCTTCGTCTTCGCCGCCACCGAAGAACGAACAGCCCGAAACGGCGGCCAGTGCAACCAACAATACAATTATCCTTGCTTCAGACATACGAATTCCTTGCTTCGGCCGCGTGTTCCAGCCGGATACCGGCATGCTCCATGGCGGCTTCGACCCGGTCGTGCAATTGCGCGTCGAGTTCCACCAGCGGCAGCCGGATTCCCGGGGGAATCATTCCCAGGCGCTGCAGAGCCCATTTTACCGGTACCGGATTTCCCTGTACAAACAGATCCTTGTGTAATGGCATCAACTCATCGTTGAGTGCGGCGGAGAGTTCGAAATCTCCTGCCAGCGCCAGATCGCACATCTGCGCCATCTTGACCGGAGCAATATTTGCCGTCACTGAAATCGTGCCGCGGGCGCCGGCCCGCATGAGTTCGAAAGTTGCGGCGTCTTCGCCGCTGTACACCGCCACTTTTGCGACCGCGCAGCGCTGAACAAGTTCCCTGCCTCGCTCGATATCGCCGGTTGCATCCTTTATGGCGACGATGTTGTCGAGTTCGGCCAGGCGTAACACCGTTTCCAGTTCAAGATCGCAAGCGGTTCTGCCCGGCACGTTATACAGAATCTGTGGGATATCGACCTCTTCGGCAATGGTTTTGTAATGCTGGTACAAGCCCTCCTGGGACGGTTTGTTGTAATAGGGCGTGACGAGCAATGCGGCGTCGGCGCCGTGCTCCCTGGCGGAATGCGTCAGGTGCAGGGCCTCGCGGGTGTTGTTGGAGCCGGTGCCGGCAATGATGGGAATGCGGCCTGCGGCCCGGCGCACGGCATCGGCGACGAGTTCGCAATGTTCTTCGTGGGACAGGGTTGCCGATTCGCCGGTTGTGCCGGCGATCACGACTGCATGGGTACCCGCCTCGATATGCCATTCGAGCAGCCGGTCAAATCCCGGTTCATCGATCGAACCGTCGTCTTCCATGGGCGTTACCATGGCGACGATACTGCCCGTTATCGAGGTCTTCATTCGTGCCACCTGCCGTCAATTCGGTTTGTTCATGCCATCCCTGGCGCAACATTGCCGGTTTCTCCAACCTCCAGTCTCGACATCCTTGTCGAGCCGTTCGACCCTCAAAAAGCAGTGCTTTTTGTCGGCTACGCCGACCGGGCCTCACCCTTCCTGATCCAATAATAGTAGGCAGAGCGATCCTTGCGGAAATCCAGGATCTGGTGGTCGCTATGCTCCGCGAACATGTGAAAATCCTTTTCGGAACCGGGATCGGTCGCCACCACCTTGAGCACCTGGCTGGCCTGCATGCCATTCAGCGCCAGTTTTGCTTTGAGGAGCGGCATCGGGCATTGCAATCCGCTCAGATCCAGTTCGATATCTGCTTCGTGGGTCATCTCCTCATTCTAGCAACTAGCCCGCCGAAATGTCTGCATTGCCGACGCGGCCATGTGGCCTCCAGACGTTCTTGAAGGCCGGTAAATTGTGTTAACCTGTAGACATTCCGGCTCAGGGCCACTTCCATGCGTTCGCAGCTGCTGGCTTCTCTCACGCTCCTGTTTGGGGTAGCTTTCATCGTGCCCGACGCTTCCGGGCAACCGCGTCTGCCGTCCCTCGGCGACCGCATTTCCGGAACGGTGTCGCTGCAAGAGGAATACCGCATGGGCCAACAATTTCTGGCCCAGATTCGGCGCAGCGCACCGACCATTCCCGACGCCCTGCTCAACAGCTATCTCGAAAACGTTACCTATCGGCTGGCGTCGCGCTCCGAGCTCAAGGACCATCGCCTTTCCTTTGTCATCATCGACAGCGAGGAACTGAACGCTTTCGCGGCGCCCGGCGGCATCATCGGGGTCAATACGGGACTCTTTCTCAATGCCGAGACCGAAGCGGAATTCTCCTCGGTCATGGCCCACGAAATCGCCCATGTCAGCCAGCGCCATTTCGCCCGGGGCGTCGATGAAGCCCAGGCCGGCAGAATTCCCTATCTTGCCACCTTGCTCGCCAGCGTGATTGTCATGGCGACGTCAGACGCCCAGCATGGCACGGCGGCAATCACCGCGGCTCAGGGCATGGCGGTCAGCAACCAGCTTCGCCACAGCCGGAGCAATGAAGCCGAAGCCGATCGCATCGGTCAGAACACCATGTTCAATGCCGGACTGGACCCTGCCGCCATGGGCACGCTGTTCGAACGGCTCGTCGCGCTGAACCGGCTCGGCAGCCGACCGCCCGAATTCCTGCTGTCGCATCCCCTGACCGAATCGCGCGTGGCCGACGCCCGCAGCCGCGCGGTGCGCTATCCGTCGCGTACCTATTCCGACGGTCTCGAATACCGGCTGATGCGAGCGCGCATAGTCAATCATTATGCGCAGGACAAGCGCCTGCTGGTGGCCGACTACGAGCGCCGGGCCGACGAGCCGCGCAATGAAATCGAGGAAGATGAATTCACCTATGCGCTGGCGGTAGCCTATTGGGAAAACGAACAATATGCACTCGCTCAGCAAACGCTGGCGCGCCTGCTGGCCAAGGAACCCAATCGCATCTCTTACGTGGCCACCCAGGCTGAGATTCTCATCAGTCAGAACGAGGAAGGCCAGGCGATTCCCTACCTGCGGCGCCACCTGGAAATCAATCCGGACAACCACGCCCTGACGATGACGCTGGCCGACGCATTGATCGAAACGCGGGCCTACGAGGCCGCGGCGAGGCTGCTCGATGCGCATACCCAGGATCGGCCGGACGATCACCATATCTGGTATCAACTCGCCGAAGTGCAAGGTCAGGCGGGCAACATCAGCCAGGTGCACCAGGCCAGGGCGGAATATTTCACCCTGGTGGGAGATTTTCCCGCGGCGCGCAGCCAACTGGAATACGCCTTGCGGCTCGAACAGGACGCGAATGCATCTCCGACCGAACAGGCGCGGCTGCAACAAAAGATCCGGGAAATCGAACAGATAATGAGCGAGCTCAGCGGGTGAACGACCGGGGTTTCGATACGGCCAGACTGTTTTGCGCAGCAAATTCAAGCATGCGCCGCAATGGAATCATCGCCTGACGGGCAAGCTCGATATCCACATGCACCTCGTTGCCGCCATGGTTCAGCGTGTCGTGCAGATCCTGCAGGGAATTCAGCCCCATCCACGGGCAACTCGCGCAACTGCGGCATTCGGCGCCATTGCCCGCCGTGGGCGCCACGATGAATTCCTTGCCCGGAGCTTCCTTCTGTAACTTGTGGAAAATACCCTGATCGGTGGCGACGATGAATTGCCTGTTGGGCAATTCCCTCGCGGCACGGATGATCTGGGTGGTGGACCCGACAAAATCCGCCAGTTCGAGCACACCGACAGGTGACTCCGGATGAGCGAGCACCGCGGCTTCCGGATAGACCTGTACCAGATCTTGCAAGCCCCTCGCCTTGAACTCTTCATGCACGATGCAGGCCGCGTCCCAGAGCAGCATTTCAGCCCCGGTCACGCGTTCGATATAGGCGCCGAGGTGGCGGTCGGGCGCCCAGAGTATCTTCTCGCCGCCGGCGGCCAGATGATCGACGAGATCGACCGCGATACTTGAAGTCACCACCCAGTCCGCGCGCGCCTTGACCGCGGCCGAGGTATTGGCATACACGACTACGGTGTGATCGGGATGGGCATCGCAGAATCGGGAGAACTCATCGGCCGGGCAGGCCAGGTCGAGCGAACAGGTGGCTTCCAGCGTCGGCATCAGTACGGTCTTGCCCGGGCTTAGGATTTTCGCCGTCTCGCCCATGAAACGCACACCGGCCACGATCAGCACATCCGCATCGCAATCCCGGCCGAAGCGCGCCATTTCCAGGCTGTCACCGACGAAACCACCGCTTTCCTCGGCCAGTTCCTGCAAATCGGCATCGACGTAGTAATGCGCGACAATCATGGCGTTCCTGCGTTCCAACAGGTCCATGATCGCGTCGCGGTATTCAGCGCGCTCCCGCGCACTGGGCATATCGGGCTGCACCGCCCGGTCGAGGTACTGCCTTACCAGCAGGGAGTCGGCAATCAACCGGCCTTCGTCGGAAACGCCGCCGGTGAGATGAGAATCTTGCATACCGGTACCATCAATCGAGCCGAATATTCTAGCATAATCGACGAGGTTGATTCCCGAAATGGAAGGGGAATTCAGCTACTCCCGCTAAGGAATCCGGCGGTATCGGATCGCCGGGTTTGGCGTCCGGACAGCCGTTTTGGCGGCTGCGGAGACAGGAGAACCCCTCCGGCCGATGCCGGATGGGTCGTTGCCGCACTGTCACCCTGAAGAATCGGCCGCTCCGTATTGCGCCCACGGCGGGCCGGTCAAGACGTGTCGAAGGGAACCAGTTCGGCCCGGTGTCCGAACGCGATGGCGCGGTACAGCGCCTCCCAGTCGGGGACGAAGAACTCCAGGAACAGGCCGCGCAGCCTCTCCCACAGGTATTTCGAACGGCCCGCCTTCTCCCGCGCCGCCCGGAACAACGCGCAGCAGCGCTGCTGCGCCTGATCGATCAGGAAGGCGAGCATCATCAGTTGGGCGAACACCGTCGCCAAATGCCGTTTGCCGTGGCCGAAGTTGTGCTCGAAGCCGTAGCCCTGGTTCTTCAAGGTATTGAATGTCTCGTTCTCGATGCGCCAGCGAGCCCGGCCCGCCCGCATCAGCGCCTCGGCGTTCGCCTCGGCGATCTCGATGTCCGTGACCCAGGAGAAGCGTTGTTCCTTCTTGCCGGGACGGGTCTCCCGGCATTCGAGAAAGTTCACCTCCAGGTCGAAGTGCGCCTCGTTCAAGGGTGCGCCGTTGAGATAGCGGTAGCGGCGCGTCACTCCGTACAGATTCCGCAGATTCGAACGCACACGCTCCTCGCGTCCCGGTCAAATCGCAACAGCGACGAATACTCCAGCCCGAACAGCGCCAGCGCCGACATCAAACAGTCCGGCAACGTCAGACCCCGGCCCGCGACAGAGTCCGGCACCCGCTCGAAACAACCCCGCACGATGCGCAGCAAACCCAGCGCGCTCAGTGTCTTGCGAAACAGCGACTTGGTCATCGTTCGTCACCTCGGCACAAAAACCGCTTGCATGTCACTGTCTTCGGCCAAAAGTCCGCGAAGAAAAATATTGGCAACCGCCGGAAACCCCCGGAATCAATGGCGCGGGAGAATTAGCGGGAATTGCTGAAAAGGTTAATGTATTTTGGGAGCCATCCCGGAAACCCCTGATTCGCACTCAGTATCGACACCGTTCGTAAGGACGAAACAGGGTGCGAGCAAAATGACTGAATCATTGACACGCGATTCCGCTCAGCACCTACCGATCGCAAGCATCGGTCGATTGCAAGTCACATTCTTACAACACAATTCGACTGCTTGCCTCCTAGGAGTCTGTCGGATTTAGATTGAGGTAGAATCGTATTCAGATTGTAGCGGGGTGCTTATCCGATGTCATCGAAGTTTCGCCCAGTGGACCGGGACACGCTGTATCTTTTGCCGCCGTCGGTGCAGGACTGGCTGCCGGAGGATCATCTGGCGCGTTTCGTGGTTGAGATTGTGGACCGTCTGGACCTTGGCGCTCTGGAGCGCCGGTACGGTGGGGGCGGGAAGGATCCGTATCATCCGTCGGTGTTGCTGGGGCTGTTGTTTTACGGTTACGCGACGGGGGTGTTTTCGAGCCGCAAGCTGGAGCGTGCGACCTACGATTCGGTGGCTTTCCGTTTTATTGCGGCGAGCACGCACCCGGACCACGACACGATCGCGGGTTTCCGCAAGCGATTTCTGGGGGAGTTGCAGGGGTTGTTCGTGCAGATTCTTTCGCTTGCGCGGGAGATGGGGTTGTTGCGGTTGGGCAACGTGAGTCTGGACGGGACGAAGGTTCGTGCGAACGCGAGCAAGCACAAGGCGCTGAGTTGGGGGCATGCGAAGCGTCTTGAGGATCAGTTGCGCGGCGAGGTGGCGGAGTTGCTTGATTGTGCGGCGCGGGCGGACGAAGCGGAGCCCGGACTGGACGTGCCGGAGGAGTTGAAGCGGCGCGAGGGCCGTCTTGCGGTGATCGAGGCGGCGCAGGCGGAGATCGAGCGGCGGGCGCGGGAGCGCCATGCGGCGGAGCGGGAAGAATACGAGGAGAAGCTTGCGGCGCGGCGGGAGCGGGAGAAGGCGACGGGGCGCAAGCCCCGCGGTCGAGAGCCGAAGGCGCCGGAGGCGGGTCCGCGGGAGAAGGACCAGGTGAATCTGACGGACGCGGAATCGCGGGTGATGCTGACGGCGGACGGATTCCAGCAGGCGTATAACGCGCAGTCTGGGGTGGATGTCGAGAGTCATCTGGTGGTGACGGTCGATGTGGTGGACCGCGGCAACGACAAGCGCGAGGTGGAACCGGCGCTTGCGGCGCTGGGCGCGTTGCCGGGGGCGCTGGGGAAGCCGACCGGGCTGTTGGCCGACGCGGGGTATTTCAGCAAGAAGAACGTGAAACGTTGCGAGGCGGCGAAGTTGACGCCGCACATCGCCATGGGCCGCACGGCGCACAATCCGCCGCTGGCGGAGCGTTCCGCGCCGCCGCCGCCCTGTCCGGAGGACGCGGACGCGGTGACGCGCATGGCGCATCGGCTGCGGACGCCGGAAGGCCGGGCGCTGTACGCGCGGCGCAAGTCGACCGTGGAGACGGTGTTCGGGGTCGTCAAGGAGACGATGGGATTTCGGCGCTTCCATCTGCGCGGACTGGAGGCGGTGCGCGGAGAATGGACACTGGCCTGTCTGGCGTGGAACCTGAAACGGATGCACGCCTTGCGTTGAGGCGCTCCACCCCCCGTTTTCCGCCCGCGAGCGGACATTGGCGACGCTGTCATGCCAAATACGCATGTGGGGGCGATACCATACCGCCCCAGCCACCGAAATCGGGAATCGCGCGGCCTATGGCCGCTGACATGAAATGCAACTGAGGACCGCCTTGCTCGGCGGATTCAACATCCTAAAACCGACAGACTCCTAGCTTCCTACGACGCCGACCTGTCGTCGTGCCATCTCCCTTCCGCGTTTCTTCAGGGAGTCCGTCACTAGTTTGCCCCCACATTACAGACTTACATTTGAGCCATTCCACCCAGTCCCGGTACCCGACCAAGCAAGAGCAGAAGAATTTGCGACACATTTTGTTGCAATATTGGGATTGACATGGGGGGGGGGGGGGTAATTTAGAAATATCTTGACCATTCGTTGTAGTGGCATGAAAATCCAACTCATGTAAATGTTGAAAATCATGCTGCATGGAATGGCTTGGGATATGGCGGCTTAGGCCAAACACGAAACTCTAGGAGAATGAACATGAATGACCTTTCTGTTGTTGAAACTGAATTGGATTACGGCATCCAAGAACTGTCAAGCGAAGATATCGAGGCCGTAAGTGGTGGCTATCGATTGGTGGGCACCATTTTTCTCGGCTACATTGCCGGGAAAGCGCTCGATTACGCTTGGGAAAATGGCGGCCGAGATTTGTACAACGCTTATGCGGATTTTCAGACTCGAAGCGCTCACAGTTATGGCGAAATGCTGATGGAACGCCGTAGGGCTCGGGGACTCTAATCTTTTTCTGATATTCATCTGTTGGCGCAGTGGTGTCATTGACCAGTGCGCCAACAGTTTTTAACCCAATTTTTTCGCAAGAATTCAGAAAAGTTGAAAGACTTGTATATTTAGAGAGTGCAAATTATTCATGATCACCAATATGAGCGAAATTATTTCAATTCTTAACAAGATTTCAAGAATTAATATCCTTCTGATATTTTTTGGAATTATCTGGATTTCAACGGTCTCGATCTCTGTATTTATACACATCATTGATCCAGAAGGTATTGTTGAAGCAACGACCAACACTACTGACTTGATTGATTCTTATTCTTTTCTTGGGGCTGTATTATTGGTTGTAATTTTCGCGCCATTTCTTGAAACAATAATTTTTCAAATTTTTCTCTTAAAATCAATAAAAAATATAACCATCAAATTAGGTTCAAATAGTTGGACACCATCATTTGTATTATCGAGTCTTGTTTTTTCTGCATACCACGGATTGGGAAGTGAAAGTATTTACCACGGATTTTTGATTATTCTTCCAATATTACCAGGTACTTTTGTTTTTAGTTTACTTGCAATATTAGAATACGAACGTAAAAATGGATCTCCCATTACATACGTATTTTTCCTTCACGCATTTCATAATCTTGTTGAAATAACTCGGTTCTTTTTCTTTGATTAAGTATTACAGGGTATCGAAGCCATACAACTTAGACTGCATAGGCCAGTAATTACTCTAACTGTTCTCTCCGATGCAATTTTTTTGATTGGTACTTCAGTGAAGTCTGTGTTGCAAAACGAAGCAACCGAGTGCGGCCTTGCATCTCTGGCAATGGTGGCTAGACACCACGGCCACAGGATTGACCTGAATGCCATGCGCCAGCGTTTCGGCTCGTCACTGATGGGAGCGCGCCTGCGCGATCTGATGAAGATCGCTGAGCAACTCTCTCTTGGCTCGCGTGCTTTGCGGCTCGAACCGGAACGGCTGAAGGACATTGCGCTTCCCGCTATTTTGCACTGGGATCTGGACCATTTCGTTGTATTGAAGGAAGTCAGACGTAATAAATTTGTCGTTTTAGATCCAGCTAGGGGCCGTGTATCTTACTCGCTCGCCGAAGTTTCCAGTCACTTTACCGGCGTCGCGCTGGAGTTGACACCCGCCACCGACTTCCGGCCGATTATTGTCCGCGCCAAGACCCGTTTGAGCAGCTTGTGGTCCCGCCTTTCCGGACTGAAACGATCCCTGGCACAGATTCTGATCCTTTCCGTAGTAATCCAACTGTTCGCTCTGGCTTCGCCCTTCTATCTGCAACTTGTAATCGACGAAGCGGTGACGCGGTTCGATACGGGTTTGTTGTATCTGCTCGGAATGGGTTTTGGGTGTCTTTATCTGATCCAGGCCACCACCGAAGCCTTGCGGTCCTGGGTGATTCTGCTGCTGGGCCAGTCCATGACGTTCCAGATGGCCGGTAATGTACTTCGGCACATGATTCGGCTTCCTGCGGCCTACTTCGAAAAACGCCATGTGGGAGACATTATTTCCCGTATTGGTTCGATTCAACCGATTCAAACCGCGCTCACGCAAAGCGTGGTCGCGGCCCTCATCGACGGCGTGATGGTTTTCGCCACTATTGTCCTGATGCTGTTGTACAACTGGAAACTGGCATTGATCGCGGTTGCATTCACGACCGCGTATCTGATTACTTCCCTAATTCTATTTCCGTTCATGCGAAACCGGCAGGAAGAGCTGATCTCGAAACGTGCAACAGAGAACACGCACACCATCGAAACCATTCGCGCTTCACGCGCCATAAAACTGTTCGGCAAGGAAGTCGAGCGCGAGAATGGCTGGCGCAATCTGTATGCCGACGTGATCAATGCCGGAATTTCCTACGGCCGCCTGGAAATCGGCAACCAGTTCGCCTCTTCCGTGTTGTTCGGCCTGCAAACCGTGCTCATTGTCTATTTTGGGGCGCATTACATCCTGGCGGGAGAGATGAGTGTCGGCATGTTGTTCGCTTTCATGTCGTACCGTCAGAACTTTGCCGTCACGGCCGAAGGCTTGGTCAACAAGGGCATCGAGTTCCGCATGCTGGAACTGCACCTGGAGCGGCTCTCGGACATTGTCCAATCAAGTAAGGAAGACGGTCTGGAAGCGCCAATTTCGGACATCCGGCAAGTACAGGGAAGAATTGACCTTGAAGAAATCGGCTTCCGATACGATCCGAACGAACCGTTTCTCTTTGAAGATGTTTCCCTTTCCATCCAGTCGGGAGAATTCATCGCCATCGCCGGCCCTTCGGGCGGCGGCAAGACAACTCTTTTGAAAGTGATGCTGGGTTTACTCAATCCCGAGATGGGCGCCATGCGGATAGACGGATTGTCCTTGCATTCCCTGGGCCTGCGCAACTGGCGGGCCGCGGCGGGCGTGGTCATGCAAGACGACCAGCTTCTGTCCGGGTCCATCGCCGACAACATCGCCAGTTTCGACCCGCAGATAGACATGCAGCGGGTGGTCGAATGCGCCACATTGGCGCAGGCACACGGCGACATCAGCCGGATGCCCATGCACTATCTGTCGATGATCGGAGACATGGGGGCGGCTCTGTCCGGCGGCCAGCGTCAACGACTGCTGTTGGCGCGGGCGCTTTACCATAAACCCCAAGTGCTTTTTCTGGACGAAGGCACGGCCAACCTCGATCTTCAGGCCGAACGGCAGATCGCGGAAGTTATTTCGGGCATGGAGATCACCCGGGTCGTGGTCGCTCACCGGCCCGAACTGCTCAAACGGGCGGATCGAATCTTCGTAATGGCCGGCGGCAAGCTGATCGAACAAGAGAAGCCGCAGCAACAGGAAGGCTGAGCAACCTTGGCCGCCGGCCAAACCGGAACGATGACATGGAAATTTTTCGCAAAGAAGTAATTGAGCGCCAGGGAAACCGGTTGTTTGGCGAAGTCGCTCTCGCCACCCCGGTTTCGACCTGGGCGGTCACCGGAGTGATCGGCGCCATTGTGGCAGCGATAGCAATCACCCTGTTTACAGGTAGCTACGCACGCAAGGAAATCGTTTATGGCTGGCTGAAACCCGACAAGGGTCTTGTAAGAGTCGTTTCCCCGCAACTCGGTACAGTCACGAACGTCCATGTAGTTGAGAATCAGGATGTCCGCAAGAACGATTCACTGGTCACGCTGAATCTGGATACGGCTTTTGCCGGAGGCGAAGGCGTATTCGGAGTCGCATTGACGGAAATCAAAACCCAGATTGCCGAAAGGGAAAAACTGTTGCCTCTTACCGAGCAGAGTTTTGAACAGGAATCCAGGGAACTGCAAAGCCGGCTCGAGTCCATACAAGCGGAAATCGCGTCCCTGGAAGCTCAGCGGCAAGTGCTTGAGGAACGAATCCGTACCGCGAACGCGTCGCTGAAACGATTCGAGTTATTGGCAAGCCGAAACGTGGCTTCCCAACATGACGTGGAGCAGCAACAGGAAATTGTGCTCGCGTTACGGCAATCCGATCAACAGATCGCACAGCAGATCGAAGTCAAGCAGGGAGAATTGGCAAACTACCGGTTGCGACTAGAAGGCGCACCGGTAAGACGGCAGACTGCATTGACTGAACTGAGAGCGGGACTGTCCAGCCTGCGGGCGCAACTGGCGCAAGTCGCGGGACAAGGGTCAATCGTATTGAAGGCGCCGGTTGACGGCCGCATCGCCGCGCTGCCGGTTTCCAGTGGACAAAACATGCGCCCGCAGCAACTTGCCGTGTCTCTGTTGCCGCGGGGCGGACGGCTGGAAGCAGAGTTGTTCGCTCCGACCAGAGCCGCCGGTTTCATACAAACGGGTCAGACCGTACGGCTGCAATTCGATGCGTTTCCTTACCAGAGATTCGGGGTCGTTGAAGGACGAATTTATTCGGTGTCCCGGACAATATTCGAACCGGCGGAATTACCCGTATCGCTCAATGTCCAAGGCCCCGTTTATCGGATCGTGGCCGGAATCACCGCACAGCACATCGATGCCTACGGAGAGCGCTTTCCGTTACAGGCAGGCATGACACTGAGCGCGTACATCATTCAGGAAGAAAGAAAACTCTGGCAAGTGCTGCTGGAACCGCTGCTTGCCAGAATTCAAATCAGCTGAAGTCTGGTCAGCTACTCCCGCTAAGGAATCCGGCGGTATCGGATCGCCGGGTTTGGCGTCCGGACAGCCGTTTTGGCGGCTGCGGAGACAGGAGAACCCCTCCGGCCGATGCCGGATGGGTCGTTGCCGCACTGTCACCCTGAAGAATCGGCCGCTCCGTATTGCGCCCACGGCGGGCCGGTCAAGACGTGTCGAAGGGAACCAGTTCGGCCCGGTGTCCGAACGCGATGGCGCGGTACAGCGCCTCCCAGTCGGGGACGAAGAACTCCAGGAACAGGCCGCGCAGCCTCTCCCACAGGTATTTCGAACGGCCCGCCTTCTCCCGCGCCGCCCGGAACAACGCGCAGCAGCGCTGCTGCGCCTGATCGATCAGGAAGGCGAGCATCGTCAGTTGGGCGAACACCGTCGCCAGATGCCGTTTGCCGTGGCCGAAGTTGTGCTCGAAGCCGTAGCCCTGGTTCTTCAAGGTGTTGAATGTCTCGTTCTCGATGCGCCAGCGGGCCCGGCCCGTCCGCATCGACGCCTCGGCGTTCGCCTCGGCGATTTCGATGTCCGTGACCCAGGAGAAGCGTTGTTCCTTCTTGCCCGGACGGGTCTCCCGGCATTCGAGAAAGTTCACCTCCAGGTCGAAGTGCGCCTCGTTCAAAGGCGCGCCGTTGAGATAGCGGTAGCGGCGCGTCACTCCGGCGGCGTCCACCGTCTCGAAGGTCCGCGTCCCCGGCGTGGCCTCCACCCACTCGAACAGATGCTTGTGGTCCCCCGGCTTCGCGCCCAGCACGAATCGCATGTTCAGCGACCGCAGCAACTCGATGTGCGGCCCGTTCGACGCCAGCGCGTCCTCCACCACCAGCAACTTCAGATGCGGATGCTCCCGCCGAACGTGGGTCAGCAGCCGCTTCGCGGCGTTGCGCTCGCAGTCGTTCTTCTGCGACCCGTCCTCCCGCGCGATCGGCTCCGGCGCCAGCGGAAACACCTCCCGGCGCTCCGGATGCACCAGCACCGCCCCCAGCATCTGGTGGTAATACGTCACCCGCCCGTCCCGGCGGCGCTTCGGACGGCGAGATGCTTTGGAGCCTGGTAGCCTCGCTGTCGGCGGGCAACGGTGCGCTGTCCGATCTGGACGCCCTGCGCGTCGATCCGGTGGGTTGCGAACTGCTGGGGCTGCGGCAAGCGCCTTCCGGCCGTCGGCTGGGCGAATACCTTTCCCGATTCGGCGCCGCCGGGGTGGACGCCTTGCAAGGGGTTGCTCGCGACCTTTCCCGGCAACTGGCGCCGACGGCGCTCGCGCACGAGGTTGCGACGCGAGGTTATGTGCCGGTGTTCGTGGACGGCAGCGCGATCGAGGTGGACGGGGCCTTGTTCGAAGGCGCGGGCAAAGGCTATGACGGCACGATGCAGTACTGGCTGCACGGCGTGTTCGTGGGGTCGTTCTGCAATCAGGGTCTGCATGGCCACGGCATCTTCTTCGACTGTCATTCCATCCAACCGCACGATGCAGGGGTGTGGCCGACGCATAGAGAAGATAAGTTCCCCGAAATCCTTGTCCTTGGTGACCAGTACGCGGTTTTCATGAAGCGCAAGCTCAAGCAAGCTCTCGTCCGAAGCCGTTGCGTAGCCGGAATAAGCAGTGAGTACGTCGTGTCCGAGGTCAACCAGGGTCTTGTTCAGTAGTTTGGATGCAACGCACATATCAAGCAGAAATTTCACGATGGCTCTTGAACCTGATATCGATAAACTACGTGCTCGCCCGTAAGCGAGCGATGGGCGAACACCAGACAAGCCTGGATGTCCTCGGCTTCAAGATAGGGATACTCCCCAAGAATCGTTTGGGGAGAGTCGCCGGCGGCGAGCATTCCAAGGATGTGTTCCACGGCGATTCTCATATCGCGGATTATCGGCTTGCCGCCGAAGATATCCGGGTTTATCGTGATTCGATCGATCAGTTCGGATGCGTGTGTCATGGCCAATTCCGTAGAGTTGATTTCCGATATGGCGGAAACGGGTATGAATACCATACAGCTATTGTAGCAAGATGCATCGAATCCAACCGTACTCGTCTTCAACTTGGCTCACGCTGGCCAGCCAGGAAATGGCATAGAAAGTGGCCTAAACAGGCGACGGGCAGGACCTGCTTGAGCGGCCGCGGGGAATCCTCAGAAGGTGTATCGAATCCCGGCGGTAAGGGAGAAGCCGCCGATTTCATCGAGTTCGTGCGGTGCGGGCGAGGGTATTCCGTAGAAGAGTGCGGGGATGTCGGAACCGGAACGACCGTGGGACAGGTTCGAGAACGATGATGACTCGAACCGGCTCAAGCGAAGCGTGGCGAAGGCTGTCACATCTTCGGAGAGCGAGCGATCGATTCCCGCCAGGAATTGAAACCCCAGCACATTGTCGCGCAATTCGGCATCGACCACCGTTACCGTTCTCGCGAAATAAGAGATCGGATCGAATATGACTTCCGGCACGGCGTCTGGCCCGAGAGGAAGCGGAACGAATTCCAACTCGATCCCTTCCGAAAGATATCTGTAGCGGATTCTAGCCACGCCGGCTCCCAGGCCGACGTAGGGTCGCCACGAGACGCCGGTTCGGAAGCTGTACAATGCATTGAGAAAAATCCGGTGCGAACTGAAGTTGGCGATCTCATGCCTTGGCTCTTCGGCAGGGAAGAGTCCGATCGGCGCTCCGACGCTTCCCGCTCCTCCTGGCAGGCCGGTGAAGAAGCTGCCGAGCAGAAAGTCGATCGGATTTGCCGGCTGGGGCAAGGACTGGCCGTCGTGCTTGCGGCCGCCATATTCCATTTCGAGCCGCCAGTTGTCCCATTCGAATCCGAGACTGGCCGTGCTTGCAACAGTATTGCCGAGATCGAACCCGGCGGTGGCAGGCTGGATATTGAATCGGCCGGTGCAGGAAACAGACGCGAAGTCCGCATTGCAAGTCTCGCTGAAAGTCGGTGCGGTCGAGCCGAGGTCAACCCGATCTTCAGCAACCCCCAATCCGAGAGAAACGTATGCGTCCGCCGCGAAAGCGCCGCTCATGCAGCAAATCGACAGTAATCCGAACGGCAGCCATGCTCGCATATTCGATTGACCCTTGAAACCGTTGTCTGTGTTCCCGGACGGACCCTGCGGGAATTGGTGGGTCGTATAGGATTCGAACCTATGACCAAAAGGTTAAAAGCCTTCTGCTCTACCAACTGAGCTAACGACCCGGGGAGGGCGCAATCTTACTATCAAATCAGAAAAACTCAAGCCGAACGATAGCGCGTCGGATCCGCGATGCCGGCGGCCGCGAAGCCCTCGCGGCGCAGGCGGCAACTGTCGCATTGACCGCAGGCAAGGCCCTGTCCGTCAGCCTGGTAACACGAAAGGGTATGGGAATAATTCACGCCGAGTTCCGTTCCGGTTCGGATGATTTCCGCCTTGCTCATGTGAATCAGTGGTGCTTCAAGACTGATCTTTCCGCCTTCGACGCCGGCCTTGGTGGCGATATCTATCAACTGCTGATAGGCCTCGACATACTCGGGGCGGCAATCGGGATAGCCGGAATAGTCCAGTGCGTTGACGCCGATGAAGATGGCGTCCGCGCCTGACACCTCGGCCCAGGCGAGTGCGTGGGCGAGGAAAATCGTATTGCGTGCGGGTACGTAGGTTACCGGAATTCCATCGCCTGGCGATTCCGGAACTTCAATATTGCTGTCTGTCAGGGCCGAACCGCCGAACTGACCGAGCGGAAGCTTCAACAGTCGATACTCCGCGACATCCTGCTCGCGGGCCTGGTACCGGGCGGCCTCGATTTCAGCGGTGGATCTTTGGCCATACTCGAAACTCAGCGCGTGGCAGCGATAGCCGCGCTGCCCGGCAATGGCAAGGCAGGTCGCCGAATCAAGTCCGCCGGAAAGCAGTACTACCGCGGATTTCCGCATCGAATGCTCTCCCCCGCCCTAGCGCCCGGGTTCCGAATTCCACAACAGCTTGTGCAACTGAATCTGCAACCGCACCGGCAGGCGATCATCGAGAATCCACTGCGCGAGTTGGGCCGGGTCCATCTCTTCATGAGACGGCGAGAACAGGATATCACCGATTTTTTCGGCAAGAGCATGCTGCCGTACCTGCTCCGCGCTCCATTCGTAGTCTTCGCGGTTGCAGATGACGAATTTGACCTGGTCGGTCGATCGCAAGCGGTTCAGATTTTCATACAGATTACGATGCGATTCGCGCGAGCCCGGCGTTTTCAGGTCCATCACGATACAGACCCTGGGGTCGACTTTCCCGACCGGCATGGCGCCGGAGGTTTCCAGCGAGACCCGGTATTCGCGGTCGCAAAGGGACTTGAGTAATTCCAGGCACTCCGGCTGGGCCAGCGGTTCTCCGCCGGTTACCGTGACATAACTGCAATCCCAGGCAGCGACCTGTTCCAGAATCTCGTTCAGTTCGATGGGTGTCCCACCGCTGAACGCGTAGGCGGTATCGCAATAGACGCATCGGAGCGGGCAGCCGGTCAGGCGCACGAAGACTGTCGGAATCCCCATGGTCCGGGTTTCGCCTTGCAGCGAGTGGAAAATTTCGGTGATTCGGAGCTTCATGTCGTCAGCCTGGAATGCGCAATCCCGGAAGGGAATGCGGCCGCGACTCAATCCAGGGACAACAGGCGGGTATCGGCGAGATTGGCCACGCCGGTGTTGGGATAACTGCGCTTGATGTCGTTGAACAGTCGCCGTGCCCGCGCAGTGTCCCCCAGGCCCTGATAGGCCTGACCGAGGCCATACATGGCGTCAGGTAGTTTGGGCGAGTCGCCATATTGGTTCAGAATGATTTCGTATGCGTCCCTGGCTTCGCCGTAACGATCCAGGTAGAGGTAGGACTGACCTTTCCAGTAGTGTGCGTTGCTGACGAACCTGCCCTGGGGGTAAACACTGAGATATTGATCGAATTCGGCGATCGAGCGTTCAAAGCTGGAATTTATCGCGGATTCGTACGCCATCTGGTATAGCTGTTGCTCGCTCAATATCGCGGGAGGCAAGGTCGAGGAGCGGCTGCGCGGAGGAGCGACGACAGTCGGCTCCGGGGCCGGCGTTTCCGTAACGGTCGAATCCGGAATTTCAGCCGGTGACGGCTCGGCAGTCGGGGGCAAGGTTGTTACCGGCAGAGCGGTCTGTCCGGGTGGTATGGAACCGGAATCGCTTACGGCCGGCGCGGCGCCGTTTTCCAGTGCTTGCAGGCGTTCGTCCATATTCTCGTAGCGGCTCAGGGAATCGCGCTGCAATCTGCGCAATTCGAACCCTTGCTCTTCAACCAGCGCGCGCAGAGCCTGAAGCTCCGTGCGCATCTGATTGTTCTGATCGAGCAGCAAGGAAAGTGCGTCGTTATTACCCGCAGCCTGGGGTTGATTCTGGCCTGGGAACAATGGGCGTTCCTGCGCTGCCAGCGAACTCGCCGCCAGCAACAGCCAAACGCCGACCAGAATCCTCGAACCGCTTGACGGCAGGCCCCGGCCCATGGCGTCGGTTATCGGCCGACGATTTCGACGCGGCGATTCATGGAGTACGCCTGTTCGCCTTGACCTGAGTCGGCAGGCCGCTCTTCACCGTAACTGACGACTTCGATCTGCGCCCTTGATGCGCCATTCACGATGAGGTAGTTGAGAATGCCGTTCGCACGCCTTTCGCCTAGCGCCAGGTTGTATTCCCGTGTGCCCCGCTCGTCGGCGTGGCCTTCGAGCCGGATGCCCTGGTCGGGATTGGCGGCCAGATCCCGGGCGTGATACGTCAGGGTATCCCGATCTTCAGCCTTGAATTCGGCCACATCGAAATCGAAATAGAAAATGGTGGTGCGCAATGCTGCCTCGCGCGCAATTTCCTCGGCCGTCGGCGGAGGCGGCTCGCTGGCGCCGCTGGATACAGCGGAACTGCCGGTATCGCTTTCCCCGCCGGTTTGCTGGTCGTCCACTTCTTCGGTGGAACTGCAAGCCGCGAACAATGTCAGCGAAAATACAAGCAATGCCGCCTTGAAGATTGAATAGCTCTGGGTTCCCACTCTTTTCGTCCTCCAACAATATGTCATCTAAGGTTGATCGCCGCCCTGCAAATGAATCGAATCAGCCGGCCCCAATATCCTTTTCGACCGCATGTAGATAACATTTAATTCAGGAACGGGGACCACGCAGGTTCTCGCACGTCACCCTCAGCGGATGGTAAACGGAACTTCACTAAACCGTCAATGGAAACCGCGTCCAGAACGCCTCTTCCCTGGTACTTTGTCGCATACATGATCATGCTGCCGTTCGGGGCCAGACTCGGTGATTCGTCGAGCGAAGTATTGGTCAATGTGATCACGCGCAGGGTCTCGATATTGATGATCGCGATCTGGTAAGTCGGGCTTTGCCGCGTCTCGCGGCGAACGTGCACCAGATTGTTGCCGTCAGGAAGAAATCTGGCCTTGGCGCACTGAAAGCAATCGTAGGTGAGACGCTCCACATCGAAGGAACTCGCACCCACTTCGATCTGGTAGATCTGCGGCTGGCCGGTGCGGTCCGACATGAACACGATCGAGCGCCCGTCCGGCGTCCAGCTCGGTTCGGTGTCGATGGCCGGATGATCGGTGACCCGGATCAATTCGTTGCTGCGCAGATCCTGCACGAAGATATCGGGGCTGCCGTCCTTGGACAGCACCATGGCAAGCATGTTTCCGTCGGGAGAATAAACCGGCGAACTGTTGATGCCGGGATAATTGGTGATCTGGCGGCGCTGGCCGGTGGCGATATTCTGGGTGTAGATTCGCGGCAGGTCGGTCTCGAAGGAAACGTAGGCGACTTCCTGGGCGTCCGGAGACCAGTTCGGCGACATGATGGGCTCCTGGGAGCGCAACAGCACCTGGGGACGGCTGCCGTCATAGTCAGCTTTTTCGAGCCTGAAACTGGCGCTGCCGCCGGGGGCCTGTTCGGCGACCACATACAGGATCTGGGTGGTGAATGCGCCACGGATGCCGGTCACCTGCTCGTAGATGATATTGCTGATTTCATGTCCGATGTCGCGCAACTGCGAAACGCTTCCGCTGAGGATTTCACCGGCCAGCAGCAACTCGCGATTGACATCGAAGAACTCGTATTGCACTTGCACCAACTGACTGCCGGGAGTGCCGGTCACCTTTCCGACGAGCAGATAATCCTGGGCCATGACCTGCCAGTCACGAAAGAAGACCTCGTTTTGCTCGCTCGGCATGCTGAGCAGGTTTTCCCGGCCAAGAGCGCGGAACTCGCCTACCTGTTCGAGATCGTTCGCGACTACCCGAGCCACGTCTTCGGCGCCGAATCCGATGCCGGCGGTCTGGAAAGGCACCACGGCGATGGGTATGGGGTTATCGACGCCCTGAGTGATCTGGATGCTGAGTTGTGCATGGACATGAGCGTTCGCGGCCAGAATGATTATCGCGATCAGTAAACGGTACGGTTTCAATTGAGCAAATCCTCGGGTTCGAATATCAGGGACAAAGATCGGAAATTCGCATTAAAGATATTGATCGGCATTTCCTGTAATTCACTGAAAGGCTGGGCGCGAAAGACTGCCGTTTCGGCTGAGCGGTCGAAAGCCGGATCGCCGCTGGATTGAACGATAACGACATCCGTCACTTCTCCGGTCGGCAACATGCTGACCCCCAAAACGGCGCGCATGCCATTACGCGCGCTCGGCGGCCGCGACCAGTTTTCCTGCACGATCTGCTGGATCAGCGCGACGCCGCTTTGCACGACTTCAAACTCGGTCCTGGCCGCCGCGGCGGCGGCCTCTTCCGCCAGCCGGGAGCGTTCCGCCTCTTCCTGCAGGCGCCGGCGTTCCTGTTCGGCCAGCTCCTGCTGCTGCCGCCGTTGCTGCTCTTCCAGGCGCTCCCGCTCGGCCTGCTCGCGCAACTCCTGCTGGCGCTGTTGTTCAATCAATTGCGCGCGCTGGCGCTCTTCCTCGGCCGCGCGTTGCCTTTCTTCCTCCTGGCTTTGCCGCTCCTCTTCCTGCTGGCGCTCAAGATCCTGCTGCCGGCGCTGTTCCTCTTCCTGCTGCCGCTGAATCTGCTGGCGCTCGAGCCGCCGACGTTCGCGCAATTGCGGATTTTCGTCGATAAACAAGGACTTGATTACGGTAGGTTGCACGAGTTCGAATTCGCTCGAATCGCTGGTGGTGTTCCAGTACAGGATGAATCCAAGTACCAGGAAATGCAGCGTTACCGCAGCCACCGCCGAAAACGGGTAGCCATTGAAACCGATAAGGTAGCGGAAGCCGGAACTCAAGATCGTTGCCTCATAGCAGTTCAGTCAGCGGCTGTGTAATGAAATTGGGATTTTCCACACCCGCGTTCTGCAAGGCGGTGATCAGGTTGATCATCGCGCCCCAGGTCGCGTTGGTATCGCCCTCGATCAACACCTGCACTGTTGGATTCGCATTCAGTATCCGGCCAACCTGCTGAGCCACTGTCGCAAGGTCCAGCGACTGCCGGTCTTCGCCGGTGGCGCCCAGGCTGAGGAAATACTCACCCGCGGAAGTAATGGTGACTACCAGCGTTTCCAGATTTTCGTCCAGGTCCAGCGGTTCGTTGTTCGCCTCCGGCAGTTCGACCTCGATTCCCTGATTGAGCAGCGGCGCGGTAATCATGAACACGATCAGCAGCACGAGCATCACGTCGATATACGGTACCACGTTGATCTCGCTCATGGGACGGCGTTTTTTACGCGTCAGGATTTCCATGCCGGCCCCTGCATCAACCCGAAGAATGAATCTGCCGGTGCAGAATGCTGGAAAACTCGTCGGTGAAGGTGACGTAGCTGCCGGTTACCGAATCCACTTTCGACGAATAACGGTTGTAGGCCACCACCGCGGGAATCGCCGCGAACAGGCCGATGGCGGTTACGATCAGCGCCTCGGCAATGCCCGGCGCCACTACCTGCAGGGTGGCCTGGGTCTGGCTGGCCAGCCCGATGAAGGCGTTCATGATACCGATCACGGTTCCGAACAGGCCGATATATGGCGATACCGAGCCCACCGTCGCCAGAAAGGCGAGGTGCCGTTCGAGTTTTTCCTCCTCACGCGAGTATGCGACCCGCATGGCGCGCTGGGCGCCTTCCATGATCGCTTCGCTGTCGACATTGCCCTGCTGCCGCAAGCGCATGAACTCCTTGAAGCCCACTCGGAAGATGTTTTCCATGCCGACCATGGGCACGCCTTCCTCCTGCATCTGGCTGCCTTCCTTGTACAACAGGCCCAGATCGATGCCCGACCAGAAGCGTTCCTCGAAATTGCGCACGCCTTTGTCGGCGGTCGACAGCACCAGGTAACGCTGCACGATGATGCCCCAGGAAGCGATCGAGAGAGCGATTAGAATAAAGATAACGATCTGTACTTCGAAGCTGGCGCCGAAGATCAGTTGCAAAGGCCCTAGCTGTTCATTCACTCCGTATTCTCCAATGCAGGTTTTGCGGTGGAAACCGCTTCATTCCGGATCCAGGAGATCGTTCGAACCGGCTTTTGCCGGCAGTCCGAAATATCGATAGGCATGCTGCGTCGCTACCCGCCCGCGAGGCGTTCGCATGATGAAGCCTTGCTGGATCAGGAAGGGCTCCAGAATGTCCTCAATGGTATCACGCTCCTCCCCGATGGCCGCCGCCAGACTGTCGACGCCGACGGGTCCGCCGGAGAACTTTTCGATCATGGTGCGCAGCAGCCGCCGGTCCATGTGATCGCAGCCGTTGCCGTCGATATGCAACATGTCGAGCGCCCTGCCCGCCGACCCGCGAGTGATCCTGCCGTCCTCTTTCATCTCGCAAAAATCACGGACCCGACGCAGCAGCCGATTGGCGACGCGCGGCGTGCCGCGCGAACGGCGGGCGATCTCCCCGGCGCCTTCCTTGCTGGTTTCAGTGCCGAGGATACCCGCGGAGCGCGTCACGATCCGCGCCAATTCGTCGACGCTGTAAAACTCGAGTCGCTGCACGATGCCGAAACGGTCGCGCAAGGGCGAGGTAAGCAAACCGGCGCGGGTAGTCGCTCCGACCAGGGTGAACGGCGGCAGGTCCAGCTTGATCGAGCGCGCCGCGGGCCCTTCCCCTATCATGATGTCGAGCTGATTGTCTTCCATCGCCGGGTAGAGGATTTCCTCGATCGCGGGCCGCAGGCGGTGAATCTCGTCGATGAAGAGCACGTCGCCTTCACCCAGGTTGGTCAGGGTAGCGGCCAGGTCGCCGGACTTTTCCAGCACCGGGCCGGCTGTGCTGCGGATGGAGACCCCCATCTCATGGGCAATGATGCGCGCCAGCGTGGTCTTGCCGAGTCCGGGTGGACCGAAGATAAGGGTATGGTCCAGGGACTCCGCGCGTTTGCGGGCGGCGCCGATGAAAATCTCCATCTGTTCCCTGACCTGTTGCTGGCCGATGTATTCCCGCAAGCGCAGCGGCCGCAGCGATTCCTGGTTGTCTTCGGGTCCGGTCACTTCCGGGGCGATGACGCGCTGTTCGTTCATGGACCGCCTCCGGCGCCCGCGGCCATGCCTTTCAGCGCCAGCCGGATCAGTTCCTCAGTACCGGCCTGGCCGGGATGTTCCCGCCGGATGCGGGCGATCATGCGGGCCGCCTGCTGTTGCTTGTAGCCGAGACTGACCAGTGCGTCTTCCGCTTCCCTGCCGCCGGCCGCGGCCGGCCGCCCGGCCTCGGCAGGCAACTGGACCACGCCGCCGTCATCGAGCCGGTCACGCAGTTCCACCACCATCCGTTCTGCTGTTTTCTTGCCGATTCCCGGCACGCCGCTCAGCCGGGAAACGTCTCCGCCTTGTACGGCCGCGGCGAGTTCGCCGGCGCTCATGCCGGAAAGCAGGGCCAGGGCAATGCGCGGTCCGACGCCATTAACCTTGATGAGATGCCGGAATGCCTGCTTGTCCCTCGCATCGGGAAAGCCGAACAACTCCTGGGCGTCTTCGCGTACCGCAAGATGTGTGTGCAACTCCAGTTCGTCGCCGATATCGGGCAAATCGTCGAACGCGCTCAGCGGAATCCGGATTTCGTAACCGACCCCGCCGGCCAGGATCAGTACTTGCGCCGGATTCTTTTCCGCCAGTTCGCCGCGGATGCGCCCGATCACGACCGGAATCTCCTGCGGCTGTAGGAACCCGCCGCTGCGATTCGCACCAGGCTGTGACTCGTATGCGCGTGACAAATGGCCACGGCGAGCGCGTCGGCTGCGTCTTCGGGAATGGCGTCATCGACTCCGAGCAGCACCCTGATCATGTGTTGTACCTGTTCCTTGCCGGCGGCGCCGTTGCCGACCACAGCCTGCTTGACCTTGCGCGCGGAATATTCGGATACCGCCACGCCCCGGGACAGGCAGGCAACGATGGCGCTGCCCCGGGCCTGGCCCAGTTTCAACGCCGATGCCGCGTTCCGGCCCATGAACACGTCTTCGACCGCCGCTTCGGAGGGTGCGAACTTTTCCACCGCACGGCCGATACCCTCGTAGATTTCACGCAGGCGTTCAGGCTGCTCCGGATGCGTCATCCGGATGCAGCCATGGGCTACATGCTCCAGCCGGTCCCCCCGGGAGTTGACCAGCCCGTAGCCGGTCACCCGGGAGCCCGGATCGATGCCGATTATGATACTCACGCTTTCAGATTATCGGCTGAAACGCCGGGAAAAAAAGGGTACGTTACAGTCGTTCCGCCACGTCGGGAGGCACGTATGCGTTGGACCAGACGTTCTGCACATCGTCCAGGTCTTCCAGGTGCTCCAGCAGTTTGAGCAGCCGGGCGGCGCCTTCGAGGTCGAGCTCGACTTCGGTGGAAGGCAGCATGGTCATGTCGGCATTCCGGAACTCCAGCCCGGCGCTCGTGAATCCGTCCTGTACGGCGCCGAAGGACTCAAGGTTCGTATGCACTTCGATACCGCCGTCATCGTTGACGATGACATCGTCGGCGCCGGCTTCGAGCGCCAGTTCCATAATGCGGTCTTCGTCCCCGCCGGCGTCGAAGGAGATTACTCCGGTGCGGCTGAAGAGGTAGGCCACCGAGCCATTGGTGCCAAGCGAACCGCCGAACTTGCTGAAACCGTGACGAACCGCCGCCGCCGTCCGGTTGCGGTTATCCGTCAGACAGTCCAGGTAGATCGCGACGCCGCCGGGCCCATAGCCTTCATAAGTCAGTTCTTCGACATCCTCGCCAGCGCCCGGATTGGCGCCGCGGTCAATCGCACGGTCGATGGTGTCTCGTGGCATATTGGCGCCCAGCGCCTTGTCCACGGCAGCCCGCAGCCGCGGATTATCCGCCGGATTGCCGCCTCCGAGCCGGGCGGCAACGGTCAGTTCCCGGATGATCTTGGTGAAAACCTTGCCGCGCTTGGCGTCCTGCCCCGCCTTGCGATGCTTGATATTGGCCCACTTGCTATGTCCCGCCATGACCCGGTCCGCTGCCGCTCTCGCTCAATTCTGCAATTGCCGGGGACGCAGATGCAACTCGCGCAATTGCGCCGCCGAAACCTCGCCGGGGGCATTGGTCAGCGGGCAGGATGCCGACTGGGTTTTCGGAAAGGCGATCACATCACGGATCGAGGCAGCCCCGCACAGCAGCATTGCCAGACGGTCGAAGCCGAAGGCGATGCCGCCATGGGGCGGGCAGCCGTAACGCAACGCGGAAAGCAGGAAGCCGAATTTGCGTTCGGCTTCTTCCCGTCCTATGCCCAGCAGGTCGAAAACCGCCTGCTGTAATTCCGGCCGGGAAATTCGAATCGACCCGCCACCGAGTTCGACGCCGTTGAGCACCATGTCATAGGCGCGGGAAAGGGCGCCGAGGGGATTGGCGCGCAACTCGTCGGCGTCGCAGGACGGCGCGGTGAACGGATGGTGCAAGGACGTCAGACTGCCGTCCGCGGCGGTTTCGAACATTGGAAAGTCCGTCACCCATACCGGCGCCCAGCCCTCATCTACAAGTTCCAGGTCATGGGCGACTTTTAACCGCAGAGCGCCCAGCGACTCATTTACCGTCGCGATCTTGTCGGCGCCGAAAAAGATGATGTCCCCCGCTTCCGCCGCCGTTGCGGTCAGCAGGCCGCTGATCGTGTCGTCATCCATGAACTTGATAATGGGAGATTGCAATCCTTCGCGGCCGAGTCCGGGGTCGGCGACCTTGATCCAGGCCAGCCCGCCGGCGCCTCGCTTGCGCACGAATTCGGTGTATTCGTCGATCTGCTTGCGGCTGAGCCGCTCGCCGCCAGGCACACGCAATGCCGCCACTCGGCAGTCTTCGCGCGTGGCGGGTTCGCGGAAAACCTTGAAATCGACATTGCGCATCAGTTCCGCCAGATCGACCAGTTCCAGCCCGATCCGCAAGTCAGGCTTGTCACTGCCGAACCGGCGCATCGCCTCGGCGTGGCCGATACGCGGGAAAGGTTCGAGCGCCACGTCCATGGTCTCGGCGAACACATGTCGGATCAGGGCCTCCATCGAGTCCATGACCTGCTCTTCCTCGACAAAGGACATTTCCACGTCGATCTGGGTGAATTCAGGCTGGCGGTCCGCGCGCAGATCCTCATCGCGAAAGCAGCGTGCGATCTGGTAATAGCGGTCCATACCCGAAACCATCAGCATCTGCTTGAACAGTTGCGGCGACTGGGGCAAGGCGAAAAAGGCGTGCGGATGCGTTCGGCTCGGCACCAGGTAGTCCCGCGCGCCTTCCGGGGTGGCCCTGGTCAGCAATGGAGTTTCGATTTCGAGAAATCCCCGGCTATCGAAGAATTCGCGGACGGTGCGGGCGAGACGCGAGCGAAAACGCATGCGTTCGGTCATTTCGGGCCGGCGCAGGTCGATGTAGCGGTAATGCAAGCGAACGTCTTCGCCCGCCTCGACGTAATCGTCCACCGGAATCGGCGAGGTTTCAGAGCGATTGAGGATTTCCAGCTGCTTGCCGAGCACTTCGACCGCGCCGGTGGGCATTTCCGGATTCACGGTGCCGGCCGGCCTGGGACGCACCCGGCCCGAAATCCGTATGACGTATTCGTTACGCACCTGTTCGGCGATGGCGAAACTTTCCGGCGTATCCGGATCGAACACTACCTGGGCAATGCCCTCGCGATCCCTGGTGTCGAGGAAAATCACGCCGCCGTGGTCCCGGCGCCGATGCACCCAGCCGCAAAGAGTGACTTCTTCGCCGACCAGAGACTCGTTCATTTCACCACAATAATGACTGCGCATGATTTTCCCGTTCAGCCGCCACCCGCAAAAGCCGCGCATTATAACGGAACGGATGGTGTTACGCTTGCCGCGGGATTGTTGGGGTGATATAGTCGCGCGTTGGGCATATAGTTGATTTTATTGATCCTTTAGCCCTTCAGGCTCAGAGAGAGCCACGATTAGCTTAGTATATGAACGATTGTGATCGCCTGAAAAGCAAATGGGATTACATCGTTTTTGCACGGACACGACCGATCATCCGGCGTTGTCCGAATTGCAGAAGACAAGCACGGGAATTCTGATTCGGCTGGCCATGGCGCCCAATATGGCGATGGCCCCGAAGTGACAACAAACTGAAAGATTGTTGCGCATAACAATACGTTACAACCGGACTCCGGTTTTGACCGGACCTTCGGCGCGAGAGCGGCTATCGAATCGATCCGTCCGGCGCCGGTATTGTCGAGTCTCCAGTCAATCGCCAGCCTGACGCCGCACCGGGCCCTGCGCCCCTGAACACGGCAATTCGGGAAACTGGCTTCCCTGGCATTCCCCCTGCTCGCTTCTGCGTTTATCCAAGAGGAAACAAACGCATGAAACGCATTCTGGTAAATGCAGCCCAACACGAGGAACTGCGGGTTGCGCTGGTCGATGGCCAGCGATTGTACGATCTCGACATAGAATTCCCCAACAAGGCGCGCAAGAAAGCCAATACCTACAAAGGAGTGGTCACTCGGGTAGAGCCCAGCCTCGAAGCCGCTTTTGTCGACTTCGGCGTCGCCCGCCACGGATTTCTGCCCTGGAAGGAAATTTCCGATCTGTATCGCAACAAGGCCGCGGACGGCAATGGCGGAAGCCCGATCAAGGAAGGCGCCGAAATCATCGTACAGGTCGAAAAGGAAGAACGCGGCAACAAGGGCGCCGCCCTGACCACCTTCGTCAGCCTGGCCGGACGCTACCTGGTATTGATGCCGAACAATCCGAAACTCGGAGGAATTTCGCGCCGCATCGAAGGCGACGAACGTTCGGAAATAAAGGAATCCCTGCGCGAACTGGACATCCCCGACAACATGGGGTTGATCGTGCGCACCGCCGGCGTCGGCAAGCAGTCGCAGGAACTGCAATTGGATCTGGACTATCTGACCAATCTTTGGCAGGCAATCCAGGATGTCTCCGGCCAGAAAAAAGCGCCCTTCCTGATTCACGAGGAAAGCAATGTCGTCCTGCGCACGATCCGCGACCATCTGCGCAAGGAAATCGGCGAGGTACTGTTCGACACAACGGAAACCTACGAAGAAGCGATGCAGTTCGTGCGCCAGGTGATGCCGCAATACGAAAGCCGCATCAAGCTGTATGAAGAGAAACTGCCGCTGTTCAACCGGTTCCAGATCGAGAACCAGATCGAAAGCGCTTTCGGCCGCGACGTAAGACTGCCTTCCGGCGGCACGATGTCGATCGATCCGACCGAGGCGCTGGTCGCGATCGATATCAATTCCGCCCGCGCCACACGCGGCGCGGATATTGAGGAGACCGCGCTGAACACCAATCTCGAGGCGGCCGATGAAATCGCCCGGCAGTTGCGACTGAGAGACATCGGCGGCCTGATCGTCATTGATTTCATCGACATGAGTTCCAACCAGCATCAGCGCCTCGTGGAAAATCGCGTGCGGGAAGCCCTTGAGGCCGACCGGGCGAGAGTGCAGGTCAGCCGGATATCACGCTTCGGCCTGCTGGAAATGTCACGGCAGCGGCTGCGCCCTTCCCTCGACGAGACCGCCAGCATTGTCTGTCCCCGCTGCAGCGGTCAGGGACGGGTCAGGGATGTCAAGTCGCTTGCGTTGTCGATGATGCGCATCATGCGCGAGGAAGCGAGCAAGGAAAGGAATCGCGAAGTTCGTATCGCGGCCCCGCTCGATGTCGCCGCTTATCTGCTTAACGACAAGCGCGATGAAATTTCCGACATCGAGGAAGAGAGCGGCTCCAGCCTCGTTGTCGTCCCCGATTCCGAACTGGTGACGCCGCATTACCGCGTTGTCGGCGTCAATCAAAAGGGTGAAGAGTACGAAATCGAAAGCTCGGAATCCGCTGAGAGCGAAGCCCATGCCGATACCGCCCACAGGCAGCCTGCGGTAAGCCGGGGCGCCGTCGCGGACGCTCGGTCCCAACGTCCGGCTACCGCCACCGGTCCGGTCGCTTTTCTGAACAATGCGATTCGCAATCTGTTCGGCGGCAGCGAATCGGCGCCGGCAGCCAAGTCTCCCGAACCCTCCACAGCGAGGCGTCCGCAAGCGGAGAAATCCAGGCGCGCGGCGCCGTCCCGGGGTCACAAGGAGGACCGCAAGGCCGACGGCCGCACGAGGACGGACAAGCGCGGCAAGACGGACAGCGGCGCCAGATCCGAAAAACGCGGCAAAGCCGACAGCGGCAAGACTGAAAGCGGCAAGCGGGAAAAGGCTCCTCGAAAGGAAACCTCAGGCCGCGGACGCGGCGGCAGGAGGCGCAAACAGGAGGGTAAAGGACAGGAATCGGCAGCAGCCGAAACCCGAACTGCCGAAACATCGGCGGGCGAAGATGTCCCGGAGGACAAGCAATCGTCGAAAGGCCAGGCCAGACGCCGCCCTGCCGCGAAACGGACCCGTAGCAGCACGCAACGCAAACGCGGACCGAGACCGGCGGACGCCGGAGTCGAAGAGCCCTCCGTGGAAGAGAACCTGTCCGTCACGGAATCTACGGAACCGGAACAGGCCGCCACAATTCACACGGACCCGATAGCGCCCGTGGATGAATCCGGAACCGTCGCGTCGGAAGCGACTTCCGTGGCGCCGGGTGAAGAAACGAAAGCCGGACTCGAAAGCGAAGAACCGGTCGAGGCCCAGACCTCACAAGAGCCGGAAAAAGAGCCCGCGGCAAAACCCCGTAGAGCCAGGGCCGGCCGCCCACGCAAGAAAGCGGTGAAAGCGGAGGATGCGGAAGCTTCAGCGGCAACTCCGGATAAAGCGGCAAAGGCGAAAGAAACAGCAATCCCGGACGATACGGCAAAGGCGGTAGAAACCGTCGCGGCGGAACCGGCAGTGGCGGTTGAAGCGCCCGGCGCGCCGGCGGAGGCGCCGCTCGCCGTTGAGCCGGCTGAGGAAAAACCCGCCAAGCCGAAAAAATCCGCGAAAACGAAAAAAGCCGCATCGAAAGCTGCCGGGAAAGAAAAAGCCCCGGAAGCCGAATCCGCCGCGCCAGACACAAGCGATGGCGAGGCCCCGGCTGCGAAACCGGCGCAAGAAGCGCCAGCCGAGCCCCCGGTTCAACGCCGTGCGCCAAACGATCCAAGGGAAGTGCGCCGGCGCCAGGAAGCGGCGGCCGCGTCAAACTGATTTGCAGCGGATTTGTTACAGGGCCTGTTCGAGTTCCGGCAGAGCCTTGAACAGGTCCGCCACCAGTCCGTAGTCCGCCACCTGAAAGATCGGGGCTTCCGCATCCTTGTTGATGGCGACTATGACCTTGCTGTCCTTCATGCCGGCGAGATGTTGGATCGCGCCGGAAATGCCGACCGCGATATAGAGTTCGGGCGCTACGATCTTGCCGGTTTGTCCGACCTGCATGTCGTTCGGCACGAATCCGGCGTCGACGGCCGCGCGCGAAGCGCCGATGGCGGCATTCAACTTGTCGGCGATTTTTTCCAGCAACACGAAGTTCTCGCCGTTTTGCATGCCCCTGCCGCCGGAAATCACGACTTTTGCCGAAGTCAGTTCGGGGCGCTCGGAAACTGAAAGGTTTTCGTCGACAAAGATGGAAAGGTCTTGGTCCACAACAATTTCGCAGTTTTCGATTTCGCCCGTACCGCCATCGCCCCCGGCATCGAAGGCGGTAATTCGCACGGTAATTACCTTGACGGGATCGGCGGACTGAACGGTCGCCAGTGCGTTACCGGCGTAAATCGGCCGAACGAAAGTGTCCGCCGATTCGACGGCGGAAATATCGGAAATCTGCGCGACGTCAAGCAGCGCCGCGACCCGGGGCATAAGGTTTTTGCCGGTGGTCGTCGCCGGTGTCAGCACGTGGGAATACGATCCTGCCAGATCCCGCGCCAGCGGCGCCACGCTCTCGGGCAATTGATGCTCAAAGCAGGCGGCGTCCGCCAGCAGCACTCTGGAGATGCCGGAAATTCCGGCCGCGGCGTCGGCCACGGCGGCGCATTGATGCCCCGCCACCAGCACGTGTACTTCAGCCTGATCCAGATATCCCGCGATTTCGGACGCCGCGGTTATCGCATTCAGGCTTGCCGCCTTGAGCGAGGCGTTATCGTGTTCCGCAATGACCAATATCGACATGACCGTTTCCTAGATCACTCTTGCTTCGCTTTTTAGTTTGCCGACGAGATCGTCCACGGTTTCGACGATGATCCCGGCCTCGCGTTCGGCCGGCGGCAACACCTGTAATGTCTTCAAACCGGAAGCGGTGTCCACGCCAAGATCGGTCGGAGTCAGCCGATCGATCGGCTTGCGCTTGGCCTTCATGATATTTGGCAGGGAAGCATAGCGTGGCTCGTTCAGACGCAGGTCAGTGGTGACAACCGCCGGCAGCTTGAGCGAAACAGTCTGCTCGCCGCCATCGATTTCCCGGGTAACGACGATTCGGCCTTTTGTGCCGCCATTTGTGCAGTCTGGGGCCAGTTCGGCCTTGCAGGCAAAAGTGCCCTGCCCCATGCCGGCAATCGCCGCCAGCATCTGACCGACCTGGTTGTTGTCGCTGTCGATGGACTGCTTGCCCAGGATGATCAGATCGGGCGCTTCCCGCTCCGCCAATGCCTTGAGAATCCGGGCAACCTGCAGGGGCGCGACATCGCTTTCGTCTATGACGAGGATGCCGCGGTCACAGCCCAGCGCGAGCGCGGTGCGCAATTGCTCCTGGCAGACCTGGGGGCCGATGGAGACCGCCACGATCTCGTCGGCCTGACCCGCCTCCTTCATGCGCACGGCCTGTTCGACCGCGATCTCGCAAAACGGATTCATCGCCATTTTTGCATTGGCGAGTTCCATGCCGGTTCCGTCGGACTTTACGCGAACTTTTACATTGGCATCGACTACGCGCTTGACGGCGACGAAAATCTTCATGGACGGAGGGATCCGGGCCTGCTGAAACGGGCGGCAATGATGCCGCTTTTACCGAATAGGGTCAACCGGATTCCAGGGCGGTTCGGCCGAACTCGAAGAAGCAGCCCTTGCTGTCGATTCCGGTAACGAGTTCGCCGTCTTGCGGGTATTGTCTGGCGGCGGCAACCAGGCGGTAAAACACGGGGCGGCTCAACAATCCGTCCATGCCGCCGCGCACATGCACAGTGGGGCGGGGCTCCTCAGCGCCGGTAACGCAAAGCGGATGATCCGGGTCGACTTCCACGGATTCCTCGACATTCGTGAAAAACACGATCACCTGTTCCCGGCCGGGATCGCGAATCTCCATATCGACGACGAGAAACGGGCAATCGTCTACCTGGATGCGCACTTTTTCCACCGGGTTGACGAGGAAATACTCTTCCCCTTCCCGTTTCAGGATCGAAGCGAAGAGATTGATCATGGCCTGGCGGCGGATCGGCCTGCCTTCGTGATGCCAGACGCCGTCGCGGCCTATGCGCAGATCGATGTCGCCGCAGAACGGCGGATCCCAGAGATGCACCGGCGCCGGGCCGCGCGGCTCGCTCACGCGGCGCAGCATCCGGAACGGGTCCGGCGCCGCCGCCTTGTCGCCGGTCTGGTCGTTCAAGAAATTCCCCTCCGCGCTCTCTTCCCCACCGGCTGCCCGCGCATCCGGCGGAGTCGGTGATAAACTGGTAGTGCCTGTAATCGTTTCCGCATTATGCCAGCAGACTCCATGCAATCGGATTTCGCGCTTTTGTTCAAGCGCGATCGCCCCCTGCTCGACGTGCGTTCTCCCGTGGAATTTGCCAGGGGGGCTTTCCCCGCCAGCAGTAACATTCCCTTGCTGACCGATGCGCAACGCGCCGCGGTGGGAACCATGTATCGCCGCAGCGGCGGCGAGGCGGCGACCAGGCTCGGTCATGAACTCGTGAGCGGTGAGCCGAGAAGAAGGCTCATCGAGCGCTGGCGCAATTTCATCGAACGCAATCCCGATGCGCGCCTGTATTGTTTCCGCGGCGGCCAGCGATCGCAAATCGTTCGGCAATGGCTGCGCGAGGAAGGGGTCGAAATTCCGCTGGTGCCCGGCGGCTACAAGGCATTGCGCGGTTTTCTGCTGCGTGTGCTCGAGCAGGCGGCGAAACGCGATTTTCTCGTTATCGCGGGGAAAACCGGCACCGGCAAGACGCGGCTGCTTGCGGGTCTGCCTTACGCACTGGATATTGAAGGGGCGGCGCGGCATCGCGGCTCTGCATTCGGCGCCCTGCCGGATCCACAGCCATCACAGATCGACTTCGAAAATGCCATGGCGGCCGCACTGCTGAAACTGGAATTCGAAACCGCGCCTGTCCTGATCGTCGAAGACGAGGGCCGCGCCGTGGGCTCCCTCGCCATTCCCCAAGTGTTGTTCGACGGTATGCGGCAGGCGCCGATTGCGCTCATCGAGGAAAGCCTGGAAGCGCGGGTGGAAACGATCCTTAACGACTACATTCTATCCAATCTGCGCGCCTGGGAAGACCACAGCCCCGGACAGGGCGCCGCCATTCTCGAACGATCGCTGCACGCAAGTCTGGAGAAGATCCGGCGCAGGCTCGGCGACAGCGGCTTTCGCAAGGCGGGCGCCTTGATGCAACAGGCCTTCGCCGCGGGAAACGCGGAAGGAATCGCATGGCACCGGCAATGGATCGGGTATCTGCTGGAGAACTATTACGATCCGATGTACCAATACCAGTTGGAGCACAAGCTCCCCCGCGTGCATTGCCGGGGCAGCCGCGAAGAAATCACGCAATCTTGCCTTTCCTACATATCCTCGTCTGCAATCGCGTAAATGCCATCGGCGTTGCGCAGATAGTTCCTGTAGTCCATGCCGTAGCCGTAGACATAGCGGTTCGGCACGTGCAGGCCAACGAAATCCGCTTTGGCCAGCGCTTCCGGCCGGGGACGCTGCTTGTCGACGAGCACTGCCGACAGAACTCGATCCACCCCCTGTTCGCGGCAATAGCGCAATACGGCCGCCAGGGTGTTTCCCTCATCCAGGATATCGTCGACGACGAGGACCATGCGCCCGCGCAGATCAAGAGCCGGCATGACGCGGCATTCGATCTCTCCCCCCGATGTCGCGCCTCGATACCGGGTCAGATGCAGATAGTCGATTTGCAGGGGAAATTGCAGCCGCACCGCAAGCTGGCCGGTAACGATCAGCCCGCCGTTCATCACGCAAAGCAGGACCGGGTCGCTGCCGGAAAGCTCAGTGGTAATCTCGCGCGCCATCCTTGCCAGCGCAGCTTCCACCTTGTCGGCGCCATGAATGAGAGTCGCGCGACTTGCGATCCCGGCTATCTCGGCTGCGGTCGGCACGGCGCTCAGGATTCCGCCGGAGGTTCCGGCATTACCGCGGGCAGCCCATCGATAGTGGTGGTCGGGAAGGCAAGGTCGGCGTCATGGGAATGAACGATCGCCACGATGCGCAACAGCACGTCCTGTTTGATCTCATGAAAACGTATCCAGTTGGTGGTTTTGGTGAAGGTATAAACGAAGAAATCCAGTGACGAAGGCGCGCAATGATTGAAGTTGACGATCATGGTCTGGCTGGTGTCGATCTCCTCGTGGGCGCGCAGCATGGTCTTCACATCTTCCACGATCACGTCCATCCTGGCCGCGTCCCGGTAACGGATACCGAAGGTTTCATAGATGCGGCGATGGCTCATGCGTGAGGGATTTTCCAGCGAAAGCTTGTTGAACACCGAATTCGGGACGTATAGCGGACGCTTGTCGAAGGTCCTGACGATGGTCAGACGCCAACCGATCTTTTCCACCGTGCCTTCGATTTCCCGGTCCGGCGAGCGTATCCAGTCGCCGATTGCAAAAGGACGGTCGAGATAGATCAACAATCCGCCGAAGAAATTGGCCAGCAGATCCTGGGCCGCAAAACCGACGGCAATGCCGCCGATACCGCCGAATGCGAGCACGGCAGTGATTTCGACGCCGAATGTCGGCAATACGACCAGTACGGCCGCTATCACGATTACCAGACGCAGCAAACGAACCAGTGCGTGCAGGGTGGTCGGGTCGATGCGAGTCTGAACCTGGTCCGGTTCGGCCTTGAGTTGTTCCAGCAAGCGCTGTTCGACGCCATTGGTAAATCGCAGCAGAAACCAGGCCAGCAGCAGGATGACGACGATCTGTCTGACGGCATCGAAAAAGGAGCCGGCCTGCGCCGCAAAAAACATGGGGCCGGCTTGTTGAAGCTGGAATTGCTGCAATTGCGTTACGCCGATTTCCAGAATGAAGACGGCGGCGTACAAGGTAATCAGCACACGCAAGGGACGCCGGGCCGCTTCCAGCATGGCGTCGTCCCAGACGGCCGAGGTTTTTGCCGACTGCTTCTCAAGACCGGCAAGGATTCGCCTGACTACGGCGCCGGCAATCAGCGCCAGCACGAGCACCAGCAATATTTGCCCGATCCAGGCTATGTCGTTCAACACAATCATGGTGAATGCTCCATTTGACCTTGCCTCAGTGCATTGCCGCGACGCCGGACTGCAAGATGCTGACTCTCGAGACGGCCTGCCGCCATGCTTCGTCTTCCGGAGCAGGCCCGCCGATGGCCCGCATGCACCGCAACCCGCTGTTTCCCGGGATTTTCTCCCGCTCCAGCCAATCGGCCGCCCGCAGCGCATCCGCGGGTGAATTGCAAACGAGCATCATGTCGCAGCCCGCGGCCAGCGCCTGCTCAAGCCTGTGCTCGATTGTGCCAGCAACATGCGCCGCGGTCATGCTCAGATCGTCACTGAAGATCAGTCCCCGGAAGCCGATTTCTTCGCGCAAAACCGTCTGCAGCCAGTAGCGGGAGAATCCCGCGGCTTCGGGACACAGATCCGGATAAATCACATGGGCCGGCATGATGCCCGCCAGCAATTCGTGAATGCGAACGAATGCCTGCAGGTCCCGCGAGCGTAATTCTTCCCCGTTGCGCGTATCCACCGGTAATTCCAGATGTGAGTCCGCGCCGACCACGCCGTGGCCGGGAAAATGTTTGCCGACAGCGGCCATGCCGGCTTGCGACATGCCGCCGATATAAGCCTGGGCCAGGCTTGTAACGGCTTCCGGGTCGGCGGCAAAGGCGCGGTCGCCGATTACCGGTGAAGCCGGGTCGTACAGGTCGAGCACCGGGGCGAAACTGAAATCGAGCCCCGCCCGGACGATCTCCGCGGCCATGATCCAGCCGCAATCACGCGTCAGCGCAAGACCGCGCCCGGGATCCGATTCAAAAATTTCTCCCAATTTGCGCAGTGGCGGCAAGGTCACAAAGCCATCTCGAAATCGTTGCACCCGGCCGCCTTCCTGGTCCACCGCGATCAGCAGATGCGGCGCGCATTGCCTGATTGCTGCGGTCAATTCCCGGAGTTGCCCGGGCGAGAGATAGTTGCGCGCGAACAGGATGACGCCACCGACGCTGTCACGCTGCAACAGTTCAATCTCGTCCGCCGCCGGCATCGGCCCGCGCAAATCGAGCATCAACAATCCGGGAATCTTTTCCTCGGCGCTCATCCACGTACTCCAGTTCAGGCCGGAAAGTTATCACACTCCGTCGGAGATTCTGCGACTTCGCTTCGCTGCGCGCAGAATGACGACGGTGAGCGACGATCATTCCGCGCGGTGAACGACTGTCATTCCGCGCGCAGTCGCGGAATCTCCGAGTCGGAACCGATAGATTCAGCTAAAGTTTTGGTCGCGCCGCCGGATAACTGTATATAATCACAGTTATTCGCGGCAAAGAGGGCAACCATGCACGGATTGACTTCCCGCCAGGGGCAGATTCTGGAATTTATCCGGGGCCATCTGCGCGATACCGGATATCCGCCGACGCGCTCGGAAATCGCCGGCCACATGGGATTCAGATCGGTAAATTCGGCCGAAGAACATTTGCGCGCACTGGCGCGCAAGGGCGCCATTGAAATGATGCCCGGCGCTTCCCGCGGCATCCGCATTCCAGCGGATTCCCCGCCCGGCCTGCCGATCATCGGCCAGGTCGCGGCCGGCTCCCCCATCCTTGCCCAGGAGTCCATCGCGGATTACAGCGAAGTCCCGGGGGAAATGTTCTCGCCGCGCGCCGATTACCTGCTGACGGTGCGGGGAAACAGCATGATCGGTATCGGCATTTACGAAAACGATTTGCTCGCCGTACACAAGACAGCCGAAGCCCGTGACGGCGACATCGTCGTCGCCAGAATAGCTGACGACGTCACCGTCAAGCGTTTACGCAAGACCGGGGCGGCCCACCGCCTGGAACTGGTCGCGGAAAATCCCGATATTGCGCCGATCGAGGTGGATTTACGCCGCGAAGATTTTGCCGTTGAAGGCGTCAGCGTCGGCGTGATCCGTCTGGGATTGTAGTTCGGCGATTCAAGCGCGCCGCGTCAGTCCCGCTTGTCCGCACCGACCTGCCAACTGCCGTCACGATAGAACGCCCGCCAGCCTGTAGGTTTGCCGTCCACCACGGATTGTACGAAATGCTCGCGCGTTTTGCGGCTGAAGGAGAGCACAGTCTGGTTGCCTTTCTCGTCCTCGACCGGCGCGTCGAACAGATAGCTGAACTTGGGGTCGATTTCATTCCGGTGCGGCAGCAATTCGGCGATTTTCGGCGAACGCGTTTCGCGATTGCGCGGAAATCCGCTGGCCGCCAGGAACAACCCCGAGGCGCCTTCGCGCAGGATGTAATGATCGTCGACCTTGTCGCATTTCAACTCCGGCATCGGCACGGGATCCATTTTGGGCGGCGCCGGCTTGCCGTTGCGCAATAACTTGCGCGTGTTGCGGCAGTCGTCGCCGGTGCAACCGAAGTACTTGCCGAAGCGGCCGGATTTCAATTGCATGTCATTGCCGCATTTGTCGCATTCGATAATCGGGCCTTCGTATCCCTGAATGCGAAACTCCCCTTGTTCCAGTTCGAAACCTGCACAATCGGGGTTGTTGCCGCAGATGTGCAATTTGCGGCCGGCGTCGACCAGCCAGGCATCCATGGCCGTGCCGCAAATTCCGCAGCGGTGCTTCTTGCGCAACTGGATATTTTCCTGTTTTTCGGCTTCCTCAACGTTTTTCGCCTGAATGGCATCCTCGCCCGGTATCAGATTGACCGTTGAACGGCATTTCTCGTCCCCTGACAGTCCGTAGGCGGTGCAGCCAAGAAACACCCCGGTGGATGCATTGCGAATCTGCATTGGGCGGCCGCACTTGGGGCAGGGAATATCCACATCCGTCGGCTTGTTGGTGCGCATGCCGCCCTCTTTCGCTTCGGCAGCGGCGAGTTGCGAAGTGAAATCGCGGTAGAACTCATCCAGCAGCTTCTTCCAGTTCTTGCGGCCCTCCGCCACTTCGTCCAGCGAGTCTTCCATGCGCGCCGTGAAGTCGTAATCCATCAAGTCGTTAAAATTTTCCTGCAGGCGCTCGGTAACGATGTCGCCGATCTTGAGGGCATGAAATCGTCTGCTTTCCAGTTTCACATAGCCACGATCCTGGATTGTGGAAATGGTCGCGGCGTATGTGGAAGGCCTGCCGATTTCCCGTTTTTCCATTTCCCTCACCAGGCTTGCCTCGGTATAGCGCGGCGGCGGTCTGGTGAAATTCTGCACCGGGTCCAGCTTTTCCAGGCCCAGGCGCTCTCCGGCAACGACATCGGGCAGCACGACATCCTCATCGCGGGAGGGCATGGCTGCCAGGTAGCCCTGAAACTGCATGATCCGGCCTTTGGCGCGCAACTCGAATTCTCCGGCCTGCACCGTGATCGTGCTCGACAGAAACCGCGCCGGGACCATCTGGCAGGCAACGAAAAACTGGCTGATAAGCGAATAGAGCCGCCGGGCGTCCTTGTCCATATCCTTCAGTTCGTCCGCCTGCCGCGTTACGTCGGTGGGCCGGATCGCTTCATGGGCTTCCTGCGCCCCGGCGCGGGCCCGGTAGAAGTTGGGTTTTGGCGGAAGATAGTCGCTGCCGAATCGACCCTCTATATGGCTGCGCGCGGCCGCGATCGCATCGTTGCTAAGATGAACCGAATCCGTGCGCATGTAGGTGATGTGTCCGGCCTGGTACAACTGCTGCGCCAATCTCATGGTTTTGCCCACGCCGAATCCGAGGCGGGTACTCGCGGCCTGTTGCAGGGTGGACGTGATCAGTGGCGGGCGCGGCTTTGAAGTTGTCGGCTTGTCCTCGCGCTCGCGCACGACGTATTCGGCGTTCCGCAGCACGGCCAGAGCCAGCTCCGTGCTTTGCTTGTCGCCAGGTCTGAAATTCTTGCCGGCCTGTTTGACGACCTGGCAGCGCAGATCCTGTTTCGCGCTAGTAGCGAGGTCCGCAAAAACCTCCCAGTATTCTTCCGGATTGAAAGCCCGGATCTCGCGCTCGCGTTCGACGATCAGTTTGACCGCGACCGATTGCACCCTGCCGGCGGACAAGCCGCGCGCAACCTTCGACCAAAGCAAGGGGGACAGCATGTAACCCACCACGCGATCGAGGAATCGACGCGCCTGCTGTTCCTCAACGTAGCGCATGTCCACCTTGCCGGTGTCGGCAAAAGCCTCGCGAATGGCCTTGCTGGTAATTTCATTGAAAACGACACGCTGAAAGCGCTCAGGCTTGCCGCCTATGGCTTCCTGCAGGTGCCAGGCAATGGCTTCTCCTTCGCGGTCACGGTCGCTGGCCAGATAAATCGTCGGCGATTTGGCAGCCAGTTTTTGCAATTCTTCGACGATTTGTTCCTTGCCGGCCAGTATCTCGTAGCGGGCCCGCCAACCATTCTGGGGGTCAACTCCAAGTCGCTGAACGAGTTTTTGCTGCTCGTTTTTTTTGCGACGAGCCGCCTTCTGCGCGGGCGTCAAGTTGCGGGCAGGCGTATCCGTGCGGCCGCGACGGGGTTCAGCGCGGCCTTTCTCCGGCAGATCCCGAATATGTCCGATACAGGACTTGACGATGAATTCCGGACCCAGATACCTGTTGATGGTCCTCGCCTTGGCGGGCGACTCCACTATGACCAGCGACTTTGCCATCTATGCTTCCTTACTCCTTGACCCTGTCCGGCTCGTGGCCGAAAACGTTCACGCGGAATATACAGGTACTCGACTGGTATCGGTCAAGGAATGTTCAACTAAAGGGGAACTTCCCGAATCCATCCGTATTCCTCGGCGATTTCGCCTTGCAGGATACCGACCAGTAGATCGTACAGTTCCTGCATGACCGGCCCGACCGTTCCGCTTCCCCCGGTATCGTCACCTAACTCCTTGCGGTTGACTGCGCGCCAGGCGCCGTCGAACCAGATCCGGGCGATCGGTGATACTACAGCCGCGGTGCCGCAGGCGCCCATCTCTACGAAGTCATCGAATTCGGCGCGCAGATCGATGGGCCTTTCAGCGATCAGCATACCGAGCCGGTCGGCGGCGAGTTGCATGATCGAGCGGCGCGTCACGCTGGGCAGTATCGCTGACGAGCGCGGCGTGACCAGGCTGCCGTCGCGCATGACGACCAGGATGTTGGCCGATCCGGCCTCGTCGATATATCGATTTTCCGCCGCGTCGAGATAAAGTGCTTCGCTGGCGCCCTGCCGCTGGGCCTTTCGCGTTGCCAGCAGGCCGCCCGCGTAGTTGGAGCCCACCTTGAAATTGCCCGTGCCATGGGGCGCCGCGCGGTCCATTTCCGAAACCGCGAGCGCGATCGGCGCAAGGCCCGCCTGCTTGTAATAGGGTCCGACCGGTGAGACAAATACGCGGAACTCGAATTCCGGCGCCGGCCGCAAACCGAGATTCTCGCCAACACCGATGAGCATGGGCCGGACGTACAGGCTGGCGCCGGAGCCGAAGGGCGGAATCCATTCGATGTTTTCCCGCACCGCGGCATCGACGCCGCGCATGAAAAGTTCAGTGGGCACTTGCGGCATCAGCAGACGCCCGGCCGCCTGTTTCATGCGCTCGCTGTTCAGATCCGGCCGGAACAGCAATACCCTGCCGTCGCGGGCGCATTGCGCTTTCATGCCCTCGAAGCATTCCTGGGCGTAATGCAATGCCGGCGAGCCTTCGTGCAAAGGCATGATCTCACTGTCGATCATTCCGCCTTCGTCCCATTGGCCATCGCGCCAGCGGGCGGAAAATCGTCGGTCGGTCTTGACGTATTCGAATCCGAGTTCAGACCAGTTCAGCGCCTTGCCGCCGATTTTTCTGTTCATTCCTGTTACCACCGCTTGCATCGGTACGCGTCATTTCCGCCGGTTGTTTCGAGACTTCTCGCAGCGAGCGCCTTACGCTAGACTCCGAAGCCGCTCGGGAAACTGTTACTGTTCATGAATCTCATCGATATCGGCGCCAATCTGACGCACAAATCGTTCGAGCACGATTTTCAGCAGGTTGTGGATGATGCCAGAAGCGCCGGGCTAACGCACATCATTCTGACCGGCACGGATCGCGCGACCAGTGAAGCGGCCTCCCGCTTCGCCGGCGCGAATCCCGACTTTTTCAGCAGCACCGCGGGATTTCATCCTCATGTAGCGCAAACCTTCACGGCCGGAGAATTCACCGCGGTCGCCGCGCTTTGCGAACTCGGGCAAGTAGTGGCCGTAGGCGAGACCGGACTCGATTTCAATCGCAATTATTCGCCGCGGAAGGATCAACTGAACTGCTTCGAACAACACCTGGAAATCGCCGCCTCGGTCCGCAAGCCGGTGTTCCTGCATCAGCGCGACGCCCATGCGGATTTCCTCGCGATTCTCAAACGGCATCGCGACCGCATCACCGGAGGCGTGGTGCATTGCTTCACCGACACCCTGGCGGCTTTGCGCGACTATCTCGAATTGAACATGTATATCGGCATCACGGGCTGGATCTGCGACGAACGACGCGGCGCCGATCTGCAATCCATCGTCGGGCACATTCCCCCGGAGCGGCTGTTGCTGGAAACCGACGCGCCCTATCTGCTGCCGCGCAACCTGCTACCGAAACCTGCCGGCAGGCGCAACGAGCCGAAGTATCTGCCGGCGGTACTCGACAAGATTGCCGAATGCACCGGTGGCGACCGTGCCGGGATCGCGCGGCAGACCACGGAAAACGCGATACGACTGTTCGGCCTGGAACGCCTTCCCCACTGACGCGCAAGAAAACAGTTTACCCGGGTCAGCCTTGCAGCAGTTCCGATATTTGCTCGGGAGCAAAGGGCCAGTTCAGTTCACGGCCGCTGTCGGGATTGCGCAGCACGGGAATCGTAAGCCCGTAACGGGCGACCAGTTCTTCCGACTCGCTGATGTCCACCGGAGTCACTCGGATGTCCCGTGAACGGGCCAATTCATCGAGCATGACGGCGGCGTATTCGCAAAGATGGCAGCCGGCCGTGGTATAGAACAGCAATTCAGGCATACGCCGGAGACTCAGGCATCGGCAAGCTCTTCCGCCAGTTCCCCGATCAAACCGGGGCCGCGAAATATGAAGCCGCTATAGATCTGCAGAAGGTCGGCGCCGGCCGCCAGCATTTCACGCCCGTCCTGACCGTTCATGATGCCGCCGACGCCGATCAGGGGTATGGCGCCGCCGACTTCCGCCTTGATCGCGCGAACAGTCTGCCGCGCGAGTCCAGTCAACGGCGCCCCGCTAAGTCCTCCGTTTTCCCGCGCAATACGCCGGGGCGTTGCGGCCGGCCTGCTCAGGGTCGTATTCGTCGCGATGATGCAATCAGCCTGCCACGCCATCAGCGAGGCGCAAATCGAACGGACCTCCGCCTCGCTCAGATCAGGGGCGAGTTTCCAGGCGATGGGCAGATGCCTGTCCGACTCGGCCTCGTAGTCCGATTGTGCCTGTTTCACGGCTTCCAGCAAGCGCTCGAGATGTGCGCCGAATTGCATGTCGCGCAGGCCCGGAGTATTGGGCGAGGAGATATTGACCGTGACGTAATCGGCCGCCTCCCGGCATTGGCGCAGGCATTCCAGATAGTCATTAGCGGCGCGCTCGGCCGGGGTTTCGCGATTCTTGCCGATATTTACTCCCAGGACGATTTTGCTGCGGCGCTGTTCCAGCCGCGTGACCGCATGCGCGATGCCCTTGTTGTTGAAGCCCATGCGATTGACGATGCAACCCGCCTTTCTGTCACGGAACAGGCGGGGCCGCGGATTGCCCGGCTGGGGCCGGGGCGTCAACGTGCCGATCTCGACAAAGGCGAAACCGAGCGCCGCCAGGGCGTCGATGTGGTCTCCGTTCTTGTCCAGTCCCGCGGCAAGGCCGACCCGATGGGGAAACTCCAGACCCATCAGTCTCACCGGCCGCTGCGGTGTACTGGCGGTTGCGGCAAGCAGGCCGGACATTCCGAGCCGATGCAACAGCTCAAGCGTTCCCAGGGCAACGCCGTGGGAAGCTTCCGCGGGAAGCCGGAACAGTGGCCCGGCGATCAGTTCATACAATTTGCGAGTCCGTGATTCCACCCGGTTTCAGAAACGATAGCGAATACTCGCGTTGAAATGGCGAGGCAATTCAGGCAACGCTATCACGCCGCCGAACAGATTGGGAAAATTCGCGCGAAAATACCGTTCGTCTGTGATGTTCTTGATATTGAAGCTGAACAGCCAATCGCGGGCTTCGTAGCCGAATCCCAGGCTCACCAGCGTGTAAGCAGGCAGACGGACGCGGCGGGAATAGCCCGAGTACACTTCTTCCACGTCGGCGGCGCTGCCGTTGATTGTCCAGCCGTTGCCGAGGTCCCAGGCGCCCGTGAACGAGTAGATGTTTTCCGGCATACCGGCCCGGCGGGCGTCGCCGCCGATGACCTCGCCTCCCAGCGCGCCGCCGTAAAAGCGCCAGGGCTCGATCCCGGGCAGATCTTCCGCCCCGATGAAACTGAACCGCGAGCCGGCTTCGAGCGTGTTGAGATTGACGACCTCGATCCTGGAATAGCCGAATGAGAGCAACAGGCTTTCACTAACAGACCAGCGTGTTTCGAATTCGACCCCTTCGGTGCGAGACGCCTGGTTGGTAACAATGGCCTGGGCGGAGAAGTCGGTGCGTTCCTGACGGTAAGCCGCGGCGGCAAAATACAGCCTGTTGTCGAGCAGCCGGCCCTTGACTCCCCCTTCCAGCAATCTGGACTGGTCGAACGCGTTGCCGTCCCTGACGCCGGCGCTGGTCACTTCGGCGCCCTGCCCGGCGATGAGCGTCGATTGCCGCGAGACCGTAACATAGGGCAGCAAGCCGTTATCCAGTTGCCGGCTCAGACTCAGGGTCCAGGAAATACCACCGACATTGTCTTCCGCCGCGGGAACGACGCAATCACCCGGAGGAAGGCAGAAATTGTTTGAACTCGGCAAAAGCAGTTTTTCCAGAGGCTGACGGCTTTCAACAGCGATGCTGTCGTGACGCAAGCCGATCAGCGCCGAGAATCCACTGTCAAAGCTCATATCGAGCATTGCAGCCAGACCGAGATCAGTGTAGTTGCCGATGTAGTACTCGGTATAGTCATCGTCGATGCGGGTGGCGAGCAGGCGATGGGCAAGCGCGTCCAGCGGCCGGGTCAGGTCGCGCCGGTCGAAATATTCATTGGTGTAGTCGTCGCCGTGTTCGAATTCCGTATGGCGCAGGGAAGGCGACAATTGCAAGTCCGCGGTCATCTCCTCGAAGCGGAACTGCCTTGAAAACACCAGCTTGTTTTCGATAACCCAAGTATCGTGGAACTGGGAAAATCCGTATACGTTCTCGTTCAGATTGTCATAGTGTTCGAAGAACAACTGGTTCTTCCATTCCCAGCCGATGCCGTCGCCTCCCATCAGATCGAAATACAAGGTCGTAACCGTGTTTTCCAGGGTGTCGTCATCGACTGTGAGCGTGTTATTGCCTTCGATGGAAGCGTTACCGGGATTCTGCAGCGCCAGCAGTTCGGGAAAACAGCCGAATACCGGAACCGTTCCGATTTGACAGACGCCCGCGCCTTCGAGTTGTCCGGCTTGCCCCGGAACCAGGCCCGCGGCAAATGGGTTCAGGTCGGTGAATCCATCTCCGTCCAGGTCGAATTCCTGATGCGAGACGTACCCGTCGCCATCGCGGTCGAGCGAGGACGGGGAACCGCTTGTATAGCTGCCGTGATCGATCAGGTCCTGGGTGAGCCGGTTCCAGCCGGCCACCTGGTTGCCCTCGTATTGATGCAACATGCCGCCGAACTGGGCGCGAATCGCGTTCGAGAAGTCCATATCCACCGAGAGTTGCAGGAGATTCTGCTGTTGTCCGCCGTGGTCGTAATAACTGCCGGAATCTTCGGTCAAGGCGTAGAGGTAATAACCAAGGTCCCGTGAGCCGATCCGGCCCGGCCCTCCCGCTTCGGCCGCAATTGCGGCCTTGTCCCAACTGCCCGTGCTGAACGAAACCGCGCCGCTGGTTTCGTCAAGAAACGCCCCCGTTTCCTCTATTCGGGCCGATTTCGGATTGAAATTCAGATAACCGCCGATTTTGGACGGCCCGTAGATCGGAGAGGCCGGCCCCCGGATGACATCGATGCGGTCGGACGCTCCGATAGGAGTCGGATAGTTCCCCGGATTGTCGAGCCGGCGCATGCCGCGAAAATAGGTTTCGCCCGGCGTGCCGCGGATGTCCAGGCCACCGGCCACGCCGAAGAACGACTGGGTAAAACTGCCGGGCGCGAGCACGATCAACTCATCGATATCCTGAATGTCGAATCTTTCGAGCAAGGCCGATGAAATCGTCGAAGCGGAACGTGGCGTCTCAAGCAGCGACTTGTCGAAACCGAACACCGATTCCACATAACCCCCAGGGAGACTGTCGAGATCGCCCGTGACGACGATCTCCTCCACGACATCCTGCGCCGAGGCCAGGCCAGTGGCCAACAACAAACAGAGACCTGCGGGAAATCGGGTTTGCATTGTTTTCCTTCCCTGACCAAGCGCGGGGAAGCTTGCTATTTTTTTTGGTATCGGTCAACTTGCCGGCAGGCAATTCCGCGAAGCGGCGCGCTGCCGTTGCCTCGGCTGTAAGCCTGCGTCATTGCTAGACATCCCTTGCAAAACCATTACAATCCGGGACTTTGCGCCCGCGAAAGAGACCTGATGACATGAGTCAGCACCCGACGATAACGGAATTGAAGAACTGGTTAATGATGCAGATCATCGGTCAGGAACGATTGATTGACCGTTTACTGATCGCATTGCTGGCAGATGGTCATCTTTTGGTGGAAGGCGCCCCGGGACTGGCCAAGACCAAGGCGATCAAGGATCTCTCCCGCGGCATCGAAGGCGACTTCCACCGCATCCAGTTCACACCGGACCTGTTGCCGAGCGATATAACCGGAACCGAAGTTTTCCGTCCGGAAGACGGCTCTTTCCGCTTTCAGCAAGGCCCGATTTTCCACAATCTGGTGCTCGCGGACGAAATCAACCGCGCCCCGGCCAAGGTGCAGTCGGCGTTGCTCGAAGCCATGGGCGAACACCAGGTCAGCGTCGGCCGCGAATCCTTTACCCTGCCGCCGCTGTTTCTCGTCATGGCGACGCAGAATCCGATCGAGCAGGAAGGAACCTATCCCTTGCCGGAAGCGCAACTCGACCGCTTTCTGATGCACGTTACCATCACTTATCCTTCGATCGAGGCCGAACGCGACATTCTTCACCTGGTCCGGGACGAAGCAGCCAACAAGTTGCCCGATCCCCCGAGCCAGGTGCCGCAGGAAAAAGTCTTCGCCGCCCGCCAGGAGGTGCTGGAAATGCATATGGCGCCGGAAGTCGAGGAATACATCATTCAACTCATCATGGCGACGCGCAATCCGCTGGTCTACGGCAAGGATCTGGAGGGCTGGCTCGAATACGGCGCCAGCCCCCGGGGCACGATTTCGCTCGACCGCTGCGCGCGCGCCCACGCCTGGATTCAGGGCAAGGATTTCGTCAGTCCCGACGATGTGCAGGAAATCATGTTCGATGTGCTCCGTCATCGCATACTGCTGAGCTTCGAGGCCGAGGCCAGCGGCGTCACGCCAGACAAAGTTCTGGAAACGATTCGCGAACGCGTGCCGTCCGCCTGACGGGGACGCCCCGAGATGAGTTCCAGGTACCGCATCGACCCTGAGCACGCCCGTTATCAGGCGACAGGGGCCGCCGTCAGCCTGCAGCAATTGCTGATGCAGCGCTATGCGGCCAAAACCCTGGAGTACCTGGCCCATACCCGGTCCATCGCAGGCATCAGCGGACTGCATTTATCCAAGATGCGCGGCCGCGGCATCGATTTCGAGGAATTCCGGCCCTACCAGCCCGGGGACGATATCCGCCTTATCGACTGGCGAGTCACGGCTCGCACGAACCGGCCTTTCACCAAGGTTTTCCGCGAGGAGCGCGAGCGCCCGGTCATCATTGCGGTGGACCAGACTCATAACATGTTTTTCGGCAGCCGGATCGCATTCAAGTCGGTGATCGCCGCACAAACCGCGGCCGTTTTCTGCTGGCTGGCAATCGATAATGGCGATCGCGTAGGCGGCCTGGTCTTTTCCGATCGGGAAGTTCGGCTGGTTCGGCCCAAACGCAGCAGGCGCTCCGCGCTGCATCTGCTGAATCAGGTCTATGAATACAATCAGGCCCTGGTCAGCGTTGCCACCAGCGAGCCTGCGGAAGCCGCCGATTCCCGCTTGTCCGACGCACTGGGACAGATTCGCAAGATAATGCGCCCCGGCAGCACCTTGTACGTGGTTTCCGATTTTGTCACTCTTGACGAAAGGGCCGTCCAATACCTCAATCAGTTGAGCCAGCACAACAACGTGGTATGTTGTCTGGTTTACGATGCTCTGGAAGAGTCATTGCCCACTCCCGGGCTTTACAGCATCACGGACGGTCAGCGCAAGGGCGCGCTCAACACGCACAGCCGGCGCGCCCGGGTGCGCTACCGGGAGCAGTTCGCCGAAAGAATGCAACTGATCGAGTCCGAACTCGACAGGTTGCAGGTGGCCCTGCTGAAAATTCGCACCAATGATCTGGTCGTGGAACAGATTCGACAGTGGATAGCGCAGAACTCCTAGCTCAACTGGCGGATATTCATCTGCCTGAACCGGTTGGCTTGTGGCCTCCGGCGCCGGGCTGGTGGATTCTCGCCGCGCTGTTGCTGGCAAGTGTCTTTTTCGGCGGCCGCAAGGCATATGCCGTCTGGCGCAAGCGGCGATTCTGCTCCCACGCCCTGCTGGAACTAGAGCGGATGTACCACGAATTCGCAACGGCCGAGGCCGAGGACCCGGACAAGGCCCGACTGCGCTATGTGAACGCGTTCAATTCGGTGCTGAGGCGCGTGGCGCTGACGCATTTTCCGGATACCGCGGTCGCCGGCCTCGGCGGTGACGACTGGCTGCGCTTCCTGAAAGCCAACGGCAATTGCATGAACCTGGACCGCGAACTGGCCGAGGCATTGAGTCACGGCCGATTCCAGCCTACCATTTCCATTGATACGGGCAGGTTGCATGCTTTCGGCCGGGAGTGGATTCGCTCCATGTATCTGCGCCGGGGTAGCGACCGCCCGCAAGACAAGCAGACCGCAGGCGGTCTGGGGCTTGGGGGATCAGATGCTTGAGTTCACCTGGCCGTGGGCATTTTTACTCTTGCCGTTACCATTGCTGGTATACCGGCTGATGGCGCGCGCGCCGCGTCAGGACGCCGCCTTGTACGTTCCCTTTTTCAGTATGTTGACACGGCTGCAGTCGGATAGCGAAAACCTGACTTCCGGGCGCCTGTTGACCTTGATCTGTTGTCTCCTGATCTGGCTGCTCGTCGTATTGGCGGCGACCAGGCCGCAATGGCTCGGGGAGCCGGTACAACTGCCTTCCACCGGACGCGACCTGATGCTGGCGGTAGACATCTCGGGCAGCATGGAAGCCCAGGACATGATCGTCGGCAGTCGTCAGGCTTCACGCATCGATGTGGTAAAAGCCGTGGTCGGCGACTTCGTCGAGCGGCGAGAAGGCGACCGTCTCGGATTGATCCTGTTCGCGGCACATGCCTATATCCAGGCGCCGCTCACTTTTGATCGCAAGGTCGTCGGCGAATTGCTGGAAGAGGCCGACATCGGCATCATCGAGGAATCCGCGACCGCAATAGGCGACGCGATCGGCCTGTCGGTGATTCATTTGCGCAACCGGCCGGAGAACAGCCGCGTGCTCGTGCTCCTGACCGACGGAGTCAACAACGCCGGCGAAGTCTCCCCGGAACAGGCCGGCCAACTCGCGCGCACCGAAAACATAAAGATTTATACGATCGGCATCGGCGCGGACCAGATTACCCAGCGAACCTTCTTCGGTGCACGCACGATCAACCCATCGGCGGAACTCGATGAAGCGGTCCTGACCCGCATCGCGGAATCCACCGGCGGACGCTATTTCCGCGCCAGGGACGTTTCGGACCTGGTGGAAATTTATGAAGAACTCGACCGGCTGGAAACCATCGAGCAGGATGAGCAGACTTACCGGCCCACGCGAGTGCTGTTTCACTGGCCGCTCGGCGCGGCGATGCTGATCAGTTTTCTGCTGGCGCTGATCTCGATTCCCTGGCTTTCCCTTTCCGGCAGAGCGGTGCTTGCCGAGCCCGACGAGGAGCCGGCCGGGGTCAGCGAGGCCTAGGAGTCTGTCGGTTTTAGATTGTTGAAGCCGCCAAGCAAGTCGGTCGTCGGTTACATTTCATGCCGGCGGCCGCGGACCGCGCGATTCCCGATTTCGGTCGCCGGGGCGGTATGGTATCGCCCCCACATGCGTATTCGGCATGACAGCGTCGCCAATGTCCGCTTGCGGTCGGAAAATGGGGAATGGAGCGCCTCAACGCAAGGCGTGCATCCGTTTCAGGTTCCACGCCAGGCAGGCCAGCGTCCATTCTCCGCGCACCGCCTCCAGTCCGCGCAGATGGAAGCGACGAAAACCCATCGTCTCCTTGATGATCCCAAAGACCGTCTCCACGGTTGACTTGCGCCGCGCGTACAGCGCCCGGCCTTCCGGCGTCCGCAGCCGATGCGCCATGCGCGTCACCGCGTCCGCGTCCTCCGCACAGGGCGGCGGCAACGCGAACCGCTCCGCCAGCGGGGGGTTGTGCGCCTCGCGGCCCACGGCGATGTGCGGCGTCAACTTCGCCGCCTCGCAACGTTCCACGTTCTTCTTGCTGAAATACCCCGCGTCGGCCAACAGCCCGGTCGGCTTCCCCAGCGCCCCCGGCAACGCGCCCAGCGCCGCAAGCGCCGGTTCCACCTCGCGCTTGTCGTTGCCGCGGTCCACCACATCGACCGTCACCACCAGATGACTCTCGACATCCACCCCAGACTGCGCGTTATACGCCTGCTGGAATCCGTCCGCCGTCAGCATCACCCGCGATTCCGCGTCCGTCAGATTCACCTGGTCCTTCTCCCGCGGACCCGCCTCCGGCGCCTTCGGCTCTCGACCGCGGGGCTTGCGCCCCGTCGCCTTCTCCCGCTCCCGCCGCGCCGCAAGCTTCTCCTCGTATTCTTCCCGCTCCGCCGCATGGCGCTCCCGCGCCCGCCGCTCGATCTCCGCCTGCGCCGCCTCGATCACCGCAAGACGGCCCTCGCGCCGCTTCAACTCCTCCGGCACGTCCAGTCCGGGCTCCGCTTCGTCCGCCCGCGCCGCACAATCAAGCAACTCCGCCACCTCGCCGCGCAACTGATCCTCAAGACGCTTCGCATGCCCCCAACTCAGCGCCTTGTGCTTGCTCGCGTTCGCACGAACCTTCGTCCCGTCCAGACTCACGTTGCCCAACCGCAACAACCCCATCTCCCGCGCAAGCGAAAGAATCTGCACGAACAACCCCTGCAACTCCCCCAGAAATCGCTTGCGGAAACCCGCGATCGTGTCGTGGTCCGGGTGCGTGTTCGCCGCAATAAAACGGAAAGCCACCGAATCGTAGGTCGCACGCTCCAGCTTGCGGCTCGAAAACACCCCCGTCGCGTAACCGTAAAACAACAGCCCCAGCAACACCGACGGATGATACGGATCCTTCCCGCCCCCACCGTACCGGCGCTCCAGAGCGCCAAGGTCCAGACGGTCCACAATCTCAACCACGAAACGCGCCAGATGATCCTCCGGCAGCCAGTCCTGCACCGACGGCGGCAAAAGATACAGCGTGTCCCGGTCCACTGGGCGAAACTTCGATGACATCGGATAAGCACCCCGCTACAATCTGAATACGATTCTACCTCAATCTAAATCCGACAGACTCCTAGGTCATGGAAATCTCAACCGCCATATTCAACGAATTTCATTTCCTGCGGCCCTGGTGGCTGCTGGCGCTGATTCCCGCGGGGATATTCGTGTTCGCACTCTGGCGCATGAACAGTGCGCTCAGCGCCTGGGACAAGGCCATCGACAAGGATCTGCTTCCCTTCCTGCTGGACCGATCCCGCAATGCGGCGCAACGCACGCCGCTTTTGTTGCTGCTGGGCGCCTGGGTGCTCTCGGTCGTGGCGCTGGCGGGCCCGGTTTGGGAAAAATTGCCTCAGCCGGTGCAACAGCGCGAGGACGCTCTCGTAATCGTCATGGATCTTTCCCTGTCGATGTTCGCCCAGGATCATGTGCCTTCGCGTCTTGATCTTGCCAAGCGCAAGTTGCGCGATATCCTGGCCCTGCGCGACGAAGGACAAACGGCGCTGGTGGTATATGCAGGCGATGCCCATGCGGTCATGCCGCTCACCGATGATGTCGTGACCATCGAAGCGCTGGTGCCTTCGCTGAGTCCCAACATCATGCCGCTGTTCGGCAGCAATCCCATGTCCGCCATGGAAATGGCCATCGAGTTGCTCGACAACGTCGAAGCTTCCGAAGGCAAGATCCTGCTGATGACCGACGGCATCAGCGGATTCGACCAGGAATTGCTGATTACCCGGCAACTCGAAGACAGACCGTACGAATTACTGGTCATGGGCATCGGCACCGAACAAGGCGCGCCGATCCGCACCAGCGACGGCAACTTTCTTACCGATCAGCAAGGCGCAATGGTTGTTCCGGCCTTGAATCGCAACGTGCTGCAGTCACTGGCGAACCGGGTCGGCGGCCGCTACCACGACATCCAGCTTTCCGACTCGGACCTGGCGTATCTGCTGACCGATCTGAATTTGCTCGACGACCCGCAATTGAGCGATGTCGAAGAGGAATTCGACGTCTGGTATGAAACCGGCCCCTGGCTGTTGTTGCTGGTGGCGCCCATGGCCGCCTTGACCTTTCGCCGCGGCTGGTTGTTCAGTATGCTGATGGCAGCAGGCGTACTGGCGTTGGCGCCGGCGCCGCCCGCGCAGGCGGCGGAATGGTCGGCCTTGTGGCAGACCTCGGACCAGCGTGGCGCCGACGCCTTCGCCAATGAAGATCACACGGTTGCGGCGAGCCTGTTTGAATCACCTGGTTGGCTAGGCGCCGCCAACTATCGCGCGGAGAATTACGATTCGGCGATTGCCGCCTACAGCGCCCTCGATACGCCCGATGGTCATTACAATCGCGGTAATGCATTGGCACTTTCCGGCAATTACGCCGAGGCCATTGCCGCATACGAGTTGACCCTGGCAGTTTCTCCGGAACACGAAGACGCGATCTTCAACAAGGAAATCGTGGAACAATTGCTGGAACAACAGCAATCGGAACAAGGCGAAAGCCAGGAAGGAAACAACGAAAGCGAGCAGTCCGACCAGAATTCGGATCAACAGTCCGAGCAGGACCAGGAAAACAGCGAGCAGCAGGACCAGGAAAGCCAGGAGGGCGATGAGAATCAGCAGCAGGATCAGCAACAGAACGAAGCGCCGGAAGACCAGGAAAACTCCGAATCCAACAGTGAACAGAACACGCCAAGCCAGAACAGCAACGAGGAATTCGAGGAGCAGCAGTCGCTTGAGCAATGGCTGCGCCGGATCGAGGACGACCCCGGCGAATTGCTGGAGCGCAAGTTCCGCTATCAATACCGGCAGCGGCAATTGAACGGCACCGCCAACAGTCTTCAGGACGGGGGTCAGATATGGTGAGGCACGCATTATTTGCAACAGCGCTTGCGATTTGCACCCTGTGGCCCGGGGCTCACGCAGTCGCCCAGACCAGCGCCCCGCAAATCGAAACCAGCGTCGACCGCACCGAGCTTGCCCGCGGTGAAACACTGACCTACACGATCCGGGTTTTCGACCGCCGCCAGGGCATGCAACTCGATCTGACGCCATTGACCGAGGAATTCGACGTGCTCGGCACCCGCACTTCGAGCCAGATTCGCAGCGTCAACGGCGCCGTCGAATCCTGGACCGACTATATCGTGACCCTGTTCCCGCTCACCGAAGGCAATCTGACCATACCCGCGATCCAGGTCAACGAAACCATGACCGATGCGATCGAAGTGCTGGTGCGAAATGAAGGGCCTCGCTCAAATCAGGGCAACGAGGAACTATTCCTCGAACTCGAGTCGAACAAGGAATCGATTTACGTGCAGGAACAACTGCTTTTTGCCATCCGCCTGTATTACACGATCAATGGCATCCGCAATCCGCAGTTCACCGAACTCGAAATCCCCGATACCGTGATCCAGTTGATCGGTTCGCCCAACCAGTACGAAAAACTGATCGACGGTGTCCGCTACGGCGTGTACGAAAAGCGTTACGTGATTTTTCCGCAACGTAGCGGTTCGCTGGATATTCCGGATATTCTCTTTCGCGGTGAAGTCACCGACGGCTCCAGTAATTTTGTTTTTCGCAACCTGAACACGCGCCGCGTCACCGCATTCACCGAGGGTGTAAGCATCGAAGTACTCGAGCGACCGGAAATCGCGCGCGACAATGAATTCTGGCTGCCGTTGCGTCAACTGAGCGTGGAAGAAAGCTGGGAGGGACCAGTCGATGACCTGCAAATCGGCGATACTCTCGTGCGCACGATCAGCATGCAGGCGGAAGGTCTCGACGGCGCGGTGCTGCCGCCGCTGAACGAATTGGAAGTGGATCGCGCCAACGTGTATCCCGAACCTTCGGAAATCGAGCGCATGTTCGTCGACGGCAGCATCGTCGGCTCCCGAGTCGAAAGGAGTTCCATCGTCGCCACCGAAGCCGGCGCCCTGGAAATTCCCGAGGTCGTGATTCCCTGGTGGAACGTGGACACCGACCAGCAGGAATTCGCCACAATTCCCGCCACGACGTTTCAGGTCGCCGCGATAGCGGGCGCCACGCCCGCGGAACAGACCATAGCCGGCACCGGAGAGGATCTTGCCGAACTGCTGGCAGCCGGACCGCTGGTAGACCAGGAAATGATTGACGCCCAGGCTGGGGCGGAAACAATCGAAGTCAGCGAGAACTGGCTCGACTGGTTTTTCGGAATCGTCTTCGCGGTGGTGGCGGCAATGATGTACCTGGCTCTGGTAAAACCCCACCATCCCGAGATCGCCGGTTATCTGCGCGACCGCCGGCGCCGCGTCGAGGCGCATTACACTCCTGAAAACAATGAAGCCGTTGCGTATCGCCAATTGCGCAAGGCACTGCACGGCGGGGAAATCAGGGAAATCAGACGTTCCCTGGTATGTTGGGCCGATCACCACATCGACGAACGGCGAATTGCAAACATGGAAGACATTCTCAACCAGCGCGACGTTCCGGAACTGCATGCATTCGTCAACGCGATCCAGGCCACGCTGTTCAACATCACTACGGCGCCGGACGAGTCGGGAGCGATCGATGCCCGGGCACTAGCCGGACTGACCGCCCGGCTCCGCAAGGCCAAACAAAAGCGCACCCGCAAACAGCGCAAAGCCGCACGCTATGCCCTCGTACCGCTTTACCGCAACTGATAACCAGGCTCCCATCGTCTCATTCTGCTTTGACGAGGTAGTCTACGAAAACTCGTAAAGCGACGGTCGAATCGGTTTTTTTCGTTGGATAATGCGCATTTCGGGGATACGCGACTATAAATTGTTCGTCCCGACTCAAATCAAGCCAAGCGCACCTGCATTCTCGCGAACTGGGTCGGGCAATTAAATTTCCCATTTCTTTGACTACCCACAAATCTGGTGGTAGCGTAATCTCCGACGGATGGAGAAAGGATTTCCAACCATGCATGAACTTATCTCTCTCGCTAAAGAAAATTCCTTTGTTGTCATAGGCTTGCTTCTGGTCGCCTTGTACCTGCAAGATCGTATCGATACCGAATCAACTACTATTCGTAAGGAAATGTCCACGTATCAGCTTGATACCAAGGAACAGATTGCCCGCATTGAAATCCTGATTGAACGTCGATTTGGCGAATTCGAAGCCACTTTGGAACGTCGGTTTGGTGAAATGGAAACTTCAGTCGAACGTCGGTTTGGCGAAATGGAAAGCCGCCTTACCGGGATCGAAACTTCCCTCGAGCAGATAGCGGAAGACAATCAGAACTAGACCCTCTCGATAAGAAAATTCCGGGACACCCATCGACCAAATTGGTCAACATGAATCCAGTTCAACTTGATGGTTGATTGAAGAAATTCCGAATCAATTCGGGACTGCCGGTCGGGAAAACTTTTTCGCGGGCACGGGCAATGCTGCCCGTTCGGACATGTGATTGAGGCCGCTCCGGACTACGCGGCTTTTTTAGTCCGGCTCCTTTCCCTGTCCGCCAGTGCCATGTGGGACCAGGGAGTGGGAATCCCATGTGAGACGTTTATCGTCGAGGCCCCGTTCCGAGATTTCTGCACGGTGTAAGGGTCCGTGGGCGGGAGCGCCTTTTCGCGTCGTAGAGGCGGCGCGATACAGGGACGTGTAAAGCGACGCCGATTCGATTTTCGGCTCGCCAGGGATGGCGAGCCGAAATTTAGCGAAAAGGCGCTCCCGCCCACGGGCCCGATTGAAGCCACTGACCGTCTCACTCCCACAAAGACTCTGCGACTACGCTTCGCTTCGCGCAGAATGACAAAAATTGTCTGGAGCCTTTGGGGCTTAACGTTGAGGAAGCCGTGAGGCGTGCGGATTGAATCGTTGTGGAAAGATTTTCGCCTGCGGCGTGAATTGAGCTAGTCGCTGTTGTACAGGTCCGCCACGAGGGTTTGATCCTTCAGGCTCGATATTTTGCGCCGGGATTGCTTGGCGGCGTCATTGCGGGAATGTTCCAGCCGGCGCAGATAGATTTCGTCGACATCCGAAGTGATGTATTTGCCGTCGAAAACCGAACATTCGAAGCGAGTGATGTTCTTGTTCCCTTCGCGCGAGGATTCGACCAGGTCTTCCAGGTCCTGGTAAATCAGCCAGTCCGCACCGATGGCTTCCTGCACTTCATCGACATTGCGGCCGGCGGCGATGAGTTCCGAGGCCGCGGGCATATCGATGCCATATACATTGGGAAAGCGGATAGGCGGAGCGGCCGAGGCGAAATAAACCTTGCGCGCGCCGGCGTCCCTGGCCATCTGTATGATCTGCTTGGAAGTCGTGCCGCGCACGATGGAATCATCGACCAGCAGAACGTTCTTGCCGCGGAATTCCAGGTCGATCACGTTGAGTTTCTGGCGTACGGATTTCTTGCGCTGGACTTGTCCCGGCATGATGAAAGTGCGGCCGATATAGCGATTCTTGACGAAACCTTCACGGAACTTTACTCCCAGTCGGTTAGCCAGTTCCAGGGCAGACGGGCGGCTGGTTTCCGGAATCGGAATGACCACGTCGATATCATGCTTGGGGCGCAGGCGTTTCAACTTGTCCGCCAGTTTTTCACCCATGCGCAGTCGCGCCTTGTACACCGAAATGCCGTCCATCAGCGAATCCGGCCGCGCAAAATAAACGTGTTCGAAAATACAAGGGGTATGAATCCCCGGCTCGACGCATACCCTGCTATGCAGATTGCCGGCGAAATCCATGTAGATGGCCTCGCCCGGAGCGACGTCGCGCTCGATATCGAAACCCTGGGAGTCGAGCGCGACGGACTCCGAGGCGACCATGTATTCGTGCTTGCCATCGCGTACGCGGCTGCCGAAGACCAGCGGCCTGATGCCATGGGGGTCGCGAAAACCGACAATACCGTAACCGGCGATCATGACGATGACGGCATAGGCCCCGCGGCAGCGCATATGAACGCCGGTAATCGCCGCGAACACGTCTTCCGGCGTCGGCGACATTTTGCCCCGCCGGTGCAATTCGTGGGCGAAAACGTTCAGCAACACCTCTGAATCGGAATCCGTATTGATGTGCCGCAGATCGTCACGGAACAGATTCCGTCCCAGTTCGCGATTATTGGTGAGATTGCCATTGTGGGCCAGCGCCAGGCCGTACGGGGAATTCACATAGAGCGGCTGGGCGAGCGCGGGGCTGCTGCTGCCGGCGGTGGGATAACGCACATGGGCGATGCCCATCTGTCCCGTGAGCCGACGCATATGGCGAGTGCGGAAGACATCCTTGACCAGGCCGTTGTCCTTGCGCAGGTTCAGCTTGCCGTGGTCGCTGGTCATGATGCCGGCCGCATCCTGTCCGCGATGCTGTAACACCGTCAGGGTGTCATACAGGCACAGACCGACATCCTTGCCCGTTACAACGCCAACAAGACCACACATGATCGACTCTCCCGTTCGAGCGTGGCCGCCATTATATGACAACCAGTCCGCCAGATTGCGGAAATACGTTCGGTAACCACATAATCAGCTCCAGACCAAGCTGAACCAGCAAGGATTGGCTCCAGAAATCGGCTGCGCCGATGAAAGGACGCAGCAGTATTAGCGCGACACAAACCAGCAGCACACCCCACATGACGCCGAACAATCCTCCTAGAACCCGGTCCATCAAGGTTAGTCCGGCAAGGGATACGATCCTGGCCAATATATTGGCGATCAGCCAGTTGCCTAACAGCAGTACCCCTGTAAAAATCAGGAGAAACGCCACCACATTGCGCAAGGATGCGTCCCCGATGAGCCCCTCCATGGAATTGGCGAAACTGTCGGCATAGAGCCAGACTACCGCCACCGCAGCCACCAACGTCACCAGCCACAGCAAGGTTCGCACCAGCCCCCGGAACAGGCCATGGATGCAGGCAAGCCCCACTACGATGAGGATAACGAAGTCGGCCGCATTCAGTTCCACGGAATCCAAGATTCTCAAAACCTCCGTAATTCGAACGGCAGGATGACGCCGGTAATACCGAATTCATCTTCCAGCCGGGATTGATAGTCCCGCGCCGTATCGCGCCCGAGCCAGGGACCAACCAGCACGGCCTGGAGCGGGCCCGGCCCGGCCTGCTGTTGGCGGATATAGGCTCGATATCCGGCCTCGCGCAATTGTGTCAGTAACCGCCGCGCTTCCTCCTCGCTTGCGAAAAGTCCCAGTCGCAAGCTCCAGCCGCGCGGCAAGCCCCGATCGTCGAGGATCGGAATTTCGAGCCAATTGTCCGCGCCGTTTTCGGTACGGGCCTCTTCCACGGCGCGTTGATCCGCCGGCACAATGATCGCGGGAGTGTCGGCGAGAATGACCGGCCTCGATTGCACCGGCTCGGGCAGCACGGGAATCGAAGGAGGCGACGGAATCCGGCTTGGCAGTTGCGGCTGAATCGAATCCTGGCGGTCGAAGATCATGGGCAGAAAGATCAGTGCCAGCGCCAGAATGACAACAGCCGACAAGACTCCGCGTCTGATGATCTGCTTCACAGGGCTTACCTCGCGCCAGCCGTGGTAAATGGACGCACGGACGCGACCGTATGGAACGAACCGGTTACCACGACCAGATCGGACCTCGAACCGGCCGCCTCGCGATAAGCATGCGCCACTTCGCCCGCAGGGATAACTTCAGCGTCTGGCAAGCAGGACCGCAGGCGCGAATACAATATGGACGCGGGCATACCGCGCACATCTTCAACTTCAGAAATATACCAGACATCCACCTGGGCGTTTAAGGCGGCCGCCATGCCTTCTATATCCTTATCCGCCAACAAGGCGATTACTGCAGCGACCTTGCATCGCGCCCCGAATCCGGCGCGAATTTCGGCAATCCTTTCCGCGAGCCGCCGGGCAGCCGCGGGATTGTGCGCCACGTCGAGCAGGATCGCCGTTCCTCCGGCCCTGTCCCGGCACTGCTCGAGCCGCCCCGGCAAGCCCGCCTGGTGCTGGGCGGCGCGAATCCCGCTATCGGTTACCCGCAAATCCGCAAGCTGTACCGCCTGCAAGGCGGCGGCCATGGCCGGCAAGGGCAGATGCGGCTGTTCCAGACCCTCCATCCGGATTGCCCCATCCCTGCCATGCCCCCACCAGAACCAGTCTCCCGTTTCGACGCAGGCGCCATAATCCTTGTGCCGGCAAAACACCGGCGCGTCCAGGCGCCCGGCGCGCTCAAGCACACTTGCCGGCGGCTGTTCTTCACCATAGACCAATGGCGTCCCCCGGCGAAGAATGCCGGCTTTCTCAGCGCCGGTCTGCTCCCGGTTGTCGCCCAGCCACTCCTGGTGGTCCAATTCGATATTGGTAATCAGCGTTACGTCGGCATCGACGATATTGACCGCGTCCAGGCGCCCGCCCAGGCCGACTTCGAGAACAATGGCGTCCAGTTGCTCGCGCGCGAATATTTCCAGGGCGGCCAGGGTCGCGAATTCGAAGTAGCTGAGACTGATCCCTTCCCTGGCACGATCGACCTTCGCCAGGGCCGCGCAGATCGACTCGTCTTCGCACTCCGTTCCGGAAATGCGAATACGCTCGTTGAAGCGATGCAGGTGCGGCGACAGGTAACTGCCCGTGCGCAGACCAGAATTCAGCAAGACCGCGTCAATGGCCGCCAGCGTCGAACCCTTGCCATTGGTTCCCGCAATTGTGAAAACGAAGGGCGCGGGGCGCGCAAGCCCCATGTTCTCCGCGACCTCGCGCACGCGATCGAGGCCGAGCTCCATGTCGCGTGGATGCACGGTAGCGATATGAGCCAGCCATGCAGGAAGATTCACGTCGGGTTTTGCCGGGGCCTCAGTTCACCGAGCGCCGGAACCAGCCGAGCTTGTCGAGCAGTGAAGCGATGCGCCCGCGCAAGTCACGGCGGTGCACTATCATGTCGACGGCGCCGTGTTCGAGCAGAAACTCGCTGCGCTGAAAACCTTCGGGCAGTTTCACTTTCACTGTCTGGCGAATGACGTCGGGACCCGTAAAACCCACCAGAGCGTTGGGTTCGGCGATATTGACATCGCCCAGCATGGCCAGGCTGGCGGATACGCCGCCATAGACCGGGTCCACGAGAACGGAAATGTAGGGGAGGCTGTATTGACGCAGTCTTTCCAGCGCGGCGGCGGTCTTGGCCATCTGCATCAGTGAGATCAGCGCTTCCTGCATACGCGCGCCGCCGCTGGTGGAGAAGCAGACCAGCGGTAATTCTTCCTCGATGCAGATATTTACCGTCTGGGCGAATTTCTCACCGACCACCGCCCCCATCGAACCGCCGATGAAGCTGAATTCGAACACCGCTACAAGCAGCGGCGACCCATGCAGTTTGCCTCTCACTACAACGAGAGCGTCTTTTTCCCCGGTTGCCTTTTGTGCACTGCCCAGACGGTCGCGATAGCGTTTCAAATCCCTGAACTTGAGCAGGTCCACCGGCTCCAGATCTGCGAGCAGTTCCTGGCGATCGTTTTCGTCGAGGAACAGTTCGATTCGCCGCCTGGCCGATATGCGCATGTGGTGGTCGCATTTCGGACAGACATCGTGATTTTCGTCCAGGCTCTTGCGATACAACATCGCATCGCAACGCGGGCATTGTTTCCAGACGCCTTCCGGTACGGTCGACTTGCGAGTGCCCGACTCCCCGCTGGAAATCGACGGCAGTATCTTGTCTATCCAACTCATGAATTCCGTTCCCCCTTCGTCTGACGCGCATTCAGCGCCTGTCGCAGGTTGCCAATCAGCGCGGCGGCCTCGCTGATTTGGCCCGGCTCCCGCCGGGAAGCCGCCGGCAATTGCCCGATTCGCTCCACCAGGGCGCTGCCGACAACGATTCCATCCCCCAGTTCATTCATGGCCAGGGCCGTTTCCACGTCCCTGATGCCGAAGCCGACGACCACCGGGAGCGAGGTCCAGTCCCTGAGTCTGGCGATGTTCTGCGCCACCGATTGGCGATCTTCCAGCGCGGCGCCGGTAACTCCCTTGAGGGAGACATAATACAGATAACCGCTTGTGTATTCGATGATTTCTTTCGTCCGGGCCGCCGTCGTAGTAGGCGAAACCAGGAAAATCCGGTCGATTTCCCGGCCTGCGAGCAAGGCGGGCAGGTCACCGGCTTCAGCCGGAGGCATGTCTACCACGAGCACTCCGTCCACATCCGCGCGGGCGCAGTTTTCGGCAAATTGCGCGTAGCCCATGATCTCGATGGGATTGAGATAGCCCATCAGGACGATCGGCGTTTCCGTGTCCCTTGTGCGGAAACGCGCGGCGAGTTCGAGCACTCCGCCGAGCGTCGCGCCGGCGGCAAGCGCGCGCTCCACGCCGCGCTGAATGGCCGGACCGTCGGATGACGGGTCGCTGAACGGAATTCCCAACTCGATCATGTCGGCGCCCTGGCGCACGAGTTCGTGCATGATTGCAAGCGACGTATCGAAGTCGGGATCGCCCGCGACCAGATAGGGAATCAGCAATCCCCTGCCCTCGTCGGCGGCGCGCGCCGCAACTTGCGAGATACGACTCATCAGACTGTTCCGAAATCCGCGTCTTCCAGTCTGGCGACAGCTTCAATGTCCTTGTCGCCGCGGCCCGAAAGATTGACCAGGATGTGCTGTTCGCTGTCCATGCCGGCGGCGAGGCGCGTCGCCCACGCCAGCGCGTGGCTCGATTCCAGCGCCGGAATGATGCCTTCCAGACGGGTCAGCCGATGAAAGGCCTCCAACGCTTCGGCGTCGGTCGCGCCGAAATATTGCACCCGTTTCAGGTCTTTCAGCCAGGAATGCTCAGGGCCCACGCCGGGGTAATCCAGACCCGCCGAGACCGAATGCGTATCGAGAATCTGGCCGTTTTCGTCCGTCATCAGGTAGGTTCGACTGCCATGCAGCACACCGGGCCGTCCAGCGCACAACGGCGCCGCATGGTCGGGCGTTTCAAGCCCGCGGCCGGCGGCTTCGACGCCGTACATCGCCACTCCGCTGTCGGCGAGAAAGGGGTGAAACAGGCCGATGGCGTTCGAGCCGCCGCCGACACAGGCGACCAGGGCGTCGGGCAACACTCCGGTACGCTCGAGAAACTGACCGCGCGCCTCCCTGCCGATCACGCTCTGAAAATCCCGCACCATCCGCGGATAGGGATGGGGACCGGCAACGGAGCCGATGATGTAAAAGGTGTCGTCGACATTGGTCGCCCAATCGCGCAAGGCTTCGTTCATCGCGTCTTTCAGCGTTCGCGAACCGGAGTCCACCGAGACAACCCGGGCTCCGAGCAATTTCATGCGATAGACATTGGGCGCCTGGCGGACAATGTCTTCGGCGCCCATGTAGACATGACATTCGAGGCCGAGGCGCGCGGCAACCGTGGCGCTGGCGACGCCGTGCTGGCCCGCGCCGGTTTCGGCGATCAGGCGTGTCTTGCCCATGTGCCTGGCCAGCAGGGCCTGGCCGATGGTGTTGTTGATCTTGTGGGCGCCGGTATGGTTCAGATCTTCGCGTTTCAGCCAGATCCGCGCGCCATCGCAGGCCTGACTCAGGCGCTCGGCAAGATAGATGGGCGACGGGCGGCCCACATAGTCCGCCAGGTCGGCATCGAAGGTCTTCCAGAATTCCTCGTCGCGGGAGAGTTCGGCAAAGGCCTCGGCCAGTTCCGAAACAGCCCGGATCAGGGTTTCGCCGACAAATACGCCGCCATAAGGACCAAAATGGCCGGTCTCGTCGGGTCCTGAGTAATCTGCCTCGGTATCAGGCACTTCTGGCCTCCCGGATGAAGTCCCGCAATTTGTTCAGGTCTTTTTCGCCGGGCCCGGCCTCGACTCCGGAACTCACATCGATGCCGAAGGGCCGCGCCCGTTGTATTGCCTCCGCCACGTTGCCGGCGTGCAAGCCACCGGCGACGACGATATTGCCGACTCCCGCCGATACCAGATCCGCCGCGATTTCCCAGCGAAAAGACTTGCCGGTGCCGCCGTAACTCGTTTCGTCGTACGTATCGAGCAAAATACGTTGCGCCGACGCGAATTCCGCTACCTGCCGCTGCAAGTCCGAATCATCGCGCACTCGCAAGGCTTTCATGTACGGCAGCCCGAAAGATTCGCAAAAACCGGCGGATTCGTCACCATGGAACTGCAATCCGTTGAACAGGCCGCTGGCTGCTGCCGACTTGACTTCGACAGGATCCGGATTGACGAACAGCGCATAAACCTCGACTTCCTTATTCGCCCGCTCCAAAACTTTGCCGAATCGCGCGGGCGGCACATGGCGGCCGCTGGGCGGATAGCAGACCAGGCCGATGGCGTCGGCGCCCAGGTCGATGGCGGCGCGGGCGTCTTCGGCGCGCGCTATGCCGCAGATCTTGATCCAGATATCGGCCATGTTCCGACACGCCGAAAAGACGGCGCATTGTAGCAAAATTCACCCTAACCGGCGTTCGGCAAGCGGTCGAGTATCGGCGGTGCGATGGCGCGCGAGGGAATTTCGTATTCCCGCGGATAGCTTACGGCAACGAGATACAGCCCTGCCGCGGGCGCGGTGACTCCCGCCGCCTTGCGGTCTTTTGCCAGCAGGATTTCGCGAATCCAGTCCGGTGTGCGGTCGCCGCGGCCGACTTCCAGCAGGGAGCCGGCGATATTGCGCACCATGTGCTGCAGGAACGCATTGGCGCAGATGTCGATTACCAGGAAATCGCGCTGCTCGTACACCTGGAGAAACCTGACTTCGCGGATCGGTGATTTCGATTGGCAACCGGCAGCCCGGAAGCTGCTGAAATCAAGTTCTCCGAGCAGATGCCGGGCGCCTTCCCGCATGGCTTTCACATCCGGTTTACCGGGCTCTCGCACCGCTTTTCCCGCCAGCAGCGCCGAATCGATCGTCCCGCCATACAAAACATAGGCATAGCGCCGGGACAATGCAGAAAATCTCGCGCTGAAACAGTCGCTTACCACGATCGCTTCACGCACTCTGACAGCCGGCGGCAACAGACTGTTCGCTCCCATGGTCCAGGCGCGCTCACCTCGGTCAAGCGGGCAGTCGAAGTGGACAATCTGGCCCGTCGCATGCACTCCCGCGTCGGTTCTTCCCGCGCAAACGAGTTTCACGGGCAAATCGGCTATCTTGCCGATGGCCGTCTCCAGGCTGCCCTGTACGGTGGGAATTTCAGTAGAAGATTGTTTTTGCCAACCGCCGAACGCCGACCCATCGTATTCGATGCGCAAGCATATACGTTTCCCGCCTGCCGACACGGGTCAACTCAAATCATCGATAATCGCCAGTAGTTGCCTGGCTTCGCTGATTTGCCCCTCGTTACCGGAACGAATGACGTTCTCAAGAATCTTGCGCGCCTTGCCGGTATCGCCCATCTTGTGAAAGGAATATGCCAGGTTGAGTCGCTCGGCGATCTCTTCTTCTCCGGCTTTGTCAAGGTCCACCTCAAAATCTTTCTCGCCTTCCCCGTCCGGATACTCCGCATCGTTCGTATCGCCAGGATCAGCCGCAACCACTTCGGGTTTGGGCGCAACTCCCTGTTCCGGTTGACCTTCCGGCTCATCCGCCAGTTCGTATCTCAACTTGTTCCCGGCTTCCACGCCCCGCTCTTTCTGCTCTTCGCGTTCGCGTTCCGGCGCTTCCTTAAAACCGATGATCTCGAATGGTTCTTGCGAATCTCCCTCTTCATCCAGGCGATTGCCGCGAAAGATCCGTAGCAGCACACGCGCCAGCACCAGCAATATTGCCAGTATCAGCACCGCCGCGCCAAAGGCGAAATAGAAGACTGGATTTTCCAGCAGGCTCTCAAGAGAATCGGTCGGCGGGATTTCAGCTTCACCCTCGACCGCGGCCGCCCGTTCGGTCGCCTGCCGCGCCTGTTGTTCTTCGGCTTCGGCGGCGAGCGAAGCCTGCAGTTGCGCCAGTTCCTGCTCCTGCAGCTCGATGATCTGCCGCGCCATGGAGATCTGTTCGTCGAGATCGTCGAGTCGCGCGCGCAATTCTTCCTGTTCGATCCGAACCCGGTCGGCTTCTTCCTGCGCCTGGGCCAACTCGTTTTCCAACTCCGCTATACGCTGATCGAGTTCGTCGCTCCCGCCCTGGCCGCCTTCGTCCGCTTCACCCACGACCAGACTCAATTGACCGTCGGGATCGTCGTCCTGATCGGTGGACTGGGGCGCCGGCGCCGCGAGCGGTTCGGGCTGGACATTGCCCGCGGTCGGCTGCCGGGCCGTCTCGTCCCGCGCGGCGCTCTGATCCAATGCGCCCAGTTCGGCCGGATTCGGCATGCGCAGTTTGACATCCGCGCGCAATCGATCGATGTCGCCGCCGATAAAGGCTTCGGGATTGAGCCTGTGCAGGGCAAGCATGGTCCGGTTGAGATTTTCCGAATTTTCTCCCGTCAGCCTATCGGCGATTCTCCAGAGACTGTCGCCGGAGACGGTGCGTATGCTTTGCCGGCTGGCCCCGGCAAGTTCGCCGCCTGCCGCCGGCACCGGTTTGCTTGCAGTCGTCGCGGGAATCAGTTCGGGTGCAGGCGCGTCGCCGATCGCCAGCAAATGTTGGCTGAGAATGCGCCCTCCGGGCCAGGAAGTATCGAGAATTACCGTGTAATTCGATTCGGGAATCGGTTGCTCGGTGGTCAGCGCCAGCCAGTGACCATCCGCGCCGGATTCAATTTGCATTTGTAACCGGAGGCTGGAAAGCAGTTCGAAACTGTCGGCGTTCAGTTGCCGGTAATCGGCCACCGATGCAAGCGCCACCTGCAACTCGGCTGGCTGTACGTCGCCCAGGTCCAGCAAGGGAATCCGCGCCTGTAACGGCTCGCCTGATTGCGATTCCACCTCTAACACGCCAAGACCGACGGCGAAGGCGAAATTTGCCGCGATGGTCAGCGCCAGGCTCGAAAGAAAACTGAACAGCGGTTTTTTCATTTTTTGCAACGCCCGTTCCCGTGGCGATTTGTCGCTCCTTGCCAAGCCGGACCAATCTCGATACGAACCGTGGCAATACCGGCAGTATTCACGATAAGTATTCTGCAAGCAACAATTCAGCGATCTGCACCGTATTCAGCGCAGCGCCCTTGCGGATATTGTCGGCCACTATCCACAGATTGATACCGTTCTCCATCGAAATATCCTCCCGGATGCGGCCGACAAATACGGGATCGGTTGTCGCGGCATGTTCGACCGGAGTCGGATAGGCATTCGATTCAGGCTCGTCGATTACGGTAACTCCGGGAGCATCGAGCAGCAGATTACGCACTTCCGGCGCCGAAATCGGCTGTTCGGTCTCGATCTGCACCGCCTCGGAATGGCCGTAGAACACGGGAATTCGCACACAGGTGGCGCTGACGCGGATCGAGTCGTCAGCCAGGATCTTGCGCGTCTCCCAGTTCATCTTCATTTCTTCCCGGGTATAGCCGTTGTCGAGGAACGTATCGATATGCGGCAAGGCGTTGAAGGCGATCTGGCCTGGAAACACTTCCGCAATCGCCGGCCGGCCGTTGAGCAGTTCGGCCGTCTGCCGCGCCAGTTCCTCGACTGCCGCCCGTCCGGCGCCGGAAACAGCCTGATATGTCGCCACGCTGATCCTGCGGATACCCGCCGCATCGTGGATCGGCTTCAAGGCAACGACCATCTGCATGGTCGAACAATTCGGATTGGCGATGATGTTGCGGTTGCGGAAGTCGGCAAGGCTCTGGGGATTGACCTCGGTCACCACCAGCGGAATATCGTCGTCGTAACGAAAACACGAGGTATTGTCGATCACCACGCAGCCTGCATCGGCCGCTTTCGGGGCAAACTCGGCCGAAATCGAGCCGCCCGCGGAAAAAAGACCGATATCGACCTTGCTGAAATCGAATTCCGCCAGATTTTCCACCACAAGCGGTTTGTTGCCGAACATTACGCTGGAACCCGCCGAGCGCTCGCTTGCCAGGGCATGGACGTTATCCACCGGAAACTTGCGTTCAGCGAGAATGCCCAGCAGGCATTCCCCGACAGCGCCGGTGGCGCCGACCACGGCCACATTGCACTTGTTCATCGTGTGATTCCGGATTATGGATCGGGGGTCTGGAAATACCATGGCGATCGTTCTCGCCAACCTTGCTCGAATGCGCGAACCGTCGCCTCGTCTTCAAGGGTTATGCCGATATCGTCGAGCCCGTTCAGCAGACAATGCTTGCCGAACTCATCTACCTGAAAACTCAATTCGCCACCGTCGGGCCTGACTATGATCTGACCGGGCAGCTCGATCCTCAGTCGATAACCGGGCGCCGACTCGGCTTCCCGGAAAAGATCGTCAACAATATTCCTATCTAATACAATAGGTAATATCCCGTTTTTGAAGCAATTATTGAAAAATATGTCGGCGAAGCTAGGCGCGATTACCGCGCGGAAACCATAATCGTCGAGTGCCCAGGGCGCGTGTTCCCGGCTCGAGCCACATCCGAAATTGTCGCGCGCCAGCAATATCGAAGCGCCCTGGTAACGCGGCTGATTGAGCACGAAATCCGGATTCAGTTCCCGCTTGCTGTTGTCCGCGTCCGGTTCGCCCGCATCCAGATAGCGATGTTCATCAAACAGGTTGGCGCCGAAACCGCTGCGCCGGATCGACTTGAGAAACTGCTTGGGAATGATGAAATCCGTATCCACATTGGCCCGGTCCAGGGGCATTACCAATCCTTCTTCCACAACGAATGCTTTCATGATCGTTTACCTATCCAACTTCACGCACATCGACGAAACGGCCGTATACCGCCGCCGCGGCCGCCATCGCGGGGCTGACCAGATGGGTGCGTCCGCCCCTGCCCTGGCGGCCCTCGAAATTACGGTTTGAAGTCGACGCGCAATGCTTGCCGGCCGGCAATTGATCGGCATTCATCGCCAGGCACATGGAACAGCCGGGTTCGCGCCATTCCATGCCGGCCGCGGTGAAGACCCGATCGAGTCCTTCGGCTTCGGCCTGTTCCTTGACCAGGCCTGAACCCGGAACGACCAGCGCGCATTCGATGTTGTCGGCAATGCGCCTGCCTTCGACGACCCTGGCCGCTTCGCGCAGATCCTCGATCCTTGAATTGGTGCAGGAGCCTATGAAAACGTAGTCCAGCCGGATATCGCCGATCGGCGTTCCGGCCTTCAACCCCATGTAATCCAGCGCCTGCTCCATATTGCCGCGCCGGGCGGTGTCGTCTACCGCTTCCGGCAGGGGGATGGCGGAATTGACGGACGCCACCATTTCCGGCGAGGTTCCCCAGGTTACCTGGGGTTCGATTTCCTCACCGCGCAATTCCACGATCTTGTCGAAATGCGCATCGTCGTCACTGGTCATTTCGCGCCAGGCGGCGGCCGCGCGCTCCCACATCTCGCCCGTCGGCGCGAAGGGCCGGCCCTTGATGTACGCCAGGGTTTTCTTGTCCACGGCGATCAGGCCCGCCCGGGCGCCGGCCTCGATCGTCATGTTGCAGACTGTCATGCGCCCTTCGATACTCAGGTCGCGTATGACCTCGCCCCCGTATTCGATGGTATGACCGGTGCCGCCGGCGGTGCCGATTCGACCGATGACGGCTAGCACCACGTCCTTGGCCGTGACGCCGAGGCCGAGTTTGCCGTCGACGCGCACGAGCATGTTCTTCATTTTCTTCTGCAACAGGCATTGGGTGGCGAGCACATGCTCGACCTCGGAGGTGCCGATGCCATGGGCCAGAGCGCCCAGGGCGCCATGGGTCGAAGTATGCGAATCGCCGCAGACGATGGTCATTCCGGGCATGCTCGCGCCCTGCTCGGGCCCGACCACGTGAACGATGCCCTGGCGGCGGTCGTTCATGCCGAGTTCGACGATGCCGAATTCCCGGCAGTTCTCATCGAGCGTGGCGACCTGCAACTTGGAAACGGGATCCTTGATGCCGGATAAACCCCGCTTCCGCTCTTCTGTGGTAGTCGGAATATTGTGATCCGGAGTCGCCAGATTGGCGCCGGTGCGCCAGGGCTTCCTGCCGGCCAGCCGCAGACCTTCGAAGGCCTGGGGCGAAGTCACTTCGTGAATGAGGTGCAGGTCAATATAGATCAGCGCGGTGCCGTCCGGGCGCTGCTTGACCAGGTGTGCATCCCAGATCTTGTCGTATAGAGTTTTGCCACTCATGGTTTCTGTGTCCAATATTGCATCATCGGCTCTACCGGGATTCCCGACGCTTTACGTCACCGCATTGCGCGCGGTCGCGCAACAGATGGTCCATCAATACGATCGCCGTCATCGCCTCGGCGATAGGCGTCGCGCGGATACCCACGCAAGGGTCGTGGCGGCCGGTAGTAACGACTTCCGCCGGTTCTCCGGCCACTGTAATCGTTTTGCCGGGAATCCGGATACTCGACGTGGGCTTCAGCGCAATCTGCGCGAGGATGTCCTGACCGGAGGAAATTCCCCCCAGAATACCGCCGGCGTTGTTGCCGAGAAAGCCTTCGGGAGTGATTTCATCGCGATGCTCACTGCCTTTCTGGGCCACCGACGCGAATCCCGCGCCTATTTCCACGCCCTTGACCGCGTTGATGCTCATCAGCGCCTTGGCCAGATCGGCATCGAGACGATCAAATATCGGCTCGCCCAGGCCTGCCGGTACGCCACTGGCGCAAACGCAAATACGGGCGCCGATGGAATTGCCTTCCTCGCGCAGCGCCACGATGTAATCTTCCATTGCCGCCACCTTGTCGGCGTCCGGGCAAAAGAACGGATTGTTCTCGATCTCGTCGAAGTCGACTTTTTCGATTCCGATCGGGCCGAGTTGGCTCAGGTAGCCACGCACGCTGACGCCGCAATGCTCCGACAGGTACTTTTTCGCGATCGCTCCCGCGGCGACGCGCATGGCGGTTTCACGTGCGGATGCGCGTCCACCGCCCCGATAGTCCCTGAATCCGTACTTCCTGTCATAAGTATAATCTGCATGAGCTGGACGGTACAAGTCCTTGATATTGCCGTAATCCCTCGATCGCTGATCGGTGTTTTCGATGATCAGTCCTATTGGCGTGCCCGTGGTTCTGCCTTCGAATACGCCGGACAGGATCCGCACCTTGTCGTCTTCCCTGCGCTGCGTGGTATAGCGGGACTGGCCGGGTTTGCGCCGGTCCAGATCTCGCTGCATGTCCGCTTCGCTCAATTCCATTCCAGGCGGACAGCCATCCACGATACAGCCCAGCGCCAGCCCGTGACTCTCGCCGAAACTGGTGACAGTGAATAAGTTGCCTATGCTGTTTCCGGACATTTCACGCTCGCCGACCGAGCCGCTGGAAAATCCGCGGATTGTACCACTAAGTTTCCTCTGAATTATTCAGAGCTTCCGCAATTCCCCGCCAGCCGTTGCAGTTGCGAACGCTCAAGTGCGCAAACTCCGGCGCCGCCGTGTTCGAATTCAAGCCACAGAAAAGCAGTATCCGGGAAGCGATTCTCCAGCTCTCCGGCGCTATAACCCGTTTCCAGGATCAGCCAGCCACCGGGATTCAATCGCTTTGCCGCCTGTTTTAGCAGGCGTTCGGCAATGTCGACGCCGTCCGCGCCGCCATCCAGCCCGAGTATGGGCTCAAAGCGATATTCTCCGGGTAATTGCGCTATTTCTTCCAGGGAAACATAAGGCGGATTGGCCAGGATCAGGTCGTAGCTGCTATCCAGTTCGTTGAACAGGTTCGATTGCAGCGCCGATACGCGGTCTTCCAGTCCATGCAATCGGATATTTTCCCGCGCCAGATCCAATGCTTTCGTGGAAATGTCCGCCAGATCGACGTGACAACGAGGAAATTGCAGCGCACAGGCAAGGCCGATACAGCCGCCGCCGCAGCATAAATCGAGAACGGCGCCCGGGTCGCCCGACAGCAGGGGTTCGAAACCGTTGCCGATCAACTCGGCAATGGGCGAACGCGGAACGAGTGCGCGCGGATCGCAGAAAAACTGATGGCCGGCGAACCAGGCCTTGCCGAGCAGATAAGCGGTGGGAACGCGCCTTTCGATGCGCTCCCGAGCGAGACTTTCCAACTTTTCGAGTTCATCCGGACCGAAGTCCCGGTCCTGTTGTCCGATAGACTGCCGGAAATCCAGGTTCAGCGCCCCGAACACCAGAAATACGGCCTCGTCATGGACATTGTCGGCGCCGTGGCCGCAATGGACGCTGGCTGCCGCCATGCGCCCGGCAAGCTGATTGATGTATTGCTGAAGGCGCATGATGATATGATTGCGCGCTGATTTTCGACCAGTGGAACAGTGATAATGCCAGATCAAGATGTCGGCGACATGCAGGAACTGGAAAAGGCCTACGCCGCGATTTTGAACGCGGTCGGCGAAGACCCGGATCGCGACGGGTTGCGCAAGACTCCCGGGCGCGCCGCGGAAGCGCTCAGGTTCCTGACTCGCGGCTATAGTCAGAATGTTGCCGATGTAGTCAACGAGGCCCTGTATCCTTCAGCCACGGATGAGATGGTCATCGTCAAGAACATCGAGATGTACAGCATGTGCGAGCATCATCTGCTGCCATTCATCGGCAAGTGCCACGTGGCTTACGTGCCCGACGGCAAGGTACTCGGCCTGTCGAAGATTGCCCGGATCGTCGACGTTTTCGCCCGCCGCTTGCAGATCCAGGAAAATCTTACCCAGCAGATCGCCAATTCCATCCAGGAGATTACCGGCGCCAAGGGCGTGGCCGTAATCGTGGAAGCGCAACACATGTGCATGATGATGCGTGGGGTAGAGAAACAGAATTCGGTGATGACCACGTCCTGCATGCTCGGCGCTTTCCGTGCGCGAGTGTCTACACGAACCGAATTTCTGTCATTGCTCGGCTGATTGCAGCACCAGTTCCACCCGCTCGGCGCAGTTTCCCGCGGCGCACAGCGGCGCCAGCGGCCCCAGGCCGCGCGCTGTCAGTCTGTCGGCCTCGATACCCTGATCCAGCAACAATTGCCGCACGGCCTCGGCGCGGCGCTCGCTGCGGTCGAGCAATTGCTCGAGACCGCCCTCCCCCTGCAGATGGGCGACAACGATCAGACTCAGTTCCGGTTCGAGCCGGAGCAATTCCACCACGGTATCCAGTCCGGAGTCCGCCGCCGGCTGATCGCCGGCGCCGAATGTCAGCCCCGGCACGATGACCCCCCCGGTTTCGAACAAGCTTTCGAGCAATCGTTCGAGCAGTAACGCCGGGCCGGCCTCGGCGGGGTCCGCGACATTGCCGTCGAGTTCGATGATTTCCAGATAGGTGAGCAGTTGGCGGTTGATGCGGGTAATGACGTAAGCCGAGATATAGAACTGTCCGGGAGGTTCCGACCCCATCGCCAGGTAGTACTGGTTCCGCACCGGCCCGTACAGCACACGCTTGCCGAAAATGTCGTTGGCCCAGTATTCGCTGCTGCCGCAGGCTCGTCCCGCGCAACTGAACAATTCGTTGTAGCCGCGCAGTTCCATCTGTTCGACGAAGAAGTCGTAGACGTCCTGGCCGGAAAAGCCGCCCGAAACTTCGTAAAGAATTTGTGTCAGGTCGCCGCGTACGCGTTCCGACGCTTCCGGCGCCACCTGGCCACGGGTGCTTTGCAGACTGCCGAGCACGACCCGATAGTTGACGTCTTCGGCCGTCTCGATTTCGCTGATCCCGGAATCGGGAAAACCACTGAATAACGGATGATCGGCGGGGCCGGACTGCTGGGCGCCGGCGCCGCCGGCCAGCAGCAGCAACGGTATTGCCTGTACAAGGTATCGGGCCTGCATGTTTGTTACCCCATATCTTGCAAATCAATCTTCGGTTTCGTCCGCGGCGGCTTTTTTTCTCGGAGACTTTCTGCGAGTGGTTTTCTTCGCCGGCGCTTCCGCATCAGGCGCAGCCTCTTCAGCGGATTCCTCCTTTGCCTCGTCCTCGACCTCTACGGACTCCGTGTCGGCATCGTCCGCTTCCGCCGTTGATCCCTCCTCGTCCGGAAAGCTCGGAAACTCCGAGAACGGGAAAGGCTTCTGCTCCCTGTTCCAACTGGCGAACAGCAATATCTCGTGTATGTATTCGCCCAGCGCCGCAGCCAGATCGCGCAGATTGCGGTTGTCCTCCCCGGTAAAAATGGTGAACAGCGCCTGCACGAGGCCAAGCACGATCGCCAGGGGGCCGACTATCAGCGCGAAAATCAGCAGAAACAGAACGACAAACACGACCCGGCCCCAAATTGCCGGATTCTTCCAGGGACTTTCATTCGGGTTTTCAGACATTGGTACGCCTCAGGGTCTTGTCCTCGCTGGCGACGAACTCCACATCGAGCGCCTGTTCGCTCAGCATCAGCGAGGATAATATGCTCTTGATCGATTCCTGCTCGTAGATAATCCGGTACAAACCACTCGCCAGGGGCATGTACACGCCGAGTTCATCGGCTTTCCGGGCTACCAGTTTAACCGTGTTGACGCCTTCCGCAACCTGTCCCACTTCCTTCGAGGCTTCTTCAATGCTCTTGCCCTGCCCGAGGGCGAACCCGACGCGGTAGTTGCGGCTCAGTGGCGTGGAACTCGTCACCACCAGATCACCGACTCCCGAAAGGCCCAGGAAAGTCATGGGATCGGCGCCGAGTTCGCTGCCGAACCGGGCCATTTCCGTGAGCGCCCTCGTCACCAGCATGCTGTTGGTATTGTGACCCATGCCCAGGGCGGCCGCGATGCCGGCGATGATGGCATAGATGTTCTTCAGCGAGCCGCCGAGTTCGACGCCGAGCATGTCGTCGTTGGTGTAAACCCGAAAGGACTCCGAGCGCAGCAGCAAGCGCACATGCTCGCGCACGTTCTCGTCGTCGCTGGCGATCACGGTTCCCGTCAGATGTCCCGCGGCAATCTCCCGGGCCAGATTCGGGCCGCTGAGTACACCGACCCGCGCCCGGGGAGCTTCCTGCCGCAGCACCTGGCTCATGAGCAGGAAAGTCTCCGGCTCGATGCCCTTGGTGCCGCTGACGAGCATGGCGTCAGGCCTTACGTGGGAAACCATTTCGCGCACGACGGCGCGGAAACTCGTGCTGGGCACCGCCACGAAAATCAATTCGGCGGCGGCTACCGCCGCCGGCATGTCGTCCGAAGCCAATACCCGGGAGCTGATCTCGTAACCCGGCAGATACTGCGGGTTCTCGCGCCGGTTGTTGACATCCCAGGCGAGTTCGTCGCTGCGCATCCAGAAACTGACGTCGCATCCGTTCCTGGCGGTTATGTTGGCGATGACCGTGCCGAAGCTGCCGCCCCCGACCACCGCGACCTTTTCAATCTGCTTCACGAAATCCATACCCCTGTCGCATGCATGATAGCCCCGCATGGGCCAGCGGCAAAACGGAGAGATCCTGCGACTGCGCGCAGGATGACACAGGTTTGGGCCGCACAATCCTTCACTGTCATTCTGCGCGGAGCGAAGCGGAGTCGCAGAATCTGTCCGGGCTCCGGAGAAACACCGGCAATCAGAGAACGATCGCTTCGATCAGGCTCATCAGCGAGGCCGGGTATACGCCGAACAGAACCAGCAGCGCGAACAGGACGAGCACTACCGCGAAAGCGGCGTTTCCCTGACGCAATTCCGGCGCGTCCGCCGGTTCCGGCAGCAACATGCGATAGACGATGCGCAAGTAGTAATACAGTCCTATACCACTGCCAATGACCAGTGCGGCGAGCAGCAGCCACAAGCCCGATTCCACCCCCGCCAGCACCAGGTAGAACTTGCCGATGAAACCCGCGGTGAGTGGAATTCCCGCCAGCGAGAGCAACATGCCGGTAAACGCGGCCGCCAGCCAGGGCCGCCGCCAGAACAGACCCTGGTACTCGGCGATGCTGTCTCGTTCCAGGGCGTCCGAGGAAAGCAGCGAGACGACGCTGAATGCGCCCAGGGTCATGATCACATATGCAAAGAGGTAGAAACTCACCGCTTCGACGCTGATCGGCCCTTCCGCATAAAAGGCGGCGATGATCGCGATCAGCAGGTAACCCATATGGGCTATCGAGGAGTAGGCAAGTATTCGCTTTACATTATCCTGCAACAACGCGAGCAGGTTGCCGGCGATGATGGAAAGCAGCGCCAACAATGAAAATACGATCACCACCGGGGCTATGCCGAGGCTTCTGGTTTCCACCACAACGCGCAGCAAGACGATGAAAACAGCGATCTTGCCGATCGTCGCCAGATAGGCGGTCGCCGGCGCCGACGCGCCTTCATAAACATCGGGCGTCCAGATGTGAAACGGAAACAGGGACAACTTGAAAGCCACGCCGGCCGAGACCAGCAACAGCGCGACTACGGAAAATCCGACTCCCGGCCCCGCCGGCAGCCCGCCCAATCCGGCAAAAGCGAGACTGCCGGTCTCGGCATAAATCAACGCCACGCCGAACAGGATCATCGCCGTGGAAACCGCGGACAGGATCAGATATTTCACCGCCGACTCGAGCGCGTGACTGTTTGCCTTGCGCTTGCCGTGCACGGGATAGGCCAACATGCCGTACAGCGACATGCTCAAGGTTTCCAGCCCCAGCAACAAGCTCGCAAAATGGTTGGCTCCGGCGAGCACGACAGCCCCGAGAGTGGCCAATGACAGCAACAGGAAGAATTCCTCACGCTGGTCATCGAATTCGGTCCAGTAGTTGTGACTGAGGAGACTCACGCCAACTGCCGCAGCGCAGATCAGCACGGTAAAGAACTGGGCGTAGGCGTCCATCGTCAGTAGTGGCGACGCTTCCGGCGCGGGACCGGTTAACAGGCGCATGGCGAGCAGTGCGGCGAGCAGCAGACCCGCGACCGTCGAGCCGAGGACGAACGGATAATTTCGTTTTACGCCGATAGCCATCATGACCCAGATCGATGTCGCGGTAACGGCGAGCAATGGCAACAGGGGAATCAGTTCCCCCGCGCTCATCGTGTAGCCGGCGTAATCCAGTGGCGTCATGGCTGCAATGCTCCGACAGCCGCGGCGCCGGCCTGGCTTTCCAGCAGCGCCTGCAAGGTCGGTGCGGAAAGATCGAGAAAGGATTGCGGATACACTCCCATCCAGACCAGGCCCGCCATCATGGCGGCGTAAAAGGCCATTTCCCGATTGTCGAGATCGAGCAGGCGGCTGCTGTCGAAGGCGCTGTCCGAATACTTGCCGTGGAATATCTTCTGGATTACCCAAAGCGAGTAGACCGAGGCAAATATCAGGCCAAAGGCGGAGATGATCGTAAGCACGTGGTTAGCCTGGAACGCGCCCAGCAAGACGAGGAATTCGCCGATGAAATTGCCCAGGCCCGGCATGCCGAGGGCGGCGATGGAGAAGAACAGCGCCACGGCGGACATGCGCGGCACACGGCCCCAGAATCCGCCCATTTCATGCATGTTGCGGGTGTGAATGCGATGTTGCAGTGCGCCGGCGAGCATGAACAAGGCGGCCGAGGAGAGACCGTGGGCGAGCATCGTCATCACCGCGCCTTGCAGGGCCAACTCGTTCCAGGCATATACGCCCAGGGTAACGAAACCCATGTGGCTGACGCTGGTGTAGGCGATCAGCCGTTTGATGTCCGATTGGGCGAACGCCACCTTGGCGCAATACAGGATGCTGATGGCGGCCAGGGTCATGGCGAAGGGCGCGAACTCGGCGGCAGCGTTCGGGAACAGCGGCACGGCGAAGCGCACCAGCCCGTAGGCGCCGGTCTTGAGCAATACCCCGGCCAGTATGATGCTGCCGGCGCTTGGCGCCTGGCTGTGGGCGTCCGGCAACCAGTTGTGGAACGGTACGCTCGGCAGCTTGGTGGCGAAACCGATAAAGAAACCGAGCATGACCCACATTTCCATGTTTCGGTTCATCCTCACGTTGAGCAGGTCCTGATACGCGAAACTGAAGAAGCCGAATTGCAGATAGTGGAACCAGGCCAGCACGACGATCGAGACGAGCATGATCAGGCCGCTCACCTGGGTGAATATGAAGAACTTCTTGGCGGCGTAGAATTTGTTCTCATGCCCCCAGATCGCGATGATGAAATACATCGGGATCAGCATCACTTCCCAGAAAAAGAAGAACAGGAACAGATCCAGCGCGGTGAATATTCCGACCACTCCCGCCAGGGTCCAGAGCAGGTTGAAATAGAAGAATCCCGCGCGTTTCGTGATTTCCGACCAGGCCGAACCGACCGCGACTATGCCGAGAAAAGCCGTGAGCAGAAGCAGCAACAGGGAAAACCCGTCGGCCGCGAATTGCAGGGAAATGCCGAAGCGCGGCAGCCAGGCGTGATTGTACGCGGCCAGCCAGCCGTTCTCGGGCCCATTTACGGAATCAGCGCCGAGCAGACTCAACATCAACAGCAATTCTATCGCCAGCACCGCCAGGGCGATCCAGCGCGGCAAGGCGGGATTGATGCGCTCGCTGAACCAGGCCAGCAATCCGCCGACGAACAATAGCGCGACAAGCAGAGTGAGAATCACAGCAGCACTCCAATCGCGATCAGCGCCACGAGCCCGGCGGCCATCGACAAGGCGTACCAGCGCAGATAACCGGTCTGGGTCCGCACGATCAGCAGATGACCCGCCCGGCTCAATGCCGCCAGCATGTCGTAGAAAGCGTCGACAATGTCCTTCGCATTGACTCGCGCCAGATACAGGAAAGGATTGACGAACAGAAAGTCATACAGTCGGTCCATTCCCCAGCCGCTGTTCCAGAACCTGTGCAGCGCGCGGGAAACCGGCAGGGACATGAGTTTCTCGACCGAAAGAATGCCTGAGCCGTAGAACAGGTAACTGATCGCGATTCCGGCCAGAGGCAGCGCGATCATGACGCCATGCATGAACGCGCTGATGTGATGCTCTTCATGCTCGGCCCCATGACTGAAGACTGCGTCGAGCGGCACCGGAATCCAGCCGCCGAACAGCGACAGCGCCATCAGAATAAATAACGGCAAGGCAATGTTGAGACCCTTCACTTCGGTGGCGTCGTGGTGCCCTCTGCTCTCGCCGAAAAAGACCACGAAGAACAGGCGAAAAGTGTAGATGCCCGTGAAAAAGGCGCCGATGACGCCGCCGAGCCACAGCCAAATCCCCTGCCCTTCGACTTCGAGCGCGGCGATCAGGATTTCGTCCTTGCTGAAATAGCCGGAAGTATAGGGAAACGCAGTCAGCGCGAGTCCGCCGATGAGAAAGCACAGGAAGCCCACCGGAAGCTGTTTGCGTTTCGCCCCCATGCGAAAGATGTCCTGCTCGTGATGCAGGCTGAGAATGACCGCGCCGGCGCCGAGGAACAGCAACGCCTTGAAGAAGGCGTGGGTCATCAGGTGGAAAATCGCGCCGGACCAGGCGCCGACGCCGAGGCCCAGGAACATGTAACCGATCTGTGAAACCGTCGAAAAAGCGAGGATGCGCTTGATGTCGTTCTGGGTCATGGCGGTGAATCCCGCCATCAGCAAGGTAATCAGTCCGACCCAGGCGACCAGCAACTGCACATTGGGCGCTAGCTCAAACAGGGTGTGGGTGCGGGCGATAAGGTAAACGCCTGCCGTGACCATCGTGGCGGCGTGAATCAGCGCGCTGATTGGAGTCGGGCCGGCCATGGCGTCGGGCAACCAGGTTTGCAGGGGCAACTGGGCGGACTTGCCGACGGCGCCTCCGAGCAGCAACAGCGCCGTAATCGCGGGCAGGCTTGAGCCGACCGCCCATTCCGCCTCGGCAGCGTGCAGCATGTCCTGGATATTCAGGGTGCCGAGTTGGGCGAACAGCAGGAACAGGCCGATTGCCATCGCGGTATCGCCGACGCGGGTGACGACGAAAGCCTTGCGCGCCGCATAACCGTTGTAAGGGTCGTCATACCAGAACCCGATCAGCAGATAACTGCACAGACCGACGCCTTCCCAGCCCAGGTACAGCAATAGCAGATTGTCGCCCAGCACGAGCAGCAACATGGCGAAGACGAACAGGTTCATGTAGCAGAAGAAGCGGCTGAAATCGGGGTCGTCCGCCATGTAGCCGGTGGAATAAACGTGGATCAGGAAGCCGACTCCGGTAATGACGAGGATCATCACCAGCGCAAGCCCGTCGAGGTATAGGTTTACGCCGGGGTCGAAGCCGGCCACGGACATCCACGTCCAGATCGGTACGGTATGGCTTTCCAGGCCCGACTGCAGGAAGCTGACCGCCACCAGCGCCGCGACGGCAAAGGACAGGCCGATGCTGCCGGCGCCGATCCAGCCGGCGGGACCCTTGGCGAGCTTGCCCTCGGCAAGCGCCAGGATCAGAAACCCCAGCAATGGAAACGTCGGCAGCAGCCAGATCAGATCAAGCACCGGTCCTTATCCTTTTAACTCGCTAAGCACATTGATGTCGACGGTCTGGAAGCGCCGGTACATCTGGATGATCAGGCCCAGGCCGACGGCGACTTCCGCCGCGGCAAGCGTCAGAATCAGCACGAACATGATCTGCCCGTCCGCCTGTTCCCAGCGCGAACCGGCGACGATGAACGCCAGTCCGCAGGCGTTGAGCATGACTTCCAGCGACATCAGCACGAATACGATATTGCGCCGGGTGAGAACGCCGATCAGACCCAGCGAGAACAGGATTCCCGCCAGGATCAGTCCGTGCTCGACCGGAATCGCTCCCATCATTCGTCTTCCGTCCCGGGTTTCCGCGCCAGGTGGTAAGCGGAGATAAGCCCCGCCAGCAACAGTATCGAGGCCAGTTCCACGGCCAGCACGTAGGGCCCGAACAGCCGCGCGCCGACCGCCATGACGCCGACCTGTTCCGGCGCCGACACGCCTTCGACTCCGCTGAGCACGTAGAGCAATTGCGCAAGCAGCACGGCCGCGAGCAGCGCCGGCGGAATCCAGCCGCGGCCCGCCAGCCAGGCCCGTTCCTGTTGCCGCGTGTTCTGCCCGAGATTGAGCATCATGATCACGAACAGGAACAGCACCATGATGGCCCCGGCATAGACGATAGCCTCGAGCATGGCCGCCAGCGGCGCCCCGAGCGTGTAAAAGATCACTGCCACCGCAAGCAGCGAGAGAATCAGGTAGATCAGGGCGTGCACGATATTGGTCTGCACGATGACGCCAATAGTAGCGATGACGGCAACAGTGGCGGCCAAATAGAACAGCAGCATCATGGCAGCAGGCTCCTGACGTCCACGGGCTGCGCCTCGTTGAGCGCTTCGCCCTTGTCCTTGCCGGCCACCTGCTTGCCCGCAATGCGATAGAAATTGTAGTCGTGATATTTGCCGACGCCGTCGATCAGCAGGTCTTCCTTCTCCCAGACCATGTCCTGGCGTTCGTATTCGGCCATTTCGAAATCCGGCGTCAGTTGTATGGCGTTGGTGGGGCAGGCCTCCTCGCAGAATCCGCACATGATGCAGCGGGAGAAGTTGATGCGGAAGAACTCCGGGTACCAGCGGCCGTCTTCGGTCTCCGTCTTCTGCAAGGCGATGCAATCCACCGGACAGGCCACCGCGCACAGATTGCAGGCCACGCAGCGTTCCTCGCCGTCCGGGTCGCGGCTGAGAATGATGCGGCCGCGCCAGCGGGGAAACATGTAGGGCTGCACGTCGGGGTATTGCACGGTGTCCGCCTTGACGAACAACTTGCGGAACACTCCCCACAAGGTGACCGCCTGGCTGAGCAGCGTGTCTTTTATCAATTTGAACATGATTTCTCCCCGCCCCTACATCGTGCCCAGGACCACCGCGCCGGTAATCAGCAGATTCACCAGTGACAGCGGCAACAGAAACAACCAGCCGTAGCTCATGAGCTGGTCATAGCGCGGCCGCGGCAGCGCCGCGCGCATCAGGATGAAAAACGCGATGAAAATCCCGGCCTTGAGCGAGAACCAGACGATAGGCGGCAAGAACGCCGGCCCCAGCCAGCCGCCGAAGAACAGCACGGTGATCAGCGAGGAAATCAGCACCAGGCCGAGATATTCGCCGACGAAAAACATGCCGAATTTCATGCCGGAATATTCGGTGTGATAGCCGGCGCAGATCTCCTGCTCGGCCTCGGGAATGTCGAACGGCAGCCGGTGGCTCTCGGCGACGCCGGCGATCAGGAATATGAGAAAGCCGATGCATTGCGGCACGATGTACCAGCCGTCGGACTGGGTTTCGACGATTTCGCGCAAATTGAAGCTGCCCGAAAGCACTACCACGCCGAGCAGGGAAATGCCCATGAAGACTTCGTAGCTGACCATCTGCGCCGCCGCGCGCAGACTGCCGAGCAAGGCGTACTTGTTGTTCGACGACAGTCCGCCGAGCATAACGCTGTAGGCGCCGAGAGAGGCCATCGCCAGCACGAACAGCACGCCGACGTTGGAATCGATCACGCCGACTTCGGGCGTGAACGGAATCACCGCGAAACTCATCAGTACGACGATCATGATGATCGCCGGCGCCAGTACGAAGGTGAATTTGTCTGCGAAAGGCGGCACCCAGTCTTCCTTGGTGAAGATCTTTATCATGTCAGCGACGACCTGCAATATACCGAACCAGCCCACACGGTTCGGGCCGAGGCGTTCCTGCCAGAAACCAAGCAGCCGCCGCTCGACCCAGATCAGCATGGCGGCGAGCGCGACCACTACCAGCAGGATGCTGGCGATGCTCAAGGCCGAACCGACCGCGAAGCTAAACATCGCCCTGCTCCCGCGCCAGATCGGACACGATCAATTCTCCGAGGCCCCGGCCCTCCGGGGTTTCCGCGGGCGCCAACTCGACTCGCGCGCCGAGGCCATGGAAATCGATTTCGCGGTCGCCCACATGCAAGGCCACGGCGCCAGGGCTCATTTGCATACGAATACAGGCCAGCGCCGTCACGCTGACGTCGCCGCCGCCGTTGCCGGCAGTGCTTAGTCTGACGCCCTGCCCCTGTTTCAGTCCGTGCTTCCCGGCTTCCGCCGGCGCGACCGCAACAAAGGCGCCGGTCATGCGCTTGCGAATCGCCTCGCTGCGGGAACTCAGTTCCTCGCTGCCGAAAATCTGGTGCGCGGGCAGCAATTCGAGACCGGCGCCGTCTCCGTTCGCCGGCAGCGGGCAATACTCGCCGCTCTCCGTTCGTTTCTCCAGCAGCAATGTGCCGCCATGTCCCTGCCGCAACGGACCGTTGATCTCGTCCTGGAACTTGCCGATGCTCTGATTGGAATTCCATTGCGGCGCCCAGGAAGATGCAAGAATCGTCGCATCGCGCCGGGGCGGGACGCCTTCCATCGAAAACGCCAGTGCGGATTCGGGGTCCTGGGCCTGCTTCGGCTCGTGCACGTTCAGGTTTGCCTTCATCGCCGTCCTGCCGCTATAGCGTTCGGACTGGCGCGGCACCTTGATGCCGCCGGGCAGGCTCGAAGTATCCGGCAGCACATCCTTCAGTTTCGCGAACGCGGGAATCGAGTCCGCGCATTCGAGCAGCGTCTGGCGGAAATGTTCGAAGTCGCCGGTCCACTGCCAGGCCGGTCGCGCCGCGCTGTGGTTGCGATGCACCTGGTAGGCGAGTTGCGCCCTGCCCTCGTAATTCACATAACTCGTTTGCTGTTCGGAGAAAGCGGTAACCGGCAGCACCAGGTCCGCTTTCGCCGTGGTGCGATTGGGCAGCAAATCGAGCGCTACGCATGCTTTTGCCGCGCCCAGGGCCGCATCGACCCGGGCGTGGGGCGCACGGCGGTACAGGTCGTTTTCCAGCACGATGACATTGGCCGCCTCGCCTGCGCTCAATTTGCGCAAGGCTTCGCCGAGGCTGTTTTCCGGCCGGGTCATCAGGTGCAGGCCCATGCTGTTGACTTCCGCCGTCAGCAGGCAGAGATCCACCGGCGCGGAAACCCCGTTGCCGCGGCGCTTGCGCAAGGCGCCGGCGATATTGACCGCGGCCCTGATCAGATCGACGTCGCCGCTGCTTGCCCCGGCAACGATCAGCGGCCTGCCGGCGGCAAGCAATTGATCGGCGATTCGCGCAAGCGCATCGGTGTGACCTCCGGCGGAGGGAGCATCGGAATCTATCAGGTGGGCCAACTCGAAACCGTTCCGCGCGAGCGCCGAAGGTGTGTCGATTACGCGGTCCGAAGCCACATCGTCCAATCTGGTGGCGCCACTGGAGAGTATGCAAAGCGGGCTGCGTTCCTGCTGGGCGAGTTCGCGCACCGCTGCGTCCTGCCAGCGCGGAATATTGGCGCCGTCGGCCAGTTCCAGGGCCTTGTTGCGTACCGACTGGCGCAGGGCCAGCGCTATCCGCGGCGCGGTATTGTTGACGTCCTCGCCGAGTACGAGCACGGCGTCGGCCTGCTCGATTTCACGGATGGACGGATTGTGGAATCGCGGGTCGCCCGCAGCCTCGGTTATCAGTTGCATGCAGGAGTGTTCTGCGTCGGAATAGCCGGTATGAAAATTCTCTTCTCCGACCAGCTTGCGCAAGGCGAAGTTGGCTTCGTTTCCGGCCCGAGGCGAGCCTATTCCTATTGTGCCGCCGGCGCTTCCTACAGTGCCGCCGGCGCTTCCGGCGATCTCGCGCAACTGCTGTGCGGCCGCGTCCTCATCTAGTTCATTGCCCGCGCCGTCCAGGGGCGTCTTGAGGCGTTCGGCATCGCTCACGTAACCCGTGCCGAAGCGGCCGCGGTCGCAGATGAAATAGCCGTTCAACTCATCGTGGTAGCGATTGACCACACGGCGCAATTCGCCGTAGCGCTCGCCGGGGGCGATGTTGCAGCCCACGCCGCAGCCGGCGCAGACCGAAGGCGCGGTCTGCAGATCCCATTTGCGCGTGTAGTTCTCGCTGAAAACCTTGTCGGTAAAGACCCCGGTAGGACAAACCTCGACCAGGTTGCCGCTGAACTCGCTTTCCAGCGTGCCTTCCCGATGCCGCCCGAAATAGGTGAAATGATGCGAGGCCTGGGCCGAGAGGTCTTCCCCGCCCGCGTATTCGTTATAGAAGCGCACGCAGCGATAGCAGGTGATGCAGCGATTCATCTCGTGATTGATGAAGGGGCCGAGATACTGGTTGCGGTGCGTCACTTTCTTCTTGTCGTAGCGACGGTAGTTGTGACCGGACATCAAAGTCATGTCCTGCAGATGACATTCACCGCCTTCCTCGCAAACCGGGCAATCGTGAGGATGGCTGATCATCAGGCTTTCGATGACGCCGGCCCGGAACGCTTTCGCCTGGGGGTCTTCGACGGAAATCCTCGCGCCGGGCTGCACCGGAGTCATGCAGGCCATGGTCATGATGCCCGCGCTATCTTCTTCGTTGCGATACTGCTTGACCGCACACTGGCGGCAGGCGCCGACCGAGCCCATGCTCGGGTGCCAGCAGAAATACGGCAGGTCCAGGCCCAGCGACAGGCATTCCTGCAACAGGTTGCTGCCGGCGTTCACCTCGTAGGTGACGCCGTCGATCATGATTTCCACTTTCGTTTTGTCAGTCATCTGCAGTCAGTGTTGATAAGGGCAACGTTGCTCCGTGATGTGCGCCTCGAAATCCTCGCGAAAATAGCGCAGGCCGCTGCCCAGTGGCGCGGTGGCGCCGGGCGCGAGCGCGCAAAAAGTCTTGCCGGGGCCCATGTAGTCCACGTGCTCTTCGAGGATGGCCAGGTCCTTGTGGGCGCCGCTGCCGCGCTCCAACTCCCGGAAGATCTCGTCGACCCAGGGCAATCCGTCCCGGCACGGTGTGCAATAGCCGCATGACTCATGAGAGAAGAACGTCATCAGATTGCCGATCATTCCCACCGGACAAGTCTTGTCGTCCAGCAGAATCAATGTGCCGGTAGCGAGCCTGCTGCCGGCGCTGGCGATATCGTCGTAGTCGAGATTCAGGTCGAGATGTTCCGGCAACATGAAGTCCGTCGAACCGCCGCCGGGCAGAAACCCCTTCAGTTGCAGGCCGTCGCGCATGCCGCCGCCGTAGACTTCCAGCAATTCGCGGATCGGGGTGCCCAGGGGCAGTTCCCAGCAGCCGGGCGTGCGCGCCTTGCCGCTGATGCCGAACAGCTTGGTGCCATGATCGTTGCCTTTCGTCAGGCTGCGATACCAGTCGATGCCCCAGGCGAGGATGCCGGGCAGATTGCAGATGGTTTCCACGTTGTTGACGATGGTCGGCTTGCCCCAAAGTCCGCTGACCTGGGGGAAAGGAGGCTTGGCGCGCGGGTTGGCGCGCTTGCCTTCGAGCGCGTTCAGCAACGCGGTCTCTTCGCCGCAAATATATCGTCCGGCGCTGGTATGCATGATGATGTCGAGGTCGAAGCCGGTGTCGAGGATATTTTTCCCCAGATAGCCGCGCTCGTAAGCCTCCGCCAGCGCCTTGCGCAATATGCGTTCCGAATCGGTGTATTCGCCGCGCAGGAATATATACGCCTTGCTTGCCTGGATGGCATAGGAGGCGATGATCATGCCGTCGATGAGCAGATGCGGATCGCCTTCCATCAGCAAGCGATCCTTGAAGGTGCCCGGCTCCATTTCGTCTGCGTTGACGACGAAATATTTCTGTTGCGGGGCTCCCTCTCCCATGGGCACAAAACTCCATTTCAGCCCGGTCGGGAAGCCGGCGCCGCCGCGGCCTTTCAGACCCGATTCCTTGACCCTGTCCAGCACTTCCGCCGGCTCCAGGCCGCGAGCGATCGCGTGCAGGCCGAGATACCCGCCGCTCTTCTCGTAGGCCGCCAGATCCAGCGGCTGCCGCGAGAAATCGATATTTCTTGTCAAGGGATTGCTGACCACGGTCAATCCTGCCTGTCCCGGTATCTTGCGAATATCTCGCCCAGGTTTTTCCCGTCCAGATTGCGATGCAGGTCCGGCCCTACCATCATTACCGGCGCCCGGTCGCAATCGCCGAGGCAGGGAACCGGGATCAGGGTGAACGCGCCGTCTTCCGTGGTCTCTCCGTAATCTACGCCGAGTTCTCTGGAAATTTTCTCCTTGACCTGATCGCAGCCCATGATCCAGCAACTGACACTCTTGCAGTACAGGATCACGTTCTTTCCCACCGGACGGCGGTAAATCAGATTGAAAAACGTCGCCACCCCTTCGAGTTCAGCCACCGGCAGGCCGAGATATTCGGCCACGGCGAGCAGCGATTCGTCGGAAACCCAGCCACGCTGCTTCTGCACGATCTTCAATGCTTCCAGGCCCACGGCGCGCGTATCGGGATACAGCGTGCGCTCGTGCTCGATCTCGGCGATTTCCTCCTCGCTGAGGTAATCCGACGGCAAGGCCGTCGAGGCGATCACTTGTCCACTCATTGTGCTCATCGGTTCCGCTGCGCCCCTACCGGTCCACGTCCGCCATGACGAAATCGATGCTCGCGATAATCGCGATCAGGTCCGCCACCATGAAACCGTTGCTGATCGCCGGAATCATCTGCAAATGGGCGAAAGACGGCGTGCGGATTCGCGTGCGATAGGAACCGCCGCTGCCGTCGCTGACCAGGTAGTAACTGTTGATGCCCTTGGTCGCTTCGATCGAAACGGTGACTTCGTCCGGCGGAATCACCGGCCCCCAGCTTACGCTGAGGAAGTGGTTGATCAGGGTTTCGATATCGCGCAGGGTTTCTTCCTTGCGCGGCGGCGTGGTCAGCGGATGGTCGGCCTTGTAATGACCGCCCGGCATGTTATCCAGGCATTGCTTGATGATGCGCAGACTCTGGCGCATTTCCTCGACCCGCACCGCGCAACGGTCGTAACAGTCGCCGTTGACGGCGATGGGTACGTCGAATTCGAAATTGTCGTAGCCGGCGTAGGGCCGCTGTTTGCGGAAATCCCATTCCAGGCCGGTAGCGCGCAATCCGGCGCCGGTGACGCCCCAGTCGAAGGCTGCCTGTGTGTCGTAAACACCGACGCCCTGGGTGCGCCGCTTGAGAATGCCGTTATTGAGCACCATGCTGTCGTACTCGTCGAGCCGCGGCGGCATGAATTCGAGCAGTTCGCGCACGCGCATGTCCCAGCCTTCGGGCAGGTCCTGGGCGACGCCGCCGATGCGGAACCAGCCCGGATGCATGCGCGCGCCGCAAATCGACTCGATGATATTGAAGATGCGTTCGCGCTCGACAAACATGTAGAAGATCGGCGAAAGCTGACCCACGTCCTGGGCGAAAGTGCCGTAGAACAGCAGGTGGCTGCAGATACGGAACATTTCCGACAGCATGATGCGGATGACTTTGGCGCGCTCGGGCACTTCGATGCCGGCCATCTTCTCTACCGCCATCACGTAAGGCAGATTGTTCATCACCCCGCCGAGGTAATCGATGCGGTCTGTGTAAGGAATGAAAGTGTGCCAGGACTGTCGTTCGGCCATCTTTTCCGCGCCGCGGTGGTGGTAGCCGATATCCGGCACCGCATCGATCAGAATCTCGCCGTCGAGTTGCAGCGCGATACGGAAAGCGCCATGGACGCTCGGGTGATTCGGGCCGAGATTGAGAAACATGAATTCCGAGTCTTCCGACTTCCGTTTCATGCCCCACTGTTCGGGATTGAACAGCAGCGCGTCCTGTTCGTATCCCGCCTGGTCGTCGTCGAGCGAGTACGGGTCCATTTCCGTCGCCCGGGCCGGATGTTCCTTGCGCAGGGGATGACCTTCCCAGGTCGGCGGCAGAATCAGCCGGTACAGGTTGGGGTGGCCTTCGAAATTGATCGCGAACATGTCCCAGGCTTCGCGCTCGTACCAGTTCGCGGCGGGCCACAGTCCGGTCACGGTCGGAATGTTCAGGTCCGCGTCCATCAGGGGAACCTTGACCCGGAAGTCGCAATTGCCCGAGAAGGACATCAGGTGATAGACGACGGTGAATTCGCTCGGCGGTTGCGATTCGCGATGCGTGCGCATGCGCTCGTCGATGGCGGTCAGATCGAACAGCATTTCGAAACGCGGTTCGGAACCGTCACGCAGTTCGCGCAGGAATTCCACCACATCGCCGCGGTCCACCCAGACCGTGGGAATGCCGTCGCAGGTGAATTGCTCCGCCAGCATGCGGCCGGCGAATTTCGCCTGCAAATCAGCCGGAATCAGGCTGGCTGCCGAGCTTTGGCTGGTGGCTGTCGCGACTTGCATGTCGATTGATGATCCGGTTCTTTTCTCTTTTTGCGACCTGGGTTATGCGACCTGGGTTATGCGACCTGGGTCTCAGACGCGGTCAGGAGAGCGCAATTCGGTTGCGGCGATCCGCTCGTCATGGCGGAACTCGCGTTGCACTGTCCTCGGTTTTTTCTGGATGATGCCCTGGTCGTTGATGACCCAACTCAGCGGCCGGCGTTGCTTGCCGACCTGTTCCTGCAACAGGATCAACCCCTGAAGCAAGGCCTCGGGACGCGGCGGGCAGCCGGAAACGTAAACGTCCACGGGCAGGAACTTGTCTACTCCCTGCACTACCGAATAAATGTCGTACATGCCGCCGGAATTGGCGCAGGAACCCATGCTGATGACCCATTTGGGTTCGAGCATCTGGTCGTAAAGCAACCGCACCACCGGCGCCATCTTGCGGAACACGGTGCCGGCGATGACGATCATGTCCGCCTGCCGGGGGGTGCCGCGAATGACTTCGGAGCCGAAACGCGCCATGTCGTGGCGGGCGGTAAGGGCGGTAGCCATTTCCACGTAACAGCAGGAAAGACCGAAATTGAATGGCCAGATCGAGTTCTTGCGGCCCCAGGCGATCATGTCCTCGAGACTGGACATAACCACGTTGCGGCGCAGGAATTCGTCGACGCTCGCGCCGCCGGGCTGACCCGATGAAGCCTCGGAAGCCTTCTGCAATTGCCAGCTCACAGTCGGAATTCCTTCTTGTTGGTTACGCCGCCCGCGCCGCGCAATTCACGCAGATCGCGCCGCTGGATGCCGGTGCGCCAGTCGAGTGCGCCGACGCGCCAGAGATAGAACAGCGCCGCGAGCAGAATGACAATGAAAACAACGATCTCGATGAAGCCCGTCCAGCCGGTTTCGCGCACGGATACCGCCCAGGCGAAAAGGAAAACCACTTCGAGATCAAAAATTATGAACAGAATCGCCGGCAGATAGAAATGCACCGCGGTGCGGAATTGCGCCGAACCGACGGAAACGATGCCCGACTCGAATGGCGTATCGGTGTACTTGCGGGAGGCGCTTTGCCCGAGAAAATACGACAGGCCTAGCATGATGCCGACCAGCGCCAGCACGGCGGCGGCGTAAAAGAAAAAAGGGGCCAATTCGCTCATCTGAAGGTCGCCGAAATCGGTTCGGGAATGTACACGGAACGGCCGTTCAAGGCAAGCGGCATCCGCTACTGTCAGTCATGGTTCCCATCATCTGGAAGGTGTTTTTGAGCGGCGCGTTGGCGGCTTGTAAGTGCGGCTATCCTGCTGATCCGGATTGGACCGTATGGAAACGGACAGCAACGCCTCGAAGAAATCCTCACCGACAGCTTCGGCTCGCTCGTGAAAGGTCGCGACAATACCGGAAGCCATATCATCGATTCGGTATCCCGTCTGCCGGGCCGCTTCCGAAAAAGCGTTCTGGTATACGCGAAGCAATAATTCAGGGCCGATGGAACAACGTGTCAATTCGCGAAAGGCAGCGGTTCCGACCAGAACGACGGCGGTCGGTTCGGAGCTGAGCACTCCCCGCATGGAGCGGTGGCCGCGAAGTGTGTTTCCGATCAAGGCATCGTAATATACGTCACCCGCATAGTATTGGCGTAGTTGCTTAAGCTGGTCTCCGAGGCGTTTGCCGTCGCCGCCTTTGGCGGATCCCGTTTTACTCTTGACCTGGTGGAATCGGATGTTCTCACCGTCTCTCGTCGGTGGCTGAACCACGTCAGCGCCCGGAAAGGGGTTGTCATGCGGATCTATCAGTTCCTGATTGAAGCCGCCTGGTTCGGGAGCGCGGATGTTGCCGCGCATATCGCCGATCACGTCTTCATGCAGGTGTCCCATGAGGCCCTCGATAATCATGAGAGCCTTGTGAGCGACCGTTGCCCCAATAGCCTCCTGGAAGTTACCCCCATAAAGCAGGGTTTGGGTTGCGGCAAGGATGTAAGGGTCGAGCACGTCGCCGGGATTGCGACCGCGCTCTATGTCTTCGGCGGCGCGGGGAAAGGTCTCGATGATCTCGACTACTTTTCCAGTGACGCGCGCCAATACTTCGTCGGGCCTATCGAAAGCTCGAATGAGCTGTGTGCGCTGGGCGAGATTTACGGCGTGAATGCGTGCGGACTGGCTGGGAATTCCCGATTCCACAAGCATGGAATTGAAGTCGTGAATCGACTCCTTGTATGGCCGATCCGACACGTTTTGAACCGGCTTGTCCTTTTCACCGTCGGGAACGGAAACCGATAGCTTCAGATCATCGAATATGCGCGCGTAAAAACCTGCGGCATCGGAAAAAGCATGTTCGACAACGTTCTCCTGCGCCGCAACAAGGCGCGCCAGGACTTCCTCGTTTATCCTGTGAATCGGATTTCGTTCCGAGACAAAACGGAGGTAACGCGGCGGCGTCATACAGCCAATTCCAGGGTGGCTGCCTTTCGCTTGTTGCGGGCGGACGCCCGAAGCCGCATCACGGCAGCATCGAGCATCAGGTCATAGTCGGCGCTCCGATTTTCCCCCTTTCCGGCGACTGTGTCATACGGAAAGAAAGAATTCGCGATAGCCCTGCCGAGGAGCACCGGGACGGCATTTCCGATCTGCAAGTACTGGGCGTTCATGGAGCCCGCGAATTTCCAATCGTCGGGAAAGCCCTGGAGCGCTGCACATTCACGAACCGATACAGGTCGATCAGCCTGAGGGTGGCATAGGGCGCTGCCCTTGCGGTTGGCGCGGCCGGTGATCGTAGGCGAGGGCAACTCCCAGGATAATCGTCTGTAGAATCCCGTCTTGCCGCCACCGGCAGCCCATGAGCCGCCCATGGCCTCGGGTTGCAACTTCGATGGCAGACTTCGCCAGTTGCCGCCCTCCGGAACCATTGCGAAGAATCGGCGCACGGGGGGCGTGTACTCGGAACCCGATCCGGGGTCGTTCCGCATATGATGGATCGCATCGCGAACCGTGCGAAATGGCGTGAGACCGGTGCCTTCCGCGCCGTGCGTCGGACTCGGAAGCGAAGGCGGAGGCCAGTCTCGCGAACCCAGCAAAATAAATCTGAGACGGTGCTGCGGCGAACCGTAATCGGCTGCGTCGAGCACGCCGAAAGTCACAAAATAGCCGAGATTTCGAACGTCCTGGAGAAGCTGGCGCACCGCGGAACCAGATCGTTCGTCGGGATCGAGCGGAGGTGCGTCGCCGTGACTGTTTTCCCGTTCGTCATCGTAACGCTTCAAGCTCCAGTGTCTTCCGGGGCGGTCGGCGATGGGACGGTGGCGAAGTGCGGCGGTCGTAAGGTTGGCGACGTTTTCCAGCACGAAATAGCGAGGCTTCACTTCACTGATGAGTCGTAGGTATTCGCAGATAAGATTGCCTCTCGGATCGGAAAGAGACGCGCGTTTGCCGCCAGAGGAAAAACTCTGGCACGGTGGGCCGCCCACCATCATGTACACGTCGTCTTCGAAGTTCCGGTATGCGCGAAGCTTGTCGGCGGTCAGGCTACCGATGCTTTCGGCAACGAGCTGCAGATCAGGGCGGTTGGCCCGAATGGTTTCGCGGCAATTCCTGTCGATTTCGTTCACGAGCGTCGGCGCGAGGCCAGCTTGCTCGAAGCCGAGATCCAGGCCCATTGCTCCCGAAAAGAATGACCAGATTTCCTCATTGCGTCGTTCGGCTTTCAATTATTTTTTCCCAAGCTGTAGCGGCAGTTGAGTCTGGGTGTCTCTGTGTTTGTCGATAAACTCGAAAAGGGCTTGGCGGGTCAGCCAGGAAATGGATACGTCATGCCTCCCAGCCAACTCCGCGAGAGTCGCATGATCCTGCTCCGACAAACTGACGGTAATCCTCGAACCCTTTTGATTTCTTCGGGATTTGAGTGGTTTCATGATTTTTTGTAGATTTTCATCATGCTGAATCAAGATGCAGCACATTGCATCAAAATTGATACCAAACTTCAACCTTTTCAGGCCTTTTGTGTAGAGAACAAAGCATTGAGCGATTTGATTCAGAATCGCGAAAGGAGCATTTGGGTGAGGCAACGGCTCAAGATCTCGGGAGCATTCTCGAATGAGGCAACACGGTTTCTCATCCTGATTGTCGCTGTGCACCGGTGAGGCTGCGGGCCAGGCTGTTGGCTTCTACCGATCAGCCCTCGACAACCACAGGAGCCTTGCGACCAGTTTCGACACGAACTCTATAGCGACTCGCAACAAGAGAATGTGCTTGTCTTTCCGGCGATGAACTAAAGTCGTGGCGATGCCGACCAGCTACGCGCCACGCGCCAAATCCCTGATCTAATGTAACGATCACCCGACGGTCATCGCCCAGGTGGATTGAAAGGCTCCGGTCATGAGGCAGTTCCGCCTTAGGGTTAACCTCTATTGTGGCGTCGGGGAAAAGCTCATGTAGCACGTCGCGGCGAGAGCTATCGTTGTCGAACGTGTGGTAAATCGACCACCCTAGGTCTTCTCGCGTGCCCAAGCGCGCCGTCGCGATAGAGAGTGCGGGGTTTTGTGCCCCCGGAGTGTTATTGATCACCTCGAGTAGCAGACGAATTGCCAAGGGGGTGAGTAGGTATCGATCTGTATACGTAACGCCTGTAGCACGATGCTGCTTCATTGCTGCTATCGTTAGAGGCGCTTCCTCCGCGAGAACTTTCCAGAATCTTTTCCCAAACGAGGAAACCCACCCATCTAGCCGATCCGACAACCGGATCACCGTTGCGTTTCCACTGGACAAGGCGATCAGGCGGTCGCTCGAAAAGCCCTTCTGGTCCGGTAACGCGTTTGGGGGACCTTGGACAAGCGCGCATTCCGATCCTGCTCCCCAAGTCGGCCCAGGGATAGCGTCTTTTCTGTCGTAGGCGGCAATCGCTGTTTTCCCCGAAGAAGTTGAGAGCACCGATGAAACATATGCGCCACCAGCTTTGGGCAGGGAGGTAACATGTGCAAGCGCAGCTTCCGCGGATAATCTGTGGAGTCCGAGTTGTTGCGGGAGCCCCAGTTCCTCGCTGGTGAGCGCCTCATATTCAATCACCAGGTTGACGATCACGCCCTGTCGCCTTAGCCCACTTAACCTGGTCGCGAAGGTCCATTCGTCTAACTCCCAATCCGATGGTTGTCCATGCAGGTAAACGACGACCTCAGATAAATCACCTGCACGATTCAGTGCTTCCACCCGCTCGGTAATGGTCCCGTTCAAGAGCCGTGTGTCCTGCCCGAAAGCACGAAGTTCATCGGGAATATCCAGGCGGTCGTTGATCGCGCGTGCCAAATCAAGCCCACCCTTGCGGTCAATCGAATACCGCTCGAAATTGAGGTCCGGACGGAGCACACAAGCGGGGCACCCGTTTTCGCAATTCTCGGGACAGTTCAGCTTGTCTACGGCATTGCCGATGCAGGAGTCGAACCAGTCGTGTTCGAACAGTCGTAGCACCAAGCCCGCGCCTCCTGACGCTCGGTCGAAAAGGAACGAGGACATCCGGGGCTCATTGTTCGGGCCAGTAGAGAAACCGACAGCGACTCCGATCTCGCGCGGTTCCGCGCCAATGCGTATAGATAACGCTTCTCGTAGCGCAGCAGACAAGGCAAGCCCTTGCCCTGACGTTGCCTCCGACGGCAACTGGAACTCGAACACATCTGTGGATGTGGCATGGCTTAGGCGCACGTTTCGCTTGACTCGATTTACTTCAGTGAAGCCCCCGGGGCAGTGGCCCTCTACCGACCCCTTCCTCCGAGATTCGGCAAGCGGGCGGTGCTTCTTGATTGCGGGCGGGAGCGGGGAAGAAGGAAATTCCTCTGTTTCGGGCTCGGCTCGACCACAATCTAGGCAGAGCGCGTAGCCTTTTCCATGCATTCCACTCCCAAGTGTTATGACCTTTCCGTTAGGGTTCGCTCGTACCCGTCCTGCACTAGGGTCGGGCAGCGCCCGCCAGTCAACACCACCAGCAGTCAGTTTTGGCATTTCGAAAGCTGCATGACCGAGGTTTTCGTACCCAGTGTGAGGGTAACGACGCCCGAGAAATCCTGCTGGAATCAGGCACGGCTTAAACGTCTTGATCGGAGCTTCGCAGTGGGGGCAATTGGATGGGGTTGTACGAGTGAGTTCAAAACAGCGACACTGATCGCATTCCCAGAAGTCTTGCAAATCTTCCAAATTGGAGGTGTCTGCCATCGCGCCCCATGCGGGGAACACGCCTTCTGAACGATGAACCAACCCATCCACGACGACCTCGGCTCCTGGGGCATATTCGCGAATCGCTATGTCGAGAGTTCGGGAGGGTGCCCCACGGAACTCGCCGAATGAAATAGATTCATCTTCAGGATCGGGGTCGTGTCCGGAGAGGTGATCGAAAGTGACCACGTCGACGGGAAACCCATAGGACGGTGTAAAGCCCCTTCGTGCAAGCTCTGAAAGGAGGAATTCCCCTCTCATGCGACGCGCCCGCATTCGGAACGCGCCCTTGACTTCCGGTTCGGCCGATGCCTCGCGTCGTTCCAGGATCTCGGCGTATTCACGCCGCCATGCCAGCAGCAAAGACTCAAACGCCTCAGCAGTTTCCTCCACGAGGTGCTCCGTTTTTTTCTCCTGAATTACGGTGCGTGCTGTAAGGCTTTTCAGGTTTGACTGAAGGGATTCGTCTCCGGACCATTCCCCACGTAGAGAAGCAAGGAACATATCCGCCAGCGAGTCCGGGTTAACTGGGTGTTGTTCATCATCCATTGCGCCGAAAAACTCTCCGGTAGATGCGGTCAGCTTGATTCCGTCCGGAAGCCCCCTGAGAAACTCCGCCAGGAGGGCGGCATGGACATGCCGAAAAACCAGTCTTGCGCTGTCGAAACGTACTGATGGAACCGTCACAGGCGCGGCCAACAGCGCTGCAGGATCGGCGAAAACAGTTTCGTCTAGGGGAAGATTCCTACAGAAAGTGACCCCGAAAGACCATGGCTCACCCCTTCTTCCAGCGCGGCCCACGCGCTGACGGTAGTTTGATATGGAGGGCGGAACGTTGGCGTTGACGACCATTTGGACATTTGGAATATCCACGCCCATTTCCATGGTTGTGGAGCAATTGAGCAGGTTGATGTTTCCCGCCTTGAACTGATCTTCATAGTGGGAAAGCACAGGCCGGAGAATTTGGGCGGAGTGTTCTTGGGCCCGCAGGAACGGCGCATAGGTCACAACACGGTCATGCAGGTCTGTCCAGACCCCCATCTTCCGTAGATTCGCGACCGACGGGTCACCGTCACACCAGACCTTTGCACGCAACCGAGAATTTCCATCTAAACCGCCCGCGTTGGCCACAGGAGGACTCGGCAGCTCAATCCGGCGAAGGCGCTGTTTGGGATCGTATGGCGACAATTCAGCCGGCGAATAGCCAAAGATCCTTCGGCTAACGGGGCAAAACCAAGCATCCTTTATGCCCACTACTGCAGCATGATTGAAATCGAGCCGAAAAGCTCCGGCGCCGAAATCTTTAGCGACAGTAGACGTGATCAGGCCCCAAAGTTGTCCGAGCACCTCTGCAGCGAGGCTCTGATCCACTTTGTCGTTCCAGTCTCCGTTTATGATCTTATAGATCAATCTCTGCAGGCGGCTTGGCGTTGATGGGGTCCGTGGGACCGGTGATGGCCAAGGCAGGACACCTTTTGATCGCTCTGAAGGGCGAAGCGCTGGATCACAAATTGAGTTCGGCCGTCCGGATCGGCGGGGGCTTACGAACCGCAGCATCCAATCAGACGGGATGTGGACTGCAAGGTTCTGGCGAAAGACAAAGTCTATTGACGCCAAAGCAAGCCCGACCCAGCCATCTGCATCGACGCCAGCTTTTTCTAGGACGCGGGGCACCATTGCACGAGCCCTGTCCTCCAGGTGAGGAAAGGAAAGGCGGACCAGGCCCATAGTCTCCGCGTTGTTTTGTACTTTGGGGCGGCGATATAGCTCGCGGTAAAGGAACATCTCTGCGAGCTTTTTGGGGTCGTCAGCCATCTCGCGGCCGCCCCTGGCCCGCTTTCGCCAGACCTCTGTGGCAAATTCGAACAACTCGGGCTGTTGACTGAATTGGTTCAAAAGGTCTTGCCATCCGAGAGGTTTAGAGACGCCGGACAGCTGGGCCTCTATTTTTCGGATATCCTCATCGAACATGGGCTCATTGAGGGTTCTCAGTCGCCTTAGCTTGCGCTCTAACTGGGTACGTTCTTCCTGAGTAAGCCCAACATTTTCGTGCACTGCGTGGTATAGGAATGATCGAGTAAGACTGCGCTCCGCATCTTGTTGCAGCTTCGCGGCAAGCCGGGCCGTGCCTTGACGGCTGTCTGAGAATGTTAGTGCGCGCCGACCACCCAATGGCAGTCCAGGTTGTTCCATTGAACTGGACAATCTCTCAGTGAGCATCGGGGCAGTTGTTCCCATGAGAAAGGCGGGGCCATAACGGTGGGGCGAGAGTTTCGAGAGCGCGGCTCGGTCACAGCAGGAACGCTCATGCTCATCCTCGTACATTGACAGGGGCACGCACCGTGAGTCATTCGGGGCTGCGTTGTCAAAAACTGTTCCGCCTTTGACAGAGACGAAACGTTCGCTGATATCGTCTGTGGGCGGAGACAATAAGACGGTACCGGTGGCCGCTGGCTTTTCGGCCTCCGCATCGTCTTCTGGCTCTACGTCAACCGCGAACTCATCGACTTCGAGGGACTTAAGGGGGACCAATCGTGAGATCGTCGCAACCTCCAGCCCCGCCCTCAACAAGGGGGTGCCGCACTCATCACAGGACACAAGTTCGAAGGCGGGCGCCCCGCACTCGCATCTATCGCGGTGCTTCAACCAAACCGCTCCAAAACCCCACCCCGAGCCTTCGTCTGCAAGCTCCGCGTCTCTGTGTGGGCACTCGTTGTCGATGCAGACCCAGATTCCCCCCTGCGAACGAAGAAAAATGTGTGCTCTCCAGGGGAGAAGCGACACACCCGTAGATTGTGAGACTGCCTGAGCGCTCGCGTCTAACACCACCTGGGCCTCGTTTTTACGTCGGGCTCCATCAGGCCCGAATAACATCTGTGTGACGTCGGTTAAGGGGACACTCTGCTCTGTTAGAGATCGCTGGATGCGCTGAATTCGGGGATGAGGTGCGAGGCGATCCCAAAGCTCATTTGGGCTCAAGTCCTCAACTTCATCTGCTGAGATCGGAGTGTCCTCGCGAACCTCGGGGAGCTTCGGATCAACGGGTTCGCCTGCGATAATTTTCACCGCACTACCATTGACGCCCGCAAGGTCCGACACAAATCGAGTCAGCTTTTCGTCGCCTCCCTCTTCATCACTAATCGTTGCCGAAGTGGCCATCAACCTGACGTCACCTGGGTCGACACCGAATGCGGCGCGAACACGCCGTAGCAGCAGGGCCATTTCTGCCGCTTGGGCGCCGATGTAGGTATGTGCCTCGTCGAGCACAATCCAACGGAGCAAGCCCTGCGACCGCTCCAGGATGGGCCGATCCTGGGCGCGCAAGAGCAGGTACTCCAGCATCGTGACGTTCGTCACAAGAATTGAAGGCGGGCGATCGCGAATATCTCTTCTGTTGCCGATCTCGGCCGACGCTAGGTCGCGCGTGTCTGTCCGCCGCGCGGTCTCTGGCGTTAGTCCGTTGTATAGGGCGAAGCTGACTCGGTGTTTCAGGCGTTCAGTCCATGCCGCAAGCCTCTCTCTCTGGCTTTGAATCAACGCATTTAGTGGATAGACCAAGATTGCACGAACACCCGAAAGTTTTCCCTTCGTTGGGTCGCGCACCAAATCATCCAAAATTGGCACCATGAATGCCTCTGTCTTCCCGGACCCGGTCCCTGCGGTAACCAAACACGACTTGCCCTGCTGCGCCGCATTCCAGGAGTCGAGTTGGTGCGCCCATGGTTTTCGGTCAAGAGGGACCCGCTCCTGCTCGGCTTTTGCCAATGCATTAACAAGTTCTGGGTGCAACAGCGTCCCTGATAGCTCCTCCATAGAGCGATCAGATGTCTTCCACGTACGCGAGATCTCGAACTCTGGATCAGCCAAGAGCGAATCGCCGACGCCTGGCGGGGACGACAACCGCCTCAACAGGGCCGAATTCAAGGCCGGAGATCCAATGCGTCCCCTTGCAACTATCGCCGCGGCTGACTTCGTGACGAGATCATAAAGCGTGTTATGAAGGTCTGATTGATTCATGCAGAAGATCTCGCTTGAGCAATATCCAGAGCGGCTGGAAGGGCTGCGTTAAAATACAAGGGATCGACTGCGCGTAAGTTGATCAATGCTAACCGCTCCCCCAAGTTAGGCTCGGGGCGCAGGCCGGCCGCCATCTCTGCGGACACCAAAGGTGCGTCGACCACCGCTTGCGCATAGCGGTTAAATCGCTGGTTGGGAGGTTTGTTTTCCAATTCAAGCCCTCGGATCCCCGAGGGCAAACGATCGAATCGCCTTACGGCCTGCTGGGCGAGTTCTGCCAATCGTTCCTGAGGTTGTGAGGTGACGAATGGCCGGAGCAAATCGGACGAATTATGGGAGCGCAGAACCCTATTGAGTACGCCGACTTCCATCAGCGCACTTCCGAAATGCGTTGAAAGTTCCGGCATCAAAATCATCACTTGGCCAATTCGACGGAGCAGCGCTTCATCGGCAGTTTCAACGGCCTCGTCTGGCTCATAGAGAGCCGACAACTTCGTGACCAATCGATTGTGTTCACAGCGGGTCGCCATCTCGAACTCAGCAATGCGAACACTGGGCCAGAATATGGGGGCCACCATATCTAGTTCTTGTATCAAATTGGACAAATCCGCGCCTCGAATAGCTAAGGAAAGCGCGGCGGCCGGGACCCCCGCTAACGCCTGAACCTCATCGAGCGCCCCAGCATCGCCACCTTGTCGAGCCGCAGTGATGAGCTGTTCCAGGCGGCCCCAATCATCGTTTTCGCCATCGCTCAAAAGCTGTCGCAATCCTGTTTTGTAATTCTCAATCCGACCCTCTCTAGTGCTTGGTGGCGCACCGCTCCACACAACCGGGCGCTGAGCTTTGCCTTCGTAACGTGTTTGAATCAGCCACGGATTTTCGTTCTCGCCCAATAAATCAACCAGATTAACAACAGCAGAGGTTTCTCCTGACTTGCAGGATTCCGGGTTTGACATGTTGACGGCATGGAACGTGATAGTTTGATTCCGTTTGATTTGAGTGCTCAGGCTGTTTCGTGGCGCGGCAGGCTTGTTCCGATCAAGGCCCGTATGCAACTCGCCTCCTTCGATTGCAGCCTTCTTGTGGTAGCGCCGGATTTCTAGCCGTTTGCTCTGCTCTCCACCCACGACCAATGACAAGTTGACCTGCGCATCTGGTCCGCCCTGAGCCAACATCGCCTGAATCAGCGGGCGATGCGCTGCAAGTGAACATTCGTTAACGACAGGTAGGGCGATTGCCCTCCCTCCCTGAAGACGCAACTGCAAATCACCTTCACGGCCTTCAGGAGTTATAGCTCTCCAGCCGTATAATGACTCGACGGCCAATGGACTATTCTGTTCCAACCGCTTGTCATCTGGGTCGAGGATGACTCCTCTTAGAGCCGGCCACGTCGTCTTAAGGGTAACGGATGCGCCTGTTCCGGGGTCTGACAGGACCGCTTCCACGGTTCCTGGTGGCGACCCCTTTGCGTCTAGGCTAAGTAGTGCGGACCCGCGGCTCAAGTCGGCTCTTTCGACCTGATCTCCGGCCCCCAAAGTGATTCGTTTTGCAGAATCAAATCCGTCCGCCTCCAGCATTAGACATCCCGGGGCAGTTTCACGCAGTTCGAGGCGAGCCGATTCAGGGACACGTACCAAGGTACAACTTGCAAGTGTTTCCTCCCGCTGCACCCACTCTGCCACCTGACCGTAGAGATTCCTGCCCGGGGTGGAGCGCAGTTGTTCCCGTGGAACCCGAGAAGTACCGGACGAACCTCTCTTGCCGTACAAAGTAACGCCTCCTCGGAATACCGGCGTATTGCCATCAAGGCGCCATCCGCGAAGTGTGTCTCCGGTCGCGAACAAACGGACTTCTGTCCCTTCGTTTTCTGATCCAGTGTGAACCCTGAAGCGCCTATCTCCGACACAAAGCGTCCCTTTCCCTGCAAGCCGCCAGAGATATCCGTTTGGGGCTTCTTCTATCTCTTCGAGGAGCACATCACCTTCAATGTCGGGGTCAACTCCTTCAGGCGTCCAAATCCAAAGGCATGGACCACGAGTCTTCTTTTCTCCAACGACAGGGGTTAACCTCGAAGAGCTGGCGCCGTCTGTTGGGTCGGCAGCCCGCCACAAGGTAGGGCACTCATACGGCCCACTAATGCCCGGATCGACCACAGCCTCTCCCAGTGGCCGCCCATCCGCGAAAGCCGCGAGTGCGAGTGGGGTTTGGGGCGGAAGCGGTAACCGCTTCGAACCGTTCGAGCCGAAACGACGAAGCTGCCAACCGTCCTCTACAGGCGTCCCACTGTAAGTGACGCCATGCATCTGGTGTTCGCCGGTCGGCAAAAGCCGAATCCTGAGGCCCTCGACATTTGGGAACAAAGCACTTGGTAGCCAACCCTCATCATGGAGCACCAAATAGCCTTGCCACTCGCCTGACCCACCAAGCCTTAGCTCACGATGGCACAAGTTCTCATATGAGCCACTGAACAAGGTGCGTTCGGTTTTCAGCACCGGATGAATGAGCGACTCAGCAACATCACCCGTCATCCTCAATGGGACACGGGTAAGCCAATCTGGCGAGTGTTGATTTAGCCAGGGAACGGCAGCACTTTCTGGAAGGTCGATTGGAAGTTCAGCGCGTAACTCCACCAGGGCAAGCGACAGCTCGGCGAGCAACCTCCCCACGTCAGACGTTCTGAATGTCTGCGGAAGACGCTGGACCCAGCGCCAGGCTATGTCGTAAGCCCACCCCTTAGCATCGACGCCGCCCTCTCTCTCGATTTCCTTAAGAGCGCCCAGAGCCACGTCCCGGTATAGCCCATGGTTTTGCAACAGTGATGCCGGGATGCCTCCTTCTGCCATAAGGCTGTAGAGGTACATGCGGTTGCCCGCCTCTGATACCCGAGTGCTTCGACCCCACCACCGGAGCCCGTCGGAAGTTAAAACCCTACCCAGGTCTTGATCCTCCGGCCAACTGACGCCATCAAAGACAAATCTCCAGGTTAACGGTCCCCCTTTGAAGCTCGCTCTAATGTGCTCAGAAGCCCAAAAGACGAAGGCCGCTGCCGTGTGTTGCTGACGAGGATTTGAATAAAGGCGAGCCCTTAAAAACTCTTCCAGGGCAAGGAACTGTTCCCGAGTATAGCTGTACGAGTACAACGGCCGGCCATCAGGCGCACTGGACTCGCACTTCATAGTGAGTTGGGACAGTATATCCATTGCTCAATAGCGATCCCCCTGAAATAGGGTGATGCCCTAGGTCCCCGAAATTTTAATTCTTTGGCTTCTACAGCGTATTCCAAATTTGACCGAACGCTCAATCAGGGGCGCTCGTAACGCTGCTGAGTACTTTACTCGCAGGGTGGGGACTTGCCAACTCCCGTCCAAGCCACCGACTCTGGCCCCGGCCACACTTTTGCCACTAAAGCGGCCATCCGCTTACTACGATCAACAATGATCTCCTCATCCCATATGGCACCCTCGGATTCCGCCAGCAGTTCTCTATTCAGAAAGAGCACGCTGTGCGTTGCGAGGGTTTCTCGTTTCCGCTGCCATGGCCCATTAGACGCCTTTGAATTCAGCCGGCTAGTAACCAACGTGAGATTGCCGATGGTATGAACAAGCGTGTTGCGCCTATGACGCTCTTCATCGTCGTCAACATCGTTCGCCAGCGGCCAGTGCGCTTCCCAGCTCTGTGGAAGTACGTGCTCTATTGTCAGGTTCTTCGGCACCTCGGTCTGTTCCGACAAAGCTGACTCTCGATACTGCGCCTCGATTCCCTCGAGAATCAGCCTTAGTCTGCCCCTTGTCAGCAATCGATAGAGGGGCAGGGAGCTCAAAGCGTCTACGAGATCTTTGTCCGTCGGCCATCGTCTAGATTCGGCCGTTTGGCTGCGTAGAAACTCGACCATGATAGAGTCGGCATCCTCCCGACCACGATTGGTCAGTTCGCGAACAAGATCGAGCGCCAGCCGGTTGTAGTCCTTGGTTGTGTCCCGACACATCATTCGACGAACAAGAAAGCTCTCCAACGCCCTGAGGGCACCTAACCGGGCCTTTTGCGATCTGGACAAAATCGAGAGAAGCGCCGGGGTAAACGCCCCCATCTGCATGACGCCCGCACGATAGTGGAACATGTCCACTATTGCATGCCGCGGTCCGTTCTCATATCGACGATAGTTCGACAAGTCACCTCGCATTTGCGACATGATGTCGACGATAGGCTGACCGGTTGCTACCGCTCTGAACGCATTGAACACTCTACCGGCGGAGACCTCATCGCATGTGCGCATTTCCAACCAATAGTCCAGCAAAGCATCGATACGTGGTCTGAGCAGGCGCCCTTGCCTGAAGTCCTGTCGCCACCAGTCGTCGTCGAGATCGCCCCAGATATCATGCTCGCCGCTTTGGCCGGCTTCGGATGTCACGAAGTTCTTGACGAGGTCGGACTCCAGCAAGGGAGTCCCGCGCGCGTTCAGGGTCTCGAAAATAAGGTGGGGGTTGTCTTGGATATTGAGGTCAATCACCACCATCTGGAGCATACCGGTCACTGAGGCTTCAAGCGCTTCGGCACGGACCAAAACCGGATGCCCATCTAGCTCGAGCCATTGCCGCACCTGAAGCTGAAAGTACTCGTGGGCCTGGACGATGTTGGAAGTCTCGTAGTTGTCCGTCGCCAGCCCATTGTGCATGGCGTGCCTGAACGCTTCCCGGTCGCCCCTTGTCGGCCAGAGCTTGAAGACATGGTCCTCGTCCGTGACCAGATCCTCATCGTTCGCTACAAGCCTGGAAAGCCGCTTTGCCACCGGCTTGAGTCCGTGTGTTTCGAAAACGTACTGAACGGCATCCAGCAGGAGCTGCAATGTCGTCAGTCTCTGCTGACCGTCAATGACTTCCCTTTGCTCCAGGTCTTTCGTCGCGGTACTGACCTGCTGGATGACGACCGCGCCTAGAAAGTGCTGCGCCGTATTTTGTTCCGCTTTGATGCCATCGCCGTCCGACGCTTCGAGCTGCTCCAGATAGCTTTCAGCGATATTCCGTACGTCTTCCCAAAGTGGTTCCCACTGTTCGTCCTGTGTCCAGACATACCGGCGCTGGAACGCGGGAACTGTGTACCGCACGTCCTTCTGGAACAGTTTTTTGGGGCTCAAAATACTGGTTTCCATCAAATTGTCCTCCTGTGCAGTGACGGCCTCATTGAAGCAGGAATATCAGGCAGCATGGACGATACGGCACGCGCGGCGTATCTGCCGCTTCTGGGCGGCGGCCTCATTAATGCATGGCAGGCGTTGTTCGCAATGCGCTGGTACTCGGTGATCAGCTTTTCACGAAAGGCAAATCCGTCCATTCGTTGTCCGATTGCCGCGAACTGCTGGTTCCCAGCTTGTTCTTGCGACGGTGATGAGACCGCGAGTGTTTTCGTTTTTATGAGTGTGGCGGAACTATAGCAAATTTCCCGAAGAAGAAACCCGCACACTTCGCGCCCGCGGATCATTCGCTGGTTCCGCGGAATTGCGGTCGCTGTTCGAGACTGGCGTTAGAGACAGGCTCATCGCGAAACAGACGAGGATAGTAGTATTCCCTCAGTACCGAGTGGAACTCGCGCACCTGTTGTTCATAGGCCAGGGTCGCCGCCACATCGGTACCGGCCAGAGCCTGCAAAGCGCGCTCGGCCAGCGCAGGCGGCGATAACCAGGCAAGCGAACCGGCAAGTTTGTCCCTTCGGATGCGGCCTTCGCGAAAGGCAAGCGACAATGGTTCGACGGTCTGGTCGCCCACCTGCTGAAAGGCGTAATACCACTTCCACTCGAAGGGCTGACCGACTTCCGTGTAATCCGCCCATTCCGGGTGACGCGCGATGAACGGTTCCATCGTTGCGTCTTTGGGCAGGTCCCAGGCGTCGTTAACCGCCTCTCTTTGGGTAAACAGGATTTCGCCGCCATCCGGCAACGGCACAATTGACTCGACCGAAACCTTGATTGCCGCCGGAACGATCACGGCGAACGCCAGCCAGGCGCCGACCAGCGCGGTCAGGTTAACCGGGCTGCTCCAGCCAAAGCGCTCCATCAGGGCGCAAACAGCCCACCAGAACCCGATATGCGAGACTACGACCAGGCTCGCCAGGGCCAGGGACGCAGCTTCGGTCCCGGCAAGCAATCCGCCGGCCCAGAGCGGCCCGATCAGGCAAAGCGCCAGGGCGCTAGAGCGCAAGGCCGCCCGCGCAAGCCAGGGACTTCCCCGGCTTGTCGCGGTGGCGCAGAGCAATTCATAGCGTCCGGCGGCGCGTTCGGCCGAGCGCAAGTCATGCAACAGGAGGATCAGCAATAGCGGGGCGAGCAGATTTGCAACGAATGCAAAGTCAAGGCGCCCAACCAGGGCAAAATCGGGATTTTCCGCGTCGGTTTCGTGAATTTGCCCTTCCAGGGCCAGAGCGCGGATATTGTGTTTCCAGGGAGAAGTATCGCGCTGCCCCTGGGCGGCGAATGCAAAATCCGAAGGCGGGGCATAAGTCAGATGGAAGGTGTAATAGGCCACGTCGCCCCAGTCGTCCTGATACAGGCCCATTACCACTTCCCGTTCCAGGCGATCGGCTGCTATCAAATTGTCGAGTTCCGCACGTTGCGAGGAAACTTCCCGCAGACCAAGGAACACCGACACCACAGCGATGAAAATTGCGATTCCCAGCCAGAGCAATGCAGCACTGTCACGGGAGAGAAAGCGGATTTCCCGAAGCAAGCCGGTCATGGCCGGATCCTTCGGGCAACGAAAATACCTCCCGCCGTCAACAACAGGAACCAGGCGGACAGCATGGTCAGTGCGGGAGTGGCGCGAGTCAGTCGCTCGGTGGCCGGCGCGGCCTGGAAGCTGAATTCGTCGAGTACATTCCAGTTCTCGGCCGACATCCGGGTACGCCGCTCGGACACGGTGTCGTTGCTGCGATTGATGTCGATGATGTAGTCGAGTTGCTCGACATGAACCCGGTTGAGACCTTGCACGAAATCAAAACGCACTTCTTCGGCTTCGCGCAGGAACCGATGATGGGTCGCAAGATCGGTGCCCGAAAGCGCTCGCGAACCCGCGGAAACCGCCACTACCGGAGAAAGCCAGCCAAATGACTCGGCAAACCGGGCCTGACGCGCTTCGAGCGCCATTCTCTCTTCGGCATATCTGTTCATTACGTCGGTCAGATCGGCCTCATTTACTTCCGCTACGACTCCACGAAAGTTGACTGGCAAATCTTCCACGCTGTCGACTTCGTATTGCGCCAGCAGATTCGCCTGAAGTTGCAAGAACTCCGGAGCGCCGGCATTGTGGCCGTCTCCGACTTCGCGCAAGTCGGCCTGCATCCGCAAGTCGGTCTCCAGCTTCCCTTCGGCCGGCATGACCGTGTCGGCGGTTTCTACCGCTGAGCGCGGGACGATCAGTACGGCGCCGAGCCAGAACAGCGCGAGAACGCCAAGACCAAGACTTCGAGACCTGACCAGCGCCGAAACGAGCAGGATCAGGCTGCACCAGACCAGTAAATACAGCGCGTAGATTCCGATGAGGCCTGCGCTTGCAAGCAGGCTTTCCCCTCGCGCAACGGCAACCGCCGTCATGACAAAAAGCGGCAACAGCAGCACGAGCGTGACGCCAGCCAGGGCGATCCACTTGCCCAGGCATAGCATGACTCCGGTCACGTTCTGGGCCAGCAGCGGCGCGAGCGTGTTCTCTTCACGCTCTCGGACTATCAGGCCATGTCCGATTGCGATCAGCAGCAGGGGCACGAACAGTTGATAAACCAGAGCGGCGTTCAGAGCTTCAAAGCTGCCAATATTGGCGCCGGCTCCGGCATCGGCGAACATCGCGGTGTTCTGCCGGTGGCCTTCCAGGAATATCGATTGTCCGGTTACGGCGTCGACACCGGGGTCTACCACGGACAGGGGCGGAGGAACTCTAAAAACATAATGCCCGTAATGCACCATCCGGTGGGGGTGGCGATCGGGCTGGGACAGAAAGGTCTCTTCCGCCAGCGCCTGCTGTTCAGTGCGTTGCTGATGCTCGGCGCTCATCCTGAGCGCGGTCAGAGTGCTCGTAGCAGTAAGCAACAGGGCGAACACCAGTAATGCGCTCAAGGCCAGCCGCGATCTGAGCCAGAGTCGCGACTCTTCTCGTGCGATCGAGAAAACACTGTTCATCATGCCGCTGCCCTCCCGGCAAAGGCCTCATGGACTGCCTCGGTGTCGATGCGGTCAATGCCGGGCGGCCGGTCAAAAGTACCCACGAGTTCGCCGTTTTGCAGCAGGTCGATACGGTCGGCTACATGGCAGGCGCCATACACGTCATGGGTGACCAGCAGGATGGTTCTTCCGGCGTCGGCAAGATCCCGCACCAGGCGGTTGAAATCGTCGATTGCCACCGGGTCGAGGCCCGAAGTCGGCTCGTCCAGCAACAGGATCGGTGTATCCCGCAGAATGGCGAGGGCAATTGCCACTTTCTGGCGCATACCCCTGGAATAGGTTTGCATCCGCATGCCGCGCGCTCCGGATTGCAGCGCCACCCGGTCAAGCACATCGTCGAACGCGCTCCGGTCCGCGTTGGTCCCGGCAAGCGACAGGAAATAACCCAGATTCTCATAGGCGTTCAGGTGGCCATACAAGCTTGCCGCCTCGGGCAGATAGGCTATAGTCCGCCGGGTGGCGTTGAGATTTTCGCCCACGTCCCTGCCCTGTACCTGCACACTACCGCCGGCTGGCGTGAGGAATCCGAGAAAGGTCAGCAAAGTCGTTGACTTGCCGGCGCCGTTTCCGCCGAGCAAGGCGTGAACCTCACCCGGAGGAATACGGAAAGTGACGTCCTTCAGGACTCGCTGGCCGGAACGAATTACGCTAAGCGACTCCGCCGCGAGAACCGGCGCATCGATAAGGGACGATTCTCGCGCTGCGTTCGCTTGTGGATTGGATGGCGCTGTTTTGTCGGACACAACCATGAAAGCACTCCTCCTCAGGCCGGCTAGAACGAATAGGACGCCGTGACGCGGTAATAAAGCGGTGCGCCCGGCTCGACCCATACGTCTGCATAAGAGTTGGTGTAGTACACCTCGTCAAATACGTTGTCCACGTCAAGGCGAATTGCCAAACGCTCGATGGGTTCGATCTGGGCAAAGAACCGTGCAGTGTTGTAGCCGGGCAAGGTGAAGTCAAAGGCAGTGAACCCAAGACGCTCGTCAGTGTACTGAATGCCGGCGCCTACCTGCGCAGGCATGCTTCCCACGTCGAAATTCCGGCTGAGTTGCACGCTCGCCTGATGTTCCGGCGAGTTGATCAGTGGATCACCGGCTTCAATGGTCACGCCCCAGTCCGCTTCGAGACTGGTGGTGGTGAACACGGCGTCGATGTACGCGTAGGAAAACCACAGATTGAAGCCACTCTCGAAGGCGAGGTCTGCGTCAATTTCAATCCCGCTGCTGGCTGCCTCGCCTGCATCGTGAGAAAACCACCCGAGTGCTACGGCCGCCGGCCGATCGTCGTTCACCAGAATGTTGCTCTGCTCCACATCGAACAGCGAAAACGTGAGCGAGCCGAAGACCCCTTCAGAAAATTGCGCCACATCCAGCTTCAGTCCGATTTCCGCGGACTCGGTGAGGTTGGGAGCAAACTGGTTGCCTTGATAGTTTGAACCCGGTTGCTGGCGGAAGCCTTCGCCGTAGGAAGCGTAGAGGCTGACACCTTCATTGACCGAGTAAACCGCGCCAAACTGCGGTGAGACGCGGGTATCCGATGACGTGGCCGTAGTTGCCGGATTCGCGCGAAGGTTGGTCAGATCGTGCTCGAAGTCATCCCAGCGCAGGCCCAGGCGAATCTGCAACCGATCCGTGAGGTCGATCTGGTCCTGTATGTACATGCCGAATCCATTCAGGACCTCATTCCGGTTTGTGTTAGGCCCGGGCGCCGGTTGCGGAAACTGACCATAAACTGGATTGAACACGTCCAGGAAAAGATATGCTGCCGGGTCGAGCGTGTTGATATCCGTGCTCCCCGGAAACCAGCCGGGCCGGTAGCGCAGGATAAAATGACTGATATCGAATCGGTCATGATCGGCGCCCACGAGCAGTCTGTGACGAGGTGAGCCTGTATCGAAATCACCCGCAACTTCAGCGCGGGCTACGAAATAGTCCGACTCGAAGTCTCGACGGCGGAAAAATCGTGACAAGGTTCGACCATCCAGGGCATATGTCTGGCGTCCGACGAAGTTTGTTTCGGATGCGTCGCCTTTAAAAGACGTATCTCTATACCCGAGACCGGCCAACAGACTCCAGTTATCGGAGAAGTTGTGCTGGGCTTCGAACTGATGACCAAGCACCCTGGTCTCGATGGGCCCGTCACCGGGCTCGCCAACGAAAGTTTCACGCGGCGAGAAACCAAAGTCTTCCGAATAGGCAACACCTCGATCAAAGGGAATCTCCTGCTCTGTGTATTCCAATTCGTAAGTCACACTGGTTGCATCGGACATGTCCCAGGTGACCGACGGATAAAGGCCTATACGCGAAGTTTCAACCGTATCCCTGAAACTCTCCGCATCCTCGTGGAATCCCACGATGCGCAGCCCGAATTCTTCGTTGGATCCCGCCGTGGACTGGAAATCCCCTTCGAAACGCATCTGATTCCAGCGCCCGTAGGTGGCGCGGAAGTCCCCCGCCGTCACAAATTCCGGTCGTTTGGTAACAAGATTGACCGTGCCACCAGGCTCGCCACGTCCAAACAGCGCTGAGCGCGGCCCTTTGAGCACTTCCACGGTCTCGATACCGACCAGGTCCCGTGGACCGGCGAACCCGCGACCTGCGTTAAATCCGTTAACCAGAAATCCACTGGGCAAATTGATGTCTCCCGAGAAGCCGCGAACCGAGAAACTGTTCCACAAACCGCCAAAGTTGTTCTGGCGCGCAACGGATGCCGATAAATCCAGCGCGTGATTGAGGTTTATCGCACCGACTTCGCGAAGCAGGTCTTCTGTAATTGTCTGGTCCGCCGATGGCTTTTCGAGATCGTCGAAATTTCCCCGATACGCGCGGCGATTGCCTGATACGAAAACTTCCTCCACGAGGTCCCCGTCGGCGCCTGTCTGTGTTGTTTGCGCTGCAACAGGCAGCGCGAATGGAACTGTGAGTGCGGCAGCGATTGTGAGCGCCACCGGCATGGGTGTGTGTTTAGTCATCTGTCTCAATCCAAAAAAGTTTGAAATGCCGCAAAGACAACAGCGCGGCGCGCAAACGCGCAGACGCTCTAAGCGGTGTAAAGCAATCAAAGAGTTTTAGATTGAAGGAGGACCTGTAGACGGAGGTCGAATCGAGTACAGCCGCTTTAGCGGTGCTTCTTGACTCGCTGGTCGGGGTACGGCAGTGACCAGAGTGACGAAGGTTGACGCGGTGAGATTTGCAGTCGGAACGAGCCTTTCCTGCTCATCCGTCAAGATCGCAAGACAAACAACGCCATTGTGCTCATGGGGAAGTGGGCCGAATTCACTCGCATGTGCAACGGAGTAAATCTGCCCTGCCAGGAACAGGACTATCCCGAGCTTTCGTATCCAGTTGCGCTGAGTGATTAGCGGCATGGCGCAATTATGCATAAATCAGATACCGATTCAACACATGGCGCGCCCGCCTTCAGCAGGTAGCGTCTCCCGGTTCTGCGTCATACCGCTTGAATTCCGCACTGGCGTAGTGGCTCCAGCCGCCTGATTCGTCGGCGTAAATCAGAAAAACGGGCTGGCCGGCGCTGTCGGCAAAAGCGCGGGCGGCGTCCAGACCCAGCACATGAGGCCGGTGGCCAGGGCGTCGGCACGGGCGGCGGATGGGTCGATAACGTAGGCCGCGGCGAGTTCATGCCGAATCGGCCGGCCGTTGCGCGGGTCGATCTGATGGGAATAGCGCTCGCCGCCGAGTTCGAAGAAGTTGCGGTAATCGCCGGACCCGGCGACGCCGAAATTCTCGCCGCGATTGCTGATTGTCGTGAAGATGTCGAATGAGTCGGCATCGGGCGTTTCCAGCGCCGCCAGCCAGCTTTGAAAGCCCGGCTTGCGGCCGCTTATCCTGAGTTCACCGCCGATTTCGAGGAAGTAATCGTTCAGGCTCCCCGCTTCCAGCAAGTCGGCCATGCGGTCCACCGCGTAGCCTTTGGCGACCGCGCTCAAATCGATGTAGACATCGGCCAGCCGGGTCGCGGTAGATGCGAATTCGTCGAGCGCGAACTTGTCCATTCCCGTGCGGGACAGCGCTTCCTCGATCTGTTCCCCGCCGGGAATTCGCGGGCCTGCGTCTGCCCCGTTGCGTGGACCGAAGCCCCAGAGATTGACCAGGGCGCCCGCGGTAACGTCGAAGGCGCCGCCGGTAAGAGATGATATTTCCCGTGACAGGCGCAAGACCTCGAGCAGTTCGTCGGATACGGACAGTGCGGCGCCAACGGGCTGGACGTTCAGGCGGGACAGTTCCGACTCCGCGGTCCAGGTTGAAAACACAACCCGGTCGAGGCGTTCGAGCAGGGATTCGATTTCGGCAGGAATTTCGGCAGCGTCACCCCGCCAGGGCGGTACGACCCATTGCGCCGACCAGGACGTGCCCATGGTACGGCCCGAGGCCTGCTCGATTGTTCCCGAGCCGGCAAACCAGGCAAGCCCGAGCCCGAGTAATACCGCCCAGATACCGCCGAAAGCAATCAGACGCGGTAACACAGACGGGTTCCCGTTCCGTTCACGCCGAGGCTTTTTCCCGCGGATAATTCCGGTAGAGAATGCCGGCCATCTTGTACACGGTGCGGACCACCTGGGCGCAATAGCCGAACTCGTTGTCGTACCAGAGATAGAGTACGCAATTCCTGCCGCTGGCGACGGTAGCGATTGCGTCGACGATCGCCGCTTCCCGGGTGCCGACGAAATCGCTGGAAACAGCGTCTTCGGACTGGGTGAAGCTGATCTGATTCTGCAAATTCGAATGCAGCGCGATCTGGCGCAGGAACTCGTTCAGTTCCTCCCTGCTCGTTTCCCTGCCGAGGGTCAGGTTCATGATCGCCATGGAAACGTTTGGCACTGGTACGCGAATCGCGTTCGCGGTCAACTTGCCGTCGAGTTCGGGAATGGCCTTGACCGCGGCCTTGGCCGCGCCGGTCTCGGTCAACACCATGTTCATCGCCGCGCCGCGCCCCCGGCGGGCGCCCTTGTGATAGTTGTCGATCAGGTTCTGGTCGTTGGTGTAGGCGTGAACCGTCTCGATATGCCCGCGTTCGATACCGAACTCGTCCTGCACGACCTTGAGTACGGGGACCACCGCATTGGTGGTGCAGGAAGCGGCAGTGACGATCTTGTCATCGGCTTCGATGAGATCGTCGTTGATTCCGTAGACGATGTTTTTCAGATTGCCCTTGCCCGGCGCGGTCAGCAGCACCTTGCTGGCGCCCTTTGCCTGCAGATGTAACGAAAGCGCCGCCTCATCGCGCCACTTGCCGGTGTTGTCGATGATCAGCGCGTCTTTTATACCGTACCGGGTATAGTCGATCTCGTCCGGCGAGTTCGCATAGATCACCTTGATGACATTACCGTTGGCGATCAGGGCGTTGTTTTCCTCGTCGACGCGCAAAGTGCCCTGAAAGGCTCCATGCACCGAATCGGCGGTGAACAGGTTAGCGCGCTTGACCAGATCGCCTTCGACTCCCGGCCGCACGACGATGGCCTTCAGACGCATGTCCTCGCCGGTGCTCGTGCGTTCGAGCAGCAACCTGGCGCACAGCCGGCCGATTCTGCCGAAGCCATACAGCACGACGTCGGTGGAATGATCCGAGGGGCGCTTGCGAACGCCATCGAGATAGCTCAGTTCCCTGCGCACGAAAACGTCCGGCGACACGCCGCCGGGATTCTTCGCGTCGAGCTCCATGAATCGCACGGTGAGCTTGCCCAGATCGATGCGCGCATGCCACAGATCGAGCTTGGCCATGGCCATCAGGATGGGATGGGTCTCGAACTCGGACATTTCGTTGTGCTCGACCTGCCGGACGAAACGATGCGACTTCATGATGAAGGTCACCGAGCGGTTGTGCACCGGCCTGCCGTAAATAAAGACGCCTACATTGCGCTGGCTGAACAGCCGGCCGATGACGGGAATCATTTCCTGCACCAGCGCCTCGCGCTGTTTCCAGTCGCTGAAATAATCATCGACCCTGGGCCGGGTGGATTTCGCAGACGCCGCGGTCTTGCCGCGGGCTTTTGTTCCGGCTCGTTTTGCGGACTTGGTCCCGGTCGCTGTCTCGGTTCCGGCTGCTGCTTTGGGCTGATCCACGAAGGTCTCCGCTCGGCTTGATTTCGGCACCGCGTATTATCTTTTTTTGCCCGCCGGAATTCAATGCGGGGCAGCGCCTGGGTTACAATCCGCGGCCTTTCGACGTCGCGGCGATCCGGTGCGCTGAGAATCCATGGCTGAAATCTTCAATCCGCCCTTGCCGGCAGGCGCCGGAAAAGCCAGCTATTGGCCGCTCCGGCAGGATTCCGCCAACAGTCTGGCCCTGGCCGCGGCGGTGCGGCGCGCCGAAGGGCCCCTGCTCGTGGTATGCGAGGACTCCGAAGCGGCCGAGCGGCTGTTGCGGGAGTTGCGGTACTACCTGTCGCGGCACGAGGAGATTCCGGTTCTCAGCCTGCCGGATTGGGAAACTCTTCCCTATGAAAATTTCTCTCCGCACCAGGACATCGTTTCCCAGCGCCTGACGACTTTGTACCGGTTGCCTTCGTTGCGGCAAGGCGTCCTCGTGGTCCCCTTCACCGGGCTGATGTTGCGGCTGCCGCCGCGTCACTACGTAACCGTCAACAGCCTCGATCTGCGAATCGGCCAGCGGCTGGCGATCGAGGACTTTCGCGGTCAACTGGTGGCCGCGGGTTACACAGCGGTCAATACCGTTCTCGACCACGCCGAGTTCGCCGTGCGCGGGTCCGTCGTGGACCTGTTTCCCATGGGTAGCCCGGCGCCGATCCGCATCGACCTGTTCGACGAGGAAGTTGAATCCCTGCGCAGCTTCGACCCGGAAACCCAGCGTACACGGGAGCGGATTCGGGAAATCCGCCTGCTGCCGGGCCGGGAATACCCTCTCGATGCGACCGCGATCAGCGAATTCCGGGGCCGCTTCCGGGAACGGTTCGACGTGGATTTCCGGCAATGCCCGATTTATCGCGACGTCAGCGACGGCATCGCCTCCCCCGGCCTGGAATATTATCTCCCGCTGTTCTTCGAAGAATTGCACACCTTGTTCGACTACCTGCCTGAACGGACTCTTGCGGTGCAGGTCGGAAATATCCATCAGGCGGGCGAGGAGTTCCGCCGTGAGGTCGCAAACCGCCATCATGACCGCAATTTCGACAGCCGCCGGCCCATTCTCCAACCCGATGAAATCTTCCTGCCGGTCAATGAAGCGCTCGCCGGGCTCAAGGCGTATCCGCGGATTCGCATGACCGCATCCGCACGGGAGGTGTTCCGGCTGCGGCAACTTCCCGATCTGGCGATGAATCCCAGATTGCAAAAACCGCTACAAACCTTGAGCGATTTCATTTCCGCTTGCGATTCGCGCGTACTGTTCTGTGCGGAAAGTCCCGGCCGCCGGGAAAACCTGCAACAGATGCTCGGCCGGGTCGGCTTGCAGCCCGCGGCATTCGATCACTGGGAAGAATTTACCGAAGCGGACGCGCAAATCGGCATAGCCGTGGCGCCGATCGACCGCGGGCTCTGGCTCGACCGGGAGCGGCTCATACTCATTACCGAAGAGATGCTGTTCGGCAACCGCGTGGCGCAACGGCGGCGCAGAAGGCCGTCCGAGCAGCATCCCGATCTCGTCCTGAAAGACCTGTCGGAACTGCATCTCGACGATGCCGTCGTTCATGTCGAACACGGAGTCGGCAGATATCGCGGCCTGACCACGATTACCACCGATGGGCAGAACGCCGAATTTCTGACGATCGAATACGCCGGGCAGTCGAAATTGTATGTGCCGGTGACCGATCTGCATCTCGTCGGCCGGTTCAGTGGCATGAGCCAGGAAGATGCGCCCTTGCACACCCTCGGCACGGAGCAATGGCAGCGCGCGAAACGGAAAGCGGCCGAGAAGATTCGCGATGTGGCCGCCGAGTTGCTGGAGATTCACGCCCGCCGGGAAGCGGACAAGGGATTCGCCTATCGCAGCGAGGCGCCCGAATACGATCGCTTCGCGGCCGGATTCCCGTTCGAGGAAACCGCCGATCAACAGACCGCAATCGACGCGGTCATCGCCGACATGGGTTCCCAAAGGCCAATGGACCGGCTGGTTTGCGGCGACGTCGGATTCGGCAAGACCGAAGTCGCCATGCGGGCCGCGTTCATCGCCGTGATGAACGGCCGCCAGGCAGCGGTGCTGGTGCCGACGACCTTGCTGGCACAGCAACATTTCGAGAACTTTCGCGACCGCTTCAGCGACTGGCCGCATACGGTGGAAGTCATCTCCCGTTTCAAGACCCAGGCCGAACAGGCGGAAATACTCGAGCGCGTGAAATCCGGCGGTATCGACATCCTCATCGGCACCCATAGTCTGCTGACCGCGAGGATCGACTACGGCAAACTCGGCCTGCTCATCATCGACGAAGAACACCGCTTCGGCGTGCGGCAAAAGGACAGGCTGAAATCCCTGCGCGCCAGCGTCGATATTCTCACGCTTACCGCGACGCCGATTCCGCGGTCGCTCAACATGGCCCTGGCGGGCATGCGCGACCTGTCGCTAATCGTCACGCCGCCGGCGAAGCGGCTTTCGATCCGCACTTTCGTTCGCGAACACGAAGACGCCATTGTCAGGGAAGCGATCAGCCGCGAACTGTTGCGCGGCGGCCAGGTTTTTTATCTGCACAACGAAGTGCGCAGTATGGAGCGCGCGTTGCAGCATCTTGCGGATATCGTGCCGCAGGCGCGGATCGCCATGGCGCACGGACAAATGCCGGAACGCCAACTCGAGAAAGTCATGGCCGACTTCTATCACAAGCGCTACAACGTGCTCGTCTGTTCAACCATTATCGAAACCGGCATCGACATTCCCAGCGCCAACACCATCATCATCCATCGCGCCGACAAGTTCGGCCTCGCCCAGTTGCACCAGTTGCGCGGCCGTGTCGGCCGTTCGCATCACCAGGCATACGCCTATCTGCTGACCCCGGAGCGGCGGGCGCTCAAGGCCGACGCCCGCAAACGCATCGACGCGATCGAGACCGCCACCGAACTCGGGGCGGGTTTTACCCTGGCTTCCCATGACCTGGAAATACGCGGCGCGGGTGAATTGCTCGGAGACGAACAAAGCGGTCATATGCAGAAGATCGGCTACACGCTCTACATGGAAATGCTGATGGACGCGGTGCGGGCGATTCGCGAAGGAAGAATGCCGAGCAGCAGTCCCGAACTCGAAGGCGCGGTGGATATCAGTCTGCGCGTTCCGGCGCTGATTCCGGACGATTACCTGCCGGACGTGCATACCCGGCTGATCATGTACAAACGCATCGCTTCCTGTCGCGGCAAGGAAGAACTGGACGAATTGCAGGTGGAGATGATCGACCGCTTCGGACTGTTGCCGCCGCCGCTGAAATCGATGTTTCGCCTGAGTGAACTGAAATTGCGCGCCCGGGACTTCGGTATCCGCAAGATTGATGCTACTGTTTCCGGCGGACGTATTGAATTCACCGAAACCGCCCGGGTAAACGCGGCGGCCATCGTGCGTTTGATCGAATCCGAGCCGGCGAATTTCGCCCTCGGCGGTGAGAACCAGTTGCGAATCAAGGCCGGGTTCCGCGATGCCGCCGACAAGTTCGGCTATATCGACGATCTGCTCGACCGCATCGCGCCGGGAGAGCGGACCGCTGCGCAAACTGCCTGAAGCCATGAAAACATTTCGAGTTCTGATTTCGCTTGCCGTCCTGCTCGTTTCAGGCCATGCCGGCCTCGCTGAAGCGCAGGATTTTCAACGCTGGTTTCAGGTCGAAATGACGATTTTCAGTAATGAATCCGGCACCGACCGCGAACGGGAATTCTGGAACGCTGAAAATTGGGACTTGTCTTATCCGCCGGACATGATTCGCCTGGGGCTATTGACCGATCTGCTGTTTCTCGATTGGCCGGCCTCTGAACCCGATTCCGGGCTGCTTGCGCCGGAGTTCGAACGGCTGCGCGGCACGGGCCCCTTTCCCGCCCGCGAAGCAAGCGGTTTCCGCTTTCCCGACCTGCAGCGAGACCCGTTCCTGAAATTGCCTGCCGCTTACAGCGATTTCCGTCAGACCAACCAGACCATCGAGCGGGCGGGTCAATATCGCGTACTGTATGACGCTGTCTGGCGCCAGCCGGTGGGAGACGAAGGCACGGAGACGCCGGTTCTTGTTGCCGGCGGCGGCCGTTACGGCGACTATAAGGAATTGCAGGGCTCGGTAGCGCTGTATTTCAATGCGAACCGGGATCGGGTGGTTTTCAACGCCGACCTGTGGCTTGTGGAATTCGGCGGAGCGACGGACGGGGGCGAATGGTCGTTGCCGCCGTTACCGGAAGAATTCAGGGAAGACGCCGGCAATTCGGCGGCTGCGGCGATCAGCCGCGTTTTTCCCATGCGCCAGCAACGCGAATTGCGCAGCGGCGAGTTTCACTACCTCGACCACCCTGCAATCGGCATCGTCGTGCAGATTGTTCCCTTTGACCCGCCGCAGGCGGATTAAGGGTGTGTGGCGTCCGCCGTAAATACGTCCATGTAGGCTCAAGCTCGGCATCCTTGCCTCGCATGCCGCCACACACCCTTAATCCGCCTGCGGCTAACATCCGGGGAGCGCCCCCCCTGTGTCATTCCGCGCGCAGCGAAGCGGAGTCGCGGAATCTCCCGGGCGCCTCGCAGAGATTCTGCGACTTCGCGCAGAATGACATGAGGAAGCACTGTCATTCCGCCTCTGCTTCAGACTCGATGTGAGCTTCGATAATGCCGATCAGCTCGACCGTGCCGAAGCCGTGTACTCTTTTTATGTCTTTCATTTCTATGACGCCTTTGCCGAGACCCGCGGCCCAGTTTACCGACAGGGCGAGGCAGGCATAAGGAATTTCCAGTTCGCGGGCAAGTATGGCCTCGGGCATGCTGGTCATGCCTACCATGTCGCAGCCGTCCCGGCGCAGGCGCAGGATTTCGGCGGCCGTTTCCAGGCGCGGGCCTTGCAGCACGCCGTAGATTCCGCCGAACTTTATTGCTTTTTCCACCCGGGCCGCCGCGTCGCGCAAGGCCTCCCGCAGTGATCGGTCATACGGCCAGGTAAAGTCGATGTGTCGGGGCGCTTCGCCCGGCCCGTCGAAAAATGAGTTTTCCCGGCCCCAGGTGTAATCGATCAACTGGTCCGGAATCGCCATGGCGCCGGGCGGGAGGTCTTCGCTGATGCCGCCGACGGTATTGGTCGCGATGATGCAGTCGACGCCAAGACTTTTCAGCGCCCAGATATTGGCCTTGTAGTTAACCTTGTGGGCGGGAACGCGGTCGCCGGCGGCGTGTCGGGGCAGGAAAGCGATTCTGACTTTCCCGAGGCGGCAGATATCGACTTGCACCGGCCCGCCGAAGGGCGTTCTTATGGCTTCGATGGTTTCCACTTCCAGCGCTCGCACTTCGCCGCGCAGGGAGCCCAGTCCCGATCCGCCGATAACGGCCAGCATTTTCTTCTCCTTGCCCGATCTCTTGAAATGGCGCGCCCGGCAGGACTTGAACCTGCAACCCTCGGCTTAGAAGGCCGATGCTCTATCCGGTTGAGCTACGGGCGCATTATCGCGAAGTGGAATTGCAACATGAATCGCCCGCGCCGGGCAATTACACGGCGGGCGGAAAAATGGGGTGACCGATGGGGCTTGAACCCACGACAACCGGAGTCACAGTCCGGGGCTCTACCAACTGAGCTACGGTCACCACGAAGAAGGAACGGGACTTGGTCGGGGTAGAGAGATTTGAACTCCCGACATCTTGCTCCCAAAGCAAGCGCGCTACCAGACTGCGCTATACCCCGATATAGTACATTATCATCGGACCTGCCGTTACGGGCGGGAATGATACTTGCCGACCCTGTTCCAGTCAATTGGCCGGCAGCCGGAAACGACGGGAGAAATCGAGCATGGGCAAGAAGAAAAAGCGCAAATCTCCGGATCGCATGGATAACGACGCTTATCTCGCGGAACTCTTCCGCCTGCAAGCGGAACTGGTGAAATTACAGACGTGGGTCAAACACAAGGGACTGAAAGTCGTCGTCATTTTCGAGGGCCGCGACGCCGCGGGCAAAGGCGGCGTCATCAAGCGCATCATCGAGTACCTTAGCCCGAGAATCTGCCGGATCGTGGCCCTGCCCGCGCCTACCGAGCGTGAATCCTCGCAATGGTATTTCCAGCGATACGTAGCCCATCTGCCGGCGGCCGGGGAAATGGTGCTGATGGACCGAAGCTGGTACAACCGCGCGGGCGTCGAACGGGTGATGGGGTTTTGCAGCGAAGCGGAATGCCTGGAATTCCTGCGGGAATGCCCGCGATTCGAGCGCATGCTGGTACGCAGCGGAATCGTGCTCGTCAAATACTGGTTTTCGATTTCGGAAGAAGAGCAGGAAAAACGCTTCCTTGCCCGCGTCCGTAAACCCCACAAACGCTGGAAACTGTCCCCCATAGACCTCGAAGCGCGAGCGCGCTGGGACGATTATTCGCGAGCGAAGGACGAAATGTTCGCCTATTGCGACATCGAAGAGGCGCCCTGGCACGTGGTAAACGCGGATGTGAAGGAATACGCGCGGCTCAATTGCATGCGCCACTTGCTGAGCCTGATCCCCTATGAAGACCTGACTCCGGAGCAGGTCGACCTGCCCGAACGCAGGAGTGACGAGGACTACCGGCGGCCGCCGGTAAGCATCCAGAAGTTCATTCCCGAACAATATCCCTGACTGCCGGGGATCAGGACTCCGCTTTGACCAGGCGCCAGCGCGAGCTGCCGGCGCCGTCTTCCACGACTACGTTCATGGCGCTGAGCTGATCCCGGATCCGGTCGGCTTCCTTCCAGTTCTTCTCCGCGCGAGCCTGTTCCCGGGCCGCGATCAGCGATTCCACCCTTGCGGCGTCAATGTGCTTCGCGCCCGCGCCGCGCAGCCAGGCTTCCGGCTCGGCCTGCAGGATGCCGAGCACGCCGCCGAGCTTGACCAGCAGCCGGCCGAGTTGCGCCGCGGCGCGCATGTCCTCTCCTTTCAGCCGGTTGATTTCCCGGGCCAGGTCGAACAGGACGCGGAAAGCCACCGGCGTATTGAAATCATCGTCCATGGCGGCGTTGAAGGCGCGCTCGAAACGGCTGTTGACCAGGGCTCTCGCTTTCGTTGTTTCGAGCCCCTGCAGCGCTGTGTACAGGCGCTTCAGCGCGCTCGCGGACCGGGCCAGCGCCTGCTCCGAATAATTCAGCGGGCTGCGGTAATGACTGGCAATGAGAAACTGCCGCACGACTTCGGCTTCGTGCCGGGACAATACCTCGCGGACGGTGAAAAAATTGCCGAGAGACTTGGACATTTTCTCATCACTGATCCGCAACGGCCCGTTGTGCATCCACAAATTCGCGAAGGGCGCGCCGGTGGCGGCGACCGATTGGGCGATCTCGTTTTCGTGATGGGGAAAGATCAGGTCGGAACCGCCGCCGTGAATATCGAAATGTTCGCCCAGGGTGCGGCAGGACATGGCCGAACATTCGATATGCCAGCCGGGCCGCCCGTAACCCCAGGGCGAATCCCAGCCGACGCCTTCGTCGGGCGACGATTTCCACAAGGCAAAATCGCGCGGGTCGCGCTTCAGCTCGCCCGGATCGACCCGCGCGCCACTGAGCAATTCATCGAGATTCTTGTTCGACAGCCGCCCGTATTCGGGAAAACGCAGCACCGAAAAATAGACGTCGCCGTTATCGGCGCGATAGGCGTAGTCTCCTTCCACCAGGATTTCGATCATGGCGATGATCTCGTCCATGTAGACCGTGGCCCGGGGTTCCTGATCCGGCGGCAATATGCCGAGCGCTCTTTCGTCCTCGTGCATGGCCTCGATGAAGCGTTCCGTCAGGTTGGAAAACAATTCTCCGTTTTCCTCGGCTCGGGCCAGAATCTTGTCGTCGATGTCGGTGATATTGCGGACATAGGTGACGTCGAATCCGCGCGAGCGCAGATAGCGCACGATGACGTCGAAGGCCATCAGGCAACGGGCGTGACCGAGGTGGCAATAGTCGTAGGTGGTGATTCCACAGACATACATGCGCACCTTGCCCGGCTGGATCGGCCGAAACTCTTCCTTGCGGCCTGAATATGTGTTGTAGATCGAAAGCATTGATGTAGCGCCAGTCAAATTCTGGATAGCCTCCAGGTGTCTCTTAAACTGATGGTGCGGTTGAAGACGGCGGCGCCGCCGGTTTGCGCTTGCCGGTCGCGGAAAAAATAGCCGGTGCGCTCGAACTGGAAATGGTCGCCGGCGCCGTCTTCCAGGGCGCAGGGCTCCAGCATGCATCCATCCAGTTCCACCAGCGAATCGGGATTGATGCCTTCGAATACTTCCCCGACGGTTTTCGGAGCGGGATTTTCGCTGAGAAACAGGCGGTCGTACAGCCGAACCGTGACGGTCTTTCCCTCGGCCGCGGAAACCCAGTGAATCACCCCCTTGACCTTGCGGCCTTCCGGGCGCTTTCCAAGCGTGTCGAAGTCGACACTGCAGCGAAGTTCCGCAATTCCACCCCCGGCATCCCGGACGACTTCATCGCAGCGAATCACGTAGGCCCCGCGCAGGCGCACTTCACCGCCCTCGACGAGGCGTTTGAACCCGGCCGGCGGATTTTCGCTGAAATCTTCCTGTTCAATGCAGATTTCGCGCGTCAGGGGAACCTCCCGGCCGCCGAGTTCCTCGCGCTTGGGGTGGCGTGCGAGTTGCAATCGTTCCACCTTGCCCTCATCGAAATTGCTCAGCACGACTTTCAGCGGCCTCAGGACGCACATGGCGCGGGGCGCATTCCGGTCGAGATCTTCGCGAATCGCGTGTTCGAGCATGCCGATATCGACCAGGCTTTCGCTGCGGGCAACGCCTACCGCCTCGCAGAAATTGCGAATCGACGCGGGCGTGTAGCCGCGGCGGCGCATCCCGGCCAGGGTCGGCATGCGCGGATCGTCCCAGCCGTCGACCCTGCCCTGCTCCACCATGGCCCGCAGGAAGCGCTTGCCCAGCATGGTGTAGCTGATGCGCAACTTGGCGAACTCGGTCTGCTCAGGCAGCACGTAGGCGTCTTCGCCGTCGCGCAGATCGCTGGCCGCGCGCAGGGAGTCCAAATCGAGATTGTGCAGAATCCAGTCGTACAGCGGGCGATGGTCCTCGAATTCCAGCGTGCATAGCGAATGGGTGATGTTTTCGATGGCGTCCGAAATGCAATGCGTGTAGTCGTAGGTCGGATAGATGCACCATTGCGATTCCGTCTGATGATGATCGGCATGGCGGATGCGGTACAGGATCGGATCGCGCATGTTGATGTTCGGCGAGGACATGTCGATCTTCGCGCGCAGGCTCAACTCTCCGTCCCTGAACTCCCCGGCGCGCATACGCGCGAACAGCTCGAGGCTTTCTTCCGGCTCGCGGTCTCGCCAGGGGCTGTCGGTTCCCGGCTCGGTCAGCGTGCCGCGATACTCCCGGGCCTGTTCGGGGCTCAACTCACAGACATAGACCTTGCCCTTGCCGATCAGTTGCCGGGCAAATTCGTACAAGTGGCCGAAATACGACGAGGAGTAGCGCACTTCCCCGCGCCAGCGGAAACCGAGCCAGCGGATATTGTCCTTGATCGAATCGACGAACTCCTGGCTCTCCTTGAGCGGATTGGTGTCGTCGAAACGAAGGTTGCAATGTCCTCCGTACTCCTCGGCAAGCGTGAAATTCAGGCAGATGGACTTGGCGTGTCCGATGTGAAGGTAACCGTTGGGTTCCGGCGGAAAGCGCGTATGCACGCGGCCGCCATGCTTGCCGGAAGCAAGGTCCCGGGAAATCATCTGGCGGATGAATCCGGACGGTTCGGCGGCGCCGGGCGCCGTTGCGGAATTATTGTCTGAGTCGTTCATCTTTCTCCAACGAGATTCTGCGACTACGCTTCGCTTCGCGCAGAATGACAGAGGAGATCGGTGCTCCGCTGCTCGTCCCGGCATGTCATCCTGCGCGCAGTCGCAGGATCTGCCTCTGTGTATAAAATCGTCAGCCTTGGGCCCGGCTTTTGCCGGCACGGGAAAGTGGCTATTATAGCGGCCTTCCCGAGATCGCTTCATCCACAGCCGGGCACTGTCCGACGACAGTCCCGCAACCAGGGACAATACTGTGATAGCGCTGCAAACCAACTTCGGAACCATTCGCATAGAACTCGACCACGACAAGGCGCCGGTCTCGGCGCGCAATTTCCAGGACTATGTCGAGCAGGGATTCTACGACGGCACCCTGTTTCACCGCGTAATCGACGATTTCATGATCCAGGGCGGCGGTTTTACTTCCGGGCTCAGCGGCAAACGCGGCAGCGCTCCGATCAACAACGAGGCAGACAACGGCCTGAAGAATCTGGCCGGCACGCTTGCCATGGCCAGAACTTCCGACCCGCATTCCGCCACCTCGCAATTTTTTATAAACGTCAGCGATAACGACTTTCTCAACCACCGTGATCAAACCCCCAACGGCTGGGGTTACGCGGTATTCGGCAAGGTTGTGGAAGGAATGGACGTGGTCAACAAGATCAAGGGTTGCGCCACGACTGCAATGGCGGGCCACCGCGACGTGCCGGTCGAGGAAATCGTCATTGAATCGGCCAAAGTCGAATCCGGCGAGGGCTGAATGGCGGCGCCGGCCGTGAAGGACGCACCGGTCGTCCTCATTTCCGATCTGCACCTGCAGGAATCACGACCTGATATCACTCGCGCATTCGTAGATTTCACTGCCCGTATTCCGGCAGCCTGCCGGGAGTTTTTCATCCTCGGAGACTTGTTCGAACTGTGGATCGGCGACGATGCGGTATCGCCGCTGGCGAACGAGGTCGCAACTTCGCTGAAATCGCTTGCCGGGCGCGGCGTCAATATATACCTCATGCACGGCAATCGGGACTTCCTGATTGGAGATGAATACGCCGCCCGCTGCGGCGGAAAGCTCATTTCCGAACCGTTCGAACTCGAAGTCGAAGGCGCAAGCTGGCTCTTGCTGCACGGCGATGCGCTTTGCACCGATGATGCCGCCTACATGGAATTTCGCCGCATGGTTAGAAATCCGGCCTGGCAGCGGGAATTTCTCTCCCGGTCGCTCACCGAGCGCCAGGCCTGGGCCGACATGGCCCGGGAGCGGAGCCAGGCCGCCGCGATAGACAAACCGGCGGAAATCATGGACGTCAACCACGGCGCGGTGCTCGAACTGATCCGCGCCAGCGGCCATCATCGCATCCTGCACGGACACACCCACCGGCCCGCGGTGCACGAACTGCCCGATGCAGGGCCATCGCCCCAAGAGACGGCAAAGCGCGTCGTCCTCGGCGACTGGGACCGCAACGGCTGGTACGCCGCCATCGACGGCGCCGAAGTCAAATTGCAGAATTTCCCCATTCCGGGCGAGGCATCGCGCTAGTAAGGGATGGACTTAGCCGCTGTGCGCCGGATTGGGGCAATGTAGCGGTCGAAATGGGCTTCGGCCAGGCGCAGCAATTCTTCTTCGATCTGGACGGAAAGCTCCAGCAAGTCTATATCCGCGTATTCCGGCAACCTGCGCACGCCGAAACTGTCGAGCTCGACGATGTCTTCAAGGCCTTTCTTGAGCAGATTGTGCAGCCAGCAATACGGCGACTGCCGCGGATTGTAGGGTATGCGCAGGCGGCGCAGGCCGGCCTGCAAGCGATCCGGCGCGCCGATGCTGAAACGCGCCTGGAGAATCTGGATATTCAGGTGTTCGATACGCGCAAGCACGGCGCTTTTGGCGACGCCGTCATAGCTGTTCCAGTGGATAACTTCAATAGCGTAGCGCTTGCAGCCGCGACATACGCGATCCCCCAGCGACGTGGTGGAACAGATACCTATACAAGGCGTTTTAACGTCTTTCATGGCGGGCCGGAAGGGCTTTGCAAGAGCATTGTACATCATCGCGGCAGACCTGCCTTAACTGGATTTTGGCGCCCGAATACACTAGAATAGCGGCCGTTTCGGTGGAAACCGGACCCCGCGAAACATTCTGTTCCGCGCCTCACTTTCGCACCGTTTCAAGCTCGTCCCACTGCGGATCCGCGGCGGCGCGGCCATGACATTGAAGCCATGCGGCTCTGCCCTCGAAACTACTGAAGAGGAAATCGGTTTGTTGCAAGAATATCGAAAGCATGTCGCCGAGCGGGCCGAACTGGGAATTGTTCCCCTGCCCCTTTCCGCCCGCCAGGTCGCCGACCTCGTGGATCTGTTGAAAAACCCGCCGGCCGGAGAAGAAGAGTTTCTGGTCGACCTCATTTCCAACCGGGTGCCCCCCGGCGTCGATGAAGCGGCCTACGTCAAGGCAGGCTTTCTTTCGGCTATCGCCCGCGGCGAAGTGGAATCGCCGTTGATCGACCGCGCCAAAGCGGCGGAACTGCTCGGAACCATGCTTGGCGGCTACAACGTCTCAACCCTGGTGGAATTGCTGGACGATGCCGAAATGGCCGCTGCCGCCGCGGATGAGTTATGCAACATCCTGCTGATATTCGACGCCTTCCACGATGTCGAGGAACGCGCCAATAAAGGCAACGAGCACGCCCGCCGCGTATTGCAAAGCTGGGCAGACGCCGAGTGGTTCACTTCGCGCCCGCCATTGCCGGAAAAGCTCACCATGATCGTGTTCAAGGTTCCCGGCGAAACCAACACCGACGACCTCTCTCCGGCCCAGGACGCCTGGTCGCGGCCCGATATTCCGCTACACGCCCTGGCCATGTACAAGAACCCGCGCGAAGGCGTCACCAACGCGGTGGAACAGATCAACGAACTCGAAAAGAGCGGCCATCCCGTAGTACTGGTCGGCGATGTAATGGGCACCGGCTCATCGCGTAAGTCGGCCACCAATTCGGTGCTCTGGCATATCGGCGACGACGTTCCTCATATTCCGAACAAGCGCTCCGGCGGAGTCTGCATCGGCGGCAAGATGGCGCCGATTTTCTTCAACACCATGGAAGACGCCGGCGCCCTGCCCCTCGAATGCGACGTCGACAAGCTCAACACCGGCGACGTCATCGACATCGATGCCCATGCGGGCACGATTCACGACCACGCCGGCGGCGAGTTGCTGGCGAATTTCGCACTCAAGACCGAAGTGCTGCTCGACGAAGTCCAGGCCGGCGGCAGAATTCCGCTGATCATCGGACGGGGGCTGACAACCCGCGCCCGCGCAGCGCTCGACTTGCCGTCGAGCGATGTTTTCCGATCGCCGGTAACCGGCCAGGAGTCGGACAAGGGCTATACCCTGGCCCAGAAAATGGTCGGCCGGGCCTGCGGCGTCGAAGGCGTGCGCCCGGGCAGCTATTGCGAACCGCACATGACCACCGTCGGCAGCCAGGACACCACCGGCCCGATGACGCGGGACGAATTGAAGGATCTGGCCTGCCTCGGCTTTTCCGCCGACCTGGTCATGCAATCTTTTTGCCATACCGCGGCCTATCCCAAGCCCGTCGACATCGAGACACAGCATTCCCTGCCGAATTTCTTCCAGACCCGGGGAGGCGTATCCTTGCGCCCCGGCGACGGCATCATCCACAGCTGGATGAATCGAATGTTGCTGCCGGACACCGTCGGCACCGGCGGCGACTCGCACACCCGCTTCCCCATCGGCATTTCCTTCCCGGCCGGCTCGGGCCTGGTCGCTTTCGCCGCCGCCACCGGCGTCATGCCGCTGGATATGCCGGAATCCGTGCTGGTACGCTTTTCGGGCGAAATGCAGCCGGGCATCACTTTGCGCGATCTGGTCAATGCAATTCCCTACGCGGCGCTGCAATCCGGCGACCTGACCGTCGCCAAGAAAGGAAAGAAAAACATCTTCTCCGGCCGCGTGCTGGAAATCGAAGGGCTGCCCAAGCTGAAAGTGGAACAGGCATTCGAGATTTCCGACGCCTCCGCCGAACGATCCGCCGGCGGCTGCACGATCCTGCTCGGCGAGGAGCCGATCGTCGAATATCTCAAGTCGAACGTCACCTTGCTGCGCTGGATGATCGACAATCATTACGGCGACGCCCGCACCATGGAACGGCGTGCGCGGCAGATGGAGGAATGGCTCGAAAATCCGGTATTGATGCAGCCCGACCCGGACGCCGAGTACCACAAGGTGATCGAGATCGACCTGAACGAGATCACCGAGCCCTTGCTTGCCTGCCCCAACGACCCCGACGACATCAAGCCGCTTTCGGAAGTTGCGGGAACGCAGATCGACGAAGTATTCATCGGCTCCTGCATGACCAATATCGGCCATTTCCGCGCCGCCGCCGAGGTGTTGCAACAGGTCCAACCGCCATTGCCGACCCGACTCTGGATCGCGCCGCCCACCAAAATGGACGAACACCAGTTGATCAGCGAGGGCGTCTACAGCATCTTCGGCGTTTCCGGCGCACGCACGGAACTGCCGGGCTGCTCGCTCTGCATGGGCAACCAGGCCCGGGTGGCGCCGAACTCCACGGTGATTTCGACCTCGACCCGCAACTTTCCGAACCGGCTCGGACAAGGAGCGAACGTGTTCCTCGCCTCCTCGGAACTGTCGGCGGTCAGCGCGGCGCTCGGCAGGATTCCGACCATGGAAGAATACATGGCGCACATGAAGCCGATCGACACCATGGCTGACAATATCTACCGCTATCTCAACTTCAACGAGATCGAATCCTTCATGGAAGCCGCGGACCGCGCCAAGTCGATTCCCCTGACCAACATCGCGGAAGTGGCCTAGACCGTGTTTTTGGAGCCTCAAACAGGGCTACAAGTATTTATCCTGGACGAATTCAGACTGACTGTTTAAGGGGTGTCTGAATCGAAAGCGTTCGTTGTGAATGCATCCCTTCCCTACTTAGTTCTTGTCCGTAAATTCTTAACCACTTGATTTGTCGAATAAAAGCGTGGTTTTTCCTGGATAAGAACCGGCGTTTTGGGTATCTTTGTATTGTTTTCGAGGCAAAAACAAAGACACCACAAAACACCGGGGTTTGCCATGCGGCTGAAGCGCACGACACAGATGAGTCTATACGAACCGGGGCCTGTCGACCATCCCCTGGGCGAGGAGTTGGAGTCGATCTCGGACTGGCTGGACGCGCATCCCGCACTGCTGGACGCGGTGGCGGTCGACCTCGGCGCCCAGGCGGAGCGGGGCCGTTTCGGATTGAGTTGCGAATCGGTGTTGCGCTGCGCCGTGGTCAAGCATCTGCGCGGCGAGACCTGGCGCGGTCTGGCGTTCGCGTTGCGGGATTCGCTGTCGGCTTGCCGTTTCGCGCGCGTGGACCCGCTCGATCCGCCGAAGAAGTCCGCCTTGCAGGCGGGGGTCGGCGCGGTGTCGGCGGAGACCTGGGAGCGCGTCAACCGCTGTTTGCTGGAGGCGGCGCAAGCGTCCGGGGAGGAAACCGGCGCCTGGGTGCGCGTAGACAGCACGGTGACGGAGACGCACATTCCGGCCCCGTCGGACAGCCGGCTGCTGTACGATGGGGTGCGGGTGCTGACGGGCTTGCTGCTGGCGGCGCGGAAGGAGCTGGGCAAGGAGGCGGTTCGTTGCCGCGACCGCCGCCGGGCGGCCAAAAGGCGTTGTCTGGCGGCGCGGACGAAACGGGGCGGGGAAGCGCGGGCCAAGCTGTACCGGCAGTTGCTGCGGATCGCCGCCGACACGCTCGGCGATCTGGAAGCGGCCCGTCCCGCGGTGAGGGAATCGGGAGCGCCCTGGTCCGCGCGATGGCTGGAATGCGCCGACCACTACGCCGGCTTGCTGAAGGCGGTGGTCGTTCAGACCGCGCGGCGCGTCGAACTTGGCGAAAACGTTCCGGCGACGGAAAAGATCGTGAGCCTGTTCGAGCCGCACACGGACATTATCCGCAAGGGCGGGCGGGAAACCCATTATGGCCACAAGATCAATCTGGCGACCGGGAGAAGCGGCCTGGTGCTGGATGTCGTGGTGGAGTCCGGCAATCCGGCGGACAGCGCCCGCTGTCTGCCGATGCTTCGGCGGCATTGCGCGCGGTACGGCAAGCCGCCGACCCACGCCGCCTTCGACGGCGGCTACGCCTCCGGGGAGAACCTGAAACGCGCCAAGGAGATGGGCGTGAAACACGCGGTGTTCAGCAAGAAGCGGGGGCTGAAGGAAGAGGACATGACGCCGTCGCCCTGGATATTCGCCCGGCTTCGCCGCTTCCGCGCCGGGGTCGAGGCCGGCATCTCCTGGCTGAAGCGCTGCTTTGGGCTCGGGCGTTGCCGCTGGCGCGGTCTGGCCCGATTCAAGGCATGGGTGCATTCCGCGGTCTTCGCGCACAACCTGGTGCGGCTGGCGCGGTTGCGGCCGGGATAACCCGCCAAAAACTCCCGAAACCGAACGGCACAGTACCGGAACCACCCGCCGGGGGCCGACTTCCGCCCCAGCACGGCCCGGCGGGCCGGATCACGCCGAAAACGACGCAAACCGCTGCCGGATCAAGGAAAAACCGCCCCTCCCAGGCCCAATACCCGCGAATCGGAAGGTATCGCTGAACGAGAGATCCATCAGAAAACGGAGTTTACGGACAAGAACTCGTTAAGCTTTTCCCTGCGCTTTTTCGCCGGCGCATCCTTGTCCTTCTTGAGTGCTTCACGTTCAATCTTGAGCTGGATGAGGCGCCGGTCAAGCATATCCATTTCTTCGGGTTTGGAGTCGATCTCCATGCGGATCATGCTGGCGGCTTCGTCGACGAGATCTATCGCCTTGTCGGGAAGTTGGCGGTCCGATACATAGCGCTGGGAAAGGCGCGCGGCCGCAATAATGGCGGAATCGGAAATTTCAACGCCATGGTGGGCCTCGTAGCGCTCTTTCAGTCCGCGCAGAATGGCAATGGCAGCCTCTTCGTCGGGTTCTTCCACCAGAACTTTCTGGAATCGGCGTTCGAGTGCAGCGTCTTTCTCGATGTACTGCATGTATTCGTTGAGCGTGGTGGCGCCGACGCAATGCAATTCGCCTCGGGAAAGCGCCGGCTTGAGCATGTTGCCGGCGTCCATGGCGCCTTCGGCCTTGCCGGCGCCTACCAGGGTATGCAATTCGTCTATGAACAGGACCACCGAGCCTTCGCGCTTGGCGATTTCCTTGAGTACGCCCTTGAGCCGTTCCTCGAATTCGCCCCGGTATTTTGCCCCGGCGATCAGGGAGCCTATATCAAGCGCGAGAATGCTCTTGTTCTTCAAGCCTTCCGGCACTTCACCGTTGACGATTCGCTGGGCCAGCCCTTCGACGATGGCGGTCTTGCCTACGCCCGGCTCGCCGATCAGTACCGGATTGTTCTTGGTGCGGCGCTGCAATACCTGGATGGCGCGGCGAATCTCGCTGTCCCGGCCGATGACCGGATCGAGTTCTCCCAGGCGCGCGCGTTCGGTGAGATCGATGCAATATCGTCCCAGCGCCTGGCGGCTTTCTTCCGCTTCCGCATCGGACACCGCTTCGCCACCGCGCAGATTGGCTATGGCGTTCTCAAGCGCCTGGGGACTGACACCGCTCGATTTGAGCAGTTTCCCGACCGCTCCGGCATCTTTCATCGCCGCCAGAAGTATGGTTTCACTGGCGACGAAGCTGTCGCCATGTTCGCCGGCTATGGTTTCCGCGCGATTCAGCAATTTCGCAAGCTCGGGTGAGACTGAAAGCTGCCCGTCGTGTTCCTTCATGCGCGGCTGATCCTGCACGATGCGGTCAAGCCCCGCGCGCAATCCGCCTGTATTGAATCCGGTCTGCGCCAATAGGGCGCGCACTGAGCCGCCCTGCTGATCGATCAGGGCAAGCAACAAATGCGCCGGTTCGATGCTGCTGTTACGGTTCGTCAGGGCGAGCGATTGCGCATCGGCCAACGCCGCCTGCAGCTTGCCGGTAAATTTGTCTGGTCGCATGGGTCGTGAAGTCTCTTTGGGTTTGTTTAACGAACTTGTATATGAGGTCTGGGGGTATTACTTCAACCAAACATCTCGCCGCTGCCGGGTAGGGGTATCGGGCGGACGCCGTAAATACGTCCCTGTAGGCTCTACTCAGACATCCATGTCTGAGAAGCCGCCCGATACCTTAAACCGACAGCGGCTTACGGCAATTCATACTGTTTGATGCAGATGAAGTTTGTTATGCGGTTGCCAGTTAGTACGCACAGTCAGAGCCCCCGCCGTAGCGGCTGTGTGCAGCGGGCGTGCGAGGCAGGACGCCGAGCCCGAGCCTACAGGGACGTATTCACGGCGTCCGCTGCACACAGCCACTACGGCGGGGGCGGATCGAAGCCACAGTACTCACTGTTTGATGGGCTATCAGGGTGCCTGTTTGATGCAGATCAGGTTTGCCATGCGGCCGCATGGGCCGTCGCGGCGGTGGGAGTAGAAGCGGGTGGCGTCGCAGTGGGTGCAATGGGTTCCACCGGAAATGGTTTTGGCGCCGAGGCGAAGCAGTTTGATGCGGGCGATTTGGGTCAGGTTGGTGTGGTATTTGCCTTGTTTTTCGAGGGGGGTGAAAGCGGAATTGAGCTGTTTTTGTTCTTGGGTGTCGGTGGCGCGGTCCAGGAATGCTTCGCGCACGTCCTTGCCTGTTTCGTAGTGGCAGGACAGGATGGCTGGTCCTAGCCAGATCAGCAGGTCTTTGGGTTCACTTTGCATGGTTGTCAGAGTGTTCTCGATGATGCCTGCGCTCAGGCCGCGCCAGCCGGCGTGGATAATCGCCGCTTCGTCTCCGGTGCGATTGCAGACGAAGATCGGCAGGCAGTCCGCGGTGAGTACGCAGAGAACCATGCCGGGCGTGCTGGTGATCAGGCTGTCTGCCTCCAGCGCCTCTCCTGCCCGGGACACGATGGCCGGTTTGCTTCCATGAACTTGCCGCAGCCACTGGAAATCCGTATCGGGAGCGAAAGCCCCGGCTGCGAGTACGCGATTGCGCCGGACTCGGCTTTCCGTGTCGCCGACATGCAGGGCCATGTTGAGTCCGGCGAATTTTCCCTTGCTGCAGCCGCCGCCGCGGGTTGTTGACGCGGCGAGGATCGTGTCGGGCGCGGGCCAGTCCGGACGCAGCAGTTCAAGCTTCCGCATCGTTCCTTTCCCGGGCGAGTGCATCACTCTTCAATAGCTCAAGCAACTCGATCATATCTTTCGGCAACTCTATGTCCTTGCTGATATTTTTCTTGCTGACTGGATGTGCGAAAGATAGCCGGCAAGCGTGCAGGGCCTGACGCCTGAATTCACTCAGGGCCCGTGCCAGGCCGTCTGGACAGGCGGGCGGCAGTTTGGGTCTGCCGCCGTAAGTGCGATCTCCGACCGCCGGGTATCCGAGCCAGGACAGGTGTACGCGAATCTGATGGGTGCGGCCGGTATCCAGCGATATTTCGAGCAGAGAGTGTGCGCGAAATCGCTCCAGCACCCGATAGTGGGTGCGTGCCGGTTTGCCATTCGCAACGATTGCCATGCGGGTCCTGTGAACGGGATGCCTTCCCAGGGGCTGGTCCACGGTTCCGCCGGCGGTGGGTACGCCGTGTACGAGCGCCTGGTATACGCGTTCGATTCGGCGCTCCTGCAATTGTCTTACCAGACTGGTATGCGCGCGCAACGAGCGCGCGATCAGCATAAGGCCGGTGGTGTCCTTGTCCAGGCGGTGGATGATGCCCGCGCGCGGCAATTGCGCCAATTCCGGATAAGCGTGCAGCAATCCGTTCAACAAGGTTCCGTCATGATGGCCGGCGGCGGGATGAACGACCAGATTCTCCGGCTTGTTTACGATCAGTAGATCCTCATCCTCGTATCGAATATCCAGCTCCATGGCCTCCGGCGTCAATTCACCGTCCGGCGCGAGTACGGCGTCGATTTCGATGACATCGCCCTGCTGCAAGCGCTCCCTTTGCTTCATGTTTCGGGAATTTACCGTCAAATCTCCGCTTTTTATCCACAGTTGCAAGCGTGATCGCGAAAAATCAGGAAAAAGTCTGGCTGCCGCCCGGTCCAGGCGCAAGCCGGCCAGCGATTCTGTTATTGTTTCCCTGCGGAGTATTCTGCTTTCTTGCATCGGTTCATCCAGGTGGCGATTCGCGCAGGTTGTCATATTCTCCACGGTGGTTCCATAAGGTATGGATCGCGCGACCCCCAACGAGATTCCGCGACTGCGCGCGGAATGACGGGTTGGACATGATTCCGCTTCACTTCTTCCCTGTCATTCTGCGCGTAGCGAAGCGGAGTCGCAGAATCCATCGGAATGCCGATTTGTCTGAATCGTCTTGGACCGCGGGCGGCGCCGGCGTTACAATTGCCGACGTTACAATTTGACGGCAGATCGGATTCATGACCCAACTCTTGCGATTCACGAGACTCTCGCTGCTCCTGCTCGCTGCTTCGCTTTTCGTATCCTGCGCCTGGTTCGGCGGTGACGAAGACGAAGACGAATTTGCCGACCTCAGCACCGAGGAACAGTTTTACCAGCGCGCGCTCGATCAACTTACCAACCAGAACTTTCGGGGCTCGATTTCAACTTACGAGGCGCTTGAATCCCGATTTCCCTTTGGCCGCTTCGCCGAACAGGCCCAGATCGAGATAGTCTTTGCCTACTATCGCAGCGGCGACCGGGAAGCCGCGCGGGCCGCGGCGCAACGTTTCATCCGGCTGCATCCCGACAGCGACAACGTCGATTACGCCTACTACATGCTGGGACTGTCTTCGTTCGACGACAACAGCAGTTTCCTCGACCGCTTTGTACCGATCGACCCGACCAAGCGCGATCCTGGACGCACCGAGGAATCTTTCAATGATTTCGCGCAATTGCTGGCGATTTATCCGGACAGTCCGTACGCGGCTGACGCCCGGGCCAGGATGATTTATCTGCGCAACAATCTGGCCGCATACGAGATTCATGTGGCGAATTACTATCTGGAACGCAGGGCCTTCATCGCGGCCCAGCGCCGGGCGCAATACGTGGTGGAGAACTTCCAGGGAACTCCGGCCGTGGCGGACGCGGTGGCGATCATGGTCGAATGTTATCTGCGCCTGGGATTGAATGACCTTGCGGACACTTCACTCGCACTGCTGCATGAGAACTATCCGGATCATCCTTCCATCGACGAAGACGGAGACTTCCTCATCCGTACGGAAATTTCCGATCCGTCGCTGCTGTATACCGTGACTTTCGGCCTGATCGGCGACAACCGCGGCAATCCGCCCCTCGCGCCGACCTCGCGACCGCCCTTGTCGGGCAGCCAGCAGATCATAACCAGCCAGGATGCGCCGGAAGAGCCGGACCGCTCCCTGCTCAGCATCATTACTTTCGGCATTTTTGACTGACAGGCGGGGCTCCGCAACTTTTCCAGGTCCGTCATTCTGCGCGTAGTCGCAGAATCTTTTCGGGGTGGCTCGGCGAGAGATTCTGCGTCTGCGCTTCGCTTGCGCAGAATGACGAAGAATGGGTTTTGGGTCAGTCGCCAGGCGGCCAGGCGTTTGTTATTGGGTAACGCCGGTCGCGGCCGAACGCCTTTTGCGTCAGCCGAACGCCGGGCGGGCCCTGACGCCGCTTGTACTCGTTACGATCCACCATGCGCACGATTCCGGCAACTACTTCCTCGTCAAAGCCGTCTTCGACGATGCGATTGGCGCTCCAGTCCTGTTCCACGTAACGTTCGAGAATCGGATCCAGCACCTCGTAAGGCGGCAGATTGTCCGCATCTACCTGGTCGGGAGCGAGTTCGGCCGATGGCGGCCGATCGATCGCCTCGCGAGGAATGACTTCGTCCGCATCGTCCGCGAGATCGTTGCGATATTCAGCGAGGCGGTAGACCATAGTCTTGGAAACGTCTTTCAACACGTCGAATCCGCCGGCCATATCGCCGTATAAAGTGGCATAACCCACGGCGAGTTCGCTCTTGTTGCCCGTGGTCAGGACGAGCAACCCCTTCTTGTTGGAAATAGCCATCAGCAACACGCCGCGGCAACGCGCCTGAACGTTCTGCTCGCTTACATCCGGCCCGGCGCCGGCAAACTCGTCTTTCAGCGCGGCCAGGAATGCCGAATAGATATCATCGATAGGTATCACGCTGAATTCGACGCCCAGCGCCTGAACCTGTCTGGCCGCGGCGTCCTTGCTCAAGTCCGAGGTGTAAGTGAAAGGCATCATCACGGCCTGGACGCGCTCCGGGCCCAGCGCATCGACCGCCACGGCCAGGGTAAGCGCCGAATCGATGCCACCCGACAATCCGAGCACGACTCCGGGAAAACCGTTCTTGTTCACATAATCGCGTACCCCGAGTACGAGCGCCTGGTAGATCTGCCTCTCCACCGGGGCCGGCGCTTGAGTTTCTCCATCCCGCAATCTGCAAACACCGTCCTGCTCGTCCACTTCGATGTCTACCGGATACAGGCCTTCCTCGAAAGGCGGCGCCAGTGTTCGTGCGTTGCCCTCCGCGTCGACGGCAAGCGAAGCGCCGTCGAACACGAGTTCGTCCTGCCCGCCGACGAGATTTACATATATGATCGGAAAGTCGCCTCGCCTGCACCTTTGCGCCAGCAATGCCTTCCTGTCTTCGGTCTTGTCGATGTGGAAAGGAGAAGCATTGATATTGATCAGCAGCCCGGCGCCGGCATTGCTCGCCTGCAATACGGGATACTCGATCCACAAGTCCTCACAGATCGTGAATGCGACCTTTGCGCCGAACAACTCGACCAGGCAGGGGCTGCCGCCGGCGCGGAAATAGCGCTGTTCGTCGAAGACCTGGTAGTTGGGTAACTGCTGTTTGTGATAAGTCGCAATTCGGCGGCCCTGATCGATTACCGTCAGGGCGTTGAACAGACCCTCTTCCGTGGCTTCCGGAAATCCGATCGCTACCGGGCATTCGATGCCGGCGTCGGCAATCCCGGCGAGCGCGCGATCGATCCTTGCGGAAAGACTTGGCCGCAATAACAGGTCTTCCGGCGGATAACCGGTCAAGGTCAATTCGGGAAACACCACCAGATCTGCGCCGAGTTCGGACTTCGCGCGCCGGGCGTTTTCCACGACCCGCTCCGCATTGCCGTCGATATCGCCGACCAGGAGATTCAATTGCGCCATCACCACTCTTGCGCGCATGCGATTCCTCCGGAAAATCCCTGCAATTTATCGATCCCCGACTAGACTTTGAGCAAGGGCCAAATACCAATGACGAAGGTGGAAAATGATCCGAAACTCCGGGATGACCTTGCTGGAACTGATTCTGGCGATAGCCTTGCTGTCGATACTCGTGGCGGCGACGGCGCCATCGCTGAGAGGAATTATAGAACAACGACGGGGCGACGAAGTAATCGGTGTGCTGCGCGATGCAATCGAGCTTGGCCGCGCCACGGCTATCAGCAGCGGCGGGCTCGCCACCATATGCCGTTCCGGCAACGGCGCAAGTTGCGGCGGCCGCTGGGAAGAAGGCATGATCGTCTTCATCGACGCTGACGGCGACCGCCGGCCCGATTCTCCGGGAGCTCTTGCGCGAGCGTTCCGTTTTCCGACGCTGAACGGAACCATTCGCTGGCGCTCTTTCGGCAACAGGCAATATCTGCAAATGACTCCGCTCGGTTTTACCCGCAACCAGAACGGCAATTTCACCTGGTGCCCGGCGGACGGCGACAACAGCAATGCGCGCCAACTGATCGTCAATGCCGCGGGGAGGATCCGTGAGGCAGTCGACAGCGACGGCGACGGCGTGCAGGAAGGCAGTAACGGCAGGCCGATCATCTGCAATTGAGCCGAACGCAGTCAGACGCCTGCCGGAAATCAGCGCCAGCAAGCTTCGGTGGAATCGCCTTCGGCGCCGCGGCTGCCGTCGGCGGACAAGCTGAACAGGCTGCAGGCATCGCGCGCCTGCCCGCCCCTGGGCCTTGCCACGGCGACGAAACATACGGTCCAGTCGCTTCCGGGGCAGGCTTGCACTTCAATTTCATAGTGGCCTCCCCGGGTCAACCGGCGGCGTCCGGCAACCGCCGGCGAACGCAATGGTTGTGCGTCGTCCACATAACTGCCGTTGCGCGAATGATATCTTTCCTGACTCGCCGCCACTTCCACCAGTTCCAGCCTGGCTTCCATTCTGCCGGCCCGCAGCAGATGATCCCGGTACGCCGGCAAGGCGAGCGCCGCCAGAATACCCAGAATCGCCAGCACGAGCAGCGCTTCCATCAAGGTGAAGCCGAATTGATTGTCCTTGTTCATTTCTCCTCCTGTAGATAATTTGAGATTCTGCGACTCCGCTTCGCTGCGCGCAGAATGACGGAGTGTGCCAACTGCGCGCAGAACGACGGGGTGGGGTTCGCTGTTCAGGTTAATTGCCGCCAGGACAGCCGTGTTTGCGTCAAGGTGCGCGGGCCATCGCAAACGGCCGCCCCGAGAATCTGCAGGACGCTCGCACCTGTCTCAGGCCAAGACAAAGCACGAGCCGTAATCCTGTAATACACAGGCGTAAACTGATCTTGCGGAACGATCGGCCCGGACCAGGTCTCCACGAAATATCGCGGCGGTTCGGTAACGCCTCGGGTTAAGTCCGCATTGACGCCATGGATATCCCACCATTGCGGTTCGAGTTGAACGGTCTGAGGCCACGGAGGCTGACCGATTGGCGGCTCTTCGTAATTCGCGTCCGGACATTGCCGGCCGATCGTTTCCTCGGCGTCGCGCAAGGCTGCCTCGGCAGCTTCGAAACCGTTATTGAAACGCCGCATATTCGCTTCCATGCGCTCGTGCAACAGCACCGATTCCATCCCGGCGACAGCCATCAGCGCCAGCAACGCCAGGAATACCAGGCACACAGCCAGAATTGCGCCGTGTTGCCGCTTCACGATCCGTCCTCCTCTGTTTCCACGGATTCGACAGATGGAAAATCGGCCGGCTCGACAGGACGATTGCGCAAGGTGAACGTCCGGCCGAATTCGCGTCGCATGTCCGGTAAGGCTGGACTTTGCAATTGCAGGTCGATGCGAACATCCCGCAGGTTTTGCCAATCCTGTACTCGTTGCACGGGCAACCGGGCGCTGTCGCCGGCAACGCCAAAGAAGACCCGCATCGATTCCACGCCTTCGACCAGTTCCCTGGCAGGAGTGGGATCGCCGAAATCAGCCAGTTCCCGCATGAACAATGCCGGCGGATTGTCCGGAGACCCACCGCGCCTGCCGATGTAGAACAGGCTGCCGCGCAGACCCTGCTGCTTTGGGAACTCCGCCGGAGGCGGCTGCAATTCCGGCGGCCCATCGGCGCCGCAGCCGGCGACCGACCACCAGAACGCGATCGCATCGCTGCCAGGGGCGAGATTGAACTCCGGATGCGGTCGATCCTCACTGAATCCTTCCAAGGAGCCGAATTGTACGGGCCCGGTCCAGTCGGGCCCGAGAGGCGAAAATTCCGGTGATTCTCCCAGACAACCGGGAAACCCCGCCAGACGTGCGTTTCTGCCCAAGACATGCAAGGCGTAGCGTGCGCCTTCATGCAGTCGCAGTTCCGCGCTCACTTCCGCCTGCAAGCCGCTACCCGATATAAATGCCCGCAAGGCAAGCATTGCCAGCGACATGCCAAGCGCCGTCGCTACCAGCAATTCGACCAGGCTCCACCCGCCGGCGGCCTCGCTTGACCGCGGCGGGCGCAATGCGGTCTCAGGGCCGCAATACCGTGAGTTGCATACTTTCCGGATTTCCGTCGCGATCATCGTCCCACCATATCTTGATAGCCCATGCAGCCCCGACTCCATCGCATGAGGGTAAGTCGGCGGCGCCGTCTTGCGGTGTGCTGTCAACACAGACCGTCGCCTTGCCCGCGGGCAGGACAGTGCCGATCGTTTCCTGCCATTGCGTGATGGCGTCGGCCGCCGATTCTCCATTGCTGATTTTTCCACGCAGCGTTTCCGCCATGTCGCCCCCATGCAGCGACGCGCGCGACTGATATACGACCGAACCCAGGTACTCGAGCGTCGCCAGTTGCATGGCGGAAAGTCCCGCCAGCCCAAGCGACAGTATCGACAAGGCTACGAGCACTTCGATCAGGCTGGCGCCGGCGCTGGAGGCCGGTAGCGAACCCTTGTTCCTGCTGGTTTTCATGCGTATGCTCCGAAAGTGCCGTTTGCGGGAGATTCTGCGACTCCGCTTCGCTCCGCGCAGAATGACGGGTGTGCCGGCTCCGCGCAGAATGACGGCGGGGGTGTGCGTGTGACCGTCATTCCGCGCGCAGTCGCGGAATCTCCTTGGAAAAGTATAGGACCACTTTGGAAATCGAGCTTAATCTGGGCGCAATTTCCCTGCTTTGCCTGGCCGGATTCCTTGCCGGCGGCATCAATACCGTTGCAGGGGGAGGCTCCAACCTGACCTTGCCGGTATTGATGATGCTGGGGCTGCCGGCCGATGTGGCCAATGGCACCAACCGGGTGGGGATCTGGTTGCAATGTCTGGCCGGCGTACGCGCTTTTGACCGGCATGAGGCCTTGCACCGGGCCGCGGTGATTCCGGTTTTCGTTCCAACTCTTTCGGGCGGCCTTGCCGGCGCCCTGCTGGCGGTAATGCTGCCGAATCTTTATCTGAAGCCGGTGCTGCTGATCTGCATCCTGGTCATGGCGGTCGTGATGCTGGTCAAACCGGAAGTGATCTCGCCTCCCGTCGGCGCCGTTACCCGTTCTCCATCAGAAAACAGGCTGGCCTGGTGGGGATTGTTCGGCGCCGGAGTCTACGGAGGTTTCGTTCAGGCCGGCGTCGGCTTTATCCTGCTTGCGGTGCTTACCGCGGGCCTTCGTTACGACCTGCTGCGCGCGAACGCTCTGAAGATGAGTTGCGCATTGGCATTCACCACGGTCGCACTGGGCGTTTTCATCGTTTTCGGGAAGGTCAACTGGCTTCCGGGCCTGGTGCTTGCGGCGGGGGCCATGATCGGCGCCTGGCTGGCGGTCAGGATAGCGGTCAACGCTTCGCAATTGACCTTGCGCCGAATTTTGTTCGTATTGACCCTGGTGGCGGTTGCCGGCGGCTTTCTGACCTGAACCGGCCCGGCTCATTCCACGCCGGTGGCCCGGGACGCGAACAGTTCAAGCTGGATTCGCGCCCCGCCGGTATCGCTTTCGCCGATGCCGATACTTCCGCGGTAGCTCGAAACAATATCCTTGACCACGGCGAGTCCGATCCCTTCTCCGGCGGACAGACTGTCCGTCCGGGCGCCTCGTTGCAACACGAAGTTCTGTTGTCCCGGCGGAATTCCCGGCCCATCGTCTTCCACCGTTATCCGGAGATTTCCCGTAGAAAGCTCGCCGACCTCGATCAGCACCTTGCTTTTGCCGTACTTGAATGCGTTGTCTAGCAGATTGCCGAAAATTTCCATCAGGTCCCGCTCGTCGCCATGGAACGCGGCATCGGCGGGGCACGAGCTGATTGCCTGTATGTCCTTGTCGACGTATACCTTGCGCAGGGCGTTCAACACCTTTTCCAGCACCCTGGCGACGCCGACGGTCTGGCCGAGAGAGCTGCTGTCGGCGGTGCGCACCGCACGTTGCAATTGCCAGGTCACAATCTGATTCATGCGACCGACCTGCTCGTCCACGGTCCGCAACGTTCCGGCGGCTATGCCGGCGCCGGGACTGGACCCGGACAGATCGCGCATGGCGCCCGAGATCACGGCAAGCGGCGTTTTCAGACTATGAGCGAGATCGCCCAGGGTAGTGCGATAACGCTGCTGCTGTTTGCGTTCGCTATCGATCAGCATGTTCAGATTCGCGGTAACGCCCTGCAATTCCCTCGGGTAGCGCAAGTCGAGCCGATCCTTGCCGCCCTCCTCGATCTGTTTCAAATCCAGCGCCATGCGCTGCAGCGGCAGCAACCCCCAGCGCAACAGCAGGAACTGGATTATCAGCAACAATGCGGCGACCCCGCCGAGCCAGGACCAAAGATCGTTACGAAAGTTCCGGATTTCCAGGTAGTACGGCGTCGAATTCTCCATCACGGTGAAGCTGTATTCGGTAATGCCGTTTTCCCACAAAATGCCGTATTGGAATACGAACAATTCTTCACCCTCGCCGGAAGCGGTGGTGAAAAAGCGCGATTCGCCTTCGTTGATGGGCTGATTCAGGATGCCGGGGTCGATCAGGTTCAGGGCCCGCGCTGAATCGCTGCGCCAGAGTTCGCCGAGCGCCCGCTGGCCGATGAATCCGTATAGGCCCGAGTCAAGCTGACTGAATCGGGGCTCGGGCAGATCTTCGAGAAAGTAGAACTCGCCGTCCGCCAACTCCACCTCGCCGAGAATAAGATAGATCTGCCCACGCAGACGTTCGGCGGCGCCGGCTTCCACGCTGTCGCGAAAAGCCCGGTCGAGCACGATGCCGGTCAGCCCGAGAAAGACGAACAGCAGGATGCTGAAAGCCAGCAGCAGCCGGCTTTGCAGTGAATAGTTACCCTTGCTTCGCGGCTGCGTCATTTCCCGCTTCACCGAGCACGAAGCAATATCCCTGACCCCTGAGAGTCTCTATCGGATTCAGGCTCTGCTCAGGGTCGAGTTTTTGCCGCAGCCTGCGAATGAAGACTTCGAGTACATTGCTGTCCCGGTCATGGTCTTCGGCATAAAGGTGCTCGGTGAGTTCCGACTTCGAGATCACCTGTCCGGGATGCAGCATGAGATATTCGAGCATCTTGTATTCATAGGCTGTCAACTCCACGCGTTCGCCATCCTTGCTGACCTGTTTGGCGGAGGTATCGAGCACGATCGGACCGAATTGCAACCGCGGCCTGCTGAAGCCCGCGGCCCGGCGCAGCAGCGCGTTGAGGCGCGCGAGAATCTCTTCCATGCGAAAGGGTTTCAGCACGTAGTCGTCGGCCCCGGTGTCGAGCCCGGTCACCTTGTCCTGCCAATCGCTGCGCGCGGTGAGAATCAGGATCGGAAACTGCCTCCCCCGCTCCCGCAACTGCTGAATCAGCGAAATTCCATCGATTGCAGGCAAGCCCAGATCGACAATGGCGGCGTCGTAATCGTATTCGGTCGCGTAATACAACCCTTCACGTCCGTCTTCCGCCACGTCGACTACATAACCGGCATCCTGCAAGCTGTTTCGCAGTTGCTGGTTGAGTAACGATTCGTCTTCGACTACGAGCAGGCGCATCGCCCCTGTCCCTTGTTCGGCCGAGCCCGGCCCCGGTCTCAGTTACCGCCGCTGACCGCGCCGGTGCTGGCGTTGACGAAGACGGTAAACACCTTGCCTTCGTTCTCCATGCGGATCTGGTAGCGGCGGGCGGCGGCTTCGCCAACGAGATTGATGCGCAGGACGTTGCCTTCGAATCGCTGCCGCACGAGATTGACCGCCTGCAATTCGTTGATCTGGAGCGGTAAGGGGATCACTCCATTGCGTATGCGGGGCGAGAGGCTGTTCCGGTTGGATTCGTTCTGATTCTGCTGCGAAGGCGGCTGGGCCGGAGCCAGCGGCGCCAGCAACAGCAAAATCAGGCCTGACAACAACAGTCTTCGCAGATTCACTTCAAACCGGCCTTCCATCTCAAATGTGGATTCGGAATGGTTACGCGTCCGCTGGAGCGGGTATTGCTCAAGATCATAGCATGTACGCGAAATCGCTCGAAAGCCGCATTGCGGCCTTCCTGTCCGCCAGTATCGTGAATATAAGCTGAATGCAAGCTTACTTGGAGCATTAGTCCGCAATGCATGGTTTTCAAACCATGACGGCTGGTGTATTTTGCATTAAGTATGTAAAAAACGAGAATTCCATGTTTAATCGTCCTCTGCCTATCGGCATCGTCATGGCAGTGCTGGCGGCGATACCCTTGTATCTGCTTTCGTCACAGGGTTTTCAACTCGATTTGCGCAGCTTTCCGATCATTGCCGGGTCCCTGCTTGTGTTTTTTCTGGTCACCGCCCTTTGGAGCGCCACGGCCGCGCGACCGGGTTCAGTTTCCGACAGCAGCGCGAGTCGCGAGACCGGAATCGTCAAGTGGTTCAATGCCAACAAGGGATTCGGATTCATCAGCCGCCAGGACGGCGGCGATATCTTTGTGCACTTCCGCTCGATCCGCGGGCAGGGTCACCGCGTATTGATGGAAGGACAGAAGGTTGAATTCGGCATAGTCATGGGCGAAAAGGGAGAACAGGCCCATGATGTGGAGATCCTGCGCTAGGAACTTGCCCCGCCGACTTGTGGACCGGCTTCGAAACGCGGCGTTATAATTCCGCCGAAGCCCCCGTGCGCCGGCTAACAGGACCAGCCCAATGATTTCAGCAATTCGCAAGATTTCGTTCGTCGCAGTTATCCTGCTCCTGGCGAGCATTCCCGCCCTGGCGGTCGAGGAAGGCGATCAGGCGCCGGATTTCACCTTGCCGTCCATTTACGAAGGCCGGCCGGATATCAGTCTCTCCGGTCTCGCGGGCAAGGTGGTCTATATCGATTTCTGGGCTTCCTGGTGCGCGCCCTGCCTGACTTCATTGCCCATGTACAACGACATTTATCATCGTTACCGGGACCAGGGCCTGGAAGTAATCGGCATCACCGTCGACGACCCGATCGAAGACGGTCTGGAATTTCTCGCCGATACGCCGCTGGACTTCCCCATTCCCGCCGATCCCGAAGGCGAGGTCATGGACCTCTACACGGTATTCGGGATGCCGACTTCATTTCTGATCGGTCGCAACGGTGAGATCAAACTCGTGCACATGGGATTTCGCGACGGCGACATCGAGGAGATCGAACACGCCATCCAGGAAGCGCTGGCGGCTGACTGAAGCGCCTGCGGCCAATTGAGCGCCTGCGGCCAATTAAGAGCCGCCGCCCTAGTCGCTCTTGACGTGATCGGCCCTGCCGCCGACGAAAGACACAGGCAACGGCGTGATATTGTCGCCGCTTGAAATCTTGCTGACGCCGCTTTTTTCCACTTCGTCGATACGAATTACCGACTGAATCGGAATAAAACTGCGGCGCACACCCGCGAATTCGTTTTTCAGTTTCTCTTCGCTGGTGTCGACGACGACCTGGGAGGCCTCGTCGAACACGTAGTCCTCGACTTCGATGAATCCGTACAGATCGCTCTGATAGACCTGGCGGACGAACAGTTCGTAGACCTTTCCCTTGTTGAGAAAAGTCACTTTGTAGATCTCGGAGGAAGATGCCATGAAGTCAAACCCGGGTAGCGTGGTGCAAGAGTATCGCGAATATCAGGCCGATTCGAGATATTTCAAGTGGTGGAAGAGATCCTGCGACTACGCGCAGGATGACGGAGGCCGTCATTCCGCGGGATGACAGGTCGCAGGATGACGGGGGCTGTCATTCCGCGCGTAGTCGCGGAATCTCTGTGGGGTGGTGCGGGGAATATTTTGCAAATGGGCTATAATTGCGGCTTTATTTCATTCTGTCTGTTATCTGATGCAAAGCTTGAACGCGCTGGACGACGGCGACGGAACCCGCACCAGGAACGGTCCGGCTGCTTCTTCGGCGCCAACCCGGGTGCACATCAAGACTCACGGTTGTCAGATGAACGAGTATGACTCCTCGCGCATGCTCGACCTGCTGCGCGAGTCGCGCAACGCCGAACTGGTGGATTCTCCGGAACAGGCCGATATTCTTGTGCTCAACACTTGCTCGATTCGGGAAAAGGCGCAGGAAAAAGTGTTTCATCAGCTTGGCCGCTGGCGAGGCCTGAAAGCCGCCAAACCCGGCTTGAAGATTGCCGTGGGCGGCTGCGTGGCGAGTCAGGAGGGCGAAGCGATCAGCCGGCGCGCACCCTTCGTTGACGTGGTTTTCGGCCCCCAGACCTTGCACAAGTTACCGGAAATGCTCGACGCATCGCGCCGGGGCGCGGCGGTGGTCGATATCAGTTTTCCGGAGATCGAGAAATTCGACCATTTACCGGAGCCCAGGGCGGCTTCCTGTCAAGCCTATCTGACGATAATGGAAGGCTGCAGCAAGTATTGCAGCTTTTGTGTCGTGCCTTATACGCGCGGCGAGGAAGTCAGCAGGCCTTTCGACGACGTACTTGCGGAGGCGGCGCACCTGGCCGGACAAGGCGTCCGCGAAATCAATCTGCTGGGCCAGAACGTCAATGCGTATCGCGGCCTCACTCACGATGGGGCAACCGCGGACCTGGCTTTGCTGATCCAGTACATAGCCAGTATCAATGGCATCGATCGCATCCGGTTCACGACTTCGCATCCTTCCGAATTCAATGATTCGCTCGTGGCGGCCTATCGTGAGGTTCCGGAATTGGCGGGCCATCTGCATCTACCGGTGCAAAGCGGTTCGGACCGCGTGCTCGCGGCGATGAAACGCGGCTATACCGCGCTCGAATACAAATCGCTCGTGCGCCGCATCAACGCGGCGAGGCCGGGAATCAGCCTGTCCTCGGATTTCATCGTTGGCTACCCGGGAGAAACCCAGCGCGATTTCGAAGATACGATGAATCTGATCATCGATGTCGGCTTCGACATCTCATTCAGTTTCCTGTACAGCGCCCGGCCCGGAACACCGGCGGCGCAATTGCAGGATCGTACTTCGGAAAGCGAGAAGAAACACCGGCTTGCCGTGCTCCAGGCTCAACTTGCCCGACAGGCCCGGACAATCAGCGAGTCGATGGTGGGATCGACCTGTTCGATTCTGGTCACCGGCGTGTCAAGGAAGCGCTCGACCGACCTCCAGGGGCGCACCGAAAACAATCGCGTGGTCAACTTCCCATGTGACGACGGTTCATTGGCAGGCGGATTCGCAAATGTCAGAATAACGGACGCGTTGCCCAATTCACTGCTAGGCGAATTGTGCTGAGCACAGGCACTGCATGAGTATACATACGCTCGACCTTACGCTGGACCCCGACGACAGTCGGCGTCTGTCCAATCTTTGCGGCCAATTCAACGAAAATATCCGCCAGATAGAAACAACGCTTTCGCTGACGATCCGCCAGCGCGGCAACTGGTTTCAGCTTTCCGGCAGCAAGTCGGCGGTGAACGATGGCAGCCGTCTGCTCGAATCGCTGTATCTGGCGACCGGGCAAGGCGAATTGCTTACATCGAACGTCATTCATCTCGCCTTGCAGGAAATCGTCGACCCGCCCGCGGGTGCAGGCGAAGCCGCCCAAAGCGGCGGAATCGTCCGCACGCCGCGGCTTTCGATCAAGCCGCGCAGCAGGCGGCAGGCCGAATATGTCGAGGGCATCGAGCGGATGGACCTGAATTTCGCAGTCGGCCCGGCGGGTACCGGCAAAACTTATCTCGCAGTGGCCTGCGCAGTGCAGGCGCTGGTGAGCGAGAGGGTCAACCGGATCGTACTCGTGCGTCCGGCGGTGGAAGCCGGCGAGAAACTGGGATTTCTGCCGGGCGACCTGATCCAGAAGATCGACCCTTATCTTCGGCCGCTTTACGATGCCTTGTACGAGATGCTGGGATTCGAGAAGGTCAATCGCCTGATTGAGAAGAATGTGATCGAAATTGCGCCGCTGGCTTATATGCGCGGCCGCACCTTGAATGAATCCTTCATCATTCTCGATGAAAGCCAGAACGCCACCACGGCGCAGATGAAGATGTTTCTGACCCGGATAGGCGTCAATTCAAGAGTCGTCGTGACGGGCGACATAACCCAGATAGACCTGCCCGCCGGCACGCGCTCGGGCCTTGTGCAGGTGACACAGGTGCTGCGGGGCGTCGACGGTATCGGCTTTACCTGGTTCACTTCCCGCGATGTCGTGCGGCACCGGCTCGTACAAAGCATCGTCGAGGCCTACGAACGTTTCGATCAGACCCAGGTAACGGGAATCCACGAGCAGGACGCCGGCGCGCGCAATGAAAGTGACAGTTGAGATTTCCGATAATTCGAAGGGTCACTGGGTTCCGCACGACAAGCTTTGCCGGAACTGGATCGAGCAAGCCCTGCTCTCTTCAAACCACGAGCATCCGGTGACGGTGAGCCTGTGTTTCGTCGATGCCGGCGAGTCGGAACAGCTTAATCGACGCTATCGCGACCGGAAGTATCCCGCCAATGTGCTGTCATTTCCATGCGGGATGCCGGCGGCGTTGGGTGAGCACCTGGAGAGCGAGCCGCTCGGCGATATCGTGGTCTGTACCGAACTCGCGGAACGGGAAGCGCAGACCCAGGGCAAACCGGTCGACCATCACTTGGCGCACCTGGTGATTCACGGTTGTCTGCATCTGCTGGGATTCGATCATGCGGTGGAAGACGACGCCGCACGCATGGAAAAGATGGAAATCGAAATACTACGGAAATTTGGAATCCCCAATCCCTATCTAGTATCGTAATACCTGGACTTGGCAAAGGAGCTACATCAGCGCATGTCTGACGACCAGACTAGCATCGATCTGAGACGCCGTTCTTGGATCGATAAAATCGCACAAGTTTTCTCCGACGAACCCACCGACACCCGAAGCTTGCTGGACCTGTTGCGCAACGCGGAACAGGACGACCTGCTCGACGCGGATGCTCTCGGCATCATCGAAGGCGCCTTGCAGGTTTCCAGTATGCAGGTACGGGACATCATGATTCCCCGTTCCCAGGCGGTGATCGTATCCACCAGCATGCCGGTGCGGGAGACGGTGGAGATGGTTGCCGGCGCTTCACATTCCCGTTTTCCGGTGATCGAGGAAAACGTCGACAACATCATCGGCATCCTGCTTGCCAAGGATTTGCTGCCGCTTTGCCTGAAAGGAATGCCGGAGAATTTCAATCTCAGGAAGATCGTCCGGCCGGCGACCTTCGTGCCTGAATCGCGTCAAGTCAACGTGCTGTTGAAGGAGTTTCGCGAACGGCGCAACCATATGGCGATCGTCGTCGATGACTATGGCAGCGTCAGCGGCATCGTCACCATCGAGGACGTGCTCGAGCAGATCGTCGGTGAAATACAGGACGAAACCGATATCGAGGACGACAGCCATATCAAGAAATTCGACGAGCGCAATCACATCGTGAAAGCATTGACTCCCATCGATGACTTCAACGAACATTTCGCCACCGCACTGAACGATCGGGAATTCAATACGATCGGCGGCATTCTGTTGCAGGAGTTCGGGCACATCCCGGAGCGCGGCGAGAGCACCCGGATCGGCCCCTATCTGATTACCGTGCTGAATGCCGATAACAGACATATCAAACTGCTTAAGGTTACCTTGACCGGCAATGGCCTGCGCAAGGAAGACAGCTCCTAAAATGGAAAAAGTCGTTTCACAGTACTATCCCGAAAAGGTCGAAGAAGAAGCGCAGCAATACTGGCGGGAACACGACAGTTTTCGCGTGAGCGAAGATCCGGACAAGGAAAAGTTCTACTGTCTTTCCATGCTGCCTTACCCGAGCGGCCACCTGCACGTGGGGCATGTGCGCAATTATTCCATCGGCGACGCCATCTCCCGCTTTCATCGCATGAAAGGCAAGAACGTGTTGCAGCCCATTGGCTGGGACGCTTTCGGCCTGCCGGCGGAGAATTCAGCGATCCAGAACAAGGTCAATCCGGCGCAATGGACCTACGCCAATATCGACTACGCACGTACGCAATTGCAGCGGCTCGGCTATGCTTACGACTGGCAACGCGAATTTGCCACCTGCCATCCTGGTTACTATCGCTGGGAGCAGTGGTTTTTCACCCGGCTGTTTCGCCAGGGCCTGGTCTACAAGGCGGAATCCGAAGTCAACTGGGATCCGGTCGATCAGACCGTGCTTGCCAACGAACAGGTCGTGGACGGCAAGGGCTGGCGCTCTGGAGCGCCGGTCGAGCGGCGGCGAATCCCGCAGTGGTTTTTCCGCATTTCCGAATTCGCCCAGGAACTGCTCGACGACCTGGAAACCCTCGACGGCTGGCCCGACGCCGTGCGTACCATGCAACGCAACTGGATCGGCCGCTCAGAAGGCGTCGAAGTGGAATTTGAAGTAGCCGGCGAAGCCGATCCCGAATTGCGCAGGATAAAGGTCTTCACAACCCGCCCTGATACCTTATACGGCGTAACCAGCCTGTCGCTGGCGCCACAGCACCCGCTAGCGGAGACCGCGGCGGCCGCGAATCCCGAACTGCAGCGTTTTCTGAAGGAGTTGGGCGGCGTCAGCATCGCCGAAGCGGATCTGGTGACGATGGAAAAACGCGGTATGGATACAGGGCTGGTTGCCGTGCACCCGCTCACGGGCGAGTCCCTGCCGATTTACGTGGCCAATTTCGTACTCTTGAGTTACGGCTCGGGGGCGGTCATGTCGGTGCCCGCCCATGACCAGCGCGATTGGGAGTTCGCCACTCGGTACGGGCTGGAAATCCGTCAGGTCATACGTCCGGCGGATCCGGACCAGGACTGCGACCTCGGCAAAGGCGCATTCATCGATTACGGTGTGCTGGTAAATTCCAGGCAATTCGACGGCATGGATTTTGCCGAATCATTCAAGGCGATTGCCGAACAACTCGAATCCGCCGGACAAGGCCGGCGCACGGTGAATTATCGCCTGCGCGACTGGCTGGTGTCCCGGCAGCGTTACTGGGGAGCGCCCATCCCGATTATTAATTGTCCGGTTTGCGGCCCGGTTCCGGTGCCCGATGAAGACCTGCCGGTGCGACTTCCGGAAGAGGCGGACTTCACCGGCCACGGATCTCCCCTGACCAGCCTGCCGGATTTCGTCAATGCCGAATGCCCCGAATGCGGTGCGTCCGCAACGCGGGAGACCGATACTTTCGACACTTTCATGGAATCTTCCTGGTATTACGCGCGTTATACCTGTCCGGACCAGGGTGGCGCCATGCTCGACGAACGCGCGCACTACTGGCTGCCGGTCGATCAATATATCGGCGGCGTCGAACACGCGATTCTGCACCTGCTGTACGCGCGTTTCTATCACAAGTTGATGCGTAACGAAGGCCTGGTTGCTTCGGACGAACCATTTACTCGACTGCTGTCCCAGGGCATGGTACTGAAAGACGGCTTCAAAATGTCCAAGTCCAAGGGCAATACCGTCGACCCCATGGCACTGATCGAACGATACGGCGCCGATACTGTACGGATGTCCACCTTGTTCGCCGCGCCGCCCGAGCAATCGGTGGAATGGTCCGACGCGGGCGTAGAGGGCAGCTACCGATTTCTGAAACGGATCTGGAGAACCTTGCATGAACATGAGCCTTGCGAAACTCCAGATTTTTCAGGGCTGACGCTGACGCCAGGGCAGCGGGACTTGCGGCTGAAGACTCATGAAACCATCGCAAAAGTAAGCCGGGATTACGAAAACCGGTATACCTTCAACACGGCAATCGCGGCCGTCATGGAACTGCTTAACGCCCTGACGCGGTTTACCCAGCAAAATTCCGAGCCGCGGCGGAACGATCGCGAGGTGATGCAGGAAGCGCTGGAGGCGGCCATACTCATGTTGGCGCCGATTGTCCCCCATTTCTGCCATGTGGCATGGCGGCTGCTGGGCCATGCCGGCGCTGTCATGGATGCGCACTGGCCGAAAGTCGACGCACAAGCCCTGGAGAAGGAACAGACTCTGATCGTTTTGCAGGTGAACGGCAAATTACGGGGCAGATTGGAAGTGCCCGTCGATCTGCCGGATGAACGCTTGCGCGAAATCGTGCTCGATAACGACTCGGTTCGAAAGTTCACCGCCAATGCCGGTATCAGACGAGTGATCGTGGTCCCCGGCAGGCTGGTGAATGTCGTCACCGGTTGACCGGTCATGTCCCGGCGGTTTCTGTTCTGCATACTGCCGGCCTTGATGCTGGCGACGGTTGCCGGATGCGGCTACCAATTGCGGGGAACCGGCGCGCCGGAATTCAGCGAATTACGCCTGCAACTGCCCAATGCCGAACCCGAATTCGAGCGGATATTGCGGCGCAGCCTCGAGACCGCCGGCATTCGGGTGCATGGGGCCGGTGATACCGGCGCTGGCGACCTTCCCCTGCTTGCCGTAGGTCCCGAATCTTTTTCCGGCCGGCCGGCAAGCACGACTGTCCAGGCCCGGGCCGCCCAGATTACCTTGCAACTCGTGGTCCAGATCAATCTGACGGATGGCGAAACCGCATTGATCGAACTGGAAACCCTCAGCGTGGAAAGAACGTACTATCAGGACTTGCGCAATATCGCCGGCAATCGCGAGGAAGCCGAACTGTTGCGCGAGGAAATGCGGCAGGATCTGGTGGTTCAACTAATGCGGCGGATCGAGGCGGCCGGACAATGAAAATACGCGGCGACCAGCTCTCCAATGCGCTGACCAGGCATTCCGCGTCCCTGTACTGGCTCGCTGGCGATGAAATCCTGCTGCTGCAGGAGGCCGCCGACGAAGTACGCGAGCATTGGCGTCAAGCGGGTTTTATCGAACGCGAGGTATTTCACGTCGAGCAAGGCTTCGACTGGAACGATTTTCTGTATCAGCTCGATGCCACTTCACTGTTTGCCGACAGGAAACTGCTCGAATTGAGGCTTTATGGCGGCAAGCTGGAAACACAGGGCCGGGAAGCCATTGCGATGTATCTGGACAAGGCGCCGGAAGACTACCGGGTATTGATTACCGGACCCAGAATGGATTCATCCACTTTATCAACAAAGTGGTTCAAGCAATTAGAAAGCCGTTTGATTCTGGTGCAGATTTGGCCCGTAGATCGGGCCAGGCTGCCAGCCTGGCTGCGGCAGCGGCTGAAGGCGGCGGGCATTCATGCGGACGATGCCGCGTTGCAGGTGCTGACCGACCGGGTGGAGGGAAATTTGCTGGCGGCAAAGCAGGAAGTGGAGAAACTCGCCTTGCTGGCCGGCGCCGAACCCGGCGCAACCGTGAATCTGACCGGCAGGGATGTACTGCGGCTGGTGTCGGACAGTTCCCGCTACGATCTTGGCAAACTGGCCGATGCCGCGCTCAAGGGTGAAACCGAACGCGCCCAGCGAGTGCTTGGCGGACTGCGCGCCGAAGGCGTGTTTCCGTTGCTGATCCTTGCCGTGATCAGCCGGGAACTGCGGCAATTGCAGGAAATGCTGGAGCAGGTCGACAAGGGGCTTGATGTTGGCAGGGCGATGTCCAATGCCCGGATATGGAACAGCCGCAAACCCATCGTCTCCCAGGCTCTGAATCGCTTATCCGCTGACGATCCGCAGCAAATGCTGGAGCAATGCAGGATCGTTGACCATGCGGTCAAAGGCCTGCACCGAGCCAACCCCTGGGATGAATTGAGTATGCTGGTCCTGCGGCTAAGCGGAAGATTCTGCGACTCCGCTTCGCTCCGCGCAGAATGACGGGCGCGGGGTCGCTCCGCGCACACCAACTGTCATTCTGCGCGCAGTCGCAGAATCTCTTTGCGGTGGCGCTTAGTTCAATCCTCGCCGTTCCAGCAGGGCATTGATATCCGCGTCCCTGCCCCGGAAATTGCGAAACAGCGTCATGGCGTCTTCGGCGCCGCCTCGCGAGAGCAACGAGCTGCGAAAATGGATGCCGTTTTCACGCAGCAACCCATCGTTTTCCAGAAACCATTCGACCGAGTCGGCATCAAGCACTTCGCTCCAGATGTACGAGTAATAGCCGGCTGAATAGCCCCCCATGATGTGCGAAAAATACGGTACGCGATAGCGCGGTGGAATCTCATCCATGGCAATTCCGGCCTGAGCCAGCGCGGCCGCCTCGAAATCCATTACTTCCTCGGCGCCGGGTACGTCTTCAGGCGCAAGTTGATGCAGCGCCTGGTCGACGATCGATGCAGCCAGATATTCCGCGGTGGCAAACCCCTGATTGAATTGCTGTGTGGAAAGCACCTTGTCGAGCAATTCCTGCGGCATGGCCGCGCCGGTCTCGTAATGCACCGCATAATTCTCCAGCACTTCCGGCCAGACCGCCCACATTTCGTTGACCTGGGACGGATACTCGACGAAGTCTCGCGGCACGCTGGTGCCGGCAAAACTCGGATAGCGCACATCGGAGAACATGCCGTGCAAGGCATGGCCGAACTCGTGGAACGCCGTGGTTACCTCGTCAAAAGTCAGCAAGGTCGGCTCGCCTTCCGGCGGCCTGGTAATGTTGAGATGGTTGCCCACCACCGGCCAGCTGCCCAGCAGATGGGATTGCGCGATATAGGCATTCATCCAGGCGCCGCCACGCTTGTTGGGGCGGGCGTAAAAGTCGGCGATGAAAAGCGCCAGCGTCTCGCCGGTGACGTCGAATACTTCAAATACACGCACGTCTTCCTGATACACCGGCAGGTCGAATCGCTCCTCGAAGGTGATGCCATATAACTGCTCGGCGGCATAAAACACGCCGCGCAGCAAGACATTGTCGAGTTCGAAATAGGGCCGCAACTGGCTTTCGTCGAAATCGAAGCGCTCCGCACGCAGAATTTCCGTGTAATAGGCCCAGTCCCAGGCTGCCAGGGTAAAGTCTTCCCCCGAGTCGTCGATCATTTGCTGCAAATCCGCTGCTTCGCGCCGGGCGTTGGCGACAGTCGGCGGCGCCAGTTCCGCCAGACGCTGGTTGACCGCGTCCACCGAGCCCGCGGTTTCGTCTTCGAGAATATAGGCGGCATGATTTTCGTAACCGAGCAATCTTGCCCGTTCCGCACGCAAGCGCAACACTTCGGTCAGGGTTTCGCGATTGTCGTATTCCCCGCCGCGGGAACCTCGTGACATGGAGGTTTCAAGAATGCGCTGGCGCAGATCGCGATTCTGCAGGCTGGCCAGCGGCGGCTGGCCGCTCGTGTTGAGCAGGGGTATCACGAATCGGCCCGGCATATCACGCGCTTCGGCCTCGTTTTCCGCCGCGGTGATCAGCGCCTCATCGAGCCCCGTCAATTCTTCACGGCTGTCAACGACAACGGCCAGTTCGTTGACCTCACTCAGCACATTTTGACTGAACCGGGTTTCCAGCACGGCGACCCGCGCATTGATGTCCCGGAGTCGTTCCTGCTGATCCTCGTCAAGCGCCGCGCCCGCGCGCACGAAATCGATGTAGCTGCGCTCGAGCAGGCGATGGGATTCGGGGTCCAGGCCCAGCTCGTCCCTGCTTTCGTACAAGGAGGAAATGCGCGCGAACAAGTCCCGATTCAGCAGAATCGCATCGTTATGAGCCGCGAGTTCCGGCGCCAGTTGTTGCTCGAGCGCCTGAATGTCGTCATTGGTATGGGCGCTCGACAAGGCGAAGAATACCGAAGCCACGCGATTGAGCAATTGCCCGCTCAACTCCAGCGCGACAATGGTGTTTTCGAAATCTGGAGCGGCTTCCTGGCCGGCAATGGCCTCCACTTCCGCGATCTGCTCGGCCATTCCGCGTTCGAAAGCGGGCTGATAGTGCTCGTTCGCGATCAGATCGAAAGGTGGAAAATCGAAATAATGCGGACTGTCCGCGAAAAAGGGATTGTCCACCATGACGGTTGCCGCTACGGCTTCAGGTTCCGCGTCGGTGGTTTGCGCCGGATTCTGTTCTTCGCCGGAGCAGGCCGCGAGCGAGGCCAGCAGTATTGTCGCCCCCGATAAATTCAAATACGTGTTCATATGTTCTTGCCTCATTCGTGTTCACCGCGGTTAGCCGGCGATGCCGTGTCGCTCAGGCGCCCAACTGTCTCGCCAAATCGAGAAAATCTGTGGCCGTTACATCGAAATCGCCGCTGTTGTCCGGCGTAAAGGAAGGGTTCGGCCCTCTTTCCAGTGGCCGCGGCACATATCCCGTACGCATGCCCAATGCCGAGGAAGCGCGCAGATCGCGCGGATGGGCCGCCACCATCATCACCTGCTCCGGAGCCAATCCAAGCAAATCCGCCGCTTTCAGGTACACCTCCGGATCCGGCTTGTAGCGTCCCGCCAGTTCCGCCGACAAGATCGCATCCCAGGGCAGACCGGCATTCTTCGCCATATTCGTGAGCAAGGCGACATTGCCGTTGGACAAGGTCGTAATCACATACCGCGTCTTCAACCTGTTCAAGCCCGCCACCGAATCAGGCCAGGGCGAAAGCCGATGCCAGGCGTAATTGAAGTGGACCCGTTCCTCCTCCGTAAGTTCCTGTAGTCCGTACTCTTCGATCAGGTCGTCGAGAATCATGCGATGCAGAACGTCGATCTTCGTCCACGGCAATTCGCCGGTGCGCACCCGATTCATCGACGGCCCGTATCCCCCGCGCCAGCGATCGGCGAATTCGTGCCAGTCCACGTCAAAATCCCTGCCGGCCGCCAACAACTGCCCTTCCCTGGCAATCGAAGAGCGCCAATCCACTACCGTACCGAACACATCGAAGGTCAACGCCCGAACCGCGCCCACAGGCCCGTCAATCTGTGCAAAAGCCAACTTCCCCAACCCCCCGGCGCCCGCAGCAACCACCAGCGAACCACCCATGAACAGACGCCGAGAAAGCCCTTCACCACCAAAATTTTTCACGATCACAATCCTCCCGAATAAACAGTTCTCACCAGGCCCAAATTCAGATTCTGCGACTCCGCTTTGCTTCGCGCAGAATGACCGGAGAAAAAATCAGCCGTTCAGTGTACCCCAACGCAAGGCGCCGTCAGGCGGAACAGTCTTTTCGCGTCGTAGAGGCGGCGCGATACATGGACGTGTAAAGCGTCGCCGATTCGATTTTCGTCTCGCCATGGATGGCGAGATGAAATTTAGCGAAAAGACTGTTCCGCCTGACGGCGCCGCTCGAAGCCACGATTTCCGTACCCCAATTGATACAAATTACCCCAAATAGACCAGTAATATCGCTGCCGGACAAACAAATTTCACGTATACCGGCCAGACTTTCCAGAACAGCCCGGATTCCGCCTTCGGAGAGCCCTGCACGATTTCCCTGAGCACCGCATCCCTGCGCCAGATCCAGGCAACGAAAATGCAAAAGAAGAACCCGAGCAACGGCTGACTCACTTCGGTGGCGTAGTTCACCACGAGGTCGAACAATGGATCGAAATTCAGGACGATCACCAGCGAAACCAGAGTTACGACAGCGCCAATCAGCAGCGCCGCCCTGCCGCGCCTCATGTTTCGATATTCAACGGCAAAAGCCACCGGAACCTCGAGCATGGAGATCGAGGATGTCAGCGATGCGATGGTCATCAACAGGAAAAACGCCAGCGAAACGAAAACACCGACCGCGCCCATGGCGCTGAACATTTCCGGCAATACCGAAACGATCAGCGCCGGCCCCGCCACGAGACTGCCGTCGGGATTGAAAATCTGCACGCCGCCCGCGAGCGCCACATACATGGCCGGCAAAATCAACATGCCGGCGATCACGGCGATACCGATATCGAGCAAGGCCACGAGGCTGCCGGTCACCGGCAGATTTTCACCCTTGCTGATATAGGAGCCGTAAATCAGCATGGTGCCGACACCGAGCGAGAGCGAGAAAAAGGCCTGACCCATGGCGTCAACGAGCAGTCTGGGATTCGCGACCTGGGAAAAATCCGGCACCAGGTAAGCGCGCAGCCCATCCATCGCGCCAGGCAGGGTAAGCACATAGACGATCAACAGCAAGAGTATGAGAATCAGCATCGGCATGAGCCGCGAAGCCCAGCGCTCGATTCCGTTCTTTACACCCGCGCGAATGATGTGGATCGTGAGCACCATGAACAACACCACGAAAATGCCATTGCGCAATTCACTGTCAGTGGTCAGCCAGCCGGCCGCCGCAGTCATTCCCGTAATCCGTGCGAGAGGATCCAGGAAATAAGCCATCATCCAGCCGCTGACAATGGCGTAGAAACTGAGAATGAGGCTGACGGTCAGGATGCCGAGGCTGCCGACGAACACCGCCAGCACACGCGTTTTCGGTCCGCGGGAAATGCTTTGCAACGCCTTGATCGAGTTGGCCTTCGCATGGCGTCCGATGATCAGTTCCGCCATCAGTGCCGGATAAGCCAGGGCGAAAGCCATGACCAGGTAGGTGAAAAGAAAGGCCGCGCCGCCGTTGGATGCGGCATTGGTCGGAAAACCCCAGATATTGCCGAGACCTACGGCGGAACCCGAAGCCGCCATTAGAAATCCGAAGCGTGAACTGAATTCGCCCCGTCCCGTCGTTGGGCTGTTGTCGCCGGCGGCCGGCGCCGGTGTGTCGTGAGGGCTCAATTCTGATCCATTTCCTGCTGCCTGGCGCCGGCCAATATGCCGGGCAAGGCGTAATTGCCTTCATGGCAGGCGTATTCGTACATGCGCTCGCCGGGTCGGAACGGAATCTGGGCGCTCCAGGGGCTGCTGTAAGCTGTGTCGTCTTCGATCGTGAACTCGTAGAGCAATTCGTCGGCGGAAGCGCGGGTAAAACGTTCGGTTACCCTCGCCGTCGGCGGCAGATAGAGCGAATGCTTGATTGCAAATCGAAAGCTCTGCTGCGGGTGGAAATTGACGGTTTCCACCACCAGCGTGTCTCCTTCCCAGCGGCCGACGGAATCGCCCAGCCAGGGGCTGAAACTGTCGTCGAGCGGTCCGCTGCCGAGTCTGATTATGCGAGCGTCGTGATTCATTTCCACCAGGATCATGACATAGTCCTCATTCTGCACGATCCGGTAGTTGTTGTTGTACAGCACCGGCAGCATGGGTGGTCCCCCGGTGGAGCCGAAACCGACCAGGCATCGTTCGCCCAACGGGCGCTGCTCCGGCCCGTCATATCCGGATTGCTGCCGGTATCCCATGAAGGCGAGGCCGGCCGCTTCGGTATAGGGAATCCTGCCGTCGGCGGGATCGACAATGAAGGAAGTGCGATATTCGCCCATCACTCGGGCGAGCCGGGTACCGGGGTCGATCCAGAACGCGTTGTACCCCGCGTCTGCATCGCCGTCGGTCGGCGGAGGACGATTCGGGTCGCTCGGAGCGCTGTCGAGTTCGGTTAACTGATTGAGCAGATTGGCGCTTTCCAGTTGCCCGGCCTCTTCTTCGGAGACCACGAGTTTCTCGCCGAGCGCCGGGTCCCGCTCCAGCGTGGTTATGCTGGCCGAAGTCCAGACTCCCTGCAGATCCGGCGCACCGTACGCTGTGCGCGGCGCCTGCCATTGTTCCTGGGATGCGGCCTGGGCGGCGACAATCAGGCAAATCGCGCCGGCTGCAAGCGTTCCTGTTTGAATTTTCATCTGCGGGCCTCGTTGATGACCAGATCGAACGCAACCGCACCTGTGTTGCGAATCAGGAAGGAGGAGCCCTCCTCGCGATAGGTCCAGTCGCCGATAGCGCGCAATTCGGCCGTTATGCCGTCCTCGCGGCTGACATGCGCCTTGCCCGGGGTGGCCATGATCACGAAGGTTGGCTGGCGGTGTGTCTGCAGGGGCGTTTCTTCGCCGGGGTCGACGGTTACGCGGTAAGAACGGAACCAGCGATTCTCGACTTCCGGCTCGACCGTCATGCCCTGCGGTGCATCCTCGTCGTCTTCGACCCCGGCGTAGTATGTCGTCAGCGCCAGGATGCGCAGCAGCCCCGGGCCGGGATTCGAGATGGCATGGGCGTAATTGCGTTCGGCATAGTCGATGTTCACGCCGACGCGTCCGTTGCCGGGTCCATTGGCGGTGCTTATCGAGGTCGTCATGAGTGGCGCATCGTGGATGTGAGCAAAGGATGTATCACCCGGGTTCAACTGCACATCGAGCAGATAAACATCGCCATCCCGGAAAACGGTGCGATGTCGAGGCTCCTGTAGCAGATGAACGATTTTTTCACCGCGGAAATCCTGTTGCGGCTGCGCCCGCGCCATGTCCGGAACCAATCCGGCGAATATCGCGAGTACAGCGGCCGCGCAGATCATGTAAGCCGGTTTCGCCAGTGTATTCATGTGATTGACCCTGTTCGATCGACACAAATCAATTGCGGCATTCTTACACAGCATTGAGACCGGCTCAAAGTCCCGGGTTTTCCAGGGAGATTCTGCGACTGCGCTTCGCTTCGCCCAGAATGACAAAGGAGGCCGTCATCCTGCGCGTAGTCGCAGGATCTGTTCTTCAGCGCTCCACGGGCACTTTCAGCAGCAATTCCCCGCCGGCGGCGTCGCGCAGTTCGAATTGCGCCAGGTTGGCCCGGCTCAATTCGTCCAAGAACGATGCGCTCTCATCGAGCGCGGTGATGATGAAAACAAGGCGGCCGGTGATTTCGTCTCCCGGCGGCAGTCGCAAGGGCAGAAACAGATAGCGCTCATTGGCGCTGAGCATGCCTCTCACGGTTGCTTCGACGCTGAGGGGTCCCGGCGGAACCGCATCGCGCACCGCCCGGTACAGCATGGATTGCCCGTCGGCATCGATCACGCGCAGATATACGTCGATTTCCCGGCTGAAAAGCTCACCGTTTCGCAATTCCACCGTGGGCGTAAAGATGGGAAAGGAAAAACCGATTTCCACCAGGGCGTTGGAAGAACTGTCGGTAATCAGCCGTTGCTCCACCATCTCGATGCTGAGTACGGAATTCGCGAAACGCGGCATCCAGAACAGAAAATAGCCGAATCCGCCGAGTAGCGCGGGGATGAACAGCAGGGCAATCAGGCGCGCCCGGCGCGGTGAACGATCTCGCAGCAGCGTCCAGACGCCGGATAGCGCGGCCAGAATCGGCAACAGGAACAGGACGGCTCGCAGAATCAGATCTTGCTGCCCGAACCAGAGGCTGTTGGCGAACAGCAGATATGCTCCGGCGCCCGCCGAGGCGAATAATATCGCGGCGAAGACCGGCGTCCGCGTTTTCATGCCTCAGGCGCTGCGCAGCAGCCTGGCTTGCTGGTCGGCGTGATAGGACGAGCGCACCAGCGGACCACTGGCGACATGGCGGAAGCCAAGCGATTCGCCGTACTCCCGCAAGGCGTCGAATTCTTGCGGATGCACGAACCGCTCAACGGGCAGATGATGGCGGCTCGGTTGCAGATATTGTCCAAGCGTCAGCATATCCACATCGTGAGCGCGCAGGTCGCGCATTACTTCGCGAACCTCTTCCATTGTTTCTCCAAGACCGAGCATCAGCCCGGATTTGGTCGGAATTGCAGCTTGCAGGCTCTTGTATTCCTTCAACAAGCGCAGAGACCAGCCATAGTCTGCGCCGGGTCTTACTTTCCTGTACAAGCGGGGAATCGATTCGAGGTTGTGATTGAAAACGTCCGGCGGCTCGAGCCCGAGCGTTTCCAGCGCAATTTCCATTCGGCCCCGGAAATCGGGTACGAGAATTTCCAGTTGTATGCAAGGGTTCAGGCGCCTGGTCTCCCGGATGCACGCCGCAAAATGCCCGGCGCCGCTATCTTTCAAATCGTCCCTGTCGACCGAAGTAATAACTACATATGTCAATTCCAGATCGCGGATCGCCCTCGCCAGTTCGACAGGCTCGTTTACATCGAGCGCCCGCGGTTTACCATGCGCCACGTCGCAGAAAGGGCAGCGACGCGTGCAGATATCGCCCATGATCATAAAGGTGGCCGTGCCATTGCTGAAACATTCACCCAGATTGGGGCAGGAAGCTTCCTCGCACACTGAAGCCAACTTGTGATTGCGCAACTTTTTGCGCAACTGGGCGATCCGGGGCGATACGGGAATCTTTACGCGCAGCCAGGGGGGCTTTTCAGGTGCTTCCGTCGTTGGGGCCACTTTGACGGGAATTCTCCGTAACTTCTCGGCGCCACGAAGTTTTTCTCCCTCAACGAGTACGTTTCTCCGCTTTCGCTCAGGCATGGGCAGCCTCTCTTGCAGGATGCCTGTCCCGCAACGGAAACCGCTCCAGTTGCCGCAATATTGCCTCTGTCAGCAATCCCTTCATACGATCCATCGATCCGATTTCCTCATCGATCAGGTTCGCGACCTGAGTTACCTCGAGTCCCCGAAAGCCGCAAGGGTCGATGGCGCTGAACGGACGCAGATCCATGTTCACATTCAAACTGAGACCGTGATAGCTCCAGCCCCTCCTGATGCGCAATCCGAGAGCGGCGATCTTGGCCGCTCCCACGAACACTCCCGGGGCGCCGGGACGAGTTTCGGCGGTAATTCCCACCCGGCCGAGCGCTTCGATCAGCGCAGTCTCGATCAGGTCCACCAGCTGCCTGATGCCTATGCCGCGGCGGCGCAGATCCAGCAAAGGGTAAACTACCAATTGACCCGGCCCATGAAAAGTAACCTGCCCTCCCCGGTCGGTCTGCACCACCGGAATATCGCCAGGCGCAAGCAGGTGCTCCCTTCTGCCGGATTGACCCAGGGTGAAGACCGGCGTATGGCTGAGCAGCCAGATTTCCTCCCTGGTTTCCGGGCCGGCGGTGGCGGCGAAACGCGCCATGCGCTTCCAGGCCGGCACATAGTCGACCAGACCGAAATCGCGCGCGACCGGCGCTGTTTCACTCATGATCGTCAATTGGACAACAAATTACTGAATCTCAGGCTGAACCAGTCGGTCATCCGCTTCATCACGCCGCCGCGGGCAACGCCTCGCAATGCCGCGACCTCGCTGCTGTAGACTGATTCGCCATCGAGCGTGATATCTACCGTGCCCATGATCTGGCCGGTTTCGACGGGAGCGTAAATTATCTCATCGACATTCACGGCGGCCTGGAGCTCCTCGCCGCGGCCGCGCTGGATCGTGACGAATACTTCCTCGGTCAGGGCCAGGTCGAGAGTATCCCGCTCTCCCGACCAGATCGGCACACTGGTCAGCACCTGGCCGGCGTCGTTCAACTTCCAGGTTTCGTAATATCGAAAGCCGTAGGTAAGCATTTTCTGAGTCTCCACCGCCCTGGCGTTTTCGCTTTCGGTGCCCATGACCACGGCAATGAGGCGCATGCCGTCGCGCTCCGCCGAAGTCACGAGACAATAGCCCGCGCGGTCGGTCCAGCCGGTTTTCAGACCGTCCACGTTGCGGTCGCGAAACAGCAAGGTGTTGCGGTTGGGCTGGCGAATATCGTTGTAGGTAAACTCCCTTTCGGCGTACATCGAATAGTAATCGGCGTGATTGATTATGCTGGCGCGGGACAGAAGCGCCAGATCGCGCGCCGACATCCGGTTATAGTATTCCTCGCTGTCGAGTCCGCTGGAATTCATGAAAAAGGACTGTTCGAGTCCGAGAACTTCAGCATATTGGTTCATCATGTCCGCAAATGCGTCCTCGCTCCCGGCGATATGTTCGGCGATGGCGACGCTGGCGTCGTTGCCCGACTGAATGATGATGCCCCGCAGCAGATCCACCACGCTCACATTGGTATTGACTCCCACGAACATCTTGGAGCCATCCATGCGCCAGGCTTTTTCGCTGATATGGACTTCGTCCTCCATGTCCAGATTGCCGTTGACGATTTCCTCGATCGCGATATAGGCGGTCATGATCTTGGTAAGACTGGCCGGAGGCAGCGCCTCGGTGGCGTTGTTCTCCAGAATGACATGGCCGGTTGTCGCGTCCATGAGAATGTAGCTGCTCGCCGCGATTTCGGGCGGACGCGGAATAATGGGCTGTGCGGCGGCAGCGCCGGCCAGGGCGACCGCGGCCAGGAACAGCGCGGGCAAAAGAATCCTCTTGCAGGAATTGAGAAATTCAATTGATGGGAGACTTGATGAAGGCATAGATGTTTTCCGGTTGGATCATGCAGTAGTTGACGCTCTGCTACTCCGATACAGTGTAAGGACTTCCCAAATCAGCGGCAACCAGCAGCAAGGTCAATTGCCGGGCCTCCTCGGAGCCGCTGACAGGGCCGATACGCACTCGATGCAGCACGCCGCGCTCTTCCAATGCGACGCTGCGGATAAAAACCGGGCGTGTTGTATGAGCGCGCACACGCCGGGACAAATCTTCCGCCGCGCCGATGATCGAAAATGCGCCGACTTGAAGATAAAGTCCTCCGTTTGCCGGTGCGGACGCGGTCTCGATCCGGGCCAGAGCGGCGGCCATGCGTTCGACCGCCGGATTTCCGGCGGCGTCCTGCTCCGGTGTAGAGGAATCGGTAGCCACCGCCGACAGCGCCGGAACACCTGATTCTACCGGGCCACGCAATTCGTCTCCGGTTATCGATTCGAGTTGCACCCTGGCGGTGCCGCGGTCGGCATAACCCAGTTTCACGGCCGCGGCATAAGACAGGTCGACGATGCGATCGCCATGGAAAGGCCCCCGATCATTGACTCTGACCACGATGCTGCGGTTGTTGTCGAGGTTCGTTACCCGTAAAAAACTGGGAATCGGCAGACTCTTGTGAGCCGCGGAAACCTTGTACATATCGAATGTTTCGCCATTGGAAGTCTTGTGACCGTGAAATTTCTCACCGTACCAGGACGCGACTCCACGCTCGGAATATCCTTTTTCCGTAGGCAGCACGGTATAGGTTCGCCCGAGCACCGTGTATGGACTGCGGTTGCCGGCTCCGGTCCGGATCACCGGCCCGGGAACGATTTCCTCGATCGAATCCGGGTCGATGCTTCGCGCCGGCGCCCGGTCCTGCGACATTGAATAACGGCTTCCGCCGCTGGAAGTCGACGATCCGCAACCGGCCGCCAGAGCGCCCAGCAACAACGGAACGGCAAATCTTGCTATCAGTGCAGGCATAATCGGAAATTTTCAGGATGCGCTCTCAAGGTAGCGTCCGGAATCACGGTTTTTTTAGCCTCGGGGCATCTGGGACTTGCGCGAATGTGCATCGATCGAAATGAGCAGGCCGAAGCCGACGAAGAAGGCGATGATTGCCGTGCCGCCGCGGCTGATCAGCGGCAGCGGCAATCCGATTACCGGCAGCAACCCGATTACCATGGCCATGTTGACGAAAACGTTAAAAAACACGATCAGCACGATTCCCCCGGCAAGCAATCTGGCAAACATGTTGCGGGCATTGGTGGCGATCTGCAGTCCACGCCCCAGCAACAATACATACAAGGCGATGAGCGCAAGCGCGCCCACCAGGCCGAATTCTTCGGCGATCACGGCGAAAATGAAGTCGGTATTCGATTCGGGAATGAAATCCAGCCTGGATTGGTCGCCCTCGCCGAATCCCTTGCCGTAGACCCCGCCGGATCCGATGGCGATCTGTGACTGAATGATGTTGTAGCCGGCCCCCGCCGGATCGTTATAGGGGTTGATAAAGCTGAGAATCCGGTTCTTCTGATGCTCCAGCGCGATAAATACATACCAGAGCGGTGACGCCAGCATTACCAGCAAACCTCCGGCCGCGACGAGTTTCAGGCTCATTCCCGCAAGCAGCAGAACGAAAATCCCCGCCATGGCCACCAGCATGGCCGTGCCCATATCGTTCTGCATGACGATCAGGGCGGTAGGAACAGCCGCCAGCAGCCCCGCGACGATGATCTGCCAGAGCCGCGGCGGTAGCGGGCGGTCGGCGAGATACCACGCCAATACGCCGGGAACGATGAACTTCATCAATTCCGACGGCTGGAAACTGGGCAGGCCCGGCAGATCGAGCCAACTGCGCGCACCATTGGCTTCCACTCCGATCGCCAGCACCAGTCCGAGCAGGCCCAGACCGCCGAGATAGATATAGAAAGCCGCGCGGCGAATCAGGCGCATATCGAACTGGGCGACGATCAGCATCACCACCACGCCTAACCCCACGATAACGGCCTGCCGGCGGATCAGGCCGGCATCCCCGTCGGAAGCGCTGTACAAGGCCGCGAGGCCGAAGCCGCAAAGCAGCAGTACCATCACAAGCAGGGAAAAATCGATCTTTACCGAGGCAAGCAAACGCAAGCCTCGCGTAGCCGGCTGCGCCTGCGGCGCCGCCGATACCTGTGCGTAGTTCCGGCTATTCATTGACCGTAGCGATCTCGGACGGAGTCAGCGGCGCGGACTCCTGTGGAAGAATCGGCTCCGGTTCGGTCTCGACGGTCAGATCGAGTTGCAGTATATCGAGCAGCCACGCATCGGTGATCTTCTTTGCCACGGGCCCGGCAACGGTACTGCCGTGCTCACCGTTCTCGACAAACACGGCCAGGGCAATCCGGGGTTCGATCTGCGGATGGCCCGCGGGAGCGAACGCAATGAATAATGCATGGTCCTTGTTCAGATCGGAGACACGTATTTCCGTACTCGAACGGATGTTCTGACTGATGCCGACCACCTGGGCGGTGCCGGTCTTGCCGGCAATCTTGTAGTTCATGTCCTGGTCGGCCCTGGCGATCGCTTCGTAGGCGGTGCCGTAGTCCCTGAAAACGTTCGAATAGGGCCGGTGCACGACCATGGTCATCGCATCGCCGATATAGCGCCAATAGTCCGGATCTTCGAGTACAACGTCGGCGGTGGGAAATTCCTCTTCCAGGAAGTACGGTTCGCCGTTGACGCTTTGCAACATGCGCGGCCTGACCATGCGGCCTTCGTTGGCGATCAGTGCCGCCGCCGTGGCGAGTTGCAAGGGCGTTGCCCACATGTAGCCCTGGCCGATCGAGGAGTTGATCGTATCGCCGGGATACCAGGGTTCTCCCCGCGTATCCATTTTCCAGTCCCGCGACGGAAGCACGCCAGAGCGGGCATAGCCGATATCCAGCGCCAGGTTGCCGCCAAAGCCGAACAACGACATGAAATCGTAAATGGCGTCGATACCCATGCGATTGCCGAGGTCGTAAAAAAAGGTATCGCAGGATTGGTAGATCGCCTTACGCAGGTCGGTCACGCCATGGCCGCCGCCGATAACCGTGCGCATGGTGTAGTCGTTCCAGCGATAGGACACGCCGGGCAGCCGGAAGTAACCCGGGTCGTTGATCGTGTAATCGTAATCCACCAGTCCCAGCTGCAATCCCGCAAGTCCGAGGAACGGCTTGATGGTCGATCCCGGAGGATAGGGATTGGTGCTGCGGTCGAACAGCGGCGTATTTACCTCATCGGTCACCAGGGCGCCGTAATCATTGCTGCTGATGCCGGTAACAAACAAGTTCGGATCGAATCCGGGCTTGCTGACCATCGCCAGTATGCCGCCGGTTTCGGGCTCGATCGCCACTACCGCGCCGCGATAGTCCCCAAGCGCTTCTTCGGCGACCATTTGCAGACGATGATCCAGATGCAGTCTGATGTCGTTCCCGGCGAGCGCCTCGGTACTTTCCAGTACGCGCATTACCCTGCCCCGATTGTTTTTCTCCACGGTTTCATAGCCGACCTGGCCATGCAGCAGATTCTCGTAGGTACGTTCCACTCCGGTCTTGCCGATGTGCGTGGCGCCGCCGTAATTTTCGAATTCGGTCTCGTCGAGGTCATCGAGTTCCTGCTGATTGATATGCGACACATAACCTACGGAATGCGCGGTCAGGGAATCGAAGGGATAATGCCGCATGAGTTGCGGCTCCATGCTGACGCCGGGCATCCGGTGGTTATTAACAGCCACACGGTACTTCTCCTCCTCCGTCAGCACATAACGCAACGGCACCGATGAATAAGGCACCCGGCTGCGGCGCAATTGCTCCTCGAAAGTTTCCATGTCACCCACGCTGAGCTCGACCAGGCCCGAGAGGTATTCCAGGGTAGTGTCCAGGTCGATCACTTCCTCGGGAACGATGGTCAGGTTGTATACGGGCAGGTTATCCGCCAGCAAAGTTCCCGAGCGATCGTAGATCAACCCTCTTTTCGGCGGAACATATTGCACGTGCAGGCGGTTGCCGTCCGAGCGCGCCGAAAAATACTCGTACTGGACCACCTGCAGGTTCACCAGCTTTGCGACCAGCGTGGCGAGCATCAGAATGATAATCGAGGACGCCAGCGTGACGCGCCGGTTGAACAGCCGGCGTTCGGCCTCGTGATCCCGAAACTGCCATCTGCCTGTCATTCGCCGCCTCCCGTCGCATTGCAGTTATTGGACGGTATTTTTTCGATGACTCTTGTCATTGTACATAAATGCCGCAATTCTTCAGCAATTCCTGCGATTCCCAGGGAGATTCTGCGACTACGCGCAGAACGACAAGTTCCCCCCCACCGCCCTGTCATTCTGCGCGGAGCGAAGCGCAGTCGCAGAATCTCTCAGGCGCTGCTTGCCGGTTCCAGGCTCCATAACTCTTCGAGGTCGTACATGGCGCGGATCTGGGCCAGCATGATATGCACCACTACGGATCCCAGGTCCACCAGCACCCATTCCGCGGCGGGAAGTCCTTCCACACCCACCACATTGTGGCCCTGATCTTTCATTTTCTCGACGACTTCATCGGCGAGAGCCTTGGCGTGAATCCGGGACGTTCCCGTCGCTATGACCATGTAGTCGGTGATCGTCGTCAGTTTCTGCACATTGATGCAACTGATCGACTGGCCTTTCATGTCTTTCAATATGCTTTCGACACGACGCGCCAGTTGTTTACCGCCAAAACTATGCGCCGTCATGACATTCCCGCGCCATAGAGTCCATTTTCCCTCACATACGTCAACACTGCCGCCGGCAGAGGCGCGTCCAGCCCCTGGACGAGCAGTTCACGCGCGGTCGAGGACGATACGTCGAAGCGTGGTTCTTTCGTCAGTATTACGCCACCCCGGCCGCGTTCGAACAGCTGTTCCGGTCCGGCGGCCATGACGCCGCCGAATCTGCCTGCCATATCGTAATCCATCGGCAGTTTTCCTCTACCGATTACCAATATGTGGGCGAGTTCGAACAAGCGCGCCGGATCGCGCCAGCCGGGCAATCCCAGAAAAGCGTCCATTCCAAGCACAAGGACGATTGCGGCATGCGGAAGGCGCCTGCGCAGCCTTTCCAGCGTGCGCGCCGTGTACGACACGCCTCCCTGGTCGATTTCAATGGAATCGACTTCCAGGCGCGGCTCGCCGGCGACCGCGAGTTGCAGCATGGCGAGTCGGCGACCGGCGCAGCAATGCGGCGCGTCGCGATGGTTGGGCAGATTGCAGGGAATCAGCAGCAAGCGGTCGAGAGCCAGCAGATCCAGCGCATGGCGGGCCAACGCCATATGCCCGTCGTGCACCGGGTCGAACATGCCGCCAAAGACACCGACGCGCTCACTCATTGTCTGATATGGCCATCCCCGAGCACGACGAACTTCTGCGAGGTGAGCCCTTCCAGACCGACCGGGCCTCGGGCGTGCAACTTGTCGGTGGATATGCCGATTTCCGCCCCGAGCCCATATTCAAAGCCATCCGCGAATCGGGTCGACGCATTGACCATGACCGAACTCGAATCGACTTCCCTGAGAAATCGCTGCGCCCGGCCGTGATCTTCGGTCATGATCGAATCGGTGTGCTGCGAACCGTATCGATTGATGTGGGTGATAGCCTCATCGAGGCCATCGACTATCCGGATCGAGAGAATCGGCGCGAGATACTCGGCCGGCCAATCCTCTTCGGTGGCGGGCACGGCTTCGGAAACAATGTCGCGAGTTTCGTCGCAGCCGCGCAGCTCCACACCCGACTCGCCAAGAATTCGCGCCAACTCCGGCAGGAATTCCCCTGCCACCGGACGCGCCACGAGCAAGGATTCGAGCGTGCAACAGGTACCGTATCGCTGGGTCTTTGCATTGACCGCGACCGATATGGATTTGTCCAGGTCCGCCCGGTCATCGACATACAGGTGACAATTGCCGTCCAGATGCTTGATAACAGGCACGCGGGATTCCCGGCCGATGCGTTCGATCAGGCCCTTGCCCCCGCGAGGCACGATCACATCGACATATTCCGGCATGGTAATGAGTTGTCCCACCGCTTCCCGGTCTGGGCGGTCGAGCACCTGGATGACATGAGGATCGAGTCCGGCGCTCGCCAGGCCCTGGCCGATACAGGCAGCAATCGCCTGATTAGAATGCAAGGCCTCGGACCCGCCGCGCAGAATGGCGGCATTACCCGCTTTCAGGCACAGGCTGGCGGCTTCGCAGGTAACGTTCGGCCGCGACTCGTAGATAATGCCGATAACACCCAGTGGCACGCGCATGCGTCCGACCTGAATTCCCGTAGGCCGAAACTTGAGTCCACTCACCTCACCAACGGGATCGTCCAGCGCGGCCACTTGCCGCAGTCCTTCGATCATGCCGTCAATTCGCTCAAGCGTAAGTTCCAGCCGATCCATCAACGGCGCGTCCAGCCCTTTCTCACTGCCTCGGCGCATATCCTCGGCGTTGGCCTGCATCAACTCTTCGCGACTGGAATCGATGGCCTGTGCGGTCGCGAGCAGGGCGCGATTCTTTTCCGCAGTCCCGGCACGGGCAATCCCCGCGCCGGCCGCCCTTGCCCGCCGCCCCACTTCCAACATATATCGCCCAATATCGCTCATCCGAATCTCTGAACTACATTACAAGCGCCGAATTATAACTCGCTCGTGGGTCTGTGGCTTCGATCCGTCGCAGTCGGGCGGGGGAAAATGCAGCGTCCGCTGCAGGCCGACCCCCAGACGGCGACGGATCGAAGCCACAAGAACAGCCATACAAACAGCCAATGGACATTTTGGCGGCTGTGCCAGTATGCTTGTCGCTCGAAAATTGGGAGACACCATGAAGGATTCTGGAAATCCGGGGGCAAGCGGCCGCCACGAAGCAAAGCCCTCGATCCCGCAGGCCTTGCTTCCGGTGCTGGCGCTGGTATCGCTGTTGTCGTTTTCCGTCTACCTGTTCGGCGAAGACGCCAGTTCCGGCCCTAACCAGATCGCCTTGCTATTCGGCGCGGCCGTTTCCGCGGCCGTCGGCTGGCGCAACGGCATTGGCTGGCAAGCTGTAGAGAACGCGATCATTTCCGGCATTTCCATCTCGCTGAAGCCCATCCTGATACTGCTTTGCGTGGGACTGCTGATCGGCAGCTGGATCATGGGCGGCACCGTTCCCACCATGATCTATTACAGTCTGCTGATCCTGGATCCGTCGATCTTCTATTTCGCATCTTGCGTAATTTGTGCCCTGATCGCTCTGAGCATCGGCAGTTCCTGGACCGTGGCGGGAACCGTGGGTATCGCGCTGATCGGCGCTGCCGCCGGGCTTGGACTGTCGACCGCGATTACCGCCGGCGCAATCATTTCCGGCGCCTATTTCGGCGACAAGATGTCACCCTTGTCGGAAACGACGAATCTTGCGCCCGCGGTGGCCGGAACCGACCTGTTCAGCCATATCGGCCATATGACCTGGACCGCGGTGCCGAGCATTCTCATCGCCCTGCTGATTTACGCCGTCATCGGTCTCAATATCGAAAGTGGCGCGAGCGCGGACGATCTCGCCATCACCATGAATCTGCTGACCGAAAATTTCCTGATTTCGCCGGTGATGCTGTTGCCCGTTCTCGTGCTGTTATGGATGGCCAACCGCAAGTTGCCGCCGGTTCCCACCATTCTGACCGGCGGCATGCTTGGCGTCGTGCTGGCCTTGCTGTTCCAGCGCCAGGCGATACTCAATCTTCCGGGTGATGCCCCGAATCTGTTTCTGGCCCTGGTCCAGGGAGTCTGGACGACCTTCTTCGACGGCTTCGTGCTGCAAAGCGGCAATGAAACGCTCGACGACCTTATGTCCCGCGGTGGCATGGCTTCCATGCTGAATACCATCTGGCTCATTCTTTGCGCCATGATTTTCGGCGCTTCGATGGAACGCGTCGGACTGCTGCAGCGGCTGGTGGATTACGCCCTGTCTTTCGTGCATAACACCGGCAGCCTGATCGCCACTACCATCGTGACCTGCATCGGCGCCAACATCATCACCTCGGACCAGTACATCTCCATCGTGCTGCCGGGGCGCATGTACAAGCTCGAATACCAGAGCCGAGATCTTGACGTCAAGAATCTCTCCCGCACACTGGAGGATTCCGGCACGATAACCTCGCCGCTGGTGCCCTGGAACACCTGCGGCGCCTACATGAGCGGTACTCTCGGCGTTGCCACGCTCGCCTATTTTCCGTTCTGCTTCTTCAACATGATCTGTCCGGTGATCGCCGTTATCTACGGTTTTCTGAACTTCAAGATCGCTCCCGCGCTGGAACAGCAAACCGCCTGAAGCTATAACTGGTTGCGGGTAGCGGGAAGCTTCAGCACCTCCATGAGGCGCAGCAGGTATTGTTCGGACAACTCTTCGAAATCCTGCTTTCCGGCGTCCGCGAGCAACCGGCCGAGAGCCGGATATTGCATCGGATCGTGACTCATGAGGATCAGTTTGTGGCGGGCGTGAAATTGCGTAAGCGCAGACACACTCAAACCGGATTCGAGCAGGGCGAACCAGCGCCGTAATACGAAAACGCGCTGGATGAAGTTTTCACGCAGGACCGCATCGCCCAGACGGCCTTCCTCTTCGACCGGCAACCAGGGAAACTCCCGCATCAAGGCATCGGCAAAGATGCCGCTGCCCTCGCGCGCCGATACTTCACCGCGCCATACCCGAACCCGCTCCATGCCGCAACTGGGTGAGTCCTTTTTCAGAATGTAACCGCACAACCGCCTTGCCCACGCCCGGCGCTTGAGGAGGCAGTCGCGCAATGCCCGGGTGTGATCGATCGCGGGATCGTCGATCTGCACACAACGAATTTCGCCGTCTTCCGCGCGAGTCAGCCGGATGGGCTTGCGCGGAATGCCCAGGCCGATGTCGACTTCAGGGCAAAATGGGCGCCATTCGAAATACTTGCCAAGGGTGCCGGTAATCCAGGCATGGCGTTTGTGGCCGCCGTCATAACGTACCCGTTCTCCCAGCAGGCAACTGCTGATGCCGACCGGGATCTTCTCGCCGGCCGCCACGCTCGATTCGTTCAGAGCGGGCTCCATCGCTCTCCTTGGCGGCGCGCGCGTCCCTCTCGCTCGAGTTTTTCCAGATGCGCGAGCATGGTCCGGCAAGCCCATCGATGCATTGACTTGTCGACATCGTCGTAGACGACGACCACGAGTTCGTCGAGCGTACAATTTCCGATGCCGGCAAGACCTCGTTCGACCTTGTTTTCCCGGTGCATGCGATGTTGCACGAGTTTGCTGATTTCCCCTTGCGGATCATGGATCAGATTGCCATGCCCGGGTGCGAGATAGCGCAGGGGAAGTTCCCGTAATTCGGCAAGACTGTTCAGGTAGTCGCTCATGTTGCCGTCCGGCGGAAGAATTACCGAGGTCGTGCCCTGCAATACGTGATCGCCCGTAAAGAGAATCTCTTCTTCGCAAAGCAGATAACAGAAATGATTCGATACGTGCCCCGGCGTGTGTACCATGCGGATCGTGTATTCGCCGCAATCCAGCACATCATCGTGGCGCCATTGGCGTCCGGGCTGGAAACTCGCATCGTGATGCCCGTGTTCGGGCGCCGGAAGCCCCACGAGTTCAGCGCCGGTGGCGCGCTGCAATTCCGCAGCGCCGGGCGAATGATCGCCATGCGTATGCGTGGCCAGAATATATTCCAGCCTGCGATCGCCGATGGCCGCAAGAAAACTCTGCAACTGGGCGCTGTCGCGGGGGCCGGGATCGATCAGGCAAAGCCTGGATTCTCCGATCAGATAGCTATTGGTGCCGGGGCCGGTCATCGGGCCGGGATTGCGCCCGAGAATACGCCAGAGCGGCACCTGGCTTTCGGAGATTCGCTGGGGTACGCCGGCGACGCTGTCCTGCATGGAAACACCCTGCCTCTGACATGACTGATGGAGTCGGGAACATATTATGACAAACTCGAATCCGCTTCGCTTTCTGTCATCCTGCGCGGTGCTATCTGTCATTCCGCGCGTAGTCGCGGAATCTCATTGGGGATTGTGCATTCTTCGGGGAGATTCTGCGATTCCGCTTCGCTCCGCGCAGAATGACGGGGTGGGAAGCTGGAGTTTCGGATCGATCCGCGACATAATCGCGCCCCGCGCGGCGCACGCCTTTTCCATCAAAACTCACACCGGCAAGGACAGGAAATGTACAGGATTCAGGTTTTCAACTCGATCGCTGACAAGGGGCTGGAGATTTTTCCTGGCGGCGCCTACGAGGTCGGCGATTCCATATCCGATCCCGACGCGATCCTGTTACGCAGTCACAAGCTGAAGCCGGCCGCTGTCGGCGAAAATCTGCGCGCCGTGGCCCGCGCCGGCGCCGGCACCAACAATGTTCCCGTAGACGCCTGCACCAGTGCGGGAGTCGTCGTTTTCAATACACCGGGAGCCAATGCCAACGCCGTCAAGGAACTCGTGCTGTGCGGACTTCTGCTCGCTTCCCGGGGGATTCTGCAAGGTATCCGATTTGCCGAAGAAAGCTCCGGCCTGGAAGATCACGCCGAGTATTCCCGGCTCATCGAAAAAAACAAGAAACATTTCAAGGGCGTAGAAATCGCCGGCAAGACCCTGGGTGTGATCGGTCTTGGCGCCATCGGTTCCCGCGTCGCCGAAATGGGTATCAGGCTGAACATGAAAGTGCTTGGTTACGACCCCGCGCTTTCGGTCGACGCGGCCTGGCGGCTGCCGAGCCAGGTAGCGCGAATGGAGAGTCTGCAGGCTTTGGCGGCCAGCTCGGATTTTGTTTCCCTGCACCTGCCGGTGCTCGACACGACTCGCGGGCTGATGAACGGCGAGTTGTTCGCGGCGATGAAACCAGGCGCCTGCCTGCTTAACTTCGCCCGCGAGGAAATCGTCGACGGGGCGGCGTTGCGGAAGGCTCTCGATTCCGGCCGCCTGACAAGATATGTCAGCGATTTCCCGCGCACCGACCTGCTCGGCAGGAAAGACGTGATCTTCATGCCGCATATCGGCGCCAGCACCAGGGAGGCGGAGGAGAATTGCGCGGTCATGGCGGTGAACCAGGTACGTGACTTTCTGGAAAACGGCAATATCCGGAACTCGGTGAATTTCCCCGATCTTTATCTTGATCGGGTGCCGAATTCGGCGCCGGGGTCAAGGCTCGCCATCGCCAATTTGAACGTACCCCGGATGCTGGGGCAGATCACTTCCATCCTCGCCGACCAGGACATCAACGTGATCGATATGCTCAACAAGAGCCGGGGCGACGTCGCCTACAATCTGATCGATCTGGAACATCCAGCTTCCGATTCGGCGCTGGACGCCATGCGCAACATCGAACACGTGATCAAGGTTACCGCCATCTAGGAACGTAGGAACAATGACAAACCGCGTATTCAATTTCGGTGCTGGTCCGGCGATGTTGCCTGAACCGGTCATGCAACGCGCGCAGGGCGAATTTCTCGACTATCGGGGCATCGGCGCCTCGGTGATCGAAATCAGTCATCGCTCCGGCGATTTCATGGAAATCATCGAGGCAAGCGACGCCCTGCTCCGCGAGTTGGCCGGCATACCGGATAACTATCGCATCCTGTACGTGCACGGCGGCGCGCAAATGCAGTTTTCGGCAATTCCGATGAATCTGATCGCCCGCAATCCGGCGCGAAAGGCCGCATATGCGGTCTCGGGCAATTTCGCCAATCTCGCGGCGAAGGAAGCGATGCGGTACGGCGAGATCGATACCTCGTGCAACAGCGCGGAAAGCAAGTTCGACCGCATTCCCGAGTTTGACGCGCGAACCGTGGACGCGGAATCCTCCTACGTACACATCACCAGCAACAATACGATCTACGGCACCCGCTGGCGCGCGTTTCCGGACACCGGCGCTATTCCCCTGGTCGCCGACATGACTTCGGAATTGCTGTCCCGGGAACTGGATTTCGGCAAATTCGGCGTAATTTTCGCTTCGCTTCAGAAGAACCTTGGACCTTCCGGCCTGGCCCTGGTAATCGTCCGTGAAGACCTGCTCGGATTCGCTCTGCCGGAAACGCCCGGCCTGCTCAATTACCGAACTTGCGCCGATAAACAATCATTGGCAAACACAATCAACACTTTCGCCGTCTACATGATGAAGCTGGTGCTGGAATGGCTGCGCGACGAAGGCGGCGTCGAAGTCATCGAACGGCGCAATGCGGAAAAGGCCGCGATTCTGTACGATGTGGTCGACGGCAGCGATTTCTATCTCGGTAACGCGCATGCGCCTGACCGTTCGCATATGAACGTTACGTTCAATCTGGCCGAAAACGATCTGCTCGACGCATTCCTGCGCGAAGCGGAAGTCAATGGTTTATACGCATTGAAGGGACATCGGAGCGTCGGCGGCGCCCGCGCGTCGATCTATAACGCAATGCCGGTCGAAGGCTGCCGGGCGCTCGCCGATTTCATGCGGCAGTTCGAGCGCAGCCACGCCTGAGACCTTGCCGCCGGTTGCCATGACCACGGCGCCTCACATCATTCATTGCGACTGCGACAGTTTTTACGCATCGATCGAGGAACGCGACAATCCTGCGCTTGCGGGCAAGCCTCTGGCCGTGGGCGGACTACCGGAACAACGCGGCGTAGTGGCGACTTGCAACTATGTAGCGCGTAAATTCGGCATTCACTCGGCTATGCCTTCCGCAACCGCCAGACGCCGTTGCGGCAATCTGATCATCATTCGTCCGGATATGGAAAAGTACCGCCGGGTCTCGCGGCAAGTGCACATGATTTTCCGGCGCTATACCGAAATCATCGAACCGCTGTCGCTGGACGAGGCCTATCTCGACGTTTCCGGCTGCACGGAATTCGACGGTGACGCCGTTCGCATCGCCGAAGCGATACGCGCGGCGGTGCGGGAGGATATCGGAATTACCATATCAGCCGGCATCGCACCCAACAAATTGCTCGCCAAGATCTCCAGCGACTGGAACAAGCCGGATGGTCAATTCGTCGTCGAAGCGGATCAGGTTGCCGGTTTTATGGAGCAATTGCCGGTTTCCCGCCTGCATGGCGTCGGCAAGGTTACTTCCGCCAGGCTGCGCCGGCTCGGCATAAGGACTTGCGGCGAATTGCAAAGGCTTTCGGTTCAGGAATTAGGCGAACGCTTCGGCAAATTCGGCGAGAGACTCTTCGATCAATGCCGCGGCATCGACAATCGGAAGGTGGAAGTGCGCCGCATCCGAAAATCGGTCAGTGTGGAAACAACCTACCCCAGGGACCTGCCCGATCTGGCGGCCTGCCTGGTGGAATTGCCGGGGCTGGTCGGGCAATTGGAGCGCCGGCTGGAACGAATGTCCGAATCCCCGCAAATCGGCAAGCAGGTGGTAAAGATCAAATTCCTGGATTTCAGCCAGACCACGGTGGAAACAATATCCGACGCGCTGGACATGGATACATTCCGAAAATTGTGCGAGACGGGCTTCGAACGCGGTGGAAAGCCGGTACGGCTGCTTGGCGTCGGCGTTCGCCTCTCGCCACCCTCCTAACTCTGGCTCTGATGCTCTTCGAAGGCGCGCATCTGTTCCGGAGTGGCCGCGGTCTGGTGGCGCTCCTTCCACTTTCCGTAAGGCATGCCGTAAATCATTTCGCGGGCGTCTTCGTACTCCACTTCATGGCCGCGCGCCTCGGCTTCCGCCTTGTACCATTTCGACAGGCAATTACGGCAGAAGCCGGCCAGAGTCATCAGCTCGATGTTCTGCAAGTCCTGCTGCCCGCGCAAATGATCCACCAGCCGCCTGAAAGTGGCCGCCTCGATTTCGAGTTGCTGCTGATTATCCATATTTCGATTCGTCTTGCCTCACGGCATGTTTCAGTAATGAAGACTGTTCGCACGGTGGCTCTTGTCCACGGATTTTAACTGTCGTTCCGCGGCGTTGAATGCATCCCTTATCGCGACATAGAGATCCTCGTGCGCGTGATTGTCATGTTGTTCCTGGTTCACTCTTACTTCCTTCTGTGGCGTATGAATTTCCAGACCTACCGAATATACCTTGCCCTTGTGCCTGTGGTTGTGCGGTGAATCGAGCACCACACGGCCGCTGATGATTCGCTCGCAAAATCGCTCCAGTTTGGCAATCCGCTTGCGAACGGCGTCCTGCAAGGCTTCGGTTTGTTCGATATTGTGAAAAAATACCTGGAATTCATTGTTCATGAATTGCGCTCTCCTGAGTTCATTGCAAATTGGTTCGTGCAAAAAAGTCCGCCAGGCACGGCAAAGCCGGCCCGGATGGCCTTCGTGGGTGAGAAAATTGAAGTTGCGGGATTGTCCTGCCCGGCGGGAATAGACCCAGCCATCGAGTCCAGTGATTCTTGTTGCGGCGGGAAGAAAACTTACGTGCATCCCGGTTCCTTCTTCGACAGGCTTTCAGGATAAACCCTGTTGTCACAAAAGTGCAAGCGTCAGGGGTCAGCTTCCCGGAAGCACCAATGCCAGGGCTCGTAAGCGATGCCGAACTCGTTGCCGCGCGGGTAGCTCATGCTGAAGCCGTATCGTCCGGCATTGTCGGCCAACCACTGAAAAGCGGCGGTATTTTCAAACTCCTCGGTAAGGACTTCGCAATCCGGCGCACCGATATCGAGCGCCCGGCCCGTGTGATGTTCGCTGTAGCCGGGCGCGGCATTGACGGCAAGTATTTTTTCGATCGACTGGCCGCGCGCCAGTTTTTTCGCGATCAGATCATGCTGGTATTGCGGGCTGCGGAAAGCCGAGACGAGTAGCATCTCGACCCCCTGCCCGGCCGCGGCCTGTTTCATCGCCGTCCAGGCCCGAAATGCCGCCTCCGTGAGTTGCTGCGGACGGCCGAAACAATCGGTCTCGGTCGGCACGAGGCGCCCGGGTACGATCTGCAAAGGCAGGAGACATTGCCGCCGGAAATCGGCGGCTATGCCTAAAGCCCGATGCAGACTGTCGATCTCGCTTTCGTAATCCGCAGCCTGTATCAACGTGGATAACTCTGAACCACCGTCTCGATCCAGCGCTGTTCGTTGATGAATCCCTGGCCCCAGGATTCATATTCCGGCCCAAGTCCTTCAGCGACGATTTCCTCGGCGCTCATCCGCAGGGAGCGTGAGACCCGGATTTCGGTCGAGGTATCCCGAATCATGTTGTAGAAGTCGAGCAGGTCCGCCTTGTCGGCGAGCGGGCCATGACCGGGAATTACCTGCGTGTCGTCGTCGATCCAGGACAGGACTTTTTCCAGGTTGGACAGATATCCCTGTACGCTTCCGCCGCTGGCGATGTCGACAAAGGGAAAGCCGCCATTGAAGAAATGATCGCCCATGTGTATGACATTCGCGTCTTCGAACAATACGACGCTGTCGGTGTCGGTATGGCCGGCGGGCATGTGAATCAGGGTGATGTCTTCTCCGTTGAAATGGACCGTGACGTTGTCGTTGAAAGTAACTACTGGAAGCGCAACCGGCGGGGATTCGCCGTCAATCATGCGCAAGCGCACATTTTCATGGGCCACGATCACGCCGCCGGCGCCGAACTCCGCGTTTCCGCCCACATGATCGCCATGGAAATGCGTATTCAGCACGAATTTCGGCGTATCCGAACCGAGCGCCTCCAGCGCCGTCCTGATCCGGTCCGCCAGCGGTGCGAACTGGTCATCGATGATCAGCACGCCGTCCTCGCCGGCGGATACGCCGATATTGCCGCCCTGCCCCACCAGCATGGACAGGTTGCCGGCAACCGGCACGGTCTGGATCGTGACATCGGCAAACGGATCGTCCTGGGCGAGAGCGCCGGAAGACAAACTCACGGCTGCCGTCAGCGCAATCGTTCGAATCAGAAATTTCATAGTGTCTCCTGGACGGATCGGCGGTAGATTTCCTGCATTATGCCCACGCGATAACGGGCGGACAATGTCGGATGCGTCAGCGCGGGCGTCAACTGACTTCGATAGCGTGTTCTTCGGCCATTTGACGACGCCAAAGCGCCGGACCCGATTCGTGAATCGATTCGCCGTTTGCGTCGACCGCGACGGTTACCGGCATGTCTTCCACTTCGAATTCGTGGATCGCTTCCATGCCGAGATCCTCGAATGCGACGACGCGCGCCGCGCGAATGGCCTTTGAAACCAGATAAGCCGCGCCGCCGACCGCGATCAGGTAGACCGCCTTGTGCTTTCGAATCGCTTCAATTCCGATGGGCCCGCGCTCCGCCTTGCCGATCATGCCGAGAATTCCGGTGCGCGCTAGCAGTTTGTCGGTGAACTTGTCCATGCGTGACGCCGTCGTCGGGCCGGCGGGACCGATGACTTCGCCGCGAACCGGGTCGACCGGCCCCACGTAGTAAATGAATCGATTCTCCAGATCCACTCCTTCCGGCAGGGATTCGCCGGCTTCCAGCATGGCAAGCAATCGCTTGTGGGCCGCGTCCCGCCCTGTCAGCAAAGTGCCGGAAAGCAGCAATGTTTCGCCTGGGCGCCAATTCGCGATTTCCTCGCTGTCGACAGTGGCGAGATCGACCTTGCGCGAGCCTGCGGTCGCGTCCCAATCCAGCACCGGCCACTGATCCAGCGCCGGCGGCTTCAATTCCGCAACTCCGCTTCCGTCCAGTGTGAAATGCGCATGACGGGTCGCGGCGCAATTCGGGATCATGGCAACCGGCAGCGAAGCCGCATGAGTGGGATAGTCGAGAATCTTCGCATCCAGCACGGTGGTCAGGCCGCCGAGTCCCTGGGCGCCGATGCCGAGCCGATTGGCTCGATCGACGATCTCCAGGCGCAGTTCCTCCTTGCGGTTCTGCGGCCCGCGCTCGCGCAATTCGTGGATATCGATCGAATCCATCAATGCCTCCTTGGCCAGCAGCGTCGCCTGCTCCGCGGTTCCGCCTACGCCGATTCCGAGCATGCCCGGCGGACACCAGCCGGCGCCCATTCCCGGCAGGGTGTCCACCACCCAGTCCGCCAGGCTGTCGCTGGGATTGAGCATGGCCATGCGCGCCTTGTTTTCAGAACCGCCGCCTTTCGCCGCCAGCCGCACATGAATCGTCGAACCTGGAACCAGGCGGGTGTGAACCACCGCCGGGGTATTGTCTCCCGTGTTCTTTCTGGCGCCGATCGGATCATCCAGGATCGAAGCCCGCAGGACATTGTCCGGCAGCAGGTACGCGCGGCGAACGCCTTCGTTGACCATGTCCGCAACGGACATGCCGCCTTCCCAGCGCACTTCCATGCCGATATCGAGAAAAACCGTGACGATGCCCGTGTCCTGGCAGATCGGCCGCTTGCCTTCGGCGCATAGCCGCGAGTTGACCAGTATCTGGGCCAGGGCGTCCCGGGCCGCGGGAGACTGCTCCCGCTTCCAGGCTTCATGCAGGGCGGCAATGAAATCGGGCGGATGGTAATAGGAGATGTATTGCAGCGCGTCCGCCACACTCTGGATCAGATCCTCGTTTCGAATCAACGTCATTAGTGGAGCTTCCCTGAAAGTCTGTTCATTCTGCGTCTGGCGATGGACAAGCCCAGGAACAGCATCAAGGCGGCCAGAAAGGCCAGAACCATGCCTGTCGCAAGTGCGGCAAGTCCTCTGGCTGCCGCCGCTGGACCGGAACCGATCGTATCGAGGGCGATCGCCATCAGGGCCGGCACCGCGGCTTCTTCTTCGCTGCGGGGGAAAACGGGCGTGAGAATCAATGCCGCCATGAAAGTGCGCATGACCCAGGAGGGCAAGCGTCCCAGAAGTGCGGTGAGTCTCCAGAACACCAGGTAAAAGACCGTGCCGGAGGCCAGGTAAATAAACCAGATAACGAGGTAATTCGTGTCACCGGCCATACCGGCGTCTTCGCTTTGCTGACGGCCCCTTGCCGATAGGGTCGATCATATCATGTCCCGCGGCCGGGGAAGATTCCGCGACTCCGCTTCGCTCCGCGCGGAATGACGGGAGGTGGAAAGTCATTCTGCGCGAAGTCGCAGAATCTCTTTGGGACGTCCGCTTCGTTCCCTACGCAGGCAACGCCTTTGCCAGCACGGGCGCCAGAACTTCCTTGCGCCAGCCTTGCATCTCGGGCGGCCAATCGATATTTCCGGTCAATGACCAGGAATGCACGATTTGCTGCAACTGTTTTTTCCTGCCCAGCAATTCAGGACTGACCGCAATGCGGCCGGCCTCCTCGACCACCAGTTCACGGCATTTTTTCAGCAGGCCTCGCTGGGTATGATCGAGTGAGGCGAACTTCGGGCTGCGCCGGGGCGGGGCCGGGGCGAGAGGCGCTTGTTGCAGGAAAACGGCGAGTTTGTCCGCGAACTTTCCGGCGAATTTTGGATTCAGCCCGGGAGCGTTGCGGATTGCGCTCGCGGAAACGGCTGTACATTGCCCCAGATGCCGTGCGAGCGCCGCCAGTTCCCTGTCCTCGACCAGCCAGTTGCGCGGCAGGTCCCTGGACCTGATTTCGTATTCGCGCCAATAGCATAACTGCTGCAGCAGAATCAAACCGCGTTTATTCAGTGAATTGTGATCATTGAGTTGCAAGTAACTGAAATACCAGGAATGCGGGTCCTCGTCTTTTTCCGCTCCGGCAAGCAGACGGCGGCAATCTTCGACAAACCAGGAATGGGCATTCTTCGCTCGCAATTCCGATTCGAACTTTCTCCGCAGTTCCGACAAATAGCGAACGTCATCTGCCGCATATTGCAGTTGCGAGGAACTCAGCGGCCGTTGCCGCCAGTTCGAGCGGGTCTCGGATTTGCGCAACTCCACGTCACAATATCTGCTGACCAGGTCCCGATAGCTGAGACTGAATCCGACTCCGAGAAAGGCTGCCGCAAGTTGGGTATCGAACAGACTCGCGGGCAGGATGCCGACCAGATTGTAAAGCAGCCCGAGATCCTCACCGGAAGCGTGAACGATGACCTGCGTTCGCGCCAGCAGGCTCCGGCAGGGCTCCCAGTCGGAAACGGTCAGCGGATCGACAAGATAGCAGCCGGATTCGACTCCGAACTGCAGCAGGCCTACCTTGGCGTAAAACGTTCTGGTGCGGACGAACTCCGTATCAAGGCCTACAGCGGGCAACTCGCTCCATTCCCGACATAGTTCGGCAAAGCGAGCCTGGTCTCTGACATATTCGAATTTCGCGTCTATCGCGCTTGTGTGATTCATCCGATCACGCGCGCTTCATGTCCGTGCGTCCTGTGAACGCATGTGTCAGGGTGCCGCCATCGGTGAATTCGAGCTCGCCACCGACGGGAACGCCATGTGCGATTCGCGATACTGCGGTTTCGGATCCGCGTAACTGTTCGGCGATGTACCAGGCCGTGGCGTCGCCTTCCACCGTTGCATTACAGGCCAGGATCACTTCCTCGAATCCACCATCGGTGACCCGCTCCAGCAACAGTCCGATGCCGAGTTGTTCAGGACCAATGCCGTCGATCGGTGAGAGATGACCCATCAACACGAAATACAGACCGCGATAAGTGCCCGCCTGTTCGATCGCCAGCACATCGGCGGGGGATTCGACCACGCAGCACAATTTCCGCTCCCGAGAAGCGTTTGCGCAAATTCCGCAGACTGTCTCTTCGGTCAGATTGCGGCATTGACGGCAATTGCCGACTCGTTCCAAAGCGCCGCCAAGCGCCTCGCTCAAACGCCGGCCGCCCTGCCGATTCCTTTCGAGCAAGTGCAAGGTCATGCGCTGGGCCGATTTCTGCCCGACTCCGGGCAGACAGCGGAAAGCTTCGATCAATTCCTCGATCAGTGGGCTCGAACTCATGGTGGACCTAGAACGGAAACTTGAATCCTTCCGGCAGACCGGCGAACCCGGTCATACCCTGCATCGCCTGCTTGTTTTCGTGCTCGATCTTGCGCACCGCGTCGTTGATCGCCGCGCAAATAAGGTCTTCCAGAATTTCCCTGTCTTCCCGCTGCAAGGCTTCGTCGATTTCCACCGCGACCGCGTCGAAGCGGCCGTTCATGCGGACTTTCACCGCACCGGCGCCGGACTGACCCTCAACCACGGTTTCGGCCAATTCCTGCCTGGCTTGCTCCATCTTGTCCTTGACCTGTTTCGCATGCTTCATCAATTCATTGAAGTCGGTCATCGATCACCTCGGCGTTGCGATGGGGAGATGCTATCCCTGATCACTTTCCCGGAAAAATTCTTCAGCATTTGCTGCACATTCGGATCGTTCTCGAACTCCGCAACCAGGCCGTCGGCCGAATCCGGCGTTTCTTGCGCGGCCGCACTGCCGTTGCTCTTGTTTATCGGCGCGGCGTCCTGAATTTCATCCACTGCATTGCTGGATTCGATTGCCGATTCTTGCGCGCCATCCGCATCCGCGGTGTCCGGAATTTCAGGCGCTGCTTCCCTGATTGCCGGCTCGGGTTCGGCGGCTGCGGCGCTATCCGCGGGCGCTGGTTCCTCCTGCCCGCCCTCATCGGCGGATGAACCGGAATCATCTTGCGCCTCGACAGGAGCCACGGGATCGGGCGAGAACACCAACATGCGCAACAGTAGCATTTCGAATGCGGCGCGCATGTCTCCCGGCAGGTACAACTCCTCCCTGCCCTTGTTGCCGATCTGGTAATACAGTTGCAGATCTTCCGCGCTGAACTTGCCCGCCAGTTCGATAATTTCCTGGCGGTCGCCCAGACTGTTGTCGATGGCTTCGGGAAATGCCTGGGCAATGGCCAGGCGGTGCAAAGTGGAAAGCAGGCTGTCGAGGGTCTGGGCATAGTCCGGAATCTGTCCGGCCAGATTACCGGTAATTGCCAGTACGGCGCGCATATCCCCGGAAGCCATCGCCCGCAGTAGTTCAAAAACCTGTCTCTGGGGCGGAATTCCGAGCATTTCCACTACGGACTCGGCGCTGATCCTGCCCTGGCAATAGGAAATCGCCTGATCGAGCAGGGTCAAGGCGTCGCGCATGCTGCCGCCGGCTGCCGCGGCGATCTGCCAGAGCGCGCCCTGCTCGCATTCGATCTGCTCCTGCTCAAGCACTGGACCGAGATACTTCACGATCGTGTTCGGACTCAGGTTCTTCAGATTGAATTGCAGGCAGCGCGAGAGAATCGTCACCGGCAATTTCTGCGGATCGGTCGTGGCGAACAGGAACTTGACGTGGTCGGGCGGCTCTTCCAGCGTTTTCAGCAGGGCGTTGAAGCTGTGGGTGGAAAGCATATGCACTTCGTCGATCAGATAAACCTTGAAGCGTGCCTGGGAAGGCGCGTATTGCACGTTTTCCAGCAATTCCCGGGTATCTTCCACCTTGGTGCGCGAAGCGGCGTCGATTTCGTACAAATCGAGGAAGCTGCCGCCGCTTATTTCGGTACAGGCGCCGCAGGTATTGCACGGTTTCGAACTGATGCCCTGCTCGCAGTTGAAGCACTTGGCGAGAATACGGGCCAATGTGGTCTTGCCGGTTCCCCGGGTGCCGGTGAATAGATAGGCGTGATGCAGGCGCTGGTTATCGAGCGCGTTGATCAGGGTCTTGAGAACATGCTCCTGTCCGGCGACCTGACTAAAATCGCCGGGCCGCCATTTCCTGGCGAGTACCTGGTAGCTCATGCCTGTCCATCGTCGCCTTCCCGCGTGGGGGAAGCCGGTCTTGTGTTTGGGGTGGTAGCCCTTGCCAGCCACACCGCGGCACATGTTTCAGTTACTACCGTTGCTCCCTTCCGGGCCTGGCGGGGTTCATAACCTGTCATTGCGCGGGGACCGGCAAGAGTTACCACTGAGAATACTATCACGACCTTGGCGTTAGTGGCTTCGATCCGTCGCCGTCGGGCCAGGGAGTGTGCAGCGGACGCTGTAAATACGTCCATGTACGCTTCGGGCTCGACATCCTGTCTCGCACGCCCGCTGCACACTCCCTGGCCCGACGGCGACTCGCGTTGTGCAAATCGTCACGACGCGCAGACACACATCCACTTCCGGCCCCTAGTAATGTGCAAAATTTCAGCGGGCTTCTTCTTGGCATTAAACGCTCCCTCCACGTCATTCTGCGCGCAGCAAAGCGGAGTCGCAGAATCAAAATCTCTCGCGACTCGTCAAGTTATTGATACAAGATGCTCGGAAAGCCGTGGACTTGCGGCGGTGGCGCCGTTTATTCTTCCAATGAGTGGAAAAGGGGTTGGGGCTATGTCTGGGAAATGGTTGGCGATCAGATTATTCATGGTTGCGTTGGGTTCGGGGGTGGCCGGGTTCGGGATGGCTCAGAGTACTCCCTTCGATGGCCAGGTAACGCCTACGCAGCCGTTCACGATGCAGACTTTCGGTATCGACGAGGTTCTTGTTACGCCGGTGGCGATCGGGTTGGCGAATCCGTTCGATATGGCTTTTCGCGGCAATGGCGACATTCTCGTTTCCGAGCGTTATACGGGAAAGCTGAGGGTGGTCCGGGATGGGCGGCTGCTTGAGAACGACTTGTCCGGCTTGCCGGAAATGTATTCGGGTGAGTTCAGGGCCGGGCTGATGGCGGTCGAGGTGCATCCCGAAGACGACAGCATCGTCTATCTGACGTATACCAAGCCGATCGTGGTTGACGGTGAGCCGGAACGGACCGTGGCTCTGCTGAGAGCGCACATTGTCGAAGACAGGCTTGCCGACGTCGAGGAAATCTTCGCGGCGAAGGGCCTTGACCGCGGCATAGCGGCTTCTCAATTGCTGTTCACGCCGGACGGAAAGTTGCTGATGTCCCTCGGCGGCGCCTATGTATATGCGGGCATTGGAGATTACGCCCAGGACCCTGAAATCCATTACGGCAAACTGTTGCGCCTGAACGATGACGGTTCGGCGCCCGCCGACAATCCGTTCGTTGCGAACGGAGAATACCTGCCCGAGGTCTACACCGTAGGCCACCGCAACATCATCGGACTTTCCTGGCATCCGGAGACGGGAGAATTGTGGGCGACGGAAAACGGGCCTCAGGGCGGCGACGAGGCGAATGTCATCAGGGCCGGTGAAAATTACGGCTGGCCGATCGTTTCCTACAGCCGCCAATATCGCGGCGACCGGGTTTCGGAACGTCCATGGGACGCCCGTTTCGTCGACCCGGAAGTCATCTGGTGGCCGTCGATCGCTCCCGCATCGATGATTTTCTATTCGGGCGACAAGTTGCCCGAATGGCAAGGGAACATGCTCGTCGGTTCAATGATGGAAGGCCGAATCCCCGGCACGGGACATATTGAACGCGTCGTATTCAACAGCCGGGGCCAGGAAATCCGCCGCGAAAGCATTCTGCGCCAACTGCAGTCCAGAGTCACCGGTATAGCTCAAAGCCCGGATGGCTATCTCTACGTCCTGCTGGACGAGGAAAACGGCGCTCTTTTGCGCCTTGAGGCAGTCCAGCAGAACTAAAAGTTTGAATCGTTTCCCGAACTCCAAATGTTCTTGCCGGTGTCTGCGTAGTATGAGTGGCCTTGGGGGATCTATTTTCCAGATCCGTTCATCAGCAAATTTAGTCAGTCAACAATCCCATCTTTCTTGATCTTCTCCCACAGAAGCGCGAGCGTGTTCGCAATTTCTTCCACTACTTTGGCTCGATTCTCCACATCTCCTGAAAGGAACCTCAAACTCCATCTATTGCTTTTGTGAAGATGAAACCATTCTTTGGAGGGGCTCCATGATGGCATATCATGAACGTACTGATACCACGGTGCCCAATTGTCTCGGCGGTTTGGAGAATTCACATCCGTCAACGCTTTTGCATATCGCTCGAACAGTTCGGGAAATTTGATTTTGTCGCAGCCCACACCCACCCATATTCGATTTGATCCTGCGACCATGAGCCACGACTCTTCGGCAATTTTATAGTAAAGCCCTGAATCGGAATTACGTTTGCCCTCAATACAATTTCTGATGGTATCTTCCTCTATATAGTGCGCATAGTCAGGATCTACCCCTGGCAGATCTCCGATGTTTGCGAGCAATGCTCGATCAACTTCTTGATAAAGCTTACGCACCAATGCCGCCTTGGCATGTACCATTGCACGAGACAACTGGTCCGCCAGCACGAGGTTGTCGTCCTGCATCAGCAGATTCTTCAATTCGCTCATATGTTCTCCCGTGTGATCAGTGTTTGTCATTCGGCGGATCAAGTGAATATATTGTTTGATGGACTCACGCAATTCGGGCTCATTGAACGCGCGGCGCTGGCAGCCTATCAGCCAGTCTTGTAATTCGTCCCTGTATGAGACAAGCACAACTTCCTTTATCGGAATGTCGCCCAGACTGTTGCGATCCGGTTCGCGCCCATAGGGTGTCAGGTAAACAATGTGGATATCGACATCCGCGTAGCCCTGTTCGACAAGGACGTCACGATAGCCCTTGAGCTGCCCCTCGGCGTCTCTGGCCCAGATTTTATTCTCGATAATCACCGCTTGCTTGTTGTCGTTTTTGATCAATAGATCGATGTGGTTCCTCTCTCGCTCCACTCGGGCACATTCAAGGTTGAAATCGTTCGTATCCACAACCCCGCTCAGGAATGCTTTGAGGTTCTCCAGGTTACGGCTCGTTGGATCAACATGGTTCAGTAGGGCGTGCAAGAAGCGGCTGTGCAGATTGACCTCGTCGCTCGCGCTCCGCAGCACAGTAAACACGTTGAACGGTTCCGGGCGATTGGCGCACCATCGCTCATGCAAGCGCGCCGTCTCGTGAAGAAGGTCGCGATACTTTTGATTTTCGTTCATTTTCTTTTGTTTTCTTCGCCCTTGCCCACGCCCAGTTCCGTAACGGCGGTGCGCAGCCTTTCCGCATTTCCGGGACTGCGCAAGAGATAGTTTGTCTCCTCACAGGAGGCGAAATCGTCCAGCGCGATTAACACGACAGAAGTCCTGCCGCCGCTCTGTGTGACCAGTACAGGTTCGTGATCGTTTGCCACATCGTTGATCGTTGTAGCCAGACTACGTCGAAGTTGGGTAACGGTTATCGTCTTCACGCCTTGAATTTCCTTGATGACCTACACGAATGCAAGGGGTGCCGGAGATTCGTTACCCGCCGGGTAGCGATATGCGCTCTTGCTCAATTCTCGACCCTGCGCCTCATGGCATGAATCAGGCGCTCGGCATGTGGCGAAGCATTGATAACCTTGTTGGGGTCGAGCAATGCCAGAATCCTGAACGAATGCTGGCCTTTGCCGTACTCACCCTTCTTCTCGCATGCCCTGCTCGCTTTTTTCAGTCCTTTCAGAACGTCCTGTTTCGATATTTGTTCGATGCGTGTATTCGCAGGCAAGGCGTTCAGCTTGAACTCGTTTCCGAAAAAAGCGGCAAGAGTGTCCTTGTCGGCAAGAAACCAGGATTCCATGCACTGGACCATTAGATGTGTGTTCTCTTCGTCCGCTCCTTGTGGACAATCCCAATCGTCACGGTTTTCAAGATGATTCCAGACTCCGCTTCCTTCCGCGACCGAATCTTCCGCGTCTACCAGGAGAAAGACAAATTCACGTGAATCGGTATTCTTAAGTGCTGTGCGAAAAAGATCAAACGTCTGCTGGCGACCCCCTCCTGCAATTATCCCGGGCATACGTCTCGTAAACCCAGCCTTGCTAAAGAACTCACTGAAACCCTGACGGCATCTCGTCTGCGTTGCTTTGTTGTCTCCCCCACCTTCAACATAGACTTTCACGCTCACCAGCGATTGCCTCCGAGTTCTCCTTTTCGCCAGAGTTCTCCGAGGCTGTAACTCTTTAGCCAGTTCGACAGTTGCTCCTGGTCCAGTCGCCGCATGGTGGTCTGGCCTTCGCGCTTTTCGCATACCACTATGCTTTCCGGAATGTCTGTCAGTGCGTCAACCAGTACGTCGGAATGGGTCGTCACTATGACTTGGCAACGTTGTGAGGCCTCGCGCAGAAGATCGCTTAGCGTGGGTAAAATATCCGGGTGCAATCCAAGTTCCGGCTCCTCAATGCAAACGAGAGGTGGCGGATCTGGATGGCAAAGTACAGACAAAAGGCTCAGATAGCGCAACGTGCCATCGGACAGGCGTGTTGCCGGTACGGTTATGTGACCTTCCTGAAAAAATACCTGAACAGTTCCTCCTTCGATGATGACGTCGAAATCTGAAATCCCCTCATAAAGTTTTCGTAACGCCTCGATAATTCGGGCCTTGGCTTCCGGTTCGCGTTTCAGGCGATTCAGAACAAGGCCCAGGTTTTTACCGTCTTCAGCGAGAAAATTGTTGGGCAAGTCCGCTTTCTGAGGCAGACGCGGCGGCGTATAACGACCAAAGGTCCATTCACGGTAAAGTCGAATGCGCCCAAAGACTTCTCCGAGATAGGTCAACTCCGGATAGCTGTCGGGGTCTTTGCGTTGAGCAAGAATAGACTGTTCGGAGTCAATCTCTTCCGGGCGAAGTTTCCGTTTTCCTTCATCTCGATAATTGATGATGGAATTAAGACCCGTCCTCGTGAAAAATATGAAGGGATTCTTGTGCTCACGATCCGGGGTTTCGTTCTCGATCTGCTCTTCTTTCAATTCGAAGCGCTGCCCGCGCTTGGCAATTGCAAGTCTGTAGCGCAACGACTGCGGTCCCTTTGGGTTGCCCACAATTACTTCTACTTTGGCCGCAGAAGCCCGCGGTTCGCCTTGCCAGATCCAATCTCCGACTCCACCGCCTTCGCTTATTGGGGCTAAAAGTTCTCGAGGCGCGGCTTGCAGCAACCCGATAGTCTCTATCAGATTCGACTTTCCGGAGCCGTTTGGGCCAATCAACACTGAAAGCGGCTTCATCTCCAGCGGCTTGGTATCCGGACCAAACGAGAGTAGGTTTTCCAATTGGATGCTTTTGATCAACACGTCTTGCAAGCCTCCTTAACGTAAATCCATAGGGCTTGGTCAAAGATACCCATTTGTTCAGTAGAAAACCTTCGGAACTTGGCGGTGAGAGAGGGATTCGAACCCTCGATGCCTTTCGACATACACACTTTCCAGGCGTGCTCCTTCGACCACTCGGACATCTCACCGAATTCGGTATTGGCTCCCTACCCTATTGTCTTGCGTCGCGGCCCATCAATTGATCAGGGGTCACCGGCGAAGTGCTCCGGTAGACATTGATTTCGAGCCCGCCGCGCCGGAGAAAATGCATCGACAGGCTCAGACACTCCGGTTCGCAGACCCGCATGATGTCATGAAATGCCTGTTCGGCGCATCGTTCGTGCCAGGCCGCGTGATTGCGGTAACCGCACAGATACGACAGTAATTCCGCTTCGCCGATCTCCCGGCCGCTGTAGGCAACGGTGACGCTTGCCCAGTCCGGCTGCCCGGTCACCGGACAAATCGAACGGAACAATTCGGTGCGTATTTTCTTGTCGCTGACCCTGTTCGCGCCGGTTGCCAGCAGACTTGCATCGGGGCCACCGCCGGTCACGGAAACGGCATGATGGTCGATCAGCGAATAGTCGGCAAGCCGGCAGTCGTCCGGGTAGGTAGTCAGACCCCAGATTCGCACGTCGGGATTGGCGCCGCAGCATGCCGCCAGATCTGTGCTAATCAGTTCGGCGGCCTGGTCCGTATTCTCGAACCGTTCCTGATTCAGTCCGGCCAGATACAGTTTCAGCGACTTCGATTCCACCATGTTCGGCGAATCCGCGGGAAAAATCAGTTCGCCGACAAAGACATCGGGATTGCCCTCGGCGTCGAGCCAGGACAACTCATACGCCCGCCAGTGATCCAGCCCGTGAACGATGCGATCTTCAGTGCCGGCGACCCGCTCGCGGGGAATGGGATGCAGCAACTCGGGGGAGTACTTCCCAGGCGTCGGAACGCGTCTGCCAAGAGGGCTTTCGGTCATGATTCAACTCCTGATGCCGGTTCCCCTTCGCAACAGCCAGATACACGCGCCGAACAACAGGGCGGCGAACAGGACCAGCATTGCGAAAGCCCAGGCAACGTCAATGTCGGATGTGCCGAGAATGCCGTAGCGGAAAGTATTCACCATGTAGAAAATCGGATTCAGCCGGGATACAAGTTGCCAGAACGGCGGCAGCAATTCGATCGAATAGAATACTCCACCGAGATAAATCAGCGGCGTCAGCACGAATGTCGGGATGATCGACACGTCGTCGAAATTATTGGCGAACACGGCATTGATGAAGCCGCCCAGCGAGAACACCAGTGAAGTGAACAGCACCACGCCGATCGTGATCGAAAGACTGTAGAGCGGCAAATCGGCGAAAAAAAGCGAAACGAGCGTGACTATGAAACCGACGCAAAGGCCGCGCGCCATGCCGCCGACGATGAATCCGGAAAGAATGACGTAATTGGGAATCGGCGCCACCAGTAGTTCCTCGACGCTGCGCTGGAACTTCTGGCTGAAAAACGAAGACACCACGTTGGAATAGGAGTTCTGGATGACCGCCATCATGATCAGGCCCGGCACGATGAATTCCATGTAACGGTAACCGCCCATCTCGCCGATTCTGCTGCCGACCAGATTGCCGAAGATCACGAAATACAGCGATATCGTGATGACGGGCGGCAACATGGTCTGCGACCAGATGCGCATGAATCGCCGCACTTCCTTGATGACGATGGTTTCGAAGGCAATGAACTTGTGATTCGTATACATCAGCCGCCCCCGTTTCCGCTTTCCCGCAAGCGCGACAGGAACAATTGCTCGAGCCGGTTGGCCTTGTTGCGCATACTGAGGATGCGGATGCCGAGGCGGTCGAGTACGGCGATCGCGCTATTAATGTCGCGACCCCCAGACACCACGGCTTCGATACTGTGGGAATCCACCTTGCGCAAGACCAAACCGGGCTCTTTGTGTTCCAGATCGGCATCGAGATCGTGTTCGGTGTCAAGAATGTAAGCATGTACATCGAGTTCAAGCAGCAGTTTCTTCATGCTCGTGTTCTCGATGATGTTCCCTTCGTCGATGATGGCAATATTGCGGCAAAGTTGCTCGGCTTCCTCGAGATAGTGCGTGGTAAGTACGATGGTTGTACCCGCGTGGTTGATATCGAGCAGGAAGTCCCACATCGAACGCCGCAATTCGATGTCGACACCGGCGGTGGGCTCGTCGAGGATCAGGAGTCGCGGTTCATGCACAAGGGCCCGGGCGATCATCATGCGGCGTTTCATGCCTCCGGATAGCAGTCGCGAGCGAGTGTCGCGCTTTTCCCACAAGCCAAGCAGTTTCAGGTATTTTTCCGCTCGTTGCGACGCCAGCTTGCGCGGCAGACCGAAATAGCCGGCCTGGGTCATTACGATGTCGGCTACTTTTTCGAACTGGCTGAAATTTATTTCCTGGGGCACGACCCCCAGATCGAGCTTGGTCTGATAGAGATGCGTATCGACATCGCGGCCGAAGATCCGCACATCTCCGCCGGTGCGCCTGACCAGTGTGGAAAGTATGCCGATGAAAGTGGACTTGCCGGCCCCGTTCGGGCCGAGCAGCGCGAAAAAATCACCCTGCTCGACCTCGAGCGATACGCCTTTCAGCGCCGCAACGCCACTGGCGTAGACCTTTTGCAGATTGCTGACGGATATGGCTACGGTCATGAAACCAATTCGTTTCGGCAGCGGCCGCGCCGCTGGCGGGCGAAAAAAACCCGGCTGGCGCCGGGTTTTCGCGATTGGCGTCCCCTAGGGGTTTCGAACCCCTGTTGCCGGGATGAAAACCCGGTGTCCTAGGCCTCTAGACGAAGGGGACTGTTCCGGCCGGCTAGCGCCTGCGCGGGAAGCGGTGGATTCTAATGAAATCTGCCGCTTTCAGTCAAGAACCCTCGGCCTTTTTCCGGCGCGCCTCGTCCTCGGCAAGTGTACGGCCCGCGGCGGTCTCGAAGCGGCTGAGCGCCTGCATGATGGCTATAAGGCAATCGTCCCGCAATCGTTCGAGTTCCTTCACCGTCCTTCCGCCGGCTTGCCGGCGCGTGCCTTCCGTCATACGGGCGATCAATTCGTCGCCGAGTTCCGGCGCCGGGAGTCGAGTCCATGGCAACTCGAGCGTAGGACCGAACTGCTTCAGGAAGTCGTCCATCCCCGCGTCGCCGCCGGCCAGGTGGTAGCTGAGGCATGAGCCCATGACAGCCCAACGCAATCCCGGGCCATAGACGATAGCGGCATCGAGTTCTTCCGTCGTCGCCACGCCGTCGTTCACAAGGTGAAGGAGTTCACGCCACAGGGCTTCCTGCAGTCGATCGGAAAGGAAACCCTCAATTTCCTTGCGAACCCCAAGAGGATGCATCCCCAGATCGCGGTAGAACGCCATGGCGCGGTCGATGCTCGCCGATGACGTTCGCACGCCACCCAACACCTCTACGAGCGGCAGTAGATAAACCGGATTGAATGGGTGTCCCACCACCAGGCGCTCCGGATGTCGGCAACGCGATTGCAAATCCGTGGGCAACAGACCCGAGGTGCTCGAGGCTACGATAACCTCCGGCGGCGCTAGCGCGTCTATCCGCTCGTGCAGATCCTGCTTGAGTTCAAGTCGTTCCGGCGCGCATTCCTGGATAAAATCGGCGGCGCGGCAGACCGCTTCCAGGGAGTCCGCGCAATGCAGGCGGTCGAGGCTCGCTCCCGGATACAGGCCGAGCTTTTCCACTGCGGGCCATGCGTTGCCGATCGCGGCGATGAGCCTCCCCTGCCACCCCGGCGCCGGATCCCAGGCCACCACATCCAGGCCGCGGGCCAGCGCCCGCGCCGCCCAGCCGGCGCCGATGACGCCGGCTCCAACGACACCGAGCGTGCGAATCGAAGGCTTCATGGCCGGAGCGTCGCCTGAATTGAAAGACAAGGACGGGTCAAGCGCGCTTCACCAGGCCGAACTTTGCGCGCGACTCTTCCGGGCCGAGCACACGGGCGCCCATCAGTTCGACGATCTTGCGGGCCCGCTCCACCAATTGCGCATTGGTGGCGAATACGCCCCGGCTGAGGTAGAGATTGTCCTCGAGCCCGATTCGCACATGACCGCCAAGCAGCACCGATTGCGCCACGAAAGCCATCTGGTTGCGGCTGATGGCGAATGCCGTGAAATTTGCGCCGGCGGGCAAAAGGTCCACCCATGACTTGATGACGCCAACTTCCGCGGGAGCGCCCCAGGGAATACCGAAGCAGAGCTGGAAGAGCGGCGGATCTTCGATCAGGCCTTCAGCAATCATCTGCAAGGCGAAACTCAGGTGGCCCGAGTCGAAAATCTCCAGTTCCGGCTTGACGCCCAGTTCCCGGATGCGTCTGGCGCCCCGCCGAAGCATGTCCGGCGTGGAAACGTAGACCAGGCTGCCCTCGCCGAAGTTGTACGACCCGCAGTCCAGCGAGCAGATTTCCGGCAGCAGTTCCTCCACATGAGGCAGGCGGTCCAGCGCCCCCACCAGGTCCGTGTCCTCGCCGAAGTCGGTTGGACTGTCGTCGGGTCCGATGAACAGGTCGCCCCCCATGCCCGCGGTCAAGTTGATCACCACATCGATGCCTGAGTCACGGATCCGGGCAACAACCTCGCGGTACAGGGAAACGTCGCGCGAGCCCTTGCCGGTCACCGGGTCGCGAACATGGCAGTGCACGATGGCCGCGCCTGCCTTAGCGGCGTCGATCGCCGACTCGGCAATCTGTTCGGGGGTCACGGGAATATCGGGATGTTTGCCGACAGTATCGCCGGCTCCGGTCACCGCGCAGGTGATGATCACATCGTTGTTCATGGAAGCAAGGTTATTCCATAAATTCGCCTGGGCGCAAAAAACGCACCAGACGCCGGGGCCACAGAGATTCTGCGACTCCGCTTCGCTACGCGCAGAATGACATCCTTAGACGCCTGCACGGTGTTAGTCGCCGTTGGGTCAGGGGGTGTGCAGCGGGCGTGCGAGGCATGGATGCCGAGCCCGAGCCTACAGGGATGTATTTACGGCGTCCGCTGCATACTCCCATCCCGGCGGCGGCGGATCGAAGCCACATATTTTTTTCACGAGAATTTCTCCTTTTTCAAAAATCGTTCCTACGCTTATCCCCGCAGTCACAAGGAGACGGAAGTCATGCAACACTCTCAACAAGGTTTTACCCTGATCGAACTCATGATCGTCGTGGCGATCATCGGCATTCTGGCCGCGGTCGCCCTGCCCGCCTATCGCAACTATTCCGACCGCGCCGAGTTTTCGGAACTCGTGCTGGCCGTGACTCCGCTGAAGACCGCCGTGGAACTGGCCATCCAGACTCGCGGGCCAGACGCGCTGACAGACCTCGACGGCGGCGCCCTCGGAATACCGGCCAATACCGAGGCCGCCGAAAATGCGCATGGCGCCAACGTAACCGACGGCGTCATCACCATGACCTGGCGGCAGGAAGAAGGCTCCAACCTGAACGGAGTAACCTATTCCCTGAGTGCCGGCGGAGTGACCGCGCCCGTAAGCTGGACCGAAGGCGGCACCTGCCTGAGTAGCGGCCTGTGTTGATCGCCGACGCAGACCAGTCGACAGCCGAAAACCAGTCCGGCGCCGCCGCGGCCGCGTCGGTGGCCGCCTCGCTCGGCGCGCCCCTGCTCGACCTTGACGCCTTCGACCCGCAATCGATCGAGCGAGGCCTGATCGATCACAAGCTGATCAGCAAGCACCGCGCCATGCCGCTGATGCGCCGCCGCGGCCGGTTGCTGCTCGCCGTGTCCGAGCCCGCGGCGATGGCCGTGCTCGATGAGATCAAGTTCCGCACCGGCCTCGTGGCGCAGCCGGTGGTCGTGGAAGCCGACAAGCTGCAACGGGCATTGCGTTTGCAGAGTCGCGGCGAGAGTCTGCTCGACGGCCTCGGTCTTGACGATCTGCAGGCCGGGGCGGCGCCAGAACCCGACACCAACGGCGAGATCGCCGGCGCCGACGAAACACCCATCGTACGCCTGGTCAACCGACTGCTGCTCGATGCCTTGCAGGCCGGCGCATCGGACATTCATTTCGAGCCGTTCGAAACGATCTGCAGAGTGCGTTTCCGCATCGACGGAATTCTGCACGAAATCACCCGCCCTCCCGTAAATATCGCGCGGCGCATCGCATCGAGGCTGAAAATCATGGCGCAGATGGATATCTCGGAACGGCGGCTGCCCCAGGACGGTCGCATTCGGCTGCGCCTGGCGGACGGTGGTGGGATCGATTTTCGCATGAACACCCTGCCCACGCTCTGGGGCGAAAAACTGGTATTGCGCATATTGGACGGCGGCGGCGGGCTAATGGATATCGACGCACTGGGACTGACGGATTCGCAGCGCGAACAATATCTGTTCGCCCTGCGGTCGAATCAGGGTCTGATTCTGGTCACCGGACCCACCGGCAGCGGCAAGACAGTCACACTTTATGCTGGACTGCGCCTGCTCAACAAGCCAGAAAGGAATATTGCCACGGTCGAGGATCCGGTGGAGATAAATCTGGAAGGCGTCAATCAGGTTGCCGTCAACAATCGCATCGGGCTTGATTTCGCGCTGGCGCTGCGTGCGTTCCTGCGGCAGGACCCGGACGTACTCATGGTCGGCGAAATCCGGGATCTGGAAACCGCCGAGATTGCCGTGAAAGCCGCCCAGACCGGTCACCTCGTACTCTCAACCCTGCATACCAACAGCGCCGGAGAAACCCTGAGCCGACTGAAGAACATGGGTGTGCCGTCGTACAACCTGGCGACTTCGGTGCGGCTGATCATAGCCCAGCGCCTGGCCCGCAAGTTGTGTCCGCAATGCCGGAAACCTTCGCTTCTGCCACGCGATACGCTGCTTGCGGCAGGATTTCCGCCCGGCGAGATCGATAGCCTGCAATTGTTCAACGCCCAGGGCTGTGAACAGTGCAAAAGCGGCTACCGGGGCCGGGTAGGCATTTACGAGTTGCTGCCCATCAGTCCGGCCATGGCGGACATCGTCATGCGGGACGGAAACGCCCTCCAGATCGCCGAACTTGCAAGAAAGGAAGGGCAAGGCGACCTGCGGCGGGCGGCGCTCGATACCTGCGCGGCGGGACTGACCAGTCTCGACGAAGTGAATCGCGTTACTTGAGACAGTGGAGGCAGGCGCGGCAATGAATTCTCCGGTAGATTTCGTTTGGAAGGGAACCGACCGTCACGGTAAACCGGTCCAGGGCGAGATCACCGAGGCAAGTCTTGCGCTGGCAAAAGCGCGGCTGCGCCGTCAGGGAGTCCGGCCGGGGCGGATCCGACGCAAGCCGCGACCCTGGTTCGGCACGGGCCGGGTCAAGATTTCAGCGGCCGATATCGCAATCTTTACGCGCCAGTTGGCGACCATGATCAGGTCGGCGATCCCGCTGGTGCAGTCGCTGAATATCATGTCCGAGAGTACGGACAATGCTTCATTGCGCAACCTGATCCTCAAGTTGCGAGACGATTTGGCAGGCGGCCACGGCCTGGCCGACGTGATGTCGCGGCATCCGCTCCATTTCGATTCGCTTTATTGCAGCCTGATAGCCGCCGGCGAGTCATCGGGAACGCTGGAGACCATGCTGGACCGGCTCGCGGGCTACCGGGAAAAATCGGAAAAGCTCAAATCCCGCGTCCGCAAGGCGCTTACTTATCCGGCTGCCGTGGTCAGCATCGCACTGGTGGTCACCATGGTGCTGCTTACCCGGGTCGTTCCCACTTTTGCCGAAACTTTTGCCGGGCTCAATGCCGAATTGCCATTGTTTACCCAGTTCGTACTGCAACTTTCCGACCTGGCCGTGGCGCACTGGCATCAGGCCGCCGTCATCGCCGCGGCGGCGGTCGGCGCCGCGGTCTGGCTGCCGCGCCGTTCAGTGAGGGCCGCCGCTTTGCGGCAGCGTCTGCTGCTCCGTATGCCGGTGATCGGACCGTTGTTGCGCAATGCCGCCATTGCCCGTTTTGCCCGCACCCTGGCGACTCTGTTCAGGGCCGGCGCTCCGTTGACCGACGCGCTCGAGTCCGTGGCCGAGGCTACGGGCAATGTGGTCTATGCCGACGCCACCCGCGCCATCCGCGAAGACGTGCGTAACGGCCAGTCACTGGCCGGGGCGATACGCGCGGCGGAGATCTTTCCGCCCATGCTTGAACAACTCGTCGGAATCGGCGAAGAATCCGGAGCGCTTGACGCCATGCTCGACAAATGCGCCAGCTTTTACGAAGAAGACGTCGAAAGTCGGGTAGACCGCTTAACGGCCTTGCTTGAGCCCTTTATAATGGCTGTGCTCGGACTCCTCGTTGGTGGGCTGATGATCGCCATGTACCTGCCAATTTTCCGGCTCGGCTCAGTCCTCTGACACGGCAGGCTCATGCAATTCCCGGAATTTCTCAACAGTTCTCCTACCCAGGCCTTCACCGTTTTCCTGATCGCGGGTCTGTTGATCGGCAGTTTCGTCAATGTGGTCACTTATCGTCTGCCGATCATGCTGAATCGGCAATGGCAGATCGAAACCAGGCATTTCCTGGGTCTGCTGAGCGATCCCCATGACGCCGAAGGCCGGCCGTTCAACCTGGTTCGCCCCTGGTCCCATTGCCCGAATTGCCAGCGCCGCATCACGCCCTGGGAAATGATCCCGATTCTCAGCTATGTGCTGTTGCTCGGCAAATGCGCCGGCTGTCGGCAGCGAATCTCGCTACGCTATCCCGCCGTGGAGTTGGCCTGCGGCTTGCTGGCCGGATTTCTGGTCCTGATTTACGGCGTCGGCTGGCTCACGCTGGCGTTGCTGCCGTTCTGTTACATGCTGATCGCGCTGGCGATCATAGACGCCGAAAATCAGTTACTGCCCGACATCATTACCTTGCCGCTGCTCTGGCTGGGCCTGCTCTTGAATGCGCTGTTCCCCGACCTGCTCGGAACCGGCCCGGTCGACGCGATCGTCGGCGCGGCTGCCGCTTACCTTTTGCTTGGCGGGTTTCACTACGCCTATCAAATCCTGACCGGCAAGGAAGGCATGGCCCACGGCGATTTCAAATTGCTCGCCGCTCTGTGCGCCTGGCTGGGCTGGATCGCATTGCCGTTCATCGTGCTCATTGCATCGGTTACCGGCGCGGCCTGGGGTCTGGCCCTGGTCACGATTCGCGGACGGGCCTGGTCGCAGCCGCTCGCTTTCGGCCCATTTCTCGTGTTTGCCGGATTCACGGTGCTGCTCGCGGGGCCGGAACGCATGTCCGGCTGGCTCGGCTGAAGGAAGACCGGATCAATGTTTACGGTGGGACTCACCGGCGGCATCGGCAGCGGCAAAAGTACGGTCGCCCGCAAATTTACCGCCCTGGGCGTGGAAATCATCGATGCGGACATAGTCGCGCGGGAGGTCGTTAGAGCGCCCAGCGCGGCGCTGGAGGCGATTCGCGCAAGATACGGCGATAGAATTCTGACCGCCGGCGGGGCTCTGGACCGCTCGCTCCTGCGCAAGCTGGTTTTCGCCGACAGCACGGAGCGCGCCTGGCTCGAAGGACTGCTGCATCCGGCTATCGACGAACGCATCCGGCAGGGAATTACCGCTTGCGAGACTACGTATTGCATGCTTGTTTCCCCGCTGTTGCTGGAAACCTCGCAACGCCGGCTGGTCGACCGCGTGCTGGTCGTGGACGTCTCCCGGGAAACCCAGTTACGGCGCAGCTTGTTGCGGGACCAGAGCGACCGCGCCACCGTCGAGGCGATCATCGACGCCCAGGCAGACCGCAGGCAGCGGCTGCGCGCCGCCGATGACGTGATCGACAACGAAGGCGGAGAAAGCGCACTGGATGTCCGGGTGCGAGAATTGCATGAGCGCTATTCGAGCGCGGCGAAAACCCGTGAATAACGAAAACGTTTCAGTAAATTGCCCGACTTGCGGCAAGCAGGTGGAGTGGGTTCCGGACAGCCCATTCCGGCCTTTTTGCGGCGAACGGTGCAGACTCATCGATCTGGGCGAATGGGCCGCCGAAAGATATCGTGTTCCGGGCGAACCCGGCCCGCCGCCCGACAAACCCGATTCCGAATCCCTGCAATAACAAGGATAGATTCCGCGACTACGCGCGGAATGACGGCTGTTGTCATTGTCATGCAAACAGTCTTATGCCGGCTACGCCGAAAGCGCCGTGAACCCGCGCCTGACGCGCCTGTTCCGGGCGCATGCCGCCGAGGGCGTACACCGGCAGGCTTACCTGATCCGCAAGCCGGCGGAAACCGGACCAACCCAGCAATTGTCCGGCCTGGTATTTACCCGTTGCATGCACCGGCGAGAGCAGGGCGAAATCCGCCCCGAGAGTTTCGGCCAGGCGCAGTTCCTCCAGCGAATGGCAGGAGGCGCTGAACGTGCACGCCGGCGGAACCGGACGCGCATCGAGTTCCGCGAGAACCCGGCTTGAGGCGTGAAAGCCGCTTCCGAGCCATTCGGGTTCATAGTAGTCGGGGAGTTGATTGAACAACAATCGCGTCGGGCTGCCCCCGGTCATTTTCATGGCTTTGAGAAACCATTGCCGATAGCGGTCCGGCGGCAACTTCGGCTGGCGCACCTGCACGAGTTCCCGGCCCGAGGCGATCAATTTTCGCATCAATTCCAGAAAATCGTTTTCGCATTCCACCGCCGGCGTGATCGTGATCGTTTGCGGCAGCCTCAGCAATTCCACGATGCGGGCATTGGCCGCCGGGAAGTCTGCCCTGGACAGTTCCCGCCGCGCCCGCCATTCGATCCGTTGACCTTCCCTGCCGGCCGGTTCTCCGGCATGACGGCTTACCAGATGCACATCAAGCAGCACGTGTTTGTCGGCATAGCGATGTTCGACCCGGCATAGCGCATGGCTGGCCAGCAACCGCAATCCGGTTTCTTCATGAATCTCGCGATGCAAGGCCTGTAAAGGCGGCTCGCCCGGTTCCAGCTTGCCGCCGGGAAACTCCCACAGGCCGCCCTGGTGGCTGTGCCGTTTGCGCAAGGCGACCAGCACTTCGTCACGGTGATTGTGAATCACCGCCACCATGACGTGAACCGGCGCTGGCGCGGGTTTGGCTTCAACTGCGATATTCGGCATTGATGCGCACGTATTCGTGGCTCAGATCGGAAGTCCAGACCGTTTCCCGGCAATTGCCGCGGCCAAGCCGGATATCGATCTGGATGTCGGTTCCGGCCATGGCGGCCTGCCCGGCCTCCTCGGAATAGTCCGGATGCGGTTCGCCGTTTGATACCACCGGGGCGCCACCGAGGAAAATCCGCAACTCCGACAGATCGAGATTCGCCAGCCCCGCCCTGCCGACCGCTGCGAGAATGCGCCCCCAATTCGGATCCGAGGCGAAACAGGCGGTTTTTACCAACGGCGATTCGGCCACTGCGTAAGCCACTTGCAAACATTCGCCGGCGGTGGCGCCTTCGCTGACACGCACGGTTATGAACTTGCCCGCGCCTTCGGCGTCGCGGATGATCGCCTGCGCCAGCCGCCGAAACACTTCCGCCAGCGCCGAGCGGAAACTGTCCCAGGCAGCGCCGTCCCGCTCTTCCAGCGCCATGCCCGCGCCGGTTGCCGCCAGTACACAGGCGTCATTGGTCGAAGTGTCGCCGTCGACGGTGATGCGATTGAAACTGTGTTCCACCTGCTCGCGCAAAAGCGAATTCACCTGGTCGCCGCTCAGTTTGGCATCGGTGAAAACGAAGGCCAGCATGGTCGCCATGTCGGGCCGGATCATGCCCGAGCCCTTGGCGATGCCGGCGATGCGCACGGTATTTTCGCCGAATTCGAGTTCGGCGTACGCGGTCTTCGGCCTGGTGTCCGTGGTGAGAATGCCCCGGGCTGCCTCGGGCCAGGCGCCGGCATCGAGCCGGGCCGTCAATTGCGGCAGCGCGCCGGTGATTCGATCGACCGGCAGCGCTTCGCCGATGACGCCGGTGGAAAACGGCAAAACCTGCTCGGCCGCCACGCCGCAATGACGCGCCAATGCCTGACAACATGCAAGAGCCGCCTTGCGTCCCGCGGCTCCGGTTCCGGCATTGGCGATGCCGGCGTTAACCAGCAAATACCGCGGGCGGGCGGCGGCCAGATGTTCCCTGGCGATTTCCACCGGGGCGGCGCGGAACGCGTTTCGCGTGAATACGGCGGCGGTCTCGCTGCCGGGAGCGAGTTCCACGGCGACCAGATCGAGCCGGTCCCGGTATCGGATATTGGCCTGTACAGCCGCCAGCCGTACGCCGGGAACGATTCTGACCGGCTCCGGCTGCAAGGCGCCGTCAGCGGATGCGGCCATGGCAGAGTTTGTATTTTTTACCGGACCCGCAAGGGCAAGGCGCGTTGCGGCCCACCTTCGGCACATCGCGAACGAAGGGTTGCGGCCGCAATTGATGTTGCGGCTGTTGCCCGAATTGTCCAGATTGCCCGGATTGCGGCGACTGTTGAGGCCGGGCCTGCTGCTCCGCCGCCGCGCCGCCGAGGGCGGATACGCTTTGGTGCTGAAAATTCATGCGCTCGCGCGCCGCTTCCTGTTGCCGCCGCCGCTCGATGGCGGCAGCTTCGTCTTCCTGGCGGATGCTAACCTGGCTGAGCATCTTGACCACTTCGAACTGGAAGTTCGAAAGCAATTCCTGAAACAGGGAGAAAGCTTCGCGCTTGTACTCCTGGCGCGGATTCCTGCCGCCGTAACTGCGCAGAAATATTCCCTGACGAAGATGATCCATGGTGGCCAGATGCTCTTTCCACAAGGTGTCGAGAATCTGCAACATGATCTGCTTCTCGAACAGACGCATCTTGTCGCCGACGGCGGCGCATTTGGCTATGTACTCCTCCTTGATAACGGTGTCGAGCCTTTCCTTGAGCTGATTTTCGTGCAGCGATTCGTCCTCGTCCAGCCACTCGCTTACCGGCAGATTCGAACGGAACTCGGCTTCGACGGATTGCTCCAGACCTTCCAGATCCCATTGTTCCGGAATGCTTTGCGGTGGAATATAGCGGTCGATGATCTGTTCGATCACCTCTGTGCGCATGCCGTCGAGCATCTCGGTGACATCCTCGTTGCTCATCAGTTCATTGCGTTGCCGGTAGATGATCGTGCGCTGGTCATTCGCGACGTTGTCATATTCAAGCAATTGCTTTCTTATATCGAAATTGCGCCCTTCCACCTTGCGCTGCGCCTTTTCGATCGAGCGCGTCACCATGCCGGCCTCAATAGCCTCGCCGCGTTGCATGCCGAGACGGCGCATGAAATTCTTTACGCCTTCGCTGGCGAAAATCCGCATCAGATCGTCTTCCATCGACAAATAGAACCGCGAATGTCCCGGGTCGCCCTGGCGTCCGGCGCGCCCCCTCAGTTGATTGTCGATACGGCGTGATTCGTGGCGCTCGGTGCCGACGATGTGCAATCCGCCCGCCTCCAGCACTTGCTCGTGCCGCTTCCGCCATTCGTCGAGAATACGCCTGGCCTGGGCCTCGTCCGGAGGCTCAAGCGCTTCGACCTCGGCCTCCCATTTACCGCCGAGCACGATGTCGGTGCCGCGGCCCGCCATATTGGTGGCGATCGTCACCGCGCCGGGCCGGCCGGCCTGGGCAATGATATGCGCTTCTTTTTCGTGAAATTTGGCATTGAGCACTTCGTGCTTGACGCCGTTCTTGTTCAAAAAGTTCGAAAGCAGTTCCGAGTTCTCTATCGAGGCCGTGCCCACGAGTACCGGTGCGCCCTTGCCGCTGATTTCGGTTATATCCTTCACCACTGCTTCGAATTTCTCCTCCATGGACAGATAGATGAGGTCGTTGTCGTCCTTGCGGATCATCGGCGCATTGGTCGGAATGACGACTACGTCGAGTCCGTAGATCTGATTGAACTCGAAAGCCTCGGTATCCGCCGTGCCCGTCATGCCGGAGAGTTTGCGGTAGATGCGGAAATAATTCTGGAAAGTGGTTGAGGCAAGGGTCTGGCTTTCGCTCTGGATCGGCAGCTTTTCCTTGGCCTCGAGCGCCTGGTGCAGACCCTCGGACAGGCGCCGGCCTTCCATGGTGCGGCCGGTATGTTCGTCGATCAGCACGATACGCTGGTCCTGCACGATGTATTGCACATCCCTCTGGAACAGGTGATGCGCTTTCAGTGCGGCATGAATGTGATGCAACAAGGTGAGATTGGTCGCGGCGTAAAGCGACTCGCCCGGATTCAGCAACTTGCGGGCGGTCAGCAACTCCTCGACGAAGGCATGGCCCGATTCGGTCAGTTCAACCTGCCGCGTCTTCTCGTCTACGGTGAAATGTCCGGTTTCCTCGGCCACATAATTGCGGTCCATCATTTCGAGTTTGGATTTCTCCGCACGTTTGCCCAGCTTGAGCCGCGGAATGAGTTTGTCGATGTCCTGGTAGTGCTGGGAACTGTCTTCGGCGGCGCCGGAAATGATCAGCGGCGTGCGCGCCTCATCGATCAGGATCGAGTCGACTTCGTCGACGATGGCGAAATTGAGCGGCTTCTGCATGCGGTCTTCGAGCCTGAAGGCCATGTTGTCGCGCAGGTAGTCGAAGCCGAACTCATTATTCGTGCCGTAAGTGATGGCGCAACCATAGGCGACCTGCTTTTCGGGTACCGTCGTGCCGGCCTTGATCACGCCGACGTCAAGGCCGAGAAACTCGTAGATCGGCCGCATCCAGTTCGCGTCGCGCTCGGCCAGATACTCGTTCACCGTAACGATATGTACGCCCTCGCCGGAAAGCGCATTCAGATACGCCGGCAGGGTCGCCACCAGGGTCTTTCCCTCACCGGTGCGCATTTCCGCGATCGAGCCTTCGTGCAGTACGACGCCGCCGATCAGTTGCATGTCGAAATGACGCATTTTCAGAGTGCGCTTGCTCGCTTCGCGCACGGCGGCGAAAGCCTCCGGCAGCAATTCCTCCAGCTTTTCCCCTTGTTCCAGCCTGGCGCGCAGTGTTTCCGTACCGGCGCGAATTTCCTCATCGGTCCTGGCTTCGTAATCAGGCTCAAGCCGATTGATCGCAACGACTGTCTTGCGCATCCGCTTCAATTTGCGCGAATTGCTGCTGCCGAAGATTTTACCGAGTAGTTTCATCTGCCCGCCTGGATCGGCCGTAAATAGCCGGCCGGTATCCTGCTGTATGGAGTCATTAACTCAGGGTTCAATGGCGGAGGGGATTTTTTGAGAGAAAACGGTTCAATCAAGCGGCGAGCACCGGCCTGACGTAGGATATGGGTACGCTGGCTTCCTTGTCGAATTGGACGATTTCCCAGGCGTCGTCGGTTACCTCAAGCGTTCGCAACAACGCATTGTTCAATGCGTGCCCGGACTTGTATCCCTTGAATTCGCCAATGAGGCTCCTGCCGAGCAGATAAAGATCGCCGATCGAGTCCAGAATCTTGTGCTTGACGAATTCGTCCTCGTAACGCAATCCATCCTCGTTCAGCACCTTGTAGTCGCCGACGGCAATGGCGTTGTCCATGCTCGCGCCGAGCGCGAGATTGCGATTGCGCAACTCTTCGAATTCGTGCATGAAGCCGAATGTGCGGGCGCGGGATACTTCCTTGACGAAAGACGTACTGGAGAAATCGACAGTGGCGACCTTGGTGTGCTTGCGATAGACCGGATGGTCATAAAGCAGGGTGTAACTTACCTTGAACCCATCGAAAGGTTCGATACTGACGGATTTGTCTCCCTGGCGCAGACAGACCGGCTTTTTGATACGGATAAAACTTTTGCTCGCCTGCTGTTCCTCGATGCCCGCGGACTGAATCAGAAACACGAATGGTCCTGCGCTTCCGTCCATGATCGGAATCTCCGCGGCGTCGACTTCGATAATGGCGTTATCGATGCCAAGGCCGCAAAGGGCCGACATGAGGTGCTCGATCGTGGCTACACGGACGCCGTCCTTGATCAAGGTCGTCGAAAGCGTAGTATCTCCGACATTGCCCGCCCGGGCCCCGATTTCGACGATCGGATCCAGATCCACCCGGCGGAATACGATGCCGGAATTCACCGGCGCCGGTCTCAAGGTCAAGGTCACCTTGTTACCCGTATGCAGACCTACGCCAGTGGCGCGAATCGGATTCTTCAGGGTTCGCTGCTTCAGCATGGGGTTCAGGCCCAGCCTCAAATTATTGAAATGCTACCAGACTATACGCGGCTTCCCAAGATTCAGGGCAGCCGCAACGGGTTTTATTTTAGCAGTATTCTTTGCTGAGACCGACGGAAATGAGAAAAGTTCTCAATCCGATTACGACAATCAGTCGACATTCCAGCGAAGAAACGCGGGAATATCCAGGTAATCCAGATTGGCCGGAGCGTCGTTGGCGGCCTTTTTCGCGCTTGCCCGGTCAATCGCGATGGGTTCCGCGACCGTATCGTTTCTGGGTATCCCGGCGCCCTGAACTCGTCTTTCCTGCTCTCGCCCGTCCTGCCTCATACTTCCGGCGGATTCTTTCCGCCCCGCCGAACGTCTTGGCGAACGCTGTCTCTGCTCGGCTCGCGGCGCCGGCTCCAGCGACTCTTCTTCATCGTCTTGCGCCTGGAACGCCTTGCCCTGCAGCCCGGTGGCCACAAGCGTCACCTGAACCTTGTCGCCGAGTTCCGGATCGACAACCATGCCGGAAATCATCATATCGTCGTCAAGGTCGCATACTTCCCGCGTCACCTCGCCCACCGCGGTCAGGTCGCTGAGGGTAAGATGCTCGCCGCCGGAAACGTTCATCAGGATGCCACCGGCGCTGCCGATATCGATATTCTCCAGCAACGGACTGGATATGGCCGCGCGCGCGGCGGCGCCGCCCGGATTGGAATCGTCGCGCGAGGCGATGCCGGTCCCCATCATGGCCATGCCGCGCTTCGACATCACGGTCTTCACATCGGCAAAATCGACATTGATATGGCCCGGCTTGGTGATGATGTCCGAAATTCCCTTGACGGCGTCGTGCAATACGTCGTTTGCCGCCTCGAAAGCCTTGATGATGGTCGTATCCGGCGGCAGCACTTCGAGCAACTTTGCATTGGGAACGATAATCAGGGAGTCTACATGTTGAGCGAGGTCCACGACGCCCTTCTCGGCCACGGTGATGCGCTTCCGCTGTTCGAAGGGAAACGGACGGTTGACAATGGCCACGGTAAGCACGCCTACTTCTCTGGCCACTTCCGCTATCACCGGCGCGGCGCCGGTTCCGGTGCCGCCGCCCATTCCCGCGGCGATGAACACCATATCCGCATTTTGCAGGATTTCGCGGATCTGTTCACGGTCTTCACGCGCCGCGGCGCGGCCCATCTCCGGGTCCGCGCCCGCGCCAAGGCCCCGGGTGATCTTGCTGCCGAGTTGAATCTTGTTGGTCGCGCTAAGCAGACCGAGCGCCTGGGCGTCGGTGTTGGCGCAATAGTAGTCGACGCCGGTGACATTGCGGTTGATCATGTGCTCCACCGCATTGCCTCCCGCGCCGCCGACGCCGATAACCTTGATCTTCGCCGCATGAATCGGGCTTTCGAGAATCTCGAATGTTTCTGTTCGTTCTGGCATTGCTACACTCCTGACTGTGAATCCGCGCGCGCACTGCGCTTCTTGATATCCTGCCGGCCAAGCCATGCCGGCAAACCACTACCGGCGATTACATGAATCGCCTGAAAAATTGCCGGGCGGAGCCCAGAAAATCGGCATTTGTCACTTCTTCCTTTTGCTCCGCCAAACCGCCCCGTTCCTCGAAGGCTTTCAGTCCGTACAGCAACAATCCGACTCCTGTAGAGTAGATCGGATTGCTAGTTATATCGGCACGCCCCTTGACATTCTGAGGCGTTCCTACGCGAACGGGTTCATGAAAAATCTCTTCGGCCAGTTCCACCGCGCCTAGCATCCTGCTTGAACCTCCGGTCATCACGATCCCCGCGGCGAGCAGGTTTTTCATCTCGCTGGCGACAAGTTTCTGCTGAATGAGATGAAACAGTTCCTCGTACCTGGGCTCGACTACCTCGGCCAGGTTTTGCAGTGACAATTCCCGCGGTTCGCGGTCGCCGACGCTGGGAACTTCGATGTTTTCTTCCGGATCGGTCAATTGCACCAGTGCGCAGGCATGCTTGATCTTGAGTTCGTCGGCATTCTGCCGCGGCGTGCGCAAAGCGGTCGCGATGTCGCTGGTGACCTGATCGCCGGCTACCGGTATGACGCTGGTGTATTGCAAGGCGTCCTGGGTGAAGATGGCGATATCCGTGGTGCCGCCGCCGATGTCAACCAGGCAGACGCCGAGTTCTTTTTCGTCGCGGGTAAGCACGGCTTCGCTGGAAGCGAGTTGTTCGAGTACGAGTTGTTCGATTTCCAGACCGCAGCGCCGGATGCATTTCTCGATATTCTGCATCGCGTTCACGGCGCAAGTGACCAGATGCACATTGGCTTCGAGCCGCACTCCGGACATGCCGAGCGGCTCCTTGACGCCGTTCTGGGAATTGATCGTGTATTCCTGGGGCACCGTATGCAGGATGCGCTCGTCCGGCGGAATGGCGACCGCACGCGCCGAATCGATCACCCGATCGACATCCGCCCTGGTCACTTCACCGTCGCGGATCGACACCGCACCGCTGGAATTCATACTCTTGACATGGCTGCCGGCGATTCCGGCATAAACTGAAGTGATCTTGTACCCCGTCTCCTTTTCCGCCGCCTCCACTGCTTTCTGGATCGACAGCACGGTGGATTCGATGTCGACTACCACGCCTTTTTTCATGCCGAGCGAGGGGTGACTGCCCACGCCGACGACGTTCAACTCACCCTTGTCGGAGATCTCGCCTACCAGAGCCACGACCTTGGTCGTGCCGATGTCGAGTCCGACCAGGATGTTGCCTTTCTTTTCCGATGTATCATTCATTTTCGCGTATCCGTTTCAGCGCCGCGCCAGTCCGGCGCTGGAATCCGTTTCCCTCAATCTGATGCTGAACTGGCTTCCGTAGCGCAAATCCACCACTTCATGCAGGAGCCGCTCGTGCTCCGGCTGACGGCGGTAAAAGTCGACATAGCGTTGCAGCCGGTTAACCAGATCTTCGCTACCCAGCACGACCTCGGTAACCCCGTTCAATTGCAGCCGCCAACTGCGCCGCGGGCTCGCGCTCAGTCCACTCAGGCGCAGACCGGCGGGATAGAGAATCTGGTTCAGCCGCTGGTATTGCCGCATGACCTCGAACTGCGAATCCGGCGGGCCGCTGAGGCGAGACAATGACTGGTCGAATTCGGCGAAGTCCGCACTGATTACCCTGCCGCGCTGAGTGATCAACTGGTTCTCGCCCCAACGCGCGATAACGGTCTCCTCGGTTATGCGCACGGTCAATGTGTCCGGCCAACGCCGCCCGATGGCCGCCGCTTCGACCCATTGCAGGCTCTCGACCTGCGCCCTCGCCCCATCGAGGTCGAGGTCGAAAAACCCCTTCCCTGCGTAGGGCCCCAGCACCGACCTGATTTCGTCCGCGGACAAATTCCGTAATTCACTGTCCATCTCGATCCGGGTCAGCGGCGGATTGAGCCGCGGTTCCAGATCGTTCCAGTGCCGCCAGGTCAGCAACGCCGCGCTCGCGGCCGTAGTCGTCACCAGCAGCAGCGCCAGCACGCGGACAAGGCTCGCACCGCGGTTGGCGTCGGCTGCGTTCGCGGCGCCCTTCATGGCCTCGGCGCCTCCGCTTCACAGGTCAATATCTGCTCCATGAGATCGTCGTAACTCCTGCCCAGGCGACTTGCCGCCATGGGAATAATGCTGTGTCCGGTCATGCCCGGAACCGTATTCACTTCCAGCAGGAAGAACTTCCCATCCCGATCCTGCATCAGATCCACTCTGGCCAACCCACGGCAACCGAGCACGCGATAGGCGTCATGGGCCAGGGTCAGCAACTCCCGATGCTTTTCTTCAGTGAGATCGGGCGGACAAATGTACTCGGTTTCCTGGTCCTCATACTTCGCCCGGTAATCGAAAAACCTGCGCTGAGTGCGAAGCTCCACCGCCGGCAGTGTTTCGTTTTGCAGCACACCAACGGAAAACTCCCTGCCCTGTACGTATTTCTCGGCCATTACCGGTGAATCGAAAGCCGCCGATGCCGAATACTGGCGCTCAAGTTCAGCGGCGGTATGCACGATACCGACGCCCAGGCTGGATCCGCCGGAGACGGGCTTGACCACGGCCGAACCAAGCCGGGAAATCGCCGCATCCCAGTCGGTATCCACATCCAGTTCGATGAAGTCGGCGGTGGCGTAGCCGAGTTGTTTCCAGATCAGTTTGCTCTTGATCTTGTCCATCGCCAATGCCGAGGCAAGCACCCCACTGCCGCTGTACGGCAATCCCAATATTTCCAGCAAGCCCTGGATCGAACCGTCTTCACCGCCGCGGCCATGCAACATGACGAACACGAATTCCACCTGTTCGCCGGCCAGACGTCCGGCGACATCCCGGTCCGCGTCGATCGCAATCACCGGCAAGCCGAGGCGTTGCAGGCTGTTCCAGGCGGCATTGCCGCTGAGCAGCGAAATTTCGCGCTCGGGCGAATCACCGCCCATCAACACTGCGATTCGGCCGAGTCCGGTGATACTTTCCGACAACTGCCGCCCGTTCATTGCGCTTTCTCTCCATTGCCGCCGGTAAAGCCTTTTTCCGCCAGTTTCCGGGCCAGGGCGCCGACATTTCCGGCGCCCTGGGTGAGTACGATGTCGCCGGGCCGCAACAGACCTGTGAGAATTGCGTGCAAATGGCCGTCTTCGGCCACGTAAATCGGATCGACCTTGCCTTGCTGCCGGATCGAACCGCAAAGGGAACGCGAATCGGCCCCAGGCAGAGGCTGTTCCCCGGCGCTATATACTTCGAGCAGCAAGAGCACGTCGGCTTCCGACAACACGCTGACAAAGTCCTCGTACAGATCGCGTGTACGGCTGTACCGGTGAGGCTGGAAAATCATGACCAGCCGGCGGCCCGGCCAGCCTGCCCGCAATGCGGCGATGGTCACTTCGAGTTCGGTCGGATGATGACCGTAGTCGTCGATCAATTGCACGACGCCGCCGGGCGCCGCGAATTCACCGAGTTGCTGAAAGCGGCGGCCGACTCCGGCGAATCCCGCGATTCCCGAGAGAATGCTCTCGTCGGCCACGCCTTCGTCGCTTGCGATCGCCACCGCCGCGGCCGCGTTCAGGGCGTTGTGACGGCCCGGCATCTGCAATTCCAGGGAAAGCGGCCCGCGCCCGTCGGGACGGCTGATTTCGAATTCTGTCCGGTGCTGATCCTGTTTCAATCCGGTAATGCGGTAATCCGCCTGCTTGCCAAATCCGTACGTGATAACCGGCCGGGAAATTCGCGGCAGAATTTCGCGGACCGCGGGATCGTCGATACAGAGCACCGCAAGCCCGTGGAAAGGCAGGTTGTGCAGGAAATTCACGAAATTCTGTTTCAGATTCTCAAAGTCACCGCCATAAGTGGCCATATGGTCGGCCTCGATATTGGTCACCACCGCCACCAGCGGCTGCAAATGCAGGAAAGAAGCGTCGCTCTCGTCTGCTTCGGCGACAAGGTAACGGCTTTCCCCCAGCCGGGCGTTGCTGCCGGCGCTGTTCAGCACGCCACCGATGATGAATGTCGGATCAAGTCCGCCCTCGGCCAGTACCGAGGCGACCAGACTTGTGGTCGTGGTCTTGCCGTGCGTGCCGGCGACCACGATGGCATGCCGGTATCGCATCAATTCAGCCAGCATCTCCGCCCTGGGAATCAATGGCTTGCCCGCACGCACAGCCGCCAGCAATTCGACATTGTCGTTGGGCACGGCGGAGGAATAGACCACCACGTCGGCGGCGCTGACATTGGCCGCCTCGTGCTCCGCGAAAATCTTGACGCCCATGCGTTCAAGCCTTGCCGTAACAGTGGACGGACGCAGATCAGAGCCGGTCACGATATAGCCCTGATTGAACAGGACTTCCGCGATGCCGCACATGCCGACGCCGCCGATGCCGATGAAGTGAATCGTTCTGATGCGGCGCATATCGGGCGGAAACTGGAGCGGTGCGGGATCAACCATCGATAACCTCCAGGCAGGATCGCGCCACGCGTCCGGCGGCGTCTGTTATCGCCATGTCACGGGCTCTGCGTGACATTTCCGCTACCCAGTCGCGATCGTCATCGAGCCGCAACAGGATTTCGCGCATCCGCTCTGTGGAAAGATCCGGCTGCTCAATGATTTCCGCGGCCTGCCGCGCCGCCAGCCAGCGCGCATTCAGCAATTGTTGCTGGTCCTTGTGGTGCGGATAGGGCACAAAGATTGCCGGCAGGCCACAGGCCGCGATTTCAGCGACAGTGCTGGCGCCCGAACGGCACAACACGAGATCGGCCCAGGCATAGGCTTCCGCGATTTCACGTATGAATCCCACCAGCCGGTGAGAACCCGCCAGACCGACGCCCAGATCGTGATATCGCCGCATGGTCGCGGACATGGTGGCGGCGCCGCATTGATGCAGCACTTCGGGAACTTGCTTGCCGGGCCAGGTCGCGATCAGTTCCGGTATTAGCACGTTCAGGGCCTGGGCGCCCTGGCTGCCGCCGAGCACGAGCAAACGCAAAGGACCCTTGCGCGGTTTGTAGCGGCGCTCGCTGCCGATCCTGACGATTTCGTCGCGTACCGGGTTTCCCGTGAACTCAACCCTGTTCCCGGCCGGAAAAGTCCCGGGAAACGCCTCGAAGATGCGGTTCGCCCAGCGGCTGATCACTTGATTGGCGTAACCGGGAACCGCATTCTGTTCGTGAATCATGACCGGGATTCGCAGCAGGCGTCCGGCAAGCGCGCCGGGACCGGAAACATAGCCGCCCATGCCGAGCAGACAATCGGGCTTGACCTTGCGCATTACCCGCAACGCTTGCCAAAGCGAGCGCATCAGCATCGAAGGCGCGCGAAGGCGCTGGCGCAGGCTGCTGCCTCGCAGGCCGGTCGCGGTAATGGCGTGAAACGGATATCTCTCTTCCTGCAACAACTTGTTTTCCATTCCGGTTCGGGTGCCGAGCCAATGGATGCGGGCGCCCGCCCGCTGCAATTCCCGGGCGATGCAGATCGCCGGAAACACATGCCCGCCGGTGCCGGCCGCCATGATCAGCACGACCGGAACCCGTTTCGCCTTCATGGCAGTCTCCGGCGCCGGGCGGCGTGCGGTCTGGATATGCATTCGGTTTCGTATTGAATTCGCAACAGCAGTCCGATCATTCCGCAGCACACGATGAGGCTGGCGCCGCCGTAACTGAGGAAAGGCAGGGTCAGGCCCTTGGTCGGCAACAGGCCCAGGTTGACGCCGATGTTGACCATGGTCTGGCCCGCGAACAGCAATCCCAATCCCCAGGCCAGATACGCCGAAAAGAAACGCTCGCGCAGATGCGCTTCACGGGCAATTGAGAAGCAGCACCAGACAAGCATGCAGAACAGCAGCGTCACCAGCGCCACTCCCGCCAGACCGAGTTCCTCTCCTATGACCGCGAGAACGAAATCGTTGTGCGCTTCGGGCAGAAAATCGAGTTTCTGGATGCTGTTGCCGACCCCGGCGCCGAATAATCCGCCCCGGCCGAAGGCGATTTGCGCCTGGCCGAGTTGATAACCGGCGCCGTATATGTTTTCCGGCGCCCATGGATCGAGAAACGCCGTGAATCGCCTCACTACATACGGCTGGGTATACGCCAGCAAGGCGATCGAGCCTGTCGACAGAAGTAACAGCGACAGCACCCGCCAGATTCCGGCGCCGGCCAGGAAGACCATGCAAAGCGCGGTCAGGGACAGAATTACCATGGCGCCGTGGTCCGGCTCCATTTGCAGCAATACCACAGCTATTCCAATCAGCAACAGCGGCAGGAGAAATCCGAGCCAGGTCGCGCTCACGCGTTCACGGTGCCGCTCCAGGTACGAGGCCAGATAAATTACCAGCAGCACTTTCGCCGGCTCCGACGGCTGCAAGGCGAAGAAACCGAGATCTATCCATCGCATCGAACCGTTCACTTCCCGGCCGATTCCCGGCAGCAGCACGATGACGAGCATGGCATAGGAGCCAAGCAACAATAGCCAGTTGAGACGGTTCCAGAAATTTATCGGCACGAGCATGAGCATGAACATCAGTCCCACGCCCACACAGGTGAAAATCGACTGCCGCTTGAGAAAGTAGAGCGGGTCGCCGTAACGGCTGTCGGCAATTTCGACCGAAGCCGAAGTCATCATCAGCAGACCGAATGTCAACAACAGCATGGTTACCAGCAGCACGGCGCTTGGCCGAGGCTCCTGAAACGCAGCCGCGCCGGATTGCAGGCGTCCGGCCGTTGCCGACGAAACTGTCATTGCAGACTCTCCACGCAGCGAATGAAAGACTCGCCTCGATGCTGAAAATTTTCGAACATGTCGAAGCTGGCGCAGGCCGGTGACAACAGCACGGCATCGCCCGGCAGCGCTTGCTCCCGCGCAATGGCTACCGCTTCGTCCAGAGTATCGGCAAGACTTAGCGGAATTTCCGGTTTCAGTATCCCCGCGATGCGTTCGGCGTCGCGGCCGATCAGGACCGCGGCGCGCGTCGATTCGCGCACGACGGGCGCGAGGGCGGAGAAATCGGCGCCTTTGCCGACACCACCCGCAATCAGCAGAACGCGTCCGGCCCGGGCGCGGGCCAGGTTCAGCACGGCGGCGGCGGTTGCGCCCGGGTTGGTTGCCTTCGAGTCGTTGTAGTAATCCACGCCGGCGATATTCGCCACCCACTGGCAGCGGTGCGGGAGACCGGCGAACCGGCCCAATCCGGTAACGATAGGTTCTTTGCCGACGCCCATGGCAAGCGCCAGCGCCATGGCCGCCAGGGCGTTGGAAACATTGTGGTCGCCCGGCGCCTTCAACGCGCTCACGGGCAAGTAGGGTTCGTTGCCGAATGCGAGCCAGCGCTCGCTTTCGTATTGCAGCAATCCCGCTTCCTCCGGCGCGGGCGCATCGAGCCCGAAACTGATGACCGGGGCAGCTACGGAATCCGGCGGCCGGCTGAACGGCTCGTCTCGGTTCAGCACGACCCGGCGGCAGCCGCGAAACACGCGCTGCTTGGCGCGGGCGTAGTCTTCCAGAGCGTCATAGCGGTCCAGATGATCGGCGCTGAGATTGAGAATCAACGCTACTTCGGCGTTCAACCGGCGGGTCGTTTCAAGCTGAAAGCTGGAAATTTCAAGCAGATACCAGTCTTTGTCCTCATCTTCGAGCAGGTTCAGCGCCGGACAGAAACTGCGCCCGTCGAGATTGCCGCCAAGACCGTAATCGATATTGGCCTCATCGAGAATCCGCGCCAGCATTTCGACAACGGTGCTCTTGCCGTTGGAGCCGGTGACCGCGACGATGGGGCCGCGCGCCTCACGCGAAAAAATATCGATGTCCCCGGTGACCGGGACGCCGGATTCGACCGCGGCCGCCAATGCCGGCGTGCGCAAATCCACTCCCGGGCTGACCACGAGTTCGTGCGCGTCAAGCAGCTTTTCGGCGTGGAACTCCCCGAGATCGACTTCGACGTCCGGCTTCAGGTTTTCCAGATCCGCCAGCCGCGGTGGACGCCGGCGATCGTCGACGACCCGGAAGTCGAGGTTGCGGCGGATGAAATAGCGCGCGCAGGAGAACCCGGTATCGCCGAGACCGACGATGACGCTGGCCGAACTTTGCTGCGCGCAACCGATCATCTCCCGCTCCGTTTCTTCAGCGCAACTTGAGTGTCACCAGTCCGAACAGGACCAGCATCAGGGTAATGATCCAAAAGCGCACGATCACTCGCGGCTCAGGCCATCCTTTCAGTTCGAAATGGTGGTGCAAAGGCGCCATGCGAAAGATACGCCTGCCGGTCATCTTGAACGAGGCGACCTGGATGATTACCGATGCCGTTTCCACGACGAAAACCCCGCCCATGATGAACAGTACGATTTCGTGACGGGATACGATCGCCATCACGCCCAGCGCCGCGCCGAGCGCCAGCGCCCCGATGTCGCCCATGAAAACCTGTGCCGGGTAAGTGTTGAACCAGAGAAAGCCGAGGCCGGCGCCGAGCAGCGCCCCGGCGAAGATCGAAATCTCGCCCGACCCCGAGATGTAGGGAATATTGAGATAGGCGGAAAATTCGCTGTGTCCGGCCAGATAAGCGATTACGCCGAGCGCGCCGCCGACGAGCACCGTGGGCAGAATGGCGAGCCCGTCGAGGCCGTCGGTGAGATTTACCGCATTGCTGAAGCCGACGATCATGAGATAGCTGACGATGATGTAAACGATGCCCACATTGAGCGCGACATCCTTGAAGAAAGGCACTATGTATTCGAGTTCGATGCTGCCGGGCGCGGAGACATAGAGCACGATGGCGCCGGCCAGGCCGAATACCGACTGCCAGAAATATTTCCAGCGCGCGGGCAGCCCCGCCGGGTCGCGTTTGACCAGTTTGCGGTAGTCGTCGACGAATCCCACGCCGCCGAACAGCAAGGTCACGGCGAGTACGATCCAGACGTAGTGATTGTTCCAGTCCGACCACAAGATCGTGCTGACGGTTATGCTGAGCAGGATCAAAACTCCGCCCATGGTGGGAGTGCCCGCTTTCTCGAAATGAGTCTGGGGCCCGTCCGACCTGACGACCTGACCGACCTGGGCCACATTCAGCCGTTCGATGATGATCGGGCCGAAGATCAGCGAGACGATCAGCGCCGTTATGACGCTGAAGGCGGCGCGCACGGTAATGTATTGCAATACCGCGAAACTGTTGTCGATCAGCATGAGGTAATCGGATAACCAGTAAATCATCGGGCTGTTCCTCCATCCAGCAGCGCCGCGACCACTTCGTCCATGCGGGCGCCCCGGGATCCTTTCACGAGAATGACGCAATCCGGCTCGAGTTCGCCGCGCAGCGCCCCGATCAGTTCCTGCCGGCCGGAGAAATGCCGGCCCTGTTCACCGAAACCCCCGACCATATGGCGGCAGAGATCGCCGGTGGCCCAGAGTCGTTCGATACCGCGGCTCGATGCGTATCGCCCGACTTCGAGATGGGCGGCCTGTTCACAGTCGCCGAGTTCCAGCATATCGCCCGCGACCAGCATGTGCGGACCGGGCAGTTCCGCAAGCAGGTCGATAGCGGCGTGGTACGAACCCGGCCCGGCGTTGTAACTGTCGTCAATGATGCGCAATCCGCCGGGGGCCGCAGCCGGGCAGAGCCTGCCGGGGACCGGAACGGTCGCCTCGAGACCCTGCCGCACGGCTTCGGATCCGGCGCCGGCTTCGAAGGCGGCCGCAGCCGCCGCCACGGCATTGGCGATATTGTGTTCGCCGAGCAATTGCAGGCGGATGCCGATCCGCCCATGAGGACCCGCCAGTTCAAATGCGGGCCGGCCGCTTCCATCGAGAGCGATATCCGCGGCGAAATAGTCCGACCCGGGCGCTTCGTGCAAACTGAAGCGGCGCACACGGACCGCGGCGCCGCGCCGGCGCCATCGATCGAAGTTGGGGTCGGCCGCGTTCAGCAGCAAGGTTCCGTCCGGCCGCAGTCCCTCGATGATTTCGCCCTTGGCCCGGACTACGCCCTGCAAGCCGCCGAAGCCTTCGGTGTGGGCCATGGAGGCATTGGCGATGAGCGCGATATCGGGTTGTGCCGCGGCCGTGCTGAACGCGATCTCCCCCGCCCGGTTGGCGCCCATCTCGATCACCGCGAAGCGATGCCGGGCCTCGATTCGCAACAGCGTGAGGGGCACGCCGACGGTATTGTTCAGATTGGCGCGGGTCGCCAGGCACTCGCCCTCGTTCGACAATATCGAGCGCAACATTTCCTTGACCGTGGTCTTGCCCTGGCTGCCGGTAACGGCCAGCACCCGGGCCGGGGAACGCTCACGATTGATGCGCGCGATTCGCGCCAGCGCCAGGCCGGTGTCGGAGACCAGCAATTGCGGCAACTCTTCCCCGGACAACCGGCTGACAACCGCGCCCACGGCGCCGCGCCGGCTCGCCTCGGGCACGAACTCGTTGCCGTCGAAATTCTCTCCGCTCAACGCCACGAACAATTCGCCCGCGCGCAACATGCGCGTGTCGGTGGAAACCGCGTCGAAGCCGGCGTTGCCGCCGGTCAATTCGCCGTTCAATTCCGCCGCCAGCGCATCAAGCATCACTTCACCTATCAATGTCCCGCTCCGGCATGTTCGGAAGCGCGTTCCAGCAATGCCTTTCGCGCCACACCGGCATCGCTGAAATGACTCCGGCTCGTGCCCGTTTCCTGATAATCCTCGTGCCCCTTGCCGGCGATCAGCACGACGTCGCCGGGTTCGGCCTCGTTGATTGCCCGGCGGATCGCGCTTTCCCGATCGCGTTCGACTTGCGCCGCGGCCGGCGTCTTCATGCCGCTGAGTATCTGGCTCACGATCGCATCGCCGTCTTCCAGTCTGGGGTTGTCGTCGGTGATCACGGCACGATCGGCGAGTTTCTCCGCCAGGGCGCCCATGATCGGCCGTTTGCCCTTGTCCCGATTGCCGCCGCAGCCGAACACGCACCACAATCGGCCGGTGAAATGTTCCCGTAACGCCGCCAGTGCGCCTTCGAGACCGTCTGGAGTGTGGGAGTAGTCGACCACGGCCGTGACATCGTCGTCACTGCCCCATACTTCCATGCGGCCGTCGACCGAATGCAGGCCCGAGACGAGATCGCAGATGCGTTCGATGTCCAGGTCGCCGAGCATGGCGCGGGCGGCAAGCAAGGCGCCAGTGACCGCGAGTATGTTGCTGACGTTGAATCTGCCAAGCAGCTTGCAGTCGATAAGGCCGGCGCCCGCGGGCGTGACGATTTCCGCGCGAAAGCCGTGTTTCGTAATGCTTGTGTTTTCCGCCCGGATCGTCGCCTGGCGATTGCCGATGCCGAATGTGGTCACTTCCACGTTCGAACTCAGATCGTTGACGATCCTCATGCCGTAGGGGTCGTCCAGATTGACGATCGCATGGCGCAGATCCGGCCCGGTGAACAATCTGCGCTTGCTGGCGCCGTAATCCTCCATGCTTTCGTGGTAATCGAGATGGTCACGAGTCAGATTGGTGAAAATGGCTGTATCGAATCGAATGCCTTGCACGCGGCGCTGATGCAATCCCACCGAGGACACTTCCATTGCTACCGAGCGAATGCCGGCATCGGCCATCTCGGCCAGCGCCTTTTGCGCGAATACCGCGTCCGGCGTGGTCAAGGGACTTTCGGCAAGTTTGCCGGGAATGCCGTAGCCCAGGGTGCCGAGGACTCCCGCTGGACAACCCGACCTGGCCAGCAGTCGGGCGATGTATTGCGAACAGGTGGTTTTGCCGTTGGTGCCGGTGATGCCGATGACCGACATGCGCCGGGAAGGCTCCCGGTAAAAACGGCCGGCGATTTCACTGGCCTTTGCCATCAGGTGATCGACCGCTATCACGGGTACTTTGCCCAGCCGGCGCGTTCCCTGCCAATCACGGCCGGACTCGGCCAGCACCGCCACGGCGCCGCGGCTGACGGCGGCAGCGATGAATTCGCGGGCGTCGTGGGTCCGGCCGAAGGTCGCCATGAACAGATCCCCCGGCCGGACCTTGCGGCTGTCGAGTTGCACCCCGCTTACTTCGAGATTTATCCCGGCCGCTCCCTTGTCGTAGTCCGCCAGCCCATGAATCAGTTCCGGGAGACTGGCGTTGACTGGCAGTGATTCAGCCGGGTTCATAATTCGGGCAGGCCCTCTGCGCCGGATTGATCGGAAGTACGCCTGGAGGGCTCGGGCCGCGGCGCGTCGTCCGGCGGCACATTCAGGATACGCATGGCGCCGGCGGCAATGCCGGAAAACACCGGCGCCGCGACCTGGCCGCCGAGGTGCTCGTCGCCCTTGGGCTCATTGACGATGACGACGACCACGATCTCGGGTCTTGTCGCCGGCGCCAGTCCGACGAATAACGCATTGTGCAGATTCTCCTCGTAACCCGACGAGCCAACCACATGAGAAGTGCCGGTCTTGCCGGCCACCTGGTAGAACGGTATGCGCGCGCCCGTGACCGCCCCTCCCCTTGAGCGGTCCACGACGGTTTCGAGCATCTCCACGACCTGCCGGGCAATGATCGGGCTGATCACCCGGTTCTGTGGCAACTCGGCAATTTCGTCCTCGCTCAACTTGAGCAGGGAAACCGGTTTGCGATGGCCTTCATCGGCGAATATCGAGTAGGCCTGGGCCAGGTGCGCCGCGGTCGCCGACACGCCGTAGCCGAAGGAAAGCACGGCAGTGGCGTGCTGGCCGAGACGCCCCGGCTCAGGCACCACGCCGGCCTGTTCTCCGGGAAATCCCGTACCCGGCGCACGCCCGAAGCCGAAGCGCTCGAGCACGTCGACGATCAGGTCGGCGCCGATCTCGGCGGCGATCAGACTCGTGCCGACGTTGCTCGACTTGGTAATGACGCCGGTCGTGGTCAAGGCGCCGTATCCGAACAGATCCTGGACCGTGCGGCCGGCGACCATCATCCAGCCATTGCCCGTTTCGATGACGGTGTCGGGGGTAAAGCGTCCGGATTCCAGCGCGGCCGCGATCGTAAACGGCTTCATGGTCGAGCCGGGTTCGTAGATATCCGTAAAGGCGCGATTGCGGGTCACGCTGAGATCTTCGATCAGCGTCTTGTTGTGGGGGTTGTAAGAGGGCTGGTTGGCGACCGCCAGCACTTCGCCGGTGTTGACGTCGAGTACAACCGCCGTGGCGGCCTTTGCCTTGCGCATGAGATATGCGGATTTCAATTCGCGATATACGAGATTCTGCAAACGGATATCGATGCTCAGGCGCAGATCCTTGCCGGGCTGGGCAAGTTCGATGGTGTTCAACTCTTCGATGATGTTGCCGCGGCGGTCCTTGATCACGCGGCGGCTGCCAGGAACGCCCTGCAGCCAGCCGTTGTAGGCTCGCTCCATGCCCTCCTGACCGTTATCGTCGATATCGTTGAAACCGATCAGGTGCGCGGTAATTTCCCCGTGAGGATAAAAGCGGCGGTATTCCTGCTGTTCGTAGACTCCCGGAATTCCAAGCGCCAGCACCCGTTCGGCCTCGAACGGCGCCAGGTGGCGTTGCAGGTAGAGAAAACGGCGTCCGTCATTCTCTTCCAGACGCGTGCGCAGCTCGAAGGCATCCAGTTCGAGCAGGCGCGCAAGTTCGCCGATGCTTTCCCCTCGTGGGTTGATTTCCGAAGGATCGGCCCAGATCGACTTGACCGGCGTGCTCATGGCCAGGGGTTCGCCGTTGCGGTCGGTGATCAGTCCGCGATTCGCCACCAGCGGAACGGTGCGCACGGTGCGCGCATCGCCCTCTTCTTGCAGGAAATCGCGGTCCAATACATGCAGGGCCACTGCTTTCCACCCGGCGATACCGATGCAGAGCGCCATCAGTAAAAGCAACAGCGCGGGCCGCCAGGCGTCGGCAGGTTTCGACTTTTTAGTTCTGGTCATTGTGAACCACCACGATATCTTCCGGTTCGGGCACACGCATCCGTAATTCTTCCCGGGCGACGCGCTCGATCCTTTCGGCAAGGGCGAACGTGCTGATTTCGAGCAGCAAGCGCCCTCTTTCCTCTTCCTGCAGGTATACCTGCTCGCGAAGTTCCTGTAATTCCCTCGACATCTGCCGGTGTTGCTGCGTTACGTCGACCATGGCCAGCCCGGTCAGAAAAATCGCCAGCAGAATCACCGTCAACAAATAAGTGGAAGCCTGGCCCAGTCCGGCCCAGGCCCAGGGCGAGGGCCGACCATGGTTTGCGCTTGGCCGGGCAGGATGACGCCGGGTCCCGGTTGTTGCCTTCATTGCAATTTCTCCGCCACGCGCAATATCGCGCTGCGGGCACGCGGATTCCGCGCCACTTCCACGGCGGTGGCGCGTCTTGACTTACCTATCGGCCGAATTCGCGCCCGCAGTTGCGATTTGGTGACGGGCAAATCACGTGGAAAATCATCGCCCCGCGATTGATCGGCAATGAAGCGTTTGACGATGCGGTCTTCCAGCGAATGGAAACTGATCACTGCGAGCAGACCACCGGCGCGCAACACTTCCAATGCGCCCGCCAGGCCCTTGTGAAGTTCGTCGAGTTCCTCGTTGATGCGTATGCGTATGCCCTGGAAGGCGCGAGTGGCGGGATGCTTGTGGCGTTCCCGCCGGGGCAGGGCGGCGGAAACTATGGCCGCGAGCCGCCCGGTAGTGGTAATCGGTTCGCTTTTCCTTTCATTTATTATGCGTGCGGCGATACGCCGGGAGTGTCTTTCCTCTCCATACCGGAAGATCACGTCCGCCAATTCCCGCTCCGGCGCCTTGTTGATCCACTCGGCGGCGCTGATTCCCGTGCGCGGGTCCATCCGCATGTCGAGCGGACCGTCGCCGCTGAAACTGAAGCCCCGGTTACTGTCGTCGACTTGCGGCGAAGAAAGGCCGAGATCGAACAGGGTGCCGTCGATTGCGCCTTCGAGTCCGCGCTCGGCCAGTTCGGAGCGCAATTCGCCGAAGCGGCGGTCGATGACTTCGAGCCGCGAATCGTTCGCGGCCATTTTCCGCGCCGCGGCAATGGCTTCCGGGTCCCGGTCCATGGCCAACAGCCGGCCGCCGGTTCCGAGCCGCTCAAGGATTGCCGCGCTATGGCCGCCGCGTCCGAAAGTGGCGTCGAGATAAATTCCATCTTGTCGAAGATTCATTGCTTCCACGACCGCTGTCCTCATTACCGGCTGATGCCCGGCTGCGTTCATCGCCGTTCGCCGTTACAAAGCCAGGCTTCTGAGTTCTTCCGGCAACTCTCCCTGTTCATGCGCTTCTTTCAGCCATTCTTTGCGTTTGTCGAACCAGTTCTGTTGGCTCCAGATTTCCAGCTTCTTGCATTGTCCGACCAGACAGGCCTGTTTTTCGAGACTGGCGTATTGACGCAATTCCTGCGGCAGCAACACTCTGCCGCTACGGTCGAGTTCGAGGTCGTTGGCATGACCGATAAGCAGGTGTTTCATGCGTCGCACGTGTTCGTTGAGTCCGGACATGCCGTCGATCTGCCGTTCGATCTTCTCCCACTCGGTGGGGAGATACAGCGAAAGGCATCGATGCCTGGTGTCGATATCGATGGTCACCACAAGACGGCCGCCATGGTCATTCGACAGGCGTTCCCGATAGCGTGCAGGCATGGCCAGACGCCCCTTGGCGTCGAGGCTGACGGTGTTCATGCCGCGAAACATGGCTATCCCTCAAAATTTTCATACAAATAAACCACATTCGCCCACAAATTACCAATATTTTCCACTTTTCTACATGATGCTTGTATTGTGGCTTCGATCCGTCGCCGTCGGGTTGCGCTTTGCCGCGGACGCCGTGAATACGTCCCTGTAGGCTTCGGGCTCGGCGTCCTGCCTCGCACACCCGCGGCAAAGCGCAACCCGACGGCGACTCACATCGTGCGAGAGTCTGCGTACAGGTCTTCGAAAAGAGATTGATGGGACACCCATCGAGGGAGATCAGCATGTTGGCAATTTGATACCCGCCGGTCCGCAGGTGTTAGTCGTCGTCGGGCAGGGTATGTTTTGCGGGCGTGCGAGGCAGGGATGCCGAGCCCGAGCCTACAGGGACGTATTTACGGCGTCCGCAAAACATACCCTGCCCGACGACGACGGATCGATGCCAGGGGTGTGGGTGGGGGAAAAAGGCGAGTCAGCCTGTAAGCCGGGTTCTGTCGAGGACAATCATTCATCTGCGGCCCGCGTCACCACGGACCTGTAGCGGCCTACCCGAATCCGGTGCGAGCTACACCATGGGATTCCTATTTGGCCTTGCTCCGGGCGGGGTTTACCTTGCCACGGACTGTTACCAGCCGCGCGGTGCGCTCTTACCGCACCATTTCACCCTTACCGGACAGTCGTCCGGCGGTATGCTTTCTGTTGCACTTGCCGTGGGCTCGCGCCCCCCAGGGATTACCTGGCGCCCTGCTCTGTGGAGCCCGGACTTTCCTCTGCCCGCTCACGAATGAAACGAACAGCGATTGCCCGGCTGACTCGGTACACCAGACTAATAAAGTTCCACCCGGATAACAATAGATTTGAAGCATAGATTTGAAGCGAAACTGTGCCACTAGCTCGAAGCCTGCTCCGAAGGGATTTCTTTCCGGCTCGCGCCAGGCTCCTACCCTTTGCAATAGTGCTCTTCCGTCACGCCAGAACATTCTCAATGAAACAAACCTTTTAGAAAGGAGAGCCAATGCGCTGGACAGGGGAATTTAGAGAATAATCGAAGAAGCCGCCAAGCGCTGACCAGCGACAGTCAATAGTGGACTATCTTGGAGTTTTCGGGCACCACGCATTTCTTGGTTAATCGTATCAATGCGGTTTTGTGCAAATGATGAAACATTCGGGCACTTGGCAGCGACACGACTCCAGAAGTATCGAAGATTACTGAATACATACATAGCGTGTAACAGTCCATGTACGGTTCGTACACTTTTCTTCCATGGTGAATACACCAGTTCATCATTGACTTTGTCCCTGACTAACGGCTCGTATCGTTCCACTAGGGAGAGTTGCAGATGCAACGCTTCATGGATAACGTTTTCCGCTAAACGCTCGACGCGACTATTTTCCGTTATAGGCGGGCATGAAACGAAAATCGAAAAGGGTAAAGTCGGTTCACTATAGCAAATGTCAACACTGCCACTTGAAACTAACAGAACATGTAGCGTCCGGCACAGACCGGCCACAGTTCCATGGAAAGGGCTTACCAACTTAATGAGATCAAATGACTTCGCCAAGGTTTCAACAAACTTCATTTCGCGGATATCGCTTTCGGTTGCGAATCGCAGTCCGATGGATTGCCAGCGTTTCGTTACCAAGGGGGGGAGCAGTTCGATGCAAATTTCGGAGCATATACGGGATTCAGCAACGTCCTTCGCGGGTAAGGCACTGGGCTCCGGATTTTCGTCAAGTCTATTGTTGCCCACTCGCCATATGCGTTCGCTGGGACTGAACGGTTCAGGACAAACGCTTTGCGAAAGGCCGTCTCTTCTTCGACTAGAGAGCTTTGTTTCTTGCAAACAATCGAGAAATTGCGCTGTCGAATACGACCGCCACTCGAGCCCATTCTCAAGCGCTCCCCCCCTGAGTTTTACTGGCGCATCTGGACCCCAGCCACAAACGCCCGAGATGAATTCGTCCACTTTCATTCAGAGGCTTTAAAAAAAGAATATACAATGGTGAAGCGTTTTCCCGTATGGACGGTACTTACGGCGTGATAGGAGTGCGGGGAAATAGCGAATGCCTGCACGGATCCACTCACGGGTTCGACGATATTGCTCGCCATCTCCGGGTTCGGACCTCGAAAGAACATCAGATATCCCCCTTGATCAGGCTTCCAGCCTTCATTCAATTGGAGAAGAAGACGGTGGCTTTCTCCGCCCGAGAGATAGTCATTGTGGAGGCGAATGGTCTGCTTTGGGACCATTTTGTGCGCAGTCACATCCACGCGTTCCGACAAAGGTTGACCGAAGTACCGGAACATCTGGGATTTGAGCACGCAAAGGGTTTCAGGAGCCACTAAGCACTTGAGGGAAGGGCTCAGTGGCGCATGCAGCAGACTGAATTCGTATTGCTCGTAAAATTTCGTGACGGTAAGTTCCCAAGGGGCTTCATTCTCCAACCAATCGAGCCATTTCGCGCCCTCACTTGGAAGCTCGGCCTGGCCTAAGAAATGTGCAAAAGGAAATTCTTGAAATTTGGCAGATTCAAGTTCAGGAAACATGATTTGGTGAAACGGAAGGCAAAAGGGCGTCAACGCAGCCCAGCTCATGAATGCGAGATGCCACGTGATTAATGAACAGTGCGTGATCCCGGCAATAGACGGAAGGATTGTCATAGCCCTGATCGGCGCTCCACCTGTAAAGCGGCATTCCCCCTCCACACACATCGAGCAAGTCGCAGTTTGCGCATTGGTAAGAAACTGGCAGTTGCATTTCGGTGTACTTGATGTATTCCCGCGAAGACAGTACGGCGGCCAAGGGAGTGTTAGTGATATTCCACCGATCAGAGAACTTGTCGGCGCCTTCGAACGAGGCTCGAAGCGTATCGTTCTTGCGAATCTCGCCGTCCGTTTCGATGACTAGAATTCCGTGCCTCGCTTTACCCCTCCCTTCCTTTTGGCTTGTTCCCCCAAGGCACAGCTTGATGCAATCGTCCAAAATACGAATCGGCACTGGAGAAGGATCAGCAAAGTAAACGTCAAATAGTCCGGTCAACCACTCTCCGCACTCGACACTTTCGTAGTCATTCTTACATGCCGGCAGGCGGTCGTGATTTCCATCTTGGAGGAGGAAATCCATGCTTGGTGTCCCCAGATTCTTTAAGAAACCGTACACGAGACTTGGCTCAATTTTTGGTTGGATGACCGACAGTGTGCCGGCGAATAGAAACTTGCATTCCGCATGCGTGACCAGTCTCTCAATGCCGTTTGCCGTTGCCGCGAAGGTACTCCCGCCGCGATGATCTAGCCGACCGAGATCATTAGCCCCCGCAGGACCGTCGATGCTTACGGAAACACTCGTCCGCGTCTCGGCAAAGAGATCAAGCAGCCTTTCGGAAAGCAGCGCTCCGTTCGTCTGAATGCTGATAGGGTAGCAGTTGGGGTCAAGCTGAGCGCGAAGGCCCCTGAGCAACGCGACGAGTCCATTAAAACCCAAAAGCAGTGGTTCGCCCCCGTGCAGCACTATGGCAAATCCCTTTTTCTGCCTCGCGGCCTGTTCGATAAGCCGGTCGCGCACCGCCAACACTACAGTTCTCGACATTCGCTTGGGTTGCCGGCGCCAGGACTGGTCTGGCCCTTGGTAGACATAGCAATAAGAGCAGTCAAAATTGCATCGACTGGCAGTCTTTATGAGAACCGTATCAACCTGACCCCCGGAATTCATATCGGCGAGTTTGCTGGGCTTATCTTCCGCGATTGTGCCGGTTATGCACTCGGTCGTAGGCAGACTCGGTGGCTGTGTCGTTGCGCACTTCCTCAATGAGTCGGGATAGCACGGGATGGTCAACTGCACTGGCGGGAATTTCCTCGTTCTGGCGCTTCAATGGTTTTGTGGCAAGATGTGTGGGAGCAGTTGGAGGCAACTGGTCGACAGGTTGCTTCATTGAAATTCCTCCGGCCAAAAAAGAGCAGCAACAAGCGCAGGGGTGGTGGTGAGGAGGATTAGCGTAGTCCGGATTCAACATAGATGCAAGGACAATTGTAACTATATGAATAATATTACCTTTTTAACATTTGAAATTCTTAACTCATTGATTTTAAAGACTTCTATTTTCCATTATAGATTTCGCAACCTGCGGAGCGACCCACACGGTCGACTTGCCGAAAAACCCAGAAATTGGATGCAAAACGCCATTTCAGCACCGGATTTCGGTCAGGGCATGGGTCGTCGAAGTGTATAATCGGGAGAGGACGGCAAAGCGAGCCGTTTCGAGTCTGTTGCACGGGACATAAGTTTCATGAATACCGTTTCCGCCATCTATTTTCGCTCTCTTGAATTGGAGAATGTCCGCTGCTTCGGCAAGCGCCAGCGCCTGAATCTCACGAATGGGAACGGCAAACCCTCCAGATGGATTCTCATTCTCGGGGATAACGGCGTGGGCAAGACCACGCTGCTGCAATGTCTGGGATGGATGAGGCCCGTGCCAATTGTGACAGATGAGTCAAATAACGAAGAGTCGGACAAAATTGTTGGCATTGAGCCCGCATTAAATAGTGAGGAAAACGAAATTTGGAATTCCTTGATAAGAGTGGGTGATCAAGTTGATGTCTTGCTCAAAGCAACACTAAGCGCCAATGAGGCAAACGACGAGGGAAGCATAGACGAAGCGGGAAACCTAATAACTACCATCGAAATGGTGGGCAAGAACGGAATACTTCAGGAAAGAAAAGATGCGCAACCAGATGAGACGTTGAAGGATAAGAAATTCTCGCGTTTTTTGGATTCAGACCTTGCCATATTTGCATACGGCGCCGCGCGCCGCCCAGGAACTTTGAAAAGGTACGAAAATGAACTCTCGGACCCGCTTGCATCCCTTTTCCGGGAATCTACGGAACTCTACGATGCCGAGGACATTCTGTTAAAGCTTGATCATCGCGCAAAAGACGGGGAGATGCAGGATAAGGACATCCTGTTTAAAGTCAAAAAAGTACTTGCGACCGTTCTTCCCGATATCAAGGCCGAAGAAAATATTCACATTAGTGCGCCCCGGGTATTCGGTTCCAGCAAGGGGCTCGGTGGCGTACAGTTTAAAACGCCCTATGGAATAGCGCCACTTTCAGGGCTTAGCCTCGGGTATCAAACTACGCTTACTTGGATCGTTGATCTCGCTCTGCGTTTGTATGAGCGTTATCCGGACAGCCCCAATCCTTTGAGCGAACCTGGAATAGTCCTTATCGACAACATCGACTTACATCTCCACCCTCGTTGGCAACGCCGAATGATGGCGGATATCACTACACTTTTCCCGGCGATTCAATTTATCGCCACAGCCCACAGCCCATTGATCGTACAAGCGGCCGAAAATGCAAAGTTGGTTGTATTGAGTGAAAAGGAAGGACAGGTCCTTATTGATGACGACCACGAACTCGTAAATACCTGACGAGTCGATCAGATTCTTGCAAGCGAACTCTTCGGTATTCCCACCCGGAGCCAACACATTGTAGAACTCCGCGAGGAACGAAATAAATTACTGAATCTTTCAAATCGAGGTGAAGCTGAAGAATGTCGACTCCAGTCATTGCGCGAGGAATTGGACCGACTACCAACTGCAGAAGATGCTGAAGACAGAGCCGCACTGGATCTTATACGTGAAATCGCGAACGATTTGAAACAAGACCAATCAAGTGGATCATGATCCGAATTTTTCGACCTGAGCAAGCGCCAGCTGTCCTTCTACGCGCCGGCAAAGAAAAAACCCGTCTGAATTGCGAAAGCTATGACCAGAATGAAGAAGCCTATCGGTCCGGGTCGGAAAAATTTAAATTTGATCGTAACACTTATGCGCACAAGACTGTGAAGAATGCGCTATTGCGGGCGCAGCACCGGAAATGTTGCTATTGTGAATCGAAGTTTCGTGTTAATTCCCCCGGGGCCGTAGAACATTTCAGGCCGAAGGGAGCCGTAAAGAAAAAGTCTGATACAGCGAAGCATTACCCCGGATATTATTGGCTTGCGTATAGCTGGAGAAATCTGCTCGTGAGCTGCGAAACTTGTAATACGAGTTACAAAGGCTCATTGTTTCCCCTTGTTGACGAGGACACGCGCTCACAGAGTCACCGCGATCACGTAGAAGAGGAAATCCAGACGTTTATCGATCCTTCTTGCGAAAATCCTGAGTGCCATATACGGTTTCGTGGTGCGGAAGTCGAGCACCTTACAGAAAGGGGACTAAAAACAATTCAAGGTTTGGGATTGCGCAGAGGCGAACTTGAAGATGCCCGCGCGGAGGTCTTGGAGCCCCTGGAAATCCTTAATTCCATAATTCAAAGCGCTGGCGGCAAAGTGGAGCCATCAAAAGTTAGCCGTGCTCGCGATCTACTAAAAAAAGCAACTCGGCCAGAAGCTCAGTACAGCGCGATGATGCGGAACTTTCTGAACTTTTCATGTACGGACTGACTTTAAATTGGGTTATCGGTCACCTTGACCGTGCCACGCAGCTCTTCGCGATGGTGGCGGAAAGGGGCTCGGCGCAAGCTGGGAAAGACGTCCGATGGCGGCGGGAAGAGTGCCCCCATTCAAAAAACAATGCATCGCCGACCCCGTTGTCCCGCCTCAGGGCTTTTCCAGTGTGGCGCGGTAGATTTCGTTCTTGCGGAGGCCGGTGATTTTTGCGGCTATCGCCGTGGACTTTTTGAGCGGCAGGTCGTTTTTGAGCAGGGCGACGATGCGGAGGGCTTCGGGCAGGCGTTCGTCCTCGCCGGGTTTTGCTTCGTGTCCGGCAAGAACGAGGACGAATTCTCCCTTGAGATGGTTTGCGTCTTCGCGCAGCCAGACCGACGCCTGTTCCAGGCTGCCGAGGAAATGGGATTCGAATTGCTTGGTCATTTCGCGGGCGATGAAGACGCGGCGCCCCTCACCGAGAATCGCGATCAAGTCGTCGACGCAGTCGAGCATGCGATGGGCCGATTCATAAACTACCCAGGTGGCGGTCTCTTCCTTGAGTTCTTCGATCCGCTTTCTTCGCCCTGCTTGCGCGGCGGGGAAAAAACCGGCGAACGTAAAGCGGTCGGTCGGCAGTCCCGAAACGCTGAGCGCGGCGATCAGGGCGCTCGGTCCGGGTATGGGCAGGACGTCGATCCCTTCGTCCCGGGCGGCCTTGACCAGAGCATAACCCGGGTCCGAGATCAGTGGCGTGCCGGCATCGGAGATCAGCGCTACCCTGGCGCCTTCGCGCAACATCCGCAGCAACTTGTCCCGGGTGCGTTCACTGCTATGGTCGTGATAGGACAGCAGCGGTCGATTTACGCCGAAATGCGCGAGCAATTTGCCGCTGTGCCGGGTATCTTCCGCGGCAATGCAGTCCGCTGCCGCGAGCACTTCCCGGCCGCGAGCGGAGAAGTCGGCGAGATTACCGATCGGTGTCGCTACCACGTAAAGACAGCCTGTTTCCGCCATGCTGAAAATTTCTCCGTAGAATTGGTGAAAAACCGCAAGCTGTATTAGTCTTTCTGCATCGGCGAGGCCAAGGCCGCGCCGTTTTCAGTTTTTCGGATTCGATTTTGTCTGTAATGCGTCTTTATATCCTGTTCTGGCTGCTGTTGCTGCTGGCCGGTTGCGGTGCGTCGCCGGGTGTGCGCGAGCCTGCCGTTACCGTGACCGGGGAGGATACCATCGCCGCCCTGCTCGTCCGGGCCGATTCGGCCGCGGGAGACGAGGCCGCGCTGTTGCGCCTCGACGCGGCCGAACGCCTGTACGCCGAGGGCCGCTTGTTCGAAGCGGCCGATGCAGTCGAAGCCGCGATGCCGGCGTCCCCGGACCTGCAAGTCCGCATTGCCTTGTTGCGCAGCCGGATAAGCCTGGCGGCGAACGATGGCGACGCAGCCATGTCGCAATTGCGTGAAATCGCGGTGCCGAGCCGCTCGGCGGATTATTTCATCGACTATTTCCGGCTGCTGGGCGATATCAATGACGCGATGGAACTGCCACGCCAGGCGATAGGCGCCTGGGCTGAAGTTACCGGCCTGCTCGACGGCGCCGCGGGTGAAGACGTGCGCCGGAAGATCTGGGCCTCGCTGGAAAGCCTGACCGGTCGCGAACTCGAGGAAATGGCCGCATCCAGCACGAGTTATGAGTTGCGCGGATGGATCGAGCTGGCCCGGGTCGTGGATCTGGGTCAATACAGCATCCCGCGGCAACTGGAATCCCTGGTGAGTTGGCGCCGGGCCTGGGAACAGCATTCGGCAGCCCGCCAGTTGCCCGACCAACTGGCGCAACTCGAAGCGGCCTGGGCCGAAAGGCCGCGCCATATCGCCCTGATCCTGCCATTGCGGGAAGCCGCCGGCGCTGCTGTACAACAGGGCTTTCTGGCCGGATATTACGAGGCGCTCGCGGTTTCGCGCGAAGTGCCGCGCATTTCGCTGTTCGACAGTTCCGGCGCGGACGATATCCGCCCGATTTATCAGCGCGCGGTAGCCGAGGGCGCGGACCTGGTCGTGGGGCCTCTGTTCAAGGAACTGGTCAACCAATTGCTTGCAGAAGGCGAATTGCCTGTTCCGACGCTGGCGCTGAATTACACCGACGAGGATCCACCTTCCGGCGACGGCCGGCTTTTCCAGTTCGCCCTTGCGCCGGAAGACGAGATCGACGCCATCATCGACCTCGCCTGGCAGGCCGGACACCGCAATGCCGCTGCGGTCTATCCCGCCAATGACGTTTTCCTGCGTCTGCAGAACATTTTCGTCGAACGCTGGCAGGCCCGCGGCGGCAGTTTCGTTTCCAGGGCGGCGTATCTCGGCGCGGGGGATTTCACCGAAGTGGTCAAGAGCGTCCTCGATATCGACGCCAGCGAGGCGCGACTGCAACGACTGCTGGACGTATTGCCCCGCGCCAACGTCGAATTTACGCCGCGCCGGCGCCGCGACATCGATTTCATTTTCCTGATGGCGAATCCGCAGGTGGGGCGTCAGATCAAACCCGCGCTCGATTTCTACTACGCCGAAGACCTTCCGGTATTCGCGTTACCGTCGATTTTCGATGGTTTCGAAAATTCGGACCTGAATCGGGATCTCAACGGCGTAATTTTCGCCGACGCGCCACTCATGTGGCAGGACCTTGACGGATCCCTCGCCGCCGGCGGCGCCGAGCGCAGATTGCAAGCCATGGGCATCGACAGTTTTCGCCTCTACCCGAGGCTGCAACAATTTCTGGTGCGACAGGTAACCAGTTTGCGGGGCGCCACCGGCGAATTGCACATGGAAGAAGGCCGTCGCATTCATCGCCGGCTCACGCCGGGGCGCTTTGTAAACGGCGTCGCGGCGCCTCTCGCCGGGCCGGGCGACTGAAGCGCGACCATGGCGGGAAGCCCTGTCAATCGGCGCAAGCTCGGCGGTCTGCAGGAGCAACGCGCCCTGCGTTACCTGGGAGTACAGGGCCTGTCGCTGATACAAAGCAATTTCAACTGTCGCGTCGGCGAGATCGACTTGATCATGCGCGACCGGCAGGGGACCGTGATCTTTGTCGAAGTGCGCTATCGAAAAAGCGACCTCTACGGCAGCGCCCAGGAGACCATAGGCCCGGCCAAGCGGCGAAAATTGCGGCTGGCCGCGCAATGGTTTCTGAAATCGAGAAACTGGCATTACAAGTCCTGCCGCTTTGACGTAGTCGCGATAACCGGCGGCGGGCCCGCCGGAAAAGACCGGCTCGAATGGATTCGCGACGCCTTTGCTGGTTGCTGATCGACGCTAAAACAAATCAGGGCCGCAGCCGATACAATTTGCAGCCATGGTGGAACCGTACGTATGGACCTGACTTCACGAATTACCCGGCATTTCCTCGACAGTATCGCAGTCAAGGAGCGATCCGCCGAGGAATTACCACAGTCGATCCAGGATGCCGGCGCGGTCATGGTCGACAGCTTGCTGAACGGCCACAAGATTCTGTGTTGCGGCAACGGCGGTTCGGCCGGAGACGCGCAACATTTTTCCGCCGAATTGCTGAATCGATTCGAACGGGAAAGGCCCGGCATGCCGGCCATTGCATTGACCACCGACAGTTCCACCATCACCGCCATCGCCAACGATTACGACTATGGCGAAATCTTCGCCAAGCAGGTGCTTGCTCTCGGCCGGGAAGGCGACGTCCTGTTGGCGATATCGACCAGCGGCAATTCCGGCAATGTCGTGCAGGCCATCCGCGCCGCCCATGAACGCGACATGATCGTGGTCGCGCTGACCGGCAGGGACGGCGGCCGCATGGCGGCGAATCTCGGTGCGAGGGACGTCGAGGTGCGCGTTCCGTCCGAGCGCACCGCCCGGATCCAGGAAGTGCACCTGGTCGTCATTCATTGTCTTTGCGACTTCATCGACACAACGATATTCGGAGGAGAAGACGCATGAAATTCTGGCTGTCGATCGGTATTTCCGCGCTGTTGCTGACGTCCTGTACCGCCTTTCTGCCCGGTGAACGCAGCGATCAGGGAATTGAGGAAGATCTGTCCAGGCGCACGGTCGGCACCTTCATCACGGACGAGGAGATCGAGGGTATCGTCCGGAGAAATCTCAACGACCAGGAACCGGTCCTGCGCGAAGCCAATATTGACGTAACCGCAAACAGGGGCATCGTTTTGCTGGTCGGCCAGGTGCCGTCCCCGGAAATGAAAAGGCGCGCGGTGAATATCGCCAGCGAGGCGAGTTCGCAGATCCGACGCATTCACGACGAACTCGAAGTCACCGGCAATACAGGCTTCCTGGCCCGTGTCAACGACGCATCCATTTCCACCAGGGTGCGCGCCTTGCTGTTGACCAACGAAACCGTTGCTGGCGCGAATATCCGGGTCGTGACCGAAAACGGTACCGTATATCTGTTGGGCATAGTCAGCAGGGAACTGGGAGATCAGGCCGCGGCCCTGATCAGCGACGTGGGCGGCGTAACCCGGGTCGTCAAGGTGTTCGAGTATCTGAACTGAGCCGTATCAGGCGGTCATTTCGCGTTCGAGTTCCGAAAGGCTTGCCTTGATCGAGTCGCGATTGAACAGTCGGTTGCGATATTCGATCAGCGGCTTCGTGGCGCGGGTTTCCGGCAATTCGATTCCCAGTACCGGCAGACGCCAGAGAATCGGCGTCACGCAACAATCGACGATCGTGAACTCGTCGCTCATGAAGAAGGGTTTTTCGCCGAAAATCGGCGCCGTGGCGATCAGGCTGTCGCGCAGCTTGCCGCGAATTGCTTCGAGTTCGGCATCGGTTCCCTCGCCCGCCAGCAGTGGATCCACCAACGTGCACCATTCGCGCCGAACCCGGTGCATCCACAACCGGCTTTGCGCTCGGGCCACCGGATACACGGGAAACAGGGGCGGATGGGGGAATCGCTCGTCCAGATACTCCATGATGATATCGGCCTCGTACAGCACGAGATCGCGATCGACCAGGGTCGGCAGGCTGTTGTAGGGATTCAGATCCACCAGGTCTTCGGGCAAATTTTCCGAATCGACGTCGATCAGGTCGACGGTCACCTGTTTTTCGGCGAGAACGATACGAACGCGATGGCTGTAATGACTGACAGGGTCCGAGTAAAAGGTCATGGACGACCGTTTCGCGATAACTCCCATTTTTTTCCCCGTTTGTGGACGGCCGGCGTCCCTCAGTGATAGTCCTTGCGGAACTCGCGGCTCATGAGAGCGACGGAAATATATAACAGACCCAAAAAGAGCAATACCCAGATGCCGATCTGCTGCCGCCGGTAGCGGATCGGCTCGCCGATGTAGTGGAGAAAATTGACCATATCCCCGACCATGGCGTCGAACTCGGCCTCACTCATGCTTCCAGAGCCTTCGACATGGCTGAGCTCGCATTGAGTGGGATCGTCCGTGCCGTGATCGTCACAGATTACGTCTCCCTGCAATTCGTGGAGCACATTGGGCATGCCGACATTGGCAAAAATGCTGTTGTTGGTCCCGAAAGGCCGCGCCGGATCGTTGTAGAAGGATCGCAGATAGGTATACAGCCAGTCGGGACCGCGCACACGAGAGACCAGCGTCAGATCCGGCGGCGCCACGCCGAACCACTCGTTGGCGTGGTCCACCGACATCGAGTTCTCGATACGATCGCCGATCAGCGAGTCGTCGAAGATCAGATTCTCGATCACGAGTTCGTGCGGAATGTCGAGATCATCGGCGGTGCGTTCATAGCGCGCATAACCGAGCGCGTGGCAGGACACGCAATAGTTCATGTAGGAATTGAAACCGCGTTGCAGGGAATCCTTGTCCATGAAATCGGTTTCCACGTGGTCGAGATCGAGATTGCCGGATTCCGCCGCTTCCGCACGCTCGGAAACGAGCATCAAAGGCAGCACCACCAGAAAGGCGATCAGCAGAATGCTGCCGATCAGTTGCGGAATGCTGATCCAGCGCCCGGTAAGCCGGTCCGGTGGCTGCGAGGTCTTTTCGAGGCGCGTGTACCAGGGCATCAGAATGAAATAAAGGAAGTAGACCACGGTCATTATCTGCGCCAGCAAAATCTTGGCGGGACTGACCGTCTGGACGCCAAGTACGCCGAGAATGAAAAAGCTGACCAGGAACAGCATCAGGGCGACGCGGCTGTACCAGCCCTTGTAGCGCATCGAACGCACCGGACTACGATCGAGCCAGGGCAGAAAGAACATGATGGCGATGGCGCCGAACATGATCAGCAGCCCCCAGAATTTCGCATCGATGCCGAACAGCGGAATCGTCACGGCGCGCAACATCGAATAGAAAGGCGTGTAATACCACACCGGAGGCACATGCTCCGGCGTGCGCAGCGAATCGGCTTCCTGGAAATTGGCGATTTCGAGGAAGTAGCCGCCCATTTCCGGGGCGAAGAACACGATCACGAAAAACGCGATCAGGAACAGCACCACACCGCCGAGATCGTGAAAAATCGTGTAGTAAGGATGAAACGGCACGCTGTCCACGGGAATGCCGTCGGGACCCTTGTTCTGCTTGATCTCGATGCCGTCGGGATTGTTCGAACCGACTTCGTGCAAGGCCAGGATATGCAGCACGACCAGGGCGATCAGCACCAGCGGCAGAGCCACCACGTGCAAGGCGAAGAAGCGGTTGAGCGTGGCGCCCGAGATCAGGTAGTCGCCACGTGCCCAGATCAGCAAGTCCTCGCCGATGATGGGAATGGAGCCGATCAGCGACACGATGACATTGGCGCCCCAATAGGACATCTGGCCCCAGGGCAGCACATAGCCGAGGAAACCTTCCATCACCAGAATCAGGTAGATGGCCATGCCGAAGATCCAGATCAACTCCCGGGGCCGCTGATAGGAGCCGTACATCAGGCCGCGAAACATGTGTACATAGACCACGAAGAAAAAGGCCGAAGCGCCGGTCGAATGTACATAGCGCAACAGCCAGCCCCATTCGACGTCGCGCATGATGTATTCGATCGAGGCGAATGCCCCTTCTGCGCTGGCGGTGTAGTTCATCGTAAGCCAGATGCCCGAGAGAATCTGGATTACCAGCACCAGCAGCGAGAGTACGCCGAAGAAATACCAGAAATTGAAATTGGCCGGGGCATAGTATCTGGACATATGCTGTTCCCAGGCCTGCACGATCGGAAGCCGGGCGTCGACCCAGTCGACACCGGCGATCAGGGCGGATTGCAGCCGGCCGCCCGGCTTCGCCGCTTGCGGTTGTTCGCTCATGCCGCGCTCTCCTCGTCGACGCCGATCACCAGGATGTTCTCGTCCTCGAACGAATACGGCGGCACTTCCATGTTGCGTGAGGCAGGCGAGCCGCTGTACACCCGGCCCGCGAGATCGAAACGGGACCCGTGACAGGGGCAGAAGAAACCGCCGTTCCATTCGGCATCGAATGACTGCGGGCGCAGTTCGATGTAGGGAGTCGGCGAACAGAACAAGTGAGGGCAGAGACCGACGAGAACCATCAATTCGGGCGTTCGCGAGCGGAATTCATTTTGTGCGTAGGAGGGCTGTTCCGGCTCTTGGGAGTCCGGGTCGGTGAGCCTGTCGGGATCCCGGTTCAGGGCTTCCAGCACTTCGGCGGTGCGCCGCACGATGAAGATGGGCCGACCGCGCCAGGCGGGTATCGGCCCAAGTAACTCACCTTCAAGCAGATTGCTGATATCGATGCGGACCGGAGCGCCTGCCGCTCTTGCTTCGGCGCTCGGATTCCAGGACCCGATGAAAGGCGCCGCGGCGCCTGCGACGCCGGCAGTTCCGAGCACGGAAGTCGTACCTACGAGAAAGCGCCTGCGCGCGGTCTTGGTACTGTCGTCAGTCACCTTCGGTAAATCTCCTGATCGAATGAAAATATTTGGAAATCCCACGCGCGCGGGCAAACCGGGCGCATGCTAATGAATTCGCCGGAGAAATTCAAGCGGGATTCCGCCCGATTTAGGACAGGTTACTGAATTAAAAGAATAAATTCTTTTAGCGCTTGGAATATTGCGGCCGCTTGCGCGCCTTGCGCAGGCCGACTTTCTTGCGCTCGACTTCGCGCGCGTCGCGGGATACGAATCCGGCCTTGCGCAAAGTTGGCTTGAGTTCGCTGTCGTATTCGATCAGCGCACGGGTTATGCCATGCCGAATAGCGCCGGCCTGGCCGAAGCTGCCGCCGCCGCGCACGGAAACCGTGATGTCGAAACGTTCGTTCATGTCGACGATTTCAAGCGGCTGACGCACGATCATGCGCGCCACCTCACGGCCGAAATAGTTTTCCAGCGGACGCCGGTTGACGACGATGTTGCCTTTGCCGCGGGTCAGATACACTCTCGCGGTTGAGGTCTTGCGGCGGCCGGTGCCGTAAAACTGTTCGGTTTGCATTTCGTCTCGCGTCTACAGTTCCAGGGTTTGCGGTTGCTGCGCCGAGTGCGGATGTTCACCGCCGGCGTAGACTTTCAGTTTCTTCAACATGGCCCGTCCGAGCCGATTGCGCGGCATCATGCCCCGCACCGCCAGGCGCACCACACGCTCGGGCGACTTCTCGAGCAACTGCTCGAAGGTAAGCGATTTCAGCCCGCCGGGATAGCCCGAATGGGTATGATAAACCTTGCCGGTAGCTTTCCTGCCGGTGACTCGAACCTTGTCCGCGTTGATGACCACGACGAAGTCGCCGGTATCGACGTGCGGAGTATATTCCGCCTTGTGCTTGCCGCGCAGCCGCGTGGCGATGGCGCTCGCCACATGCCCGAGAGTCTGGCCTTCGGCATCCACCAAAAGCCAGTTTTGGGGCACTTCGCCCGGATGCGCACTATAGGTCTTCATCGCTCGTTCGAATCAAGGTATTTCGAGGGAGCGCGGATGTTACATGAGCACCCGGCCGGAATCAAATGGTTTCACCGGGAAAAGCTAGTCTCTTTTAGCTTCGGACGCTCCCCTCCAAGTCTTCCTGCGCGCAGCCCCGCAGGGCGCGAACAGAGGGGCATTGCGCCGCACGATCTTCCAAACTGTCATTCCGCCTTCTAAACTGTCATTCCGCCTTCTAAACTGTCATTCCGCGCGTAGTCGCGGAATCTCCATGGGATTACACCGTGGTCAACCGGATTCTGCGACTGCGTTTCGCTTGCTCCGAATGACGATGGCGGGGATTGGCGCCATCGCCGGGAGTCAGCAACTTTGGACGCGGCCTCCGATCCAACAAATTTGTAGTCAACGGATTTGTTATGTGTTCAGGCGCCATCCAGGTCATCCAGAAACTCGGACACAGGATCAGCACCCGTTACAAGCAGATGATCTCTAGCCCGAGTACAAGCGACGTAAAGTAAATGGCGCTCGGTATTGTAGACCTCTTCCAGGTCGGCATCGTCTGCCACGTTCTCGATTCGCTCCTGTAGTGGTATCACTTCGTCGTCGCAGGCCATTACCGCAACGGCGCGAAATTCCAAGCCTTTGGCCAAGTGCATGGTGCTTATCGAGACTTTACCGGGTGAAGATTCGACAAACTCGTCCAGCACTTTGTATTCCGCCCCACTTTTGCTAACAGCGTCTATCGCGCGCTCAAGTTGGTTCGTGGACCGCACGAAGACTCCGACCTCATTTGGTGAAATCCCTTCTTCAAGCCGTTCCGCCAGCCACACGCCAACAAAACCCGACTCTTCCGCATTTGATTCGAGCACACAAATTTCCGGCCCCGGGCCGTTAAAAACCGAAACCGTGCCTGTACGTTCCTCTACATTACCGTCAACATCGGCAACTTCCGGTCCGAGCAATCGGTCTGCTTGCAACCTTTTTCGAAGGGCCGGTGTTTAGGTTTGCGAGATTTCCGAATTCGTTTGGATGGATTGTTTGGAGGGACGTTTGCCCGCGAGGCGAAGAAAAAACCAGCAGAACGGGATAGAGATGGCGGTCGCGGGCGTGTAGTCCTGGGTTTCCAGGACAAAGGTTTCGAGGGTCATGGAAAAAAGACTTACGACAAAAAGCCAGAATACGGTGGTGAAAAACCAGTAACGGATGTTTCGGATGACGTTCATTGGGGTTTCCTCGTTGTCAGGGAGACGCTGCGAGAGGCGTCAGGAGCGTTTGGGGGTACCTGGGGTACGCGAAAGGCCGTTAAAAGCCAGCAGCGGGCGCGTGGCGGCGATTCAGCCTTGGTTTCGAGCGACGGCAAGGTATCGTGTTGGCAGTTATTCAAGTGTCCAGGAAACGCGTATCGGTTCGCCGCCGTGAAAATAGATACCAGGTTGATCGTCGACGGAGTAGGCGATCCAGAAAAGGAGCGTCTGGCCTTCGAGGCCGAGTTGGTCGCCCTGGAAAGGAGGAGCGCCGTAGTAAGCGGTAATGGGATCGCGGCCGACGACGATGAAATCGTTTGCGAGGTGAAGGTAGGGATCATTGACGGCGATAGGTACATCACCGCCCAGGTATGGAGTCCAAGAGTCGTCTTCCTGCTTGGCGTATAGGGGCCCGTCTGTCAATTGGGCTAGTATGTGGATGGCGCCTGGCTTGTACCAGTGTTTCTTGTCGTACAGAACGGTCGCGTATACGACGATTTCCTCGTCGGGTCGGAAGACTTCACGTTGGGTGAATTCCGTAAGGGTGCCGTCGGTGTGCTGATGCATGCTGGTGGTTGAAGAGAAACCTGAAAAGTGTGCGGTAGTACGAGAAGAATCGGTTGCGTATGAGGGCGTTAATGCAATTGGGCACTGATTTGGAAATCCCGTGACAATTGCTACTGCGCACGCATCATCGGGGCTAAAGAGTCCTGGGTGATGGCTTGCGGTTCCATACATTATGGCTCCGAAAACGGCGCTGTGCGCAAGACCAAGATTGTGACCGATCTCGTGGGTCAGTGTTCCGAGGGCCAGTGGTGTAGTAAGGCTGCGAGGGACGATGAATATATCGCCCTCTTGTATGTGGATTTGGTGCGAACCGTCGTCTTGAATAATTATTGTTTTTTGCTGGAAGGCAAATCCGGCAAGATTGGATTGATCTGTTCCATTACAAGAAGAAGAGCGAAATGAAACTGTGTTGACATTGTTGATACTGGTGTCGCCGTCACATACATCATGTTGCTCGTTAATGAACGTTAGATCGAGTTGCGGTGCTGTTGTCATCCAAATTGAAGTTGCTCGCGCGAAAAGGTCGAGATAAGAATGACCGTCTTCGGTGCTACCGGGCAAGTGGACGTACCAGACATGTTGGTTGTTGACGACAGAGTGATACGAAAGCAGTTCATAGGAATTGCTAGAGGGGGACCATAGGCAGGTGAGCAATAGACTGGTTAGTTCTTGTCCGTAAATTCTTAACCACTTGATTTGTCGAATAAAAGCGTGGTTTTTCCTGGATAAGAACCGGCGTTTTGGGTATCTTTGTATTGTTTCCGAAGCAAAACAAAGACACCACAAAACACCGGGGTTTGCCATGCGGCTGAAGCGCACGACACAGATGAGTCTATACGAACCGGGGCCTGTCGACCATCCCCTGGGCGAGGAGTTGGAGTCGATCTCGGACTGGCTGGACGCGCATCCCGCACTGCTGGACGCGGTGGCGGTCGACCTCGGCGCCCAGGCGGAGCGGGGCCGTTTCGGATTGAGTTGCGAATCGGTGTTGCGCTGCGCCGTGGTCAAGCATCTGCGCGGCGAGACCTGGCGCGGTCTGGCGTTCGCGCTGCGGGATTCGCTGTCGGCTTGCCGTTTCGCGCGCGTGGACCCGCTCGATCCGCCGAAGAAGTCCGCCTTGCAGGCGGGGGTCGGCGCGGTGTCGGCGGAGACCTGGGAGCGCGTCAACCGCTGTTTGCTGGAGGCGGCGCAAGCGTCCGGGGAGGAAACCGGCGCCTGGGTGCGCGTAGACAGCACGGTGACGGAGACGCACATTCCGGCCCCGTCGGACAGCCGGCTGCTGTACGATGGGGTGCGGGTGCTGACGGGCTTGCTGCTGGCGGCGCGGAAGGAGCTGGGCAAGGAGGCGGTTCGTTGCCGCGACCGCCGCCGGGCGGCCAAAAGGCGTTGTCTGGCGGCGCGGACGAAACGGGGCGGGGAAGCGCGGGCCAAGCTGTACCGGCAGTTGCTGCGGATCGCCGCCGACACGCTCGGCGATCTGGAAGCGGCCCGTCCCGCGGTGAGGGAATCGGGAGCGCCCTGGTCCGCGCGATGGCTGGAATGCGCCGACCACTACGCCGGCTTGCTGAAGGCGGTGGTCGTTCAGACCGCGCGGCGCGTCGAACTTGGCGAAAACGTTCCGGCGACGGAAAAGATCGTGAGCCTGTTCGAGCCGCACACGGACATTATCCGCAAGGGCGGGCGGGAAACCCATTATGGCCACAAGATCAATCTGGCGACCGGGAGAAGCGGCCTGGTGCTGGATGTCGTGGTGGAGTCCGGCAATCCGGCGGACAGCGCCCGCTGTCTGCCGATGCTTCGGCGGCATTGCGCGCGGTACGGCAAGCCGCCGACCCACGCCGCCTTCGACGGCGGCTACGCCTCCGGGGAGAACCTGAAACGCGCCAAGGAGATGGGCGTGAAACACACGGTGTTCAGCAAGAAGCGGGGGCTGAAGGAAGAGGACATGACGCCGTCGCCCTGGATATTCGCCCGGCTTCGCCGCTTCCGCGCCGGGGTCGAGGCCGGCATCTCCTGGCTGAAGCGCTGCTTTGGGCTCGGGCGTTGCCGCTGGCGCGGTCTGGCCCGATTCAAGGCATGGGTGCATTCCGCGGTCTTCGCGCACAACCTGGTGCGGCTGGCGCGGTTGCGGCCGGGATAACCCGCCAAAAACTCCCGAAACCGAACGGCACAGTACCGGAACCACCCGCCGGGGGCCGACTTCCGCCCCAGCACGGCCCGGCGGGCCGGATCACGCCGAAAACGACGCAAACCGCTGCCGGATCAAGGAAAAACCGCCCCTCCCAGGCCCAATACCCGCGAATCGGAAGGTATCGCTGAACGAGAGATCCATCAGAAAACGGAGTTTACGGACAAGAACTGGTTAGGAGCAAGATGGCGTGTTTCATGGGGTTTATCTCTCCTTCACTTCGCACCATGGCGAATACGAAGGTAAATATCGACGTCGCGGATTAGCAGTACGCATGAATGGGACGTCGTGTTGGGTGTTGCGAAGGAGTAAATGGTTAGTTGGCTATGCAAATGTATTCCCAGACTTCGGTTGTGCCGCGGTGTTCTCGGTGGCACAAGTTTTGGGGTCCCTGGTCGGTAGTGCAGGACTGTCCTTGTATTGAGTTGTCGTTTGATGAACATCCGTTTTCTAGAACGTAACCTTGCCAAGTGCCGGTTTGAGGTCGGGTTCGGATTTTGGTTGTTGTGTAATCAGGGCAAATTGGTGGGCCTTCGTTGTACGTTGTGGTTACGGTGAGGAAAGAGGTTTGTCCTGGTGAGAGCGGGTCAGGCGGTGACCAGTTTGATTTGTCGGTTGAGGCCTCGGTGCATAAGGGGTCTGGACCTGGTGGTGATGGATCAGTGCAATATATGGTGACGCCATTGACGACATCAGGAACGGTCCCGCAGGTACTTTCGGTGGTAGGGCCGCAAACGCCCCATGGATCGTTGGTCGCAGGATCGCGGGATCGCGATGTTTCTTGCGAGGTAAGCAGGGAAGAAGGATTTTGGCGCCAGGGTCTCCATGATGAAAAACCGCAAGATTGGGAGCGGGTATCGAAGGTGTTGTCGCAACCTGATGGCCATGCGTCTATAAGTCCATGAGCAGTGGTGTGAGTGGGCGGTGATATCGTGCAGTTTCGCCGTTCGGAAAAGGACTCGACGTCGTTTTGGCCGGGAGGGTATAGAAACCATGCTGTCTTGAGTTCGGTGTATTGCCATACGTTCGCATAGGAGGAGCGGCTTGGCGCATCGAACTGATCGGGTCCGAGATTGTGGAAATGTCCGGAGTCGTGGATAGAAATTACCATGTAACCAGGCTTTGGATTTGAAGAGTCTGCCTGGAATCTGAAACAGTCCTTGCCGATCAATCCTCCGGACGGAGGGGTTTTGGTGCCGGAAGGCGTGTAGCTGCAGACTTCGGTGTCGGGGCTTCCGTTGGAAGGGACAAGCATGATCTGGGGATCCGCGGTGGCCGATCGGATGTTGTCTTGAAAATATCCGGTGTCGCTGCCTCGGGTCGTTTGTGCATTGGATGTCATGCAGAAAGCAAGAGCAAATACGAGCGACGAGAAGATGATGGAAAATAGTGGTGGTATGAATTTGGTCATTGAATAAAAGTCTCTTGGGTTTGCATTTGGGGATGTTAGTTGAGGCGCAAGTCTCCGGTGATATTCGTATCGCCGCCGATGGTGACATTTTGGGTAACGTTGGCGTCCTGGTTGACGGTGAGATTATCGGAAGTAAAGGTGGTGATGATCCCGGAGGGTGCCTCGATGTTTCCGGTGGTGTTTATCTCGACTTGTCCGAGGGCGCCACCAATGCTGGCGGCGAGCAAGCCTCCGTCTGCTGGCGCAGCGATTCCGTCTCCTACGCCAAGAGTGCTTGAATTCAACTGACGGATATCGATGATATCGCCTTCGTCGTTGAGGTCGATGGCGACGTTGCCGGTAGCAAGCGCACGGCCAATGAGAGTGGTCATGTCGAAAACGATGGGACCGAACATTTCGCGTTCTCCGGATCGATCGAGAAGTGCCTGGTCTTCTGCGTCGATACCGGGGGAGGCGTATTCGACCTGAATCCGAATGTCGGCCGGGTTGGTGTTGTCGACCGTGGCAAGTCCGCCGAACGCGATTGCGACGAGATTGGCTTGTGCGAGGGTTGGGGCCTGGGCGTCGACGATAATGGTGCGGCCGTTGGGGGTTACGTCGACGTTGAGGCCGAAGCCGGTTAGGCCGGCATTGGCGCCGATATAGCCGTCCGTGATGAGTTCAGCGAGGTTAGCGGGCCAGCAAGCGGCCGGGTAGTTGGTTGTCGGACAAGCTGCGGTGAGATCGCCTATGCCGGCTTCCACGGAATCGAGGAAGTGACTTTTGGCGGCTTGCGAAATCTCGTTGATGTTGGAGATAGTGGCGGTGCGCAGGACCGCTTGCTGCGCGCGTTCGATAGTTGGTTGCGCCAGTATGGTTGCGGCGGAGAGGACCGCGATGCCGAGCATTACCTGCAGGAGGGTAAAGCCGCGTTGCCGCGATTGGATTGCGGGTGAATGGAGGCGCGGCGGAACTTTTGGCATGGTGAGTCCAATGATGTGGGTCGGTAATCGAGGATGGTAAGGGATTACCGGTAAAAATCAAGAATGGCGAAAAGATGTCGCGGCACAGGCATGGGGTCAGAAACAGCGCGATGCGGTAGGGGGAGGCGTGACGGTGTAGTCCCATCTTTCGTCGGTGGCGCCGGCGAAGTCGGGAAGGTGCAGGGAGCGGGTGTTCGGGAGGTCGACGACGAGTTGGGTGGAGCCGGTGGGTTGGCCCCCAAGGACGAGTTGTGCTCCGGTTATGGTGGAAGGATCGGCTGACGTTACAACAAGCGAACCTGCGTCGACGTCAGGGTCGCCGGCGAGGTAGGACCAGGTGAACCAGCCGAAAGCGGGGTCCGTGACGGGAAAGGGAAATATGTTGGTGTCCGTAATGATCTGGGCTGACGTTACAGTAGTGCCGTTTGGAAGGTCACAGTGCAGGCTACGGTAGATTAGGGCGATTTCATGGACGTTGATGGCGGCTTCACGTATACGGGTATTGTCGAGGGTGTGGTTGAAACCGGCAATAGCGCCGACGGCGAGAGTGGTTGAGGCGACCGCGGCGCCGAGGAAACCGATGAGATTCATTGAAAGAAAATCAGGTTCGAAGGTGGTTTTGTGGTAGTTGCACAGTGAGAACAAAGATCGGGTTCAACCCACCAACAGGCGCCGATATCGTCATCCCAACATGCGTCGAAGTCCCAACAGCCGCAGGTCCTGCAGGTGGTAAAACCGGGGGGAGCGGGGCTGTGGGTGTGTTCCTGGCAGGTATGTTCAGACATGGTATTTGGTATGAAAGGGTTGTCTGATAAATGTTTAGTCTACGACAAGAACAAGGTCCGAGGGATTGGCTGCCGTACATGCAGCAGGAGCGGCATTGAGCGCGGCGAAACTCGGAGTGGCGCCATCCGCTTGGAGAAGTCGGGCCCGCACGAAATTGCAATTTGCTTGCGCCGAGTCAGCGTCTTGTCCGCCGAACGGGTAGGTGATCTGGATGTTTGTGGTGGCGGAGGTAACGGTGATGGTCTGGCCCCAGGCGTTTGTCTCGGTGGAAAGCGCGGTTTCCTGGATAAGGGCGGCCGCGTCAGCCATATTGCCTGTGGTGTTATTGAAACCGTTGGCTATGCTGGCTCCGTAGGCGGCGGTGATCCAGGCGGCGACCTCGTCGTAGGCTTGCTGGTTGACGGCGGCGGCCTGGACGCCGGTGAACTGGTTGTAGGCCATGACCGAGGCGGCGCCCACGACCGTAAGGCCAAGCATGACCTGAACGAGGGTGACGCCAGCATCTGATGTGAGGTTCTGTAGTTGATTCGAAGTGTCTGGGAACGGCCCCTCACTTCAACCCCAAGTGATTTCCATGAAAACGGCGTCTGGAAAATTCGCTGGCCCAGGTCGCCAGCAAAGAAAAGACTATTGGGCCTGTTGCCACCCAATGCCGCCAGGAACTTCAACTGCGGGACACTTACGTCCTGGGCCTCGTCAACGACAGAGAAATCGAACGCAGGATTGCGCCTCTCGCCTAGTGACTCGGTGAGAGCGCTGAAAATCTCCGCTTGCGTTACAAGTCGACGTTCCTTCAGTTCCCGCCTCACATCTTCAAATATGGACCACAAAACCGCACGATGTTGCTCGGGCAGGCGAGTCTTACGTCCTAATCTTCTAATGTCGCGATAGTCTTCCCATGTTCGCAATTGCCAGGCGTCAACGACTTCCTCCCACTCACCCAACAGGAATCTTTGTGTGAATTTCTGAGCTGGCTCGCGCCCGCTAGCTTCCGCAATTACTTCGGCAAGCTCCCTGGATTCAATGATATTGGCCTTCCCGAAATTCGCCTCATACAAGCGTTGTCCGATCTCATTGATCGCATGCACTTCCAGCCGCTCGGCAAGCAGTGGTTCATTGCTGATCAGTCGCCTTAACTTGATGCGCAGAGAATTGGCCAGCGTGTCCGAAAATGTTGTCAGCAGTACTCTGGCTTCCGGATGATTGCGCGCCAGAAAGACTGCGCGATGTATAGCAACTATGGTTTTACCTGTGCCGGCCGAACCCGACACGCGCGCCGGGCCACTGAATTTCCGTTCCACGATGTGGCGCTGGTCCGGGTGGAGGAATATCGTCCATTTCTCCCACGGATAGTCCAGGGCACGTTCCAGTTCGTCCTTGTTCGCCATGATGCGGAAGCGGCGTTTCGCATCCGGGTGTTCGAACGGGTCAATGTCTGCGGAGACTTGCGAGGGAATCGGTGGTTTGTCGCCTGTCGCGATTCTGAGCAGCGCTTCAGAAGCCTCTTCCGGCAAATGGCTGGCGACGTCCAATGCCTCGTCGTCGCTCGTGATTTTACGGATTTCCTGAATCCAGTCGTTCGGAACGCCGTAAGCCAGAAGTTCCTCGTCGGATACATCTACGAACAACGGTGGACTCTCAGGCTCCCGAGCAGTCGTGCCGACAATTTCATCTCCGGCAAAGCCGGATGCCGCCGACCGCTTTACCCGCAACTCATCTGGAACAGTCGAACTGGCAAACCGTTCGACCGTTTCGCGTATTTCAACGAATTGGGCCGCGCCGGTTGTGGGATGTGTTTCGAGTCTTCGCCGGCTCGCCCATTGGTATGCCTTGTCGTGATGATCGACATAACAGGCCATCAAACTCCTGGTTCCACGATGGACGATGATTCTTATGTCCCTACTTACTCGAACCGAAGAAAAATTGGGATCTCGAATCGATTCGAGCTTGTGGAAGCGCAAACCCGGATTGGAGGGATTCACCTGCAGGTCGAAAACCGTAGCCTTGATGGCCTTTTGTTCCTGATTAGTCAGTTTGGACAGGCTGTCAGTGAAAGTGTCCGAGATCAGAAAGTTCATTGGTTGGGGATGTTTTGATCTTCTCGCGAATCCGCAGGCAAGCCCTCCAGGCGACTAAGCCAACCGGAGAAATGCGGACACTCGGCGCGGATTTTCGGCAAATCAATAGCTTTAACTCCTAGCACCCCAGTCAGCGGTTTTCGAAATTTACGAACCAGTTTCCCCAAACGCTTTGACGGCGCTCCTTCCGGTGAATCATTAATCTCCTCGGGTGTTGAGAACTCATCCCTGATCTCCTGAAGCGAATCCACAAGGCCCGGCTGTCCTATCGCTTCGCTGAATCGCTTGCAATCGCTGAACAAAAGAGCCTCGAATTCATGCATCATCAGGAACGGAATAAACCTGTTCTTGCTGAAGTCGGCTCCCATACGCTCGCGTATGTCGTTTGCCAACTCCATTTCGACCCGCTCCACGTTTTCAGGGTATCGAATCTTCGCGGCTTTTTGTCGGCCCGGCCACTTCCGCCCTCCAGAAGCGGGAAGACCGTAATAATCCGCCATCGTGGTCGCAACGCAATTTCTGTCCTCACGCAGGAGACGAACGATATTTCCCCTCACTTCCGGCCATCCCCTGATTCCACCACGCTTGTTGTTCAGCCGCGAATTACCGAGCAAACGCGAACTTACGCTCGAGAAACCGTGCATATACAAATGCGGTGCCAATATTTCATTTACGAAATCCCGCTCGGTAGGCCCTTCGACAAGGACACGCAACCGAATCATCGATGATCCTTTCCGTCACGAAACTCCGGCAATGGTTGACCGCCGAACTCGTTTTGCTCCCATAGCTGGCCGAGGCTGTAGTCCTTGAGCCATTCTTTAAGCCGATTGCCATCCAGTCGATGGAACTCGGTAGCGCCGCTAACCCGTTCCGCGACGAGCACGTCTTCTGGACTAAAGTGGTCGAGCAATATCGGCGACTGGGTCGCAACTATGATCTGCGAATCGAGTGACGCCTGATCGAGCATTGCCGCCAGAAGGTGAATCGCGTAGGGATGCAATCCCAGTTCGGGTTCGTCGAGCAGGACAAGAGACGGCCGCATCGATTCCGGCTGCAACAGAAGGGTGGTCAGCGCGATAAATCGGAGCGTACCGTCGGCAAACGAGTACACATCAAAGTACGCATCCGAACCTTTTTGTCGCCATTCCAAGCGAATCTGTTGTTCATTCAGCCGCTGGGGTTTCATGGCAAAATCCTCGATAAACGGATTGGCCATCTTCACGGTATTCAGAATTTGTCCGTATGAATGCTCGTGTTTTTCGCGCAATAAGTACAAATACGCAGCCAGATTCGAGCCGTCTGGTCGCAGTTCTCGATTGTCATGAATATCTGTCGTCGTTTTCATGGGCGACAGAAATCCAGTGTCTTGAAAATGATACTTGTTCCAACCGCTCAAACTGCTTTCGAGAATTTCCTGCTTGGGCATTGCGGTATAGGTCGAAGTGCGGTTCTCGGCGACACCGGCTGGAAGTCTGATACCGTCATCGGCCAGGAGATAACTCAAGCTGTCTTCCGGCACGCAATTCAATTCGACATTGAATTCGCCGGTGTCGTCGGCAAAACAGACCTTGAAACCTATTTTTGGGGTTACTTTGGGGCCAAGATGGACCATTCTGCTGGCGCCGCCGTCAAGCTCAAGCTCCCGCTGGATGTCCCCGGACCTCAAAACGACCGTTCGCAGAAACATCAAGGCTTTGAGGAAATTCGATTTGCCGGAGCCGTTGGCGCCGATAAGGACGTTGAGCGGGCGGAGTTCCAGGTCCTTGATGGATTTGATGCTTCTGAAGCCTTCGATGGTGATGTTTCGAATTTGCGACATGGGAATCATTCCACCCGGAATACCTTGATGACTTCATCGCCGAGATGGTTGATGACCTTGACCGCGATGAAGCCATTGGACGGTTTCGGGAATGGCCGTGACGTGTCGCTGTGCAGGGTTTCCCAGGCTTCGCGATTGATTTCCGCTTTCAATGTAGTCTTGAGGGCCTTGTAGGGGTCGTTGGCACCCAGGAAGTAGGCGTGGCGGACAAAGAAGCTCTCCTTGTTGTAATCGGTGTCGATGAACCAGCAGGCGATGCCTTCGGGGCCGTCGGAGTGGATTTCTCCGGTTTGGGGGTGGAATACGTCCACGCCGTTCACCTTGATCTGAATCTGGTCGTCTTCGGCGTCGAGGATGTCGATGTCGGGCTCGCCGAAGATCACGAACAGGTTGCCTTTGCCGGTGTTCTTCAGATCGTCGGCCATGTGCAGGTCGGCGTTCATGCGGGCCTTGAGGACGGGGATTCGTCCCAGCTTGTCGAATTCCGTCGAATGGGCGTCGAAGTTGAATGCACAGGCAATGAGCACATCGAAGTCGGCATCGCCGGCTTCCCGCGCGGCGGCTACCAGGTCCAGCCTGGATACAGTGCCGAACTCCGGACCAACAAAGATCCCCGCCCGTTTCTCGAGGCCGGATTCGCTCGCGCCTTCCGCCCCGCCGCCGTCGATATAGCGGCCTTCTGCACAGATCATGTCTCCGGGCCATGGCGTCAAGGTGATGAAATTTATCTTGTCTTCCTTGTGAGCTTGCTGGACACCGGCCACCTTGAGATTCTCCAGAATGACCTGGGCGAAATCGGCACCCGTTCCATAATGGGAACGCATGTCCGCGACCTTGTCGATCAACTCGTCGTTTTCGTCGACTTCGAGTTCGCGATGCGGCGAGAGACTTTCCGCCGTGAACGGACCCGCCACCCGGACGACGCTCTTGTCCTCATAAGGCTTATCGAAAAGGAATTCGTAATCCGCCTTGGCGGCTATGGATGCATCAATTTCTTTTTGCCGGGCAATTAGTTGTTCCCACCAATTCGCGTGAATATTCTTCACTTCCGCAGACCAAGAGTCGTCGGCATGGCGGGGGATTTCCCATTCATCCCAAGACTTGCCAAGTTCTCCGTTCAATTTCTCTCGCATTTGCTCCAGCGATTGTTGGAACTTTTCCCAGATTACGTCGATCTCGGTATTATTGGCGATGGATTTGAGTGTGACATGGGGTATCCGCTCGCATACAAATCCTTGTCGAATATCATTGTATGTTGGCAATTCTGAAGGCGCTTTTCGAGATAACTCGGCTTCCTTGATTTGGCCATCTAGACTGTCAGCAAGTAAGTAGTAGGGAAAGCGGGCACCCATAATACGAGCGCGAGCGAGCGCAAGTGCTACACGGGATGTGTCGATAGTGATCCAGCGACGACCCCATTGTTCAGCGACGTAAGCAGTTGTACCAGAGCCACATGTGGGGTCGAGAACTATATCGCCTGGATCGGTAGCCATAAGAATGCATCGTTTTATCGCTTCGCTTGCAGTTTGCACAACATAAATTTTTGGGTCACTTCTACTCTGCACTCCACCTATATCCATCCATGCCGCATTTGCAGGAACTCCTGAAAAATCGTCTATATACCGAATGTATCGAAAGGATCCTTTAGCGACGTATATTCTAGCGGCTTTACCAAGCCTGTTCATACCTCCTACTGTGGTTTTATATGTACCTCCAAATGTCTTGCCACGATATGTAAAGAAGAAGTGTGGATTTCCCTGACTTGTAAAATTATCATCGACCCAAGCCTTTGCATCCGCGGGAATCAAATGTAAATCTGCTTTTTCTTTGGAGGATATTGATCGAGAGAAACCATCTGGCATTCGAATTCTCGTGTACTTACTTGCTCCACTGCCCCCAATCTCCTTCAGCGTAAATGGTTGTCGAAACTTTGTTTTTCCCCGACTTTTCCCGTACCACAATAGGTAATCGCAAACTCCTGTTAGAAAGTTAGTTGCGTAACCACTCGTCTTTGCAAATGCAATCTGCGCAATAAAATTTTTCTCGCCCAGTACTTCGTCCATAACAGCTCTAACTCTATGCACATTTTCATCACCTATCTGCAAGATAATGCTGCCACTCTCATCTAATAAATCCCGTGCCACCATTAATCGATCACGCAGAAATGAAAGATACGAATGGATACCATCCTGCCATGTATCCCGAAATGCCTTTACTTGCTCAGGCTCGCGGGTAATGTGCTCGACTTTGCCGTCCCTTACTTCCCGATTAGTCGTTGACCACTGGAAATTGGAATTGAACTTGATGCCGTAGGGCGGATCGATATAGATACATTGCACCTTGCCACGCAGTCCCTCGCGCTCGGCCAGCGACGCCATTACCCGAAGGCTGTCGCCGAGAATCATGCGGTTGGTCCAGTTGGCTTCGTGCTGGTAAAACTCGGTCTTTGCATTGTCTTCCGGTATCCCATTGAAATCCGCGAACAGGTCGATCTGCGAGTCGGCGGCCTGCTCATCGGATCGGGTGCGTTGCAGCAGATCGTCGATCAACGCTTTGGGATGCACTTTCTCCTGTATGTAAAGTGGCGGCGCGTTGACCACCAGATCGGACCTGTCCTGCTCGTCCTTGCCGCGCCACGCCAGTTGCGGGTCAAGGTCGCGATTGCGACGCTCGTACGCGACCCGGACGGGAGATTGCTGATCCTTCCGCATCGTCGACTGATATTCCGCGGTCGGAATATTGATGCGGCTCGCTTCATCGTGAGTGAGCGATTCCACCGATTTCAGTTTCGGTTTTCTGGTTCGCTTGGCCATTCAGGAGTCCATCAAGAACGGGTTTATGATTTTCAGTTTTCCAATGATCTGTTCATGTTGCAAATCTTCCGTGCTGATCTCCATATTTCCGGCTCGCAGCGCTTTGTAGACGAGCTTCTCGGCAACCCCGAATTTGCGATGGCTTCGTTCGTCGAACAAAAACAGCAGGACTTTGGAATCGAGAAAACTAGCGCTCATTCATTTCGTCCCTGGTGAAATTGCGCCCGCCGGTGCGAACGCGCACCCGTAATTCGCGAATCAATTCCATGGCCTCTTCCGCTCTGCACTTGCGCTGAACGTAATCTTCGAGCCACTCGCGGAACCGGGCATTGAGCGTTGTGCCCTCGCTCGCGGCCATATCCCGAGCCGCCGCGATCAGATTTTCATCGGCGCTCAGGGTGATGTTCTTCATGCGGCCAAGCCATTCAGCATGTCATCGAAGCGGGCGGCAATGACGGTTTCAAAATCCGACTCCATGCCCCAAACGTCCGTGAACTCGGCGAAGGCCCAGCGACCGAAACCGCCATGATTGTTCACCCCCGGGACCCAATATGTATCCATCGTGTTTTTCTTGTCCTTGGCGTCTTCGCCTCGGTAGCCCTTTATCTCGACCACAAGATGCAACGGGTTATCCCAGCCGCTTCCGATGTCGACCAGAACTATGAAGTCAGGGATGTACCTGCGGGTCTCGAATCGGTAACGGTAAGGCACTTCGAATCCCATGTTGTGGTTCTTCACATATGCCAGGACTCTAGGATGCGATTCGGCGATGCGGCAGAACTCGGCCTCCCAGTCGCTGTCGAGAATGGCCCAATTGACATGGCAACGGTTCGAATCGGTTTCATAGCGGTTCAATCTGCTGGTGCTGAAGTTCACATTTGCCGTTGAACCTACCGGATTGTATGGGTCAAGGACAGCCATGGCAGGTTTGTCCCCGATGTGGGATTGCACTATGGCAGCGGTGATTCGCTCGCAAGCCATATCGGCCAGCACGTCGTACATGAGTTGCCCTGGATGGGTGCCGCCTTCGCAAATGAGGCAATTGTCGAGCCACTGGCGGGTAATTCGCTTGAGTGGGCCGAACAGATGCAATTTCGGGTTCTCGTTGCTGTCCAGCCATTTGGTGTAGAGCAAATGCCTTGTGAGACGGAACAACAATTCGGAGTGTCTCCGGTTCTTGAGGTCTTTCACCCCGAGTTCTACATTTTCCCCAATGATTCCCGCGTTTCTCGTTACAGTAGGACCCACATCTTCAGGTGTCAGTCTGAGTACCGAATCCGCATTGAACTCCGCGGCAAGTTCCTCTTTCGGGAGTTCCACTCGATAGCCCGCCACGCGCGGGAAGCGAATCTCCAGCGCGTCGCGTTCCGGCCGCACGGCTTTGACCTGAATCGTCTCCCGCGGACGCTGGGGTGGCGCGACAACGGGTTTCGCGGTGAAATCGAACGGGATGCCCAGCACATCGGCGTATTCGACATCGAATAGTTTTTCATCGTTCAACTCGTAGGATTGCCGGCGTAGCGCCCTTCCAACGACTTGCTCGCAAAGTAGCTGCGTGCCGAATGCGCGGACGCCAAGAACATGCGTGACGGTATTCGCATCCCAGCCTTCAGACAGCATCGAAACCGATACGACACAACGGATCGAATCCCCTAACCGCCCGGATTTTCCAACGGTATTCATTACTTCGCGTAGCAGATCCTGTTCGGTGAGTTTTTCGGCCTGCATGCGGTCGCCGGTGCGCTCGACGATTTCTCGGCGGAAGCGTTCGATTTCATCGGCGGCCATTTTCCGAAAGTTCTTGTCCAGCGCATCACCGGATTCGAGTTGTTCGCTATCGATCAGCAAAGTATGCGGGCGGGGGATTTGATTGCCGTGTTCATCAAAATTCCGGAACAGACGCAATCGACCGTTTTCCAGCGTTGTCGTGCCGTCATCGTTTTCGCGATGAAATCCCGAGATATAGTCGTAGACGAGTTTTGACGTGGACGTGTTGTTGCAGACGATGATGAAGCACGGCGGAACCTTGATGCCTTCCTCCTTCCATAACTCATACGTCTGCTCGTAATGTTCATAGAGGGCATCCAGTGCGGTAAGCAACTGCGTGGGAAGTTGGCGAGGGTCCAGGCCCTCGGCCTTGCCGCGACCTTTCCTCGGCATCTTTGACCGGATGTGTTGCCACAGGCTACGGAAAATCGGCATGTCACCGCCGGGAATATTGTCGGAAATCGGGACTCTCGGAAGTTTTACGATTCCGCATTCGATGGCGTCCATCAGCGAGAAGTCGCTCATGGTCCATGGGAACAAAGTGCCTTCTGCATAACCGGAACCACTCAGAAAAAACGGAGTCGCTGACAGATCGACCACACGCGACAGCTTCAGTTTTCGATTGACCGCTTCCAGTCCGGAAATCCAGAGCCGCGCCGCTTCCTTGTTCTTTTCGGCCTCTTTCTTCTCGTCGCCCTTCAAGTCTCCTTCCAACGCTTCGCCAGGCTTTTCGCGATAACAGTGATGCGCCTCATCGTTTATCGCGAGGACGTTTTTCAATCCCATTAATTCAGGCATGACCCGCTGCAGCATCTGGCCTTCGGTTTCGACCGTTTTCAGTTCCTCGCCCCGGCCTTGCAGCAATGACCTGCCGCCCTTGGATATTTGGAGAGTCTCCCGCAACTTGAAAGCGTGGAAATTCGTGATGACGATTTTCGCTCGCTCGATCTCGGACATCATGTCTTGCGGCACAAGTTCCCGGCTCTCGTAGTAGCTGTCCGGGTCGTTGGGTTGCAACACGCGGAGCCGGTCGCGAATCGTGATGCCGGGCGTGACGATCAGGAATCCTCTGGAAAAGCGTTTGCTCTGCGGGTGCCGGACAGCGTTTATCGTTTGCCAGGCGATCAGCATGGCCATGACCGTGGTCTTGCCGGCGCCGGTCGCCAGCTTCAGAGCAAGACGCATCAACTCCGGGTTCGCCTCCTTATTAGCATTAGCCAGGTGTTCGAGAATTTCCTTGCCCCTGTTTCCCGCGTTTGGCGCTACTTCTGTAAGCCAGATGGCTGTCTCGACGGCTTCGACTTGGCAAAAGAACGGGCGAATGCCACTGAATTGATGATTTCGCCAGTGTTGAAGCAGCCGCGCGGTTTCCGCGGTCACCTGCCACTGGTTCGGGTTGGGCAACTTGCGCCAAGTATCTACGTACCGGCGAACGTCGGTAATGAGCGCGGTATGGTCGTACTTCTGATCCGGGGAGGAAAGGCCCAACCCTTCATCGAAAAGCGAGCCTGCTTCCAGGGGCGCCCCTTTCCTCTTCTTCGGCTTCGGGATAGGTGTTATGAAGTCGGCCAGCCTGCGCCCCCCGACGATTTTCTGGGTAGGCTGGCCCGCATCGTCCAACTCCCAATGCCGGGAAGGATGCTCGTAAGGTGAGTTGAGGATGGGCTTTTCGAAGAACTGATTGTCCACCTGCTTCCTTCCCTTGTTCCGCGTATCGAAGCCGGTTGAATGGTATTGCGACTGGCGGGTAAATGCCAGAAGGCAGCGATGAATGCGGAACTAGTCCTCATCAACTGAACCGAGCGCACGCCAGTGATCTAGGTCGATACCGCGCAGAAACACGAGTTGAGGAAGCCATCTGCCCTACGAGGCCGGTGGCTCTTGCCGCGGTAAGCTGAAGGCGTTTCTAAGTTGCCAAGCGATTTTCATCATGCGACTTTTGCGGTTGCTATCACCTGACCGCAAGACTACATTTTGACAAACATCGGCATGAGCTCGATTCTTAGCGGTGGCAGAATCGTAGATGCAGAACAAGCGTCTATCCTCATCCCCCAACAAATTCCGAATATCACCGCTACGGGCAGAAACGAAAGTCAGATAACCACTATAACGGGGGTCGACTTGCTTGCTTGACTTCAAATTCTCAACATCGGTCAAATGAACGCGGTCCACTGAAAATCCGCGGGTTGACGGTTCGGGACGGAAGTGGGTCGGCTTGACGCGCCCATCTGAATCCACATCTTGTTCCCGGTAAATGGTACGGACCAGGATTTCTTCGCTTCCCACTGACCCAGGGGAGTGCTTGCTGACAGATCCACACTCGCATGCGCAATCAGGAAACTGCTTCCGATACTGAGCGCATTTGCACTTGTTTTGGCCATGCTTGGCCTCCAATTCCATACAACCGTAGGACATTGCAATAGAGGCCTAAACAGATTCAATTTTACAAAGTATCCGGAGCAAGTCTTTTGGCCATTCACCAGCCACATTCATACCATCTTTACCGCACTTTTCAATAATGTTGCTTGGAACGCCATGTACGGCAAAGTATGCATAAGTTCCGTCCCCGTCAAAGGTGACTTCGGCGAACACTTGTGCTTTCTTGTTGTCCCAATAAACCCCAACATCTCCTTCCCTGCCTTCCTCAGGGTGGGGTAGTGAAATATCGAACGGTTTCTGATCGAGAAAGTTCAATGCATCATCAATTGCTGTTGTGGAAGGGGCTTTAGCACCCTCGCCGTCCCAGTTATCTTCCAGTTGAGCGTAGGAAGAAAGTTCCTGTCGTAGTTTAACTTCGGCGTCAAATTCTTCAGCCACCCATATCCATGCCTCATGGGCCGCTCTTACTCGAAGTTCTGATGTTAAAAAAACAGCGCGCCCAGAATCTGGGAGAGTAGGCCCACCAGAATGAACAATTACAGATCCACGCTTGGCTTGATTAGATGCTTCTAGCTCTAGGATTGCCGAGTTGGATACTCTTGACACTTCAACCGGTGCTTGCGGATTCTTGAAGCTAGGTCTAGAAGGTCGGACTGCATGTGCTTGGGCCAATTTTAAATCCTCATTCCGGATTTAAACCGGTTCTGAACGACGAAATTGCGGGCTCACTCTCACCCGCTTCATTCTTGTGCGTTACCTGTAGTTCATATTCTGTATCAGGTTTGAGATCAACAAAAGTACAACCAACAAAGGGGGTCTCAAATCCAGGACTCCAAACTTGAGAGCCAGACTCTCTTATCCGAACTATGGAAGTAACTACCGGAATCCAACTTGCTTCGAAAGTTCGGCCAAGTTTGTCAGGCAGTGAAACAGTGATTCGCCCGTCATCCCATTTGAGCTGTGGATTCTCCGTACGACTCGACATTTGTTCATCCATAATCTTGTAGTCAACGCCGAGAATGGGCGCAACTTGATTTGCGAGAATACGGTCGAGGACAAGAATTGCTCTGAGCGGAATAAATACACGAATAACCTTGGAGTCGATTAACGTTAGATGGCTGTCTTGCAGCATTCCCTGTGATTGCCACTCTGTAAGTTTAGAGCGAAAATCCTGAACACGTATTTGAGCTTGATCCTTGTTTTCCTCGGGAAATGATCCAGTACTTACTTCCATTTCGAAATCGTGAGCATCTACTTCTGAAAATAACCCGCTAAGTTCTTTTTGCGTAGCGTCGGGCAGGGTGTCATACATTTTTGGAAGGTTGGGCTTGTTTACGTTACGCGGAAGAGCATCCTTTTGCTGGGTAAGATAACTGAGCAGACGTAGTGTATGTACATAGGCAAGGCCAAGGTTTGTCGTCGCGGCCAAACATGCGCCAACGTGCCGAAAAAATACACCACGTGAAAGTTGCGCAAATTTGTGCGTCACGTGTTCTAGTGGGAGCGGTTTGCCATCGTTATCGAGTCCCAGTTCTCTATAACCATCGATATCCCTCAGCACTGGATCAAGACCCAATCGAGCAGCCTCAAAAAAGGAGATTGCCATCTCGTACAAGAAAGGCACATGTGGCTGCAATTTGTTGGCGGTAACGTTTTTCATAGCTGGCTTCATGCGTCAATGCGGGCGGTACGGCCCACGAACGCATCCGAAGTGAGGAAGGGAACCGAGCCTTGGCAAATAATCCAACTGCCAAAATAGCACAATCTCACGGCTGCGGTCAGCCGGACATCCACTTGTAGCGAACGGATGGATGGCCGCGAGGGCGTTCCCGTTATTGTATTTCCGATCATGGCCTTGTACTGTCCGAAGGACTATCGGCCCCGGCGGGAGAGCCATCCAGAGACATGAACAAATTCAAAGCTGCAGATATTTCTTCGGGATTTCAGGGCGTACGGCTGCAAATTGCCGGTGCGCTCGCTGTCATTTGCATGAACTTTCTCGGTGTCGGTTCGGCTGGCGCGCAGCAGGTGCTCGCTCCGGATGAACGCTGTGCCGAGGACCCGCAGGCAATAGCGACATTCGCGGACCCTGTATTGGAGGAAGTCGTCCGCAACGCATTGGACATCGGCGAACAGGAACCGTTGCGTTGCAGCATCCTTGCCGAACTGACCGCATTGAACGCATCCGGGCCCGGCCCGACGAGATATGTCTCCGGTTCTCCGGAATGGGAAGATCCGGATCATGTATTTCATGATCTGGCAGGAATACAGAATCTGACCGGGCTGACTCGCCTTTCCATGAATAATCGGGGCCTGACCGACATCAGCCCGCTGGCAAGCCTTACCGGGCTCACGGCCCTGAACCTTCACACCAACTGGATCAGCGATATCAGTGCGCTACGCGACATGACCAGGCTGACCAGCCTGTTTCTCAGTGAGAATCCCCTGACCGATATCAGCCCCTTGAGTGAGCTTACCGAACTGCGAGTGCTTCGCCTGCATCGGCATGGCGACTTCATCGGCGGGCAAAGGCCGAGAAACTATCTGGGAGCGTCAGGAATTCTCTTCGGCAACGCCATCTCCGACATCAGCCCGCTTGCGAAGCTGACCAAACTGGAGGATCTCAATATCCACACGCAGGAAGTGAGTGACCTTACGCCGCTGAGCGGACTCGCCAGCATCGTGGAATTGCGGCTGGCGGGAAATCTGTTCACCGACCTCAGCCCGTTGCGGGGGCTGACGACCTTGCGGAATCTGGAACTTACCGGCAACTCCGTTACCGATATCGGCCCGCTGAGCGGGCTTGTCAACCTGACCAGACTCGACCTGCGCTACAACCCTGAATTGACCGACATTCAGGCCCTGCTGGAAAACCCTGGAATCGGCGAAGGAGATATCGTGGAACTCCGGCATACCCAAGTGACCTGCGAAGATCAGGCGCTGCTGGCGGAGAAAGGGGTGGAAGTGCGTACCGAACTGTTTTCCGCTTGCAACTAGCCAATGCAGAATTGACCGGAGCAACCATGCAATACCAGATTCGCCCCAACCCGCCTGCACGGCCTGACCCTGGTTTACTCTGTTCCGCGCTTGTCCTGGCGTACGGTATGGCGATCGCTCCGATCGCTTTGGCCCAGACAGACTTGCCACCCCTCGATGAGAGGGACCGGACAATGAGCATGCGGGGAGAATTCACCCTGGCCAGTGTCGGCGATCTGATGATCAGAAGACCGGCTTCCCGACTTGCGGACCCGGAAGTACAAGCGGTGCTGGAACTTGTTCGAGACGCTGATCTGGCTGTTGGAAACATGGAGGGGGAGTTGGCCGACCTGAAGGAATTCGACGGCCCGCTGAATGGTTTCGTTGGAACCCATGAGGTTGCCGGAGACCTCAAGGAGATGGGTTTCGACATGGTGAACCGCGCCCAGAATCATCTGCTGGACTCCGAATCCGAAGGCATGTTCTCAACCAATGCATTGCTGGACGAAGCCGGGATCGTGCATGCAGGCTCGGGCAGGAATTTGCAGGAAGCCGCGGGGCCGGCTTTTCTCGAATTGGCAAAAGGCCGCGCCGCGTTGATCGGCATGCATGCGCCCATCTTTCCCGAGCACAATCGTCTTGCCGCCACGCCTCGAATCGGCAATCTGGGCGGCAGGCCCGGATTGAACATGCTCAATTTACGCGAAACGATTCTGGTATCCGATCGGCAATTCAACGCTCTGCAGCAGGTGCGGGATGGATTTCAACAATTTCGCGGCAATTACGACAATCCAAGACCCATCGCTGCCGGTTCTCCCACGGAAGGAATGAGATTCCCCGCTTCCAGTTCCGGGCGTAACGATCCGACCTATCGAGTCGCGCAAGAGGGAGAAATTCCGGGAACCGTCGTTTATCAAATGAACTTAGGCGACCTGGACCGGATCGTGCGCAACATCCACAACGCGCGCCAGTTGGGAGATTTCGTCATTGCCGCCGCCCATATTCACCAGAGCCAGTCGATTCTGGAGTCTCAGCACCTGAGTACGCGGCCCCCTGCGTTCTATGTCGATCTTGCGCATCACGCCATCGATGCGGGCGCCGATGCCTTCCTCGGCACCGGCGTCCAGACCTTGCGCGGAATTGAAATTTATAAGGGAAAACCGATTTTTTACGGGCTCGGCGAATTCTTCCGGGAAGCGCAGTGGGAATTGGAAGTATCGACCGGCAACGCCGATGCCGACCCGGGCAGGGGAATGCAGCAATTCGCGAGAAACTTCGGCGGCTCCACCCAATCCCTGGAGAGCCTGGTTGCCGTCAGCCGGTTCGAAGACGGCGAGCTGACGGAAGTGCGACTGTATCCGACCGAATTGGGCATCGACGAGCCGGATTCCCGCCTGGGCATCCCTCGAATGGCCGAATTGCAACATGCGCAACGGATCCTGCAGCGTGTGGAACGTCTTTCGGATCAGTGGGGCACGCAGATCGATATCGAAGGAAACGTCGGAATCATCCGAGTGAGATGATCGCTGCCCGGGAAGCGGGCATTCCCGCCAATTATCGGCGAAGTTTCCCACATCTGATTTATCCGAAATCACCCGATGGCTGTAACTACTTGTGCACACTGGCGTTGTAGTAAGTAGCAAACATTGGCACGAGGATTGCTCGCAAACAGTCATGAGCATTCAACTCCAGAAGGAGCGTCATATGAATCAATCCGTTTCCGTTATCAGAACATTCGCCGCCTGCCTTGCCATGGTAGCGCTGGCAGCCTATGCCGGAGGCGCCTTCGGCCAGGATATGGAGCGAACCTTTTCCGCGGACGAAGGCGACCTCGTAGTAGTCGATGTCGAACGCGCGGAACTGAATATCGTCGCCTGGGATCGTTCCGAGGTCAGTGTCAGCGTTCAGCACGCCGAGCGATATGAATTCGATTTCAGCCAGGATGACGGCGTAGTAACCATCCACGGCGAATACGATCGGCCAAACATCCTGTTCGGCTTTTCCAACCGGCGTTCCGCAATCGTCACGATGAACGTGCCGTACCGTCAGAACCTCGATCTGCGAACTTCCGGCGGCGATATCGACCTCGACCGTCTGCAAGGTGAATTCAACGCCCGCACATCGGGCGGGGACATCGACGTCGATGAAATCGACGGTCCGGCGGAGGCGCATACCTCCGGTGGCGACATAACGATCGGCTCGATCACAGGTTCCGCGGACGTCAGCACCTCAGGCGGCGATATAGAGATCGGCGCCGTATCCGGCGAGACAGAGATGCGGACCTCGGGCGGCGACATCAGCCTGACGCAGGCCGGCGGCGCCGTCTCCGCAGGAACTTCCGGCGGCGACATTGAAATCGGCAACGTGCTGGGATCGCTGAACGCCCGCACCTCTGGAGGAGATATAGAAGCCTCGTTTTCCGGTATGGAGGCAACCGGCGGTGAATTGCGTACGACGGGAGGCGATGTGACTGCTTATCTGCCTGAAAACGCGCAAGTCGAAATCGATGCAAACGCCATGGGCGGCGGAGTATCCACAGATTTCGACGGCGCCGAAACACGGCGCTCGGCCGGCCGCAGCAGCCTCGATCTGACCTTGAACGGCGGCGGCCCGGAACTCGTTCTCCGCTCCACGGGCGGATCCGTCAAAATTCTGCATCGGAAAGAATAAACAGCCCGAATTCTCGTGCATGGACACGCGAACAAGGAAGTTCGCGGCCATCCTGCCCCTTAATGCGCCCTAATGTGCATAATCGTATATTAAAGTCACTTAATTGCGGTTTTTCCGCACTAAATGGCTTGTAATTCCCCAAAAACGCGCCAATAATGTGTTTCAGAATCAAAGCGCCCGCTTAAGGCGCATTGTTTGAGGAAGAATCATGAACGACGAGGCGCCACTTCAGCAAAGCGCACTGGTGTCATTCACGGCTCGTAACGTGCGCTGCTATCGCGACCCGGTAACCCTTTCCATGCAGGCAACGCGACTGGCTAATGGGGAGGTCGTGCGAGAATTGCGCACAGGCGCCGTAGAACCAGAACGGATCCTCCCTTGCGCCGGAATCTTTGGAGCTAATGCGTCGGGTAAATCGGCCGTTTTGAAGGCATTTTTGGATATGCGAAATTTTGTTTTGAATTCCTTCCGAAAGGGGAATCCCAACAGTGGCATTGATAGACAACCGTTTAAATTCGACACGTGTCCGTCGGATTCTTCAGGATTCGACGTGGAATCAATTGTCGATGGAGTTCTATGGAAATACGGATTCGAGGTAAACGACGAACGTGTATTGACGGAATACGCCCACCACTACCCTCATGGCCGCCGGGCTCTCGTCTTTGAGCGGGACGAAGAAAACATTCTCTTTGGGGGCAAATTTAAACATTTCGGAAAATTGTTGCAGCCCCTGCTTAGAAGAAATGTACTGCTGCTTTCCATTATCGGAGCCTTAGAGGTTCCAGAATTGGGAAACCTCTTCAAGTGGTGGCTCAATAACGGATGGCATTTCGATAACTTGGCACATCGGAAATCCGGTCAACAATATACTGCGGAATTAGCCATGGAGGACGGGAAAAGAACGAATATTCTTAATCTGCTTCGTGCCGCTGACTTGGGGATTACCAATTTTGAGGTGGTTGAGCCCGATCAAGATGACCAGTCAGATAACGAGTATGGCGTGGAACTGATTCATACAGGCGATGTTCAAGAAATTAAATTTGAGTTAGATGATGAATCAATTGGAACTCGTGCCTGGTTAGGATTAATTGGACCAGTTTTACATGTTTTGGAACTCGGAAGCCTGATGCTCGTGGACGAATTGGATTCGAGCCTGCATCCTCACCTCGTAGTCAAGTTAATTGAACTGTTCCAAAATCCATCTATCAATAGCCACTGTGCACAAATCATTTTCAACTCACACGACGTAACGATTCTTGATAATACCGAACCAATGGCGCTCGGACGAGACCAAATCTGGTTTTCTGAAAAGCACAAAGATGGCGCTAGCCGTCTGACAGCGCTTGCCGAGTATCGAGGAAGACGCGATGAAGCCATAGGCCGCCGATACTTGCGCGGACGTTATGGCGGAGTGCCTCGACTGAATACCAGTAATTTCAGCCAAGTTTCTCGCAAAAGAAGATTGAGAAGGCCAAAAAGCTCTTCTAAAGCGAATCAATAAGCACATGGCAGGACAGCCGCAACGACATCGACGCCGGAGTCTTCCTTTCAGGAAGCAGAACAGGGTAATTCGGGTGCTTACAGAAGGAGAGGTCACGGAACAAATATATCTGCGGGCGTTCTGCGGAGAGCATGTTAGTCTGGAATTCGGGCAAACTTCGGGGTGTGTGCCCTTAACCCTCGTACAAAGAGCCAGAGAAGAGTTGAGAGCAAACAAGCGCGCCCCGAAGGACGACAGATTTGACGAAATCTGGTGTGTGTTCGACCGTGACAGTCATCCAAACCTCAAACAAGCCATGAGAGAAGCTCGCGATGCCGGAGTACGATTGGCGTTCTCCAACCCTTGCTTCGAACTTTGGCTGGTTTGGCACTTGGAAGATAGTACGGCTCATATCGAGCGGAATGAAATTCAGCGCCGAAGCCGGAATTTGGGTCTAACGGAAGGCAAACACATCGCCCAAGAAGCTATTTTCAGACTCGAAGATGGGTTTCCTGCCGCCAGACAACGGGCACGAGATCTTGACACCAGACGCAAAAATGACGGCTCAGAGTACGGAGCCAACCCTCACAGCGATGTCTGGCGTCTGGTAGAAGTGCTTCAAGCCGAAGAATAAATCCGGAGTTCAGGCTCGATGTTCCAGTCCCAGGTAATCCCGCGACTGCATCTCCATCAGGCGTGAGCGTGTGCGCTCGAACTCGGCTTCGAGTCCGGCGCCGGCATAGAGTTCAGGGATCGACGCCTCGGCGCTGAGAATCAGTTTCACGCGGCAGTCGTAAAATGCGTCGATCAGATTGACGAAACGCCGGGCTGCGTCGAGCGCGGCATCGCTCAGCCGCGGTACGTCGCTGATGATCACGGCGTGGAACATTTTCGCGATCTGCACATAGTCCGCCGCACTGCGCGGCCCTTCGCAAATCGCGCTGAATTCGAACCAGACGACGTCCTGATCCAGATATACCACCTCGATTTCGCGATCCTGGATATTGATGGAGCCGCCGGCTGCGATGCCCGCGCCGCCGGTGGCGAGTTCGTTGAAATTCCGTTTGAGCAATTCGCCGGTATCGCCCGTCACCGAAGAGTGATACAGGGTCGCCTGCTCGAGACTGCGCAGACGATAGTCCACCGGTGAGCGAAGTTCGACGACCGCGCAATTTTCCTCGAGCAGGGCAATAGCAGGCAGGAAACGTTCTCGCTGCAGGCCGTTCTCGTACAACTTTCCGGGCGGAATATTCGAAGTGGCGACCAGAATCACCTTGCGCCGGAACAGCGCGTCGAGCAGGCCGCCGAGCAACATCGCGTCACCGATATCCGAAACAAAAAACTCATCGAAGCAGATTACTCCTGCCTCAGCGGCAATTTCCTCCGCCACTTCCTCCAGTGGGTCCTGAACTCCCTGCAAGGCCGCCAGCCGTCGATGCACACGCTGCATGAATGCGTGAAAATGCACCCGCATCTTGTACGAGCCCGGCAGACCCGCGAAGAACAGATCCATCAGAAAAGTCTTGCCGCGCCCTACCCCGCCCCAAAGATACATTCCCGCAGGCGGCGCCCCGCGCCGCGCCAGCCCGAGGCCAAGCAACAGCCGCGACGGCTTTCGACACCAGCGTGGCGAAATCTCGCGAGCCAGTCTCCGCAGCCGTAACGCTACCCGCTCCTGCATCGCATCATGCAGGACATCACCGCCACTCACGGCATCCATGTATCGACTGTAAACGTCCATCATTTCCCACACCCCGAACGACGCCGCATTCTACCCCCAATTCCACTAACTACGACTGGAATCTCCACATAAGGTATACTTGCCGCTTCGCCCCGACTCCACTTTCCGACTCGCACAGCAAAGGTTTCTCTCTTGACCATCTGGCTTACCGGAATCGCATGTCTGGCCCTCGGGCTTGTAATCGGCGCCGCTTTCGCCAGCAGGCTCGGCGGCGGGCCCGCGCGCGTTCGGGAACTCGAAGAACAGTTACGGCGCCTGCGCGAAACCGACCGGGAATACCGGGAGAACGTTTCCGAGCATTTCAGCACTACCGCCGATCTCGTCAAGCAGATGACGGAAAGCTACAAGAACGTGTATCAGCATCTCGCCACCGGCGCCCAGTCTCTTTGCTCGGCCGAAGTCGCCAGCCGCCTGCTGCCCGCCAATACCGATTCGGTTTTTGAAGGAAGCCTCTCGGACGCAGGGGAAACCGGCATGCTGCCGCCCAAGGACTACGCCACGAAACAGGATCCATCCCGCAAAGGCGCCCTCGCCGAGGATTTCGGCCTCGAGAAACCGAAACTCGAATCCGAAGAAGAGCGGCTCGACAACGGTCGGGAAAACTGACGCCGGGACCGCCCGCGCCGCTGATGACCGCCTACAATCTAACCCATCTTAACCAGCTCGAAGCGGAGAGTATCCATATTATCCGCGAAGTCGCCGCCGCCTTCGAAAACCCCGTGATGCTGTATTCCATCGGCAAGGACTCCTCGGTAATGCTGCATCTGGCGCGCAAGGCTTTCTACCCCGGCCGGTTGCCTTTCCCGTTGTTGCATGTCGACACAACCTGGAAATTCCGCGAGATGATTGCCTTCCGTGACGCCCAGGCGAAAAAACTCGGGCTCGATCTGATCGTGCATATCAACGAGGAAGGGATTAAAGCCGACATAAATCCCTTTGACCACGGCAGCGAAAAACATACCGACATCATGAAGACCCAGGCGCTGAAGCAGGCCCTGAACAAGCACCGCTTCGACGCTGCCTTCGGCGGCGCGCGCCGGGACGAGGAAAAGTCGCGCGCCAAGGAACGCGTATTTTCCTTCCGCGACAGCAATCACGTCTGGGACCCGCGCAACCAGCGGCCCGAGCTATGGAGCCTGTACAACACGCATATCAACAAGGGCGAAAGCATCCGGGTATTCCCGCTTTCGAACTGGACCGAACTCGATGTCTGGCAGTACATCTATCTGAACGACATCGACATCGTACCCCTGTATTTCGCCAGGCGACGGCCGGTAGTCAGTGTCGACGGCGTTGACATTCTCGTCGACGACGACCGCATGCCCTTGCAAAAGAATCAGCCGGTGACGATCAAGAAGGTGCGCTTCCGCACCCTGGGCTGTTATCCGCTGACCGGGGCGGTGGAGTCTGACGCCGAGACCTTGCCCGACATTATTCGGGAGATGCTGCTGACCACGAGTTCCGAGCGCCAGGGCCGGCTGATCGACTCGGACCAGGCAGCTTCGATGGAACAGAAAAAGCGCCAGGGATATTTCTAGGTGAATCAGCAGCCGGAACATGGCATGGCCGATATCAAGGCCTACCTGGCGCAGCACGAGCGCAAGGAATTGTTGCGCTTTCTCACCTGCGGCAGCGTCGACGACGGCAAGAGCACCCTGATCGGCCGCCTGTTGCACGATTCCAAACTGATCTACGAAGATCAACTCGCCGCGATCGAGGCCGACAGCCTCAGATCAGGCAACCTCGACGGCAAACTCGACCTGTCGCTGCTTGTCGACGGGCTGCAGGCCGAACGCGAGCAAGGCATCACCATCGACGTCGCCTATCGGTATTTTTCCACCGCCAGGCGCAAGTTCATCATTGCCGACACTCCCGGCCACGAACAATACACGCGCAACATGGCCACGGGCGCCTCGAACTGCGAACTGGCCATCATCCTGATCGACGCCCGCCACGGCGTGCTGACCCAGACCCGGCGGCACAGCTTCATCGTTTCCCTGCTCGGCATTCAGCGCATCATCGTCGCCGTGAACAAGATGGATCTCGTCGAGTACTCCGAGGAAGTCTTCAATCGCATCCGCGACGAGTATCTCGAATTCAGCGCCAAGCTCGAAGGCGTCGAGCCGTGTTTCATTCCCTTGTCGGCAAAGCTTGGCGATAACGTCGTTCACACCAGCCCGAACATGCCCTGGTACGAAGACCAGCCCTTGATGACGATGCTGGAAACCGTTGAATTGTCCGCCAACCGCAATTTCACGGACTTCCGTTTCCCCGTGCAATACGTCAACCGTCCGAACGCGAATTTCCGTGGCTATTGCGGCACTGTCGCCTCGGGGGTCGTACGCAAGGGCGACGATGTCATCGTGCTGCCGTCCGGCCGCAAGAGCAGGATCAAGTCCATCGTCACCTTCGATGAGGAACTCGAGCTCGCCTTCGCGAACATGGCGGTTACGCTGACTCTTGAAGACGAAATCGACGTCGGCCGAGGTGACCTGCTCGCACATCCGGACAATCAGCCGGTGGGCGGCAACCGGATCGACGCCACCGTGGTCTGGATGGCCGAACAGGCGTTGCTGCCCGGCGTGCAATACAAATTCAAGCTCGGTGCGCGCACCGTGACCGGCACGGTCAAATCCGTGCGCCATGTCATCGACATCGCCAATCTCGCCGAACGTCCGGCGGCCAGACTGGAACTCAATGAAATCGGCAGACTCGATATCGTCCTGGAAGAGACCGTCCATTTCGACAGCTATCGTGAAAACCGCGCCACGGGCGGCTTCATCTTGATCGACCGGCTGAGCAATGTAACCGTGGGGGCCGGCATGATCCATTGCGAGCAGGCCCGCAGCCCGCGCGTGGTCCATTCCGGGGGCCACGTCAGTAGCGAGGAACGCGCGGCGCGATACGGTCAGCGTCCCGTCACGATCATGTTCATCGGCATTTCGGGGTCGGGCAAATCGACTCTCGCCCACGCACTCGAGCGCCGGCTGTTCGATCTCGGCCGCTTCAGTACGGTACTCGACGGCAAGACCATGCGCCTGGGCATTAGCCGGGATCTGCCCCACGACGCCGAAGGCCGGGCGGAAAACCTCCGCCGCAGCGCCCATGTCGCCCGCTTCCTGAATGATTCGGGCCTGATCTGTTGCGCCGCTTTCGTGGCGCCGAACGAGGATTCGCGCGAACACGCCCTCAGCGTGATCGGACGGCGGAACTGCTACCTGGTATATCTGAACCCGCCGCTGGATGCCTGCATGCAACGCGACCCCAGCGGGCTATACGCCGCGGATCGAGAAGACGAATCGGCCCATGTGCCCGGTCTTACATTCCCGTATCGGGCGCCGGCCGAAGTTCAACTCGAACTCGATACCAGCGCGTTGTCGGTCGAGAAATGCGTCGATCAGGTCATGGCGCTCATGGAAGCCGATCAGGTAATCTAGGACTCTTTGTCGTACGCCTGTGCAGGTTCAAATACAGGTGAGACCGCGGGCGGCCGTGATAGCATGCCCCGAGGGTGATACCAATGAGCCGTTTTCTGCGTCTAGCGAACTTTGCCGGCTGGCCGGCAATGTGCGGCGTACTGATCGCGATAGTCACCCTGCAATTCCTGGAAATCCGGGAAATCCGCGACACGCTTGGCGAACTGATCCGGGACGGCGAGGCTTCGCAGCCGGATTTCTTTGACGCTATCGCGCGAGCCTCCGTATCGGTGGTAAGCATCAGCGCCACCCGGGTCAATGTCGAAGCCATCGAACGCAGCGGCGACGACCGCGTCGATCTTTATCTCGGCGAGCAGGAAAGTCTGGGCGCCGGCGTCATCATCGACTCGCGCGGCTTCATTCTGACCAATCTGCATGTCGTCGACACGCTGTTCGACGCATTCGACGCTACCGTCACCCTGAGCGACGGCCGCCACACTCCCGCTACCGTGATTGCCTGGGACGAAACCAATGACCTGGCGGTGCTGCACGTGAACATGGACGATCTGACGCCGATCGCGGTGGGCAACGCAGGCAAACTTGCAATCGGCGACGTGGTTTTCTCCATTGGTTATCCGCACAACATCGGCCAGTCGGTGTCCCAGGGCATCGTCAGTTCTCTCAACCACGATCTTGATTTTTCGGTCAGCATGATCCAGACCGACGCCGCCATCAATCCAGGCAGTTCCGGAGGCGCATTGATCGACGCCAATGGCGCCCTGGTGGGCATCAATTCCTCGATCCTGTCCGAATCGGGCAATTTCGAAGGCATCGGCTTTGCCACGCCGGCCGGATTGGCGGTCGGCGTGGCCCAGGAACTCGTGGACGAGGCCATCGCCGGTAACTCCGGCTATCTCGGCGTATTGACCGGCGAAGCGCTGACTGCGCAATCGAGCGAACTTTTCTTCGGCGTCGACAATATCCGCGGCATGCTCGTGGAAAGCGTCGACGAAGGCGGCGCGGCGGCGCGCGCCGGAATCCTTCCAGGCGACGTGATAACCGCGATCAATGACACTACCGTGGTCGACGACGAAAGCATCGTCATGGAAGTTCGCGAGAAGAAACCCGGCGATATCGTGCGGGTACAGGTCTATCGCGAAGGACGCACGCTCGAATTCGAGGCCGCCCTCGGCTTCGGCCAGGCAATCCTGTTCGATCCCTGATAGTTGTCCGTCAAGCCTGATCAGTCAGGCAGGCGGTATTCCGCGGACCTGGCGTGAGCGTGCAGGTTTTCGTTGCGGCCGAGTTCGGCGGCGGTAACCGCGAGCGTGGCGGCGCCCCTGGCGGAGCAGTGGATGATCGAACTGCGTTTCTGGAAATCGGGTACGCCGAGCGCGGAAGAAAAGCGGGCAGTGCCCGAAGTCGGCAGTACATGGCTTGGGCCCGCGCAATAATCACCCAGTACTTCGGCGCTGTATCGGCCCATGAATATCGCGCCGGCATGTTCGATATGTTCAAGCAGGGCCCCGGGGTCCTCAACCGATAATTCGAGATGTTCCGGAGCGATCCGATTGCTGACATCCGCCGCCTGCGCCAGATCGTCGGCGAGAATGAAAAGCGCGCGATCGTTGATGCTGGAAGCAATAATGTCGCGCCGTTCCATCTCCGGCAGACGCCGCCGCATGGCTTCCGCCACGGATTCGAGGTATTCGGCGTTCGTGGCGATCAGGATCGATTGCGCCTGTTCGTCGTGTTCGGCCTGGGAAAACAGATCCATTGCGATCCAGTCCGGGTCGGTGCCGCCGTCGCAGATCACGGTCAACTCGGTCGGTCCGGCGATCATGTCGATTCCCACTTCACCGAAAACGAGCTTTTTGGCGACCGTGACATAAATATTGCCGGGGCCGGCGATCTTGTCGACTTTCGGCACCGTTTCCGTGCCATAGGCCAGGGCGCCGATCGCCTGGGCGCCGCCGACGGTAAACAGGCGATCCACTCCGGCCAGCGCGGCTGCGGCGAACACCATGTCGGCGCCGGCGCCCGAGGCAAGCGGAACCGTGGCGACGATCTCGCGTACGCCGGCCACGCGGGCCGGAATCGCAAGCATCAGTACTGAAGACGGATAGCTCGCCTTGCCGCCGGGAACGTAGATGCCCGCCCGTTCCAGGGCGCTGACCTTCTGCCCGTAAACCGAGCCGTCCTCTTCGGCGAATTGCCAGGAATCCTGTTTCTGTGCTTCGTGGTAGCGGCGAATGCGCTCTGCAGCGTGGCGCAGGGCCTTGGCGCTCGCCGCCGGCAGCCGTGCCAGCGACTGTTCCATCCGGTCGCGCTCCACCGCAAGACTCGTGATGTCCGGCGCGTCAAGTCCATCGAAGCGGCGCGTATATTCAAGTACCGCCGCGTCTCCCCGCGTGCGAACGTCCTCGAGAATGGCGCGCACCCGGGTCGTGACTTCGTCGTCCACCAGCATCCGCCGGTCGAGCGCAGCCGTCAGCCGTTCGCCGAAACCGGGTTCCGACGCCGTCAGAAAACTGATGTCGAGCGCGGGATTGGTCATGGAAATTCGTCAGTCGGCGCGCCGGTTCACGGCAGCGGCAAGTTGCTCGAGTATAGCGCGGATCAACCGGCTCTTGATCTTCATGGAGGCCTTGTTGACGATTACGCGGGAACTGATCTCGGCGATAGTTTCCCTGGGCTCGAGTCCATTGGCGCGCAAGGTATTGCCGGTATCGACGATATCGACGATTGCGTCCGCCAGCCCCATTGCCGGCGCGACTTCGAGCGCACCGTTGAGTTTGATCAGTTCCACCTGCCGGCCCTGTTCGGCAAACCAGCGCTTGGCGATATTGGTGAACTTGGTGGCCACTCGCAACCGGGCTTCGGTTTCGGGCGCATGCCGCGGCGCCGCGGTCATCAGCCGACAACGCGCAATGCCGAGATCGAGCGGTTCGTACAAGCCTTCGCCGCCATATTCAAGCAGCATGTCCTTGCCGGCGACACCCATGTCCGCGGCGCCGTTCTCGACGTAGACAGGCACATCCGAGCCGCGCATCACGAGCAAACTCACCTGCTCCCGGCTGGTGGCGAACACCAGTTTGCGGCTCCGCTTCATGTCTTCCAGCGGTTCGATTCCCGCCTCGCGCAGCAGAGGCAGCGTTTCCTCGAGAATCCTTCCCCTGGTCAGGGCGATAATCACCGATTCGGATGCGGAGTTCATGGGCCTGGCCTCTAGCGCACGGGAACGCGGCTGATTTCCGCGCCGAGCGATTGCAGTTTTTCCTCGATGCACTCGTAACCGCGGTCAATGTGGTAGATGCGGTCGACGGTGGTATCGTTCTTGGATACCAGCCCGGCAATGATCAGGCTGGCCGAGGCGCGCAGGTCGGTCGCCATTACCGGCGCGCCGTTCAGACGTTCCACGCCTTCGACGATCACGGTATTGCCTTCCACGCGTATGTTCGCGCCCATCCGGTTCATCTCGTGCACGTGCATGAAGCGGTTCTCGAATACTGTTTCGGTGATCGAACCGGTACCCGTGGCCACTGCGTTCATGGCCGTGAACTGTGCCTGCATGTCGGTCGGAAAGGCGGGATACGGCGCCGTGCGCAGGGAAACCGCCCGCGGCCGCCGGCCGCGCATGTCGAGTTCTATCCAGTCCTCTCCCACATCGAGGGAAGCGCCGGCCTGTTCGAGTTTGCTCAGTACCGAGTCGAGCGCGTGGGGCCTGGTGTCCTTGACCTTGATATGACCTCTGGTCGCGGCCGCGGCGATCAGGTAGGTCCCGGTCTCTATCCGGTCCGGCATGACGGAGAAACTGCATCCGCGCAACTCATCGACGCCGTTGACGACGATGGTGTCGGTGCCCTGGCCCTTGATATCCGCTCCCATCAGGTTGAGGCAGGTGGCAAGGTCGACGACCTCGGGTTCGCGCGCCGCGTTCTCGATGGTCGTGCGGCCCTCGGCCAGAGTGGCTGCCATCATCACGTTTTCGGTGCCGGTCACGGTAACGATATCCATGAAGATATGAGTGCCCTTCAGCTTGCCGTCGGCGCTGGCGCGGATGTAGCCGTTCTCGACTTCTATCGTCGCGCCCATTGCCTGCAAGGCGGTAATGTGCTGATTCACCGGCCGGCTGCCGATGGCGCAGCCTCCCGGCAGCGCCACCTCGGCGCGGCCGTAACGCGCAAGCAGCGGCCCCAGCACGAGTATGGAAGCGCGCATTGTGCGGACGAGTTCGTAAGGCGCATTGAGGTTTTCGATCGTGCTGCTGTCCACCTGCACGTTCATCTTCTCGTCCACGACGCGCTGCACGCCCATGCAACCGAGCAGTTCGAGCATCGTGGTGATGTCGAAAAGGTGGGGCATATTGCAGACCTTCACCGTGTCGTGGGTCAACAGGCTCGCGGCAAGCACCGGCAGCGCCGAGTTCTTTGCCCCGGCAATGCGTATCTCGCCTTCGAGGTTGACGCCCCCTGTTATGTGTAGTCTGTCCACTTGTTTTCTCCGAAAAATTCCATCCATGGAATTTTTCTCTGCCGCAAAACAAAAGCGTGGTTTTGTTTTGCTCACGGATTCAATGGCTTGCGCCATTAAATCCGGCGGCACATCCTTGTGCCGCGTTCGACTTGCCGGAGCGCTTCAGGTGTCTTCCGGCGCCTTGAGATTCATGGATACCGCGTGTATCGCACCGCTGATAATGTGGCTGTTGAGAATCGCGTAGATTTTCTGTTGACGCTTTACCGCGTTCAGGCCGCCGAAGACCGGACCGCTGGCCGCGATCGTGAACTTGCCGTCGCCGCCGCTTACCTCGATTTCACAATCGGGCAGGTCCGCCCGCAGCAGACGGGTGATTTCATCGCAGTCCAAGACCAGGTCCCCGCTATTGCCAGTTGTCCAGCACCGCGTCCATATCGTTGCCGTGCTGGGTCATCAGGGCGCTGAACTGGGTGAAATACTGACGTCCGAGATTGATGCCGGCCAGACTGAGATTCCGCAACTTCCATTCATTGCCGTCGTTCAGGAACATCTGGTACTGAAACAGTACGGTCTGGGCGCCTCCGCCGGTCAATTCCATGGTGACGACGGTACTCTCCGGCGAATCGCGTTCGGGATTCTCCGAGGGCAGGAAAACCACTTCCTGTTCGGCGTAGGTGAGCAGTGCCGCGCCGTAGAAGCGCGTGAGATTCCTGTGCAGGATCAGGCCAAAGCGCTGTTTCTGTTCGTCGCTCGCGGAGTCGGCGAAGCGGTTCATGACCACTTCCGCCACCACGTTGAAATCGACGAAGCGATCCAGCACGTCTTCCACGCCGCCGTAGTAGGCCTCGCTGTCGGTAACGAAGAGATGCTGCGTGTCCCTTACCTGTTGCAAGAGCGTTTCCACCGCCAGTTGCGCGGTTTCCAGCGCTGTCATCTGCTGCGCCAGACCGGGAGTGAAGCCCGCGGCGAACAGTATCAGCGCACATAGGGTTTTGGTCAGTTTTTGCATGGGCGCCAGTGTACATGAATTACCCATGTCAATAAATTCCGACTTGCAAAGCGTTTGAAACAACTTTCTAATTGGGCGCTTGTTTTCGACCCGGCGGATTCCGCGGTTCATGTTTCTTGACATTCTCTTCATCGCCCTCGGCTTTGTCGGGCTCGCCTGGGGCGCCAACCTTTTTGTTTTCGGCGCTTCGGCGCTGGCCCGCAATCTGGGGGTGTCTCCTCTTCTCATCGGCCTGACCATCGTCGCTTTCGGCACCTCCGCACCGGAATTCTTTTCCTCGGCAATCGCGTCTCTCAACGACGAAGGCGATCTCGCCGTCGGCAATGCGCTCGGTTCGAACCTGTTCAACGTCGGCATCGCCCTTGGCGTCGGGGCGATGGTAAGCCCGCTGACGCCGCCACCCACGCTGATGCGAAAGGAAATCGCCGCGATGCTGCTGGTCACCGTGGTTACCGGCCTGCTGTTCATGGATCTGTATCTGGGCTGGTTCGATTCCATCGTGCTCCTGATCATCGCCGTATTCTTCATACGGAAGCTGATGCTGCCCAAAGCCAAGAGCGAACCTTCGCAGGTACTCGACGAATTGCAGATCGAGCCGGTCAGCAACCTCAAGGCATCGTTTTACCTGGTGTTGGGCCTTGGGCTGCTGGTCGTCAGTTCCCAGGCGCTGGTGCTGGCTGCGAGTTCGATAGCCATGACGCTCGGCGTAAGCACCGGAGTAATCGGGCTGACCGTCGTCGCGCTGGGAACCAGTCTTCCCGAACTGGCGCTGTCGGTGACCTGTGCGCTCAAGGACGAGGACGAACTGGCCATCGGCAACATCCTGGGCTCCAATATCATGAACCTGCTCGTGGTGCTGCCTTTTCCGGGCCTGCTGGCGCCTGGCCCGCTTGAACCGAGATTTCTGTATCTCGACTTCATGGCGGTGCTGCTCATCTGTTCGGTGCTTTCGCTGTTCTGCCATATCAGCATCAGGCGGGGGAAAGGGATCGGTCGACTCGGCGGATTGACCTTGTTGTTAATCTACTGCGGCTGGTTTACGTTAATGTTGCAACATACCTGAGCACAAGTCAGCCCGACCCGGTCATGAACAAGAATTTTCCCTTTATCGACAGCGCCTTGCGCACGATCGAGATCGAACGTTCGGCGCTAGCGGACTTGCCTGAGCGAATCGGCGCCGAGTTCGAGGCGGCCTGCCGCATCATTCTCTCCTGCGGCGGCCGGGTAGCGGTGACCGGCATGGGCAAGTCGGGCCATATCGGCAACAAGATCGCCGCCACATTTTCCAGCACCGGCACACCGGCGATATACGTACATCCGGCCGAGGCCGCCCATGGCGATATCGGCATGATCACAAGCGCCGACGTGGTGCTGGCGATCTCCAATTCCGGCGCCACGGCGGAAATCATCGCCTTGCTTCCAATGCTGGGCCGGCGCGGGATTCCGCTTATCGCCATGACCGGCAAGGCCGACTCGGAACTGGCCCGTTCCGCCACCGTGAATCTGGACGCCAGCGTGCGTGAGGAAGCCTGCCCCCTGGGCCTGGCGCCGACCTCGAGCACCACCGCGGCGCTTGTACTTGGCGATGCGTTGGCCATGTCCCTGCTCGAAGCGCGGGGTTTCAGCATTGAAGATTTCGGACACCTGCATCCCGGCGGGGATCTCGACTCAAGGCGGCGCCTGCTCGTCAAGGTCAGGGATGTCATGCACCCGGAAGAGGAAATCCCGCGGGTGCGCGCCGGCGCCTCCCTGACCGAAGCCTTGCGCGAAATCAGCGTCGGGGGCTTCGGGCTGACGACGATCACGAACGCCAATGCGCGTATGTCCGGTGTTTTCACCGACGGCGACCTGCGCCGCGCCATCGACTCCGGCCGCGACATAGTCGAAACCCGGGTCGATGAAGTCATGTCGGAGGACTTCGTCCGGATCGACGAAAACGCCCTGGCTGCGGAAGCGGCGCGCATCATGCAGGAAGCGAAAGTCTATGTGCTGATCGTGACCGGCGCTGACGGCGAACCGAGCGGCATCGTAAAGATGCACGATCTGCTCCAGGCCAACGTGGTGTAACGGCGCCCATGAATTTCAATTGCACAGAATCGGAGGCGCGCAAGCGGGCGGCGGCAGTCCGTGCGCTCGGTCTCGACGTCGATGGCGTGCTCAGTGACGGACGCTTGTATTTCACCAGCGGCGGCGAGGAGGTGAAGGCATTTCACGCGCTCGACGGCCATGGCCTGAAAATGCTCATGCAGGCCGGATTGCATGTTGCGATCATTACCAGCCGCGTCTCGCCGATTCTTGAGCGGCGATGTGACGACCTCGGCATTACCCATTTGTACCAGGGCGTCGAGGACAAACTCGAGGCATTCGAGGATTTCCTCGCGCTTGCCGGTATCGAAGCCGGGCAGTTCGGCTTTGTCGGCGACGATTTGATGGATCTGCCGGTGCTGCAGGCCGCCGGGCTCGCCTGTTCGGTTCCCGGCGGACACGAAGACGTGCGCAGCCGGGTGCATATCGTTACCTCGGCCCCGGGAGGCCGGGGCGCGGTGCGGGAAATCACCGATTTCCTGCTGCGCTGCCAGCAGGCGTACGATCAATTCCTGCCGCCCTGAGCGACATTGATCCATGATAAGCTTTTCGCAGATTTTACGTGGACTACCGGGACCGTGGCTGTACTGAAACGAACGATGATTCCCCTGGCGGTGGCCATCGTAGTGGCGCTGGCGGCGATGGGCGGACTGGAAACCATGCAGGATGCGCCGGCGCCACCGGTTGCGGAATTGTCCTGGAACGCATTCGCCGAAGGCGTTGACCTGAAATTCCATGATGCGGGCGGCGCCGTCGCATACGCGTTGCAGGCGGTCAACCAGACCCGTTTCAATGACGACAGCATCGAGTGGTCCCGGCCCACCTTGCGGTTGTATGCAAACGAAAGGCATGAAAACGGCGGCGCCGACTGGCATGTCGAGGCCGAGCAGGGCGTCATTGCGCCAGGCGGCGACAGGCTGCAATTGAGCGGCAATGTCGTCCTGAATCAGCAAGGCGGCGATGGCGACGCACTGACGCTGACCACGACCTCGCTCGACGTCGACCTGGACGGCGAAATCCTGTCAACCGATGAGCCTGTGCAAATGATCGCCGGCGGTCTGCGCCAGGACGCCGCCGGGCTCGTGCTCGATCTGCCGGAAGACTCCCTGCTCATGCTCGGCGGCGTAAGAGGCAGTCATGTCCAGCCCTGACCGCGCCGACCTTCTCGCTTTCGTCGCCCTGGTATGCTGGACCGTCGCCGTACACGCGCTGGAAAACGACAGCGAGCAGACGATCGAATGGAGCGCCGACGGTTCCTCTTCGATGTCTACCCTGGATGGCGTGCGCAACTTGCATATGACCGAAAATGTGACCATTACCCAGGGCAGCCTGGAAATTTTCGGCGACGAGGCGCTGCTCGAATATAGTACCGAGACCAACGAACTGAGCCGGGTGACGGTCCAGGGCGCGCCCGCGCGCTACCGGCAGGCGCTCGACGACGGCGGCCTGGTCAACGGCAGCGGCGACACCATCCTGTTCTATGCCGATGAAGACGGCAATACCGTCATCGAGCTTGTGGGTAACGCCGATATCGTCTCGCGCGACATGAACACCAGTTGCGAAACAATACTGTACGTGACCGAACTGGAACTCATTCGCGCAAGCGGCAATTGTGCGGGGGCTTTCACCCCGCGGAACGACTGAACCAATGTTGGAAGCAGCCGGCCTGGTCAAGAGCTACCGGGGACGCCAGGTGGTGAACAACGTCTCGTTGCGCATCGGCCGCGGCGAAGTCGTCGGCCTGCTCGGGCCCAACGGCGCCGGCAAGACCACCTGTTTCTACATGATGGTCGGTCTGATTCGGCCCGAAGCAGGCGAGGTCCGCATCGACGGCCGAAACGTCACTTCGCTGCCGATCCATCGCCGCGCCGCCCATGGCCTGGCGTACCTGCCCCAGGAAGCCTCGATCTTTCGCACCTTGAGCGTCGAGGACAACATTCTCGCCATACTCGAGACGCGCAAGGACCTCGACCGGCAGGCGCGCCTTGACCGGCTCGAGGCCCTGCTCGAAGAGTTCAATATCCGTCACGTGCGCGAAAGCAAGGGCATGAGCCTTTCCGGCGGCGAGCGGCGGCGTACCGAAATCGCCCGCACCCTGGCCACCGACCCCGGCTATCTGTTGCTGGACGAACCGTTCGCCGGCATAGACCCGATCTCGGTCAGCGACATCAAGCATCTCATCGCCCATCTCAAGGCCAGGGGCATAGGCATTCTGCTAACCGATCACAACGTGCGGGAAACCCTCGACATCTGCGAGAAGGCCTGCATCGTCAGCGAAGGCCGCATCATCGCCGACGGCGAACCGGCCGAAATCCTCGCCAACGAGACCGTCCGCGAAGTCTATCTCGGAGAGAATTTCGATATCTGATTCATTAAACTTAACAATGCGGTACTCTACACCATTTTTCGACCATTCATTTAAAATGATAGTCGGAATTAAAGATTCGAAATAACGGCGTAGCTCACACACCTAGACAGACTTTGCCAAAAATTCAATTTCCGATTGTTAGTGTAGAATTTCTGCATTGACTCTTCTGTTTTCTCGCCTTTACGCGCCCAAAAATCAATTCCCGTAAAGTCCTGCGAATAAGACCAGTTCGCATGAGCCAGAGCATTTCTAAATGATCGAACAGGATTATCTGTTAGATATTTAGAGCACTTTTTCGTTGCAGAATTACTTGGCATCTCTTTTCTTAAGATTTGAAAAAACGCCTCCGGTAAGTATATAAAGCAGATGTAATTCTGATATATCACCTGACTACGGACTACCTCAGGAAATTTTCCAATTTCCGATTTGTCCGTTATATCCATGAATCCTTGAAATGCTTTTAATTCATCCAATCTTTTTTCAAGCTTCACAGGGCTTGAAAGACGTATTTTTTCTTTCTGCTCTTGGGGAAGAAATCTGATTTCAGATGCAATAGATGTAGCCAATTTCTCTGCAGTTACCTCATTCAATTTCACATACTTCCTGAGCTCAGTCTTATACTCATGCAATTGAATATCCAATTTTTTCCAGCTCATTTGCGCGCCTTTTCTTTCTGAGTCATCCACCCACCTGAAGATCATCCCTGAATCGCCATTGAAGTTGAGCGCGTCAACGGGCATACGCAGCTGCAGTAGCCGAGTCTACACATCCTGCTCTCCTTGTTCGGCAAAGCTCCGACCAATAGCGTACCTGTTTAACACCGCTTGCGCTAAAATTCACAAAGTCTTCCTGATTTCGAGATTTAAGTCGGTAGCTTTGCGACTTTGCGCCAGTTCGAAGCCGTCGCGGGACGGCTCCAAGAACGTGATCGACGAATAGAAATCGTCCAGAGCAACGAAAATGCCATTTGCCTCGGCCCATCGGCGCATCTGTGATTTGACTGCATGCGCCCAAGAAAGAATCTCGATCCGCCAGCCCCGCTTATGCATGCGTTCAAGTGTGCTGTGAAACCCCTCGCCCTCGCGGTAGCCAGCACCATCGCCGGTAAGCAACACTACTATTCCCGGGTCGCCGTTAAAATCAATCGCGTCTTCGAGCATTCGCAGTTGCAGCACGCGATCCGGCACCTCCTGTTCACCTCGATCAGCGGCGCCACGGTCAAATAGTTTGACTTCGACGCCATGACTCTCCATGCGGTTCCACAACTGGCGCATTTCGGGAGGCAGGGATCCTGCGGCAACCGCTTTTTGCATGGGCCGGTCGGCGTGGGCCAGCCTGAGCAAATTCTCGAAATGAATGCGGACCCTGAATCTGGCATCGGGCCCTTCTTCCTGTTCTTCGGCCAGGCGCTGGGCCTCGTGGAAGATGTTCGAGTTGTCCCAGTAGATCAGCACTTTATCCATCGTAAAGGCACCCTAGCCAATGTTGTGGGCCGCATTCTATCACCTTCTATGTTGAGCCATGCTACGGTCAAAATCTTTCTCCGGTTTTGTTTCGAAGCCCGGATCAATGGCCACCGCACACTGCAAGGGTCCGTGGGCGGAAGCGCCTTTTCGCGTCGTAGAGGCGGCGCGATACAGGGACGTGTAAAGCGACGCCGATTCGATTCCCGCTTCGACATGGATGTCGAGGCGGGATTTAGCGAAAAGGCGCTTCCGCCCACGGAACCGTTCGATGCCACAGAGCCTGTCGCACGGGGAAGAGATTCCGCGACTTCGCTTTGCTCCGCGCGGAATGACGGGCGCGGAGCGCCACTCACCCGCGGGCGACGCATGCGTCGCCCCTGAACCCGCACACTGCAAGGACAGTGCCAAGCGGATGAGTTATACTGATTCGGCTGCTCCAAAAGGGTGGCAACTCTCGGATTTTCAGTTTTGTCGCACCCATGAAACTCTCGCTACAGCTCAAGCTCGGCCAGCATCTGGCGATGACTCCGCAGCTTCAGCAGGCGATCAAATTATTGCAACTTTCCAACTTCGATCTGCACCAGGAAGTCGTGCAGATGCTCGAATCCAACCCCATGCTGGAAGTCGAGGAAACCGCGGACGAGGCGGAGAAGGAATTCGGCAAGCAGGTGACGGTCACCGAAGGCTGGCAGGAAAATTATCCATCCACTCATACCGGCTCGTCCTGGGGCGGCGATTCCTTCGATTTCGAAGCGGGAAGTTCGGAAGAAGACAGCTTGCAGGATCATCTGCTCTGGCAGTTGAACCTGACGCCGATGTCGGACCGGGACAGATCGATCGCCATGGCCATCATCGACGGCATCGACGGCAACGGCATGCTCAGCGTGGATCTGGACTCGATTCTGGCCGGTTTCGATCCCCAGGCGCAGATCGGTCCCGACGAAGCTCTCGCGGTATTGCATCGCATTCAGCAGTTCGATCCTATCGGCGTCGGTTCGCGCACGCTTGCCGAATGCCTGCTGCTGCAACTTGAACAGATTTCCGACCCGGATCTCGAACGACAGACCGGCATCGCAAAGACCATCGTAAAGGAGCATATCGACTTGCTCGCAAGCCACGATTACGCCCAGTTGATGCGGCGCACCCGGCTGCGCGAGGCGGAACTCGGCGAAACCATACGCTTGATCGAATCGCTAAATCCCCGGCCGGGCGCGCATATCTCGCCGGCTGCAACGGGTTATGTGGTTCCTGACGTGATCGTGAGACGTGATCCAGTTCCCGGCGCCTGGCGGGTCGATCTGAACCCGGACAGCGCGCCGCGCATTCGCATCAATCAGGACTATGCCGCGCTGGCGTCGCGATCCGGCAATGGCGACGACATGAGCTATCTGCGCAGCAATCTGCAGGAAGCGCGCTGGTTTCTGAAAAGCCTGCAAAGCCGCAACGAAACGCTGATGAAGGTCGCGACAAAGATCGTGGAACATCAGCAGGAATTTCTCGAGTACGGCGAAGAGGCCATGAAGCCGCTGGTGCTGCACGACATTGCCGAGGCCGTGGAAATGCACGAGTCGACGATTTCCCGGGTGACCACGCAGAAGTACATGCATACGCCGCGGGGCGTGTTTGAGTTAAAATATTTCTTCTCGTCACACGTCTCTACCACGGGTGGCGGAGAATGTTCATCGACGGCGATACGAGCCATAATCAAGAAGCTGATCGCGGAGGAAAACGTCAGCAAGCCTTTATCGGACAGTAAAATCACCGCGCTGTTGCAACAGCGCGGCATAAAGGTCGCCCGCCGCACTATCGCGAAGTACCGGGAATCGCTTTCCATACCCCCTTCCAACGAGCGCAAACGGCTGGCGGCGCCCCCACCGGGATAGTCTGATCAGGAAGCAATCGACAAGGATTCCCAATATGCAGATGGAAGATGTATTGACACCCTCGCGTTGCCTTTGCGCCGTCGAAGGCCACAGCAAGAAGAGGCTGTTCTACAACATCAGCGAACTGATCGCTGAAGAAGTACCCGGCGTCGACGCCGACGCCGTTTTTCACGCCCTCATGGCCCGGGAGCAACTTGGCAGCACCGGCCTCGGACAGGGCATCGCCATACCTCATTGCCGCGTGGAAGGCTGTTCCAGTGTGATCGGCGTACTTGCCACCTTGTGCGAGCCGATCGATTTCGACGCCATGGACGACCGTCCCGTTGACCTGCTTTTCTTTCTCGTCGTGCCCAATGCCAGGGACGACGATCACGTGCGTACGCTAGCGTCCATCGCGACCCTGTTCAACGACGAGGATTTCTGTTCCACATTGCGCAATACAAGCAATGTGGATGATCTATATACTGTCACCGTCACGTATCAGGCGTAACATCCGAATCAAGTCTTTTGCCTCGGCCCTGGACATGAAACTAACTATAATCAGCGGCCGTTCGGGTTCCGGGAAAAGCACTGTGCTGCGTTATCTCGAGGATCGCGGCTACCATTGCGTCGACAATCTCGCCGCAAGCCTGCTGCCGGCCCTGGCCGAACGCATTTCTTCCGAGTCCGACGGCATCGTCAACGTTGCCGTCAGCATCGATGCGAGAAATCTGTCGGTGGACCTGTCGCTCGTACCCGGCATCGTCGAACAGCTCAAACAACGGGGAATCCCGGTCGAAATCGTATTTCTCGACGCCAACAGCGAAACCCTGCTGAAACGCTTCAGCGAAAGCCGGCGCAAGCATCCGCTTTCGACCGACCAGGTCGGCTTGCGCGAAGCGATCGACGAGGAATCGGAACTGCTCGAACCAATCGCCCTGCTGGCCAGCCTGAGCATCGACACAAGCAGTATGTCGCTGCAGCAACTGCAGGACGCAATCAGTCAGCGCATCATCGAGAAATCGGAAACCGGCCTCGCCTTGCTGTTTCAATCCTTCGGCTTCAAGAACGGTGTTCCGGCCGACGCCGACATCGTCTACGACGTGCGCTGCCTGCCAAATCCCTATTGGGAATCGCGGCTGCGGGCGCTTGATGGACTCGACGACCCGGTGAGTACATTTCTGGAATCATTCGAAATCGTGCAGGAGATGTTTGCGGACATTTGCGGATTCCTCGAAACCTGGCTGCCGCGATTCGAGGAGAACAGCCGCAGCTATATCACGGTGGCGGTCGGCTGCACCGGCGGCCGCCATCGCTCGGTATATTTCTGCGAGAAACTCGCGCGCCATTTCGAACACAGGATCGCCAATGTCCAGGTCCGTCATCGGGAGATTCGGGCCTGATCATGCGCAGCGCGGAAATCCTCATCGTCAACAAGGCCGGACTGCACGCCAGAGCCGCGTCCAGATTGGTTGAGCTTACGTCACGCTTTTCCAGCGAAATACGCATTGGCCATGAGAAAATGGTCGACGGCAAGAGCATCCTCGCGCTGATGATGCTTGCCGCGGTGAAAGGCGCCACATTGCAGATCGAAGTGGACGGGCCTGATGAGAACGAGGCGCTGCCATCGATAGTCCGCCTGATCGAAGACGGTTTCGGTGAAGACCCCTGAGGCGGACGAACGATAAACGAGTAACGCGAATGTCCGATACCGAGTACAAGAGCGACCACGTCCTGTTATTGAATCAGGCGCTGGAAAGCGGCTCACTGTACCAGGTGCGGCAGATGGTCAAGACACTGCCCGCCGCGGGCATCGCGCACCTGCTCGAATCCTCGCCGCCCAAGGCCCGTGCGGTGCTCTGGGAATTGCTTGACCGGGACGCCGAAGGCGAGGTCATCCAGTATCTGAACGAAGACCTGCAAGCCGAGTTCCTGCGAGATTACAACGCCGCCGAAGTGGCCGAACTCGCTGCCGGACTCGAGCCCGACGACCTGGCCGACATTCTCCAGCAACTGCCCCGGCAAGTCGCCTCCGAAGTGCTGCAGGCGATGGACGAACAGGATCGCCAGCGCGTCGAGTCGGTGCTGTCTCATGATGAGGACACCGCCGGCGGCCTGATGAACATCGACACGATTACCGTGCGCAAGGGCCATTCGGTGGAACTCGTGCTGCGCTATCTGCGCCGTCACGACACCATTCCCGAAATGACCGACAACATCCACGTCGTGAACCGCCAGGACATGTTTCTCGGCATTCTTCCGCTGCGCGAGTTGCTGGTATCCGACCCGGCAACGCTGGTCATGGACGTCATGCGCACGGATATCGAGGCAATCCCGGTTTCCATGCCGGCGGAACAGGTGGCGCAACTGTTCGAGCAGCACGACTGGGTCTCGGCGCCGGTGATCGACGACGACGGCAAGCTCGTCGGCCGCATCACCATCGACGACGTGGTCGACGTAATCCGCGACAGCACCGAGCATTCGCTGATGAGCATGGCGGGCCTCGACGAGGAGGACGACACCTTTGCCCCGGTGCTCAAGACGGCCCGCCGCCGCGCCGTCTGGCTTGGCGTCAATCTGGTCGCCGCGGCGCTTGCCGCGCTGGTGATCTACATCTTCCAGGACGTGGTCGATCAAATCGTATATCTGGCAGTGCTCATGCCCATCGTAGCCAACATGGGCGGCGTCGCCGGCACCCAGACCCTGACCCTGGTGATACGCAGCATCGCCCTCGGCCACATCAGTCCGTCCAACAGCGCCTGGCTGGTGATCCGCGAACTCAACGTGGCCTTGCTCAATGGCCTGGTATGGGCGGTGGCCATGGGCCTGATCGCAATGTTCTGGTACGACGACCTGCTGCTGGCGCTGATCGCTGCCTTCGCCATGATGATCAACCTGGTCAGCGCCGCATTGACCGGCGCCTATCTGCCCCTGTTCCTGCACCGCATGAACCTCGACCCGGCCCTTGCCGGCTCCGTGGTCCTGCACACCCTCACCGACTCCATCGGCTTCTTCGCCGTCCTCGTACTGGCGCAGTTGTTTTATTTATGAACAAAGCCCCTGGTAAAGACAGCGAACCTCCTGAGACTGAGCAGGTGTAGCAGCAACTTGCAATTGAAAAGGTGCGCTCATCCTCCCTATCTAGTATGATCTGTTATGAACAAGTATTCGATGGAGGTCCAGCATGTCCAGACTGACTATCTCAATGCCCGAACAAATGAACAATTGGGTGGAGGCTCAGATCAACACGGGACGTTATGGCAACGTAAGCGAGTATTTTCGAGACCTGGTCAGGCGCGACCAGGAACGACGGGAGGTCAAACTTAAGGAATTGCGCGACCTGATTGAACGCGCGGAAGCAAGCGGCATCAGCGCGCGCACAATACCGGAAACCATGGAACTCGCACGGCAAGAGGCTCTGCGCAAAGGATTGCTGAGTGACCCGGATTGAGATTACCAACGATGCTGAAAAAGATCTGATCGACATCTACCTGTACGGCGTCGAACATTTTGGAACGACACAGGCCGAAAACTACCTTGAATCAATTCATGCAAGGATGTCTATCGCAGCCGAAAATCCAAGTTTCGGTGCGGACTACGGTTTTGTGCAAGAGGGCTTACGGCGACTTGAGAACCAGTCGCATGCCATCTATTTCCAACCGACAACCAAAGGAATCAAGGTACTTAGAATACTGAGTGGACGAGTGGACGAATGGACCCTGGTAGGCATTTGGTTTGATGTATATTGCAGCAGCCTTCCCAAGTTGCCTCGGTATCAGCGAACGTACATTCTCCAAAATCATAAAACTCGCAAGGCAAGAAGCTCAACGCAAAGGTCTGCAGCATGACTGTGATTGAGTTCACCAGCGACATTAAAAGAGAGTTGGTCGACATCTGCCTGTACCGTGTTGAGCAATTCGATAAGTTGGTCCTGAATTAGTGGGCCAACTCAGCTTGACTTATTTTTTTCCTGCATAGCTGTTGCGAATTCCAAGGCGCGATCAAGCGGTGTAGTTCGTAGGTCTGGAACTCAATCTGGAAAAAAGGAATTCCGTACGACCGGCTGGCGTCCATGCACTCCTGCACGAATCGGTAAGTGTCCGGATGTTCCGCAGAAGTATTGTTAAAGACGATTACATCACCCCTTGCTGAATCGAGTAGTCCGTTTTCCAGCAGTGTGAACAGCAACATTCCGCTGGTTCGACCGCCAGAGAATTTGACTACATGAGGTAACTTTGCGTGCTTTTTCGAACGGTACCGCAATGTGTATTCTTGTGCCGGGTCGTATTTTTCCGACGGGCCGGCTACGTGCTTTGAGACAACGAGCTTGGGCACGTTATGAATTTTGGGATCGGGACCAGGGCTTACCATTATTTTGGGTTGGTGCGCATGCACTTCCTTGACGATTGGCATCGGCTGGCAATATACCGCAATGTCACGAAATTTCCAGCAGAGCCCGGCTTGTGTTCGTGAACTCAACATGATTCTAGCACTTAGGATATAATTCCCGAATTCGATTTGAAATATGGAATTAAATCCCGATTCGGTGTAGAGTTGTGTCATGTTTGAGCGGTTTTTACAGTTGCCGCGCGGCCATTCGTGCTTCCTGTTCGGGGCGCGCGGCACCGGCAAAACCACCATTGTCAAGCGGGCGTTCGACCCGGATGCGTCGCTGTACATCGATTTGCTGGATCCGGAAACCGAGGACAGCTACCGCAGAAGGCCGGGTCGGCTGGAAAGCGAAATCACGGCGCTGCCCGCATCGGTGCGATGGGTGCTCATCGACGAAGTGCAGCGGGCGCCTCGGCTGCTTGACGTGACGCATCGGCTGATCGAGAACACCGACAAGCGTTTCGTGCTTACCGGCTCAAGCGCCCGCAAGCTCAAACGCGGGGCGTCCAATCTGCTGGCCGGCCGTGCGTTCGTCCATCACCTCTTTCCATTGACCGCACCGGAATTGCGGGATGTGTTCGTGCTCGAAGACGCCTTGCGCTGGGGAACCTTACCGAAAATCTACTCACTCGCAGACGACGCCGACAAAACCGCGTACCTTCGGGCGTACGCGCTTACTTATCTGAAGGAGGAAATCGCCGCCGAACAAATCACCAGGCGGCTCGACCCGTTCCGGGAATTTCTCGAAGTGGCGGCCCAGGCGAACGGAACCATCGTCAACTACGCGAACATCGCGCGCGACGTGGGAGTGGACCCCAAGACCGTTGTTTCTTACTTTCAAATTCTGGAAGACACGCTCATTGGATTCCACCTGCCCGCCTATCATCGTTCGGTCAGGAAGCAGCAGCGCACCAATCCGAAGTTCTATTTTTTCGACATCGGGGTGAAACGGGCGCTGGAACGAACTCTGGAACTTCCGATTCATGGCGGGACCTACGAATTCGGCAAGCTGTTCGAGCACTTTGTCGTCACCCAGATTGCACATCTCGCGCGATACCTCTTCCCGGACTGGAGATTGTTCCACCTTCGAACCGGCGCCGGGGCCGAGATCGACCTGCTGGTCGAGCGGCCCGGCTTGCCCACGGTACTGATCGAGATCAAATCCGCCGAGCGCGTGGACGAGCGCGACACACGTATTCTTGAAGGGTTCACCGGAGACTTCGATCACCCACTGGCCTTGTGCATCAGCAGGGACGCCACGCGCATGCGGGTCGGCGGCGTAGTTTGTCTGCACTGGCGCGATGCCCTTCAGGAACTTGGACTTGCCGAGTAGATCGATCCGGATTGGCCGTCCCCGGCAACGTGAGTAAACGCCCGGTTTTACTCAATCCGGTTTGTGTACTACTATCGCAGCCACTTGCGAAATCCGGGCGAAAACGGTCGGGGACGAAATGCCGGAAAGGAACGACGACGCCTATTGGAGGGCCAATATCCGGCTGGTTCTGAGCCTGCTAGCGGTGTGGTTCATCGTTTCTTTCGGCGCCGGGATACTGCTGGCCGACGTGCTGGACAATATTCGCTTCGGCGGATTCAAGCTCGGTTTCTGGATGGCTCAGCAGGGTTCGATCTACGTCTTCATCGTTCTCATATTCGTCTACATCAACCGCATGGACAAGCTGGATGAGCGCTATCGCCGCTCCGGCGCAGGCAAGGACGACGCCACGCGATGAGTGTTCAATTCTGGACTTTCCTGTTCGTCATTCTGACTTTCGGGCTATACATCGGCATCGCCTTCTGGTCGCGGGCGAGTTCGACCCAGGACTTTTACGTCGCCGGCAAGCATGTGCCGCCGATCGCCAATGGTATGGCCACCGCCGCCGACTGGATGTCGGCAGCCTCGTTCATTTCCATGGCGGGGCTGATCTCGTTTCTCGGCCGCGACGGGGCGTTCTATCTCATGGGATGGACCGGCGGCTACGTGTTGCTGGCGCTGTTGCTGGCGCCTTATTTGCGCAAGTTCGGCAAGTTCACGGTGCCGGATTTCATCGGCGACCGTTACTACTCACATTCCGCGCGTATGGTCGCCGTGTTCTGTGCGATCGTGATTTCCTTCGTTTATGTCTGCGGTCAGATGCAGGGCGCAGGCATCGTGTTCTCCCGCTTCCTCGAAGTCGATATCGCTTACGGCGTGATGATCGGTATGGGAATCGTGTTCTTCTACGCGGTGCTGGGCGGCATGAAAGGCATCACTTACACCCAGGTAGCCCAGTATTGCGTGCTGATCTTCGCCTTCATGGTGCCGGCGATATTCATATCGATCCTGATGACCGGACAGGTAATTCCGCAAATCGGCTTCGGGTCGCAGTTGACCGAAGCTTTCGGCGGCGGCTTCCTGCTTGATCGGCTGGACGGCCTGGGCACGCAACTCGGCTTTCCCACTTATACCGAGGGTCAGCGCAGTACCCAGGACGTGTTCTTCATCACTGCCGCGCTGATGATCGGCACCGCCGGTCTGCCCCATGTAATCATTCGTTTTTTCACCGTGCCGGGTGTGCGCGAGGCGCGTAAATCAGCCGGTTACGCCCTGCTTTTCATAGCCATCCTGTATACCACCGCGCCGGCTGTCGCCGCTTTCGCCCGCACCAACCTGATCAACACCGTGGACAACGTCGAATACAGCGCCATGCCGGAGTGGTTCAGCAAGTGGGAAGCGACCGGCCTGATCACTTTCGAGGACCGCAATGCCGACGGGCTGATTCAATATACCGGCGATGAGGCAACCAATGAACTCGATGTAAATCGCGACATCATGGTGCTGGCGAACCCGGAAATAGCCGAGTTACCGAACTGGGTAGTAGCGCTGGTGGCCGCCGGCGGGTTGGCGGCGGCCTTATCGACCGCGGCCGGGCTATTGCTGGTGATTTCCTCGGCAGTCTCGCATGACCTGCTGAAACGCGGCTTCATGCCGGAAATTACCGAACAGCAAGAACTGTTGTTCGCGCGTATGTCGATATTCGTGGCGGTGCTTATTGCCGGCTATTTCGGCATCAATCCGCCGGCCTATGTGGCCCAGGTAGTAGCCTTCGCTTTCGGCCTTGCGGCTGCCTCTTTCTTTCCTGCAATTGTAATGGGGATCTTCAACCGCCGCATGAATCGCCAGGGCGCGGTCTCCGGAATGGTTACCGGCTTTGCGTTCACGGCGATCTACATCATCTATTTCCGGTTCATCAATCCTGCCGTCGACAACGCCGAAAACTGGCTGTTCGGTATTTCCCCGGAAGGCATCGGCGCCATCGGCGCTCTGCTCAACCTGCTGGTTGCCTGGACCGTCTGCCGCTTCACCCCCGAACCGCCGGCCGAAATCCAGGCCCTCGTAGCTGACATCCGCCGCCCGGAAGTCAACTGATCATAGCGTCATTCCGCGCGCAGCGAATGGAACACTGTCATTCCGCGCGAAGCGGAGCGCAGTCGCGGAATCTCACGCTGGATCCCAGAGATTCTGCGACTGCGCGCAGAATGACATTTCTCATCAGGCCTTGTGCTGACCTCGATCCGTCTTTTCCCAATACTCCTTCACCGTGCTCTTCATTTCCTTGCGCATGAGCAATATGCCGATCAGGTTCGGCGCCGTCATGAGTACGATGGTGATCAGCGAAACGTTCCAGATGATCGTGGTATCGGCCAGCGCCGCGTAGAAGAATCCGCAGACATAGACGACCCGATACGGAAAAACCGACCTCGGCCCCAGCAGATAGGTCATCGCCCGGTCCCCGTAATAGGACCAGGCGATGGCCGTCGAGAAGGCGAACAGCATCAATCCTATCGAGACTATATATTGGCCGTAATTGCCGAACAGACCGCGGGTGAAGGCTTCGGTCGTCAAGGGCACGGAATGCAAGAGCGACTCGCCGCTGACGACCACGGATTGATCGTCGAGCCTGCCGTCGGAAACCACGAGTTCCCCGGTCACGGGTTCACCGTCCAGGCTGAACAGCACGTTTTCCGCGAAGGATCGGGAATTGATGACGGTAACGTCGGCCTGGTTCTGAATACGGCCGTCGATCACCTGCAAGCTGCCGTTGAAACCGGCTACCGTTGAGTCGTCGCTGCTCAAGTAGGCAATGAGCTCTCGCTGGTGCGCTTCGTTCTCCTCGACGTAAACGCCGCTGACGACGCGCATGTCGGCACGCTGGAATTCGTTGTCGAGTTTTTCCGCCCAGACTCCGGAACTGAGAATCACCAGCCCGGTGACGGTGCAGATGACGATGGTGTCGATGAAAGGCTCAAGTATTGAAACCATGCCCTCGTCGGCCGGCTCGTCGGTGCGCGCCGCGGCGTGGGCGATCGGTGCGCTGCCCTGCCCTGCCTCGTTGGAATACAGGCCCCGGTTGACGCCGCGGTCGAAGGCATAAGCGAAAGTGGCGCCAAGAAAGCCGCCGGTGGCCGCTGAACCGGTGAAGGCGTCGGAGAAGATGGAGGCGAAGGAAGGAAGAATGTTGCCGACATTGGGGATGATTACCGCCAGCGCTCCGATCAGGTACAGGATGGCCATGGTAGGCACGATCGCCGCGGCCACTTTCGCGATCCGCGTTATGCCACCGATGATTACCATCGCCAGTAACACCGACATGAAAATCGCGGTGATCAGCGGGTCGAGATTGAAGGTGCTTTCGAGACCGGCGGCAATATTGTTGATCTGCGGCAAATTGCCGGTGCCGAAGGAACTGAGCACGGTGGCGATGGCGAATAGTACGGCCAACCATTTCAGTTTCAGGCCTTTCTCCATGTAATACATCGGGCCGCCCGCCATGGTGCCGTCTTCGGTCTGGCTGCGGTATTTGTGCGACAGGGTCACTTCGACGAATTTGCTCGTCATGCCGAAGAATGCCGTCATCCACATCCAGAACAGCGCCGCCGGGCCGCCGAGATGCAAGGCCAGCGCCACACCGCCGATGTTGCCGGTGCCGACCGTGCCCGAAAGCGCCGTGGCAAGCGCCTGGAAGTGGCTCGTGTCGCCGCGGGCTCCGTCCTTGTCGAATTTGCCCTGGGTTATGGCGATGGCGTGTCGGAAATACCGGATCTGGGGAAATTTCAGATACAGGGTGAAAAAGATGCCCGTCGCCAGCAGCAGCGCGGGAAACCAGATCGCGCTGCCGAGGAAACTATCGATGAAAATGAGAAATTCGTTGACCCGATCCACTGTGACACTCCCCTTCTGGTTATCTTTTCCGTAAAACGACGCTAGTCGTCGGTAATCGTGATTTTCGGCGCGCTTTGCACCGGCTCGGCCGCGCAGCGCTCGGCGACTCCCCGGGCAAGTTCCAGCCAGGCCGCGTTCGCCGGATGCCCGGGCTGCTTCACCAGCAGCGGTTCGCCCAGATCGCCGGATTCGCGAATTGCCGGATCGAGCGCCGGCCGCGCGAGCACGGACACGCCGAAATCGGCGGCAAGCCTGTCGCCGCCGCCCGCGCCGAAGATTGTCTCTTCGTTACCGCACTTGCCGCAGATATGCACGCTCATGTTCTCCACCACGCCAAGCACCGGCACAGATACCTTGCGGAACATCTCTATGCCCCGGCGGGCGTCGAGCAAGGCCAGGTCCTGGGGCGTCGTGACGATGACGGCGCCGCCGACGCGGACCGCCTGGGAAAGACTGAGCTGGATATCGCCGGTGCCGGGGGGCAGATCGACGACGAGATAGTCGAGATCGGACCATGCGGTGTCCTTGAGAATCTGATTGAAGGCGGAAATGATCATTGGCGCCCGCCAGACCATGGCGGTACTCTGGTCGACGAGAAAGCCCATGGAATTGCATTGCAGGCCATGCGCCCGGATGGGAACCATGGTCCTGCCGCCACGCACCTCGGGCTTCGTGCCGGATCGCACGCCGAGCAAGGTGGGGATGCTGGGTCCGTAGATGTCGGCGTCGAGTACACCGACCTTTGCGTCGCGGGCGAGAGCCAGCGCGAGGTTGACGGCGGTGGTCGATTTACCCACCCCGCCCTTTCCGGAAGCAACGCACAAAATGTGTCTGATCTTGCCTAGATCGCTCAAGTGAATCCGCTTCCGGCTGCGCAACTGTCGCCGATTATGTTGCATCCCCGGCCAAAATCAAAATTCGATGGCCGCAGGCCTCGATCGGGGCCGCGAGTGGGGAGTGCCCGCGCGCTACATGCAATCGGCAAATCCGCCTTGCTGACGATCCTATGATCGACTTGCGCCAGGGTATGATAACTCGCTGATATGCAATAGGTTATTCACTACTTTTTGTGCTTGACCCGCTTGCGTTTCCGCCAGAGATGCGTTAACGACCGAGACCGGCCCTGGACGATCCTTATCCGGGAATCAGAGGCTGCTTGAATCTCACACGTTCAGGTGTACAATGGTGGCACCTAACAACAATTAGTCAGGAGGGCCGACATGGCAACTATCCTTGTACAGTTCAGCAAAGCGACCGGCTTGAAGGGCGAAAGCACCGTGACCGACTATGTCGACGCGGTGGAGGCGATCGGATTGCGCGAGACCATCGAAGTGGGTGCGAGCAGCGCCGGCGGCACGGGCAAGGCCCGGCAGTCGGATATTGAACTCATCCGCTACAAGGACTCATCGAGCCCCAAGTTCGCCGAGATGTGCTCCTCGGCTTCCAAGCTGGGCGAAGTCCGTATCAGCGTTTTCCGCACCATCGGCACCGGCACCAAGGTGTATCTCGAGTACTTCCTCGACGAGACCTACATATCCCGCATCGAACAGGAAACTCTCGACTCCCAGCATGTAGCGTTGAGACCGCATCTTGCCGAATTGACTCGCGGGCTGCCGCTGCCGGGCGCGGCCGGCCTGACCACCGCTCTTGGCTCGACCGTGGCGGATGCCCTCTCTTCCGGCCGGACGATGGTGCTGCCGATCGAACAGACAGAGTCGTACACCAATCTGGAGACCGAGCGCATCACTCTGAATTTCAACACCGTAAAATGGACCTACACCAACCATGACGCCGCGGGGGCCAAGGTCGGCTCGGTGGAACAGGGATTCGATCTCCTCAATCACAAGCCCCTCTAGGGAATCTTGGATTGCAAATTAAAAGAAGAGGACAAATACGATGTCAAGCATTTATGTGAAATTCAGCGCGGCGAGCAAAATTACCGGCGAATCGACTACCGTCGGCTTCGCCGATCAAGTCGTATGCGCCGCCATGCGGCATTCGATCTATCTGCCGGTCATCCGCGCCGCGTCCCGGGTCCAGTCGGGTTCGGAACACGGGCCGGTCGCGCTCATCCACACCATCGACAAGTCCAGCCCGCTGCTGAAAAAGGCGGCCATGATGGGGTCGGATCTCGGTGAAGTCGTAATCAGCCGCACCCGAATCATCGAGGGCGAGATCAAGGCGATCGAAACGATCACCCTGAACAAAGTCAAGGTCGTTCGAGTCGACGTCGATACGCCGGTTTCTTCGAGCACGCTCGAACCGTCCGAGGAACTGCTCGAAACGGTGTATCTGGACTACCGGAACATCAAGTGGTCGGCGCATCGCAGCGTGGGTGGCGTTGCCAGCACGGTGGAAACCGAGTGGAAACGACCTACGGCCTGACGGTCTGACGGTCTGATTCAGTTGACCTGGCATCCCTCGCAGGTCGAGGTGGATTGTCATGGCATCGCGGTTTACAGGGCACTTGCTGTTTGGCGGAGGTTCGACCGGGACCGCGCTCCCGGTCGGACGCTTTGACGTACAGGAATCCTACGACCGCGGATGGACGATTCGCGTTGCGGTGTTCGCTCCCGGCAGCACGCACATGTCCATCGGCAGCATGGTGGGAAACGCCCTGGCGGCGGGCATTGTTCCGGGCCGGGCGGTCGTGCTGCAACTCGGCATGACGGATGAAGGCGGTGAATCGGACTCGGTCGAAGCCTTGCGGGCCTGGCCGGGAATCGTCAGCGGCATCGAACCACTCGATCCCGGCCAGTCCCGGGCCCAGGTCTACTGCCTGGTAACCATAGTCGATATCCTCAGTTACCTGTCCCGGCAAAAGGTGTGGGGCGCCTACCGCGCCGCGCCGGCGGCGGAGATCGTCGGCGGAGTCATTTCGCTGGCGGCGGGAACCGCGGGCAAACCCACCACAGATCCCGTGGTGCCGATTCACGGCAATATCGGCATCGTGTCCCGGCTTCGGGAAAGCATGGACTGGCTTCCCTACGCCATCGTCGCCGGGAAACCGCTGCGGCCCTGGCTCGATTCCTTCTGCGGCCTGCTTGGCATCCGCATGGAGATGCTTGGCAATGCCGACGGTTCGCTTTCCATCGTCCTTGCCGACAGCGTGCCGAGGGACGATCCCATGACCATGACGCTGCCGGCCGATGAAACTGTCGGCCACAGCGAGGCCGACGGCGACGAGGACAGCGAAGACGCCGGCGGGGAAGCAGACCACGGCGAACTTTCGGTTCTCAATCTGTCGGCACGACGCGGAAAATACCGCCGCGCGGTATTGCTCGACGATCCAACCCAGGGACAGCTCCGGCTGATGGGCTCCGGCCCCGTGGGAACAGTGATCACCGGCGTACAGGTCAGCATCGACGAGGCCTATTCCCGGGCTGAACAGGATCTCATCGCGACTGCGGCGCAATTGCTTGTGCTGACCGGTGAAAGCAGGCAACCGGGCCTGCGTCCCGGTCGTCGCGTCATTCTGAACCGCGCCATTCGCGGAATCGGCGCCTGGCAATTCCACACCGTGGTGCACTCCCTGCGTGGAAAGACCTACAGCAACCGCGCGCTCATGCTCAATGGGAAATTCGCCTGGCATCCAGAGAGGCCAATCCGGGCGGCGCCCGTCGTGGTTCCGGCCGTGGTCGATGGCGGTCCGAAGTTTCTGTCCCAGGAACCCGTCCCCAGGGACCGCCTCGGCAGAATCCCGGTGAGCTTTCCCTTTACTCCCATGCCAAGCGAGGAAAGCGAGGAAGAACGAAAGATCATGGAACACGACAGCAACCGTGATGGCTTGCTGACCGCGGAGGATTTCGCGCTCGAACTGCAGCAGATGTCCCTGGTTGGCATAGACCCGCTCGACACGGAGAATTCGTCTTCAATTTTCCTGCTGGACACCGAGTCCCGGGAAAACGATGTGGAATCGCTGCGCAACGGCGATTTCAACGATCCCCATCCCGGAATATCCGATGAGGACCTCGACGATGAGCAACTCGCGGAGCGCCGGCGGCGCGAGGAACAGCAAACCGGCACCTACCGCTATCTAGCCTGGAAGCGCTTTCTTGAGCGCAAACGGGGAGAAGGCGAATACGAAGGAGACTATGACGGCGACCAATACGTCACCATGCGCGATGAGGCGATGAGCGACGAATTGCGGGAGGAGTTCGAGGAAGACGGCGGCAAGCGCCTCCGGGAACTTTCGAGACAGGCTGAGTTGCGCCGCCGGGGCGAGGAAGGTTACGAAGGCGACTGGGAAACCGGCTACGAGGACGCGACTCCCGAGGACCGACAACTCATCGAAGAGTGGGAACAATTGTTCGGCGACCGGCTGGCGGATAGTTGGGAATCCCACGTAGCGCGGCTTGACGCGGATGCCGCCGCGCAAAAATGGCCGCCGCGGATTCCGCTCTCCATCGTACAGCCCATGGCGGGAAGCCTGCACGGCTTTGTCTCCGGCCATCGCCAGGGCGATGCCTGCCGGGTCGCGGTGCACGACCCCTTGTGGGCGGAAATAGTCGGCTTCGAATATCGCCGCCACCGGGCGATCGGGCCTGGGCTCCACGGCGCCACGGCCGGCGTGGTGGTGGAACACGACAATCAAAGCGCCTGGTCCGGCCTGCTTTTCCGCCGCAACGAGGAAGAGCAAAATGAGGAATAGGAGAACCAGTCGCGGCGTCGCGCCTGTCGGACATTCCGAATCCATGCAAGCCGCCGCGGCAACAGTCCTGCCGCCGCGGAGCATCCGCTGATGGCCGCCGCTCGCCAAGGCAGTTATCAGGCTGAAATCGACACCCTCGATGCCGGCTCCATCGTGCCCTGCGCCGAATGGGTGGTGCGGGAAAGCCGGCAGGGCTGGAGCGGATACGGCGTTGTGGATGCCGCCCCCGACAAAACCGTTACTTATGGCGAGGCTTTTGATCACGCGATCAATTTTGGGCTGAGACCCGAAGCGCCCATGGCACTTGGACTCTGGGCGCGGCCGCCGCCAGGCGAAGAAAGCGAAAGCGAGGAAAATTCCGACAGTTCCGCACGCAAGACCAGGCTGGTCAGCGTTCGCACCTGGCCCAGCGTGGTAACCCAGGTGAGTGCGCCGACCCAGGTTCGTGACCGGCGCGGCGGTGTTATCGTCATGTTCAGCGACCCGGTGCGCTTTCTGCTGAATGCTCCGGTCTGGGGAGTCTACCGGGATTGCAGTCCAGGCCAATTGTTCGGCGCGGGGCTGAGTCTTGCCGCCGGCGGCGAGGGCGCCTTGACCCTGGAACCCGCGTTGCCCGGCCTGCCCCAGATCAAGATAAGCGAATTTCTGCGCGAATCGGTGCAGGAAGTGCCCTACGCGGTCGCCACGGGAGAACCGCTTGGCGTCTGGCTGGCTCAGGTTCTCGGCGCCTTTGGCATTCGCGCCGAATTGGTCGGGCGAAAATCCGGCCGCCTCGATATCCAGCTGCGGGATTCCGCGCCAGCCGGAACGCCGTTGTCGATAACGCTGTTGCCCGGCGCTCCCAGCGCAAGCAATGCGGCAATCGTGGCGATCCGCCCCCACGGCACGCGGCCGGTTCGCGACGCCCTGTACGACGGAGTGTCTCAGGGCCATCCGGTACGCGTCGGCGACTGGACGCCGCCCATCGGCCAGATGATCGACCTGATGGAGGGGCTTGACGTAGACGAAGCCAGCTATCTCGCCGACTTTCAGGAGGAACGCTCGGAACTCAATCTGAGTTCGTTGGAAATCGTCACCGAACAGCCCGGCGTTCATCCCGGTCGCTTGCTGGAGTTCAGCAACCGTAGCGTCACCGGCGCCTCGGTCTGGCAGGTCGTTAGAACCTGTCACGGGCAAGGACAGGGTCGATACCGTAATAGCGTCGAAATGGTCAAGAAAGGCGTGGCCTGGCGCCCGGAAACGCCCGACCGGATCGCCCCGGTTACAGTGACCGGAGTGGTTGACGACGGCGACTCGGTGCTTGGCGAAATCGTGGACCGCGACAAACTCGGACGCATACCGGTGCGAATAGGCATGGGTCTGTCGGTAGTGGCGGAAGATGGCACGGATCTGGCGCCCACGCCGGTGCAGCTCGATCTTTCGATTGCCGAACCCATGGCCGGCGGCAGCCACGGATTCGTGCCGGGCCATCGCCAGGGAGACATTTGCCGGGTGAGCGTGCACCATCCACTTAAAGCCGAAGTGAAAGGCTTTCTCTACGGCTTCGACAACCGCGTCGCCCTCAATTTGCTTGATGCTTCCGCTGCGATCATGGCGAGCAATCCTTTAGCCAACTGGTCGGGAATGGTGTTCCGCCCCGGAGACGATGCGGAAGAAGAGGATGTGGAGACAGTCAGCAGTTGGCGCAGCGGGTCGCCGCCCTCGACCGAACCTCCGGAAGACGACCGGGAAGACAATGACGCCGAAGGCAGCAGCGACGGCGCCTTGCCGTCTTCCGCCGCCTCTATAATGTCGTCGGCTTCGGCGACAGCATCGTCGGCTTCGGCGACAGCATCGGAAAACGACGCCGAGGGCGGCAGCGACGGCGGCGGCATAGGAACTTGATCCCTTGTCGGACGGCCGCGCCAACGTTTACCCCCAGGCCTTGCTCTACGGCGCCCGGCCGCTTTCGGTACCGGGTCGGGGCGCCGTACTTTGCGCTTCCGCGGGTCTTGCCATTCGGCTTTCCGACGGCGCGGCCATCAAGCCCAATGACTACTACGCCGCGGTTTCCAGATACGCCGGCAAAACGGCGATTCCCGACAGTATGTCTCCGCTGCCCTGTTCCGAACTGCTCGTGCTTGGCCCCATACCGCGTCCGGATGCCCAGCGCAAGGCGCGTATCCGCTGCGGCGGGATCGATTGTCGCCTGCTGCTGAATCCGGACCCGGAAGCCGTGCCCGATGAGGTTTTCACCGCCGGCGCCGCCGACGCGGTCTGGCACGCGCGGGATAATCCCGATGGCCGTGGCGGACCCGAGGACGATCGCAAGCCCCTGATCGTTCGTGAAGGCGCCGCCGCCGAGCCGGTCTGGTTTGGGGTGACGCCCTTCGACCATCCGCTGCGAACGCGGCAGGCCGGGGCCTCGGCGACCATGAAGGACGGCTGGCCCAGCGATGCCGACCCGGCGGTGCTCTGTGACGCGCACGCCGCATTCCGGACCAGCGCCCTGCACGCTGGCGACACGCTGGAGATCGAGGGCCTGGGCCCTGACGCGGTAAGCCTCACACTGCCGTCATATCGAATAGCCATGGCGACATCGCGCTTGCCGAGCGGCAAGTGGCGCAAAGAGACGACGCGCATCCACACCATTGTGGCGATTCCAGCGGCGGACATGGGGGCGATCTTCTGGCGCGCGGCGATAGGCCTCGGAGACGATATCCTCGGCGAGAAAATCTTCGCCGTGGTGGTCGCCCTCGAAGACATCGACGCAGCGGAAAAAGACGAGGAGGACCTTGGCATCATCGCCGCCGAACGCTGGCTGGACCCGCCCCGGGCGCTCGATGACCGTCCGCTGCTGCCCGCCGCGATGGCCGCGGCCGGCGCTCCGAAGCCTCCACCTGACGCCGCCGAACAGGCCGCCCGCCACGAAGCGGCGAAGGACTGGGCGCGTAAGGAATTCGGCGTCGAGACCGCCAATCCCTTCGAAGATCCGGAGGCTGTCGCCGAAGCCGACGATATTATAGAGGCGGCGGAAGACGGCAAGGCGCCGGACATGGACAAACTCGGCGCCATCGGTGACAAGGCCATGGCGGAAAGCAAGCGCCGCCACTCCGAGGCCGGTTTCGATCCGCCCGCGCCGGAAGAGCAACGACCGCCCGTGGAGCGGGGCGAGGCGCTTGCGGCCGAGATCCGCGAGCGGCTGGCGAGTCCCTACCGCTCGCCCCGGGAAGTCGCCATCTTCGACGCCATGGAACAGGCGCCGCCGGATGCGGGAGTGGATGCGATGGAATCCCTGGGCAGGATATCCGACGCCCGGCTGCTCGCCACGGAACCGGTGCTGACCTGGCCCGCCCTGACTGACTCCGAGGCCGAAAAGTTCGGCGAGGAAGTCTTCCGCAAGCTGTCCTCAAGCGATACCGAGCGCCACATCGACATTTCGGGCGCCCATATCGGCGCGGGCGCGAAGAGTCGCCGCAAGATCAGTGGTCGAAACTTCGAAGAACTGCTCGCCGAGGAAACCGTCTGGCGGGAAATCGAATTCACCGATTGCAACTTTCGCGGCGTCACTTTCGCCAAGGGCAGCTTCGACAACTGCATTTTTCAGGATTGCCGGTTCGAGAACGTGAATCTGTCCATGCTTACCATGCGGGATGTGGCTTTCGTTCGCTGCAGCCTGCGCGACCAGACGGCCTTGCAACTTAACTGTATTACCGGGCGCTTTGACGAATGTGAATTCGAGTCATTGAACTTCGTCGATCTGGCCATTCGCGATACGCCGTTCAATGGCGGAAGCTGGACCCGGGTTGAATTTTCCGACAGCCTCCTGATGCGCCTCAGCCTGCGGCAAACACGGCTGGACCAGGTCACCTTTTCGCTCTGCCATGCGCCGGAATGCAAGTTCGAGCAGGTTTCCATGCACAAGGTCTGGGTAATGGGCTACGGCTTTGCCCAGAGCACATTCGAAGGCGTAGCGGCGAATACTTGCGGTTTTCTCGGCAAGGCGCATTTTCAGCAGTGCCGCTTCGAGCGCAGCCACTTCGAGCGAACCGGCTTTTCCAATGCAAGATTTGACGATGCGCGGTTCACGAGCGACTGCGTTTTCGACCGCTGCGATTTCAGCGGCACGAAGTTTAACGGAGCGCAGGCTGCCGGAGTCCGCTTTCTCGAATGTTCGCTGACCATGAGCGTCTGGGAGAAGGCCGACGCCAACGATGCCTGGTTCATGGACGGGCTGCTGCGAGGAGTGGATTTTTCGCAAACGAATTTGATAAACGCCATTTTCACGGGTTCCGACATCGAAGGCGCCCAATTCGACGAGAGATTGATCGTCGGCGCCGATTTCCGCGGCACGGTCCGGTCAGGATAGCAATCATGACGTTGGTAACCTCGGAAGAAAAGCTTTATAATAGGGCCTATCGTGCGAAGCGGGTCGGGATGTTGGCTCGCGCCAAACAGAGAATAATGGAGGTGCCGAAATGGCAGATTCAGGTAGTCAACATCGAGTCGGGCGCGTGCGACCGCCCCGCGTGCAGATCACGTACGACGTAGAAGACGGCGAAGCGGTGGAAAATCGGGAATTGCCCATGATGGTGGGCGTGATTTCCAATCTCTCGGGCCAATCGGAAAATCCGACCGAGTACCGCGAACGCAGTTTTGAGGAAGTCGATCCCGACGGGGTCGATCGTCTGATGAAACGGATAGCGCCGACTCTCCAGTTTTCGGTCCCCGACCAGATCACCGGCGAGGACAATGAAATCGGGGTGGACCTGAAGTTTGATTCCGTCGACGATTTTTCCCCGCTCGGCGTAGCCGCGCAGATTCCGCAGACAGCGAAACTGCTCGAAGCGCGGAGCCGGCTCGCGGACCTGTACAGCAAAGTGGAAGTCAGCGATACCCTTGAGGGAATCCTCGGGGAAGTGCTCGCCGACGAGGAAAAACGCTCCAAACTCCGTGAGCAACTCGATGGCCTGACGCCGGAAGGGGAAGAAGACAATGGCTAGAAGCAAACAGGTGCGGAGCATACCGGGTGTCGATTCCGGTTCCCTGCTCGGACAGATTTTCGAGGATGGCCGACTAGTGCGGGACGCGCACCAAGTGGATAGCGCTCGCAACATGCTCGAAGGATTTCTCGAAGAAGCGAGCCGGGCCGGAACGAGCATCGAAGGCGGCGCCAAGCGAGCCATCGCCGAGCGCATCGTGGCCATCGACAAGCTGATTTCGGCTCAGATCAACGAAGTTCTGCACAACGAAGAGTTTCAGGAGTTGGAAGCGAGTTGGCGAAATCTGCATAAGCTCGTGACCCAGAACGAGTTGTCCTCCTCGCTGCGGGTTCGCGTGATGAACGTGACCCGGCGGGAACTCGACCGCGATTTTTCCCGGGCGCCGGGATTTGACCAGTCGCATTTCTTCAAGCGGGTGTACGAGGACGAATACGGCACGCTCGGCGGAACGCCCTATTCGTTCCTGATCGGCGACATTTCATTCGGTCGCGCGGCCCAGGACGTTCAGTTCCTGCGCAACATGGCTTCGGTTGCGGCCATGTCCCACGCGCCCTTTATCGCCAGCGCCGATCCGCGCCTGCTCGATCTCGACAGCTATACCGAACTGGACCGGCCCATCGACATCGCCAAAACATTCGACGCCAGCGAGATGGGCGCCTGGAATGCGCTGCGGGACAATCCCGATTCGCGCTATCTGGTGCTCTCCATGCCGCGCACCCTTGTCCGGCTTCCCTGGGGGCCGGATTCCCAGGAAGTGGAGGAACTCGACTTCGTGGAGGACGTGTCCGGCAACGATCACAGCAAGTACCTGTGGGGACCTTCCTCCTGGGCCATGGGTTCGCTGGTCATGAAGTCCTTCGCGGAATCAGGATGGCCTTCGGCGATTCGCGGTACCGAAACAGGCGGCAAGGCGGCAAATCTGCCGCTGCACTCGTTCAAGTCGCTGTCGGGATCGATGATCACCAAATGCCCCACCGAGACCGCCATCACCGACCGACGCGAAAAGGAACTTTCGGATCAGGGTCTGATTGGCCTGTGCCACGCGCGCAACACCGATTACGCCGTGGTATTTTCGGGCTCAACCGTCAACCGACCGAAGAAGTACGTCGATGATGAAGCCAACGCCAATGCGCGCCTTTCCGCCAGCCTGCCCTATGTACTCGCCTGTGCGCGTTTTGCCCACTATCTCAAGGCGATCATGCGCGACAAGGTCGGCGGCTTTACTTCAGGAAACGAAGTCGAGCGTTATCTCAACAACTGGATCGGCCAGTATGTGACTTCCGACGAAAGCGCCTCCCACGCGACCAAGTCGCGCTTCCCCCTGCGGGAAGCCAGAGTGGAAGTGCGGGAAGTCCCCGGCAAGCCTGGCAGCTATACCGCAATCGCGCATTTGCTGCCTCACTTCCAGCTTGAGGAATTGACGGCGTCGTTGCGACTGGTGGCTGAATTGCCGAACTGATCCCCCCCGCCGGCAAGGTCCCGCGGAGGGATTGCCGCCGCGGGGCCGCCAGCCTGCGGAAAGCACAGGCTCGCGCATGCTGCTGGACCATGTACTGCTTGACGCCAGACGTAATCGCGTCTCCCACGACCCGGCCAGCGTTTTGCTGCAAAGCGCCTGGTGTGGCGACCCACCCGAACGGCGCGCCGCCATGGCGGCGGGCCGGGGTGATTTTCAGCTTGCGGCGAACATTGCCGGTGGGCCTTGGGCGAGCCTTGCCAAGAGGGACCTGGTAACAGCCCTGCGCGAATGTCGCGGAGAAGATAACAAGCGGTCCCCGGCAATGGAGCTGGCGGAGGCGGAAACGCTGATCGCGGCGGGCGCTGTCATTGCCGGCCTTGATCGGCTGGCTGAATTGCATGACAAGGGATTCGGGGCGGCCAGCGTGGCCTTTGCCCGCAATTGCCACCAGTACGGCGATCACAAGAGTGCACTGACGCTCGCCGGATTTATGCCGGAACACGCCCACATGGCGCTTGTCGGCGCCCGGGCGGCGCTGGCGCTGGACGACGCCGACGCCGCCGAAGAATTGCTCGCCCCCTTCCTGTACGGTGCCCTGCCCGTGCTTGATGCACTCGATGCGGGCGCCTTCGGTGTGCTTGCCGCGGCCGTACTCGCAAGGCGCAATCAACACAAGGAGCTGCGCCGGTTCGGCTCGTTCCTGCTGCATGCCCCCGACGCGCCCCAGGAGATGACTCCCTCCATTGCCAGAGTCTCCTGGTTTGCGGGTCTGGCCAATCAGGCCTGGAAGCGCTTTGAAGCGGCCCAGGGGGGGGGGGGCTGGGCCGCATCGGGTCGGCTGGAACTCGCGATGCTGTCCGGAAATGCGGAACTGGCTACTCGGCTTTTCCGCCAGGCCGGCGCCCACGGGGCGCCCAGCGAGTCAATGCTGACCCTGCTTGCCGGCAAGGCGGTTGATCGGGAGGAGGCTGATCGTATATTCGCCAAGGGTCGGCTGGTGCACGTCTGGCGAACCCATCCCCACCGCTGGAAACCCTGGATCGACGCTCTGGCGAATACGCCGGCGCAGATTGGGGTGTTCGATCTTGCCGGCGGACAGCATCCCGACTCCGATGAACTTCCCGATGCGGTGCTGGACGACGGTGCACTGGCCGGCCTGCTTGAGCCGGCGCCACCGTCCCCCGTGCGCGGAAAATCAGGCATCTGGATCGAAAATGTTGAATCCTCGAATTCACTTTGCCGTGGCATGGGCATCGGCCATGACTGGCCCGAGGAGGAGCACCGCGCCCTGCTGGCGGCAGTTGGGAAAAAGCGGCTTGTGGACGATCCGGGCGCGGCAGCCGTGCGAATCGCCAGCGCCGATACCGCTTTGACGCTGGCCGGGGATGGACGCATTACCATTGCGATTGCCCGTCCGGGCGATCCCTTCTGGGCCGGGCCACTGCCGGAGCAGGCGTGGCCGGGGATGCGAATTCTGCGGGCTCATGCCGCTACCGGCTGGAAAGCATGCGGTGGGCAAGGTGGCGAGCTCGCGGTCTCGCTGTTGCTCGGCGGCTGAGCCCATGGAATATATCTATCCGGATGATGCGCACCGCCAGGCCGGGATTCCGGTCCAGGGGCGGAGCTGGAAAGATGCCGTGTACCCGGAGGAGGACCTGTCCCGGCTGATATTCGAAAACTGCCAGTTCGAGAATGTGGTTTTCGAGCGGACCAATCTGCGTCGCACACTGTTTGCCAATTGCCGTTTTGATCGCTGCGAGTTTCGGGATTGCTGGATGGCGGAATTGATATTCAGCGAATGCGACGGCGCCGGAGTGCGGATCACCGGGTGCGAGTTCAGCAAGGTTGTGATTGCCAATGCCCGATGGGATCGGCTCGCCATCGAACAATCGGGCGAGAACTGCGCCATCACCGAGGGCAGCTTCGGCCGGATTGATTTCAACGGCGATGGCGCCGTGCAACAGTCATTGACGCTGTCCAACCTGAATCTGGAACGGCTCAATGGAGAAAACGCGCACTGGACCGATGCCACGGCGGTGAATCTCGAGTTGGCGAAATGCAATCTCGCCGGCGCTCACCTGACCCGCGCCAGCCTCATCGAGGCCAGGGGAGCGGAGCTTGATCTGACCGGTTTGCGGCTAGAGTCCTGCAACCTCTTTCGCAGCGATTTCGCCGGCAGCCGCCTGCGTAGCGCACCAGGCTCGATCTTCGCCGAGTGCAACATCGAAAAAGCCGATTTCAGCGCCGCCGAGCTTGAAGGCGCCCTGTTCGTGGAAGTCCGCGGCGCCGGGGCCCGATTCGACAAGGCAAGGCTGGACAACGCCATGTTTCCGAAAGCCGAACTGCGGGAAGCGTCTTTTCGGGACGCCAAAGCCCATACCAGCGTATGGAACGAGGCCGACCTCGGCGACGCCCAACTGCAAGGATTGGACGCTTTCCGGGCTTCGTTCCGCAATGCCTCCCTGGAGGGCGCGGACGTCACCGGCGCAAGTCTGGTGTCCGCGGATCTGCACGGCGTGGAGCAAACATTGGATGGCGCCGACACCCGCGATGCCAGAGGCACCCTGGACTGGCGGGCGGAAATGGAAAAGAAAAGTCGCGTTCCCTAGTTAGGTCCGCGGGGAAATCTGATTGCGCGCGGATTCCAGCAATTGTTCCAGTGTTACGCCCGAATTGCGCTGCAGTTCAACAATGTCAAGAATATCCGCCGAACGCCAGTTTAGCAGCATCTTGAGAATTGGCAGGGCGGGTGAATGCTTGTCCTGTTGCGACATCGCCTCGACAGCGCGCTCGACCAAATCCCAGGCATCCACCGATCCCCCCGGCAGCATGCTCATGGAATCCCCTTCCTCTTCGGATTCCGTCCCGGTAAGCTGCGCTTCGCCAATCAGTTTCCGGATCGCGGGCCAGACCGTGTCCCGTGGCGGAATTTTGGCGCCGAATGCGGCTTCGAGTCTTGTAGTCCAATGTTCGAATATGCCGCGCAGGATCGTTGCCGCCTCGTGGCGCGCATCGAGCGGCGGTTCCTTGTCGCCCCAGGCCAGGGTCGCCGCGAGTTGCGGCATCCGGTTGAGCAATTTGCCAAGGGATGCCGAGCGCTCGTCCAGGTCGCCGTCCTCTTCGTCGGCGCGGGGGTGAAAGCCCGTGCCGGGGTCGGGCCAGCGTTCCGCAAGGGCGATCGCGTCTTCCATGGCGGTGGCGAATTCCGTAAGCCCACCGCGACGCCAGGCGAGTTCCGCCCGAATCGCCATGACCCGCATGTCGCGGGTGCGCGCCACCAGTGAATCGACCTTTGCTTCGAGTTCGCCGATCTGGGAGTCCTGGAAAACTTCCTCACCCTGCACAGCGCTCATGTCTTCCTGCAGCGGCATGCCCTCAAGTAACTGGTCCGCCGCCATGAAATCCGGATCCCAGCGCAAATCGCGACCGCAAGGATCATCGCCCGCCAAAGGCTGGAGCAGCACTTCGTTTGGCATGGTTTGTTCGCTCCGTTGACGCTGTCTTCCGCGGGCCAGGCGATTCTAGTCCGAGCCGAATCCCTGGATCCGGAAATTGGGCATGCTGATGCCGCGACCGTCTACATAGCTGATTCTTACCGAAATCAGCAATTGCTCGACATTCAGTGAGCCGGGATCGTTTACCTCGTCCTCAAGCACTACGTCGGCCGCGAGCAACAACTGTCCGCCGGAAATCTGTTCCAGTGCCCGCAGCAAGGCGCCGCGACCCGACGGCGCGAGGGTCCAGTTATTGGTCAAGCGACCGTCTTCCTGCAGGAACCGGTACGGCGAATTTTCCGCCATCCGCAAGCGAAAGGCGAAGGGCGCGCCATAATGCCAGCTGTAAGTTCCGTCTTCGCCGAGTTCGACTCCCTCGACGCTGGTCTCGGCCACGTTTTCCGCAAGATACTCTTCGTTGGGATGCGCGCGCCATTCCACATCGAAGCGAATTGCCGCGCCGTCCTGTTCCGGTGTCCAGAAATTGGCGCTGTCGACAAACAGTTCGGCCAGCGGTTCCTCAACCAGTTCGATGGCTTCCAAACCCTCGTGCAAACGCCGCACGAATTCGCCGAGAACCGGGATGCCAAGCTCGGGCGCCCCCACTCCCGCCGCGTAGGGCCAGAATTCCCGAACATAGTTGTTGAAATATCGTTCCACGTCTTCGAATACCGCCAGGGCGCGTTCGTTCAAGCTGTACTCGCAAAAGCTGTCGAGTTGGGAACGAAACCGGCTGGAAGCCTGCACCAGGTAGTCGCCGCGGCCGCTGCCCCGCAGCAGACGCGGCGAATCGCAAACCTCGTTGGAATTCTCGGCGAATGCCCGTACATTGCCTTCGAGGGCGGTCAGGCTTGAATTGGGATCGCCGCGGGAGTGGCCGTCGAGATCGTTCGCCATATCCTGCCAATGCAGGGCGGCCCAACCTCCCACTTCGACGCTTACCGTGTCGAGAAAAGGCCCGACAAACTGATCGTGCACTCTCTTCACATGCTGGACGCCGCGCTCAAAACGACGTACCAGAGCATCGCCGTCGGCCGTGGGATCGACATGCACCGCCAGCGGGTCTTCCTCTTCGAGCACGTTGGCCGCCGCGGTCAGGATGCCATCCGCCACCCGAGCCCGGACGCTGCGCACCCGGTCCGCCTCGGAATTGGCTTGGCGGCTGCGCAGCCAGGTTTCGATTTCCTGCAGATCCTGGAATGCCGCGGTTGCTTCGGCCCGGCGTTCGGCGCGGGCCATGGCCAGACCGATGTCGTTTTCGCGCCGCAACGCCTGCTCAACCTCGGCCGCCACGCCCATCACGAGTTCTTCGCCAAGCTGATTGACCAGGCTTCTTGCAGGCGTCGCTGGAATGTCCGGGGTCAGATTGGCGGCGAAGCGGTCGAAAACCCGCAGCCGCTCCCGCGCTTCGGCCACGGCGGCGCGGTCGACGGTAGCCAGACCGGCCAGTACCGGCTCCCGGGAAAGCCCTTCGTCGTCGATAGTGAAATTGGCGTTGGCTACCCGGTCGAGAAAGCCGAGCCAGGCGGATGCCGCCGCTGTCATACGCAGCGAAGGACCGGAACTCGCGCCGGAGCGTTCCAGCAAGGCGCCGATTCCCGGCACGACAAAATTGGTCGCGGACTCCCGCGCCTCGATGCGGATGCCGGCGACTTCCGCCTTGGCTTCGATCGTGGTGACCTCGCCAATCAGCCGCAGGGCCAGCGCGCGTCCCAGCAGGCGCAGCTCGACTGCATGATCGGAACGGTCCTCGGCGGCGGTCAGCCATTGCTGGCTCGGTTCCTGCAAGGCATCGCGCAGATCGATCAGCGCCTCGTATTGCTCGCGCCATTGAATGCCGCCGGCGCTGGCGCGGCGGGCCGCCTCGGCGATGGGGCCATTGGCGTACTGTTCCGTTGCCCAATGCTGCATGGTGAGCATGAAATTGCCTTGCGCGAGAGTGTTGATCCCGGCAACGTCGAGCCCCCCCTCTTCGGGCAAGGGCAGCGGGGACCCCACCGCGGAGAGGGCGAGGTCGATGTCTTCGGGCCAGGAACCGGGAGCGCCGCCGAAGGCGGCGGAAAGCAGGGAGGGCACATCCACTTCGCGAGGGTCGTCCGCCAGTCCTTCCCAGGCGGCCAGCCATTCTCCCACGACCCTTGCGTCATCGAGCCAGGCATCGGCATCGCCGCGAGGTTCCAGAAAAACTTGCGACCGGCGTTCCAGCGTCGTGCCGAGTGGGCCAAGCACATAACCGGTGAGCAACTCGCCACCGAGCCGGTTGGGAGACGACCAGTTCGGAATCAGCGGCGCCAGAGGAGTCATCAGAGGAAATTCGGAATAGCCGGCCAAGCGGGAGCCGATGCCGGCCAGCCGCTGGACCCGGGCGCCGTTGGGAACCGCGTCGATGCCTTCCGCGGTCCATGGCACAGTCGCCTCGCGGGCGGCCAGCGAAAGAGTGGTTCGCAGCCCCTGGGACTGGTCCGCCACGTTGAATGCCGCGAGAATCGCCAGCGATACGCCGATAATCATGGCGCCGTAGGCGAAGCCCGCCACCAGTCCGGGCGCCGCGGTGGGCAGGGTGCGGCCAACCGCCTGGGCGGAGGCGGCTCGCAGTCCCGTGCCGCTGAAGGAAAGCGATGCAACATCGAGGCTGCCGGACGGCGCGATGGCGATGGCCCGGTCGATAGCGTCGGGAAGTTCGCGGGATTGCGCCAGCGCCAACTCCTGGAAACCCCGCCGGTCGCCGCCCACCAGCCAGATTCGCACCGAATCCGCGGCGAGTTGCGAGCAAACCGCTTCACCGGAAGTGCTGGAGGAATCGATCACCCGCCAGGCCGCGATGACATTCGAACTCGGCAGCACCAGATGCAGGGCGGCCTTGACGCCGGAGGAGCGGGCCAGACTCACCGCACGGGCGATGCCGTCCGGAGGCAGTCCTTCGGCGCCGACGAGTATCGCGATTCCGTCCAGCGGTCGCCGCCAGGGCAAGGCCCGGCCGAGGCGGCTCAAGTCCCGGGAACCCGCCTGGCTGGCGTCGATCAACAGCACATCGTTGCCGGCGGCGATGCCGATGCGACCGGCCCCCGGGGGTGAAATCCCCAAGCTGCGACACAGGTCGGCAAAACCGGCGCCGGACACCACCACCAGGCGCAAAGCGTCCGACGAAATGAATCTTCGGGCCTGCCTGAGCGCGCCGCGCAGGCTTTGCCGGCCACTGCTGCCCCAGCCCGTGGCGAAAAGCGGGGGGCGCGACAGTTCGGCTTCCCTGCGGGAGACGGACCGGGCCTGTGCCGCCTCGCCGCCGCGGCGAAACAACCACAGGATCCCCTTGCCGATCAAGCCGAGCAGTTTCCATGCCAGCCAAAGGCCAATCAGCAGCAGGATCAGGCCAACGACGATCAGAACAATGAGGAGAATAATCTCCGCTGTTCCGCCCCCCAGGAGCGACAATGCAAAATCGACGATTCGACCCATGGGGCGCGATCTCGCTTATTGTCCCGCGCCGACGGGGAGGCCGGGTGGGGAGGATGGGGATGAGGACGTCGCTCCCGGGGTTGCCGGACGCGAGGGTCCAAGTGGACGCGTGGATTGCCGTTGCAGGGCGGGAAGCCCCGAGCCGACCCTGTCGGCCATACGCTCGGCATCTTCCAGATCTCCGGCGGCAAGCACGATCCAGAGCAGCAGCCCACCGAGAAGCCAGAGGGCGAATCCGGCGATCGCCAGTGGCGCGGGCGGCACACCGATGCGGCTTGGGCCCGCGTCGAGCACCATGTTGCCGGGCAACATGCGCACCGCGCCCACGGTTTCTTCAAGGGTGGTAGTTAACACCGAAAGGCCCAGGGCATCGCCCCGCAGGGATCCTTCGAAACCCTCCCGCAGCAGGGCAAGATATAGCGGCGCCAATAGAGCCGGGGTTCCCGCCTGTCCCGCTTCGCCCACGCTCTGGGCCGAATCCGCGGCCTGGCGGATGATTTCCTGCCCGGCCAGGGCGGAGCCGTACAATTCCACTTCAAGCAGTCGGTCGCGCCAGGTTTCGAGCCCGCCGGCCGGGTAATGCAGCATTTTTTCGTCGGCAAGCCCCACCAGCGCATAAGCGGCCGTCCTCGCCATGCCGGCATCGTTGCGCACGGCGGCAGGCAGGTTTCTGACGAAGGTATCCACTCCGCGGGAAAGTCGCTGCCGGCTTGCCGCCATGACAGCGTCCACATTGGTCGTGTTTGCGGCGCGTAACCGCTGGGGAATGACGGATTCGGCTTCGTCGGCATCAATATCTTCGCCGCCGCGGGCGGCTGTCGCCACGGCGAGAACTTCGCGGTCCAGCAGTTCAAAAAAGGAAACCGCCTGCATCGCTATGGCGAATCCGGCGCTCACAGGTCGCGGCCCTCACCGGTGGCGGCCCTTTGGGGCGAAAATCCGTTCCCCGGGGGCGGCAGCGCTTCGGGCGCCGGCGCGCCGGCGCCTTCGGGAATCAGAATCGAGAAGGAACAATTGGCTGGCGGCGGAGATTCCGCGGAGAGGGCCAGCTCCAGCTTGCCCGCGCGCCAGGCGAGATCGTCTTCCACTTCATACAGCGCCAGCAGGGGGCCGCTGGAAACGCCGATCGTGGCATCCCGTTCCACCTGCCGGCGGCGACAACCCGCGACTCTGCGGGTCAACGCTTCCTGGATGCGGTCGGGGGCAGTCAGCGCAGCGCCGTCGAACCAGCTTCGCGCCGCCGACAGATCCGCGGGACGACTGGCCTCGATGGCCAGCAGTAGGCGACCGGCCACGACATCCACCCGCAGTACGCCCGGCTGGCCGGGAAGCGCCTGAAACACATTGGAGCGGAACGGCAAGCCGACCCCCGCGGCGGCCTCGGTGGCGGCGGTGAGCAACATGCGCATCGAGCCCCGCTGATCGCGCTGCGCCCAGGCGCCATCCAGCGGCTCGAATATTCCCGCGGCGGTACGCACCCCGAGCACCAGGCGCAGGGCCTCGAGGCCGAGCCGGCCGGGAGACACCATGGGCGCGGCGAGCAATGCTTCCATCACCCCCACGCCCTGGGAAATCGTTACCGCCACCTGACCCAGAATTCGCGCCACGGGCCGATTTTCGGCGCCGGGCAAGCGCAAGGTGGTGATGAACCCGACTCCGATCGCCGCAAGACCGCCCAGGGCGCGGTTGGCGTCGGCCCGCATGGGGTGATCCGGGCCGATCAACAGCGCCGGCGGCGACCAACCCGGCTCCTTGCTCCAAGCGCCGCCACGCCAGGCAAGTCGCGCTATCGGCAGCGAATTCTCGCTGGGCGCTTCACCTCCCCGCTGCAGGGTGGGCGCCTCTCCCTGCATATTGCGCAGCACTTCGAAATTGGCGGCCGCGCCGTCTTCACCGGTCCCGAGGGTGGCGCTCAGCGTCACCCTATCGAAGGGCGTCCCGTCGGGAAACACCCCATCGCACTCGACTTTCAATTCTCCCGCGACCAATGCGATTTCGTCCACATTGGCGGTCAGAAATCCCCAGGGCCACGGGTCGGCGATCAATCCCGCGAGATGGGCGAGACCGGCGGCGCGGCCATCGCTGCGCAGGAAATGGTCCGGCTCCAGCACCATGCCGTTGCGCCAGGCAACCGCCCCTGGAATGTCAGGTATCTTTCCATCTACCACGGCCACCATCCTCCGTCCGAAGCGCCTGTCACGTTGCATTCTTCATTGTCGATATAAATCATCAGATCGCCACCGCGGGGCAAGCGCATGGGCGGCCGCGCCCGCCTCAAATCGCAGAACAGCACACCGGCGAAATCGCCTCTTTCATCGATATCGAATGGGCCGATATTGGTGCCCGGGACAATCTCCCAAGCGTCATAAAGCGCCAGTGGGTTGGCCTGACGAAAGCTGAAACCCTCGTCGCCGAACCAGTTGGCCGCCTCGATGCGCAGCAAAACCCCGGCCAGCGTTTCGTCGCGAACCCGCACGAGTTCCACCCGCGCGGGCCAGCCGGCGTTGCTTGTCGGTGACATGGCGATCTCCACCGATCTGACGCGAATCGGGTCTCTCGGTTCCTGAATGCCATCGCCGCCCCCGAACCAACCGCAGGCCACGGTCGCCAGAGCGAGACATGGCGCAAATGCGGCTTTTTTCACGGCGCCGCGTCCGCCGCGGTCTCTCGAGCGATAAACTCACCTTCGCTGAACGATACGGTTACATCGCCCGGGGCGATCTCGTCTCCGAGCCGCGCCAGCACATGTTCCGCCACCGCGGGCCGAATCGAGCGCGCCACGACGCCATCGAGAAATCTGGCGCCCTGGGGAGTGGACCGCACCTGGCCGACCAGCCACTCCAGCACTTCCGGGGAAAATTCGAGTTTCGAACGATGTGAGCCGCGGTACGTCTCCGCCAGCCGCTGGAGCCGCATTTCGGCAATCTTGCCCAAGGTGTTCTCACCCAGCGGCCAGTAGGGAACGAGTTGCAAGCGACCGATGAAGGCAGCCGGAAAATGCTTCCCGAGCGCCCGCGACAGCGCCTGTTGCAGAACGCTTTCCGGCACCGGTCGTTCGGCGGCGGCCGCCTCCTCCACCACCGTGTCGCCGACATTGGAAGTCAATATTATCAAGGCGTTGGAAAAATCGGCCTCGATCCCCTCGGCGTCTTCCATCCAGCCCCGGTCAAGCACCTGATACAGCATCTCGATCACGTCGCCGTGGGCTTTCTCGATTTCGTCGAGCAGGACGACGCAATACGGGGTGCGGCGGATGCCTTCAGTGAGCACTCCGCCTTCGCCGTAGCCCACATAACCCGCCGGCGCCCCCTTGAGGCCGGAAACGGTGTGGGCCTCCTGGTATTCGGACATGTTGATGGTCAGGATGCGGCCGCCGAACAGCAATTCGGCGAGGGCGTGGGCGGTTTCGGTCTTGCCCACGCCGGATGGGCCGCAGAACATCAACGCGCCGACCGGGCGCCGCCGATCGGACAACCCGGCAAGATAGGCGCGGGCCTGGGAGGCACAGCGGGCGAGCGCGGCGTCCTGTCCCACGACCCGCTCGCCGAGCACCTGCTCAAGCCGGGCGGCCATTTTGCTGACGTTGGACAGCATGCCGCCCACGGGGACACCGGTAAGATCGGAAACAACCGCCGCCACATGATCTTCGGTCACCAGCACGGGGGCGGGGCTTTCGCCTTCTTCGTCCGTAGCCGCGGCCGCGGGATGGGATTCAGCTTGCGGTTCCGCCGCGGCGCTGTCCGCGGGGGCGCTTGCTTCTTCGCCGCTTTCCGCCGCCGGGATTTCTTCCGTGGCGCCTGCTTCCGCGGCGCTCTCTTCCGAGATGTTCTCTTCCGGCTCCATGCGGGCGCGGGCGGAGGCTGAATCGAGCACGACGATGGCCTTGTCGGGCAACTGCCTGCCGACGATATAGCGGCGCGACAGTCCGACCGCGGCATCGAGCACATTTTCGCCGTATTCGACGGCATGATGTTCAGCCAGAGCCGACGACAGACCGGAAACGATCTTCAGCGCCTCGTCATTATCGGGCTCCTGAATCCGTACCGAGGCAATGCGTCGGGCGAGCCCCGCATCGGGTTCCACATGGCGGCGCCATTCGCGCCAGCCGCAGCTCGCCAGGATGCGCACCGAGCCGTCGCTCAACACCGCGCGCAGGGCGTCGGCGCCTCCGCCCTGTTCGCCGAACAACAGGTGCAGATCGTCCATCATCAGGATCATTCCCGAGTCGGCCACCTCTTTGGTGATGGCCTGCAATCGTTCTTCGAGGGCGCCCCGCACCACGGCGCCGGCGCGCAAGGCGGAGAGATCCAGCGACCAGGCCGGAGTTCCGTGAAGCGCCTTGGGAACCGGCTCCCGGCAATTCGCCAGGGCATCGACGAAGCCGAGCACGCAGGCGGATTTGCCGACTCCGGCCTCGCCAACCACCGCTACCGAGTTCTGCCTGCGCCGCAGCAGGATCGCGGCGATGGCCTGCATTTGCCCGTGCAGGCCGACAACCGGGTCAAAGCTTCCGGACCTGGCTTCGGCGATCAGGTCGCGACCGTAACGGGAAAGTTCGGGATATTCGGTATTGGTGGCCGTCGGCATCTTGTCCTCGCCGCTTCTCCCGGCGCCCGGCTGGCCGCGGGCCGCGAGAGCGGCAAGGTCGAGGCCAGCGAGCCCTGGCAGCGAGGTGGCCAGTTGTGGCCACAGTTCGCTGCGGCGGGCCAGGGTCTCGAGAATGCGCACCGCGCCCACCCGAGTTTCGCCGTAGTCGCCGAAGGCCAGATCCCAGGCTTCGCCGAGCAGGCGCGCCAGGGTTTCGCCGAAGCGGGGCAAGGCGCCCGGTACGCCCCGGCCCTCTTCCTTGACGATAGCGGCCAGCGCGGACTCCAGCGCCGAAGCGTCACAACCGGTGGCATCGAGGGTCTTTACGAGATGAGGGGCGGTGACGCGTTCGCGCAACAGGGTGAGCAGGAACAACTCGACGGTGATCGCCTGTCGTCCCTCCCGGGCCGCCCTGTCGGCGGTCGCCTGCAATACACTCCGAACATTATTGTCCAGATGTTCGTAGAGTTTTCGCAAATTCATTTGGAATTTCCGTTTTTTGTTCCGTCAAATTATTTACAGGCGGCCAACCGCAACGGAAATCCAGAATACCTCCGGCAGTTGTGCTTCCTCCCGACAAGCCTGCCAAGTGATTGATTGTACATGAACTCGGGCAGTAATGTAACAGCGGGCGAAATGCAAGGGAGGCTGGTCAGGGACGCTGACCAAGTGGCGCCCCCGCCGTCAAACTGTTTGACCGTGGCGCCGCCGATCGATGTGAGCAGGAGGTGCCGGATCGTGTGTTGCAACTGCGAATGCTCAAAGACGCGATCGATTTCAACGGCGACCCGGGAAAGGTTGGGTGTAACGCCCGCACGGGACAATGACAGGCGGAGCGGTCTATTCGAACAGGAATGTCCTTGCTTTCAGCCGGGCTTCGTGGGCGGTGGTTGACAGCCAGGTGCCAAACCGCTGCAGCATGGTGCCGGAGATTCGATCTTCGGCGACCGTGGCCCTGCGGATATCGGTGCCCACCTCGCATACCCGGAGGCGGGCGTGTTGCGTGCGGGTGTTTTCCACGGCGTGGCGATTGTCGACACTGGACAGGAAGTCCCGGGCCGCCACCTGAACGACTCGCCCTTGCAGCGCGACCGTCGGCGCCTGGATATTGAGCTGGTTCGGCGCCGACAGCACGGCCGGAGCGTCTTCCCGTTCCCGCTCGAGCACCGCGAGCACCCAGGCGCCGCTATCGTCGGTCCAGCAAAGCACGCGGTCGCCGACCTGGGGCCGCAACAGGCAGGATGCAGCGGGCCGGGCCGGGCGGCCGTCTTCCAGCGCGCCGCGGTCTTCGGCCCAGGCAGCCACCCGGGCCTTGTCGAGGCCACCGCCCTTGCCGCGATAAAGACCGAGCAATTCCGCGACATACTCCGTATCGGGATTCGACTCGTCCCGCACCGCGGGGGCAGCGGCCTGTGTGCTTGTATTGGCAGCCATGTTCGACCATACGCCCCGAAAGGGACTATCCAGGAACTCCGATAATAGCAGGAATCCCTTCAGCGCGCACTTCGCCAGCAGGTAACGCTCAACCTGGCGCCCAGGTCCACGTCCGGCGCCCGGCCGCCGCCGGTTCGGGCGCACCAGGCGTTGAACATGTTCCGTACCTATTCGTCGCCGCCGGACATATCGAAAACGCCCTGTGCGTGATTGGTTTCCTTGACCCAGCGGGCGAAAGCCCATCTCACGTCGGGATGCCGCGGACGCAGTTCATCGATAACGGGAGAGACCACAAGAGCGGTAATCTCATCGGCGAGGACCTCCGGCACCACGAGTTCCACCGGCGCGTGGGCGGCTTCGCCAACCTCTTCCGCCGAGGCCAACTGGCTCACGGTGGGGGTAATCGCGTCATCCACCGGAAGCTGGGGAGACGCCACATTGGCGGAGTCGCCGAGGTAGCGCGCCGCGATGCCATCGGCCAGCGGAGGATCGTCGACAAACTCAATCCGGATTTCCGGCAGCTCCGGGCTCGGCGGCGGCGGTTCGGCGCCCTCGGCCGGAATGCCTCGGCGCACCGCTTCCCACTGATCGCTTTCCAAACGTTCCAGTTCCGCATCCAGGGTCACATCCAGGTCGTCGAGGGCGTTGCGAATCTGGTTGGCTTCGTCACTGTCGAGATCGAATAGCGGGTCAATCTGTTTCAGAACGTTTTGGAAGGCCGCGTGCGCCGCGGCTTCGGTGGCTCCATCGGCGGCGAACCTGGCGACGTCGAATTCTTCGATCTGCCGGTGCAGTTCCAGCGCGGCCCGCAGGTCGCCGAGGTAGAACATTTCATTGCGCTGCCAGACCCGGTGGGCGCGCAGGTCGGAGGCGTCGGAGGGAAATTCGCGAAAATTCGGGTCGTGCCTGGCCATGACGGTCAGAATTTCCTCAAGCAGTCCGTCATAGCGTTCGGCGGGCCTGCCCATGGAAACTTGATTCTCCACAAATTCGAGATAGCCGCTCACCGGGTCGAGGCCCGCCTCGACCTTGCGTTTGACCAGGGCCATCGCTTCCGCCCGGTGCATGTGCCACTCCGGGTCGTCGACATCGGGGATGCCCGAATCCCCCATGGTCAGCGGCGCCATGTACTCCTCGACCTTGGCCCACATGTCGTCCGCGATCGCCTGCTGGTTGGCGGTGACCGACAGCGGCACTCCGGGAAAGCTCTGCAGCCACTCGGCATATTCCACGGCTTCAAGCAATTCCCGCTCGGCAAGCGCGTCGAAATTGGCCAGCGTCCGCCGCATCCGCGATGCCCGCTGTGGATCCGCCTTTTCCATTTCCTTGATCGCCCAGCGGAACCATTGCCGCGAAATCATGGCATCGTCAGCGTCGCTCGCCTTGCGCGCTTCATCCACCTTGGAAAGTTGCGATTCGGACAGTCCGGCGCTTTCGAGCAACTGGCGCATAAGTTTGTCCAGGCTGACACGAGTATCCCTGACATGCGAGGCGGCGGCGGCATGCATTCCGCCCGGGCGCACCGGATCTTTGGCGGCGCCGCCCCCCTCCGGCGGCTGGGGGTTGGCCTTGTGCAGATCGTTAAGCGCCTGCTGTTCCTGATTGCCCAGCGCTACCCAACTGCTATCGAAGGCGTCAGGCGGAATGGCGTCGGTCGGATTGACGTTGTCCACGGCGGCGTCGGTGGTGGAGGCGAGCCAGTTCATCGTTTCCTGAATGCGGCGTTGTTGTTGCGGGTCGCCTTCGGTGGCCTCCAACATGCGTCGCAAGGCGACCAACGGGTCTTCTCCGGCCCGAACCGCTTCACTCAGATCGGTCATTATCTCGGCGTCTTTTCGCAGTTCGTCAAGCAGGTCGGATGGCGCTTTTCCAAAATGCAGGATGGCGCCTTCGAGCGCCTGGGTGCGGATATCGGTGACACCGTACTCAAGCTTCGCTTGCTCCAGTAATGCTTCCATTACGAGCATCGGATCGTAGCCGCCCTGCTCGGCAAGAATTTCGGGAACGGCGCGCAAGGTTTGCAGTGCGTCAACCTGGGCCATCAACTCCTCTTGTCTTTCCGCGACGGTTTGGCCTGGTTTCGGAGAGGGGAAGGCATCGCCGCCAAATTCCGACCGCAGTATTCGCGCCAATTCGTCAATTTGTTCCTGTTCGCTTGCGCCGTCGCCAAGATTGATCTTTGGCGGCAAATCATCCATGGTGAAAGTCAGGCCATCGACTTGCAGCGATTGCTCGCTCACGGGCCTGCCGCCACCGAATTCCTCCAATCGCGCGGTGATCATGAGGGAAATGTCGTCGATTTGGAATTGGTTGTAGGCCTGCATCCACTGATCCGGGGTGAGCTCGCCGGAATCCCGCATATCCTGAAAACGGCGCAATTGGTCGTTGCGTTCGTTCAGACGGGCATCGAGACGAAAGCGCAAGGCGTCGTCGTTCCAGCTCCCTGCTTCGGTGGACAGGTCCGGATCGATTTCCAGCCGTGGAACGGAATCGGGATTGACTTGCAAGTTCCAGTCCGCGTTTTCCAAACGGCCGACACTGCGGTCCGCCAGTTCCTCCACCGGATTGCGCCAGGACGCGCCGGCGGCGTCGAGCCTTGGCGACGGCGGATCTTCGGCGCCCTGAACCGGTGGAACCCAACCGCCGATATCATAAGCGGGGGGCGGCTCATTCGGTACGGGCGGTTCGTAAGAGGGAAGACTTGGTCCGTGTCCGTCATAGTCCAGAGGCTTTTCGTATGACGTTCTTCGGCCTTCCACGTCGATTCCCGGTTCCACTTCGGCTCTGCCGATGCGCAGTTCCTCGGCGGTGCCCGCCGTATCGCCAAAACCGTCGGCAAGCAGTCCGGGCGAAGGATCGATCTCCCCCGCCGCTTCGAGACGCAAGCCCGATGTGGCTTCGTCGGCGGCATCCGCCGCGGCGTCGCCCAGCATAACGACGTCGAAGGCTTCGCGCCGCGGGCGCCGCGGCGAGCGTCTTGCCCGGGGCGCCGGGGCGCCTGAATCCACCCGGGACGCGGCGTCGAGATAAGGCAATTCCACCGCCACGAAGTCCGACGGCGCATTCACCGTTGCCGGCGATGGCGCTTCCGGTTCGCCGACAGCGGGAGGTCGCGGCGTCGGCGTCGGAATGACATTGGCGGGCGGCGGGGCCACGGCGTTGTCGCCCCGGCGCAGCAGATCGTCGATACGCTGCTGCAGGTCCATGGCGGCGTCCCAGTTCTCGGCATAGAACAACTGCCGCTGCCACCAGCGAATCGAATCGAGATCATTGGTCAGATCGAAGGGCTCGGGTCGGGATTGCGAGGTCAGGGTCGGGTCCACCTCGAACATGATGTCGCGGAGCCTGAGAAGGGCGTCCTCGTAGGGCCCCCGGACGACTTCGCCGGTATTGGCGAGATCGGCCTTCACGATTTCGAGCATATAGGGCATCGGATCCCGGCCCTGGCCGAGCAGATCCACCGACTTCATCAGCATGTCGTTGGCCTTGGCCTGGGCCGTTATCTGTTCATCCGTAGCTCCTCCGCTACTTACCAGCTCGTCCAATTTCAGCATCAATTTCTGCACGTCGTCCTGGATGAGCTGCTGCGCGGTCGCGACATCCACCGAGGACGACAGGGGAACTCCCGGGAAGGACGCGAAATCATCCGCCCTGGCGATGCTGTTGGTAATCATCTGTTTGGCGATGGCGTCGAAGTCCGCCAATGCCTGACGCATCTCTTCCGCCCTGGCTATGTCGCCGGACTGCTCCGCCTGTTCGATCAGGTAGATATACCACCGGCGCGACAGCATGGGATTGGTCAGGGATCCCTGGTCCCGCGCCCGGGGCGGCATGCGCAGATTATTCAGTTCCTCCGAGGTGACGCCGAATTCGTCCATGTAGGGCGCCAGCATCTCCAGCATCATCGCATCGAGGCGCCGCTGCGTCGTGAGCGTCTCCTGATGCGCCATTTCGTGGAAGCCGTCGGGATTGGCGCCGGAACGACTCGCGGAAAACTGAAAGTCCTTGTCGGCTTGCTCGCGGCGACCGATCAGCGCCTGGAAATATTCGTCGAATTCATCGCTCTCCACCGCGGAAGTATCCGGCGGATAGCGGTTGCCACTATTGATTTGCTGCTTGAAAACCGAACGCAGGTCTTCCTGGGCCTGGAAGGCGCTCGGGTCCAGGTCGAACATATCGAGCTGCCGCTGGGCGAGTTTTGCGTTCACGAAATCTCCCGCCTGGATCGCCTCGTTGCGACGCCACAGCAGACTGGCGCGGATGTCGCCCGCCGGCGGCTCGAGCAGCAACTCCGGGTCCGCCTCCCCCAACCGCTTCATCACGTCACTGATGGCATCGTCCACCGTCGCCAGCGACTCCGCATCGGCGCCGCTCCGTAACAGCCTTTCGCGGTACTGGAGCAAGCCCGGCATGGGATCCAACCCTTCGGCCACGTAGCGCCGCGCCATCCCGTACGTCTGCGACTGCGCCCTCGCCCACTCCGGCGCCAGATCGGCATCCTCGTAATGGAACAGCGCTTCGAAGCTCTGCGTGCTCAGGTCGCCCTCAAGCGCTTCGAGCGCCTCGGGAGTGATGCGCTCCGGCAGCTTGTTCGCCTGCCGCATCGAATCCGTATCCCGCAACCGGTCCGCCCCGCTTATCGCCTCGGTAATGCGCCGCTGGGCCATGGCGTCAAAACTGTCGAGCACCGCCCGCATCTTGCGGGCCTTGTCCGTATCCCCCGCCGCCTCGGCTTTCTGGATTGCCATGAGATAGTATTTGCGCGCCTGGATGCCGCCGTCGGGCTGCTCTCCCATCTTGCGAAGATCTTCCGAGTTCAGGCCCAGGTCCGCCGCATGGGGGTCAAGCAAATCGATCATGGTGTGACGCAGGTCGCCGCGCAATTCCTCAAACCGGGTCGCCGTCTCCCAGTGCCGGCCGCCGGGAAACTCCGCGCTGCCCCCGGCGCCGGGCGTGTCGGCGTCGATCAGCGCCTGCTGCAGACGACGCTGCAGATCGCCGAACGCATCGTCGATGTCGTCGCCGGGAACACTGTCGACGTTGGTGGGAGGTTCGACATCGCCGAAGGCGCCGGGCGCATCGCCGGTGGCGAATTCAAACCAGTTGGGATTGTCGAAGGTCACCGCCACATCGGCGGCGTCTTCGCCGGAACCGGCGGTGTCGGCCTGTCCCGGAGTGACGCTGATCTCAATATCGTCCGTCACTACCCGCATCAAGCCGTTGATCATGTCCTCGTCGACCTCGCCGGCCTCGTCGGTGGCCTGGACCTGGTTCAGCAACTGGCGCAAGGTCGGCCGCGTGCCCACCGTGGCGAGGTCTTCGGCGGTGGAGGTTTCAGCCGCCACATCGGCGGATTCTTCGGACACCCGCACCAAATCCCGGATTTCCATGACATCGGTCCCCCGAGTGGGGCTCGCGCTCGTTGCCAGCATGGCGCTCTCCACCCCCGCCGGAGGCGCCCCCGCCGGGCCGCTGCCGGCGCTCCCCGCCCCGCCGCCGCCGCCCGGGGTCATATTGCGCACACCCTTCCAGACGCGGTAAATCTGCCGAAAACCCGATGCCTGGGTCTGGTAGGTAGTGCCGTTGTAGATCGCGGTTCCGAAATTGTGCAGGCCCGGGCCGTATTCCCGGTCGATCTGCAGTGGACCGTCGTCCATCTGGATGCCGTCGGCAACGATGCTGCCGGGCTTTTCCTCCATGCCGTACAGACCGGCCAGCCAGATGTCCATGGGAGCGGTCATGCGGGCGCCGGCGCCGATCGCGAGATCGTCCGACATCCCCGCGAGCATCAGCGTGGTACCGATGAATTTTTCCTGCATCAGACCCGCCATCAGCGAAGTCTCGCCGTGCGTCTTTATGGTGTATGGCCCGTTGATCGCGACGTTTTTTTCCTGGGCGGATTCGATTCGCAGACCGTGCACGCGTTCACGCAGCCCGCCGTTGATCGTCACCGATTCCGAACCGCTCACCGCATCGTTGGCGGATTTGTAACCAACTTCGAGAATGTCCACGCTCCCCCGGCGCCGCTCGCCCCTCTGGGCGATGGTGCGGATGATCTCCGAACGCAGTTCGAGAACCGTGGAATCGGGTTCGCCGTTGCCGTTGCCGTTGCCGTTGCCGTTGCCGTTGCCGTTGCCGTTGCCGGACATTTTGCCTGCCTCAGTCTCGCCTCAGCGTTGTGCCGAATATCCCCCGTGGCGCATGGATACTCAGGTCAACACCAACTTGATGGTCTGGCTCGGAACCGTGGTGCAGCCAGCGGTATTCATCATGTTGTGCACGGTGGGCGCCGTAAGACGCCAGCCCGGCATTCCACCGACGAAATACACCGTGGAACCGAGCATGGGCCGGCTGAGACCCATGAACACACCGCTGACCACGCCGCCCATGGCGCCTGCCTCGTCGCCACTGGAAATCGGGTGGTTCGCGCCGATGTTCAATTCCGGCTGGCCCAGAATCAGGACAGTGAAATAGGTTGGAATCACCATGGCGTTCATCGCCGTATTCGGAAACGGCGTCGGAATGGCAAAGGGGGGTAGCTTGCAGACATCCGGAACGGCGAGGGACATGCCGACGCTGAAAGTACATGAAAACATTGTTGAATACCTCCGCTACAGGTTCTTGTCCGATGCCCGACCCTCAACTTTCGTGCCATAGGTACGGTTATGGACTCGGGGCGGCCCGGCAGGCGGCGCCGGCGGCTTTTTCCAGTTCTTGGCGATGCCGTAGATCGCGGCCGCGGCAGACAAGGGCATCATCACCACCAGACCGAACAGGATGTCTCCCGGCGGAAACATGCCCAGGCCAATGCGTCCGAGTTTCAACAACCAGTGGCGCGGCGCGCTCGTTGTCGGAGATCCGACCATGGGTTCGATGGTGATCGTGCTGGCGCGATTCAGCAAGCCCCCGTTGAACATCGCCCGCTCCGCCGACTGATATCCAAACTTCCCCGCCATTCGCACCCGAAGGGCGGCGCCTTGCAATCCGCCCCCGTATACGTCGCCGGTGGCAAGCGGCGAAACGGTCAAGTTCGACCCGAGAAAGTTCTTGGTGAACAGGCCGCCGGCGATGACGCCCTCCATTCCGATCATGCGCAGGGCGGCGCCCGTCCAGGTTCTGGACACATCGCCCCCGCCGATGATTATGCGTTCGTGGGCCTCCACGTTTGCCGAACCATTGACGGTCAGATTGTCGCTTTCAATGATATCGCTCATGTAGTTGAAGTGCACTTCCAGCGATTTTTCGTTGCTGATCTCGGCCCGCCGATTGCCTTCGACGAAAGCCGCGTAGGTTCCGCTAGCCACGGTCACGCGCTTGTCGTCCCGCAGGTGCGCGCCACCCGTTGCCCGCAGCAACAGTTCATGGCGCGGCGTCCAGGGTATCCGGTCGCCCCAGCGTTCGATCGCGCGCAACTTCTCCAATTCGGTCAAGTCGCCAAGGTTTTCAGGCGGCCAGGGTGGAACGTCATTCCCCATCGTCACTCCGGTCCTCGTTACCGGTCCCATCGTTCATGTGTGCAACTGTGTCCCGGCGCCGGGCCCACCCAACATGATCGAGTCAACCTGGTTGTCAACGAAAGTTCCGTAGTTTTCCGTGCGCAACTGCCAGTCATCGATGAGCGTGGTGGCCTTGACGATCCGCATACCCATGTTTTGTACAACGCCCATGTAGGAGCGAATCGCCAAGCCGATCAACTCGACTCGCGACGCGTCCACACTCATCCAGCCGCCCCAGGCGAGAAAGTCGGAATAAGCCACCATGCGCACGAAGGGCCCGATCCAGGTGCCGGCATAGACCCCGCCGACGATATGCTCCGCCTCCATTTGCGCGGTTTGCATGATGTTCCCTTTCACCGTCTCGGTCAGCGACCCGGTGAGCCGGAACATGTCGGTCTTGGAAGAATGACGGTGGTAGGAACCGTTGACCACGGTTTCCCGGCGCTTGCGGGTCATTTGGTAAGGACAGCGATACCTGGCATACTCATCGTGCAGCAGGACATCCTCGTCGCCTATGATCGAGCGTTGCATTATCCGCGCAACTTCAATTCGCAATTCGCCGCTAGTGACCAGCGCCTCTTCGCGCAGTATGCGTCTGTAATCTTCTTCTGATGACATACGAACCACCGCGGCTGGCCGGAATCTTCCCACCCGCCATGGACGCAACAGGAAACGCGCCAGCCTGTTACCGATACTGGCATACCACCGCCGGGCTTGCAACACAGGCCGTTCAGGCCACCAGCGGCAAGCGCAGGCGACGTTCGGGTTTGCCGAGCACCGCCATGCCGCCGAGTTCGGCGAAGCCGACTCTGGCGGGTTCGATGATTTCAGGTTCGAGTTCGACGAACACCCTGGCGCGAACCGAAGGCGAGCCGATGTAGGCGGAACAGAGATCGTGGATGCCGCGGCGCAGGGTGCGGCGCGAGGCCAGCATGGCGCCATCGGGCTCTTCCCCGCCATCGACGATCAGATCCACTCCCGCCGCCGGCAGATCCTGATGTCTGCCGAGTATGCGCATGATCGGGCCGCCCAGGCGGGCGGGCCGCAGCACGCGGACTCTGGCGCCGGTAAATTCCTTCACTTCGCTGGGCAGGCCGGTGTAGCCCCGGGCCAGTGCCGCGAGCCCGACCGCGGAGGGACTGGTGGAAACAAATTGCGCCGAAAATCCCAGGGCGCCCTCGGGTTCCCGATCCAACGAAGCCGAAAGAAGGCCACTGCCGCGCGCCGCAAGCGGGGCCGTGGCCCCGGACAGATCCGCCGCAAGGCGCAAAGACTGGGCTCCGGAGCCCATGCCGAAGGCGAAGGAGTCGCAGTTTCGCATGCGGTGGGCTTCCATCGCCTGCATGAACAGGTCCACCGGCCCATCCAGCCAGTAGGCGAGGGCGCCGCCGCCGGGAGCCCGAGAATCGGCGGCGATTCGCGCTACGTCGGAAGTGGGCAATATTGTCCCCGGCGCCGCTAGCCCGGGAGCGCTCAGGGTCAGTTCCACGCCACTTCCGCTGAGCGCCACGTCCTTGATTTCAGAGACGGAGAAAACCAGCGAGGGCTGCGAGCGATACACGAGGCGACGGTTCAGTTCCCCCCGGGAGCGAAGCAGCCAGCGCAACACCGCCACCGCTGGCCAGACCGACCATTCGCCGGGGTTGAACAACACTTCCTGGGCCAGCGGATGCGTGGTTGCCGCGGAATCCCCCGCCTCTACCGCGGGAAATTCTTGCTCTTCCTCCCGCTCAGCCACGTAGACGCAACTCTTCCACGCGATTCAGACCGCGCTGGCTTTCCAGCAGACGCCCGAGCACGCGCCGCACCATCGCTCGGCTGGTGACCGGATGGTTCCCCGAATCGTAGGCCAGGGAAACAGCGACGCCGGATTCGGGATTGCCGTTGCGCAGCACGGTTACGGGTTCCAGTGCGGCGGCGCCAACGCCATCGATCCAGGACGCCTGCTCGCCGCCGGGAAAACTCTTCAGATAGTGGCGTAGCGCGCCGCGCCGACCTTCCTGAGTCAGGCCAACCATACTGCTTTGCAAATAACCGATCAGCGCGCGCATCGCCGCATCGCCGGACATGGGAGACCGGTAGGGCGTCGGCGCCGCATACATCACGCCGCGCCAACTACCGAGTCCTTCCACCGGAGTCAGAGACTGTCCCGTACGAACGTGATACGCAAGATCGCGGTTGTTGGCAAGCAGGCGCGGAATCGCGAGAATCCGCGACCGACCGAGTTTGCTGTAATCCAGTCCCTGGAAATAGAGCGAGACTTCACCGCCGTGGCGCGCCACTTGGCGCCGAGTTCCCCAACGCAAGGTGGTTTCCCCAACGCGGCCGAGGGAAACCAGGGGATCGATCCGCTGCGGTCGCGAGGATTCGGACAGGTACAGGTCCACCGCTTCCACCGAATGGCATTCGACCGTGCGGTAGCGCAGGGCGTCCACTTTTACCGGATATTCGAGCTTGCTGCCGGTTACTTCGATGGGGGCCCCGTTCGCGCCCCACAGATTGACCGCCGGAGCACAATTGACGTTGATCATCGATGGGGGCAAGGGTCGCGGCAGACTCAGGGGATAGCGAAACAGGAAGCGCAACTCCGAACCCGCCGAAAGCTGGACTCCGTGCAGGGAAATAAACCGGAAACGCTCGGGAAAAATCATAACCTCCACCAGCAGCCGATGCGCCGAATTCGTCGCCAGACGCCGGGGCAGCAGGCAGTCGGTTTCGTTGAATCCTTCAATTCGCACAGCGGTTTTCGGAATGGTCCTGCGCTTGCCGGCGAGGTCGATGACCTCAACGCGTTCCAGCGCCTCGTCGATGGCGTCCATGAGCAGGGAGCCCGAGCGCTGGTCGGCGCCGAGGTAGAGCAGCCAGGGATCCGGCGGAACGCCGCGATCGATGCGGATGGCCACGCCGTCGGCGTAGCCCGGCCCGGGGTCGATGCGCGATGCGCGCACCTGAAGTGGCCTGATTGTCAAGGGAGACACGGTACTGAAGCAGACCGGAGCGCCGCCGAGCTGCGCATCGAAGCGCGATCTGGCCGGCACGGTTTCCTCTTCGTTGCCCTCCGCGAAGCGCAGGATCGCCATCGAGGGAACCGGCTCGATCAGCGCCGGCGCCAGCACCGCGAGCACGGCCAGGGGCAGCTCGGTGGCGTTTTCCGCCATCATGCGACGCAACCGAGCCGCCAGAAAGGCCGAACTCTCCACTACCCGTTCAACATGGGCGTCACGGGATTCCCGGGGCCCTATGTCAAGCCGGGACGCGACTTCCGGAAAGCGCTCGGCGAAGTCTCGACCGTGAGTCCGCATTGCCTCGAGTTCGGTCAGATAGGCTTGAAACAATTGCTCGTCAATCATGGCTGGAATTCACCGGCGTCTCGCTCCGCCGCGCTTTGTATCGCTTCATCGCTGGGCGCCCAGCACCAGCACTTCGGCGCCGAGGGCGCCGCCCCGATTCGGGGCAAGCACGCGGAGAACCACGGAGCGGTCGTTTTCCTGCACCAGATGCGCCGAAACCGAAAATCGGAAATCGCCCCCCTCCCCCTCCGGCGTCACCACCACATTGGTCAAGCGTGGCTCGAAGCGCTCGATGGCCGCGGACATGTTGGCGGCGATTCGATCCCGGTCTTCCGCGGAAGTCGCTGTGGCGCCATCCACGCCGGACAGGCCCCAGCCAAGCGCGCCGGGACCCGCGTGGGTGCGCCGGGCGCCGAGAATGTCCGCCAGATCCCTCGCCAGAGTTGCCAGGTTTGCGGGCTGGTCGGATAGAAAGCGGTCGAAAAGTGGAGTGTGAATCACCGAACCGCGTTTTTCCCGGTAGTTCTCAACCATGCATCATGCATCCTTTCTCTTGGCAGGGGTCAGATGATACCCATTCACCCCCGGGGTCTCAATCAAAACCGCCGCCCAGCGGCAATTCTCATTTTGTCCGGATGCGGCTGCAAGTTCATCCCCCACCAAGGGGGAGTATTCGGTTTCGCGCAGGCATTGAACACTCCCCCTCCGGGGGAGTCGGATCCGCAGAGCGGATCCGGTGGGGGCTGTCCGTATTCGACTGATCGCCAAAATGAGAATTGCTGAAATCGCGCATACTGCATGGAAGCGGATTTAGTCTACGGATAGAATCGAAAGCATGAGTATTGGCGAATTGCTCAGGAAGGGATTGGTTGTCGCAACCATGACGGCGCCTTTGTCGGCGACTGCCGGGGAGGCTGCCGAGGGGGCGGTCAAGTTCGCTTTTTATTCGGCGAGCTGGCAGGTAAATACACAGGATCCGCTGCGCGTGGTCGCGTTCAATCCTCTCGATTCCGCGGTCCGGATCGAGTTGATCGATTTCGTCGATATCGAAGCGCCAGGCGGCTCGCTGGAATTGTCACTTGATCTCGATGTGCCCGCGGGGGGCTATGCGGAACGGGAAATGGAATACGTGGACCTGCTCGGCCAGGGTGAGTGCGTCAGCGAGACGCTGGCCGGAGACTGGCGGCTGGTCGAGATTTCCAATTACACCCTGAATCCTTCGGTTCGCAATCTTATCATCGAGAACACCGAGTCCTTCCGCATCTATCAATGCGTGCAAACGATAGAAACCCGGATCACGGAAGCTGCCGGGGCGAGTTCCGTAATCCGGGAATGGGTGCTATACCACTTCGAATCCCTTGCCGAGCGGTAGATTCTGCGACTCCGCTTCGCTCCGCGCAGAATGACTGAACGGGGTATCGACCTCTGTCATCCCGCGCGAAATCGCAGGATCCATTGCCCTTACAGCAATATGCCGCCGTAGTTGACGAAGAAGGGCGCGAAAACCAGGCTGAGAATCGCCGACAGCTTGATCAGGATATTCAGCGACGGGCCCGAGGTGTCTTTGAGCGGGTCGCCGACGGTGTCTCCCACTACCGAAGCCTTGTGCTGTTCGGAACCCTTGCCGCCCAGATTGCCGGCTTCGATGTATTTCTTGGCATTGTCCCAGGCGCCGCCGCTATTGGAAGAGGCGATCGCGAGTACACCGCCCGCCACCAGCGAACCGACCAAAATGCCGGCCACCGCTTCGACACCGAAAAGGAAACCGGCGACCAGCGGAGTGCCCATGATCAGGACGCCCGGCGCGATCATTTCCCGCAGCGCCGCCTTGGTGGAGATCGCCACGCATTCGGCGTAGTCGGGTTGGCCGGTGCCTTCCATGATTCCCGGAATGGTCTGAAACTGCCGGCGCACCTCGGCAATCATGTCGAAAGCCGCCTTGCCGACGGATTGCATGGTCATGGCGGTAAACAGGAACGGCAGCACAGCGCCGACGAACACCGATGTGTACACGAGAGGGTCGAGCAGGCTCACGGTGATCGGCTCGCCTTGCAAATTCTCGGCCGCGGTAATGAAGGCCGCGAACAGTGCCAGCGATGTCAGAATCGCGGCGCCGATGGCGAAGCCCTTGCCGATGGCGGCGGTGGTATTGCCGGCGGAATCGAGAATATCGGTGCGGCGTCGCACTTCCTTCGGCAGTCCGACCATCTCGGCGATGCCGCCGGCGTTATCGGCAACAGGCCCGTAGGCGTCGATCATGAGCGCGATCACCAGGGTTCCCAGCATGCCGAGCGAGGCGATCGCAACGCCGTACATGCCGGCCAGTTGCCAGGAAACGAAAATGCTGACCGCGATGCAGAGATAGGGAAGCACGGTGCTGCGGTAGCCGAGCGCCAGACCGAAAATGATATTGGTGGCGACGCCGGTTTCGCAGGACCTGGCCAGGTCCTTTACCGGCTCGTAATTCTCGGAGGTGTAGTAACCCGTAAGCAGGCCGACGGCCAGACCGGCGATCAGGCCCGAAAGGAAGCAGAAGTACACGCCCATATTGGTGTATTGCTCGCCGTTCAGCTCGAAAAACTCGGGAATGAGCAGCAAGGTGAAGAAGAACATGATGATCGCCATCAATGCGCTCGAAATTATGAGCAGTTTCATCAACGCCGGAGCGACGTCGTCTTCGTTGTTGACGCCGACCAGCAGCTTGGTGACGAAACTGACCGGAATGCCCACGGCGCTGATCAGAATCGGATACAGCAATGCGTTGGGGTCGTAGGCGAAGGCGACGGCGCTGATCACCATCGCCGCGCAAGTGCTCTCGGCGCAGGAGCCGAACAGGTCGGCGCCCATGCCGGCGACATCGCCCACATTGTCGCCCACGTTGTCGGCGATCACCGCCGGATTGCGCGGATCGTCCTCGGGGATGCCCTTTTCCACCTTGCCGACCAGATCGGCGCCGACATCGGCCGCCTTGGTGAAGATGCCGCCGCCCACACGGGCGAACAGTGCGATGGTCGACCCGCCGAGGCCGAATCCGGCAATGACTTCCATCAGGATGTGATTGTTTTCCGGCCCGAGTCCCGACATCAGGGCGCTAAGCGCGAGATAGATCACCACCAGGCCCAGTGTCGCCAATCCGACCAGGGCAAAGCCCATGACGGCGCCGGAATCGATCGCCACGTCGAATGCGTACGAGATGCCTTTCCTGGCTGAAACCGTGGTGCGGGCGTTGCCCTGGGTGGCCACCTTCATGCCGATGTAACCCGAAGCGATGGAAATGGCGGCGCCGAAAAGGAAGGCGAAGGCGGTATAAACGCCTTCGCGGTATTCGGGAGTGTGGGTGTCGTCGATCAGGACCGCAATGACCAGGGCGAACGCGAGCATGAAAATGCTGAGAACGCGATATTCCTGTTTCAGGAAAGCCATCGCACCGCTTGCGATCGCGCCATGAATGAACTTCAGGCGCTTGCTGTCTTCTTCGTCCAGGTCGAGATCGATCGGGATGCTGACGACCTTTTTCATGTAATACCAGGCAATTCCGAGTCCCATGAGGGACAGCAAAGTGGTCGCCAGGATGGTGAAATGCAAGGACATGCGGATGGTTCTCCCAGGTTGCGGCCAAAGCCGCGCACTCTATCACAACGCCGCCTTCAAAAGAAGCGCGGCGCAGCGCAAAGCTGCAAGGATTCAGGGAGTTAGGGAGCGGCCTAACAGCCGTCGATTCGTTCGAGCAGGCCTTCGCGGCGCGCTTCGAGTTCGGCTATCGCGTCAGTCGCGGGCGCGTCGATCGGATTGCCCGCGGCGTCGAGGTTTTCTTCCTCGTACCTGGCCTGTTCCTCGGTCAGCAGCACCAGTAGTCGCTCGGATACGAGAACGACTTCGCGCATGGTTTCGCTGAGAGCGTCGCCGGCGGTGACCTGCTCCTGCAATTCGGCGATTCGGGATTCCAGTTCTTCGATGCGGGCGAGTTTTGTTTCGCGTTCGGCCGCCAGCGCCGCAAGGCGCTCGCGCTCCAGCCGTTCTTCTTCCTGGCGTTGTCGTTCAGCCAGGCGGCGTTCTTCTTCGGCCTGGCGCTCGGCTTCAGCCTGCTGCCGCGCGAGTTCCGCCTGACGCGCAAGTTCAGCCTGGCGTTGCCGCTCGGACTCCGCCGCCAGGCGCGCACGTTCGGCGGCTTCCTCGGCGCGTTGTGCGCTCGACGGCTCCCCGGCCTGATTGCCCGCGGCGCCCCCCTCCGCCGAGGGTTGCACAACCGCCGGCTGAGCCCCGGCAGCGGAACTCGCGTTACCTGCCGAGGGACTTTCCGTGCTGGAAGCACAGGCAGCCAGCAGCAAAGCCGAAATTGCCGCCGCCACGCCGCCGAGGCGGCTGGAAATCGGAGAAGGCCGGATTGTATTCGCCACGATGAAGCACCTGCTGGGTCGTTCGGGCATTATAGCCGCTAAGCGGTTCGCTGTAACGAATTCGCGGGCTTTATTCTGTAGTCGGCAGACGGAGCGGATCATGCAACGGCAAAGACCGCCGGCCCGGCGCGCATTGACGCACTTGAAGTTCATCTGTTTCAATCGTTCCGATGAATAGACGGAATCTCCGCATCACGCCCCGGCGGGCCGCGGGGTTGCAGCGCTTCCGGCTCTGGCTGCTGGCCGCCGGCGCATTGGCCGCGCCGGTGTTGCTGTGCCTGCAATTTACGCCACTGGTGGAGACGCGCCCGCAATTGAGCCGGGCCGAGGCCGTGCGGGTGGAAGGACTGCTGCTCGACAGCGTGCCGCGGACGCCGGGAGCGGCCGGCCCGCATGTGTTCGCCTGGAATCAGGAAGAACTGAACCTGCTTGGCCGCCACTTGCTGTCCCTGTCTCGAATGAGTCCAACCTTGGCGGCCCAGGTAAATCTGCGCGAAGGCGAGCTTGGATTCGAAGTAAGCCGTGCGCTCGGCAGTGTTCTGCCGATGTACGTGAATCTGCGGGGAATCATTACGCAGGTGGAAGGCCAGCCTGCGTTATCCGGGCTGCGCATCGGCTATCTGCCGTTGCCCCGCCTGCTGGTAAGTCGCCTGACGCCGAGCCTGACTGAGGCGCTGGAATCGGATAGTCCGCTGCAAGCGGAGACTGCCCGCTTGCTCGCCAATGTGGAAAACGTGCACTTCGGTTCGGCGGAAATCCGTTTCAATGTGCAATGGGACCCCGAACTGCTTGCACGGGCGGGCGATCAGGCGCGGCAGTGGCTCATATCCGAGACCGACCGCGAACGCATCCTTGAATATCATGCCGTGATCAGCGAAGTTGCCGGCGCGATACCCGAGTCGGAGCGCGCGATCCCACTCGGCCGTTTGCTCGCCCCCTTGTTTGGAGAAGCCGAGCGCAAGTCGCTGCAAGGCAGCGATCCGATCGCCGAGAATCAGGCGCTGCTGCAGACCCTGGCCGTTTATGTAAACGGAGAAAATATCGAACAACTGGTTGGGGCAGAAGCCGCGCTGGGCGCTCCCGCGGCCAAATTCGTCGAAGTGCGGCTGCAGCGGCGCCAGGATCTGGCCCAGCATCTGACTTCCATTGCCGCGATCACGGTCGCCCTGGGCCCCGATCTGGCGCTGATGCTTTCCACCGCCAAGGAGTCCTACGACGCCCGCCATCGATCCGGGTTCAGTTTCTCCGACCTGACCGCCAACAGCGTCGGCGTCACACTGGCCCGACTTGCCACCCGGGATCGCGAAAGCGCGCTCGAGATTCAGCGCCGGATGAGCGATTTGCGATCCGATTCCGAATACATGCCCGAAGTGGGCGGCAATCGGGACGGAATTTCCGCGGACGACTTCACCGAGTTATATCGCGACACCGGCAGCGCGGAATACCGGCAAAAGCTCGCCGAAATCCAGCATTTGATAGAATCCAGCCGCGTCTTTGCCGGTTTATAGGCGGCCACTGCCGTAACAGGATTCATTTCCATGCCATCGAAAGGCTTCACAACCCGCAATCTGCACTCGGATCGCGAGGATCGACCGGAACACGGGGTGCTGCACAAGCCGGTACATCCCTCCGTGGCCTTCGGTTATGCGGACGCGCGCGAACTCGCGGAAGTCTTTCAGGGCAAGCGCAAGGGCTATGCCTATGCGCGTCAGGGGAATCCGACCGTGGTTGCCTTGCAGAAGCGTATCACCGACATGGAAGAAGGCATCGGCAGCGTCGCCTTTTCCACCGGCATGGCTGCGATCGCGGCGCTCACATTGACCTTGCTCAAGGCGGGGGATCACCTGATCTCCAGCGCCCACCTGTTCGGCAACACCAACAGTTATTTCCGCACGCTCGAACGACTCGGCATCGAGGTCGATTTCGTCGATGCAACGAGCGCCGCCGCCGTTGCGGAAAAAATCCGCGGCAATACGCGACTTGTATTCGTCGAAACCATCGCCAATCCCGTAACCCAGGTCGCCGATCTCGAGGGCATCGGCGAGTTATGCCGGCAACACGGCCTGCTGTACGTGGTCGACAACACCATGACTTCGCCGCATCTTTTCCTGCCGAAGTCGGTCGGCGCCGGGCTCGTGGTGAATTCGCTGACCAAATGTATCGGCGGCCACGGTAACGCTCTCGGCGGAACGGTCACGGACACCGGCAATTTCGACTGGAGCGCTTATCCCAACATTTTCGACATCTACCGCAAGGGGGACGCCGGCGAGTGGGGATTGCTCCAGATTCGCAAGAAGGGTCTGCGCGACATGGGCGCCTCGCTTGCGCCCGAAGCGGCTCACACCCTGGCCACGGGATCGGAATCGCTTTCCCTGCGCATGGACCAGGCCTGCGCCAATGCCATGACGCTGGCACGGCTGTGCGCGGATCACCGGGCGGTTGCCAGGGTGTATTATCCGGGCCTGCCGGAACATCCGCAGCACCAGCGCGCACGCACGCTGTTTCGCGCCTTCGGCGCCTTGTTCAGCATCGACCTGAAATCGGGCATCGACTGCTTCGATTTTCTCAACAGCCTCGACATAGTGGTCTCTTCGAGCAATCTCGGCGATACCCGCAGTCTCGGCATTCCGGTGGCGCACACGATCTATTTCGAAATGGGCCCGCAGCGGCGCAAGTCCATGGGAGTGGGCGAATCGATGTTGCGATTTTCGATCGGCATAGAGGATCAGGCGGACCTTGTCGCGGACTTCAGCCAGGCTCTCGACAGGAACTGAGCATGCTGGCATTGATCGCCGCGGACGATGTGCTCGAAGGCTGTTCGAAAGAAGTCGAGGCGGGTGACGAACACTTCTTCCTTGTGCGCAAGGACGACCAGCTGCATCTGTACCGAAATATCTGCCCCCATCTCGGCACACCGCTGAACTGGGAGGAAGACCGTTTCCTCGACCCTGACGGCGCGCTGATCCAGTGCTCGACGCATGGCGCCCTGTTCCGCATCGAAGACGGCTTCTGCCTCGCCGGCCCCTGCGTGGGCGCTCATCTGCACGCCGTGCCCTTCATCGTCGTCGACGGGATGGTAATGATAGAGCCGGCGCGCCAGCCGGACAGCCCCGCACCGATCTAGGTATTCAAATCAGCACCGGCACTTGCCGGTCGAGCGCCACTGTCGCTTCTTCGATGTCGTATGTCGCCCCATACGCGAGCAATTCGACTCCTTCCCGGGCGGCTTCGCGCAGCAGTTCTCCGAAACGCGGATCGATCGCGTCCGCCGGCCGCACGCACTTCACGCCGTCATGCGCCACGCAGAAAATGACCATGGCGCGCACGCCCGAACGGCGCAAGGCCGTCAACTCCCGCAAATGGCGCTGACCCCGCTCGGTTACCGCATCGGGAAACAGGCCGGTTCCTTCGGCATCGGCGAGGCTGACATTCTTCACCTCGACGTAGCATTGTTCGCCGGGCAGACTGACGAGAAAATCCGCGCGGCCGCCGCCGGACTCGTAAGCCGCTTCGCGGCGCATCGCGGTGAACCCGGCCAGGCTCTCCACAAGACCCGATTCGATGGCTTCGCCCACGAGCGGATTGGCCATGCCGGTATTGATTCCCGCCAGGTGGCGGCGGTCGACTTCAACGATTTGCCAGGTCTGGGGGTATTTGCGCCTGACATCGGCGGAAGTCGTATACCACACGCGGCTTTCCGGCTCGCGGCAATTGAGCATGGAGCCGGTATTGGGGCAATGTATCGTCAGGACGCCGCCATCCGGTGTGCGCACATCGGCCAGAAAGCGTTTGTAACGCCGGATCAGTCTGGCCTCGCTCAGGGCGCCGGGGTAATTCAACGATTCAGCGCCCGGCGCAGACGATCGACTCCCAGCCGCAAGTCTTCCATGCCGGTGGTAAAAGCCATGCGCACGTACTCATTGCCGTTGCCTTCTCCGAAATCCGTTCCCGGAGTGGTCGCAACTCCGTGCTCCTCGAGCATCTCGTGGCAGAACGATTCGCTGTCGCGGCTGAATGACGAAATATTCGCATAGGCGTAGAAGGCGCCCTGTATCTCCCGCGGCAGCATCATTCCCATATCGCTCAACTCTGCTGCAAGAAAGTCACGGCGTTCGCGAAAAGCAGCCCGGCGATGTTCGAAGATTTCCCGCGACGCCGGCATAAATGCGGCCAACGCCGCATGCTGCACAAAGCTGGAGGGCGAAATGAACAGGTTCTGCGCCAGGATATTGGCGAGTTCCACCTTGTCTTCCGGCACGACGATCCAGCCGAGGCGCCAGCCGGTCATGCCGAAGTACTTCGAGAAGCTGTTGACGACATAGGCATCCGGATTGATCTCGAGGATGCTCGGCATGTCATCGACATAGTGCAGTCCGTGATAAGTCTCATCGAGCAGCAGATGCAGGCCGGCGGAGTCCGCCCAGTCGCTGATGCGGCGCAATCGTTCGCGCGCAATGACCGCGCCTGTGGGGTTGCCGGGCGAAGCCAGCCACAGCCCCGCGGTATGGTCGCGGTAATGCCTCTGCAGCAGTTCGACCGTAGGCTGGAAATCGTCTTCCACTCCGATAGTCATCAACTGCGGTTCTGCGCAGGCCAGGCGCACGAGATTGCGGTAACAGGGATACGATGGATCGGTCAGCAGTACTCCGGCGCCCGGACGCAACAGCAGATTGGACAGAATTGCCAATCCACCGCTGGCGCTGAGGGTGATCAATATGCGTTCGCGCGGCAGGTCGAGGCCATGCCGGTCTCGGTAATGCTGCACCAGCGCGTCGCGCAGTTCGGGTATTCCCGCCGCCTGGGTGTATTGGGTCAGACCCGCATCCAGCGCACGCTTGGCCGCATCGCGTATCGGCCGAGCGGTAACGAAATCGGGCTCGCCCGCCTCCATGTGCACGATTTTCCGCCCCTGGCGTTCCAGCTCGGCGGCACGGTGCAACATGATCATGACGCGAAAGGGGTTAACGCCGTCCAGGCGATCCGGACTGGCAAGTCCGGTCATGTGGCTGTTCATCCTTAAACTCCTGATGTTGAATAAAGCGACGGGAATTATACAGCCAGTCACAAACTTGTGGCATCGATAATTTGATTCTGGTACTTTTCGCTGCTTCTCTTGGCGGGGAAGCATCCCCAGTGGAGGTTTTCGAGATCAGCACCCGCCAGAGTCGAACAGTTCCGCTTTCCGGGCGGGCCTGGGCAGGTTACGTAAGAGGCGCTTGACCATGACAGAAAGTCGAAACTTTGAAGCTCAACCGGTTCTGAAGAACTTCACTCCGTATCAGTCCAAATCCGGAGAGAAGTACATGAACGAAAAGCAGCGCGCTCATTTTCGCGGCATTCTGCTGGACTGGCGCGAACAGTTGATGCAGGAAGTGGACCGCACCGTGCACCATATGCAGGATGAGGCGGCAAATTATCCGGACCCGATCGATAGGGCGACCCAGGAAGAGGAATTCAGCCTGGAACTGCGTACACGCGACCGGGAACGCAAGCTGATCAAGAAGATCGACAATACGATCGAAGCCATTGCCCAGGACGACTACGGCTTTTGCGAATCCTGCGGCATCGAAATAGGCATTCGCCGGCTCGAAGCCCGGCCTACGGCCAACAAGTGCGTTGACTGCAAGACCCTCGACGAGATCAGGGAAAAGCAATTCGGCATCTGAATTCGGAATCATACCCGCCGGACCGGTACATCGGGCGCTTCGCCCCCTCTCCTACCGGTCCGCTGCATCTCGGCTCGCTGGTCGCCGCCCTGGCCAGCTTTCTCGACGCCCGGGCAGCCGGCGGCGTCTGGCTGCTGCGAATGGAAGACCTCGACCCGCCCCGGGAGCCTCCCGGCGCGGCGGACACGATCCTGCGGCAGATGGAAGATCTTGGCATGTGCTGGGATGGCGAAGTGCTGTACCAGAGCACCCGCCTCTCCGCCTACGAGGAGATATTGCAGGATCTGCTCAGCCGGAACCTTTGCTTTCCATGCAGTTGCAGCCGCCGGCAGGTGCGCGCCATGGGCTCGGTATACGACGGAAGCTGCCGCTCGCGCACGAGAGACCCCGCCGGCTCTTACGCCTTGCGGCTGCGGACCGTTCCGGAAATGTGGGGAATGGAAGACCGTATCCAGGGACGCTACGAACAAAATCTCGAAAGCGATGTCGGCGATTTCGTCGTGCGCCGCAGGGACGGCCTGTTCGCCTACCAGCTTGCGGTCGTGGCGGACGACGCGTACCAGAGCATCAACCAGGTAGTGCGAGGAATCGACCTGCTTGACTCCACCCCGCGCCAACTCTATCTGCAATCCTTGCTCGGCTACCCGCGACCGCACTACGCCCATTTTCCAGTGCTGCTCAATGAGCAGGGGCAGAAATTGAGCAAACAGCATTTCGCGGCGCCGGTGGATACCCGGCAGCCGGCCGCCCTGCTGCGCCGGGCATTGTGTTTCCTTAATCACCCGCCGCCCGCGGACCTTGCCGGGCCGGCGGAATTGCTCGATTGGGCCGCCGGCAATTGGGATATACTGCGAATTCCGGCCTGGCGCGGCATACCTGCCAGCCGCCACGAGTGAGCCGTTACGAGTGAATTGGGCGTGTATATCCCTCGTTCCATGCTGATCCTGATCGTCTTCCTGTACTTGCTCTTCCTGCTCAGCATCGACTGGATCACCCAGGCCGGCGGCGCCTGGTACCGGCCGCATCTGGCCGCATTGGCCGCAATCGCGGTCGTGGCCCTGACTCTCCGCGAACGCGACAGCGATGAATTTTGATCTGGCCACACTGGCCGCGATGGGGTCCGGCTACCTGTTGCTGCTGTTCGGCATCGCCTGGGCCACGGATCGCCACTGGATCCCCGAAAAAATCGTTCTGCATCCGCTGGTATACACCCTTTCACTAGGTGTTTTCGCCAGCGTCTGGGCCTATTACACGTCTGTCGGCATCGCCATGCGTCACGGGTACGGCTATCTGGCAGGCTATATTGGCATCTCGCTGGCTTTCATGTTCTCGCCGTTACTGTTACGGCCGGTCCGGCAACTGACCCGCACCTATCAACTCAGTTCACTGGCCGACCTGATCGCATTCCGATATCGCTCGCGCTGGGCGGGAACCCTGGTGACCTTGCTGACCCTGGCCGCGGTCACTCCGATCATCGCCTTGCAGATTCGCGCGGTATCGGACACCGCGGGCATTCTTTCTCCGGAAGCCTCGCGAGGCGGCGTCGCGGTGGTTTTCTGCGTCATCATCACCTTGTTCTCGATCCTGTTCGGCACTTCGCAGCGCGCCGGCAGAAACCGTCACAACGGACTGGTCATGGCCATTGCCTTCGAATCCCTGGTGAAACTTGTGGCCTTTCTCGCCGTGGGCGCGTTCGCCATCGGCTCGGGCTTCGGCGGCCCCGCCGCCATGCAGGAGTGGCTGCAAGGCCGGCCCGACCTGGCGCAAGACCTGCGCGCAGTGGACTTCGCCGGTTCCTTTCATGTTCTGGCGCTGTTTTTCTTTGCCGCGGCGATTGCCATGCCGCACATGTTCTACGCCACTTTCAACGAGAACCGGAGCCTGAAAGCGCTGGCTTTCGCAAGCTGGTGCCTGCCGCTTTACTTCCTGCTGATCAGCCTGCCGGTGCTGCCTATCCTCTGGGCCGGGACGTTCGCCGGCGCCGAAGTTCCCGTGGAGTATTTTCCCGTAGCGATCGGCGATGCCTGGAACGCACCCTGGATCAGTCTGCTTGCCTACCTGGGCGGATTGTCGGCGGCAAGCGGTCTCATCATCGTCATTACACTGGCGCTGTCCAACATGTGCCTGAATCACCTGATCCTGCCATTGCAACAGCCTTCCGCCAAAGACGACATCTACCGTTGGCTGCTGCGCAGACGGCGCTTGTTGATCACGCTGGTGATCTGGGCGGGATTCCTGTTCCACATATTGCCGGAAAAGCAGATCGGTCTCGATTTCATCACCGTGCTCGGCTTGAGCGCCTGCCTGCAATTTCTGCCGGGAACCCTGGCGATTCTCTATTGGCGCAGGGGCAATGCGCGCGGATTCATGGCCGGACTTGCCGGCGGCGCCGCGGTCTGGTTCTGGTTCATACTTCTGCCCCTGTTTCTCGAAGCCGGACCGCTGTCGCTGGACTCGGTCGCCTGGCGCGAGGCGGCCGCGCTATCCCTGATCATTAACGCCATCCTGTTCGGCGCCGTGTCGCTTTACAGCAAGACTTCGAACGCCGAACGCCACGCGGCGGAAATCTGCTCTCTCGATACGGTTAAACATGGAGCGCGCGGCGGGCTCGTGGCGAAATCACCGGCGGAGTTCATCGAATCTCTCAGCCAGCCGCTGGGCGAGAAAGTGGCCGGCCGCGAAGTGCAACAGGCTTTGCAGGACGCGGGAATCGATATCGAGGACAGGCGGCCGTTCGCGTTGCGCCTGTTGCGCGCGCGCCTGGAAGCCAATCTTTCCGGATTGATGGGGCCCAGCGTGGCGCAGGATCTGATCGACCGCTATCTGCCCTATAGCATGGCGCCGGATCAGCGCCGCTCCGACGTAACCTTGATCGAAAGCCGGATCGAGTCCTATCGCAGCAATCTGTCGGGGCTTGCGGCCGAACTCGACAACCTGCGCCGCTATCATCGGCAGATGCTGTTCGAACTTCCGCTCGGCGTTTGTTCGGTCAGCGTGGACCGGGAAATCGTGATGTGGAACCAGGCGCTGGAGGAACTGACCGACATTCGCGACAGCGAGGTCGTCGGCCTGCGCATCGACGAACTCGATCAGCCCTGGCGCGACCTGTTGATAAACTTCGTCGCCGGCGAAGCCGACCATGCTCACAAGGCGCGCTTCGAATTCGGCGGCCACAGGCGTACGGTCAACTTGCACAAGGCGCTGATCGAGAAGTCCGTGGAAGCGGATTCGCCGCACGAGGGATTGATCGTCCTGATCGAGGACATCACTGAAACGGAAATCCTTGAAGCCGGTCTGGCGCATAGTTCCAGGCTCGCTTCCATCGGCCAGCTTGCCGCCGGCGTCGCCCATGAAATCGGCAATCCGGTGACCGGTATCGCCTGCCTGGCGCAGACCATTCGCGACGAGTACGAAGAAGACGAGGAGTTGCGCAACCTGTCGAATCAGATCGTGGAACAAACCGACCGTACCTCGCGCATTCTGCAATCGCTGATGAACTTCGCGCATTTCGGGGAACGACAGACCGCGGCGCAACTGGAGCCGGTAAATGTCTTTGCCTGCATGGAAGAGGCGGCAACGCTGATTTCGCTCGACCGCAAAGCCAGAGAGATCGAACTCGTTCTCGAAGGAGACCGCGAGGCGGTCATTGCCGGCGATTCCCAGCGCCTGTTGCAGGTCCTGGTCAACCTGGTCGGCAATGCCCGCGACGCAAGCCGGCCCGGCGCCCTGGTCCGCGTAAGTTGCAGCGCAGTCGACGGAGGCGTCGAGATTGCCGTGGAAGATGAGGGATCCGGTATCTCGCCTGCAATCAGGGACCGTATTTTCGAACCGTTCTTCACTACCAAGGAGCCGGGGGCGGGCACCGGGCTTGGTCTTTCCCTCGTATATGGCACAGTTGAGGACTTCAACGGCGATATTGATATAATCAGCCCTGTCGATCGGGTCCAGGGCTGCGGCGCCCGAGTCGTTTTGCAATTCCCCCGCCACAAGCCATAGCGAGAACCTGACATGGGCGCGGAACGCCAAGTTCTGGTCGTAGAAGACGAACCGGTTATCCGCGGCACGCTCAAGCGTCTGCTCGAAAGGCACAGCTTACGCGTCAGCGAAGCGGCTTCAGTGCAGGAATCGCTGGATCGTTACGACGTCGACAAATTCGACGTCGTCATCAGCGACCTCAAACTGCCGGGCGCGCCCGGCACCGACCTGATCAAGGCCACTTCGGCGCCTGTGCTGATCATGACCAGCTATTCCAGCATCCGCTCGGCCATCGATTCGATGAAACTCGGCGCGGTGGACTATATCGCCAAGCCCTTCGACCATGGCGAACTGATCGCTGCGCTTGAAAAGATATTCGAGGAACACTGCCACGCGGCGCCGCGGGACGGCAGCGAGCGCGAAACCATCGCCGGCATGATCGGCCGCTGTCCGGAGATGCGGGAATTGTTCCGCCGCGTGCGCAAGTTGGCGGGCGCCGGCTCGCCGGTGTTGATCAACGGTGAGTCGGGCACCGGCAAGGAACTGATAGCGCGGGGGATCCACGAATTGAGCGGTCGGGAGCATCCGATCGTCGCGGTCAATTGCGCCGCAATCCCCGAAAACCTGATCGAGGCGGAACTGTTCGGTCACGAGAAAGGCGCGTTCGCCGGAGCTAACGAAGCGCGTACGGGACTGGTCGAAGCCGCCGATGGCGGCACTTTGTTCCTCGATGAAATCGGCGAGTTGCCGTTAACGGCGCAAGGTCGCCTGGTGCGAGTGCTGCAGGACGGCGAAATCCGCAAGATCGGCGCGGTCGAGTCACGCAGGATCGACATGCGGCTGATCGCCGCCAGCCAGCGCGATCTCAAGCAACTCGTGGCCGAGCGCAGATTCCGCGAAGACCTGTATTACCGGATCAACGTCATGCGCTTGCAGATACCGCCCCTGCGCGAGCGCGGCGAAGACATCCTCGAATTGGCTGGGGCGATCCTGCGCGGGACCTGCAATCGGCTCAAGTCGCCAACCATGCGTTTCGGCAAGGGCGCCGAGCGAGCCATCGTCTCATACGACTGGCCCGGCAATGTGCGAGAACTCGAAAACGCCATCGAGCGCGCGGTCGTGCTTGCCGAAGGAGACATGATCGGCGAGGACTTCCTGGCCATGGAGAAATCAGCCCGAAACGAACGCGGCGCCGATTGGTTCAAAGCCGGAAATGCCGCCGAGGCGGGCCAGGAACTTTCCCTGGAGGACTATTTCCAGCATTTCGTACTGGAGCATCAGGATTCCATGACCGAAACCGAACTGGCGAAAAGACTCGGCATCAGCCGCAAATGCCTGTGGGAGCGCCGCCAGCGCTACGGCATTCCACGAAAGAAGAAACAGTCCGCCTGATGGCGGACGTTTCGACCGTTCCGCACTGACGCCGCCTTCCGGATTCTATAAGGGACTACCGTGAACTCTGTTGACTTGCTGCCGGGAATCGAACATGCCGCGGTCATTCCCCGAGCGGAACACGGCATTTCCCGCAAGGACATCTCTCCGGCCGCGTTGCGCGTAATCCACGGACTGCAAAAGGCGGGCTTCTCCGCATTTCTGGTCGGCGGTTGCGTGCGCGACCTGCTGCTCGGCCTGCATCCGAAGGATTTCGACATCGCTACCGATGCGCTTCCCGAAGACGTGCGGCAGGTTTTCCGCCGTTCGCGCATCATCGGACGCCGTTTCAAGATCGTCCATGTCCGCTTCGGCCGGGAAGTCATCGAAGTGACTACGTTCCGCGGCCATCACGAGGCAAGCAACCGGTTCAAGGATGCGCCGACCCGCGAACAATCCCGGAAACTCGATTCCGCCCATTCTCATGCCGGCATGACCCTGATCGACAATGTCTACGGCGACATGGACGAAGACGCCGACCGCCGGGACTTTACCGTCAACGCGCTTTACTACTCGACCGATGGATTCAGGCTGTTCGATTTCCATGACGGACTGCGCGATTTGCGCGAGCGGCGCCTGCGCATGATCGGCGACTCTGGAGAACGCTATCGCGAAGACCCGGTTCGCATGTTGCGCGCCATCCGCTTCGCCGCCAAGCTCGAATTCACCATGGACGGCGACACCGAAGCGCCGATCCGGGAACTTTCCCATCTGCTCGAATCGGCCGCCTCCCCTCGCCTGTTCGACGAATTGCTGAAACTGCTGTGCGGCGGGCATGCCACGGAAACCTTCAGGATGCTCAGAAACTACGGCATCGACCGGGCGCTGTTCAGCCATGGCTTCGTCGATGAGGGCGAGGCGATGGATCCCGCGGACCGGCTGGTGGCGCTGGCCCTGAACAACAGCGACGATCGGATCTCCAGGGGGCTGGGCGTCACTCCGGGGTTCCTGCTGGCGGCGCTGCTCTGGCCGCCGTTGCAACGACGGCTAAGCGGGCTGGAAGGCGAATGGAGCCTGGTGCAATTGCGTGAAATCGCCGAACAGGTGATTCTTGAGCAGTCGCAACATACGACAATTCCGCGCCGGATCAGCAACGTGAGCAAGGAAATATGGGACCTGCAATACCGCCTTGAGCGCAAGGACCGCCGCAGCGTGAGCTATTGCTTCGATCATCCGCGTTTTCGCGCCGGCTACGATTTTCTGCTGCTGCGCGAAAGCAGCGGCGAAGACACCGGCGGCATGGGTGAGTGGTGGACGACTTTTCAGGACGCCGACGAAAATCAGCGCACCCACATGCTGGAACAGATGTCCGCACGGCCGAAACGCCGACGCCGCAAACGAAGCCGGCGCGGGAATTAACGCGGGTATTTGCACAGGAATAGCCATGAGCACACATCGTAAGGCCGGCGCCGTCACTTTGACGAGCTTGAACAAGATGAAGCTTGCGGGCGAGAAATTCGTCTGCCTCGCGGCCTATGACGCCTGTTTCGCCGGGGTGGCGGCCAGGGCCGGCGTCGAAGTGCTGCTCGTCGGCGACTCGCTCGGCATGGTGCTGCAAGGGCATGACAGCACCTTGCCGGTGACGATGAACGACATGATTTACCACATGAGCTGCGTCAAACGCGGCAACGAAGGCGCCTTGCTCATGGGCGACATGCCCTTCATGAGTTATGCCTCGGAATCCCAGACCCTGCAGAACGCCGCCGCGCTGATGCGGGCCGGAGCGCAGGTCGTCAAACTCGAAGGCGGCGCCTGGATCTCCAACACCACCCGCCTGCTCGCCGAACGCGGCATTCCCGTTTGCGCGCACATGGGACTGACGCCGCAATCGGTCAACCGCATAGGCGGCTTTCACGTGCAGGGCCGCGATACCAGCCAGGCCCGGTCGATCATCGAAGAGGCGCAATTGCTCGAAGAATCCGGCGCCAGTCTGCTGCTGCTCGAATGCGTGCCGGTGACCCTGGCGAAAACGATTACCGAATTGCTTGAGATCCCGGTAATCGGCATCGGCGCCGGCCCGGAAACCGATGGCCAGATCATGGTGCTGCACGATGTGCTCGGGATTTCGCCGATCACACCGAAATTCGTCAAGAATTTCCTGGCCGAATCGGAAGATGGCATCCCCGGCGCCGTTAAAGCCTATGTGGCCGCGGTGAAAAACGGCCGCTTCCCCACCCAGGAGCATTGTTTCCATTGATGCGCAGCGTCAGCCGGATCAGCGATGCCCGCGACTTGCTCGCAGAACAGCGCCGCCGAGAATGTAGCATCGGCCTCGTTCCCACCATGGGGAATATTCATGCGGGACATCTCGCCTTGCTGGAGCGCTGCCGCGAAGAATGCGATTACAGCGTGGTCACGATTTTCGTCAACCCGCTGCAATTCGGCCCGAATGAAGATTACGCCGCCTATCCGCGCACATTCGATGAGGATCGGGAGATTCTGGCGCGGCACGGCTGCAATCTGCTGCTGCACCCTTCCGCGGAAGAAGTTTACGGCGGGCGCCCCGAACTGACGACGCGGGTGCATGTGCCGGAACTGTCCGAACGCTGGTGCGGCGCTTCGCGTCCGGGCCATTTCGGCGGCGTGGCCACGGTCGTCACGAGATTGCTCAATTTCGTGCAGGCGGATACCGCATATTTCGGCCTCAAGGATTACCAGCAGTTTCTGCTTATCCGCAAGCTGGCGGCCGATCTCGGCATGAATACGCGCATCGCCGGCGTGGAAACCCTGCGCGAAGACGACGGTCTTGCCAGGAGTTCGCGCAATGCTTATTTGTCCGCGAAAGAGCGGCAAGCGGCGCCGGCGCTTTATCTCACTTTATGCGGCATCACCGAAGAGATCCTCGGCGGCGAACGGGATTACTCCGGAATCGCCGTCCGCGGTCGCGAAAGATTGACGCTGGCTGGTTTCAAACCCGATTATCTCGGAATCTGCGACGCGCATACCTTGCGCCCGGCCGGCAATGAAGACCGGGAACTCGTCATCCTGGCCGCGGCCTTTCTGGGCGGCACGCGCCTGATAGATAATCTGCGTCTTGCAATCGAACCGCCCCCTGCGGCATAAACGCTACCTGCACCTGCGAATCACGGGAAAAACCAATGTCAGAGAACGTCACTTACCCGGTCAGCGAAGCGGCCGCCGCCAAAAGTCATCTGGACAGCGAACAGTTCGAGGCACTGTACCGGCAGTCGATCGACGACCCGGAAGAATTCTGGGCGGAACAGGCCGCCCGCTTCCTCTACTGGCACGAGCCCTGGCAAAAAGTGATGGCGGGCGATTTCGCCTCGTCCGAAGTGCGCTGGTTCGAAGGCGGAAAACTTAACGTGGCGCACAACTGTGTCGACCGCCATCTGGCCCGCCGCGGCGAACAGACGGCAATCGTCTGGGAAGGCGACGAGCCCGACCAGCAACAGCATATCAGCTATCGCGAATTGCACCGGGCCGTCGGCAAGTTCGCCAACGCGCTCAAGGCCCGCGGCGTCGGCAAGGGCGACCGGGTCTGCATCTATCTGCCGATGATTCCGGAAGCGGCCTACGCAATGCTCGCCTGCGCCCGCATCGGCGCTGTCCACTCAGTGGTGTTTGGCGGCTTTTCTCCCGAATCGCTGAAGGACCGCATCCTCGACTGCGACTGCCGAACGGTGATCACCGCCGACGAAGGCGTGCGCGGCCGGCGCCTGATCCCGCTGAAGAACAATGTAGACAAGGCGCTCGAAGATTGCCCCGACGTGCATAGTGTTTTCGTCGTGCGGCGCACGAACGGCGAAGTCGCCTGGCACGATGAGCGCGATATCTGCTACCACAAATCAACCGGGGCGGTAAGCGCGGAATGCGAGCCCGAAATCATGGACGCCGAGGATCCGCTGTTCATTCTTTATACCTCGGGCTCCACCGGCAAACCGAAAGGCGTGCTGCATACCACCGGCGGCTATCTGCTCGGCGCGAGCATCACTCACAAGTACGTCTTCGATTATCACGAAGGCGACATCTACTGGTGCACCGCCGATGTGGGCTGGGTCACCGGCCATTCCTACATCGTCTACGGCCCGCTCGCCAACGGCGCCACCACGCTCATGTTCGAAGGTGTGCCGACCTGCCCCGACGCCTCGCGATTCTGGCAGGTCGTCGACAAGCACCAGGTCAATATCTTCTATACCGCGCCGACCGCCGTCCGCGCCCTGATGGCCTGCGGCGACGAGCCGGTCGAATGTACTTCGCGCAAGTCCCTGCGCCTGCTCGGCTCGGTGGGCGAGCCGATCAATCCGGAGGCCTGGGAATGGTATTACCGCGTCGTCGGCGACGGCCGCTGCGCCATCGTCGATACCTGGTGGCAGACCGAAACCGGCGGCATCATGATCACACCCGTTCCGGGCATCACCGACCTCAAGCCCGGTTCGGCGACCCGGCCTTTCTTCGGAGTGGCCCCGGCCCTGCTCGACAGCGACGGCAACGAGCTGTCCGGCGAAGCCGTCGGCAACCTGGTCATCAAGCAAAGCTGGCCGGGCCAGATTCGCACCGTTTTCGGCGACCACCAGCGCTGCGTCGACACTTATTTCACCACCTACCCCGGCTACTATTTCACCGGCGACAGCGCCCGGCGCGACGCCGACGGGTATTACTGGGTAACCGGCCGCGTCGACGACGTCATCAACGTCTCGGGCCACCGCCTCGGCACCGCCGAAATCGAAAGCGCCCTGGTGCTGCACGAAACCGTCGCCGAAGCCGCGGTCGTAGGCTACCCCCACGAGATCAAGGGCCAGGGCATCTACGCCTATGTCACCTTGATGACGGGCATCGAATCTTCGGAAGATCTCCGCAAGGAACTGACCCGGTTCGTCAGCAAGGAAATCGGCGCCTTCGCCAAGCCCGAAGTCATCCAGTTCGCCCCCGGCCTGCCCAAGACACGCTCTGGCAAGATCATGCGCCGCATCCTGCGCAAGATCGCCGCCAACGAACTCGAAAACCTCGGCGACACCTCCACCCTCGCCGACCCTGCGGTGGTAGAGCAGCTAATCGAAGAACGCGCGAATCGGTGATTGGAACACACTACTTCGCCTTCCTCGTACATAAATCGTTCTGGTTCTTTACGCGAAGGGCCAGAAGCTACAAAATCGCAGTTCCTTCGGAATTCTGACGCGGCACAGCCAGCGTTAGTTCGAAAATTGAGAATTGCCGACAACAAGATGATTCATCAATGAGCCAGATTCTGCGCATAAGTCTCGACAATCTTCTTCATTGCCGAGGCGTGGAGTCGCAACGAGTCGAGTTCAAGGCGTCCTGGAACCCAGACACTACCGGATACCAGGTTCTGAAGACGATTTGCGCATTTGCGAATGACTACCACAACCTTAATGGCGGCTACATCGTCATTGGGGTGGCGGAAGCGGACAATCGCGCCGAATTGCCTCCCGTCGGCCTATCCACCGTTGAACTTGAGGCGGCGCAACAATGGATACGGGGTAATTGCAATCGGCTCGACCCCTCATACCAGCCAATTCTGTCTCCAGAAGAAATCGAGGGTCGCCATATTCTCGTAGTGTCGGCGCCAGCAAGCGATGTGCGACCTCACCGAGCTCCTGACAAAGCCGATGGACCTCTCCGGTACTGGATTCGTCTCGGCTCCTCGACAGTCGACGCCGAAAAACGCGGCGATCTGATGAGGGGCCTGATTGAACAGACCGCCCGAGTTCCCTGGGACGACCGTCGGAGCCTGGATACCCGTATTGAGGATCTCAGGGAAGCAAAAGTCCGCGAATTTCTGCGTGATGTTCGAAGCGGTCTAATCGATGAACCGAGTGCTACGGAAGTCTATCGGCGCATGCGTATCACCGCTCGGGTAAATGGCCATGAAGTGCCTCGAAATGCCGGTCTGTTGTTTTTTTCGAGCGATCCGGCGCACTGGTTTCCAGGCGCAAAGATTGAAGTTGTACAGTTTGCGGCAGATCGAGCCGGCGAAGTCCAGGAGGAACGAATTTTTGGCGGCGGCGTTGTCGATCAACTCCGAGACTGCTTGAATTATCTGGAGAACTTCACGACTCATCATCTCCAAAAACAACGTAATCGCAGCCAGGTTCGCGGTTGGGTCAGCTATCCCTTGCCGGCAATGCGGGAAACTTTGGTCAACGCCGTGTATCACCGCAGCTACGACGTCGATCAACTTGAGCCGACCAAAGTCTATCTGTACCCGGACCGGGTTGAGATTATCAGCTACCCGGGTCCCGTCCCCGGTATCGAATCCCCCCATTTGTTGCCAAACGCTCAACCGCCAGCCGTTCCCGCGCGCAATCGCCGTATCGGAGAGTTCCTCAAAGAGTTGGGACTGGCGGAAGGACGCCTCACCGGATTGCCCAAGGTATATCAAGCGATGTCGGACAACGGGTCACCCGCACCGCGATTCGAGTTCGACGAGCAGCGGACTTACTTTCAGGCCACTTTGCCGGCGCATCCCGAGTTTCGAGCGATTACAGCACTGCGTGATGCTGCACACTTGCGGACGCTTGGCGAGCATGAGGACGCATTCCGTCAAATAGAATCCGCCTGGATGGCCAACCAGGCTTCGGCGGTTCTCGCTTCCGAAATGATCCGGGCATGCGCCGAGCGCCAAGAACTTGATGGCGCCGAAGAAGTTTTGCGGATTTTCGAAGCTAACGGTCCTGATCATGCTGTACCTCACGTTTTAAATTCGTTGATCGAAGTCTTGATCGTTTCCGACGGAGAAGGCGAGAAACGCAAAGCGCTACATCTGCTGGAAGAAAAGCGTCCCGCATTTTTTGGCCAAGACGCTATAGATGCGGCAATTCTGGCCCGACGCGCGAATGAACCCCGAGTCGCGCACCGCTATTTCGAGCGCGCCGGCGAAACGGTATACGCGGATGCCCGCGCTCTGCTTGAATTCGCGCAAACCAAGATCCAATTGTCGGGAATTGCCAACAAGAATCGAAATTCCCAATCGCGTAGGAGATTCCTCAACGAGGCCCGGGCACTACTTGAGCGCGTGATTCAACTGGACGCCTCGCCAACGCGCCACGCCTGGGCTTGGCGGGACTTGGCGCGCACCCTTAATTGGCTCCGCGCTCCAGTCAAGGATGTCGAAGACGCCTACAACAGAGCAATCGATTTTCTCCCCGACGAGCCACTTTTCGTCAAGGAACAGCAGAAAATCAAGTTCTCCCGACGATAAATCGTGAGTATTCCCATGTGTGCTGAAAAATCTTCAACGGAGCCCAAGCAATGAAGGAAGTCTATAGTTGGGTTCCATGGTTTAAGGAACTATCCACAAAGATCGCAGACAATGAGAATTCTTACCTGATTGAAAACACAAAGAGAGTGAATTGGAAGAAAGATAACCCTGCTTTGCTAAATTTTGATGAGGATAATATTGACCCTTTTTCATTCATTTATTTTTTGGCGCAAAATAATCGCAGGAGCACTTTGGGTCCAGTGTATTCTAGTGTTCATGAAATATTTGAATTGTCATCTGAATTCCCGAGCCCTGGATTGGGAAACACTTTTACCTTTCCAACCCCACCACCACATGCCACCGCATTGTTTCATAACGGCAAGAATTATTTCCCAGACAGGCTCTGGGATTTTTTCCGCAAATCAATTGTAGCACCAGAAAAATTAGATGGTAGTGAATTTTCAAAGATATTGGAAATTCCGATGGTTGGAATACCAAAAATTACACAATGCCTGTTTTTAGCCATGCCGGAAAATTACATTCCTGTGGATAAGGCTTTTCCTAAGTCTTTTCATGGAAGTATAAATCAGTTCTTAACGGGAAGTGGATGGTCAAAGTATCTTGATCTTATCGAAAGTCTAAAGCTAACTTTTCCTGGTAGTTACATGTATGAGATTGCCAGAGCTCTATATCTATTTTCTTCTCGATTTTCCTATAGGAAGCCGAAGTTCTACAGTGTCACTACGAGCGTTTTGTATGGTCCAGGTGTTCTGTGGGACAGCGACTTTAGCGAGAACGGAACTGTCCACATTAATTCTTTCAAAAATCGCACAGAACTAATTGATGTCATAACTGGTGTTGAGCCCGGCGATATAGTCTTGGCACGGAACGGAAAATCTCAAACACAAGGATTAGGGGTAGTAGAGGAAAACGGCTATGTAGACACCACAACTAATACGGCAGAAGCATTACATGTCATTTGGATGAATAGATCGAGCGTTCAAGCCGAACTCTCGGGAAAAGAACAGTTGGAGAACTTTGTTAAGGATGGGCCTGGATTAGCAACAGGAGCCTACGATGCTTTCCGACAGATTAAGGAATATCAGCGAACCTTTGACGCAATTGAATCTTTTGCAGAACTTGGCGATTTTCCTGGTACAGATGATGACCAGCCAGAAGGCAAAGAACCAAAGATGCTCTTAATTCCTTTAAATCAAGTACTGTATGGACCTCCCGGAACAGGTAAGACTTACTCGACCACCAGAAAGTGCATTGAGATATGCGATGGATACGCTGACACGAAAAATGAAGATGAACTGCGAGAACGTTTCCGGAAATTGCGAGATGTGAATAGGCAAGTTGAGTTTGTGACATTCCATCAGTCCTATGGATACGAAGAGTTTGTTGAAGGATTGAGACCTGAAACTCTTGCCGAAGAACCAGCCAAAACCGGGGACGGTTCCAGCGTAGCGGAGTCAGCAGTGCATCCGCCCATAACCAGCACCGTCAGTGGAGGCTTCAGACTGAAACCGGTCGATGGCGTGCTGAAACGAATTGCAAAGCGGGCACGAGAGGACTCCGAGCGGCCTTATGTGCTCGTAATCGACGAGATCAACCGCGCCAATATTTCCAAAGTGATGGGAGAGATGGTAACTCTGCTTGAGGATGACAAGCGCGAGGGTGCGGAAAATGAAGTGAGCGTTACGCTGCCCTATTCAATGGAAGCATTCACTCTGCCAGGTAATCTGTACATCCTCGGTACGATGAATACGGCGGATCGGTCGATTGCGTTGCTCGATACGGCGCTGCGGCGGCGATTCGAGTTTGTGGAAATGCCTCCTGAACCTGAGCGGCTTAAAGAAATTGGTGGCGTGGATTTGTCGGCAGTGCTCAGAGCCATTAACGAACGCTTGGAGTACCTCATTGATCGCGACCATCTTATCGGACATGCATGGCTCATGGGTCGCGAGGACTTGAATGATGTCGGAAACGTCATGCGCAACAAGATTATTCCGCTGCTCGCCGAGTATTTTTACGATGACTGGAAAAAGGTTTCCGCGGTACTTGGCGGCGGAAACCACTTCATAACGAAGGTGAAGCTCGATCCCCCGCCGGGGCTTGAAGGAGATGGCGGCGAAGACCACCATCGCTTGACTGTGAATGAACCACCCTACTCCAAACAAGCCTATGAAAACTTGATCAAACCGTCTTCTCAACGGGAATCAGGCGTATGACACCGACTCTTACTGTCAAGGAATGGCAGGAGCTTCCCATCGGAGGCGATCGTGGCATTGCCGGAAAGGATGCGCAGCGCGTTCACGCTATCGCCGAAAAGATGACCAGCCGGTTGAAAGTACCGCATCCGGTTTTAACTCGAACGTCCAAACCGAGTCTTAGAGCGGGTCAGGTCGTCGGCATTCTCGCAACACCGGGAATCAGCCTTGAAATCCTGCCCAAGATCGACGCGGGTGACGACAACGCGCTACGGAGATCCCTGATCCGCCTACTGGCTGTCGCCAGAAACCTGTCCATTGCCGACCACGAACTTGCGCAACTCGAAGTCCAGCATGAAAACCTGCTCGAAATTCTCATTCGCATCTTTTCGGATCGGCTTCTCGAAACGGTTCGGCGTGGACTTCCTCACCGGTATCTTCGGCACGAAGATGAACTTCCCCGGCTGAGAGGCAAGCTTGACGTTCAACGCCAATTTACCCGAAACGCGGTGCGGCCGGACCGTCTCTCCTGCGTTTTCGACGAGTTTTCCGCGGACACACCTCTGAATCGTGTTCTCAAGGCCACAGTCGTCCGCTTGCTTGCCATCAGCAAGTCTGCAGCCAACATTCGAAAACTCGGTGAATTGTTATCCAGATTCGAAACTGTCGGTGAAACCGCCTCTCCACTACGAGAGCGTGTCATGTTCGACCGCACCAATCGCGGCTATCACCAACTCTATTCGCTGGCCAGACTGATTCTTGCGAAAGATTGGCAGAGCACGACAAAAGGACGCAGCGAAGGGTTCAGTCTGCTGTTTCCCATGAATGACCTGTTTGAGGAATACATTGGAAGGAGCATGAAAATCACTCTGCCTTCCCGCGACGTACAACTTCAGCACAAGGCGCACTTTGCGATCAATGCTCCAAAGCGCCGGTTCCAGTTGCGCCCTGATATCGTCATCGACGACAGCATCATTATCGATACCAAATGGAAACAGCTTCGACCAGGCGACTCGAACCTGGGTGTCGATCAATCGGATATCTATCAATTACTCGCATACGCTAACGCTTACCGGGCCCAACGCGTGATCCTTCTTTACCCGTGGCACAGTAACCTGGCTTCAGAGCCCGGAATCTACCGGCAGTGGCATTCTGGCGGTATTGCCACACCCTTCGACATCGCCACTGTTGATGTTTCCCTTGCAACTTCCGAGGTGCGGCAAACGCTGCGGAAAATCCTCGGCATCGAAAATGTGGCGAATGCAGCTTAATCAGCGACAGTTCATCTCGCTGATCGCACAAATTCCTTTACATGAACTTTTCATGCTTTCATACTATGCACATGAATACCATGATTCAGATTCGGAATGTTCCGACGTCGACTCACCGACGGCTGAAGGCTCGCGCGGCGCTCGAAGGTGTTTCCATGTCACGCTTCATTTTGCGTGAAATCGAACGGGCGCTGGAGCGGCCAAGCCGAAATGAACTTTTAGACGCTATTCAGGCGCAACCTGAAATTGCACTCGATCCTTCGCCCGCGGAAATCATCCGCGCGGAACGGGAACTGCGTTGATTGTAATTGACGCATCCAGCGCTATTGAGTTGCTACTGAACACAACGGCGGGAAAGCGGCTGTCCCTCCGCTTGAGGGATGAGACCGAGATTATTCACGTTCCCCATTTGATCGATCTCGAGATTGCCCAGACTCTGCGCCGTTATGTGCTCAGGGAAGCTGTCCATGAACGCTTGGGAGCCCTGGCGCTGAAACGTTGGAGAGATTTCGATGTGGAACGGCACTCTCATGAGCCGTTGCTGCAAAGAATCTGGCAACTTCGAGCCAATGTTTCCGCTTACGACGCAGTATATGTAGCTTTGGCTGAAACCTTATCGACCAGTCTGGTTACCAGCGACAGGAAACTTGCGGGGGCTCCGGGCCTGAGCAGCAGGATCGAACTCTTGTAGACAGCAAAGCATGGGGCGCCCATGGATATCGAGGACCGCGCGAATCGGTAAAGGGCGTTGAGCAACTTTTCACCGTCATTTCCGGGCAATCGGGCGAATTCCGTCTAGAGTTGGCGCCGAACGCGATGCGGGGGCGGGAACCATGAAGTTCCGGGGGGGGGTGCCCCGTGTTTCCGGTAAACAAGACGGATGCTTTGAGAACTGCCGATTTTTCGCGGCGAGCGATCGTGGAAACGGCGGCGGTTCTAGGCTAAAATGACTTTCAGCGCGCAAGGGGTGGGTTTGTCAAGAAGGCCATTAATAATCCAAAAAAAGCGCATTCTCGAACTTTTGTGAATCAACTTCACACAAAGTTCCCGGCACTCCCACAAGGCACTTCCCCATCCCCAAAACATGGGGGAAGGAGAGCATGGTCTCGTGGTATAGCGAGAAAATACATGTTGGTTATCTCGGTCGGGACTGGCTGGGGTGGTTGCGGGCGCTAGTTACGGCGCTGCTGGCGTTCGTGTTCTTCGCCTCCGGCGCCGCCGCGCAGACTACCGAGCCTCCACCGACGCTCGTGCCGCACGACTGGACCGGGATGCCGACCGGAGCGAATCAAGGCGTCCCGTTCAGATTGGTGTTCGTGACCTCCAATGCTCACAACGCCACTTCTACAAGCCACAGCAGCTACGACGCTCACGTTCGAACCAGGGCGGCGACGAACGCGTCGATCAGGCCTCATAGAACCAAATTTCACGCGCTTGTGTCCACCTCGTCAACCACTGCCCGCGACAACACGGGCACCGACGGCAGTCAGGAGCCGATGTTCTGGCTGAACGGCGCCAGGGTCGCCAACGACGCAGCCGACTTCTACGATAATTCGTGGGACAGCCTCGAAGCTCGCAACGAGTCCGGGGACACCATCACGCACTCGGCATCAAACCCTATCTTCTATTGGACAGGCAGCAATTCTGACGGCACACGATCACTGATTGGCGGGAAATACTACACAGTCGGCAAATTTGTTGCCGATCCAAGTATGGACAACGCTAACAACGAAGCGAGAGCAGGAAGAATTCCTGTAACTGGCTCCAGCCCGATAGCCCACGGCGGTTTCCCCCGGACGGATAATTACCGGCTCCTTGCAGTCTCCTCGCCCTTCCGGGCCGTCCCAACCGCCTCGCTGTCGGCGACCCCAACGCAGATAACCGAGGGCCACACCATTGATCTTGACATCGCCTTGAACGGCCAGGTGGCCGGACAAGCCCGCGATGTCCTCGTCAGAATCACTGATGACCCCGACAGCGACTTTCTGGATGCAACCGATGAGGGCGTGCGTATGGCGCGCGTGCAGGGAAGCGGACCCGTCAGGTTGTCGATACCGACCATTGTCGATACCGGGAGCAGCACCGGGACCGTCACCATCGAACTCGTGGAGAGCCCGGATTCTCCGGGTCAACGCTACTACGCGTCCGGCGCCGCGTCGAGGATCGTGGTCAACGTGGGCAACGCGGCGCCGGTGGTCTCCGTTTCGGCGGCCAAGTTCACCAGCGTCAGCACGTTCACCTTCGATGTGAGTCTCGACCGCCCGCCGGGTCCCGGCAAGACCGTCACGGTGAAGTACCAGGACAGCAAGCTCGGCACCGCATCCGTCGGCGCGGACTACGACCCGCTGCCCACCGGCACCCTGTCGTTCAAGCCCGGCCAACAGCTGAAGACCGTCTCCTTCACGCTCAAGGGCGACTGGTTCACTGAAGGCTCCGAAACCAAAACCATCGGGCTGCGCTTGAACCAGCCGGTCAACGCGACACTTGAGGGCGGCGGCGACAATCTGTACGCCATCGGCACGATCACGCCCGAACGGCGGGAATTGCGGATCCGGGAAGCCGCCGTGAGCGTGCGGGAGGGCGAGACCGCAACGCTTCATGTCGATCTGTGGGACGGCGACCGGCGAATAGCCTACCCGGAAGGCCAGAGACAGTTCCTCTGGCAAACGCATGATGGCACAGCCAGGGGCGGCGAGGACTACGAGAGCAGGTTCTGGGATCGAACGCCAACAGGCATCGGCACCATAAAGGCCGGCGAGACGACCGTGGAACTCAAGGTGCCCACAACGGCCGATTCGATCGACGAGCCGAACGAGACCTTTGAGGTCGCGCTCCATGTCATGACTTCGGCGGGTACCGGCCCTAAAGTGCGTGTTTCCACAGCCCCTGCCACCGTGTACATCCACGATAGCCCCACGGTGGTGGAGATCGGCGATGCACCGAGGCGGATCGAGGGTGGCGTGCTGGAATTCCCGGTCACTATCGATCCCGCGCTGTCACCGGCCCGCGCTGTCGAAATCCCCTGGAAAACCGAAAGCCTCGCCGCGCATTCCGCAAAGGCGGACGAGGATTACGCGGCCGGCGGCGGCACGCTCACCATTGCCGCCGGCGCAACCGGGGGAACCATCAGCGTCCAGACCACGGACGATTCGACCGACGAGCCGGATGAGGACTTTTCCGTGGTCATCAGCGACCCGGGGGTGTCCGGCCTGGATTTGGGCATTGACCGCGCAACGGGCGTAATCGGCGACAACGACAAGCCGCCGGCCGTCTCCATCGCCAACGCCTCGGCGGCCGAAGGTCAAAAGCTGATCTTCGACATCACGCTGGACAAGGCGTCCGGAAAACCCGTCGAGCTGGGCTGGACCACGCGGGCGCCGGCCTCGTGGGCGGCGACCTTCGGCCAGGACTACACCGGCAAGCAGAGCGGCAAACTCATCATCGCGCCCGGGGCCACCACCGCCACCATCGAGTTCACGGCCACCGACGACGCCATCGACGAGCCGGACGAGACCTTCGAACTGCGGCTCTTCGATGACGACGCGGGGATGATCGTCATGGGGGACGCCACCGGCACGATTCTCGACAACGATCTCCCCACCCTTTCGATCTCCGGTGCGCCAACGGTGGTCGAAGGAGACGGGATGGGGGCGCCATTCCAGGTGAGGCTCTCCCGCGCACAGAGCACGGCGGTTACGGTAACCATCAATGGCAAGAACGTTACCGCCACGCGTGGGCGGGATTTCTCCTTCGGTCCGATAACGCAGACCATTCTTCCCGGAGTGGTGGTGGTCGACTTCACGGTCACTGTGTTTGACGACGATTCCGAGGAAAACACCGAAACCTTCCAGGTGGAGCTTTCCAACCCGGTCGGCGCGACGATCGCGAACGGCGAGGCCATCGGCACGATCGAGGACGACGACAGCACCCGCTACTGGATTTCCAGCGCCCCCCGCAATGTAACCGAAGGGGGCGGCATCGAAGCGCGGGTGCGGCGCAGTCGCGCTGGAGTCGACACCAGCGTTTACCTCTGCCTGGATACGACCGGCACGGGATCCGGTCACGCGACAACGGCCCCAGGCGCCGGCAGCGACGTGAAATTACGAATTCAATTCACTCAGCAATCCCATTGCGGCATGAGCGGAATCCCGCACGGGTGGGCGGTCTTCTCCGACACGCAGACTGAACGCAGCTTCCAGGTCGACGCCATCCAGGATGACCTGACTGAGGGCGACGAGACGTTTCGCTTGTACACCCGCACTCCAGGGGAACCGGAAAACACTCACCGGCACGATCCTGAACAAGTGTTCACGGTCATCGATGACGACATCCCGCGGCTCCGCGTGGAGAGCGTCAACTCGCCCTGGGAAGGGCAGCCCGCAAGGTTCGAAATCCATATCGATGACGAGACGGCGCTGCAGACGGCAAGCGCCGGCATCCATGTCATCACCGGTGACGGCAGCGCGAAGGCGGGCGAAGACTACACCGCCAAAACGCGCGCGCAGGTGTCGCTGACGAAGCCTTCCACGGCCGGGGCGCCCGTTGCAACCTTCACCGTGGACACGCTCGACGACGAGGACCCCGAGTCCGACGAGACGTTCACGGTCACGCTGGGCGGCCTGCCCGGCCACATCGCCCTGGACCCGAGCCGCGGCGTCGCCACCGCCACCATCCGCGACGACGATATTGTCCTGTCCGCCGCCGACGCGGTGGTCGATGAGGGGTCCCGCGCGACGGTCGCGCTGGCGTTGACGGCGCCGCTGGCCAAGCCCGTCACCGTCACCTGGAAAACCGTCGCGGGCAGCGCCGGGTCGCCCGCGGACTTCACCGCCGTCACGGGCGGCACATTCGTCATTCCGGCTGGAGACACGGCCGCTGCCGTCACTGTCGCAACCATCGAGGACAACCTGATCGAGGAGGACGAGAACTTCGAGGTGGTAATCGCCAGGACGGAACCCTCCGGCGTCGTGATCGGCCGGGCGGGAGTGGTCACCGTTCGCGACGACGACACGGCGCTGACCGTCACCGGCTATTCGAACGCCCGGACCGAGGAGAACATGCCGTGGACTTCATCGGTCGCCCCCGCGCCGGCCGGACCCCCGGCCGGGGACGTCGTTTGGACCGTGGAAGGCGACGACGCGGCGCGGTTCACCATCGACCGCGATACCGGGCAACTGACGTTGTCCAAGCAGAACTTCGAGGCGCCCGCGGACGCGGATTCCGACAACGTCTACGAAGTCACCGTTCGCGCCACGGACGAGGACGGCGCCACCGGCGCCCAGGCGGTGGCCGTGACCGTGACCGACATCCACTACGCCCGGGCCACATTCAGGGCGGCGGACGAGGAAACGGCAAAGGACGGAGGTTCGCTTTGGCCACGCCCGGTGCGGGTGGAGGAAGGCAAGACAATCCATTCGTTACTTGGCTACTTTCGAAGCGACGAGGCGACGGGCCGAGCGACGGACCGGCCGAGCAGTGTCAATATCCGTTGGAAAATCATCTTGCCGACCGAGAGCGACTCCGCGGACGCGGGCGATGTGGAACTGCTGCGTTCGGGTGGACCCGTGAACGTGCCTTGGAATCAACTGGCGCCTTTGGGTGGTTTTGGAAGAATTCCGCTGGCAACTATCAAAGACGATGAAATCGACGAGGCAGAGGAAGCGTTTCAGATCGAGTTTTCCCTGGACAATGACGATGTGCTGCTCTATGACGCGGACAAGAGGGAATACGTCACCACAGTCAATGTTCTCATAACCGACAACGACGACGCCGGGGTGGCCGTGTCTCCGACCGAACTGACACTCGCCGAAGCGGACGATCCGGAGACCCCGGACTCCAGCGAAAACGAGGCCGGCTATACGGTCATGCTGAAAACCGAGCCGATCGATGACGTGACCATCAGCCTCTCCGCCGGCGACGGTGCGCCGGTGACGCTGGACACGGCGAGCCTGACGTTCACCCCGGACGACTGGAACGAGGCGCAGACCGTCACCGTCACCGCGGTTGACGACAACTTCGACAACGCCTCCGATGAACGCACGGCGATCGTTACCCACACCGCGGACGCCGGATACGGCGCGGTCACGGCGGACGTCACCGTCACCGTCACCGACGACGACGAGGCCACCCTGTCCATCGACGACGCGACCGCGGCCGAGGGCGCGACCGCCGCCTTCGCCGTGCGCCTGTCGACGCCGAGCGCCGCCGACGTCACCGTGACCGCGACCACTTCCGAGGGCTCCGCCACCGATCCTGAGGACTACACCCACAAGACCGAGGAACTCACCATCGCCGCCGGCGACACCACCGCCGAGTTCGAGGTCGCGGTCCTGGCCGACGCCCTGAACGAGATCGACGAGACCTTCACCGTCACCCTGTCCGTCGCCTCGGTCGCGATCGCCGACGCCACCGCCACCGGCACCATCGCCGGCGCCGACACGCTGATCTCGGTGGGCGACGCCACCGCCGCCGAGGGCGCGCCGCTGAGCTTCACCCTCACCCGCGCGGGCGACGTCTCCGGCGTCTCCACGGTGGACTGGACCACGGGCGACGACGACACCGCGGACGCCGGCCGGGCCACCGCCGGCGACGACTACACCGCGGTGACCACCGCCCGGACCGTCACCTTCGCCGCCTCCGCGACCGCCGCCACCGTCACCGTCGCCAGCCTCGCCGACAGCCTCGTCGAGGGCGAGGAGACCTTCCAGGTGCGCCTCGCGGATCCGACCGGCGCGGCGCTCGGCGACGCCGTGGGCATCGGCGCCATCGCCGAGGGCACCACCGGCTACGAGGTGGCCGACGCCACCGCCGCCGAGGGCGAGACCCTGAGCTTCGCCGTCACCCGCTCGGGGCTGACCACTGGCGCGACCACCGTGAAGTGGACCACGGGCGACGACGACGACGCGGATGCCGACCAGGCCACCGCCGATACCGACTACACCGCGTCCACCACCGCGCAAACGCTGAGCTTCCTGGCCGACGAAATCCGCAAGACCGTCACCGTGGCCAGCACCGAGGACGCCGTCGACGAACCCGACGAGACCTTCGCGGTCACCCTCAGCGACCCGAGCGCCGGCGGCGCGCTGCTCGACGCCGAGGCCATCGGCACCATCGCCGACGACGACGCCGAGCCGACCGTGTCGGTGGCCGACGCCGCGGCGGTCAACGAGGGCGACGACCCCACCGCCACCGCCGACATGAGCTTCGCCGTCACCCTGTCCGGGGCCAGCGGCAGGACGGTGACGGTGCCGTACACCCTCGGCGGCACGGCCGCGGCGGGCGACGACTACACGGCCCCCGATCCCACGTCGGTGACCATCGCCCCCGGCGACACCACCGCCCGGATCCTCGTGCCCATCAGGGGCGACGTGATCGACGAGGCCAACGAGACGGTCGAGGTGACGCTCGGCGCGCCGACCCACGCCACCGTCTCCACCGTCGAAGGCGAAGGCGAGGCCACCGGCACCATCACCGACGACGACGCCGCGCCCGCCGCCGCCACCCTGAGCGTGTCGCCGGACCGCGTGGCCGAGGACGCGGGCGCCACCCCGATCACGGTGACCGCGACCCTGGCCGGCGGCTCGCGCTTCGCCACCGTCCAGACCGTCGCCGTGACCGTCGGCGAGGAAGCCGACGCCGCCGTGTCCGGCACGGACTACGCGCCGGTGGCCACCTTCAACGTCACCGTCCCGGCGGGCGCCGCCAGCGGCAGCGAAACCTTCACCCTGACCCCCACCGACGACTCGGTGGACGAGGGCGACGAGGCGCTGACGGTGGCGGGCGCGCTGACCGGCGTCGCCGTCACCCCCACCGCCGTCACCCTCGCCGACGACGACGAGGCCACCCTGTCCATCGACGACGCGACCGCGGCCGAGGGCGCGACCGCCGCCTTCGCCGTGCGCCTGTCGACGCCGAGCGCCGCCGACGTCACCGTGACCGCGACCACTTCCACCGAGAGCGCCGACACCGCCACCGCCAACGCCGACTACACCCACAAGACCGAGGAACTCACCATCGCCGCCGGCGACACCGGCGCCGAGTTCGAGGTCGCCGTCGCCGCGGATTCGGCGCCCGAACTCGACGAGACCTTCACCGTCACCCTGTCCGTCGCCTCGGTCACGATCGCCGACGCCACCGCCACCGGCACCATCGCCGGCGCCGACACGCTGATCTCGGTGGCCGACGCCACCGCCGCCGAGGGCGAGACCCTGAGCTTCGCCGTCACCCGCTCGGGGCTGACCACTGGCGCGACCACCGTGAAGTGGACCACGGGCGACGACGACGACGCGGATGCCGACCAGGCCACCGCCGATACCGACTACACCGCGTCCACCACCGCGCAAACGCTGAGCTTCCTGGCCGACGAAATCCGCAAGACCGTCACCGTGGCCAGCACCGAGGACGCCGTCGACGAACCCGACGAGACCTTCGCGGTCACCCTCAGCGACCCGAGCGCCGGCGGCGCGCTGCTCGACGCCGAGGCCATCGGCACCATCGCCGACGACGACGCCGAGCCGACCGTGTCGGTGGCCGACGCCGCGGCGGTCAACGAGGGCGACGACCCCACCGCCACCGCCGACATGAGCTTCGCCGTCACCCTGTCCGGGGCCAGCGGCAGGACGGTGACGGTGCCGTACACCCTCGGCGGCACGGCCGCGGCGGGCGACGACTACACGGCCCCCGATCCCACGTCGGTGACCATCGCCCCCGGCGACACCACCGCCCGGATCCTCGTGCCCATCAGGGGCGACGTGATCGACGAGGCCAACGAGACGGTCGAGGTGACGCTCGGCGCGCCGACCCACGCCACCGTCTCCACCGTCGAAGGCGAAGGCGAGGCCACCGGAACCGTCACCGACGACGACGCCCCGCCGGTGCTGTCCGTCGACGAGCCGGCGGTGGCCGAGGGCGACGCCGGGACCACCGCCACCCTCACCTACACGGTGACCCTCGCGCCCGCCAGCGGCAAGACGGTGACCGTGGCCTGGGCCGACGCCGCCACCGGCAGCGCCACCGCGGACGCGGACTACGCGGCGCCGACCGGCGCCACGCTGACCTTCGCCCCCGGCGTCACCAGCCGGACCGCCACCGTCACCGTCACCGGCGACGACCTCGACGAAGTCAACGAGACGGTGGTCCTGCGCCTGTCCTCGCCCACCGACGCCACCCTCGCCGGCGGCGGGACCACCCTGGACGCCGCCGGCGCCATCACCGACGACGACGACCCGCCGACCGTCTCCGTCGCCGACGCCGCGGCGGTGGACGAGGGCGACAACCCCACCACCACCGACATGAGCTTCGCCGTCACCCTGTCGGGGGCGAGCGGCAAGACAGTGACGGTGCCGTACACCCTCGGCGGCACGGCCGCGGCGGGCAGGGACTACACCGGCGCCGCCAGCGGCTCGCTGACCATCGCCGCCGGCGACACCACCGCCAGCATCGTCGTGCAGATCAGGGGCGACACCCTCGACGAGGCGAACGAAACAGTCGAGGTGACGCTCGGGACGCCGACCAACGCCACGGTCTCCACCGTCGCGGGCGAAGGCGCGGCGAACGGAACCATCACCGACGACGACGCGGCGTCGGTGCTGTCCATCGACGCGCCCTCGGTCACCGAGGGCGACAACACGAGCGCCACGCTCACCTTCACCGTGACCCTCACGCCGGCCAGCGGCAAGGCCGTCACCGTCAGCTACGCCGACCGGCTCACCGGCACCGCCACCTCCGGTACCGATTACACGGCCCTCACCGCCGGCACGCTGACCTTCGCCCCCGGCGAAACCACCATGACCATCGACGTCTCCATCACCGGCGACACGACCGGCGAGACCGACGAGACCCTGGTGCTGCGCCTGTCCTCGCCCACCAACGCCACGCTCTCCGGCGGCGCCGCGACCCTCGACGCCACCGGCGCCATCAAGGACAACGACACCCCGCCGGTGCTGTCCATCGACGCGCCCTCGGTCACCGAGGGCGACAACGCGAACGCCACGCTCACCTTCACCGTGACCCTCACGCCGGCCAGCGGCAAGACCGTCACCGTCAGCTACGCCGACCGGCTCGCCGGCACCGCCACCTCCGGTACCGATTACACGGCCCTCACCGCCGGCACGCTGACCTTCGCCCCCGGCGACACCGCCATGACCATCGACGTCTCCGTCACCGGCGACACCCTGGACGAACCCGACGAGACCGTGGTGCTGTCCCTGCACTCGGCAAACAACGCCACGCTTTCGGGCGATCAAAGATCGCTCCTGGCCACCGGCGTAATAGAGGACGATGACCCGCCGACCCTGTCCATCGGCGACGCCACCGCCGCCGAGGGCGACCCCGCCATCTTCAGCCTGCGCCTGTCGAGCGCCCACAACGCCGACGTGACCGTGACCGCGACCACGGTCGACGGCACGGCGGCATCCCCGGCCGACTACACCCACACCGAGCGCGCGCTGACCATTTCCGCCGGGAACCTCGGCACGACCTTCGCGGTGCCAACGGCTTCGGACACGCTCGTCGAGGGCGACGAGACCTTCACGGTGACGTTGAGCAAGGCCTCGGCGCCGGTCTCCGATGCGACGGGCGCGGGCAAGATCACCGACGAGGATGCGCCGGTGATGCTGACGGTGGACGCGGACACCCGCGCCGTCGGTAACCAGACGCGGGTGTCCGAAGGCGGTGGAACCGGGACGGTGCGGGTGACCGCGACGTTCGCCGCTGGAACGCGCTTCCAGACCGACCGCACGGTGCGGGTTACGATCGGCGCCGCCGGCGACAGCGCCGTGCGCGGCGACGATTACACCGCCGTTCGGAGTGTCGATGTCGTCATTCCCGCCCAGGCGGCCAGCGGCAGCGCGACCTTCGCCCTCACTCCGGTGGACAACTACGTCCACGAGCCCACCGAGCGGCTGTCGATCACGGCGGCCTTCGACGGCGTCATGGTGTCCGATGCGTCGATCGACATTGCCGACGATGACGTGCGCGGCGTGAAGATCACGCCGACCAGTCTGCTCCTCGCCGAGGAGGACGATCCGGACACTGAAGTCCAGGAGAACACGGCCGTCTACACCATAGTGCTGACAAGCCAGCCCACCGGCAATGTCGATGTCGGCATCGGCAGAGTGATCGAGTCCGACTATGCCTTGATTGAGATCAAACCCGCATTCCGCCAGATTTTCAGGTTCACGCCATCGAACTGGGACGAACCGCGTGAAGTCACCGTCACGGTCGACCGCAACTTCGATGTGGACGACAGGGACGATGCCCACCGTTTCTCGATCGACCATTTTGTAAGGGCGGCCGGCACCGACTACGAGGGAATCACCACCGAAATCGTGCTTGGAGTAGTCACCGACGACGACCCGCCTCCGGCCGGCGTCCTGTTGTCCGTGGATACGGATACGACGGTCCCCGGAAATCAGACCGGTGTGGCCGAGGACGGCGGCGCGAAACGGGTGCGGGTGACCGCGACGCTGACCGGCGGCACCGTTTTCAGTTCGGACAAGACCGTCGCCGTCTCGGTCGGCGGGACCGCCGACAGCGCCACCGAAGGGGTGGACTACGCCAATGTGGGAAGAATCAACGTCGAGATCGTGGGCTTGCGGGCCAGCGGCAGCAATACCTTCCTGCTCACGCCCACCGACGATGCCGTGGACGAGCACGATGAATCCATCGGCATCACCGGCAGCGTGACGGGCCTCACCGTGGCGCCCGCCACGATCACCCTCACCGGCGGCGGCGATCCCCCTCCGGAGCTGTCCATCGACGCGCCGAAGGTGATCGAAGCGAACAGCGGATCGAGTATTTTGCGCTTCACCGTCAGTCTCTCCGCGGAAAGCGGGAAGGAGGTGACGGTGAACTACGCGGACCTCGGGACCGGCACGGCGACCTCGGGCACGGACTACTCGAACCTGACCGCTGCCGCCTTGACGTTCGCGCCGGGCCAGACCAGCCAGTCCATCAATGTCAATGTCGTCGGCGACACCGACGACGAGCTCGACGAGACCGTCGTGCTGCGCCTGTCCTCGCCCGTCAACGCCACCCTCGCCGGCGGCGGCGCGGCCCTCGACGCCACCGGCGTCATCGAGGACAACGACGGCGTGCCGGAGCTGTCCGTCGACGCGCCGAGCGTCGTGGAAGGGGACAACGGAACCGCGACGCTTCGGTTCACCGTGCGGCGCTCCAAGGCGAGGGCGGGGGCGGCGACGGTGACCTACGAGGACTTCGGCGCCGGCACGGCGACCTCGAATACGGATTACGCGGCGCTCGCCGGCGGCAGCCTGACCCTCGCCGAGGGGGAGATAACCGGGACCATCGATGTCACCGTCAACGGCGATACCGCGGACGAACCCGACGAGACCGTGGTGTTGCGGCTGTCCTCGCCGGTCAACGCCAGGCTCGCGGGAGGTCAGAGCACGCTCCTGGCCACCGGCATCATCGAAGACGACGATCCGCCGACCGTGTCGATCGGCGACGCCACCGCCGCCGAGGGCGATTCCGCCACCTTGACCCTGCGCCTGTCGAGCGCCCACAACGCCGACGTGACCGTGACCGCGACCACGGCCGACGGGACGGCGGCATCCCCGGGCGATTACACGCACACGGCGCGCGCGCTGACGATTCCCGCCGGGGTCCTCAGCACGACCTTCGCGGTGCCAACGGCTTCCGACACGGTCATCGAGGGCGACGAGACTTTCACGGTGACGCTGAGCAAGGCCTCGGTGCTCATCGCCGACGCGACCGGCGCGGTCAGCATCACCGACGCGAATGCGCCGGTGATGCTGACGGTGGATACGGACACCGGGACCGCCGGCAACCAGACCGAGGTGGCCGAGCACGGCCGGGCGGCGCCCGTGCGGGTGACCGCGACCTTGGCCGCCGGGACGCGCTTCGAGATCGACCGCACGGTGCGCGTCACGGTCGGCGCGGCCGGCGACAGCGCCGTGCGCGACGAGGATTACACCGCCGTGGCGAGTTTCGATATCGTCATTGCCGCGCGGGCGGCGAGCGGCAGCGCGACCTTCGACTTCACCGCGCTGCACGACAACCGCCACGAGCCCACCGAGCGCGTGTCGCTCACTTCGACCTTCGGCGGCGTCATGGTGTCCGACGCATCGATCGCCATAGCCGACGATGACGTGCGCAGCGTGCGGTTCTTCCCGGACCGGCTGACCATCGCCGAGGAGGACGACCCGGACACCGGAGTCGTAGAGAATGCCGGCGTTTACTTCATGTTGCTGACCAGCATGCCGACCGGCAATGTGCGTGTCTCAATGAGTCCGCTTTTCGCGGGCGGCGGGGACGTGGAGGTGAGGCCCAGTCCGCTCACCTTCACACCTTCCAATTGGTTTATTCCGAGGGAAGTCACCGTGAAGATGGAAGGTGACATGGCGAGCAACCTCTCGGACCGCGGCGTGACAATCCGCCATTATGTGAATGCCGCCGGCACCGACTACGAAGAGGTCACCGCCGACAACCTTGTTGTGACGGTCAGTGACAGCGACAGGCCGCCGGTCGGCGTTGTGTTGTCCGTGGATACGGACACGACGGCCCCCGGAGATCAGACCGGTCTGGCCGAGGACGGCGGCGCCGGTACCGTTCGCGTCACGGCGACGTTCACCGGCGGCAGCGTCTTCTCGCATACCCAGGAGGTCATTGTTTCCGTCGGCAAGGGCTCCGGCAGCGCCGTTGAAGGAACCGACTACGAGCCGGTGACGCACACGACCCTGGCGGCGCCGTCCACTATGGGGGCGGTCAAGATCACCATCGCCGGCGGGCGGCTCAGCGGCAGCGGCGCCTTCACCCTCACGCCCAGGGACGACGCGGTGGACGAGGGCGACGAGACCATCGGCGTCACCGGCGTGGTGGCGCGCCAGTCCGGCATCGCGGTGACGCCGGCCGCCCTGACCATCGCCGACGACGACGAGGCCACCCTGTCCATCGCCAACGCCAGCGCCGCCGAGGGCGCGACCGCCGCCTTCGCCGTGCGCCTGTCGACGCCGAGCGCGACGGACGTGACCGTCACCGCCACCACCTCCATCGAGGACGGCGACACCGCCTCCGCCGCCGACTACACCCACAAGAGCGAGCAACTCACCTTCGCCGCCGGCGTCACCGACGCCACCTTCACCGTGGCCGCCCTCGATGACATCCTCGACGAGCCCGACGAGACCTTCACCGTCACGCTTTCGGAAGCCTCGGTGGCGATCGACGACCCTACCGCCACCGGAATCATCGCCGACGACGACGCCGCGCCCACGGCGCTGACGCTGACGGTGGACGCGGACACGTCCGCCGACAACGTCCAGACCGGCATCGCCGAGGACGGCGGGGCCAAGACCGTGCGCGTCACCGCCACCCTCAACGGCGCCACGCGCTTCGACACGGCGGAGTCCGTCACCGTCAGCGTCGGCCAGGCCGCCGACAGCGCCGCCGCCGACACCGACTACACCGCCGTCGAGGACCAGACGATCACCCTCGCGGCCGGCGCGGCGAGCGGATTCGTGGAGTTCACCCTCACCCCCACCGACGACGCCGTCGCCGAGGGCGACGAGACGATCTCCATCGACGGCGAACTCGGCGACCTCGCCGTCACCCCCACCGCCGTCACCCTCGCCGACGACGACGAGGCCACCCTGTCCATCGACGACGCGACCGCGGCCGAGGGCGCGACCGCCGCCTTCGCCGTGCGCCTGTCGACGCCGAGCGCCGCCGACGTCACCGTGACCGCGACCACTTCCACCGAGAGCGCCGACACCGCCACCGCCAACGCCGACTACACCCACAAGACCGAGGAACTCACCATCGCCGCCGGCGACACCGGCGCCGAGTTCGAGGTCGCGGTCCTGGCCGACGCCCTGAACGAGATCGACGAGACCTTCACCGTCACCCTGTCCGTCGCCTCGGTCGCGATCGCCGACGCCACCGCCACCGGCACCATCGCCGGCGCCGACACGCTGATCTCGGTGGGCGACGCCACCGCCGCCGAGGGCGCGCCGCTGAGCTTCACCCTCACCCGCGCGGGCGACGTCTCCGGCGTCTCCACGGTGGACTGGACCACGGGCGACGACGACACCGCGGACGCCGGCCGGGCCACCGCCGGCGACGACTACACCGCGGTGACCACCGCCCGGACCGTCACCTTCGCCGCCTCCGCGACCGCCGCCACCGTCACCGTCGCCAGCCTCGCCGACAGCCTCGTCGAGGGCGAGGAGACCTTCCAGGTGCGCCTCGCGGATCCGACCGGCGCGGCGCTCGGCGACGCCGTGGGCATCGGCGCCATCGCCGAGGGCACCACCGGCTACGAGGTGGCCGACGCCACCGCCGCCGAGGGCGAGACCCTGAGCTTCGCCGTCACCCGCTCGGGGCTGACCACTGGCGCGACCACCGTGAAGTGGACCACGGGCGACGACGACGACGCGGATGCCGACCAGGCCACCGCCGATACCGACTACACCGCGTCCACCACCGCGCAAACGCTGAGCTTCCTGGCCGACGAAATCCGCAAGACCGTCACCGTGGCCAGCACCGAGGACGCCGTCGACGAACCCGACGAGACCTTCGCGGTCACCCTCAGCGACCCGAGCGCCGGCGGCGCGCTGCTCGACGCCGAGGCCATCGGCACCATCGCCGACGACGACGCGCCGGTGCTGAGCATCGACGACGCCACTGCGGACGAGGGCGACGCGATGGCCTTCACCGTGCGCCTGTCGAGCGCCCACGACGCCGAGGTGACGGTGACCGCGACCACGTCCGACGGCACGGCGCAAGCGCCGGGCGACTACACGGGCAAGAGCGAGGATCTGACGATCGCCGTTGGCGCCACCTCCGCCACCTTCACCGTCGACACCGTCGAAGACAGTCTCGACGAGGACGACGAGACCTTCACCGTGACGCTGTCCGCCGCCTCGCTGGCCCTCCTCGACGACGAGGCCGCGGGCATGATCGCCGACGACGACGCCACGCCCGCCGTGACCCTTGTACTCGGCCCCGCCGAGATTGGCGAGAGCGGCGCGGGCAACCGCAGCACGGTGACGGCGACCCTCGATGCGGCTTCGAGCGAGGATGTGACGCTGACGGTCTCCGCGGCGCCCGTCTCCCCGGCCGTGGCGGGTGACTTCACGCTCAGCGGCGCCACCACCCTGACCATCGCCGCGGGCGCAACGACGAGCACGGGGCCGGTGACCGTCACGGCGGTGGACAACGCCGTGGACGCGGCGGACAAGACGGTTACAGTTTCCGCTACAGCCAGCGGCGGCCATGGCGTGGCGGACCCGGCCGACCGGACGCTCACCATCGAGGACGACGACGAGCGCGGCATCACGGTGTCGGCGGCGGCGGGCGGCGTGACCGTGGCCGAGGCGGACGACCCGCAGACCCAGGGCGCGACCGAGAACCAGGCCACCTACACCGTCGCGCTGGACAGCCAGCCCACCGGCACGGTGACCATCGACCTGGCCAGCGGGGACGCGAGCGCCGCCACCGTCTCGCCCACGAGCCTGAGCTTCGGCGCTTCGGACTGGAACTCGGCCCAGACGGTGACGGTCACCGGCGTCAACGACGACGTGGACAACGCGGGCGACCAGCGCACGGCATCCGTCACCCACACCGTCGGCGCCGTCGGCACCGACTACGAGAGCGAGACCGCCGTGGCCGTCACCGTCACCGTCACCGACGACGACGCCGCGCCCGCCGCCGCCACCCTGAGCGTGTCGCCGGACCGCGTCGCCGAGGACGCGGGCGCCACCCCGATCACGGTGACCGCGACCCTGGCCGGCGGCTCGCGCTTCGCCACCGTCCAGACCGTCGCCGTGACCGTCGGCGAGGAAGCCGACGCCGCCGTGTCCGGCACGGACTACGCGCCGGTGGCCACCTTCAACGTCACCGTCCCGGCGGGCGCCGCCAGCGGCAGCGAAACCTTCACCCTGACCCCCACCGACGACTCGGTGGACGAGGGCGACGAGGCGCTGACGGTGGCGGGCGCGCTGACCGGCGTCGCCGTCACCCCCACCGCCGTCACCCTCGCCGACGACGACGAGGCCACCCTGTCCATCGACGACGCGACCGCGGCCGAGGGCGCGACCGCCGCCTTCGCCGTGCGCCTGTCGACGCCGAGCGCCGCCGACGTCACCGTGACCGCGACCACTTCCACCGAGAGCGCCGACACCGCCACCGCCAACGCCGACTACACCCACAAGACCGAGGAACTCACCATCGCCGCCGGCGACACCGGCGCCGAGTTCGAGGTCGCGGTCCTGGCCGACGCCCTGAACGAGATCGACGAGACCTTCACCGTCACCCTGTCCGTCGCCTCGGTCGCGATCGCCGACGCCGACGCCACCGGCACCATCGCCGGCGCCGACACGCTGATCTCGGTGGGCGACGCCCGCGCCGCCGAGGGCGCGCCGCTGAGCTTCACCCTCACCCGCGCGGGCGACGTCTCCGGCGTCTCCACGGTGGACTGGACCACGGGCGACGACGACACCGCGGACGCCGGCCGGGCCACCGCCGGCGACGACTACACCGCGGTGACCACCGCCCGGACCGTCACCTTCGCCGCCTCCGCGACCGCCGCCACCGTCACCGTCGCCAGCCTCGCCGACAGCCTCGTCGAGGGCGAGGAGACCTTCCAGGTGCGCCTCGCGGATCCGACCGGCGCGGCGCTCGGCGACGCCGTGGGCATCGGCGCCATCGCCGAGGGCACCACCGGCTACGAGGTGGCCGACGCCACCGCCGCCGAGGGCGAGACCCTGAGCTTCGCCGTCACCCGCTCGGGGCTGACCACTGGCGCGACCACCGTGAAGTGGACCACGGGCGACGACGACGACGCGGATGCCGACCAGGCCACCGCCGATACCGACTACACCGCGTCCACCACCGCGCAAACGCTGAGCTTCCTGGCCGACGAAATCCGCAAGACCGTCACCGTGGCCAGCACCGAGGACGCCGTCGACGAACCCGACGAGACCTTCGCGGTCACCCTCAGCGACCCGAGCGCCGGCGGCGCGCTGCTCGACGCCGAGGCCATCGGCACCATCGCCGACGACGACGCCGAGCCGACCGTGTCGGTGGCCGACGCCGCGGCGGTCAACGAGGGCGACGACCCCACCGCCACCGCCGACATGAGCTTCGCCGTCACCCTGTCCGGGGCCAGCGGCAGGACGGTGACGGTGCCGTACACCCTCGGCGGCACGGCCGCGGCGGGCGACGACTACACGGCCCCCGATCCCACGTCGGTGACCATCGCCCCCGGCGACACCACCGCCCGGATCCTCGTGCCCATCAGGGGCGACGTGATCGACGAGGCCAACGAGACGGTCGAGGTGACGCTCGGCGCGCCGACCCACGCCACCGTCTCCACCGTCGAAGGCGAAGGCGAGGCCACCGGCACCATCACCGACGACGACGCCGCGCCCGCCGCCGCCACCCTGAGCGTGTCGCCGGACCGCGTGGCCGAGGACGCGGGCGCCACCCCGATCACGGTGACCGCGACCCTGGCCGGCGGCTCGCGCTTCGCCACCGTCCAGACCGTCGCCGTGACCGTCGGCGAGGAAGCCGACGCCGCCGTGTCCGGCACGGACTACGCGCCGGTGGCCACCTTCAACGTCACCGTCCCGGCGGGCGCCGCCAGCGGCAGCGAAACCTTCACCCTGACCCCCACCGACGACTCGGTGGACGAGGGCGACGAGGCGCTGACGGTGGCGGGCGCGCTGACCGGCGTCGCCGTCACCCCCACCGCCGTCACCCTCGCCGACGACGACGAGGCCACCCTGTCCATCGACGACGCGACCGCGGCCGAGGGCGCGACCGCCGCCTTCGCCGTGCGCCTGTCGACGCCGAGCGCCGCCGACGTCACCGTGACCGCGACCACTTCCACCGAGAGCGCCGACACCGCCACCGCCAACGCCGACTACACCCACAAGACCGAGGAACTCACCATCGCCGCCGGCGACACCGGCGCCGAGTTCGAGGTCGCGGTCCTGGCCGACGCCCTGAACGAGATCGACGAGACCTTCACCGTCACCCTGTCCGTCGCCTCGGTCGCGATCGCCGACGCCGACGCCACCGGCACCATCGCCGGCGCCGACACGCTGATCTCGGTGGGCGACGCCCGCGCCGCCGAGGGCGCGCCGCTGAGCTTCACCCTCACCCGCGCGGGCGACGTCTCCGGCGTCTCCACGGTGGACTGGACCACGGGCGACGACGACACCGCGGACGCCGGCCGGGCCACCGCCGGCGACGACTACACCGCGGTGACCACCGCCCGGACCGTCACCTTCGCCGCCTCCGCGACCGCCGCCACCGTCACCGTCGCCAGCCTCGCCGACAGCCTCGTCGAGGGCGAGGAGACCTTCCAGGTGCGCCTCGCGGATCCGACCGGCGCGGCGCTCGGCGACGCCGTGGGCATCGGCGCCATCGCCGAGGGCACCACCGGCTACGAGGTGGCCGACGCCACCGCCGCCGAGGGCGAGACCCTGAGCTTCGCCGTCACCCGCTCGGGGCTGACCACTGGCGCGACCACCGTGAAGTGGACCACGGGCGACGACGACGACGCGGATGCCGACCAGGCCACCGCCGATACCGACTACACCGCGTCCACCACCGCGCAAACGCTGAGCTTCCTGGCCGACGAAATCCGCAAGACCGTCACCGTGGCCAGCACCGAGGACGCCGTCGACGAACCCGACGAGACCTTCGCGGTCACCCTCAGCGACCCGAGCGCCGGCGGCGCGCTGCTCGACGCCGAGGCCATCGGCACCATCGCCGACGACGACGCCCGCGGCGTGACGGTGTCCACGGCCTCGGTGACGGTGCTCGAGGCGGACGACGGCGACACGCCCGCCGCCGAGCACGAGGCCACCTACACCATCGTGCTCGACAGCGAGCCGAGCGGCGGCACGGTGACTGTCAACCCGGCCAGTGGGGACACAGGCGCCGCCACCGTCTCGCCCACGAGCCTGAGCTTCGGCGCTTCGGACTGGAACTCGGCCCAGACGGTCACCGTCACCGGCGTCAACGACGACGTGGACAACGCGGGCGACCAGCGCACGACGTCCATCACCCACAGCGTCAGCGCCGCTGGCACCGACTACGCCGACGAGACCGCCGCCGCCGTGTCCGTCACCGTCACCGACGATGACGACGACGGCACGCGCGGCGATATCTTCCTGGTGGCGACGTCGATACCGTCGATCTTGTACGAGGACGCTTCGCCGGATGCGATCATCCAGATCGAAGCGCACATCTGGACCCGGCGCGATACCGACACCACGGTCACGGTCCGCTTCGGCCAGCCCGGCGACAGCGCCATCTCGGGCACGGACTACGAGCCCATCCCGGATCTCGAGATCGTGATCCCCGCCGGCCGGTCTCACTGGCTGGAGGGCGTCTGCCCCCGATTCATCGATGACACGCTCCTCGAGGGCGACGAGACGTTCAGCATCCTCGGCCGCGCGGAGGGCCTGACCGTCGACGGCACCCACGTTACGATCCTCGACGACGAGAGCCGGGAGCCCACGTCGGTCACGCTGTCGGTGGACACGGACAGCGTGGGCGAAGGCGACGGCGCCACGCAGGTCGCCGTGACGGCGACGGTCGACGGCGACGACACCTTCCTCGCGGACCGCACCGTGACGGTGAGCGTCGGCGCGGATGGGGACACCGCGACCTCCGGCGCCGACTACCGGACGGTCGCCGACTTCCCCGTCACCATCGCCGCGAACGCGACGAGCGGCAGCGCGGCGTTCACGCTGACCCCCACCGACGACGCGGACTACGAAGGAAACGAGGCCATCGGCATCGTCGGCGCGGTGTCCGGCGTCAACGTGAATCGGGCGTCGATCACTCTCGCCGACAACGACGAGCCGGACTGGGCGCTGACACTCGCCGTGGACACGGACACCGGCATGGAGGGCCTGCAGAGCGAGATCTCCGAGGGCGCCGGAGGGACCCTGGTCCAGGTCACCGCCAGCCTGGCCGGCAGCCACCGCTTTCCGACCGACCGGACGCTCACCGTGGCGGTCGGCGTGGGCGACGACAGCGCGGTGGAAGGCATCGACTATGCGGCTCTCGACGACTTCCCGATCACGGTCGCGGCCGGCGCCGCCAGCGGAACCGGAACCTTCACCCTGACGCCGGCCGACGACAGCATGGCCGAAGGCGCCGAGACCGTCACCGTGGACGGCAGGCTCACAGGCGCATCGGTCGGTTCGACCTCGCTGACCCTCGCCGACAACGACGAGGCGCCCGACGGCATCGTCCTGTCCGCCAGCCCGGCAAGCGTCGGGGAAGATGACCGAACAACTCCAGTGACGGTCACCGCGACCGTGACGGGCGGCGCCACCTACCCCGACGATACCGTCGTCGATGTCACGGTCGATAGCGGCACGGCCACCGCGGGCGCCGACTTCAGCTCCGTCGAGGGCTACAGCATCACCGTTCCGGCCGGCGCGGTCAGCGGATCCGGTCACTTCGCCCTCAGCCCCATTGACGACGACGCCATTGAAGGGAACGAGACGGTCGCCATCGACGGCGCCTCCGGCGACATCGCGGTCACGGCGACCGTCGTCACGATCGAAGACGACGAGGCGCCGCCGCGGGAACTCGTGCTCTCCGCGTCCGACGTCGCCGTCGACGAAGGCGAGAGCGCGAGCTGGACCGTCAGGCTCTCCGCCGCCCCGGACGGCCCCGTGATCGTGACCATCGCCGGCCACGAGGGCACCGACCTCGCACTCGACGACGCCCGCCTCGAGTTCACGCCTTCGACCTGGAACGACGGGCAGACCGTGACGGTGACGGCCGGACACGACGACGACGCATCCGACGACGCCGCGACCCTGAGTCACACCGCTTCCGGCGGCGGCTACGATTCGGCCGCCGCCGACGTGGCGGTGGAGACCGCCGATGACGACACGCCCAAGCTGGTGTTTTCGACCCCGATGCTGGAGGTCGCCGCGGGCGGCAGCGGCACCTATACCGTCAGGCTCGACACCGAGCCCACCGAAGCGGTGGCCGTGACCATCACCGGGCACACCGAGACGGGCCTGACGCTCGATACCGCGTCGCTTGGGTTCACCCCCTCGAACTGGAACGAGGGCCAGCCGGTGACGGCGACGATGCCGGCGCCCCAGGATGCCGATGCGCTCCGCCAGACGTCAAACCAACGCATGACCTTGACCCACACCGCCGCGGGCGGAGACTACGACGCGGTCAGCGCGGATCTGGACGTGACCTTGCTCGCCGATCCCATCACCGTCTCGATCGCCGACGCCGAAGGCCCCGAGGGGAGCTATCTCGAGTTCCTGGTGACCCTGTCCCGCCCCTCGCCGGGCGATGTCGAAGTAAACTGGGCCGCCCTGCCGGGCGTGGCGAAGGCCGCGCTGCCCCCGCCCCAGAGCGGTACCTCAAGCGTCTCCGAGGGGGACTTCGAGTTCGTCTCGGGACGGCTGCGCTTCGCCGAGGGCGAACAGGAGCGGGTGATCGAGGTATGGGCCGTCGAGGACGATCTCGACGATCCCAACGAAACCTTCAAGGTGCGGTTGTGGAACCCGGCGGGCGCGGTGCTCGACGACCCGGTCACGGCGGTTCCGCTCGAGAACCGCTTCGAGGTCCTTGCCGACACCGCCGGGGAAGTAATCGAGGCGACCGGCACCATTACCGGCCCGGCGCCGGCGCCGCTGGAGTTGTCGATCGGCGCCACGGATCTCTTCCTGGACGAGGGCGGCTTCACCCGGGTGACGGTCACGGCGACGGTCCCGAACGAGCTGGACCGCATGATCCGGGTGCCGCTGGTCTATACCGACGGCACGGCCGAGGAAGACGACTACGAGGGCGATTCCGGACTGTGGATTCGTCCGGGGCAGGCGTCCGGCTCGGCCGACGTCACGGTATTTCACGACGATGACACCGACGATGAGACCTTTACGGTTTCGATCGGCGAGATGCGCCCACTGGAGGCGCGCGCCGGGAGCGTCGATTCCGTGGAGCTGACCATTCTGGACGACGACGGCGCCGGAGACTATGCGGGGCTGACGGTCTCGGTGGAGGACGCCGAAGCGATCGAAGGCAAGGAAAATCTGCGCTTCACGGTCTGGCTGAGCCGGCCCGCGTCCGGCCCCGTAACGGTGCGGGCGGAAACGCGGGCGGGCACGGCCAAGAGGGACAGGGACTATGTCCACTGGTTCGGAACGCTGAGTTTCGCGCCGGGGGAGCGAACGAAAATCGTCCGGGTCTGGGTGGAAGACGACGACATCGACGAAGGACATGAAACGCTGACGCTTGAACTGAGCAATCCGGACCCCGCCACGGTCACGCTGGCGCGGGCGACGGCGACCGGAACCATCAAGAACTCCGACCTGATCCCCGGCGCCTGGCTCGCCCGTTTCGGGCGGAACCTGGCCCAGCAGGCGCTCGACGGCGTCGCCGAGCGGATGCGGGCGCGGCGCGACCCCGGATTCGAGGGCTCGGTGCCGATGATCGGCCTCAGCGCGGGCCGGGGAACGGAAGCGGACCCCGGCAACGCGGCGAATGATCCCATGGCGGGCAATCCGGGCCCGGCGGGCGCCGGTGCGGTTTCATCGCGGACTGGATTCGGGGCGGGCGCGGTTTCTCCATCGGGCGGATTCGGGACGGATGGTTTCGGGGCCGGCTCTTTCGGAACCGGCGGATTCGGGGTGGCCGCGGCCAACGCGGGGCCGGAAAGCCACTCGACCGGCGGCGCTTTCCCAACTGCGGGGTCCGCGCTGGGCGCGCCTGGACCAGGCGCGGGATCCGGGTTCCCCCAGGATGCCCGCGCCGGTGGCCGCGACGAAGAGACGTCGATTGGCGCGTTCCTGCTGCAGGCGCTTTCCGGCGCCTCGTTCACGCGCACCGGCGAAGCCGACCCCACCGGCGGAACCCTCGCCTGGTGGGGACGGGGCGCCTTGTCGCGATTCTCGGGCAGCGACGGCGGTCTGGGCCTCGACGGCGAAATCGCGACGGGCCGGCTGGGCGTGGACTACGCGCGCGGCAATTGGCTGGCCGGTGCGGCCCTGGCGCACTCGACCGGTCGGGGCGGCTGGTCCGGCGGCGCTGGCGGCGGCGAGCTTGAAGCCTCGCTGACCACCATGACGCCCTATGCCGCGATTTCGGTCTCCGAGGATCTGGAGATGTGGGGGACTGCGGGGACAGGATGGGGAAGCTTGTCGATCAGGCACGGGACCGACGATTGGACAGAGCGGCTGAAAACCGATCTGGGTTGGCGCATGGCGGCGGCGGGCGCGAAAAGCGGCCTGTTCGGCTCGCCGGAGGAAGCCGGCCCCGAGTTGTCGCTGGTCGCCGATGCGCTATGGACGGATACGTCCTCGGGCCGCACCGAGGGTCTCGTGGCTTCGCAATCGACCACAACTCGCCTGCGGCTCGGCCTGGAAGGAAGCCGGTCGGTATCGCTGAACGGCTGGGGCGCCCTGGCGCCGAAGCTTGAGCTGGGCGCGCGCCACGACGGCGGGGACGCCGAAACCGGATTCGGCCTGGATGTGGGCGGCGGCATCTCATGGTCCAACCCGGAGCGCGGACTCTCGCTCGATATCGAGGGCAGGACGCTCATCGCCCACCAGGACAGCGACATGAAGGACTGGGGCGTCTCGGCCTCGTTCTCCTATCGCGCGGAGCCGGACTCCGAACGCGGGCTGGCGCTGAAGCTGGGCCAGGAGTTGGGCGGCCAGGCCAGTGGCGGGCTGGCGGCCCTGTTCGCTCCCGATCCCCTCGGCAACCGTTTCGGCGGCGGCGGCAACCGCTGGACATCCGAGCTTGCCTACGGTTTCGTGGCCTTTGGCGACCGCTTCACCGTCGCCCCCCGGGTGGGCTACGGGTTCTCCGACGCGGCGCGCGACTACAGCCTCGGATGGCGCCTCGCACCCACCAGATTCGGGCCGGACCTGTCCCTCGATTTCCTCGCCACGAGGAGCGAAAGCGGCATGGCGCCCCCGCGGCACGGCATCCGGATCGAGGTCCAGTGGCGATGGTAAGACCGGGGCAAATGGAAGCCCTCGAGCACGGCCGCCGGAGCTGGGGAGTAACGCTCGGAATATCATGATATTTTGCGCCGGATGTTCGAGAGCATTGGACCACCGCCAAAGTCAACCGGAAAACCTGACGGCGTTCATGCTGAATCGCGAGGCGCATTTCCATCGATTCCCTGAAATCACAACTGCGCGTCCTGGCCGGCCTGTTTCCGCTGACGGCGCGGGGCATTGCGACCTTGCTTTGCGTTGCGCTGGCGCTGCGGTTTTTCGGCTACGGCGCGATGGACCTGATGGTGTTCGCGCTCGGGATCTGCGCGCTGGTGATTTTGCTGGGCTGCCTGTTTTCGGTGGTCATCTGCGGGCTGATCCTGCAACGGCGCATTCAGCGCGAACCATCCTGGCGGACCGGCGGAGGCCAGGCCTTTGAAGCGGGATTTCCCAACGAAACCGGCTTCAGCCTGCCAACCGTGGGCCTGTTGCCCCTCGTGCGGCTGCACTGGTCCTGGCGGTTTCCCGACCAGGTCGAAAGCCGCATCCGCATCTCCCCGGACGATCGGCTGGAAGAAGAGATTTCCCCGCGGATGCGCTGCCTGAGCGGGCATGTCGCGCGACGCTTTGAAGTGTCCGACGCGCTCGGCCTGTGCCGCTACTCCTGGCGGCTGCGGCGGGAGCGCGAATGCTATGTGCTGCCGCGGGTCAATACGCTGAAAAAATTGCCCCTGCTGCACTCCCTCGCCGCCGAGGACGGCATGCCGCGGCAAAGCGGCGAACCCGTTGGCGACCGCATGGAAATCCGGCCCTATGTCGCCGGCGATTCGGTGAGGGACATCCTTTGGAAGAATTACGCCCGCACCCGGCAGTTGAACGTGCGCCTGCGCGAACGCAGCGTTGCCCATGGCCGGCGAATCCTCGCCTACCTGCTCTCGGGTCCGGGCGACGAGGCGGCTGCGGCGGTGGCCCGGGCGGCGCTGGAATCCGGGGCATTCGGCGATGACTGGCAGTTTTCCGCCGATGGCACCGAATCGCCTTGCGGCGAACTCGAAACCGCCCTGCGGGCGGTGGCGCGTTCCCGGGCGCTCGACCGGCCACATGCGCCGGGTCTCGAACGTTTCCTGGCCATGGCGGACCAGCGCGGCGCAAGCCACTGCATCGTCTTCGCCAGCCCCGGTGCGCTCCCGGCAAGCGGCGTCCTGCAAGCCGGCGGCGCATTCCGGGGGCGCTTTTCCCTTGTGCTGGCGGTAGATGGCATGGAGGGCGGCAAACAGCGTTCGCACTGGCGCCGTCTTCTGTTGCGGCCAGATGAGAGTGACCGGGTATACGTCAAGAACAGCGGGCGAGAGGGGAGCGGCCACGGCGGTTCGCAGTCTGAATTGCTGGTATTATGCCGTCAACTGAGCGGAACGGTTGCCTCGATCATGCTGGTCGACCGGGCCTCGGGAATCTGCTACGACGACAAACTGCGCAGGATCTGAACCCATGCGGCAAATGGCGGGCGCGATATCTCCGGAACGGTTGCCGCCGGCGCTGGCGCGGGCGGCCATCATCTCCGGCAGCTATTACCTGCTGAGCCTTTCGCTGACTGTCACCACCGGGTCGCTTGCCGCCGTCGCCGGTTGTCTTGCGGCATGCGTACTCGCCGGGCTGCATGATCGCGAACATCCTGTTGCTCAACTGCGAATGCCGGTCATCCTGCTGGCGGCCGCATTACTGGCGCTGGCGGGAATCATTGCCGGCGGCCTCGTCTCCGGCAGCGGTCTGGTTGCCGGCGTGTTGGGGCCTGTCGCCGCCTTCCATCTTGCCGAAGGCGTCAAATGGCTCTGCTTCAGTTTTGCCCTGACCGGCGCAGTGCGGATTCTCGCCCTGCGCAGCAGCGCCGGCGGCATCATCGAAGTGCTGCTGGTGGCGACGGGCTTTGTCATCATACTTTCCGCCCACCGCAACGGTATGATCAACCGCCCCTTCTTGCTAGGTGATTTTGCCCTGAGCCGGGGGCTTGACCCCGCCACCGTACTGCTGGTTCTCGGCTGCGGCGCCGTGCTGTTCCTTGCCGCCCTGCTGCTGGTTGAGGAGAACCGGCGGCGGCTGCCCTACCATTTCGCCCTGTTCGGCTTGCTGTGCCTGTCGCTGGTGGGCTATGTGCGCACTTTCGGCCTGCCCACGCCCCAGATGACCGACGACCTCGGCCTCACCGGCAACAGCGCGCAGCAGCGGGAAAATCCGTTTCACGACGGTGAAAACAATACCGGGAACAAGCAGGCGCCGGTGGCCATCGTGGTATTCCGGGACGACTACGAACCAGCGGGCGGCGCCTATTATTTCCGTGAATCCGCCTACTCCCAGTGGAACGGCTACATGCTCGATTTCACTTCGCACCCGGAGATGGACCGGGACCTGATTCCGGCCCCCGGCGCCCCGGCGCGGGAATCCGCAAGCAGCGATGGGCGCAAACTGGTAACGACAACAATCGGAACCCTCGTGCCCCATCGCTCGCCGTTCGGGCTGGTTGCGCCGGTGGCGCTGGAAAATGCTCCCAACCCCAACAATCTTCGCTTCAAGCGAACCTGGGAGGCGCACTCGCTCGTACCCGAGTTCGATCTGAATGAACTTTTCGGTCGGAGCGCGGGGAATCCCGACTGGCCGGAGGAAGTTCGCCAGGAGTATCTGCGCCTGCCCGATGATCCACGCTATGGTGAACTCGCGCGGCAAATCATCGGCGGCCTGCGTCCGCAATACGCGACAGACCCATTCGCCCGGGCCTGGGCTCTCAAGAACTATCTCGACAGCAACGGCATCTACAGCCTGGCCAACGAACACGCGTATTCCGAAGACCCGGCGGCCTCCTTCCTGTTCGGCGACCTGACCGGCTATTGCATGCACTTCGCATTCGCATCGACATACATGCTGCGCAGCCTCGGCATTCCCGCCAGGGTGGGGATCGGTTACTCGGTTCCCGCGGCCAATCGCGCGGGCGGGTCATCGCTGCTCATCCAGGCGATTCACGGACATGCGTGGCCGGAAATCTATTTCGAGGGCTACGGCTGGGTTATCGTCGATCCGGCGCCCCAGCGCACCCTGGTCGACATGACCACCGATCCGCAAAACGAACTGCAGCAATTGCTCGGCGACATGTTGCGCGGCGAAGCGGCCTTCGAGGAGTTCCTGCAGGAACAGGCGGGCTTGACGATCGATTGGCAACTCGTGCTCGGCGCCCTGCCGGCCCTGCTTGCGGCTCTGGTGCTGGCGGGCTATGGAGTCAAGATCTACCGCCTCTGGATTCCGGCGGCAGCCGGCCTGGGCGCACAACACCGGCTCAGCTATCGCGCCGCTCTCGATCGGCTCGCCGCAGTGGGCATTCGCCGCCGCTACGGCGAAAGCCGCGAAGCCTTCGCGCGGCGCGCGGGCGCAACGGCGCCGGCGCTGGAACCGTTGACCGCCTGGCATCTGGCGCATGCCCTGGGCGAGCGGCCGCCAAGTCTGAATATCGAGGATTGGAATGGTATGCGCCGGCGACTCGGCAGCGAGATTCGCGGAAATACCGGTGCGGGGTATCGGATTCTGGCGATTCTGAATCCGTTTTCCTGGCTTCGCGCCAGATAATTTTCAGCCATTGAGGAAAAGCGCCACATGAACTGGGATTCGGCTATGCAAGCTCCGCAAGACGAGGTTGGGGAGGACACGGGCGCAAACCTGGAAACCGCCATCGGCGTACTGCAGCGCCTGCGCGATGTAGTGCGAAACCAGGTGATTGGCCGTGACGATGTGATCGAACTCGTCATCATTGCGCTGATCGCCGACGGCCATGTGCTGCTCGAGGATTTCCCCGGATCCGGCAAGACCACCCTGGCCAAGGCGCTTGGCGAGGCCATCGGCGACGACCGCGATTTCGAACATTTCATCGCGCCTTTCCGCCGCATCCAGTTCACTCCCGACCTGCTGCCTTCGGACGTTACCGGCGTGCCGGTCTTCGACAGTGCGAGTAACGCCTTTCATTTCCGCCATGGCCCGATCTTCGCCCACGTCGTGCTCGCGGACGAGATCAATCGCACCTCGCCCAAGGTGCAGGCGGCCATGCTCGAGGCGATGGGCGAGAAACAGGTCACCGTCGACAACGTGACCTATCCGCTGGACGAGTTGTTTTTCGTCATCGCGACCCAGAATCCGCTCGACCTGGTCGGTACCTATCCACTGCCGGTGCCCCAACTCGACCGCTTTCTGTTCAAGATCAGCATGGAACACATCGACCGGAAGTCGGAACTCGAAGTACTCGAGACCTGGCAAAGCCGCCGCGACGCGACCGGCGGCGGCCCGGCGGTGACCCGCGACGAACTCCTGAACAGCCGCGCCGCCATCGACCGGGAAGTGGCGATCGCCGATGTCGTCAAGTCCACCCTGGTCGATATTTCGCGCAATCTGCGCGACGACGAGCGGGTGCTGCAAGGCAATTCGACCCGCTCGCTGGTGCTGATGCTGCCGGCCTTGCAGGCCGCCGCCGCGCTGCGCGGCCGCAATTTCGTCAGCGCCGAAGACATCGAACTATTGCTGCCCCGGGTGCTGGGCCACCGCCTCGAACTCGCGCCCGGCGTGGCCGAGCTGCACAGGATTTTGCATGACAACATGCGCCAACCCATGGAGCGCCTGGCCGGCAGTACGCTTGCCTGACGCTCGCCCGCCGCGGCGCGGCGTCGCGGCCCTGCTGCTGGGCTGGGCGCTGACTTGCGCCGGCTTTTCCGCCTTGGCCCAGGATGACTCCGCGCCCGGTCTCGGCGACGTCGAGATCGCCCGGTCCTTCAGTTGTTTCGGATTTACCGATATCGAGAATCCGCGCGCACTGGAAATCTGCGACGCTCTTTCACTCGAGGAAAACGTGCGGGCGAGGGAACTCGGCGAGGAATGGATTCGCCTGCAACCGGATTCCCCGGCGGCGCAATTCTCCTACGCGGAAGTGTTGTACACCGCGGAAGGCAATCTGGCCCGCGCCCTGTTTCATCTCAATCGCGCCGAAAGCCTGACCGGCTATGCGGATATCAACGAGGCTGTGGAATCGGGCAACATCCAGTGGCATTACCTGACCTTGAGCCAGTTGTCGAACGTGCATCAACTCATGGGCGACCAGCAGCGCGCGCTCGAATATCTGGACAGGATCGAGGAGATCTACGGCCAGGACATCGAATCCTTCCGCGGCTGGCCGCTGCTCAAGCTCAAGCAATACGACGCCGCCCGCGCCAGCGCGATGGCCGTGCTGGAGAACAGCGAGAACGAACGCGAGCGGGCGCGCGCCTGGAATACCTTGTGCGCGGTGGAGCTGGCGAGCCTGGCGCCGGTCGATTCCATGGCCGTCTGCAATCGGGCGATCAGCGAAGACGAGAATCTCGCCGCCCAGTCGGGCGCCGGCGATACCGTTTATCTGACGAACGCCTCGGAAGTTGCCTTGTCGCTGTTGCGGATGGATGCCGCCGAAGACTATCTCGACCGCGCCACCCGCAATCTGAACCCCGACAGCGTCGCCGATCCCTGGGTCTACAAGCTCTATATCACCATGAGCCAGGGCCGTTTCATCGATGCTCGCGCGGCGCTCGACCGCATGCTGATCTGGCGCGAAAACCAGAAGCCCATCGTCGGCGTCATGAACCGCGCCGAACATTACCTGGTCAGCGCTGCATTCATGTTAATCGCGGGCTATGCCGAAGACGCCGCTATTCTGTCGGCGACCGCGCTGAGCCAGCCCGACCGCAACGGCTCGTACAGCGCCGACGACTTCCAGAAAGACGCCATGGCGGCGCTGATCAATGCCATTGCCAATCGCATGCAATACCAGAATCGTCTTGAGGAAGCGGCCGGCGCCGGCTGGGCTGCGGCCCTCCGGACCCGGATCGAGTCGGCGGGACTGCTGTTTTCCGCCTGGCGCTCGGAACGCTATGCGGCCTCATTGTTCACTCGTCCCGAGATCCTGCTTAATCGGCTCCGGCCTTATGCTCCGCTCGATGTGCACATCCCGGAATGGATCGAGCCCGATCTCGTGCGCATGATCGGCGCCGGCGTCGTCCGCCGCGCGCTCAATGAGGCTCTTGCAGCGGGCGCGTTCGAATTGAATACCGGGTACTACCACTCCTGGATCGCCGAGGCCGCCGCAATAGACGGAGACGAAGACGCCGTGATAGACCATGGCGCCCGCGCCCTGGCGGAACTCCCGGTTCAGGAAGCGCTGTTGCGCGCCCGTGTGGCCGCGCGCATGGGCGATGCGCACTGGACGCTCGGTGATTACGAAATCGCGCTCGAACATTTCGAAAACGCCTTTCGCGCCGACCCCGGAATCAGCCGCCGCCTCGGCATTGAACTGCCGGTCAGACTGCGCATTTCCGGTGGTGGATTCTCTCGCGAACTGGCCGATGTCCTGCGCGCCTCGCCGCGATTCAGCGAACATGAAAACGGCTTCCCGCTCGAAGCCGGCGACGACGGCGCTGTATGCCTGCGCACGAGATCAGGCGAAAACCTGTCATGCTATACTGCCCCCGCCGCAGGCGCCGGCGAGGCCGGCCGGGCTTTCCACGCCTGGGCCTTCGGGCCCGGATTCGAGATCAGCAAGGCGCAACGTTCGATCCTGCGCGGCTCAAGCGTGATACTTGCTAACGGCGCCAGGCGCATGGAAAACAGCCCGGAACTGTTTTCCGAAAATTGATCGGCGCACCCCTTTTCCACTTCACGGCAAACCTGTGAGCGACCGCAAACATTTATCAAAGCGGCTGATCGTCCTGCTTGCGGCGATTTCCGCGCTGGGACCGTCCGCCACGCAGATCCTGTTGCCGGCGGTCCCCGTGATCCGGCAGGATTTCGCCGTCAGCGACGACATCGCCCAGTTGACCCTGAGCCTGTCGATGGCCGCCATCGCCTTCGGCACCCTGACCTACGGACCCCTGGCGGACAAGTACGGGCGCAGGCCGATCATCCTGCTCGGCCTGTCCATCTGTGCCGCCGGCTCCTTGCTATGCGCTCTGGCCGGAACCATCGAACTGCTCGTCATCGGCCGCTTCGTACAGGCATTCGGCGCCGCCGTCGGGCTGGTGCTGGCGCGAGCCATCATTCGCGACGTCTACGGTCCCGCCGAATCGGCCCGGGTGATCGCGACCCTGGTCATGGTAATGGTCGTGATTCCGATGATTTCACCGGCGGTGGGTGGTGAATTGCTGGTCCGGTATGGCTGGGAGTCGATCGGCACGGCGTTCGCCCTGTTCAGCCTGGCAATATTGCTCATGAGCGGATTCAGCCTGCCGGAAACACTGAAGGAACCGGTCCCCTTCGAAGGCCTGGGCTCGATGTTGCGAACCTTTGGCGAACTGATGTCCTCGCGCGTGTTCGCCGGCTATGCCTTTTGCATATCCTTCGTCTCGGTAGTTTTCTTCAGTTTCATCGCCGCGGGCCCGGAAATCCTGGTTTCGGTGTACGAGCGGCCAGCCAACGAGTACGGCTACTATTTCATCATGATGCCTTTGGGTTTCATGGCGGGAAGCTATATCGCCAGGCATTACGGCCTGAGACTGCATATCGACCGGCTCATGCTGATCGGCATGGCGATTGCCATTTTCGGCATCTGCCTTGCCTTCGCCCTGTTACTCGCGGGCTGGATGCATCCGCTGGCGTTGTTCGCGCCGGTTTCACTGACCGTGCTGGGCAACGGCATTACCTTGCCGAACGCACAGGCAGCGGCCATCAACGAATTCCCGCGGCTGGCGGGCAGCGCTTCGGGACTAACGGGATTCCTGCAGATGGCCCTTTCGGCCCTGGCGGCTCAACTTGTGGCGGTGGTCTACAACGGAACCGCATATCCGCTGATGTTCATCATGCTGGCGGCATCGCTATTGTCCCTGGTCAGTTTTCGTATCGGTGTGGGTTTCGGCAATACCGGCGTGGCTTCCGGCGCACGCTTGCGCGATCAGGCCCGATAGTTTCCACGAATCCCACCCTGTCATTCTGCGCGCAGCGAAGCGAAGTCGCAGAATCTCCCCCCGATTAACGCCGGTCTTGAATCAACGGCAAAACGAAAATCTCCCGCTCACATCGCTTCGCGCAGTTGAGCGAGAAACCGTTCTTCATCGCGCAGGCAGCGTAAATCGAGCAAGAGACTGCCATCGCGAATCCTGCCGATTACCGGCCGGGGCAATTCCCGCAAGCGCCCGGCGAGTTGCTGCAGGGCCGCGTCCTTGCCGCCGCTCGAAGCGATGGGGGTGATTTGCAAGGCGGTGCTTTCGAGCCGTTCGAGGGGCAAGGCGCCGCTGCCGATCTGGCTCTTGCATTCGGTCAGGGCGACTTCGAAGGAGGGCCCGAGCGCTTCGTCCACATGCTTCAGCAACCGTTCGCCGAGTGTGAGAATTTCCGCCGCCGGGCGGGTCAGATCCGCCAGCATGGGCAGCCTGGACGGTAACCGTTGCGGGTCCTTGTACAGGTTCAGCACTTCGCGCAGGGCGGCGATGGTGATCTTGTCCACCCGCAAGGCGCGCTTCAGGGGATTGCGCCGCAACCGGTCCACGAGTTCGCGCTCGCCGACGATTATTCCCGCCTGGGGTCCGCCGAGCAGTTTGTCGCCGCTGAACGTGACCAGATCGACGCCTTCGGCAAGGACTTCGTTGACGGTCGGCTCATGCGGCAATCCGTAACGCACGAGGTCGACCAGCGTGCCGGAACCGAGGTCGTGTACGAAAGGCAGCCCGTTTTCGCGGGCCAGTTCGCTCAAATCCCGTCCGGAAACCGAATTGGTGAAGCCGCGCACTTCGTAATTGCTGGTATGCACCTTCATCAACAACCCGGTATTGTCGTTGATGGCGTTCCGGTAATCGCGCAAGTGAGTGCGATTCGTAGTGCCGGTTTCCCTGAGGATGCAATTGGCGCTCTGCATGATCTCGGGCATGCGGAAGGAGCCGCCGATCTCCACGAGTTCGCCGCGGGAAATCACGACTTCGCGCCCGGCAGCCAGCGTGTTCAGCACGAGCAATACCGCGGCGGCGTTGTTGTTGACCACGGTGGCGGCTTCGGCGCCGGTCAATTCGCAAAGAGTCGCTTCCAGATGATGATCGCGGTCACCGCGACGCCCCTTATCGAGATCGTATTCGAGGTTGCAGGCGCCGTCCGCCGCCATTGCCATGGCATGAACGGCTTCTTCCGGCAGAGCCGAGCGGCCCAGATTGGTATGTACGACAGTGCCGCTGAGATTGAACACCGGCTTGAGCGAAGCGCTGAATTCCGCGGCCACGCTGCGCCGCACCGCCGCGTAAATCGCTTCCGGAAAATCAGTCGCTGACACCAGCGCTTCCGCATCCGCTTCGCCCCCCCGCAAAGCCTCGCGCAATTGCGCGAGCTCCGCCTGGGCCGCGATCTTGCAGGCCTGAGCGCCATACTGCCCGATCAGCCCGGAAAGTTCGGGCGCATTGAGCACCCGGTCGACCGAAGGCAGGGATCTCAGTCGCTGGTTTTGCGTCACGATCTGCTGGTTCTCGTCTGGCGCCGGAGCGGAACCGGCCATGGCGCGGCTAACTGTAACATAGCGGCGGGCTGCGCTCTTGCCCGCGGCTGACAGGAAAGTATACTGGCGGCTGCTTCGAAAGGGACATGGACGAATGCCTGAAAAACCGGCCTTGCTGATAGTCAACAACTTCCACGCCGACACCATTGCCAAGCTCGACGCGCGCTACGAAACGCATCACTTGTGGCTTCTGTCCGATGCCGAGAAACGCAAGTTGATCGAACGGCTCGAAGGTCAATGCGAGGCTGCGGCGAGCGCCTCCTGGGTCTGCGACGAAATCGTCTACGAACTTGGCTCGCTACGCGTGCTGTCGTGTTTCGGGGTCGGGGTCGACGGAATCGATTTCCAGCGCACGGCGGCGGCAGACATTGCGGTCACGAATACCCCCGACGTGCTCAATGACGCAGTGGCCGATGTGGCGATGGCGCTGATCCTCGCAACCACACGCAATATCGTCAATGCCGACCGTTTCGTACGTGAAGGCGAATGGCTCAAGGGGCCGTTCCCCTTCGGCAGCGGCCTGGCGGGACGCACGCTCGGCGTTCTTGGCCTGGGCCGCATCGGCAATGCCATCGTGCGCAGGGCGGAGCCGTTCGGATTGCATTTCGCGTATCACAATCGCGCACGCAAGGAAGACGTATCGTTTCCGTATTTCGAATCCGCCAGTGAGTTGGCCGGACACAGCGACATATTGCTCAACATGTTGCCGGGCGGCCCTGAAACCTTCGGCCTGGTCGATCTCGAAGTGCTCGACGCGCTCGGTCCTGAAGGTATTTTCATCAACGTAGGACGCGGCTCCAGCGTCAACGAGTCCGCCCTGGTACAGGCCCTGCGGCACGGACTGATCGCCGGCGCCGGACTCGATGTCTATGCCAATGAACCGGAGGTTCCAGGGGAACTGCTGACGATGGACAACGTCGTGTTACTGCCCCATATCGGCAGCGCGACGGTGGAGACTCGCGCAGCCATGGGCAATCTGGTGGTGGAAAATCTGGAATCCTGGTTCAGCGCCCATACATTGGTTACTGAAGTCATCGGAAACTGAACGGGTAGCAGGATGCCGACCGACGCGCCAGAATCCACGCCGGTACGCGAGGCCGAAATTGCCTTTCAGGCCGACATGTTGCGCCAGGTGTCGCGCACTTATGCGCTGACCATTCCACGATTGCCGGGCGGGTTGCTCGAAGCGGTCACCAACGCGTACCTGTTGTGCCGCATTGCCGACACGGTCGAAGACGAACCCGGACTCGATCTCGCGCGCAAGGAAATATTGTTGCGAGGAATCGCTTCCGCGGTGGCCGGCCACGCCGACTCCGAGGCGCTGGCCGCGAGATTGTCCACGCTGCTTTCCGGCGCCGCTTCGAGCAGCGAACGAATACTGGTTGAAAACACCGGTCGGATCGTGCGGATTACCCATGCATTCGCTCCCGCGCGGCGCGGGGCCATAGAGCAATGCCTTAAGGAAATGACCCGGGGCATGATCGAATTCCAGCGCCGGCGAGGCAGGGAAGGATTACGGCATATGGCGGACCTCGACCGCTATTGCTATCACGTTGCCGGCGTGGTGGCGAAGATGCTCACCGAGTTGTTCTGCGATCATTCTCCCGCGGTGGCGAAAAGGCGCGAAGAACTGATGAAGCTGGCTCCCGGGTTTGGCCAGGGTCTGCAGATGACCAATATCCTCAGGGATATCTGGGTTGACCATGCCCGAGGCTATTGCTGGCTGCCCAATGAGCCATTTATTGCCAGAGGCTTCGATCTCGACGAAATGCGCACCGCCGACAACGGCCCTGCCTTTGCTGGGGGCCTCGATGATCTGGTGGCCGCCACGCATCGCCACTTGCGGCAAGGGCTCGGCTTCGCGCTGCTGATCCCGCGCCGGGAACTCGGTATCCGCCGGCACCTGCTGCTGACCCTCGGCATGGCGGCGCTTACCTTGCGCCGCATTCACCGCTCAGAAGAATTTCGCGCAGGCAAGGATTTCCCGCAGCCGAAACGCGCCGCGCCGGCGTTGATAACGGCAATTGTGCTGCTGGCGCATTCAGACCCGGCTTTGCGCCGGCTGTTCGACCTGCTGTTGCGCAATGTTCCGCGCTCATGAGCCGGACGGAAGACCCCGGTTCAGCCAGACGAAAAGCAATGACAAGGCTGGATTAAAGCTGGCGCAGGCGCTGGTCGAGGCGATGACTCCGCGCACCTGAGCGCGCGTGATGCGCACTTCCTTCTCGCTGGAAAAATGCGGATTGGCGTGAATACGGCGCAAGCTCAGCACCGCCATGCCAACAGCCCACAGGCAATAACGGCGAATGCCCGTTTCGCCCGCGGGCAATAGCTTGATGTATTCAACGGCCAATTCGAGTTGTTTCCGAGCGAGGCCGATCAATTGCCGCAGCGCGATGGCAAAGCCCGGCTTGTCATGCTCGTCGGGCAGGCGTTCGAGTTCCACTCCCGCCGCCAGGAAAACGTCCCGCGGCAACCAGCAGTCGCCGCGACGCCGGTCTTCCCAAATGTCCTTGAGGATGTTGGTCATCTGCAGGCCCTGGCCATAGGCGATCGCCAGCGGCATCAGTTTCTCGCGCCGTGCAGCGATGCGGGGACTGTAATCGCAGAACAACTCGGTCAGCATCTCGCCGACCACTCCGGCGACAACATAGCAATAGCTCTCCATTTGCCGAATATCGGCCAGTCCCCCGAGACCGCGTTGCGCCTGGAACCCGGTCATGCCGGAACTCATGATGCCGACGCAGCGGGCAAGCGCATGGCGTTGGGCTTGCGGCAATGCGCGGTTGATGCGCATGACAAGCGGCGCCTGGGCGACGAGCTCGCAATCCCTCGCCCTGCTCTGCCGCGACAGGATCGCACCAAGATCGCTCGCGAACGTTTGCGGGTCCTCGGAATCTCCCACCATCGCCGTCAGCCGCTCGGAGAATTCCTTTTTGTGCGTATACGCGATTCCAGGGTCGTCTTCGATCGTGTCCGCGATTCGGCACAGGAGATAGGCATTGCCCGCGGCATTGCGCAACGATTCCGGCAATTGCGGATTGGTAAAGGCGAATGAGCGGGAAACGCCTTCGAGAAGTTCCGTCTGAACGTCAAGGTCTCCTTCAGCGGGCATCGCGAAGCCGCGATTCGATTCGAGCCACAAGCCCTTCCAGATCGAGGCGTCCGTCGCGATTGGTCTGCACGGCTATCGTCGTGCCTGATTCCGCGTAATGCATGACCTGGGTACGATATCCCGGCCACAGGCCGCCATGACCGAAACGGCCGCCGTCATCGTAGACGAACAGCCCGAATCCGTAATGCCAATCCGATGCCGAAGGATCGCGCCAGCCTGCGTCGAGCATCGCTGCAAGACTTTCGGTCCGTACCGCGCGGCTTTCGGCCAGGTCCCCGTAAAACCGGACCAGCATGGTCGGATTCGTGACCAGCCCGCCTCCGGTCCACTCCGAGGAAGGATCGATCTTCATGCTGCCGTCGTCCCGCAAGTTTCTCGCGCCGGCCATATAGCCCGGAATTATGTCCGGCAGTATCGACCTATCCTGGGGTCTGATTTCATCGAGACCCAGCGGCGTCAGAATTTTTTCGTCGAGCAGATCGAAATATTCGCGCCCGCTTGCCGCCTCGATCACGCGCCCGAGCACTAGGTAACCGGCGTCGGTGTAGGCATAGCCCTCCCCCGCCGGAAACAGCGGCTCGCGATCGACCATGTCGATCAACTCCTCGACTTCGAACCGGATTCCTCCACGGCTTATTGCGCGCCAAATTGAAAGCATGCCGTAACGCATCGTTGCCGGATAGTCGCCCATGCCGGAAGAATGCGAGAGCAGATGCCGTATGCGCATCGTTTCCGCATTGGGCAGTTCGTCGAACCATTCGACGCCGCCCAGCCATTTCGACGCCGGATCTTCGAGCGCGAGCAAACCGTCCTGAACCAGCAACATCGTCAGCGCGGCGACGAAAGTCTTGCCCGTGCTCCCGCCCGGCATGCCCACGGAATCGTCGAGAGCCACGGAATTTTCCACATCCGCCAGCCCCACCGAAGCGCTGATTATCGAACCATCCGCAAACCGCACGGCGCCGCGCAGCCCGGGCATGTCCATTTCCGCCCGCGCCTCTTCGAGCAAGGCGGCGAGTTCCGCCTGATCCATTGCGAAAACAAGCGGGCAGAAGACCAGCGCTGCGACAAGTAACCATGCTTTCATGACGAAATGCCTGACGTGTAGAGATTCAGGGCAAGCTTATCAGATCACTCTGACGTACAGGTATTTCCGAATTCGGCAAGACTAAACAATCGACAGCGTTCAATGGATTGTCGACTTGGAGGTGGGTTAGGATTTCCTCAACGGGTTCACGATGCCCCTGCCACGAAACCACGATTGAACAAGGAATATATTTCATGTCGAAGACATCCCGGCTTTGCGTCACTTTGCTCGTCTTCCTTGCCGCGGGCCATGCAGGCGGGCAGAGCTTTCAGAACTACGAAGAAGATTTTCCGGAGACGGTCAGTACTTTCTACCATGTGCCCGTGGAAATGCGCGACGGCGTTCGATTGACGACCGACGTGTACCTGCCGGCGGAAGGTGGCCAATATCCCACGCTGCTGGTACGCGACATGTACTCCAACGGGTCGACTGACCTGCGCCTGCGTTATGCGAAGTTCGCCACCGCCAACGGCTACGCGTTCGTCTTTCAGACCGTGCGCGGGCGTTACGATTCCGACGGCCGCTGGTATCCCTATTTCCAGGAAATCAACGACGGCGACGATACCCTTACCTGGATCGCGGAACAGCCCTGGTCGGACGGCCAGGTCGGCATGTTCGGATCTTCCTATCTCGCGTCCGTGCAATGGCTGGCGGCGCTGAACCGAAATCCCGCGCTGGTGGCGATCGCGCCGGCCGTAAGCCCCGGCAACTACTATCGCGACGTTGCCTATCCCGGCGGGGCCTTTTCGCTCTTGTCCCGGGCGCGATGGGGCATTGCCCAGGCCGGAAGCCGCACGAACATGAATTACCCGATCGACTGGATCAACGGCATCGGTCATCTTCCACTCGAGACATTGGGAGAAAATCTCGGATTCGACGTGAGGCATTTCCAGGACTGGCTGACGCATCCATCCTACGATGCCTATTGGCGGCCACTGAATCTCGAAGCCCGCGCAACCGAAATGTCGGTGCCGGCGCTGAACATAGGCGGCTGGTACGATGTCTTTCTGCGCAGCACCATCGGCAGTTACCAGACCATGACCAGGGAAGCCGCGACCGAGACCGCGCGCCAGGGCCAGCGGTTGATCATAGGCCCCTGGCCCCATGGATGGAATCAGTCATCCGTTGTCGGAGATCTCGATTTCGGCCCCGATGCCCTGCTCGGCGCCGAGGACTTGCTGCTGGAATGGTTCGACTATTGGCTGAAGGACGGGCCGGCGCCCGGAGGCAAGCCGATCCGAATCTTCGTGATGGGAGAAAACGTATGGCGCGACGAAGACCAGTGGCCGCTCGCGAATACCAGCTACACAGACTATTTTCTGCATGAAGACGGCTCGCTGGCGCTTACCCCGTCGGCGGAAATCGTGGGAGAGCTGCAATATACCTACGACCCCGCCGACCCGACTCCGACCCTGGGCGGCAATATCATGGAGCCCACCTTGCGCGGCCCCCACGATCAGCGTCCTCTGGACGAGCGTGACGACATTCTGCGCTTCCTGACGGAACCTTTTGCCGAAGAGACCGAGATTACCGGTCCCCTGTCGGCTGAAATATTCGCAACGAGCAGCGCCGTCGATACCGACTTCATGGTCAAGCTGGTCGTAGTGAAGCCGGATGGCTTCTCGTTCAATCTCGTGGACGGCGTCATTCGAGCCCGTTATCGGGAAGGATTCGAGCAGGAAGTGCCGTTGCAGCCTGGCGCCGTTTACCCGTATGTCATCGACATGTGGGCGACGAGCTACCTGCTTGAGCCGGGCGACCGTCTGCGCCTGGATGTCACCAGCAGCAACTATCCCCGGCTGGCCCGAAATCTGAATACCGGCGCGCCGTTCGCGAAAACCACCGAGATGCAGGTTGCGCGGCAGACGATACACATGAGCGAGCAGCATCCGTCAAGGCTGATATTGCCGGTCATACCCCGGTGAGGAGATTGTGGAGCCTACCGGATCTTACCGATCACTGATAGCAGAATTCAGACTCAGCAGCTTCTCCCGCTAACGGAGCCGGCGATTGCCTGACGCCGGGGAAAGCCGCTCATCGGGCCGGTGGGAGACGTCGCGGCGCGGCAACTCCTTCCGCGCTTTGCCGGATGCTGATTTCGGCTACCCTGTGCTGCCCCGAAGAACCGGCTTTTCGCGCAACCGGCCGCGGCGCACCCTCACGAGGTGTCGAGCAACTCCGGCTCGCGGGGACGGACACCGAAGGCGATAGCGCCGTACAGCGTCCCCCAGTCGCGCAGAATATGGGTGGTGAACAGGCTTCTCACCTTTTGCCAGAAGTAAAGGGGCCGTTCCGCCCTGGCCTGCGCCGCCTGGAACAGGCGGCATTTCCTCTGTTGCGCCTGATCGATGAAGAAAGCGAGCATCATCAGGTGCGCGAACACCGTCGCCAGATGGTTGTCGCCGTGGCCATAGTTGTGCTCAAAGCCGTAGCCTTGGTTCTTCAGGGTGTTGAAAGTCTCGTTCTCGATGCGCCAGCGGGCGCGCCCGGCCCGCATCAGCGCCTCGGCGTTCGCTTCGGTGACCTCGATGTCCGTGACCCAGGAGAAGCGTCGTTCCTTCTTGCCGGGACGGGTCTCCCGACACTCCAGAAAGTTCACCTCCAGGTCGAAGTGCGCCTCGTTCAAGGGCGCGCCGTTGAGATAGCGGTAGCGGCGCGTCACACCGCCGGTATCGACCGTCTCGAACATCCGCGTCCCCGGCGTGGCCTCCACCCACTCGAACAGATGCTTGTGGTCCCCCGGCTTCGCGCCCAGCACGAATCGCATGTCCAGCGACCGCAACAACTCGATGTGCGGCCCGTTCGAGGCCAGCGCGTCCTCCACCACCAGCAACTTCAGATGCGGATGCTCCCGACGAACATGGGTCAGCAGCCGCTTCGCGGCGTTGCGCTCGCAGTCGTTCTTCTGCGACCCGTCCTCCCGCACGATCGGCTCCGGCGCCAGCGGAAACACCTCCCGGTGCTCCGGATGCACCAGCACCGCCCCCAGCATCTGGTGATAATACGTCACCCGCCCGTCCCGGTGACGCTTCTCGCAGCAACGCTTGCAGCGCACCCGCGATGAGGAAAAATACCCCGTGCCGTCCACCGACAGCAGATAATGACCCAGCCAGGTGAACCCCTCCAGCCCCTTGCCTCGCTGCAACACCGCGAACAACCGCTTGAACGCGCCCCGCAGCACCGAGGGCTCCACCTCGTCCAGCCGCTCCCGCAACGCCGTGTCGCACGGCGCGTCAACGATACCGTACAGATGCTTCAGATTCTCCCGGATCAACCCGTCGTCCCGCGCGCCGCGATCAAACTGCAGCAGGGAGGGAAACTTCAGCCCGAACACCGCCAGACCCGACATCAGATAATCCGGCAGACCCCGCTTGCGGCCTCGCACCGAATCCGGAATCCGCTCGAAACACTTCCGAACCTCGCGTAACAAACCCGGCGCGCTCAACGCGCCGCCCAACTCCACCCTGGCCATGACACCCCTCCCGACACGGAGTCCTCATGTCCGTTTATCCGAATCCAGCACGAAAAGTTTACGAAAACCTTTTTTTGCGGCAATCGCAAACCGTTGATTTCATTGATATCTGATTTTCAGCGGGAATAGCTGTAATTACAAGTCTATTTGGCGAAATTGCCGGATATCACCGCCTTGTCAGCGTTGATTATCTCTCGCGGCAATCGTAGATGAACTGTTTCAGGTCTTCCGCGCTGTCGATTACCCGCTCGTTGTGGAACAGGTCGGGATGCAACTCATCCTGTTTGTAACCGGTCGGCCTATGGGTCGACGAGGACACGACCCAGGAAGCCGCCGGGCGCCGAGGCCCGAGAATTCGCCCTACGTCCCGCGGCTGGATTCCCAGCAGGCCGGCGACCGCGCCATAGGTGCAGCGCGTTTTCCTCTTTCCCAGGCAGGCAAGTACTTCCCGGGGCCGGAATTGTCCCGACATGGGCCGCTCCGCGCCGAGTTTGCTCACCAGCAAAATGGATCCGGCGAAGACGGCCGCGACCATGGTGATACTCAGAACGAAGGTGAGACGGTAGAACATGGCGACCTGGACATCGGCGAAATAATTCATCGCCTCGGCCAGCGCATTGACCACGACGAGTGCAACGAAGAAGGAAATCCAGACGGCTTTTCTCATGATGCCCTCCCCGCGTGGATCGGTTCCGCCCATTCCCAGAGTAGCAACATTCCCGAGCGCGTGAAAGCTGCCGTGCTGGAGTGGCGGGTCGGATTCAGTGGAGATTCTGCGACTTCGCTTCGCTGCGCGCAGAATGACAACGGGAATATTCAGTCTGTTGCGGGGCGCGAGAGGAACATCATGCCACGGATTTCGCCGGTATCGTCGCGTGCGAGCACCAGCACGTCGGCGATTTCGTCGCCGTCCAGATTGGCGGCGAGCACTTCGCCCTCATTGGCCGTCGCGCCGATATCGACGCTCAAGTCCGCGGTCCGGCCTTCCACTTCGCGCAGATGCCGGTTTTCGCCGATGGCGATGTCGTCGATCATCGCGCGCAGGTCGATGCGGTAATCGTCTCGTGCGCGGCTGTAGTCCAGCGCACCCAGAAACTCGGTTTCGCGCGGCTCGGGCCGGATACTGTCGAAAAACACCTGCAATTGCCGGTCCATCAGCACCAGCAGGTCGAGATTGTCCAATTCGCCGTCGAGACGGGCTGTGGCCGTGGAAACGATGTCCGCGCTACGGGTCGCATCGGCGGCTTCGCTGAGATCGCGAAAGTCGCCGGCAAGTCCGACCAGGGAAGGAATCTGTAGCGAAACCGTAATCCTGCGGCTTGGACGCCGGGCGAACCCCTCACCGTCATTGGGATAGATCAAGGCTTCCACGGCAATATCGCTTGATAGCACCAGCCAGAGAAAAACATCGCCCAGGGAAATCGATTCCACGCGCCACAGCCACAAATCCTTCAGTCCGTCCTCGTTTTCGTCTTGCAGGAAACTGCCGAGCACATTGCCGCCGGAACGCAGGACCTGGCGTGGACTTGCCAGGTCCATGCCCTTGGCGGAACCGGTAAACAGGGAAATCTTGCCCCCTTCGCGCAATACGAGATCTTCGATGCCGTCAGCGTCGACATCTTCGAGTATTTCCTCGTGGGTCAGCGCGAGCACGCCGGTCAGGTTGGAAAAGTCGAGATTATCGACGTCGAACTCTCCCAGGCGCTCTTCGATTTCGGCGATGTCGACACTGTAGCTGGCGCCGGCCGGAAAGTACCCGGGCGTCGCCGGGTCCGCCAGGAACACGGCCAGCAACTCGTCGGTTTCCGAAATCAGATCGGGAAAGCCGTCCGAATTCAGGTCCCGCAGGCGCAAGGCGGGAATCGTCACCGCCTGACCTGAGCGCCAGAACAGGCCGCGCGAATTCAGGTTCGTGCGTACGCGCATGTCCGATTCCACGGGCAGCGCCGCCGCGAATCCGCCGCCTTCGACGCGCAGGTGAATGTTGAGGGCGCCGGGGGCGGGAGTAACCAGATCCATCAGACCGTCGGCGTTTACGTCACGGGCGAAATGCAGGCGATTGACGCCGCGGCTTAGAAATCCGCCCAGGCCCGTCAGCAAGGTTTCGGGCTCGCTCAGGGCGCCGTCGCGCAGATGCCAGGCCTGGACGCGGTCACCGTCGAGCAAGGCGAGGATCGATGCTCGGCCATCGGAATCAAATCCGGCTGCGATGTCCCAGCCCACCGCGCGCGCTTCGAATCCCAGGCGCATGAATCCGTGTTCAAAATCGAATCCTTCCGGGCCTTGCGGGTAAATGCGTAGTTCGTCTTCGAAAACCGCGATGAGTTCGCGCCTTTCATCGCCGTCCAGGTCGGCCAGCACCAGATTCTCGGTTTCGGCGGGCAGGCTTAGCGTCTGAGACCTGTAATTCCAGCCGTTCGCAGCGGCGGCCGCGGGCAGTAAGGCGATCAATACGATCAGGCAGCGGTTCATGGCGCCGACACCAGTACCGTGGTTGCCGCGCCGTGGCGCAGGATCAGATCCGGTATGGAGTCCCCGTTCAGCCGTTCCACCTCAAGCCCGAAAACAGAGCGCGGAGGAGTGTATTCCCAGAAATCCTCGCTTTCGATCTGCAATCGGTCGTTCACGCGCCGGGCCGCCAGCGTTCCCTGATCGGTAACGTACAATGCGTCGGAGCGGCCGTCGCCATCGAGGTCGTGGCCAAGTACGATCGGCTCGGCAAGGCCGCGCACATTGTCGACCGAGAAAGTCTCTTCGAGCCGCATCGCGGGACGGCGGCCAAACAACTGGCCTGCTTCGGCGCCGTCTGTACCGTAAAGCATGGTTACGCGCTGAACTCCCGTATTGCGGATCGCCTCCAGTGCGGGCACCGCATAATACGTCACCGAAAGCGCAGGCTCGCCATGCAGGGACACAGCCTCGACCCTCAGATCGTAGCCGCCGAAGCGCATGACCTGAACGGGGCGGCTCAGATCGAATTTTCCGTCCTCATTCAAATACAGTCGAGCGTTCCAGCCATCGCCCTGCTCCAGCAATTGCAGCAGATCGATGCGGCCGTCTCCGTCGAGGTGCGTCAATTGCCAGTCTCCGTTCGCGTCGAGGGGGCCGGTCCAGTCGGCCCGCTCATGAAACTCGTTGCCGGGCTGCTGGTAATGAACGTTGAGCTGTCCGAGGCCGTCGATGCCCTGGTTTACGTAGAGCAGATCCGGCAGCGAATCACCGTCAAGCGGAGCGACCAGCACTCCCGGCATCCAGCGTTCCGCCTGGAACAGCGCCCGTCGCGGCAGCCCATCCCATTCCTCGATGAAGTCACCGAACCGGGTCGGAGTCTCGGCGCGAAACTCGAGCACGATGCCCTGTTCGGCATCGATGCTCACTTGCGCGGCAAGATCGGTTTCGAAGTTGTCCCGTACAGCCGCCGGCACATCGGGATTATCGGTGCGGATTACGGCAGCCAATTCGAATCGCTCCTCGCCGAGTCCGCGAAAGAAGCCGTAACCTTCGGAGCCGGGCACCAGCAAATCAACGTTGCCGTCGCCGTCGAGATCGGCAATATCGCGCACAAACTGCACATCTTCCCGGTCAGGCAAGGCGGCGATCAATTCCCAGGCGAACAACTGGCGGATATTTCCGGCATAGCCCGGCGTTCCGGCCGCCAGACTGTATACGCCGTCACCGGCGTATAGCAGCAATTCCTTGCCGGGTTCCGGGCGCAGATCGGCGAAGCCGATGGCGATGATCTCGCTCTTGATTTCGACCCGCGCGGGTTCGGATTCGAAACCGCCGTCCGGCAATTGATGATGAACAAGCAGTTCCCGGCCGATGCCCGGACGGTATTCCGCGTGCAGCAGATCGGCCAGGCCGTCGCCATTGACGTCTTCGGCAATCAGGTCGTCCCAGTCTTCCTCGCGCTGCAATTCGAAAGCGGTATAGTTCTGTGCGGCCGCCGCGCCGCAGAAAAGAACCGCCGCCACGAACGATCCGGCCCTTGGAAAGTCGCCTCTACTGTCATTCCGCGCGAAGCGAAGCGGAGTCGCGGAATCTCCCGGGCGCTCCGCGGAGATTCTGCGACTTCGCGCAGAATGACGGGGGAAACTGTCATTCTGCGCGGAGCGAAGCGGAGTCGCAGAATCTCCTCGGGAATGAATTCTGCGACTTCGCGCGGAATGACGAGAAAGGAGTAACAAGAGCCTTGCTATCATTGCGTCTCTTCCACCAGTTCACCGTAACCCGAGGTGAAGTTGAACAGTCCAAGTATCGAATGGGATCGCTCCCCATTGCTGCGGTCATACGAGTAAACCGAAAACAACCAGAAATCCAGAATATCCAGACTGGCGGCGTCAGGGCTCAGGCTCGAACGGTATTGAAGAATCGGCCCGAGCGCAATGCGGCTGATGCGCCGGCCCGGATCCCATAGCTCCACTTCGGTTCGGCGCAGGTTGCGGCCATCGTAGACGTCGAATGTGACTTCGCTGCCGAGATCGTATTCGCGATCGAGGCGGCCGACGAGTTCCTGGGCCGAACCGAACCCCGTTCCGTCAAGCGCGAGAATCCATTGCCCTTCGCGGATGCCCGCGGCCGGCAACGGACTGCCGGGGAACAGTTCGACCACCCGGGCGCCGGCACGGAACGGCTCCCCCGCCACCTCGATCATTTCGGTTCGATAACCGGCGCGGGTAGCGATCGGATCGACCCGGTACAGCTCCCGGGGACCTGCGTTTTCCGTTATTTCGCGGCCGTTGACGCTGGCCGACAGTACCGTGGTGTCTCGCCGCAGGCTGAACTCATATGGCGATTCTTGGGGCGGAATTCGCTGGATGGCGAGCATTGCGTCGGGACTGTTGGTTTCCATATCGTCGATGGCGAGAATGACGTCGCCCGCCTGAATCCCCGCTGAATCGGCCGGACCGTTTACCGCGACCTCCACCACGCGCACACCCGGCAAAACTTCGACCGCGGCAAGCGAATCGCTTTCGTTGGCCGCGACCTCGAGACCGAAATCCACCAAAAGACCGGCGCCATCCTGCCGGACCGCGAGTTGTTCCGGCGAGAGATTGATCGCGGGAACGAGCCGCGCCGGTTCGTAAACCGCACAAGCACAAGTCAGACCCGCGAGAATGATTGGCAGTAAGCGCATGATTTCCCTACAAGCTGCGCCGCTGCGCTACAAACAGGGCGGCAAGCGCGAATACCAGCAGCGAGACCGCCGGTACCCACTCATTGAAAACGAAGAAACTGTCTTGCACCAGCACGTCGGAGAATCCCCGGACCAGTCTGGAAACTTCCCGTAAATACGACTGATCGAGCAGGGACGGATGAAATGTCGCATACAGATACCAGGCGCGCTCACCGAGCAGGGCCTTGAAGATATCCATGGCCAGGGTCGCTCCCAGCGCCAAAGTTACCGCCTGGGTCGCGGATTGGGCCGCCACCGACACCAGCATGCCGAAGGCGATTACCGCCGGCAATGGGATAACGGCCATGAGCAGGCCCAGATGTATCTCGTAGAGAATCTCGTCTTCGCCGATCAACTCGAATCCGTCTTCGACCACCGGACCGAAATCCCAGAACAAGGCGCATCCGCCCCAGGCCGTCAAGCCAAGCAAGGACAGAGACAGCAGACCCAGGATGTGCAACCGCAACAATTTCGCGAGTACGATGCTGCCGCGGCCGGCCCGACGGATCAGCACATGACGGATCGAGCCGGTATCGCGCTCGCTGCTGAAGTCGAACGCCGCCAGCGCAACCAGCAACAGGGCCAGGATGGTAAGCCCGGTGTTCATGCCATCGACGAAATGCCCGTATGCGTTCTGCGTCTGGGCAAGTTCGAAAGAATCGGCGCCGATCAGGCCGGCGCGGGCCTGCTGGCCGGCCTGATTCAGCCAGACCAGCAGAAATCGCGCCAGGCAGACAAGCGCCGGCGCCAGCAATACGATTTTCGCCGCCAAACTGTAGCGCGACAGAAACAACTCGAGCCGCAGCGCCGCCAGCAGGTTGCTCATGCGTCGCCTCCAGCGGTCAACTCGCGGAAGAGATTGTCCAGCGAAGCGCTTTGCTGCATCAGCTCGCGGACCGGCACCTTGTTTTCGACCAGAAACGCCACGAGTTGTTCGCTTTGCCATTCGCGCAGACGCATTTTCAGATGGGTAGACGAAAGTTGTTCCAGATCCGTTACGCGGCTGTCGTTTTCGAGTAGCTGTTGGGCAAGCCCGGACTGCGTGGTATGGAGGACTATGCGCGAACCGGAATCCGCCAGCAGGTCGCGCAATTCGCCCGCCGCGGTTATGCGGCCCTCGTGCAAGATGCCCACATGACTGCAAACACGTTCCAGGTATGGCAACTGGTGACTGGACAGCAGGAAGCTGGCGCCGGTTTCCCGGTTCAGCTCGCCGATCAGTTCGAGCACCTGGTCAACCCCGCCGGCATCGAGACCATTGAAAGGTTCGTCGAGGAGAATCAGCCGCGGTTCGCCGAGCAAGGCCTGGGCGATCGAAACCCGCCGCCGATTGCCGAGCGATAATTGCCGGATCCGGAAGCGCGTATAGCCTTCGATACCGAGCAGGCGCTCGACTTCGGCGCAACTGCGCCGCGGCCTGGGACAAAGCAGGCGCGCGTGTTCGAGACATTGCCTCACTGTCAGATGCGGCGGCACGCTCGGGCTGTCGAAGATTGCCACGACATCGCCCTGCAATCGAAAAAGTTCGGCGGGACCGTGCCCTAGTACCGACACTTCCCCGTCCTGAAAGCCTTGCAGACCGAGGACGCATTCGATGGTAGTTGTCTTGCCCGAACCGTTCAGCCCGACGAGGCCGAACACCGCCGCGGCGGGCAGTTCGAGGTCGACGCCGTGCAGGACGGCCACGTCGCCATAGCGCTTGCGCAGCCCGCGCACGCGCAATGCTGGATTCGCCGCATTCACATCAGCATCAGTCTACGAACAGATCGTCCACCTGGACCTCTTGGACCCGGCCGAACTGTTCAAGTTCCGCCACGTCGATGACCGAAAGGTCGCCGACGACCGAGATCAGCTTGGCCCGATCCCTGACATGCTCCTGCTGGAATTCCAGCAGACCGTCCATGCCCACCTGCTGCAATTCGGCATAGCGCTGCCGGCGCGGGTCTCCTTCGAGACCGAGCCGCTCCCAGGAGCGTACTGCCCTGATCACTTCCCGAAAGCTGAGCTTGGACGTTCGATAGCGGTTGAGCGTCGAATTTACCGCCTCGTCGAGGCGTTCGCTGGAAACGGGCATGTTGTCAATCAGGTCGATGAAGGCGGTCAGCGCGTCAGCGGTCTTGTCGGTCTGGGTGCCGATGGCGCCGAGCATGAGATTCTGATCGCCCTGGCGTCCGCCCTGGGCGTAACGGGCGGAAGCCGAATACGCCAGCGCCCGCGCTTCGCGCAATTCCTGGAATACGACACTCGACATGCCGCTGCCGAAATAGCTCGTATATAAAGAAGACAGCACGCTGTCGCTCTCGTCGAACTCTCCATCGGCAAACTCGATCCGCACCTGGGCCTGGGCAGTTTGCTGATCGACCACATAGAGCTCGGTCTCGTCGATCTCGCGCGCCTGCCGGAACCGGTACTCCGGTGGTTCCTGTAATCCAGCGTCGGGCTGCAAATGGCGGCGAACGATTTCGGCAACGTCTTCCAGCGGCATCGAACCGGTATAGGCAATCGTCTGCTCGTAACCGAGCAGACCAGCGGGCAAGGCCAGCAACTCATCGAGGCCGGACTGCATGATCTCCTCGCTGGTCAGCGATTCGAGCATGGGCGATTCCGCGCCATAGCGGTTGTACAGATACAAGGCCCGGGCGATGGCCGGCGGAGACTGTTTCTGGTCTTCCCGGGATTTCAGGATGATGCCTTTCAATTGCGTCAGGGTGTTTTCGTCGGAAACGGGTGTCCGCACGAGTTCCAGCATCAGCGCCAGACTGTCCTCGAACTGGGCGTCGAGCCCGGACAGGTTGAAGCTGGATGAATTCTCCGCCACCCGAAAGCCGAACTCGCTGCCCATGCGATACCATTCCTTCTGCAGATCCTCATTGCTCATGGACTCGCTGCCGGCGACATCCATGAGCGCGGCCGCCAGGTTCAATCTGCCGTTTTCCTCAGAACCCGCATCGACGCTGATGGAGAAAGTGAACAGATCATTGAGTGGATTGGGCGCGTAATACAATTGCACGCCATCGGCGAGATCGAGTATGCGGTAGTCCTGGTCCTGCTCGACAAAGACCGGCTCTATGGGAGCTGCTTCCATCGCCAGGATTCGGGCAGCGAATTCCGACTGGCGGGTGGGATCGATCTCTACCGGATCGATGACGGGTTTTTCCACCGGCGGCACTTCGTGCTGCGCGTTGATCTGCTGCACGGCAACGTATTCGCCGCCGAAATAACGATTGGCGACTGCAACCACGTCCTCGCGGGTCAGGCTGCTCATGCGATCGAGTTCCGCTATCCGGTAGTCCCAGTCGACACCGCGAATGAAGGAATCGCGCATGCGCACGACCCGGGCGTTATTGGATTCGAGGCCGGCTTTCTCGTTCTTGGCGAAGTCGTTGACGATGGCGGGTATGATCCAGTCCTCGAACTCGCCGGCCTTGATGATCTCGATCTGCTCAAGCAGCAATTGCTCGACTTCTTCCAGAGTCTGATCCTGCTTGGGTACGCCATACAGCAATTGATATCCGGCATCGTTGAGAAATGCCGGCGACGAGCCCGCCTGGGCCACCCGCTGCTGCTGGTTCAGGTTGAGATTGATGAGTCCGGCGGTGCGATTGTCGAGAATCATGTCGACCAGGATCAGGGCTTCCATGTCCGGGTCGCCGTATGGCGCCGTGGGAAAAGCGATCTGCACCTGTTCCTCACCGGGATATTGCACGGTGCTGCGGCGCACGCCGTCCAGCGGCGAGTCGTCCCAGGGCCCGGTCCCGGGCAGCTCTCGCGGCTCCCAGTGGCCGAACTTCTCGGCAATCAGTTCGATGGCGCCGGAAATATCGATATCGCCACTGACGAAGATGCCCATGTTGTTCGGCACGTACCAGGTGTCGAAATAGTCCTGAATATAGACCAGCGATGGATTCTTCAGATGATCGACGGCGCCGATCGTTGGCTGCTGGCCGTAGGGATGGACCGGAAACAGCAAATCGTTGACAGCGGTGTAGATGATGAATCCGCGATTGTCGAGAGAGCGGTTCTTTTCCTCGTACACCGTTTCGAGTTCGGTGTGGAACAGGCGAAAGACCGGATTTACGAATCGGTCCGATTCGATCTCCGCCCATTGCCGCAGGCGGTTGGAAGGCAGGCCCACCCGATAGACGGTTTCCTCGTTGGAGGTATGCGCGTTGAGACCGGACGCGCCCATGCTGTTATAGAGCTTGTCGATTTCATTCGGCGCCGCGTATTGCGCGGCCTCCTGCGCGGTGGCGTTGATTTCCGCATAAATGGCGGCGCGCTGCTCCGGGTCCTCGGTCGCGAAATGTTGTTCGTACAAATCGACAATGCGCTCGAGAAGCGGCGCTTCGGCCTCGTAATCCAGGGAACCGAGATTGCGATTGCCCTTGAACAGCAAGTGTTCCAGGTAGTGCGCCAGACCGGTGGCGTCGGCGGGGTCATGCTTGCTGCCCGCCCGCACGGCGATCTCCGCATAGAAGCGCGGCTCTTCGTGATTCTCGGTCAGATAGACCAGCAGTCCGTTGTCCAGGCGATAGATATGCGTATCCATCCGGTCAAGTGGATTGGGTTCGTTGATACGGATGTAACCCGGCGATGCGGCATCGGATTCCACCGCGGCGGATCCGGATTCCGGCGCCGATGCCGGTTCGCCGCAGGCGGCAAGCGCCAGCAATCCAAGGCCAAGTGTGAAATTCCGCAATCCAGGGGACGAAACAGTCATTGAGCTACTCCGTTGACGCATTTGCGATTCGGGTGCGAATCTTAACAGTTTTGCAGGGAGCTTTGGCCCATTTGGAGGGTCGAGCTGAATTTGCCGCCGAAATTCGAACATAGCTCTTCAGTTCGGCAGATTCTCCGCTGCCACGCGTTCGTTGCGCAGGCGCAGGCCGCCGGATTCGTCGACGCTGGCTTCGAGTACTAGGTCGACGCCATTGCGGCGGGAATCGATGAACCGGTCAAGCTGGTTCAACTGCTCCGGGTCGAGTTCGCCCTGTAATTGTTGCCGGGCACGGTCGTAGGCCTCGAGCTGGCTGTTGTATGCCGTCCGCATGCTGCCATCCGGGCCCACCAGCGCGCCGAAATTGCTGGCCTCCGAATAGAGTTCGTCGAGCACGGTCTGCAAGGCGAGTTGCTGCGCGTCGCCGCTGAGCGCCGCGCCCATGCGCGACAGCGTCTCGCCGTAAATCAGGCGCGCCGCGTCGCGATTGAGAAAATTATCGTATTGCTGCAATTCCGCCAGTTGGTCGCCGCCGAGCAGATTGGCCAGATTTCTGCTCAGGGCGTCGGCGCCGAACAGATCGAGCGCCTGTTGCGGAGTCAGATTGCCGGCGAGCAGATCGACGCGCATCTGTGAGCGCGTGGACGCAAACTCCACCAGCGCGGACATGACCCGCTCCTGCCCGTCGGCGTCGAGTTCGAGTTCGGATACGAAATCGCCGTACAATTCAGGCACCCTGGCGGCCGCGACCGCACGCGCGGTTTCAGGGTTCACCGACATCGCCCGCGCCGCGCCGGAGGATTGCGCGGTCTGTTGTTCCCCGGCAACTTCTTCCCGCGCCTGCTGCAACAGCCGCTCGTAGTCGGGGCTGATCATTTGGCGGGTTTCCGACAGTTGATTGCTCAGATTGACCAACTGGTTTCTGGCTTCGGCGAGTTCCTGTTGCAGGTCGCCCGCGCGCTGCGCCATTTCCTGCCTGCGCTCGTCGGCAGACTCGGTCTGCTCGCGCAATTGCCGCCGATAGTCGGCTATGTCCGCCTCCAGACGGACATTGTCGTCGCGCAACTCGATCAGCCCGTACCCCACCGAGCCGAAAATCGCCAGTAATGCGATAATGAGCAAGCCTTTTTTCATGAACTGCAATCAGGGCGAAAAACCAGCCGCAAAGGCTAGCACGAGGGGGCAGTGCTGTCAGTATCCGGGCAGTATTCAGGACAGTACCGGGGACGCGAATCATGGACTCCAATGCCGACACAATTCGCCGGAAAATCACCGGCTGGAAATTCCGCGACGAAGGCAGGATAGTCGAGTACCTGCTGCGGCTCGCGCCTTATGCCGCCGAGGACGCGCAGCAGATCGAGTCGCACGCGGCGCAACTGGTGCGCGCGGCGCGGGCCGATACGGCCAACCATTCGCTGCTCGATACCTTCCTTGTCGAATACGGCCTCAACAACAAGGAAGGCATTGCCCTGATGTGTCTGGCAGAAAGCCTGTTGCGGATTCCGGACCACGCTACCGCCGAGCGGCTGATAGCGGATCGGATCGGACTGGCGGACTGGGCCGCCCATGCCGGCAAGTCAGGCTCCCTGCTGGTGAATGCTTCCACCTGGGCGCTGATGCTCGGCAGCAAGCTGGTCGAACCGGAACGCGAGTTCAGCCGCGATCCGAAATCCTGGCTCAGCGGCCTGAGTCATCGCCTGGGCGAACCCGTGGTGGAGACCGCCATGCGCGCTGCCATGGGCATTCTCGGCCGCGAATTCGTGGTCGGCTCCACCATCGAAAAGGCCGTGCAGCGCAGTCGTCAGGGGCAACGGCATTCCTGGGACATGCTCGGAGAGGCGGCCCGGGACACCCCGACCGCGAATCGTTACCGGGGAGCATATCGTCACGCCATTCACACGGTAGCCAGGCAAGGCAAGGACGCCGGCGTGGTCGACCCTTCCATATCGATCAAGCTGTCAGCCTTGCATCCTCGTTACGAATTCAGCCAGCGCGGGCGGGTCATCGATGAACTCGTTCCCATCGTCGCGGACCTGTGCCGGGAGGCGGCGGCAGGCGGAGTTTCCATTACCATAGACGCGGAAGAGGCCGACCGGCTGGAACTGTCGCTGGAAGTACTCGAACGCCTGCTTGAGAATGCAGGGCCCGTGGAGGCGCAATCCGAAGCGCAAATCGGCTTCGTGGTACAGGCCTACGGCAAACGCGCCTTGCCCGTGCTCGACTGGCTGTCGGCGCTGGCCCGCACACATGGCCGCCGCATCCCGGTGCGCCTGGTGAAGGGCGCGTATTGGGACGCGGAAATCAAACATGCCCAGGAGCATGGCTATCCGGGATTTCCGGTGTTTACGCGCAAGTGCGCAACCGATCTCTCCTGGCTGGTATGCGCGGCCGCGATACTCGAGCAATCCGATACGCTATATGGGCAGTTCGCCACCCATAACGCCCATAGCATAGCGGCAATCATGCATCTGGCCGGCAACAATCGCGATTTCGAGTTCCAGCGGTTGTATGGCATGGGCACGGCTCTATACGCAGCCGCCGAACGCGAATATGAAGACTTTCCCGCGCTTCGCACTTATGAGCCGGTGGGAAACTACGACGATCTGCTGCCCTATCTCGTGCGGAGGCTGCTCGAAAACGGCGCCAACAGCTCTTTCGTGCATCGTCTGCTCGATACCCGGCTCGAAGCCGGGGATCTGGTGCGCGACCCGATCGCCGCGGCGCGCAAGGCGAGTCCCGCTGCGCATCCACGCATTTCCCTGCCGGCAGACGTATTCGCGCCCCGACTGAATTCAAGCGGCGCCGACCTGACCAGCAACGGCGTGCTGGCTGAATTGCGAAATGCTTGCGAGAAGTCACGGCGAAGGAGATATACCGCGACTGCCCTGCCCGTTTCGGAAGCAAACGGCGCAGCGGCCGGCGCCGTGGCAAGCCCCGCCGACCGCGGCGATGTTCTCGGCGCAGTCCGGCCATGCTCCGAAGCCGATATCGAGGCCGCCTTCCGGCGCGCGGCCGCGGCACAGCCGAACTGGGACAAGTACGGCGGTGACGCTCGCGCAAATCTGCTCGAACGATTTGCCGACAACCTGGAAGCGCTGCGGCCTGAACTGGTGGCGATACTTTGCCGCGAAGCGGGCAAGACGATTCCTGACGCCGTGGACGAAGTGCGCGAAGCCGTGGATTTCTGCCGTTACTACGCCGCCCAGGCCCGGGAAAGATTCGTGCCGGGCGTTTCCCTTCCCGGCCCCACCGGGGAAAGCAACGAATTAAAACTCGGCGGGCGCGGCGTATTCGTATGCATCAGTCCGTGGAATTTTCCCCTGGCGATTTTTTGTGGCCAGATCTGCGCCGCCCTCGCCGCGGGCAATGCGGTGGTCGCCAAGCCCGCCGAGGAAACGCCCTTCATCGCCTGCGAAGCCGTGCGGCTTTTGCACGCGGCGGGTGTGCCGGATGCCGTCTGCAATCTGCTGATCGGCGATGGCGCTATCGGCGAGCGCATGGTGCGGCATCCGCTGAGCGCCGGGGTCGCTTTCACCGGCAGCACCGAGACCGCGCGCAGGATTAATCGGGCCCTGGCGGACAAGGAAGGTCCCATTGCGCCATTGATCGCGGAAACCGGGGGCCAGAACGCGATGATCGTCGATTCGACAGCCCTGCTCGAACAGGTAACGGACGACGTGATTCGCTCCGCTTTTCTCAGCGCCGGCCAGCGTTGCTCCGCCCTGCGCGCCCTGTACCTGCAGGAAGAGATCGCGGATCAGGCCCTTACCCTGGTCCGCGGCGCGATGGACGAATTGCGCGTCGGCGATCCCACGCGAATCGAAACCGACCTTGGGCCAATCATTTCGGAATCCGCCGCCGGCGACTTGCAAGCCCATATTTCCAGGCTGCGCAAGCGCGGGCGGCTATTGCACCAGACGGCGCTTTCCCCGGAATGCGAAAACGGTTGTTTCGTTGCGCCCAGTCTCGCGCGTATCAACAACATCGGTGAACTGGAAAAGGAACATTTCGGCCCGATACTCCATGTCATTCGCTTTAAGGAGCAGGATTTTACCAGCGTTCTGCAGGAGATCGACCGCTCCGGTTACGGCCTGACGTTCGGCATCCACACTCGCATCCAGTCGCGCGTGGAGCAAGCCGCCGCCGCTGTGGGAGCGGGCAATGTGTACGCCAATCGCAACATGATCGGCGCCGTGGTGGGCTCACAGCCTTTCGGCGGCCGCGGACTTTCCGGCACAGGGCCGAAAGCCGGCGGTCCGAACTACCTCCCGCGATTCGCGACCGAAAGGGTCGTAACCGTTAACACTGTCGCCACCGGCGGCAATGCCGAATTACTCTCGCTTGATGACGAAGCCTGCTGACGACCTGTAGCCTGCATTCGTAAAATGGCGGCGCCATTCGACCGTCATTCTGCGCGCAGTCGCAGAATCTCTCTGAGTGTGGCACAGTTTCAGGGAGATTCTGCGACTCCGCTTCGCTCCGCGCAGAATGACAATGTTCCCTGTCGCGCCGCGACGGCAAGAGAGGCGAGTGAAATGTACAACAAGAGATTCATCAAATGCGGAATTTGGCGATCAGGCGTACCGTCCTGGCTATTGGCCACGGCGCTGGCAACGGCCTTGCCGGCGTCCGCGCAATTGACCGGGGTCGAACAGGGCGAATGGCGCTTTCTCGGCGGCGACGCCGGACATACGCGTTCTTCGCCCCACTTGACGCAGATCAACGCGGATAACTTTGCCGACCTGGAAGTCGCGTGGTCCTGGCGCGGCGACAACTTCGGCCCGCGAGTCGAGTACACGTTTCGCTCAACGCCTTTATTCGCCGACGGAATACTGTACACCGTCGTCGGCCAGCGCCGGCAGGTGGCAGCCATTGATGCTGCTACCGGCGAGACCCTCTGGACCTTCCGCGAGCCGGAAACCATGCGCTATCTGCGTTCGCCGCGCACCGACTTCGGCAAGGGCGTCGCCTATGCCGAAGTCGACGGACGCGGCGTGATTCTTTACACCTCCCCCGCCTTTTTCCTCTGGGCGCTTGACGCCCGAACCGGTCGGCCGCTGGAAAACTGGGGCTCGCCGACCGGAATTGCGGATTTCTCAAACACCGGCGTGGTTGATCTGATACCGCCGCTGGTGGATGACTGGCAGCGCTGGATCGACTGGCAATTCGAGGGCGGCGTGTACGATCCGGACCATGGCATTCCGCGTGAACTCGGCATGGTAACCGCGTCCTCGCCACCCATCGTCGTCAATGGCGTGGCCGTAGTACTGGTTGGGCACGAACCGAGTTACGACCAGACGCGCATCGAAAACGTGCCCGGCGACATAATGGGCTATGACCTGCGCACTGGCGAGCGCCTGTGGAAGTTTCACGTCATTCCGCGGCCCGGTGAATATGGCCACGAAACCTGGGAGAACGACGCCTGGCAATGGTCCGGCGACATGTCTTCCTGGGCGCCGGCTTCCGCCGACCCGGAACTGGGTCTGGTCTACATTGTCACCAATGCTTCCACCGTGCAGTCCTATGCCGGACATCGGCCCGGCCATAACCTGTTCGGCGGCAGTGTGCTCGCGCTCGATGCCGCCACCGGAGAACGGCGCTGGCATTTCCAGATCCATCGCAGCGACCAGTGGAATTACGACACTCCGACTGCGCCGATATTGCTGGATCTGATCGTGGATGGCGAGGCAGTTCCCGCACTGATCCAGAACACCAAACAGGGACTGATCTTCGCCTTCAACCGCGCTACCGGCGAGCCGATCTGGCCGATCGAGGACCGCCCGGTTTTTCAAACTCAGGTGCCCGGTAACTACACTGCCGCCACGCAACCTTATCCTACGCACCCCGAGCCGCTTGACCGCATCGTGATCGACGGCATCACCGAAGAATTCATCATCGACTACACGCCGGAACTGAGGCGGCAAGCGCAGGAAATACTGTCCGAATTCCGGGTCGGCGGACTCTACGTGCCGCCATTGCCATGGCCCCATGAGAATGACTACCGCAACAATGTGGGCTGTGTCGGCGGTCTGAACATCTACCACCCGCCAGTGGCCGACCCGTCCACTGGAATCATGTATGCCTCCCACCGGCGCGCCTGCAGCGCGCCGCGTTTCATGGAGCCGACCAACGGCGTCGACGAGGAACGCGGCCTGCCGGGCTACTCGGAGGAAGCCTGGCGTGGACGCGAAAGGCACACGCCGACCACGGGCACTACGGTCGCAGCCTGGGCGCCGGGCATGGGCAGGGAGTTCCTGCCAAATATTCAGGGACTGCCGGTGTACAAGCCGCTATTGATGGGTCTGGCGGCTTACGACATGAATACCGGCGAAAAGCTCTGGGACATTCCGGTAGGCGAGACGCCGCCGAACATCGCCAACAATCCACTACTCGAAGGTGTCGAGACTCCGCAGACCGGCGGCACCGGCCATTCGATCCAGATGGTCATGGGCGATCTGCTCGTGCAGACCACGGAAGACCTGCGTGGCGAAGCTGAGTCCGGCCCGAACGGCCTGCCGCTGCTGAATGCCAGAGACAAGCGAACCGGCGAAATCCTGGCCAGCCTGGAAGTCCCCATACCGGGCCAGTACGGCATGATGACTTACATGCACGACGGCGCGCAGTACCTGCTCATGCAAACCGGCAGCGTCCGCCGCGGCCTGCCCGGCCAACTCGTGGCGCTGCGGTTGCCGTAAGGCTCCAGCAAGTATCTGGAGTCATTGTTTTACTTTTCTCCGGCTCTACTCGCGGAAAGCCAAACGCCAAATCGGCGCCTGTGTGAAAATTCTACCCAAATGCGGGGAATAACGAATACTAACAAGCAGCCAATCGCCAAAGTCAGAATGGTTTCTTCCCAGGACTCCCCGCGCTCCAGGGAAAACATGCCGCCCGCCACCAAAATCGCCAGCATGCCCCAAATCGTTCTTACCCTGAAGAAGCCGCGATATTCGCCAGTTTCGTAGTTCCAAATGCTCAATGGCATAAAGGAAATGCCAAAAATAATAAACAGGGACCAACGTTCAATAAATTCAATAATCAGCACAATGTTCTCCCCAAAGCACGATTTACGGTCAACAAATAGCAGTTATTCACAGAAAATTTGGAGCCCATCCGTGACAGGCCCCGAAATCAGGTAACGGTACTCCTGAAGTTTTTCACTCACCAGAATGTCTGCCAGGTCGGTTGTTTTTACCTACGATCCGCCCGGCGCCTGATTTTTCTTGAGCTCTTCGATATGTTCCTGCGCTTGGTAAGTCGCGTACGCGATTCCGACTCCGACACCAATTAACGCCACAGCGCCCACCGGTCCTGACATGACTGCCAATGTGAAGGCTAGCCCCGATGCCGTTCCACCGGCACATCCCATAATTCCGCCAAGCGCTCCGTTGTTTTGCGTGACGGCGCCTGCGGCGCATGCCCCCGCAGCCTGGAGAAGAAATCCCCCGCTTACCTGCTCCATCTCTTGCATCGTAAGTTCTCTCATGTCGTACTCCTTTGAAAATTGAAAATGTTTCTTGCAGACAAAACATAGGACCGATGGGAGAGAAGCGCATAATTTCCGACGAAAACTGTTTCGCGCCCGGAATCACGGTGAAAATTCCGCCGCACCCCGACAAGCGAGAACTGGACCTTATCGGGAAATAGACCTCAGGCGGTCTGAATTTCTTTCAGGCCGAGTTCGGCCACGCTGATTTCGCGCATGCGGAATTTCTGCACCTTGCCGGTGACGGTCATGGGGAAGTCGTCACAAAAGCGAATATAGCGCGGCGCCTTGTAATGGGCGATGCGGCCGCGGCAGAAATCGCGGATATCCTCTTCCGTTGCGCTCTCGCCGTCCCTCAGTTGAACCCAGGCGATGACTTCCTCGCCGTATTTCAGGTCGGGAACACCGGTCACCTGCACCGCTTCGACGGATTCGTGGGTCATCAGGTACTCCTCGATTTCCCGGGGATAGACGTTCTCGCCGCCGCGCACGATCATGTCCTTGATGCGGCCGACGATATTGACGTATCCCGCCTCGTCCATGACTCCGGTGTCGCCGGTGTGCATCCAGCCGTCACGGTCGATGGCGGCCCGGGTGGCCTCCTCGTTGTTCCAGTAGCCGAGCATCACCGAATAGCCGCGGGTGCATAACTCGCCCATGACGCCAGTGGGCTGAATGGCGCCCGTTGCAGGATCGATGATCTTGACCTCGAGATGCGGATGCACGAGGCCCACGGTACTGACGCGCTTGTCGAGGGGAGAATCGACCCTGGTCTGGAAACTGACCGGGCTCGTTTCGGTCATGCCGTAGGCGATCTCGACCTCGGTCATGTGCATCAGTTCATTGACCTGTTTCATGGTCTCGACCGGACAGGGCGAACCGGCCATGATGCCTGTGCGCAAACTGCTCAGATCGTAGTCGGCGAAATCCGGCAGCGCGAGTTCGGCGATGAACATGGTCGGCACGCCAAAAAGCGCCGTCGCCCGCTCTTTCTGCACTGTCCGCAGCACTGAAACCGGCTCGAAGCTCGCGTCGGGATAGATGGCGCAGGCGGCATGAGTAAGACAGCCGAGATTGCCCATCACCATGCCGAAGCAATGGTAAAGCGGCACCGGAATCACCAGCCGGTCGTCCGCGCTGAAATTCATGATCGATGCCACGAAGCGGGCGTTGTTGAGAATATTGTGATGCGAGAGTGTCGCGCCCTTGGGAAAGCCGGTGGTGCCGCTGGTGTACTGGATGTTGATCGGATCGTCCATGTCCTGATTCGCCTGCCGCGCCGCGAGTTCTTCCTCGCTACAGCCGTCCGCCAGAGTCAGGAATTCCCGCCAGCTGAATATCCCCTTCGCTTCCGATTCAGTCGTTGAAATGACCGTGTTGAGTTGCGGAAATTTTTCCGAGCGCAAGGCGCCCGGCGTGGCGCTGTCCAGTTCCGGGCAAACTTCGCCGAGCATGGCGACGTAGTCTGAAGTCTTGAAACGGTTCTGAAGCACCAGCCCCTTGCAGCCGGACTGTTCGAGCACATAGGCCAGTTCGTGCACGCGATAGGCGGGATTGATGTTGACAAGTATCAGTCCGGCCTTCGCCGTGGCGTACTGGACCAGCGTCCATTCGACATTGTTCGGCGACCAGATGCCGACCCGGTCGCCCTTGGCGAAGCCGGCGGCGATGAAGGCCCGGCCGAGTTCGTTGACGCGTTCGGCGAGTTGAGAATAGGTAAGACGAATGTTCTGGTGCACGCTGACCAGGGCTTCACGGCCCTCATGTTCGGCGGCGATGCGGTCGAAGAACCGCGGGATCGTCGTACCGAGCAAGGGCTGCTCGCTGGCGCCGCTGGCATAACTGATTGAATCGCTCATTAGTCGCCCCATTTCGACGCCAATCCGGTATATTTCCCGCATCGGATTATGGCATGGGAACATGCGGTGGACGGAACGCGGACATCGACTGATACAAAGATCTGGTGCGTATAACCGAGTAAATCACTGGAGCAAGCGAATCCATGCACAAACCGGGATTGACCTGTTTCGCGCTGTCGGCGGCGGGGCTGCTGCTCGCGGCATGTTCCGGCAACGCCTATCGCAACAGCGCCGATAGCGAGTCCTATGCCGCCATCGCCGGCAAGACCGATCTCGTGCCCGGCATGACCGAAGAGATCGCGGTGGACGAGCAACCAGTCGCCAATCTCGATGGTCTGCCGGTCAACACCCTCAGTTTTGAATTTCTCGGCGACAGCGCCGAAAGCGAGATAAATTCGAGCGTCCTGAGCCTGAACGATGCGCTCGACCTCGCCTTCCGCCACAGCAAGGACTACCAGACGCGCAAGGAAAGGCTATATCTCGAAGCGCTGTCGCTCACCCTCGACCGGTATCGCTACGCACCGATCTTTTCCTTTAACAGCGGCGGCGAATACCAGTGGGACATGGACGATCAGTTCGTTACGGACATGGAAAACCTTACCGGAATCGATACCCCGACCCAGCGCGCCACGGTGTCGAGTTCGGAGATGTACCAGGCCGACACCAGCCTCGGTGTGCGCTATCTCTTGCGCGGAGGCGGCTCGGTGGCGCTGAATCTGACCAACAACCTGCGGCGCTTCCTCAGCGGCGATGTCAATGAATTGAGCACCGGCGCGCTGATCGGCTCGATCACCCAGCCGCTGTTGCGGGATTTCGGCTCGGCCATAGAAACCGAGGCGCTATTGCAGGCCGAACGCGACCTGCTCTACGAATTACGCAATTTCACCCGCTTCCGCAAGTCCTTCGCCGTGCAGGTGGCTTCCAGTTATTACAACGTGCTGCTCAATCGCGAAGCCGCCAAGAACAACTATGCCGGCTTGCTCGCCAACAACCTCTCGCTGGAGCGCGAACGCGCTTTCCAGGCCGAGGGTCTGCGCACCCTGCTCGATGTCGGACGGCTGGAACAGGCCACCTTGCAGCAGGATCTTCGCTGGACGACTTCGATCGCGCGCTACCAGCGCGGTCTCGATGCCTTGAAGATCCTGATCGGTCTGAATGCCGAAGACACCATCATTCTCGACGACAACGAGATGACGCTGATCACCGAAACCGGTATGTCTGCCCCCGAACTCGATCTCGACCGGGCGCTCGACCTGTCGGTGCAGACCCGGCTCGACCTGTATATCGAACTCGACCGGGTGCAGGACGCCTCGCGCCGCATCGACGTAGCCGCCAACGCGCTCGAGCCTTCGCTCGGCGTCACCTTGAGCGCTTCCGTGCCGGCCTCCGGCAGTGGCGAGTTCGGCGATATTGACTTCGACAACGCGGTATACGGCGCCGGGCTCAACGTGGAAATGCCGCTCGACAGCAAGGCTGAACGCAATACCTATCGCCGCGCGCTGATCGAATACGAAGCGGCGACTCGCGCGTATACTTTGGCGCTGGATAACGTTAAATTGGAAGTGATCGACGTTTGGCGGCGCATGGACGAGGCCGGCAAGGGCTACGACATCAATCTGGCGAGCGTGGAAATCAACGAACGCCGCGTCGAGGAAGCGGAACTGCGGGCCGAACTCGGGCTCGGCAATGTGCAGGACACGGTCGATTCCCAAAACGACCTGACCGCCGCGCGCACAGACCTCGTGCGAAGTATCGTGGACTACAATATTTCCAAGCTGGAGTTCTGGCGTGATGTGGGATTGCTGTACGTCGACGACTCCGGTCAATGGGAGGAAGGTATAGATGAACCCCTCTGAAGACAGGCCTACCGACAAGCTGAAGGCGCTGGCCGACCGCGCCAGGGCGTCCGCCCTGCCCTGGCTGGCGATGCTGCGCGATCGTTATCTGGCGCTGGACCGGAAATTGCAGATCGGAATTGCTGCCGGAGCCGGCGTACTGGTCGTGGCCTTGTTACTTGCCGGTGGCGGCTCGGGAGACGACAACAGCGGCCTGACCTTTGCCGCGCGCCGGGGCAATCTCGATATCACGGTACTTGAAGGCGGCGCTCTCGAAGCCCTGCAATCCCAGGAAATCCGCTCTCGTGTGCGCGACCGCAGCGGTGTGAAGATTCTCAGCATCGTTGAGGAAGGCTACCGGGTGACCGAGGAAGACGTAGCCGCGGGCATGATCCTGGTGGAACTCGATACTTCTTCCCTGGTTGACAATCGACTAAGCCAGGAGATCGCGGTGGAAACCTCCGAGGCGAGTTTCATCGAACGCAGGGCGGCATACGAAATTCAATTGAACACCAACATGACCCAGTTGAACGACGCCCGTCAGCAAATGCGCTTCGCGCGGCTGGATTTCGAGAAATTCCTCGGCGCGGATATCGTCAACGACATCATTTCCAGGCTGGAGATCGAGGAGAGATTGGCGGCCTCGGAAGCGGCCGACCGCGCGGTACTTGAGAATACGGAACCGGTTCTCGCCGAAGCGCAGGAGCCCGAAGCGGCGCCTTCGGGACTGCCGGAAGGCATCGAAATCGAATCCTTGCCCCCGCAGATGCAGAACCGCATTCGCCAGATGATGGCGGAGAACGGCGGCCAACTGCCGCCGGAGATGGTCGAACGCATGCAGAGCTTTGCCTCGGGCGAGTTTCCCGGAGGCGGCCGCGGCCGTCCGGGAAGCGGCTTTCAGGGTGGTCCGGGCGGTGACGGATTCGCCAGAGGCCCAGGTGGAGGCGCGCCCGTTGAAGATTCCGCCCCGGCGTTCGAAATCGGGGATCGGATCGAGGAAGTCGCCGTACTCGAATTGCCTCCCTCGGATATCGATCCGGAGCCACCCGAAGTGACCTTGCTCATGGATGAGTCCTACATGGCGATTCGCGACCGGATCGATTTCACGCAATACGCGGATTTCGACAAGCTCGCGGACGGCGAAGCCAAGCAGCGACTGCGCATCCTGCTCGACGAATTGCAGGTGGCGCAGGAGGAATACCTGCTCGCCCAGGATCGCATCGAGGGCCAGCGACGGCTGGAAGCACGCGGCTTCATCACGCCGACCGAACTCGAAGCCGAAGAACTGAACCTGAACAAGGCGGCCAACAAACAGCAGGAAAAAGAAACCGCCTTGCGGCTCTACATCCAGTACACCTTCCCCAAGGAAGCCGAGGAATTCCTTTCCAACTACGAAAACGCAGTCATGGCCTATCAGCGCCAGGTCAAGGAAAATATCGCCAAAGAGGCGCTGGAACTCGCCAATTACAGTTCCGCACAACGCAAATTCAGTCTCGAAGAATACAAACTCGCCGACATTGAAGCCCAGATCGACGCCGCCATCATTGAAGCGGAACTGCCTGGACTCGTGGTCTATGGCGGTTCCGATCAAGGCTCCAGTCGCTATCGCAGCAGCAACGAGGAAGCGATCCAGGAAGGCGCCACCGTGCGCGAGCGCCAGCCGATCCTTACTATTCCCGACATGCGCGAGATGGCCGTCAGTGTCGATATCCATGAATCCGCGGTGCAAAGGATCGCGGTCGGCCAGCCGGCGGTCATTCTTATCGACGCCTACCCCGACGTACGCCTGACCGGCGAAGTGATAAAGGTGGCGGTTGTGGCGGATTCGGCCAACTCATTCATGAATCCCGATCTAAAGGTATATCCGTCCCAGATTCGCATCGACGGCACCCATGACTGGCTGCGGCCCGGCATGAGCGCGCAGGTTGAAATCCTCGTGGCAAGCCTTGAAGACGTGGTCTATGTGCCGGTGCAGGCGGTCAGCTATTTCGACAGCGACCAGGTGGTGTATGTCAGACGCGGCAGCTCGGTGGATAGAAGAATCGTCGAAGTGGGCGATTTCTCCGATTCCTTCATCGAGATCGTCAGCGGCATCGAAGAAGGCGAAGAAGTGCTGCTGTTGCCCCCGCGCCAATCTTTCGAAAGCGCCGCGAGCTGAGCGCTTCCGTCATGCCTGCTCTCCAGGCCAACTCCGGACACGCAACCAGGCCGCCCGAACAACAGCTCCGGGTGGCCTCGGTAGCCGATGTCTCCAAGACCTATTACATGGGCACACTGGCGGTCGAGGTGCTGCACGGCATCTCACTCGACTTTTACGGCGGCGACTACATCAGCATCATGGGACCGTCGGGTTGCGGCAAGTCGACCCTGATGAACATACTCGGCTGCCTGGACCGGCCCACGACCGGCGCCTATTTTCTGGGCGGCGAGGACACCTCGAAGCTCAAGGACGACGAATTGTCTCTGATTCGAGGTGCGCGGCTCGGATTTGTCTTCCAGTCGTACAACCTGATCCAGCAACTCGACGTGCTGGAAAACATCGAGATGCCGCTGTTTTACCAGGGGTTTTCCCAGGAATACAGCCATCGCGCCGCGTTCCAGCTCGCCGAGCGGGTGGGTCTCGCCGACCGCATCCATCACAAGCCCTTCGAGCTTTCCGGCGGCCAGCAGCAACGCGTGGCGATCGCGCGGGCGCTGGCGATGGACCCGTTGATCATTCTCGCGGACGAGCCCACGGGTAATCTCGATTCACGCTCGGGCCTGGAAATTCTGGATCTGTTCGACGAATTGCATGAGGCGGGCAAGACCCTGATTCTGGTGACCCATTCGGACGAACTCGCCGAACGCACCAGCCGCCGCATCCGACTGCTCGACGGCAGGGTGGAACAAGATGAACGAATGGGTGTTTGACTCTCTGCCGCCGGCGCCGGAAAGCCGGCAAGGCGACCGGCGGTCCTGGTTCGGCTGGCGCATCAGCCAGATCACCAGGCTCGGCGTCAAGAGCATCTTCTCCCACGGCCTGCGATCCATGCTCACCGTGCTCGGCATCGTCATCGGCGTGGCGGCGGTGATCGCCATGCTCGCGGTTAGCGAAGGCGCCAGCTTCGAGGCGCAGCAGCAATTCCGCGACCTCGGCGCGAACAATATCCTGGTGAAAAGCGTCAAGCCGGTGGAAGTCGAGGAATCCTCCCGCATGGGCTTCGGCCCGCCCCAGGCTATCGTCTACGGCCTGACCCACGCCGACATCCAGACGATCAGCGACACCATACCCGGCGTCCGCAACGTGATTTCCTCGCGCATCGTCAAGAAAAACATCTGGCATCTCGGCAACAACATGAATGCAGACGTGGTTGGCACCGCGGTCGATTACCCCACTTCGCGCAACTACGGTCTGCGCGACGGCCGCTTTTTCAGTGAATCGGAAATGCGCGATCACGGAAATGTAGTGGTATTGAGCCAGGAGGCGGCCGACGTGCTGTTTCCGATCGAGAATCCTCTCGGCCAATCGGTTCGTATCGACAGCGACTACTACGACGTGGTCGGTATCATGGAATCCGAAGGATTTTCCAACCTGGGGCAGAACCAGGCCGGCGCGTCCAACTCGGCTCCGGCGCGGGTGTTCATTCCACTCACCTCCTCCCGCAGCCGTTTCGGTGAAACCACGACCCGGCAGACCGCCGGCGGCATGGAGTCCGAAACCGTCGAATTGCACGAAGCGGTGATCCAGGTCGAAGATCAGGAAACCGTGATCGGCATCGGTGAAGTGATCGAACAGATTCTCGCGCGCCGTCACAGGGACGTCGACTACACTATCGAGATCCCCCTCGCCCTGCTGCGCCAGGCCGAGGAGAGCGCCTTGCGCGACCAGATCGTGGCCGGCGCCATAGCCGGTATTTCACTGCTGGTAGGCGGCATCGGCATTATGAACATCATGCTCGCCAGCGTCACCGAGCGCACCCGCGAGATCGGCATCCGCCGCGCCCTTGGCGCGCGCAAATCGGACATCATCACCCAATTCCTGGTGGAGGCGGTGATTCTGTCCGCGGTAGGCGGACTGATCGGCGTCGTACTCGGTATCGCCATTCCCTTCTTCATTTCGACTTTCTGGGGTATGACCACGATCGTCACCCCGGTGGCGCCGATCCTGGCCTTCTCCATTTCCGCCATGATTGGTGTAATCTTCGGGATATATCCTTCGATGCGGGCCGCCGACATGGATCCGGTGGAAGCGCTTCGGCATGAGTAGGTGTGGTGCCGTCATTCCGCGCGCAGCGAAGCGGAGTCGCGGAATCTCCCGGGCGCTCCGCGGAGATTCTGCGACTCCGCGCAGAATGACGTAAATAGGGGCTAATTGAGGACCAGTTGTTTGCGAATTTGCTGCTTTCTGATCACCGGACTCATTGCCACAATCTGCAATGCCCAGATCAATTCCGACCCTTGGATCGAATACGATGAAGCGGCTGATCTGGCGGTTCTCGCTGGATTGGAAAATGATCGTATGCATTACCTGTTATTGCGCTCGCCGCATCAGCGCGCAGCGGCGCTCTGGGCCGGGTTCGAGGCGGAACTCGGCGCCTTCGGCACGGAACGATACGAAGCGTTGAAGCCGCTGATCCTCGGTGCTTCAATCGATCAATTGCAACAGTCTGTTGACGATGGCGAACTGAGTTACGAGTCTTTGACCCGGTTCTATCTTTACCGAATTCGCGAGACTGAAAACGATCCGGCGCGATTTCTGAACGCGGTAATTTCGTTGAATCCCTCGGCTCTCGAACAGGCGCGGGAGCGAGACGGCGGGCATGACGAAAACCACGATCCGATTTTCGGCATGCCGGTTCTGCTCAAGGATAATGTCGGGATGGCTGGCCTGCCGACTACCGCCGGCGCATTTGCGCTGGCGAATAACGAGGCCGATGACGCTTTCATAACCGAGCGAATGCTTGAGCGCGGCGCGATCGTTCTCGGCAAGGCCAATCTCAGCGAATGGGCCTATTTCTTTTGTGGCGATTGCCCGTCCGGCTGGAGCGCCATGGGCGGCCAGACGCTCAATCCGTATGGCAGACTGGCATTCGGAACCGGTGGTTCGAGTTCCGGCAGCGGCGCCGCGATAGCTGCCGAATATGCCGTTGCGGCAGTGGGCTCGGAGACTTCCGGTTCGATACTCTCGCCGGCGAGCGCCAATTCCCTGGTCGGATTGAAACCGACCACAGGCAGCTTGAGCCGCTCGGGTGTCGTGCCGATCTCGGCCACCCTCGACACCACCGGACCCATGGCCCGTTCGGTAGCGGACGTCGTGGCGCTGTTCAACGCCATGACGGGTTACGACGAAGACGATTTCGCCATGCCCAGGATGGCGGAAGATCTGGCCCTGGAATACCGCCTCGCGGGACTGGCCGGCAAGCGCCTGGGCGTATTCGAGTCACTCACGGACGATACTTTATACAGCGAGGCCGCCGAGCGGCTGGTTGCCGAGGGCGCCGTCACCGAAGTCGTGTCCTTTGCCTGGGAAAGCCCGGAATTGTTCGGCGAATTTCTTGGCGCCGAAATGGTGCGTGATCTCGCGGCCTATCTGGCGACTCACGCAAGTGACGGGGTCGAAATCTCCTCGGTGTCCGACTTGCGCGCATTCAACCTCGAAGACCAGACCAGAATGCCTTACGGGCAGCAAGAGGTCGACATGATGGCGGAACTGGAATATACCGCCGAAGAACTCGAAGCATTGCGCGCCGAATTGCAGTCCTTTGCCCGCCTGCAAATGGAAAACCTGTTCAGCCAGCATGATCTCGACGTGCTGCTGTCCTTGAACAACATGCACGCCGGAGTCGCTGCGCTGGCCAATTTTCCGGCGCTGACCATTCCCGCGGGTTATCAGGAAAACGGACGCCCGGTCGGCCTGACGCTGATCGCGCCGTCTTTCAGGGAGCAGGATCTGATTGACGTGGGAGCGGAATTCGAACGGCTGACCCAGGCAAGGCGTTCGGCGATGGATTACCAGTAGTTCTCGATGGTGATATGACCCGGCGTGCGCCGTCGGTTCTTTGCGAAACCCCGCGCTTTCAGCGCATCGGTAGTATCCCGGACCATGTCGGGATTGCCGCAAAGCATGAAATGCGATTTTTCCGCAGTGGCTTCGATTCCGATGCGGCGTTCGAGTTCTCCGTCGATAATCGACGCGGGAATCCTGCCGTGGATCGTCTCCGGCACCTGTTCTCGACTAATGAATGCCTGAAACACGAAGCGGTCGCCGTACTGGTGATTCAGCGACTCGATAATTTCCTGATAGCGAAGATCCACCTCCCACCGTACCGCGTGCACGAGTACGATTCGCTTGAATCTTTGCCAGGGCTCGTCGGTATTCAGAATCGAAAAGTACGGAGAAATCCCGGTGCCCGTTGCGAGCATCCACATGTCCTCGCAAGGCGGCACTTCCCGCAAAACGAAGAAGCCGTTGGCCGGAGACTTTACCCAGACATTCTCGCCCGGCTGCATATCGATCAGGGCACTGGTAAGCGCTCCCCCGACAATCCGGTACATGAAGAATTCGAGTGGCCGCTCGCCCGGCGAGTTTAGATAGGAATACGGTCGCGCCACGCGTTGACCGTCGATATCGAGCGCCAGGCTGGTGAATTGCCCGGCAATGAACTGCTCGGCGTCGGCCTCCACCTTTATGGAAAACAGGTTTTCGGTCCAGCGCTGGTTTAAAACTATGATGCCTTCAATCCATTGAGCCATGCCGCAAGCCGTTGAAGTCCGGAATTGGGAAAGGCGTCATGATAATTGAACAACGCCGAGTAATGCCATTTGAAACTCACGCGGCGCGGACGTCACTGCTGGCCCAACCGTCGCAACTTCTATAGTCTTGCCTGAGGCGTGACAGGACATTGAAGGAGCGACTCATGGCGGATGCACTCGCCGGCTGGTTCAGGATCGCATTGTGGAAGAGAATCGTCGGGGCCATGGTGCTCGGCATGATCGTCGGCTCGATTTGGGGTCCGGGAACCGAAAGCATCTTGTGGCTGGGCGATCTGTTCATACGCCTTATTCGCATGCTGATCGTTCCGATCGTGTTCCTGACCGTGATCAGCGGCGTGGCTTCGATGGGCGATCCGGCCAAACTGGGATCCCTCGGCATCAAGACCGTGTTGCTGTTTCTGGCGACCTCCATTGTCGCCATCAGCATCGGCGTGGTGCTGGCGATCATCATGCAACCGGGCGTGGGCGCAGACCTGTCGAATGCCGTTCCCGGCACGGTACAGGAAGCGGTGCCGATCGCCGAACGGCTGATGTCCATAATCCCGGCCAATCCCATCGCCGCCCTGGCGGAAGGCAACGTGCTGGCAACCATCTTTTTCGCCGTGCTGCTCGGCATCGGACTGATAGCCGTCGGCGAGTCCGCGAGGCCCGTGAAAGAGTTGCTCGATGTCGGCGTTACGGTAGTCCTGCGCATTACCGGCTGGGTGCTGGAAGTGGCGCCTTTCGGCGTGTTCGCGCTGATTGCATGGGTCTCGGGAACGCTTGGCCTGACCGCCTTTCTGGACGTCTTCGCGGTGGCCGCCGCCTTGCTCATCGGCAGCCTGATCCAGATGATCGTGGTCTACGGCGTACTGATCCTGCGCTTCTCGCTGAAGCTGTCGCCGCTTAAGTTCATCCTCGGCATTCGAGAAGCGCTGCTGGTGGCTTTCTCCACTTCATCGAGCACCTCCACCTTGCCCGTCTCCCTGACCGTCGCGGAAAACAATCTCGGCGTGCGCCCGGTCGTGGCGTCGACCGTGTTGCCCGTCGGCGCGACCGTCAATATGGACGGCACCGCGGTATACGTCGCAATCGTTTCGATTTTCGGCGCGCAGGTATTCGGTTTCGATCTGACCGCGGCCGACTATATCGTGATCGTCCTCACCGGCGCGCTGGTTTCCATCGCAACGCCTACGGTGCCGAGCGGATCGCTTTTCCTCATGGCCGTGGTCATGGAAACTTTCGGCATGGCACCGGAACAGATCGCCGTGGTGGTCGGCTTCATTCTGGCCTTCGACCGCCCGCTGGACATGTGGCGCACCCTGGTAAACGTTTGCGGCGACCTCGCGGTTGCCACCATGGTGGCAAAATGGGAAAACGAATTCGACGAGGAAGTCTACGAAAACTCGTAAAGCGACGGTCGAATCGGTTTTTTTCCTTGGAAAAAGCGCATTTCGGGGATTCGCGACTATAAATTGTTCTAAATTGTTCTGCCCGACTCAAATCAAGCACAGCGCACCTGTGTTCTCGCGAATTGGGTCGACCAATTAAATTTCCCATATCTTTGACCACCCACAAATCTGGTGGTAGCGTAATCTCCGACGGACGGAGAAAGGAATTCCAACCATGCATAAATTGATCTCTCTCGCCAAAGAAAACTCCTTTGTTGTCATAGGCTTGCTTATTATCGCCTTTTTTCTGCAAGATCGTATCGACACCGAATCGACCGCCATTCGTCAGGAAATGTCCACGTATCAGCTTGATACCAAGGAACAGTTTGCCCGCATTGAAATCCTGATCGAACGTCGATTTGGCGAATTCGAAGCCACATTGGAACGCCGGTTTGGCGAAATGGAGACTTCAATCGAACGCCGGTTTGGCGAAATGGAAAGCCAGTTTGGCGAAATGGAGACTTCAGTCGAACGTCGGTTCGGCGAAATGGAAAGCCGCCTTACCGGGATCGAAACTTCCCTCGAACAGATCGTGGAAGACAATCAAAACTAGACCGTCTCGACCGGGATTCATCGTCGCACCGCCGCTGATGCGCCGGAGGTGATGCGCCGGAGGTGTTGTAAACAAATAGAAGTGTCCGGTTTTAAAACATATAAACTGTCCGCTTTCCCGACGCGGATTTCGGTCCTGCCGCGGGCACGGCGCGGAGGGAGCGTAGCGACCGTAGCGCAGTGCCCGCGCCGCTCCGATCAGGCCGCATCGGCCAACGCCTCCGCGAGGTATTGCCCGTCCGCGGCGTAGCGTCCCAGCAGCCGGGGTCCGTGCCACACCGACAGCCTGCCGCCCATGTGCCGACGAACCTTCACCCGCGCCTTGCGGTAATGCGGCCGATGCCGATCCGACGGCAACTGCAGCTTCAGCCCTTCGAACTGGACGCAGTTGTCCCGGCCGACCGCCCGCTCGTGCAGCTCGCACAGGGTCGCGTCCAGGTCCGTGGCCGCACCCAGCGGCACGAACGCCGCGCGGTCCTCCTTCGGCGGACGGGCGAACTCGGCGTTGAACGCCGGCAGGCAGGTCTCTCGCACGTACCGGTTCGCCGCAGCCATCTCCGTGATCCCCGCTTCCGCCAATTCCTTCACCAGCCGGTCCCGGTGCGTCCGGAACGCCCGCTCCGAACGGCCCCGCGCCTCCGGCGAATACGCCGGGATCATGTCGATGCCCAGGTCCCGCATCATCGCCCGCCCGAACTGCGTCAGCCGCTCCTTGTCCACCTTGCCCCCGGCCTCCGGAGTCGTCCAGCAATGCGAGCCCCGGTCGGTGTACAGCGAACAGCAAAGGCCTCGGGACGCAATGACTTCACGCATGCCCCGGAAACTGCTCCACAGACCCTCCTCTTCGCAGAAGAACATCGAGTAATGCTCGTTGGTGGCGTCGTCCATCGTCACGATCAGATCCCACTTCACCCCCGGCGTCCACTCGTGCGCGCTGCCGTCCTGGTGCAGCATCATCCCGGCGCAGGGCGCCGGCTCGCGACGCTTGCGGTGCTTGCCCCGGCCCTTGCCACGCGGCACCGCGCCCGCTTCCTGCAACTTCGTCCGCACCCAGTTGCAACTGCGCTCCCCGCCGCCCCGACGGTACCGTGTGTAGTAATGCCGCACGTTCCAGCCGCAATACCGCGTGCGGTACTCGTCCACCATCCGCATCACCTCGTCCACCGGCGCCGCAAGGTGCGAAGCGCGCGAAACGCGGCGGTCCCGCAAGGCTTCCACGCCGCCCCCCTCCGCCTCTTCTTCCCGATACCTGTCCACCCAGCGCCGGAACGTCCTCTCGCAAACCCCAAGCAACGCCGCCGCCCGCGCCTGCGTCAAACGACGCTCCGTCCACATCGAATACGTGTCTTCGAACACTGCCAACCTCCGGTCCTGTTTCCGTCGCGCCACGCCCATACAGCCTCCCGGTCGCCTCGAAAAACAACCACTGTACGACCGGACACTTTACGTGTTCTAAAACCGGACACTTTATTTGTTCGCTACAGGGCTGGATGTTCCAGTTGACCCACTCGATTTTCATTCCTATAGTGACTACATTGGTCACTTAGAGAACGGTATGCAGCAGGTGCAACTACGCGAGGCCAAGGCCAAACTGTCGGCAATCGTTGAAAATGCGGCACTCGGAGAATCGGCGGTAATCACTCGCCGCGGACAGCCGCGCGCGGTAATTATCGGAATTGACGAATGGAACCGGCTGCGGCGTGTTCCCTCATTCGGCCGCCTGTTGGCGGCATCCGGGCTTGAGGACGAAGACATCCCGCCCAGAAACCGGAGCCCACTTGGAGATTCAGCACTTTAGGGACCGAAGTGTACTTGCTTGACACAAATATCCTTTCAGGCGGAGCGCCCGGCCCCAGAGAGGCGCCATCCGCCTTGATCGACTGGATGGATGCAAACTCCGACCAATATTCTTTGGGCCGAGACACTTTGGAGGTCGTGCACAAACCGGATGAACCAGAATCCCTGGTCAAGTTTTACGTCTCCCGGTTGGGATTTCTCGATGCTGCTCCTGTGACCGACGGATGGATCACGCCTGTTCCACGCTGAGCGCCGCACCACTTCGAGACCGGTACAAATCAGGAGAACGCGAATGATGAAGATTCCGGCAATCACTTACCGCATTGTCGCCCTGCTCTCGCTCGTGTACGCCTTCTTCCTACCTTGGCCAGCATCGTTTGGGCAATCTGGCTACGGCTATGGGAACAACCTTGGATATGGAAGCAATCAGACTAATTTCGATTTGACAGGCCTCTGGCTGGACGAGGTTGCGCAATCAGTGTATTTCGTCGTTCAGGAGCGCAATGAAGTAGTTATGCTGGAGCACTGGATTGATGCAGCCACTCCCGGGATTGGTTATGCCGCCCAGTTGTACGGCTCGGTTCAGCCGGGGGAAAACTTCGACCAAATCGGAACGCTTCTTTCCGCTCCGTCATCCAACAATGGGCTTCGGATGGAAAGCTCGGTTTTCAGGATCGATAACAACACGATTCTTCTGCGCCTGGATTCTTGTGAGGACACATATCAGGAAAGCACTGGAATCGACTCGTGCAGCAATGTGACTATCGGGTCCAGAAGAACGTTGACCAAATGACATGGTACTGGAAGGCAGTATCCTGGGTGGCGCTGGTGGCGTTTCTGGCTGCGTCTATCCGCATCCTGCTGTTGGACTTACCTGTCATGGTGGTACCCAACGACTATGCTGCCTTCCTGGTCATGTTACCTATCGTCAGATGGTCGATGGGTCGCTTGGCCTTTCTTCTCTGCGTGGCAGTCGCGATTGCCGCAAGCATGGCGGTCGACTCCAGGTTGTGCCTCTTACTGTGCGCCATCGCCTTGATCTGGGGTGAAAGAGGCACGGTTCGTTGGAATGCAAAGACGATAGGCGTGGGGACCGCGGCAGTCTGCCTGGCAATTGCCCTGGCATTGCAGACAGGCTTCATCGGCAAGCTTCAGCAATTACCCACTTCCCGGATTCCCGTTTGGGATGCCGCCGTGCAACTGACTAAAGAGGCGCCGTTGTTCGGATCGGGTGCCTATGCCTTCGGTCCATACCATGCAGAGCACATAGAACAGGCCAACTACCCGGATTTCATTACAGTGGATACTCGGTACACACCGTGGGCTCACAATCTGTTTCTGGATGTGGCGGTTGCCTTCGGGATTCCAGCGTCAGCGTTGCTGCTGGTCTTGCTGCTTTCCGTGCTGGTGAAGTCGGTGCGTACGAGAGATTGGCTCGGGAACGCTGTAACTGGCTCCGTGCTGCTATTCCTGCTGGCCTCGATGGTGGAGTTCACGCACTTGCGCCTGTACACGATTGCTCTTGTCGCTGTCTATGCCGGATACCTGACTCCCAAGCCAGCGAGTCGCGCTTGAGTCTTAAAGCACTTCGTTAAACTTCAAGATTCGGGTTCCCAGAGTTCGATCGGGTTGCCTTCGGGGTCGTGGATGCGGGCGAAGCGGCCTACGCCTTCCATTTCGCTTTCGTGGCTGATTTCGATTCCCGCGGACTTCAGTTGCGCGGTCATTGCGTCCAGATCTGTCACGCGAAAGTTCAGCATGAAAGTCTTTTCAGCGGCGAAGTAATCGGTATCGGCGGCGAAAGGCGCGAAAACCGTGACGCCGGGTTCGGACATCCAGGGTTCCATTTCCATGTTCGTCGGGGCGATATTGATTCCGAGGTGATCCTGGTACCACTTAGCGAGTTCTTTGGGATCCGTGGCCCGGAAGAAGAACCCGCCGATTCCTTGTACTTTCTGCATTCCGTGTCCTCCCTTTGAGTATGGATCCTATTGTCGCGGCGGTGGCGGGGTCCAGTCGCAGCTTTCGCAGTAGGGGTCGACGCCGTTTTCTTCGAGGACTTCGAAGATGAAGTCGCGCCAGGTCTCATTAGGCTGCCAAACGGTGTTCATATCGGCCTTGGCCTGGTCCACGGGCACATTTCCGTCGATTACCCGATAGAGAAAACTGAATGCCGTGGCGCGGGCGTTGACCTGGCAGTGGAGCAGGGTTTTGCGGCCCTCGTTGCGCGCCATGGAGTCGGCAAAGGCGTAATACTCGCTCGGGCGCGGATTACCGAAATCCACCGGAATCTGCATGTATTCCATGCCCAACCCTTTCACTACGAGATCCGCATCGGGAAGAGCATTGGGATTATTGGTGAAAGCGATATAGACCACCCGTTCGAAGCCATTGTCGGCAATCGCCTGAAACTGCTCCCTGGTGGGCTGTCCGGCGCTGGCGAAACTGGCGCTGTATTGCCGGAAATTGGTGATTTCGGCGAGCGCCGGATCGATTTCTTCAAGCGCCAGGCCGGAATTCCAGATAAGCGTACTGCCAACTATCAAAAGTAGCTTTTTCATAATGGTCTCTTATCAGTCTTGTGCATGCCATTGCTGACGGGAGATTCTGCGACTCCGCTTCGCTTCGCGCAGAATGACATAATCGTGTCTTTCAGCCCCCCCATTTCAAAAAGTTGAGGAACTCGCGGCGGTTCTTGGGGCCGTAGGTCAGGAAACTGGGCTGCGGGTCTTCCAGATAGGCCAGCTTTTCCGTTGCCACGCGGTCCGTAGCGGTCAAGCCGCGAATTTCGTCCTCCGCGATACCGTAGGGCCCCGCCGCATTCAATCCGAATATCTTGCGCCGGATTTCATCGGTGATCGCCGGATAACCGAATCGCTCCTGGTATTCCTCGCTGATCTGGAACGTGCGGAAGGCCTGGATCTGATCCTGGGGCGAACCGTACCAGATCGAGTCGGTGCCCCAGAGCACGTTGTCCTCGCCGCAATAGCGCAACAGTTTGCCCATGGCGTGGGCAGCGTTGTCCGGATCGCGCATCAGGTAACGCCAGGTGCTGCCCAGTTCCGCGTAAACGTTGGAATTGGAGCCGATTTCGTTATCGATCAGCGACTGGATCAGGGTATCGATGCCGTCGCGGCCGGCGCCATCGACGAATTCCTCTTCGCGCACGCCGGTGACGAAGCCCGAGTGGTAGATCAGGAAGTTCATGTCGGGATACATCTTCGCGACGACGCCGATGTCCGAGCATTGGCTGTGCTCGTAGGATTGCGGCCCGAAAGGCAGCCCCTTGTGTATGCAGATATTGCGCACGCCCAGCCGCTGGGCGCGTTCGATCATCGCCATGCCGACGTCGTCGTGGAGGAAATAGCCGACGCCGCCGGGGCCGTATTGGGTGTACGTCTTGAATGCAGAGATGTTCCAGTTCTCGGCCAACTCGTCCATGGCTTCGAGGTCGCCGTCCTGGTTCGGATTCACCCGGCCGTGGATCATCAGTCTCTTGCTGCCTTCGAGTTCGGCGACGATGCGGCGGGTCTGGTCGGCGTCTTCGATGGTGACCGGCTCGTTTTCGCGGGTGGAAGGCACGAAAGACAGCACCATGATGTCGGTGTCGCTGTCCATGAAAACGTCCTTGATGAACTCGCTCTCGCTCAGGCAATCGAGATAGGAGCGGTCGCCGGGTTCGTCGGCGAGTTCGCAAGAGGCCTTCGCGAATCCGGAATAAGGCCGCGCGTTCGGCGGCTGGCGCCCAAGCCATTCGCCCTCGGGGTTCACGTAATGTCCCTGCACATCGAAAATGAACTCGTCGCCGCCGACTTCGGCCAATGCCGAAGCGTCATCGAGAGCGCTTTCGTCGCGTAATTCGAAAAAGCCGCCGCACTTGCCAGCATAGGCGTTGGCGGTATTCATGGCCATCAGCGTGCTGGCCGCGCCACATGCCGAAACCAGGAAGTTGCGCCGGGTCTGGCCCTTGTGTCTGGATAACTCGTCCGCCCGTTCCAGCGCCAGACGATTTCCCTTCTCATTGGTGCGGGAAATGGGAACCGGCTCGAACTCGCCGTTCGAGGTGGAATCGATCTTGATCGGTAGTCTTACGCCGTCTTTATCCAGTTTGTCCATTTGCGGTGACCTCATCAGTTCGGGGGTTGCAGCACAAGTGTCTCGTACAGGACCGTTTTGATCTTATCGCGGGAGTAGAACGCGGGAAATACCCGGTCGTTCGCCCACAACTCGAACAGATTATCGTACAGCGGACTGTTGGGATCGCCAACCTGTCCCGGAGAATTCATGCCGAGCGTATTGTCCCAGTCGCGCGTGTCGATGAAAATCCGGAAGGAGGCGCCGCTCGTCTGGTTGTCGCCGCTGCCGGTATTGCCCAGGGTGTAGCTGTTGCCGCCGCGCGGCAAGGGGCCGACGTTGAGTCTTTCGCGCATTTCCTCGTCCACCGCCGGGGCCAGCGGGTGACGAATCAGGGCGTGCTTGTAATTCTCCTGCCCATAGATCCAGTCTTCCATGTCCGTGCCGAGCTTGCCCGTCAGCGTATCCACCGCCTGGGCCAGGGAATCGAGCAGAAAGGCGTCTCTGCCGGCGATGGGATCGTCGCCGAAGTCGCCGTCGGGAGCGAGCAACATGTCGATCATCGTCTTCATGCCGATCCTCAGCAGTGGCAGGGCTGCTTCCGGAACCTTGAGCAAATCGATGTTGTCGAGCAATTGCCGCTCGAACGCCACGTAAATGCCGGCTTCGACTGAATCCGCGTCGAGCACGTGATTCCAGTCGAGCAGCCGGCGCCGCGCCTGTTCCACGCGCTCGTCATCGGCGCTCAAACTGCGCAGCATCGGCGCCAGGCTGCGGGCAGGAATCGACAGGTAGTCGTGCTGCAACTCGATCATGTCCATCATGTTGAACTTGCGGCCCGAAGCCAGCACTTCCGAACCGCGCGCCCAGCGATATGGGTCGGTCCAGGTATAGGAGATGGCGTCGAGATAGGGATAGTCCGGCGACGTGTAATTGCTGTTGGAGGTCTCGATATAGCCGCGGTCGGGATTGTATTCGTTGGGCTTCGCCTTGATCGGCAAATAACCGTCCCATTCATAGCGGCCGTCGCCGGGCACGGGCACGAGACCGCTGAAATTGCGCCGGATCGGCGCGATGCCCACCGCCTGCCAGCCGATATTGCCGTCGCGGTCGGCCCAGACCATGTTTTCGCCGGGGATGTTGCTGTAGTTGGAAGCTTCGCGGAACTCTTCCCAGTTGCGCGACTGGTTCATGCGCAAGGAGGCGAGATAGGGTGCGCCGCCGAATTCCATCCAGGCCGGACGCACGGCATAGGCCAGATTGCGTTCGCTGTCTTCAAACGTTACCGGGCCGTGGCGGGTGTATTTCAGTTCCACGGTGACCGGATCGCCGCCCTTGACTTCGATGGTCTCCTCGATGGTGCGCATCGTTTCCCATTGGCCCTGGAAGCGGTACTGGTCGGGGTTGTCGGGATTGATTTCGTAAACCAGCAGGTCTTCGCCATCGGTGTTGAATACCGTGAGCCCCCAGGCGCCATACTCATTGTGGCCTATGGAAATTCCGGGAATTTCCGGCTCGCCGCCGCCGATCACGTTCCATCCCGGGCCGATCAGGTGCGCCCAGTAGCGCAGCGATGGCGAGGATTGCGCACGATGCGGATCGTTGATCATCATCGGCCAGCCGTCCTGGGTGAGATCGCCGCTGACGACCCAATTGTTGCTGCCGATGTCGTCGATCGCGCGTTTGTTCAATTCGCGCTCTTCGTCGCTCAATACCGCGGCGAGTTGGTTGAACGCATCGTCGCCGGCCCGGTGTTCGGCAAGCACGATGTCTTCGGGTTCGAAGCGGATCGAACTCCGGTAAGCATTGTACAGCCCGAGTATGTTGTTTTCGAGCAGGGACTCGCAATCGATCAGCGGATCAAGTGAGAGGTCCGGCTCATGGGGATGAAAGTATTGCAATTTTTTCACCTGCTCTTCGCCGATCAGGCATACGGCGCGGCCGATTCGCAGTTCCGTGCCGATATTTCCGAGCAGGCCCTGGTGACGGGAGATCACCACTTCCTCGGTCCAGTGCCGTGGCAGGATGCCCATCAGGTGAAACGGCAGCGGCAATTCGTCCGGATCTTCCAGCGCTTCGTCGATATAGGCGTTCACGCCGTGCACGAAGGAGGTGATGATGTCGACTCCACGGGGGTGGTAGTGGCTCATCTCCGATCCCATGTCTCCGCGAAACTTGAACAGCCGCGTTCCATGGTCGCGCGCGATAGCGCGGGGTCCGAGAATCTCCGCCGTCGTGCCGGTTGCCTGGGCGCGCCAGATTTCGAACTGGAACAGCCGGTCTCTGGCGGCGTTGTAACCCTGGGCGAAAAACAGATCGTGCTCGGTTTCGGCATAGATATGCGAAATGCCCCATTTATCCTTCAGAATCTCCACCGGCCGGTCGAGGCCTTCCACCGTAAGAGTCTCCTGGGCATGCAACACGGAAGCGCCAAGAATTATTGGCGCGAGAACGGGAAACAGCAACTTTCTCATGGTCACTCACTCCGGATTCCGGACCGTGACGACGGCCGGGTTCAGTCTTCCTGCTTCGTGCTCAATTCGCGCAGCGCCTCAAGCGCTTCCTCCGCCCGTGCCGCGGGCACGAACACATGATCGTGGAAATAAGCCGCGACCACATTGGCGCTGATTCCTTGCCGGGCCAGCCGGCTCGAAATCGCCGCGGTCAGTCCGACCGCGTCCAATGCCGAATGTACCGTCAGGCAGATGCAGCGCATTACCGGACCATATTGGAAACCCCGGCGCTCCGCCAATGAGCGTTCCAGCACCAGGCTCAATCCCTCTTCTTCCCTGAAGGACGCCAGCGCGGGCAAGTCCGAGGCTACTTCATTCCGCTCTTGAGCCAAGGTGCAGAAAACAAATTCATCGGGCAACAGCCGCGGTTCCATCGCGGCGAGCAATTGACGCAAATCCCTGCCGCCTTCCGCCATCACCGGAAACTCACAGCTCCGCGGCAATCAAGAATTTTCCAGTCATGATTGTGTCCTCTTTCTAGGAATCTCCGCCGGAATCGTCAGGCGGCTGTTGCTGCGTTTCCGCTATTCGCTTTTCATTGATCTGATTTGCGCGTTGCCAGGCTTCGCGTTGCATGCAGCGGTCCGCGAATTCCCGGAAAATCGGCCGCTCTTCGATGGTGCCGAACTGAATTCCCCAACTCAAGTGAGAACCGAGATACACGTCCACTGCCGTGAACTGGTCTCCACAAATCCAAGGGCCGTTAGCCAGTGCCGCCTCTACAGCGTTCAAGGTGTCCTGGATGCTTCCGTATCCCAGCATCATGCTGCTTTCGGGCGTGGTTTCCCACTTCATGGACTTTACCGCGAGCGCCTGTTCCACCGGCCCCGCCCCGAAGAACATCCAGCGATAGAAATCAGCAAGCGCATCCGGTGTCGTTGGAATCAGACCCTTTTCCGGATACGTCGCGGCCAGAAATGTCAGAATTGCGGGACCTTCGGTCACGACCGCACCGTCATGAACCAGGGCTGGAACCTTGCCCATCGGATTGATACGCAGATATTCGTCGGACTTCATCGGTTCGCCGTACTCCACCCAATGCGTTTCATAGGGCTCGTCCAGTTCCTCCATCATCCAGTGCGCAATTCGGCCGCGCGACATGGCGTTGGTGTAAAAATCGATCTTTGCGGTCATACGGAACTCCTTGTGTTCGCTTGCAGCCGCTGATGTATCCACACCGCCAGCAGCGCCATCGGAATATAGGCCAGACCCAGGTCCATTACGATGAACCACGCCGGCGCAGGAATCATGTAGGCATTGACGATGCCTCCTAGCAGGAAAAAGCAGCCAACTACCATCGAAGCCAGTCTGGATTGTTGCACCACGATCAGGCAGGCGATCAGGCATCCAGCCAGCGTACCGCCGGCGTGAGCGAGAAACGGAAAGATGAAATGCCGCGGTTGCAACAGGCCTGCCGCGGAACTCAGGCTTTGCGGGTCGGTAACGTCGATGCCGGGAGGCGCCGGAACAAGCTCGCTGCCTACGACCACCAGCCCCATATTGATGATTCCGCCGCCCAGGGCGCCGACAATCAATCCCAACAGCAGTTTCAGGATGCCTCTCATCCGCAGCGATTCAGGCGGAAACTCGAGAAGGGTTGCAAGTCGTCGATGACGTCGAGGCCCATTTCCGGCAGCCAGGTGAATTGTCTGACCCCGATGCTGTCCGGGTCCACATCGACGATGGTGAAACCGTTCTGCTCCAGCGGCTTGACGCGCTCTTCCACTTCCAGGTCGACAGGCACCGTGGGCTCGATGCCTCGCGAACCGCTCGGCCAGCCTGTGCCGGTGCTGATCGGGCCGGCCAATACAGTCTGAATGGGGTTTTCGAATACTGCCCCGCCGCTGCGATGAATCAGACCCGAACCGATCGCGTGCAGGTCGCCGGAGATCAACAGCGCGATGCGCTCATCCTGGTTGGATAAGGAAGACAGGATTCGCTGATGCTGGGAGAACCAGCCGCTTTGCCAATAGGGTTTGGGATTCTCCAGGCCGAGCGTGCCGTCCGGCTGCAGAAAATCCGGATACCACTCGCCCCATTTACCAGCGGTCCAGCCCATGGGTGTGGACGGAATATGGATCAGGTGGCGGGCTGCCGCTTCGTCAGCGGTGCGCCGCGCCATCCAGCGCTCGGCCTGCTGCTCGATGAAAACGCTTGTCGGCCCGGCGACGGAAATAAACCTGCGGCAATCGTACAACAGCAATTCGAGAAGATTTCCCCAGCGATACGAGCCGTAGGATTCACTGAATCCATCGTTCCGGGACCCAGCCAGATGGGCGGGCCGGTTCGCCTCCGGCAGATACTCGGGGAAATAAAGCGACTGTTGCGCCCGGCCGAGCCGGGCGGTGAAATTGCGCGGTGGAAACGTGAAGACTTCGTCGGTGCCTTCGTCGTTCTCGAAATAGTCGTGATCGTCCTGGGTCAGGATCAGGGGCACCGAACGAAAGTCCGTTGCGTACAGGGAACCCAGTTGCTCGTCGAGACAGCCGGTCAGGGTGGTTTCGTTGGGCGAGCCGAATACCGGCAAATCCTCGTCGAAACTGCCGTATTTGCCCCAGATGAATTCCCGGGCTCGCCGCGCGGATTCGCTGTTCCAGCGCCGGGCGACGGTCTGGTCCCAATACACCTGATCGCCGATGCCGACGGCGAGATCCGGATTGAAGCTCAGGGCACGCTGAAACATGCGGCGGCGCGTGCTTACCGGCAGATAACGCCAGATTCCGTTTTGGCCTACCGCGTCGTCGGGCCCGCCGGCGCAGGTATACACCAGCAAGCGAAAGCTTTCCGCCGGCGCATCCGGCGCGGGCGTCGTGCGCAGTGGCCAGGATTCGGCAAGCGCGGCGCCGCCTTCGCGAAGTTGCAATTCGTATTCCTGGCTGCTTTCCAAGCTGTCCGCGGTAAACGACCAGAATCGACCGAGCGTGTCGCCCGGACGGCCGGGTATCTCGCGCGAGCCGATGCGCAGCACCGGATTGCGCCTGGCGTCGGCGAACGAAACCTTGAGTAGAATAGTGTTGTGATTGGCTAGCGGAATGAGATGACCGATAGAGCCGCCGCCCCAGTTTTCCGCGGCTGCGAGGCGGCTGCTCATCAGCGCCTGGGCCGATACGACACCGCCATATTGCAGGAATTTTCTGCGGTCCATAATCCGCCTCCGTCGTTTGTGGGCCAACGATAAGCTTTCCGGGCAATCCTAACACAACGGCCGGCGCGGACTAGCGACCCGGATGACTGCAGAGTTATCGCTCGCTGAAATGATCCGCGTAGCCATTAATCGCCGGTGCGCCGCCGAGATGGGCATACAGAATTCTGGCGCCGGCCGGGAAATAGTCATTCCTTGCCAGGTCGATCAGTCCCTGCATCGATTTCCCCTCGTAAACCGGGTCCGTAATCATGCCTTCGGTGCGGGCCGCGAGCCGCATGGCGGCGCTGGTTTCCTCGCTGGGTACGCCATAGGCCGGGTAGGCGTAATCGGAATTGATATGGATGTCCTCATCCAGGATCTCCTGGTCGAGTTTGATCAAGGCGGCGGTGTCGCGGGCGATGCGCGCGACTTGCGCGCGCGTCTGCTCGACAGTGGCCGAAGCGTCGATACCGATCACGCGGTCGGCGCGGCCGTCGACCTTGAAGCCGACGATCATGCCGGCCTGGGTCGAGCCGGTTACCACGCAAACGATGACGAAATCGAAGCGGAAGCCGAGTTCGGCTTCCTGTGCGCGCAATTCCTCGGCGAAGCCTACATAACCGAGGCCGCCGAACTTGTGTTCCGAAGCGCCTGCGGGAATGCCGTAGGGGATGCCGCCGGCATCACGCACTTCCTGCATCGCTTCCTGCCAGGAATTGCGGATGCCGATATCGAAACCGTCATCGACGATGCGCGAGTCCGCGCCCATCAGCCGTGACAGCAAAATGTTGCCCACGCGGGAATAAACGGCGTCTTCAACCGGAACCCAACTCTCCTGCACCAGCCGGCAGCGCATGCCGAGTCTGGCCGCGGTAGCCGCTACCAGCCGGGTATGGTTTGACTGCACGCCTCCGATAGAGACAAGTGTGTCGGCGCCGCTGGCGATGACGTCGGGCACGATGTATTCGAGCTTGCGCAATTTGTTGCCGCCAAGCGCCAGGCCGGAATTGCAGTCCTCGCGCTTGGCCCAGATCTCGACCTTGCCGCCGAGAGCTTCCGAAAGCCGCGGCAAGGGTTCGAGCGGAGTCGGACCGAAGGTCAGGGGATAGCGTTCAAAGTTCTCAAGAAGCGACATGTACGTGCTCACGCAAGCCGCGAGCCGTTCGGCACGGCGTTGTCGGACCTGGCCAACACTACCGCCCCGTCGGGACGATAGAATCCCGTTACCAGGCATTCGGACATGATGGGCCCGATCTGTTTCGGCGGGAAATTCGTTACCGCCACCACCTGCCTTCCGACAAGTTCTTCCCGCGTGTACAGATCGGTGATTTGCGCGCTGGATTTGAGAATGCCGACCTCAGGTCCGAAGTCCACATGCAGGATATAGGCGGGCTTGCGTGCTTCGGGAAAGTCGTCGGCCTGCAATACCGTGCCGATGCGAATCTCTACTTTCTCGAAGTCGCTCCAACTGATCGTGTTTCCGTTCGACATATGTTCGACCTTATCTCCCGGGTATCAACTTGCGCACCCAGCCATCGCCCTTGGTCAGGGCGTACAATTCTCCCTGTGCGTCGATCCCCAGCCGCAAATCGGCGCGCTTGCCCTGTCCATAGGTGTTCGGGTGTCCGAGCGCTTCGCCGATATTGCGCTCTTCGCCTTCGATAAAGACACGCAACTCCTGGATAGGTGCGGGTTCGCCGGGGGCCAGACCTTCGCTCTCAATGTAGAAAATTCGGCCGGTGACCAGATCCGCGAACACGTACTTGCCTTGCAGTTCGGAAATGGAATCGCCGCGATAGACATAGCCGCTGCTGATGGCCCTGCCTTCGTCGTGATCGAATTGCGCTACCGGATATTCAAACGCCTGCTCGTCTTCGGGCCTGGGATACACCGGATTGGGCCGAACGCCGCCGATGCCGAAAGCGGTGGCGAAAGTGCCTTCGCGCAGGCGCCAGCCGTAGTTGGCCCCCGGCACACCGATATTCACTTCTTCGATCTGGGTCTGTCCGATATCGTTTATGTACATCGTTCCATCGGAGTCAAAGGAGAAATGTTGCGGATGTCGCAGCCCCCAGGCCCAGATTTCGGGGGCGAAGCCCTCCCTGTCCACGAAAGGATTGTCCGGCGGAATGCGATAACGCGAACCATTGTCGCCGAGAGGATCGATGCGCATGATGGAAGACAGGGGCTCGCTGGCTGACTGACCGTATTCGCCGGGATCGTTGGCGCCGCCGCCGTCTCCAAAACTGGCGTACAACATGCCGTAATCGCTGTCACCGGGCGCCGCCGCGGGATTGAAGGCGAGATTGCCGATATTGTGATTCTCGGCGAACTGGCCTATGCGGAAGACTTCCCGCGAAGAACCGCTGAATTCATTCGCGGAAGGATCGTCGACGACCCATTCCCGGATCACGCTTTCGTGATTCTCGGAATCGTGCTCCAGATAGTCCGCGACGCCGCTGTCCGAAGTGGCGCTATAAGCAGTGTACAACCTGCCGTGGCCAGGAGCGCCGGCCCGGCCGAAATCCGGATGAAAAGCGAAGCCCAGAAGTCCCGTCTCGTTGGGGAACATCGAATCGTCGAAGCCCACATCCTGTTCGCGAAGGTCTAGAAAAATATGCGCCGAACCCCCATCTGCGTCTATAAGGTAGAGCACGCCACGCAGGTCGTTGACGGCAAGCCGGCCGGACCCGTCGGGGAGAAAGTGAAGATATTGAATGCGGGCATGGGCATTGGTGGTCCGCGGCACGGCGGAGGAATCGGCCAGGCGCGGCAATTGCACCAGGTCTTCCAGCGCTACCGCGATGTCTCCTTTCTCGATCCGGTCGGGAATCGGGTCCGCCAGCGGTTCGGAAACAGGCTGTTGGGCGAAAACCGGCAAGCACAGGCAGGCCGCAATCAAGGACAGTCGCGAAATATTCATGGTTCGATCCTTCGCACTTTACAGGGCGCGCGGATAACTTATCGAAAAAGGATGGTTGATTCCAATTGCGTGCCGGGGGGCTTGACGGCATGACCGCTCGGGTTAGACTGAACGCCTCACGCCGCCGTTTGAAATATCAGGGAGTATTCCAGTGCGACGATACACGATTTTGACGATTGCCGGCATTTCCGCGGCAAGCATTCTGGTTCTGGCAGCCTGCCAGACGCCGCAATTGAACATTTTCCGCTATGGCGAGCCGGGAACGCCGCTGGCGGTGGGGGACGATGTAAAGATCGATTTCTTCACCAATGAGATGAACTTCAATACCGGCGTCGCGCTCGATGAAGGCGCGGGCTATGCCCTCGACATTACTATTCTTAGCGCCTGGATAGACCGCGATATCGATACCAACGAGGCCGGCGAACAACTCGACGAGAGGGGCTTCGGCAATAGCCTGATGCCTTACGACTGGGTAGGCTACCTGCGCCGTTCCCGGGATCACAACTGGTTCGAACTCATGTTGCATCAGCCGTCCTGTCCGCGGGCGAGCCTGATCGGAGTATCCGATCTCGAGTTCGACGAGGAAAGCGGCAACTACAGTTTCGTTGCCACCTGTAACGGCAATCTTGCATTGTTTGTCAACGACAGCGTGGGTTTCTACAGCAATAACGTGGGTTATGCGAATATTTCCCTGACCAGGCTGAACTGAGCCGGAGTATAAAATCCAAGGTAAGTAGTTGGAGAAGCGCGATGCATACCATGCGACAAATACTGGATCGCAAACAGGACAAGCAGATCTGCTCGATTCGCCCGGATGCGAGTGTCTATGATGCGATCAAGATGATGGCCGACCGGCGCGTGGGAGCGCTGCTCGTAATGACCGGCCCCGAGTTGCAGGGAGTCATTTCGGAGCGGGACTACGCCCGGGAAGTCATTCTCAAGGGCCGCGGATCACGCGACACCCGAGTGGAAGAAATCATGACCACCAATGTGATTTCCGTTCCGTCCAGACAAGCGGTCGACGCGTCACTGAACCTGATGACCGACAATCATATCCGCCATCTGCCGATTGTCGATGACGGCCTCGTGGTCGGCATCGTCTCTCTCGGCGACCTGGTCAAGGACATCATGAGCGACCAGCGCGCAACGATCGAACAGTTGCAGAATTACATCCGCAGCTAAATCTCTGTTTGCTGCAGCCGGTAGCCGCCGTCCGCGGCGGCTTCGAAGCGTAGCCGGTAATTGATGCAGGACGGATTCTCGCCGGGTGCGTGGCTGACATAGATCAGCCGGGTCGATGTTCGCTCGGCAATCACGTCGAGCGTCCCCAGAATGAAATCACGATGATAGTCGTCGAGCCCGACACATGGCTCGTCGAAAATCAGGATGTCGGGTTGTTTCACCATTGCTCGCGCCAGCAGCGCCAGCCGCTGCTGACCGAAGGAAATCTGGTGGTACCAGGATCCGGCGAGATGCGCCAAATGCAGGGTTTCCAGCCAGGCGCGCGCGTGATCCTGCTCACCGGCGCCGCTGTCGTCGTATAGCCCTACCGAATCGAAGAATCCCGATACTACGACGTCGAGCACTTTCCAGCCTTTCACATAACGGTTGTGCAATTCGTTGGAAACGACGCCGAAACGGCGCTTGATGTCCCATACGGTCTCGCCCGAACCCTTGCGCCGGCCGAACAGGTACACTTCCTGCCCGTAGCCCTTGTGATTCTCACCGTCGATCAGGCTGAGCAATGTGGACTTGCCGCAGCCATTGGGTCCTTCGATCAGAACGTGATGCCGCCCTTCCATGATCCAGTCGACATCGCGCAAGACACGCAAGTCGCCGTAGCCGGCATTGACGCCTCGCAGTTCGATGAGTCTGACATCTGGTTCGAAGGCATTCTGCCGCGGACCCGGCAAACGCGGAATCCGATCAGGAACGGCGCCGGGCCGATGCCGGAATCGCGCGGCCGCCCGCTCCCACGCGGGATCGCTCATTGCGCCTTGTTCCAGCACTTGCAATTGTTCCATGACCAGCAAGTGGGTGGCGCCGGGAAAGCGATCCCGTTCGCGCCGGCACAAGTGCAGGCTCGCACAGTTCGAACCCAGATGCGCGGCGATGGCGTCGCGGATGCGATCGCGGGATTCCCGGTCCACTGCTTCCAGTGGTTCATCGAAAATCAGCAGCCTGGGACGTTGGCTTTTTTGTCCGTACAGTGCACGGGCGATAAGCGCGCGCCGAATCTGCCCGGACGACAGGAAGCGGATGCCCCTGGCGAGCAAGGCGGACAGTTCCAGGTCCGAGCAAAGAGAGTCGAACAGTATCTCATCCTGTTCCGATGCCGATAATGCGGCGCGGATCAGGTCCGCCACCAGTGTCCCCTGGTCCAGTGCATCCTCGCTGAAGTTGCTGATATCCAGCCGCTCGTCCCGCCGCCACAATCGCTGCTGTTCCTCGAATGAAACCAGCAGAATGTCGCGCGCGGGGTCGAAATCCTTCGCGTAACGCACATAGCTGCCGGTCTCGGGACGGCTACCGGCGATCAGCGCTGTCAGCAATGATTTTCCCGCGCCATTGGGGCCGTAGATGCACCAATGTTCACCAGGGGCGACCTCGAAATGGTCGATCTCGAGCAATTCCCGGCGGCCTGTGCGGCAGCGGGCGTTGTCAATTCGGAACAACATATGCGAGTGGCGCCCATGCGCGGATTCAGTAAGTGGGTGTCCCATGTGTGTGATACTTGCGTCCACACCTTTCGTCAACAAGGTTTTTTTACCGTGTCGAGATTGTGCCTGTTGCTGAACGCCGCTTTCTTCGCTGCTTGCGCCAGTCCCGACCCGCTCGCCGGACTCGACGGTCAGCGCCTGTTTTTCGATAACTGCGCCGAATGTCACCAGGCCGATGGCCAGGGCATTCCCAACGTTTATCCGGCACTGGACGGCAACGAAACCGTGGCGGGTTCCGGCGCCGATGTCGCGCTTGTACTCATCATCGGCCGCGGCGAAATGCCTTCGTTCCGCGGCGCCCTTGACCCGGCCGAAATGGCGGCCGTCATCAATTACGTACGCAACGCGTGGAGCAATAGCGGCGCTCCCGTCAGCGCGGCCGAAGTCGATGCTCTTTAGCTGAAGTCATCTTCATGAACGGAGATAGGAGGCGCCATTTACGTCGATGATGGTTCCGGTGGAGAATTCGGCGCCTTCGGAGGCGAGAAACAGCACGGCGTGAGCGACATCTTCGGGTTCGGCAACGCGATTGAACGGGCTTTGGGCCCGGATTCCCTCGCCTTCAGGACTGTTCAGCCGATCCGCGGTCAGTTCCGTATTCACGAATCCCGGCGCGACTGCGCCGACGAAAATCCCGTATGGAGCAAGCGCCACAGCCAGGGACTGGCTGAGGGAGTTGAGAGCCGCCTTGCTGGCGCCGTAGGCGGGTTTCAGCGGCTCGCCGCGAAAAGCGCCTCTGGAGGTGATGTTGACTATTCTTCCGCCGCCGATTTCGATCATGTGCCGCGCAACGCAGAAGCACAAGTTCGCGGGCCCCATCAGATTGGCGTCCAGGGTCTTGCGCCAGGCTTCCTGCCAATCCCCATAGGAGACTTCGGCAATGCGATGGTAGATGCCGATGCCCGCGTTGTTCACCAGGATGTCGATGCGCCCCAGGCCATCGATCACCTTGTTCACGGCCGTCTCGACCGCGTCCGCATCCGCGACGTCCGCCGCCACGGCCAGATGTCCGTCGCCCGGCAATTGCGATAACGTGGATTCGGCGGCCTCCCTGTTTTCGCGATAGATGACCGCGACTTGCGCCCCCGCCCGCGCAAAAGCCAGCGACAAGGCCTTGCCGATGCCTCGCGATCCTCCTGTTATCAATACCTTTCGGTCGTTGAATTTCATCCGCGCATCCTGTTCTCAATCGCATTCCGTTCGGTTCAGCCTGGTACGAAGACATTGCCTTGCGGCGTCGTCTCGACCGTGCCTGCCCGCCCCAACTGCTCCTCCGCCGCAAGTCGCGCAAGCGAGATCTCGTCCGCGGGCGTATTGGCGACAAACCGCCGCCCGTCAGCGCACAACCGGCCAATGACAATTCCCCTTTCGGGAACGCCGCGCCGGTAGCATACGGTATAGGTCTCCACCTTCGCCCGGCCTTCCGGCCGTTCGGTAAAATCGGGGCCGGCCAGGCTGTCTACCGCGGCCTGATCGGCGTCGGGGTTCGGTTTTGCCCATTTACCGAAGTATGGCGCGGTCGAATAAATTCCCGTTGCATGCTTGGACAGCAATCCGCCGTTGGCGGTTACCAGTCCGAAACTGCCTGGTCTGGCCCGCAGCAAGGATACCATTGTGGCTATGGCGTGCATGCTGTAGTTGTTGCCCGGCCCGCCAAAAAACGGCAGCCCGCCGGTCACCGTCAATCCTCTCGGATCATCGCCGGCCAGGCCCAATTCCTTGCGGGCAATTTCAACCGCCGAAGGAAAACAGGAATACAGATCGATAAAGTCCATATCCGCAACGGTCTTGCCGGCCATGTCGAATGCGGTCGCGGAATTGGCGCGAATTGCCGGCGAAGAACGATAGTTCGCACGTTCGCTGACCAGCTTTTCCCGCGCCTCGGCACAGCCATGCGGATAAACCCATCTGCCGGGGTCGATGCCGAGTTCCCTGGCCTTGCCGGCGGAAGTCATCACCAGGGCCGCACCCTGGTTGACACTGTCCCTGGCGTTCATCAGTTTCGGGTACGGCAGGCAAATGAAACGATTGTTTTCGTCGACAGCGGCCAGTTCCTCCGCTTCCCGGCGTTCGCCATAGAAGGCATGTGGGTTATCGTTTGCCACGCCTGTGAACGGCGCCATCAACTCACCCATATGGCGCAGATGCTTATCGACGTTGTTACCGAGTTGCGCGCGAATGGCATTTTCAAACAGCGGATAAGTCTGCACCGGAATGCCGATTCCATGCGCCATTTCATGCCGGCTCGCCAAGGGGACACCCATGCCGCGGTCATCGAGGGAACCGGCGTCCTCCTCTTGCCAGTGCAGATCGACTCCCGCCCTCATGGCGGCGCGGGAAGTGTGGATTGCCTCGCCACCGGCCAGCAGCGCCATGCCGATTTCGCCGGCCGCGATGGCCTGGGCGATTTCGCTGACAAGCGTTTGCGGCGTATCGCCGCCGATGGGGCCATAGATCGCGTGCGCGGGATTCGCGCCAATGCGACGCGCCACCGCGCGCGGCGGATTTTCCGCCCTGCCTGAAGCGACGTCATCGCGCGGCCGGTTACGGGAATCCTGAAAAATGCGCACGATCGCCATGGTGTCGATCATGCCGGCTATCGGGCTTGTGCATCCGGTATCGCGGATCGCGGCCGCGGCGGCATGGGCCGCGATACCCATGGGCGGTTGCGCCTGCCGGGGCGGCAGCCCGCGTTCCATGTACTGGCCGGCGCCGATGATTACCGGAGTGGCGTCTTCAGGCATTGGCGGCTATCCCGGTTCGGTCGAAAGCGATCACGAAAGTAAACTCTAATCCTTGCTAAGCAACTGCCGTACTTATATATTCCAGCAAAAGGCGCCGCATTCGCGCCAGCGTCCGGACCATTCCAACCGAAACAGGACCAGATCATGTCAAAGATACGCTATTTCGTCGCCGCGCTGGCATTGCTGGTGCCGGCCGGGTTCGCCGCCGAGTGGGATGACTTCGTCATTGTGCAACTGGATGATATCCAGTGGGACGAAAGCCTCAATCGCAGTCAGTCTCACATCCTGTACGGCAATCCCCAGGAAGAAGGCCTGTACATCATGCGGATTCGCTTCCCGGCCGGAGGCACCAGCAATCCGCATTATCATGACCAGGACCGCTTCATAACCGTCATCGAGGGAACCTGGCACGCGGGAACCGACGCCAGCCACGACATGACGAGGACAACGCCGATCCCGGCGGGCGGCTTCATGTTCCATCCCGCCGGAGCGGTGCATTACGACGGTTCCCGGGGCGATCCCGTAGTCGTGGAGATTCGCGGTTTCGGACCCGTGCAAACGGTAGGCGTGGAAACCACGCAGTAATCCGGACAGGCTCAAAGACCGCATCGGCTTGGGAGGGAATCCGCAGGAATCCGGCCGCAACCGGAATCCAGGAGAACAATCATGGCGCAAGAAACCCAGTTTGTCCTGAACAGTTTTTCCTTTCTGATCTGGGGCGTGCTGATCATGTGGATGTGCGCCGGATTCACCATGCTGGAATCCGGTTCGGTGCGCACCAAGAACGCCTCGGTCATCTGCCTCAAGAACGTGGGGCTGTATGCGATCGCGGGGCTGATGTTCTATCTGATCGGATACAACCTGATGTATGTGGGCGTGGACGATCTGATCGGCAGCTTCCGATTCACTTACGGCACTTCCGAGGCGGAAAAGGCCTTGCTGGGGGGCGAAGCCGGCGCCGCGGGCAGCGTAATGGATAACGGCAACTCGGTGATGTCCGACTGGTTCTTCCAGATGGTCTTCGTCGCAACCACCGCATCGATAGTTTCCGGCACGCTTGCCGAGCGAGTGAAGCTCTGGTCCTTCTTCGTGTTCGTGGCCGTATTGACGGCGTTGATCTATCCCGTAATCGGCTCGTGGACCTGGGGCGGAGGCTGGCTGAGCCAAATGGGTTTTCAGGACTTTGCCGGCTCCACCGTAGTGCATTCAACCGGTGGTTGGGCCGCTTTGGCCGGCGCCTTAATCGTCGGCGCCCGCCACGGCAAGTACCGTGAAGACGGCTCCGTCAAGGTCACGGCGCCCTCGAACGTACCGGTCGTGACGCTGGGTGTCTTCATCCTCTGGATGGGCTGGTTCGCGTTTAACGGCGGTTCGCAACTGGCGTTGAGCGGAGTAGTCGATGCCGTGGCCATCAGCAATATCCTGGTGAACACGAACCTGGCGGCCTGTGGCGGATTCATCGCCGCGATTGCCTTGACCAGGCCGATATTCGGCCGGGTCGATTTGATGGTGAGCCTGAACGGCGCGATCGCCGGGCTGGTGTCCATCACCGCCGGCCCGGATATCGTTCACCAGTATTGGGCTATAATGATCGGCGCCGTGGGCGGTGCGGTCTGTGCTCTCAGCATGAAGATTCTTGAACAGATTCGGGTCGACGATGTGGTTGGAGCGATTTCAGCTCACCTTGTCGCCGGGATATGGGGTACTCTTGCGGTTTGCATCGCGGCCGGGGGAAATCTGCTGGTCCAGATTATCGGGATCCTGGCCATTGGCGCCTTCGTGTTTTCCGCGTCAATGCTTACCTGGTACGCGATTAGACAGTTGATGGGCGTTAGAGTTACGCTAGACGTCGAACGCCACGGACAGGATGTGGCGGAGTTGGGGATTGAAGCATATCCGGAGTTCGTGGTATTGCAGGATCCGGACCTTTAGCGGATGATTCGTCCGGCCGGTTTCGGCAAGCCTGAATTGGAGCAAAAGTAATGATAGAGGTTAGTGTAGAAAGGCAGAACGGTGTCGTCTCGGCCTTGGTAACGGGACGGATCGATGGCTCGAACGTGATGCAGTTCGAGGAGTCCGTGAAAGGAGCCATCGAGGAAGGAGATCGGGCTGTCGTGCTGGATATGGAAGGCCTCACCTATATCAGTTCAGCGGGATTGCGGGCGATTCTGATGACCGCCAAACTGTTGCAGAACCGAAATGCGAAATTTATGCTCTGTTCCCTGTCAAAATCCATCCGCGAAGTGTTTGAAGTCAGCGGCTTCGACAAGATCATCAATATCCAGCCGGACAGAAACCAGGCTCTGACCACCATCGGCTCCGAGTAGATTCGTTTCGGGGTTGGAACAGCCTGCCGCCAGACATCGTCTCGGCGGCAGGATTCGGGTTTCAGTCGGAAGAATCGACTTTCTTGCCCAGCACCACCACGTTCTTGTTGTTTTCGCGGCGATAGCTGACCGAATCCATCATCTGGTGGACCAGAAAAATCCCGAGGCCACCCGGTGTCCGTTCTTCAAGGGCGGAATCCGTGTCCGCTTTTGTCGGGTCCGTTTCGGTGAGATCGAATTGTCTGGCATCGTCTTCGATGCGGACAACCAGTCTGGCGCCGTCGATACTCAGATCAATCCGGATTTCATGTTGAGCGCCGTCCGCGAAACCATAGCTGATGGTGTTGGTCAGCAATTCATCGAGCGAAAGATTGACTTGATAGGCAATGGCCGGGGGGATTTCGTGCCGGCCGCAGAACTCATCGACACGCTCGGCAATAACCGTCAGTTCCTTGAGGTCGTTCGCTACGCGGATGCTCAGATCGGGTTCGCTCAAAATTCCGGCCTCTTTTGGCTTGTTTTAGTCTGCCTTGTTCCAAGCAAAATTGATAATACCGCCAACTCGCGTGTCAAAGCAAAGTAGAGATGTCCCCTTTTCTCCAAAGTTCAAATGTCCCCTCCGGCCTTGCGCGCAGGGAGCGTAGCGACCGGAGCGCAAGGCCGCGCCGCCGCTATCCAGCGACCGCCTTCGCATCGGTCTTGAACGAACCCCGCCAAGGGTGGTCCGGCTTCGGCTTCCAGGCTGGCCGGGATTGTTGCCGCGCCTTGGCCTTGTCCACCCGCGACCGAACGCTCTTCCCGTCCTCGACCGGGGTGGGAGTCCCGCCCTCGGCAAGCAACCTGACCGGCAGTTCGCGCCCGTCGCGCAGCACGGTCACCGCGCCGTCATAGCTCTTGCACACCGTCACCGCCGCGCCGCGCAGCCGGTAGCCCCACTTTAACTTTGCGCAAAGGGGACATTACTGCTTTGGGCTAACAACAAGGGAAGATTGCTTTTGCTATCGGTGAAGGGTAGCTTATGTACTTCCCAACCACGCCGAGACGCCAGGCCGAAGCCACTGACTCCGAGGGCTAGACCGGCGCGCGGCCGATCCCTCGGAGGAAACTGACGGTGGACATCCGACTTTCCCGAAGACGATTCATCAAGGGGGTCATTTTCTCGGGCGCCGCGGCGGCCTCGGGCGCTTACATCGCGGGCGCCCAGCAATCGCGACCCGGTGCGGTCATGGACCGGCTGCTGACCCTCAATATCAACGGCAGACCGAGACCGGTGGAGGCAGGGCCGTCCGAGACGCTTGCCTTCACCTTGCGCACCAGGCTCGGTCTTACCGGGACAAAAGTCGCCTGCAATCGCGGCGAATGCGGCGCTTGCACGGTGTTGCTGGACGATGTCCCCCACTACAGTTGTTCATTGCTGACGCACACCGTCAAGCAGCGCGCCATCACCACGGTGGAAGGCTTGCGCATGCCGGACGGCAGCCTCAGCGCGGTGCAACAGGGTTTCATCGAAGAACTCGCGCCCCAGTGCGGTTTCTGCACGCCGGGGCAAGTGATGTCGGCGGAAGGCCTGTTGCGGGCCAATCCCTCGCCGACACGGGAGCAGGCGAGACAGGCGCTGGCCGGAAATCTGTGCCGTTGCGGCGCTTATGATCACTATCTGAACGGCGTCATGCGCGCCGCGGAGTTGTTGTCATGACTTTCAAGCATATTGGTCAGGATTTCACTCCTCCCGATGTCGAAGGCAAGGTGACCGGCGCGGCAAGGTACGTTGAGGACTTCCAGCCAGAAGGCCTGGTGTACGCTAGGCTTTATACCAGCCCCATGCCCAGCGGCCGGGTAGTAAATATCGACGCCGGCGATGCCCTGCGCATGGACGGCGTTCTCGGCATCATTACCGCCGCCGATCTGCCTCCATCCAGCGCGCCGGACAACCCCATGCTCGCCTCCGATGACGTTACCTACATCGGCCAGCCAATCCTTGCAGTAGCGGCAACGACCGACGCCATCGCGGAAGAGGCGCTGGGCAGAATCCGGGTGGATTTCGAGCGTCGTACATTTGTAACCGACCCGCTTGATTCCCTCGCCGAAGGCGGCCCGGACGCCTATCCGGACGGCAATGTGCTGCGGCAGGCAGAGCCGCTGGCGGACGAGAACGCGACAATCCGAGGCGGCATTTCCCGCATCAAGTGGCCCGCCTCCGAGGTGGAAAAGTTCCGTCGCGGCGAGGAGCCCCGAGATGTTGAGTTTGCCGACGGCTGGACTTATGGCGAGTTGGAGGCCGGGTTCGCCGAAAGCGCGGTCATCGTCGAGGAATCGTTCGTTACCGCCGGCACGCCGCATCACTGCCTGGAACCACGCAGCAGCATGGCGTATTGGGAAAACGGCAAATGCTATTTCCACGGTTCGCTGCAAAGCCAGAGCGCGGTCAATGAAGGCCTGGCGGAAATGCTGGGAATCGAACCCGAAAACCTCTGCCTCATCGCCGAAAATTCCGGCGGCGGATTCGGCTCCAAGGCCCGGGCCTATCCCGTCATGGGCGTCTGCGGCCATTTCGCCCGCATGCTGAATCGCCCAGTGCAATTGCGTATCACCCGCGAGGAAGAGTTCTATATCGGCGTCGGCCGGCCCGGCATGCAAGGTTGGGTCAAGGCCGGCGTGCGCGCCGACGGCACCGTCGCCGCCATGGATGTGATTATCGTCAGCGACGGCGGCCCGACCGGCCGCAACAGCGCTTCGGCTTCGGCCCAGCATCTGTCCGTTGTCTATACGCCCACCGCCATGCGCCTGCGCAATATTCCGGTGTTCACCAATACCGCACCGCGCGGTGCGCAACGCGGCCCCGGCCAGAACGAAATGTCGGCCACCATCGCGCCGATCATGGACAAGGCGGCGCGCGAACTGGACATGGACCGCGTCGCTCTGCGCCGGATCAATGCGCCCCATAGCGACTCGCCCGTGTACGAGAATCGCGGGCCGGTCACGAGCGCCTTTCTCGGCGAGGCGCTGGACATGGCCTCGGAAATGTTCGACTGGGAGGGCCGCCAGGCACGCTCGGGACAGCGCAACGGCAGCAAGGTGCGCGGACTCGGCGTCGGACTCGGCTATCATTCCGCCGGCAGCAACGGCTATGACGGCCTGGTCCGCATCGCTACCGATGGCACGGTCTACCTGCATAGCGGCGTCGGCAACCTGGGCACTTATTCCTACGCAGCCACGACGCGTGCGGCAGCGGAAGTGTTGCAGGTTCCCTGGGAGAACTGCGAGGTCGTCTGCGGCAATACCGATTTGCATCTGCCGAACAGTTCAGTACAGGGCGGCAGCAACACGATGTTCACGCATACCCGGGCGAATTGGGTCGCCGCGGAAGACGCCGTGGCCAAATTGAAGGAAATCGCCGCCATGCAATTCGGCGGCGAAGCCGGAGATTACGAAATCGACGGCGCGAGAGTGTTCCGCGCGGATAACGCCGACCAGGGATTGACTTACGGCGAAGCGGCGGCGCTGGCGATCGAGGTCGGCGGCAAGTACAGCGGCGAGGAGTATCCGGACGATATCCATCCGATCACCCGGCGCGCTGTCCAGGGCGTGGCCGGCAGCGGCCTTGTCGGTGTGGCAAAAGACAATCTGCCGAAACGCGGCATCGCTCCCGGGCTATGCGTGGGCATGGCGGAAATCGACGTAGATACTGAAACCGGCAAAGTCGACATCCTCGACTTCGTGGGCGTTGCCGACTGCGGCACGATCGTGCATCCCAAGGGACTGTCCCAGCAGATCAACGGCGGCGCCGTGTGGGGATTCGGCATGGCCGCCAGCGAACGCCACGTTTACGACCCGCAAAATGCGCTGCCGGCGGGAGTCGGCTTTTACCAGGCCAAGTTGCCGACGATACTGGACGTGCCTTCAGTGATGCACAACACCGCCGTCGACATCCCGGATCCGGACAATCCGGCCGGCGCCAGAGGCGTAGGCGAACCATCCCAGGGCGCCGCGGTCGCCGCTGTGGCCAGCGCCATATCCGATGCGCTTGGCGGACACCTGTTCAATCGCGTTCCGGTGACCCCGGACATGATCGTCAATCACGCGCATGGCGCAGAGCAGGAAGCGCGGAAACTGGCGTTGAACACGTTTTGACCGAATAGCCGGCGCGGTCTTGTCGCGCCGGTGCATTCGCCCGATAATGCCACCTGTCTGAAAGGAGCATTGGTATGCCCTACTGGCTTTGGATCGCAGCCGGCTTCGCGCTGATGATCGCCGAAGTTTTCATCGGTAGCTTTTTCGTATTCTGGTTCGGTCTGTCGGCGGTGCTGGTCGGCTTCGTTCTGCTGCTCGTGCCGGAACTTGCCATGGCTGCCCAGGTCACGATCTGGGCGCTGTTGTCCGGATTGATGGCGCTGGGCTGGTTCAGGTACGTCAAACCGCTGGCACGGGACAGGACCAAGGCGGGGCTTTCCCGCGAGGCCCTGATCGGGCAGGTAGGTCAGATTCTGAAACCGCCGACGGAGGAAGGTCGCGGCACGATCCGCTTTCCGGCGCCGGTGCTGGGATCGGACGAATGGCAGATATTGTCCGAGGATCCGCTCACCATGGGCGACCGCGCCCATGTCGTGGATCTGTCGGGAAACGCCTTGATTGTTAGAAAAATGTAACGTTCGAAAAATTTGAGGAGATTTTACACATGGAAATTTCGCCGGGTCTGATTCTTTCCGTAGCCGTACTCTTATTCCTGCTGGTAACGCTGGCCCAGGGCGTGCGGCAGGTGCCCCAGGGCTACAAATGGGTCGTGCAGCGGCTCGGCAAGTATCACAGCTCACTCATGCCGGGCCTGAACTTCATCATTCCCTATATCGACGCCGTCGCGTTCCGCGTCACCACCAAGGACATCGTGCTCGACATTCCCTCCCAGGAAGTCATCACCAAGGACAACGCGGTGCTGATAACCAACGCGGTTGCCTACATCAATATCGTCAATCCCGAAAAAGCCGTATATGGCGTCGAGAATTACGAGATTGCCATCCAGACCCTGGTGCAGACCTCGCTGCGTTCGATCGTCGGCGAAATGAGCCTGGACGACGCGCTGTCCTCGCGGGATCACATCAAGGCCAAGTTGAAGGCGGCGATTTCCGACGACATCTCCGATTGGGGCATTACGCTGAAGACTGTCGAAATCCAGGACATCAACCCCTCCCCGACCATGCAGCATGCGATGGAAGAGCAGGCCGCGGCTGAGCGCGCGCGACGCGCGACGGTTACCCGGGCCGACGGCGATAAACAGGCGGCGATCCTTCAGGCCGAGGGCGAACTCGAAGCATCCAAGCGCGAGGCGGAAGCCCAAGTGATCCTGGCGGAAGCGAGCAAGAGAGCGATCACGCTGGTAACCGAGGCGATCGGCGATAAGGAAATGCCGGTGGTGTACCTGTTGGGCGAGCGGTACATCAATTCGCTGCAGCAGCTTTCCGATTCGGAAAATGCCAAGTTCCTCGTCTTCCCGGCGGATATTCCCAATGCCTTGCGCGGCCTGATGGGCAGCGGCAAGCCGGGCGCATCCTGAAGCGGAGCCTGATTCTGGCACAGGCAAGCATAGAGGAAAGATCTTTCGTCACCCGGCTGCTGGCCGGGGAATATGGCCTCGCGATCACCTATTGGGCCTTGTATTTTCTCGGCGCGGGACTGTTCTTCGCATTCGGCAGCCGCGCCGTGGACCGGGACCAATGGCTGTTTTATTTCGCCGGCGTATTCGCCCAACTGGGCTACACCGTCTTGCTCATTGTGGCGATCCGGGCGGCATACAAGGGTCCGCAATTATGGAAAGTGGTTTCGCGCACTTCGTCGGTGTTCATGATAATCAATATCCTGGTCGGCATTTGCACTCTGGGCTTCATTTATTAGATGGAATCCCAAGCTCTTTACAATTCAAATCTGAAATCCGTAGTTGTACCGAATCGACACCCTGATGCAACTTCAGGATATGGCCCGGTTCCATTTGGCGCGTTTCCTTGTTGGGGAAAGTGACCAGTACTTTTCCTTCAACGGCGACGGCTCCTCTTCGCATGATCGCTACGCGCGCCAATGCCCCAGGGGACAAGTATGCTCCCTGCCACCATTCTATTGCCGCCGCAAGGTCTGTTTCCGACAGCTTCGGCTTGAACAAATCTGAGAAATCTTCGGACAGCGCGTATCGCGGAAGCGGGGATGTTGTCGGCAGCCCGGTTCGCTCGATTACAGCTCCGGTTCGTACGAGCCCATCGCGAAGCGTCTCATCACGAATCGGTTCGCGTGTGTTCGCCGCATACCAGCGACCCGAAATGTCGTCTTTCCTGGAGCGCATAGACTCCTCACGCCAATCGTCCCTGCTGAGATTGTCCTGCAATGCAGCTTGCTTGTCGGACATTCTGGTGACCTGATCCGGTCTTAACCAGATTTCCAGATAATCTACCGCACCGATGTAAAGCATTACGAAGATGGTCCGCGCCGCCATCTCTCGGGTTACGAAATTCCGATTGGTTGTACCCTCGGGAAAGATTTCTTGAAGCCTTCGATGAATTTCGGCAACACGCAGCAGCGGGGGTAGACTCATTACTTGGCCCTATTGCGGTATAGGCGCTCCACCGCGCTTTCCAGCCGTTCGCGCTTTACCTGCTTGTCGACTAATTTCTCCAGCTCTTTTGTGTCCTCGGGCGGCGGCAAGGGCAGAGCGCTCAATTCATAGGCAGAAACCGCTACGCTGCCATTTATGCACCTGAAAACCTGATCGACCAATTCGCTGTTAAGGAGCGCGGCCAAAGTCGCTGGCGCCACTTTTGGTTTGCCGTTCAGCGGCTTGATCATGTTCAGGTGGTTCTCGATCACGACTGCGCCATGTTCCTCGATGAACTCAGCGGGCAACTCCGCGGCAATCAATCGGCGGCTTTGTTCCTTTGCCGTGGTCCGTTGCAGCAATATGCAGGGGAACTCGGTCACGACCCAGCGTTCATCGTCCTTCGGCTCAAACCAGGGTTTGTGATTGCGCTTTTCGGCCCGGAACGAAAATTCGCCGTCAGGTCGAACCGACTCAGCCCAAACCAGTGGATAGCGTCCCTTTGCGGGCTTGTCCTTAAGGCCCGGCTTGTGACGATTCCAAACCAGCGGGCCGGTACTCACTTTGTAACCATAATCGGCCAGACGACAGGACAACTTGCCAACCTTACTCACCAACCCGCGCTGAGTTGGCGTTCGCGGCATCAGCCACGGCTGCATGGGGTCCTTGGGCAATCTGAATGAGCCGGCGCTTGTCCGATCGATACTCCCATCCCGACGTTGGGAAATGAAACTGACTGCCCCGTCGCGTGAAGATTCGCCTCGTTTATATGTAGCCAACAGGGTTTCTTGAAGAACGCCGTTAAAAACGCCTTTTCGCTCATTGATGAATTCAATTTTTGCCGGCGGAGCTTCCCGGCCAAGCAGGCCACGCAATGCCTTGAAATATTCACCCGCCAGAAAACTTGTCGGAGTCACATAGGCAATGACCCCATCCTCTTTAGCGAGGCGTAAAGCCTGATCGGTGAAGACCCCGTAAAGATTCGCATGTCCGAACAGACTGCGCTTAAACTTTTTTCGCAGATCAGGAAGCAGGCCGATGCGTCCATACGGAGGATTGCCAACTACGAGATCAAACCCCTTCCCTTCCGGATTCTGCTCGAGACTGTCGCATACACGAACGACTTGCTTCAGCCGTTTCCCGGCCTTGTGGCAAAGGTCGGCCAGGGTCACTTCAAGGAGTACTTGCGACATCCAGGCCGAAAACGGATCCAATTCGAATCCGCGCAGTCTTTGCTCGATACTTTGCAACGCCTCATTCGCGTCACGGTCTTTGAGAATGTCGGCCATGCGCCGCGCAACCGGCGAGAGAAATGCGCCGCCCCCGCATGCCGGATCGAGAACTCGCGCCGTTTGCCAGTCGATTCCGGACTCGGCCGCCATATCCAACAGTCTTTCGCAAAGCGCCGGAGGCGTGTAGTAGGCGCCCGCTTTCGCTCTCAATGTATTCGGCATCATTGCCGTGTAGAGAACGCCCAAGGCGTAACCCGCCTGCATTTGGTCCAGCTTTGCCGCGGCAGCCCCAATGCTCGACGCCAGTAACTCGGCCTCCATCGACAATGATGGAAGTTCTACGTCGGCCGGCGGGTCAGGCAGCTTCCAATTCCAGCGCGAACCGGGGTCGACTTCGCGCCAGTATGCCGAAACGGCGGCAAGAACCATCGCCCGCGCGATACTCAACCGGTCGTCCGGTTTTGTCGCAGACACCAACTGGCGGGCTTGCAGATAACCCGACTCTATCAATGATTTTGGCGATGTTTTCCGCATTGTGTCCCAGTCAGTTTGAGGTAAATCAACCTTGCCCAGCCGTCTCCGGCCTCTCCGGGGCCAGAATAAGCGGGAGTTGCAATTCGTCCTGTTCGAAGCGCTCCAGAAACTCGACCATCGCCTTGCGTCCAAGCCAGGCCAGCGATACCCGGTGCTTTTGTGAAATCGCGGACAGTTCCTTGTATTCTGCTTCTTCCAGATTGACGGTTACGCGATAGTTGGCGGCCATGGAACACCTCTTTTTCACCGGCCCGCCGCCTCTGCAGCAGACTGCATCAACATGCTTCAAAGCATGCTCCGAACTGCCCGATCCGTCAAGTTTTGTCCGTGAATCTTTGGCCGTGAATATTCCAGCCAGTTTTGCGACAATCGCGTGCCTGGAATTCAAACGCCGTCGAACGGCTTCCGATACAGAGGGAACATTGACCGCATTTTGCGCGAACACGGGTGAGAAGCGCGACTTCCGCAACGCAACGCAGCGGCGCAATGCTCCCGCAAGGCAAGCACTCGGCGAATGAACGAAGAAGATCTGCGGATACTCATTGGGGAGCCGGATTTCTCGCGTGGGGCCAGCTATTTCGAGCTTGGCAAGGTTGAAACCGTCCGAGAAATCAGTCCCAACGAATATTCCGGCGTCGTAACGGGATCGAAAAACTGGAAATACGCCCAGCACATCAAGCTGGAGTTGGGCGATGACGGCTCGCTGATCGATATCAACGGCAATTGTTCCTGTCCGGTCGGCCTCAACTGCAAACACGTGACAGCGGTGATGCTTGCCGCTCTGGAACGCTCTCCGGCCGAAGCGGCGCCGAGGCATGGTCGCGCTGGCGCGGAGTTCCCTTTGCCCCTGGACAGAGTGGGCGCCTGGTTGAACCAACTTGCGGAAGCGACCGCGCCGCGGCGGCGGGTCGAGACTAAATCTCCGGTTGAGAAACTCCTTTACGTCTTTCGCGCCGATTCGAATGAAGGCGCACTGGTCGAACCGATGAAGGTGCGGATGCTGAAAAGCGGCGGCATCGGCGCAAATCCGCAGACCTATCTAGATGTGACGAATCCGTCGAATCCCCCGAAGTTCCTGACGCTCGATGATTTGGGCATCTTGCGGAAACTGTCCGCCTTGCGCGTCAGGCCCTTGCCGCTTCGCTATGACTGGCCCGAGGGAGAAGATCTTTTCGACCTGATGCGCGAGGTCATCGCCACAGGCCGGGCGCGGGGTCGAAAGCTCGACGGGCCCCAGCTTCGCTGGGATGCTCCCCGCAAGGGCCGATTCGAATGGCGCTTGCGGGAAAATGCCAGTCAGCGTCTCACCCTTGTTGGAGAAAACGGCGCACCAATGGAAATTCTGCCATTCCCTCCTCCGCTCTACATCGACCGGGAAACCGGCGCCTGCGGGCCGGTGGAAACCGGACTCGCGCCCCAGGTCGCCGCCCGCGCCGCGAACGCGCCGGAAATTCCGCCTCGAGCCGTTCCGAGCGTATCCGAACGTCTGGCCGCGCAAGGCCCGACCTTGCCGCCTCCGATCGGCGTCCGCATGCGCGAAAGAAATGTAACGCCGGTTCCGGGCCTGCTGCTTGCCAGTCGCAGGTTCCGCAAGCCGTCGTGGTCCGGATTCGAGAGTTGGCGGAAGGAACGGGAATTGCTGCTGCCGATCGCCAGACCGCTATTCCATTACGAAGACTGCGAAGTCGCTGTTGCCCAACGCGACGACCCGATATTGCGGAAAGGCGAAGAACTGCTGATCTTCCGCCGCTGCCCGGACACGGAGGCGCGGGCGCTGAGTCAACTCGCGCAAATCGAAAACCATGGCGCCTGGAAAATCCATAGCCTGCAAACGGATGGCGTGCTCGAAGGCGAGGACGTGAAACCCGGCGACTACTTGTTTTCCGGAAAAGAACATCTATATGCCGATCCGGAAGAAGCGCTCGGCGCCGGATTGAAATTCTCGCTTCACGCGTTGCCGCTATTGCGCAACCATGGCTGGCGGATACACATCGAGGATAGCTGGCCGTTTCGTTTCCACGATGGTCCGGTGAAATTCGAAGCGCGCGTTTCAGACTCCGGCATCGACTGGTTTTCCTTTTCGCTCAACGTCATCGTGGACGGGGGGGAATTCGACCTGTTGCCGACGATTCTGGATTTGATCGAGCGTCTTCCGATCGGCGAAGACGGCGCGCCGGCCGGAGAATTCGATCTCGCGGACCACGTCCGGAAAATGAATTTCTATCCGCGATTGGCCGACGGCAAGCTCGTCGTCATTGAAGGAGAGCGGTTACTTCCCATCGTCCAAGCATTTTTGGAAACTCATGGACTGTCCGAATTTCATCGTGCCGAAGCGGGACGCGCGGCGGTTCTGGCGGAGGCGCTCGAAGATTGCGGCGTACCCTGGAAAGGGGGCGCCGAACTGCTGGAACTGGGCAAACAACTGCGCTTGTTGACGCTGGCGCCCGAAGTCGAACCGCCCGGAACGCTAAAGGCGGAATTGCGCCCGTACCAAAAAGTGGGCTATGGCTGGCTCAGCGCATTGGCCGACACCGGGTTCGGCGGCGCGCTGGCCGACGACATGGGGCTGGGAAAAACCGTCCAGGCGCTTGCGCTGCTGGCGGAGCGCCACCTGGAGCGCGAATGCGACCGCCCCAGTTTGCTGGTCGTGCCCACGAGCCTGGTCGGCAACTGGCGGCGCGAGGCCGCCCGCTTCGCGCCGCAGCTCAAATTGCTGATCCTCCACGGCCCCGACCGCAGACAACGTTTCAACGCCATCGCGGACCACCACCTGGTCTTGACTACATATCCGCTGGTGCGCCGAGACCACGAAGCGTTGTTCGCCGGAAAGTGGGAGCTTGCCATTCTGGATGAGGCCCAGGCGATCAAAAATCCCGCCGCGGCGATTTCCAAACGCATCCGGGAAATCAAGGCGCGCCAGCGGGTCGCACTGACGGGGACGCCGATGGAAAACAATCTGGCCGAGTTGTGGGCGCTGTACGATTGGCTGGTTCCCGGTCTGCTCGGCAACCGCGCCCAATTCGGCAAGTCTTTCCGCACCCCCATCGAAAAACACGGCGATCGGGATAAACAGCGCCTGCTGTCGACCCGCGTGCAACCTTTCCTGTTGCGGCGCACGAAGGAGGAGGTCGCCACCGACTTGCCGCCAAAGACCGAAATCAATGAATTTGTTCCGCTCGCGGGCGACCAGCGCGGATTGTACGAAACGTTGCGAGTGGCGATGGACAGACGCGTGACGGATGCGATCAGAAACAAGGGCTTCGACGGTTCGCGCATCACGATTCTCGACGCGCTGCTGAAAATGCGCCAGGTTTGCTGCGATCCGACGCTGGTAAAGCTCGGCGCCGCGCGCAAGGTGAAGGAAAGCGCCAAGCGTTCGCGACTGCTCGAATTGTTGGAGGAACTCATCGCCGAGGGTCGCAAAGTGCTGGTGTTCTCGCAGTTCGTCGAGATGCTGAATCTGATCGAACAGGACGTCTGCGAGAGAAATTGGGGCTATACCAAGCTCACCGGCCGCACCCGGCATCGCGACCGGCAGATCGAAAAGTTTCAACAAACGGATACGCCAATCTTTCTCATCAGCCTCAAAGCGGGAGGAACCGGACTCAACCTGACCGCCGCGGACACCGTGCTGCTGTACGACCCATGGTGGAATCCCGCGGTCGAACGCCAGGCGATGGACAGGGCCCATCGGATTGGCCAGGACAAACCGGTGTTTGTACACAAACTGATTGCGGAGGGAACGGTGGAAGCCGCCATTCAAAACATGCAAGCGAGAAAGCAGGCTCTTGCCGACGCCTTGTTTGAGGGCGCCAGCGGCGGGCCCCTCGGGCTGTCCGAAACGGATATCGAGGCGCTGTTCGCACCGATCGATTGAGTTTGGAAACGACGGCACAGGTCCCGCAAGCGGGCGGGCGCGCACCGCCAAGCCGGAAGCCTTTTCAGCGGGAACTTTCCGGGGGTAAGAACGCGGATGTATCTTGCGGCCGGATTTGCGAGAATCCCACGCTTAAGCCCTGTCGGTCGCGGCGGCGTTTCCGCCGAGGAGAAAAGTAAATTTGAATACTCGCCACGTGTTAATAGTCAAGAAAAATTGCCCCACCTGCACCTTGATTGAACCACTGATTCCACTGCTCGCGGAGCGGCTCGACGGCGGCCTTTCTGTCTACGTCCAGGACGACCCGGCTTTTCCGGACAACTTCGACGCTGTCGATGACCGCGAACTGGAATTCTCCTGGCGGCACGGGATTGAAATTGTTCCGACCTTGTTGCGTGGCGACGGAGAAGGCAGTGAGCGAGTTTTCGGTTGGGACCGGGCCGAATGGCGCGAATTTACCGGCATTACCGACCTCGGCGAGGGACTCGCGCCGCACCGGCCCGGCTGCGGTTCGCGTACGCTCGATCCGGGCATGCCGGAAAAACTGGCGGCGCGACACGCCGGGTTCGGCGCGCGCAAGGTCGACCTCGCGGAAGCCGAAGACGACATGGAGACCTGCTTCGAGCGCGGCTGGACCGACGGTCTTCCGGTAGTTCCGCCCACGCCGGAACGCGTCATGCGCATGCTCGGCGGCACGAACCGAGAAGCCGGTGAGGTCATCGGCGAAGTTCCTCCGAACCGCGTTCCCTGCACGATCGAGAAACTCGCGATCAATGCGGTCATGGCAGGATGCAAGCCGGAATACTTCCCGCTCGTCATCGCTGCGGTGGAAGCCGCCCTCGACGATGTTTTCTGCATGCACGGCCTGCTTTGCACCACCTATTTTTCTTCGCCGGTAGTTATCGTCAATGGGCCCGCGGCTACTCGGATCAACATGAATTCCGGGGTCAACGCCCTCGGCCAGGGCAATCGCGCCAACGCCACCATCGGCCGCGCGCTGCAATTGATCATCCGCAATGTCGGCGGCGGCATACCCGGCGGCATCGACCGCGCCGTTATGGGAAATCCTGGAAAATACACATATTGCTTCGCCGAAGACGAGTCCGATTCGGGCTGGCCCAGCCTGGCGATGGACCGCGGTTTTGCGCGGGATGACTCGGTCGTCAGCCTGTTCGCCGGCGAAGGCTTGCAGGGAATCGTCGATCAGCAGTCGCGCACGCCGGAATCGCTTGCCGGCAGCTTCGCCGCGAGTCTGCGCACGGTGGCGCATTACAAGTACTTCGGCGTGTGCGATGCGATTCTTATTGTCAGCCCGGAGCACCGCCGCGTGATTCGCGAAGCAGGCTGGTCCAAAGCCGATTTGCGGGATGCGCTCGACGAACGATTGCGGGTTCCCGCCGACTCCATTCTGCGGGGAATCGATGGCGTTGCCGAAGGCGCGCCGGAATCGCTGCGCGGCAAACAGTTGCCCAAGTTTCGCAAGGGAGGACTGCATATCGTCAGCCTTGGCGGCACGGCAGGCATGTTTTCAGCGATAATCGGCGGCTGGGTAGCCGCCGGCGAAAGAGGGAGCCAAATGGTTTCCCAAAGAATAGAATGACATCCCCCTGGAGACAGAGAGGCAATCATGACCCAAACTACATTGCTCGATCCCACGGCTGAATTGCAGCCGGTGGAGCGCCAATTACGGCCGAGGCTGGCCAGCCTGTCAGGCGCCACCGTCGGCCTGCTGGATATTTCCAAACCGCGGGGCAAGGAATTCCTTGACGAAGTCGAGTCCCTGCTCGAGGAACAGGGAGCGACGGTCAAGCGCTATAGCAAGCCCACCTTTACCCGGGTCGCGCCGGCCGCCCTGCTGCAGCAGATCGGCGCCGAATGCGACGCGGTGGTAGAAGCATTAGCCGACTGAGGCTCCTGCACGTCGTGCAGTTTGCATGACATGCTCGACCTCGAAAGCCGGGGCTTGCCGGCCGGGTTCGTCGCATCCTGCGAATTTACGGATGCCGCGGCGGCCCAGGGCAGATCGCTCGGCATCGCGCCGAAAAGCGTTTTCGTGCCGCATCCGATCCAGGACCGCACCGATGCGGAAATGGCCGAACTCGCCCGCGCCGCCATCGACGATGTTCGCGCCCTGATCGCCGAGTCGTGACAGACACAAATCGAACAATTTTCATTTAATCACAATCCAGACGGAGCAAAGCATGACAACCGAGGCAGTAATCGTATCCACCGCCAGAACCCCGATCGGCAAGGCCTACCGGGGCGCATTCAACGACACCGACGCACCGTCCATGGCCGGCCACGCAATCGCGGCAGCGGTGGAACGGGCGGGAATCGAACCCGGTGAGGTGGACGATGTCATCATGGGCTGCGCCATGCAGCAGGGATCGACCGGACAAAACATCGGCCGCACGGCGGGAGTGGCCGCCGGCCTGCCTTCCTCCGTCGCCGGCATGAGCATCGACCGGCAATGCGCTTCGGGCATGATGGCGATCGCTACCGCCGCGAAGCAGATCGTCAACGACGGCATGCCGATCGTAGTTGGCGGCGGAGTCGAGTCGATCAGCCTCGTGCAGAACGAGCATCGCAACGGCTATCGGGCCCAGGACCCGCAAGTCATCGACCGCTCGGAACATGCTTACATGTCCATGCTGGAAACCGCCGAGGTGGTTTCGAAGCGTTACGGCGTCAGCCGCGAACAGCAGGACGAGTTTGCCCTGCAGAGCCAGCAGCGCACCGCCGCAGCCCAGCAGGCGGGCAGGTTCGATGACGAAATCGCGCCGCTGCCTTCCACCATGTTGTACACCGACAAGGAAAGCGGCAAGCAAAGCAAGCACGAAGTCACTCTGGACAAGGACGAGGGCAACCGCCCCACGACCACAATCGAAGGCCTCAACGGCCTGCGCACGGTATTCGAGGGCGGCGTCATCACCGCCGGCAATGCCAGCCAGTTATCCGACGGCGCCTCGGCCTCGGTGCTGATGGACGCAAAAGTCGCCGAACGCAAGGGCCTGACTCCGCTCGGCGCCTATCGCGGTATGGCCGCCGCCGGACTCGACCCGGACGAAATGGGCATCGGCCCGATCTACGCCGTGCCGAAGTTGCTGGAACGCTTCAATCTGAAAATGGACGACATCGACCTGTGGGAGCTGAATGAAGCCTTTGCTGTGCAAGTCGTCTATTGCCGCGACCGGCTCGGCATTCCCAACGAATTGCTCAACGTCGACGGCGGCGCGATTTCAGTAGGCCATCCCTATGGCATGAGCGGCGCGCGCCTGGTCGGCCACGCCCTCATCGAAGGCAAGCGCCGTGGCGCCCGTTACGTGGTTTGCACCATGTGCGTCGGCGGCGGCATGGGGGCCGCAGGCTTGTTCGAGGTTTACTAGAATCAAAATCCTTTCTAGTTTGGGAAAAGCTGGTGAACAACAACTTGAACGCGGAGTATCGGAAAGGTCTTGGTCAAGCTGAGCATCACTCGCAAAACGCATACGATAAATCGATCATTTCATTGTCGGGTGGCGCTCTTGCTATTTCGTTGTTTTTCGTTAGAGATTTGATTGGGGAAAGACATCCTGTATCTGCTGACTTACTCGTATGGTCATGGACAGCATGGGCCATTAGCATTACAGCTGTAGTGGCTTCATTCTATTTTAGCCGAATGTCTTTTCGCAAAGCGATACAACAAGCTGACAAAAAGAATTTTGAGAATGGAGTAGGCGGTTGGGCAACTTGTGTTACAAATTTCGCAAATGCTCTGTCTGGGATTTCATTCGTTATTGGAATAGTGTTTTTTCTGATGTTTGCATCTAAAAATATATAGGAGAACGTTATGGGTGACCAACACGGCTACGAAAAGCTAGAGAAAGGAATTACTCCAATTCCTCCCCCTGATGAGAGCGAGGAAGGCGGTCCATTTCAGGAAGGTACTACCCCTCAATCTCCACCGCCTACTTCTTCGGGCAATGAAGATGAAGACTAGTTTGTGGTTGTCGTAACGTAATCTTCCACATCTGTGAAATTAGGTGCGAAACCGACGACTATTCCATCAGCGCCTTGAGCAGCGCATCCGGCGTATCCGAGTAGAACTGGATGTTGACTCGCGTTGCCATATCGTCCGAGAGCTCGAATAACTGCTTTCGCGCCGAAACTGGCATGAGTACGGTGTCCGCGCCTTTCTCTACAGCGACTTCGACAATTCCGACGGCATTTGCCAATGATTCCACAGAACCGCCGAGGTTAAGCGCGCCAACGACGATCAGCCCACCCTTGGTACTTTTCTCAAGCAAGCCACTGCAGAGCGCCATGAGAGCCGGTAGACCGAGGGAGGTTCCGCTACGGTCATTGTCCATAGCACGAAGTTGCAAGGAAAACTCGTGGGAACGCGGGTCGCGGTCACCGACAAGCTGCTTGGCTCTTGTATACAGATTCTGCTCCGCGTATCTAACGCTTTCCCGGAATGCGGCAGGCACCGGTGCATTGAGAATCTTGACGCCGCTTCCCTTCCCAACCGTTACTTCAAGGCGGTAGAGACTGGCGCCAGTCTCTACCCCTCCCGGACTAATACCCCACACCTGACCCGGCGGAAGTGGATCCTGTTCGATCGCTTCGTCACTATGTAGCTCCGGTGTGGATACAAATTGTTCGACGCCATCTTCGCCCATTGCATAACTGAAGTGTGTATTGCGGAATTCACTCTTGAAAACCCGCTTCTGTTGTTCCTTTACTCGCCGGCGGACTTCGAGGGCGACACGAATCATTTCTTCCAGTTCTTCATCTGGAACAGTCATCTCGGGATCCGGGTACAACAATTTAAGTAAACCGCTTACGGTCTTGTTGACAGCCGTAATGTCGCGGCCGCTGAGTGCCCCACCGTAATTCACCCGCCCTTGCAGGACGGGAACGCGGCTTCCAGTGCGCAATCGACTCCAGCATTCAGACAGGAAGTCGCTGACCAGGCCGAAGTGATCTGTGAAGTGTTCGTTTGGATTGAGTTTCGGAAAGTCCCATCCAGGTGCGTATGCATGGATACGGTCCATGAATGCCGTGTCGTCGCGCATCTCTGGAGGTAATGGGCTCAACAGGTGTCCGACGCGTTGTTGGTGCTCGACTTCTACATCAAGATTGCCAACCATCACGATGCCGCCCTCGGCACGGATGCTTTCCTTGCCACGTGAGAATTCGCCCGACTCCATAAAACCCTTGAGTATGTTCACTCCGTCTTTCTGGTCAAACGACACACCGGAGATTTCATCGAAACAAACAACGTCGTATTGGCATACCAAACCACGCTGTCCATTGGCATTGTTGACGAACATCTTCGCCACTGTGGCCTTGCCGCCAGAGATCAAGTGTGCGTATGGAGAGATCTGCTGATACAGGTGGCTCTTGCCCGTTCCACGTGGCCCCAGTTCAACCATGTTGTAGTTGCGCTCCACGAACGGCACCATCCTGACGAGCGCGACCAGTTGTCCACGATCCGACAGAGCGGTTGGCTCAAGACCAACGCTGCGCAGCAAAACGCATTTCCACTCCAAAGTTGTAAAATCGCGGCGCCCCTGCTTGAGTGTATCCAGTACATCTGCCTTTGAAAGCTGAATGGCTCGTAGACTGTCAATCGCGAAAGGACGCCCGTTCTTCTCCAGAGCGATGGCAGCATCGTAGCTCAACGTTACTTCGGCGTAGAACCCATCAGTGAGCATACGCTCATGTTGATTGACGAGGTTATCGTCGATACGAACATCCTTTATGGCGAGGCTCGGCAGTTCCGCAACGAATGAGTCTGTCTTCGCGTCAAGTTTCGCTCTAACGATATCGATCAGTTTGATTGAACCCTGGTCGCGGGCCCGCGCCTTGAAGAGTTCCTCATCGCCCGTTCTTACCGTACGGTCCGCCAGTTGGCGCTCGACGATTGTGAGCCCTTCCTCGATTTCCTGATCGTCTGTGCTGGCGCAGTAGCGCCCGAGCAGAAACTCGACCACATAAGTCGGGACGGGATACTGGCGACTGTACTTGCGTACCAGGTCCTTGCGAACCAGGTAGCCTTCGAATGCCGTCGCCGCCAGGCGGTCGAGATGGTCAAGTTCTATACTCAATCGTTGCCCCCAATGATGGTTGGTAGTTTGGATATCACGTAGTTGTTGGAGTCCAGCACCACGACTACAGCCGGTGTACCCTCAAGTTCTTCGTCCACGACCAACAGGCTGGATGTACCTTTGGAATCTAACGGTCGAACTTCGCTGACACTTGAACTCGGGTCATTAACCTTCAAGCGCAAATCCACAGACAACCCAAGCTGAGTAGTGTCGACTTGAACGCGACAGCGAAACCTGATCCAGGAGACTTGTCCAATCCTCGCAACCGCATTCGCAGCAGTTTCCCCAGCCGTAACCCGAATTACCGGAATCAGACTCTCCTGCAAGCTCAGTCCGCCATGTGCGTATTCGTTGCCCGCACCGAAACACGCAATCCCTGGGGGTACCGCAACTCTCTCAAGGGCATTCCAATGCCATCGAACAGTTGGAATTTCTACTTTAGATTCGCCCTTGATCGCGGCGCATCGAGCCCAGCGGCTTTCAGTTAGATACTTGGGTAGATCCACTTTGGGCAACCCACCAGGGAGCCACAGCCAACCGTGGTCCGTTACGACACGGATTTCTCTCCAGCCAGAGTCAAACAAAAACTCGATACGTTCAACGAGCAAATCGACCTGTTCTTCGATTCGACTAGCGAGCTTGCTCTGGAGGGAGTGTCCCAATTTGTCCAGTTCGCCATTCTCGGTCCAGCCACGGCCTGAGGAATCGCCGGCTTCGTCGGCAGTCAGGTACTGGTACCCGACTGTTGCCAATAGTTTGCGGAATCGATCAGTAGTCAGCGACTTTTCGCCATCTGCCACAACAGGAAGAAAATCCTCCCCGAGTGACAAGCCCTTGATGTCCTTGGTGACCGGTGAGACTGCGGGTTTAGCGGTCGCGGTTACGGTAGGAAGTCCCGCCCATCGAGTCGATAGAGATGCGGACCACCCTTTCAATTGCATACGTTCAACGAGTCTTTGTGAGACATCGAACCGGAGACCATCGGCAAAAAGCACTACGCCGCCTGCATCAACCTGGAGTTCTTCCAGACCTTGCCCTTCGTGCCCTGGAAATGGCTCTTTCTCGGCCAAATCCTGCAGATGCTCGGCCGCCGACTCCAGCCAGGGCCTGTAGACAGCTTTCAGTGCCTTGCCAATGGCCCGCGCATCCCCAAACGACTTCACCGCTGCCATTGCAGAAAGCGCGGCAAAGTCGACCTTCCAGGCAGAATCAACATATAGCATTGCCATTTCGGCTGTCGATGCGCCGCCAAGTTTGGTCGCCGCACGTTCGGCAACTTCGGCCAAGTGACCGAGTGCATTGGCGAGCGGCGCTTGCCCGAGTTTCGCCCACACCCATTGCCGCCTCGGCCCATGCAACTGTTCAAGCTCAAGAATCCGATCACGGGCTTTGGCGGGAGTGGAATTTTCTACCTCCAGTAGCGATTGACGGAGTGCCGTCTCTTCTTTCTCGTTGTTCTGGGGCCAGGAGGAAGGATCGATGAACAGATCATCGCTTGGCATCGCCTTGATTAGCTTTTCCGGCACGCCCGGATAGAGCACTGGCGACTCAGTGAATCGCTCCCACACCGCAGCCCAGGGGCCTTCCCGCCTGCCAAGCATTTCTGTGCCGACCAGATTGCCGTCATTCTCCGGGTCAAAATTGAAATCCGCCTTGCAACGGGACTTGAATGCGCTCCAGCGACCACTGTTCCATTCAGACTTTGTAGCCGCAGGCTCATTGAGCCACACCAGCAAGTCCTTGGCCGGATCGTCTGAAAAAAGCTTGTCGAAATCCTCCGCATCGAGGCGCTTACCTTTCAGCCGATTAACCGATGTCGTTACCAATTCCGTCAAGGCTCCGAGCATCGCCTGCCGAGTCGTTGCATCGCGCGCGACGTCCAGACCGAGCCCGCCTTCTTCAGAGACCAGGAATGCCTCGACGGTCCAGTCCTTGCCGTTTTTCTGGGTCCAACAAGTTCCACGATACTGTAACTCCACTAGTGGCTTCAGACGGTCCGGGCATTCCTGGACTGCTCGTAGTTCTTGTCGACTCACCCCAGGCAGGTAAATGACCGGTGTGGCCTCTTGCGGCAGGTCGATCCCGGGTAGCTCGCCGTCGACGATGCTTCGAAGCCAAATCGCTGGCCCGGTTCGTTGATCAGGTTGGTACTCCCCATACGAGAACAGTTGTGGCAGTAGCCGCCGGAGTTGAGGAATAATCGGCAGCCACTGAGCATCGTGATCCGACCACAATACGGCGAATGGATGCACAACATCGTTCGGGTTGAATTTCGCCGCAGCTTCAAGAGAGTCCACAAGGGCTTCGATGACAGCGCCCCCGCTTCGCTCGATAGTACGACTCGATTGCATATCAGTCCTGGGTCTCTGCATTCGATCGACCGCTGAGCAATACGAGCCTTAGATGATCCTCCGTCGCGTCGAATACCGGATCTGTTTCATTGTGCTCCCGCAGGAGAGGAATGATCTTGTTACGCACTCCCATTCCCCTCGCGTCCACGTAACCGTAGTCGCGCAGTACCTCGACAATCAGCGGATTGCGAGGAGATCGCTGGCCGGCAACCATCTTCTCGACCGTCATTGAGTTCTGCAGTGCGCCTGGGCTCAAAACCTCCAGTCGATCCGCGTACCGCGCGACTTCGATCTCTTCGTAGCGCGTCCAGTCGCGATGGGCGAGGGCATTGACAAGTGCTTCGCGTAGCGCCTGCACTGGATACAGCCAATGCCGCTCCCGTCGCATTGACGCATCAATCTCGGCTGCTCCTTCCGAGACAAATGGCCGCATGGCATCGACCAGATTCTCGATCAATCCGTTTTCAGCAATGACACCGCCACCACCCACAGACTCTTTCCTCAGCGCAACCAGAGGTCCATCAATCAGCCTGTCGTCCAACGCTTCATAGCTCTTTTCTTCTCCCTCGAAAGCCATCCAGCGAACTCCTGCTTGATGAAGTAATCGCCGCGGCTTATGACCAAAAAGAACAAGGCCGGCGATCGTGCAAGTTGCAGGGCCATCTTCGCGTTCGACCATGAAGCCGAGTCCGCACAAACGAATTCGCCATTCCTCATCACCAGCAGGGAGAGTCTTGTCGCCGACAATCGTAGACAAATACTCCTTCAATCGGTCCAGGCTGAGGTCCGCAAGACCACTGCCCGATACCGGCAGCAACTCGGAATGCAGCATACCGCCAAGCGCGTACAGCCGCGCCTGTTGTTCGCGAGTCGCCAACCGGGACGTACTGCCAACTCGGATATAAATATCTTCGCGGTCCTGGCTCCGGACAACATACGGTTTGGTAACACCATGGCTAACGGTGATCACAGCAACCCGGTGCTGCTCGTCAATTTTCACTTCTTCGTAGAAGGGAATGATCATGGGATGAACATACCTGCCGAACACCGTGTCCATAATCCAGTGTTCAAGGTCTGGTCGCTGTACACCGGTAATGGTGCCGTCATCATCCACTCCAAGCAGGATGCGACCGCCTTGGAAGTTAGCGAGAGCCACGACCTCCTTTGCCAACTGCTCGGGGCGAAGGTCGTCGCGCTTGAACTCCACACCAGAGTTCTCGTCATTCGCAATCAGTTCGAGCAGTTCGGATTTAGTCATCAGTAGTCGTACCCGTATTTCTCTTTGCGTTGCATAAATGCCTCCTTACCGCCTTCAAGGATGCTCGCCACCCGATCTCGAATTAGCGGGATATCGATAGATCCTTGCGCCGCGACCGGCATTTCAGCACGGTCTTCCGAAGAAGAGCACACGCCAATCCACTCCGCGTCACCGAAAACAGGAATATTGGCATTGTGGGTTGCAAACAGGAATTGGCGTTCAGTTTTAGCAGCACGCAGCTCTTGTACAATGCGTTCGGCAATGAAGGCGTTATCCAGGTTGTCTTCGGGCTGGTCCATGACCAGAGGGTCGGGATTGTCCAGGAGTAACAAGTGCAGGATTGCAGTACACTGTTGCCCGGTCGACAGCCGATCCAGCGCCCGATACATCTCGCTGGTGTGGGAGACATTGAGTTCCAATCCTACCCGATCATCGAAGTCGATCGCCTCCAGGTCATAAACCTTTGCCATCGGCAATTGAGTCAAGGTTTCGGCGAAGCCGGACGTCAGACCCCATCCCTTGTCCAATAATGCATCCTTTCCTTCGCGAATGGCCGCGACCAGCCCCATGACGGTCAGTTCCTGTGCATCATCCACCCATTCAGTCTTTCGCTCTCCAACGCCAGGCAGGCCTTGCAAGAAACTGCGAAGCGGCTGGCGCAAACCATCCGGCACAATCACTATCCGCAATTTGCCGGCAAGGCGCTTGTTTAGGCGCTTCACTGCCTTTTGCTTAGCAACCGTGCGGGCACTTCGTATGTCCGAGACTTCTCCCAACAAGTTTCGGCGCACCTGTTCCAACTCTTCGACAAGCGCATCCACAGTTTTTAGTCTTGCCTGGGACGGCCGAACTTGTTCAATCTCGCGCAGCAATCGCTGATAGGCGCGCCCGACCTCTCTTCCATCCTTGCCTGCCACAGCCGGCAACTTTGCGAACTCCCTCTCTAGCTGAGCCCCTGATGCCGCCAGCGCTTCGGAGAGTTCGTCAACAAGCTCGGTGAGCGACGTCTCTGTTTCGCCTATTGCCTGATCGATTTCCCCAACCTTCTGGCGTAAAGTGATATTGAGGTTGTTCAGGATCTGACGTACGCGTTGCAACAATTCAGCGTGCGGCAATCCTTCCAGCGCCTTGTCGCTAAGAAAAGCGAGATCAGGCAGTGACTCCTGAAATTGCCGCTGACCAGCGCGAGCGCGTTTCAATTCTTCCAGAATCCTGGGTCCAAGTTGGCGCTCTTTCTCCAGCAATGGCACCTGCTTCAGCTTCTCTTCTAGACCCTGCTCTTTAAACTGCCGCGCTTGCTCCTCAAGCTTTGGCAACTGGGCAATGTTCCTTTCGATCTCATCCTTTTGCTCCTGAGCTTTGGCAAGTTTCTCACTGCTTTCCCTAAGCTTTCGAAATGCCGAGTCCAGTCGTCTCTGTTGCTCCGCGCTCTCAGGAAGAAACCGATCCAGCACACGCGTGAGCGCGTCAGGGCTCCGCGCCAAGTCGTAAATCTCATTTTGACCGTAAATCTCGATGCTGGGGAGCAGATCTCTGCCGGGATGGAGTCGCGACTCATTGCCTTGCTCATCAATTACCCGTGGCGGCTCGCCAAAGCGACGGACAACTGTATAGTGATTCATGTGGTTCGCTGCCGAACGCAACCGCAGAACGACACGACCACCCGCCTTACCGAGGTTCTCCTTTACAATCTGATCGCCTTGCCTAATTGCATCCTCGCTCTTGTGCGGAACGTCCAACGCGTACCGTAAGCACTCCAGAAGCGTTGACTTGCCAGTACCGCGCCCACCTATGACGGCATTCAGATGGCCGGACACCTTTGCTGAAAGACCATCGAAATAGCCGCCCTCGATTGAAACGCTGTCAATCTGGCTGTAGAAGCGCTCCTGCAGATCATCACTTAATCGGACCCGAGATTCTGGATCCTTGAAAGCCATCAGAAAGGATGTAAAACAGGGACGTGTCATCTTGATAAAGGTCGAAGCACTGGGATTCCGCAAATCATCGGGATTGGCGACATCTTTGGCGTTGATAAAGGCAACAGGATGATCCCGCTTGTAATCGAGATTCTTGTTCAACGCGATTTGCTTGTATTCTTGTGGCAAATCATCGATTTTTCCGGGAATTTGTGCAGCCCGTAATCTGGCATCTGCCCATATGTTGTTGAATCTTCCCTTTAACAGACCATTATTTGAGGTGGAGTGCGCCGCAAAGCAGAACCCTCCCAGTTCGTCAACACAATTTAAGAGTTGTTGGCCACCAAGTCTGGAAGGCCTAACCCCGTCATTCGGATTGGTTAGTTCCAGTCTACCCAGAAAACGTTCGAGTTGTTGCTCGCTTGCATCCTCAGGAAACAGACAAACCCAGTGGATTTTCTCGGTAGTTGCCACTTCAAAACCCGGGAAGACTACAATGCCAGCGTCGACCAGTACCCTTCGTATGGCCTCCGCATCAGCCACGCTACCGTGATCTGCTAATCCCAGGACTTGGATCTTCTCGTTGAGGCATGTATCCCGCAGCGCTTCGGCATAAGTGCCCGCATCCATGCCGTGGTCCGAGCCACGATAGTTTGCGCTATATGCATGGGGGTTGACCTGTAACGCGCATTTCCAAAACTGCGCAAAGGTGTAATGTTTTTCGTTCATTTAATTTCCCTCGCGCGCTCTCGAGCTGATTTCTTCTCGGAATTTAACAAATGTTCATCATTGACCCGTACACCAGTGAACTTGCCATTTTTCCAGAACCAGGGGTACTGATTCTGCTCGCGAGCCGGTTCTTTGCCGCGGTCATTCTTCCAACTGATTATTGGCCTATCACGTAAAATTCCGGCGCCTTTCTTGCCTCCGGGGATATCTTGAGCCATAAATGGACGGATGTTGAGCCGGACGCCGTCGTTGATGTCGGGTTCCCAACCGATGGCTTGGTCCTCCATCGGTTTCCAGCGGACGAAGAGATCGAACGGCGGTTCCCCTTCGAGGATGGCGATGAGACGCTTTTGCAACTCGACCGCTGCGGCAAGCCGATCTTCGGCACCGCCCTCGCCACGCTTCACACCATCCTGTTGGCGGATTATCCAGTCGCCAAGATAGCTGTAAGTGAGTGACTCAAGAAGTCGGCGACCCTTGCCTTCCCCCTCGGTGAGTTTGTGATAGTTGACCAAGGCATGGAAACCATCACGTTTGCGGCCATCCCAGATATGCCAGACAAATGGTCGGTTATCGAACAGTTGACAATGTCCTTCAAAAAAGTGATTGCGCAACCAGTCATCCAGATTTGCACTTCTAGTATCTGCGATCAGCCTCGCTAGAATGTCATCCCGCCATTCTTCACCCCAAGCGGCTTGAAGTAACTGCTGAAGCCTCTCGTGAGCAGGGCGTTCAGCACGGACAGGGGCAAGACAAACTATCCCATCTTGATCGGCAAACGAATTGAGGATTGCCACTCTTTCGATCCACCACCGACACTTGGCTGAAAAGTTAATCTTCCGCCCGCTTTCAGCAGTCCACCGATATCCCAATAGTCGACCTACGGCAACTTGGAGCGGAGAGGTGGAAGAGCAGCAATGGCCATGAAAGACCCACTGGGTCGGATCATCCGAGTATGGCGCAGGCAATCCAGTTGGATACGTCTCAGATGCGACTTTCTTCCACCATTGGACATCAAACGGAACCTTTAGCAACGTTTGATTAGTCACTTTGATTGATGAATCAAGATTTCTAACAAATTCCAAAAACACATCCGAGGACAAGAAAGCGTATATTGCAGGCACGAGCTCGTCTGATGTCTTGGGAAAAATCGCTGCGACGTTATTATCAAAGTGCTCCCCGTAGTATGGCGCGGCCCGGAGGACTCCCATTCTATTAATCGCTACCCCCAACTTACCCCATGCACGATTGCCACTTTCATGCATGTCGTGTAGTTTGTCTCTAGTCTGATTCGCATATGAGTTCAACGATCCCGCGCCATACTCCCAAAGTAGAACTTCTGATACATCACCATAACTAGAGCCGGTATTGTTTGTTCTCCGAAATGGAACCCATTTGCCGTCTGTCGTTACGACTTCCCACATCTTCCTGACAAATCGATGGATATCGCCGGTCCCAATGCCTTGATAGCATTCCGCCACCCTATTCAAAAAGTCGCCTGTCTCAGTCTCGCCAAACGAAATTCGGTGGTCAGGATTAACTAACTGTTCCTTTTGAGTCTTTTCTATGACTTGCCCTGTTCGTAATGATCGCGCTTTTTGCTCGGGACCGCGGCATCCGCTTACATCAATGCCATACATCTTTGAATCCGACCTCGCCTTTTCACTGCCCAGAGTGAGTAAAATTACATTGACCACTTCACCGCTAATAGTCTCAAATGCTCCAGACCCTAATTTTGCAACAAGCCTCCAATTATTCTCTCTGAGACAACGCTTGCGTTGTGCCATGTATCCCGAGAGAAACAACCAGTTCTGCGGCATGACGAGTTGAACAACACTAGCATTCTTCCTATTGCAGAGTTCGACACAACGCTCAAGGAAGATCGTTGCTAAATCTCTCTTGGCTGTGGGGTAACGTTGATTGGCAAAATCCAGAATTCTATTCGCCTGTCTTTTTCTCGAAAGGAAGGGCACATTTGTGATAACCAGTTCGTACTTCAATGACAGTAGCCTTGCTGTCTCGGCAAGTCCTCGCGCCGCAATAGCCGTCTCTTCCCACTCCTCCTCACCAGCGTGCTCCAATAATGCTTTTTCAAGCAACGGTTGGACTTCTTCGAATCCAGCCGTCAGCATGTCCTTAGGTACAGAACGTTCTGGATCTATTAGGCTGCCCAACGTGGGAGCGTCGTGGAACGTATCGTAGAGTCCGGCCATCCCTGCCTTGACTTGCGAGTCTCCCTCTGCAAGTGCTAACCACTGTTCCCGCTTGCCGACAACAGGTTGGCCACACCAAGCGAGATTGAACTTTGGAAGAGGCCGGAATCTCCCAGCATCTGGGTATCTCCATGCCTCTAGCGCAAGAGCAAATGCGGCTATGGCCACGCAACGCCGGTCAAGTTCCAGCCCATGTAGGTTTTCGCTCAAAACCCTGTCGATGGCCTCTGTGGCACTAAGTCGTTCGAGATCCATCCGCATGGGGACCAGCATTAGTAATGCCGCGACTAAGAAGTGTCCCGAGCCACAGCAGGGATCAAGCAGACGGAATTCTAATAGATTGTTAGCCCATCCTTCGAAGTTACCGGTGTACGGTACATTACTTTCGGTCAAGCGTAAGTAGTTCAGTTCTAGTGGACACTCTCTGCCCGGAAAGCGACTGACCCACCATGCCCCTAGCGAGTTGTGAAGCAAAAACTGCACCATATAGGGATCTGTGAAGAGCTGAGTAACTGCCGGTAGTTCATTGGCACCGATTTTGACCTCGGAGCGGTTGACTGCGCGCCTCTTTTTCGTCTGCCAAAACTGGTATACCCAACCGAGTGAGTCCGACACCGTGAACACCTCTAGCGGGAGATCCTCAACAAGTCGTTCTAAGCTCAAACGGTGTTCTCGCGCGATCTGCACTTCAAATACGGGATGATCTTGCCGAAACACCTGCGGCAGCATGCGATGTGCAAAACGTGACGCTAACGTCCATTTACCGACACTTTCTTCCTTGGCCAGATCCTCGCATTCATCAAGTGTGATGGCCACACTCATCTCCGGCTCGATCAACAGTTCGTTTTCGGCAAGGAAACGAGCGAACAACATGCCGTGCCAATGTTCGTACGCGCACTCATGCACGAGATTTTCGATTCCGTGGCCACCTGTATGCCCATCAGGACGGTCACCAAGCTGGCGCGCATGTGCACGCAACCGTCGGCGTAGAATGCGTTCCTCCGAGCCCATATGACCGTACGGCTCGTGGTGCTGTACGGCAAGCGCTTTGAGTGACGCACGAGCACCAATCTCGGCAATGTCGCGAGCCTCCACGACCGTACGCTCAAGCTGCCTGCGATACTCTGTTGAAAGTGTCTTCATATCGATATCTAAGACACCACAATAGGGCCAATATTGAGCTGCTCAAGTAGCTCCTGTTCAGTCTTGGCAATCCAAGCTTTAACATCTTCTGAAGTTCGCAGTGTTGTACTAGCCAGCTTGACGTGATGTATTTTTGGCTCAATCAGTTTGTCGGCTTGAATACGTGCATCCGCGAAGAGCTGTGACAATGCCGCTGTACGGGTCCTCCAGGCGTCGAGTGAGACCCGTTCGACGGAATCGAGTACCTCTTGTTCCGTACCTGTAGAACCTTTAGAAACCTTGGCGATATGTAACCCCTCGAGTATTCGTTCGCGATTCGATTGATCGATCTTCTGCCAGCTCTCGGCTGCATCCAGGCTCGCCAACTCTAAGTCATAGTTTTCGGAGTAATGCTTCTCCGCCGACATAAGCGCGGCGCGCAACGCATCGGCCAATGCCTTAGCGAGGTCGGGAACAGGGTCCACCGCGTCGAGCAAGCTGCGGTTGGTAGCAACCGCTTCGATCTGCGGTAGTGCTTCTGCTGCTGCATCCAGCTCTTCTGCATGTAGGGCCAGAGACAGCAGTCGTTTGTATGCGAGCATACGCTTTTCGGCAGATTCGCACGCCTTGGCCCAGTCTTTTGTATTCCTCCGCAATTCATCGTGCCGGTTCAGGATGCCAGACAGTTGCTCGTTGCCTGCGAGTGACTGGAGATCCTGCAGATGACTGGTGTCAGGGCGCTCGGGTAAAGGTGCGTCACCGCCAGCGCCAAGAGCTTGCTCGCTGAGCTTACCCAGAAATTCTCCTGCGGCAGCAGATTCTTCGTTTGGTTTGCATGTAATCCCGGCGGTCTGGAACAGCTTGCGCACCTTTAGGCGTTGACGGGTATCTATGGTCGCACTCTCCACCCGGAAGTCAGTGCTCGACACCTTCGCCTGATCGAGCTGACCTGGCTTGAGTGGCGCACCGTTGATTTTCGCCTGCAGATGCCCGATTCCGAATAAGCTGATAAGCGCGGCATCGACTGCGTCGCGTGACCAGCCGTATGGAGGGGCGGAGTAGTGCGCGCGCACGTCCTTGCCTTTCTTCCCGGAACCGATGAAAGCCAGCACTGCTGAGCAGACCGGGTGGTCTTCAGTCTTGCCGCTGTATTCCAATACTTCCAGAGGATGTTCCGCGCCTTTTCGGGCGCGCTCGATTACTTTGGGCCAACGGTGATCGTCGGCATCTTTGAAGTCGTAAAATAGGCGGTCCAAAGAAGCGCTTGCGGCTTCCTTCACCTTATTCAGCAACGAGACCTCCAATCGCTCGCTGCCGCCGCCCTGGTATACCTTAGCTCCATCAATGACTTCGGCGACCAGGCTCCGCAAACTGTTACCCGATTCGGTCAGTCGAGTTTCCATGCCTTGCCGGGCTTCGATCCCCTCGGGGCCTGACGGCACGCCCTTGTATTCCAGCGTGTCTTTTGCTGCATTCTGGGCTGCAATGATCCTGGCAAGTGCGTCGGCACGGGTTTTAGGGACGAACACGTGGATGATCGGACTATCGGAGCCGCCGGCACGTGCATCCGCGACGGCGGTCTTCTCTTCTGCGCCCCAGCCGTCTCGGATCCAGACTGGTATTTCATGACCCATGTCTTGCGGCGATTCCGCGCCGAAATGCAATGCCAACTTTCTTGGTTCCCTGCAATTTCCTTGCAGAAGCCTCACAGAGCCGATCGCATCCAGAATCGCAGAACCCAGGAGCTGCGTACGCTTGCTGCTCATTCGCGAAGGATCATTAACGAGCATGTTCTGCCGATTGCGAAACTCTGCTTCCCACTCACTACTCTCCCGCGTCTGCAGGCTGTACTCATCATCGAGTTTCATCAACGTGCCAGCAGCGACCAAATCATCCAGCAATTTCGGTAGCTGACTGCGCAGGGCGGTGCCGTCCTTCGCCAAATCTCTGACCAACAGATCTGCCAGGGTTTCCGTTGAGGCCCGAACGCCGATGTCTACTCCGGCCTCACGAGGCAGTTTGCGGATGAGGAAAATCAGGGAACACAGCCGCGACTTCAGATTTCCATCTGGTGTACCGTCGTCCTGCGCGGCGATAGTCTCGTTTACCTCGCGTAAAAGCACACCGGACTGGAGCAGATTGGCGGAAATCTCCTCGAATAGAAAATCAGCCGGCACGACTGTACCTACAGGTTCGTCGGCCGTGTGGCGGACCGCGTCGTAGACGATGCGCAATTGTGTTCGTAGCTGCCCGGCGGTACCAGCACGGTCGACTGCGCGCAAGGCGTGCTCCCAGAATCGGCGACGTACGGGGAGTAACGGATAGTCCTCGGCAAGGACCGACTTGTCCTCGCTGCGAGGGCTGATCTTGGTGCCGGTCAGGTGACGATCAAGTTCACCGGCGTAACCATCAAGCGTCTTTGTTACATCATTGACACGGTCCGAACGTTTCGCCAATACAACTCGCCGTGTGACTGTCTCGACATCCGTGTCGGAAAGTTCAACGTTGACTGTGAATCGGCCCTGGAGTCGTTGCAGTGCTGGAGTGCCAGAGAGCGCCGTTTGTCCGGTACCCAGGAACAGCAGCCGATCACCGAATCTTTTGCTACAAGCCTCCACGACTTCCTGTACCACGTAGGATCGGCTCGTATCACCACCGATGTATTGCTGCACCTCGTCCAGGATGATCACCGCGCAGGGTATTTCACCGTCGGGTGCAAGTGTATCCTGTAGTGCGGTAGTAAATTCGTCGGTTGTAATGTCTTTGGGTTTCGGAAACTGCGCACGGAGCGCGGCCCTGGCGTCTTTTTCGCTACCGGCAAAATTCGGGTCGGCGGCAAGTAACGCTCTGGCGATGAGTGGGCTGACATACATATCGTTCAGCTCGCGGCGAAAGTCGCGCCCTTCCGCCTCCACAGAGGCGCGCACATGGTCGTAGATATCGTTCTTCCTGAGCCAGATGCAGAAGCGCGCCTGAGGGTAGCTTTCGGGCAACTCCGCAGATTTGAAAACGATCCCGAGCAGAGCAAGTCGAACACTGTCGCCGGCGCCGGCGCCAAGCGTACCCGCAGCGGCGTGAAGTCCATGGGCACGCTTGCCGAGAGTCGTTATCTCCCTCAAGAGGTCCTGCACATCGTTGGGTAGCCTCGCGAGACCACGGGCACTCGCGCCATCATCCGGGAAGATGTAGTCGGTCCACAAAAATCGGAGCATCTTCGCCAGATGTGATTTACCGCTGCCGAAAAAACCGCTTACCCAGGCCGCCTGTTGCTCGGGCTGACCCTGATTGCTGACGTAGGAGTCGAGAATGCGCACAAGGCCACGCCGGTATTCCCCTTCGCAGACGAAGTGCTCCAGTTCGAAGCGTAATGTGCGTCGTTCGTCGTCAGTCAATGCGTCGGTCATGGCTGCGACGCCGTTGTTCAACAAAGTGATCTTGGCGGGGTCCCTTTGGTAGATGTCTCGGTTTTTCATACCTCGTACACTCCTCGGTCTTCTTGCAAAGTGATCGGGACTGCGAGGTAGTTCCACCCATCCCGCGCATCCAGCAATCTGTAGTTACTGTTTTCGTACTCGCCCGGGAAGAACACTACTACACGACCTCTAATATCTCGCTCAATCTCTTTCATGAGTTCAGACGCGCGGACGAATCCGAAAAGCGAAGCAATGCCGTAAATGCCAACCACCGAATTTTCATCGGCTTCGGGGGCCGTAAGCACTTCTCTTACACACCCAGCCACGTACTCAAGAAAATCATCCTCAAGCTTGAGTTCCAAATCCTCAGGTGACTCGAAGTAGCTGTCTCGGTATTGGGTATTCGCCATCCACAACGCGAACACTCTGGTCAGGTCACACTCGTGCCAAGTGTGCTCTGCCTCCTCAGTGGCCAATGCAAACAACCCTTTTCGTACCCGGAGGCGGCGTTCGTCGGCTTTGTCGTAGACGATAAAGATGGCGCGCTGAGCACCAGCGAGATCCTTCTGCCACGGCAATGCTATATAGCTCTTGTAGCGCTCAGCCAATCTGTCGATACGACCCATGAATCACCTCCCGCTCCTTTTCAGTAAACAGTGCTGGAAACGTCACATCGATTATTGATCCTGACTGCTTGAGATCGAGCAGGCCAAGTCTTTTGGCGTTGACAGCCAAATCGACGAGATCTTCGTGGTCGGTATCTAGAATCGCTGTCCAAGGCGTTTCGAACAGCAGTCGGCCACGGCGGCATACAGCGAAGCCAAGCAGCAATGCGTAAGTGGTTGCAGCTGGTGTCGCATCCACTCTCAACCTGGTCTTTCGCCCTCTTCCACGAAAGTGACCGGATTGGGTCCACGAGGAAGAGGCGTTACGCACAACTTTGTCGAGAGTCGCGTCGTTAAGGCGCTCCCCGACTGCTTCGGAGAGAGAATCTTTCATGGACTGCCGGGCAAATTCATGACCGTAAGGCGTCCGAATAACTGCTGTCGCGGTGGCCCGCAGGAGGGGGTCTCTAGCCAGAGCCAGTAACATTGCCAAAAGCGGGCGACTACCTTCGTGCCTGCTCCATAGGTCGCGCAGAACTCGAAACAAAATCAGCTGTCCGTCAAGGCCGTATAGTTCAGTCAGGCGTTGTAGGGAGAGATTACGGGTCGCGGCTGTCCGTTTGCCCAAGCAGTTATGCTCCATGACAGCAACCGCATAGTCCTCCCGGCTTGCATTGCCGGCAACTGCATCCAGGAGTAGCGACAACTCCTCAAACATGATTGTGCGGCTGGTATGGGTGCCCCGATTACCCGAACGGAATCCCCAGACCATGTACTGACTTCTGGTTAGCCTGGAAATTCCTGTATTGAATTCAAGATCAGTAGTTGCGCCCATAGCGGGCGACTATATCGAATCCACAATTTCTGTCAAGTTCGCCGGCAAACTGGCCGGCGAATATTTCGCGAATTCAAATAATTCAAAGAACGATGAATCAATTGATTACAAGCATTGTTAGTCCAGTCCACGATCACAAAGGTAGCGACAGTGGTTGCCACCCGAAGGCAAGCGCCTCGGGGACCGCGGAGCAATTCGACGTTTATTGATCGGAAGGTGGGTATGACAGTGGAAGTCTTTTTCTGAGAAAATTGGGGAACAATTTTGGGCTTGGGCGAATTAATGCCATCATATTCAACTCAACGGCGGCAAGAAGCTGAAATGAAAACGAAGAAAGTGACAAACTGTTGTTTTGAAAGAAATACTTAACGTTGGAACGGATACTTATTGCTCATGTAAAAAGGTAAGAGATGGAAGAGCTCGGAAAGCGCGACGAACCGAAACAGCAAGATGAGCCGCCCCAGCAGGATGAATACCTGAAGGGGATCGATGACAGCTTAAGCGAGTGGGTTTTGCCCGAAGACGAGGATGCATGGCGTAGTATTTGATCGCCGGGTAACATTTTTCCCGCGCGCGGGTCTTACCTGATAGACAGACAACTGGTGAACCATCAATGGACAAGGCGCCTCACCGCCCGAAACGCATCGTCATTCCTCCGATCTGGTTTGCGCTCGGCCTGGTCGCCGTTTTCCTGCTCGACCGAAATCTGCCGCTGGTGAGTTTCTCCGGCTCGGTGAGCCTCGGCCTCGGCGTGATCCTCATTCTGTTCGGCCTGGGCTCGGCGATTTCCGCCGTCGGGCTGTTCAGGAAGGCCGATACCGGGATAGTTCCCTTTTCGGATGCGACCGCCCTGGTCACTTCCGGCTCTTTCCGATTCAGCCGCAATCCCATGTATCTGGGCATGGTGTTCGTGCTGCTGGGTACGGCTCTGATCACCGGCTCGGTTTCAGGCCTGCTGGTGGCGCCGGTTTTCGTTTTGATCATCCAGTCGCGATTCATCCTTGACGAAGAGCAGATGATGCGCGAAGTCTTCGGCGAAGAATACGAGGACTATTGCCGACGAGTAAGGCGCTGGCTCTGACAGCCGGGAGAACAAGTTTACGGGCCTGCTCCGGTAATCCTGTAAATCTGGCCAACAACTATCGGTAACGTTTTCTCACTGCCTACCGCCATTCACTGGCCGGCTCATCGGGATCGGATTCCAGAAATCGAATCAGGTCGCCGTGAAAACGGTCGGAAATCTCAATGTGCGGATTGTGGCCCACATCGGGATACAGCAGCAGTGCGGAGTTCTGTAACTCGTTGTGCACATGCGTGGCGCGGGCAACGAAGTCGTCTATGAGCCGATCGTCTTCGCCACCGATAACCAGCGCCTTGGTGCTGATATGTTGCCAGTCATAAACCACCGGATCGTTATACATCGCGTCGAACACCAATCGGCGCACCCGGGCGTAGTGAGGATAGCCGCCGGAGAGAGTCTGGCCATAGGACCGCCTTACGAACTCCAACTGCTGCGGCGGCCAATAATTGGTGTAGTAGTTCTGGTGGCCACGCAGAATGGACTGGTAAGTGGGCACGCCGGGCTCACCGGCCGTCGGGTCGCTCCATGGCCGGGATTGGCGGGAATCGACCAGACCGATCTGGTTCGCCATGACGACATGGCTGACGCTATCCGGATACTGCATTGAAAATCGACTTACCACCATGCCGCCCATCGAGTGACCGACTGCCGCCACCTTGTCTATACCCAACTCATCCAGCAGCGCCTGCATGTTGGCCGCCACAAAACTGAAGTTGTAGGGAATCAGGGCCTTGGATGATTTTCCGAAACCAATGCGATCCGCGGCGATGACGCGAAATCCCGCTTCAGACAATATCCTGAAAGACGGCGAGTAGGCTTCCGAGTAGAAGTTTCCGCCGTGCTGCCAAAAAACCGTCTGGCCATTGGATTGACCGGTTGGCGGAATATCCATGTAGGCCATGCGCATCTTCTCGCCAAAGCGATCGAACTCCAGATATTGGACCGGCCAGGGGTAGTCGATCTCTTCGAAGTTGATTGACACTGGGCCCCAATGGTCAGGCGCCTCGGCCGGCGGCTGTGCGGGCCATTCTTCTTCGGCAAAAACCTGAGGAACGGCAAGTATTACGCTGGCGACTGAAAATACTGCCAACAGTTGGTGCTTGATTTTGTTCATGGTGTTTCCTTCTGGATAGTCTTCACTGCGTCCGCGCCAAGGATGGCATGTGCAATTTAACAGAATCCACAAAGAGTATCTGCGCCCCCACTTGCAAGCCAATTACCCGCTAGGGTAATGTCGTGATTCACGCGGCTTCGGCCGCCATGCCAGGTGAATCCAAAGTGCATCCGAAATACTCCGCGCGAATTGTGTCGCGCCTGTTGTCTGCCTTGCTGATTTTCCTTGCCGCCGCGGTGTCGGCTCAAGCGCGGGCTCAGGATAGTGAACCGGTGCGCATCGGCTTCATGGACCCGCTGTCCGGCCCGTTCGCTTCCATTGGCACCAGCGGGCTGCTGCAATTCCAGTTCGCCGCTGACTATATGTTCAACTCGAAGGGTGGAATTCTGGACGGCCGCATGATCGAAATCGTGCCGCTGGACAATCAGCAGAGCCCAACCGAGACGCAAATCCAGTTCCGCCGCGCGGTGAGCGAGGAGTTGCGCTACATCTTTCAGGGAAACAGTTCGGCCGTGGCCAATGCGCTCAACACTGCGGTTCTCAGGCACAACCGCCGCAATCCCGGCCAGGAAATCCTGCAGATCAACTATTCCGCCGTGGACCCGATTCTGACCGAGGAAAATTGCAGTTTCTGGCACTTCCGCTTCGACGCTCACGCGGTGATGAAACTCAATATTCTGACTGATTTCATTGCGCTCAACGAAGAGATCAAGCGAGTTTACGTCATCGGGCAGGACTATTCGTTCGGTCACGTGGTCGCAGAAACCTCCGAACGATTCCTCAACGAAAAGCGACCCGACATCGAAATCGTCGGCAATGAATTCCACCCCATTGGCCAAGTCAAGGATTTCACTCCCTATGTAACCAAAATTGTCGCCTCTGGCGCCGATGCCGTCATCACTGGAAATTTTGGCGCCGACATGGTTTCGCTCGCGCGATCGATCATCGACTCCGGGCTCGATATTCCCATCTACACGTTTTACGCGGCCTACGACGGAATCACCGCAACGCTTGGCGCGGACGGCAAGAACCGGATTCGCCTCGTACATAACGATTCCGGCAACCCCATCCCCACCGAAGAGCGCAAGCAGTTTTATCGGGATTTCAAGGCGGCGCATCCGGACCGGGACGTCACCCAGCCGCGCCTGATGAATGCGCTTTCCATGCTCGTTCAGGCCATGGAAGAAACCGGTAGCACCGACCCCTATGAAGTCGCGCTGGCGCTGGAAGACATGAGGTTCACCAACCTGAGCGGCGAGGAAATCTGGATGCGCGGCAGCGATCACCAGATCATCCAGGCCTTGCACATTTCCGTGATGACCGACGAGAACATCGAGTTCGACGCGGACAACTCCAGATTCGGGCTGTACACCGAGCATTTCGTGCCGGCCGAACAAACCGTGATGGAAACGAGTTGCGAAATGAGGCGTCCGCGGCGCTGACAAGGGACGAGCGCGGCTAATGCCGGAAGTTCTAGTATTCGCCACCTTGAACGGCCTGGTCACCGGGCTGTTGCTCTTCATGCTGGCGAGCGGTCTCACCGTGATCTTCAGCATGATGGGCGTACTCAATTTCGCCCACGCCAGCTTTTACATGCTCGGCGCCTATTTCGCGTATTCCGTCAGTCTCTATTTCGGCTACTGGACCGGGTTGATTGTCGCGCCGCTGATCGTCGGAGTGATAGGCGCCCTGGTCGAGCGCTACGGGCTGCGGCGCGTACACCAGCACGGCCACGTGGCGGAACTGGTGTTCACATTCGGCCTTGCGTTTCTGATCGAGGAAGCGGTGCAGTTCTTCTGGGGCCAGGACACCAAGAATTATCAGACGCCGGACCTGCTCGATTTCCCGTTGTTTACCCTGTTCGGCCAGGAGTTTTCCGCCTATCGCGGCTTCATGCTGGCAATCTCGATCGGCATTTTCATCGGGCTCTACCAGGTGCTTACCCGTTCGCGCGTCGGCCTGATCATCCAGGCCGCGATTTCCCATCCACACATGGTGGCGAATCTCGGTCACAACGTGCCTTTGATCTTCACGGCGGTATTCGGCGTCGGCACGGCTCTGGCGGGCCTGGCGGGCGTCATCGCCGGGCCGGTGTTGACGACTTTTCCCGGCATGGCCCTCGTACTCGGCAGCATCGTCTTCGTCATCGTGGTGATCGGCGGGCTCGGTTCGCTGCCGGGCGCATTTCTGGCTTCGTTGCTGATCGGCTTGCTGCAGTCCTACGCAATTGCAACCAATGTCGGCATGCAGGACCTGCTGGCTTTGTTCGGCCTGGAATTTCCGCGCAGCCATCCGCTTGACGACCTGTGGACGCTGAACCTGTCGCAAATCGCGCCGATCCTGCCTTTCCTGCTGCTCGTGCTGGTGCTGATTTTCCGTCCCACCGGCCTGATGGGCAAGCGCGAACAATGAAGATCCTTACAGCAAAATCAGGAGTCTGGGCCGGCTACCTTGCGGTCTTGTTGCTGTTGCCTTTGTTCTTCGATTCGATCCTGGCGATTTCAATCTTCAACCAGATGGCCATCGCCATCGTGTTCGCGCTCAGTTACAACATGCTGCTCGGCCAGGGCGGCATGTTGTCCTTCGGCCACGCGGTCTACTTCGGGCTCGGCGGTTTCCTCGCCGTGCATGCGCTCCTGATGATGGAGAACGAATCAGTCTATTTCTCGATTGCCTTCATTCCCCTGATCGGCGGCCTGACCGGACTGCTCGCGGGCATTTTCATCGGCAGTTTCTCAACGCGAAAGGCGGGCACGGTGTTCGCCATGATTTCGCTGGGAATAGGCGAACTGATCGCGGCCTCCTCGCTGATCTTCACCGGCTTCTTCGGCGGCGAAGCCGGAGTCAGCGGCGACCGCACCTTCGGCCCGCCGCTGTTCGGCATGGATTTCTTCAGCGATGTCGATGTTTACTACCTGGCGGCATTCTGGGTCTTCGCCTCCACCCTTTTCATGTATCTGTTCACCCAGACTCCGGCCGGACGCATGGCCAATGCCGTGCGCGACAACCCCGAACGCGCCGAGTTCATCGGTTACAGCGCACGCTGGGTGCGCTTCATTTCGTTTTGCGCTTCGGGCATGTTCGCCGGGGTTGCGGGCGGCCTGTTCGCGCTCAATTACGAATTTCTCACCGATGAGAATCTGAACCTGGTGACCTCGGGCCGGGTGCTGCTGATGGCGTATATAGGAGGGCTGGGCTTCTTCATCGGCCCGATCATCGGCGCGATCATTCTGACCCTGATGAATTTCCTGCTCAGCAATTACACCGAATTGTGGCTGCTTTACCTGGGCATCCTGTTCGTCCTTACCGTGTTGTTCCTGCCGCGCGGATTCGCCGGTTTCATCATGATGCACCGCCTCGCCTGGCTGCGCGGCAAAATGCACACCCTGGCGCTGCCGTATCTGCTGACCGGCTTGCCGGCGCTACTGTTCATTCTCTGTGCGGTCTGCCTGCTCGAACTTTCCCACACTGCCGAACCAGAGTTGCATTTCCTGGGCCTGAGTCTTTCGCGCGATTCGGTGCTTGTCTGGGCCGCGCTGTTGGCCCTGGCCACGCTCGGCTGGTTCTTGACGAAGAAATCGACGCCTGGCCTGCACAGGGCATGGGAAGCGGCCAACGCGCCCGACGCGGATAGCGGACAGGAGCAGACCTCATGAGCCTCCTGTCCATGAAGAATCTGCGCAAGAATTTCGGCGTGACCGAAATTATCCGGGGAGTCGATCTCGATATCGAGACCGGCGAGAAACACGCCATCATCGGCCCCAACGGCGCCGGCAAATCGACCCTGTTCCACCTGATCAGCGGCAAGTACGCGCCGACGGCCGGCTCGATCCGGTTCAGGGGCCAGCCTATCGAAAACCTGAGCCCTTACCAGATCAACCGGCTTGGGGTCGCCCGCAGTTTCCAGGTCACCAATATTTTTCCGCGCCTGAGTGTCTTCGAAAACATCCGCTGCGCCCTGCTCTGGACTTCCGGTTACGGCTATTCCTTCCGGCATCTGCTCGATCGGCAGCGTGCGCTGAACGAAAACACCGGGGAAGTGCTGGAAAAAATCGGACTTGCCGGCAAGGCGCAGATTCCCGCCGGCGAAATCGCCTATTCAGAACAGCGCGCGCTCGAACTCGGCATGGCCATCGCCGGCGGCGCCGAACTGATCCTGCTCGACGAGCCGGTCGCCGGGATGAGTCATAGCGAGGCCGACAATGCGGTGCGCCTGATCCGCAAGGTCACCGAGGGCAAGACACTGGTCATGGTCGAACACGACATGAACATCGTTTTCGATCTCGCCGACCGCATCAGTGTGCTGGTCTATGGCAAGGTCATCGCAAGCGGTGCGCCGGCGGATATCCGCGCCGATGCGGCCGTGCAGGAAGCCTACCTCGGTGAGGCCCAAGTCGATGCCTGACTTCATGCTCGAAGTAAGCGATCTGCATGCCTGGTACGGCAAGAGCCACGTGCTGCAAGGCGTCAGCTTCGCGGTGGCCGAGGGCGAGATCGTCAGCTTGCTCGGACGCAATGGCGTCGGCCGCTCGACCACGGTGAAGACAATCATGGGCGAAGTCGAACCCCAGGGCTCGATCCTGTTCAGGAACGAGCAGATCGCCGGCCGCAAGAGTTACGAAATCGCCCGGCTCGGCCTCGGCTATGTGCCCGAAAACCGGGAAATTTTCCCCACCTTGACGGTGCGGCAGAACCTCCTGCTGGGAATGAAGTCGACCAAGCCCTCCGGGCGCTGGAGCATCGAGGAAGTATTTGCCATGTTTCCCCTGCTCGCCGACCGCGCCGACGTGCCGGGCGGGGCGCTCAGCGGCGGCGAACAGCAATTGCTCAGCATGTGCCGCACCTTGATGGGCGATCCGGACATGGTCATGATCGACGAGCCCACCGAAGGGCTTGCGCCGAAAATTGTCGAACAGGTCGGCAATCTGCTGCTGGAAATTGCCGGTCGCGGCGTTTCCATTCTATTGGTGGAACAGAAACTCAACATCGCCATGCGTATTTCGAATCGGCTCTACGTCATGGGCCACGGCCAGGTCGTCTGGGAGGGCACGCCGGAGTCCTTGAATCAGGCCGGTGACGTGCGAGCGGAGTGGCTTGAGGTTTAGGGGGATGCCGAGTAATCGTAAATCATGAAAATAATTAACAACACATCCGACCTGCTTGGCGATAACCTGAAGGTATCGATACATAACGGCTCCAGGCTAAGGATCGCCGCATCCTGCTTTTCCATTTATGCGTTTGAGGCATTGCAGTCGGAACTGTCAAAAATCGAGAGTTTCCAATTCGTTTTTAGAAGTGGTCGGCCAAATTTAGACAGTCTGTTAAGGTAGTTTTCGAGTACTGGGAGGCTGTCCGATGAAGAGGCGGAGATTCAGCGCGGAGTTCAAGCGCAAGGTGGTATTGGAGGCGATGCGCGGTGACGATGCGTTGCGTGTGGTTGCGTCGCGCCACAATGTCAATCCGAACCAGGTGAGCAAGTGGAAGGCGGAGGCCCACGAGGGACTGCTGGAGGTTTTCCGCCAAGGGAAAGGCGTCGGGGAATCGGAGTCTGGACGTTTGATCGAGCAACTGTACGCGCGGATTGGCGAGTTGACGGTGGAGCGGGATTTTTTTCTGAAGGGTTCGCGGGGCTTGGGCGGGATGAGCAAGTGAGGCTGATCAAGGCGGACGGGAGTTTGCCGCTGTCGCGCAAGTGCGAGCTGGCTGGCGTGAGCCGGGCATCGCTGTACTACGAAGCGAAGCCGCCGAACGCGGAGCGGCTGCTTCTGCGGCGGCTGGTTGACGAGTTGTACATGTTGTTTCCGTACTACGGCACGCGGCGCGTGAGCCTGCACCTGCGCCGCGCGGGCCACGACGTGGGCCGGGACCTGGCGCGGTCGCTCATGGCCGAGGTGCGTTGGCGGACGGTGTATCCGCGTCCGCGCACCTCGGGCGCGCAACCCGGGCACAAGATCTACCCGTACCTGCTGAACGACCTGGAGCGGATCGCGCCCGGCGAGGTGATATGCGCGGACATCACCTACATACCGATGCGGGGCGGCTTTTCGTATTTGGTGGCGGTCATGGACTGGGCGAGCCGGTTCGTGCTGTCCTGGGAGTTGGACAACACGCTGGAGGCGGGTTTTTGCGTGAGCGCCCTGGAAGAGGCGCTCGACCGCTACGGCGCGCCCCGGATCTCGAACACGGACCAGGGCGCCCAGTTCACCGGCGAGGCGTATCTGCGCCCCCTGCTGGACCGCGACGTGAAGATCAGCATGGACGGCAAAGGCCGCTGGGTCGACAACCGGTTCATCGAACGGCTGTGGCGTTCGCTGAAGTACGAGTCGGTGTATCTTGAGGAACTGACCGGCGGCCATCACGCGCGGCGGGTGATCGCGTCCTGGCTGGACCACTACAATCACCGGCGCCCGCATCTGGCGCTGGGCGGGCGGACCCCGGCTGAGGCGTATTTCGCGGATCGGAAGACGGAAGGCCTGGAGGCCGCGGCGTGAAGATTCGGCGCCGCCCCCCTTCCGCGCTCCGGTCGCTACGCTCCCTGCGCACGGAAGGGGGGCGAAAACATTATGAAGATGGTGGGAAAGAAGGAAAGCGAGGGCTTGAAATCAACGAGAAATCTATCTTAACTTTGCCCTCAAACTGTCTAAATGGACCCGACCACCTCATTTACCGCACCCACCTTCGTGCCCAATGAAGTGACCGACCGCCAACGCAAGGAGCGACGCGAGTTCTTCATACCAAAGCTAAAGAGAGAAAACGGGCTGTACGGCACAGAGTTCGAGATTCAATTGCGAAACAAACTCACGCAGAGGGCAGTAGCGCGCGAGTGTGCTAACTGGATCAGAAAGAAGGCACAGTTCAAGTCAAATACAACCAAGGCTCCAATGCAGCAATTGCTACACATCGCCAATGCCGATTCCGCCGTTGCCTACATGCCAATCAGCGGTTTTACCGCAGTGGATTTAGGCTATCAACAGGGGGACGCGGTATCGAACTTTGTCACGCGATTCGACGAATCCGACCAAACCCGAGTCTATCTGGATCTGTTCGACCAGATTTGGAACGATCCCGAAAAAGCCAGCGATGTCACAACCGCTATCTGCGACCACATCGAGTCTGTTTACCAGGAGAATTCACCGCAGCGCATCTATTTCTTAATGCTCTACAACATCTTTCAGGAATTCCTCGAAGACATCGATGAGGATGTTCTTCCGAAAGACCTTACCGGATACCGCGACAGTCTGGTATGGAACAAACTCTTCAACTTTCAGCGAGATGCGGCCACCGGCATTATCAACAAGCTTGAAACCTATAATGGTTGCATTCTCGCTGACAGCGTTGGTCTCGGCAAAACCTTCACCGCACTTGCTGTCATCAAGTACTACGAGTTGCGCAATCGGGCGGTTCTCGTATTGTGCCCGAAGAAACTTGCCGACAACTGGAAGAACTACAATAGCAATCTCACGACCAACATATTCGCGAAGGATCGGTTCAGCTACGATGTTCTTTGCCACACTGACCTGTCTCGAACTTCAGGGGAGTCTTTCGGAATTCCTCTCAATCGCGTGAATTGGGGAAACTATGACCTGGTCGTAATTGATGAATCGCATAATTTCCGCAACAACGAAGTCTTCAGGGACCGGGAAACCCGATACCAAAAGCTGATGAATAATGTCATTCGATCCGGGGTGAAAAGCAAGGTCCTGATGCTTTCCGCGACGCCGGTGAATAACCGTTTCCTGGACTTGCGCAACCAACTCGCGCTGGCATATGAAGGCCAATCGGACACGCTCAGCAAAAACTTGAAAACGCAATTAAGCGTCGAAGAGATATTCCGCCGCGCCCAATCATCCTTCAACTTGTGGTCTAAATTGCCTCCAGAAGATAGAACTGCGGAATCAATCCTGGAAGCTCTGGATTTCGATTTTTTTGAACTTCTTGATGCGGTTACGATTGCCCGCTCGCGCAAGCATATCGAGAATTTCTACGACACCCGTGACATTGGTAGGTTTCCCGAGCGTCTCAAGCCGATTTCGCATCATTGTCCGATTACTGGTCGCGACGATGTAATGAGCCTGAATGAAATCTTTAAACACCTAACCGCTCTAAACCTCGCAGTGTATGCCCCACTTAGCTAGTTCTTGTCCGTAAATTCTTAACCACTTGATTTGTCGAATAAAAGCGTGGTTTTTCCTGGATAAGAACCGGCGTTTTGGGTATCTTTGTATTGTTTTCGAGGCAAAAACAAAGACACCACAAAACACCGGGGTTTGCCATGCGGCTGAAGCGCACGACACAGATGAGTCTATACGAACCGGGGCCTGTCGACCATCCCCTGGGCGAGGAGTTGGAGTCGATCTCGGACTGGCTGGACGCGCATCCCGCACTGCTGGACGCGGTGGCGGTCGACCTCGGCGCCCAGGCGGAGCGGGGCCGTTTCGGATTGAGTTGCGAATCGGTGTTGCGCTGCGCCGTGGTCAAGCATCTGCGCGGCGAGACCTGGCGCGGTCTGGCGTTCGCGCTGCGGGATTCGCTGTCGGCTTGCCGTTTCGCGCGCGTGGACCCGCTCGATCCGCCGAAGAAGTCCGCCTTGCAGGCGGGGGTCGGCGCGGTGTCGGCGGAGACCTGGGAGCGCGTCAACCGCTGTTTGCTGGAGGCGGCGCAAGCGTCCGGGGAGGAAACCGGCGCCTGGGTGCGCGTAGACAGCACGGTGACGGAGACGCACATTCCGGCCCCGTCGGACAGCCGGCTGCTGTACGATGGGGTGCGGGTGCTGACGGGCTTGCTGCTGGCGGCGCGGAAGGAGCTGGGCAAGGAGGCGGTTCGTTGCCGCGACCGCCGCCGGGCGGCCAAAAGGCGTTGTCTGGCGGCGCGGACGAAACGGGGCGGGGAAGCGCGGGCCAAGCTGTACCGGCAGTTGCTGCGGGTCGCCGCCGACACGCTCGGCGATCTGGAAGCGGCCCGTCCCGCGGTGAGGGAATCGGGAGCGCCCTGGTCCGCGCGATGGCTGGAATGCGCCGACCACTACGCCGGCTTGCTGAAGGCGGTGGTCGTTCAGACCGCGCGGCGCGTCGAACTTGGCGAAAACGTTCCGGCGACGGAAAAGATCGTGAGCCTGTTCGAGCCGCACACGGACATTATCCGCAAGGGCGGGCGGGAAACCCATTATGGCCACAAGATCAATCTGGCGACCGGGAGAAGCGGCCTGGTGCTGGATGTCGTGGTGGAGTCCGGCAATCCGGCGGACAGCGCCCGCTGTCTGCCGATGCTTCGGCGGCATTGCGCGCGGTACGGCAAGCCGCCGACCCACGCCGCCTTCGACGGCGGCTACGCCTCCGGGGAGAACCTGAAACGCGCCAAGGAGATGGGCGTGAAACACGCGGTGTTCAGCAAGAAGCGGGGGCTGAAGGAAGAGGACATGACGCCGTCGCCCTGGATATTCGCCCGGCTTCGCCGCTTCCGCGCCGGGGTCGAGGCCGGCATCTCCTGGCTGAAGCGCTGCTTTGGGCTCGGGCGTTGCCGCTGGCGCGGTCTGGCCCGATTCAAGGCATGGGTGCATTCCGCGGTCTTCGCGCACAACCTGGTGCGGATCGCGCGGCTGCGGCCCGGATAATCCTTCAAAACACCTGAAAACGAACGATCCAGTACCGGAACCACCCGCCGGGGGCCGACTTCCGCCCCGGCGCGGCCCGGCGGGCCCGATCACGCTGAAAACGACGCAACCCCGCACCGGATCAAGAAAAAGACGCACCTGCCGGGGCCGACCGCCGCCAGTCGGGCGGAATCGGTGAACGAAAGACCGGTCAGAAAACGGAGTTTACGGACAAGAACCACCTAGATATCGAGATGGAAACGGGTACTGGAAAAACTTATTGCTATATCAAGACCATATTTGAAATGAACCAACGCTTTGGCTGGTCGAAATTCATCATTATGGTCCCATCTATCGCCATACGCGAAGGTGTCTACAAGTCGCTCGAGATCACCGCTGAGCATTTTGCCGAGGCCTACAGCAAAAAAGCACGCTTCTTCATTTACAACTCAAGGCGACTGCACGAACTGGAAAGTTTTTCCTCGGATGCCGGCATCAACGTAATGATCATAAACATCCAGGCGTTCAATACCCGCGGAAAAGATAATCGCCGCATATACGATGAGTTGGATGATTTCCAGTCGCGCAAGCCGATCGATGTAATCGCCGCTAACCAACCGATTCTCATTCTCGATGAGCCACAGAATATGGAAGGCAAATCCACAATGGAAGCATTGCCTAAATTCAATCCGTTGATGGTGCTTCGGTATTCGGCCACTCACCGAACCAGACACAATCGTATTCACCGATTGGACGCTCTGGATGCATATAACCAGAAACTGGTGAAGAAAATCGCCGTACGCGGAATTAAGCAACGGGGACTTGGGGGCACGAACGCCTATCTCTATCTGGAAAGCATCGAATTGTCTGAAAAGGCGCCACAGGCGCGTATCGAGCTTGAAGTAAAACTGGCTTCAGGCGAGATTCGCCGAAAACTTCGAAAGGTGGCTTTTCGTGATGATCTTTTCGTCTTGTCGGGCGAATTGGATCAATACAAGAACGGTTACACCGTATCGCAGATCGATTACAACTCCAACACTGTCGAATTTACCAACAGCGTCGTCCTCGCTGCCGGCGAGACTGACGGAGATGTAACGGAGGGTGATATTCGCCGCATCCAAATTCGGGAAACGATCAAAGCACACTTGGAACGGGAAAAGCAGCTATTTTCGCAAGGAATCAAAGTTCTTTCGCTATTTTTCATTGATGAAGTCGCAAAGTATCGCGACTATGGCCAGGCCGACGAAAGAGGCGAGTATGCGTCAATCTTTGAGGAAGAATACGAGTACCTCAAGGATGAGTACTTACAGGAGCTTGCCTTGGACAACGAACACTACCACCGATACCTAGGAGTCTGTCGGATTTAGATTGAGGTAGAATCGTATTCAGATTGTAGCGGGGTGCTTATCCGATGTCATCGAAGTTTCGCCCAGTGGACCGGGACACGCTGTATCTTTTGCCGCCGTCGGTGCAGGACTGGCTGCCGGAGGATCATCTGGCGCGTTTCGTGGTTGAGATTGTGGACCGTCTGGACCTTGGCGCTCTGGAGCGCCGGTACGGTGGGGGCGGGAAGGATCCGTATCATCCGTCGGTGTTGCTGGGGCTGTTGTTTTACGGTTACGCGACGGGGGTGTTTTCGAGCCGCAAGCTGGAGCGTGCGACCTACGATTCGGTGGCTTTCCGTTTTATTGCGGCGAACACGCACCCGGACCACGACACGATCGCGGGTTTCCGCAAGCGATTTCTGGGGGAGTTGGGGGGTCTGTTCGTGCAGATTCTTTCGCTTGCGCGGGAGATGGGGTTGTTGCGGTTGGGCAACGTGAGTCTGGACGGGACGAAGGTTCGTGCGAACGCGAGCAAGCACAAGGCGCTGAGTTGGGGGCATGCGAAGCGTCTTGAGGATCAGTTGCGCGGCGAGGTGGCGGAGTTGCTTGATTGTGCGGCGCGGGCGGACGAAGCGGAGCCCGGGCTGGACGTGCCGGAGGAGTTGAAGCGGCGCGAGGGCCGTCTTGCGGTGATCGAGGCGGCGCAGGCGGAGATCGAGCGGCGGGCGCGGGAGCGCCATGCGGCGGAGCGGGAAGAATACGAGGAGAAGCTTGCGGCGCGGCGGGAGCGGGAGAAGGCGACGGGGCGCAAGCCCCGCGGTCGAGAGCCGAAGGCGCCGGAGGCGGGTCCGCGGGAGAAGGACCAGGTGAATCTGACGGACGCGGAATCGCGGGTGATGCTGACGGCGGACGGATTCCAGCAGGCGTATAACGCGCAGTCTGGGGTGGATGTCGAGAGTCATCTGGTGGTGACGGTCGATGTGGTGGACCGCGGCAACGACAAGCGCGAGGTGGAACCGGCGCTTGCGGCGCTGGGCGCGTTGCCGGGGGCGCTGGGGAAGCCGACCGGGCTGTTGGCCGACGCGGGGTATTTCAGCAAGAAGAACGTGAAACGTTGCGAGGCGGCGAAGTTGACGCCGCACATCGCCATGGGCCGCACGGCGCACAATCCGCCGCTGGCGGAGCGTTCCGCGCCGCCGCCGCCCTGTCCGGAGGACGCGGACGCGGTGACGCGCATGGCGCATCGGCTGCGGACGCCGGAAGGCCGGGCGCTGTACGCGCGGCGCAAGTCGACCGTGGAGACGGTGTTCGGGGTCGTCAAGGAGACGATGGGATTTCGGCGCTTCCATCTGCGCGGACTGGAGGCGGTGCGCGGAGAATGGACACTGGCCTGTCTGGCGTGGAACCTGAAACGGATGCACGCCTTGCGTTGAGGCGCTCCACCCCCCGTTTTCCGCCCGCGAGCGGACATTGGCGACGCTGTCATGCCAAATACGCATGTGGGGGCGATACCATACCGCCCCAGCCACCGAAATCGGGAATCGCGCGGCCTATGGCCGCTGACATGAAATGCAACTGAGGACCGCCTTGCTCGGCGGATTCAACATCCTAAAACCGACAGACTCCTAGCTGCAATCAATGTCGCCGACACACACAATGGCTATTTTTCCATTGACAAAAAGAGTAAGCGGCTCAAGGATCCGGCGGTCGGCAAACGTACAGCAGATTCTGACGATGTGGATGCCTATGACCTCATTTTGAAGGACAAGGAACGACTGCTTTCGTTTGACGAACCTACACGCTTTATCTTTTCCCATTCGGCCCTGCGCGAAGGTTGGGACAATCCCAATGTTTTCGTGATGTGCATGCTTAAGCATAGCGACAACACCATATCCCGTCGCCAGGAAGTTGGCCGTGGGCTTCGCTTGTGTGTTGACAAGTACGGCGACCGAATGGATATGCCTACACTAGTTCACGACATTAACGTCCTGACCGTAGTAGCCAGTGAAAGTTACAAGGACTTCGTCGCCGGATTGCAGAAAGAAATCGTCGAAACCCTGTCCTCACGTCCACGCGCAGCAACCGAGACATACTTTACCGGCAAGATCATCGATACAGAACAGGGACCAAAGACCGTTGACCCGGCAATGGCGCGGCAAATCGAACGCTACCTGATCAAGAATGACTACACTGATAATGCGGACCAAATCACAGTGGCTTACCACGATGCCAGAAACACTGGAACTCTCGCAAATTTGCCCGAAGAGCTGGAGCCTTACGCCGAAAGAATTTTCGAATTAATCGACACCGTCTTTAGTGAAGCACAGCTTCCAGTTCCTGATGACAGCCGCACATCAAAGATGAACCGGCTCAATGAGAACTTTGAAAAAAAAGAATTCAAGGCATTGTGGGACAGAATCAATCGCAAGGCCGTATATCGAGTTGACTTTGACTCGCAGGAACTGATTGACAAGTGTATCAATGCGCTAAATAGCGGATTGCATGTAACCGCTCTCCAATACGATATCCAGAGTGGCATTCAAAATAAATCTCTAACAAGTGAACAGCTTCAAGCAAGCACAGGTTTTCAAATTGAGGATACCTCGGTCGAACGTGGAAAGTCTGTTCACATGAAAATTCGATACGATTTAGTGGGCAAAATTTCGGAAAACACGAATATCACGCGGGTCACAACTGCCGCTATCCTTCAGAAAATGGAGCCTGCGGCTTTCGGGCAGTTCAAGGAGAACCCAGAAAACTTTATTTCCGAAGCATGTCGAATCATCAATGAGCAGAAGGCCGCCACCGTAATCGAAGACCTTGTTTACGACGAAACGAACGACCGCTATGGTACCGAGATATTCACTGCAAACCAGGCATGCCAAGACTTCTCACGCGCTACGGAAAAGCTGAAAAACCACATTTACGATCACGCGATAACGGATTCGAAAGTCGAGCGGGAATTCGTCAGCAATCTTGATACCAGCAGCGAAATCGTCGTTTACGCAAAACTGCCGCGCGGGTTTCTGATCCCTACGCCGGTTGGTGACTACAACCCGGATTGGGCCATTACATTCAAAGATGGCAGAGTACGCCACATATACTTCGTGGCCGAAACCAAGGGTTCGATGTCATCGATGGAGCTGAGAGGCATTGAAGAGTCAAAAATTATGTGCGCAAGAAAATTCTTTGAACGTATTAGCGGTAATTTCGCAGATTATCCTGTGAAATTCGATGTTGTGACCAACTACGAGCAACTGTTGGATGTGGTACGCCCGGCAACATGATGGGAAGACTACTGTTGTTTATTGAAATTCTTTATTCCTCAGACTATATTGGCTGCATGGATTATGAGCAGCAACTCCGACTCGTCAATCAATCGATATTCTGGCGCTTTTCCTGAAAGCACCTCACTTCGAGACAGGATAATCGGCACACCTTCTCCTCGCTTATCCATAATTCGTACGCGATGGGATTTGAAATCTTCACTTTCGACCGGACAACGTGCAAGCAGACTGGTAATCGTCTCGTTTCTGGCAGCCTGTCTGTAGGGCAAGCTCTCCGGGGTCATTGTGTTCACCAACATTCCCGGCGTGTACAACTCAAGGCGATCATCGAACAGTCGAAGACGCACCTTGCTTCCATGCATCGAATAATCACGATGTGCCACCGCATTGGTGATGGCCTCGAATACCGCCAACATGTCGAATTGCGGAACATCCTCGCGCCCTCCTTCCGAGCTTTTTCGAGCTGCGGTCCGCATATTCCTGCGTATGAAGTTGCAGGCATCGAAAATTTGACTATTCAGAGGGCCAGTTATGTCCATGGCATCACGTTGGTATGCCTGCTCTGCTTGTGGAGATATCGCCACTCCTTGATATGCCACTGCCTGAATGAATGCGCTTGAAAGAAACTGTCGAGGCTCGGTGGAAGCCATTAGTATGCCAGCCACAGTGGGCCGAAGGACTCCCGCCTCATCTAGCGACACCATTGCCAGCTTGGAAAGCATTTGTTCCGGCGAATTTATGGCATGCGATGTCGCAAAGCGAGCCCATAGCGACTCGTCCAAGTCGGCGAGTGTCGCACCGGGAATGGGAGTTTCATCGAACCGAATCAGTCTCGCCTGACTTCGTTGCTGGAGTAGTCGCGCTAATTGATCGGTGAGAATACGTCGTTTCGAAGATCCAAAACGGGAATAGTACCCACCAGGACTCCGGTGTACAAATAGGCTACGTGGAACTTCCACACGTAAAATCGGCTGCTCAACTCCGGTACTATCCGGCAGGTTGATGCGTTCAATTACAGGGCTGCCTGGTGGACTCATCGAATCCTCACACGCCTGTCGCACCAGCGCTTCCACGCTATCAAGTCGTTCAAGAGGAATTCCCAGTATTTCGCGTGTCTTGTCATGGACACCCAAGAGTAGAACACCGCCGCGGGAATTAGCTAATGCGGCAAGCTCATCGGCAAGTTCATCTTGCAATGGCCCGCGAACTTTGCCTCCGGCGAAACGAACTTCCTTGAATTCCAGATAGTTGTCTTCCCCGAGCCTGATTTTTTCCAGCAACTCACCACGCGTTTCCAACATCTCAACCTCCGCGGCCCAGACGTTTCCAGCGCCGGGAGAAGGCTTCTCGTCCACCTTCCATCACGCGGCAAACTTCCTCCCTCACCGCAACTTCCTGTAACGCGCCTTGTTCTTCGACTCTGCATTGACCACCGCCAAATTCCAGGGCGTGGACCATTTCCGCATCGCCGTTAACAACCACATTGGGATTGTGTGTCACAATGATCAACTGTCGCCGCAACTTATTTTCGCGAATTTGACTCACGATCAAATCGTAGATCAGGTGGTTGTCCAGATCGTCCTCAGGTTGATCAAGAACTAGCGGTTCACTTCCAAATGCGAGCAGGAATGCCAACAATGCCGCCGATCGCTGACCTTGTGAACCTTGGGTAATGGTTGACCAGTTCGAGCCATCTCCCCCACGGCTGTATTCTATGCGCAGATCATCATCTGGAAACCAGCAACGCACACGATCCGCGAACTCTGGCTTTTCCAATTTCTTTCTCAAATAGTTCTGGAAATGTCCGCCGAACCCATTGTCTGGCTCGATCAGACGCTTTTTGACATTTTCCAGAATATTTTCCCTGCTGCGATCCTCTGCCTGGGCCAAATCAAAAGCCAAGCCACCCGGCTCCTCCCCCTCAGTTTCCCGCAGAATGTCTCCTTCGAATCGATCATCCTGACATTCCAACATTTCCCGCAAATCGCGTTCTATGCTCCTAGCTTCGAATCCAAAGCCAACTACTTCCATGCGAACGAATGAATTATTGGCCAAAGTCGTTCTGACAAACTCGCGCCGAGCGGAAGTGATCGCCTTGCGCGCATCCACAACCCGATTCCAATGTGACAGGTTCTCTGACTCAAGATCCGTCCGTTTCACTCGCAACTCGTTTAACTGCTTTAGTTGGTCTTCCAACTGCTGACGTTCCTGAACCAATCGCCCAAATGCTTGGGGATCAGCAACACCCTGTTTTTCAAGTTTAGATTGCAGCGATTCATAGTCGACCTTTGCTTGCTCCACTCGCTTCAACCATTCCGCGAGCCGACTGTCTTTGCTTAAAACCTTGACCTGTTGCTCAAGTGACTGCGAAACCTTCGATAATGCGTCCTTGGCTTCACTCAATACTCGTTCGACCTCGCCCCGCCAACCGAGTATGTCCATGTCCTGCTTGGCGTCAAAAATGCCGTCCGGCCAGTCATCAATCTGAATTTCCCGAGCCACAGAGTCGATGCGCGCAGGCAGCGCTTTCAATTGATCGAATGTAGTCTCCGCTTCACGGCGCTGGCGCAAGGCCCGCTGGTGCGCTCTCAAGACTTTGGAATGGTGAGACTGAGCAAAAGCGGCTAGTTTGCGCCTTAGTTCCGCGAGCTTTCGCTCAAGTTCAGGGTAGCCTAACAATCGCCCATCCAGCTCCCGCATCTTGGCTCGCTGTGCGAAATAGGTGCGTTTCAAATCTTCGAAGGCACGGTGAAGATCGCCAACTCCCGCCCCTTCGTCGATGACATTAAGCAATGATTGACGGCTCTCTCCCGCCATAGCCGCAATCTGTCCTTGGGAAAACAAACGGATGGGAAACCGCTCTGGCGTTACCGCTTGACTTCCTGTTTCTCCCCAGTTTCCTTTCGCATCCTGCTCCTCCACTACTACACCTTGGCCTCCTTGCCGCCAACGAAGCCGATGCTTGACACCTTCCTTGGACAGATTGACACGAATCTCGGTGTTGTCGCGAAGTGCACCATCGCCGTATCGACCTCTCACGGGCTTGGCGAAGCTTGTGAACCGTTGATGAGGCTCTGCATCCTCTCTCAAGCGCCGCAAATCTTCATCACGCCTGTATGCCAACCTCAATGCATGTACTACTGTGGATTTTCCTGTGCCGCGTCCACCTACCAGAGCGTTGCAAAATGGAGTGAAATTCAAGCATTCCGGGTTTCCATTTCCCATGAAACGGGCTGACTCGATCTCAATTCCAGTGACGAAGTGAGCAGGTGTTTCAAATGGCTCGAAGTCCCCTTCGTCGCTTCGCCTCACCGATACGCCATTGCCATCGAGTAGTGCCAGCCTAAGTCCTTCGAGCGAAGGGTTTGCCATTTTGATCCAAGTGTATCGTGAACCAGGTACTCCATTGCCTTGAAAGCTGTGGCAATCACTGCCTAATACTCTTGCGAGATGGTCCGCATCCCTATTCACGCATTCGGGCATCGGCAACGCCGTATCCACCCATTCGACGGCAAGCAACTCCTCAATGTCCATTACCTGACGCACTGTATTTGCATCTAGCACAGATTCATGGGTTCCAGGATTAACGCGAAGTAGTCCCTTGTCCTGGTCCGAGTGCGCCGGAATTGGGATCCCACCGGCATCAAGCACAGATTGCATAACCTGGGCGGGACCTGCCCTGGTTACCCCATCGCTGTCGCCTTTGGTGCCTTTGTATTCGACAGCTCCAATCAAGGAATCGATATCGCTTGTCGTCGCATTGGGATCCAAGATTGCTAGCAGATGAAAACCTCCATTAACCGAAATCTCCACCCCGGGAAATAGTGTCAACTCTCGAAAGCCATCGGGCGCTGCTCCCTCATTCGCCTGCTGACGCATCTCGTCGTAAGCGCTTTTTAGTTTATCGATCCAGGCTCCACAGTTATGGTCGGTCACTGCCACACAGTCAATACCGGCCGCCATATACTTGAGCAACCACTTCTCGGGAGTCACTTCATCAGGCGTATTCTTTGCCTTTTGCCAAGCAGAGGTATCTAGGGAGGCGGGGGTATGCGTGTGGAAGTCAAATTTCCACCAACGCGAACCGGGGTACGGCCAATTGTTCTGCTGGTCGTCGCTCATGGCTGTAAATCTCCCTCTTACTTGAATTCTGGAGGCGGTTGCCAGGTTGTCGCGCCAGTCTCTATTAGGCAACCCCTTCCGCTAAATCAAATGCCGACAGGCGAACGACGTTGGAGCTGTGTTCATGTTCGCGCTCGTATAGTCCCATCGCCGTTTTGACTCAGCGAATTCGAGGGCATTCTAACACTGGAATTGCGGCACCGACTGAGAGTCGTAGCTTTGCAATTGCCGCACGCGAACTGATCGGCTGCAAACTGGCAATTTTACGGGCTCGGGCCTGTCTTTCACACCCTCGTCCGAGTGCAGAATAAATGCAGAGAACCTGCGAAAAAAACGATGCGGAGATTCAGGTTCAGGGGAGAGCGGATCATCGATAGCGGCCCTCGCAATACGAATTTCAAAATTTCCGCTATTCTTCGGTTTCATTCTGAAGGATGGAACCATGCGCAATTTCCTGTTTCCGTTGCTACTGGCCGCAATGACCGCGTTCGGCCCGCCGGCTTTGGCCTGGGATTCGGTTGGCCACCGGGTGAGCGCTGCCGTTGCGGTGGAGTATCTCGAACCCGGAGTTCGCGAGAAACTTGTGGCCATCCTGCGGGAACACCCGCGCTTCAGTGAAGACTTCATGGGGCAGGTTCCGGACTTTATAGACACCGGCAACGTGCTGGAATTCGATACCTGGTTGCTGGGCCAGGCGGCGTTCTGGCCGGACATCGCGCGCGGGCTGCCGCGGGGCGAGCGGTCTCGATATCATCGCGGTAACTGGCATTACATAGACGGCGCCTGGCTGCGCGGTGCAGCGACGGCACAGGGAAATGTCTATGTCGGCATCGAATCTTTCCCCGACATTGCAGGCCCGGCCGGCGAGGCGATTCGCAATGAGGGCGATGTGGGCAACGTGGTCGCGGCGCTGGACTACAACATGCGCCTGCTGGCCGACGCGACAATGGAAGCAGGGCGGCGTGCGGTGGCGCTGTGCTGGGTGTTGCACCTGGCCGGAGACATTCACCAGCCGCTTCATACGGGCTCGCTGTTTTCCGCGCAAATGTTCGATTCCGGCGACGCGGGCGGCAATGGCGTCGATACGAGCGAAGGCAATTTGCACGCGGTCTGGGACCGTGCCCTGCGCGAGCAGGGAATCCTCGCCAGCGTCGATTCCATCACTGGAGCGTTACAGTCTATGGACTTGAGCGAAATCGAGTCCGAGCCGCTCGACTGGACTGCCTGGATGCACGAAAGTCGCGCCTTGTTGACCAGCTTGGTATATCCCGAAGCGGTCGAGCGCGAGATTCTTGCAGCCGAGCGGTCTGGGCGCGAAATGCCGGAAATCGAGTTGTCCGAAGCCTATATCGCAGACATGCGCCGCCTGTCCGAACAGCGTCTCGGCCTGGCGGGCGTACGCATCGCCCTGCTTTTCAATCGAAACCTTTAGCTCTCTTCCCAACATCCCCCCCTGCGTCATTCCGCACCGCCCCCCTGCGTCATTCTGCGCGCAGTCGCAGAATCTCGTCGGCGATGGCGCAGTCTCAGGGAGATTCCGCGACTACGCTTCGCTCCGCGCGGAATGACTGCTGTGGTGGACCGGCGGCCAGGGTCAGCAGGTTCTGGATCAGCCGGGGGCCGTCGCCGTTTTGCAGGCTCATGATGGACTCGGGGTGGAATTGCACGGCCCAGATGGGCAATTCGACGTGTTCCACCGCCATGACTACGGCATCCGCGGTTTGCGCCGTTATTTTCAGGCAATCCGGCACGGTGGCAGCTACCAGCGAATGATAGCGGCCGGCCTGAAACGATTCGGGAAGTCCTGAAAACATTTCAGTGCTTTCGTGAGAAACGGCTGATTGCTTTCCGTGCATGGGCGACTGCGACTGCTGCAATTCACCGCCGAAATATTCCACGATGCCTTGCAATCCGAGACAGACGCCGAAAATGGGTACTTCTCTTTCCAGCGCACAGGCAATCGTCGCCGCGACATCGAATCGTTTCGGCTCGGACGGACCCGGGGACAGCACCAGCAGATCGATGCTTTCCCGATTCAGGTAATCGCGAGCGGCCTCCGGGCGCAAGGTCAGCAATTCCGCGCCGAGACGCCGGAAACAATCGCCGAGACTGTGCACGAAAGAGTCCTCGTGATCGACCATGAGCACGCGCATGTGTGCGAACCCGGGTCGGGTCTCGCGGTCGGCGGGCGTCGCGAGCGGTTTGACGTCCACGCCCAGGGCCTGCATCAGGGCTCGCGCCTTGAGGCGCGTTTCCTGCTCCTCGGATTCAGGGTCCGAATCCATCAACAAGGTCGCTCCGGCTCTCACTTCCGCCACTCCGTCCTTGATGCGGATGGTGCGCAAGGTCAGGCCGGTATTGAGATTGCCGTTGAAGCCGATGTGGCCGATGGCGCCGCCGTACCAGCGCCGCGGCGACTTCTCGTACTTCTCAAGGTATTGCATGGCCGACAACTTGGGCGCACCGGTGACGGTCACAGCCCAGGTATGCGAAAGGAAGCCGTCGAGTGCGTCGAATCCCGCTTTCAGCGTCCCCTTGACGTGATCGACGGTATGAATCAGCCGCGAATACATCTCGATCTGGCGACGGCCGACGACCTGCACCGAGCCTGGCTCGCAAATCCTGGCCTTGTCATTGCGGTCCACGTCGGTGCACATTGATAACTCGGATTCTTCTTTGGTCGAATTGAGCAGCCGGCGTATCTGTTCGGCGTCGGTCAAGGCGTCGCCGCCGCGGGCTATGGTTCCCGAGATGGGACAGGTTTCGATGCAGTCTCCTTCGACCCGAACGAACATTTCCGGAGAAGCGGAAACCAGGTACTCGCGCTCACCGAGATTCATCAGTGCGCCGTAAGGGGCAGGATTGGATTGGGCCAGGCGATTGAACACTTTTGCCGGGCTATCCTTGCAAGGCGCGGAAAATGTCTGGCCGGGCACGACCTCGAACAGATCGCCGCGGCTGAAAAACTCTTTCGCGCGTTTCACGCCGGATGCGTATTCACCGGGCTCGTGATCGGATTGCCATTCCACGCCGGTTGCTGGCAAAAACTTCGTTGCGTCCGCGCTCCGCTTGAGGCCTCCGGTGGTTTCTCCGTGGTGCTCTCGGTCTGGCGCGCGACAGATAAAATCGTAGTTATAGGCCAGGGCATGTTCCAGCCGATGGTCGGCCACCAGAATCCGGTCGGGCAGATACAGCACGAGGTCGCGGTCGTCCGGGCTGCGGTGCTGATGGCGTTCGATGTCCTCGAACTGAAAGGTCAGGTCGTATCCGAAAGCGCCGTATAACCCAAGAAAGGGATCTTCCGGGCTGTGGAACCATTCAATCAGGGATCGCAGAGCTGAAAAGACGCTGTGCTGCCGACTTCGTTCCTCCTCGCTGAAACCGATTTCGGCTTCGCGGATGTCAACATGAATCGCAGATTGTTCCCGGGAAAGTCTCTGCGCGGACTTGCAGCCCGCAAGCGCCCGTTCGACTTCGGCAAGCAGGATCACGCCGCGCCGATTGAGCGCTTCGATCGTCAACTTGCGTCCGCGGCCGATCAGACGCAAAGGCGGGTTGAGAAATCCGATGTCCCAGCGAGTGTACCGCCCCGGATATTCAAAGCCGGATCGCAGTAATACACCTGGCGAGTCGTCGAGCGCGTCGGCCAGTTCGTCCATCGCCGTCGTGTAGTCGAGTTGCTCGACCGACAGATGCACACGGACGCCGCCGCCGGTCTCGTGCCGGTATTGCCGGCCGGGTTGAAGTCTTTTGATTCCACTCGTTGCCATCACGGGTTCCTCCGCTTGGCCTGCCGGAGCCGTGACTGGAAATTACTGGGAAGAAACAGAACGACCGCCACAACTCCGGGCGGCCGGTGAAGAATTACTCAGAATTCTTCCGGCTGCCCGCGTTGGGAAACCAGAAGTAAAAACGCGCTCTGTTCATGGGCGGCAATGTTGCATGCGAGTTTTCCGAATGTCAAATCGCAGCCTCCCCCTCGCAGCCTCCCCCTCCACCGTCATTCTGCGCGCAGTCGCAGAATCCATTCCCGAGGAGATTCTGCGCCTGCGCTTCGCTCCGCGCAGAATGACGAAGTCGGCAACATGGGTGCCCCAGGGATTTCTTCGCGTCCACATTCCAGAATTCGCCCTTTGCTGCTAAGCTTGGGCGCCATTGGGTAGCAATACAGAGAACATGAACATGGCAATATTTCACCGCGTTTTGGCCGGCGTTTTCGTACTCGTTTTCTCGGGCGCGGCGCTGGCGCAGGAGTTCGTCAAGGCCGACCCCGAGCAACTCGGCATGTCCGCCGAGCGGCTCGAAGTGCTCGATGCGAGCCTGAAAGCCTTCGTGGAAGAGGATCGCATAGCCGGCCAGGTTGTTCTGGTGCTACGAAACGGCCAAGTGGCCTTTTCCGCCGCCAATGGCTGGCGCGACAAGGAAAACGGCGCGGAGATGAGCGATGACACCATTTTCCGCATCGCCTCCCAGACCAAGGCCATCGTCAGCACCGGCATCATGATCCTGCAGGAGCAAGGCAAGCTTTCCATCGGCGACCCGCTCGGCCGTCATATTCCCGAATGGAGCGACATGCAGGTGGCCGTGCCCGACGGCAGCGGCGGCTACGTACTCGAAGACGCGGCCCGGCCGATCACGATCCGCCATCTGCTTACTCATACCGCCGGCGTCAGTTACGGCAGCGGGCCGGCCCAGGATCGCTGGGAGGAAGCCGGCTTCCAGGGCTGGTATTTTGCCAATCGCGACGAGCCCATTGCGGATACCATCGCCCGCATGGGTGCGCTGCCACTCGATGACCATCCCGGCGAAAGCTGGATCTACGGCTACAGCACCGATATCCTCGGCGTCGTGATCGAGAAAGCCAGCGGCATGGACCTGCAGAGTTTCCTGCAGCAGCACATTTTCGATCCGCTGGATATGCGCGATACCCACTTCTACCTGCCTGAAACGAAGCGGGACCGCCTGGCGACCGTCTACCGACCCGGCCCGAACGGCGTTGAAGCCAGACCGGAAACCGACGGCATGCTTAGTCAAGGCATGTACGTCGACGGTCCGCGGATGAGCTTTTCCGGCGGCGCCGGCCTGCTGTCCACGGCGCGCGACTACGCCCGCTTCCTGCAGATGACCCTGAACGGCGGAGAACTCAACGGTGAGCGCATACTCTCGCGCAAGTCGATCGAGTTGATGACAGTCAGCCACCTGGGCGACATCCCCTTCCGTGGCGGGCAGGGTTTCGGCCTCGGCTACTCCGTGCTCGAAGACCTTGGCGAAAACGGCAGTCTCGGCACCGAAGGCGAATACGGCTGGGGCGGCGCCTACCATTCGACCTACTGGGTCGACCCGGCGGAGGATCTAGTGGTCGTTTACCTTACCCAGATCATCCCCGCCACGGGCCTGAACGACTACAGCACTCTCCGCAACGGCATTTACCAGGCTATTGTTGAGTAACAACACAAGAAATCAACTGACGTCAATTTTGGCAACGAGGGAGCGCGGCGGTGACTGAAAGGGGCCCGGCGTAAGCCGGGAAAGAGTTCAGTTACCGACGGAAAGCGACCGGGGCTTGGGAACAGAAATTGCCACAAACTCCGAAAATGATATTGCGGGCGCTGTTTCCGACCTTTCTGCACGAAGCGAGGTATCCCGGCTTCGCCGCCGAGAAGGAACAGTTGATCCGGCGCATCCGTGAAATCCGCGAGGAGGACCAGGCAGGCCGGGAATATTCCGCCCAACATTACCCTTACGGGTTCACTTCCTTCCGCAGTAGAGACCGGCTCTACACCGACCCGGCTTTCCGCAATCTCGTCGATTTCATGTTCGAGGTCGCCTACGACTACGGCCACAAGCAATACTGGGACCTGGAAAATTTCGAATTGGTAATAACCCAGCTCTGGTGCAACATCAATTCGCGTTACAACTACCATCGCGACCACGTACACCCCTATTCCCAGATCAGCGGCGTGTTCTATATCCAGTGCGAAAGCGGCGCCGCGCCCATCAGTCTGAAGGACCCGCGCCCCGCGCGCTGGATGGTGCCCGCCCCGCTGCGCGAAAACCGGGCGGAAAACACATTGATCACGACGCTGCCAGCGGAAGAAGGCAAGTTGCTGATGTTTCCGGCCTGGCTCGATCACGGCGTCAGCCAGCAGCACGCCGACTCCGAGCGCATCAGCATGTCCTACAACTTCGAGTTGCGGCAGAAAAGCACGAATTAGATTGCCCCCCAAGTACTTGGGTTACCCTGAAATTTCTGCGACTGTCACCGATTTTTCACGGTATGTTTGTGCCGTGATCCTAAGACAAGGAAATGCTCGGGAAATTATCCGGCGGCTTCAGAGCGGGTCGTAGTGGCGCACCTTTGCAAGCAACTCTTCGTCCGGCCTGCCATCGATCGCCGCCACCCATCCCGTGATATCGGGCCGGCGTCCGAATACCGCGACCATTCTCCCATCGCGGTCAGGGCCGGGAACAAGCCCGCCCCGAACCCGCCAGCCGCATGCCTTCCCCGGGCGCAACGCTGCCGATGGCGCGGACATTCCGGGATAATTCTCGCGAAACACGGTCGCCATGCGCTGGCAAGCAGCCCAGGTTTCCCCGCCGCCGATCATGGTTTCCCGCGGCAAATCAGGCTGGGGAAAAGATCCTTCGTCAATCTCAACAGCCCAAAGCGTTCTGCGAATCGTTTTCAGGTCATCGGGATCGTGGATTTCCTCCTGGCGAAGAAACTCGGCCCAAGCGCCATCGGGAGTGTCGCAAAAATAGTGCGTCAGTTCCCCGGAGGCGTTCCATCTACCCTGGGGTTGAACCGAATTCTCCCAGAGGAACGGAAAGCGGGGATCGGCATGGCGAAACGCGATCATGTGGCGGTAGGCATAACCAACGTATGCGCGAGCTCCCGGACGCGCCTGGGACCCTCGTCTTCCGGGACCCAATTCTCGCCGAGCTCCTGTGCCGGAGTATTCCCGTTCAAGCGCGCGCGCGGACGATCGAACCAGCGCCGGATACCGATATCGTTGTAGGCCCCCGCGAGGTCGCCAACCACGAACGCCAGCGAGTGCAGGCATGCCGCTATTCTGTCGGGTGTCGTCCGGCTGCCGGAAACATAGCGGCGAATACTGGCGCTTGAAACACCAAGCAGTCTGGAGAGCAATTCCAATCCCAGTGTGGAGTGCAGCGCGCGCCACTCGTGTTCGGGGGCTGGAGACGCGTCGAGAGCTTCGATTATTCGCTCCAGCAGCGCGGACAGGTTGTCCGGGTCCGGGCGAAAAACGCCGCTCTTCGGCGAAGGCAATCCCAAACCGATTCCGGCATTCGCGATTCCGTTTTCCAGTTTGACGATGGCGTTGTCGTCGAGGCAGGTAACGCGTTCGGACAACAGACCCATCGCGTCCGCACGGCTTAGCGCCGTGTTGGCCATCGCCGCCAGATTATGGTCATTAAACGGTGGCTTAACGGTCGTAATATGGAGATTCGTCATGTGCCAAATAGTATCCGGCAGGAAAATTCAAGTCAATGCTCCCAGGGCGCCTTGATCTTGCAGAGTAATCATAGGCGCACACAGAAGGGGTTGCGTAGTTTCGGCTTCGATCAGCCTACCAGGATGCCGCCAAGCTCTTGCAAAGCGTCCGCGATCGGCAGCGCCGTGATGCCTTGGTCCAGGTAAAGTCGCGCGTCACCGCCATAGAACAAATAGCATTGCGCTTCCGGATAGTCTTTGCGGAATTCGCGTAATGCGCGGGTGTCCTTCAATCCCGGATTTCGCGACCGCTTGACTTTGATCGCAACGAGACCGCGCTGGCCATAGAGTACGAAATCGACCTCGAGCCCCCCGCTCGTGCGCCAGAAATGAATGTCATAGCCGAGTTCGCGGTACTCGTTGACTGCCCGCAACTCCTGCAAGACAAGAGTTTCCAGCGCTGGCCCGTCGATTTCCGCCTCGCTGTCGAGAGGCCCGGCCGGGCGAATTACGCGAAAGACGCCTGTGTCGAAGAAAAAGAATTTCCTCTGGGAAACGAGCTTTCGTTTTGCGTGTCTGGAAAAAACGGGCAATGTCACCGCGATCAGCAGATCTTCGAGAATCGAGAAATAGTTTTCCGCGACCGGTCTCGATACGTTCGCTTCCCTGGCGACATTGCTGATGTTGAGAGTCTGACCTTGCGAGAAACTGGCAGTTTCCAGGAATCGCGAGAAGTTTCCGATGTTGCGGGTGAGACCTTCCTGTGCGACCTCTTCTCTCATATAAGTTTCCACGTACGATTGCAGATAGCGATGCGGGTCAGGATCACTGAACCGTGCCGGCAATTGCCCGAAACGCAATGATTTGGCCAGATCGAAATCCACTCCCAGTTCTCCCGCTGTCAGCGGGAACATGTGAAAGGTTCGCGCGCGGCCGCCAAGCAGATTGACTCCCTTGCGCCTGAGCGACCTGGCGCTCGACCCCGTCAGCACGAAGCGTATTCCCTGAGATTCGATCAAATCGTGCACTTCGTTCAATAGTTCAGGAACGCGTTGCACTTCGTCGATCACCACCCAATCGGAGTGACCGGGCGGGATCATTGTTCTCAAGCGGCCGGGATTCGCCGAAAGCGGGATATAGAATTCCGACTGCAACAGGTTGATGAAAGGCGACCGCGGAAAGTGGCGCCGCAGCCAGGTAGTCTTACCGGTTCCCCGCGGGCCGAGCAGGAAAAAGCTCTTGCCGGATTCAAGCGGAGACTCAAGAGCACGTTGGAACATGGGCGCTGGACTCGATTTGGGGTATCGGATTCCGCGATTGTAGGCAAAAAATAGGGTTTTTTCACCTATAAAATGAATATAATTGAGAAATATTCATGTATAACCTGAAAATTGCATAGTTTTGGACCGGTGAGCAAACCCGGATACAGAGAATCAAGGTTGCTTCAAGTAACGAAATCGATGTATGCTGACCGTGTGGCAATTTTGGAATCACCAAATGAACGACCAACCCCCAGCACCCCATAGTCGCATGAACGTCGCAGCCTTGACGTGGACTATCGAACACGATTCCACGGCGCTGGACAGGACCGTCATGTCCTTGCTGACCTCGGGCGCCGCAGCGGGGGCGGGGGCGGGGGCGGGAGCACAGTACAAAGGCATTTTGGACCTGGTGCGCCGCGGATTGCCCTTTGCTGCTCTGGAGAACCTCATTCGCGCGTTGGGCGCGCCTCAACAAGAGGTTTCCGACGTTGTCGGGATGCCTGCCACGACCCTCGGCCGGCGGCGGAAAAGCGGGCGCCTCACTCCGGCGGAGTCGGACCATGTGGTGCGAGTCGCACGCCTTGCCGCGCTGGCGCGCGAACTGATGGCCGGAGACTCGGACGCCGCGAATCTCTGGTTGAGAACTCCGCACCGGCTTTTCGATGACGAAACACCGTTGCGCCACGCGTCCACTGAAGCCGGCGGTCGTGAAGTGGAGGAACTCATTGGTCAGCTTCGTCACGGCGTATTCAGCTAGTGCTGGTCGCCTGGCGACTGGCCGCGCCGAAATTTGCCCAAAATGTGGACGACATGCTTTCCGGCGAGGGTGCGCGTCTGTACGGCGGTCGCTGGAACAGTCCGGGACGGCCCGCGGTGTATCTCGGCGACAGTCTCGCACTTGCGGCCATGGAATTGCTCGTGAACCTGGGAACAGTCGACGTCTTGGGAACCTACCGCAAAATGCCGGTCTACATTCCAGAAGAGTGCGTCATGCAAATCGACCCCGGCGAACTGCCGGCCGGATGGGAAACAGATTCTCGAATCACGACACGCGCGATAGGCGACCGTTGGCTCGTCGAACAGCGGTCCCTGGTGCTAATGGCGCCGAGCGCCGTGGTGATCGGGGAAAGCAACTTCATCCTCAACCCAGCCCATCGAGACATGAGTCTTCTCGAAGCCGGACCCATTTCCGATTTCAAATTCGATCAAAGACTCACCAGGCAGATCGGCCCGACCTCGCCATGAAATTTTGATCTTTCTGTCTGACCGTGCCGTCAAATCCCACTTGACCGGCGAAAATTATGTAATTACCATAATTACGTTTCGAAGCCCGGAGGCTAGACGACGAAATGTCGACTTCACCGAATATCCGAGAAGTAAAACTCGTTCCCATCGGTAATTCCAAAGGCATAAGAATTCCGAAGCAGTTGCGCCAGAAGTACGGCTGGGGTGACGAGTTGGTGCTGGAAGAGAAGGAAGGCGGCATCATGCTGCGCGCCAGTGACAACGGCAAGCTGTCCTGGGAGGAAACTTACCGGGACATGGCCAGAGAGAACGAAGATTGGGATGACTTTGACGTTGCCACCGCCGATGGTCTCGATTGATGCCGGATTTCCCGAAGCGATACGAAATCCGGCATGCCAACCTGAATCCCACGGCCGGGTCGGAAATCCGCAAGGCCCGGCCTGTCATAATCGTCAGCAAGGACGATCTGAACAGGCTGCTGGACACAGTAGTTGTGTGCCCACTCACTTCTTCGCTCCATCCCCGCTGGCGAACTCGCCTGCAAATCAAATGCGCGGGCAGGGACTCTGAAATAGCGATTGATCAGATACGAACCATCAGTAAACAGCGCCTCGTGGGTCAAGTTCTCGACCGGTTGTCTTCAGATGAGGCTGCACAACTGAGGAGAATTATCGGCGAGATGTATGCGGAACCTTGAACCGATAAGATCCAGAACTAGAAACAAAAACGGCGGTGGGTTGCCCACCGCCGTTTTTGTTTCCGACTGCCTTTCGGCGTATCAGAAGTTCCAGAGAGCCCTTGCGTAGAGCCTGCGCCCGCGCGGGTCGAACACCGTGGCGTCGTAGTTGCCGGCGCTGACTTCACGATAGGGCAGATCCTGGTCCAACAAGTCAAGTACGCCTAATGTGAAGGTCGTATTACCGTATGCGGAATTGCCCCAGTCATGGGAGTATCGGAACTGGGCATCCCAGGTTTGATAGCTGTCGACTTTGCGGCGCAGCAGGGAACGAACCAGGTCGTTTCCTGTTTCGTAGGCAAAGTCGTAGGCCAATTCCTGGTAAGAACCGATATGCCTGTTGATCAGCGTCACACCATATTGGTCGCGTTGCCACGTAAACGTGATATTGCCCTTGTTGTCGGGCAACGAGCGCACGTGCAGACCGTTTCCTGTGGTTCCCGCAGCATCGAGGATGCCGGTGTCCAGCAATCCGAGTTCGAGACCGGGAACACCGATCAGTTCGTACTGCCGCACGTGTGTGTAATCGGTGCTGACGCGAAATTGACCCAACTCATTGTCCCAGTTGTATGCGAATTTGACGTCGGCGCCGTCAGCATTGATCTGGCCGGCGTTGATTGCCGCCAAAGTCAAGGTAATCAGGTTGGCGCTTGAACTCCGCGCAGCCCGGCTGATACCCAGGCCCTGGTCACCCACCTCATACAAAGCAGGATTGACAACACAGTTCAACCTTTCCGGAGATTCGCGGCCGAATTCGGACTCAAGCGCGTTGGGGTTGCACGGTACGTCCAGTACGGGCGAGTCCGCCGGAATGGTGTCGTTGAGGATGTAGTTGGCCGGATTGTCGCGCACAGCCAGAAATCGTTCGATCTCCGGCTGCACTGCGGAAATTCCAGGCTGCGGAAGCACTCTGTCGGTAACTTCGAAGCGCCAGAAGTCGGCCTGTGCACTGAACCCGTCCAAAGCGCCGGAGGGCGTCCATATGAAACCGAGGGAATACGTGTCGGCATACTCGTTGCCTACGTTCGGCGCGGGGCCGCCCAGGGTAAAGGTCTGCTCGACTTCGCCATTCTCGGGTGTAGGATCGATCAGGCCAGCGCGCACTCGCTGATTGGATATGGGGTCCCTGAACACGATGCTGCTCGCTTCCAGACCTTCTTCAACGATACCGATGTTGGGCGCCCGGAAAGACTGTGAGAAGGAACCACGCAGCAGCAAATCGTCGATCGGCCGCCAACTCATGGCGATTTTCGGTGACAGTTCACTGCCGATATTGCCGCCGTAATCTTCCCAGCGTAGTGCTAACTGGGTCTCGACGTTTTCCAGGATCGGCAATTGCAATTCACCAAACACCGCACTTGTGGTGCGCACGTTGTTGTAGTTGAAAATACAGTTGGAGCACTCGTAGTTGTTGGCAACGTAATGGAACCTGTTGGGGACGCCGTTTTCGTCATATCCCAGAATTCGATCTTGCAGTCCGGGAAAGTTCAACTCCGGCGCAATTGAATCGGCGGTACGTTCACGATATTGCGCACCGACAGCGAACGCCGCCTCACCACCGGCCATATCGAACAACCCACCGCCGATAAGCGCGTCGAAAACTCGCAGCTTGTTGCGCTTGTCCGCCCGCAGAACCGTCTCGTTTATCCAATCCATGAGCTCGGGGCTGTTTGCGACATTCGGGTCGGTGAACTGGGTCAGGAACGGGTTGTAAAACATGCAACCGTCTTGACCGTGATTGTTACTGGTCAGCGCGTAGGACAAGCTCTCCCTGGTTGTAAACACGTATCCGGGGAAAAATGTCTGGGTCAGGCCTGCATAGAAATCCCAAGCCTGAGGCACAGCGCCGCCGAACGGACCGGGCGCTCCGAGAAAGTCGAAATCCGGCCGGCCGTTTGGCGTGCAGTTGGGCCCGCCGAGTCCATTGGCCGCAAGCTCGGTTCGCTCGCGATTGAACACCTGATAGGACTGCTCATTGCTGGTGCTGGACCAGGACAGGCTCACATCGTAGTTCCAGTCGCGATCATTAAACTGGAAATCCCCGCGGAAGCCGGTCTGAATCAGATCCGACTCGGTATTGGTGAAGTTGGAGCGCTGACCATCTCTTGGAATGTTATCTCTCGGATTGGCCCAAATCGCCATGTTCGGGCCGCCGTTGGCCATTGAAATCGGCGCATTGGGGATGTCCGTGGGGCGCTCCAGTCCGGCTTGCGGAGCGAAGAATCCCAATTCCATGGTCTGACCGATGGCGTTGAATCCGAACGCGGGATTACGGGTGTACGCATTGGGCTGGGCCAGAAACACAGTGGGCCCGCGGGTAGTGCTGGAACCGCCCGTATTGTTCAAGCCGCCGCCCTGTAGAGTTACCTGGTTTTCATAATGGGTGGCGAACAGATAAAACTCAGCCGATTCACTGAACGTGTGGTCGAATGAGAGCGCGACACTGCTGCGCTCGGCCTTATTCTCGAGAAAGTTAAAGCGAGCCACATCTTCCCGGCATGCGCCGCCTCGTTCCCCGCGCTGTTCGCGCAAGGTGCCATATTGGAATGGAATTCCGGTTGTGCCCTGCATCGACTCGCATAACGGGTCACTGTAGACCGTTGTGGCTTCACCGCCCTGGGAGATGTTGTAATCGGTAATATCCTGATTGATGTACGCAGGATTGACATTTGCGCCAAATGCAGAACTCGCAACGGCGCCTCCAATCGATGATGTGGTGGCCAAGAACTGCGAGTTTTCATCGATATGGTTACCATAAAGCACATTCAGCGGGTCACGCTCGAAACGCTCGGCCGAGATGACGAAATGCGTATCTCCGTCATCGCTGGCCCAGCCCCAGATTGCGCTTGCGGTCTGGTCGAAAGCGTCGCCGGCAGCTTCCACTCCCTGAATATCGCCGTAGAGTTCAATGCCCTCGAAATCGGTACGCATGATAACGTTGACCACGCCGGCCACGGCGTCCGCGCCATACAACGCAGAACCGCCATCGGTCAGAACTTCAATGCGGTCTACCATTACGGTCGGAATAGCGTTGATGTTGACGAATTCGCCGCCAGTCGTGGTTTCACCAGCGTGCGGCGCCATTCGTTTGCCGTTGATCAAGGTCAGGGTGGAGTTTTCGCCCAGGTTCCGCAAATTGATTACCGCGGTTCCCTCGGTTTGAGAACGCTCTCCCGAGCCCTGGTTGGTAAATGAACCGGAGTTCACTTCCAGATTCTTGACTACGTCCCAGACAACCGCGGCGCCCTGGGCTTCGATACTGTTCCGGTCGATCAACTGCACCGGCGAAGGCGCATCCAGTGGGGTTCCGCGGATGAAGGATCCGGTCACTACTACTTCTTCGATGCCCTCGTCGTCCTCTTGCGCTGCAACAGGCATGGACAGGCCGGCCAGTACGGCCAGGGTGATCGCTTTGCGAGCACCCGGAAATTTGTTTTGCATCTTGATTTCCCCTTGATTCTGAAAATTCCGAGGTTGTTTAAAAAGCGCTTCGGTCTTGTCGCCGAAAATGCTCAGAGGGCTAGTCTACTCAATTTTTCTTTGAGATAAAGGGCTAGCCCGCATGTATTCCGTTTTTTTACAGAAGTGTTACATATCTACCCAGCCGATGTGTTGTTTTCAGCCACCGCAGAGAAATTTGAAACAGTGTGTAATCTTGCTGGCAAGCGCGTGAGAGTGGAATTAACCTTCCCGTCCTGAACTGGTTTCGCAGCCCGGATTGCGGCCGGTCTGTTTTCCTGAACCGGGCGCCGGTTCTCGAAGAGCCGGTTCTCGTAGGAGAGTATTCGATGAAGAATCTGTTGTTTTCCATACTCGCGCTTGCGCTGGCAACTCCGGCGCTCGGCCAACTTGCCACGACCAATCCCGCCGGTCTTACCTATGGCCATGTTCATCTCAATGTATCGGACATGGAACTGCACAAGCAGATCTGGGTGGAACATTTCGATGGCGTGGTAGTGGAAAAAGGTCCGCTGACCGCGGTGCGGCTACCCAATATGCTGGTTGCCCTTACCGAGCGAGAACCTATCATGGGTTCCCGCGAAACGGTCATGGATCATTTTGGGTTCAAGGTGCGGAATATCGAGCGATTTCTGGAGAAATGGGCTGCCGCGGGATATGAAGTCGGCCGCGTGTTTACCGGCGCGGAAGGGCAGACCAATGCCTATGTCATGCTGCCCGACGACGTTTATGTTGAGTTACAGGAAGACCAGAGTCTGCACGTTGAAATCATGGGTTATCACGTGCATTTCATCACGCCGGGGCATGAAGAACTGCTGGAATGGTATTCAGAGGTATTCGGCCTGGAAGTCCGTCCCCGCGGCTCCATAGCCACGACCACAAACGCCCCTGGAATGAATCTCAGTTTCGGCGCCACCGACCAGGAACGCGCCGCCACTCAGGGCGCTGCGATCGATCACATCGGCTTCGAATTCGAAGACCTCGAAGCCTTCTGCCGTGAACTCGAAGCCAAAGGCATCGAGTTCGATGTGCCCTACCGCGAAGTCCCGGCCATCGAACTCAAGATCGCCTTCATCACCGACCCCGCCGGCGTGCGCATCGAACTGACGGAAGGTTACGACGAGTACTGATCTTCAATCAGTGCAATGATTCGTGTCGCGCTTCCCGCGGCATCAGGGCGGCGCGGATTGTAGCGCCCCAGATCAAGTTGCCCATCGTATTGAAATGCAGATTGTCGTCGACGAAGATGTCGGTCATCACCGTGCCGTCCGCTTTCATGAAAGGCGTTACTGCATCGACGTAATGCACCATTGGGTCGGCGGCGGCGATCGCCTTCAATTGCCCGTTCACTTTCTGCGCCGCAGGCCAGACTTCCACTCGCGCGACGCTGGGCTTGACTGACATCACATAGATCCGGGTTTCCGGCAATTCTTCGTGCACCCGGGCGACAATCTGTTCGAACTGATCGACGATCTTCTCTTCCGCAACCCGGCCCCAGGTGTCGTTATCGCCTTCGTATATAAGGATGGCACGGGGCTTGTAACGCAGCGCGACCCGGTCCAGATGGTATAGCGCATCCTGCATCGTGCTGCCGCCGAAACCGCGGGCGATCACGGTGAGCGGCGCAAGCGCGGCGGCGGCCTGATCGTTCCAGCGCGCGATGCTCGAGGAGCCGGTCAAAACGATGGCGCCTTCGGGCGGGGGTGAAGCTCGGTCCTGTCTATCGAAGGCCTGCATCGCCGATTCCCAGACGGTCGGGTCGATTTCCTGCTGGGCGAAACCGGCCTGGCCGGCGAGCAGCAACAGTATTGCAGCGGCGGCAACGAAAGGGATTCTGCCAAGAGTTTGCATTGTTATCCTCCCGGATTTATTGAAGCGAGTCGGGTTTGGTCGAGCGGCCAGTGTAAACCAGATTGGAATCGATGCGGATGTTGAGAGCACATAATCTGTCCGGTCTTGTAGCACAAGGTTTGTCCGGTTCTCATCGGATGCGGGAGGAAGCATCTGATGAGACGAACAGCCTGGTTGCAGGAGACGCGAATGGAACGTTTTGAGGAAGCCTTTGGGGCGTGGACGGAGAGTCGGCTGACGCAGGAAGAAGCGGCGCGGCTGCTCGGGGTATGTGAGCGCACGTTTCGGCGCTGGATCGACCGGTATGAGGAAGCGGGCCTGGACGGATTGATCGACAAGCGCTTGTCGCAAGCATCGAACCGTCGCGCGCCGGTGGACGAGGTGATGGCGCTGGTGGATCGCTACCGGAATCGTCACCGGGGTTGGAACGTGCGGCATTTTCATACCTGGTACCGGCGCGATGGCGGGACGCGCAGCTACACTTGGGTGAAGAGCGCCTTGCAGACGGCGGGCCTGGTGGCGCGGGCGCCACGCCGCGGTGCGCATCGCAAGCGGCGGGAGGCGGCGCCGTGGCCGGGCATGCTGTTGCACCAGGACGGCAGTCGCCATGAATGGGCGCCGGGTCGGATGTGGGATCTGATCGTGACGATGGACGACGCCACCAACGAGCATTACTCGATGTTCTTCTGCGCGGAGGAAGGCACATGGAGCAGCTTTCGCGGCATCCGCGAGGTGATTGACGCGCGCGGCCTGTTCTGTTCGTTGTACACCGACCGCGGCAGTCATTATTGGCACACGCCGACGGCGGGCGGCAAGGTGGACAAGGGCAATCCGACACAGTTTGGACGGGCCATGAGGCAACTGGGCATCGAGATGATTCCGGCATACTCGCCGGAGGCGCGGGGCCGGTCGGAGCGAGCGTTCAAGACGCACCAGGACCGGCTGGTGAAGGAGTTGGCGCTGGCGGGGATCGCGGAGATGGATGCGGCGAACCGGTACTTGCGGGAGACGTACCTGCCGGCTTTCAACGCGGAGTTCGGGCGGCCGCCGCGGGAGGAAGGGTCCGCCTTCGTGGCCTGCGGCGACGTCGAGCGGCTGGACGAGATTCTGTGCGAGCACCATGAGCGGGTCGTCGGGCACGACAACTGCGTACGCTTTCGTCGAAAGGTGCTGCAGATTCCGCCGGATCGGTACCGTTGTCACTATGTGAAGGCGACAGTCAAGGTCTTGCAGTATCCGGATGGGTGCGTCGCGATCCGCCACGGCCCGCGCGAACTGGCGCGATACGACTCCCAGGGTGAACTATTGACGGAGAATTTACGGACCGCCGCGTAGGATCGCGGCGGCGGCCAGCGTCTGGCGGGCCTTTACGGGCTACGCCCTCCAAGGCCCGCCAGACGCCAAAAACAAACCGGACAGATCATTTGCTACAGAACCGGACATTTCTATTTGCTCTTAACAATTGGAATCGATGCGGTGTTAGCCCAAAGCAGTAATGTCCCCTTTGTCCAATTCTAAAATGTCCCCTTTTTGGCCGAACGGAGGCTGGTTGGATGGGCGACGGGGAGGTGTATTTGACGATTCAGGAATCGGATCGCGTGGCGGTGGTCCGGGAAGTGGTGGAGAAGCGTCTGACGCGATGTGAAGCGGCGCGGCGCCTGGGTCTGAGCGTTCGGCAGGTCAAGCGGTTGGTGCGGCGCTACCGGGACCTGGGGGCTTCGGGGTTGGCGTCGGGCCATCGCGGCCGTCGCCCGAACAATGCGATCGACCCGTCTGTGCGCCGGGCGGCGCTGGATCTGGTTCGCGAGCGTTACCCGGATTTCGGTCCGACCTTCGCGTGCGAGAAGCTGGTGGAGGCGCACGATTTCAAGCTGTCGGCGGAGACGTTGCGGGGCTGGATGATCGAGGAGAGGCTGTGGCGGCCGAAGGCGCGGCGGGGTGTGCAAGCGCACCCGAGCCGTCCCCGCCGGGAGTGTCTGGGCGATCTGGTGCAGATCGACGGTTCGCCGCACGACTGGTTCGAGGAGAGGGGTCCGCGGTGCACCCTGATCGTGTACGTGGACGACGCGACGTCGCGGCTGCTGGCGATGGGGTTTTGGCCGGCGGAGACGACCGAGGCCTACATGGCGACGACGCGGGTGCACCTGGCGGCCTGCGGGCGGCCGGTGGCGTACTACTCGGACTGCCACAGTGTGTTCCGGGTGAACCGGCGGGGCCGGGAAGAAGAGTTGACGCAGTTTGGGCGGGCGATGGAGACGCTGGACATCGCGCCGATCCACGCCGGCAGCCCGCAGGCCAAGGGCCGTGTGGAGCGGGCCAACCTGACGCTGCAGGATCGGCTGGTGAAGGAGATGCGGCTACGGGGGATCGGCGGCGTCGCGGCGGGGAACGTCTACCTGCCGACGTTCATGGCGGACTACAACCGGCGTTTCGGCGTGGCGCCGCGCAATCCCGCGGACGCGCACCGGGCGGTGTTGCACGACGACCGGGAACTGGATCTGATTCTGTGCGAGCAGCACACGCGCAAGCTGACGAAGAACCTGTCGCTCAGCTTCGAGGGAGATACCTGGCAAGTCACGGGTCAAGGCAAGGGCTACCGGCTGCGCGGTGCGGCGGTGACGGTGTGCAAGGGTTATGACGGCGCGGTGACCGTGTTGCGCGACGGGCGCGAGCTGCCGGTCAGGCTGCTTGCCGGGGGCGGGACTCCGCCGCCGGTCGAGGACGGGAAGAGCGTTCGGTCGCGGGTGGACAAGGCCAAGGCGCGGCAGCAGTCCAGGCCGACCTGGAAGCCGAAGCCGGACCACCCCTGGCGGGGTTCGTTCAAGAACGATTCGAAAGCGGTCGCCGGATAGCGGCGGCGCGGCCTTGCGCTCCGGTCGCTACGCTCCCTGCGCGCAAGGCCGAAGGGGGACATTTCTGCTTTGGAGAAAAGGGGACATTTCTGAATTGCTTTGACATTGGAATCGATGCGGATTGTCATTTTCCGTAAATTTCGTTAGACTTCCAATTGAATCATGTTTTTTACGGATTTTCGGGTCGACCATGCAAACAAGACCAATCTACTGGGCGACACTCGACTCCAAAGATGTCGAGCGCCTGCCGCCCCGCGTCAAGGAGCCTCCGGGCGAATACGCCGGAGATGAGTGGATCCTGGTGCGCGCTCCCGCCGCCCCGATGCGCAGCCTGATCGACAAACTGAATCGGCTGCACGACATGTTTCCGCGGGGGCTTGTCGATTCGAGCCGCGAACGGCATCTTGACCGTGCGCTTGAACTGCTGCTTGCCGCGGAAAGCGGCCCGGAAGGCGACCTGGTGGCCGAGAATCTCCAGATGCGTCGGGATTACGCGAAAGAAACGCCGATGCTGACCGCAGTTCAGATACACAAGATGTCCGGGCTGCGCTCCAGGAACACGAGCGTGCCGGCGTCGCGATGGAAGGCGGAAGGCAAGATTTTCGCGCTGCGAATCGGAGGTCGCGACCACTATCCGGCATTCCAGTTCGAAAACGGCTCGCCACGTTCGATCGTCAAGAATATTCTCGCGCTGATGCCGCCGCAAATGACGCCTTGGCAAATCGCGTTCTGGTTCGCCTCGAACAACGGTTGGCTCGATGGCGGCAAGCCCCGGGATTGCCTCGACAATCCCGCCGCGGTTGTCGATGCCGCCCGCCAGATGGCGGACATCGCAATTGGATAGGAGTTCAGGCGGGGATCGCATTGATTGAATTTCCAACTCCGCCGGCGATGCTTGCGGCTCCGAATGTGCATGAACTTGCCGCGGGAACGGTGCTGCATCGTGTGCACGGATCGACATTCGCGGGCAATGCCTTCAATCCCTGCCTCGGAAACAAGACGCGATTCGCGCCGATTCGAGACCGGAACGGTCGCTGCATTCCTTCGCTGTACGCGGCCGGCACGGTCGAAGTGGCGATATATGAAACCATTTTTCACGATCAGCGCTTGACCGTGCCCCAGTGGCAGCTTGAATGTCGGCGTCACAGCACCCTGCTAAATCGGCGGAGAATGCGGCTTGTGCGGCTGCGGGCGCCGGATTTGGCCAAATGGGGCATAAGCAGGGAACTCCTGATCGGCAGTCCGGCCAGTCAATACGAGCGCTCGGCATTGTGGGCGAAAGCCATCCACTCACAATACAACGACTTTCACGGACTGATCTGGACTTCGAATCTGTGCGATCCGGATGACGCGCTTCTATTGTTCGGCGACCGTGTCGGCGCCGAAGACATCGAAATCGTGGCCGGACGCGAAGGAACCGACGGATCGTTCCTGCAAGACGCTCGGAATGCGGGAAAGCGGGCTGGAATTCAGATCTCTTTGTAAACCCGGGCTGTCCTCCGAGCCCTCAAAAAGAATGCAGAGTGGCGTAGCGGTCGCGGTGGAAGCCGGCATCGCCGAGGAATTGCTGGGCGACACGGGCGCGCTTGAGAAAGAAACCGATATCAAACTCATCCGTCATGCCGATGCCGCCGTGCATCTGAATGCCTTCGTTGCTTACCAGGAAGAATACTTCCGACAACTTCGCCTTGGCGGCGCTGGCCAGGCGCGCGATCCGGGCGCTGCTGCTCGCTGGATCGTCCAGTGCCGCGAGCGCGGCGCGGACCAGCGATTTGCTCAACTCGATTTCGTTGTACATTTCCGCGGCGCGATGTTGCAGCGCCTGAAATGCGCCGATGGGAACGCCGAACTGTTCGCGCTGGCGCAGATATTCCAGCGTGCGCTCGAACACTTCCTCGATGCTGCCGAGCATTTCCGCCGACAGGCCAATGCGGGCGATGTCCAGTACGCGGTCGAGGGATTCCGGAGTTGTCGCCGAACCGCCAAGCAAGTTGTCTGCGGCGACCACCACATTGTTCAGCACGATATTGGCGCAATTTCGGCCGTCGACCATGATTGTGCGCATAATCTCCACTCCCTGAGCCGCCGCATCAACCAGGAACAGGCCAAGGCCACTCCCATTCTCCGTCCCGTCAGCAATTCTCGCGACGACAATGATCTTATCTGCGACATGTCCATCGAGTACGAAGGTCTTGCCGCCGTTGAGCACAAATCCGCCCTTGCCTGGTGAAGCGGTAGTTTCGATGCGAGCGGGATCGTGGACGATATGTTCGTCCAGCGCGAAAGCCAGCAATAATTCGCCGGCGGCGATCCGCGGCAGTATTTCCTTTTTCTGGGCTTCACTGCCGAATTCCAGGATCGCATTCGCGCCAAGCAGGACCGTGGCGATCAGCGGCGAGTCCACCAGCGTGCGTCCCGTCTCCTCGAGCACCAGGCCAAGGCCCGTATGGCCGAATCCGTAGCCGCCATAAGCTTCAGGGATCGCCATTCCGGTCCAGCCGAGTTCGACCATTTGCCGCCATAGTTCCCGGTCGAATCCATCGGGATCCCGGCTGTCGCGCAACTTGCGATGCAGGGTGAGAGGCGCCTGCTCGCGGCAGAAACCACGTGCCGACTCCCGCAACAGTTGCTGTTCTTCGTTCAGTCGCAATGAGACGGACATGACGCTAACGTTTCCCGCGCAGAATGCCGGTCAGGTCGGGCAGGTCGAGGACCCTTCTGGCAATCACGTTGAGCTGGATTTCGGCAGTGCCGCCTTCGATTGAATTGGCCTTGGAGCGCAGCCATTCCCGCGCCAGCGAGAGCTCGTCTGCGTCAAAGCCCTCTCCTTCCCAGCCGAGCGACCGGTTGCCCGCGGCTTCGAGCAGGAGTTCACAGCGGCGCTTGTTCAACTCGCAGCCGTAATACTTGAGCAGCGAAGATATGTGGCTCGGTCCGCCCCCGGCGGATTCCTCTGCGCTGCGCCTCGAGGTCAGCGCGAAGGCCTCGGAGTCGATCTTGAATTGCGCGATGCGGTCGCGCAGCAGCGGATCGGAAAGTCTTTCCGCATCGCCCCGGTAACGCTTGGCTGTGCTTTCCACGGTCGCCTCGGAAGCGCCGCCGCCTTCGGCCTGGCCACCGGCAAGGCCGAAGCCCGAAATCATGGTGCGTTCGTGTTGCAACAGGCGCTTGGCGATGGTCCAGCCATCGTTCAGTCGACCGACGATATTGCCGGCAGGTACTTTCACATCGTCGAAAAAAGTCTCGCAGAAAGGCGAAGAGCCGCTGATGAGCATGATCGGCTTGGTACTGACGCCTGCGCCGGCCATGTCGAACAGAATGAAACTGATGCCCTGATGTTTTGGCGCCTCGAAGTCAGTGCGCACCAGGCAGAAGATCCAGTCGGCCTTGTCGGCGTACGAGGTCCAGACCTTCGAGCCATTGATGATGTAGTGATCGCCTTGCAATTCGGCCCGCGTGTTGAGGCTTGCCAGGTCGGATCCCGAGCCGGGTTCGGAATAGCCCTGGCACCAGCGAATTTCGCCGCGCACGATCTTCGGCAGATGCTCGAGTCTCTGCTCGTGCGTTCCGAATTCGAGCAGTACCGGCCCGAGCATGCTGATGCCGAAACTGGTCAGAGCCGGACGCGCGCGGATGCGAGCGAGTTCCTCGGCAAGAACTTCCGCCTGCGCCGGATTCAGCCCGCCGCCGCCGTATTCCGCCGGCCATTGCGGGCAGGTCCAGCCTTTCGCGGCCATTCGATCGAGCCAGCGCTTGCTGTCGGGATTCGCGAATTCGGCATTGCGGCCGCCCCAGACCACTTCTTCCGGCAGCATCGGCGTGCGCATCGATGCGGGGCAGTTTCGTTCCAGCCAATCACGTATTTCCAGCCGAAAATTGTCGAGAGGTTCGCTTGTCAACTGAATGTCCATATGATTATGAAAATTGCACGAGGATCCCGAAGAGATTCTGCGACTACGTTCCACTGCGCGCAGAATGACAGTGTAGCGTCATCCTGCGCGCAGTCGCAGGATCTCTTGGGAAATTCCCGTGGTCAGGTTCATAACTACCAACATGGGGAATGCCTTCTCATTTGGTCACGAGCACCTGGCGGCCTTCGACCCTGCCTGCCTTGAGGTCCGCCAGTGCCGCGGTCGCCTCAACCAGCGGCCGTTCGGAGATACGGATCGGATCGATCTTGCCGGCCCGCACGAGTTCCATCAATTCGGAGAAGTCCTGCAAGTTGCCGACGTAGCTGCCCTGGATGACGCGGGCATTCATGGGCAGAAAGGGGATGGGGATGTTCAAGGCGCCGCCATACAGGCCGACGACAACCAGGGCGCCGCCCTTGCGCAGGCAGCCGAGGCCGAAATTCACGGTAGCTTCGTTGCCGACGAAATCGAGCGTGGCAAGCGCGCCGCCGGTGGCCTTGCGGATTGCCTTCGCCGCCTGGGGGTCACCTGCGTTCCAGGTTCGGCTCGCGCCCAGGTTTCTGGCGGCCTGCAACTTGGATTCATCGATATCGACCACGATCGGATCGATCCGGAATGCCGCGCGTGCAATCTGGATCGCCATCATTCCGACGCCGCCGGCGCCGATGATGACCACTTCGTCGCCGGATCGGATTTCACCGACTTTCTTCAAGGCGCCGTATGCGGTCAGGCCGGAACAGGCATAGGTCGCTGCCAGCGGGCCAGGGACGCTGCCGCAATCAAATAAATATCGCGGATGAGGCGCGAGCACGTGATCGGCGAAGCCGCCGGGAGCGACGATACCGAGCGCCCGGCCCGGCGTGCAAAGCTGTTCCTCGCCGCGCGCGCAGGTTGGGCAATCGCCGCAACCGATCCAGGGATACACGACCCGGCGGTCGCCAACGGCGAGGCCTTCGGCTTCAGGACCGAGAGCGACGACTTCGCCATGGATTTCGTGACCGAGCACCTGCCCCGGCCTGCCGACTTCGAGTTGCTTGCCATGGCCAAGTTCGAACACACCCTCATGCAGATGAATGTCGGAATGACAAACGCCGCAGGCAAGCGTCTTCAACAACACCTCGGAACCTTGCGGCGCCGGTGTTACGTTCTCCACTTTCGCCAGTGGGCCGCCGGGTGTCGTTGTCTGATACGAAATCATCCTTGCTGTTTGTCCCAGGCGGCGAAGCTGCCGCCGCTTTCGGCGAGTTCCCGCAACAGGTTCGCGGGTTGCCAGTTCTTTTCACCGTGCTTGTCCTGGAATTCCAGCACTTTCTCGTACACGTTCTTCAGCCCCACCCGGTCGGCGTAGAACATCGGGCCGCCTTTCGCTACCGGGAAGGCATAACCGAATACGTAAACCACATCAACGTCGGACGCGCGCTGGGCGATGCCCTCTTCGAGAATTTTCGCGCCCTCGTTCACCAGCGGATACATGCAGCGGGCGATGATCTCCTCCTCGCTGATTTCGCGTTGCTCGATGCCAAACTTCTCGGCCTCTTCGCGGATCATGGCTTCGACTTCGGGGTCGGAATTGCGCGCCCTGGTCTCGCTGTCATAATTGTAGTATCCGGCGCCGGACTTCTGGCCGAGCCGGCCGGATTCCACCAGCCGCGTGCTGACTGCATAAGGACGCGGATCGTCGCCTTCGGTCTTCCGCGACTGCCGCGCCTTGTAGCCGACGTCGAGACCGGCAAGATCGCCCATGGCGACCGGCCCCATGGCCATGCCGAATTTCTCCAGCGTCGAATCGACCTGCTGCGGCGTGCATCCTTCGAGCAGGAGCAATTGCGCTTCTCGGCCATAACCTGTGAGCATGCGGTTGCCGATGAAACCGTAGCAGACGCCGGAAAGGGCGCATACCTTGCTGATGCGCTTGCCCAGGCCCATGGTCGTGGCGAGCACATCGTCCGCGGTTTTCTCCCCGCGCACGACTTCGAGCAGACGCATGACGTTGGCCGGGCTGAAAAAATGCGTGCCGAGCACATCCTGCGGCCGGGAAGTGGCGGCGGCGATGGCGTCGACGTCCTGGTAGGAAGTGTTGGTGGCGAGAATCGCGCCTGGCTTGCAGGTCGCGTCGAGCCTGGCGAAGATTTCCTTTTTCAGGTCGAGATTTTCGAATACGGCCTCGATCACGATATCGGCGCCGGCGATGTCCGCGTAATCCGTGGCGCCCGTGATCAGGCCCATGCGCTTTTTCACATCGGCGTCGGTGAGTTTGCCGCGCTTGACTGTAATTCCGTAATTCTTGCGAATGATCTTCATGCCACGGTCGAGCGCTTCCTCGTTAATTTCAAGCAATATGACCGGAATGCCCACGTTGGCGAAACACATGGCGATGCCACCGCCCATGGTGCCGCCGCCGATGATTGCTGCTTGCTTGATCTCCCGCACCGGGGTCTCGCGCGGCAGTCCCTTGATTTTGGCTGCCAGGCGTTCGGCGAAGAAAATATGACGCATGGCTGCCGACTCGGTCGAGTTGACGAGTTCGCGAAAAAGTTCCCGCTCGCGTTCCAGTCCCTTGTCGATAGGCAACTCGACCGCGGCTTCCAGGCAACTGACGATGCGGTCGGGTGCGATCTGGCCGCGGGCGCGGGCATTGACTCGTTTTCGCGCCTGCTCAAAGAAGCCGGGATCAATAGTGGCCGGGTCGATATTGATGTCACGGATGCGCTTTAGCGGCGCGCCGGAATCGACCAGGTCCCTTGCGTACCTGATTGCGCCTTCGACCAGGTCGCCTTCGATGATTTCATTGACCAGACCCATATCGTGGGCTTTCTTTGCGGGAATCGGATTCCCCGAAACGATCATGTCGAGAGCCGCCTTCACGCCCGCTATCCGCGGCACTCGCTGGGTTCCGCCCGCACCGGGCAACAAACCCAGCTTGACCTCGGGCAAACCGACCCTGGCACCGACAACAGCGCAACGATAATGACAGGCTAGTGCGACTTCGAATCCACCGCCGAGGGCCGTTCCGTGTATCGCGGCGATGATGGGCTTGTTCAGGTTTTCCATGGCGCTCAGCACTTCGGGCAGGCCGGGTTCCTGCGGCGGCCTGCCGAATTCGGTGATGTCGGCGCCGGCGATAAAAGTCCTGCCTTCGCAGCACAGCACGACGGCTTCGGATTTGTCTTTTCGAGCCTTCCTGACGGCATCGAGTATGCCTTCGCGCACTCGCTGCGAGAGGGCGTTCACCGGCGGATTGTTGACGCTGATCACGCCGATCTTGTCCCGAATCGAATAACTTACTGCCTGTGACATGTTGGCTCCTGTGAATGTGTGGCCGGCTCGAAAGAGTTTTCCCGGTAGTTGGTCTGGAGTTGAAAAATCTGTCGCCGGACGGCTGAGGCGGGCCGAATAATAGCACAGTAGCAGGGCTCTGGAGTCCCAAAGAGACCCTGCGACTTCGCGCAGGGTGACATGCCCCTCCACCCACGTCATTCTGAGCCTCCCTCTTGTCATTCTGCGCGAAGTCGCAGAATCTCCATCCAAATGCAGAGCCTATACTCCGTGTGCTAGATTGTGGCGCTTTCCAGCGGAGACCCATGCATGATCAGAGACCAGGAGACCATGAACCAGTTGCTTGCGCTGATCGAGCGATTTGTGCGCGAACGGTTGGTCCCGGCGGAAAATCGCCTGGCCGAAGACGAGTGCGTTCCCGAAGAAATCGTGCGTGAAATGAAGGAAATCGGCTTGTTCGGCCTGACCATTCCCGAAGAATACGGCGGACTCGGCCTGACCATGGAAGAGGAAATTCTCGTATCGATCGAACTCGGCAAGACTTCACCGGCTTTCCGCTCGCTGATCGGCACCAATAACGGCATCGGTTCGGCCGCGGTCGTTTTCAACGGGACCGAGGAGCAGAAGCGAAAATATCTTTCGAAATACGCCAGCGGCGAATGGATCAGTTGTTTTTGCCTCACCGAGCCCGAAGCCGGCTCGGACGCCGCCTCGCTGCGGACCACCGCGGTCCGCGACGGCGACCATTACGTGATCAACGGTTCCAAGCGCTTCATCACCAATGCGCCGGTCGCGCATACCTTCAATGTCATGGCGCGAACCGATCCGGCCAACAAGGGCGCCCGCGGCATTTCCTCGTTCATCGTCGAACGCGGCGCCGCTGGAATCACGCTCGGTTCCGTCGACAAGAAGATGGGCCAGGCGGGTTCTCTCACCAGCGATGTAATATTCGAAGACTGCCGGGTGCCTGCCGAGAACATCATCGGTGAGGAAGGAGAAGGATTCATAACCGCGATGAAGGTACTCGACCGGGGCCGCCTGCATATATCCGGCGTCGCCGTCGGTCTGGCCGAACGCCTGATCGCCGACGCGCTTGAGTACGCCATGCAACGCAAGCAATTCGGCAAGCCCATCGCCGAACAGCAACTCATACAGGCAATGCTTGCCGATTCCCGTACCGAAGCCTATGCCGCACGCTGCATGGTGCTGGAAACCTCGCGCAAGCGCGATGCCGGCGAGAACGTCACGCTGGAATCGGCCGCCTGCAAATTGTTCTGCGCGGAGATGGTCGGCCGCGTCGCCGACCGCGCGGTGCAGATTCACGGCGGCTCGGGCTACATGTCTGAGTTCGCGGTTGAGCGATTTTATCGGGATGTGAGGTTATTGCGTCTCTACGAGGGCACCAGCCAGATTCAGCAACTTGTTATCGCCCGCAACATGATCCGTCAGGCTTAAAGTGGTAAGGATGTATGTCTACAAACATTGATATCGATCAGAAGATATTGCGTGAAGCTGGCCAATTGAGTGGAATCTTCTCAGAGAAGGCTCTGGTTCACCAGGCGCTGCTTGAATTCATTGCGAACCGAAGGCGACTTGGCCTGGGGGAACTCAAGGGCAGTAATCTGATTGACGAGGATTACGACTACAAGACGTTTCGGAGTAGATTCCAAGCAACGCGGGAATTGGATGCGGGTGATTCAAAAAGCTAGAATTACCCGGCATAACCCGGTGTGACTGAAAGGAACCTGACGATGTACAACAAGATTCTGGTGGCCATAGATCTTTCCGACGATTCGCACAAGGTGATTACCACCGCGGTGCGGCTTGCGGAAGATCCGGCCAAGTTGTTCCTGGTGCATGTCGTCGAACCCGTCGCGGCGGCCTATAGCATGGATCTATATGCGGTCAACATCAACGAGTTGCACGAGGAAGCAATCGCCTTTGCCGGTGAGCGACTCAAGGCAATTGCCAGGGAGGAAGGCCTGCGGGAAGATCAGATTTATACCTTGCCCGGTTCCCCGGCCGCGGAAGTGCCCAATCTGGCAATAGAAATGGAAGCCGACGCCATCGTCATCGGCAGCCATGGCCATTCCGGCTGGAAAGCGCTGATCGGCTCCACGGCGATGAAACTGCTGCATCACGCCAGATGCGACGTGCTCACGGTCCATGTCTGCTGCGACTGAAAAGCTTGATGCGTCGCCTTTCCAATCAGGAGATTCTGCGACTCCGCTACGCTTCGCGCAGAATGACGGAATGCCGCGTCATCCTGCGCGCAGTCGCAGGATCTCTTTCGTCACGAGCATTGCAAGCCGATGTGTAACTCTATTGCAGGCGTTGCTGGAACCATTCCAGTCGCAGGCTGTCGGCCTTGACCGCGTTCTCGCCGCGGAAGCCGTGCTGGCCACCTGGGATGGTGATGAACTCCGCTTCCACACCCTGCTCCTGAAACTCCGCATACAAGTCTTCCGACTCGCTGATGGGCACGAGATCGTCGGCGTCGCCGTGGATAAGCAGAGTGGGCGGATCATCGGCGTCCGCGTGCAGAATCGGAGAAATCGACTCGGACAGTTCGGGCGAAAAATCGAGCGCCGGGAAACGGTCGTTGGGACCGGTAATCGGACGCAGGTCCACTGGTGGAAAGTAAGCGACCACGGTAGCAACGTGGTTGTCGCCGCGCATGACCGGGTCGCTGGATTCAGGGTCGCCGGAATCCGCATCGAGGCCGATCATCAGCGAAAGATGGCCGCCGGCGCTGCCGCCGGTTACGCCGAGCCGTTCGGGATCGAAGCCATGCTCTTCGGCATGAAGCTTGATATGGCGGATCGCCCGGCTGACGTCGGCATAGGCTTCCGGCACCTTGAAGCGCGGCGCGCTGCCGTGATAGACCGGAATCATCGTGAAGCCTGCATCGAGCATGCCGCTGAAAAATCCTTCGGCGAGCGTTTCCGGGGGCGACCAGCGTGAGAACCAGCCTCCGCTCATCATGAAGGCGACGGCAGCGCCATTCGGATTCTCGGGCCGGATGACGTCATAGACGAGCGCCATGCCGTCCTTGTGCCCATAGACCACGTCGCGCTTGATTTCTACATCGGCAAAACCGCTCTTTGCCAGTAGCAGACAGCCAATGAGAAGCACTGCCGAGAAGATTCTTTGCATGATTCATCTCCAGTTGTTGCGGCGCCCGCTAGTCGCGCAGCAGGTTGCCGGGTGAATATTGATCGGTCAGCACGCGCCTGCTCATGTCCCAGTCGACCCGGGTCGACATGCGGGCAGGATATTCGAGCAGCGGGATGCTGTATTTCTCCATGCTTTCCGCCAACCGCTGGGCCGCGCCGACGAGTTCGCCGCGCGGCGGCAATGCGCCGTCTCTCGTAATGATGATGCGATTGCCCGAGGTCGGCAATTTGAAATTGTAGAACTCGTTCCACACCCGCTGATACGTAACCGATTCGTGGTCGTAGAGGCGGCTGGTGGAAAAGGTATTGGCGACGAGGACGCCGTCAGGATTCAGAATCTGCTTGACCTCTTCGAGAAATTCGCGGGTCAGCAGGTGTTCCGGAATATAGTCGCCGGTGAACGCGTCGAGCATGATGTAGTCGTATTTCCTGCCTTCGAGGACGGCGCGTTTGATGAATACCCGGGCATCGTTCACATGAACTTCCATGTTCGCGGTTTCCTCGAACATGAAAAACTCCCTGGCCACGCTGACGACCGCCGGATCGATTTCCACCACATCGATCAGCGCATCCGGAAAAAGGTCGCCGAAAGTCATCGGAATCGAACCGCCGCCGAGCCCGGCGACGAGAATCGATTCAGGCTCGGGAGTCAGAAGCAGTCCCGCGAAACTCATGCGCGTATAGTTGAATACCAGGCGTTCGGGCTCATTGAGATCGATGCAGGTCTGATTGCGGTCGCCGCGATGCACATTGAAGATCAGGCAGCGGCGCGGCCCGTTCTGTTCAACGGTGATATCGCGATAGAGCGAGCGCTCCTGATGAATGACCTCGCCCGCCGCCGGCGCAGCCAGCGCCAGCAGGAACAAGGAAAGGGCCAGTCTAGGTCTCATGGCTGCTCACCCGCAGGCTAAGGGAACCACGCATGTATCCGGCCAGAAGAATTATAGCCGCTGCGATCAACAAGGCGGTAACCGCGCCCCACAGAATCCGGTTCACCTCGAACCAGAGCACGAAATAGAAGGAAGTCCCCAGCGTGCCCGCGGCGCTTCCGATCGTAGACACAAAGAACAGCAGCCCGGCCATTTGCCCGCTATGCTCCTGACTTTCCACCAGCAGCCGCACCGAATACGGCGAGATCATGCCGAGCAGCGTAGTCGGTGCCGAAAACATGACGATCGAAGCCAGCAGGGAGCCATAGCGGGCATCTTCAACGGCCAGGAAGATCGGCCGCATGATCGTGTCCGCAAACAGGATGATCGGCAGCGAAAAAAGCGCGGCGCTCACATAGAAACTCGCGAAAACCAGGGCGTTGGGATTGCGCATCGACAAGCGCCCCCCAAGCAGATAACCCACTGCCAGCGCCAGCATGAACACAGTGATGATGCTGCCCCAGACCGAAACGGAGCCGCCGAAATAAGGCGCCATGATCCGCGCCCCAAGCATCTCCACGGTCATGATGCAAAAGCCGCTGACAAAAGCCACCGAGGCCACTACAGGCCGGGGCAAGGGAGAAGACGACGCACCTTTCACAATGAGCTTCCTGCCGATGAATGAGCGGGCAGACAAGTTATCAGACCATGCCATTCAATGGAACGATGTCCGGTTTCTGGAGGCGCATGAACCAACTGATGCTGGTCAGGCGTTAGTGGCAGAGTCGGAAGATACCGAGAAATCCGGGCTTTGCCATGCACTCATCCTTCTTGGCATCCAGTGCTGCCTGGATCTTGCCCAATTCCAGCAGGGTATCCACCAGGTCGGGATGTTCCAGCGCCAACTGCAAGATATGATTCTGCAATTGTTCAAACCTCGGTCTTTCAGCGAAGGCCACGAATGACATCTCTGTAAAAGTAAAGTCACCGATTAAAAAACCAGTCTGGACAGCATCCGCCAACGCCCTTTCGAAAAATACCGGCACGCAGACGTGTTCCTGGATGCGGGTGTGGGTCCAGTCAGACATCTTGCAATTGATGTCAAACTCTTCGACATCATTCACGTCGTTGTAACCGGCAATGAAATTTTCAGTGACCGCTTCCAATTGCCGACGCAACACGAACGGCGAGCGCTCGGCCGTAACCCGGATTTCCTCGATGGTGATGTAAGGCAATTGCCCAGACTCAATACTTCCTTCTGCCTGCAGGTTTGCTTCGGGCTCCGCGTTAACCTGACTATCCTGGGAAAAAGAAGTGGGGCCGGAAAAAGCGCCAGTTACTAACACAAGGATCATCATCACTTGTGAAATGCTGATTTTCATGGTTTTGCCCTTTTTTGTTCCTCCCCACGGCCCAAGGAAATTAAGCCTTGATCGCACTGACTTTTCAAGTTCGCTCGCAATCAGGTTTTACGGCCAAAATCTGCGGAACACAGGAAATCCATCGGCCCTAAGCTACGACAGGAAATATTCCTTCAATTCTCGATTTTGCCGCTGATGATCAACTCGCACATTTTCTGTAGCACGAAGGCCTTGTGCAGAAAGCCGGCGAAGCGCTCGTCGCGGGTGTGGCCGTGGAAGTAGCGGTAGTAGATCTGCTGGCCCACGACCAGCAATCGAAACAGGGCGAAACAGAAATAGAAGGGGAAATTGTCGACAGCAATACCGGTGCGCTCCTGAAACCGGCTGACGATTTCGGCCCGGCTCGGGGCGCCCGGCACGTCTGAAGGCATCGTGCGCGCTTCGCGGTACCAGTCCGGGTCGCTCGTTTGCACCCAGTAGCCCAGGGTGTACGCAAGGTCCATCACCGGATCGCCCACCGTCGCCATCTCCCAGTCGAGCACGCCGATCACCTTGAGCGGATCTTCGAGCGAGAAAATCATGTTGTCGAGCTTGTAGTCGTTGTGGATGACGCTTGCGCGGCCGCTGTCGGGCGGCAGGTGGTCGCCCAGCCACTTGATGATCGCGTCGCAGTTGACGGTATCCTCGGTAACCGCGTTTTCCCAGCGCCGGATCCAGCCTTCGACCTGTCGCTGCGCATAGCCCACCGGGCGGCCGAAGTTTTCAAGCCCGGCCTCCGCCAGATTCACCGAATGCAGATCGCCGAGCACATCGAAGAAATTGAACAGTTGTCGGCGCGTCTGATCCGGGCTCAAGTTCAATCCCGGCGGGTATTCGCGGCGGATGACCAGGCCGCGGATGTAGTTCATCAGATAAAAATCACAGCCGATGATTTCGTGATCGTCGCAAAAGTGCGCCGGCACGGGTCCATAGGGGAAAACGTCCTTCAGCGCCGAAAGAATGCGGTACTCGCGAGACATGTCGTGGGCCGATTTCACCTTGCTGCCGAACGGTGGACGGCGCAGCACCCAATGTTCGTCGCCGCTGCCGAGCAAATAGGTGAGATTCGAGTGACCGCCCGGAAACTGAGTGACTTCGAGTGCGCCTGCCGCGGCGCCGAGCACCGGGCGCAGATATTCCCGCAGCCTCTCCAGGGGCAATTCCTCTCCGGGCCTGATCCGGCCCGCCCGGTCTTCGAGTTCGGTTGCGGTCATGGCGGCATTCAGCGATAGGTAATCATTGATTGAGTCTCAGCCCCTTCCAGGTGCGGCAGGCTGTTGAACTGCATGAGCGAGATTCTGCCATTGCCGTACTTGATCCGGGTAATCGAGCTGTTTTGCACCATCCAGTTGGTGGCGATGGCTTCGGAATCCGGATAACGCAGTACGCGTTGCAGGGCCAGGGCAATGACACCGCCCGAGGTCGCGATCAGCACCCGGCTACCTTGCACGTGGCGCGACATGATGCGATCGAGCGCCTGATGCACGCGCAACTGGAAATCGGGCCAGCGTTCGAAGTTCGCGTCGCCGTTGGCGGGTTTGAGGTGGCCGGCGATCCATCTGGCGGCCGCCGCCTCGAACAGTCGCTGAAACATCGTCCGGTCGCGCACCGGCCATTCAGGCGCCGGATCGAAACCCTCTTCCTCGGCGAAATCCCGCAGGTAAGAGCGGATCAGCGGGTCGCCGTCGTATTCGTTCAGTGCCGGGTCCTCGCTCGGTTCCGCACCGGCGCCGGACACCAGGCCGAGCAGTTCCCCGGCTGTCTCGCGCTGGCGCCGCAAGCTGCCGCAATAAAGGCAATCGAAAGTTTCGCCAGTCTCGCGCCAATGCGCGGCGAGCTTGCGTACCTGTTCGTGGCCGAGGGGACTGAGCCGGTCGTAGGTTTCCGCGCCGAAAGTCGCCTGTCCGTGACGGACCAGTATCAATTCACTCATGATACGGTGAATAACGCCGCGTTCAGTCTTGTTTCGTGCCGGCGGCCTGCAGGCGGGCGAAACGGCCGGTATGGAAGTCCGCGTCGCCGAACAGCAATTCGAGTCCGGTGACCTGGCGGAACAAGTGGGAAACGTCGAGTTCATCGGTCATGCCGATGCCGCCATGAATCTGTATCGCTTCCTGTCCGACCCGGCGAATTGCCTTGCCGACGCGGCTCTTGGCGGCGCTGACCGCGGCAGCCATGGCCGCCGCGGACTCGTCCGAATCGAGTTGCATCGCCGCCATCACCGTGATCGAGCGCGCAAGCTGGCACTCCATGAACATGTCCGCCATGCGATGCTGCAGCGCCTGGAAGCTGCCGATATGGACGCCGAACTGTTTGCGGGTCTTGCTGTATTCGACGGTCTTCTGCAGCAAGGCGTCGAGCGCTCCTATCGCCTGGGCGCAAATCGCGACGGTGGCGTGATCGACCACCTGCTCAAGCGCTGTGAGCGCGCCGCCGGCCTCGCCGAACCGGGCCGACTCGGGAATTCGCACTTCGCTGAACGTGACCTTTGCGGCACGGCCGCCGTCGATGTTTGCATAATCCTGCACATGAACGCCGTCCGCTTCCCGGTCGACCAGGAACACGCTGATCCCCTCGCGGTCGGCGGCGGCGCCGTTTTCGCGGGCGGTGACCAGTAATTTGTCCGCATTCGGGCCGTTCAGCACATTGACCTTGACCCCATCGAGAATGACGTCGCCGCCTTCGCTTCTCGCGCTCAGTCGGACATTCGCCAGGTTGTAACGCGATCCGGTTTCCGCCCAGGCCAGCGCAAGTTGCAGATTGCCCGCCATCAGCGAAGGCAGCAATTCGGCTTTTTGCTCTTCGCTGCCGAGCGCAGCGAGCAATCTGCCCGCGAGCACCGCCGTCGCCAGGTAAGGCTCGACCAGCATGGCCTTGCCGAATTCTTCCATCATCGCCATCACGTCCACCGCCGAATCGCCGAAACCACCGTCGGCTTCGCTGAACGGCACCGTGAGCCAGCCGAGTTCGGCGAACAGCTTCCAGTTTTCCTCGCTGTAGCCGGCGTCACTTGCGGCGATTCGATTGCGGGATTCGAAATCGTATTGCTGTTGCACGAATTTGCCGACGCTTTCCTTCAGCATCTGCTGTTCTTCGGAATAGGAAAAATCCACTTTCTGACCTCTATGTTTCGTCGTGACTACAGGCCGAGCACGGCCTTGCTGACGATATTGCGCTGGATTTCGTTGGAGCCGCCGAAAATCGACAACTTGCGATCGTTGAGATAAACAAGGCCCTGCCCCGCCGGAACGCCCGGCTCCAGTGGCGCACCCTGGAATCCTTCGTCGAACTGCTCGGGCAGATACGGCAGACTGTGATACCCCGCGAGTTCGACGAACATCTCGTCGATGCGCTGTGCGAGCTCAGTGCCGACAACTTTCAGAATCGAGGATTCGGGGCCGGGCGACTTGCCCACGCTCAGCGAAGCCAGGGTGCGCAATTCGGTGTATTCGAGCGCTTTCAGTTCGATTTCGAGTTCGGCAAGCCGGTGGCTGAATACCGGATCGTCGAGCATGCTGCCGCCGTATCCGTCGTCCAGGCTCGCCGCGGCCCGGCGCAAGGCGCGCAGACGGCGTGTGCTGCGTGGAACGAGAGCGATATTGGTGCGTTCGTGGGTCAGCAGCACCTTTGCATAAGTCCAGCCCTTGTCTTGCTCGCCGATGAGATTCGCCGCCGGAACGCGCACGTCGTCGAAGAAAATTTCGTTGACCTCGATATGGCCGTCCATGAGTACGATGGGCCTGTGCGAGACGCCGGGCGACTTCATGTCGATAAGCAGAAAGCTGATGCCTTCCTGTTTTTTCACCGTGGTGTCGGTGCGAACGAGGCAGAAGATCCAATCGGCGTATTGGCCGTAGGTATTCCAGGTCTTGCTGCCGTTGACGATGTAATCGTCGCCGTCGCGCACCGCGGAAGTCTTGAGCGAGGCGAGATCGGAACCGGAATTCGGTTCGGAATAACCCTGGCACCACCAGACATTGCTTTGCAGGATATCGGGCAGGAAACGCTGCTGCTGTTCTTCGCTGCCATAGGCCATCAATACCGGCGCCACCATTTTCATGCCGAAAGGCACTGGCTCCGGCGCGCCGATGAGACCCATTTCCATTGCGAAAATATGTTTTTGCGTGGCGGTCCAGCCGGCGCCGCCGAATTCGACGGGCCAGTTGGGGGCGGCCCAGCCCTGCTTGTAGAGTATCTTTTGCCAGCGGACGATTTCGTCCTTGCTCAGCCGAATGCCGGCGTCGACTTTCTCGCGCAGTTCCGCGGGAAATTCATTTTGCAGGAACTCCCGCACTTCCTCCCGAAAAGCAAGGTCTTCGGGCGTAAAATCCGCATTCACTTTTATTCTCCCAAACTGGATTTTCCGGCGCCGGCGCGGCGTTCCGGACGTCTGCCGCGACGCCCGCTCCGGGCCGCAAGATTAACACGAGCGACGGCCCCGCGCGAAGCGAGGCTAAAGCACTATCGCGTTTTCCACGCGCCGGAAGCCGCGCCGCCAGATCAATACGATCACGAGCGCCATTGGCACGATCAGCCAGGTCATGACATTGGAAAGATCCTGTGCGATCAGACCGCCGAATCCGATTACGGCGTACGCCGCCATGCCGAGCACGTGGGCCAACAGATAGTAGTTCAGATATGGGGCGCTGTACCGGTCCAGTGGCCAGGGAGATTTCAGAATCAGCCAACGCAGAGATATGGCCAGACCAATCAGGTCGGTGGGCCAGAACAGCAACAGGTTGAAATTGCGATGCAGGTCCTCATGGCCTGACCAGAACCAGCTTCCAAGCATGAGGCAGCCGAGCAAGCCACTGAACAATGCTCCGGCCAGGGTCAGTACGCCGAGCACCCGGTAGCCCGCGGGCGTCAGCGACCGGGGAGGGGTGTGCGAGGAATCCATGAATCGGCTGTAGCGCGGTCTCCTGGTCGTGGACAGCAGCCAGAGCGAAAGCGTGACTAGAGCGAACACGAAAACCGGATAGGCGTTCCATTGCCGGGCGGGAGGCGGGAACTCATCGACCAGCCGGGTATCGGTCAGCAATCGCAACTGCTTTCCGTCCAGCGCCACGTCGCTGTCCATTCGCAATAGCAGGCGCCGCAGGTTCAGCGGCAGAAACATGCTCTCCCATTCGCTCATCGGGCGATCGATATTGCTGTTCATGCCGATGTCGAGCAACATCGCGACCGGCGAAAGCGATGCGTAATGAGCCTGCACAACCTGCCGGTAGGTAGTATCGGTCATGTCCGTATATTGCGCGCTCAATCTGCCGTCGAGCGCCTCGTCGAGGTAGTCACGCAGGCGGGTTGTGCAGTTATCGTCGAAGTAATCGTATTCGTAGCCGAGGTTTTCCGTTTCCAGGTTCCACATCAGCCGCCGGTACAGGCGCGCTTTCTCGGCATTGTTGAGATTGATGCGATCCTCCCAGACCGACCTCTCCTCTTCCCGGTACAGCGCATATGCCTGTTCGGTCGGAACCGTGAATAACCGATAGTTCATTTCGCCGAGGAAGAACCGAAAGCCGAAACTGAGCATGCCGCCGCTGACGTCAAACCCGCCCCAGTTGAACAACACATCGGCGCCGCTGACCTCGTCACGCATGCGCAACGCGGTATGTCCGAAATTGTCCCAGAGTCGATCGCCCACATCGATAGTGACGAGATAGAAATGCAGGCGGCCGAAATCTTCCGGTTCCGGATATGAGTCAAGCTCGCTCAAGGGCGGAACCTGTGCTTGCGCAACCGAAAGGAACAGCAGGGCCAGCGCGATACATACGACCCGCGACAGGCGGCGCACATGCCCCGGCCCGGCGGGCCTGGCCTGCCGCGATGGGAATGTCATGGATTCCTTCCTACAGTTCCCGCAGCCAGATGTTCCGGAAGGACACAACCTGGCCATGGTCCTGCAAGCTCAGCGGCATTTTTCCGGTGCAGTCCTGCAATTGCTCGCTGGGATAGGGCGCGCATTGCGCTTCGTAGACAGGTTCGGGGGTGAAAGTGGCGCCGGCCAGCCGTACGTTGTTCTGCACCAGTACACCATTGTGGAATACCGTCACCCAGGCCGGTGAAACGAGTTCGCCCTGTTCGAACACCGGCGCCGTGAAAACGATGTCGTAACTTTGCCATTCGCCCGGCCGCCGCGCCGCGTTGACCAGCGGCGGCGATTGCAGGTAGACGGAGCCGGCCTGGCCGTTGACATAAGTCGGATTTTCCCAACTGTCGAGAATCTGCACCTCGAACACCCCATGCAGGAAAATTCCGCTATTGCCCCTGCTCTGGCTGCTGCCGCTGATGACGTCCGTGGGGCGCCATTCCAGGTGCAATTGCATGCTGCCGAACGACTCCCGGGAGCGAATCGAGCCGCTGCCGGGAACTACCGTCGCCGCGCCATCGGCGATTTCCCAGCGCGCGGGCTCGCCGTCCTCGATGCGCATCCATTGATCCAGGTTCGTGCCGTCGAACAGCACGATCGCGTCCGATGGCGGCGCGCCGTTGCCCGGCGCGTTCACCAATTGTGGTTCGGGTTCCCAGATTTCGCGGTTTTCCGCGCCCAGCGCGATCACGGGGGCCGCGGCGAGAGCGGCACAGGCAAACATCAGTTTTTTTTTCATAACGGTATCAATCGATCAACTGGTAAGGTTCATGTCATCGTCCCAGGTCGCGATGATATCGCGCCGGGACTGATCTACGCATTTGTCGAGCCACTCCGGCTCGTATTGCAGGCCGTGACGCGCGAGCACTTCCGCCGGCACGCCGTCCCAGACATTCGCCACATTTCCCTGGTAGCCAAGGTCCAGCAAGCCCTGCTCGGTAGTATAGTAGCCGGTCAGGGTAAGATCGCGCATCAGCGAGAAAAAGCGGATACCCGGCCGCAATACGGGATCTTCCACATCGGTCCAGGCAATGCGGTCGCAGATCGCATGCCGCTGGGACTCGTCGATATTGACGAAATCCGCGCCGAACTCGTTGACGGCGTAACTGTCGAGCCAGGCGATTCCGCCCCGCACCGGCAGTTTCAGGTTCTCCCGATCCTTGACGATGAATTCCACAAAATCCGGCAGCCCCGCGTCGAGGGCGCCGCCGTTGGGATGGTCCGAAGGCAGGATGATGTCGCAGAGAACGGCTATCGTGACGAGTTCGTGCTCGCTGAACCAGCTCTCGGCGAACAGTTCACGATCACGCTGCTGTTCGGCCTCGGTGCGCCCGTAGGAGTATTCCCTCGGCAATTCGGTCCAGTTCACTTGCCGGCCGGGAGCGCAGCCCGCGCTCGCCGCGGCGCCCGCCGCGAGTGGCGCCAGCAGCAATGATTTCAGTGTTTCACGGCGGTTCATTTTCATGGCTCAAAGATTCCGCTGCTGCATCTGTTCGATGATGTAGTCGCTGGTGCGCCACGCCAGGGCGAGAATCGTCCAGGTCGGATTCTTGTCCGCCTGGGAGACGAAAGTGCCGGCATCGGCGACGAAAACATTGCTTGCGTCGTGCAATTGACCGAAGCGATCGGTGACCGAAGTGGCGGGATCGTCGCCCATGCGCGTCGTGCCGACCTCGTGGATGATCTCCCCGGGCTGGGTCAGACCGTATTGGCGCTCCGGGCCGGGTTTGCTGCCGAGCAGGATGCCTCCCGACGCTTCGAGCAATTCTTCCATGGTGTCCTGCATGTGGCGGGCCTGGTTGATTTCCTGATCGGTCCAGCGGTAGTTGAATCGCAGCACCGGAATGCCCCATTCATCGACCACGTCCGGATCGAGTTCGCAATAATTGCCGTATTGGGGAACGCTTTCGCCGCGGCAGGCAATGCTCAGGCGTGAGCCATAGAAGCGCTTGACGTCGTCGCGCAGTCCATTGCCGTAACCGCCGACCCGCTGCCCGAGAAACTCGTTGTATTGATTCGCGGCGAACCCGAAACCGTAGGATGGCATGCCCATACCGCCGCCGATCTCGAGATGATAGCCGCGGGCGAAGTCGAGGTTCGCATTTTCGAGCCACCAGGGCGTGTAGACATGCATGCCGCCGACGCCGTCTTCGTTGTAGATGTCTCGATCCATCAGTTCCGGCAGGAAGGCCGCGCGGCTGGCGCCGGTGGAATCGTGCAGGTAGCGTCCCACGTGTCCGCTGCTGTTGCCGAGCCCCGCGTCGTGTTGTGCGCTGATCGAGTTGAGCAGGATGCGGGCGGTGCTGCAGGCCGAAGCGGCGAGCACCACGCTGCGGCCGTTGATTCGCAGTTCCTGCCGGTTGCCGCGGTCGATGCATGAAACGCCTGTGGCGCTGCCGTCGGGGCCGGTATCGACCTTGCGCACCATGGTGTTGGTATAGACGTCCACGCGGCCGCTCGCCACCGCGGGATAGATCAGCACTGTGCTCGAGGAAAAATCGGCGTGCAGCGAACAGGCACGGTCGCATTGCCTGCAATAGATGCATACGCCCCGATCGTTGTTGATGCGCTTGGTCAGGATCGATTTGCGCGCGGGATAGACCGGCACTCCGGCCTCGCGCGCACCGCGAATATAGTACATCTCGTGCAGGCGCGGTTTGGGCGGCGGCAGGAAAAAGCCGTCCGGGTCATTCGGCAATCCCTCATTGGTGCCGAATACGCCGATCAGCTTGTCCACCTCGTCGTAATACGGCTTGACGTCTTCATAGCCGATGGGCCAGTTGTCGCCGAGGCCGTCGATGTCGCGCCGTTTGAAGTCCAGCGGCCCGAAACGCAGGGAGATGCGGCCCCAATGGTTGGTCCTGCCGCCGAGCATGCGCGCCCGCCACCACATGAATTCGGTATCGTCGGCCGTGGTAAAGGGTTCGCCGTCGAGTTCCCAGCCGCCGATGCAGGCATTGAAGTCGCCGAAAGGACGCAGTCTCGTGCTGGCGCCCCGGCGCGGAGATTCCCAGGGATAACGGAATTGGGTGCGCTGGCTGTCGTCGGCCGGGTCGTACCAGGGGCCGGCTTCGACCAGCGCTACCCGCAGCCCGGCCTGGGCCAGCCGCCAGGTGGCCATGCCGCCGCCGGCGCCGGACCCGACAACGATTGCGTCATATGTCTCGGCAGCGCTCACGAAAGGCCGAAACCGGGACGATATTCCTTGTCCAGCATGGCGTTCGCGGCATCGTCATTGGTGAAGCGCATGGCCGCGCCGTCATATTCCATCACCCGGTGCATATGCGCCTGGCGCGCCGCGATATTGCCGAGCAACATGGTCTCGGTAAGGCGGCCGGCGTATTCGAAATCGGATGTGGTGACTTTCGAGCGATCCTTGATGGCGTCGATCCATTCCTGATAGATGCCGTTCGAACGAGGCAGGGACTGCGGCGGCGCGGGAGTTTCCAGATGCACCGATTCGGGAATCAGTACCGGATCGCGTCCGTAGACGCCATGCATCAGGGTCTTGCGTTCGCCGACGATGAGTACCCCGCCATCGTTGCCCGCCATCTGCCTGCCGTTCTCGAGTTCAGGAGGACGCTCGGGCAACAGGCCGCCGTCGTACCAGGTCATCCTGACCGCGGGTCTGGCCGCCGTTGCCGCGAATTCGAAGTGAATCTTCGAGGCAAGCGGAAAATTCTCGTATCCTTCGCCCCAACGGGTCGAACTCGCGCTGACGCGATGCGGCAGGTCGAGTCCGAGCGCCCAGTAGGGGTGGTCGATGATATGTGCGCCCATGTCGCCGACGACGCCGGTGCCGAAATCGACCCAGCCGCGCCAGTTGAACGGATGGTACTTCTCATTGAGATAAGGGCGCGTCGCCGCCGCGCCGAGCCAGAGATCCCAATCGAGCGATGTGGGAATAACGTCGCTGCCTTCGGGACGCGCGACGCCCTGGGGCCAGACCGGACGATCGGTCCAGCAATGCACTTCGCGGATCTCGCCGAGTTCGCCGGAAGCAACCCATTCGTTTATCTGCCTGGCGCCCTCTTCGGCGTGACCCTGGTTGCCCATCTGCGTGACGACATTGGTTTCCCGCGCGCGCCGGGAGAGGTAGCGGGCTTCGGCAACGGTATGGCACAACGGCTTTTCAATGTACAAGTGCTTGCCGAGGTCCATGGCGGCGGACGCGATGGGCGCGTGCATATGGTCCGGCGTGCTTATCACCACCGCGTCGATTTCCGGATTCTCGTCGAGCATCTCGCGGTAATCGCGATAGGTCTTTACCCGGTCGCGGAAAGGCGCCGCGAATTCTTCCGCCAGCGTGTCCGCCAACCGCTCGTCGTCGATCTCGCAAAGCGCGTAGATGTTTTCGTGTGCGACATCGCGAATATTCGACCTGCCCCTGCCGCCGGCGCCCACCGCCGCGATATTGAGCCGGCCACTCGGCGCAATGAATCCCTGGCCGCCAAGCACATAGCGCGGCACGATCATGAAAGGCGCCGCCGCCAGCAAGCTCCTGCGCTTGAGATCGACAGGTTTCGGCGCTTCCGGATTTTTCGACTTCATGCCCGCTGCTCCCCTGATGAAAACCCGTCAATCCTAGCAAAGTTGCATAGTAGTTCAACTATTCAAGAATGAAATCGATAAGTAAGCAGCACAAAGGGCAGAACGCCTGCTATCTTCCTATTGCGGCGCTTGCCAAAAACTGTGAGACCAAATGGAAAAAATGCTTGAGCCGCACCAAATGGGAGCAGAGACAGTCAAGTGAATATCCTACGCACATATGCTCTAAAATACATATTCCTATCTATACACCGCGCACTTACTATTTTTTGGTGGTGAATTTAATTTGCGTGACCGGAACCATACTTAGACTCACTGACTTAAATTTGTTTACCTTCCTTAACCGCTCATAAGTCAACTTCAACTCGTATTTTGCCATCAATGGAAGAGACGATTTGTCTGGAACCTTATCTAAACTTGAGTCATACAATATCCAGAGCTTAACCTCGTATTCATTACCGACAACGTCTGCAACATCATCCCTTATATACTCCAAAAAACATTGCTTCTCTGTGTGATCTGAAGCTTCGATATGACCCCTTATTTCTCTAAGAAATGTTTCGTCGCTTAGAAAGAACTCGCAATAGTACCGCGCCTGAAAGAAAAGATGATTTATAGAACTAGATCCTCGGTAACGTTTCACATGAATAATGCTAACTTGTCCACTCGGGTCCATCTCCAGAATGTCACAAAACTCATTGTCTTTAGCACTCTGCCCAATACGAAGTCTTGCCTTATCAAAAAGCAGGGACTTCTCACTCTCATTTACATAGAACTTATTAAACTCCTCTTCTCGGTTTTGCTTCCTACTACAATCAGCAATATTGATGTATTTGAATTTGGCTGGAATATCTCTTTCCTCTAATTCAAAACTAATAAATTCGTTTACTGACGCATAAAAACTTTCATCAACTTTTCTCCATTCACCTTCTGATAGAATAAAGTATTTACCATCCACCTCAATCTCCGCAACAATGCAACTATACAAGGGCCATTTACGGTAATCAAGAATTTTGTTCTCATCATGCGAGTATGCATATACTGACTTTGATTTTAACTGTTTTACATCAACATTTTCCAACTTGATTACTTTTAACTTATTCAAATCCGTTATTTCTATGTGAGAAACAATCACATTTCCCCCACCATGATGGTTAGTATAAGAAAAACTGTATTCGTCCTCAGGCATAAAGTCTGGGATAGCCAAGTGTATTCGGGAAAAGTCATTGTTCTTTAGTCGCTCTATCAAGATACTATCTAACTCTCCTGCTTTAACATTATCTAGTTCTTGTCCGTAAATTCTTAACCACTTGATTTGTCGAATAAAAGCGTGGTTTTTCCTGGATAAGAACCGGCGTTTTGGGTATCTTTGTATTGTTTCCGAAGCAAAACAAAGACACCACAAAACACCGGGGTTTGCCATGCGGCTGAAGCGCACGACACAGATGAGTCTATACGAACCGGGGCCTGTCGACCATCCCCTGGGCGAGGAGTTGGAGTCGATCTCGGACTGGCTGGACGCGCATCCCGCACTGCTGGACGCGGTGGCGGTCGACCTCGGCGCCCAGGCGGAGCGGGGCCGTTTCGGATTGAGTTGCGAATCGGTGTTGCGCTGCGCCGTGGTCAAGCATCTGCGCGGCGAGACCTGGCGCGGTCTGGCGTTCGCGCTGCGGGATTCGCTGTCGGCTTGCCGTTTCGCGCGCGTGGACCCGCTCGATCCGCCGAAGAAGTCCGCCTTGCAGGCGGGGGTCGGCGCGGTGTCGGCGGAGACCTGGGAGCGCGTCAACCGCTGTTTGCTGGAGGCGGCGCAAGCGTCCGGGGAGGAAACCGGCGCCTGGGTGCGCGTAGACAGCACGGTGACGGAGACGCACATTCCGGCCCCGTCGGACAGCCGGCTGCTGTACGATGGGGTGCGGGTGCTGACGGGCTTGCTGCTGGCGGCGCGGAAGGAGCTGGGCAAGGAGGCGGTTCGTTGCCGCGACCGCCGCCGGGCGGCCAAAAGGCGTTGTCTGGCGGCGCGGACGAAACGGGGCGGGGAAGCGCGGGCCAAGCTGTACCGGCAGTTGCTGCGGGTCGCCGCCGACACGCTCGGCGATCTGGAAGCGGCCCGTCCCGCGGTGAGGGAATCGGGAGCGCCCTGGTCCGCGCGATGGCTGGAATGCGCCGACCACTACGCCGGCTTGCTGAAGGCGGTGGTCGTTCAGACCGCGCGGCGCGTCGAACTTGGCGAAAACGTTCCGGCGACGGAAAAGATCGTGAGCCTGTTCGAGCCGCACACGGACATTATCCGCAAGGGCGGGCGGGAAACCCATTATGGCCACAAGATCAATCTGGCGACCGGGAGAAGCGGCCTGGTGCTGGATGTCGTGGTGGAGTCCGGCAATCCGGCGGACAGCGCCCGCTGTCTGCCGATGCTTCGGCGGCATTGCGCGCGGTACGGCAAGCCGCCGACCCACGCCGCCTTCGACGGCGGCTACGCCTCCGGGGAGAACCTGAAACGCGCCAAGGAGATGGGCGTGAAACACACGGTGTTCAGCAAGAAGCGGGGGCTGAAGGAAGAGGACATGACGCCGTCGCCCTGGATATTCGCCCGGCTTCGCCGCTTCCGCGCCGGGGTCGAGGCCGGCATCTCCTGGCTGAAGCGCTGCTTTGGGCTCGGGCGTTGCCGCTGGCGCGGTCTGGCCCGATTCAAGGCATGGGTGCATTCCGCGGTCTTCGCGCACAACCTGGTGCGGCTGGCGCGGCTGCGGCCCGGATAATCCTTCAAAACACCTGAAAACGAACGATCCAGTACCGGAACCACCCGCCGGGGGCCGACTTCCGCCCCAGCACGGCCCGGCGGGCCGGATCACGCTGAAAACGACGCAACCCCGCACCGGATCAAGAAAAAGACGCACCTGCCGGGGCCGACCGCCGCCAGTCGGGCGGAATCGGTGAACGAAAGACCGGTCAGAAAACGGAGTTTACGGACAAGAACTAACTTATATATTCTTGGCTCCATCCAACTTCTAAAGTGATCTCCTAACTTCCGTATTTTGTCAATATAGCTGATACTATCTCTGCTGCTAATCGAACCTAGTTGCCCAAACAATGATTCCAATATATGTGTAGAGTTTAGAAATAAATGAGCATTTATTGAGAACAGCTTTCGATATTTGTTACCAAGCCATTCATACAACGCGCGGCGGAGTTCAGGAGATGTTACAACCGTAGACTCAATCGGCGGTAAATCGAATGCTTCCAATCTCAGAGAATCATTCTGACTTGTAATATCGTTAAAGCAATCTGTGTCTGAGTCAACAAACAACACAATTATGGTTAGATTGTCAGATACCCCTTCTACAGAAACAAATAGATACTCTGAATTTTCAAAATTTCTTAGAAAATCTTTCTGAATTTTCCCCGGAATTTTGAATCCCATCATTTTTTTGTAAGTTGCCAGTTCGCAACTCTCTGTTGATGAATATATCCCTCCATTAACTTGTAAATATCGAAGCGTTAGCTCTGTAGAATCACTTACTTTGCCTGAAGCTGTCAGCAATGGCATTAAAAACTTTTGTGAAACACAACGACTAATATCGGTATTGCTACGAAGTGTCGTTGAGTTGTATACAACAAGATGCCTTTTCATAATACTATTTCCAATGTGTTTACTCGCCTTATATCAGACTAAAACTGAATAAGGGATTAATGATACAAATAGGGTCAAAAATTGAATTATCATTACCAGTTTACACTAACAAAAATGTTTGACGGGAAAATTGTGCCCAACACGACGGTGCCATCCGTTGAAACTACAGAGTAGCGTGTTTCTTCTTCGTACTTACGAAAACACGCGCGGCTTATGGATGTGTCCAATTCTAAAGGCGTGGCTGATTCAAGCAATCCTTCTCCAAGATCTCTACGTGATCATTCTCAGATTCAATTAATGTTTCTAGAACAGTCGCGCCTACTATCAGGCTGACATGCTTACCCAACTGCGTTAGGGCACGTTCGATGGCTGCGGCCTTGGTGGCGTGGTCCGGATTCAGCATCCGCCTCACTTCAGTTTCCGCAACGTTCAATTGTCGCGCAAATTGGCGCTGGGACATGTCCGACTCGCGAAATGATTCGTAAAGGGCTGCCTTCAGTGCAATCTGAATGGGAGGCACAACCCGGTGAGAGCGCCGCCAGCCAATTGGGGACGGCGCTGGTAGATTTTTCCCCTCGCGCATAGTCGCGGCTATCAACTCACGAAGCAAGTCGCGCGCTTCGGCGAGCGCCTCGTTTCTGGTCGCGCCATCGGTCGCACCCCAACCGAAGTCGGGAAATGTCACTACATGACGACCGTCTTCGTCACGCTCGAATTCTGCCGGATAATTGAAGTTGGTATAAACCATCTCATCGGCACTCCTGTAACTTTGCCTTTCGAATATCGACTACCTAGAATTCGTCCCTTCCTATTCCAAGGTCAGAGACCATTTTTGCGAGCAAGCCCTTACCAATCTCTTTCTTCCGGTCCTTGACGGTTGTTTTGCGGTCGCCGAAGTACAAGGTTCCGTGAGAGCCCCGCCCTTCTGTTGCCACAAAGCGAACCTCCTGCCCTTGGGACCTACCCACTTTGCGGACCCTCGCAATAAACTGCCGACCGTTCATGACACCAACTACTTAATCAGCGCCATGTAAGGCGAAGAATAACTGCGAACAATTTTGAGCGCAATAGTGCATTGCAATTTGGCGGGCGCAGCGCCCGCTGATTCAAATTCGCAGCATTAGTGATAGAAGGGATTTAACGTTTTGCAATGATTTCGGGAAAAATTGCCGTTCAAACGGTTTCCAGCGCTCTTCGCCGTAGACCAGCGAGGCATCGACCTCACTATACGTGCCAACGAATGCGGTTAAGTGGGAGAACTACCAGCCAGTTCGCTCCGCGTCGATATAGTCGCGAACGGCAGCCAGATCCGTAATGGACCCCACAAGAAGCCGATTCAAAGCAGGAAGCCCTCCGAATGCCTGGTTTGGCTTGCGCATCCAGGCATAGCCTCGTGAAGGGTCGGGAAACAGATAGCGCAGACCCTTGTGAATTCCCATCAGTATGGATAGACGTTCACGCGTGTCACGCGAAATCCTTGATGGTTCGATTTGTCCGGCCTTCCAGTTCGTGTAGGTCGGGGCAGCCGGATTTCCAAGCAAAATCCGCCCTTCCTTGTCGCTCAATGTCCAACGCTTCGCGAGGTTGAAAAACGTCCGTAACATGGCGACGGTCTCGTCCTCGCAGATTTCTGCAGCTACGGTAATCAATGTCTCTGGTTTCGAAATCCTCTTTGGCATACGGCGAATTTATACGCCACGTTACTATTAGGGAAATTTTAAGAAAAAATAATTGGCGTCGGGCAATTTGTCAGACTGTCGTCGAACACAGTGCTCTTTTTCCCGGGAGCGGGATCAATCGCAATCACGCACATGTCGGACAATTTCAATTCCTTGTGGACTCTGCGGGAGTTAGTTAGACAAAGCCCGGGCGAGGTCGTCGAGGCTTTCGAGGTTGTGGGCGGAGCGGAAGTCGTCGGCGTGGGGCAGCATGGCCTTGACGCCTTGGGCGAGGGGTTCGAAGCCGTCCCAGCGCAATAACGGATTGAGCCAGACCAGGCGCCGGCTCGACTTGGCGAGCCTTTCCATTTCCGTGTCCAGGCGCTCGGCGCTGTCGCATTCGAGGCCGTCTGAAAGCACCAGGGTAGTCGCGTTCTGGGCGAGAACTCGGCGTCCCCAATGCTTGTTGAAGAGGTGCAGGCAATGTCCGATGCGGGTGCCTCCCGACCAGTCCTGCACTGCTTCAGCGACGCGTTCGAGGGCGGCGTCGACGTCGCTATGAACGAGTTGTCGGGTGATATGGGTCAGCCGCGTGCCGAAAACGAAACTGTGCACCCGGCGCTGGGCGGCGATTGCGTGCATGAAATGCAGGAACATGCGCGAATAGGTGCTCATCGAGCCGGAAATATCGCAAAGCACCACCAGGGGCGGCTGGCGCTTGCGGCGTTTGCTGAATTTTAGCGGCACACCTTCGGCATGGCGGGTCAACGCGCGCAAGCTCGCACGCCGGTCGAGAATCCTGCCGTGCGGGTCGGGCCGAAAACGGCGGGTGGCGACGCTGTCGTTGGGCAGGCGCAAATAGGAGATGGCCCGTTTTGCCTGTTCGAGCTCGGCGCTGGACATGTCCTCGAAATCCCGCTCGCGCAGTACTTCGCTGACCGAACTCGTCAACATTCCATGCAATTCGAGCCGGTCCTCAGCGGGTTCGCTCAGGCTGGCCCCCGCGCTCATGGCGTCCGCGAGCCGGCGGCGCATCTCGGTCATTTGTTCGCGGTCTTCGCCCAGCACGGTAGACAGCATCGCGCCGAGCATGCGGTCCATGAAGGCCGGATTGCGCCAGAATATGTGAAAGGCCTGGTCGAACAATTCGCGCTGCTCGCGACGATTGACGAAGATCGCGAACAGGCAACTGTGAAAATCGGTTCGGCTGCCGAAGCCGACCAGATCGACCGCGCGGATGGCGTCGAGCACCTTGCCTGGGCCGACCGGCAAGCCGGCGGCGCGCAGCAGGCGGGCGAAATGCATGATGTTCTCATGCATGCGGCCACTGCCGCGCGAGTTGCCCGGGTGAGGTCCGGTCGGCGCAGCCGACGAAAAGCATCGCTTTTCGAGGGCCGAACGGCTCGCCATGGAAGGCGAGACCGGGGGTTTGCGAAACCCAGACATCAGCGCCAGGGACGGCATGCACAAATCAATTCGATGACTCATTGCGATAGCGAATTTTCGCGGAGTTCCGACTTCACTTCTTCCAGAATTCGCGCCGCTTCGCTGCCCCGGATGCGGGCGATGTCATCCTGGTATTTCAGCAAGGTTCCGAGAGTGTCGTCGATGGCGGCGCCATCGAGCGCGACCTGGTCGAGTTGCAGCAGGGCCTGGGCCCAATCGAGGGTTTCCGCTACGCCCGGCGCCTTGTACAGGTCCTGCTCGCGCAGGCGTTGCACGAAGCCGACGACATGACGGCTTAATCCCGTGTCCATTCCCGGCAGACGGGCTTCGACGATATGTAATTCACGCTCGGCGCCGGGATAGTCCACCCAGTGATAAAGGCAGCGGCGCTTGAGGGCATCGTGAATTTCCCGTGTGCGGTTGGAAGTGATGACGACGATGGGTGCTTCGCCCGCCGCAATAGTGCCGATTTCTGGAATGGAAATCTGAAAATCGGACAGTAGTTCCAGCAGGTAGGCTTCGAACGGTTCATCGGTGCGGTCGAGTTCATCGATGAGCAGCACTGGTGCGCCTCTTTCGTCTTCGCGCAGAGCCTGCAGCAAGGGCCGTTCAATCAGAAAATCGGATGCGAAAACATCTGCCGCCAGATCCTGCCGTTTCACCGCCCCGGACGCTTCCGCCAGCCGGATCTCGATCATCTGCCGGGCGTAATTCCACTCATAGACCGCGGAAGAAACGTCGAGCCCTTCGTAGCATTGCAGCCGGATCAGCCGGCGGCCGAGGCCGGACGCGAGGACCTTGGCGATCTCGGTCTTGCCGACTCCCGCCTCGCCTTCGAGAAACAGCGGCCGGCCCATTTGCAGTGAAAGGTACAGCGTCGTCGCCAGCGCCCGATCCGCGACGTACTTGCCGTCCCGGAGCAGGCTCTGGACTTCCTCGATGCTGGCCGGCGCCGGCATGCTCAAGCGCAGGCCGCCACCGCGCGCTGGGCCATGACCTTGACGAGGTGAGCGCGATATTCGGCGCTGGCATGGATGTCCGAGTTCATCTTGTCCACCGGCGCCTCGAAACCGTCAAGTGCGCTCGCGCTGAAATCGCCTTGCAATGCCTCTTCGAGCCGGTGGGCCCGGTGCGCGCAAGCCGTGGCGCCGGTAACCGCGGCGCGCGGCCCGGCCGCGGTCCTGGCGAGGAACACACCGACGATGGCGTAACGCGAAGCGGGATTCTCGAACTTCATGTAGGAAGCCGCTTCAGGACGCGGAAAATCAACCGCGACGATGATCTCGTCTTCCTCAAGCGCGGTTTCGAACATGGCCGTAAAGAAGTCCTCGCCGGCGATTTCGCGGCGGTTGGTGCGTACAGTCGCGCCCAGCGCGATCACCGCAGCGGGATAATCCGCGGCCGGATCGTTATTGGCAATGGAACCGCCAAGCGTGCCGCGATTGCGCACGGCCGGGTCGCCGATGTTGCCGGCGAGCGCCGCCAACGCGGGAATTGCTTCCCGAACCTCGCTCGACGCAGCCACTTCGGCGTGTGTCGTCATGGCGCCGATGGTGACGATATTGCCGTTGACGACAATGCCGCTCAATTCGGCAATGCCGCCGAGATCGATCACATCGGATGGACTTGCCAGCCGGTGTTTCATGGTCGGCAATATAGTTTGTCCGCCGGCAACGAGTTTGCCGTCGGCGGCGTTGGCGATGAGTTCGGCCGCCTCGGCGACCGAAGCGGGTCGATGATAAGAAAATTCGTACATTGTGCTATCTCCTCCCGCTTTCGCTTAATTGGCGGACTGGCAGGCGCGCCAGACCGTTTCCGGCGTTGCCGGCATTTCGACGTGTTTGACCCCGATGGCATTGGCGATCGCGTTGATCACCGCCGGCGGGGCGCCGATGGCGCCCGCTTCGCCGCAGCCCTTGACGCCGAGCGGGTTATGCGGTGGATCGGTCGGCGCGTAGTCGATCCTGAAATCCGGCGCATTGTCCGCTCTCGGCATGGCGTAGTCCATGAAAGACGCCGTGACGAGTTGGCCGTCCTCGTCGTAATGGCAGCCTTCGAGCAGCGCCTGGCCGATCCCATGGACGATGCCGCCATGGACCTGCCCTTCGACGATCATCGGATTGACCAGCTTGCCGAAATCGTCCACCGCGGTGTAATCGACAATTTCCACCTCGCCGGTGGCCGGGTCCACTTCCACTTCGCAGATATGCGTGCCGGCCGGAAACGAGAAGTTCATCGGATCGAAGAAAGCGTTCTCGTCGAAGCCCGGCTCTACGCCTTCCGGATAGCTGTGCGGCACATAGGCGTTGAAAGCGACTTCGGCGATGTTCATCGCCTTGTCGGTGCCCGCCACTGTGTAATTACCACCGGCGAATTCAATATCGCCTTCGGCCGCTTCCATGGCGTGGGCGGCAATCTTCTTGCCCTTGGCGATGAGCTTGTCGCAGGCTTTCGCGATCGCCACGCCGCCGACGGCAAGCGAACGCGAACCGTAAGTGCCCATGCCGAACTGGGTCTTGGCGGTATCGCCGTGAATCACTTCGATGTTCTCGAAAGGAACGCCGAGCTGGTCGCAGACGAGTTGGGCAAAGGTGGTTTCATGGCCCTGGCCATGGGAATGCGTACCCGTGAATACCTGCACATTGCCCGTTGGATTGAAGCGCACCTGAGCGGATTCCCACAGCCCGACGCCGCCGCCGAGTTGGCCGACCGCCGCCGAAGGAGCGATGCCGCAGGCTTCGACATAGGAGGAAAAACCGATGCCGCGCAATTTGCCGCGGCTCTTCGCTTCCGTCGCCCTGGCATCGAAACCGGCGTAGTCGGCGAGTTCCATCGCCCTGTCCAGGGCCGCCTCGTAGTCGCCGCTGTCATAGCATTGCACCACAGGGGTCTGGTACGGGAAGGCATCCTTCGGAATGAAGTTGCGCCGCCGGATTTCCGCCGGGTCGAGCCCCATGTCCGCCGCGCAGACGTCTACCAGCCTTTCGAGCAAGTAAGTCGCTTCCGGGCGGCCGGCGCCACGGCTGGCGTCTACCGGCGAGGTATTGGTGAACACCGCCTTGACCTCGGAGTAAATCAGCGGCGTCGTGTATTGCCCCGCAAACAGGAACGCGTACAGGTAACTCGGCACCATGGTCGCGAAAGTCGAAAGATACGCGCCGAGATTGGCCGTGGTAAGTACGCGCATGGCCAGGAACTTGCCGTTTTCGTCGAGCGCCATCTCCGCCCGGGTGACATGGTCGCGGCCATGGGCGTCTGACAGGAAGGCCTCGGTGCGGTCCGCTGTCCATTTCACGGGGCGGTTAACCTTGCGGCAGGCCCAGCCCACCACGAGTTCTTCGGCATAGACGAAGATCTTGGCGCCGAAGCCGCCGCCGACGTCAGGGCCAACCACGCGCAGCTTGTGTTCCGGCGCCAGTTGATTGAACGCCGCCAGCACCAGCCTGTGCACGTGAGGATTCTGGGTCGTCAGGTGCAGGGTGATTTCCTCGGTGCCCGAGTTGTATTCGCCGAGCGCGGCCCGGGGCTCCATCGGATTGGTAACCATACGGTTGTTGACGAAATCGATACTGGAAACCTTGTGCGCCCCCGCAAAAGCTTCGTCGTTCGCCGCCTTGTCCCCGAACGGCCAGTTGAAGCAGATATTGTTCGGGGCTTCATCGTGAATCTGCTGCTGGCCTTCACTCGCCGCGTCGGCCGTACTCGCGACCGCCGGCAACGGCCGGTAGTTCACTTCGACGAGTTCCGCCGCGTCCCGGGCCTGCGCCAGGGTCTCCGCGATAACGATGGCGACGTGGTCACCGACATAATTCACCTTGCCCTGGGCCAGCGCCGGGTGGGCCGGTGCGCGATGGGGCTGGCCATCGTCGCTGGTTACGGTTACTCCGCAAATCAGGGGGCCGATTCCATCCGCGGCGAGATCGTCGCCGGTCAGCACGGCGACAACGCCGGCCGCGGCGGTTGCAGCGGACGCGTCAATTCCCTCGATTACGGCATGAGCGTGAGGAGACCGCACGAACACGGCGTAAGTCTGGCCTTCGACATTGATGTCGTCGGTATAACGGCCTTTACCCAGCAGGAAGCGCCGGTCTTCCTTGCGGCGCACGCTGGCGCCGATACCATTCTCTAACATGACTATTCTCCCATTGCCCGGGCGCCGGCCCGAATCGCCTTGACGATGTTCTGATAACCGGTGCAGCGGCAGATGTTGCCGCTCAGTTCCCGGCGCACGGTCGCATCGTCCGGCTCGTTGCCGTGACGGTTGACGATATCGAGTCCCGACATGACCATGCCGGGAGTGCAAAATCCGCATTGCAGGCCGTGGTTATCCATGAAGGCCTGCTGCATCGGATGCAAATCCGCGCCGCTGGCGAGACCTTCGATCGTGGTCACGTCACAGCCGTCGGCCATGACCGCGAGCATGGTGCAGGATTTGACCGACTTGCCGTCGATCATGACCACGCAGGCGCCGCATTGGCTGGTGTCGCATCCTACATGAGTTCCGGTCAGGCGGAGTTGTTCCCGCAGGAACTCCACCAGCAATGTGCGCGGCTCTACCTCACCCGACACGGACTGGCCGTTGACCGCCAGATTGATTGTCGACATGTAACTTCTCCTCGTCTTTCAAAACCATTGGGAAAGGCCGCCGGTAGCGGCCCGATCCAGATTCGCCTCTAGTCTACTGCCCACCGCCGCGCCGTGAAAGCCCCGCCCAATCTGCTCAGACGAACCAGTAGAACAATATCGCCGCGAGCAGCAGAATCGCTCCGAGGCGGATAAGGATACGGGCCGCGGGCCGGGAACTGGCCTCCGGTTCGTCTGCTGTTTCGACCTCGGCAAGCTCGGCGGACTCTTCCTGCGGCGCATCTTCCTGACTGGCAATCGCTTCGCCGAGCCGGGAAAAGAACTCGTCGGCCAGCTTTTTCGCGGCGCCGTCGATCAGCCGCCCGCCAAGTTGGGCGAGCTTGCCGCCGACGCTGGCGTCGAGTTCGTAACTGAGTATGGTGTTTTCGCCGTCGGATTCGAGCGACACACGGGCGCTGCCATTGGCGAATCCGGCAGCGCCTCCCTGGCCCTTGCCATGAATGACATAACTGTTCGGCGGATCGAGATCGCTCAATTCGATGATGAAACCGAAACTTGCCTTGACCGGCCCGATGCGATTGGTAATACGGGCTGTGAACCGATTCTCTCCGGTGCTCTCGAAACTCTCGCATCCGGGTATGGCGGCCTTGAGCGCCTCGGGATCGTTCAGCGCATCCCAGACCCGCCGGCGGCCGGCAGCAATGCTTTGCCGCGCCTTCATTTCCATAATCGATGTTCCCCTGCCGCTCAAGCCGCCGGGCGACGGCGGAATCCCCAACCGCCCGAAGCATAGCACTCCCACGCAAAAAGCAACACGCGAGCGCTCGGGCGGCCCCGCCCCGGGATCTCGGTCCCGATCGTTACTGCTCCAGCAGGGCCAGCATGTCATCCAGGCTCATGCGCGCGGCGCTGTCGGCGCCTTCCAGCAGCCGATCCGCCAGATCGCGCTTGTGGGCGTGCAAACTGACGATTTTGTCCTCGATGGTGTTCGCCGCCACTAGCCGGTAAACGGTTACCGGACGCTGTTGGCCGATGCGGTGGGCGCGATCGCTGGCCTGGTTCTCCACAGCCGGATTCCACCATGGATCCATGTGGATTACATAGTCGGCGGCGGTCAGGTTCAGACCCACGCCGCCCGCTTTCAGACTGATCAGAAACAGGTCCGCATCGCCGGACTGAAACGCCTCCACTTCTTTCCGGCGCCGGGCGGCTGGCGTCGAGCCGTCAAGATAGCGGTAGGAAGCGCCGCGGTCGTCCAGGTAGGCGCGAACCAGCGTCAAGTGGTCGACAAACTGACTGAACACCAGCGCCCGGTGCCGGTTTTCCAACAGTTCGTCGAGGATGTTCGCGAAGGCGGTCAGCTTGGCCGAAGGCAGATTCGCATCCTTGAGGATCATGTTGGGGTTGCACACGGCCCGCCGCAGCCGGGTGATGCTCGCCAGTGCCTGAAATCGACGCTCGCCGGGCGACAGTTCCGAACTGGTCATCCGTTCCGCCGCCTCCCGGCGCAGCGCCTCGTACAAGGCGGTTTCCTCGTCGCCGAGTTCGACATGCACGATAATCTCGGTCAGCGGAGGCAGTTCCGCCAATACTTCGCTTTTCAGGCGGCGCAAGACAAAGGGCCGGACGAGTTGTCGCAAAGCCGCGGCGGCCTGACGGTCGTTCCGATTTTCAATAGGGTGGGCAAACTTGTCGTTGAATGCCTCGCGCGGTCCGAGCAGCCCGGGATTGATGAACGCGAACAGATTCCACAGTTCGCCCAAGTGGTTTTCTACCGGCGTGCCGGTGGCGATCATCTTGAAATCTCCGGTCAGGGCCATCACCGCTTTCGAACGCTTGGTCGCGGAATTCTTGAACGCCTGCGCCTCATCCGCGACGATGGTGCGCCAGCGCTCCGCCTGCAACGCCTCGCTTTCAGATTGAAGCAGGCCATAACTGCATACGAGCACATCGTAACGGCCCAGATTCCGCAGCGTCTCCTTGCGCTGGCCGGCGCCGAAACGAATCGCGTTCAAGGTCGGCGTGAATCGCTTGGCCTCATCCATCCAGTTGGCGCACACCGAAGTCGGCGCCAACACCAGCGCCGGCCCCAGCGGGGCCCGCTGCACCAGCAAGGCAAGCGCTTGCAGCGTCTTGCCTAGGCCCATGTCGTCGGCCAGGCAGGCGCCGGCGCCCCACTCCGCCAGCCGACGCAGCCACTTGTAACCCGCCACCTGGTAATCGCGCAGCTCCGCTTCCACGGTCGCCGGCACGTCGGGGTCGAGGTCGCGCGCGCCGCGCAGACGCTCCAGCAGCGCTCTCCAGCCATCGTCGGCATCGACTTTCATGCCGTCTACGCCGGTCTCGAGCGCGTTAACGCCGAACGCGTTCACCCGCCCCCTGTGCGCAACGTTCCCAAGCGTTTCCAGTTGCTGCCGCAACTTGTCGGTGAGTGTCAAGAACTGACCGTCTTCCAATGGCACGAAGCGACCCCGGCTGTCGCGAACCAACTCCAACAAGGCTCCCATGGAGTGGACTTGACCTTCGTCGACTCGCAGCTCGCCGTCCATTTCAAACCAGTTGGCGCGCTGCCGCAGCGATACCGACATCTGGCCGCTATCCACCGGCGCGGTGACTTTCAGCGCTTCTCCTTCGGGCCAGTGCAAGACGAGGTCGTCGCCGAAAGACTTCAGCGTCAACAAGCCCTCCAGCGCATCTTCCAACGCATCCCAGCACCAGTTGCCGCGCCCCGTCCGGTAAAGCCCGGCGCAGGCGTCAAGCACGGTCTCAAGGCGCGCTTTTTCGACATCCAGCGCGCGCAGCGTGGTAATTGATTTACCATCGACTTCGGCGAATATGCGTTCGCCGCCCTGCCCCGGAGCAAGCAGCGGACCATCGGCAATGGGCTGAGCGTGAAAACCCAGACGCAAGCCTTCGCCTCCGGGGCGAATATGTATATGCAAGCGTGAATCCGCCGGCGCCTCCTCAGCGGCGCTTTCCCCCATGCCGTCCAGGTCCGAGTGAATGGTGAGCAAGGGCGCGACGGCCGCAATGCTCTCCAGCACCTTTTTCTGCGCGCTGTGGGGCACAAGCAAGCCCTCCTCCCCGAGGATGCCGGCGATGTGCAGCAACTCGCCGGAGAATTCGTAGATCGTCCACTGCTCCCGGCCCTGTTGCACCACGATGCCGCTCCCCTCGTCCGTGTCGGGAAACGGGTCCAGCGCCAGCAAGATGAATCGGCCCTGATCCACGACTGCCAGTTCGGGCTTTCCCGCCACCATTTCAACACGCTCTCCGGTGTCGCCGTCATGGATGTGCGGGTGGCCGACGGCACTCGACAGAGCCTTCGCGCCGTACAGGCCGTAAGATTCGACGCAACCGTAATAGGTATCGCTGCGGTGCTTCCCGATTCGCCGGCAAATGCGCAAGTCGGCATCGGACAGTTTCAGCGAATGGTCGTTTTCCGCCAAGCGTTTCAGCGATATGGACCGACCGCGGGTCCAGGCGCCGGATTTCCCGCGCTTTTGCTCCTTGGGTTTGAGTTCGTAGCCGTTATCGCCGTATGCCACGAACCAGACAATGCGGGTTTCAGCTTCCTTTTTTCCAGTCTTTTTCGTCCGTTCCGGTTTGCGCAGCAGCGCGAGGGCGCGCAACGATCTTTCCCAATCCTCGGTTCGCGGCACCAGTTCCGCCAGCGGCGCGCCGAATTCGTCCGCGGACTCGACCGCCTCGCCCCCGAAGGCGCCGAGCAGGCAACGGGTTTCCCGCGCAAACCAGTCCAAACCGGCTTTTCGAGCCCGCTCAAGGGCTTCGCGCAGCGCATTGAGCAACACGTCATCGGGGTCGCCGCCATTCCAGTAATGGATCAGCGCAAGCAGTAAAAAGCTGAGTTCGTCGGTGTGCGCACCGTCCGGGCCGGCCGCTTCGTAGCGCTCCCTGCCCGCGAGAATGTCCGCAGCCCAGTTCAGGCATTCCATGGGCTGGTAGAATTCGTTTCCCGCCCGGGAAACTTCGACGGCCCTCAATTGCCGCGCCCACAGCACTTGGTCGTCCGAGCGCGGTTCGCGCAACAGGGCGAACAGGTAAATGACGCCGGGCAAGTCCGGCAACGCGACGATCTGCTTGCGCGAGGAGCCGCGAACAGCCGTCAAAGCCTGCTTGAAAGCGGCCCTTGTCTCCGCATCCGGCGCGCCCCGAACGAAGGTCATGGCGGCCCGAAGCGGTGTGCTCAAGCGTTCGTCAAGCGCCGCCGCGCTTTTTTGCGACGACTCCCACAGACCGCGCGCAAGGCACTGTTCCGCGTGCAGCGCAAGCAGGGGCGCGGGCGCGTCGGCGGAAACGAGGTCTTGCAGCACGCGGAACACAGGTTCCATGTCGCTCCATTCGAGCAGGCCCCGGCGCAACAGCGGCCGCATGATCTGATACCCCAGCGGCGGCGCCAGCCGCCGCAGGATATCGGGCATAAGCGGCGCGGCGCAGGTGTTCAGCAATACATCCACATCGACCGCATCCGGTGTTTCATAGGGCTCGGCGATGTCGAGCAGTTTCATCATGGCGCGGACGTCTCCGCCGTGCAGGGCCCGCAGGACTTTTCCCCGCATTCCCGCTTGACGGCCATGGTAATCCCTGTATCCATAGTACTGTGGCTCAAAACACCGCGCCTGGTTGCACATGCTCTTGAATTCGCCCCGCTGCACGGCCTGGTCCGCGAGAAAGCTGGCGAGCAACGCGTTGCACGACCATTTGGACCGGTCCACCCGCAACAACCCGGCGTTCAGCAGCCTCTCCCGGCTTTCCCTGTTGAGCGGCGCCTCGGCGCGAGTTTGCGGCAAGGACTTGAAGGCGGCATTGATGTCGGTTTGATTCGTTGGCTCGTAAACCACCGACATCAGCCGCATCAGCAGTTGCTCCCGCTCGGACAGTTTCCGATATTCCCCGAGCAGAGTATGAAACGACGCCATGGTTATGCTCCTCTCCAGTTCTTCATTGGGCTCACGCGCGATTCGCCGGAATGTTACTGCAATGTCGCCGACAAATTCTCGATCAACGTACAACGCCTTGACCGCCCCGGTTTGACCCCCGGCAATACCATCCCGGCGCAAAAAGCAATACGATAGCGCTCCTGAATCGTTTCAACACAGTCGCCACCGACGAAGGACTCCTCATGAACGGCGCCACGGCATTGATCGAAACCCTTGCGGATTGCGGCATCGAATACTGCATCGCCAATCCCGGCACATCCGAAATGCACCTGGTGCAGGCGCTCGACAGCGTGCCGCGCGTGAAGTCGGTGCTGGCGCTGTTCGAAGGCGTTTGCACCGGCGCCGCCGACGGCATCGGCAGGATGACCGGCAAGCCCGCCGCGACCTTGCTGCATCTCGGGCCCGGCCTGGCGAACGGTATCGCCAATCTGCACAATGCGCGGCGCGCGAATACGCCGATGGTCAATATCGTCGGCAATCATCCGCATTATCACATCGGCTTCGATGCGCCGCTGACTTCGGACATCGAAACCCTGGCGCGCAATTATTCGTGCTGGGTCAAATCCTGCTCCACCAGCGACAGCCTTGCCCAGGACGGCGCGGATGCGGTCAGCGCCAGCCTGCGCAGCCATGGCGGCAGCCTGGGACAAATTTCCACCCTGATCATGGGGGCCGACGCAGCCTGGAGCGACAGTCCGGGCCCGGTGAAACCGAATCCGGCGCCGGCGCGGGCGAAAGTCGACGAGCAGGCAATCGGCGACATAGCTGAATTGCTCGGCAACGGCGAGCCGACGGCGCTGTTGCTTGAGCATCATGCGGCCACGCCCGGCGCCCTCGAGGCGGCGGGCCGTATCGCCGCGAAAACGGGTTGCCGGCTGCTCAACGGCACTTTTCCCGCCCGGGTCGACGGCGGACCTGGCCGCATTGCTGTCGAGCGCCTGCCCTATTTCCCCGAACAGGTGCTCGCGGAAACTGCGGGCATCAAGCAATTCGTTCTCGTCGGAGGCGATGCGCCGGCAAGTTTCTTCGCTTATCAGAACGTTCCCGGAAGGCTGCTGCCTGAAAATTGCGCGGTCAGCCGCCTGACGGCCGTCGAACAAGACTCGGTCGATGCGCTCGAACGGCTGGCGGAAAGAGTCGGCGCTGAAAACGAGACCGCGCGACGCTTCGAACACAAGGAATACCCGCTTCCAGAAGGACCGCTCAGTACGCGCAACATCATCCAGGCCATCGCGGCGACGATGCCGGAAGAAGTGATCGTCTGCACCGACTCCGGCGGCGGCAACGCGGCCTATCCGTACTGCCAGTACACCGCACCCAATAGCTGGCTCAGCCTCACCGGCGGCGCCATCGGCCAGGGCGGCCCCGTCGCAACCGGCGCCGCGCTCGCCTGCCCCGACCGGCCGGTGCTCGCGTTACTCGGCGACGGCGGCGCGGCCTACACCAACCAGAGCTTCTGGACTCAGGCCCGCGAAGGGCTCAATGTCACCACGCTGATATTCGCCAATCGAACCTATAACATCCTCAACGTCGAATACTCGCGACTCGGCATCACCGAAGCCGGCGAAATCGCCGCAAGCCTTTTCGACATCGGCAATCCCGATATCGACTGGGTGAAAATGGCCGCTGGCTTCGGCGTGCCCGGCGCTAAAGCCGACACCGCCGAAGAGTTGGTGGCCCTGCTGGAACGTGGCTACCGCGAACCCGGCCCTTTCCTCATCCAGGCCAACGGCGAAATGCAGCGATAGTATTACTGAGATTCTTATTCAACCTCCAAAGAAGCTAATTTCTCAATATAGTTGGAACAGCTAAAGTGAATAATCAAGCCAAAGACAGTCCACCTTCAGTAGCAGAGACGCTTAGCAAAATTGATTCGCTTGTAGAAAAACTTCACAACACAAAAACGCTGTGCTACGAAGATCGAGTTAAGTTGTGCACGGACACCTTTATTGAGTCTCGCAATTCCTCATCAGAGTTCAGCAATCGCTTTTCTAAGCCGGAATACTCATTACCCGATAACGAGTGGAGAGAACTTCTCAAGAAAGCTGACCAAGACTTAAACTACCAATGTGAAGAAGTTCTTACTGGATTTAGAGATTATTTGAAGAGTGGAGAAATTCCCGTTCCACATGGTGCAATGCGGATAGCTATTCTGCTTAGAAAAATGGGGGAGCATGAACGGGAGTGTCGTTTTCTCGGCGGGTGGATAAAACACTTTCCATCTGGTTTAGGAGCTACATACAGCAAATTGGTGGAGAGAGGTCTGAAAGTGGGCGCAATTTCAGAAAGGCCTGAACCCATAGAAGCAATCGTTCGCCCTGCTGGCGACCTAGAGTTCAGAGCAATTATCGAAGATCTCAGGTCGGATAGAGAAAAAACTAAAAGTATTGAGCCGCCACCAATAATCAAACCTCAAGGCAAAAGAGAAAATAGACAGAGTTTATTAGCCAAGCTTTGGCGAGTCTTAATGAAGTAAAGTTTTTAGCCTTTTAGATTCAAAAATTTTCCTGGTCGAACTCCACGCCTTCTTGGTTTTGCCAAGGCGAGAGTCCAACGTACAAGGTCTACAAGTTGACATTGTCAGGTGCTGAGGCGTCCAAAGTTGCGTCGACGGCAGCAAATGATTCTTCGTCTCGCACAAAGCGTGACTGATCAAGGATTGACTCGCTTGCGAACGGCATGGCCATCGGTTCATGAACCATATTTTCCAGATCCGATTCCTGGTCAAGTTCGGTCACTGCTTCAGATATGTGCACAATGTGCACAGCCAGATCGGCTCTGCTTCGCACCTTGTTGTGAAAGCGCTTGTCCGCCGTGACCACCGTACACTTGGAGCGAATCGCCAGCGCGAGATAGTAGCAATCGTAGACCGCATGATCGAGTTCCGCGGCAATTCTGATTGCGCTCGCAGAAAGCTCTTGCATGGATGTAGTGATCAGTAACGGACAGAATCGAAGCGTGTTAATCGCTTTTTCCATTTGTTCGACTTCAATTTCGCGTCTCCGCTGCATTTTCCAAAGCGCGTTCGCAACCTCGGCGAAAATCAAGTCCGGAGCTATCAAACTTGATTCACCGAACAGTAGCTGCAAAGCTTGAGATGAAAACTCCTCATCCACAAGCCATTGTACGGCAACGCTGGCATCAATCACGCAAGCTCTCATTCGGGTGAGTCTTCGTCGAGTTTGCAATAGCATCCGTCGCGATGCGCTCGAATGATATCTGTAGTGCTGATCGACGAGCGAAGCTCGCGCCGCAGTGCGTTTGCGCGCTCCACAAATTCCTCTCGCGACAAGGGCCGGTCGGCCAATTCCCAGCGCCACCCTTTTTCTGTATCGGGCGCGGATTCTTTTTCGGGTTTGCCGCCGCGGCTCAAATCAGACGCCGTGGCGCGCTCTTTTCGCTTCCTGGACTTGGACATCGGGCTAACCCCCCATTGGAAAACCGGGGGCAGGATGGTGCTGTTCGCGCTTGTATGTCAAGAAATCGGGGAAAATAGTGGCAATTCTCGTTTTGCCGTTGTTCCTTGGCTTAGTCGCAGACCGAGGTTTTCGGGATAGGGATTCTGCGACTCCGCTTCGCTCCGCGCAGAATGACGGTCTGAGTTCGCTCCGTGCAGAATGACGGTTGGGGCAACCCCAAGCAAAAATTGTAATTGCTAGCGTAGCTCGCGATGATTTGACAGTATCCCGTTATATGGAGGGTTGGTTGTATGAGTGGACGGCATCCTTTTGAACAGTTGACCAGGGAATTTACTCCCGGGCGTCGGGCGCGCGTAGCCGCCCGCAAGTCCGAGTTGCGCAAAGCCATGGGCGGACAATTGAAAATCGTCGCCGAATTTCCACAGGGCAACGTGGCTATAACCAATTTCTCCGAAGCCGGGGACGAAACGGCATCAAGCTGAGCAAGTCGTCTACTTCCAACTGAAATCGCGCTGGATTCGGCCTACTCGCTTGTAAAATGACTCGCAGTTGTCGCGGTCGGACTCGCCGTTGGGAAAAAGCAGACTGACGATGGGGATAATGAGCAGCGGCAGCATCAGGGTCAGGAAGGACGGGTCGGACCATTCTCCGAGGTAGACGATCAACTCGTGCCACCATTGGGCGAAGCCGCCGGCGGTGGCGTTTTCCATATCGTCGAACAGGGTGTTGAACAGCCACATGGTCAGGCCTCCGGCGAAACCGGCGGCTATGCCCCAGAATACCGCGGCTTCGGTGGTGCGCTTCCAGTACAGCACGTAGCCGATCGCGACCGCCGGCGGAACCACCATGGCAAAGCCGAGCAGCAGCAATTGCAGCACCGACGTGATATTGCCGAGCCAGGCGATGACGGCGGCGGCGGAGCCGTAGACCACGGTGACAATCTTGTAGGCCATCAGTTTTTTCTCCGAGGAGAAGTTCTTCGACCCCGGCACCCAGTCATTTACCAACATGGTCGCGCTCGCGAGCAGGATCGGCGCGCCGGAGGAAATTACCGCCGCGAGCACCGCGGCCAGTGCAATGCCGCCGAGAATCTGCCCGGAATCCATGGCGAGCTGGGCGATGTTCAGGTAGCTGCCCAGACCGGCCTCGGAACCATAAGTTGCCATGGTCAGAATGCCGATGAAACCAGCGACGAGAGGCATCAGCGCGGCGACGATGCCGGCCAGGAAAAAGCCCGGGATCAGGTATTCCTGGCGCGCGGCGCTGCTGGCGTAGTTGGCATAAACCGATGCGGCGGGCGTATGGATCGTGGCGGAGATGAACAAGGCGATGATCGTCGCCCAGCCGATACCGGTGAAACTCCACCAGCGCACTTCATCCTGGGATGCCTCCGCGAGCATGCCATTGGCGCGTTCCAGCACCGAATCCCACCCGCCCATGTTGTTCATGACAACCAGGCCCACGAGCAGCAAGCCGAAAATGATCACCGAGCAATGCACGATATTGGTGATCGCCGTGCCACGCAAGCCGCCGAACACCGTGAAGGAAATAATGACAACCGCGCCGATCAGCACGCCGAGCCCGAAGGGAATTCCGGTGACGCCGCTGACGATCGAACCGATGATGTAAGGTTCGATGATATTGACGATGAGATATTCGGCCTGGACGCAAAGGCTGGTCAGCCACTGGCAGCGATAGGACCCGAAACGGTAATCGAAAGCCTGGCCGACGCTGACGAGCTTCAGGCGACGGTAGGGAATGGCGAAGAACACTCCCACCAGGAACAGCGCGGCGAAGGAGTTCACGCCGTACCAGAGATGGCCGAGGCCTTCGGAGATCACGTCGCCGGCGACGCCGTAGGTTCCGGCCCCGCCGATGCGGGTGCCGGCGATGCCGGCGGCAAGCATGGCGATGCCGAGCGTGCCGCCGCCGATGTCCCAGTCGGAGGAACTGGTGTTGCGGCGATTGAGGTAGAGGCCGGCGGCGGCGAAAAATACGAGATAGGCGATGATGACGCTGGCGGTGATGCTCATTGGTTATTCCATTGATTCATGATTTAGCTGCCTGACTGATCGAGCATCTGCTGCTCCCTGTCGCGGCCCGGCGGCTCGCAGGCAGGCATACTACAACAATGGACCGGACGCAAGTTCGCAGCCAATTGCCAGCGAACGGCCTGACTCAGCGCTTCCATGTGTGCCGAGCATTGTGCTAAGTTTGGCACATGCGTATACACATTGCTTTGGATGAACAAGTGGTTGCTGAACTGGACCGGCGCGCCGGCGCGCGAAAAAGGAGCGCGTTTGTCGCAGAGCTGATCCGGCGTGGACTCGACGACGAGCGCCGGTGGGACGAAATCGAAGCGGCGCTGGGTAGTCTGGCAGACTCTGGGCATGATTGGGACGAAGATCCGGCAGCCTGGGTGCGGCAGCAACGTCAGGGTGACGAGCGGCGCTCGGGATAACAATGGCCCGATTGTTGCTGGATACTACCGTACTTATCGACGCGCTCAGGGGACGGCCCGCCGCAGTTCGCATTGAAAGAATCCGACGTAAGGGCGCCGAGCTTTGGGTGTGCGCAATCTCAGTCGAGGAAATCTGGCGCGGGCTGCTCCCCGGCGAGGAATTGCATGCACGCAGGCTGTTTAATGGCCTGAGGTTGGCGCCGCTGGGCGTTTCCGAAGGAAGGCGGGCCGGGACATGGCGCAGATCGTTTGCCTCGAAAGGCGTCACCTTGCACCAGGCCGACTGCCTGATAGCGGCCGCGGCCGCGGGCGTCGACGCGGGACTTGCCACGGCAAACGTAGACGATTTTCCCATGCCCGAGATCGGCGTTCAGAATTGGCCGGTCGGTTCGTGATGTCGTTGATCAGCTTGGACCAAGACATACACGCGAATGAACAATCCTGAACCTGGCTCCGACACTTGGCTCGCACAGGTCAGTGAAGAGCCGCTCGAAGCCGAACTGGCGCGTTGCGAAAACGTCCACGCCAAGCTTGGGGGCTTGGCCATGCCCGACAACGGCTTCGGCTGGCACGAGGATTCCAGGCCGCCGGATTCGGATGAATTCGTCACGGTGCAGAAGCGCTGGTATCTGCATGCCATCGAATGTTTCGGCCCGGAACGCTGCATGTTCGAAAGCAATTTTCCGGTGGACCGACTTTCCATCGGCTATCAGGTGTTATGGAACGGATTCAAGAAAATGGTCGCGGATTTCAGCGAAGAAGAGAAACAGGCGCTGTTTCACGATACCGCGGCGAAGGTTTATTCGATTTGAAGCCGGCGCCCGGCTCGACCGGGGAGCGACATCCGGTTATTTCTTTTCCGAGCGATCACGCAACCGCTTGATGACCGCGCTGGCGGCCAATACTACCCGGTGACTCGCGTACACTTTCACCCGCACGAAAACCAGCGAATGGCCGCGGCGTAGCACCTCACATTCGCCGAGCAGCAAGTCGCCCACATGGGCTGGCGCCACGAATTCGGTGTTGAGACTGATCGTGGCTGAACTTTCCTGTTCGCCGCCGCTGGCGCCGAGGCATGCCGTGTAATCGGCGAACGTCATCAGAATTCCGCCGTGGATCGTGCGGTGGGTGTTGGAATGCTCCTCGCGGGGGCGAAAAGCGGTACGCGGATTAGGCCCGTCCATATAAAAGAAGAACGGGCCGATGTTGTCCTCGGCGGTATCTCCCGGCCAATGCCGGTACTCCGCCGGGACGTCATAGTCCTCGGGCTTGAATGCCGGCTCCATCTTTCCGTTCCTTCGCGCTGCCCCCGGGAACTTAGTCGTTGTTGTGGAATACCACGTTGAAGCTGACTGGTACCGCGTTGCTGATGCTGGGCAAGCCGGCGACTTCGCGCAGGGCTTCGACGCCTCTGACAAGGTCGAAACTGTTGGCCACGACGATAACCGGTTTCAAGGTGCTTGCCTGGATGCCGTTATCGGCGAGCCTGGTGACCATGACCTCGGCCTGGTAGGTATTCGACTGGCCGCGCATGGACAGGTCGAAATTGAAGTTTGTAGTCGCGCTCCTGCCGACTTCAAGTTCGGCGAACTGGTCGATGTCGAGTTGCGCGGTCAAACTGGCTTCCGGGAACAGGTCGATTTCGAACAGCAAGTTCTGCATGCGCTCGTCGCGGATCGGAATGAGCGTGTTTATGCTGATCAGTTCGATGGTGATTTCGGCATTGCCCTCGTCGTCGATGGCTCCCGACAGGCGGTCGAAGGTGTGAACTTCGCCGACGTGGTCCGCCTTGATGGTAACGAAGCTCAAGGACGACGCGTCATTGTCGAGTTGCCAATGCGCCTGGGCGGAAAATGCGGCCGGCAGCAGCACTGAACAGGCAATTAGTCGCAAAAGAGAGGTTGGCATTGTTGTCTCCCGGTAGTCCGGCCGAAGGGCCCCGATTCAGAGCAGACAACGGTACTGTAAAGCGCACTCGCGGGCAAGCCGCACGAATTCACAGCCGCACGAATTCACCGTTGAGGCACGTTCCGCCGGGAGTTCGGACTCGGATAAACAATGTACAATCAGCGCTCTTCACGGGAAAGGCGCGATACGACTCATGAAAGCATCCGAACCGCTGGTTAAACACCTGGTGCTGATCGGCGGCGGACATAGTCATCTGGCCGTTATTCGCAGTCTCGGCATGCGACCGGTGCCGGGGTTGATGGTGACGCTGATCAGTCGGGAAATTCTGGTGCCCTATTCCGGCGCCCTGCCCGCCTTCATCGCCGGCCGCTATCAATCCGAAGACATGTTCATCGACCTGCGGCCGCTGGCGCGTTTCGGCGGTGCGCGGCTGATCCAGGCCGATATCGATTCGATCGATCTCGATACCCGCGTCATTTCGCTGCCGGAGCGGCCTGAATTGTCCTTCGACGTACTCTCGCTCAACATCGGCTCGATTCCGGACACGAGCGGCATGCCCGGCGCAATCGAACATACCGTCCGCGTCAAGCCCATCGACGGCTTTCTGGCGGAATGGGAGCACATTCGCAAGCAGGCGGTCCTGGGCATGCAGCAAGGCCAGGGTTACAAGCTAGCGATTGTCGGTGGCGGCCCAGCGAGCGTGGAAATGGCCTGCGCGATCAGGGCGCGGATCCTCAAGGACAGCGGCGATGCCAACGCCGAATTCTCGATCAGCATCATTTCCGCGGCCGACGAAATCCTGCCTTCGCACAATCAGCAGGTGCGGGATTGCGTACGGGAGGAATTGAAAAAGAAAGGCATTGAAACGCTGACCGGACATCATGTATCAGGATTCGAGGAAAATACGGTGCTTTTTGAGAACGGCGGCGAGGTCGGCAAAATCGAATCGGACTGCATAATCGTAGCCACCGGCGCCGCCATGCCCGAGTGGCCCGCGAAAGCCGGATTGGCGACTATGGCAGACGGCTTCCTCGAAGTGAATCGGAAATTGCAGTCCACCAGCCACGATTTCGTTTTCGTCGCCGGCGACGCGGCAACGATACGCGGCATGGAGCGGCCTAAATCGGGCGTTTACGCGGTGCGTCACGGCAAGCCGCTCGCCCGGAACCTCTTGCGCTACGCCACCGGGCGAAGACTGGTCGGCTACACTCCGCAAAGACATGCGCTGGCCATGCTCAATCTCGGCGACGGCAGGGCATTGGCTTCACGCAACAGCCTGTTCTTCCGGGGGCGCTGGGTCTGGCGGCTGAAGCACTGGATCGATCAGCGCTTTTTGCGCAAGTATCGCGATCTGCCGCGCATGCGGCACAAGCTGACGATAGCCAGAGGGCTGGTGGACCGACAGGAGGAGCGTAGATTGCGCCAGCACGCCTTGCGCTGCGGCGGCTGCGGCGCCAAGGTGGCGGGCAGCATCCTGCAGGAAGTGCTCGAAACGATTCCGGTTACCGCCGGCATCGTCGACAAGGGCGTCGAGGACGCGGCCCAGGTGCCCGTTCCGGAGGGCTGTGAATTGTGGCAGACGATCGATCAGCTCAAGGCCTTCATCGACGACCCCTGGCTGTTCGCCAGGATCGCGACCCTGCATTGTCTCGGCGATATTCACGCCATGGGCGCACAGCCCGATTCCGCGCTGGCGATCGTCTGCGTACCGTTCGCCAATCGTTCGATTACCCGCGGCCTCATGCGCGAGTTGATGCTTGGCTGCACCACGACGCTGACCGAAGAAGGCTGCCGATTGCTCGGTGGTCACTCGTCCGAAACCGAAGAACTGCAATTCGGATTGAGCGTCAACGGCCATGCCAGAGCCGGCAAGACCTTGCGCAAGCAGGGCATGAAACAGGGTGATGTGCTGATCCTGAGCAAGCCGATCGGCGCCGGCACGTTGCTGGCGGCGGATATGCGCTATCAGGCAGGCCAGACCTGGATCGACGGGGCGCTGCGACGGATGCTCGTCTCCAATCGCAGTGCAGCCGCCATATTCTCCGAGCACGGCGCCACCGCCTGCACCGACGTTACCGGCTTTGGCCTCGCGGGCCATTTGCTGGAGATGATCGTTTCCGGTCCGGTGGAATTGAGTCTCGGCGAGATTCCCGTCCTCGACGGTGCGCTTGAATGCCTGGAACGAGAAGTATTCAGTTCATTGCACGCCGACAACAAGTTGACAGAAAAAAACATCGATGGCGGAAGCAATTTGCGCGAGACCGCGCGTTACCAGATTCTGTTCGATCCGCAGACTGCCGGCGGCTTGCTCGCCGCGGTGCCCGGGAAAAATGCGAAGCCTTGCCTTGTGGCTTTGCGCGAGGCGGGTCTGAATCAAGCCGCCGTAATCGGCCAGGTGGGCGATCAAGCCGACGGCCATGCAAGAATCCATTTGGTGTAGGGGAGAGAGGTGGAAGTTACGCGCCGCCGGCTCGATCGCTGAGTTCGAGGGAATCCAGATATATTTCCCGGTTTTCCGGGCTCATTCGCGTCAATTCCCGCATCCGTTCATAGAAAGCGGGCAGATCGTTGCCTGCCTGCCGCAGAATTTCCCGCAATTGCGGCGCCAGATCGTTGTATGAGCCGACGGTCGTAAGTTGGGCATTGTTCAGTGAGCGGGAAAACCAGCCGTCGTAGCCGTCGTTACCGCCCCATTCGACTTTCAAGGCCTCGTATTCGGCCTTCATAAGTTGTTGCAGACCGGCTTTGTCCCGGCGCATTTCCGCCTCATTCATTTCGCTGCCGTACAATGCTTCGAAACGATCGCGAAAGCCGGACACGAATTCCACGAAGCTCCGGCGGCGCTCGGCGTCCGCCCACGCCTCGTCGAGCAATTCCGATTGACTGCGAGTTTCCAGCCAACGCCGCAGACCTTCCATTTCGACCACAGTGGCGAAACTTTCGCTGAGAGTTGTGTCATCGGGCACATAGGCGACCTGGTGCGCGAGTTCGTGAAAAATCAGCGCCGCCAGTTGATGGTCGGGGCGTCCGACCACGGTGCTGAGCAGCGCATCGTCGAACCAGCCGAGAGTGGAGTATGCGTCGATTCCGCCAACGTAGACGTCGAATCCCTGTGCCTCCAACTCGCCGGCGTAAACCTGCGCGTCGCTTTCGCTGAAATATCCCCGGTAAGCCGCGCAGCCGGCGACGGGATAGCACCAGGTGACGGGCTCGACGGAAAATTCCGGCGCGGCAAACACGTTCCAGACCGCGTGTTCGCGGTCGAGTTGGACGAACTCGTGATAATTGCCGCCGGCCGGCAGCATGAGTTCGGATTCGGCGAATTCCCGGGCCTCGAGCACTAATTGCAATTTCGCCGCCAGGACGGGCGCCAGTTCAGGGTCGGACAACAACTCGTCCATGTCCTGGCGCGAGGTAACGATTGCCAGGTGCCCCTGGGCGGCCTGCAGATACCAGGCCATGGAATCGCAGGCGGAAAGCGTAAGGGCGGCTACTATCAGCACCGCTGTTCTGATTGCCGTGAGCGCCACTTACTGCCCGTGCTCCGTCAGTTCGATCTCGAACAGATTGGCCCAATGTTTGCCGGTCACGAACAGGCGCCGGTTTTCGCTGTCCCAGGCGATGCCGTTGAGCACAGCCTCGCTGCTGCCGAGTTCGGTCCGGGCCGCAAGACCGGTCAGATCGACGATCGAATTCACCACGCCGCTTGCCGGGTCGATGCGGACGATGAAATCGGTTTGCCAGACATTGGCCCAGATTTCGCCTTCGATATATTCGAGCTCGTTGAGCAAGCTCAGCGGCTGCCCTCCCACGGTCACTTCGATGCCCTGCACAGGAACGAAGCCTTCCGGGTCGATGAACTGCAAGTTCGCGGTTCCGTCGCTCAGGATCAGATGCTGACCGTCGAAGGCCAGGCCCCAACCCTCGCGCGCATTGTAGTGGGTTTCGAGCTGTTCGAGATTCTCCCGGTCGTAGACAAAGACCATATGCGCCCGCCAGGTGAGCTGATAGATTCGGTCGCCGATCATTTCGATGCCTTCGCCGAAATAGCGGTCGGCGAGTTGTACGTTCTGCTTGAGTTCACCGGATTCCAGGTCGATCCTGGCGAGCCTGGAAAGACCGTTCTTGCCGGTGCCTTCCCAGAGTTCGCCGTCGCGATAGATCAGCCCCTGGGTGAAAGCCGTGATTTCATGAGGATAGGAGTTGACTACCCGGTAGCCGTGGAGTTGCGGCTCCTGGGCAGTGGCCAGTGAAGCGGCGCATAGCAGCAGGACTAAAGCGGTATTTCGAAGCATAGGGCTAGACTATCCCAAGCAGGGTGTATTTGTTAGTCTGCGGGCCATCTCCCGTCAAGGCGCAAGAGCATGGTTCAGGACTGTCTTTTCTGCAAGATCGTAGCCGGCGAAATCCCTTCTGAACAAGTCTACGCCGACGATCTTGTAATCGCCTTTCACGACATCAGCCCACAGGCGCCGACCCATATTCTGCTGATCCCCCGCAAGCACATCAGCGACATGAACGAGGCCTCCGCGGAAGACCAGGCCCTGCTCGGCCACATGATGTTGTGCGCCAGGGAAATTGCCGGCGAGGCGGGCCTGGCGGAAAGCGGCTATCGCCTGGCATTGAACACCGGGCCGGACTCCCGGCGAAGCGTCTTTCATATCCATCTGCATATTCTCGGCGGGCGTCGGCTTACAAGTCAGATGGGCTGAGTATTTGCTATTGTGTGGGCAATACGACTTTCGGACTTGTATTCTTTGGATTACTCATAATTTATGATTCCTCCGAATTGTCTTTCTTCTTCAACATTAAATTCAACCCTGCTTTGATTCACTATTTCAGAAACAACTTCCGCCAATTTCCCGTTTTTGACAACTTCCTCAAACCGATCAATTAACATAGGAACATTCACTATTTCTTCAATAGAATCGTTGTATCTTTCAACAATCTTCCTCACCCTATATTTCGCCAAAGCTTGTTCTGTCAATTTTTCTCGAATAGTTTCAATAGACTCGGATGTTTTTACAACAAACGTAATCGGAAACCGTTGCACTTTATCTATGTCGAGAAAATATTTCCCGGCATCGATAGTTTCTGTTACTTGAAAAAATCTTCCAAGCGGCTTCATGACAAAATCGATTCCACCGTCATTAGCATTAGTTCTGCCAGTCTTATAAAGTGACAAATATTCTTTACGAAGGTTGGAAGGCGACCATCCCCAATATAAAACCTTTTTTGCATAATAGAATTTCAATATTGAAAAACTAACTATTTCAAATATTCTGGCATCTACATTCGGTTGCAGCAGCCCTCGAATAAAGGCAACCGACGCGCTAGGATTGTTTTCCTTCATTTCCAGTAGCTTAGTACATTCGCCCATGAATGAATTAAACGATTCCATTCTAGCTTCCACATATGAATCTACAATTTTCAATATCGCCAGCGCAACGTTCACTTTTCTTCCATCAAACTTGGCATACATCAAATTTTCATTTATCCAATATCTATTTGTTTCGACATCCCTTATAACCGGGCTAGATACTTCTTGAGGAAAGTACTTTCTGAATTCTTGATTGAGCCTGTGGTTCAAGGCGTGATTTTGTAATTTACTGCCAAAGGGCAGCTCGCGTTGTCTTGTAAGAAGATCGGAAAATCTTGCACCATCAGACTCTGCGTAGTCATCTCTTTCCAAATACCCCTTCGATACATAATCTTCAACCAAGACATAGATCGCATAATGATTTGCCAACCCCGGCCTCGATTTAGATCCCTTGTTGGCTGCTTTAGTCTTAATATTGATGTATTGTAGCAATGAAGAATGAGATAGTATCGTTTCGCCAATATCGCCGTACATATCATCCAATATGGATACGATCTTCGATGTAAATGGATGTCTAATTATCGACACCGAACAGGTCCACTTTTTTTCCACTCATATGGTTGCGCACTCCATTAAAATTCTTCCGCTTGTTGTTCTTCTCCGGCTTTTTCAGTGTTTCTCCATCAAATTCCGAGTATCCTAGCACTCTTCGCAGCCCAACTTTGACATATGATTCAGACTGCTCAATTCCTATGCTGTTTCGGCCTAAGCATTTGGCAACCGCGTTTGTTGTGAAAGATCCAGCGAAAGGGTCAAGCACAATATCGTTTACATTAGAACTGGCAAGAATAATTCTTCGCAAAAGAGCTTCAGGTTTTTGTGAAGGATGATTTTCGTATTCATCCATTCTGTACCTTACTCTTGGAAATTGCCAAACATTGCCGGGAACCTTTTTAGTGTTATAGATTTTAGGCACGGCTTTCCTGTAATCAATAAGTTGTCGTTTCGCTCCAGTCTTGGCCTCAACCAGTATATCGTGTGAATTGAACGTGTATTTTTTTAAAGACTTTACACAAAACAAAATTGGCTCATACAAGGAACCATAGTATTTCTTTGCCTGAGCACCCGAACTGTCATATGCCCAAATGATTCTACTCAACACCTTAATTTTTTTCCTAGCAATTAGGTCAACGTATGGCATCGCCTGTGTGCTTGTCATTAAGTACATAGCCCCCGTTCTACGTAACTTTCTAACGCATAGATCAATCCATACAGCACACCATTCTGCATAAGATTCATCCGATGGCCATTTATCTTCAAAATTGTCAAATTTCTTCCCGATATTGTACGGTGGATCGGCGAAGACTAAATCTACAGACTCATCTTCGATTCTGTTCTCCAGCACTTCGATAGCATCGCCGTGAAAGATAGTGTGGTTGGATTTTTGATACACTCGGATCATTTGTTCAAATTCTTCTCTTCTTTCGTCCAATATTCCACCATAGCTACGGAACCTGTTGAATCGCAGCGTCCGGAATACGAGGGAGAGCCTGTCTCTGAATAAACAACGCGTATCGTTGTTGCACTCTTGTCACATATGGATGAAGCAGTCGTCCAGACCGTTGACTACGGACCTCAGAATACTTGCATACGCGCAATTTGGCAAAGTCAAAAAGGATGCTCTTCCCATCGACGACGCCGAATACAATACTCTGATTAACGCGCTCCTCGAAATGTCCGTTTTTAAACATATTGGACAATGCACCCGGCCTAATTATCTTCCCTTCTACACAGTGTAGGTCCACATCGCCGATGGCGCTTTCATCCCTTGGTATGCAATCGCAATCCGGCCTCAAGTTTAACCAATATTTCTTATTCTCAACCTTAAACAAATCTCCGCATCTGATTTCGTCCATAGGCAACGATTCGCTGCCTCGAAAACTTGCTTCCGCTATCAATCGTTGAAGTTCCTCTCTAGAAACATCGTCTGCTTTGTTGTCAAAATACTCCTTGTCAAACGCATCTACACGCATGCGTCCCTTTACATTATCGTTAATAAGGTTTGTCAGTGACGCACTGGGATCCGCACCATCTTCCCGATAGGTTTTCCAGAATACTCGGGGCCAATCCATGCTCCGTTTACTCATAATCTGAAACAACTCACTCTTTGCGCTGCCCAAAACTCGACCCCATGTTTTTAGGGCATATACAGACGTGTTTCCATACACCCATGCTTCGATGGTCCCTGCATCCACCAACTCACCAGCCCACAATTCATTTTTTTGCAATACAAATACAAAATTGTTTACATCTGCTTCTTCGTCATACACTTCTCTGGGTAGCTTCCTAAGCTCATCCCGTACATCGTCTATGTTTTCATTAGTCAGAATCAAAACAGGTACGAGGTTCTCCCTTGCGGAGATCAGGAAATCTCCTATTTTTTTAATTACATCTTGCTTCAACATTTCACCACCGGAGCCCCAGAACTTCCAATCCAGCAGGACGAAGCTCGCCGACCGAAGTAAGTTTGTCCGAGACTCCGAATTTGGTAATGCCCTTAATTTGACAAACGGCAGCTTCCATTCGATTTCAAACCAATTCACAATACGACGAATCAGGTCTCCGCTCTCATCGTCGCCACCTTCGGTAGGGGAGTCATATGTAAGGGCGTCATCGATTACGACTGCAATTCCGGACATCAGGTCCTTGGTATTCACTATTCCTCGCTTCCCACGAAACTCACAACGAAGTTCGCGCCGCCGAGCGACGCTTTGCGGGGTTTTACCACTTCAATCATATAACCGTGGCGCTCCAACAATTGTCGAGCTATGTAGAGTCCCAAGCCACGACCCGTCTGGCCTTTGCCAGAAAAAAATGCCTCAAAAATGTACGGCATATCTTCATCGGCCACTCCCGGGCCGTTGTCCTCAAACAACAGTTCACCTGCATCACCATCTATAGTTACCCGAATCTCGCGCGGTGATGATGGCGCCATTGTGTCCAACCAATACGACGCGTTATCGAAAAGATTAATAAGAACTTGCATGACCACACCATCGGTCGTGTTAGCCACTAGTGGGGAAGCGCCAACCACAGATTTGTTGTACGTGATATCGAGCTTTTCGAGCAGGCCTGCGTAAATTCGATGAATCTTGTCCAAAACGGGCTCAACCTTCAGCACTTCCCGTCGCCGCCGACTTGATCTGAAAAGACTTTGGATGTCACGCATTCCGGTCACGATCTGCTGCAATACACCAATCAGCATGTCCGCTTGCTCTTGAACCTCCTCGATCGACTCCTTACGGGCAATACGTGCCAAACCGAGTCCAATGTCCTGCGCTCTACCCATTAACAGCATTATGTCGTGTGAGGCCATTTCAACCGAAAGCCCAACCCCCGCTAAGTCCTCTGTCATCTCTGCGCGACGAGACAAGAAACTACGCTCCTGCTTGTACTCCGATTCGATTTTTGACACTTCCCGAACACGCGCCTTCTCACCGGCATCCAGTAGCGACTCCTTCAGATTGGCAAGGTGTTCTTCCACCATGCCCTCGCGCGCCGATATTGCCACGTTCTTTTGCTGTTGCTTCATTTGATAGCGCTGAAATGGAATCTGCTTTACGTAAGACAAAAAAGTACCAATCAGGAACACGAAGTCCTCGGACGCGCCACCAGTTTCAATCAATCCCTCTCGATTAGTCTTGTCTCGTAATTCTGGATTCCCTTCTTGAGTGATATCCACCCAGCCAATGATCTGGTCATTGCTAAAAAAGTGCCCTGCCCGACCTGTCCCTCGAGAGACATCAATGTTTAGCCAGTCATTTTCTGGGTCTCCGTACGGGTACACACGAACGCCGTCCCGATAGAGGTAAACACGGTGGTTCTTGAGGCGGTTCTTCTCATCCTGTGTTAGCAGATACCGAGCGTCAATACCCCTAGCAAAATCAAAAATGTAGAACTGATAAGAGAAATCGCCGCAAACGTATGTTTGCTTCTTACCCGCCGCAGCTTTTGCCTTCTTGTTTGGATACTTCTGCCGCCAAATCCACAGTCCTTTCATGCGTTCGTCGTAAAGACTGACTTCTTCGTCTCCCGACCCGGCATTAAATCGGAAGAGACAATTCTCAGTAAGAAACCTGCCTTTGATTGATAATACTGCCTTATCCTCAATCAGGGATTTCAGAGTTTCTTCCTCGTCATGGGCTACAGTGCGGCTTTGCTCATTGCACACTATGCTAATTTCGAAGTAGTCCTTGGAGTCACTCCTGGTAAGCCTCGACACAGGGTCCGTGAGATTGGCAATATCTCGGCACAGGAGTTCAATCAATCGTTCACTCCACGCACCCTTCAGTTCCTCCATCTCAATCACTGTGCCCCTGGATTCGCCTACCAATGTTACTGGCGTCCGTTGCTCCCAATAAATCTCCACTTCATCGAGAAATATTTCCTTTTCTTTGCCTGACTCTTCGACAAAGTCATCGTCAAAACGTGTAAAGTCGTACAACACTACTGTTTCCAACTCAGCGTCGCGCACGCGAGTTGTTACCGTAATCTTCTTCGCCAGCTTGAGAACTGCAAAGCGACCGATCCCCTTTTCTCCCTGAACGACGCGATTCCTCTCCGGGGTCTTCCTTCTACCTTTCTTCTTCGCGAGAAACTTCGTTGGCGTTGCGGGGTTCATCCAAGCATTCTTTATCGTCTCCAATGTCATTCCACAACCGTCGTCCCGCACCACTATTCTGGATTCCGGCTGTTTATTCATGTCTTTCGAGAAACGTTCAAAATTTACTTCAACCATTCCTGCGTCGGCGTCGTAGGCGTTTTTAATGAGTTCTACAAGTGCTACCCGCTCGTTTTTAAGGAGTTGTTCGCCCAACATGGTCAGCAGCCGCGCATAGGGGCGAATCGATAAAGATGACCGCTTCGCGTCGTCTATTAGCAATGATGCTCCTTTAGGCAGCGCAGGATCCTTGCGGTTCATGATTTTTTCCCTATTAGCACAAACTCTTCGGCATAAACCTGCCGCTGACTGGAATCTCGAGTGAAACGTCCGAGTGCGTCCCGATAGGGAGTCATAATCTTCAACGAAACTCTACGTGGAATCACGCATACATCTTCAAATCCGGCCCGTCCCATGCAAGTCTCTAAATGTTCCGCATTGTCAACTTTTACTTCTTTGTACTGCGTGTTTCCGATAACGAACACGGCCATTCCGCCAACCTCAAGCACTTCCCAACATCGTCGAACCGCCTTATCCAAATCGACAAAGTACTTTGCGATAGACGATGCGTGACCAGGATCCTGATTGCGCATATCTTGGTAAGTGCTCCAAGCTTTGGCACCAAGTTTCTTGATTACCCGTTCAGCGGGCGGATGAACTCCTTGACGGTTACCCAACATATTTCGCCGCAAGTCCCGATAATCGGATGCATACCTTAGCCAGAGGGTTGATAACTGATGGATATCGGCGTAGTTGTATGATGTCACGTAAGGTGGACTTGTGACGATTAGATCCGCCCGGTCCCTGCTACTTGTGCGTCCGAGAAAATTGCGTACCCGTATCCTCGTCGCTGCGGAAGAACGCGGAAATTCATTCTCTTTATTGGCGCGACGCATGAGCGCGATCTGATCCTCAAACGCTTCCATCACACCCCGCGGTGTTTTCTGAGGGTCGCGTTGCGCCTTGATGGATTTCGTCAGCCAGAACGATGTTGCCTTGAGGATGGCCGAGAATCCGCAATGAAAAAATCTTCGATGCGCACTGTAAGGTCGTGTGATGTTTCTAATTGATCGATCCAGCCGTATTAGATCGTCGACGTTGTCCTCATCAAACCAGTAACGGATTCTGTCACAGACTCCAGAGCGCTCATTAGCCGTCACTTCGGAGCATCGGAAATCCTCCATGATCGCAGAGTACGCACGTTCCAGATCACGATCACGGTAGCTGTGTGTTTTTACCTGAGCGATCAAGGTCGCTAGTGGGTTTATATCGCATCCCCAAAAGTCCTTGCCGAATCGCTTTGCCTCTACCGCCGTCGTTCCGCAGCCGCAAAATACGTCCGCCACGTTGCGGACCCTCACGCCGCTCGCTTCTGCGAACTCAAGCGCCTTAGTAGTAATAAACGCAGGAAATCGCGCCGGATAGGGATGAATCCGATGAATCAGATCTTCTCTGGTGTCTCCAAAGTCCCACGATGACATCAACCTTGAGACCTCACATTTACTCGCCGACGCCGGGTCGTATCTCCCATTTGCTTATCGACTGTTTCCTTGTATCGCTTTACAGTTACGGCCACTACTCGCCGTACCTGACAATCCATCCCTTGCTTCCACATGGTAATTTGCCTAGAGCAACCTTCCGGCCCTGTAAATCAGGGCATCTTACCCTAGCTCCCGTTTTACTACCAAGAATCTTAAGATCGATGTCAAAGCAATTCAGAAATGTCCCCTTTTCTCCAAAGCAGAAATGTCCCCCTTCGGCCTTGCGCGCAGGGAGCGTAGCGACCGGAGCGCAAGGCCGCGCCGCCGCTATCCGGCGACCGCTTTCGAATCGTTCTTGAACGAACCCCGCCAGGGGTGGTCCGGCTTCGGCTTCCAGGTCGGCCTGGACTGCTGCCGCGCCTTGGCCTTGTCCACCCGCGACCGAACGCTCTTCCCGTCCTCGACCGGCGGCGGAGTCCCGCCCCCGGCAAGCAGCCTGACCGGCAGCTCGCGCCCGTCGCGCAACACGGTCACCGCGCCGTCATAACCCTTGCACACCGTCACCGCCGCACCGCGCAGCCGGTAGCCCTTGCCTTGACCCGTGACTTGCCAGGTATCTCCCTCGAAGCTGAGCGACAGGTTCTTCGTCAGCTTGCGCGTGTGCTGCTCGCACAGAATCAGATCCAGTTCCCGGTCGTCGTGCAACACCGCCCGGTGCGCGTCCGCGGGATTGCGCGGCGCCACGCCGAAACGCCGGTTGTAGTCCGCCATGAACGTCGGCAGGTAGACGTTCCCCGCCGCGACGCCGCCGATCCCCCGTAGCCGCATCTCCTTCACCAGCCGATCCTGCAGCGTCAGGTTGGCCCGCTCCACACGGCCCTTGGCCTGCGGGCTGCCGGCGTGGACCGGCGCGATGTCCAGCGTCTCCATCGCCCGCCCAAACTGCGTCAACTCTTCTTCCCGGCCCCGCCGGTTCACCCGGAACACACTGTGGCAGTCCGAGTAGTACGCCACCGGCCGCCCGCAGGCCGCCAGGTGCACCCGCGTCGTCGCCATGTAGGCCTCGGTCGTCTCCGCCGGCCAAAACCCCATCGCCAGCAGCCGCGACGTCGCGTCGTCCACGTACACGATCAGGGTGCACCGCGGACCCCTCTCCTCGAACCAGTCGTGCGGCGAACCGTCGATCTGCACCAGATCGCCCAGACACTCCCGGCGGGGACGGCTCGGGTGCGCTTGCACACCCCGCCGCGCCTTCGGCCGCCACAGCCTCTCCTCGATCATCCAGCCCCGCAACGTCTCCGCCGACAGCTTGAAATCGTGCGCCTCCACCAGCTTCTCGCACGCGAAGGTCGGACCGAAATCCGGGTAACGCTCGCGAACCAGATCCAGCGCCGCCCGGCGCACAGACGGGTCGATCGCATTGTTCGGGCGACGGCCGCGATGGCCCGACGCCAACCCCGAAGCCCCCAGGTCCCGGTAGCGCCGCACCAACCGCTTGACCTGCCGAACGCTCAGACCCAGGCGCCGCGCCGCTTCACATCGCGTCAGACGCTTCTCCACCACTTCCCGGACCACCGCCACGCGATCCGATTCCTGAATCGTCAAATACACCTCCCCGTCGCCCATCCAACCAGCCTCCGTTCGGCCAAAAAGGGGACATTTTAGAATTGGACAAAGGGGACATTACTGCTTTGGGCTAACAAGAATCTTAAGATCGAGCCAATACCGCGAGCGAGTACCGGTTCGCCTCGAACACGCCGCAACCGGTGACGATGCCGCTCACCAACCGGGCGGACGTGATATCGAAAGCGTAGTTGCGTACGACGGTTTCCTCGGGGTACTGGCGGATTTGTATTTCGAAGCGAATTCTTCGCCTTCCCTCGCGCTTCGCCTATACTTTGTTGGCAAGCGTCGAAGAACTCTTCGGCGCAAACCCGGGAGAGGCCTGCGCGGGCCTCCAACCGGTGCGCGTCGGGCCGTGTTGCCAATTTACAGCCAGAGGGAATTTCATGAACGAACGGGAACAATCCGACCAAATCCGCGGCCCCCTAATGGGCAAAACGCGCACTTCGATTCACCTCGTCCTGAACTGGACGCACATAAGCGTTTTTGTCGCGGTCGCGGCGCTTGGCCTGATCACCTTGAATCAGGGATTTGCCGGCATCGATCAGCGCTTTGACGACACCAACCAGCGCATCGACAGTCTCGACTCGCGGCTCGGTCGAGTTGAAGGCAAGCTCGACCGAGTCGAGGGTGAGCTCTCCGATATCAATGCCAGACTTTCGGTTGTCGAGTTCATTGGCCGCGCGGGAGCCGGCACGGAAGCCGAATCGCCAACCACCGCGGGAGCTTCCATTCCCGACTGTTAAATTCCGGATCAAGCACGCTAAAACAGTAGCTGCTCTCAGTTGCCCGCCAGCGCCGCTAGCGAGTTTTGGTTCGCATCATAGACGCCGTGCTCGGTGATGATGCCGCTCACAAGCCGGGCCGGGGTTACATCGAAGGCATAGTTTCGCACGACGGTTTCTTCGGGGTACTGGCGGACTCGCGCGTTAGCTCCGCCTTCTTCGATGCCGCCGGCTATTGAGACTTCTCTCGCGTCGCGTTCCTCGATGAGGATCGGCTCCGCCGCCGAAGGCCAGTCGAAATCGACGGTCGAAACGGGCAAGGCGGCATAGAAAGGCAGATTGTTGTCCCTGGCCGCCAGCGCGACCTGGTAGGTGCCGATCTTGTTGCAGACGTCCCCCGAGGCGCTGACGCGGTCGCTGCCTGTGACGCAGACATCCACCAGTCCCCGGGCCATGACATGACCCGCTGCGCCATCGACGATAAGGCTGTGGTCGATTCCCGCCTGGCGCAATTCCCAGCAGGTCAACGCCCCGCCCTGGTTGCGCGGCCGGGTTTCGTCGACCCAGACATGCAAAGGCACTCCTGCCGCGGCGGCCTTGTAAATTCCGGACAGCGCCGTGCCCCAATCAACCGTGGCCAGAGCGCCGGCGTTGCAATGCGTCAGCACTTGCAAGGGCCGGTCTTCGCCGCACCGTTCCTGCCAGAGCCGGCGCAGCACTGCGCTGCCATGTTCGCCGATCGCTTCGCAACAGGCTGCATCTTCTTCGGCAAGATCCAGGGCAAATTCCAGCGCTTTTTCCGGTGGTATTTCCGTTGGAACACCCGTCGGCATATGTTCCGACAAATCTCGTACGGCCCGGTCCAGGGCCCAATGCAGATTAACGGCCGTGGGCCGGGTGGCGCGCAATTGACGTATCGCGGTTTCGAGCGAAGCCGGGTTTTCACGCAGGGAAAGATAAATGCCGAAAGCGGCAGTGACGCCGATCAGAGGCGCGCCACGCACGCGCATGGAGTTTATAGCTTCGCAAGCGTCATCCAGTGTCCGCAGGCGATGTACCGCAAAGTCGTGCGGCAACCGGGTCTGGTCGATGACGCAAACCTGATCGGTTGCCGCATCAAACCAGATGCTCCGCTGTTGCCTGCCTTCGATCAGCATGTCTTGACCTGGATATGCAGCCGGATCACTCTCTCGTTACCCATGCGAGCGTTCTCATGGAGAGGAGACCACACGTAGCTAAACCACCCTCTCATTACCGCCATCCACCGGGATCTGGGCGCCGGTGGTGCGGCTGAATGCGTCGCCTGCCAGGACGGCGATCGAAGCGGCAACGTCCCAGCTGCTTACTTCAAGCCCGAGCAGGTTCGATGTCTTGTATTGTTCCACGTCCATGTCATAACGCCGCGCCCGCTCGCCCAGTACTTCCTCGGTCCAGATTCCGGTGTCGTAAACCGCATTCGGATGCACGACGTTCACCCGGATGCCCAGGGGCCCAGCTTCCAGCGCCGCTATCCGGGCGAGTTGGGTAAGCCCGGCCTTGGCCGCCGAATACGCCGCGGCCCCGCGACCCGGCGCGGGCACATTCTTGGAAGCGACGAAGACTACGGCCGGGTCGAATCCGTTTTCCAGCAAGGGCAGGCAGGCGCGCAGCACTTTCATATGCGAGCCGAGATTCAATTGCATGGATTGCTCCCAGGCTTCGTCGGTCATGTCCGCAAGGCTCGCGCTCGACGGGAAATTGCCGGCATTGCTGACCAGGATGTCGAGACCACCGAAGTGCAGCACACCCTCGTTCAAGACCGATTGGACGGCGTCCGAATCAGTGACATCACAGCGCAGACACAACACCTCGGGCGACTCCAAACCCTCCATTTCCCGAATGTCCAACGCAATCACGGCTGCTCCGCGGCTGCGCATTTCCTCGACCGTGGCGCGGCCGATACCCGAGGCTGCGCCGGTAACCAGGGTGATCCTGCCTTGCAGTTCCGGCGCGGAGCGAGCCTTGGCGAGCTTGGCCTGCTCGAGTTCCCAGTACTCCACTTCAAACAGTTTCTCGCGGGGCAAGGCGCGCCAGCCGCCGATGGCCTCGGCCAGCCGGATCGCCCGGATGGTATGCGCGCTGATGTCGGCGACGATTTCCAGCCGTTTGTAATTCGGGGCCAGGTAAACCATGCCGTTTCCTCGCCAGGCGCCATAACGCGGCGCAGCGTCGAGACATTGGTGATGTTCGCCGGCATGGTCGTGGAAATAGCGCAGATACTCCTGCTCGAATTCGCGCAGGCCCGGCAGGGGATCTTCATCGAAAACGGCGCCGAACGGCTTGGCGTGCAAGCTGTGATCCGGCGTCAGGGGGCCGCGGCGGATCAGTTCGCCGCAATCCTCAAGTTGCGCGAAAGCGCGGGCTTCGGGTGAAGCGTCAAGCCTGGCCAGCATGGGTGTCCCATGGATTTCCCCGGCGGCCTTGCGCAGGCGGCTGAGTTGCAGGGGCAGAGCGGTGGGTGTCCCATGATCTGTCCCATGATCTGCAGTGGGTGTCCCTTGAGATTTCACAGCCTCATTGTTTTGGGCGCGGCGCAAAAGTTCGGTTTCGGCGCGGCTCACGAGTTCGATCATTGCCTCGTAACTGCCCTCTGCTTCTTCGTGAAAACTGAAAATGCCGTGCTGCAGCAGCACGATGCCGCGCAGGGCGCTCCAGTCGGCGCCGCGGGTGGCGGCAGCCACCTGTCGGGCGAGAATGAAGCCAGGCATGATGTAGGGCAGCACCAGGACTTCGTCGCCATACAACTCGCGCAGGATGCCTTCGCCGCCGGGGGAATTGCTGAGCGTGACCACGGCGTCGGCATGGGTGTGATCCACGTAGCGATGCGGTATCAGAGCATGCAGAATCGCTTCCACCGACGGATTGGGCGCGGCGGGATCGAGCGTCGCCAGCCGGAGCTGGCGCATCATCTCGCTGTCGGATAGTCGCTTAAGTTCCGCCAGGCGTAACAGGTAGTTCAGATCGGTGGGTGCGAATCCTGCCGCGCCGATGCTTTTCAGGTCCCAGCCCGAACCCTTGACGAAGAGGACACGCCGCGTCTCGCCGAAAACATCGGCAAGATCGCCCTTTACCGAAGTATTTCCGCCGCCATGCAGTACGAGCGAAGGATCCTGTCCGAGCAGGCGGGAGGTGTACGCGCGCAATTCGAGTTCATTGGCGCAGGTGCGGGCTTCGTGCTTGTTCCAGCGGCTATTCAGTTGGGATCGACGATCGAGATATCCCCGATACCGGCCTGGCGCGCGGCGTCCATGATCATTACCAGCGTCGAAACGTCGGAAGTCGAGTTGGGCTGGATGATCACCGTCGCGCCGGGATTCTCGGCGCGCAACTGGTCGATATTGGATCGAATCTGCGTAGAGATGATGGGCCGCGGGTTGCGATTGAGAATGATCTCGTTGTTGGCTCCGATCTCGAACAGGATGTTGCGGTCTTCCATATCCGTTTCCGGCGGCGGCTGATCGTTGTCGCTGTCGCTGCTCGCCGCGCTGATGGCGGTTTCGGACAAAAATGTCGCCGTGACCACGAAAAATATCAACAGGATGAACACCACATCGAGCATAGGTGTGAGATCGATCTTGGAGTCATCGGACTTGTGCTTGACGCCAACTTTTTTCATCGCGGATTCCTGTCACATCAACAGTCAGCAGGAGTATAGCAGTCAATACCGGGGAATCAACAACTCCCGCGCTCCACCGTCATTCTGCGCGCAGTCGCAGAATCTCCCCGGGGTTCCGCGCCAAACCGCCGAGATTCCGCGACTGCGCGCGGAATGACACGGACTGTCATTTCTTCAGGGAACCGATAGCGTGTCTGGCGAGGCTCTCGAGTTGCCGCGCGCTCTTGCCGTTGCGTGAGTTGACGCGAATACCGTGCAGAGTGTTCATGAGGATGTCGGCGGCAAGAAATTCGTCCAGACCCTTCTTCAGTTTGCCTTTTGCCCTGGCCTCGCGCAGGCGCTCTACCAGGGCCTTGCGCATGCGGTTGAGTGAAGCGCGCAACACGCGCTTGATTTCCCCGTCATAGTTGACATTGGAACACAGCGAGTTGACCAGCAGGCAGCCCAGATTGCGTTGCCGCACCGGCGCGTTGACCACAGCCTCGTTGAAAAACACGGTGATCGACTCCCAGGTCCCCAGATCGGGGTTTTTCAACGAAGCGGCAATCTGCCTGTCAAGCATGTCATTGTAGTGATTGATTACGATCTTGAAGAAGGTGTTTTTGTCGGTAAAGGAATTGTAGAGAGTACCCCGATTGATGCCACAGCAATCGAGCAGCTTGTTGACCGAACTTGCCTCGTAGCCTTCGCGCCAGAACTGCTCAAGCGCCCTGGCCAGCACTTCCGCCTCGTCGTATTCGATCGGCCTAGCCATGAGAGCCAACCAGAATCCATTGAATTTGGGGTTCTCGCCCGTTCGATAGTAACACCAATAGCGGCGGCTCAAATAGCCGGACTACCAATTTTCAGCAGTTCTCATTTTGGCCGTGAAGCCGAGCGATTGCTGATTGCCGATGGCGGCTTGACATCATAGAAGGCGGGGTCTATGGTGCGGGGCATGGGCAACCCGTGGTTCGGATCGAAGGCGACGTCGGGGCTGTGTCAGGCGCTGATCGCGCTGATGCCGCCGCATGCGGTGTATATCGAGACGCACCTGGGCGGCGGCGCGGTGATGCGGCGCAAGCCGGCGGCGCTGCGCAGCATCGGCATCGACCTGGACGAGCGTGCGCTGTCGCGGTTCGCGTGCGGCCATGCGGTCGAGTTGGTGCACGGCGACTGCCATGCCTACCTGTCGGAGTTCGCGTTCGACGGCTCGGAGCTGGTGTACAGCGACCCGCCGTACCTGCACAGCGCGCGCAAGTCCGCACGCCGCTACCGGCACGACTACGAGGACGCCAACCACGCGGTGCTGCTGGAACTGCTCCGGGGGCTGCCGTGCGCGGTGATGGTGTCGGGGTATCCGTCGGCGCTGTACGACGAGCTGCTGGGCGACTGGCGCAGCGTGTCGCTGCAGGTGATGAACCAGGCGGGCGTGGTGACCGAGAAGGTGTGGTTCAACTTCGCGCCGGACCGGGTGCACTGGGCGTCGTGCGCCGGGCGCAACTTCACACACCGCCAGGCCGTCAAGCGCAAAGCGGCGAGTTGGGGCCGCCGCTACGCGGCCATGCCGCCAGCGGAGCGTCTGGCGGTGCTGGCGGCGCTCATGGCGGTGGAGGCGCAGGCGCCGCCGTGAAGTTCCTCGCGCAGCATCTCGACCGGCTGCGGGCGTGCTTCGCGCGCATGCCGGACCCGCGCCGCGGCAGCAACCGGCGCTACGCCATGGCCGACATCGGCATGGCGGCGCTGTCGGTGTTCTTCATGCAGTCGCCGTCGTTCCTGGCGCACCAGCGCGCACTGGCCGAGACGCGCACGCGCTCGAACGCGCACACCCTGTTCGGCCTCGACCGCATCCCCTGCGACAACCACATTCGGCAACTGCTGGACGGCGTACCGGCGGAACACTTCGACGACGCGTTCCACGACCTCGCCGCGGACCTCGACGCGCACGGCGCGCTCGAACCGATGCGCCGCCTCGACGGCTGCGTGCTGGTCGCCCTGGACGGCACGGAGTTCTTCCGTTCGCGCAAGCTCCACTGCGACAACTGCTCGACCCGCAAGCGTAGCGACGGCGACGTCGAGCACTTCCACCAAATGCTGGGGGCCACCGTCGTGGCGCCGGGCCAGTCGCGCGCGCTGCCGCTGCCGCCGGAGTTCGTCCAACCGCAGGACGGCGCCGCCAAGCAGGACTGCGAACGCCAGGCCGCCAAGCGCTGGCTGGCGCGCCACGGCCCGCGCTGCGCCGCCCTGCGGCCGGTCTACCTCGGCGACGACCTGTACGCCTGCCAGCCCGTCTGCCAGGCCATGCTCGACGCTGGCGGCGACTTCCTGCTCACCTGCAAGCAACCCAGCCACAAGACCCTCTACGAGTACCTCGACGGCGTCCGAACGCCCACGCGCCGCCGCACCGCGGGACGCGGCGCGAAGCGCCGCATCCACCGCTACCGCTGGATGAACGACCTGCCCATCCGCGACGGCGACGACGCCATGCGCGTCAACTGGCTCGAGATCGTCAGCGCCAAACCCGACGGCAAGGTCACCTACCGCGGCGCCTTCGTCACCAGCCTCGACGTCGACCGCGACAACGTCGCCGAACTCGCCGACTGCGCACGCGCCCGCTGGAAGATCGAGAACGAGACCTTCAACGTCCTCAAGCAGCACGGCTACCATCTCGAACACAACTTCGGCCACGGCAAGGACACCCTCGCCGCCGTGCTCGTCATCCTCAACCTCCTCGCCTTCGCACTGCACACCGCCTGCGAACTCGCCGAAACCCTCTGGCGGCAGGCCCGGCAGCGCCTCGGCACCCGCTTCCGCCTGTTCGAGCACCTGCGCACCATCACCGAATACCAGGTGTTCCCCTCCTGGACCGCGCTCTTGACCCTGCTCGCCACCGGCGGACCCCCGGCACAGCCTCCCTGACCTCCGCGCCTCGGCAACCCAATCAACCCAACCGCAAAAAAACCATGAAACCCTCAACACTCACCCGACAAGGACAAAATGAGAACTGCTGCGCCCGAACGGGTGGCATCGCCCGTGGCCGTGAGAAAGTACCCCAGGACGCCGGTCTCGAATCAGCCCTTCATTTCTTCCATCAATCTTCAAGTTGAACTGAATTCATGCACACTGATTTGGCTGATGGGTGTCCCAATGAGACGCCAATGAGACCCAATGAGACGGCGCCCGAGACTTGTTCGCCTTACCGGATCAATTGTCTACAGCAGTCCGCACCCGCACGTGGCTGACCGTAACGACGATGATCGCTCTTTCCCGCATTGCAGGGGCGAAACCCGCAATCAGGTTTCGCATGGCCGCAGCCTCTTCGTCTACTGTCATTCCGTCCAGCCGAACAATGCAAGGGTGTGGCCGACGCAGGGAGAAGACAAGCTCGCCGAAGTCCTTGTCATTGGTAACCAGTATGCGGTCTTCCTGAAGCGCAAGCTCGAGCAAGCTCTCGTCCGAAGCAGTTGTATAACCGGCATAAGCGGAGAGCACGTCGTGGCCTAGATCGATTAGGGTCTTGTTCAGCAGGTTGGATGCAACGCACATGTCGAGCAGAAACTTCACGATGGCTTTTGCACCCGACGTCGATCAAACACGTGTTCACCCGCCAGCGAGCGATGGGCAAATACCAGACATGCCTGTATGTCCTCGGATTCGAGAATCGGATATTCCTTCAGAATCGTTTCGGGAGAATCGCCGGCGGCGAGCTTCCCAAGGACATGTTCAACGGCGACCCTCATGCCACGGATAATGGGTTTACCGCCGAAGATATCCGGGTTTATGGTGATGCGATCAATCAGTTCGGCTGTCTGGGTCATGGTCAGCTCCGTAAAGTTGGCTTCCGTTGTGGCTGAACCGGGTTCGAAAACCATGTCACTATTGTAGCAAGATGGATCAGATCAGACCCGACCGCACTTATCCTCATCCGGGCACTCGGCGATTTTCGATCGCCCGGGTGGAGATCGTTTCAATGAAGTGTATGTCTGCTCTCAAGACTCGTGGCGCACTGATCGATAGAGGTTTGACAAGGTCATCGTCAATGGCAGCTTTTTGCGAGCGGGAAAGTTCGTCGTTACTGGCAGCCAAAGCGATCCATGAAAATATTTAGCGAAAAGGCGCTCACGCCCACGGCGTCGCTCGGAGCCACCAACCCCGTCGTAAAAACTACTCAACCTGTTCGCGGATAGATTGAAGTTGCGTCTCCCGAAACGCGGCATCGGTCAATGTGCGTTGCGTGAGAACTTCGTCTTCGACATCGATGCCCGTATAAATCTCGAGAACCGCCATATTCGACAGCCGGTTGGTGACCAGATTCATCATGGTCGCGGACCGCGCCATCCAGACACCGTCAACCAACTCCACCCGGGAGGCCAGCATCCGCTTGACTGCATTGCCGTAGTGATCGTACATGTCCGAGCGCAAGCCCACATAGCGCTCCTTGTCGATGTAATTGACGATGCGGCCGTAGCGCGTTTCCCGGGCGCGCTCCTCGTTGGGAATGAGCTCGATCACCCATACCTCCCTGCCGCCTTCGATGGACTCTTCCAGCACATTGATCTCGTATTGTTCGAGCTTGCCGGTGTCCATGTCCTCGGTAGTGAATTCGGAGCCGAATACGGAAGCGGCCTCGGATTCTTCGTCCGAATTGCCGCTGGCAATGCGTTTTACCCGCCCGAGCGCGGAAAGATAGATCCAGGACTCGTTCTGCCGCTCGGCATCGTCGTAGACATAACTGAGCAAGCCGATGCCGCGTTCGTCCGCGGGTTCGAGCACGATAGTGACGCTACGGCTGTCGAGACCTTCCGGGCCGTAATTCTTGCCGACCGATTCCAGCGCTTTTACACGCGGCCGTTCCGCGCAGGTAATACGATTTTCGCTGACGCCGAAACGGCAGGTCGACAATTGCATGCGGTTAAAGGCCGAATCCGAAGTCGCGCGTTGGAATTCCTCGACCTGGCGCATGATTTCCATTCCATCGGGCAATTGCACAGTTTCGGACGCCTGATCCGATTCGGGTTGCGCCAAAGCGGGCCAGGCCACAGCAGCCAGGACGAGTATCGCCAGTGCGCGTGTGTTCATGCGGTGCTCTCCATGAAAGTAATCCGTTTGTCGGCGTTCTTGATGCCGAAAGTCGGCTTGAAAATCATGATCAGGGCGGGGATCAGGAACAGGTCGCAGGCCAGGGCCATGATGATCGCCAGCGATCCGAAAAATCCCATCCTCGCCAAGCCCAGGTATTCGGAAAAACTCAGCAGCATGAAACCGAGCCCCAGCACCATGGTGGTGAACATCACCGCTTGCCCTACATGGCTGATGGTCAGGCGCAGGGATTCGCTGATACTGCCGGTCTTGATCAATTGCACACGGTAATGGGTCATGAAATGAATCGTGTCGTCTACAGCGATGCCGATGATGACCGGCGCCACCAGCAAGGTGTCCGTATCGAGCGGAATGCCGGCAAGACCCATCAGCCCGAATCCGAGAAAAGCCGGGATCAGGTTGGGCACCATGGCTATCAGTCCGCCTTGCAGGGAACCGAGGGTGACGATCAGCATCACGCTGATGACCGCGAGAGCGATGGCGAAACTCTCGATCTGGGATCTGGATATTTCGTCCGACATGCGCCAGAGCAGCGCCATGCTGCCGGTCAGGTTGACTTCCATCTCCGGATAATCGTCGCGCAAAGGCGCGAAGCTGGCTTCGATCTCATCGCCGATCTCGTCGAAGAATCCCTGGTATTCGTTGGTGCTTGAGTTGCGGATGTTCAGCGTGACCTGGGCCTTGCTGTAATCGTCCGAGACGAGCGCGCGCCTGTCTTCGGGATTGGCGCTGTTGAACAGGTACAGCAACTGGGAAACCATCTGCCGTGTTTCCGGCACACGATGATAAGCGGATTCGCCGTCGTTCATGACCTCGTTGGTGTCCTTGACGACGTCCACCAGCGAATGCGTGCGAGTCAGATGTTCGCCCTGGGATACGAGAATGCGATTCTCCAGATCGTCCACCGCCTGCAGCACGCGCGGGTCGAGCATGCCTTCGTCCACCCTGGTATCGATCACGATGACCATGCTCTGGGAGCCCGCCATGTTCTCGTCCACGACCTCATAGGCGCGCCGCAGGGGATGATCTTCCTTGACCAGTTCGGAAATGTTGGTGTCGATCTCGACCCGGGTCGCGCCATAGGCGCAAATTCCGAAAATTCCGGCGAATACCGTCACTATCAGGAAAGGATTGCGGGCCACGAAATGGGGCACGGCGTGAAGAATCTGCTGATGCCAGTTCACTACGGCGTAAGTAAGGACACTGATGAACAGGATATAGCTGCCCACTCCGAGGCCGAGGCCAGCGTAAAGCAATACGGAATAAATCGCGATCAGCGCGATTTTCCAATTGCGCCCGAGTCCGTTCCAGATTCGCGCGAGCCGATCCGGAATCGAGTGTTTCTCGTGGCCGGGGAAACCCGGATGCCAGATGTCGAGCAGAATCGGCAGTAATATTATTGTGAAGAAAAAGGCCAGCACAACGCCGGCGGCGGACATGAAGCCGAAAACCTGCATCGGCAACAGTTCAGACGTGGTAAGCGCAAGCACTCCCGCCGAAGTGGTCAGGGTCGTGACCAACAGCGCCAGTCCCGTACGCCCGAAGGAGCGGGAGATCGCCCGGTAATGCTCTTCCCCCTCCCGGCGGAAGGAGAAATACGCGTTCATAACGTGCACGCAATCGGCGATGCCAACCGCGAATATCAGCAGCACCGTAAGCGAGATGAATGTGGAAACCGTAATGCCCAGCCAGACCGTCACCCCCCAGGTCCAGGCCACGCTCAGCGCGATCGTGACCATGGGCCATAGCACGGCGCTGAAGGACCGAAACAGAATCCAGAGCAGCATGACGAAAATCAGCACCATGAGGATGCCAAGGACATACAACTGATTGATCGTTTCGAGCATGAAAGCCATGGTCGGCGGAGCGCCCACGGGGTAGTACTCGAGGCGATCCTCGTACTGTTGCCATATTGCCGTGGTGGCAACGTGAAAGGCGGAATAGGAAAATACGTCGACCGGTTCGTATTCGACCTCGGTGATTTCCGCTTCTTCGTCAAAATCAAGCTCAAGGAAACCGTCCGCCGAAAAATCGAAACTCGCGTCCAGGGTGACATCGGGCGCATCCACCGCGGGCACGTAATCCGCCACCGGCTGCATGCCGAAATCGGTCTGTATCAGGATCATGCCGTACTCGGCGTTGGCCGAATACATCATGCCGACGAGATCTTCCTGGGCCAGGGCGCGCGCCTTGATCTGCGCAAGTTCCGCATCGGATTCGGGCAATTCCGCCGACACCAGGCGCAGTGACAGCAAGGTATCGCCTTCGTTGCGCTGGAAGCGGACATTGGCTACCGACTGTACCCTGCGGATATGGTTGAGTTCGTTGAAATCCACGGGGACGCGGCTGAGCACCGCGGGGAAGTCGGCCGGGTCGAGATCCTGCCAGTTGCGCAGATCGTCGGTGAGTTGCTGAACCGCGGTCAGGGATTCGCGGGAAAACACATCGCCGTCGAGCGCCCGGTAGACCAGCAGGACCGAGTCGTCGCTGCCGAACTGGCGGCGATACTCGTCGAGAGCCTGGATGGCGGGATCGGTGTCGTCGAGATAGGCGTCCGTGCTCAGATCCATCTCGGTGCGGGTGAAAACTCCCCAAAACATCAATATGGAGATCACCACCACGCCGGTGAGAACGAAATTGCGCGCGCCGATCACCCGGTCCGGCAGGCGCTCGAAATACTCGCTCAGGCCCAGCAGTAAATTATCCAAGGGAGTTCCATGTTAAAGAATTCAAGGACTTGCCAGCCGACGCGAAGCCGGCAGCCAAGCCGACATTTATACCCAATGCGCCCGCCGAATTCCAGTTCGGGCAGGTGTGTGGCTTCGAACCGTCGCCGTCTGGCGACTCACGCGGTGCGGGTTCCGAAAGATTTCATTTTTCCGCAGCATGGGCCAGCCAGCGGCGCAAGTAGTCGGTGAAACTTCTGGCTGCGATAATGGTGTAGCTGTCCGGTTCGCCGTCGGCAGCGAGCAGGATTGTTGTTCTGGCAAGGCCCGTACGGGCGCAGCGTCCGGGGCGAAATTCCGGTGGGTGCAGGTCGAGGGTGCAGCCCTTGGCCAGTACGGTGCGGGCATCGGCGCCAACGATACGTAGCGCCACATATCCACCGCTGACATCGTTGATTGCAGCACTGGACCCCGCAAGCGCCATTGCGAGTTCGTTTTCCAGGGCGACAACATCCCCTGCGTCTGTCTCAATCAGCCACTCATCGGGGCCGAGCCAATAAACACGATGTTCGCCGCTGCCGTACGTATTCGAGACGAGCGGAACGGCCTGACCCAGAATCTGCTCCGCGGCCTTGACGGCCTTTTCCTTGTGCGGGTCGAGCCGCAAATTCAGAAACCCGCGGTTTTCCAGCACTCCGGTCTCCACATGACGGCGTGAAGTGGACTCAGACATTCTGGCGTTCTCCCTTCGGGTCGTAAAAAGCCGGCGAAACGACTTCCACCGGTAAAGGCTCACGCCCCGGCAGAGCCGCGAACACATTGTCACCCTTGCGCGCACGGCCGCCGGCCACGAGCGCCAGCGCAACCGGATGGCCCAGGCTCGGGCTGAAATAACTGGAGGTAACGTGACCGCACATGGGCACGGGCCTGGTTTCAAGAACACCGCGCCCGGTCTGCTCGATGAGTTGCGTTCCCTCCGGGAGTACGGTTCGCTGATCGGGAGACAATAACCCGACCAATTGCTTGCGATTCTCCCGCAGGCAGTCCGGCCGGGCCAGGGAACGCTTGCCGAGGAAGTCTTTCTCCTTCGACAGCAGCCAGTTCATGCCCAGATCCACAGGAGTTACCGAGCCGTCGGTATCCTGGCCGACGATGATGAAACCCTTTTCCGCGCGCAATACGTGCATGGTTTCGGTGCCGTAGGCGACAATATCGAATTCCCGTCCGGCATCCATGACCTTGCGCCACATCTGCAGCGCGAGCTGGCTGCCGATGTTGATCTCGAACGCCAGTTCACCGGAAAAACTCACCCGGAACAGTTGTACGGACATACCGGCCAGATTTGCCGCCCTGACTGTCAGGAACGGGAAACTCTCCCGGTCGAGCGGAATATCGCAGCCGAGCTTTTCCAGCAAGTTACGGCTGTTCGGTCCGGCCAGTGCGATGGTGGAAAAGTGTTCGGTCAGCGAGGTCAGGTAGACCTCGAGTTCCGGCCATTCGGTCTGCAGCCATGACTCCAGCCAGTTCAGCACTCCGGCCGCGCCGCCGGTGGTCGTGGTCAGATAGAAGTGGTTCTCGCCGAGCCGCGCCATGACGCCGTCGTCCATGACCATGCCGTCTTCGCCGAGCATGATGCCGTAGGCACAGCGCCCCACTTTCATCCGGCCGACATTGTGCGTGTAGATTCGCTCGAGAAATTTCACGACACCGGGGCCGCGGGCGTCGATCTTGCCGAGTGTCGAAGCGTCCATGGCGCCGACCGAGTTGCGCACGGCGAGACATTCGCGCGCCACTGCCGCGTGCAGGTCTTCGCCATCGCGCGGAAAGTACCAGGGCCGGCGCCATTGGCCGACCACCTCCATGGGTGCGCCGGCGGCTTCGTGCCACTCGTGCAATGCGGTCTTGCGCACCGGATCGTAAAGGCCGCCGACGCTTTCGCCGGCCACCGTCCCGAAACTGACCGGCGTGTAAACCGGGCGAAACGTGGTGGTTCCCACCTCGGGAATGGTATTGCCGAGCACATCGGCCAATACTGCCATTCCGTTGATGTTGCCGAGTTTTCCCTGGTCAGTGCCGAAGCCCAGCGCCGTGTAGCGCTTGACGTGTTCCACATTGCGATAGCCTTCACGCACCGCCAGCCGAATGTCGGCAACGGTAGTGTCGTTCTGGAAGTCGATAAACTGCTTGAGACAGCGGTCCGCGTCTTTCTCGGCCGGTACGCGCCACAGAGCCTCGATGGGCGCTTCCCGGGCACTGCCTGCATCCGGAGCCTCGATGGCTGTCGGCGTCAGGCCGAGCTTCGCCACTGCCTCGGTACCGGCGCGCAATCCATCGATCAGACAATCGCCGAGGGATTGCTTGCCATTTCCCGCGCCCGCCGAATCATGACTTTGGCGCGCCCGGGAGGGCAGGAAACACAATTGTGACTCACTCCAGTCCAGTTGGCCGCCGGCCTGGGAGTGCAGATGGACCGCGGGACTCCAACCGCCCGAGACCGCCAGCAGATCACAGTCGAAGTACGCCGTTTTGCTGATGTTCTCCCAACTGTCGCCGCTCCACTCGGCGATGCTTACGCCCTTTACGCGATGTCTGCCGGTCACGTCGCACACCACGCGCCCAGGCAACACGGGAATCCCCAGATCCCTCACCCGTATGGCGAGTTCCCCGCCGCCACCGGGCCGGCTGTCAATGATGGCGGCCACCGCGGCGCCGGCGACCGCCAGATCCAGCGCCGTCCGGTAGGCCGAATCGTTGTTCGTGAAAACCACCGCGCGACGGCCCGGCAGGACGCCATACCGATGAATATATGTGGAGACGGCGGACGCCAGCATGACGCCGGGACGGTCGTTGTTGCAGAACGCCAGCGGCCTCTCGAAGCCTCCCTGGGCCAGAATCACCCGTTTTGCCCGGATACGCCAGAGTCTTTCGCGAACCGGCGGTTGAAGCCGGCGCTCCACCGGTTCGCCGGAGTCGCAGCGCTCGGCAATCGTCAGGAAATTGTGGTCGTGATAGCCCAGCACGGTGCCGCGCGACAACAGGATGCAGTCGGGTTGCTCGCGCAATTCGGCAACGACGCCGGCAACCCAGTCCGCGGCGGGCGCGCCCGCGACATCTTCTCCACAGGCCAGCAGACTGCCGCCGAATTCGTTCCCGTCGTCGGCGAGAATCACGCGTGCGCCGGACTTTGCAGCCACCAGCGCCGCCATGAGCCCGGCGGGCCCACCTCCGGCCACCAGCACGTCGCAGTGTGCGTTCATGTGCTCGTAAGCGTCTGGATCGGACGCCGCGGGCGCTCGGCCGAAGCCTGTCGAACGGCGGATTGCGCGCTCGTAGTACTTCCACCACGAACGCGGATACATGAAAGTCTTGTAGTAGAAACCCGCGCCGAGGATTCGCCCGAACAAGTCGTAGATTGCGCCGATGTCGAAGCGTACGCTCGGCCAGCCCCTGACTGTATGCGCAATCAGACCGTCCCGGAGTTCGACCCGGGTCGCCGGCAAGCCGGGCTGCGCTTCGGCTCCCTCCCCCACCTGCACGATCGCGTTGGGTTCTTCCGCTCCGCTGCCGACGATTCCGCGCGGGCGGCGCAACTTGAAGCTGCGCCCCGCCAGCCCGACGCCGTTGGCAATCAGCGCGGAGGCGAGCGTATCGCCGGCGAATCCCGTATATGCCTTGCCATTCAGTGAGAACTTCAGTGGGCGAGACCGGTCTATGCACCCGCCCTCACGCAAACGGTTTGGTTGCGCGGCCGCCATGGTCAGCCGTCCTGCTCCGTTGTTTCTGCGCTGCCGGACTCAGGATTGGCGCCGACCGCGGGGTCGGAATCGGGAGGACTCAGCGTAAAGCTGCGTGCAATGCGGTAGGTGACCGTATCCCGTTCCACACCGAACCAGCGCCGGCAGCCGTGAACGTGGTTCCAGAGTTCCCGATGGTTGCCGCGCGGGTTGCTGCGACAGAACAGGTAATCGGCCCATTCCGCATCGCTCAATGCATCTGGGTCCCGCGGCCGCGTGATACCGGCCTCGCCGCCGTAGCTGAACTCCGTCTCCGCCCGGGGGCCGCACCATGGACAGTCGATCTGCAACATTGTCAGTGCGCAACCGCCGCGGCGCCGTGCTCGTCGACCAGGGCGCCGGAAGTGAAGCGCTCCAGGCTGAAGGGAGCGTTGAGTTCATGAGCCTCGTCACGGGCCATGGTATGCGCAAATACCCAGCCTGAACCCGGTGTCGCCTTGAACCCGCCGGTGCCCCAGCCGCAATTGAAGTACAGGCCCTCGACCGGCGTCTTCGACAGAATGGGACAGGCGTCCGGAGAGACATCGACGATACCGCCCCAGAGCCTGAGCAAGCGTACGCGGCTGAAAATCGGGAACAGCTCGACGATCGCCTGCATGGCGTGTTCGATAATATGGAAGCTGCCCCGCTGGCCGTAGCCGTTGCAAGAATCGATACCGGCGCCAACGACCAGTTCGCCCTTGTCGGACTGGCTGATGTAGCCGTGGACCGCGCCGGACATGACCACGGTATCCAGCACGGGCTTGATCGGTTCGGAAACGAAAGCCTGCAAGGGATGGCTTTCGATCGGCAGCCGCAGTCCCGCCATCTTTGCCAGTACGCTCGCATGGCCTGCTACGACGACGCCGATACGATCCGAAGCGATCGACCCGCGCGTGGTCTGCACGCCCACGGCCTTGCCGCTCCTGACCTCGATGCCCGTGACTTCGCATTGTTCGATGATATCCACGCCGAGCGCGTCCGCCGCCCGCGCGAATCCCCAGGCGACGGCGTCGTGGCGCGCCACGCCCCCGCGCCGCTGCAGCGACGCGCCGAGGACGGGATAGCGTGCATCGGGAGAGACGTTCAGGCTTGGGATCGCCTTGCCGAGTTCGGCCGCGCTGACGACTTCCGCGTCTATGCCGTTAAGCCGGTTGGCGTTGACGCGCCGCTCGATATCGCGCATGTCCTGCAGCGAATGACCGAGGTTGTAGACGCCGCGCTGGCTGAACATCACGTTGTAGTTAAGATCCTGGCTCAGCCCCTCCCAGAGCTTCATCGACTTCTCGTACAGCAGCGCCGCTTCCGTCCACAGGTAGTTGGAGCGAACGATGGTGGTGTTGCGCCCGGTGTTGCCCCCGCCGATCCAGCCTTTTTCCAGCACCGCGACGTTGCTTATGCCATGTTCCCTGGCCAGGTAGTAGGCGGTCGCGAGTCCGTGACCGCCGCCGCCGACTACGATCGCATCGTAGCTCTTTTTTGGTTCCGGACTGCGCCAGGCCGCGCGCCAGTTTCTGTTATGGCTGAGTGCGTTGCGCAGCAGGCTGAATGCGGAGTAACGGGTCATGGCTAGAGATTCTGCGACTCCGCTTCGCTGCGCGCAGAATGACGGGGGGGCGGATTCTGCGATTCGGCTTCGCTTCGCGCAGAATGACGGGGGGAGGCCCCGTCCACGTCGCGCAGGCGTTCGTTGGTCGGGTCAAAGGGGCTGTCGGGGATTACAGTGGCGCGGAAAGTGCGGTCGAGAAGCTCGACTTCGACTTCCGTACCCGGCTTCGCCAGATCGGGAGGCAGCATGCCCAGCGCCAGCGATTTGCCCGTGCGGAACCCGAAATTGCCGCTCGTGGCGCGGCCGACGGTTTCCCCGTCCATGAGCAGCGCATTATTGCCGAGCACGTCCGCGTCCTCGACATCGTGTACTTCCAGCGTCACCAGCAGGTTCCCGAGCCCGGCCTCCCTCGACGCGAGCAAGGCTTCGCGCCCGAGAAAGTCGCCCTTGTCGAGCTTGACGAAGCGATCCATGGCCGACTCGAAGGCCGAGTATTCGATGGACAGTTCCGTGCCCACCATGCGATAGGACTTCTCCATGCGCATGGAATCCATGGCGCGAATGCCGAATGGCGCGAGTCCCAGATCCTCGCCGGCCTCGAACAACGCATCGAATACGTGATTCTGATACTCCAGCGGGTGGTGCAACTCCCAGCCGAGTTCGCCGACAAAATTTACCCGCATGGCGTTGACCGGCGCCGAGCCGACCACGATATCCCGTGCGGTCAGCCACCGGAACGCCTCGTTCGAAAGGTCCGCGCGGGAAACCCGCGACAACAGTTCCCTGGCCTTCGGCCCGGCCAGCACCAATACTCCCATCGCGCCGGTCAGCGGCGTGAATTGCACTGAACCGTCGCGCGGCATGTACTTGCGCAAATAGTCGTGATCCAGGCGCTGCAACGCACCCGCAGAAACCAGGTAGAAGGAGTCGTTCGACTCGCGCCTGATCGTGAATTCGGAGTGTACTCCGCCGTTGCGATCGAGGGCGTGCGCCAGGCAAAGCCGACCGGCCTGCTTCGGCACGCTGTTGGCGACGAACCGGTTCAGGAAGTCTTCGGCGCCCGGTCCCGACACGCGGCACTTGGCGAACGCGGTCATGTCCAGCAGACCGACATTGCGGGTGACGTTCTCGACCTCCCTGCGCACTGCCTCGAACCAGCGGGAGCGGCGAAAGGACCAGTCGTCTTCCTGTGGCATGCCATCCGCGGCGAAGAAATTCGGCCGCTCCCAGCCGAATTTCTGTCCAAACACTGCGCCGAGCGCCTTCATGCGTTCGTAACAGGGCGCGGTGCGCAATGGACGCGCGGCCGGGCGTTCCTCGTCCGGGTAATGAATGACGAAAACGTGGGCGTAGGCCTCCTCGTTCTTCTCGATCAGATAGTCCCGGGTGGCGTAGTCCCCGAAGCGGCGCGGTTCGACGCCGAGCATGTCGACCGTGGGCTCGCCCTCGACAATCCATTCGGCCAGTTGCCAGCCGGCGCCGCCCGCGGCCGTGATGCCGAAACTGTGCCCTTCGGACAGCCAGAAATTGTCGATGCCCCAGGCCGGGCCGATGATCGGGTTGCCGTCCGGCGTGTAAGCGATGGCGCCGTTGTAAACCGATTTGATACCCACTTCAGCGAAAGCGGGAACCCGCGCCATCGCGGCCTCGATGTGGGGCATCAGGCGGTCGATGTCTTCCTGGAACAACTCGTACTCGGCCTCCGGGTCCGGGCCGTCGACATAACAGCAGGGCGCGCCCTTCTCGTAGGGGCCGAGAATGAATCCACTGCTTTCCTCGCGCAGGTACCAGGAACCGTCCGATTCGCGCAGTACGCCGAGTTCCGGCAGACCCTTGCGCTTGCGCTCTTCCAGCGCGGGATGGGGTTCGGTGACGATGTACTGGTGCTCGACCGGCAGCACCGGAATGTCCAGCCCCACCATTTTCCCGGTCCGGCGGGCGTAGTTTCCGGTCGCGGATACGACATGGTCGCAAGTGATGTCGCCCTTGTCGGTATGCACTATCCAGCCGCCCGATGTCGCCTGGGTGATGCCGACGACCGAAGTCTTCCGATAAATTTCGGCGCCCCGGGCGCGAGCGCCGATGGCCAGGGCCTGGGTCAGGTCGGCGGGCTGGATATAGCCGTCCTCGGGATGATAAATACCCCCCACGAGACCGTCGGTATCGCAAAGCGGCCAGAGTTTTCCGATCTCGGCCGGAGTCAGGAAACGCACGTCGACGCCGATGGTCTTCGCCGTTGCCGCGTACTGGTAATACTCATCCATGCGGTCGTCGTTCATGGCCAGGCGCAAATTGCCCACCTGGCTGAAACCGACCCGCTGGCCGGTCTCCCGTTCGAGTTCCCGGTAGAGCCCGACCGAGTACTTGTGAATCTGCCCTACCGAGTAACTCATGTTGAACAAGGGCAGCAAACCCGCCGCGTGCCAGGTCGAGCCGGAGGTCAATTCGCCCTTTTCGACCAGCACGGCCTCGTCGCCCCAGCCCTTTTTGGCCAGGTGATACAGCGCACTGACACCGACTACGCCGCCGCCGATGACTACAACTCTCGCCCGTGTTTTCATCCTTCTGGCTTCCTCTCTATCTCCGGTGACTGGGAACGGTTAGCGCACCGAGTTTTCGACCGGGAGTTTCCGCGCCTTCGCTTCGCTCCGCGCGGAATGACTGTTGGGGGCTTTTCGATAACCGAGAACAGGTTCGGGAAAGCGTCGCTCTTGTGCGGGATGGCCATCGCTTCGACAAAATATTGCTGGAACTTCGGTTCCACGGCCGTCTCGACTTTTTCGATTCCGCCGACCACGGCTTCGATCTCCTTGCGGGCGGAAACGTTCAGCAAAGCGATCAGCGCTCCCATTCCCGCGGCATTGCCCGCCGACTCCACACGATCGAGATCGCAGTCGGGAATCAGCCCCAGGACCATGGCGAATTTCGGGTCGATATGGGAACCGAACGCTCCGGCGAGCCGGATGCGGTCTATTACGTCGATTCCGGCCCGGTCCTGCAGCAGTCGAACGCCAGCGTACAGAGCCGCCTTGGCAAGTTGCACCTGGCGCACGTCCGTCTGGGTTACGAGAATTCGTTGCGGCCCGTCATGCAGCAGGTAAGAGAATGTGCGGCCGTCGGCGACGATTCGGTCGCTGCGCGCCGCCAGTGATCCATCTATGACGCCGTCTTCGTCAATGATTCCGGCCAGATACATCTCGGCGATGACCTCGATGATGCCGGATCCGCAAATTCCCGTGATTCCCGACGTCTGCGTCGCCTCGGCAAACTCCGCATCGTCGGACCACAGCTCCGAACCGATGACGGTGTAGCGCGGCTCGAGATTCTCCGGATCGATACGGACGCGCTCTATGGCGCCTGGCGTGGCGCGCTGGCCGCCGGAAATCTGGGCGCCCTCGAACGCGGGACCTGTTGGGCTCGAACACGCCAGCAGGCGGTCGCGGTCGCCGAGGACGATTTCCGCGTTGGTGCCGACATCGACCACCAGCGAGACCTCGTCCAGCAGGTGCGGTTCCTCGGCGAGCACCATACCTGCGGCGTCGGCCCCCACATGCCCGGCGATACACGGCAACACGTACATATTGGCGCCCGGATTGATCTCAATGCCGATGTCCCTCGCCTTCTGGTCGAGAGCGCCGGCGGTTGCCAGCGCAAAAGGAGCGCCGCCGAGTTCACGCGGATCGATGCCCAGAAACAGGTGGTGCATGATCGGATTGCCGACTATCGTCAGCTCGACGACATCGGCCGGGTCGACTTCGCCGAGACTGCAGACTTCCCGGATGAGGCTGTTGACGCCCTGACGAACCGCCCCGGTCAATTCGGCGGCGCCCTCCGGGTGCATCATCACGTAGGAAACCCGGCTCATGAGATCCTCGCCGAATCGAATCTGCGGATTCATGATGCCGTCGGTGGCGACCACCGTGCCCGAAGTCAGGTCCGCCAGGTGGGCGGCGACGGTCGTGGAGCCGATGTCGATCGCCACGCCATGTACCGCGGGCTTGAAGCCGGGCCAGACGGCGACGATGCCTGCCTGGTTGTGCACCGCCGCGGTGACGCGCCAGTCGCCCTGACGCAAGGCGCCCTGCAGACTCGGCAGGACGATGGGGTCGCAGTTCAGGTCGGCGAGATCCCATTCCCGGGCCAGCGCTTCGCGCAACCGCTGCAGATCGCTGGCCGACTCGCTCAGGTCGGCGGGTTGCACCTGGACATGATAAAGCCGCGTGGATGGATCGAGTTCGATATCGCGGAGTTCGGCCTCCTTGCGCACCACCTGACGGTGCATCTGACTTTCGGGCGGCACGTCGATCACGAGATCGCCGCGAACCGTCGCCTGGCAGCTCAGTCGGTGATTTTCTTCAAGCCGGAGGCGGCGTTCACTGTAGCGCTCCTCGATTTCGTTGACGGGGGACAGATTCTCAGGGCGGGAACGAATTGCATGCTTGGCAAAGTCGCCGTCCATACAGACGATGCGGCAGCGCCCGCACAGTCCGCGGCCGCCGCATACCGAGTCCACATCGACTCCGATGCTGCGGGCGGCATCCAGCAGCCGGACTCCGACGGGAAACGTGCCGCGGCGCCCGGAGGGGGTGAATACGATTCTGGCGTCGACATCGGTCACATCAATTGTCCATTCAGACGAACTTTGTCCGCAGTTGCGGAGATTCTGCGACTCCGCTTCGCTTCGCGCAGAATGACAGAATACAGCCGACATTCTGCGCAATGACGGAATGTGGTCGTCATTTTGCGCGCAGTCGCGGAATCCATCCTCAGTTTCTGCGGCGCCGGCCGCCGCGTTCGCGCTCCGGCCGGCCGGCCGGCGTCTGGCGATATTTTCGCAGCCAGTTTGCGCAGTCCGGGTCGTGACCCATCATCACATCTGCGCCCAGTGCGGCCTGCACTACATCGGGATGCAGTGGATTGGTGATCGCCGAGGTCATTCCCGCGCCGATGGCCATGGTGAGAAAAGCGGAATTGATGCCATTGCGATTGGGTAATCCGAAACTGACATTGGATGCGCCGCAGGTAGTATTTACCCTGAGCTCTTCGCGCAAGCGCCGCACGATGTGCATGACTTGCACGCCGGCCGAATTGATTGCGCCGATGGGCATCACCAGTGGGTCCACAACGACGTCTTCGCGCGGTATACCGTAGTCGGCGGCGCGCTCGACGATCTTTCTCGCCACCTTAAAGCGCACGTCGGGATCCTCGGAAATACCGGTTTCGTCGTTGGATATGGCGACCACGGCCGCGCCATGCCGCTTGACCAGCGGCAGCACCGACTCCAGGCGCTCTTCCTCCCCGGTCACCGAGTTCACCAGCGCCTTGCCTTCATATACGGACAGACCGGCCTCCAGCGCCGCGACGATGGAAGAATCGATGGACAAGGGAACGTCGGTGATGGACTGCACAAGCCTGACAATGTCCGCCAGCATCCCGGGCTCGTCTGCCAGCGGCACGCCGGCATTGACGTCGAGCATGTGCGCGCCCGCTTCCACCTGGGCAATGGCGTCGGCCTCGACCCGGCTGTAGTCGCCCTGCGCCATTTCCTCGGAAAGAATCTTGCGTCCCGTGGGATTGATGCGTTCGCCGATAATCACGAACGGCCGGTCGAATCCGATACGTACTTCCCGGTTGGGCGAGGCAACGACAGTTTCCGTCATGAGACTTTCTCCAGTTTCTGCGCGACCTGCGCGTTCGGCAGCTCATTCGGCGGCGCGTCTTGCGCTGCAAGAGCGCTGCCTTGATCCCAATCTCCGTCCTTCCAGTCGAGAGACGGCCGCCACAACTTGCGCCCGCCGAGAACGCCGGAACGCTCGATGATTTCCGCGACCCGATGCTCCTGACGGTACGCCATGACGTGAACTCCGTGGACTCCTTCGATTTCCCTGATTTGACGGATCAGGTCGATACAAACCCTGATTCCCTCTTCCTGCTGATTTTCCGCGCCCTTCAGCCGACGTATGACTGCGTCGGGAATATGAACGCCGGGCACGTTGCCGCGAATCCACTCCGCCGAGCGAGCCGAGGCCAGTGGACCGACGCCCGCCAGGACAAAGACCTTCTCGTGGGTCCCCGCGTCGCGCACCGTCGCCATGTAGCGCCGGAATGAGTCGATGTCGAAACAGTACTGGGTCTGCACGAATTGCGCGCCGGCCTCGACCTTTTTCGCCAGCCGGTGCGGCCGATAGTCCAGCGGAGGCGCAAACGGATTCGCCGCGGCGCCGAGAAATACGCGGGGCGGCTCGTCCAGCGCGCGGCCGCTGAGAAAACGCGATTCATCGCGCATGCCGCGAATCATGTTCAGCATCGACATGCAGTCGAGGTCGAACACGGGCTTGGCCTGGGGGTGATCGCCCACGTCCACGCCATCGCCGGTCAGGCAGAGAATGCTCGCCACGCCCATGGCCGCCGCGCCGAGGACATCGCCCTGAATCGCTATTCGGTTTCGGTCACGGGCGGAGACCTGCATGACCATGGCGTAGCCGCGCCGTGTCAGCAGCGAACACATGCCGACGCTGGACATGTGGCAATTGGCCCCCGAACCGTCAGTGGCGTTCATCGCGTCCACATAGCCATCGAACAGCGCGGCCCGTTTGTAGACTTCCGCGGGATTGGCCGAATCCGGCGGGGCGATTTCGGCGGTGACCGCGAAACCACCGCTGCGCAGCACGCGCTCGAAGCGGCCGAAAGAGGAGTGTCCGGGCCGAATGGGCAGTGGATCTCCGGGCGTTACCGGTTCGTCTTCAAACTGCATGTCCGGAATCCTCTACCTTGATTCGAACCTCGCGCAGCCATGCCGACCGGCCGAGTAACTGGTGGTCCACCGGGGGCTGTACATCCTGCAGCGGAACCTGTGATTCATCCAGACGCCGGGCGCCTTCCCAGGCAAGCACCCAGACGCATGGCATCGCGGGCACGACTTCGCAGGTTCCGTCGGCGCGAACGCCGCCGCAGGGTCCGTTTCGCAACTTTTTCGGGCAATTCATGGGGCAGGAAAGTCCCGTGAAACCGACGATGCACTGTCCGCAATTCTGTGAATCCAGCAGTAAGCCCTTGGTCAGCGACTCGACCCGGGCGAACGGTTTATCGAGCCGTCCGTAGCCGATGCGCCACAACAGAGGTTCACACAGGAGCAGCACCCGTTCGAGCGCCGAGTAAAGGAACTTCAGGCCACGCGCATGGCGCACGGAAAATTGCCGCATCCGGTACATGTCAATGCCCCTCCCGATGAGTCTCGCTCCCCAGATTCTGCGACTCCGCTTCGCTCCGCGCAGAATGACGAAGTGAGAGTCTGTCATTCCGCGCGCAGTCGCGGAATCCATCTTTCCGTTAACACGATGACTGCCCCTGATCGGGAGTCGCGCCGTGATTCCTTACCAATTCTTCGAGACGTTCCTCGCTGAACGCTTCCTCGAAGCGGCGCGCCTCGGCTAGCGCGATTTCGCGCAATTCGCCGGCCGCGTTCGTCGTCGTTGACTCTCGACGCCACTCCGCGAGATAGGGTCCGCTGCTTCCTTTGCCCGCGCGCATCGCGGCGCGGTCGACCGCCTGCTGGAACCGGTCGCTCAACATGACTTTCTCGCGACGCCGACCCCGCTGCACGATGACCTGTGACGGTATGTCACGCCAATATATGAGAATCTTCTTGACCATGGTTCGATCGTCCGAATTGCAAGACCAGACCCGTTTCCAATTCGCCGTAACCGCAATGCACGCGTTCAAATTCCAGTTCCAGCCGCGCGGCGGCCAAGGCGGCGGATTCGAGCAGGCTTTCGTCCCTGGTTTGCGAGAGATACACGAGCTTGCGGTAATTGCCGAAATAGGCGTCGCGGAGTTCGGGATGCCGATCCAGTCCCAGCGGCTGGATTACGAATCGGTCGAAGTGGCGAGCCAGGAAATCGGTGAGGTAGAACGTGCCGGGCTCAGCCCCGGCCAATTCGGCGAAACGCTTGCGGCCGGCGAAAAATTCGTAGCAGTGCGCGCCTTCCAGCCGTTCCACTCCTTCCTCCGCCAATACCCGATCGATACCGCCGGCGGTGCCGCAATCGGCGTAGGCGATGAAAATCTTCTTGTACGAAGCCTTGTGCTTGCGAATCTCCTTTCTCAGGCGTCCCGGAATCTCGGCCGGGCGGTTGTGCAATTTCGCGTCGATGCACTTCAGGTGCAGGTGCCGCCAGTCCCAGCTTCGCCTGAGCGCGTCGATCTCAAGCGCGAGGGCGCCGCAGGCGATGACAAGGATCGGCTCAGGCATTGACGACCCCTCCCCGGCGGCGCGAGCGCACCATTTCCGGAGCGACGTCCGCGGCCTGCGCCGCGTCGCGGCAATAGGCGTCGGCGCCGACCGCGCGGCCGAACTCCTCGTTCAGCGGCGCCCCGCCGACCAGCACGATATAGTCGTCGCGAATACCCTGCTTGACCATTTCGTCGATGACCACCTTCATGTAAGGCATGGTGGTGGTGAGCAGGGCGGACATGCCGAGGATGTCCGGCCGGTGCTTTTCGAGGGCTTCGAAATAGTCTTCGACGGAGTTGTTGATGCCGATGTCGTAAACCTCGAATCCGGCGCCTTCCAGCATCATTCCTACCAAATTTTTGCCTATATCGTGGATGTCGCCCTTGACGGTGCCAATCACCATCTTGCCGATCGGCTTGATGCCGGTTTCCGAAAGCAGGGGCCGCAGAATTTCCATGCCGCCTTTCATCGCGTTGGCCGCGAGCAAAACTTCCGGCACGAACAATATGCCGTCACGGAAGTCGACGCCGACGATGCGCATGCCTTCTACCAGCGCTTCGTTGAGCACCTTGTCCGCCGACCACTTGCGCTCGAGCAGAATCGAAGTGCCCTCGACGATCTCCTCTTTCAGACCGTCGTAGAGATCCTCGTGCATCTGTTCTACCAGTTCGCTGGTTTCCAGATCCGCAAGGACAAAGTCTTCCTCTTCCGGGATTGCCTCTTTATTAGTCATCAGTAGTCTCGATCCTCAAATTCAGACTTGCGCCGCTTGATGAATTCGACCAGCGCTTCGTCGATCGTCGGGTCCAGCCGCGGCGCCTCGTACTCCCGCAACATTTGCTTCCAGATGCCGTTGGCGCGCCGGGCGGCGTCAAGCGAACCGTCCTGCTGCCATTGCTCGAAACTGTTGTTGTCCGCGACCGGAGAGCGGTAAAAGGCAGACTCGAAATTGGCCAGCGTGTGCGCGGCGCCGAGAAAATGCGAGCCCGGACCGACTTCGCGCAAGGCATCCAGCGCCTGGCCGTTTTCCGACATGTCGACACCCTTCAGCAACAACGCGATCATGTTGGCCTGGTCGGCGTCCATGATGAATTTCTCGTAGCCCATGGCAAGCCCGCCCTCCAGCCAGCCGGCCGTGTGCAACATGAAGTTCACCCCCGCCAACGCGGCCGTCTGCAAGGTGTTGGCTGATTCATACGCCGCCTGGGCGTCGGGAATCTTGGCTGCGCAAAGTCCTCCGCCGCTGCGGAAAGGCACCCCCAGGCGGCGCGCCAGTTGTCCCGCTCCGTAGAGGACAAGACTGGTCTCCGGAGTGCCGAAAGTCGGCGCTCCGGACTGCATTGATATGGCCGCGGCGAAGGAGCCGAACACGACGGGGGCTCCGGGCCGGACGAGTTGGATATAGGCCATGCCGGCCAGCGCCTCGGCGAGAATCTGGGTCAACGTTCCGGCAACGGTCACCGGCGACATCGCGCCGGCGAGCAGGAACGGCGAAATGACGGTTGCCTGGTTGTTTTCCGCATAGATCGTCGCCGCCCCCAGCATCGTGGAGTCGAAAGTTAGCGGCGAGTTTGCATTGATCAGGCTCATCACTACCGTTTTTTTCGCGATAAAATCCTCGCCGAACAAGAGCCTGACCATCGCCAGGGTGTCTTCGGCGCGGTCGGGGTGGGTGACCGAACCCATGAACGGCTTGTCGGTATACTTGATATGGCTGTAGACCATGTCCAGATGGCGCTTGTTGACGGGAACGTCGACCGGCTCGCAGACAGTGCCGCCCGAATGGTGCAGACCAGGCGCCATGAAAGTGAGTTTCACGAAATTGCGAAAGTCCTCGAGGGTCGCATAGCGGCGTCCCCGGTCGAGGTCATGCACGAAGGGCGGTCCGTAACCCGGCGCCAGTACGGTTCGCTCGCCGCCGATGATCGTGGAGCGCTGGGGATTGCGCGCGTGTTGCGTGAATTCCTTCGGCGCGCTGGCCTCGACGAGGGAACGGCACAGTCCGCGCGGAAAGCGCACGCGTTCGCCGTCCACATCCGCGCCCGCTTCCTTCCAAAGCGCAAGCGCCGACGGAAAGTCGCGAAATTCGATGCCGATTTCCTGCAACACCGTTTCGGCGTTGTATTCGATCAACTCAAGCGCTTCGGCATCGAGGACTTCGAAGTGCGGTATACGGCGATCGATCCAGGTCGCGAGTTCGACCGCGGCGCTTTGCTGGCGGGCGCGGGCGCGGCCGGCCCGTACGGGACGTCCGGCGCGTCTTCCGCGCCCGGATTGCGGGACACTGGTCATGCGCAGCCTCCTGTTGCGGAATGGGACAGGCCGTGGTCGGTTCAAGCCGGTCCGTGGACACGCAAACCACTAGGTTCATCTACGCCAGTTTGGGGCAGAACCGCGGTCTTTGCCTCACAGGAAGCGACATGGAGCCAATCGCAAGCGACATCGGGACGCCGGACAATATTGCCGGGCGCGCAAGCCGGTTTATGGAAAGTTTGCTACCCGCTGATATAATCGGGAATCAGCGAGGGCTCCTTGTCCCTTTTTGGCACTCAGATGTCGCATACACACCATTCAGTGACGCATTGCGGTGCTATTCTGGGCTTGATAATTGCCCAAAAAAAGTAAACAGCGGAGAGCCAGTATGCAAATCCCTTTGCAATCCAAACGAACCACTATCTCGGTTGCCGTCGCGGCGGCGCTGGCCGCCCCTCCCGTGCTGGCCCAACCACCGGAAACCGGACGGGGGCTGGAAGAGATCTTCGTTACCGCGACCCGCGTAGAACGTGCAATGCAGGACGTTCCCATCGCGGTGTCCGCCCTGAATCCGGAAGACATCGACGAACTCGGCATCTCCAATTTTTCGGACTACGTTTTGCAGTTGCCGAGCGTGACCGCCGGCGGAAGCGGGCCTGGGCAGAACACCATCTATATTCGCGGGGTTGCGTCGACGACGCCGAACCTGACGGTCGCCGGAGTGGCCGGCCTTTCGCCCAACGTGGCGTTTTATCTGGATGAGCAGCCGCTGGCGCATCCGGGGCGCAACCTCGACGTGTACGCCGCCGACCTGGCGCGAATCGAAGTGCTCTCGGGGCCCCAGGGCACCCTGTTCGGCGCCAGTTCCCAGGCGGGCAACGTCCGCCTGATCACGAACAAGCCGGAACTGGACGAGTTTTACGGCACGGCGAAGCTCGGCGCGAATACGATCAGCGGCGGCGAAGGGGGGACGAACTTCGAATTCGTCGTCAACGTTCCGCTCACCGACAGCTTTGGAATGCGCGGCGTCGTCTACCGGGATAACAAGGGTGGCTGGATCGACAATGTTCCCGGCACCAGGGTCGCCAGTCAGGCTGCGCGATTCAGACCCGAAGGAGCGTTACGCGACAACGGCGTGGCCGTCGCTTCGTATCGCGCCGGATTCCAGGCCGGCGTGGATCTCTCCAATATCAATTTCCTCGAGGCCAACAACAACTCGATCGCACACAGCGACATAAACGGGGTGACCTACACCGGCGGCCGAATCTCCGCCCAGTGGGACATCAGCGACGATTGGGGATTGCTCGTGGCCCACACGACCCAGGAGACCGACGCGGACGGTGTGTTCTTTGCCAATCCCGAAGTCGGCGACCTGGCTATCAGCCGCTTCGTGGACGAACGGATCAAGGATACTTTCGACAACACAGCCTGGACGCTCAGTGGCCGGGTCGGTGAACTCGAAGTCATCTACACCGGCGCATTCACGGATCGCCAGTCGGACCAGATCGTCGATTACTCGGACTACCTTTTCGTGGGCCAGTACCTGCCTTACTACATCTGCGACTACTACGCGACTTACACCTCGTACAATTCTCCTCCGGGAGTGCCGCGCGAAGGCACTACGTGCAACGCACCGCAAATGTACGTGGACAGCCTCAACATGCTGAACATCCAGACCCACGAAATCCGTTTCACGACGGACCAGACGAATCGCTGGCGCGTCCAGGGCGGCGTGTTCATGAGCGACCTTGAACTCATCGAGGTCAATGACTTTAACTATCCGGGGTCGATCGAGGCGATCGGGTGGAACGGACATCCGGGATTCGCACCGAATTATCCATTGACCAACTCGCAGGCGGCTCCCGGCAACCCCGCCGGAACCAATTTCAACGGCGGCCCCGGTTATTACACCTTTCCCGGACCTTTCCCGCCGGGTGTCATTTTCCGTAACGACATCAGGCGCACGGACGAGCAGATCGGAGTATTCGGCGAAGTCGCCTTCGACCTGAACGACGAGGTTTCAGTGACGCTCGGCGCCCGCAACTACGAGATCGAGGTCGATCTCGAAGGCAGCGCCAATTCATCCTTCGGCAATTTCGGCGGGAACCGGGAAGACCAGCAAAGATTCGGCACCAACATTTCGCAGCAGTTCATGCCCGGCAACTCCATCGGCGCACCCGACAAGGCAGTGGCGGACGGCACCATCTTCAAGGCGACGCTGGACTGGCGGCCGCAGGATGACCGCCTTTACTACGTAACCCTGTCGGAAGGATTCCGGCCCGGCCTGCTCAACCGGCCAGGCGGCCGAATGAGCGCGGACGGCAGCGGGTTTGTCGTGCCCTATGAACTGGAAACCGACGAAGTCGTCAATCTTGAAGTGGGCATGAAAGCCGACTTCAACAACAACTTTCGGGTGAATGCCGCGCTGTTCAACATCGATATCCAGAATCTGCAGACCACGATCTTCGATACCAGCATCGTCAATCTGTTCTTCTCGGATAATGCGGCGGACGCCGAAGTGACCGGACTCGAAGCGGATTTCACCTGGCTGCCCGAATGGTCGGACAGGCTAACCTTTGCCGGCGCGGTGTCCTTCCTGAACTCCGAAATCACGCGAAAAATCACGCCTACCAACGACGTGCGGGTCGGGGACGATCTCGCATTCGCGCCGAGTTCACAGGGCAATCTGCGGGCGCGGTACGAATGGGAAGTGCCTGGAAACGGGTGGACGGCCCACGTCATGCCGATGCTCAACTGGACCTCGAAGTCGTTCAGCGACATCATCACCATCAACCGTGATCTGATCGAAGGCTGGGCAATGCTCGGCGTGACGGCGGGCGTGGCCGGCGACGGCTGGTCGGTGACGTTCTACGCCAGCAACCTGACCGATGAACGCGCCGAGGTGTCGCGCTCTTTCGTTTTCGACACCCAGCACGTGACTTATGCGCAACCCAGGACATTCGGAATCCGTACGAGCTTCGACTTTTGACCGAACCTGGGAAGGCAACCAGAGCACAGGAAAACAGTTTGGAAACGGCATTCTTGCAAAAGGATGCCGTTTCTGCTTCCCAGCGCGATCATTCGCAGGGCAAGCCTGCGCTGGCTACGATCCAATCCAGGATCGTGGCCAAACAATACCGGGAAGCGTTGACCGATCTCGAAGTCATCCTCCGCGACGAGCCTGAAAATACCGATGCGCTCTATATGAGCGCGGTCTGCCGGCGCTATCGGCGCGAATTCGATCAGGCGCTCGCGCAAATAAAGGTTTTGCAGGCCTTTGCCCCCGAAAACGGCCGGGCGCATCAGGAAGAAGGACATTCCTGGCGCGACATGGGCCGGCCGGAAGAAGCCTTGCGAGCGTATGCGCGAGCGTGCCGATTCAACCCGGCGCTGGTGGCCAGTTGGCGGAGCCAACTCGAAATCCTGACCCGCATGGGCCGCCAGAATGAGGCGGCTCAGGTAAAGGCGCAACTGGAATATCTTCAGCGAATGCCGCAACCCCTGGTCTTCGTTCTCGACCTGATCAGCCAGGGCAAGCTGCTCAAGGCGGAAGACCTGTGCCGCAAGTTTCTGCGCAAGGTTCCGCACCACGTCGAGGCGATGCGGCTGCTGGCGGACATCGGCATCCGCTTCGGCGTCCTGGCGGACGCCGAATTCCTGCTGGAGTCGGCGCACGAATTCGAGCCGCAAAATGTGCGGGTGCACATGGATTACATCCAGGTGCTGCGGAAACGGCAAAAATTCGCCCCGGCCCTGGAACAGGCCGGGCGGCTGCTGGAAACCGCACCCGATCATCCTCAATTCCAGTCGATTTACGCGATCGAATGCATGCAGACCGGCGACTACGACGCGGCGCTCGACCTGTTCGACAAGGTGCTGGAACAGATACCCGGCGATCCGGTCACACTCACCTCAAAAGGCCATGCTTACAAAACCCGCGGCCATTACGACGAGGCAGTCGCAGCGTACCGTTCGGCGCTTGCCGGCCAGTCGCGGCACGGCGAAGCCTGGTACGCGCTGTCCAATCTGAAGGTCTACTCGTTCAGCGACGAAGAACTCGAAGCGATGAATGCTCAGGCGCGCAACGATGACCTGCCTCATGCCGACCGGGTACACCTGAACTTCGCCCTCGGCAAGGCCCATGAGGATCGCAACGACTTCGAGCATTCATTCGCCCATTACGCCCGCGGCAACAGCCTTAAAAAAGCACTCAGCACCTACGATGCCGACAAGATGACGGACGAGTTGCGCGCCCAGCAGCGAGTGTGCACTGCGGAAATGCTGTCGCGCGGCGAGCGGACGGGGCATCCGGCGGGCGACCCGATTTTCGTGGTCGGCCTGCCGCGGGCCGGTTCGACATTGCTGGAACAGATCCTTTCGTCTCATTCCCGGGTCGACGGCACGCTGGAACTGCCGAACATTCCCTCACTGTCACAGCAGTTGCGCAGACGCGGGCGCAGCGGAAGCGAGCCCGACTATCCCGATATACTGCCGGCACTGTCCGACGAAGAATTGCGCCGGTTCGGGGAGCAATACATCGACGACACGCGGATTCACCGCCAGGACGCTCCGTTCTTCGTCGACAAGATGCCGAACAATTTTCGACATATCGGCCTCATTCACCTGATTTTGCCCAATGCGAAAATCATCGACGCCAGGCGATATCCCATGGCCTGCGGTTTCAGCGGCTATAAGCAACTGTTCGCCGAAGGCCAGGAGTTCACCTACGATCTTGCCGATCTGGGGCAATACTACCGGGATTATGTCGAACTCATGGATCACTGGGACAAGGCGCTGCCGGGCAAGGTGCTGCTTGTGCAATACGAGGAAGTGGTGGACAACCTGGAAACCCAGGTGCGACGGATTCTCGACTATTGCGGTCTCGAATTCGAACCGGGCTGTCTGAGCTTTCACAATACGGAACGATCGGTTCGCACACCGAGTTCGGAACAGGTCCGGCAACCGATCTTCAAGTCCGGTCTCGACTACTGGCGCAACTACGAATCCTGGCTGGGCCCGCTACGGGACGCCCTGGGTGAGGACGTGCGAAATCGATATGAGTGACATTGGCGACTCGCAAACGGACACCGCTCCGGCCGAGACCGAGGCTCCCGACATAGGCCACGAAATCGGCGAACACAACATCCGGATATTCAATCTCGACATCCACAACCCGGTATTCATGGTATCCGCCGCGCTGGTGGTCACGCTCGTGGCCGGCACCTTGCTTTTTCCGCAGCAGGCAGCGACGGTTTTCGCGGATCTGAGGCTCTGGACGACTGAAACGTTCGACTGGTTCTTCTTCGCCGTGGCAAACGTCTTTATCGTATTTTGCCTCGGCATCGCGCTATCCCCGTTGGGACGGATTCGCCTGGGAGGGCGCGACGCGGCTCCGGAATACGGCTATTCCGCGTGGCTGGCCATGCTGTTCGCCGCTGGCGTCGGCATTGGCCTGATGTTCTTCGGGGTCCACGAGCCCGTTACCCATTCGCTGTCTCCCCCGCTTGGCATCGATCCCGCCGATACGGAGGCGGCGCGCGCCGTGGGCATGTCTGCCGCCATAATGCATTGGGGCCTGCACGCCTGGGCCATCTATGCCGTGGCCGGCCTGTCGCTGGCTTTCTTCTGTTTCAACCGCGGCATGCCGCTTACGCTGCGGTCCGGTTTCTTTCCGCTGATCGGCAAGTCCGTCTGGGGGCCTTTCGGCCACGCGGTGGATATCAGCGCCGTGCTGGCAACCCTGTTCGGACTTGCGGTATCGCTGGGATTCGGCGCCGAGCAGATTGCCGGCGGATTGAATTATCTGTTCGGAATTCCCACGACAAACGCCACTAAGGCCATCCTGATCGTGATCATCATCGGCATCGCGCTTGCGTCTGTAGTCGCCGGTCTGGACAAGGGCGTCAAGCGCCTGAGCTGGATCAACATGACGCTGGCGGGAATGTTGTGGCTGTTCGTGCTTATCGCGGGGCCCACGCTTGCCATCCTTGCGACCATCGCCACGGCCGGCATCGACTACCTCTATTACCTGCCGGCGCTGAGTAACTGGGTCGGCCGCGAAGACCTGGAATTCCTGTACGACTGGCCCGTTTTTTACTGGGCCTGGTGGATCGCCTGGGCGCCCTTCGTCGGCATGTTCATCGCGCGGATCAGTTTCGGCCGCACGATACGCGAGTTCATCACCTGGGTGCTGATCGTGCCGACGATCATCGGCACTCTGTGGATGGCGACATTCGGCGGGGCCGCCCTGGACCAGTACTTCTCCGAGGGCTACCGGGGCGTGTCGGAAGCCGTGCCCGAACTTGCGCTGTTCAGAATGCTGGAGCTGCTGCCGATGACGGGATTCGTTTCCGCCGTCAGCGTTTTCCTGATCACGATCTTTTTCGTCACTTCGGCGGATTCAGGATCATTGGTGATGGACACCATCACCGCCGGCGGCAAGATGGATGCGCCGGTGCAGCAACGCGTATTCTGGTGCCTGCTCGCCGGCCTGGCCGCGATGGCCCTGATGCTTGGCGGCGGCATGGCGTCGCTGCAGGCCTTGACTATCGCGGTAGGCCTGCCCTTCGCGGTCGTGCTGCTGTTCATGTGCGTGGGTCTCGTGAAGGGGCTTCTGGAGGAACAATCTATTCAAGACTGAGGATCAATCATACAGTTTAATGGCTCGAACAGCATAAAGTACTAGTCGCAAGTTTAGTATAAAAAATACTGCAAAAGCTAAATAAGTTAAGTATGGAAGGGTGCCAGTGTAATAACTTGAATAGCATAACAATAGCCAAACTATGTATTGAGCAAAAAATAGGCGAACACCTTTCTTCTTTAGCCGAAGTCTTGCTAACCAGTTATTCATATCGTAAGTCTACACCCCCGATATGTATTAGTTCCAAAGATCAAACATCTATTTGTTGGCTCTCTAATCATCGTCATAACACTTCAAAGAGAAGTATGAACTCTTAATCTGATTGAAAAACACATTATATACGCCAAATAGTGCCAGAACGATGCCTGCGGCGACTAAATGTTCCAAATATATAAATAGGAACACAAGGAAAGTAAACCCGACTCCGACAATAACTTGTGGCATTAATGATACCTCAATGAGTTTATTGCAATATAAACATCTTGCTTGTTTCGGAAGTTCAGAAGTCAGAATTTTTCCATATTCGCAATTTGGACAAGATCTTTCTTTTAGAAACATATTACAACCCACACCAATATTGCATGTAGTCTTCGTTAGAAGAAATATTCTTGTTAAAGTGAAGCAATTGGATCCAACTGAACAGTTTGAGGGTAAAGTTAAGATGGATGCGCCGGTGCAGCAACGCGTCTTCTGGTACCTGCTCGCCGGCCTGGCCGCGCTGGCCCTGATGCTGGGCGGCGGCATGGCGTCGATGCAGGCCTTGACCCTCGCTGTGGGCCTGCCTTTTACCGTTGTGCTGATATGTATGTGCGGGGGTCTCCTCAAGGGATTGCTGGAGGAATTGTCCATCCAAGACTGAGGACTGATTGTAATCGCATTGCGATTTGGGTAGGTAAATTTACTTGGATAATCGGTTCGGGTAAGGTATTGCCGTGCGCCGTTCAGATTCTGGCAAATAGCGGGTCCAACAACACTTCCCACAGTCTTCTTTCTTCCTGCACAATATGGGCGCTGAGAGTCATGCCCGTTTGCAAAGGAAACTTCTCGCCATATGCATCAACGTGCTGCGTGGAAATGCTGACGAGCACGCGGTAAACCGGACCCGCAACTCCGAGTGCTACAGGTAACTCAGACGGGTCGAATATCGTCCGCGACACCAAGACTATTTTACCCTCCACGATTCCGTATCTCTGAAAAGGGAAAGCATCGAATTGCAGACGCACGGTTTGCCCTTCTTTAATAAAACCCGCAGCCCTTGTTGGCACAAACAGTTCTGCCTCCAGGTAACCTCCCTCCGGCAGCAAAGCTACAGTCATTTGCTGAGGACGGACGCTTTGACCACTGGAGAGGGGCAATGCCGCGATGCGTCCCGAGACTGGCGCCGTCATTACCAGCGTTCCCCTTCCAGAAACTTGCGCTCTTTGCGACCGCAGGGCGGCAAGTCCTTCCCGCAATTCGGTAATTGCTGCCTCCTCATTCGTCGGCAAACCTTCCAGGCGGAGTCGATTAATCGCCAACTCCCCCTTCTTGATCTCAATCTGTTGCTTGACCTGCGTAGCCGATTGCCGCAAGAAAAGGACGGATTCATGTTGACGGTCAACATCGGATTTGGATACGGCGTCCGACTTTGCCAACAATGAAATTCGCTCAAGCGCTTCTTCGGCAGTATTTATACGCTCGTCAAGCACCTGGCGCTGTTCTTCGAGAGCGGAAAGTTCCGCTTGAATAGCGGCTAACTGCCCCTCAAGTTCCAAGGCTTCGCTAGCGAAGCGCAGTTCAGTCAATGGTATGAGATTTTCCCGCTCTGCTATCTGAGTTTCCATTTCGGCCAAAGCAATTCCGTATACTCCCTCGCCTGCCGAAAACGCAGTATCAAGATTCAAAGTCACTAAGGAATCGCCTTTATTGACAACTTGATCTTCGACGACATGAACCGTATCGACCGTCCCGAGTAACGGAGAGACGACTCGCACAAGACCCTTGTCGGGTTTTAGCCAGCCCTGCACAATTTCTTTCCTTGCGTAGCCGCCGACGAGCAGTGCCAGCACTATGACCGCCACAATAGCGCCTATGAGCCAAGTGACAACCCATGTCGAAACTGGAGAAGCGAGAGATACCTCGCCGAATAGACGATTCCCTTGTCGCTCAATGACTTGTTTGCGGAAAAGCTCCATTTGCTGTGTCGTTGCCTCACTTCTTTTATAAGGCGCGTTCGCTCTGTCGCCAGACTACGTTGTGCTATGCTCAGTTAAACTGCCCTGACTCATTATGAATACACGATCCGCGCTTTCGAGAAGTTGTCTGCCATGTGCGATGACAACTCTAGTAATATTCATATTGGAAATGACTTCCGCAATTTGCTGTTCAGTTTGCATGTCTAGATTCGCCGTGCCTTCGTCAAGAAACAAGACCTTCGGATTATGGTACAAGGCACGCGCGAGCAGCAGCCTCTGTCTCTGCCCGCCTGAAAGTGCCGCACCCATGTCGCCGATCAGTGATAGATAATGCATTGGCATCCGACTGATTTCTTCATGCACTTGGGCCTGAATGGCGCATTCTACAACCCGTTTCATATCAACTTGAGGATCGAAACTGGAAATATTGTCTGCAATCGATCCGGATAGGAGTTGATCGTCCTGCATTACTACACCAGCGGCGGCCCTCCAATTGCGCAACCCGAGGACATGCAAAGGCAGGCCGTCCACTCTGACAATTCCCGACTCCGACTCAAGCAAGCCCAACATCACCTTTAGTAGTGTCGATTTACCCCCGCCCGAAGGACCTGCGATTACAATAAACTCACCTGAATCAATCGAAAGGGAAACGTTTTCAATCACGAAAGGATCGTTCCTGTCGTATCGGAAACTGACATCTTCTAGTCTGATCTTTCCCTTTATGTTTCGAACATCCGATATCGGACTATCAAGTCCTACTTCCTTTTTCGATTGCACTATGTCGGATAGCCTCTCAAGATGCAATCCCAGCATGCGAAACTCTATGCCCTTGTTCACAAGATCTTCGGCTGTATTTGCAAAATGTTGCCTATACGAGATAAAAGCGAACAGCATGCCAATGCTGATGGCGCCAGATAGAATAAGATCGGCACCAAAGTACACGACCAGTACTGTTTGCAACCCGAACAACAGTGTTGAAGCGAATTGATTTCCGATCCGTAGCTTATTGTATGAAACATCGGCATTTACCACTTCGGTGTACAGATTTCTCCACATACCCTCACGTTGCATTTCCTTACCAAATAGCTTTATTGCGCGCGACGCCCTTATGGTCTCAATGACATTCGTATTTTCTGCAGCGCGTCTGGATATCAATTCTTCTTGCCGGCTTCGCATTAAGGGAAATAATGCAATCGAAATGGCCAGATACAGGACCGTGAACCCAATAGAAATCAAAGCAAGTTTCCAACTATACAACAGCATCAATAGTACCGTTGCAACAACCATTACTCCATCAATGAGGGCTGCAACAACGCTTTGTGTCAGTGCGGTCTGTATCGGCTGTATGGACCCAATGCGAGAAATAATGTCTCCAATATGACGTTGCTCAAAATACTTTGTGGGAAGGCGCGTAAGATGTCGCAACACATTTCCAGCCATTTGAAATGTCAAAGACTGGCCCAATAACAGGATAACCCAAGATCGCAACGCTTCTGTGACAGCATTGATGACGTATAGGAGTCCGAATCCGATCCCAAGCAACAGCAGTAAACCAGTATCATATCTTGAAACTGCTTCGTCGATTACGAGTTGGAGATAAAAGGGTGCGGCTAGGGCAAAAAGCTGTAAAACAACCGAAAGAATAAGAATCTGGACGAATGTGCGCTTAAGGCCAGTCAGTCGAGACCACAAACTTGACAGTCTCGTCGGCGTCCGGGCAATGATCGGCTGAAAGTCTGCCGCAGGAGCAAGCTCGAGAGCGACTCCGGAAAAGTGTTCAGAAACTTCCTCCAATGAACACGAAACTCGCCCACGGGCCGGATCAAAAATCGTAAACTGGTTCCGTCGTACTTCCTTCAATACAACAAAATGATCCAGACCCCAATGAAGTACAGCCGGAAGAGTAATATCGCGGAGTCGTTCCGGTTCGAGTCGCAGGGGTCTTGAGCTCAGAGAAAGCTGCTCCGCAATCTCCATCAAGTTTCGAAGTCGAACTCCCTTTAGCGATACACCAAACCGTTGACGTAAGTTAACCAGGTCAATCTTGTGGCCATAATATTGTGCAATCATTGTTATTGAAGCCAACCCACACTCTGCAGCTTCGCTTTGCAAGACAACTTTCACGATTCGACTTTTTAGATGTTTTTCTTTAGGCCAATGAAGGAAACAATGGCGCTTAAAGTCAACAGAGAAATCAGTGATACGAGATAGAGAGCATTTCTACTTAAAGAAATCGATCCGAAATTTGCCATAATCAATACGATGTCCGCATATCCGTATCCAGTAACAATTACAAAGACATTACTTATTGCCACAAGCAGTTTGGTAATGCCTCCTCCCGCCAGTAGCAAAACTATAGTAAAAAAAACCAGTATGTCCTTTGGATCACCTTCTCTAAAATATTTCCTAATTGGAGTAGATACATTAATCAATTGTTTAAGAATCCTACTGGACGTCATTCCTCTAATTCGAGATCTGGATTCCAAGTCAGGAAATATATACAACAAGATCGCCGAAAAAAAGATAACCCCAACAATATTTGATATCAAAAGGATATCTATTCCGGAAATTACAGGGTTTAGCTCACCATCAATACCCCCAGTAGAGACAATTAAGTAGGATGTTGTTAACACATCTGCCAGCGTTGAGGTTAAGATTATACCAAGAATCGCCCACTTCATACTCATACTACAAAGCTAAACTAAGCGACTCCAAAAATAATAGGCCATTATAAGCCCCGAAAGGAATACAGAGAACAAGAAAAAGTAGGCGGAAACAAACTTGGCCCCATCTACAAAAAGCATAACCAAAATGAAGGACAAATATGTTATGAGAGGTAAAGCTATGACGTATGCTATATCCGAGCCATCACTTAATCCTACAACGAATAAAATTAGGCATCCAGCAAGGCATGTGGAAGCAGCCCACCTGCATGTATTAACAACGCCATTGAAATTTCTCATTTAATGTAGACATAGGAGCCTGGATTAGTTTCACCAACCAATCCAGACTCCTACATTCCTCCATTATCAATGTTGTGATATTTGCCAGATAGCGGCAAGTGCTCCGACCGCCATACCAACTGTAAATGCAACAGCGAGGACGGGTAATATTCCTCCTGCCACCTGGTCAAGCTCTTCATCGCTCAGAACACGAAAATCAGGCAAAGATTCAACTTGAATGCCCACTCCACTCTTCGCTTCAACTACGGTCGTCATGATTCTTTCTCCTTATGCCTTGCTTTACCTACTTTGCAAATACCTATGAACTACCCACATAGTCGCCCAGACCCCTATACCAATTGCAAGAGCAACTCCCGCGCCTCCTGACACTTGATCCAACTCGTCCTCAGACAGAGTTCGACAGTCATGAAAGCATTCGGCTTGTGAATGATGGTTTTTGATGAGTATAGTTTCAGTCCTCATTGTTAGTACGTCTCCGTTTTACTTCAACTGGATAGTGGTGTGGTAACCGACAAAAACGCCGGCGCCGAAAAAGATCAAGGCGAGATCGATAGCGATGATTGCAGGTATGATTCCACCGCTAACATCGTCTACCTCGCTCAAGGTCAACTCTCTGATTTCGCTCATTATATTCTCCTGTTGTTCAAAATGGGAAATGCGCACGTAGAGTGCCACCCCCCCCCCCCTCCAGCGTCAATAGCTCTTGAGGATTAATTTGTAACAAAATGTGTCTCAAATAATTTTCGGTAAGCATCGTATGAGAAATAGTAAAGAAAAACTCCAAAGTTCAAGAGTGGTCTCTCTGCCACCCTGTTCGCACGATGCCGGCAAAAGCTTTGATGTTTACGATAATCGTGAGGATTTCCGCAATCCGCTCGGCCGTTATCGGCCCATGGCCTCGCGGGACAGGAAGATCGGGAAATTCTCTCGCAGTTGCGCGTCGAGTTCGTCGCTGATGTGGCGGGGGGCCGGGCCGGCGAGGATTTCGCGTTTTTTGGCGATAGCCTGTTCAAGGTGGACCGGTTTGCCCGTTTCTTCCCAGACGTTGGGGCTGTTGCGGTCGCTCAAGGCCGGGTAGACGTATTCACTCTGCATCACCTGCAATGTGTTGCTGGATCCAAGGTAATGCCCTTCACCGCCAACGCAGATCTGATTGATCTCATCGAAGCTCAGTGTCCGGGGATTGACCTCGATTCCCCGAACCGACCGGCCGATGCCGCTGAGGACGTCGTTATCCAGCAACAGGCTTTCCGGGCACACGCTCAACAGGCTTGCGTACATGCCGGCGGATTCATAGACGATGTTCGCCCCGGACAGCGCTGCCGACAGTACGGTTGACGCACGCTCGGCGCCGGCCTGGAAATCGGGAAACTTGGCGTCGGACATACCGCAGGCGGTGCCGAATGGCAGGTCGAGATAATTGCCCACCTGCGCGCAGGCGGCGGACAGCAGACCCTGCTCCGGCGAACCGCCGCTCATGGCGCCGGTGCGCAAATCCGAAACAAAGGGCCAGGCGCCGAGAATCGCCGGAGCGCCGGCCTCGATCACATTGACATAGACCAGCCCGCCAAGGCACTCGGCCCATGCCTGGGATACGGTTCCGGCGAGGCAGGCCGGGCCGGTGGCGCCGGCCTGGCCTGCCGAAAGCAGCAACACCGGCATGCCGCCCTGCACTGCAACCCGCAAGCATTCCATGGCGTCGGTCGCGAATTTCATCGGCGGCACCACGAAGCAGTTGGACTGGCTGACAAAAGGCCGCGCCCGCCAGGCGTCCTCACCACCGGCGATCATGTGCAGCATCTCGAAACTCTTTTCCAGGTGCTCCGGCAGGGTCCAGCTTGAGCCGACATGCTTGCTCGTTCCCATCAGGCAGCAATACAGCGTATTGATGTCCAGTTCGCAGTTGTCGACTATGTCCCGGGGAACGCAGGTCCGCTGGAACATGTGAATGTGCTCGCAGGTATCGGCGATGCGCGCCATGTCGTAGAGATCCTGGGCGGTGGATTCCCGGTAGAGATTGTTTTCCGGGTCGGCGCATTGCACCGCTGCGCCGGCGGTGGAGAAATGCACCCTGGCGCCACTGAGATCAATATCGTATCTGGTGTCCCTGGCATACAGCGTCAGGTTGCGCCGGGCCTGTTGCAGCGTTTTTTCCACCAGGCCGCGGGGCATGCGCAGGCGGCCGTCGTCACCGAGCACTGCGCCGGCCGCGGTACAGGTTTCGATGCAATGCGGCGTGGGGTCGGCGAATCCGACCTGTTCGAGAATGCGAAAGGCGTTGTCGACTACTGCCGCGACGCCTTCATCGCTGAGGGGCCGGTACTGGCCGCCGCTATGCCCCGGCCTAACCGGCTTGGCGGCTTCGGCCAAGGGTGCGGCGCGAGCCGCCCGGCGCGCCTCCCTGCCTCCTGCTCTTCGTGCCATGGCAACCTCCTGAACAGATTCTGCGCTCCAGTCGCGGAGCATAGCTCCGCGCCGTTACGGCTGCGCGCGAAGCTTTCGCTTCGCAAACACTTGCCTGCACCCACTTCGCTCCGCGCAGAATGACAAACGAAAAACTTCGTCCCCGCTCCGCGCGGGACAACAAACGAAAAATTGCGACTCCGTGTCATCCTGCGCGAAGTCGCAGGATCTATTCTCCGGTAAAACGAGAATCGCTGCCATATTAATTTATTTTCGAGCGGCAAAAAATACGTACATGAGACGGTAGTGAAAGGTTAGAATCGGGCCTTCGGTCATGCACTTCCGGGATGCAGAATGGAAAGCCAGGCCCGCATTGTTATCGTCGGCGGCGGCATCATGGGTGTCGGACTGTTGTATCACCTGGCTGAGGAGGGGTGCAGCGACGTCCTGCTGATCGAAAAGGGCGAATTGACCTCGGGTTCGACCTGGCATGCGGCCGGTCAGTGCCCCAATCTGGTCGGTAACTATAATCTCGCCAAAATCCACGAATACAGCAACTCGCTGTACCGCAATCTGGAGCAACTGACCGGCCAGGCCGTCGGTTGGCACGGTTGCGGCAGCATCCGCTTTGCATTGACCGAGCGGGACCTGGACTGGTTCCGATACCTGCGGGGGATAGCCGCCGAAGTCGGCTATCACATGGAGATTATCGATGTCGAACAGATCGGCAAACTGAATCCTTTCGTCACCACCGAAGGCGTACTCGCCGCGGCCTGGACCCGCGACGACGGGCATGCCGACCCGTCCGGGCTCACCCAGGCGATGGCCAGGGGCGCCCGCGACCACGGCGCCCGAATCGTTCGCGGCAACCGGGTTACGGGCATAAACGCCCTGCCCGGCGGCGAATGGGAAGTGATCACTGAACAGGGGACGGTCATTGCCGAAACCGTAGTCAATGCGGCTGGCAGTTTCGCCCGGCAAGTGGCGCAGATGGTGGGGGCGGACCTTCCAATCTGCAATCTCCAGCACCACTATCTCGTTTCGGACCAGTTGCCCGAATTAGCCGAAAGAAGCGACGAAATACCCGTAACCCGCGACCCCTGGGCCTCGGCCTACATGCGCCAGGAACAGAAATCCGGCCTGATCGGAATCTACGAGGCCAAAGGTATCGCCGAAGCCTGGCAGCCTGATGGAATGCCGCCCTGGGAGTCCGACAGCGAACTGTTCGCCGACGACCTGGAGCGCCTGTTGCCCTGGCTGGGCCGCGCCATGGAGCGCATGCCCATTATCGAGCCGGCGGGAATCAAACGTATCGTCAACGGCGCCATCTCCCACAGTCCCGACGGGCTGCCCTTGCTCGGGCCCGTGGCCGGACTGCGCAACTTCTGGCTGTGCTGCGGTTCGTCCTTCGGCATCGCCCAGGGCGCCGGCTGCGGCAAGTACCTGGCCCAGTGGATGTTGCACGGCGACTCCGAAATCAACATGACCGGATTCGACCCGCGGCGCTTCGGCGTGTTTGCCGATGCCGACTACATGCGGGCCAGGGGCCGTCAGGACTATGGCATGACCTACGCCACGGCCTTGCCGGGAGAAGAACTGCTGGCGGCCCGCGGGCTCCGAACTAGCCCCCTGTACGACAAGTTGCGCGCACAAGGCTGCGTATACACGGAAACGTTCGGCTGGGAGCGGCCCAAGTGGTTTTCGCCGGACGGACGCAAGGAAGACTACGATTTCCGTCACAACAATGTCTTCGAACTTGTGCGCGAAGAGTGTCTGGCGGTGCGCGAACGGGTTGGAATCCTGGATCTTTCGGGTTTTGCGAAGTACGACGTAACGGGCCGGGACGCTGAATCACTGCTGGACAGGCTTTGCGCCAACCGGCTGCCCAGGCAGGGCCGCATCGCGTTGACGCATCTGTTGTCCGAAAACGGGCGCATCCAGGGTGAGGTAACGATCACCCGCCTCGACGATTCCTTTTATATTCTTTCCGCGGCCGGCGCCGAATTGCGCGATCTGGACCACCTCGAACAGGGTATGCGTCCCGGCGAGCAGGTGCGCATCGCCAACGTCACCGACCTGCGCGGCGTACTTGTGCTGGCCGGGCCCCATGCCCGGGACGTTCTGTCACGCGTAACGGACGCGCCTCTGGCGACCGGCGCCTTTCCCTGGCTCAGCGGCAGGGAGATTGAAATCGCCGGCATGCCCGTGCGCACACTGCGGGTGAACTACGTGGGCGAATTGGGCTGGGAACTGCATCCGCCGATGGAACACATGGAAGCGCTGTACGATGCCTTGCTGGAGGCTGGCGCGGAGTACGGTATTCGCAATTTCGGTCTCTACGCGGTCAATAGCTTGAGGCTGGAAAAGGCGTATCGCGCATGGGGTTCGGAACTGACCAACGAAGTCACCCTGATCGACGCCGACATGGAACGATTCATCAAGTTCGACAAGGGCGATTTCACCGGCCGGGAGGCGACTCTCGAACAGCGCGACCGCAAGCTGCAGCTCATTTACTTCAGCCTCGATTCCGGCGACGCGGACGTACAAGGCGGAGAGCCGATTTACTCGGGCGAAAGTTGCGTCGGAATTACTACGTCCGGCGGCTATGGCCATTATGTGCGACAAAGTCTCGGTTTCGGTTACGTCCCACCAGCGCTCGCCGCGCCAGGCACTGCGTTGACGGTGGAAGTGCTGGGACAAAGACGGCAAGCGACCGTATATACCGACCCGGTTCACGACCCGGCAAACGAGCGCTTGCGCGCCTGACGACCTGTGACGAGCCGGCCCAGACCCAAAGCCGAGTTGCCGCGCCATGCGGGCGTCGTCGTCATCGGCGGCGGCGTAATCGGCTGTTCGGTCGCATATCACCTGGCAAGGGACGGAGTTGCGGACGTTGTCCTGCTGGAGCGCAAGCAACTCACTTCCGGCACCACCTGGCACGCGGCAGGCCTGGTGGGTCAACTGCGCACCTCCGTCAACATGACCGAACTGGCGCGCTATACCAGCGAACTTTACCTGCGACTGGAAGCGGAAACCGGCCAGGCGACCGGTTATCGGCGCTGCGGCTCCATCTCGCTCGCCACCAACGAAGAGCGCTTCGAGGAACTAAGGCGCAGCGCGTCCATGGCGAAGGTATTCGGACTGGAAGTGCAGGTGCTCGATGCCGCAGCCATCGCGGCCCGGGTTCCCATGCTCAATGTCGAAGACGTGCTCGGAGGAATCCATATTCCCTCCGACGGCTACGCGAATGCAGTGGACGTAACCAACGCCCTGGCCAAAGGCGCCAGAGCCGCCGGTGCGCGCATTGTCGAAAACACCCCGGTCACGGCCATATACACCGCGGGCGGCCGCGTATCCGGAGTGGCCACGGACCGGGGTGAAATCGCAGCGGACTGTGTAGTTCTGTGCACCGGCATGTGGACTCGGGAACTGGCGGCTTCGATAGGCGTGAACGTACCCCTGCACGCCTGCGAGCACTATTACGCCCTGTTCGATTCGGTGTCGGGATTGCACCCGGACCTGCCGGTAGTGCGGGATTACGACGCCTGCTCCTATTTCAAGTACGACGCCGGCAAGTTACTGGTCGGCGCCTTTGAACCTCACTCCCGCCCCTGGGCGAGGGACGGCATTCCCGAAGACTTCTGTTTCGACGAGATTCCGGGCAGCCTGGAGCATTTCGAGCCGATTCTCGAACAGGCCATGGTCCGCGTCCCGGCACTGGAAACCGCCGGTCTCGCCAAATTCTTCTGCGGGCCGGAGAGCTTTACGCCGGATGTGCGCTATCACATCGGCCAGGCGCCGGAGCAGGACAACTGCTTCGTCGCGGCAGGGCTGAATTCCATCGGCCTGCAATCCGCCGGCGGCATCGGCAAGGTGCTTTCGGAATGGATTCGCATGGGACACCCTCCTTCGGACCTCTGGGAAGTCGACCTGCGCCGCAATCTGCCTTTCCAGCGCAACCGGAAGTACCTGCGCGAGAGGGTTTCCGAAAGTCTCGGTCTGCTGTACGCGGCGCATTACCCCTACCGTCAATTCGAGACTGCCCGGGGCGTTCGAAAATCGCCTCTGTATGATCGCCTGCGGGCCGTTGGCGCCTGCCACGGCGAGCTTGCCGGCTGGGAACGACCCAACTGGTATGCCGCTCTTCCTGAACCCAGGCCCGACCTGGCGCATTACGAGTACAGTTGGGGACGGCAGAACTGGTTCGAATATTCGGCGGCGGAGCACCGGGCCGTGCGCGAGCGCGTGGGACTCTTCGATCAGTCCTCGTTCGCCAAGTTTCAGGTCCAGGGACGCGACGCCGCCCGGGTGCTGAATCGTGTTTGCGCGAACGATATCTACGTCGATCCGGGCCGAATTGTCTATACCCAATGGCTGAATGAACGAGGTGGCATCGAAGCGGATTTGACGGTCACCCGTCTGAGTGAAGTGTGCTATCTGGTCGTTACCGCGGCCGCCACGGAAATCCGGGACTTCAATTGGCTGCAACGGCACGTACCGGCCGACAGCCACTGTACGTTGACCAATGTGACATCAGCAATGAGCGTAATTTCGATCATGGGTCCGAACTCCCGGGCGCTGTTGCAGTCGCTGAGCCCCGACGATCTCTCCCACGAAGCCTTTCCCTTCGGCCGCAGCCGGGAAATCGAACTCGGCCAAGCGCTGGTGCGAGCTTCCCGGATCACCTATGTCGGCGAACTCGGCTGGGAGTTGTATATCCCCACTGAATTCACGGCCGGCATTTACGACGCCATCATCGAGGCAGGCCCGGACTTCGAACTGGCCCACGCCGGCTACCATGCGCTCGATTCGCTACGCATCGAAAAGGCTTACCGGCATTGGGGCCACGACATTACCGACGAGGACACGCCGCTGGAGGCCGGCCTGGGCTTCGCCGTCAAGTTCGACAAACCGGGCGGATTCATTGGCCGGGAGGCCTTGCTGGAACAGAAGCGGACGGCGCCGGCGAAGCGCTTGTTGCAATTCCGGCTGCTGGACCCGAAGCCGTTGCTTTATCACGACGAACCCGTCTGGCAGGGTGATAAACTGGTCGGGCGCATTACCTCGGGCGCTTACGGCCACACGCTTGGCGGAGCGATCGGCCTGGGCTATGTCGATACGGCGAAGGCGCCGGACCTGTCCGCGGGGGAATTCAGCATCGAGGTGGCCGGAGAAAGAATTCCGGCGGAAGCCTCATCCAGGCCGATGTACGACCCCACCGGCCAACGTATCCGTCGTTGACGGCCGGCTTTCCGCAAGAAATCAGTCCAATCCCGTGATCTTGCCCGCCGAGTCCACCTGGATGTCATTGGCCGACGGCTTCCGCGGCAGCCCGGGCATCGTCATGATGGCTCCGCACACCGGCACGATGAAGCCGGCGCCCACCGACAGGCGGACTTCGCGAATTTCCACTATATGGTCCTTCGGGGCGCCGAGAAGATGAGGATCGGTCGAGAAACTGTATTGCGTCTTGGCCATGCATACCGGAAACTTGCCGTAACCGCTTTCCTGCAACCTGGCGAATTCATTGCGCACATTCGACGGCGCGACGATGTCCCGGGCGCCGTAGATCGTCTGTGCTATGCGGCGGGTTTTCTCCCACAGATCAAGTTCGTCTTCATACAGCATGCGAAAATCGGCAGTTCCCGATTCGGCGACTTGCGCCACTACCCTGGCCAGGTCGGTCGCGCCGGCGCCTCCTTCGGCCCAGTGCCGGGCCTCGACGGCGGCGACGCCCGACTGGCGGCAATAGTCCATGATGGCACGTACTTCGGCATCGCTGTCGGTCGGATGGCGATTGATCGCCACTACCGCCGGCACGCCGAACCGGGCGAGGATGGCGAGATGTTGTCCCAGGTTGGCGCAGCCTTTCGCCACCGCGGCGCTGTCCTCGTCCGGCAGGTCGTTTCTTGCGACTCCGCCATGCATCTTGAGTGCCTTGACGGTCGCGACCAGAACCGCGGCGTCGGGCGCCAGGCCCGCAGTGCGGCACTTTATGTTGAAAAACTTTTCGGCGCCGAGATCGGAGCCGAAACCGGCCTCGGTCACGACGTAATCCGCCAGCTTTAGCGCGGTGCGCGTCGCAATTACCGAATTGCAGCCATGGGCGATGTTCGCGAACGGTCCCCCGTGTATGAACGCCGGATTGTTCTCCAGCGTCTGCGCGAGATTCGGCAACAAGGCATCCTGGAGCAGGGCCGTCATCGCACCCTGCGCGGAAAGTTCGCGTGCGGTGACAGGTTTTCCGTCACGGGTATAGCCGACCACGATGGCGCCAAGCCGATGCTGCAATTCGTCAAGGTTTTGCGCCAGACAGAAAATCGCCATGATCTCGGAGGTGCTGGTGATGTCAAAGCCGGACTCGCGGGGCACGCCGTGGGCGGACCCGCCCAAACCGATCATTACCTGGCGTAGTGCGCGATCGTTCATGTCGACCACGCGCCGCCATGTGACCCGGCGCGGGTCCAGATCCGGGTTGGCGTGCCAGTGGACATGGTTGTCGACCAGGGCCGCCAGCAAGTTGTGTGCGGCTGCGACGGCGTGGAAATCGCCGGTGAAATGCAGGTTGATGTCGGTCATTGGCGCGACCTGCGCGTAACCGCCGCCTGTCGCTCCGCCTTTCATGCCGAAACAGGGTCCGAGACTGGGTTCGCGCAGACAGATCGCCGTTTTCTTGCCGATGCGGTTCAACGCGTCGCCGAGACCGATGGTCGTCGTCGTCTTGCCCTCGCCGGCCGGCGTCGGCGACACCGCCGTCACCAGGATCAGCTTGCCGGTCGCGTCCGGTCGCGACTCCGAAATGGCGGAAAAATCAATCTTGGCCTTGGCGTTGCCGTAGGGGATCGCATGGTCGGAAAAGCCGAGTTTGTCGGCGACCTCCCGAATCGGCAACAGGGTGGCTTCGCGAGCGATTTCGATATCGGATTTTTGTGACATTTGATTTTGTTACCTGTCGGCGCGGTCGACGCTCGGCGTCTTGCCGTAGAGTTCTCTGTAGGTCGTGCTGAAATGAGAGCTGGAAACAAAGCCTGACTGGGCCGAGATTTCGACAATGCTCAGGCTGGTCTGGAAAAGCAGTTCGCGCGCCCGCGCGAGCCGCAAGTACAAATAATAGCGTGACGGCGAAGCCAGCAGGTATTTCTGGAACAGACGCTGGAGTTGCCGTCGGGACAACCCGACATACGAGGCAAGTTCAACCTGGCTGAGCGGCTCGCGGATGTTGCTTTCCATCAGTTCCACCGCCGCCACCAGCTTGGCCGAATGTCCGCCGACCTGGTGCCGCAGCGGCACATGTTGCCGATCCCTGGTATCGCGTATTCGATCGTGTACGAACTGATCGGCTATTTCGGCGCTGATCCCGGCGCCCAATTGCCGGCGGACGAAGTACAGCATCATGTCCATCGGCGCCGTGCCCCCGGAACTGGTGAATCGGTCGCGGTCAATCGTGTAAATGCTCCTGCCGACCGTAACTTTCGGGAATTGCTCGGTCATGGCGGCGTATTCCTCCCAGTGGACGCTGCACCGGTACCCGTCAAGCACTCCGGCCTTGGCCAAAGCGTAACTGCCGGTACAGGTCGAACCCAGCGCCACTCCGCGGGCGTTGCAAGCGCGCAACCAGTGCATTGCCGTTTTCTCGCAATGACGCTCGACCCGTTCGCCGCCGCAAGCTATGACCGCGTCCAGATCACTGGATAGACCATCGTCGCCGATGCTTGAATCAGCTCTGATGGAAAGCCCGTCGCTGGCGGAAACTGGGCCGCCGCTTTCGGAAATCATCCGCCAGCTATAGACCTCGTTTCCGGCCACGCGATTGGCCATGCGCAAGGTCTCGATCGCCGACGAAACGGAAATGAGCGTGAAATTTTCCAGGAGCAGGAAGCCGAAACTGGTCGGCAATGTCTGGACTTCAGCGTAGTTCATGGCGTGATCTTGCTAATCTCGCGGGGCCAGCGGGATTTTGGCACGGCGCCAAGCCGGAATAAAGAACCTCGCGGCGCCGTGAGGATGGATTCTGCGACTGCGCGCAGAATGACTTCTATTCATTGTCATTCTGCGCGAAGCGAAGCGGAGTCGCAGAATCTGCGGAGCGGCGAAACGCTTCGAGATCGGCGGGCGTGTTGATGTTCACGAAGCTTGGCGCGATTTCAGACAGGTCGGTCGCGGGAATCGCGTCGGCGTCGAGCCAGCGGAATACGGCCCGACCGCCGTCGGCATAGAACCGCGCCAGGGATTCGGCCTTTTCGCGACCGATGAGCAAGGTGAGATTCTGACGCCGTTTGCCGTCGTGCGCGACGGCGACGCCGCGCGCCCGCGCATCTTTCGAGAGGGCTTCGACGAGGTTCGGCGCAGTCCACGGCGCATCGCCGGGACAGCTCAGCAACCACTCGGCCGAACTATCCGCAATGCAGGACACCAAGCCGCCCAGCGGGCCCTGATCCGGCTCGGCATCCACAATCAGATCGCAGCCGAATCTCCGCCAGACACTTTCGTTCTGGCCTGCACCGAGGCTTAGGACAATTCGGGACGCCTGGGGGCGCAGCCGTTCGATGACGAATTCGACGAGCGCTCGATCCCCGGCGCGAACGAGCGATTTCTCGATGCCGCCGAGGCGCCGTCCCCGGCCGCCGCAAAGCACGATCGCAGTGACCTCTTCAGGCTTCAAGGACGCGCTGCCCGTGACAATAGAGGTTGAAGCCGCTCGATTTCAGGAATCCGATGAGCGTGATGCCTTCCTGCTCGGCCAGTTCGATGGCAAGGCTCGACGGCGCGCCGATGGCAGCCACCACACGCACACCGGCCATGGCCGCTTTTTGAATAAGTTCAAAACTGGCGCGTCCGCTAAGGAGAATGCCGCAATCGGAAAGTCCGCCCTCGCGGAAACAGGAGCCGACGAGTTTGTCGAGCGCATTGTGCCGTCCGACGTCTTCGCGGATGCGCAGGATCCTGCCGCTCGCATCAAAACTTGCCGAAGCGTGCAAACCGCCGGTGCGGGTAAATTCATCCTGTTGCGTGATGAGTTTCGCCGGCAGTTCCCGCAACTTGTCCGCGCAGATTGAAAATCCGGAATCCTCGCGCTCCGGCGCCTGGAATGAAATGGCGTCGAGCGAGGCCTTGCCGCAGACGCCGCAACTCGAACTCGTATAGAAATGTCGTTTCAGCGCTTCGATATCCACGCGCACGCGATCTTCGAGTTCCACGCGCAGGATATTCCGCAAGCCCTTGTCCGGGCTCGGGGGCCCGCAATGTCCTATGCTTCGCACATCGTCCGCATGACGGATTATGGCCTCGCCCGCCAGAAACCCGATCGCCAGCGCTTCGTCCTGGCCGGGCGTGCGCATGGTGATGGCGATACTCTGTTCGCTGTGCGCTTGTCCGTCCATGTGCGATAGGCGAATTTCCAGCGGTTCTTCAATGCTGACAGCATCGCCCACGCGTGTTTTACCCTTCGGGGACAGGCGGGTAATCCGGCGCTGCAGGCTTCCGGCCACCAGCGACCTGGCGACAATCGCGTCACTCATGGCTTTGCTCATTCTTCCGGCAGGAGTTCGCGCTGCTTCCGGTTTCGATCCTGGTATACCTCCTGCCAGGCCGAAAAGTGATTGGCGGGCCGAATTTCGACCGCCGTCACCTTGTACTCGGGGCAGTTGGTCGCCCAGTCGCTCAGGTCCGTAGTAACCACATTGGTGCCGGTGGACGGGTGATGAAAGGTTGTGTAGACAACGCCCGGCGTGACGCGAGTGGTCACTTCCGCCCGCAAGACGATTTCTCCCATGCGGCTGGAGATGGACACCCGGTCATCCGTGCGCACGCCGCGCATTTCGGCATCGGCAGGGTGAATTTCGAGCCGATCCTCGTCCAGCCATTCGATATTATGCGTGCGCCGAGTCTGGGTGCCGACGTTGTATTGGGTCAATATGCGTCCGGTGGTCAGCAGCAGCGGATACTTGCGGCTGGTGCGCTCATCCGTCGGCTGGTAGTCCGTGAGCATGAAGCGGCCCTTGCCACGCACGAACTGTGCCTCGTGCATGATGGGCGTGCCTTCGGGCGCTCCGTCGTTACAGGGCCATTGCACGCTTCCCAGACGGTCGAGTTTCTCGAACGTGACGCCCGCGAAGTCCGGCGTGAGGCTCGCGACCTCGTTCATGATGTCTTCGGCGGACTGGTAGTGCATGGGATAGCCCATGGCCGCCGACAGTTCCTGCACCGCCTTCCATTCGGACTTGCCCGATTTCGGCTGCATTACCTGCCGCACGCGGTTGATGCGCCGCTCGGCGTTCGTGAACGTACCGTCCTTCTCGAGAAAGGACGTGCCGGGCAGGAAGATGTGCGCGAACTTGGCGGTCTCGTTCAGGAACAGATCCTGCACGATAACGCAGTCCATATTGCCGAGCGCGGCCTCCACGCCTTGCGTGTTGGGGTCCGATTGCGCGAGGTCCTCGCCCTGGATGAAGATGCCCTTGAAGCTGCCGCCGCGCGCGGCGTCAAGCATGTTGGGAATGCGCATGCCGGGCTCGGGCAGGAGTTTGACCTGCCAGGCGCTTTCGTACTTTTCGCGCACCGAGGCGTCTACAATCGGTTGATAGCCGGAAAGCTCGTGGGGGAAGGATCCCATGTCGCAGGAGCCCTGCACGTTGTTCTGACCGCGTAACGGACAGACGCCGACGCCCTCGCGGCCGATGTTCCCGGTCGCCATGGCGAGATTGGCCATGGCCATGACCATGGTCGAACCCTGGCTGTGTTCGGTGACTCCCAGGCCGTAGTAGATGGCGGCGTTCCTTGACGTTGCATAGAGCCGGGCGGAGTCGCGGATGTCGACCGCGGAAACGCCGGTGATTTCCTGCACGGCTTCCGGCGCGTTTTCCGGGCGCGCCGCGAATTCGCGCCATTCCTCGAAGGACTCCGGGTCGCAACGTTCACGCACGAAGTCTTCGTCGACCAGCCCCTCGGTCACGACCACGTGTGCGAAAGCGTTCATCATCGGCACATTGGTGCCGGGTAGCAGCGGCAGGTGCGCATCGGCCTCGATATGCGGCGAACGCACCAGATCTATGCGTCTCGGGTCCATTACGACCAAACTGGCGCCCTGTCGAAGCCTTCGCTTGAGCAACGATGCAAACACCGGATGGCCGTCCGTGGGATTGGCGCCGATGACGATGATCGTGTCCGCCTTCAGTACCGAATCGAAATGTTGCGTGCCGGCCGAAGTCCCGTAGGTTTGCTTGAGGCCGTAGCCGGTAGGGGAATGGCAAACACGCGCGCAGGTGTCGACGTTATTGCTGCCGAAGGCGGTTCGGACCATCTTCTGGACGGTCCAGATTTCCTCGTTGGTGCAGCGCGCCGAAGTTACGGCTCCGATGGAGTGCAGGCCATGCTCGGCCTGGACCGCCTTGAGGCGAGAGGCAGCCTCGGATATGGCCTCTTCCCAGGAAACCTCGCGCCAGGGGTCGTCGATCCGGTCGCGCACGAGAGGTTTGACGACGCGCTCGGGATGGTTCGCATAACCCCAGGCGAATCGCCCCTTGACGCAGGAGTGGCCGTGATTGGCCTTGCCGAGTTTGTCCGGCACCATGCGCACGACCTGGTCGCCCTTGAGTTCCGCGCGGAACGAACAGCCGACGCCGCAATAGGCGCAGGTGGTGCGAACGCTGCGATCCGGCACGCCTTCGTCGATCACCGATTTCTCCATCAGCGTCGCGGTCGGACAGGCCTGCACGCAGGCGCCGCAGGAAACGCACTCGGATTCGAAAAAGTTTTCCGCGCCTGTCTCCACGACCGAACCGAAGCCGCGCCCGTCTATGGTCAAGGCGTGTGTGCCCTGCACTTCGTTGCAGGCGCGCACGCAACGCGAGCAGACAATGCATTTCGAAGGGTCGAAGCTGAAATAGGGATTTGAATCGTCGACCGCGGCGCTGAGGTGATTTTCGCCGTCATCGTAGCGGACCTCGCGCAAGCCCACGGCGCCCGCCATGTCCTGGAGTTCGCAGTCCCCGTTGGCGCTGCAGGTGAGGCAGTCGAGCGGATGGTCGGAAATATAGAGTTCCATGACGCCGCGGCGAAGCTTCGCGACCTTTTCGCTCTGCGTCCGCACCTGCATGCCTTCCCGTACGGGTTCGGTGCAGGATGCGTGAACGCCGCGCCGCCCTTCGATTTCGACCAGGCACAGGCGGCAGGAGCCGAAAGCTTCCAGGCTGTCCGTCGCACAGAGCTTCGGCACGGGAATGCCGGCTTCGATGGCGGCGCGCATGATGGAAGTGCCCGCGCGCACCTCGATCGGTGAGCCATCGATAATGACAGTTACCTGCTCCTCTTTAGCCGAGGCAGGCGTGCCGTAATCAAGGTCGTCGAGTCTCATTGTCGAATCTCTTTTCGGGCCTGACCCGTCGCTACTCCCTCCCTGCACGGGAGTAAGCCCGGGCCAGGGCGCTTCGCACCGGAATCGGGGTCATGCCTCCCATCTGACACAAGCTGGTCTGTTCCATTACCTCGCAAAGGTCTTCGATGACTTCCAGCCGACTTTCAGTGTACTCCCCTGAAGCCAGCGCCGCTACAGCTTCCTTGCCGCGAACCGACCCGATCCGGCAGGGCGTACACTTGCCGCAGGACTCGTGTTCGCAAAAGGCGAAAGCGAAATGCGCCTGTTGCACGAGGTCGACGGTGTCATCGAACACGACGAGTCCGCCATGGCCGATGCCGGCGCCCAATTTGGCCATTTCCTCGTAGCTGAGCGGCGTGTCCAGATCGTTCTCGAACAGATAGGCTCCGAGCGGCCCTCCCACCTGGACCGCCCCGAACGGACGGTCGGTTCGCGTGCCTCCGCCCCAGTCTTCAATGAGTTCGCGAAGACTGAGGCCGAAGGGCAGTTCATAAAGCCCGCCGCGCTTGATGTTGCCGGCAAGCTGGAAGGTCATGCTTCCCGTTGATGCGCCGACGCCGATATCGGCATAGGCCTTGCCGCCAATCTGCAATATGCCCGGCGCCGCACAGAGTGTGATGACGTTATGCACCAGCGTCGGTTGTCCGAACAGGCCGGCAACCGCGGGTACGGGGGGCTTGACGCGAATCTCGCCGCGCTTGCCTTCAAGGCTTTCGAGCAGCGACGTCTCTTCGCCGCAGATGTAGGCGCCGGCGCCTATGAAAAGCTCGATATCAAATTTCTCCAGCAGTCCGAGCGTTCTGGCCATGTCGATGGCGCGCGCGAAGATCTCGGCCGCGAGCGGGTACTCGGAGCGCAGATAGACGAGCCCCTTGTCCGCTCCGGTCGCATGACCCGAAAGCAGCATGCCTTCGATCAGGCGGAACGGGTCGCCTTCCATGATGAGCCGATCGGCGAAAGTGCCTGAATCGCCTTCGTCGGCATTGACGACTATGTATTTTTGCGGGGCAGGCGTGTCGTATACGGTTTGCCACTTGATATGTGCGGGGAACCCCGCGCCGCCACGGCCCCTGAGTCCACTGGCCTTGATCTCTTCAATGATCTGCCGCGGCTCGCGTTCGAGCTGTTCGAGCAGCCAGGACGGGTCGTATTCGAAGGGATCGGTATGGCCGCATCGATCGAAGACGAGCCGCTGCTGACGCGCGAGCGCCGGCAGTTCATCAAGAGGGCCGAGCGCGACCGCATCCAGGGCGTCGAGATCCTGCACGGGTCCAAAGGCTTCGCCGTCGATCACGATCATGGGTTCAAGCCAGGCAAGCCCGAAACCGCCGGTACGGACGACTTCATGGCCCGCGGCCTGCAATTCTCGCGCAATACGGTCCGCGCCAAGCGCGTTGGCGAGGGATTCGTATGGCACTAATGCGCGTTTCACTTCGGCGCGGCTCACGTCAGCAGTTCCTCCCTGGTCGCATGAACGAGAATGCGCTCATTGACCATGGCGCACGGGCCCGAGGCGCATAGCCCGAGGCAGTAGACGCCTTCCAGGCTGACGCCGAGATCGTCGCTGGTTTCTCCGAGTTCAAGGCCGAGCGCCTCGGTCATTTCTTTCGTGAGCGCGCGCGAACCGACGGACTGGCAGGCTTCGGCCTGGCAAATGCGAATGTGTTTGCGCCCGCGCGGAGCAGTGCGAAAGTCGGCGTAAAAGGAGACGATGCCGCGAACGTCCGCGAGGCTCAGGTTGAAGACGTCGGCAACGATTCGGACATGCTCGTCCTCGATATGACCGTGGGATTCCACGATCTTCCGCAGCGCGGTGACCGGGGCGCCCACTTGCCCAAGGCAGGCGGATACAAGCTCGCGTATGGCATCGCTGTCTGGCATGGAACCGCACCCCTCAAAGGAGGAACGTCAAATTATAGCAAGCCGGGAACGCCCTTCATAAATCAGGAAAATGCGATTTCGCGACTTATTCCAGCGTCCAGGCGACCCGAATAGGCTCGCTGCCGTAGACCAGCAAACCCGGCTCCGCGTCGCTGCTGTAAGCGACCCAGAACTTCAGACTGACGCCTTCCAGGCCGAGGCGGATCCCTGTCAGGGCTTCGCGATAAAGATTGTAGCCATGGCGAGGGTCGTAGGTGGGCTGGCCGCGGGTGATGCCGTTTCTGCCGAGAATCACCAGTTCCACGGCGTGGTCGAGATAGTCGGGCGCCGTGGCGGCCGGCAATTCGCCGCCGGTGTACGGATGCCATTCGCCGTCGGCATTGCGCGCAAAAAATGTGCCGTCTTCGGTTTCGGCGACGACATGCAGTTGGCCTGTGCGGTACCGGTGCGCCGGATCGATCAGCACGGTGGCATAGATATTGAACTCCTGCCAGGGACGCAGCACTTCCCGCGCGTTCAGACCGGCATCCGGGCTGGCATAGCCGGAGAAATGCGCTTGCGTTGCAGCGCCGTTGCTCGCGACTGCCGCACCGAGAGCGACCGGGCAGAATTCCCGATTGCCCGAGACCACGGCGACCCCGCAGATGTCGTCCGGGGACAGCCGCTTGCGCCATTTGTGCGTGGGGCCGTAGGCCATGATCGCGGCATCGATGTAGCCGTGCCCGAGGCCGAGGTTGTGGCCGATCTCGTGCAGCGCCACCGAGTAGAAACTGGTGTCGTCGTAAACCATCTGTTCGGCGCCGCCTACGGCGTGTTCGAACATCTCGTTGAAGAAGATATCGCCTTCGTCGATTACCGTCGCGTCCCCGAGCTCGCCGAGAAAGGTCAGCGCCCAGCCCGCGGCATGTTCCATCGAACCGCCGCCGCAGTTAGTCTCGCGCCAGGTGACGGTACTGACCTGGTTGCGCGCCGTCCCATTCGTGCAATCCTCGGAGCGACGGTTTACGATGTTGAGATCGAAATAGGGAATTTCGGCGTTCCAGTAACGCACGGAATCGTGAAACAGGGGCGACCAGGCATCGCCGTCGTCGGATTCTCCCGGCACCCAGACGTGCCAGGTGAGCCTGTTGTCCTGCAAATGCAGGTTATCGATATCCTCGTAAAGCGGCTTGTAGGAGAACGCGGGGATGCAGCATCCGGCAAGGGCGGCTGCCGCGATAACCCTGATTGCCGGCTTGCTCATGTTCATTTTTCGTTAAAACGCTGGAATCGTGAACTTGGCCAACGCGTCTTCATCGCCCGGCAATTCGGACGAGCCGGCGGGATAGTCGTTGGCGCGAAGAATGAACGCCAGGATGTCGGCGTAGCTTGACGGCGGCAATCCGCCCGGCTGCTCGGGCGGCATATTCCGGCTGATGGCGCCGAACAGTTCCGACAGCGGCCGGCCGCCCCAGACAAACGCGAATCCAATTCCGGCCAGGCTCGGTGATTGGGCCTCCCCGCTCAGGTCCGCAAGGTGGCAGCTTGCGCAGCGGGCCGCGTACATTTCCGCCCCGCGCTCGGCCTGGGCTTCGCTGTATGCACCCCCGGAAAGATCGTCGGGCGCCTGGGCGAACACCGCTGCCGCGAAGATGAAAAATGCCGCGATGGCTGTCCTTTTCATATCCGTATTCTACCCTCGACGAGCCATTTTCAGTCTACCATCCGCACCCAGCGCAATCGCGCCATTGTCCTGCCTTCGCCGTTGCGCGTTTCAAGAGTCAGCGAATTGCTGTCCTCGGACAGATCGAAATAGCGCGGCATCGCTTGGCCGAGCATATTGCGATTGTAAGCGCCTTCCACGTGGTGAACGATCGCCTCCCGCCCAAGGTCGACGCTATAGCGGCCGTAGTAGGCAATGTATCCGGCGCTTTCGTCGCCCTCTCCCCAGCCTTCCGGCAAGACTTGCGCGGTCATCTGGCCGCCGGCGGCATAACTGATGCGCCCGCCCGAATAAGGCCGCCGCGTCGCCTGCCCGTTTTCATCGATCGAATCGAACCGGACCAGACTCCAACTCCCGATCAGCCGCTCCATGACGGCTTCTTCGGCGCTTCCCTGCTGCGCACCAGTGAACGATACCGGCAACAGCGCTGCCGCCGCGACGATCAATGCGAATCCGACTCGTTGCATAATTAACTCCATTCTAGGAGTCTGTCGGATTTAGATTGAGGTAGAATCGTATTCAGATTGTAGCAGGGTGCTTATCCGATGTCATCGAAGTTTCGCCCAGTGGACCGGGACACGCTGTATCTTTTGCCGCCGTCGGTGCAGGACTGGCTGCCGGAGGATCATCTGGCGCGTTTCGTGGTTGAGATTGTGGACCGTCTGGACCTTGGCGCTCTGGAGCGCCGGTACGGTGGGGGCGGGAAGGATCCGTATCATCCGTCGGTGTTGCTGGGGCTGTTGTTTTACGGTTACGCGACGGGGGTGTTTTCGAGCCGCAAGCTGGAGCGTGCGACCTACGATTCGGTGGCTTTCCGTTTTATTGCGGCGAACACGCACCCGGACCACGACACGATCGCGGGTTTCCGCAAGCGATTTCTGGGGGAGTTGCAGGGGTTGTTCGTGCAGATTCTTTCGCTTGCGCGGGAGATGGGGTTGTTGCGGTTGGGCAACGTGAGTCTGGACGGGACGAAGGTTCGTGCGAACGCGAGCAAGCACAAGGCGCTGAGTTGGGGGCATGCGAAGCGTCTTGAGGATCAGTTGCGCGGCGAGGTGGCGGAGTTGCTTGATTGTGCGGCGCGGGCGGACGAAGCGGAGCCCGGACTGGACGTGCCGGAGGAGTTGAAGCGGCGCGAGGGCCGTCTTGCGGTGATCGAGGCGGCGCAGGCGGAGATCGAGCGGCGGGCGCGGGAGCGCCATGCGGCGGAGCGGGAAGAATACGAGGAGAAGCTTGCGGCGCGGCGGGAGCGGGAGAAGGCGACGGGGCGCAAGCCCCGCGGTCGAGAGCCGAAGGCGCCGGAGGCGGGTCCGCGGGAGAAGGACCAGGTGAATCTGACGGACGCGGAATCGCGGGTGATGCTGACGGCGGACGGATTCCAGCAGGCGTATAACGCGCAGTCTGGGGTGGATGTCGAGAGTCATCTGGTGGTGACGGTCGATGTGGTGGACCGCGGCAACGACAAGCGCGAGGTGGAACCGGCGCTTGCGGCGCTGGGCGCGTTGCCGGGGGCGCTGGGGAAGCCGACCGGGCTGTTGGCCGACGCGGGGTATTTCAGCAAGAAGAACGTGAAACGTTGCGAGGCGGCGAAGTTGACGCCGCACATCGCCATGGGCCGCACGGCGCACAATCCGCCGCTGGCGGAGCGTTCCGCGCCGCCGCCGCCCTGTCCGGAGGACGCGGACGCGGTGACGCGCATGGCGCATCGGCTGCGGACGCCGGAAGGCCGGGCGCTGTACGCGCGGCGCAAGTCGACCGTGGAGACGGTGTTCGGGGTCGTCAAGGAGACGATGGGATTTCGGCGCTTCCATCTGCGCGGACTGGAGGCGGTGCGCGGAGAATGGACACTGGCCTGTCTGGCGTGGAACCTGAAACGGATGCACGCCTTGCGTTGAGGCGCTCCACCCCCCGTTTTCCGCCCGCGAGCGGACATTGGCGACGCTGTCATGCCAAATACGCATGTGGGGGCGATACCATACCGCCCCAGCCACCGAAATCGGGAATCGCGCGGCCTATGGCCGCTGACATGAAATGCAACTGAGGACCGCCTTGCTCGGCGGATTCAACATCCTAAAACCGACAGACTCCTAGGCGCGTTAGGGACTACAACGTATCTAAGGATTGTTACGCATTTCCCCTAACGATGCAGAAATATAGCCTTACCAAGGGATATTGTCAACTAATATCAAGTTCATCCATCCCGGTCGCCTTGGCCTTCACAAGCATAGAAGGGCATTAGCAACTAGTTCTGTCACGCATTAGAGAAGAACCATCAAGAATTCATGCCCCGCGACGAGGACCTTGGGCATCTAGCCTAAGTTTATCTACAAACTGCCATGCAATATCGTCAACAGCGGACAGCACTTGATCCAAGCTGCGCGAGAGATCTAGAGCGACGATAATGAGCTTTTTGCCCGAATGGCGAATGACATGTGTCACGTCGTCGGCCTCACCCTTCGCGTAAATAAGCATGCCACCAGGGAGGTCAAGCGCGGTTACATAGGCAAGCAATTGATACAGATCAGAGTTAGGTACTCCCCCATCTGTTCGCTTGTACTTGACATCACCAACAAAAAGACACTCTTTGCCTTCCCACCAAGTAAGGTCGGGTTTTAACGTGACTGAGTCTCGCGTATCAAGCGACGATATAACATGCTCGCCAAACTTCTCACGCTCGGAAATTCTCAACGACTTCCTTAAGGCAACGGTAACGAATTCTTGAAAGACGTGAGCCATGTCGGCCAGGAAGCCGGATGCGCGTATCGCTCCACGATCAGCCTCGAACATCCCGTGCCGCAATACCAGTCTCGCTAGGGTCACCACACTGCGGTAATGATCATTGAGGCGGTCGAAATTCAAGCTTGGCACCGCATTTCTGGGATACTCGACATGCGCGACGCCGTGGAGCATTCCATCGACCCATGCTAACTTTCTGGACGCTTCCGATGAGACCAGCGACATGCCACGCAACTTCATGGCAGCCGCCTTGACAAGACGGTTGGCCAAAATGTCATCTGTATATTCATCGTACCGAACTTCTACAGGCAGCAGGATTCCGCTTCTTCGACGAACCTGATCATCGAACCTGATGCGCCCACGAACTGTGTGCAATGAATCTTCTTCGGTACGATAGCCATGGAGCAGTCCACTAGCAAAGCATCTCCGCGCTGCCGCGGCAAAAGCAAGCGCGAGCGCGTCGAGCAATGCCGCTTCCTGTGGGAATCCGAATTCTTCTTCCTGAAATCTGACATGGCCGATGGAGTAGCAGAGCAGAGAAATCAGTTGCTTTATTCTGATTTTGGGAGCGATGCATACCGAACAACTTGAGGTTTCGAACACGCCGACAATTGATCCCGGGGCAAGCGTATACTCACTTGAGGAGCCATTGATGGGTTCGATTAGCAAATTGACGCCACGCTCGCTCTTGGCGCGTATCAGTTCATCGCGTTGCTCGACAGATAGGTGAAGTGAATTGCTCCTTTTGTATTCCCGGAGATCAATCTGCTTCATTGGTTGCCGCACTGTCAATTGATTCGGTGGACTCAGACGTAGCATGGCCCTCTATGGCATCTGAACTGGCCTTCATGCTTTTCTTTAATGAATCCAATTGAAACTCCGCCACTTTATTGGTGTTACCATAGTAATGTTCGGCGATATACGGCAACACCTCGTACTTCCAAATGCTGCCAACTTCGTCGTCATCCAAGTCTTCGCGCATGAAATAACTGGGACCGATGCTAGAGCCATCGATCTTCAGCTTTTCATTAGCCGATTCGACTAAATCCACTAGCCACTCGAACTTCCCTGGGTGTTTTGCTTGCATCCACCGACCCAGCAAACCGTTTATCGGTTCCTCGTGTGGATCAAATTCCACAAACGCGAACCGTCGACGTAGCGCCAGATCAACCAGCGCAATGGACCGATCAGCAGTGTTCATTGTTCCAATAATGTACAAATTTGGAGGCATATGAAACTGGCCTTCCTCGTCACGCTTGTACATCAGTTCAACATTCTTATTCCGGTATTCCAATAGAAAATAAAGCTCTCCCAACACCTTAGCGAGATTACCGCGGTTGATCTCGTCGATGATCAATATGAATTTTTGGCTATCATCGGCTTCACTAGCTTGTCTTGCCATTCGCAGAAGAGGGCCGTCCTTGAGTTCAAATGTAGGGTGTTTGTTAACAAGCGTTGGCCGATAGCCGCGAACGAAATCCTCGTAAGAGTATGATGGATGAAATTGTACGATTTCCCAGCGACCACCATCGCTAGCCAAGTGTTCGGCCAACTCTTGAGCAACGTACGTTTTCCCAGTACCCGGCGGACCTTGAAAAATAATCTGTCTTTTTCTTTCAAGCAGAGTTTTAATGTTCTTGAGGAATTCTTCAGGCAGAAATAGTCTACTTGCTAGATTCATGAACGTGCCGTCAGGCAGAAGCTCATCCCCTAGCTTTCCATCACTGTCTTTAACTTTATCGAGAATTACCTGAAATGTAGTTGCATAGGCTGGGGTGTTTCGAAATCCGTCAACGAGCTGGTATGCTTTGCTAAAAGCTATAGCCGTTGTCGCAGAAGTGTCAAGATTGTCCTTCGCCTTATTGATCCACACAACATGAATTCTTGCGGTATCATCCCAATTCTGCAAAAAGTCATCCTTGTAATCATTCTTGTGAACAATACCAATACCTCGCCCTTCCATTCCGGAACGGACAAGAACGACATCACCTGGTTCTGGTATCGGCAAGTCATGATAAATTCTATCGTTTGATTTCGCTGCTCCCGTTCGAACCCAATTGTTTCCGTTAAATTCATTGAGCCAAAAATCGCCACCGTCAGAACCGTGAACTCGTGAACTTATCTGAAAAATTTTCTGTTTGGAAGTTGCCAAAATATTCTTGCGCCAATACGCGAAAAGGTTAATCTCATTGTAGTCGCAACCCGGAAACGTAATTCGAAGTTCTTTCAGCACCTGCTGATATTTCTCGAAATCGAAGCTGTCAGGTTCACTATCTCTCACGAGAGGAACCATTGTATCGTCGTAAGGTGCAAACTCCCGCGGATTAACAAGAAAAAGTGTTTGAGTCAGCTTTTTCCGCTTAACTCCTTTAATGGTTAATGCGTTATTAAAGTCTGAGCCTCGAATCTGTTGGAATCCTATACGAGCATCACGGAACAACTTCCACATCAATCCAGGATCACCCTTACCTTCCCAATGAAACAGTGTATTTATGTTGGCTCCCGGCGTTGGAAAAATCCACGCCTCGTCCAATTCAAAGGGCGGCAATGGAGTGGTCAGGTTGAATTCTTTTTCGATACTTTTATACACAATTGATCGAAAGTTGGTCGAATTGCGCATTGCCAATGTGTAGAAGAATGAAAGAGGGTCAATATTCTCATCACGATATTCCGGGTTCAGCAATCTGAACGGTGTTCCGTCATTGTCTAACACCCAATCGACGCGTTTGGCCTTTTCAATCAATCCGTTTTCGCCGATATCGTCAACAACCTGCGCAAGCTCTTTGAACCAATCTACCCAACCATAAATTTCCTTCATGATGTCAAACTCCAATTTCTAGTGTGTACCATTTCGAGAATTACTTAATTGATCAGGTCTTCGGTTCAATAGCCAGTAATGAATTGGCGTGCGCCTCCAGCTTCGCACAGCGCTCCATCAATACATCGAATGGCTCGGACTCATCCAGCAGCATGCCGTCAGCCAGCATTTTTGCGTAGTCTTCGGCTAACACTGAATATGCATTTCCCGTTGGTACTAGTTGCAGGCTGCCAGAGACCGCAGCTTCGTAGTCTATGCGATTTCCGAGGGCATCGTTTTCGGAGAAGAACATAGATTTGTGGCGAGCGACAGCATGCGCGAGTTCACGGTCTGCAAACGCATCCGCCGCAATCCCGGCTTCGCCAAGTCGCGCCAGATCATGCCAATGTCTCGACTGTCGTTCACCGCGCTGGCGTTGTTGACGGCAATATACATGGACCGCTGTTGCTTTTTCCCAGAATGTTCGTTCCGCGAACATCGTGTTTGGGTGGGCTTCAGGAAACTGAAGACTGGGCAGGAGCACTGCTGCATCGCACACGACCTGTCGGATAGAGCGAGGTTCGCCAGTGGAACGCGCACCGAACTCAAGCAGAACTTCAGGACGTACAAACCCTGTTTCTTCAAAAAGTGGTTTGTAGTTTACGAACAGCCGGTCTCCATCGGCGCGGACCTCAGCGTTGAAACTGGATTGGGCGAATCCGGCATCAATAGTCGGTTCTGCAAATTCCTGGACCCATTCAGCTAGGCGGCTACGGATAGCTCGCGTCCACCGCTTTTGCTGACTACGGGAGGGCGGCAACGCCTCTTCGCCGGTACCGGCAACAAGGTCAGGGGCGAAGGCGCGAATATCGTATGTGACGTCAACATCTTCCGAAAAGCGGTCGATTGCTTTCCACACTTTTGAAAGAGAGGTTCCTCCCTTGAAAATCAAGTGCTCGGCAAATGGCGAATCGAACAAAATACCAAGTGTCGCAACAACCCAAATGTCTTTCTCAAGAAGATGCGCTTTGCGACCACAATTGCTTTCGGCCACTTCCAAGGCATCACGGCGTTCGCGTTCCGGCAAATCCTGATAACAAGTCTCAGGCATGAGAAAGCTTCATACTCACCGGTTCGGCAAGCCAATTCGGCATAATCGCTCTCGCGGTGGCAAGTTCGTCAAGTTCGTCCTCGGAGAGTTCTGGTAACACCGCATTGAGACTTTCTTCCACCTCAGCAGGCCCCAGCCATGCCAGAGCGCGAATGACTTCTCCCGCCTTTCGGTAGGGCGCCGCAAGTTGCCAACGAGGAGAGTGGCGTAAATCAACGGAATGCGCCCCGAATCGCAATCGCCGGGTGGGGCCGGAAGTGAGGTAGACCATTCGAATCGGATTCTGAGTAGTAAGCCCAAGTCGATTCGCGGCCGCCCCACCGCATGGCACTATCGTCTCTCCCCAAAGTTCCGAAAGTGCGGCAATAACCTTGCCGATGCTGGGGTTTCGAATGCCAAATCGCGTCTCGATCTGACGCATGTAAACTCCATGGGATACCCTGATCAATCTGCCGGAACGAGAAAGTCGCGAAAGCGCCTGGTCGACCGAAGCACGATTGCCAAGGTGCAGCAAAGCGCCAGGGCACAACGGCGTGGCCTCCGGAAGGGCTTCGGCGCACTCCATTATGCGTTTGGGGAGACCGCGCATTAGTCAAAACCTCGCCTGATTTTGTCAGATATTCTATAACAAAAATGACATACTGTATCCATTAACAATTCCGGGACGAAGGAAAGGTGTACCCGACATTCGCGTAGGGGCTTGCTATTCCGGCTCCTTGGTAGTATGAATTTACAACTTTCCTACAAATTGCACGAGGCCTCAATGTCGATCGTAACTGTGAAGCCAAAATTTCAGGTGACCATCCCCGCCAAGCTGCGAAAAGAGATTGATCTTCAAGAGGGCGATATCCTGGAGGCAACCCTTGTCGGCAATGGCATCTTGCTCAAACCCAAGGAGGTGGTAGATCGGGTTACGACCGGCAACCGCATTGCCGGGAAATTAGCGGCGACCCGGCCGTCGCCCGAGGATTCCGGACGATCCGAAGATGAAATCATGGAAGATATAATCGAAAATATAGCTCAATCTCGCCGTGAACGCCGCAGCCGCCGGACATGAGAGGAAGGTACAATCCAGCGCTCCCGACTTGAACGAGAATCCGCTCACACGCTGATTTAGTGCGTATATGCCACTGTTACAACCTAATACCAATTCACCACGCGACACTTGGTTACGCCGTTTCAGCAATCATGACCCTGACGGTGGAGGCAAATTACATCCGCACCGCCTGGATGCCATCGGCAATGCGGCAGCACGTGAAACGCTAGTTACCGCAACGCCCCACATGTCCTCCATTTGGACTAGACTTTTCCGAGATATCCTCAGTCCGTGCTCCAAACTGCGATGGCTTGATGACGGCCCGGGCATTGGTCGCGATGCCCGAATTGCCTATTCTAGTCTGCTAGGCCGTTACCTCGCCCGTGCGTACCTCACGGTCGACGAAGGAGTTCGAGTCCTCGTACCCCTCGATGAAGCGCAGCGGCGTTTAAAGGGTACGCCTTACTCCATTCTCAAGAATCCTGCCCGTAGCCGAGGCCTTCAGGCAGATTGGGTCGGTTTAGATAACTGCGGCCGACTAATTATCGCGGAGGCTAAAGGCAGCTATGATCGAGGCAAACGAACATGGTGTGGGCCGAAGCTGCGACCGCAAATACTTAATACAGCTGTGGGCCAAGCAATGCGAACCGTCGTAGTTGGCAAGGGTCGACAAGTACTTCCCGCCCGTCGTTGGGCCGTAGCATCTCGTTGGGGAACAGACGTAAACAAACTTGAGCCCACCGTGCTTGCATGGTGTGACGATGACCGTCCGCTTGATCATCGTGACTACTCCGAACTCTCCCGAATTCTTTTTAATGCTGACGCCCGCGCAGTACTTGACGGTCTTGGGCATAAGGCTTTAGCTAAGGAATTGAAACTAGTCCAACAGCCCGGCGAACGTCTCCCTGGCGACATTAGAATGCGTGTTCGCGACGTCTATTTCCCTCCAGGATTTTCCGCTTTGGCTGTACCGGATGGCTTCATCCCGATGCGAGGTCCGGAAGACCTCGAGTTAGAGTTCCGCTCCCGGTTTCGCAAGGAAAACCCCAGTGTTGCCATAGTTTCAATGGCTAGTCGTTATGTCTTTACGTCCATCAGGCCATTCTCCATCGAATCTGAATTTAATGAAATCGAGACTGGCACCGATACCATTAACCACGGACATGCGGGCCTTTCTGTCATTTGGCCCCGGGAGCCGACAGACATTGAGATTTTTCCTGATTGATCTGGTGCTAAAACCAAAATGAACGAAAACAAACACCAAAGAAGCACGGATTGGCGGAACCACTTGAAAAAGGCTGCCGACACAGACAATGCAAGAGACAGAAAACTGTTAGAAGAATTAGTAGATGTTGGCAGAAACTTTACGGACGGAGATGCCGCGTACTTATCCTTGAAGGCCGCAGGTTTTGTAAAAATTTCTGGCGGATTTGTTTTTCCAACGAGAAAGGGAATTGAATCAATTAAACCGTACAAGAAATGGATTCGGAGAGCTGGTCTGTTGATAAGTCCATTTGTGGCTGCATTTTTCGCATTGACCGCCGAATCCTTATTTGAGCGTATTTTTTTCTAGAATCCCAAACTATCGGCAATCCCCTGGTCGATCCCCACGCCCTAGGCCGGGTCGTCTTCGTCATGCGGGGAGGCGTCGTTTATCGCAATCACGCCCCAGCGCTACCGGAATAGCGCGTCCAGTTCCTGCCGCCTGGCGCCGGCCAGAATATCCCGCACCGCACGGTTGCCTTCGTGGCATTCCGATTCATAGAGAATCTGCCCTGGCGGCATCCTCTGGAAAGGCAATTCCGCTACCACGGGTTCCGTGTACGTTACCGGGTCTACAATGGTGTAGGAATAAAGCAGTTCGTTTTCTGAAACTGCGGTAATGCGTTCCGTTACTTCAAAGACTTCCGAAGCGGCGATCTGGCTGCAGCTTTGTTCCAGGCGGAAGCTATTGGTATGGACTACCAGAGTTTCTCCTTCCCAATGACCAACCGAGTCACCCATCCACCTGCGAATCGGCAAGTCCGGGGGTTCCTTGTTCAACTTGATGATCCGCAGTTGAATCGCTTCCTCGCTGAGTAACACCGTGCAACGTGGGACAACCTTGGCACGGTTAGCCTTCCGCCAGCGATCCAAGCCGAACCCGCAGCGCCTGATCTTTCCGTCCCCGTCGGGGCGCCACAGCGTGGAAGGGCTGAAACCCGTCAATCGGCGCGCACTTGGACAACAGGATTAATCGCGGCCAATTCAACAGGGGCTGGAGGCTCGCACCTGACAGCATAACTATTCATCCAGCTCGGAGAGTACCTATCGGTCGAGTTCCTCAAGGAACTTCTCCAAGGGCAGGGTTTCCACTTTTCCCGCCTGGACGAAGCTGTGTTTGCCGGGGTGTACCACAAGGCGGCGTTTCGCGCCGATATCGTCGCAGCCGCGGTGGAATCCGGCGGATGGTCTTGGATTGGCTGTCGAACGTTTGATTTCGATTCCCCAGCGCTCTTCGGGACCGAGCTCCAGTACGAGATCGACTTCCGCGCCGCGCTGGGTTCGATAGAAATGGGACTGTACCCAGTGGGGCGTCACGGCAAGGATGCTCTCTATCGCGAATCCTTCCCAACTCATTCCGGCAACCGGGTGGCCAAGCGTGTCTTCCAGGGACGCGAGGTTCAGCAGACTGTGCAGGATTCCGGTATCCCGCAGATAGATTTTCGGGGATCTCACCAGACGCTTGCCGATGTTGGCGTGCCAGGGTTGGAGACGCCGCACCAGCAACAGGTCCACCAGCAGATCCAGGTATCTGTTAAGTGTGCGGACATCTATCGCCAGGGCCGCGGCGAACTTCGCCGCATTCATTAAACCACCCTGACTGTGGGCCAACATGGTCCAGAAGCGGCGCAGGGTTTCTTCCGGGACTCGGGAATCGAACTGCGGAATGTCGCGTTCCAAATAAGTGCGGATAAAGTCCCGCCTCCAGTTCATGCTGGACCGATCGGACTTGGCGAGAAATGAATCGGGATAACCGCCGCGCAGCCAGAGTCGGTCCATCGCCTCGTCCGCAACGCCGGCGACTTCCAGCGGGTCGAACGGGCTCAGTTCGCGATACGCAATGCGTCCCGCGAGCGACTCGGATGTCTGCCGCAACAGATCGATCGATGCCGAACCGAGAAACAGGAATTTTCCGGCGCCTTCGCCTTCTCTCCGATAACCGTCGATCAGGCCGCGAATCGGCTCGAACAGCCCCGGCATGCGCTGGATTTCGTCGATGATGACAAGCTTGTTTCCGAATCGGGGAAGCAGATCGCTCGAATTTTCCAGGGCCGACCGGTCTTCGGGTTTTTCGAGGTCGAAATACGTGGAGTCGCGCGAACGTCCGATTTCGAGCGCAAGCGTGGTTTTTCCTACTTGCCGCGAACCCAGCAGCGCCACGGCCGCCTGTTCCGCCAGCAACTCTTCAACCAATCGTTGAATTCTACGCCGTATCATGTTGCAAAAATAGCATTATAATGCATTTTTTGCAACATGATGTGCGGGTTCAGATACATGTGAGACTGAATCGACGAGGCGTCGTTTATCGCAATGTCGCCCCTGCGCTAGCGGAATAGCGCGTCCAGCTCCTGTCGACGGGCGCCGGCCAGAATATCCCGCACGGCCCGGTTGCCTTCGTGGCATTCCGATTCATAGAGAATCTGCCCTGGCGGCATCTTCTGGAAAGGCAATTCCGCTACCACGGGTTCCGTGTACGTTATCGGGTCTACAATGGTGTAGGAATAAAGCAGTTCGTTTTCTGAAACTGCGGTTATGCGTTCCGTAACTTCAAAGACTTCCGAAGCGGCAATCTGGCTGAAACTTTGTTCAAGGCGGAAGTTATTGGTATGGACTACCAGCGTTTCTCCTTCCCAGCGGCCAACCGAGTCACCCATCCACCTGCGAATCGGCAAGTCCGGGTGTTCCTTGTTCAGCTTGATGATCCGCAGTTGAATCGCTTCCTCGCTGAGTAATACTACATAGTCTTCAGTCTGCACGATTTGAATATGCGTGCCATCGAAGTTGGTCATGGTCGGCAATGGCGGCCCGAGATGCAGGCAGCGCTCTCCCGGCGGGCGGGTTTCCGGTCCGTCGAAATTGTTGTTCATGATTTCCCGGTAGCGCCTGCCGAGTTCGGCGCTTTCCGGCTGTAACGGAAAGCGGCCGTTTTCGGGCTCGATGATCAGCGAAGTGCGCAGTTCACTGTTGATCCTCGCAACAGAAACCGGCAGGTCCGGCAGAAAATTCAGGTCTGTACGAAACTCGATGTCGCCGCCAACGGGAGGCGGACCCCGGTCCGGCGCAACCGGCGACTCGCGATTGGTCCGCGTTTCCGTCCGTTCCCGCTCGAATTCCGCCGCTTCCGCCTCGGTATAGGCTCGCTGGTTTCCCAGCGCGACAGGGCGTTCAACCGGCGTGGCAAAGCGCTTGTGCCAGTATCCCTGCAAGTCCGGCACGCCGTATTCGGTTCGCGGGGCGCGGTAAGCCGATGTATCCTGCGCGACGGCGGGGACCGTGCAGGAGATCGCCAGCAGAGCGAAGATCAGATGGCAGCGGAAGATTCTGCGGCTCCGCTTCGCTTCGCGCAGAATGACAAAGCAAGAGGGCATTGGTGCTTTGGGCTTTCTTGTCATTCCGCGCACATTCACAATTTAGCGCACCTTGAGGTATTTCCGCAGGCGCTGGGGACGGGGCTCGCCCGCGAAAATATTGCCGTGGCGATCGACCGTGATGGATTCCGCCCCGCTGCCGCCCTGGGTGATCGGGGGATTGTCGCCCATGTCGAGTATGAAGTGCTCGACCCAGCCGGTTTCCACGTCACCGACCCGGATGCCTTTCTCCCATCCCGGATTCTGGGTCATGTCGGATTCGGAGTCGGCGACGTAAATCGTGCCGTCGGCCGAAATCCAGACGTCGCTCGGCATGCCGAACTGGGTCCAGACGGAAAGGAAATTGCCTTCCTGGTCGAAAATCGAGAGGCGCTTGTTGCCCCGGTCGGCGACGAATATGCGCCCGTCGGGAGCCATGGCCAGCGCATGGGGGCCGAGCAACTGCCCGGGCCCATAGCCCGTTTCGGCGAAATCCATGATGAACTCGCCGTCCGCGGAATATTTCACGATACGGTTGTTGCCGTTGTTGTTGTGTCCGTCGGCGACGAAAATATCGCCGTTCGGCGCGGTCACGATATCGCTTGGATTGGTGAAGTGGTAGGGACCGTCTCCCGACACGCCGGCCTCGCCCAATGTCATGAGCAACTCTCCGGCAGGCGAGAACTTGAATACCTGGTGGCCGTAAGGCTGCCCGGAAGCCGATTCGCCGCTGCCCGCTTCGGTTACCCAGATGTTGCCGTCGGCGTCGATGTTCAAGCCGTGGGGCCAGGCGAACATGCGGCTGCCGAATTCAGTGACGACATTGCCGTCGGGGTCGAAACGCAGGATCGGGTCGAGGTCGGACTGGTCGCAATAGGTCTGGCTGCCGCGTGGAGTGCCGTCGTCGCCGCAGCGCACGATCGCCCAGACATGTTCGCCGTCGTTGTCGATATGAACGCCGCCTGGGGAACCCATGGCCCTGTCGCCTGGAAGGCTGGCCCAGGGCTGGCCGATCAGTCCGGGACCGGATCCCGCCTGCAGCCCATCCGCCGGACGCCAGGGATTGCGCCCCGATTGCGCATTGACTTCACTTAGCATGGCCGTCAGGGCCAGTGCGATTCCGAGCCCTTGTGCGATTGTCTTTGCCGCTTTGCCGTTCATGGGATTTGCTCCTCTGGAATTCAGGGGTCTTCCGCGGCGAGCCGCTCCAGTTCGCGCGCGCCGCGCAGAATGTTCTCCATCGCGTAATTGCCTTCATGACAGGCATATTCGTAGATGGGGTCGGGACTGTATTCAAGCATAAGTTCCAAGGTGTAGGGGGCGGTAAACGTCCCCGGATCGTCGCTGGTGAGCTGATACAGCAATTGCGTGTCATCGATGCGGGTGAATCGTTCGATGTTGCGCTTCGCGGCGGTATTCGGCCCGTCGTGGCTCTTATCGGAGAAGTTGCCGGACTCGACGACCAGGGTGTCGCCGTCCCAATAGCCGCGCGGGTCGCCGTGCCAGAGGCGGATTCTGCCGTTGAGCAGGGGCATTTCGGTCAGGGGAATAATCCTGGCGTCGTGGATCATCTCCTGCACGATCACGACGTGATCCTCCGACTGCACGATCTGCCAGTAACTGTTGTACCCGGTGTTGAGATAAGGTGCGCCGTAGTTGATGCAGCGGTCGTCGACGGACATGTCGAGCCAGGAAGCGATCTCATTGTTGCGGACCCGTTCCGCGCGCTCCCTGGCCAGGGCGATGGATTCCTCGGTTCTCGGCGGATATCTGCCATCGGGCGGATCGATGATCTGCGAAGTGCGATTGTGCACTTCGCGCTCCACCAGCCAGGACTGATCGTAGTTACCGGTGCTGGGGTCGTAGGATGTGACGTCGCCCGAGAAAGCTGCATCGAAAGTTCCGGAACCGAACAGCGCGTCACCGTCCTGATCGGCAATTTCCTGCATGCGTTGCCGCAGAAAAGCCATTTCCTCGTCCGTCAGGTATTCCCTCTCGCCGAACATTTCCGGCCGTTCGACAGGGGTCATGGTGTTGTTGGACCATACGCCCTGCAGGTCGGGCTGGCCGTCGACCGTGCGGGGAATTTCGTAATCGGCAACTTCCTGGCCGTACAACGCCTGCCCGGCCATCAGCGCCAGCAAGCAGAAAACCGGCCGCGCCGGAGTCAATGGAATCTTCATGACACACCTCTCCCGGTTGAACGCAGATTTATTGTCAATCGCGTCACACCAAAGCGCAACCCCAAAACCGCCCCAAAACCGTCCTGATCCGTCCTGAACATCGCCCCAGATTTGCCGTCCAGATCGAGCGACCTCTGGCGCGATCACCTGGCGGAACTTCCTGATGAGATCCGCGATGCCGCTCGGCTTCTGCGCGGGGCACAATCGTAAGGAAATGTTCTGCGCCCTTTTCCCCGTGCGCAGTCTGTGGCATTTTCAAGGCCAGATATCTCAATGCACCTTTGGGGAGCAGAGAATGAAAATCGCAGAATTGATCTTGAGAACCACCATAGCCGGAAGCCTGCTGGCCCTTGCGGCCTGCGGGCAGCCGGAACAGGAAAGCGCTGCCGTGGCCGAAGCGGAGGCGGAAACTTCCGCTGCCGCGAGTGTCGCCATCGATCAGGACGATATCGGTGGCGTTGTGGCCAGCGCCAGCGGCCCTGAAGCGGGGGTCTGGGTAATCGCGGAAACCGACGACTTGCCTACGCTTTTCTCCCGCAGCGTCGTCACCGACGATAACGGACAATATGTGATTCCCGACCTGCCCGAGGCGCAATACGACGTCTGGGTGCGCGGCTACGGACTCGTGGACTCGCCCAGGGTCAGCGCGTCTCCGGGACAATCGCTCGATCTGGACGCGGTGATCGCGCCCGACGACGCCGCGGCCGCGGCCTATTATCCCGCGGGCCACTGGTACTCGCTGCTCGAAATTCCAACGAGGGACGAGTTCCCGGGCACCGGGCCCGAAGGCAACGGCATCTCGCCCGATATTCACAACCAGGCCGACTACATCCGGCGGGTGACCAATGGCGGCTGTCTGGCCTGCCACCAGTTGGGCAATGCCGCCATCCGTAATATGCCAAGCCTGTTCAGTGGCTACGATACCTCGATCGAAGCCTGGAACCGCCGCGTCATGTCGGGCCAGGCAGGCGGCTCGATGGTCAGGGGACTGGCCGCCATGGGCGAGCGCAGCGTGCAGATGTACGCCGACTGGACCGACCGTATCGCGGCGGGCGAATTGCCGCCGGCCCCGGAACGCCCTGCCGGTCTCGAGCGCAATGTGGTTATCACGATTCGGGACTGGGCGGACCCAACCGCGTACTTGCACGACCTGGTCTCCACCGACCGGCGCGACCCCACCGTGAACGGCTATGGAAAACTTTACGGCGCGCTGGAAGAAAGCGCGAATTATTTGCCGGTGCTCGATCCCGTGACGAATTCGGTCTCGCAGGTGCCGGTGTTCCCGGAAGATCCGGATTACAACCCCGCTCCACCCACTCCCCTGGCTGAATCTCCCTATTGGGGTGACGAGCCGATCTGGGACGCGTCGACTTCGGTGCACAACCCGATGCTTGATCACGAAGGCAAAGTCTGGATCACCGCCCGGGTGCGCGCTCCGGACAACGTGCCTGAATTCTGTCGGGAAGGATCCGATCACCCTTCAGCCCGGGTTTTTCCAACCGGACGCGCCGGCCGCCACCTCGGCGTTTACGATCCCGAGACCGATGTCTACACCCCGATCAACACCTGTTTCAGCACGCACCACCTGATGTTCGCCGAAGACGAGGACCACACCTTGTGGACCAGCGGCGGCGGCAGCGTGATCGGCTGGCTCAATACGCGCCAGTTCCTGGAAACCGGCGATGCGGTGGCGGCCCAGGGATGGACGCCTTTCATTCTTGATACCAACGGCAATGGCGTGCGGGATGCGGACTATGTCGGCCCCGACGATCCGGTGGACCCCGCGCGGGACAAACGCATCGTAGGCCGTTACTACGGCGTGGCGCCGACGCCGGACGGCTCTATATGGGGTTCCTCCCTCGGCTATCCCGGCGCTGTCGTGCGCCTCGTGCCGGGTGACGACCCCACGGTCACCGCATTGACGGAATACTACGAGTTGCCGCTGGACGCCAATGGCGATCCCGTCGAGGGCTTTTCGCCGCGAGGCATGGACATAGACCGCAATGGCGTAGTGTGGGCAGCCCTGGCCAGCGGCCACATGGCAAGTTTTGACCGATCGCTTTGCCGCGGCCCGCTGAACGGCCCGGAAGCGACAGGGCAGCATTGCCCGGAAGGCTGGACTTTCTATACCGAGCCCCTGCCGCAATTCAAGAATCTCGATCTGCCGGGCAGCGCCGAAGGCAGCTATTACACCTGGGTTGACCAGTTCGACACTTTCGGCCTCGGCGAGAACACGCCGATCAACACCGGAAATCAGTCCGGCGCGCTGCTCGTAATGAACGACGGCGAATGGGTTCGCCTGCGGGTGCCCTATCCACTCGGGTTTTACACCAAGTGGCTGGACGGCCGCATCGACGATCCGGACGCGGGATGGAAAGGCCGCGGGCTATGGGCGACTTACAGCAGCCGCGCACCGTTCCATATGGAAACCGGCGCGGGAACCACGAGCAAGGTCTATCAGTTCCAGATGCGGCCCGATCCTTTGGCGAATTGAAGAGAAAGCCCCCACCAAAGCCGCCTCGCGGCTTTGACTCCCCCAGAGGGGGAGTGGCAGAAGCTTCACGCGGGCGAGTTTTCCGTTCCGGGATTCGCCTGCTCAGTCTTCGGCTGCCGCTTGCAGGTAGTGCTCGACTTCCTTGACTCGGGCGCCCTTCAGGGTCATTTCCATCGAGTAGTTGCCCTCGTGGCAGGCGTACTCGTATGGAATCTGATCCGTCTTCGGCCAGACCATTTCGCCGCTGTAGCTGTCCGTATAGTCGGCGTCTTCCACGGTAAAGGCGTACACCAGGCCTCCCCCTTCCAGCGGACTGAAGCGTTCGATCACACGGCGGTCGGCGGGCACGTGTGGCCGATCCAGGAAATTGGCAGTCTCGACGACCAGCGTGTCGCCTTCCCACCGGCCGATTGATTCCCCGTCGAAAGTCGCCAGCGCGGAGGGTCTGCGCTTCTGTTCATTAGTCTGGTCATCGATTCGGATTATGCGCGCCCAATGCATCCATTCGATGTACAGCATCAGGTAATCGTCGGCCTGCACGATGGTTTTCAGGTTGTTATATACCCTGGGCGTTATCGGAATCGTCGATGCCGGATGAAAGATGCAGCGCACCTGAATCTGCTGGGTTTCGGGCCCGTCGAAGGGCTGGTCTCCGGTCTCCAGCCACCAGGCGCCGCCGAGATCTTCCCATGCGAAACGCGGCGCCGCATCGACCTTGGCCTGGCCCTCGGGCGTACGCGGCGGCAGACGCCCGTTCTCCGGGTAGGTCAGAATCGACGTTCTGTATTGTCCGTTCAGGACAAAAGGTTCATCGCCCCGGTCGAACCAGAAGTCATTGTAGGAACCGATCGAGCCTCCCTGTTCCGGCGGCTCGCGATTCGGGTCGCCCGGCACGGAGTCCGCCTGGCGGATTCCCATTTCCCGATCCCGCAGCGCCTGCACCTCTTCCTCGTTCAGATACATGCGGTCGCCGAAGCGGGTGGGCCGCTGATATGGCGTCAAGGTCGAGATATCGTAGTTCCCGCTGAAATCCGGTTTGCCGGAGCGAGTGCGCGGGAAGTCATCCTGGGCGATGGCGAAGTTCGCGAACGCGACAGGAACGACTGCGGACAGTAGCGGAAAAAGTCTCTTTATCATGGCTTTGTCTCCACGCACGGCCAAAATTCGCATCTTCTACATTAGCCGCCTATTGCCCGACTGACAAGCTGGTTGATACGGCTGTGCACTGGACCTGGTTGTCCCCCACCAAAGCCGCTTCGCGACTTTGACTCCCCCTGAGGGGGAGTGATCGAAGCCGGCGCCGCGCACAGTATTTCCCTGCTGTGTCTTCGACTCAATCCAGCGATGGATGCACATATCCGGCCGGCAACACCTGCTCGTGATCGACGCGGATGCTGAGGTAAGTGACCTGTTCCTGGATATGGCGGAATCCGTGGGGCACACCGGCGGGAATGACGACGATGTCCCCCGCGGCGACTGCCTGTACCTGACCGTTGGTCACGGTGCGTCTGCCGCTGGGCCCGATGAGTTCGCGGACCGCCGTGACATCGGCGGGAAACTCGACGGGATCAGTTTCATCGCCGCCGGTAACCAGAATGCCGGAACCGGAAAGAATGTAGTACACCTCGGTTATCCTGTGATGCAATATCGCGGTGACTTCCTCGCCCTCGGTGCGGGCGCCCACCCGGCGCAAAATGCCGACCCCCACGTTGAGGTCGTCGCCGATATCGACCACCCGGATCTGCTGATCGATGGTCTCGCCCAGATTTTCGAAGACGGTCATGATCTCCGAGTAAGGGATATGGGTGGCGTTGTCCGTTTGCTGGGCCTGGACGCCGGCAACGAAGGCAAACGGAATTGCCGCGATGATGGTTTTCAGGGCATTGCTGTTCATTCTTTCCACTCCGATTGATCGTATGATTGTGAGAATTGCGTTCACGATAGGAAGCGTTTGCATCACGGCGCCCGGGGACTTGAAACAACCGCGTTGTGCTACCATGCGCGTCCGCGTATTGAACCTGACACGATCATGACTTCGCAAGCGGTTTCCGCCCGCCCGGACCTGTTCGAGCGACTCAGGGAGATCGTCGGCCCCGCCGGATACCGGGACGGCGACGACATCGAGCCGAAGAACTACCAGGATCTGATGGAGGACAGGGCCATCCGCCCGCCCCTGCTGCTGCGCCCCGCAAACACCGGGGAAGTTTCCGCGATTCTTGCCCTGTGCCATGCCGCGGGTCAGCCGGTAGCGCCCCAGGGCGGCATGACCGGCCTCGTCTCCGGCGCCGCGCCGCTGGAAAACGAGATCTGCCTCAGCCTTGAACGGATGAACAAGGTGGTCGAACTCGACCCCTATACCAGCACGATGACCGTGGAAGCAGGCGTACCGCTGCAGATCATCCAGGAACAGGCCGACGCCGAAGGACTGCTGTTTCCGCTGGATCTTGGCGCTCGCGGCAGTTGCACCATCGGCGGCAATCTGTCGACCAATGCCGGCGGCAATCGGGTGATCCGTTACGGCATGACCCGCGATCTGGTCGTGGGCCTTGAAGCGGTGCTTGCCGACGGCACCGTCATCGACAATCTGCACAAGTTGCGCAAGAACAATACCGGCTACGACATCAAGCAATTGTTCATCGGCAGCGAAGGCACCCTGGGAATCATTACCCGGGCGGTGCTGAAACTTTTCCCCCGGCCCGCCAGCCAGGCGGTCGCCATGTGCGGCATGGGCACGTTTCGGCAGGTCGCGGACCTGCTGGTGCACGCCCAGGCCAGGCTCGGCGCCAATCTGAGCGCCTTCGAGGTGCTCTGGCAGAACACTTATCAACTGGTGGACGCCCACGTGCCCCACGCCAGCGTGCCACTGCCAGACAATCACGCCTTCTACGTGCTGGCCGAAAGCATGGGCTCCGACGAGGCCACCGACGGCGAGTTGTTCCTCGACATGCTCGACGAAGCCAGCCGCAAGGATCTGATCGAAGAAGTCGTGGTTGCCGACAGCCCCGGCAAGATCAAAAAATTGTGGACCGTGCGCGACGCCGCCGCCGAGATTGCCCCCGGAGTCGGTTATCTGCATACCTATGACGTCAGCCTGAATGTGGCCGACATGGGCTATTTTGGCGACGAAGTCGAACGCCGGCTGCGGGAAAAGTGGCCCGAGGCCATCCTCGGCCTGTTCGGCCACATCGGCGACGGCAATCTGCATATCGTCATCAACGTCGGGCCGGAAACCCGCGCCCTGCACTTGCAACTCGACGAAGTGATCTACGGCCTGATCCGCGAACTGCGTGGTTCGGTCTCGGCCGAACATGGCATCGGCATCATGAAACGGCCCTTCCTGCCCTATAGCCGGAGCAGGAACGAGATCGAACTTATGCGCAATCTGAAACAGAGCCTGGACCCGCGTGGAATCCTCAATCCGGGCCGGATATTCACTTAGAACCAGATTTCATTTGGGTCGCGCATACAAGAATGTTCAACTGGACATCGTGCTAGGACGCCATATCCTTATGATTTTCTCTAAACTCCATGATAGATATGATCGTTTCTCTGGCTTTAGATAGAGATGAAGATGTTTCTGTGATCGCAAGAAAAATGTTTTTGTAGATCCTCTGATCTTCTTCCAGCATTGTTGCAAGCTTGTTATCTGATCCTTCCTGGATGCTGTCCAGCTTTTTGACTAGTGAGTCGAGTTGATCTTGATGCGTTATAGAGTTTCCGATTAGATCTTTCTGGCTTAGGGTCGCAATTGTATCTCTTTGCTGCAAAATTAGGCGCGCAGTTGCCAAGTCTGGCAGTAAACCACTAGAAGAAAGGTAAAGTACTGCTTCCGCATCTTCAACAACCGATTGGATTTTCCTTTGCTGGCTGCGGTAACGCGAAGCAGTTCTGCATCGTCTCTCGATGTTTCGACACACATGTCTAAGATGATTTTCAAAATTGCGTAAGTGCACGTTCAATTCAAAATAGTCACGATTTCCATTTGGTAAGATTTCCGCGTCGAGAATATGTACTTCACCAATACACCAACGATTAAATCGCGATTCGGAGAACAGATGATCAAATGCGGATTCTCTACCAATCTGCATATTACCAACTCTTGCCCGTAAACACCGAACGCCCAGCGACTTGGGTAACGCACCCTCATAATGTGTATGCGCTATCCAGCCAATGGCCGCAAGTCCCTCACCAGATTGTTTGGGAACAAGAAATTTTTCTATCTCGACAAAATTGGTGCCTTTGCCATATTGCGATATTGTTACATTTGAGTGTGGCCTGACAATCGACACATCATTTGCGATGGATTCGCCAATTCTACTAAATAGTTTCACGGGAACTTCATACAACTTAGAATGTTCGCCAACGAATTTTTTCACTTCAATCTGATACGGAAAATCCTCCGGAAACGGCACGGGACCAATTTCGCTAACATAATCGCTCACTGTGACACAGTTAAGTGCAATCGCGGCTTGTCGTGAAACTCCCCTTATTTCCACCTCAAAATAATTTGCTGGAGCATCAAGAGATTCTAGTTGCTTAACTTCAACACATCGAGAAACAGTATCCGCTATAGACAAGTTCTGGCTAATACAACGGCGAAGCGACTCACCATCCCAAACTACAAGTGAAACAGCACTTTCGGTAGTCGTCCGAGTCCGGAAGGCGATTGAATTTGCGAATGCGAGACCACAAATCCGACCGATACCCCGGAATCCACGATTCCTCTCACGATTTTTACTGCTTTTAGCTATCGGAATCAGCGCTTCTACTGCCTGTTGAAATGTAAGTCCAGGGCCGTTGTCGCGAATCACTATGCTTTTCCTACTTGCGTTGATCTCAACTTCAATTCTACCGTCTTGAGGATTGGGCAGCAGTTCGATCGCATCTGCTGCGTTTTGAATGTATTCTCGATATAGAATTAGTGGGTCGGCGTACATCCCACTGGTTATAAGGTCTAGAAGATCTGGCCCAATCAAAACTGTTGAGTCAAGCTTTGCACCTAGATATTGAGTTACCTCGTCCACTAGCTATCCGGTAGTCGCAATAATGTGGTGGCGGTGATTGGAAGAGCTTTTCTCCATTGAATCTGTATCGTAGAGACCCGCATCTTCTACAGTTTCTTCCTCTGTCGGAAGAATATCGTCATCATTTTGGAGGACTGGAAGGGTTCCCACAGCATCGTCAGATTTTGTGCCGAGGATATGGAATTTTAGCGCATCTCTAACTAATGCATCGACACTACTTGAATTTAGGAGTGCAATAAAGCGCTTATGCCGATCAAGCTTAGAGCCGCCGATACTCACTAATTGCATTAGTAGCTCGTTTTCCTGATCTTCAGACATCCGGCTTCTGATTGACTCGTATTCCTCACGCAAAGGCTTACCATCCTCGTACTCATAATAATTGCGGTGAAAAATAAAGCCGTGCGGATAGCTAAGAAGTTGCCTGAATGAATTGGCGTTCTCTCCAAACGCTCGGTGGAAAAATTCGGTACTGCCACTAACCACACCTCTAGTGGCCTGCAATATGATTTGAAAGGAACGAAGAAAATATGCATTCCATTTGTCACCAACGTGAGATCGGTCCTTTAACGTAACTGGCTGATACCGCATTGGGAAAGACCAAATTCGAATTCCCAATTCTTCGTTCAGCGCAATATTCATCCTCATGCGCTCAAACAGATCATCAGGGGAATCCATAAAGTTGTACAACATGTAGTTTGACAATTTTGTTATGCCGTTTTCTGCGGCCATGCGCACAGATGTTTCGTATGGCTTCCGCACGCCTATGTGATCGAAAGCGATACGTAACGGACTAATGCAGATTCTGGACATTTCCCGCAGATACATCTCTGATTTGCATAGTATGCGGGCATCCACTCCTTGATTAAAGTCAACGCGACGTTGCACGCTCCTGCCATTGCGGGACAATACCGCTCCTCTTTCAAATCCTAGGTCGACGATCTCATCTATAAGTTCCTTATATCGAGATGACGCTGTTACATTATTATCCATCAAAACAAGATCCTTCTTTTCCCCGTGTTTAGAGGCAATGCCCTCCACAAGATTGTACAAGGGTGGCATTTCCTTCTGCCCCCCCTCCAATTTAGGAACCCCACAAAAACGGCATTTACGAATGCAACCTCGGGACGCATAACCAAAGTAGGCGTCATTGACCGGATAGACATAGTTGATGTCCTCCAAGATGTCATAGTCTGGAACATGATTTTCGATAGGCAAACCAGACAAGTCATCAGCTCCAAAATCGGCGTCCTCTTTAGACAATTGAAGAGATATTGCGGGAGGACCGTCCAGCAATCCAGCTATAAAACGGACACCTGCCCAGCCTGGCTCATTGACGAAATCTTCATGCATAAGTGAAGCTGCGATTCCGCCCACAAAAACTCTTTCTTGCTGCCCTCCAGCAACCCTAATACCAAAATCAATTGTCTTTGCTGTTCGCTTCCACTCAAAGCTAAAAAGAGTTGTAATATAAATCCGATCCCAGACTTGTTCCAGCGCTGCTTTGTCCTCTCCCTTTATGAATCGAACTGCGTCCCCCCGACTCTTGTGGTAGGACGCCAGTTTCATTAGGCCAAGTGGAGGATACTTGTTTGAGTAGCCTGGTTCAATTAACAGAATATTTCGCCTTTTCATTACTCTAATTACTCTTCCTATCCTCAATCATACCTGATATACGCTCATACACCCTCTTTAGCTTCCTAAATGACTGACCAAATGCATTGAAATCATTTATAGACAATTTTTCCAAATCTTTTCGTGATATGTCTCCAAGAAACGCCGTCGCCCTTTCCAATTTCTGTTTAGACTCAGAAATTTCAGCTCTACTTGCCGCCTCACTAAATCGGATCTTTCCAGCCTCATACTGCTTTAAAGCTGAATCAGTTTTTCTTAATAAGTTTGGCAACGCATCACGCAATTGTTGGGCAGTAAATTCTTTGCCAGAACTATCCCCATTTTCCTGCTCATCCGACTTTTTTATATCATCCAACAATCTTGTCAGTTTGCCTTGCTCTATCAATTTAAAGGCTTGTGAATTTTTAACGAGAACTTCGTAGTAACTCAAACGTGATCGGACATTGTCACCCCTACTCTCCATAAGCTCAATTACTTTAACTCGATTCCTAATAGTTTGAGCGCTTTCTCCAAACAACTCTGCAATCTCACTATATGCCTCCCCCTTATTCTTCCCGTTCTGTTGGCTTTTATGAAATCTCTGGTACGCAAAATTGAACTTTTCATATCGAGTCCATTTAGTCTTTCCTTTTACATGAATTTGACTAAGATATGCAGCAAGCTGATCGTCCTTTAAGGGAGATATTAGCCGGCAGTGAATTAATCCCCAGTCTCCATCCGCCTTAGAATCTAATAGTTTTCTATATGCGGCAAGCCGAGAGTTGCCTTCAATTACTTCCCAGGTATTCACTAAAACTACAATTGGATCGATCAATCCTTCATGCCGCCGTATGTCTGGCACAAGGTTCTTAACGCTTGGCTCATTAAGCAACTTTTTATATATTTCATCTTGCTGTTTTTCTTCGGGGAGGTTGTCAAAATTCTTAACTTCACGCACGACGGAGAACACTCTTGGATTATCCGTATAAAACCGAAGCTTTTCGACTTCTACAAAGTCTTCTTCATACTGAATTTGCTTTCCCAGCAACTTCATTGTAGCCATTTTATTGACTCCTTGTAGTTATTGTCTTTCTTGCCTCTCTGATACTTCGATGTCTTGCGGCATCAATACAGATGACAGTATCTCTGAGAGATCCGCATTGAACTCACTATTGAACTCTTCAATCGAAACATCACCTTGGACCAATTGCGCAGCTTGATGCTTTGCATTTAGAAGTGCATCCACCCATTCATCAATTGTATTACTAGCGATCAAATTATGCACATAGCAACGACGCTTTTGCGAAATGCGATGTATTCTATCCTGAGCCTGAAGATAATCGTCCAAACTAAAACTTCGATCGTAGAACACAACATGATTGGCAACTGTAAGTGTTAGCCCCTCTTTAGCGGCTCCGGGGGTTGCAATAAGCATCCTGCAAGCATTATCATTTTTGAAACGCGCAATAGACTTGTTTCTTTCTGCAACTGATAGAGATCCATGAACGACTTCTGGTTGAAATTCTATCGTCTGAGACTGTAGCCATATTGTGTTTTCGACAAAGCTTGTCCAAACAATTACCTTATGAGATGAAACGTCAATTTCATCTAACAGTTCAGTAAGCGCATGGAATTTCCCTGGCCTTCCCATGTACCCTTCATCTACGAGTGCGGGATTAGAAGCACATTGAACTAACCTAAGCAACCGCTTTAAGATCGCTTCTGCGTCGTCCAAAACAACCCCTTCCTCTGTCCGCAATTCATAGGCCAACTGATCACGATATGCGGTATATATGTCTCTTTGGTTATCGGCTAGATTAACGAATACAGTTTTTATCACTTTTTCCGGGAGTTCAATTCCTGCCGTTTCTTTTGTTTCACGCACAGTAAAGGACCTAATTCGACTCATAACACCAACCAACTGATTGGCAAATTCGTCGACAGTCCGGTCATATTCTGGCAAATCTAATTCGGCCCTAAATAGATCAAAATTGTCACCCAAGCTCTCGCCGCTATCCAAGAATCGAATTTGTGACCAGATGTCATATGGTCTATTTGCGGCAGGTGTTCCGGTAGCAATAATTCTTCTTTCGAACTTTTCCGAAAGTGTTAGAAAGCACTGGGTAAGCTTTGATTCAGGATTCTTTATCTTTTGGCTTTCGTCCAGAATTGCCCCAACCCTGCAAGTAGCGAGGAAATGCTCAATCAGGTCGTAATTTGTCGATATAACCTCGTAGTTTAGGACGTAAATTAAAACTGGCGAGTTAAGCGCAACACTATTGCTTCTGCGATTGCCCGATAGCACTCTAGGAGTAACAAAAGAATGATTTGCAATCTCATCACACCAATTTTGAACAAGGGTCTTCTTTGTCACTACGAACACTGTATCGACAATGTCATTGCCCAACCAATATAACAGTAGATCTATTGCTATTTTCGTTTTACCTAGTCCTTGCTCGTGGAAAATAGCAGCATATGATAGTTCCTTTATCGCAAGCAATGCGTCAAGTTGATACGGATAGGCATCATGTTTGCCAGTCAGCCGCGGAGCTTTTCTCAGCCTAAATGCCATCTTCCGCTTCCGCTGTCGAAGTACCACAGGTCCATTGTGTCAAATACAACCAGGCGAGTAAGCTGTATTTGACTTGAGACATGTGCAAATCGTAGAGTTGACTTTGCAATGCCGGCTCCAGAACCATTCACGGCCAGCAAAAACAGTCCACGTTCAATTTGTTCCAAGTAATCTATATAGCTGGCAATCTGGCTTCCCGTACGAGATCGATCAATATCGCCGAGAGTCTTTGCCTCAGCAATTAGATGGGTTACCGGCGAATGCTGACCAAAATAGGTCCCATAAATGTCAGGCCTGTGGCCATTGATTATCGGAGGCACCGGGTCGCCCGGCCTTTCTTGAATATCTTTCAGCAGAGACAATTCAGGAAACCGATGCTCTATGGCGGATGCAGTGTCAACTACGAGCTGACGATGTTCGTTGCTTTCTGACATCTTCAGTCAGCTATGTCGTCAAGCAATCTTCTTAATTGCTCGGCTAGGCCCTCTAGCGCCCTTATCTGCTCTGCGGAATCGCTATGTTCCTTCTTCCTTAGAGCACGGATTTCCGAGTATGGGAGGTCTGGGATACGCCTTAAAAGTGTATCAACTAACTGATGCACGGTTGCAGTTTCAAGCGTAGTCTTCTTGCTAGCAGGACTTCTCTTTGCCTCTTCCAGGTCTAGCTGATTGCTAGCTCGTTCGATTGAATTTGGTCCGCCAGCGACAAAGATTTGACGCGCGTCTTCATTCTCCAGCACACGGGGTAATCGCCGAACATCAGCCAATCGATAAATATTGCCGTATCGTATCCAATCACCGAAATCGTCCAATGTATTTCCAGCAGCAAAGATTGCCTCCTTTATTCCGGACTTTTGCAACTCTACAAATCCACTGAATCGGTCTATTTGAAATTCCGCATCTTCCTTTACCTTATCCCGGTAAAACTCATTCATGTCATGGTAAGCATCAATCTGACGTTCGATATCCGATTTGCGGCCTCCGCAAAGGGCAATAATTTCGGCGTAGTCCATAAACTCTTGATTGCGCAGGTAGTGCAGGTATCTAGCCTTTTCGTATGCTGGCCACTCTCTCGGCCCAACCAGATGTGCAGAGACTCTAATTTTCTCTACATCTGACTGCGTATATTCCTTTAGCACCGTGGCCTTGATTTTCGACCAGTCTACTCCCTTTCGCTCGTCGGTTTTCAATAGTTCTTTGTAAATCGCAAGTCGAGTATTACCGTCAATGCAAGTAAATCTGCCATCTTTTGCGACTACGGTGATTGGAGCCATGATCCCTCGGCTGGCCAGGATTGAATCTCGCAGATTGTTATACGACGAAGCTGAACCGTTTTCAGTCGCGGATTTAAGTGCGAAGGCGATGCGTTCCGCGTTCAACTCTCCATACTTCTCTAACGCCTTCTTTATTCTAGGATTGTCGTGGTCGTAATCGACAAGATTTACTTCTAACTCAACAAGTTGCTCTCTCATGGCCATGCCTCCCTGAATCGACGTTTCAACTTGGCCGCTTCCATAGCGGCACCCATCGGGAGAATATCCCAAACCTCGCCTCGGCGGAACTCCGGGGCATAAATTAGCTGGTGGTGGCATGTGTTACTATGCTTGGCCCAAAAAGTAGAGGCCTAAATCGACGACATGAACGAACTGAACGGAAAGACCGTGGTCGTCGTCGGCGGCACCGCCGGCATCGGCCTGGCGGCGGCGAAAGCCGCGGCGGCAGCGGGAGCGAAAGTCTGGGCCGCGGGCCGCAGCGAAGCCCATCGCAACAATGCCATCGCAGCGGCAGACGGCGCCTTCGAAGTGCGCGAAGCGGACATTCACGATACGAACGCGCTCGAAGCGCTGTTCGGTGAAGCCGGCCGCATCGATCATCTGGTCTGTTGCGCCATCGGCGGCGAGCGCACGCTCAAGCCTTTCCTCGAACAGACCGGAGAACAGTTCAAGGCCGCTTACGGCAAGCTCTGGGGATACGCCAAAGCAGTGCGGGTCGGCGCGCCCTTTCTGGCCGAAGACGGAACGATCACCCTGGTCAGCGGCTCCCCCGCGCGCAAGATCAAACCGGGGCAGTCGGCGCTCAGTTGCGTCGGCGGCGCGGTAGAAAACCTGGCGCGATGCCTGGCGGTTGAAATGGCGCCGATCCGCGTCAATATCGTATCTCCCGGCACCATCGACACGGCGATGTTCGACTGGATGGGCGACGCCAGGGAAGAACGCCTCAAGGCGGTGACCGGCGCCCATTTGATCCAGCGCGCGGGCACACCTGCAGAAGTGGCCGAAGGAATTCTGTTCGTCATGAACAACCGTTTTGTCACCGGCACGACCGTCGATGTGGACGGCGGCCGCATACTCAGTTGAACCGGATAACCATGAACGAGATGATCAAGGAACTCGACGAAGCCGTACAGGCGCTCGACCCCGACATGAGCCTGCTCGAGGCGATCGCCGCCAGGCGTTCGGTGCGCGGTTTTCTCGACCGCGAAGTGCCGCCCGAAACCATGCGGCGGATGTTCGACATCGCCCGGCAGGCGCCCTCCAATTGCAATGTGCAGCCCTGGAAAGTCTACGTCGCCTCGGGCGCCCTGAAAGACCGGCTGCGGCAGCAGATGTACGACAACACCGCCAACAGCGTGCCGCCGAATCCGGATTACGAGTACCGCGGCGATTTCCGCGATGAGCATCGCGTGCGCCAGGTGGAATGCGCGGTGGCGCTGTATTCGCAGATGGGCGTCGGCCGGCACGACCGCGAAGGCCGTATGCGCGCGGTGTTGCGCAATTTTGAGTTCTTCGACGCGCCTCACATCGCCTTCATCGGCATGAATCCGGAATTCGGCACCACCGTGGCGGTAGATGTCGGCATGTTCGCCCAGACGCTGATGTTGACCATGGTTGCCTTCGGCCTGCACAGTTGCCCGATGGGAACCATGCGCAACTACCCGGACCTGGTCCGGGAAGCCTTCGATGTAACGGACGGAACGAAGATTCTGTTCGGTATCAGTTTCGGCTACGAGGATTCCGCGGCGCCGGCCAACGCCACCAGGACCACGCGCGCGCCGCTCGACGAAAACTTCGACTTCCGCTCCGATTGAAAGCGGCAGGGACAGTGATTTGACTCTGAAACCCGTAATCCTGCTGCACGACCTCGATAACCGGATGGTGGATCGCTGGGCGCGGCTGATCGGCGAAACCGGACGTTACGCGACCATCAACACCTATAACGAAACCCACGCCCGCGAGGCGATCCGCCAATACGACCGCTTCCTGGGTCTGCTCACCAATCGACTCGCCTGCCTGATCACTGGCTGGAACAGCCACCGCCGGCCGGCGGAGCAATTGCTGTTCGGATTGCGGCGCGACGAGCGGCGCAGCCCCCTGCGCCGGCCGACACCCGTGATCGTCATCACCGAGGACCATCGTCTGGACCTGAAGGCCGAGGCGCTCGACCCGGAACGCGGCTGCGCCAGCGCGTACCTCGACGCCGACGATTTCGAGGACTCGCTGGTGGAGTTGCTGGACCACATCGTGTTCAAGCAAGGTGCAGGCGAACTCAATTCCATTGCCTACGCCCGACTGCGCCGCGAAGCCAGCACTGTGTGAGTCGCCGTCCCCCACTGTGACATTAAGTCGCACTTATCTGATTGCATTAACTCCAATCAATTGGCAGTCTTGTCTGTTGAATTCGCCAAAATATATTCAGGGGACCGCTCATGCCCAGATCATTGCTTCTTCGAGTTTCCTTGGTTGCCGCGGCGCTTGCGCTGCCGGCAGCCCATGCCGCCGATCTCGACAGGATCGGCACATACGATTTCCCGAGTTCCGCTTCGCCCGAAGCCCAGGAATATTTCATCCAGGGCGTGGGATTCCTCCACAGCTTCGGGAGAACCCAGGCGCGCGAGGCCTTCCAGAAGGCACAGGAGATCGACCCCGATTTCGCACTGGCCTACTGGGGCGAAACCTTCACCTACCAGCATCCCTTTTTCGGCCCGGTGAACGAACGGCCCGGCCAGGCGCTGATGAAGCTGGGCGCGACCAGCGAAGAGCGGCTCGCCAAGGCGCCGACCGAACGCGAGAAGGGCTTCCTGAAGGCCGCGGAGGCCTACGCCCTGGCGCCCGGCGGCATGCCCGAACGCCGACTCGCCTGGATGCAGGCGATGGCCGACCTGTACGAAAAGTACCCTGACGATGACGAAGTGAAAGCCTTCTATACGGTTTCCATGTTGTCCGGCGCCACCGCTTCCGGCGACATGCGCGAGAATATCAACATGCGCGCGGGTTCGCTGGCGCTGGAGTTGTTCAAGGACAACGACAATCATCCCGGCGCGGCGCACTACGTGATCCATTCCTTCGACGACCCGCTGCACGCCCCGCTCGCGCTCGAAGCCGCGCTCAAGTATGCGGACATCGCCCCCGCGGTCTCCCATGCCCGTCACATGCCGACCCATATCTTCATCCAGCATGGCATGTGGGAACGCGTCGCGATGTGGAACGATTCGGCCTTCCAGGCCGCGCGCGACCTGTGGAAGCAGGGTGATGAAGTCGGTGACCAGAACCATTCCTCCGACTGGGGCCAATACGGCGACCTGCAACTTGGCGACTGGGACCGTTCGAAGCTATGGCTCGAACGCGCCGAGCAGACTCTGAAGGAGAATGCTGAAGACACGCGCTCGATCGGCACCCTGAAAACCATGCAGGCGCGCCACATCATCGAAACCGAGCAATGGGAACTGGGCGAACCGGGCGACGATCTTTCGGATTCCCAGTTGCTCGCTCTCGGTTTGAGCGCCGCTCACCTCGGCGAACTCGCACTGGCCGAACGAGTTGCGGAAATGCTCGGGAACAGAGCCTCGGATCAGCCCAATAACGCCAATCTGCAGGTCATGCATGCCGAAGTGGCGGCCCTGACCATGGCCAAGCACGCCCAGCAGCAACTCAACGAAGGTCTCACCACCGACGGTCTTCCGCAACAGGAAAAGGCAATCGAACTGCTGAATCAAGCGGTGGCGCTGAAAGAGGCCCAACTTCCGCCGAGGGGCGCCGCCGAGCCGCTCAAGCCGATCCACGAACTGACCGGTGAGGTACTGCTTGCCCTTGGCCAGCCGAAGGACGCCGCCGAGCGATTCGAGCAATCGCTGCTGCGCATGCCGAACCGGCCGTTGTCGCTGATCGGCGCCGCGCGCGCATACGCCGCCATGAACGATAAGGACATGGCAAGCGAGAAGTTTCACGCCTACCTGGCGATTCGCACGGACGACTCGCATCCGGCAGTGCGCGAAGCGAAACAGTATCTGAATTATTGATCGAGGCGCGAGCTAATGAAGGAACTGCAATGGGAAAAGGTTGCCGGCAATGGCCTGCTTAATCGCCGGCATTTGCTGCAACTCGGACTGACCGGACTGGGCGCCGCCGGCGCCGGCGCCGTCTTCGGCCAGGACGCCGGCTCGGTTCTGCAAGTGCCCGAGTGGTCGCGCATGCCCGGAGCGAGCGCCAGCGCATATGGCGAGCCCTCGCGGTTCGCCGGCAATTTTCAGCGCATGGCGGGCACTCCCGACCCGATCTATCCGGGCGGCGGTTCCTCGCGTTCCCCTTTGCAATTTCTGCAAGGCACGATTACGCCGAACGCATTGCATTTCGAGCGTCATCACGCCGGGATTCCCGACATCGATCCCGCGGAACACATGCTCGTCATCAACGGTCTCGTGCGTCAGCCGCTGGTCTTCAGCTACGAAAATCTGCTCAAGTACCAGATGGTCAGCAGGATTAATTTCCTCGAATGTTCCGGCAACAGCGGCGCCCTGCTTCGAGGCGGAAACGCCGACGGCACCGCGCAGAGCCTGCACGGACTGTTGTCCTGCGCCGAATGGACCGGAATCCCGCTTTCCGTGCTGCTTGATGAGGCCGGCGTCTTGCCGGAAGCGCGCTGGGTTGCCGCCGTGGGCGCCGACGCAGCCAGCATGGGCCGCTCTGTTCCCATCGACAAGGCCCTCGACGACATACTCGTGGCGCTTTATCAGAACGGCGAACCGATCCAGCCGGGGCAGGGATATCCCGTGCGCCTGTTCTGCCCGGGCTGGGAAGGCAATATCAGCGTCAAATGGCTTACGCAATTGAAGCTGATGCGCGAGCCGGCGCAATTCCGGGACGAAACGAGCAAATATACCGACACCATGCCCGATCGCAGCAGCCTGCAATTCACTTTCCCGATGGGAGTGAAGTCGCTGATTACATCGCCTTCGGGACAGATGAGCCTGCCCCGGCCTGGAATTTACCAGGTCACCGGCGTGGCATGGTCCGGCCGCGGCGCCATCCGCAGGGTGGAAGTCAGCGCCGACGGCGGCGCCACCTGGGCGGACGCCATGATGCAATCGGAACCCATGGACAAGGCTCTGGCCCGCTTCACGATTCCCTGGGAATGGTCGGGCGGTCCGGCAGTGCTGCAAAGCCGCGCCACCGACAGCGCCGGCAATGTGCAGCCGATTCGCGACGAAGTGCTGGCCGCGCGAGGCACCATCAGCTTCTACCACAACAATTGCATCCAGAGTTGGGGCGTGGACGACGCCGGAGCGATCAGCAATGTCTACGTATAGAACCGCCACGGCGACAGGCAGGATCCTGGCGCTGCTTCTGCTCATGGGCTGGATGGCGCCGGCCGGCTCCCAGGAAGCGCAGATTCGCCTGGGAACGCCGATCAGCGAAGAGCAATTGAGCGCTTTGGATCTGATCGCCGCACCTGACGGCAGCGGCATGCCGCCCGGAGCGGGCACTGCGCGCCAGGGTCGAGAAGTGTACGAACTGAATTGCCTTCGCTGCCATAACGTCAACGGCGAAGGCGTATCCGGCAATACCGTCATAGCCGGCGGCGACATGCAGTCGGAAGAGTCGCCGCTGCGAACCGTGGGCAGTTACTGGCCCCATGCCAGCACCCTGTTCGACTTCATCCGCCGGGCAATGCCGGCTGACATACCCAAATCCCTTACCGACGAAGAGGTATACCAGGTGACAGCCTATGTGCTGTTTCTGAATGGCATCGTCGGCGAGGACCAATCCATAAACAGCGAAACGCTCACGGCAATCGTCATGCCCAACGGGAATGGCTTCGTCGACCAGAGCCACCTGCACTAGGATCCTGCGCCCCTGGCGCTGCCCAAAATCGGAACGGAGTTTCGAGGCTATGATTTCGACCAGAAAATTTTTCCGCCGGATGCAGTTGTCATGCGCCGGTTTGTTGTTGTCTTTCTGCCAGGCCGCAATCGCACAATACGATCTGATCATCCCGGAAATCGGCGGCGTACCGACGCTGGAAGATTTTACCGGCATGGAGCCCGCCACGCCGCTGGCCAGGTCCATGGCCAAAATCGAGGATTTCATCCAGCGAGAGCCGGACGACGGCGAACCGGCCAGCCAGCGCACTGAAGTCTACATCGGTTATGACCGCACCGAGTTGCACGTCATATTCCTGGCCTTCGACAACGAGCCCGACAGCATCCGGGCCAACATGTCTTCCCGGGAAAACATCGACGGCGACGATTCGGTGGAAATTACCGTCGACACCTTCAACGACCAGCGCGCCGCTTTCACTTTCCGTTCGACGCCGCTGGGCATTCAATGGGATGCCCGCTGGACCGAAGGCTCCTCGCGCAGGGGCGGATTCGACACCACCCTGGAAGCCGTCTGGGACAGCGAGGGCCGGCTCACCGATAACGGTTACATGGTCAAGATGGACATACCCTTGCGCAGCCTGCGCTTTCCCGACGCCGACGAACAGACCTGGCGAGTGCAGTTCGCGCGCATTATTCCACGATTGAGCGAGCAGTCTTTCTGGCCCGCGTATACCATCGATATCGAGGGCCGCCTGAACCAGACCGCCCTGCTTAATGGCATCCGCGACGTGTCGCCCGGCAACAACTACCAGATCATCCCCTTCCTGTTCGCGCGGGAAGCAGACACTTTGAACATGAGCCTTCCAGGGGGACCGGGATTCAGCGCCAGCAGCGAGCAGGATCTCGGCGTCGACGCCAAGTTCGTGTTCAACGACAGCATGGTGCTTGACTTTACCTTGAATCCCGATTTCAGCCAGGTCGAGTCGGACGAACCCCAGGTTACGGTGAATGAGCGTTTCGAAGTGCAATTTCCCGAGCGGCGGCCGTTCTTCGTCGAAAACGCGGACTTCTTCGCCACCGACTCGACCCTGGTCTTCACCCGCCGCATCGTCGACCCTGAAGGCGGTCTGCGCTTTACCGGCCGTTCCGGGAATTTCGGTTTCGGCAGCATCGTCATCAATGACGCCGCGCCAGGCCAGAATCGCGTCGAAACCGATCCGCTCAACGGCGAAAAAGCGAATATCGCGATATTGCGCGGATTCCTCGACGTCGGCGAACAGGACCGCTACGGCTTCCTCGTCAGCGACCGCGAACTGGCGGACGGCTACAATCGCGTCGCCAGTATCGACGGACGCGTCAAGTTGACCGAGAACTGGATCAGCCAGTTCCAGTTGGTCGGTTCCGACACCGACCCCTATGCCACCGACGACGAAAACTATACCGGCGTGCAGCGCAACATCCAGCTCAATCACGTCGGCCGCAACTGGAATACACATACGCATTTCATCGAATCCAGCCCGGGTTTCCGCACCGACCTCGGCTTCATGAACCGTTTTTTCAGGCCCGATATTTCGGGCCTGCACCAGCGCATCGCCTATACGCATTTTCCGGAAGACATTCCGCTTAACCGGATGGGTGGAGCCTGGTTCGGCGTCTATCTCGAAGATTGGGAAGGCGCCAAGGTTTTCCACCAGAACGGACCCATGTTCAACTTTGCCACCGACACGACCTCGCTGAACTTGAGCTGGACCGGCTATAACGAAGTGCTGCGGCCCGGCGATTATTCCGGCGTCATGGTCGCGCAGAATCACGACTACGACGATTGGCAGGTGCAACTCCAGAACAACTCGCTGAACACGCTCGAATTCGGGTTCGGCTACCGCGCGGGCACGACGCTGAACCTGGTGCCGAACGTCGGCACGCTGCCCTACGTGGCCGACCACGCCCGGGTGACGGCGGACGCGCTGTGGCGCCCCACGGACCGGTTGCGGGTCAATAACACTTACCTTTACACGGAAGTGCAGAATTCCGCGGGGGCCCGCATCTTCAGCAACGAGATCGTCCGCAGCAACTGGAACTACCAGTTCACCCGCGAATGGTCGCTGCGTTTCATCACCCAGTACGAAGAAACCACGGGCGGGCCGCTGACAAGACTGGAAGACGAGCGCAATCTCAACTTCGACGTGCTGCTGCGTTACGTGATCAATCCCTGGTCGGCGTTTTACGTCGGCTACAACTCCAACAGCAGCAATTTCGAAATCGTGGATTTCGAAGGCGAACGTGAACTGGTCAGCACAACCGATCTGCGCCGGGACGGCGACCAGTTTTTCGTCAAGTTTTCCTACCTGTTCCAGCGCTAGGACATGGCCTGATAACCGGTATGCGTTTATAATTCACGGCGTTTGCGCACATTCGCTCAAAGACCAATTCCATGGGGAATCAAGCATGAGCTTCAAGAGAATTTCCTGGTTGTCCACAACACGAAACTTCGGCCGGGCGATTGCCCTGGTCCTGTCGCTCGGGGCGGCCGGCGCCGTCTGGGCCCAGTCTGACGAAACCATCCGCGACGCCTATCCTGAACTGGCAGACCTGTTCAACGCCTTCGACGTGACCCAGGCCGCGGCGCTCGACGCCATCGTGGAAATCAATGCCGACCCGGAAACCATGGATGCACGCATGGAACTCGCTATGCACCTGGAAATGATGGCCAATATGACCATGCGGGAAATGATGGCCATGGGCGGTCACGACGCCGGAGAAGTGGCCATGACCATGGACATGGAAAATCCCCATGGAGAGCGTGAAACCGAAGTCCGCGTCGCCTTGATCGACCAATTGCGGCAGGAACATGACCCTGCCGAGGCCGCTGTTGCGTACCAGAACAGCACGTCAATCGGCCGCCATACGGCCGAAATCATCGAACGCGGCCGCCGTTTCGAGAGCGACCTGCTCGCCATCTACGTGGACGATTCAGTCGGCGACAAGCAGGCCGCGGTACGGGATGCGGTCACGGAGTACATGACCGACGACATGCATTCGGTATCGACTACGCCGAAAAATGTGAGCCTCCTGCTTACGCATCCCCAGGCAGGCGCGCTGCAGACCGGATTTCCCCTGCTGCGCGGATTTCTCTGGTCGAACCAGTGGCTGCAACTCGCCGCGCTTGAAGCAGTCGTGCTCGAATCCGTTGACAGCAACGTCAGCGGCGGCGTCGCCACGGTCACCGAGCGCTACTGGAACAAGATGGGTTCCGCCGGCGGCATGACCATGTTTCCGGCGCCGGTCGAATTGCCCATGGCGCCGGCAATCGCGCCCAATCTTTACAGTCAGTCCGCGGAAGCGGCAGTTATCCTCGACAATCTCAATGTGCTCGAGACCATGGTTACAGACATCATGGCGTATCCCAATCTCGACAACCGGGCAGAATTGATCGAAGCCTTGACCGCGGATTTCACCAACAAGACGGAGAATCTGGCAGACAGCATGAATTACCTGCTGTTCGCCCTGCGCGGCGGCATCTACAACCAGGGAGGCCCGGCGGTCGGCGAATTGATGCAGTCCGAACGCAATCGCAGCCGTTCGGCGATGGACATGGAGCACAACATGATCATGTCCGCGCCGATGTAAGCGAACTGTTTTCAGCCCCTCTGGAGCGATCAGCGCATGCGCGGCGCGTCATACCCCCCCTCCGGGGGAGTCAGATTCACGTAGTGAATCTGGTGGGGGTTCGCTCGGCGGGGCATAGGCCAAAATGACAAAAGCCGGCAAACGGCTGCTCATCCTGCTGTTGCTTCTGCTTGCGGCGGTCGCCTTGCTCCGGCTTTACGCCACGCCCATAGCCCATTGGGCAGCCGCCAAATACCTCGAAAACTTCGATTTCGAATTGCGTCGGTTCGACCGACTCGAACTGCGCCTCGATGGGCTCGATCTTGCGGGATTGACGCTGGCGCGCGAAGGGCTGACGCTGGACGTTTCCGGAATCAGCGCCGATTTCGCCTTGCCCCGGCTTGAAAAGATCGAAGTCGATCTTCTGCACCTGACGATTCCCAAGCGCGAGACGGGCGGCGGGGAGCCCGTGCCGGATGCCGCCATTGTATTGCAGACCTTGCATGAATTACCGGTGAGAGAGTTGGAGGTCGCCGAATTGCGCCTGGCTGCGGGTGGAAGCGAATTCCATGGCAGTTTGCGCGCATTCACAGCTCCATTGCGAGTCGAACTGGACATCGAATCCCCATGGCCACTTTCGCTGCAAATGGTCAGCACCGGAGCGGACAGCATCAATGCCGTGCTGGACGGACCCGGGGGCCTGCAAGCCGAATTCGAAGGAAGCGTATTTGACGACGGCACGGGTTTCGCCGATATCGATGTCCCCGAATTCCGCTTGAGCGGCGAAAACCCCATTTCGTCATTGCTCCCGCTCGAACTGTTCTCGACTGAACCGCTCCGGGGCGATCTGGTGGCAGGCGCCATCTCCGGGACAGGCAGCTTCAGGTTTAACGGCGAGGGATTCGAGGGTGGCATCCTGTTCCGGCTTGAAGACCTGAGTGGATATTTCGCGGAAACCGCCTTTTTCGATCTCGATACCGTTCTGGAAATCGAACTCACCCCGGAATTTGCCCTGCGCAATGCGGCGCCGCTCGAAGCGAGCCTGGCCCGGGTCGATTCAGGTCTGCCGCTGGAGGACCTGCGTTGGAATTACGACTTCGACAGCGCAAGCGGCGTGCTGGAGATCCACCGGCTACAGGCCGCCTTGCTCGGCGGAACGGTCAGCCTGCCTTCCCTGCGCCTCGACCGAGGCCAGTTGGAGAATTTACAGCCGCCGGTGGCGGTAAACCTGGTACTCAGCGATGTGGACCTCGCCCTGGTAACCGGTCTGGCCGATTACGACGAACTGGCCGTTACCGGCCGGGTCAGCGGCTATCTGCCGGTGCGCATCGAGTCCGATGGCATACGCATTGAAGACGGCTTGATCGGAGCGCTGCAGCCTGGCGGTTCGATTCGATATGCGCCACGGCAGCCCGCGAGTGACCCGCGCATGCAGACCGTCAACGAACTGCTGTCCGACTACCGCTTCGAGACTTTGAACAGCTATGTACGGCTCGATGAATCCGGCGAATTGCTCCTGCAAACGGAGATCACCGGAACCAACCCCACAGTGAACCCGGGTCAGCCGATTAACCTGAACGTGAACATTTCCGATAATATTCCCGAACTGTTGCGCAGCCTGCGCGCGGGCCGGGAGATTACCCGAGTGCTCGAAGAACAATTGAACCGGCAATGAAAGAATCATCGACAATCCAACTTTGGGGCGCCGGCACGACGCTCTCAGCGAGATATTCGGAGAAGCCCCGCAAGCGGTCGCATCCGCCAGAACGTATGCCGAGAGGCACCTCTCGCTGATCGCGTCTCATCTGGAGAGCCGCGACTTTGTCGTGGGCGGCCGGCTTGGCCTGGCCGATATCATCCTGATGTCCTGTCTCGACTGGGCGGCGCGGTACGGCTTCGACCTGCAGGACTCGCTCCTGATGTATAAAGACTCGATCGAACAACGTGAGGCCTACCGGAAGGCCTATGCCATCAACTACTCCAAATCCGCGGGAGGATGAATAATGGGACCGCTGGCAGGCATGCAAGTCCTCGATCTCACAAGCATGGTTTCCGGCCCCGTGGCGGCGGCCATGCTGGCCGACCAGGGCGCTGAAGTCATCAAGGTCGAGCCGCCGGGAGGCGAACAGTTGCGATACCTGGGGCCGCCGCTGAACGGACTTCCGCCTGCCTTTTTCTCGTGTAATCGCGGCAAGGAATCGATTGCCGTGGATCTCAAGAAAGAGGCCGGCAAGAAGGTACTCTGGCAACTTATCGAGAAGGCCGACGTATTGCTGCAGAATTTTCGCCCCGGCGCCATGGAACGCATGGGATTCGGTGAAGAAGCGGTCCGTGCCTGCAACGAACGTATCATTTACGTCTCGATCAGCGGTTTCGGCGAAACCGGACCGTATAGCGAACAACGCGTCTATGATCCCGTGATACAAGCCCTTTCCGGCGCGACGGACATTCAGGCGAACCGCCTGACGCGGGAACCCGAGATGTTCAGGGTCATCATCGCGGACAAGGTTGCCTCGCTGACCGTGGCCCAGGCGGTCTCGAGCGCTCTGTTTCACAGGGAAAGATCCGGTGAAGGGCAGCACATCAAGCTGTCCATGCTGGACGCCATGCTCGCCTTCTTCTGGCCCGAGGGCATGGGCGGATTGACCTACGCGAATGCCGAGTACGATCCGGCGGAAAGGTCGGGATCGATGGATCTGATATACGCGACCCGGGACGGATACATAACGGCAGGCGTGATATCCGACAAGGAATGGGTCGGCATGTGCCGGGCGATCGACCGGGAAGATCTCGTGGACGACGAACGATTCTCAACAGCGCGCGCCAGAGGGCGGAATGTACAGATTCGAAAGGAGATTACTCGCGAGGAAATCTCCAAGTGGCCGAGCAAGGAGATTCTGGCGCGTCTGAACGAAAACGATGTACCCAATGCGCCTTTGCTCAGACGTACGGAATTGCTGGACAACGAGCAAATCGTCGCGAGTGATTCGATTGCCAGAACCGAGTATGAGGGGTTCGGTGAAGTCCGTCAGGCGCGACCGGCGGCGCGATTCAGCAGGACGCCGAGCGCGGCCAGCGGGCCGGCGCCGAAGCTCGGTGAACATTCGATCGATATACTTGCGCGGCTTGGATATTCTGAACAGGAGCGGCGGCGACTTGTGGAGCAAGGCATCGTTGTCGCGGGAGAAAACGAATGAAACCTGTATGTCTGGTAATGGGCGCCGGAGCGGGCATCGGCGGCAGCGTCGCGAAAAAGTTCGCAAGGGAAGGTTACCACGCGGTGTTGTGCCGGCGCACCGATGAAGAAGGGCTGCGGAAACTCGTCGCAGAGATCCGCGCGGACGGAGGCGATGCAACCGGCTTTTTGCTTAACGCCGTGCATGAAGATGCGGTCGAGGAGCGCATCGGCAAGGTCGAGAACGAGATTGGCCCGATCGAGGTAGTCCTGTTCAACCTTGGCGCCCAGATCGGCAATCGCCCACTGGAGGACACGAGCCACAAGGCATTCGAGCTGGGCTGGCGAATGGCGACCTTCGCCCTGTTTCGCATGGCAAAAGTACTGCTTCCCCTGATGGAACAACGAGGCAGCGGCACGTTTCTTGTCACCTCCGCGACGGCCGCGGTCCGCGGCAATGCCGGGCAGCATTCTCACGCCGCCGCAATGGGCGGACGCCGCATGCTTTGCCAGTCGCTGAACGCCGAGTACGCCGCCAAGGGGATACACGTTGCGCACATTTTGGTCGATGGCGCAGTAGATGCGCCCGATACTCTCGGCAAAATGCTGGGAGAAGAGGCATTCCGGGAGCTCCGCGAAAAACGCGGGCTGGACAAGGACGGTTTGCTGCTTCCCGAACAGATGGCGGAAACCTATTTCCACATCTCGCAGCAACACAGGTCCGCATGGACCCACGAGCTGGACCTGCGTTCCTTCTCAGACCTAGCCTGGTGGAACCACCGCTAAACGGGCCTGTACGATGTGAGTCGCCGTCTGCTGGGCGGGGTGCGGCGGGCGTGCGAGGGTGAGGCCCGGTCGGCGCAGCCGACAAGAAGCAAAGCTTCTTGAGGACCGAACGGCTCGACAGGATGTCGAGACTGGGGCCAATCGAAGCCGACATACTCGCGCCATGGACGGCACATACAAACTTACAGAATCCCCAAACAGATTCTGCGACTCCGCTTAGCTCGACGGTTCAAAGCCACCAACCGTATCAACCGCTAAGTACTTTACGGAAAACCCCGGCATCGACGTTGCCGCCCGTCAGGATGACCCCTATCTTGCGGCCGGCCTGCCTTTCCCGCTCCTGCATCAGCGCCGCGAAAGCGGCGGCGCCGGCGCCTTCGGCGACATTGTGGGTGCTGCGATACAACATGCGCATGGCCTCGGCGATCTCTTCATCGCTCACTTCAACCACCCGCGCCGCGCCCTTGCGCACGATCTCGAGCGGTTCCTCCATCGGAACGCGGCAGGCCATGCCGTCGGCCAGGGTATTGGCGGATTCGGTCGCCACCACCCTGCCCGCTTCCAGACTGCGCGCCATCGCCGCGGCGTTTTTGGCCACCACGCCGATGACTTCGGTTTTCAGTCCAAGCAGATTCCGCACGCGAATTACTCCGCAAACTCCGGATCCCATGCCGATGGGCACGTAAACCGCATCGAGCCCGGCAACCGCCTCGAAAAGCTCAAGAGCATAAGTCGCCACGCCGCGCACGAGCGCGTGATGAAACGGCGGCACGATCATCGCGCCTTCTTGCTCCGCGACGCGCGCTGATTCAATCCGAGACTCTTCGAAATCGCCGCCGAATTCGATCAATTCCGCGCCCCAGCCGGTCATGGCCGCGTTCTTTTCAACGCTGTTTCCTTTCGGCGCGTAAACCGTGACCGGAACGCCGAGACGGCATGCAGCAAAAGGTATGCTCTGGCCGTGATTGCCCCTCGTCGCGGTGACGATCTTGTGCGGCAGACCGGGTCCGCGCTGTAATTCATCGAGCAGCACGAGTCCGCCGCGCACCTTGAATGCGCCGATCGGCGTGTGATTTTCGTGTTTTAGCCAGACTTCACAGCCGGCAAGGCCGCATAGTCCGGGCCAGCGGTACTGCGGCGTCGGCGGCATGTGCCGCACAACGACGTCCTGTGCCCGGCGAAGTGCATCCAGGTCAAACATCGATCATTCCCCCCAAGTCGAGGCGCGAAATTCTGTCACCATGTAGCGGCCGGGTCAATCGTGTTCAGCAGCGGTTAATGCAATCCTGCGACAATGCCGACAAGTACTGAACAGACCGGTCCGAAAACGGTGGATCACAAGGAAAACATGACATGAACCTGATGCGGACATTACCGTTGCTGCTGGCCCTGGCGGGCTGTACGCCCACCGTGCAGGTCGCCGTGCCGACGGAACCGATCACCATCAATCTCAACGTGCGCATCGAACACGAAATCCGGGTACAGGTGGAAGAGGAACTCGATGCCTTGTTCAGCGAAGACAGCGGTCTGTTCTAGGAGAGGCTCATGAGAAAATTCACCGCGTGGACCACGATTGCATTGCTCGGACTGATACTGGCCGGACCGGCCTGGGCTATAAGTTTGCAGGAGGCGAAGGATCAGGGATTGGTGGGGGAACAGCGCGACGGCTATGTCGGTCTCGTGGCCGGCACTGCCGCCGCCGAAGTCCGCGAACTGCTGAGCGAAGTCAACGAAGAGCGGCAACGTCGCTACCAACAGATCGCCCGCGACAACGGCATCGACGTCCAACAAGTCGCGGCCCTAGCCTGGGAACGGGCCGTGCAAGCGACACGCCCTGGACATTATGTGCAGGATGAAAACGGCAACTGGGTAAGGAAATAACCCGCGATCAGTCGAAATGCAGTCGCGAGCGATTGAGCCGTTTGATGGAATTGCAGCCCATCAGGATCATGTCTCGCTCGATTTCTTCCCGCAGTTTGGTCAGGGCGCGGTCGACCGCGGGCTCGCCGCCGGCGGCGAGCGCGTACAGATAACCTCGACCAATCATGCAGGCCTTGGCGCCCATGGCCAGCGCCTTCAGAACGTGCGTGCCGCGGCGCACTCCCCCGTCGAGAATGACCTCGATACGATCGCCCACGGCGTCGACGATGGGTCCGAGTTGATCGAACGGCGCCGTCGTTCCGTCGAGTTGGCGGCCGCCGTGATTGGAAATCATGATTGCGCTGGCGCCGATATCCACCGCGCGGCGGGCGTCGTCCACCGACATTACGCCCTTGATCGCGAACGGTCCGCCCCAGCGCCGAATGGCCTCTTCGGCGTCCTTCCAAGTGATCGAACGGTCGAACTGGCTGTTTATGTAGTCGATGACCGATATGAGTTTTTTCGTTCCTTCGTCGATATTTGATGAAACGTTGGCGAGTTCGAATTTCCTCGAAGTCAGATAGTTCAGGCTCCAATGAGGATGCATGAAAAAGCTGAGCATGCTCGCCAGGGTGAATCGGGGCGGGGTAGTCATTCCCGTATGCAGGTCGCGCTCCCTGTTTCCGGCCACGAGTGTGTCAACGGTCAGGCAGATGGCTGCGAAATTCGCCTCCTTGCAACGGTCGATGAATTCCCAACTCATCCCCCGGTCCTTGTGAATGTATAGCTGGAAACATTTGGGGCCGGGCGTTTGCGCGCCGATTTCCTCGATGCTCGTGGTGGAAATCGTCGACAGGCTGTACATGGTGCTATGGCGGTAGGCGGAGCGGCACACCGCGTTTTCGCCGTGATGATGAAACAACCGCGACATCGCCGTGGGTGAACAGAATACCGGCCAGTCGATATCCTGCCCCAGCACGTTGACCGACAAATCGAGTGTAGAGAGATCCGCAAGCGCGTCGGGAATCAGCCTGACCTTGTCGAAGGCGCTCGTATTGCGGCGCAAGGTGATTTCGTCATCGGCGCCGCCGTCGATGTAATGGAAAAGGGGCGCCGGCAGCCGCTTCTGCGCCAGCTTGCGAAAGTCCGCCGGGTTGTTGCAATCGCTTATACGCAAGTTTTTCTCCTGTTAAAAAGGGGCCAGGGTAATTTCCACCCTGGCCCCTTCGTCCTGATCAGCTATCGTCGATCAAATTTCCTGGGTGTTATGGAAGGTGAAATAACCGATGAACATCTCTTCCCAGGTTTGCAGGCCGCCGAGCGCAGGCACGGTCGGATCGGCCGCGCCGGGATTCATTTCTGAATTATCGAACGCGCCGTCGATAACAACCCGCGAACCCGCCGGCAGCAACTTGGGCTCGATCAGCCGGTAGGTCGGCTGCCAGTTGAAATTGTAATTCGGCACGTTGAGCAATACTTCCGAACTCTGGTCGGGATAGATCACCTTGAAGCGCATGTTCTTGCCGCGCGTATGCATATGCGGGCGGAAGGCATGCATCATCACTTCCTTCTCGAAAACGTGGCTGGCGTACATGCGGTGATCCCTGGCGCCCGCGGGAATGACGATACTCCGGCCACCATGGGAGAGGGAATAAGTGCGAAATTCGTGATCCGGCGTCTCTTCCGCGAAATACAGGCCGATAGCGGTCTGATCGGTGACCTCGCGGCCCATCGTCGTGTAATGCTCGGAGATCTCGATCTTGTAGCCCTTGGGAATATATACCCCGGTGCCTTCGGGAAAGACCGTGGCGTCGTCCTTGCCGGGCGCGAAGCCTTCGAGGAAACGCGTTTCGCCTTGCTGGTCCGGGCCTGCGTTGCGGTCGTAATCGGGTTCGACCACGCGCGCGATCATATGATGCACAACCGACCGCTCACCGGGAATGAACTGCACCGCCTTCACCCATTTGTCTTCCTCGAAAGGCAGGTCCACGACGGGAAAGCGGTAGTCCACCACTCCGGTCGCCGGCACGGTGAATCTCTCTGAATAGACGATGTAGTCAGGTTCGCCGAGTTGCCAGCCTTCGTGGAACTCGAGGCCGGTCAACGGGTCTTCGGGGCTGTCGCCGCGTGGCGCGCCGGCATCGATCCAATGCACCAGAGTCTGCAATTCTTCCGTCGAGACATAACGGGCATTGGAAAATTCATTGTAATGCGGATCGACCTGGGCCGGAGGCATGCGCTTTGTCATCAGGGTTTCGCGAATCATCGGCGACCATCCGCGGACCATCTGGTGGCTGTCCATGGCGAAAGGCGCGATTCCGCCCTGACGGTGGCAGTTGGCGCATCGTTCGCGCAGGATGGGAGCGACGTCGGCGGCATAGTCGGGAGCATTTCCGGCGAGATGATCCCTGGTCTCGAAATCAATCTCGCAGCCAGGCGCGTCAACGACTACCGTTTCCGCCGCGCGGGTCTCGCCGGTGGTGGCTTGCCAGAGCGCATCCTTGATATGGGTGCTGGCTGGGGCGTCATCGGATTCCGGCCGATCCAGCGGCCCGCGATAGAGTATCTCCTGCCGGGACGGATCGAGCACGACGATTTCACCGGCCTTCCCGATTCCGAGAGAACCGGCGACGAGTTGCGTGTCATCGATCATGACGGGCCACCGGTAGTCGAACAATTCGGCCTCGGCGGCAACTGCCACGCGGTCATCGGAAGCATTGAGCATGAGGAATTCCACGCCCTCGTCCTTCCAGGTGGTTTCCAGCAATCTGTACTTGTGATTCTGGTCGTAGTTGATTTCGCAGCCATTGGCCTGGCTGACGATTACCAGCGCGTTCAGATACGCATATTTCGACAACTGGTGGAAATCGCCGTCTGCGTCGATGAGGCCGAAATTACCGACCCTGTCGGCGGCGAAGGTATTGCCTGCGAAGGCGGCGAGCAACAATCCGGTCAGTAAAGAGAGGCGCATGATCAGTCTCCGCTTTGTATTCTCTGAAAAATCCCTTCCGGCCGCCAAGCACAGCCTGGCGGCGTTCGGACCTCCAAAAGCGGTGCTTTTGGTCGGCTTCGCCGACCGGTCCTCACCCATCCGGGCCAGCATAGTGCAGAGGCTGCCCCAATTCAATATCGCGTTCAGCGATCCTGGCCGTGTACGTCGTGCAGGCTGTCGCCGGAAGTCTCGCTGAGCGTCCACACGCAAAGCAGGGCTATCACGGAAGCCAGGGCGATATAGACCGACACCCAGACTATGGCGTATTCCGTCCACAGGAAAGTGGCGATCATGGGCGCGAAAGCGCCGCCGATGATCGCGCCGAACTGGTAGCCGAGAGACGCGCCGGAATAACGCACTTCCGTACTGAACAGTTCCGTATAGAAGGCGGCCTGTGGGCCGTACATCATTGCCATAAAGCAGAGGCCGCCGGTCACGGCAAGCACGATCATCCAGAAACTGCCGGTGTCGATCAGCGGGAAAAGCGCAAAGGCCCAGACCCCGGTAAGCACCGCTCCGAGCATGTAGATGCCGCGCCGGCCGTTTCGGTCGGAGTAACCCGACGCCCAGAACTGGAATGGAATCATCAGGGCCGAAGCGACCAGAACCGCGGCAAGCATCTCGTCGCGGCTCATGCCGGCAATGCCCTGACTGCCGTAAGCCAGGATAAAAGCAATGAGGATGTAGAACGAAACCTGGGTCGAGAGGAAGGCCCCGGCCGCCAGCGAGATGGTTTTCGGATAATTGATCAGGGCTTCGAGCACCGGAGAACGGCGTACGGGCCCGGTATCGGGATGCTCGTCCTCGTGCGCTTCGCGCACCATCTGCAATTCGCGGAAAGCCACGGTGTCTTCCAGTTTGAGTTGCACGAACATGCTGATGCCGATCAGCAGGACGCTGGCAATGAAGGGAATGCGCCAGCCCCAGGTCTGGAAAAACTCGTCGGACACCATGGAACTGATGCCGATCAAGGCCAGGTTGGCGAGGATCACGCCCACCGGCGCGCCGGCCTGGGCGTATGCGCCGTACCAGCCGCGTTCGTTGCTTGGGGCGCTTTCCGTCACGAGCAGCATTGCTCCGCCCCATTGACCGCCGATGGCCAGGCCCTGGCAGAAACGCAGCAGCGTCAGGATGATCGGCGCTGCGATGCCGATCGTGGCATAAGACGGCAGCAGCCCGATCAGCGTGGACGCGATGCCCATCAGCATCAAGGCGATCACCAAGGTGCGTTTGCGGCCGATGCGGTCGCCGAAATGTCCGAACATGATGCCGCCGAGCGGCCGCGCGATGAAGCCGAAGGCAAATGTGCCGAAGGAGAATATCAGCCCGACGGTTGGCGTGCTTTCCGGAAAGAAGACGGCCGGAAATACGAGTGCGGCCGCCGCCGCATACAGGAAAAAGTCGTACCATTCGATGCTTGTGCCCGCCAGCGCCGTAAGGGCGACGGTGCGCATGTTCTGTTCACGATGAGATTCCGCTTCCTGTACCGCGGCGGTTTCGTCGGCAGCCATATCCCCCCTCCTTTCCTACGGCTCTATTTGCTGGACTATCGCCGCGGGCCGAAACCCGCGGCGACAAACGAGCATAGCAGGAACAATCCCTTGCTGTACAAGTAAAGACTATTACTGCGCGGAGTACTTCGTGAAGGCGCCGCCGGCCAGTGGCAGCGATGCGGGACCTTCGGCGGCAAACACATTACCGTCGGCATCCACGGCAACGCCTTCGCCCGCGGTGCCCTGGTCCCCCCGGCTTTCTGTCTGATACCCCGGAATGAAGCCGGTTATTCGATCTTCATTCAATGGGCCGATACGTACGCCGCAATGCCAGGCCTCGTGACGCAGCGGGCCTGATTCGGAATCGATGGCGTAGACCATGTCGTCATCGGTGATGAAGATTCCGCTGATGCGGCCGTAACTGTAGCGGGATTCGAGATAGTTTCCGTCCTGATCGAAAATCTCGAGCCGGTGATTGCCGCGGTCGGCCACCCACAAGCGGCCCTGGGAATCGAACTCGAGGGCGTGGGGTGTGCGGAAGTCGCCGTGAGCAGTGCCCAGGCTGCCCCATTCCATGAGGTAAGTGCCGTCCGGCGCATATTTCACGATGCGCGCGGTCAGGCCCGCCTGGCGGCCTTCTTCCAGCGCCTGGGCGTCGAGCATGCCCTGGCCGCTATGACCGTCCGCCACATAGATACTGCCGTCCGGACCCACGATCACGTCGTTGGGCTGATTGAGGTGCGCGCTGTCGTTGCCGGGCTGCCCCGCGGCGCCCAGGCTCATGAGCAGTTCGCCGTCCGGGCTGAATTTGTGTACCTGATGACCCTTGGTGCCTTCCGCGTTGCCGGCGAAATCGGCCACCCAGATGTTGCCTTCGTCATCCGCATGTATGCCATGCGGGGTGACCATGATGCCGCCACCGAAATTGGCCAGGATTTCTCCGGTATGCCGGTCGAACTTGAATATCGGATCCACCGGATTACTGTCGCAGTTGATGCCCTGACCGCCAAGCGCCCCCGCGCCGCAACGCTCGTATGCGACGATGTGACCGTCCGTCGGGTCGATGTCTATCCCCGCGGTGGAGCCCCATTGGCGCCCCGCCGGCAGATCGCCCCATTCGTTTTCAAACGACGGATTGGGGTTGGGAAAGCCCTCGCCGGTGACTACATTGCCTCCGTCCTGGGCGAAGGCATTGCCGGCAAGCAGCATTGCAACACCGAGGCCCGCAGGATAAAGATACTTGTGTGACATGACCTTACCTCTCGCATTCTGGATTGCATTATCGTTGCGAGAATAGCAAGAATGCCGCGTCCACGCACAAGCGTGAATTTGCTGTATCATTCCGCGCCATTGCAAATTCTTGAAATCGAGGAGTTGACCAGTGGAACAGGAAACCATCGCCATACACGGCGGGTACGAAACGGACACGAACACGAAAGCGGTGGCGGTCCCGATTTTCCAGACCGTCGCCTATGAGTTCGACGACGCGCAGCATGGCGCGGATCTGTTCGATCTCGCCGTTCCGGGCAATATCTACACGCGCATCATGAATCCCACCAACGCCGTGCTGGAAGCGCGCATGGCGGCAATGGAGGGCGGTCTGGCGGGGCTCGCCGTGAGTTCGGGGATGGCTGCGATAAATTACGCGATCCTGACCCTGGCCAGCGCCGGCAACAACATTATCACCGTTCCTCAACTATATGGCGGAACCTACACGCTGTTCGCCCACATGCTGCCCAGCCAGGGCATCGAGGTTCGCTTCGCGGAAGACGACACGGCCGGCGCGCTGGAAAAACTCATCGACGAAAATACCCGCGCCATCTATTGCGAGACCATCGGTAATCCGGCCGGGAACATCATCGATCTCGAGCCGATTTGCGAAATGGCGCGCAAGCATGGCGTGGCGGTCATAGTCGACAATACCGTTCCTACCCCGGTGCTTTGCAGGCCTATCGAATACGGAGCGGACATCGTCGTCCACTCGCTTACGAAATACGTGGGAGGCCACGGCACATCGATCGGCGGCGTTATTGTCGATTCCGGAAAGTTTCCCTGGACGCAACACGCCGAGCGCTATCCCGAATTGAACAACCCGGAACCGTCGTATCACGGAATCGTTTACACCGAAGCGCTGGCTGAAGCAGCGTTCATAGGCAGGGCGCGAACCGTTCCGCTTCGAAACACCGGCTCCGCTCTCTCGCCCATGAACGCGTTTCTTATCCTGCAAGGGCTGGAAACGCTCAACTTGCGCATGGAGCGGCATTGCGAGAACGCCATGGCCGTCGCCGAATATCTTTCATCGCACGAAAAGGTGGAATGGGTCAGTTTTGCAGGACTTTCTTCCGACCCGGGCCACGCGCTTGCAAACAAGTATTGTGGCGGTACCCCGGCGTCTCTGCTGACCTTCGGCGTACACGGCGGATTCGAGGCCGGCGTTCGATTCTACGACGCGTTGAAGATGATCAAGCGGCTGGTGAATATCGGTGACGCCAAGTCACTGGCCTGTCATCCGGCATCGACCACCCATCGCCAGTTGACCGAAGCAGAGCAATTGACGGCGGGTGTGCGTCCGGAAATGATTCGACTGTGCATCGGCATCGAGCACATCAACGATATCCGGGCCGATATCGAACAGGCTCTCGCCGTGGCCTAGCGTCCGACCCCCGAGTCGGTCGCGTCCCGCACAGTGCGCTCCATTGCATAGGGCAGAATGTATCCATCCTCCAGGTTCTGCTCCGCGACTTCACGCACGGCGGCCACGTAGCTGTCGTGGTCGGGGTACAGTTGTTCCAGCAAATTCTCGTCGAAGGGATGGTGTGAGCCATACAGGATGCAGAACCTGTTGCCGCCGTAGTTCATCCCGGTATTGCGAGCGGTCGGCACCGCGTGGGCAGCAAGTCGAATTCCGCCGAGAACGTTGCCGTGTTCATCCCGCGCGAATTCCAGTTCCGGCATCATCCGCGACACTTGCAGACTTGGCGCGACCGGCGGCGTTTTGCCGTCCCGCACCCAAAGCACAAGATGTTCGAATGCCGCGTTCATGACATCACGGAACGGCACCCGGCTATGAGGCGGCAATTCGCAGCCCGGGTCGCGCGGCTCTGCTTCGGACATCGGCAGGCCGTCCTGCTGCAACCGCACCCGCGCCCATTCAACCTCGAAGGGAAAATCCACGTGAGAACTGCCCGCCACTTCCCATTGCCGGAACCAGTCTGTATCCGGTTGCGGATTCGCCGCCCGGCGCAGCATGTCGGTTTCCGCCATCAGCTTGAAGATTCGAACCGGCTGATCGTCACGAATGCGCCCGCCGCCGCCATGCACCATGAATCCGTCGTAGACCGGATCCAGTGGATGCACCGAGTTCAGGTAGGTCGCCAGTCGCCCGGCTGATTGGGAGTGCCCGGTGGCGATCAGCATTTCGGGCTCGAGGCCTCCGAGAATATCCACCATACCGGAGCCGCCGTCGCGGGCAACGCGGCCGGCATCGGAAAAGATATCGAAGGACATATCGTCGCCGGCCACCATGCCGTCGTGGCTGACATCGAGGGTTCCATATCGCTCCGGACTCCACTCGGCCAGCGATTCGACGCCCACTTGCTGGGCGGAAACCGCCACGTAGGCGTAGCCGTTGCGCACCAGATGCGCGCCGGATTGCCACCAGTCGATGTCCTTGTCGGTACCGCCGGTCACGTTCAGCCATTCCACCACGACCACCCCGTTGAAGCGGTCGGCATTTTCGGGACGGCGCACGATCAGGCGCGTACGATAGGGATGGCCGTCATCGAGCACTGCGCCGGTTTCCATCTCCGGCAAATCGTAACGGGCCGCGACTCCTTCCATGAAGTACTCCTCTTCCACATATCCCTGTTCGCGCAGAGGAACAGCCGATGAAAGGAAAATCATGTTGCGTGAAGGAAAGCCCGCGGGGTCCAGGGCGATGGGCCCGCTGACCGTGGCGTCCGCGGCCGAGGACAACACGGGCAGCAGCATTAACGGGAGCGTCAGCAGGAGCGCGAAAAGATCGAAACGCATGGCGGCAATTCCGTGAAATGCGGGACAGGGCAGCTTAGCAAAGTTTTACTCAGGCCCCAATTGCCACTATGCTCCGCTACGGAATGAGACAGACAGGAACAGCACAGGTGAAGCCCTATATTCTCGCGATTGATCAGGGAACATCTTCCAGCCGAGCGCTGGTGTTCGACTCGTCGGGTGCATTGCGCGGCCTGGGACAGCAGGAATTCACACAATATTTCCCCCGCAATGGCTGGGTCGAACACGACGCGGAGGAGATCTGGAACACCACGCTGTCGAGTTGTCATGCGGCCTTGCGCGACGCGCGTATCGACAGCCGTCAACTCGCCTGCATCGGCATTACTAACCAGCGAGAAACGACGGTGCTTTGGGACCGTGCAAGCGGCAAACCGGTGCACAAGGCGATCATCTGGCAGGACCGGCGAACGGCCGAACATTGCCGCCAGTTGAAGAAAGAGCGCGTCGATGAATCCGAACTGCAACGCAAGACCGGATTGCTGCTCGACCCGTATTTCTCCGCCACCAAATTGCAATGGCTGCTGAACGAGGTCCCCGGCCTGCGCGAACGCGCCGAACGGGGCGAACTCGCCGCCGGCACCGTGGACAGCTTCCTGCTATGGAAATTGACCGGCGGACGCAGCCATTTTACCGATGCGAGCAATGCTTCGCGCACGATGTTGTTCAACCTGGAGTCCCAGGATTGGGACCCGGATTTGCTCGAGTTGTTCGAAATACCGCGGCAAGTGCTGCCCGAAGTGCTCGACAGCGCCGCCGATTACGGCGCGAGCGAGCCGGAACTGCTCGGCGGCGCGGTGCCCGTGACCGGCGTGCTCGGGGACCAGCAGGCCGCTGCCTTCGGCCAATGCTGTTTCAGCGCGGGCGCGGCCAAGAGCACTTATGGCACCGGTTGTTTTCTGCTCATGCATACCGGCGATGCACCGGTTTTTTCGCGCAATCGCCTGCTCACCACGGTCGCGTATCGCCTGGAAGGCAGAACGAGTTACGCCGTCGAAGGCAGTATCTTCATGGCCGGCGCCACCATGCAATGGCTGCGGGACAAGTTGCGCCTGATTCAGGAATCGTCCGAGTCAGAGCGATTGGCGCGGGCCTGCACTGATGATTCCGGGGTCTATCTCGTGCCAGCCTTTACCGGTCTTGGCGCGCCCTACTGGGATCCGGACGCCCGCGGCGCGATCCATGGCCTGACCCGGGACAGCGGCATTGCCGAAATCGTCACTGCCGCCCTGCTTTCGGTGTGTTACCAGACGCGCGACCTGACCGGCGCCATCGCCGCCGATGGGGTCGACCTCAATCTCTTGCGCGTAGACGGCGGCATGGTCGCCAATGAATTCTTCCTGCAGAATCTCGCCGATATACTCGCTTGCGAGGTACATCGCCCGGTAGTTACCGAAACCACGGCGCTCGGCGCCGCTTACGTGGCGGGACTGCAGGCCGGCGTGTTCTCCTCGCTTGACGCCATTACCGGGCTCTGGCGGCTCGACCGCGAGTTCAGCCCCCAACGGGACGCTACCTGGCGCGAGGAAAAATATGCCGGCTGGCAGGACGCCGTGCGACGTACCCTGAGCGAGCGCTAATCAGTCAGCGCTTCAGCAAAACCCAGATTGAGGCGATCACATGGAACTGCATCTGATCCGGCATGGCGAAACCCAGTGGAACCGCGACCAGCGTGTACAGGGGCAATGCAATGTCGGCCTTAACGAGACCGGCAACAAGCAATCGGTCGAACTCGGCGAGCGGTTGCGGGATACCCGTTTCGACGCCATTTACAGCAGCAGTTCATTGCGTACCCGGGAGACGGCCTGGCTGGCTTTCCCCGACCGTCACGAGGACATCGTGTTTCTCGACAGCCTGCGTGAAATCGATCTCGGTCCCTGGGAAGGCCGCCTGCACGCCGAAATCGCCGTCGACGATCCGGAATCACAACACCATTTCTGGCACATGCCGCATTTGTTCGATGTGGAAGGCGCAGAGACGTTCTATGAATTGCAGGAACGGGCGATGCAGGCGATTCGCGACATATCGCGCCAGCATTTCGGGCAGCGCGTGGCCGTCGTCAGTCATGGCGCGCTGATCAAGTCGGTGTTGTGCTTCATGGAAGAATTGCCGATGCGTGATCTCTGGTCCTGGCAACCCCTGCACAATTGCGCTCATAACATCGTGCGTCTCGGGCGGGACGGCGCCGCCGAGATCCTGCAATACGCCGATCAGCCTTTTGCCCATGTGAAAGGGGTGCGAGTTGTTTAGCGCCTGGCAGCGGAAAAGCATCAATTTTCTGTATTTCTGCACGATTGCCGCCTTCGCGCTGGCGTGTTCGCAAATGGCTGGCTGGTGGGTCAACTTCAACATTCCCGTGAACACCACGATGGAATGGAACAGCTTCATCCACCTCACTCATATCCGCAATTACGGCGGCATCTTCGGCCTGCTACAGGGCCAGGGTTGGGTGTTCGCAGCGCTCAGCCTCGCACTGCTCGGCGGCATCATTGTCTGGCTGCTCCTGGGTACCGGCATATCGCGATTCGAATTCTGCTGTTTCGGCTTCATCGCCGGCGGCGGCTTGAGCAATGTGGTTGATCGGCATCTCCACGGCAGCGTGATCGACTACATAAACGTGCAGCACGTTCCCTGGTGGAACTACATTTTCAATCTCGCCGACGTCATGATCCACATCGGCATCTGGCCGATGATCCTCTACGGACTGCTGGCGCGAAAACCCGGGAGGTATCCCCACTCATGAGCCTGGAACGACTCGACGGCGTGCTGGCGCCGGTCGTCACGCCTTTCGACCAAAATCTGGCGCCGGACGCCGAACGTTTTACCGGACTGTGCCACTGGCTACTCGGCCAGGGCGTGAAACTGGCCGTCTTCGGCACTACCAGCGAAGCCAATTCGCTCTCGCTCAAGGAAAAGATCAGCCTGCTTGAGCGGCTGCTCGATTCCGGAGTGGAACCCGACAACATCATGCCAGGCGCCGGCTCTTGTTCGTTAAGCGAAACCGTGGAATTCACCGCGGTGGCGGCCGGTCTCGGCTGCCCCCGCGTACTGATGCTGCCGCCTTTCTATTACAAGAAAGTGAGCGACGACGGCCTTTACGGCTACATGGCGGAAGTCATCGACAGAGTCGGCCGCGATGACCTGCAAATCTATCTCTACCATTTCCCCGCCATGTCCCAAACGCCGTATTCGCTCGACCTGATCGACCGGCTGGTGAAGGAGTTTCCCGGCGCCATCGCCGGCATCAAGGACAGTTCGGGCAAATGGGAGGAAACCGCGGCCTTCAATGCGGCCGGCTGGCCGGATTTCCGGGTGTTCTGCGGTTCCGAACGATTCCTGCTGCAAAACATGGAAGCCGGCGGCGGCGGCTGCATTTCCGCCACGGCCAATGTCAATCCCGCGGCGATCGCGGCGCTTTGCTCCGGCTGGCGCGCGGCGGACACCGCCGAACGACAGCGGGATCTGACCGGCATCCGCGATCTTTTCGAGTCCGCCCCGATGGTTGCCTCGGTCAAGGCCGCCGTGGCCATCTGTAGCGGTGACGCCGCATGGTCGCGCCCGCGTCCGCCGTTGATGCCGCTGTCCCGGGAGCAATACGAGGCGCTGCGCGCCGGACTGGCGGCGTCCGGCTTCGAAATGCCGGGAATCGGGCAAATTCTTCAATAAATTGTTGTTTTTTTCACTTATTATGTTATTTTCATCACTTGATGAAAAAAGGCATGTTATCGAAATTTCTTGAATCAAAGGCGTTAGACGAAGTCCACTCGCTACTTGGTCGTGTGCCGAATATCAAGATCGATTCATTAGTGCGGGAACCGAAACCCGGAGCCCGTTTCCACGCTGACGGCCAGATTGATTTCAGTCACGCCGGCGTTCAGTATTCCGTCCTGATTGAAGTCAAGTCCAATGGCGCTCCGCGCACCGTAGACTACGCTGTCTACCAACTCAAACGCTACCTTGAACTATTGCACAGATCAGATGCGGGGAGCAGCGCCCGGCGTCTTATCCCGATGCTTGTCAGTCCGTACCTGTCACCCCAGGCGCGAACAATTTGCGACGAGCACAGTGTCGCCTACCTGGACCTGGTCGGAAACGCGCGTCTCGCATTCGCCGATGTCTATATCGATCAGGCCGTTCCGGACGTACCGAAAACGGAAGTCCGCTCGTTGCGGTCCATCTTTAGCGCAAAGGCTGGGGCAGTACTTCGCGCCATGCTGAGAGAACCAGAGCGTTCCTGGCGCGTGGCCGAACTGGCGAAATCGGCAAATTCGAGTCTCGGCCATGTGAGCAACGTTCGAAAAGAATTGCTGCGCAGGGACTGGATAGAAGTCAGGGAGAAAGGCATTGTACTTGTCAAACCCGATGCACTGCTTGAATCCTGGCGCGAAAACTTCAAACAGCCTGCCGGACAGACGGTAAGCGGGTACACCCATCTCCACGGCGAATTGCTGGACGAAACCTTGTCAAATGTACTCAACCCCGATTCGAACCGCCCATGCGCAATCTATTCGATGCATTCCGCGGCGCGATGGTTGGCGCCCTATGCACGCGGAGGAACGGTCACTTTCTATGCAGACCAGGCCGGGGCGAACCTCTTGAGGTCAACGATGGAGTTGACCCCGGCAAAGGGGGCCAACGTCAGGATCGGTATCGTTAGCGACATGACGTTGTTCAAGGATGCCGTAGAAGCTTCGCCCGGCATTTTCTGCAGCGATCCAGTATCAACTTATCTCGACTTGTGGAACGGCAATGATCGTGATCGCGAGGCTGCCGAATTTCTGGCCGGAGAGTATTTCAAATGGCTTTGACGACGCCCCCGCCGGCAACCGGATATGACGCCGCCACTACCGAAGCCGTCAAATCCGTGTTGATTGAGGTGGGGCAGATTCTTGGCGGATTCAAAGACAAATTTGCGGTTGTCGGAGGTTCGGTGCCCATGCTTCTTCTGGACAACGCGGACATGCCCCATGTAGGCACGATGGATGTGGATCTGGCGCTTGATGCCAGGGCCCTCGGCGATGGCGAATACGCTAGGCTCGTTGAAGCACTCATGGATCGCGAGTATGTACAGAGGGAAGACTTGAGACGATTTCAACTTTCGCGGAAAGTGAGTAACGCTACGGGCAAAGGCGATATTGAGATCATCATCGACTTTCTGATGCCGCGCGATGTTGAAATTGTAAAGAACCACCCTCCTCGAATCGATGACTTCGCCGTTCAACGCGCTGACGGTGCTGATCTGGCGCTCCAGTTTAAGGTGTTGTTCGAATTGGCAGGCAAAATGCCCGATGGAATAGAGAATTGCGTTCAAATCGCTGTGGCTTCCATTCCCGCGTTTCTGGCAATGAAAGGTCACGCCATTGAGGGCCGGGACAAGCCGAAGGATGCGTACGACATATACTATTCAATACGGAATTTTCCGGGTGGCATCGTAGCGATCGCCGCAGCGACCAGACCGCTTATGAAGGTTGAATCTGCCATTGAAGGCTATCGCAAGATCGGGAGAAAATTTGCCAAACCGGATTTTTACGGGCCGGCAAGTGTGCGGAAATTCGTGGAAGAATCCGGTGAGCTTGGTGATCTTTCTCCAGAACAATGGCGGCAGGATGCTTTCGGACAGGTAGACGCCTGGGTGCGAAAAATCGGTCTGAGATGAAAGGAGTAAGTCAAGCGCGATGCCTGCCGTATACGACAGTTGTAGCGATTTGTAGCAAGTGCCGACTCTGCGCTTCTAGCGCATTCCCTTCCCTCGACAAGCCCTGATCGTTGGGGTAACTTCCGCTCTTGGTCTACCTGCCGAATCAATAATTTGCGAGGCTGATAATGATGAAATCTCCTGCAACCCCCCGCTCCGGAATCAAGCCGCGAAGCGCCGCCCTGCTGGCGGCCGGGCTGGCATTCTGCGCGGGAACCCTGTTTGCCCAGGATTCCATAGAGTGGCTCACTCTGGGCAATGATTTCGCCCAGACGAGATACTCCGAATCTACCCAGATCACCATGGACAACTTCGATCAGCTCGAAGTCGCCTGGGTCTGGGACGGCGCCAGCATGGGCGCGGTGAGCGGACGGGCGACGCCGAGCTATATCGACGGCAAGCTGTTCACGCTCGCCGGCTACCGCCGCCACATCGTTGCCCTCGATCCGGCCAGCGGCGAAACCCTGTGGAGCTACCGCCTGCCGCACACCAAGCGCTGGGAATATTCGATGCGCGCCGATTACGGCAAGGGCATCGCCTACGATGAAGTCGACGGCCGCGGCGTAGTTTATGTCGCTTCTCCCGGCTTTTTCCTTATCGCCCTCGACGCCGAAACCGGCGCACCGCTGGAAGGCTTCGGCGACCAGGTGCCTGTCGACGGCTTCCCCGAATCCGGCGTAGTCGACATGCTCGCCGACCTCGGCCACCCCTACGACCCTTACGAGGGCATTCCGCTGGAAACCGGCTATATCACCTCGTCCTCGCCGCCTATCGTGGTCAATGACACCGTCGTTGTGGGCAATTCGGCAGAGCAGGGCTATAACCAGGCGCGCATCGAGAACGTGCCCGGCGATATCCTCGGCTACGACAAGACCACCGGCGCGTTCAAGTGGAAGTTCAACGTGATTCCACGGCCCGGCGAATACGGCCACGAGACCTGGGAAAACGACGCCTGGCAATGGACCGGCGACGTTTCTTCCTGGGCGCCGATTTCCGCCGACGTGGAAAACGACATCGTCTATATCCCGACCAACGGCGCCACCATCGACTATTACGGCGGCTTCCGTCCGGGCGACAATCTCTATGGCACCAGCCTGATCGCGCTCGATGCCGGCACCGGCGAGCGGGTCTGGCATTACCAGACCGTCAAGCACGACATCTGGAATTACGACAATCCCCAGGCGCCGATCCTGCTCGATCTGAACGTCGACGGACAACCGGTCCCCGCGGTCATGCAGGTCACCAAGCAGAGTTTCGTCTACGCTTTCAACCGCCTCACCGGCGAACCGTTGTGGCCGTTCGAAGAGCGCGAAGTGCCTCCGTCCATCGTTCCCGGCGAAGTGCTGTCTCCGACCCAACCTTTCCCGACCCGGCCGGCGCCTTTCGACATGCAGGGCGTATCCATCGACGACCTGGTCGATTTCACTCCGGACCTGCGCCAGCAGGCGATCCAGGCCATGGCCGATTACCAGATGGGGCCGCTGTTCAATCCGCCTATCCATCGCGACAATCCGCTCGGCAAGCGCGCCTCGCTGATCTGTCCGGGTGGTGGCGGCGGCGCGAATATCACCTCGCCTTCGGTAGCCGATCCGAATACCGGTTACCTTTATATTTCCTCGCAAAAAGCCTGCAGTCCGGTTCAGCTCGTACCGGGTGAAGAAGCGGATCTGCAATACGAGGAGCCGACCGGCACCACCTTTGCGCAATATGCCGACGGCCCCGGCGGCGGCGCTCCGCGCCATCCGGCGAATATCCCGCTGTACAAGCCGCCATACAGCCGCATCACCGCCATCGACATGAACACCGGCGAACATGCCTGGATGATCCCGGCCGGCGGCACGCCAAGCCGCGTGCTCAACAATCCGGCGATGGAAGGACTCGATATCGGCAACACCGGCTCGGGCAATCTCGTGCCGATGACGATCACGCCCAACATGCTGGTGTATTCCGACGTCAACAGCGAGGACCAGGTCATGTTGTACGCTGTCGACAAGGCAAGCGGCGAAACCATGGCCGAAGCCGAAGTCCCCGAGCGCAGCCGCTACGGCATGAGCACCTGGACCCACGAGGGCCGCCAATACATCATCCTGCAGACAGGCCCCCGCCTGACCGCAATGGCGTTGCCTGAGTAGCCATTCCAATCCGGCGGTGTTTCCACCCTTCGGGAACATCGCCGGACTTTTCCAAAAAAACCGGAATCTCGGGGGCGACGCATGCGTTGCCCAACATCTTCAGTTCTAAACCGGCCTGCAAGGCGGGCGCTCGGTTCAAGACGACTATGAATCTAACACCAGCTGTGGCACCATAACTGCAAATGGAGAAAGAACATTTAGGTCTCCATAAGGATCCAAGAGATTGCGAAGGCTGTAGCAAACTTACTAAACACAAAGAAAAGACATTGGAATCCTATCCAACGTTGCTTTGTAGACTTCTTAGCATCGTAGCAATGCCCTATCAAATGAACGGAGTAATAAAGAATGAGATTTACACCATTTGTAATCGCTTCATGTCTAATCTGTGCCAGTTGCGCGAGTCCTACTGTAGTAACACAGAGAGACAAGTTGGTGATGAGAATCTGACTTGTGACGAGCTTGTACTAGCAATGAGGGAAGCAGCAAGGTTTGAGGAAGATGCCCGACAAGATCGTGGAGTTACAGGCACGAATGTTGCTGCGGCAGTCTTTTTTTGGCCTGGTCTAATCGGAACTTACGCAAATACTGAAGAAGCAATGGACGCAGCTAGAGACCGACAGGAATACTTGAGCGATCTATATTCTCAAAAGAATTGCAGTGCAGCATCTCGAAATGCGTCAAACTCGGAAGGGAATTTGGCTGACCAACTACTTGAACTTCAATCAGCTCTTGAAACGGGACTGATCACTCAAGAGGAGTATGATGCCGCACGAGCACGCGTACTTGGCCTTTGATGAACTCGTCAAGAAAAAAGTAGATTTGTTAAAGAGATTTTTTCATGATTCTGTGATTCTTCAAGACGATGCTTTTCTTGCAAAATGAAACTTATTAGATCTGCTGACTTTTCTCAAAATATATGATTTTACCTTGCATGGATTAGCATTTCTATGTGACTACGAACAATGGGCCAATCATACTTGCCATGGCCCTCACAATTTGAGAAAAGTTGAAAGAGCATTACAATCTCTTGCTCAGTCATCCCGATGTCGTGGGCAATCGGATAGTTAGCGCATCGCGACTGCCGAATGCAGGCACAGTTTTCGTCCGGCCGTCCATGTGGCGAGTTGCTTGTGTGAAATGTGTTCCGATATACCGACATCTCTTGAGTCTCTCTCCTCATTTTGTGCTTGGAATACTACCGTTTTTAAGATTCAAATAAGCCCCTCAGTAATTGCTCGCTCCCGGCGGTGGCGTTTCGTGGGACTTGCGGAATTTGTTTGCCAAAGTTCCCAGCAGTGCGCTGGATATGCCGCAGGCCGCGAATATCACGCCCAAGGCCGCGCCGAAATCTCCTTCGTTACTGGTTCCTTGAATTGCCGCATGCAAGGAACTGATGGTTCCAACGCAAATTCCAGCCACACCGCCACACACTCCGAACCAATATCCTTTCCGCAGCGGCTTGGGCGCCAGTAACTGCGTTGCCGGCACCTCTAATACTGCCGCGATTGATTTGAGTGTCTCTGCCGAGACTGGCGCCCCCATCTCCGCCCTCTGTACGGTACGAACGCTCATCCCCGCGGCAGTCGCGAATTCCTCCTGTGAATAAAGCCGGTGCTCACGTAGAAACTTCAAAGTCTTTGGGTCGATTTTTAGTTCCGACAGCCCTTCTCGGTGTTTCACTATCTCAATCCTCATCAATACCAGGGTGAGACGAATTCTCATACTACCGGCTGGCAGGGCCAACGACAAAAACCCGACAGTTGCAATATTCCCATGAATCAATTCACGATCAAATTTTAGTCAACTCACGGCATTAGCCACCTTCAAGTCATAGGCGGATTGCAGGTTCAGCCAAAATTCAGCCGAAGTTTGCAGAAAGGCCGCCAGCCTCAGGGCGGTGTCCGCGGTAATGTCACGCCGTTCGCCCACAATGTCGTTGATGCAGAGGGCATCGACTTTCAATGCCTTTGCCAAAGCGTTCGCCGTCATTCCAGCGGGGATAAGAAATTCTTCCCGCAGAATCTCACCGGGATGTATGGGCCTCATCTTGTTTTCAGTCATGGATTTCTCCTGACGGCAATCCTTGATTTCTACTCTGGTCGCCCAAGCATTCACCAACATCGTGGACGGATTCAGCGTATATGTCCAAGAATCGGCAAAATCGTTTACATATACACCTTGTTATGTATACAAAAACGCGTTTTTGTATACATGACAGCGAAACGTGTACAAGAAACCTCCGTTTCGTATACATGAGAACTGCAATATGTCTCGGTTCGGGTCTGAAGTCCGGCGCCGGGGAACGCGTGGGAATCCGCGTCGTGCGGGTATGCCCGACCCATCCTTTATATGTATATGAATTGACATATTTGGTAATTCATATACATAATAAGGCCATGCGATACACACATCGACAACTCCGGGAAGTATTCCATTTGAGCTTTCTTGCGCAGCTTCTGAAGACCTGCGATCCGGCGCTGTTTGTCCTGAAGGGCGGAACCAATCTCCGGTTTTTCTTCAGGAGCCCGAGATACTCGGAAGATATGGATATCGACGTGCTGGGCGGATCTGTGGCTACCCTGAAAAAGAACGGATACAAAATTCTCGAAAGCGCCTCCTTGCGGCGGTCGCTGCGGAGTTTCGGCATAACCGATTTTTTGATCGGCGACCGCGAGAAGGCCAAGCACACCGCTACCACGCAACGGTTCCGGTTGCAGTTGCTTACCGAAGCGAACGAAAAGCTCCCCACCAAGATAGAGTTCTCGCGCCGGAATGAAGGGAAGACTTTCATCAGACAGAATATAGACAATTCAGTAGTGTTTCCGTATCGCCAGATTGCTTTTCCTTGCCAACACTACCCTGCCTCGGTAGCCGCTGAACAAAAACTGGAGGCGCTCGCGAACCGAACTGCCGTCCAGGCCAGAGACGTATTCGACCTGTATATCCTGAACCTTGGCGGCCACGATCTTTCTACAACCCGCGAACTTGATTTCGAAACGAAAGACCGGGCTCTGGAACAGTTGTTGTTACTGGATTATGAGAACTATTCCGGCCAGGTACTGCCGTTTCTTGAGCAGAATTACCTGGATCGATTTGGAACTCGGGAAGCCTGGGCGGAGATGCATGATTTCGTTTTCAGCCTGCTGGAGGCCGGTTCATGAACGAAGTAGAGTTTCTCCGGGACCACGCGATATTCGAAACCAGGGAATTCGCTTTTCTGTGCGGGAATTCCACGAGTAGCGCCTCGCGAAAACTGGCCCGCCTCGAAGCGCTTGGCGTGCTTGTCAGAATAAGTCGCGGAATCTGGTGTCAACCGGCGCACCGCGATTTTACGCCCTTCCAGGCTGTGGGCTTATTGCTCGGCAATGAACGGGGTTATGTTTCTTTCCTGTCAGCCTTGCATATCCATGGCGCGATCTCGCAGATTCCAGCCGCGGTCCAGATAGCGACCACCGGACACGGCAGAATCGTGGCGTCCCCGATCGGGCGGTTCGAGTTTTTTCAGATCAAACCTGAAATGATGCAATCGGGATTCGCCATGTCCGAGACGAAACCGCCTTACTTGCTGGCATCCGGGGAGAAAGCATTGCTCGATACGCTCTACATCGGCACTCGCAAAGGAAGGCGGTTCGGCAGTCTGCCGGAACTTGACGTCGCTGTTCTGGATCGGAAGAAACTGGCCGCGCTGTTCGCCGCCCAGAAATACTCAAGCACGATCGCAAGCGCCATCGGTAAGCGCCTTGCCCAAGTCGGCGCCGGCGAGCGCGTGGAAATCCATTGCTGAGCTTTCAAAGCTCGCCGTCGTCCATGAAGCGGTCGGTCTGGTGCATTCGTTCATGCAGGACAGTGACGATGCCGATCGCTCCATCGTTCAGGTTTTTCCAGTAGATGAAGTGCCTGCGATAGCGGGCAACGTATCCAGTCACGCCAAACTCCGCAGGAACCGGGCGGGACGCTGCCATTCCGGTGGCAATGCCATCAAAAGTCTCGAACAAACCCTTGATATATGCATCGGCCTGGGCCTCACCCCAACGTTCTCTTGTGTAGCGATAAACTTCGTCGATACGGATTGCGGCCGCTTCCTGGACGCGATACTGCGTCATGTGCTGGACCGTTTGTTTTTCTTGATTACCTGCGCCACGGTTAACGGGCGGTACGAATCGTCAGGCGCCGCGAAAGCTCGCTGCAATTCCGCTTTGAGGCGGTCAAAAGCTTCGGCCTCCGAACGCGCCATGTCGCGCCGGATCAGGTCGCGAATGTATTCGCTGACATTTTCGTAGTTTCCTTTCTCGCCGGTATTGGCCGCAACGAAGTCTCGTAACGAACCGCCCAGTCGTACCGTCATCGTTGTGGTCTCGCGCCCCATGACTTCTCTCCATTCCGGAATATGTATTAATCTTATTTAATATCCAATACATCCGCAAGTAAGCTTTGATGGATGAAGAGGTATGTACGTCGACAATCAGGGAAATTTCCATTAGCTTTCGTCGCGGTTGCTGCAGGCCGGACAGCGCATTGCTTTGGAATATTGCTGTATGAGTTGGCGATTTTCCGGTAATATCGCAAACTATGTTTACAAGATTACTGCCTAGTCCCACGCGATCAGTTCTGTTGTTCGGTCCTCGCGGAACCGGGAAGTCAACCTGGATTCGCGAGCGATTTCCGAACGCTGCCGGTTATGATCTGCTCGATACTCACGAGGCTTTGCGTCTGCGCAAGGACCCTCAAGCGCTGTACCGGGAAGCGTCGATGTTGCCGGCCGGTAGCTGGGTGGTCATTGATGAGGTGCAGAAGGCGCCTGAGTTGCTCAATGAAGTTCATCGCCTGATCGAGTTGCACAACTTGCGATTTGTATTGTCCGGGTCGAGCGCCCGCAAACTGCGACGCGGCAAGGATGTCAATTTGCTCGCGGGCCGGGCTTCGACGATTTCCCTTTTCCCCCTGGTGTCTCCGGAGCTTGCTTATGGATTCGATATGGAGAAGATCCTGCGCTTCGGCACACTGCCACTGGCGATAACCCGGGACGACCCGTTGGAGTATCTTCGCAGCTATGCCGAAACTTATCTCGTCCAGGAAATTCAGTCGGAAGCCCTGACTCGCAATGTGGGCGCATTTGCGCGCTTTCTTGAAATCGCGGCGCGCCAGAATGCCCAAGTGACAAATTTCACTGGAATCGCTCGCGATGCGGCAATCAGCCGCCAGACCGTGCAGAATCATTTCGAGATTCTTATCGATACCTTGCTGGGTTTCTGGTTGCCTGCCTGGAAACTGAAGTCCGCGAACAAACAGGTTTCCCAAAGCAAATTTTATTTTTTCGATTCCGGCGTCGCCCGGGCGCTGATCGGCCGACTGCCTTTTCCGCCGACTGCGGAGGAATCGGGACCGTTGCTGGAAACCTTTGTGCTGGGCGAATTGCGCGCCCACGTCAGCTACACCGGTAAACATTATCCGCTAAGATTCTGGCGCAACTACGACGGGACTGAAGTAGACCTGATCTGCGAGACCGCCAATGGCTTCGTGGCAGTAGAAATCAAGGCTTCAACCCGCTGGGACAAACGTTTCAATCGTGGCCTGCACCGGGTCCGGGAAGCACTGGGCGCGCGAAACACGTTTTGTTACGGCATTTATCTCGGTGAACGGCAATTGCTATGGGACGATATCCGCGTCCTGCCGGTGACCGATTTTCTGCGGCAATTATGGGATGGCGAAATTATCCGGTAAGCACGATGCCCATCCGGCCTTGTACAATTCCTGCAGAATCGCAAATCGACCTGCATTTAACAGGATCCCCATGATGTTACCCACAGCTACGGTAAAACTGCCCCAGGATCGACAATCCAGCCTTCTGTGGGATCGAAGTCTTCCGGGATGCCGAAGTTGCGGTGACGGTTTTGCCAGGCCCAGGCGGCCTGGATGGCGCAGCAGAGGGCGTCGAGGCTGTCGCCTGTGGCGTCTTCGGCAAAGATAGCCGAGTCCAGGTTTTTCAGTTGTATTTGCAGGTCGTAGGCGGCTTTCAGTTCCTTGCCCAGTATTCCGGCCAGCAATTCTTCTCTTGCCATGCGGCGTTGTCTGGTTTGTTCGCTTCTGGCGTCGTGTTTGTAGCTGCGGCGAGCGATGAAGCGGCGGGCAACTGCGCTGGGAAAGGCTTCGATAACCGTTCTGCCGGAATTTCCCTGCTGCATGCCCGGAATTGTGACTGCGGCCCTCCGCAGGCGCGGCGCTCCCTCGAAAAACATCAGGCCGACCGGCGGCCGTTCGATTTTCTGGGCGCTGAACGCACCGGCGACCTTCTCGGTAACGCGTTTGTGTTCCTTGTCGCCGGCAGGCCGATTGGCGCGGTATTCGATCATGATTTGCCGGAATTGCTCCCGGGTCATTTCGGCGACGAGATCGACATAGCCAGCCCAGGACTCGGGCCAGCCTATATTGCGGATGAACTTGCGCGACTGTCCGAAGGGAAAATCGATCCCGGCAATCCAGGGTCCGGGCTGGGTCAGCGCTGCTTCAAATTCCCCGAAATTCGTCCACTTCCACAGCGCTCGCGTCTCCAGCGTCCCATTGGCGAGCTCGCATTCAAGGCAAGCCAGCGGCTTGCCTCTGCCGGGGCGGCTGGTGAAGTCAATGCCAAGAATTTTCACCCGGGAATCATGACACGAAGCGCGATCGATTCGAACTCGTGGAGCAACTGCCAATTTTGGAAACCAACAGAACCCATCTGAATTTGCAGTATATTTGCCTGTATAGTGAAATTTCCCGCGTTTTTATACTGCAGGTGAAAACCTTATTCGTTTTGGCTAGGCTCGGCTCTTTACTGGCGGCCTGAAGTGGATTTTTCCTCAGGGATCTGGAGCACCGAATGTTGCATTCATCACGAGATACCGAAAACGGTACGCCATCCATAGACTGGTTCATCTTTAGCGGAGGAATTCTGCTGCTCGCCGGCGTCGTGCTGGTAATTCTCGTCGCGCCGCAATGGAGCACCGCCGCGATCGACAGCACCTATGTCGCGATCACGACCAGATTCGGCGTGGTGTACGTGGCAGCGGCCGTAGCGACGCTTTGCTTTCTTCTTTACATCGCTCTCAGCCGGCATGGCGATCTGGTGCTCGGCACGGATGACGGCCCTGAATACAGTCAATTCAATTGGGCTTCGATGCTGTTCTGCGCCGGCATTGGCGCCTCGGTGATTTACTGGGGCGCAACCGAGTGGGCGTTTTATTACATGGCGCCGCCGTTCGGACTCGAACCGGAATCTGACGCGGCCCTGCTGATGGCCAACAGTTACGGGATGTTCCATTGGGGGCCGATCGGCTGGGCATTCTATTGCCTTCCGGCTGTCGGCCTGAGCCTGTCGTTTCACGTTTTTCGGGTTCCAACCTTGCGTCTCAGCTCCGCTTGCAGTGAAGTGCTGGGCAGACAGCAGGAACTGTGGCCGGGACGGCTGGTGGACCTGTTGTTCATCGTCGGAACCATCGGCACCTGCGCTACCGGTCTGGGATTCGGCACGTCAGTGGTGTCGGCAGCCATAAACAGACTCACCGGCATCGAAGATGGCATTGGCCTGCAGTTCGCCGTGGTATCGGCTGCGGCGGGCTTGACCGCCTTCAGTGTCTACCGGGGCCTGAGCGAAGGCATCCAGCGCCTGAGCACCATCAATGCCGTATTGGCGCTGGCGCTGATCGCCTGCGTATTTCTGTTCGGACCGAGTTTGTTCATTGTCGAGGCCGGCATCGCATCCCTTGGCGCCGCAGCCGGTAACTTCCTGCGCATGCTCACTTGGACGGACCCACTCCAGCGCACCGATTTCGTGGAAACATGGACGGTTTTCTACTGGGCCTGGTGGCTGGCGATGGGCCCTTTCATCGGCATGTTCATTTGCAGGATTTCCCGCGGCCGCTGTCTTCGTGGAATGATATTCGGCGTGCTTGGCTGGGGCAGTCTCGGATGCATTTTGATTTTCATGGTGCTCGGCGGATACGCCCAACACCTGGAAATCGAGGGAGCCTATCCCGTGGTGAGCGAAGCGACGGAAACCAGTCCATCAGCCGCACTCGCCGGAATGATTTCGATCCTGCCGCTGGGTTCCGTACTGATATTGCTGCTGGCGATGGTTGGGCTGGTCTTCGTCGCTACCACCTACGATTCGGCCGCTTATACGCTCGCGGCTGGCGCTACGCGCTATCTGAAAGCGAACCAGCATCCTGCGCGCCTGCACCGGGTATTCTGGGCCGTTGCCATGGGCTCCCTTCCCCTCAGCCTGCTGTTCCTGGGTGGACTGCGGGAGCTGCAGACCGCATCCCTGCTGGCCTCCTTGCCGATCCTGCTGGTTTACGGCATGCTCGCCATGTCCATCTGGCGCATGCTGAATCGGGCTCATGCCCCAGGGTGAGAATCAATCATGTCCAGCGAAACCGTCACCATACTCGATGCCGGAATGGGCAAAACCTTGTCCCAGCGCGGCGTCGACATTCCGCCTACGATCTGGTCCGCCAACGCCCTGCTCGAGGCGCCGGAAACCGTGGTGGAAATTCATCGGGAGAATATCGTTGCCGGCGCACAGATCATCACGACCAACACTTATGGCGTGATTCGAGCGGATCTGGAAAGAATCGGACTGGGCGCGCGCACTGTCGAACTGAACCGGCTCGCCGCCGACCTGGCCAGGCGAGCACGCGCGGAAACCGGCGCGAACGTGCGGATAGCCGGGTCACTGCCGCCCCTGAATGGAAGCTACCGGCCTGATCTGGTCCTTCAACGGGACGTGCTTCTGCCCTTGTATCGGGAACAGGTCGCGGCGCTGACGCCGTTGGTTGACCTTTTCATTTGCGAGACCATGTCCCATTCCACGGAAGCGCTGGCTGCCGCCGAGGCTGCCGGCGAAAGCGGCAAGCCCGTGTTCGTGGCGTTCACGCTCGACGACGATCTCGATGGCTGTCTGAAAAGCGGCGAGTCACTCGCTTCCGTCTGCGAACTTCTGCGGGATTTCAGGCCCGAAGGAATCCTGGCGAATTGCTGCCTGCCGGAACAGATCAGCGCCGCCGTTCCCGCATTACGCAAGACCGGCGCACCCGTGATTGGAGGCTATGCGAACGCGTTTTCCCGTATTCCGAAGGACTGGCTGCTTGACGGGCCAAAGGAGACCGACGGGCGTCTCGGGATGAGAGAGGATCTCACTCCCGGGCGCTATGCGGATTTTGTCGAGGAATGGCTGGATCTCGGGGCAAACCTGGCGGGCGGCTGCTGCGGCACCACGGCCGAGCATATCGATGAAATTCGCCGGCGGGTGGCCGGGCGTGAAAAATCGTCTGACCCGAATCGGGTCGGCTCCGGCCGTAACGTCTAGTCTTCGGCGTCGTCTACTTCGGGCTCGGGACGGTCGACGAGTTCGACCCACGCCATCGGGGCGCTGTCGCCGTCGCGATAACCGCATTTGAGAATGCGGATATAGCCCCCGGGGCGTTCCTGGTAGCGTGGACCGAGTTCGGTGAAGAGTTTGCCGACAGTGGCCTTGTTACGCACGCGGCGAAAAGCCAGGCGGCGGTTTGCAACGCTGTCTTCCTTGGCCAGGGTGATGAGAGGTTCGGCGATGGTGCGCAGTTCCTTGGCCTTGGCCAGGGTCGTCTTGATAATTTCGTGCTCCACCAGCGACGTCGTCATGTTGCGAAACATGGCGGTGCGATGTGCGCTGTCCCGGCTGAAACTGCGGCCGCTCTTTCGATGACGCATTTTGCTGAACCTCTACCTTTGCAATTGCCCGGGCGATCCCCGGTCAGGCGACCCGCTCGTCGGTTTTCAGCCGCGCGGGCGGCCAGTTTTCCAGCCGCAGGCCGAGCGAAAGTCCGCGAGTGGCAAGCACGTCCTTGATCTCGGTAAGGGACTTCTTGCCGAGGTTGGGCGTGCGCAGCAGTTCCACTTCGGAGCGCTGGATCAGGTCTCCGATGTAATAAATGTCTTCCGCTTTCAGACAGTTGGCCGATCGTACGGTCAATTCGAGATCGTCCACCGGCCGCAGCAGGATGGGATCGATTTCATCCTCTCGCTGGGACGGCTCGTTGACGATCTCGCTCTGGAAATCGACAAATACCGCCAACTGGTGTTGCAGGATGGTAGCTGCGTGACGAATGGCCTCCTCCGGGTCGATCGTGCCGTTTGTTTCCAGGTCGATGATCAGCTTGTCCAGGTCGGTGCGCTGTTCGACGCGGGCGTTATCGACCGAATAGGAAATCCGCACGACCGGACTGTAAGAAGCATCGAGTAGCAATTTGCCTACCGCGCGAGTCTCGTCGTCCTCGCCTATGCGCGAATCCGCAGGCGAATAGCCGCGGCCCGAACGCACGGTCAGACGCATGTTCAATTCGCCTTCATCGTTCAGATGGGCAATCTCATGGCCGGGATTGACGATATCCACACCATGGGTAGTCTCGATATCCGCAGCGGTGACCAGGCCCGGTCCCTTGCTCTTGAGATTGAGCACGGCTTCCTGGCGGTCGTTGAGCACAATGGCAATTCCTTTCAGGTTGAGCAGAATTTCCACCACGTCTTCGCGTACGCCTTCGATCGTGCTGTACTCGTGTACGACTCCATCGATTTCCACTTCTTCGATAGCGCTGCCCGGCATCGACGAAAGAAGTATCCGTCGCAGGGCATTACCGAGGGTATGCCCGAACCCCCGTTCCAGCGGTTCCAGCACCACCCGCGAGTGATATTTGTCGAAATCGTCTACCTGCACCACTCTCGGGGTGAGGAAATCTGATAAGGATATCTGCATGAAATCTACCTATGCCGCGTGATTGGCTCTTTAGCCGAGTGATTGGCTCGCGTGTTACTTGGAGTACAACTCCACGATCAGGTTCTCGTTGATGTCCGGGGACAGGTCGGCGCGCTCGGGCACTCGACTGAATTGCCCTTCCATCTTGCCGGCGTCAACCAGAACCCAATCCACTTCTGTCCTTTGTGCGGCCAGTTCAATTGCGGACTTGATACGCAATTGCTGTCTGGCCCGTTCTCGCACCGCGACCACATCGCCCTCGTTTATCTGGAAAGAAGGGATATTCACCAGTTCGCCGTTAACGCTGATTGACTTGTGCGACACGAGTTGCCGGGCTTCAGCGCGGGTAGAACCGAAACCCATGCGATAGACTACATTGTCGAGCCGGCATTCAAGCAGTTGCAGCAGATTCTCGCCGGTCGCGCCCTTGCGCCGAGCCGCTTCCTTGTAATAACCCCGGAACTGCTTTTCAAGAACGCCGTAGGTACGGCGCACTTTCTGCTTTTCGCGCAATTGCACACCATAGTCCGAGAGCCGTCCGCGGCGCTGGCCGTGCTGACCGGGAATTGTCTCGGTCTTGCATTTGTTGTCGATAGGACGCACGCCGCTCTTCAGAAACAGATCGGTGCCTTCCCTGCGGGACAACTTGCATTTGGGGCCCAGATATCTGGCCATATTCAGTCTCTCCTGTGCCTTTCCATACGGTCTCCGCTACGCGCTACACGCGCCGCTTCTTTGGCGGGCGGCAACCGTTGTGAGGAATGGGAGTCACGTCGGTAATATTGTTCACTCGCAGTCCGCAAGCGTTCAGCGCACGCACCGCGGATTCGCGGCCCGGTCCGGGTCCGTTCACTTTTACGTCCACGTTCTTCATGCGGTACAACTCCATGGCGGTGCGGCCGGCCTTCTCCGCCGCCACCTGGGCCGCGAAGGGGGTACTCTTGCGCGAACCGCGAAAGCCCGAACCACCGGCGGTCGCCCAGGTCAGGGCGTTGCCCTGTCGGTCGGACACGGTAATGATCGTATTGTTGAAAGACGCGTGAACGTGGACAACGCCGTCGGAGACTTCGCTGCGCGCTTTTTTGCGTCCCGGTTTTGCTCCTTGTACAGCCATGGTTTATTTCCTGATCGGCTTGCGCGGACCCTTGCGGGTACGGGCATTGGTCTTGGTGCGTTGACCGCGCACCGGCAGCGAGCGGCGATGCCGAATGCCGCGGTTGCAGCCGAGATCCATTAACCGCTTGATGTTCATGGACGTTTCCCGGCGCAGATCGCCTTCGGTCGGGACCTTGACGACTTCGGCCCGGATCGAATCGAGCTGTTCCGGACTCAGCTCACTGGTTCGGGTCGATGGCTCGATGCCGGCGGCCTTGCAGATCGCGCCCGCCATGGTCGGCCCAATGCCATAGACATATCGCAGGGAAATCACGATATGTTTGTTGTCCGGTATGTTTACGCCGGCAATACGTGCCATAAATTCACTCCACCTCTTGTGCCTTGCCTAGCCCTGCCGCTGCTTGTGGCGGGGCTCGGCGCTGCAGATCACGCGGATCACGCCGTTGCGCTTGATGATCTTGCAGTTCCGGCAAATCTTTTTTACGGATGCTCGCACTTTCATGATTTCAACCCCTTGCTAGATTCCCGACCGGCCATAGGCGCCGAGCCTGGACTTCTTCATCAGCGAGTCATATTGATGGGACATCAGGTGAGATTGCACCTGAGACCAGAAATCCATGGTCACGACCACGGAGATCAACAGCGCCGTACCGCCGAGATTGAACGGCACATTGGCCAGCATCTGCATGAAATTCGGCAGCAGGCATACCAGCGTAATGTAGATCGCGCCAAACATGGTCAGGCGCGTGATCACGCCGTCGATGTATTTTGCAGTCTGTTCCCCGGGCCGAATTCCCGGTATGAACGCTCCCGAGCGGCGCAGATTGTCGGCCACGTCCCGGGGATTGAACACCAGCGCGGTATAGAAGAAACAGAAGAAAATGATCATCGCGCTGAAAATGATGATGTAAAGCGGCTGGCCGGGGCCGATCAGCAGGGCCAGATCCTGTAGCCACTCGGCGCCTTCGGACTGACCGAACCATTGTCCGAGCGAGGCCGGGAACAGCAATATACTGCTTGCAAAAATCGCCGGAATCACGCCCGCCATGTTGATCTTCAACGGCAGATGGCTGGCCTGGGCCTGATACATCTTGCGCCCCTGCTGGCGCTTGGCGTAGTTCACTGTGATGCGGCGCTGGGCCCTTTCGACATAAACGATGCAGCCGACGACGCCAACGGCGATGAGGCCGACCACGAGCAGCAGGACGCCATTTATCTGGCCCTCGTAGGCCTGGGTCAGCGAGGTGCCCACCGCCGCCGGGAAGCCCGCCACGATACCCGCGAATATCAGCATGGAAATGCCGTTGCCGACGCCTTTCTCGGTAATCTGTTCGCCCAGCCACATCAGGAACATCGCGCCGGTAACCAGGGAGATGATCGCGGTCAGGGCGAATGCCAGGCCGGGGTTGTAGGCCAGCGGCGTCAGCAGGCCCATGGTCATGCCGGTGCCTTGCACCGTGGCCAGACCCAGTGCGCCCCAGCGCGTGTATTGCGTGATCTTGCGGCGCCCCGACTCGCCTTCCTTTTTCAACTGGTCGAGTTGGGGGCTTACGGCGGTCAGCAGTTGCATGATGATCGAGGCGGAAATGTACGGCATGATGCCGAGCGCGACGATGCTCATGCGCTCGAGAGCGCCGCCGGAAAACATGTTGAACAGGTCGGCGAACGTACCTTCGTTCTGGGAGAAAAACGCCTGCAACTGAATCGGATCGATGCCGGGCACGGGTATATGGGTGCCTACGCGATAGACGAAAATCGCGAACAGCAGGAACAGCAGACGAGCTTTCAGCTCGCCAAGTCCGGCGCCGATGTTTTCGGGATTCATGTTCGGTTTCTTCGCCATTACCGTTTACTCGGTCGCTCCATCTTCGGACGTATCCCTTACAGTCCGAATGTAACTCTCAACAAGTTGAGCTTTTTTGTACCACTTGCCCGATTCGGTCGAACATGTATTCCTGTTGAACCCTTGATCTTCCAAATAGTCGTACCAAGACAGTCTCAATCGTTCCACAAGAGACTGGTCGGTAATACACGCTTGAGGATTTTCCTGTTGATACTGCTCCCACGCTCGATTGAAGAAATCCGTTAATTGCTGGGATTTGGTCAGAACAGGATTAAATCCTTCCGCCGGAATAGGAATGTCATTCTGCGCGGAGCGAAGCGGAGTCGCAGAATCTCTTGCATCTTGCTCGTTTTCCTGATCTTTCACGCTATCGGCTGCAGATTCCGCGACTTCGCGCGGAATGACGGTGGCCGGCGCGTCCCAATCGCCCTCGACCTTGCCGCCGGCCGCTTCTATCGCGGCCCTGGCGCCCTTGCTCACTCGCAGCCCCTGTACGGTCAGGGGCTTTGTCACTTCGCCGGAGAGCATGATCCGGGCGCGTTTGATATTGGCTTGCACAATGCCGGCCTTGCGCAAGGCGGCGAGATCGACGACTTCGGCATCCACCCCGTTCAACTCGCCCGTGCGCACTTCCGCGGTCACGCGGCCGATTCGGGAAGTGAATCCGAATTTCGGCAGGCGCATCTGCAAGGGCATCTGGCCTCCTTCGAATCCGGGACGCACGCCGCCTCCGGAACGGGAGTTTTGACCCTTGTGGCCCTTGCCGCAGGTCTTGCCGTTACCGCTGCCGATGCCGCGCCCGACGCGCTTTCTCGTCTTCGTGCTGCCGGGGGCCGGTTTCAATTCATTCAGTCGCATTTGCGCACTCCGGAATTCGATTTCCTGCCTGATTTCATCCTCGGGCTTCCACTGCCAGCATATAACCGATCTTGTCGATCATGCCGCGCACGGCCGGCGTGTCTTCCACCTCGACCGTATGATGCATGCGGCGCAAGCCGAGCCCTTTCAGGCACAGCTTGTGTTTCGGCTGAATGCCGATGGGACTGCGGACAAGCGTCACCCTGACCGTGCCATTCGCTTTCGATTTCGCCATTGCCTCAGCCCAGAATCTCGTCAGGAGTCTTGCCGCGCCGCAACGCGACTTCCTCCGGTGATCGCATGTCCCGCAAACCCTTGAACGTCGCCCGCACCACATTCACCGGATTGGTGGAGCCGTAGCACTTGGCGAGCACGTTCTGCACGCCGGCGAGTTCCAGAATCGCACGCATGGCGCCGCCGGCGATGACGCCGGTGCCTTCCGAGGCCGGCTGCATGTAAACTTTGGAAGCACCATGCCGGGCCTTGATCGGATATTGCAACGTATGCCCGTCGAGATTGACGGTAATCATGTTGCGGCGCGCGGATTCCATCGCCTTCTGGATCGCCAGGGGCACTTCCCGCGCCTTGCCGCGGCCGAATCCGACCCGGCCGTTGCCGTCACCGACGGCTGTCAGTGCGGTGAAGCCGAAGATCCGGCCGCCTTTCACTACCTTGGCGACGCGATTGACCTGGATCAGCTTCTCCTGCAGACCCTCTTCGTTTTTTTCCGCCTGTTCTCTGAATGCCATGTCGTATTCCTAGAATTTCAAGCCGCCTTCGCGCGCCGCCTCGGCCAGGGCCTTGACGCGGCCATGGTAAGCATATCCGGAGCGGTCGAAGGCCACGGTATCGATGCCGGCGGCCAGGGCGCGCTCGGCGATGAGCTTGCCCACCTTGCCGGCGGCCTCGACATTGCCGGTGGCGCCGGCGCGCTGTTCCTTTTCCACTGTCGAGGCGCTGACGAGCACCTCGGCGCCTCCCGGCGCGAAGATCTGGGCGTACATATGCCTGGGCGAACGAAATACGCACAGGCGGTTTACTTCCTTTATCCGGATCCGCGCCCTGGCTTTTCGCGCCCGGCGCAGACGGGCATCTTTCTTTACACTCATCGATTTACGCCCTTACTTCTTCTTCGCTTCTTTCGAGAACACGCGCTCGCCCACATAACGTATTCCTTTGCCCTTGTAGGGTTCCGGCGGTCGAAACTTGCGAATCTCGGCCGCCACCTGGCCTACCTGCTGCTTGTCCGCACCGCTGACCACGATTTCCGTCTGGGACGGAACCTGCACGGTAACGCCCTGGGGAACGACGTAGTCGATGGGATGCGAAAAACCCACCGTCAGATTCAGATTCGAACCCTGGGTCCTGGCGCGGTAACCGACTCCGCGCAATTCCAGCCTCTTTTCGAATCCTTCGGAAACACCTGTCACCATATTGCGCAGCAGGGAATGTATCGTCCCGACCATGGCATTGGCACGCCGCGATTTTTCGCTTGTGCTCACGCGCAGACCGTCTTCCTCCTTTTCGACCTGTACTTCGCCCGGCAAGGCAAGTTGCAGGTTGCCCTTGCTTCCCTTGATCGATACTTCCGCACCGCGCAAGGTCGCTTCCACTCCCTTGGGAACCTGGACCGGACTGTTTGCCATTCTCGACATTTTTCGTTCCTGTTTCGCTCAAGGTCCGCTGACTAGAAAACCGTGCAGATCACTTCGCCGCCGATACCGGCCGCGCGAGCTTTCTTGTCGGTCATGAGGCCTCGATCGGTTGACATGATGACCGTGCCGAGACCGGCGCGATTGCTGGGCAAATCGCCCTTGCCCCGATACGAGCGCAAGCCCGGTCGGCTGACGCGGCTGATTTCTTCGATCGCGGGTTTGCCGTTTACGTATTTCAGCGCCACTTCGAGTTCAGGCTTGCCGCCGCTGTCGCGAACTTCGTAGCCGCTGATATAGCCCTCTTCCAGCAACAGCTTCGAGATCGCCACCTTGATCTTCGATGAAGGGCAATGGATGGTTTCCTGTTTCACCATCTGCGCATTGCGGATGCGAGTCAGGTAATCGGAAATGGGGTCGGTCATAGTCATATCGTGTTTCCCGCCTACCAGCTCGCCTTCACCAGACCCGGAACGTCGCCGCGCATGGCGACTTCGCGCAATTTGTTGCGGCACAAGCCGAACTTGCGGAATACGCCGCGGGGCCGGCCCGTCAACCGGCAACGACGCACCAGGCGCACCGGACTCGAGTCGCGCGGCAATTTCTGCAATTTGAGCTGCGCTTCCCATTTCTCTTCGCTGCTGGCCTTGGAGTCGGCCAGTACCGCCTTCAACGCGGCGCGCCGGGCGGCGAACTGCTTCACCGTCCTGATGCGCTTGGCCTCTCTGGCGACCATCGAAGCTTTTGCCATTGTCTTCTCTCCCGCGGCCCCTGTTTCGGACCCGCCTCGATTCGCGGCCTTCGGTCAGGCCGCCGCGCCCATCCCCCTGAAGGGAAAGCGCATGGCGGCGAGCAAAGCCCGCCCTTCTTCATCGGTTCCGGCGCTCGTCGTAATGATGATGTCGAGCCCCCGAATCTTGTCGATCTTGTCGTAATCTATCTCCGGAAAGATGATTTGTTCGCTGACGCCCATCGCGAAATTACCGTTGCCGTCGAACGACTTCGGATTCAATCCGCGAAAGTCCCTGACACGCGGAATGGCGATGCTCACGAGCCGTTCGAGAAACTCGTACATGCGCTCGCCCCGCAAGGTCACCTTGCAGCCGATGGGCCATCCTTCGCGGATCTTGAATCCGGCGATGCTCTTGCGCGCCTTGGTGACGACCGGCTTCTGGCCGCTGATCGCCTGCATGTCGGCGCTGGCATGTTCGAGTACTTTCTTGTCCGCCACGGCGTCGCCGAGTCCCATGTTGAGCACAACCTTGGTGACTTTCGGCACTCGCATGGGGTTGTCGTAGCCGAACTGCTTTACCAGTTCGGGCGCCACTTCCTGCTTGTAAAACTCTTTGAATCGCGCCATTTTGAACCTAATCTATGTCTTCGCCGCTTGATTTGAAAAAGCGGGTCTTGTCGCCGTCTTCGCCGATCCGGATGCCGACCCTGTCGGCGGCTCCCGAATCCGGATTGAAGATCGCGACATTGGATATATGCAATGGAGCTTCTTTCTCCACGATTCCGCCCGGCTGGCCCAGGTTGGGATTCGGCCGGGTGTGCCGCTTGATAATGTTGACCCCCGCGACGATGACCTTGTCACCGCCCACCATGCGGGTAATCGTGCCGCGGGTGCCTTTATCCCGGCCGGCAATCACGATCACTTCGTCATCTCTTCTCAGTTTGCGCATAACTTCCAGTTCCAGACAGCCTCGACGAAATGCAGGCTGATCACAGCACCTCCGGGGCGAGTGAAATGATTCGCATGAATCGCTCGTCTCGCAGTTCCCTGGTAACCGGACCGAAAACCCGGGTGCCGATGGGCGCCTGCTGGTTATTCAGCAAAATGGCGGCGTTGTCATCGAAGCGGATCAAGGATCCGTCACCGCGGCGCACGCCCTTGCGGGTGCGAACGACCAGGGCGTCGAGCACCTGGCCTTTCTTCACGCGTCCGCGAGGGATAGCCTCCTTCACGGCAACCTTGATGATGTCGCCGATGTGGGCATAGCGCCGGTGGGAGCCGCCAAGCACCTTGATACACATGACCCGGCGCGCACCGCTGTTGTCGGCTACGTCCAGGTAGGATTGCACTTGAATCATCTGTCAAACTCTCGTGGCGCGTTTGTCGACTGAAACCAGCGCCCAGGATTTCGTTCGCGAAATCGGGCGTACTTCCCGGATCGTCACTTCGTCGCCGGGCAGACATTCGTTGTTCGCGTCATGGGCGGCAATCCTGGTGGACCGCTTGACGATTTTCCCGTACACCGGGTGCTTCACACGACGCTCGACAAGCACCACGATGGACTTGTCCATCCCGTTGCTGACGACCTTGCCCGTTGCCGTGCGTCCCTTGCCCCGTTCTGCGTTGATTACTGTCATTCGCTTTCTTCCGTCGCCGCCGGCGCCGATTCCGCGGCCTTCTCGGCGAGCAATGTCTTTACTCTGGCGATGTCCTTGCGCACTGCGGTCGCCAGGTGCGGCTGACCGAGTTGTCCGGTCGCCTTCTGCATGCGGTAGTTGAACTGCTCCTCGCGCAATTGCTCCAGCCGGCTTTGCAATTCTCCGGCTGTCAGTTCTTTCAGTTCGCTCGTCTTGTTCACGATCACATCACCGTCCGCTTGACGAAACTGGTGCGGAACGGCAGTTTTGCCGCGGCCAGTGAAAATGCGTCCCGCGCGAGTTCTTCGTCGACGCCTTCAATCTCGAACATGATGCGTCCGGGCTGAATCTGGGCGACCCAGTACTCGACGTTCCCCTTGCCCTTGCCCTGGCGCACTTCGAGCGGCTTCTGGGTGATCGGCTTGTCCGGGAATACCCGGATCCAGATCTTGCCGCCCCGGCGCACGCGGCGCGTCATCGCCCGCCGCGCCGCTTCGATCTGGCGCGCGGTCAGGCGTCCGCGAGTGACGGCCTTCAGACCGAATTGGCCGAAATCAACCGAACTGCCGCGGTGAGACAGACCCCGATTGCGGCCTTTCTGCATCTTTCGATATTTTGTTCGCTTGGGCTGTAACACGACTGCTTCCTGTTTCTATGCCTGACTGGCCCGGGGCGCCGCCATGGCCTCATCGAGATCCAGTACTTCGCCCTTGAAAATCCACACTTTCACTCCGATCACGCCATAGGTGGTGCTGGCTTCGGAGGTCGCGTAGTCGATATCCGCGCGAAAGGTATGCAAGGGCACGCGGCCTTCGCGGTACCATTCGGAACGGGCTATCTCGGCGCCGCCGAGACGGCCGCCCACTTGCACCTTGATGCCTTGGGCGCCCTGGCGCATCGCATTTTGCACCGCCCGCTTCATCGCCCGGCGGAACATCACCCGGCGCTGAAGTTGCTGGGCCACACCGTCCGCGACGAGTTGCGCATCGAGATCGGGCTTGCGAATTTCCTCGATGTTGACCTGTACGAGTTTCTGGTCGAGTTCCATCAGTTTCGCCAGCGCCGAACGCAGTTTCTCCACGTCCTCGCCTTTCTTGCCGATCACGATTCCGGGACGCGCGGTATGGATCGTGATCTTCGCGGTTTCGGCCGGCCGTTCGATGTCCACCTGGGAAACCGAGGCATTGGCGAGTTTCTTGCGAATGTACTCGCGCACTTGCAGGTCGACGAGCAGGTTGTCCGCGTATTGTTCACCTTCGGCGTACCACAGCGAAGAGTGCCGCTTGACGATGCCGAGCCGGATCCCGGTGGGATGTACTTTCTGGCCCATTCAGTTCTCCTCGCCGTCGGCGACCCTGATGGTGATATGGCAGGATCGCTTTAAAATGCGGTCCGCTCGTCCTTTCGCCCGTGGCTTTATGCGCTTCAATGTACGCGCTTCGTCCACGCATATCGTCGCCACTTTCAACTCGTCTACATCGGCGCCTTCGTTGTGTTCGGCGTTGGCGATCGCCGAATTCAACAACTTGCGGATAATGGCCGCGCCCTTCCTTGAGCTGAAGGTCAATAACTGCAGGGCTTCTTCCACCTGCTTGCCGCGGACCTGGTCCGCCACCAGCCGCGCTTTCTGCGCTGAAATCTGTGCGCCTTTCAATCTTGCCGCAACAATCATCACCGGTTCTCCTAGCGCCGCTTCGCTTTCTTGTCGGCGACGTGGCTGCGATAGGTGCGGGTCAGGGCAAACTCGCCGAGCTTGTGACCCACCATGTCTTCGCTGACGAAAACCGGCACATGCTGGCGACCGTTATGCACGGCGATCGTCAGTCCGAGCATCTCGGGCGAAATCATGGAACGCCGCGACCAGGTCTTGATCGGCCGCTTGTCGTTGTTTTCCACGGCCTTCTGCACTTTCTTCATCAGATGAAGATCGATAAACGGACCTTTTTTCAATGAGCGTGGCACTGTTCGCTTCCTCTACCTTTATACAAGCGCGAGCCTAACGGCTCGACTTCCTGCGCCGCACGATCAACTTGTCGGTGCGCTTGTTTGTTCTGGTCTTGTAGCCCTTGGTCGGCACGCCCGTCGGAGATACCGGATGCCGGCCGCCGGAGGACTTGCCTTCGCCGCCTCCGTGGGGATGATCTACCGGATTCATGGCCACGCCGCGCACCGTGGGCCGCACACCGCGCCAGCGATTTGCGCCGGCCTTGCCGAGCGAACGCAGGTTATGCTCGGAATTGGATACCACGCCAATGGTTGCGCGGCATTCCGCGAGCACCTTGCGCATTTCGCCGGAGCGCAGACGCAAGGTTGCGTACTTGCCTTCCCGCGCCACGAGTTGAACCGATGCGCCGGCGCTGCGGGCGATCTGGGCGCCCTTGCCGGGTTTCAATTCGACGCAATGCACGGTGCTGCCGAGCGGAATATTGCGCATGGGCAGGCAATTGCCGGGCTTGATCGGCGAATCTTCGCCCGAAATCACGATATCTCCCGCCTTGACCCGTGCCGGCGCCACGATGTATCGGCGTTCGCCGTCGGCGTACAGCAACAACGCGATGTTGGCCGAGCGGTTGGGATCGTATTCCAGACGCTCCACCTTCGCTTCGATGTCGTCCTTGTCACGGCGGAAGTCGATGATCCGGTACTTCTGTTTGTGGCCGCCGCCGGCATGACGGCGGGTGATGCGGCCCTGGTTGTTGCGGCCGCCGGTCTTGGGCTTGGGCGCTGTCAGCGGCGCGTAAGGCGCGCCCTTGTGCAATTCGGGGTGGCGCACCTTGACCACGAAACGGCGTCCGGGCGAGGTCGGTTTACATTTCACTACCGGCATGGCTGCAACTCCACTCCTATCCCGTTCCCGCCAGATCGATTTCATCGCCTTCCTGCAGACGCACATAGGCCTTGCGCCAATCGGGGCGCTTGCGCGGGCGACCGCGGGCGGCCCCCTTGACCTTGCCTTTGACGTTGAGAACCTGCAGGTCGGTGACCACCACGTCGAATATGGTCTCCACCGCGGACTTGATTTCCGCCTTGGTGGCGTCCCGCGCGACCCTGAAGGCGTACTGGTTTTGTTCGTCGCTGGCTATGGTCGTTTTCTCGGACACATGTGGCGCCAGCAATACCTGATACATGCGTTCCCGGTTCATGACGAAAGCATCCCTTCGATCTGTTTCATCGCCGGCACCGTACAAAGCACTTTTTCGAATCCGATCAGGCTGACCGGATCGATGGCCTGGGCGTCGAGCACATCGACCTTGTGCAGATTGCGCGCGGCGAGATAGAGATTCCGTTCGACCTGGTCGGCGACGATGAGTACGTTGTCGAGCTCGAATTCATTGAGTCTGGCTACAAGGTCTTTTGTCTTGTGGGTTTCGAGGACGAAATCGTCCACCACGATCAGGCGCTGTTGCCGGATCAATTCGGACAGGATGCACTGCATGGCCCGGCGATACATCTTGCGGTTGAGTTTCTTGCCGTAATCCCGCGGACGGGCGGCGAAGGTAAGACCACCGCTGCGCCAGATCGGAGACCGGTTTGTCCCGGCGCGAGCCCGTCCGGTGCCCTTTTGCCGCCAGGGCTTGCGGCCGCCGCCTCTGACTTCGGAACGATTCTTCTGCTTGACGCTGCCCTGACGGGCGCCGGCAAGGTAAGTGACTACCGTCTGATGCACCAGCGACTCATTGAATTCCCTGGCGAAGGCCTCGTCGGGAAGGGATATCTTTTTCCGGGTCTTCTTTCCCGGAACCGTCAAGGCCAGTTCCATGATCAGTTCGCCTGCGTCGATTTTGCCGCGGGCCGCACGATCACCCGGGAACCTGTTGCGCCGGGCAGCGCGCCCTTGATGAGCAGGAGGCAGTTTTCAATGTCCACCTGCACTACTTCGAGGCTTTGCACGGTCTTGCGCACATTACCCATCTGGCCGGCCATCTTCTTGCCCTTGAATACCTTGCCCGGGGTCTGACACTGGCCGATCGAGCCGGGGGCGCGGTGGGAAAGGGAATTGCCGTGTGTTGCGTCCTGCATGCTGAAATTGTGCCGTTTTACGGTGCCCTGAAAACCCTTGCCCTTGGATACGCCGGTCACGTCGACTTTCTGTCCCGCTTCGAACAGGTCGACCTTTATTTCGCTGCCGGTGTCGATTTCGCCGAGGTCAACGCCTTCGGTGCGAAATTCCCACAGGCCTTCGCCGGCTTCGACGCCGGCCTTGCGGTAGATTCCCGCCTGACTTTTGTTGACGCGCGACGGCTTCCGCGCGCCCATGGTCACCTGGACCGCGCTATAGCCGTCCGTCTCGGGTGTCTTGACCTGGGTCACCCGATTCGGCTGCACTTCCACGACGGTCACCGGCACGGAGTCACCGTCATCCGTGAAGACGCGGGTCATCCCGCTCTTGCGACCGACAAGTCCTAACGACATTTGCTATACGCCTCTTGAGTCTTCGTGCACGGGGCTGAAACCCTCTCCGGCCGCTGCTGCGTTACACCTGGCGCGATATCACTCGGATATTCGTGAATTCAGTGCGCCAAAGACTTTTTGCAAAAAAAGGGCAACGGGGACTGATTACCCGTTGCCTGGTTTTATTCAGCCTGCCTATTGCAGGCTGATCTGTACTTCGACTCCCGCCGCCAGATCGAGTTTCATCAAGGCGTCGACAGTCTTTTCCGTGGGCTCGACGATATCCAGCAAGCGCTTGTGCGTGCGAATCTCGTACTGGTCCCGCGCGTCCTTGTTAACATGGGGCGAAATCAGCACGGTGAAGCGCTCCTTGTGGGTCGGCAGGGGGATCGGTCCCTTCACCTGCGCCCCGGTGCGTCTCGCCGTGTCCACGATCTCCCGCGTAGACTGGTCGATCAAACGATGATCGAAAGCCTTGAGCCGGATCCTGATTCGTTGATTCTGCATTTGCGTCCGTTAACGAATGCCGGGTCCGCCACTTGCGCCCGCATCGAATTCGGTAAATCTTGCCGCACCAGATCCGGTCGGCTTAGATTTACCTGCCCAAAAAAGGCGCATATTCTGATGGCTTGGGGTAAGCGTGTCAAGGTAAAACACGCAAAGTGTAGCGAACAAATAAAGTGTCCGGTTTTAGAACACGTAAAGTGTCCGGTCGTACAGTGGTCGTTTTTCTTGGCGACCGGGAGGCTGTATGGGCGTGGCGCGACGGAAACAGGACCGGAGGTTGGCAGTGTTCGAAGACACGTATTCGATGTGGACGGAGCGTCGTTTGACGCAGGCGCAGGCGGCGGAGTTGCTTGGGGTTTGCGAGAGGACGTTCCGGCGCTGGGTGGACAGGTATCGGGAAGAAGAGGCGGAGGGGGGCGGCGTGGAAGCCTTGCGGGACCGCCGCGTTTCGCGCGCTTCGCACCTTGCGGCGCCGGTGGACGAGGTGATGCGGATGGTGGACGAGTACCGCACGCGGTATTGCGGCTGGAACGTGCGGCATTACTACACACGGTACCGTCGGGGCGGCGGGGAGCGCAGTTACAACTGGGTGCGGACGAAGTTACAGGAAGCGGGCGCGGTGCCGCGCGGCCGGGGCCGGGGCAAGCACCGCAAGCGTCGCGAGCCGGCGCCCTGCGCCGGGATGATGCTGCACCAGGACGGCAGCACGCACGAGTGGACGCCGGGGGTGAAGTGGGATCTGATCGTGACGATGGACGACGCCACCAACGAGCATTACTCGATGTTCTTCTGCGAAGAGGAGGGTCTGTGGAGCAGTTTCCAGGGCATGCGTGAAGTCATTGCGTCCCGAGGTCTTTGCTGTTCGCTGTACACCGACCGGGGTTCGCATTGCTGGACGACTCCGGAGGCCGGGGGCAAGGTGGACAAGGAGCGGCTGACGCAGTTCGGGCGGGCGATGATGCGGGACCTGGGCATCGACATGATCCCGGCGTATTCGCCGGAGGCGCGGGGCCGTTCGGAGCGGGCGTTCCGGACGCACCAGGACCGGCTGGTGAAGGAATTGGCGGAAGCGGGGATCACGGAGATGGCCGCGGCGAACCGGTACGTGCGAGAGACATACCTGCCGGCGTTCAACGCCGAGTTCGCCCGTCCGCCGAAGGAGGACCGCGCGGCGTTCGTGCCGCTGGGTGCGGCCACGGACCTGGACGCGATCCTGTGCGAGCTGCACGAGCGGGCGGTCGGCCGGGACAACTGCGTCCAGTTCGAAGGGCTGAAGCTGCAGTTGCCGTCGGACCGGCATCGGCCGCATTACTTGAAGGCGCGGGTGAAGGTTCGTCGGCACATGGACGGCAGGCTGTCGGTGTGGCACGGACCCCGGCTGCTGGGACGCTACGCCGCGGACGGGCAATACCTCGCGGAGGCGTTGGCCGATGCGGCCTGATCGGAGCGGCGCGGGCACTGCGCTACGGTCGCTACGCTCCCTCCGCGCCGTGCCCGCGGCAGGACCGAAATCCGCGTCGGGAAAGCGGACAGTTTATATGTTTTAAAACCGGACACTTCTATTTGTTTACAACAGGTAAAACACGCAAAGTATTTACAAAGTTGCTTCGACCCGTCGCCGCCGGGCCAGGGGTCGTGCAGCGGACGCCGTAAATACGTCCCTGTAGGCTCTAGCTCGGCATCCATGCCTCGCACGCCCGCTGCACGACCCCTGGCCCGGCGGCGACTCGCATCGGGGTGGGTTCTCAGCGGCGGTGGCGGGTGCGGGGGGGTTTTTCCTTTAGGCGGGAGGGGCGTTGGAATGTGGGCGCGGGCTTTAGTTGGTCTTCTTGGGGGTGGATGCATTCGAGCTTGAAACCGAGTTTTTCTTCTATTGGCGGCAACAGGAAGGAGTCTTCCTCGCAGGCGAAACTGATCGAGGTGCCGACGCTGCCGGCGCGGCCGGTGCGGCCGATGCGATGCACGTAATCGTCGGGTTCCTCGGGCAGGCTGTAATTGATTACGTGGGTGACGTCGTCTATGTGCAGCCCGCGGCCGGCGACGTCGGTCGCCACCAGCACCTGGATTTCGCCGGACTTGAACTGGTTCAGGGTGCGAGTGCGCTTGTGCTGCGGTATCTCGCCGGAGAGCACGCCGCAATTGACGCCGTTGCGGAACAGGTCGTCGGCCAGCCGGCGCACCTGGTCCCGGCGGTTGTTGAACACGAGTATCTTTTCGGCGCCGGGTTCGCGGAGCAGGTTGTACAAAAGGTGGTACTTGTCGGCGGTGGTGACGAGAAAGACTTTCTGATCCACGGCTTCGGCGGCGACCTGCTCCGGGTCGACTTCGATCATGACCGGGTCCAGCGCCCAGCGGTTGGCGAGTTCGACGACTTCCGGCGGGAATGTGGCGCTGTACAGCAAGGTCTGGCGGCAATCCTTGTGCGGTGTTCGCGCGACAATGCGGCGCACCTGGGGAATGAATCCCATGTCGAGCATGCGGTCGGCCTCGTCGAGCACGAGTAATTCGATCATGCCGAGATGGAGATTGTCGTTGCTGACGAAATCGATCAGCCGGCCCGGCGTGGCGACGACGATGTCCACTGGTTCGGCCTCGAGCGCCCGATGCTGTTTGCCGTAATCCTCGCCTCCGACAAGCGTTACCACGTGCAGGTCGCAGTAACGCGTCAGCTTTTCGGCGTCGGCGGCGATCTGACCGGCGAGTTCGCGGGTGGGCGCGACGATAAGTGCGCGGGGTTCGGCGAGATAGCGTTCGCCCTCGGGCGGATTGCCGAGCAGATCATTGATGATCGTTATGAGAAACGCGGCAGTCTTGCCGGTGCCGGTTTGGGCCTTGCCGGTAACGTCATGGCCTTGCAGGGTGTGCTGCAGGCTTTCGGCCTGGATCGGCGTGCAATGGGTGAAGCCGAGAGCGCGGATGGCTTCGCGCAGAGGCTGATGCAGGTCGAAGGCGTCGAAGGTGGTCAGAGATTCATTAATTGCTTGCATGGGGGGCTATTATAGTCCGGCGCGACATATCTAGTCAGAACAGGCTTCGCAGCCTGGGTCTCTGGGGAGTTTCAGGTCGCGCCATTGCATGGTGGTCGCGTCAAGGAGCAGGAGTCGACCGACCAGGGATTGACCGATGCCGGTAATCATCTTGATCGCTTCCATGGCCTGTACGGAGCCGATGATTCCGACCAGAGGCGCCATGACGCCGTTTCGGGCGCAACTCGTGTCGATTTCACCGACCTGGGGATAAAGGCATTGGTAACAGGGGCTTGCGGGGTCGTTCGGATCGAAGGCGGCAATCTGGCCCTGCATGCGGATGGCGGCGGCCGAAATGAGCGGCTTGCCGGCGGCGAGGCAGGCCTTGTTGATCTCGAAACGCGATTCGAAGTTGTCGCAGGCATCGAGCACGAGATCGGACTCGGAGGCGGCTTCTTCGAGCCGGGCGCCTTGCAGGCGCTCATGCATTGTCGTCACTTCCACGTCCGGATTCAGATTCAGCAGGCGTTCGCGGGCGGATTCGACTTTGGCCTGGCCGAGAGATTGTTCCGCATGGGCGATCTGGCGTTGCAGATTGGTCAATTCGACGACGTCGTCATCGGCGATCGCCAGCCGTCCCACGCCGGCAGCGGCCAGGTACATGGCCGCGGGACAGCCAAGCCCGCCCATGCCAACGATCAGCACGCGCGCATCCACCAGTTTCTGCTGCCCGGCGATATCCATCTCCGGCAGCATGATCTGGCGGCTGAAGCGTAATAGTTGTTGTTCGTTCATGGTCGAACCGAATTTTCCGCAAGGCGGTCAAGCATACATTGTTCGGTCGTCCACGACGCGTCCCGAATCGTCGTCTATGTCCAGTGAGGGATTCGGTCCCACACCGGGATTGGATACGACTTTCTCGCACGGACTCCGAAGAGTACGGATTGCATGGAATGCTTCTTATTGTTCCGCTGCCCTCTCTACACTTGTGATATCGGTTCGAAGGAGTGGCTTGTCGGTCACTACAACTTCGGTGAGAATCGAGTCTGACACATAAGTTTGAGATTTTATTTCGGCGGTTATTGGATCGAAAACGACTACATAACTACCGAAAGTCATGGCGACATTATCGCTACCCGGTATTTTGGTGGCGTGATTACGCTGCGTCGGTGAGCCCAATCCAAATGATTTTCGATATTCATGAACAGCCAGTTGTTCACCGCTGCCCCGATCATAGACTTCCAACCTGTTAAATTTCCTGTTCCGTCTTACATGAACAAAATGATCTTCTGGAGACTCCCAAGGTGGATACAAATTTTTATTGCCTTCGTGCTCAGTGCGCAATATTTGTTCGCCTGTCTCCAAATCCCACACAATTACGATACCGGGAAAATCTCGCACTCCGAATTCGGTTTCCTCATTTAGTCCCGGGTGTATCTGCGCCAGCTTGGTTGCGTCGGGAGAAAACTCGTCTGCTTTTGTTATAAAAATACTATTCTGATCTATTATTTCAGCGTTCGATGCATCCAAGATCGTTCTTCTCTGGTGATCAAGGTTCGCGTAAGCTGCGTATATCACATCTGAATTGGGGCTCAACCTGAGGTAATAGATTGCGTGCTTGGTATTCGATCCCTTAACGTGCTCCGGGTCGACCCAGCTTTCAAGAATTATCTCGGGCTTCTCATCCAAGCTGACGGCGACCAAGGGTACATAGTCCCCCCTTGTCCCAAGGCCCTCTGGTCCGCTTGCAATGTAAAGTATGGAATCTTCCTGATTCAGGTCTATCTCGGTTGGGTTTCCAATCTGATCAAGTTCATCCGAGACCCATTCAAGCACTCCTTCTTTCAGATCTACCATATATATTCTTCGATCTTCTCCGACAACATAGCCGTACCATGTAGTCGATTGATTCCAAAAAGACCAAACTATAACAGTGAATACCAGAGTAGATACAACCAGAATGGATCTCAAAACAAATCCAGATTGCCGTCGATCTTTATGGAAAAACGACTTAGGTAAGGTATATTTCATGTTCCACCTCATTGACTTTTCATATTCCACGGTTTCTCATCCATCAGTACCCTGATTTTGTTCGCATAGCCGCACCCAACCGGATTCATATAAGGGTCAATCAATTTCCCGTCTTCAATAATTTCATCGTCTTTTTCATATTCACAATGTTCTTTCCCATCATTGCCATCCGGCGAATACATTGGCCTTCCGGTATTGTATCGGGAAAAGGCATCGTTCCAGATTATAGCTTTTACAGTTACATCTGTTCCCGAGTTCGCTGGATTCCAACTCCACCCGCTATCAGGATCTCCCTCCATTGGCGGCACATAGTGAAATTTGAAATACTCCAAGGCTTCGTCGTACAAAGTGTTCAAGTAATCCGACCCAGCCTTCAAATTGACGCGCCAGTTCCAGAAATGCTCCACCGTCCTTGTCAATTTTGGAATATTGTCGATCTGCATGATGCCCCAGCCATCCGGCTCGCCGTAAACCGGCTCCCCCGTGCCGGTGTACCTGGCTCCGACAAACTGTCTGTGTGTGCTTTCCGCCCAGGCTACAGCCAGTTTCTCGTTGGAGTCCCCGATTATCTCCTTCATCTGGGCCAGCGACGGATTCGATCCGGCAATGGGGAATGTTTGCTGGTTCGACACTGTGGCGATTGCCGTCCCCCCGGAAGAAACCGTCGCGCTTACCTGAACCGTCAGACTTCCTCCCTGAAGTATCGTACCCCACGGAATCGTCCAGTTGTTGCTCAACACGCTCGGCTCGGCCAGCCCCGAAGCCGTCCCCACAGTCGGAATCCGATCGATGAAATCGTGATGCTCGTCCTGCCACGCCTTCGCTTCCCTTCTCTCCTTCTTCGTCACCTTGTTTCCGTTTTCGTCTTCCGTTTCGACATCTGCTTGATACACGTATGTAACTCTCTCCCTGCCGGTTCCCCGGTAGTAAAGATAAGCGTTCCAGTCATAGGCGATCTCGTAGTTGCTGCCGCTCAGACCTTTGACTTCGGCGTTGAACGTCGCCGCCGGCATCGCGGGAGCGGTCGATATGACAAGATCGTCCGTTCCGACTTTGGTAATGTCCACAACCGGCTCGGAATCGTCGTCCGGGTTCGTGGGCGTTATGTCCGGAATGGTTGCAGGAACCGCCTCGCAATCGTCGGCGTCGCTGGAAGTACATTGGATCAGGGTCTGCCGTATCCTTTCGAGAATGAATTCCAGCGCCTCGACGATGTCGCATTCCACGCCGTTCGAAATACAGTAATCGCCGACCGTCGCCAGAACGCCGCGTTCCTCGTCCTCCAGGGCGCCTCCGAACACCTCGACGTCCAGGATTGCCTCCAAAGTATCCGAAACGATCCTGGCGAACCTCGATCCAGGGTCCAGCGTTCTGCTGTCCCGGTATTGTCTGAGAACGTTCAGGGCGAGAAACCGCGCATCGGAATCGAACCCGGAAGTATTGTATACGTTCAGGTCCGGCGGAGGTTCCGACCCCACGCTGGGAATGGAAATGACCACTTCGTAAGGATCTCTCGCGGTCAGGAGGTAGCCTCCGTAAAGTATCGACTGCGGACCCAGCCAGTAGCCGTTGTCGCCCATCAGCAAACAGAACACCGAAGAGTATCCGATACAGTTTCCGATGTTCTGGTTCCATAGATCGATGGACAGGGATACCGCTCCATACACGGCGTATGTCACCGATCCGGACGCGCCCATCAAAAACTCTTCTTCGTTTTCATTCTCGTCCCGCTTCACGACGGGCAGTTTGCGTCCCGTGGACAGCGGGCCTTCGAGGTAGCTCGGATTCCTGATCCATTTGGCCAGGTCGGAGAAAAATTTCTCGAACGTGGCATCCACGGCGACATGGTCTTCCGGAATCTCGTAGATCCGGTCATGGCCGCTGAAGACTATCTGGTCCGCCGCGTCCTGTATGTGGGTGTCCAGCCCCTTGAGCAATAGATCGGCCACGCCGTCCGCGTTAAGGTCGTACAACCGTATGGCCGATTCTATCGACGCCAAGTTCGAAGCGGAGGGAATCGTGTGGTCGGCGGCGTCTTCGAGCGAAAAGCCGCCCGACGCCTACCGGATCAGCACGAAGTCCGAAACCGCCGGCACGACGCCGGGCACGGGATTGCGGATCAGAATGTCCTGAAGCGTGTCGTTGTTGAAATCTCCCTTTTGCGCGGTGTAGCCAGCGTTGAATCCGGGCAGGATTTCCGGGAGATTGCCCGGCGTGCTCAGCGTCCAGTGCGGGTCCGAGCCTCCGTTGAATTCGGCGAGATTATTTTGGCCGTCGTTGTCCGCATCCAGGGTCGCGTCGGTTGCGCTCAGGGAATTGAAACCGTTTTCGATTTCCCAGGCGTCGGTCATGCCGTCGTTGTCGTCGTCAGGGTCGTCTTTGTCCGCGATGCCGTCCCTGTCGTTGTCGGGTTGGCTAGGAGTGGCAACCGCGCTCAGACTCGCGCTGGCGCTGCCCGTGCCGCCCACGCCGGTGCAGTTCACGGCAACATTGTGCGTGCCGGCGGAAAACGGACCGATGGTTCTCGTGCCGGACACAGACAGATTCGTGCTTCCGTATTTGCAAGACGCCGCATCGGTGCTCGACCAGGTCAGGGTCACGGTGTCCTTGTCCGCGGTGATCGTCGTTTTGGAAAGACTGACCGTGACCGATGGCGGGTCGGGTTGCTCTACGGTCAACGATCTTGTTTCGCTATCCGAGCCGCCGGGGCCGTCGCAGGAAACCGTGAAGCGGCGGGTTCCCGCCGTCGCGTATGGGCCTACCTCTGCGCTTCCGCCGGTCGTGACCGCGGTTCCGTCGCGCGAACAGGACGTCGCGTTCCGGCTGCTCCAGGTCAATGTCGAAGTGTCGGAACCGGCCTCGATCGTGGTGGGGTTCAAGCGAAGCGTAACCGTCGGCGGGTCGGGCTGTGGTTCCACGGTGAGCGTGGCGGCGTCGCTGGCGTTGCCGCCTGGACCTGCACAGCTTACGGTAAATTCGTAACTACCTTGGGAATAAGGCCCGACGGTTGCAGTGCCCTTCGTCGCCACCGTACGGCTATTGCGCGTACAAGACGTCGCGTCGGTGCTTGACCACGACAAGGTGGACGTTCCGGTATCAGCGGTGATCGTGTCCGGGTTCAGGCGCACTGTCACCGTAGGCGGGTCCGGCGCCTTCTCGGCAGTAAGGGTGGCTGTGTCGCTCGTTGTGCCACCCGCGCCAGTGCAACTCACCGTAAAGTTATGAGTTCCCGCCGTGAAAGGGCCGAGGTTCCTGATCGTGCCGTTCACGGCTCGCGTCCTGCCGTCGTACGAGCAGGAATCGGCGTTGCTGCTGGTCCAGGAAAGGTTCACCCGGTCCACACCCGCGGTTACGGTGTATTCCGACAGTGTAGCGGAAACAGCCGGTTTTGGGGCGTCCGCTTTCCACGAAACGCTGTTGGAGGACGAACCCAGACGGTTGGCGCACGACACGGTGGCGGATTTCGTTCCGGCCTGACTGTAGGAATAGGGGCCAAAAGTCTTTGAGCCAGAGGTCGAGGCGTTCGCGCCGTCGAGTTTGCAGGAATCCGCATTGCTGCCGGTCCAGGAGACCCGGACGGTATCGCTGCCGTTGGCCTTTACCGTACTCGGAGAAACGCTTGCGCTGATCGAAACGCGGTTGATGGCCTCCCAGTTGATGGTGTGCGAAGTTTCGCCGCCGTCGCCGGAGCAGGAAAAGGTGAGGGAATGCTTGCCGGCGGAGTACGGACCCAAAGTCGCGGAGCCGCTGGTCGGGTACTTGGTTCCGCCCAGCATGCAGGACTTGGCGTTCGTCGCGGAGTAAGTCACGACGAACTTGTCCTTGCCCGCTTCCAGCAAGGATTTGGAAAGCGTGGTGGTAATGACCGGTTTCGCAACGTTGTAGACGGTCACGCTCAAGGTGTTGGCGGCGTAGCCGGCCTTGCCGTTGTTCCAGCACTCGATCAAAAGAGTCTTGGTTCCCGCGGTGGTCCAGGGGCCCACCGTCACGCTACCTGAAGCGGCGCGTGACGTTCCGTCCACGGAACAGTACCTGGCGTTTCGCCCGCTCCAGGTCAGGGTCGCCGTACCCGAATTGATCGGGACGCGTTCCGGCGCAACCGAAGCAGTGAGGACGACCGGCGGCGATTCTTCGGGGTCGTTCGGGCCGGGATTGGGATTGTTCGGATCCTGTTGCTGGCCGCCCTGGTTGTTCTGCCCGCCTGGATCGTCTTGGGCGTGAGCCGCGAGCGGCAACAGGAGCAGGAGCGACAGCAGCAGGAATGCGAAATGGAAGCGGTGAGCGGAACTGGTGAAAAATTGCCGGGCGGGCGCGTACTGCGGACAAGACATATGAACTCCCTTTCAGGGCTGCGTTTTTGCGATATTTAAATTTTTCGGAAAATGTTTTTGAATCTTTAGTCTCTTGTTTCAGTCGACGAGTCGTGATTGACGATGATTCGAGAATTCTCGCCAATCCGCTAAGTGAGTGCGCAGATAAATTTCAGGAGGGCGGGTTGATTCGATTCGCTCAGCAGGGACAGCGCGCGCGGGCCAGGCGGTCGTGGCCGGCGTGGTCCTTGAAGCAGCCGATCTCGAGATATTCGTTCGAGGCGAGTATCTGGTGGACTGCCTCGCGCTGGCTGAAACCGTGTTCGAGCAAAAGCCGGCCGCCGGGTTTCAGACAGCGGCGGGACTGCGCCGCGATTTCGCGAATTGCTTCCAGGCCGTCTTCGCCCGCGAACAGGGCCAGGGGCGGCTCCATGGCGCAATCGGGATGCAGGGCGGGATCGCCGGGTGCAACATAAGGAGGATTGGCGATGATCATGTCGAAATTTTCCGGCGTCAGGCCTTCGCACCAAGAGCCGCTCCGGAGGCGCAGATTGTCACCGGCCAGCGCGTCGGCATTGCGGTGCGCCACGGCAAGAGCCTCCTCGCTGATATCTGTTCCGAGCACCGACCAGGCCGGGTCGTTCCGGGAAAGGGCGATGGCTATGGCGCCGCTGCCGGTACCCAGGTCGGCGATCTGTAATGGCTTGCCCCGCGACTCCGCCAGCGTTTCCAGCGCCAGTTCCACCAATTGCTCGGTTTCAGGCCGGGGTATCAGCACCGACGGATTCACTTCCAGCTCAAGATCCATGAAGCCGGCGCTGCCCAGCAAATAGGCAATGGGTTCGCGTTTCCTGCGGCGATCAAGCAAACGGCGAAACCCGTTCCGCTCCTCCGCGCCCAGAGCCCGTTCCGGCCGCGCGCGTAGCGCGCCGCGGTCGAGTTTCAGTACGTGGACAAGCAGCAGTTCCGCATCGAGATTCGGGCTGTCGCTGACCCGATCCAGTTCCCGCGCCCAATCCAGAGCCTGCTCGACGGTGGTCACAGGGCGGATTCGTCGGCGAGCCCGGCCAGCAGATCGGTTTGGTATTCGTTCAACAAGGGCTGTATTACGGATTCCAGCCCGCCTCCCATTACCTCGGGCAGGTTGTACAGGGTCAACTTGATGCGATGATCCGTCACGCGGCCCTGGGGGAAGTTGTAAGTGCGGACCTTCTCAGAGCGGTCTCCGCTGCCGACGAGCCGGCGGCGCGTGTCGGACTCTTCCTGCTGCCGGTCTTCCCTGGCCGCCTCAAGCAGCCTGGCTTGCAATAACGACATCGCCCGCGCCTTGTTCTTGTGTTGGGAGCGCTCGTCCTGACATTCCACCACGATCCCGGTCGGCAGATGGGTGAGACGTATGGCGGAATCAGTCTTGTTGACGTGCTGGCCGCCGGCGCCGCTGGCGCGAAAAGTGTCGATGCGAAGATCGTTCCGGTTCAGTTCGATGTCGTCGATCTCTTCCGCCTCGGCCAGCACCGCCACGGTACAGGCGGAAGTGTGGATACGGCCCTGGGCTTCGGTCTCAGGCACGCGCTGCACGCGATGCGCGCCCGATTCGAATTTCAGCTTTTCAAAAACGTTGCGGCCCTCGATCCGCAAAATGACTTCCTTGTAGCCGCCATGCTCGCCCGGCCGCTCACTGATGAGGGCCGCGCTCCATTGCTGCAATTCGGCATAGCGCTGATACATGCGGCACAGATCGCCGGCAAACAGCGCGGCCTCGTCGCCACCGGTTCCGGCGCGGATTTCGAGAAAGACATTGCAGGCGTCTCTTTCGTCTTGCGGCAGCAAAAGGAATTGCAATTCTTTTTCGATAAGGCCCAGCGCCCCGGATGCGTCGGCAATCTCTTCCTCCGCCATGGCGCGGATATCGGGATCAGCGTCGCGCCGCATCTCCTCGGCCTCCTGCAAATCACCGTCCACCGCCAGGTAACGGCCGAAAGTCTGCACCACGCCCTCGAGTTCGGCGTATTCCTTCGACAGTTCGCGGAATCGCGGCTGGTCGGCGATTACATCGGCATCGCTGAGCAAGCCTTCGAGTTCCTCGAAGCGTTCCCGCAAGCCGTCGAGTTTTTGGCGAATCGAATCTTTCATGGCTTCTTCGCCCGCGGCTCCGGTACTGGCTCGTGATCGTGACTCCGGACCCGCGGCGCGTCCTCATCAAGTTCGAACAGTTCCCGGGTTACGCGCAGCATATCTTCCCTGCCTTCGGCACTGGCCTGTTTCATGCGAACGCTCGGGGAATGGATCAACTTGTTGGTGATGGCCCGCGCCAGGGATTCGAGCACGGTCCCGGCGTCACCGCCCTTCTTGAGTTCCCGCCGGGCCTGTTCCAGTTCGGTTTCGCGGATGGCGTCCGCCTTGCCGCGCAGGCGGCGCAGAGTAGCGACGGCATTGCGCGAACGCAACTGGCTGAGGAATTTTTCCATGCCCAGGTCGATGAGGCTGCCCGCCTGTACGGCGGCCTCGCGGCGGCTGTTAACGCTGTCCTCGATGACGCTGCCGATGTCGTCGATGCCATACAGGTAGGCGTCGGGAATCTCGCTCACCTCCACCTCGATATCACGCGGCACCGCCAGGTCGACGAGCAACATCGGACGGTGTTTTCTCCGGCGGATCGCCCGTTCCACCACACCCTTGCCGATCAGCGGCAATTGACTGCTCGTGGAAGAAATGACGATGTCTGCATCGACCAGCAATTCCGGCAAGTCCGCAAGTAACGCGCCTTCGCCGGAAAATTTTCCGGCGAGTTGCAGGGCGTTATCGAGGGTGCGATTGGCGACGACGATTCCGCGGACTCCTTTCTCGGCAAGATGCCGCGCGGCGAGTTCTATGGTCTTGCCGGCGCCGACGAGCAGCACCCGCAATCGCGAAAGATCCGAAAAAATGCGCCCCGCCAGGGTAACCGCGGCATAGGCTACGGATACCGGGCTGGCGCCGATCGCGGTCTCGGTGCGCACTTCCTTGGCGACCGAAAATGCCGCTTCGAAGGCTCCGGCGAGATTCCCTCCGATCAGTTCCTGTTCCCGGGAGAGCGCGTAGGCCGACTTGATCTGGCCGAGGATCTGCGGCTCGCCGAGCACCATCGAGTCGAGCCCCGCGGCGACCCGCATCAGATGACGCACGGCTTCGCCGCCTTCGTGGAAGTAGCTGGCCGGGGCAAGTTCGTCGGCGCTCATGCCATGAAATTCCGCCAGCCATTCGAGCGTCACACGAAACCGCCCCGAGCCTGTGTCCGGTTCGGGCCCGGGCCTGGAGAATCCCAGATACACCTCGGTCCGATTGCAGGTCGAAACTATTACCGCCTCATTCACCTCGGGCAATTCGATCGCCTGCCGCAAGGCGCCGGTGACTATGGCCGGGGGGAAGGCTACCCGTTCACGCAGGTTTATGTTCGCGGTGCCGTGATTCAGGCCTGTTACTGCCAACTCCATCGCGATTCCGGGAGGTCGCCAGAAAACGCAAATATACCAGAGTAGCCGTTGCAGCCGGCAGGATCCTCGCGCAGCCACCCGAATCAGACATTGCTATACTGCGTCTTTTGGCTGGAATCTCCGATGAGAGTTTCGTTGCTGCGCGCCAGTGTGCCTGTCGGCATGATCATGCTGCTGGCGGCCTGCGCCTCGGAAACCGGGTTCCGCACAGCGGAATCGCCGGCCGTTGCGCCTGCAGCGCAATCCTCGGCGGAAACGGCGGCGCCGACACCCATCGAATACGGGAATTTCACCGCTGACCAGCTATATCAGGCGATTACCGGCGAATTGAGTGCGCAGAGGGGCGATCTCCAACAAGCCGCTGAAATCTACTTCGAACTGGCGACCGAGACGAGCGATGTCGGCGTCATCGAACGCGCCGTGCAATTCGCTTCCGCGATCGGCGACGGCAGGAGCTTGCTGGAACTCGGCCTGCTGTGGGCCCAGGTCGCACCGGATCTTCCGGAACCGCATTTGTTGCTCGCGTTTCAGTTGCTCGAAGCCGGACGGCCGAATCAGGCGCTGTCGCACATGGAGCAGGTGCTGGAAGCCGGGGGTAGTTTCGAATTCAGCATTCTGGCCCAGGCAACCGGCGGTATCGGCAGCGCTGAGCGCAATGAGCTGATCGCAGGACTACTTTCACTCAGGGATCGCTTTCCGGACAATCGTTCAATCCGCATCGCACTGGTGCAATTGCTTGCCCAAAACCAGGATTTCGAGGAGGCGCTGGCGGAATTCGAGCAAATGAGCGCGCGCGCGGAACTGACCCCCGACCTCGTCCGGCTGCATGCCCAGCTTCATACCAGCGCCGGGCGGAACGATGGCGCGCTCGAAGCGCTGAGGGAAGGACTTGCACAGTTCCCCGACGACCGCGAGTTGCGCCTCACCTATGCACGGCTGCTGCTGCAACAACGCCAACTGGAGGCGGCGCGGGAGCAATTCGGCATCTTGGTCGCCCAGGCGCCGGATGACTGGGATACCTTGTTGTCGGCGGGTTTGCTCGACCTGGAAATGGAAAACTACGAATCGGCCATCGAAATATTCCAGCGGACGCTGGCGGCGGGTCTGAACGAAGACGACAGTCACTTCTACCTGGGGTACGCCAATCAACAACTAGGCGATACATTGGCCGCCATCGAACATTTCCGGCAGGTGCGCCAGGGTGTCGAGAACTTCCTGCCGGCCCAGCAACAGGCAACGCGGCTTTCGATCCAGCTCGGACAATTCGAGGAAGCGCATGACTGGCTGGCGCAACTCTCCCGCGGCAGCAGCAGGCTGGAAGTCCAGTTCATTTCGATGGAATCGACGATACTGCTGCAGGAAGGTTATCCGGGCCGCGCCGGAGAATTGCTCGACCTCTCGCTGAATCGCTATCCGAACCACGCCGACCTGCTTTTCGCGCGGGTCTTCATACATGACACGAGAGGCGATATGGACAGTTCCGAGGCTGACCTGCAACAGATCATCCGCATGCAGCCGGACAACGCCCGGGCGCTGAACCATCTCGGTTACATGTTGGCGGATCGTACCGAACGCTACCAGGAAGCACTCGAACTGATCGAGCGCGCCATCGCGATCGAACCCGAGGATCCAGCCATAATCGACAGCCTGGGCTGGGCGCAATACAAACTGGGAATCCTCGACGAAGCGCTTGAAAACCTGCGCCGCGCCTATGCGGCCTTTCCGGATCACGAGGTCGCCGCCCATCTCGGCGAAGTGCTCTGGGCGCTCGAGCGGCGCGAAGAAGCCGAGCAAGTCTGGGAAGAAGCGCTGAGAGAAAATCCCGAAAGCGAATTCGTCCTGCCTGCCATGGAACGGCTCAAGGGCCGTCCGTGATTCCTGAATGAGAATTGTCGCGCTTGCCGCCGTGCTTGCCGCCGCTCTGTCAGCCTGCGCAAGCGCCCCGCCCGCCGCGGAAAGGGGCGAGTGGCTGTTGCAGCGCGAAAATCTGGAAGCGCTGGAATCCTGGCGGTTTCGCGGGCGCGTGAACGTACGCTATGAAAACGAATCCCATACGCCGCGCATCCTGTGGCAACAGCGAGATCGCCATTACAACATTCGCCTTTGGGGTTCGTTCAATGCCGGCAACACACGCATCTCCGGCGACCCCGATGGCGTGACCCTGGAAGCGGACGGCGAAGTACTGACCGCCGAAACGCCTGAAGATCTGATTCTCGAACAGCTCGGCTACGAACTGCCGGTATCGCATCTCGAATACTGGATTCGCGGCCTGCCCGCTCCGGGCGGCGAAGCGGACCTGCTATTCAACGAACTCGATCAATTGGCCGAAATCCGGCAGGAAGGGTGGTCAGTCAGCTATCCCGACCCGCGGCAATACGGTGAAGTCAGTCTGCCGGGCGAGATGGAAGCGCGCCGCTCCGCCGACGATGTCAGGCTGCGTTTCGTGGGGCTGCGCTGGACCATCGACGAATAGTCATGCCTCCGCTCAGCCTGCTCGCGCCCGCCAAGCTCAACCTGTTTCTGCACGTAACCGGCCGCCGGGCGGACGGGTACCACGAGTTGCAGACCTTGTTCCAGTTACTCGATTACGGCGACCGGCTGCGTTTCACGCCTCAGGAAGACCGCGTAATTTCCCTGCACATCAGGGACACCGATGGCAGCGCCCCCTTGCCGCTTGAGAACAATCTGATTCTGCGTGCCGCCTCCGGACTCGCCCGGCTCACCGGCTGCAATTCCGGCGCTTCGATATCCCTTGAAAAAAAGTTGCCCGTCGGCGGCGGACTCGGCGGCGGCAGCGCCAATGCCGCGGTCACTTTGCTGGCCTTGAACGAACTCTGGGGGTTGGAATTATCCATGGAAGATTTGTGCCGAATCGGCCTCGGACTCGGCGCCGACTTGCCGGTTTTCATTCGCGGCCGCAGCGCCTGGGCCGAAGGGGTCGGCGAATTACTGGAGCCGGTGGATTTGCCCGTGCAATGGTATCTGGTCGTGACACCGCCCTGCCAGGTGTCGACAGCGACGGTTTTCAATGATGAAAATTTGACACGAAACTCCACAAAGATCAGAATTGCCGACTTTCTCGCGGGTCGATGCCGCAACGATTGCGAACCGGTTACCCGACGGCTGTACCCTGCGGTGGAAGAGGCTTTTGCCTGGCTCGGACGATTTGGCGAGGTGCGCATGTCCGGCACAGGCGCCAGCGTCTTCGTTCCACTGCCGGACGAGGCCGCCGGCAAGTCGGTTCTTGCGGACCTGCCGGCAGGCTGGAACGGATTCGCCGCGAAAGGCATCGGGCGCATGCAACACGTGAGCGAGGATTAATGGCGGCTGGCATGTTTCGCCGCGGAAACTGGTAAAATTCGTGTGTTGGGGTGTCGCCAAGTGGTAAGGCACAAGGTTTTGATCCTTGCATCCGTTGGTTCGAATCCAGCCACCCCAGCCATTTTTTAAGGACGCTCCCAGCCCACACCGAAAGGCGAATCAGCAATCGTGGCTACAAATCTCATGGTATTCAGCGGCAATGCCAATCCGCAGTTGTCGGATCGCATTGCCCGATATATCGGCGTGCCGCTGGGCAATGCCAGTATCGACAAATTCAGCGACGGTGAAATTTCGGTGGAACTGAACGAGAACGTTCGCGGCAAAGACGTTTTCATCATCCAGCCCACCTGTTCTCCCACCAATGACCATATCCTGGAGTTGCTGCTGATGGCCGACTCCCTGCATCGCGCTTCGGCCAATCGCATCACCGCGGTGATCCCCTATTTCGGTTATGCCCGCCAGGATCGCCGGGTACGATCCGCGCGGGTCGCGATCAGCGCCAAGGTCGTCGCCGACATGATCAGCGCCGTGGGGGTGGACCGGGTGCTTACGGTGGACCTCCATGCCGAGCAGATCCAGGGTTTCTTCAGCATCCCGGTGGACAATGTCTACGGCTCGCCGGTCCTCACCGATGAAATCGAACGCCAGGAATACAAAAACCTGACGGTGGTGTCACCGGACATCGGCGGCGTGGTGCGAGCCAGAGCGGTAGCGAAACAACTCGATGTGGACCTTGCCATCATCGACAAGCGGCGGCCGTCGATGAACGAGGCCCAGGTCATGCACATCATAGGCGACGTCGACGGCCGGACCTGCCTGATCGTCGACGACCTGGTCGACACCGCCGGCACGATCTGCAAGGCCGCCGATGCCCTGAAGGACGCCGGCGCCCAACTCGTCGTGGCTTATTGCACGCACCCGGTGCTGTCGGGGAACGCCCTGGAAAACGTGGAGAATTCCAGCCTCGACGCGCTGGTTGTAACCGATACCATTCCGCTGCGCGAAGACGCGAAGAAATGCAAGCGCATCCGGCAGTTGTCCATGGCCAGATTGCTGGCCGAATCGATCCGCCGCGTCAGCAACGAAGAATCCATCAGCGCCATGTTCGACAATACCTGAACAGGCAACTTACGCCCCGGCCCGGCTGGTCGCAAGCCGGGCTGGAACTACTTGAACCAGCAACAGGAGACCAAAATGTCCACGCCTGCATTTGAACTGGACGTAACAGTGCGGACCGATACGGGGAAAGGTGCGAGCCGCCGCCTGCGTCGATTGCACAATGCCATTCCCGCCGTGCTTTATGGCGCGCAAAAGGATCCCGTGCCTTTGACGATCGATCACGACGCCATCCTGCACGCCACCGACAACGAGGCTTTCTTCTCTCACATCATCACCTTGAACCTCGGGAAGAAAAAGGAACTTGCCGTGATCAAGGATTTGCAGCGCCATCCGGCGAGGCCGTTGATCCTGCATGCCGATTTCCTGCGAGTGAGCAAGGATCACGCGATTCAAATCCGCGTGCCGCTGCATTTCATCAACGAGGAAAAGTGCGTGGGAGTGAAATCCGGCGGCGGCCAGATTCTCAAGTCGATGACCGAAATCGACGTTACCTGCCTGCCGAAAGACTTGCCGGAGTTTATCGAAGTCGACATGCTGGAAGTCGATCTCGGCCAGTCCGTGCATTTATCGGACATCAGCCTGCCTGAGGGCGTAACCAGTGTGGCGCTCTCTCACGGCGCGGAAAGCGACCATTCCGTCGCCTCGGTACAGGCGCCGCGCGGAGGCGCCGAGGACGACATCGATATGGATATCGAAGCCGCGGAAGAAGCCGAGGCGGATGCTGCCGGCGAAGACGAGGCGGAAGAAGACTCCTGACCGCATCGGAACCCTTGAAACTGGTCGTGGGCCTCGGCAATCCGGGGCCCGCCTACGCCGGCAACCGGCACAATGCCGGGCTATGGTTTCTGCGCCGGCTTTGCGCGGCTCATGGCGGGGAATTGCGCGCAAAGGACAAGTTCTTCGGCGAGACCGGCACGATCAAGATCGCCAATACGGAAATTCGTCTGCTCTGGCCTTCCACATTCATGAATCTGAGCGGCCGCTCGGTGGCGGCCCTGTGTAATTTCTACCGGATAGAGCCGGAACGGATACTGATCGCATATGACGAGATTGATCTGGAAGTGGGCGACGCGCGCTTCAAGGCCGGCGGCGGCCACGGCGGCCATAACGGATTGCGCAGCATCATCGAGTCTCTGGGCGACCAGAAGGATTTCAAACGATTGCGGATCGGCGTCGGCCATCCCGGACACAAGTCACTGGTGACCGATTATGTGCTCGGCAATCCGTCCGCGCAGGAAGCGGAAATCATCGAAGGCAGAATCAAAGACGCGATCGCGGTTCTGCCAAAGGCAATTGCCGGCGACTGGGAAGAAGCCATGCGCATTCTGCACACAAGGAACTGATCGGCCATGGCGGTAACCTGCGGAATCGTCGGACTGCCCAACGTCGGCAAGTCCACCTTGTTCAACGCCCTGACCAACGCGGGAATAGCGGCGGAGAACTACCCGTTCTGCACCATCGAGCCAAACTCCGGCATCGTGCCCGTGCCTGACGTCAGGCTCGACCGCATCGCGCAAATCGCGCAGCCGGCAAAGGTGATCCCCACGACGGTAGAGTTCACCGATATTGCCGGCCTCGTCGCCGGCGCCTCCAGGGGCGAGGGTCTCGGCAATCAGTTCCTGGCGAACATCCGCGAGACCGACGCCATCGCCCACGTGGTTCGCTGCTTCGAAGACAGCAATGTCACCCATGTCTCGGAACGGATTCGGCCCGCCGAGGATATCGAGACAATCAACACCGAACTTGCGTTGGCCGATCTCGAATCGGTAAACCGGAGCCTCGACAAGGTAATCCGCGTCGCCAAGAGCGGCGACAAGGACGCCCAGCGCCAGGCAGCGCTGCTGGAGAAAGTGCAGGCGGGCCTCGATGCGATGCGGCCGGTCCGGGCGCTCGATCTATATCGCGAGGAACGCGAGAACCTGAGCGACCTGCATTTGTTGACCGCCAAACCGGTGCTGTATATCGCCAATGTCGACGAGGACGGCTTCGAAGGCAATCCGCATGTAGCCGCGGTAAGCGCTATAGCCGAATCCGAAGGCGCCGAAATCGTCGTGATCTGCAACAAGCTCGAAGCCGAGATCGCCGAACTCGCCGACGAGGAAAAACTGGATTTTCTACGGGATCTCGGCATGGACGAGCCCGGCCTCGACCGGGTCATTCGCGCCGCTTACCGCCTGCTGGGCCTGCAAACCTTCTTTACCGCCGGCCCGAAGGAAGCGCGCGCCTGGACCGTGCGCCGCGATACCTCCGCCTCGGGCGCGGCGGGCGTGATCCATACCGATTTCGAACGCGGCTTCATCCGCGCCGAAGTGGTTTCCTTCGACGATTTCGTGTTGCACAATGGCGAAGCCGGCGCGAGGGAAGCCGGCAAATGGCGGCTGGAAGGCAGGGACTACGCAGTCAGGGACGGCGACGTCATTCATTTCCGTTTTAATGTTTGAAAGCGCCGGATCTGAGAACGCGAGAGCCGACACCGCGTACAGCTTGACATCAGGATGCCGAATCGACAGAATTCGCCGCCTTTCCGGCATCCCTCGTACATCGTTTTGGCTATGTAGCTCAGCTGGTTAGAGCACAGCATTCATAATGCTGGGGTCGCTGGTTCAAGTCCAGCCATAGCCACCATTTCCCGCGGCGGCCAAAGCCTCGCGCACTTCATCGAGATTCAGCACGAGATCGGTATTCTTCTTTATGACCTTGACCATCATTGTGGCGAGGTCGGCCTGGGGCAACTCAAGGAAATCCTGCACTTTCGCCAGCGATTCGGGGCGGGAATCGCAAAGTTCCTCGTAGGTCACATGCAGGCACGGGTGGTCCTTGAACAACTCGAAAGCGGATTCGTACCTTTGCCGGTCTTTTCGCACAAAGGCGATGAAATCGGGGATATCGATCGCAAACGGGCTCAATTTCGGTCTTTGGCTGCTTGAGCGAATCGAGAAGATCCCCGACTGTTTCGTCATCTGCAAGGATACGTATTTGTCGAGAATATTCTTGCGTTGCAGATGGATAATCTTGATGTCCGTGTCGGCAACGAGAAGATCGCGAAACGACTTGTACGCATCGGCCAGCGATTCTTCCATTTTAAACTTGAACCCTACGCTCTGATGTCCCGCGGGATTGAAGCAGACGTCGTAAAGATATGCCCCGGGATGTTCTTGCCGGTATTCGCGCAGCCATACGTCGACATCGGTTCCCTGCTTGCGCAATTCATGATACCGGCCGGCCGATTCATGTGGCGCGGCCAGGATTTCGCCATGGCACAGTACTCGCGGATGCGAGTTCAGCAAAGTGCTCAACATCGAACTGCCGCTGCGGGCGGTGCAACTGATCATGAACTTGTCTTTGCGTTTGCGACCGGACCTGTCGGGAGGTAATTGCGCGGCGGGACGATCTTGCCGTGGGGCGTTCTTGCTCAAGTACTCCAGGATTTCAGAAACTGCTTCTTTGGCGGTGAGCTTGTCCGTATCGATCCGCAACTCCGGATTGAGCGGCTCTTCGTAAGGAGAATCGATACCGGTAAAATCCCGCAACTCCCCTTTGCGCGCCCTGGCGTACAGTCCCTTTGGATCACGCGACTCGCAAACATCCAGGGGCGCATCGATGAAAATTTCGAAAAATTCGCCTTCCGGGACGAGCGAGCGCGCCATTTCCCGTTGCGAGCGAAGCGGCGAAATCAGCGCGGCGATGACGATCAGACCGGCGTCGACCATGATCTGGGCCACTTCCGCAACGCGGCGAATATTCTCCACCCTATCCTCCAGCGTGAAACCGAGGTCGCGATTGAGGCCGTGGCGCAGATTATCCCCATCCAGTAGATAGGTGTGCTTGCCCGCGGCCTGGATTTCCTGTTCCAGGCGGTTGGCGATGGTCGATTTGCCGGCGCCTGAAAGCCCGGTCAGCCAGATGATCATCGGCCACTGCGCCAGGCTGCGGGCCCGCTCCGCCTTGCCGACCCGCGTTTTCTGCCAGGTCACGTTGGCGCCGGGGCGCCCTGATTGATTTTCCGGATTGTCTTGCCGCATTTTTCCTTCGCCCAAAAATCGCCAGCGGATTCTACCTCAAATGACTCAGTGCCCGGTGAAATTTGAACTGGCATATAGAGCTAGTACGTGAAGTTCCGGTCAGTTTTTTGCACAATACGAACTATGCCCAGCCACCATCTCGGGAGACAAAGATGGCCGACACGCTAATCGACCGAAATCCGGACATCCTTGGCGGAACGCCCGTTTTTGCGGGGACCAGGGTTCCAGTGCGAATCCTCCTGGAGCATCTGGAAGCTGGAGACCGGCTTGACGATTTCCTGACGGACTTTCCAACGGTATCCGAGGATCAAGCCGTTGCCCTTCTGGAAAGGGCAATAACGATGATCGAATCCGGCCCCGATGAAGCTGCTGCTTGACGAATCTGTACCAAGGCGGCTTGCTGCGTCCTTCCCTGACCTGTTCTCTGTGCACACAGTTCAGGACATGGGTTGGGCGGGTACCGTTAACGGGGCTTTGCTGACCTTGGCGGCCCAAAATGGATTTAGCGCCTTTGTCACTGTAGACCGAGGGATTGCTCACCAGCAAAACTTAAATGATCTACCGGTTCCCGTCGTCATCATGCTGGCCTCTCGCAATCGTTTGGCGGAGTTGCAGCCGTTGGTGCCGAAGGTCGTGGAAGTGCTGTCAAGCGATTTGCAAAACGGCATTTATCGGGTATCGGAATAACTTCGGTCAGGATAGTGTTCGGGCATATTGTTGCCACTCACTGCCGAAGACCATATAGAGTTTTCGCCGTCAGGATGGAAAGGAGAATTGCGGCCCCGAGGGGTCGTCGTCCTTGCGCCGCAGCCAGCGTTGGGTCATGGTCTTGCGCCGGGTGTAGAAGCGAACGGCATCCGGGCCGTAGGCGTAATGGTCGCCGAACAGCGAACGCTTCCAGCCGCCGAAGGACTGACTTGCGACGGGCACCGGCAAGGCCACATTGATGCCGACCATGCCGATCCTTACATGGTTCGAAAAGTTCCGCGCGGCTTCGCCGTCACGGGTAAACAGCGCGGCGCCGTTTCCGTATTCATGGTCGTTTACCAGCCCGATTGCCTGATCGAGATTCTCCGCCCGGACTACACATAACACCGGGCCGAAAATTTCGTCGCGATAGATCGTCATTCCCGGCTGTACCCGGTCGAACAGGCAGGCGCCGACAAAAAAGCCCTCTTCATTGCCCGGCACTTTCAGACTGCGGCCGTCCACGGCGAGTTCGGCGCCCTGCCCAAGACCCTCGTCGATGTAGCCGTGAATGCGCTCGAGACTTTCCTTCGATACCAGCGGTCCCATGTCATTGCTGTTGTCGGCCCCGGGGCCGACTTTCAGGTCGGCGATCCGCTGCCGCAGCAGGTCGACAAGCTGATTTCCCGTTTCCTCGCCTACGGTCACCGCGACCGAAATCGCCATGCAGCGTTGGCCGCAGGAACCGTACGCGGCGCCCATGAGCGCGTCCGCGGCGGCTTCGAGATCGGCGTCCGGCAGGACAACAGCGTGATTCTTGGCCCCGCCCAGCGCCTGTACACGCTTGCCCGCGGCGGTGGCGCGGCGATAGATCGACTCGGCAACCGGAGTGGAGCCGACAAAGCTCACCGCCTGTACGCGTTGGTCATCAAGCAATGCCTCCACGGCCTCGCGACCGCCATTGACGACATTGAAGACGCCGTCGGGCAGTCCGGCTTCCCGCAACAGCTTCGCGGTCAGCAAGGAGGCGCCGGGGTCTCGCTCGGAGGGTTTCAACACGAAGGCATTGCCGCAGCATATCGCCAGCGGGTACATCCACATGGGCACCATGACGGGAAAATTGAACGGGGTGATGCCGGCGACCACGCCCAGTGGCTGCAATTCCGACCAACTGTCGATGCCCGGGCCTGCTTCCCGCGAGTGTTCGCCCTTGAGCAATTCGGCAATGCCGCAGGCGTATTCGACCACTTCGATGCCGCGCTGCAATTCACCGCGGGCATCGTTCAACACCTTGCCATGCTCTCTGGTGACGATCCGGCAGATTTCGTCCGCGTGCTGTTCCAGCAATTCGCGGAAGCGGAACATGATGCGGGCGCGCCTCTGTGGCGGGGTCGCGGCCCAGTCCGGCGCCGCCGCGCTTGCCGCGGCTACGGCCTGCTCCACCGTGGCTCGGTCGGCCATGCGCACCCGGCCCGCGGCGACTCCGGTGGCCGGATCGAACACATCCTGCATGCCGCCCGATCCGGCGATTTCCTGGCCGGCTATGTAGTGTTCAACTACGGGTAATGACTCAGTCGATCTCATCGAGACTTTCCCCGAGCGCGTTGACCAGAGCGGTGATCTGTTCCGGTGTCGAGACAAAGGGCGGCGCCAACTGGATCGTATCGCCGCCCCAGCGAACGTAGAATCCTTTCTCCAGGCACTTGAGTCCAAGCTCGAAGGGCCGACGCATCGGCTCGCCGGGATGGTGGACAATGCTGACGCCCGCCGCCAGGCCGTAATTGCGGATATCGGCAACGAGTGGGTGTCCTTTCAAATCATGAACTTCCTTTTCCAGCACCGGCGCCAGTTTGCGCACATTTGCCGGGAGATCTTCATTGACCAGCAGATCGAGCGCGGCGACTCCGGCCGCGCAGGCGACGGGATGGGCCGAATAGGTATAACCGTGCGGAAACTCGACCATGTAGTCCGGGCCGCCGTGTTCCATGAAAGTTTCGTAAATATCGCCCCGCACCACCGCGGCGCCCATGGGAATGGCGCCATTGGTAACCTGCTTGGCCAGCGCCATGATGTCGGGTGTGACGCCGAACTCCTCCGCGCCGGTATTGGAGCCCATGCGCCCGAGGCCGGTGATGACCTCGTCGAAGATGAGCAGAATATCGTGCTCGTCGCAGATTTCCCGCAGCCGGTTCAGGTAGCCCTTCGGCGGCGGAATCACCCCGGCCGTTCCGGACATGGGCTCGACGATTACCGCCGCGATATTGCTTGCGTCGTGCAATACGATCAGGTCGAGCACTTCTTCGGCAAGATGCGCGCCCGATTCGGGCATGCCCCGGCTGAAGCGGTTCTCCTCGGTCATGGTGTGGGAAATATGGTCGGCGGCCACGGTCGGTCCGAACAACTTTCGATTGAAACCGATGCCGCCCACGGCGACGCCGCCGAAATTTACCCCGTGATATCCCTTGTGACGGCCGATAAAGCGGGTCTTGCCCGAATGACCCTTGAGCGCCCACCAGGCGCGGGCGATCTTCAAGGCTGTATCGACGGTTTCCGAACCTGAATCCGTGAAAAACACATAGTCGAGCCCGTCGGGAGTAAGATCCACCAGCTTGTTCGCCAGTTGAAAGGAAAGCGGGTGTCCATACTGAAACCCGGGCGAGTAATCGAGTTCGGCAAGCTGGCGGCTGACGGCGCTGACGATTTCACGCCGGGCATGCCCGGCGCCGCAAGTCCACAAGCCGGACAGGCCATCGAAGATCCTCCGCCCGTCCACGTCGAAGTAATAGACCCCCTGGGCCGACTGCAATAGCCGCGGGTTATCCTTGAATTGCCGGTTGCCGGAAAACGGCATCCAGTGGGCTTCGAGTTCGTCCCGATTCAGTTTCATGTCTGTCGCCTCATTTTACGGTTACGGGCCGGCCCGGCGGTTCGTCCAAATCGCGCGGCGCGGTCAGCGAATCGAGTTCGGAGCGGTATTCCCGCTCCAGCGATTCCGAAGGCCAGAGCACCGTCACTACCCAGCCCACCAGCAAGGCGAACAGGAAGGACGGCGGCATGGTCTCCAGCGCAATGAAATGTTCGCCCGCGCCATCTAGTTCCTGCAAGACAAATTTACTGATTATGGTCATCGAGAATCCCGCCACCATCGAGGCGATCGCCGCGCGTTCGGTGAACTTCGGCCAGAACAGCGACAGGATGATCATCGGACAAAAGGTTGCCGCAATACCCGACCAGCCGAAAATCACGAACCAGAAAATCGTCCGTTCCGGCGAAAGCACCGAGACCGTAACGGCAAGTCCCAGCGCGAGTACCGCCATTACCAGGGTCACGATTCGGCACAACCTGGCCGCGTCGGCATCGCCGAGCTCCGGGTTGATCACTCGTTCGTAAAGGTCATGGGTCAGCGAACCCGCGGCCATGACGAGCAGCGAAGATACCGTAGACATGATCGCGGCCAGCACGGCGGCGACGTAAAGCCCCACGACCCAGGGTGGGAAGGTGTATTCGACCATTTCCGGCAATACGTCCTGGGCGCCATTGCCCAGCACCGCATCCGGTTGCATTCCGGCCTCGGTAAACAGATAGCGTCCGAGGATACCGATGCTGACGGCGCTGAAGCCTGCCAGAAACGTGAAAAGCAGCGCGACCCACTTGCCGCGATGAATCTGTTCGTTACTGCGGATAGCGATCAGCCGCGCGAAAACCTGTGGAGATCCGAGAAAGCCCAGGCCGATGAGCCCCATGCCCAGGATCAGGAAGAAATTCATCAGGGAGGGTCCGCCTGCGCCCCAGAAACTGACCAGGCCCGGGTCGATCGCCTGCAGGCCGGCATGGATCGCATCCGAGCTGCTCAGGGAAAAGTAAGCCACCACTGGCAACAATACCAGGCAAAGCAACATGACCGAGCCCTGGAACATGTCGGTCCAGGCGGCGGCGAGAAAGCCACCGGCGATGCAATAGGCGGCTACTACGACGAATCCGATGATGGCGCCGGTGAAATAGTCCCAATTCAGAAAGGAAACGAAAGCCGAGCCGGTGGCGTCGATCTGCGCCGAGATATATATGAGTACAAAGAAGCACAGGGAAATCGCCGAGATTATTCGCAAGGTCGCAGTAGACGATTTGAAACGGCTGGCCAGGTAGTCAATGACCGTCAACGATTCGTACTTGTCCGTGAGTTGCTTGAATCTCGGCGCCATGAGAAACCAGGCAATGCTAACGCCGATCACTTCGCCGACAACGATCCAGTACGCCGAAAAGCCCACCATGGCGCCCATGCCGGTGACGCCTAGCAAAAGCCAGGCGGATTCGCCGGTGGCCTGGGCGGAAAAGGCCGCAACCCAGAATCCGAGTCGTTTTCCGCCGACCACGAAATCGCTCATGTTGCGAATGCGGCGCGAGGCAAGCCAGCCGAGCGTGACGAGCACGCCGAAATACAAGGTGATCATCGCGTATTTTTCGAACATGAGCGCGTCCATTACCGGAGTTGGCCTGATGATAACCCCTGCCCCCGGCCGTCACCAATACAGACCTGTAGGGGCGAGGCATGCCTCGCCCGCAAACGGCCCCGAAATCGTGCAGTACCCGCGGGCGAGGCATGCCCCTACATGCTGAAGTGGGTGTCCCATGTCGATGCTCTACGAGGCCACGAAAAGCTGTTGTAAACAAATAGAAGTGTCCGGTTTTAAAACATATAAACTGTCCGCTTTCCCGACGCGGATTTCGGTCCTGCCGCGGGCACGGCGCGGAGGGAGCGTAGCGACCGTAGCGCAGTGCCCGCGCCGCTCCGATCAGGCTGCATCGGCCAACGCCTCCGCGAGGTATTGCCCGTCCGCGGCGTAGCGTCCCAGCAGCCGGGGTCCGTGCCACACCGACAGCCTGCCGCCCATGTGCCGACGAACCTTCACCCGCGCCTTGCGGTAATGCGGCCGATGCCGATCCGACGGCAACTGCAGCTTCAGCCCTTCGAACTGGACGCAGTTGTCCCGGCCGACCGCCCGCTCGTGCAGCTCGCACAGGGTCGCGTCCAGGTCCGTGGCCGCACCCAGCGGCACGAACGCCGCGCGGTCCTCCTTCGGCGGACGGGCGAACTCGGCGTTGAACGCCGGCAGGCAGGTCTCTCGCACGTACCGGTTCGCCGCGGCCATCTCCGTGATCCCCGCTTCCGCCAATTCCTTCACCAGCCGGTCCTGGTGCGTCCGGAACGCCCGCTCCGAACGGCCCCGCGCCTCCGGCGAATACGCCGGGATCATGTCGATGCCCAGGTCCCGCATCATCGCCCGCCCGAACTGCGTCAGCCGCTCCTTGTCCACCTTGCCCCCGGCCTCCAGAGTCGTCCAGCAATGCGAGCCCCGGTCGGTGTACAGCGAACAGCAAAGGCCTCGGGACGCAATGACTTCACGCATGCCCCGGAAACTGCTCCACAGACCCTCCTCTTCGCAGAAGAACATCGAGTAATGCTCGTTGGTGGCGTCGTCCATCGTCACGATCAGATCCCACTTCACCCCCGGCGTCCACTCGTGCGCGCTGCCGTCCTGGTGCAGCATCATCCCGGCGCAGGGCGCCGGCTCGCGACGCTTGCGGTGCTTGCCCCGGCCCTTGCCCCGCGGCACCGCGCCCGCTTCCCGCAACTTCGTCCGCACCCAGTTGCAACTGCGCTCCCCGCCGCCCCGACGGTACCGTGTGTAGTAATGCCGCACGTTCCAGCCGCAATACCGCGTGCGGTACTCGTCCACCATCCGCATCACCTCGTCCACCGGCGCCGCAAGGTGCGAAGCGCGCGAAACGCGGCGGTCCCGCAAGGCTTCCACGCCGCCCCCTCCGACTCTTCTTCCCGATACCTGTCCACCCAGCGCCGGAACGTCCTCTCGCAAACCCCAAGCAACGCCGCCGCCCGCGCCTGCGTCAAACGACGCTCCGTCCACATCGAATACGTGTCTTCGAACACTGCCAACCTCCGGTCCTGTTTCCGTCGCGCCACGCCCATACAGCCTCCCGGTCGCCTCGAAAAACAACCACTGTACGACCGGACACTTTACGTGTTCTAAAACCGGACACTTTATTTGTTCGCTACACGAGGCCACGAAAAGCTTGACATCTGAAATGAATCAATCTGACACTACTGTCCGGTTAACTGAGGCAAAGAGCCTCTTAACCACATGATTATACGATACTTATCAGCGGTTTTTTGTGGTGCCGACTTGAACGCGGGCGCGGTTTCGGGCGACTTTCCGGGAATACGTTCCCGGAGGCCGCATCGTGTACACAGGCAAGACCCTTTTCGCGCAGTTGATGGATTTTCTTCCCTGGACGACCTTCTTCCGCATCGTCGAGCGTTACCACGGCAACCACCGGGTCCGCGCGCTTCCATGCACCGATCACTTTCGCACGATGGCCTTCGCGCAACTGACCTATCGCGAAAGCCTCCGCGACATCGAGGCGGTGCTTTCGGCGCAGTCGGCCAAGCTCTACCACATGGGCATCCGCTCCCCCGTCCGGCGTTCCACCCTGGCCGACGCCAATGAGCGCCGGGACTGGCGCATCTTCGCCGAGTTCGCGCAGCGGCTGATCGCCCAGGCCCGAAGGCTCTACGCCGAAGAGGATTTGGGGCTGGACCTGTCGAACACGGTCTACGCGCTCGATTCGACCACCATCGATCTCTGCCTGTCGTTGTTTCCCTGGGCGCCGTTCCGTCAAGCCAAGGCCGCGGTGAAGATGCACACGCTGCTCGACCTGCGCGGAAACATTCCCAGCTTCATCCACGTTTCCGACGGCAAGCTGCACGACGTCAACGCGCTCGACCTGCTGATGCCGGAACCGGCGGCGGTGTACGTGATGGACCGGGCCTACCTCGATTTCGAGCGGCTCTTTGCGCTGCACGAGGCGGGCGCGTTCTTTGTCACCCGCGCCAAATCGAACGCCGACCTGCGCCGCGTGTACTCGGCGCCGAACGACCGGCCCCGGGGAATCGTTTGCGATCAGACCGTGGCGCTGTCGGGTTTTTACAGCCGCAAGCGCTATCCCCGCCACCTGCGCCGCATCCGCTTCAAGGATCCGGAAACCCAAAAGACCCTCGTCTTTCTTACCAATCTGTTCGGCCCTCCGCCGTTGACCATCTGCGAGTTGTACAAGGCGCGCTGGCAGATCGAGCTGTTCTTCAAGTGGATCAAGCAGCACCTGAGAATCAAGAAATTCTACGGTACTTCCGTGAATGCCGTGAAGACGCAGATCTGGATAGCGGTGACCGTGTACGTGCTGGTGGCCATAGTCAAAAAATGCCTCGAACTGGATGCCTCGCTCTACACTTTGCTGCAGGTGTTTTCGGTCACTTTGTTCGAGAAAATCCCGCTGGACAAAGGGTTCCCGGATGTCGGCCAAGCTCCGGAAAACGACATGGAAGACAAGCAATTGAAATTATTCGAGTTTTAACCGGACAGTAGTGTCAATCTGACAATAATGACTGCCGACTGCCGGAGTTAGGTTCACTGGCGGGGCTGGTGAGAGAGAAACCAGCGGGAAGGACACTTGAGCCAATCACTTCACACACTAGATTTGACAGCGATTCGCGAATAGGAGCTAATATGTTTAAGAGTAAGATTTCTATTTTATTGCTGCTTGTATTGCTTGTGCCAAAACTAGGAATGACCGCCGTGGAAGATAGAGACTTGATAAGTCGTAGTATTGCTGCCCATTCACATGTTTATAATCAAGATATGACTAATAATGCATTGTTAGTTAACTTGGTATCTGACATTACGGAGTTTGGTGCAGAATTCACGGGCCTAGGTTACCTGAAAGATGCAAGAGCTATCAATAAGATTTTATCACTAGATCTTGCATTAACACAGAAGCAAACAATTGCGCCTTATTTTTCACAAATGTGTAATCTGTTTGACCTTGGCAGTCCGGATGCTGTTGAATTGGCCACTCTTTATATGGGAGCGGTTAGAGCGGAAGAACAAGTTACCGAAAATGCATTAAATTTGATTTTTTCTGACCTTTCCGAGACTGGGAAAGATGTTATCCTTGATTACAGCAAGAAATTCACGTCATATAAGCCGGTTACAAGAGTTGACTGGGTGGGAATTGCTCAAGATGTACCGGATTACACCATTTTTGTGATGAGAAATGGATGTGAAAATTTCCGAAACTCAAGTGCGGCGAGAGCCAAATTTGAAGGTTTTTTTCGAGAGATACAAGATAATTTGCCATCAAACTCCAATTGGCTGCTGGATTAACATAGGTATTTTATGATGATAACAAGGGTATTAGTTTTTGTTTTGTTACTCATGCTTAGCTCGTTAGCTAACTCGGCCTTAAGTGAAGATTGTATAGAAGTGGCAGCAGGACCGATAATCGGAATTAACTATCCTACCATTCGTTGTAGATTTAGTTGGAGTGCATCTGATGAAACTTTATATAGCATTGGATATCATTCCACATCAGCGCTAGGTCCTCAGGGAACTCTTCCAGGCTTGGATGTCTTTGATGCGCAAAGTATGGGCTTTGAGAGGCACGATATGTATTTAGGATGGACGGTGCCAGGCACATATTTTGGGGAAGGAGAAGGCGGCTTGTTTTTCGTTTCTATAGTCTTTGGACGATATGAGCTCTCTTGGCATCCACAATCTTTAGTTTTTGCCGATACGTATGGAATTTCTTTACCATAACAGGAAGTGGGAAAAGCCTTCAGTAAGGCAAAACAGCATAAACATCCAACGGGGATTACATACCTAAGTATCCAATCCTCTGAAGGTAGCCCGTTCTCGAAGATACAGGGGCGGCGCTTTACCGACACCGCCCCCGCCTTAGCTCTAGCTAGTTCTTGTCCGTAAACTCCGTTTTCTGATGGATCTCTCGTTCAGCGATACCTTCCGATTCGCGGGTATTGGGCCTGGGAGGGGCGGTTTTTCCTTGATCCGGCAGCGGTTTGCGTCGTTTTCGGCGTGATCGGGCCCGCCGGGCCGCGCCGGGGCCGAAGTCGGCCCCCGGCGGGCGGTTCCGGCACTGTGCCGTTCGGTTTCGGGAGTTTTTGGCGGGTTATCCCGGCCGCAACCGCGCCAGCCGCACCAGGTTGTGCGCGAAGACCGCGGAATGCACCCATGCCTTGAATCGGGCCAGACCGCGCCAGCGGCAACGCCCGAGCCCAAAGCAGCGCTTCAGCCAGGAGATGCCGGCCTCGACCCCGGCGCGGAAGCGGCGAAGCCGGGCGAATATCCAGGGCGACGGCGTCATGTCCTCTTCCTTCAGCCCCCGCTTCTTGCTGAACACCGTGTGTTTCACGCCCATCTCCTTGGCGCGTTTCAGGTTCTCCCCGGAGGCGTAGCCGCCGTCGAAGGCGGCGTGGGTCGGCGGCTTGCCGTACCGCGCGCAATGCCGCCGAAGCATCGGCAGACAGCGGGCGCTGTCCGCCGGATTGCCGGACTCCACCACGACATCCAGCACCAGGCCGCTTCTCCCGGTCGCCAGATTGATCTTGTGGCCATAATGGGTTTCCCGCCCGCCCTTGCGGATAATGTCCGTGTGCGGCTCGAACAGGCTCACGATCTTTTCCGTCGCCGGAACGTTTTCGCCAAGTTCGACGCGCCGCGCGGTCTGAACGACCACCGCCTTCAGCAAGCCGGCGTAGTGGTCGGCGCATTCCAGCCATCGCGCGGACCAGGGCGCTCCCGATTCCCTCACCGCGGGACGGGCCGCTTCCAGATCGCCGAGCGTGTCGGCGGCGACCCGCAGCAACTGCCGGTACAGCTTGGCCCGCGCTTCCCCGCCCCGTTTCGTCCGCGCCGCCAGACAACGCCTTTTGGCCGCCCGGCGGCGGTCGCGGCAACGAACCGCCTCCTTGCCCAGCTCCTTCCGCGCCGCCAGCAGCAAGCCCGTCAGCACCCGCACCCCATCGTACAGCAGCCGGCTGTCCGACGGGGCCGGAATGTGCGTCTCCGTCACCGTGCTGTCTACGCGCACCCAGGCGCCGGTTTCCTCCCCGGACGCTTGCGCCGCCTCCAGCAAACAGCGGTTGACGCGCTCCCAGGTCTCCGCCGACACCGCGCCGACCCCCGCCTGCAAGGCGGACTTCTTCGGCGGATCGAGCGGGTCCACGCGCGCGAAACGGCAAGCCGACAGCGAATCCCGCAGCGCGAACGCCAGACCGCGCCAGGTCTCGCCGCGCAGATGCTTGACCACGGCGCAGCGCAACACCGATTCGCAACTCAATCCGAAACGGCCCCGCTCCGCCTGGGCGCCGAGGTCGACCGCCACCGCGTCCAGCAGTGCGGGATGCGCGTCCAGCCAGTCCGAGATCGACTCCAACTCCTCGCCCAGGGGATGGTCGACAGGCCCCGGTTCGTATAGACTCATCTGTGTCGTGCGCTTCAGCCGCATGGCAAACCCCGGTGTTTTGTGGTGTCTTTGTTTTTGCCTCGAAAACAATACAAAGATACCCAAAACGCCGGTTCTTATCCAGGAAAAACCACGCTTTTATTCGACAAATCAAGTGGTTAAGAATTTACGGACAAGAACTAGCTAAATCGAATTCAGCGTAAGACACTGCGCGACATCGGTGCGCAAGGAGGAGTGTTTTCCAATTCGGGTCCAGGGCTTCCATGCCGACAACGGTTCGGAGTACATCAACCGCCGCGTCGCCGAACTGCTCGATAAGCTGTATGTGGAGGCGTTCACCAAGTTGCGGCCGCAGCGCAGAAACGACAACGCGCTGGTCGAGGGCAAAAAAGCCGTAGCGGTGCGCAAGTGGCTCAGCTACGACCATATTCCGCGCCGGTTCGCCGACCGCGCCAACCGATTCACCGCAGAAGCGCTACCGCCCTGGCTGAACTTCCACCGTCCCTGCCTGTTTCCCTCGATGGAGCGGGACGCCCCAGGGCGGGAGCGCGTGCGCTATCTCGATGCGGATGTGATGACGCCGATTGAGAAACTCCGGTCGCTGCCGGACGCGGAGCGATTTCTCGTCGAAGGGACGAGTCTCGCGCAGCTTGCGGCCAAATCCATGGAAAGGAGCGATCTGCAATGGGTATGGGAGGCTGAATGGGCTTGGCTTAGCAGCGAGAGGATCAGAGGCTGATGTTGTTCGAAGATACGTATTCGATTTAAACGGAACGTCGTTTGACGCAGGCGTAGGCGGCAGAGTTGCTCGGGGTTTACGAGAGGACCTTCCGGCGCTGGGTGGAGCAATACCGCGCGGATGAGAGCGATGGCGTTGAAGCCTTGCGGGACCGCCGCCTTTCGCGCGCCTTGTACGGCGCGGCGCCGGTGTACGAAATGATGCGGATGGTGGATTGACTATGCGCTCCAGTCCTGTTGACCTCAACAACAGGTAGACCGAATCGCATCTCGATCAACTTGGCAAATGTGTGAAGTTTTAAGTTACCAGGAACGGGAAATTTACGGTTGCCCGTAACAACAACCCCTTACGGAGGCGTTGGCCGATGCGACCTGATCGGACCGACGCGTCCACGGTATAGCATGTGCGTTCAGCAACTGCACGGCGATAGCGTGGCCTAAGGCTCTCTTAGCGCTGACCAAAATCCCAGAGAACAAGTGAGGAAATCCTATGGATATAGGTGGAAAACAGATATGGCAGCACGCTGCCGGAGATTCAGGTCATAATCATGTAGATCTTTGTCTCCAGTAGGGCGTTATCATCTCAGGGCCGGGAACAAAGTCGTGGTGCGACTACACTTGCGACGAGAAACGCGACGAAAAGGACGAAGTCAGAAGGTTATGCGAAGAAATGTGCCCAGGAGACATAGTGGTCCTGAAGATGGGCTTCACCCGCTTGGAGGGCATTGGAATAGTTGGAAATTACGAACACGTTGACGAATTCAATGACATAGACGGCTGGGAATTGGGTCATGTGCGGCGCGTACGATGGTTACGCACTGATGAACACGATTTCGATACAAACGTTTTTACGAGGAGCACGACCTGCAGGCTGCATGTCGAATCGGCGCTAAACTGGATTCGCGAGACACTGGCCCGAGTCGATGACGACGGAAAATGGAAAAATTTGGACCCGCTGGATTTTTCGACCAATGACAGCGGCTCATTCGAAAACCCAGCAGACGAAATCGCAGCATACCTATTCGAAAAAGGCCTGTCAGGAGACGCGATCCAGAATCTGCTCGACCCGAAAGGCTTGTTCGTGCAAATAGCCAATTGGTATTGGGATCAGTGGGCTTCCGAACACGAGATCGTTTGCCACCTTGTCGTGCCCCTACTTAGAGTTCTTGGTTGGACGCCGCAGAAGATTGCACTCGAACACAACCGGGTCGATATAGCAGTGTTTTCGCGCCTACCGAGAAACGATAAAAATCTAGCAGTAGTCGTAGAGGCCAAAGCCCTGCACGAAGCTGTTTTAGGCGCGTTTGGGCAAGCGAAGGACTACGCCAAAAAGTACCAGAACTGCGAAAGGATCATCCTTACCGATGGGCTTCGCTATGGCGTGTACCTCCGGGACGGCGGTGAGTGGGCCGAAAACCCATTACCGTACGCCTACTTTAACGTTCGCAGGTTGCGTAACAGTTATCCCGTATATGGAAATGAGGACGATGGTATGCGTGGCGCCAAAGAAGCAATCTACGCAATGACGCCTTTTTGGGCTCCTTGAACTTGACGATCTGTAGCTGGTGCAAATCGAGTAGTACGGGTTATTTCGTTCAACTTGTCCCGTTCTGTCCAGGCAGGATACCTGGTACTTGGCCAGTTTACGTGGCCAGAGGCGGCCTTTGGTTTCCGCCTCGCCAGTGTGCGGCCTCGGCTACGCTTGCGATTTCCTTGGAAGAGTTCAAGGCAGCCAATCCACATAGTGCAGATGTCTTGTATCGATGAAGACGTCTTTCACATATCGCGTCATCCAGTCCGACTTTGGTAGTCCAAGCTGTACCTTAGCGAGGGCGACGGCAGCGTCCCACCCACATCGGGAAACGGGCAGGCTTATTGTAGTGCTATCGTTCAAGAAATAGATAAACACCAGAAAGGCATCGACGGCGTTCTGTTCACGGAGCATATAAAGGTGCGCTAGTCGGTTTGCGTACTGGTAGAAACACACTACTGTCCGGTTAAATTATCGAACAAATTCAATTGCTTGGCGTTCATGTCGTTGTCCGGTGTGTGGCCGGTGTCCGGGAAGTCCCTGTTTAACGGGGTTTTTTCGAACAAGGTGACCGAAAATATCTGTAGCAAAGTGTAGAGCGATGCGTCCAGTTCGAGGCGTTTTTTGACTATGACCACCAGCACATACACGGACACGGCGACCCAGATTTGTGTCTTCACGGCGTTCACGGAAGTACCGTAGAATTTCTTGATTCTCAGGTGCTGCTTGATCCATTTGAAGAACAGCTCGATCTGCCAGCGCGCCTTGTACAACTCGCAGATGGTCAATGGCGGAGGGCCGAACAGATTGGTAAGAAAGACGAGGGTCTTTTGGGTTTCCGGATCCTTGAAACGGATGCGGCGCAGGTGGCGGGGATAGCGCTTGCGGCTGTAAAAACCCGACAGCGCCACGGTCTGATCGCAAACGATTCCCCGGGGCCGGTCGTTCGGCGCCGAGTACACGCGGCGCAGGTCGGCGTTCGATTTGGCGCGGGTGACAAAGAACGCGCCCGCCTCGTGCAGCGCAAAGAGCCGCTCGAAATCGAGGTAGGCCCGGTCCATCACGTACACCGCCGCCGGTTCCGGCATCAGCAGGTCGAGCGCGTTGACGTCGTGCAGCTTGCCGTCGGAAACGTGGATGAAGCTGGGAATGTTTCCGCGCAGGTCGAGCAGCGTGTGCATCTTCACCGCGGCCTTGGCTTGACGGAACGGCGCCCAGGGAAACAGCGACAGGCAGAGATCGATGGTGGTCGAATCGAGCGCGTAGACCGTGTTCGACAGGTCCAGCCCCAAATCCTCTTCGGCGTAGAGCTTTCGGGCCTGGACGATCAGCCGCTGCGCGAACTCGGCGAAGATGCGCCAGTCCCGGCGTTCGTTGGCGTCGGCCAGGGTGGAACGCCGGACGGGGGAGCGGATGCCCATGTGGTACAGCTTGGCCGACTGCGCCGAAAGCACCGCCTCGATGTCGCGGAGGCTTTCGCGATAGGTCAGTTGCGCGAAGGCCATCGTGCGAAAGTGATCGGTGCACGGAAGCGCGCGGACCCGGTGGTTGCCGTGGTAACGCTCGACGATGCGGGAGAAGGTCGTCCAGGGAAGAAAATCCATCAACTGCGCGAAAAGGGTCTTGCCTGTGTACACGATGCGGCCTCCGGGAACGTATTCCCGGAAAGTCGCCCGAAAGCGCGCCCGCGTTCAAGTCGACACCACAAAAAACCGCTGATAAGTATCGTATAATCAATTGGTTGCGAGATAACTTGCTTCAGTTAACCGGACAGTAGTGGTAGAAACACTTCGTCCAATCCGTGTCCGACTTGATTTCAAGGAATTCTCTCGTCTCATCGAGCGCCGAGCGAATCTTGACCAGACTGGTCGGCGAAGCCTTACATGGTGTGGAATTGAGTTCGTTGATATTTGCCTTTGCTTCGATCAAAAAAATGCGATCTCCGCTTCGGGCGAGACCATCCCAACAAGGTCCGCCGTTCGGCCAAAAATCGCGAAGCGCCCGCTTGTCTAGTTTGACTTTGAGGCGAGCTAGGAACTCCGCATCTCTGTATTCGGCGAACTCATCGCTATCGAGGGGAGACTTCCAGATGACGGGGTCATTCAAGCCTATTCCAACGCTTCTAATTGCATTCTCTATAACCGAAGGACACCTATTGACAGCCACTTGCAGCCATCTCTGGCTACCTCGCTTTTCGGCGCGTTGCGTCACTCTAGGCATAGGTCTTGGCTCTCCGCACTACCTCGTAATCGTGAACCATGCTCGTGTACAAACCCGCTCCATGCACGACACTTCCCGGGACTTAGAACTCGAAAGCGTGGATGTGATTCACGCCGGACGCGACACTTTTTAGTTTGCCAAGGGAATACGGGCTATGGCGGCAAATCGCATTCTCGGGAATCTGCCCTGAGCGCAACTCCATTGCGTCAGGGTAAATCATTTGCCACCAAGTATGTCGCCTTGATTCGTGTTTATGTGTTACGCAGCCCGAGTTTTCTTTACAGATGAGAATCGGTTGCATTAGTATCGTACGCTTCTATTGAAGTCCGAGTTCAACCCCCCTTGATATTGAGAACGATTGCGGCCGGATCTTTATTGATAGCGGCTTCGGCTCCCAGCATTTTGGCGGCAATGCCGGAAGAGGAACAATCGATTCAGGAAGTCGTCGTTTTCGGCCGGGCGCAACAGCAGATCGGCAGCGCGCGTTCAGCCTCCGAAGGCCTGGTCGGCTACGCCGATATACGCCTTCCGCCGTTGTTGCGCGTGGGCGAAATGGCCGAGGTCGTACCCGGCATGGTAGCGACCCAGCATTCCGGCACGGGCAAGGCGAATCAATACTACCTGCGTGGCCTGAACCTCGATCACGGCAGCGACTTCGCTGCGCATATCGACGGTGTGCCGCTCAATATGCGCACTCACGGACACGGCCAGGGATATCTCGACCTGAACTTTCTCATTCCGGAACTGGTGGAGATCTCGACCTACAGCAAGGGGCCTTATTTCGCGAGAAACGGAGATTTCGCTTCCGCCGGGAACGTCGAATTTTCCCTGTACGAGCGGCTTCCCGAATCCGTCATGCAATTGACCGCTGGAGAGCACGGCTACCACAACGGCCTGCTTGCCGGCAGCGCCGACATCGGCGCGGGCGTACTCACCGGCGCCGCGGACGTCAATTTCTATAACGGCCCCTGGGATAATCACGAAGATCTGGAGCAATACAAATTCTACCTGAGCTACGCCTTCGATCTCGTCGGCGGTAGAGCGCGCGTCGCCGCCCAGGGCTATGACGGTGACTGGCGCGCTACCGACCAGATTCCCTTGCGCGCCGTCAACTCGGGCCTGATCAGCCGGCTCGGCTCGATTGACGACGACATCGGCGGCGGCACCAAACGCTATTCCCTCAGCGGCAACCTGGACTTCGGCAACTGGCGCGCCGGCGCCTACGGAATCGACTACGATTTCTCGCTATTCCACAATTTCACCTTCCTGCTCGACGATCCAGATTCGGGCGATGAATTCGAGCAGGCCGACAATCGCAATGTCTGGGGAGCATGGGTCGACGGCAGCGTCATGGGACAATTTCTGAACCTGCCCGCCGCGTGGCGCTGGGGCGCGGACCTGCGTTTCGACGCGATCGACGAGGTCGGTCTGTACAAGACCGCCGGCAGGCAGCGGCTCGCCGTAAACCGGAAGGATGCCGTGGACGAGTTGTCCCTGGGCGCTTTCGGGGAAGTCGAGATTTTCCTGACCGAGCGCCTGCGCGGCAATATCGGCCTGCGCGCCGATCATTACGACTTCGACGTTACCGCCCTGCAATCCGAACACAGCGGAACCGGCAACGCCGCCCTGGTCAATCCCAAGTTAAACCTGGCTTATCGGCTGACGGACAATCTCGAAGCCTACACAAGCTGGGGCCGCGGTTTTCATTCCAACGACGTGCGCGGCGCGACTTTCCGGGAAATACTGGAAGACGGCACGCCCGGTGTCACTCGGGAAGTACTGCCCCGGTCCGAGGGAGCTGAACTTGGTCTGCGTTACGAAGTCGGAGAGGCCTTTAACGCCACCCTCGTTGCTTTCAGTCTCGACATCGATTCCGAACTCTCATTCGTCGGTGACTCCGGCGCAACCGAACCCAGGGGCGCCTCGGAGCGCAGCGGAATCGAATTCAACTCGTTCTGGCAGGCGAACGGCTGGCTCTCCCTGTATGGCACCTACACCTGGACCGATGCCTCGTTCAAACTCGATGAAGGCGGTGGGACTCATGTGCCGGGCGCCAGCGATCAAACTTTCGTATTCGGCGCCAACGCGTTGTGGAACAATGGCTTCAGCGCCTCGATCAAGGCGCGCTATCTCGGCGATGCGCCGCTGATAGAGGACAACTCGGTGCGTTCGGAAGATTCCTGGCTGACACTCGCGGGCGTGGCGTATCGCACCGGCGCTCTGGAATTCAAGCTGGAAGCCTTCAATCCCTTCGATTCGGACGACGCCGACATTTCCTATTTCTATGCCTCACGGCTGCCCGGCGAACCTCCCGGTGGCATCGAGGACATCCATTTCCGCCCATTGGAGCCGCGCAGCATCCGCGCCAGCGTCGCCTGGCGCTTCTGAATTTTGCTCCCGCCGAGTTCCGGCGATATAGTTGCCGCATTGCATCCATTTTCTCGGGAGTCGTTCCATGGCGCGCATATCCAGAAGAAAGTTTCTCGGTTCCAGTACAGCCCTCGCGGTCGCGGGCATCGGCCTGCCGACCCGGGATATTCTCGCCCAGCAGTCCCAGGACGGCACCGCAGCGCCGGATTACATCGTAGTTAACGCCAGGGTATTCACCCAGGACGATTCGCAGCCGCGGGCCGAAGCCTTCGCGGTCAAGGGCGACCGCTTCGTGGCGGTGGGCTCAAACGAGGACATCCGCAATCTGGCCGGGCCGCGCACAGAAATCGTCGATGTCGAAGACATGTCCGTGGTACCGGGATTTATCGACGCCCATTCGCATCCCTCGGGCGCGGGCGTCAACGAACTCGTGCAGGTGAACGCCGATCGGCGCTCGATTGCCGAAATTCAGCAGGCTCTCGCGGAGCGGGCGGCCGTCACTCCGCAAGGCGAATGGGTGCGCGCGTTCAAGTACGACGACACCAAGCTCGCCGAAGGTCGGCCGATCAACCGCTTCGATATCGATGAAGTCGTACCCGACCATCCGGTGGTGGTCGGCCACCGCGGCGGCCATACCGGTGTCTATAACAGCCTCGCGCTGGCTCTGGCCGGAGTGACGGCGGAAACCCCGGATCCCGACGGCGGCAGGTTTTTCCGCGATGCGGACGGCGTACTGACCGGCCTTGTGGCGGAACGGGCGCGCTACATCTTCAATGAACTGATCCAGTCCGATTCGACTCGTGAACAGCGACGCGACGGCGTCATGCTGATCTCCGAACTGATGACCGCGGCCGGCCTCACCTCGGTGCACCAGACTGGTTCCGGCCGCAACGATCTGATCGCCTATCAGGACGCCCGCGACGAAGGCGGACTGCGCTTCCGCATGTATCTGTTTCCGCGTAGCGAGCTTTACGGAGACCTGGTCAATGCGGGCGTGCGCACCGGTTTCGGCGATGAAGTGCTGCGCATCGGCGCGGTGAAACACAGCGCAGATGGCTCGGCCTCCGAGCGCACCATGTACATGAGTACGCCTTATGAAGGCCGACCCGACGATTACGGCATTCTTACCATGTCCCAGGAGGATATTCACGAGGCCGTGGAAGACGCCCACCGCAACGGCTGGCAGATCGGCATTCACGCCAATGGCGATCTGACTATCGCCATGGTACTCAACGCCTACGAGCGGGTGCAGAACCTGTGGCCGCGCACCGACCCACGCCATCGCATCGAACATTGCTCGCTGGTGAACCCCACCTTGCTCGAGCGCATCCGCGACCTCGGTGTGATCCCCGCGCCCTTTTACACCTATGTCCACTACCACGGCAACAAGTGGGTCGACTATGGCGAAGAGAAAATGCGCAACATGTTCGCGCACAAGTCCTTCCTGGACTACGGCATCCACGTGGCGCCGGCTTCTGATTACACGCCCGGCCCCTACGAGCCGATGATGGCGCTGCAAAGCATGGTCACGCGGACGGATTTCGACGGCCGTGTCTGGGGTCCGAATCAGCGCATAACTGTCGACCAGGCCTTGCGCATCTGTACCATGGGCGGCGCTTACGCATCCTTCGAGGAAAGTCTCAAGGGCAGCGTCACCGCGGGCAAACTCGCCGACTTCGTCGTCCTCGCCGAGGACCCCCACGACGTCGACCCGGACCGCCTCAAGGAGATCCAGATCGTCCGCACCGTAGTCGGCGGCGCCGCCATGTACGAGGCTTAGGCGGTTTTCGCTTCACTTGCGCCGTGCTAACCTCGGTACCCTCTCACAACCGGATCGGGAGTAGATCATGAGAAAAACGCTTCGTCCCTTGAGCCTGGCCATTGCCGCCGGTCTCTTTTCCGTTTCCGCCTACGGACAGTCACAGTCCGATGTGACAGACCCGGCCGCGAACAGCCTGCCCAACCCCACGCCCATCGTCATCAAGGAATGGGTAACCCTGCCCGACGATCGTGAATGGGGCTCGACGGCGGGTGTAGATATCGGCCCTGACGGCCATGTCTGGGCTTATGACCGTTGCGGCGGCTTCGCCCTCGCCGGCGGCTGCGACGACAATCCCGTCGATCCGATTCTCAAGATCGACCGCGACACCGGCGAAGTTCTCACCAGTTTCGGCGCCGGCCTGTTCGTGCTGCCCCATGGCATCCATGTCGATGACGACGGCAATGTCTGGGTGACCGACTCTCAGGGTAACGAGGCAGGCACCAAGGGCCATCAGGTATTCAAGTTCAGCCCTGAAGGTGAAGTGCTGATGACGCTCGGCATCGCCGGCCAGCCCGGTTCCGGCCCGGGCCAGCTCAACGAACCCTGCGACGTGCTCGTCGCGCCCAACGGCGACATCTTCGTTTCCGACGGGCATAGCGGCCAGAACGAAAATCCCCCGCCCGGTTCCACGGCGCGAATCATGAAATTCGACAGCGAAGGCAATTTCATCATGGAATGGGGCGAGATCGGTTCGGGCCAGGGACAGTTCCGCACACCGCATGGAATGGAGATGGATTCCCAGGGCCGCCTGTTCATCGCCGACCGGGGCAATCATCGCATCGAGATCTACGACCAGGACGGCAACTATCTGGATTCCTACTACCAGTTCAGCCGCATCAGCGGATTGTTCATCGATGACGACGACAATCTGTACGCGATCGATTCGGAGTCCAGCCCCGTTCGCCATGCGGAATGGCGCACTGGCGTTCGGATAGGTCACGCGAGCCGTGACGAAGTAACTGCTTTCGTGCCGCCGCATTACGCCATCGACGGCCGCTGGGAAGGCGCCATGGGCGAAGGCGTGGCGGTGGACGCGGACGGCAACATCTACGGCGCCGAAGGACCGATTTCCCGGCCCACCGCCGGTTCCGGCCTGACCAAGTTTGTGGCGCGAGGAAATCCGCTTTAGCGACAGATCCTGCGACTTCGCGCAGGATGACTGTTCCCCGTCATTCTGCGCGGAGCGAAGCGGAGTCGCAGAATCTACAATCTGAAATCAATAAGGACCGGTTATGCAATACATGGTTACTGCCTACGATGGAACAGATTCCGAAGCGCCTGATCGCCGTAAGGCGGTCAGGCTGGCCCACATCGACGGCATCAGGGAACTTAAGGCCGCCGGCAATCTCATTGCCGGTGGCGCGATACTGAACGAAAAAGGCGAAATGATCGGCTCGACCTTGTATGTCGAATTCGAAACCCGGGAAGAACTGAACGAATGGCTCAACCGGGATCCTTACGTCTCCGGCGGCGTCTGGCAGGACATCACCGTGACCCCCATCCGGCTGGCCAACCTGGACTGAGTCTCGATTACCTTCGCTTCAAATCTTCCTCCAAAGCTTCCAGAAAACCGATTGGATACTTCAGGTTGCCTTCACGCGCCCGACGCGTGAACCCGGTCAGCGCTCGCTCAGAAAGATCCGGCCACTTTTCCGTGGCAAACGCCGAAAGGCATCCACGACGCTTGTTCACTGGATATTCCGACACTTCTGCAACCATCCGTCGATCACCCATGTACCACGCCGCGTTCGGCCAACTCTCTTCGGGGTTGAATTCGCTGTCTTCCCGGCAATCGTAATTTCCTGGCGCGCTGAGTCGATTCCCAATCCACTCCGCAACTGGAACAGACACGGCGTTGCCGACCAGACGCCAACGACTCCGACCATCTCTTTCGTTCCTTAATGCGGTTGTCCACCTTGCTGGAAACCCCTGGAATTGCTCAACAGCTTCTATAGTTGGCGTGGCTACACGACCACAAGGCAGCAGTACCGCAGGCGGAGACGGGATGCCCAATCCGGACCCAGCTTTGAGCGGTGGAACAGCGTCTGCCGTCAAGCCATGTCCGGTACGGCCTTCGGTCCAAAAGAATCCTATAGGCTTAGAAAGGTCCGGCGGAGGCCAATTTCTTTGCAGCGCATCGTCCGCGAGCAGCACGTCACGTGGGTCGCCTTCGAGACTTGCGACTATAAAGACTCTTCTCCGGCGTTGCGGGAGCCCGAAGGCGCGGCTGTCGACTACCCGCGAAGCCCATCGATAACCCAACCCCTCAAGGCGCGACGCAATATGATCCATCGCCGCGCCTCGCGCCAGGTGCAACATGAAATAAACATTCTCAATCACCACCCACGGTGTTCGGCGTACTTCGAGCAACCGGAACAAAGAGTCCACCACTCGCGACTTATCACCGTCTATTCCCTGCTTCCCTCCTGCCATCGATAGATTCTGGCAGGGGAATCCCGCTGTGACGATTTCTGTCTCTTCCGGCAAGGCGGCGAGCTTGACCACATCGGCATCAACCTTCACACTCCCGAACCGGTGCCGGATTACACGCAAGGCATCCGGGTCTATTTCACTCATCAACAAGGTATGATGGCCTGACCGCTCGAATCCTAATTCGAAACCGCCAATGCCAGCATACAACCCCGACACCATCATCGACCAAACCTCCACATCTGCCGTCGGGACATCAAACCGATCCTCCACTATTTGCCCTTTGGCATCTACGGCATCGTCTTCTGCAATCGAAGCACACGTCCCAGACCCCGTTGAAACCCTTCACGACCTATGTGGTGTCTACACAAGACCTGAGTTGGTCAAATGCCTACTTGACCGGATTCGATGGACTCATGAAGCCGATCTTGCCAACGCCCGCTTGCTTGAGCCCGCCGCAGGTGACGGGGAATTCCTGGTCGAAGCTGTGCGGCGCCTCGTTGCCTCGTTTGTTCAACGTGACCTGCACCTCGACATCAAGTCTCTTCGCAACCGCGTATTAGCCTACGAATTGGCGCCGGGAGAAGCAAACAAGGCCAGAGCGCGCATCATAACCGAGATGAAGGGGTTGGGTGTCCATCACACGACCGCCAAGGCATGTGCGCAAGCATGGGTGAGGAATGAAGACTTCCTGCTGGCCGAACTGCCCCATCCCAGTTTCACTCATATCGTTGGTAATCCGCCATATATCCGCTGGTCTAAGCTCCCGAAGAAATTGTCAAAGAGCTACGCGGAAAAATTGCCTAGCACGATTGCCCGCGGCGACCTGTATCTACCATTCCTGCATCGCTCCTTCGAACACCTGACCGATGACGGTCGCTGCGCCTTCGTCTGCTCGGACCGTTGGCGCTATACGGTCTACGCAAAGGAATTTCGCAGAAAATGGTTGGAATCCATGCACATCGAAACTGAGTCGGCGGGCAAACCTAAAGACGCTTTCGACCGCGATGTGTATGTATACCCCGAGATTCTCACCGCAAGGCACCGCAAGTCTCCCAAACCCAAAACTTCAAGCCGGAAACGAGGCGGCAAGACTCTCGCCGAACTCGGTTGCACAATCCGCGTAGGCCCCGCTCTCGGCATAACCCCCGCCTTCGTGCTGGGTCCGCATGAAGACGATGTCGAATCCCAGCTGCTGCATCCTTGGGTCGATACGCCGGAGGTCCTGGCGGGTCGAGTCAACTGGTCCGGACGCCAGGTGATTTCACCCTACGACGACACTGGCGCCCTGATTAGCTTGGACAAACATCCATTGTTTGCGGCACACATCCGCAGATTTGAGGCGCGTCTTCGCGCCCGGTACATTGTTCGCAACGGTGCTGCTTGGTACCGCACAATCGACAAGGTTAAGGCCGTCGACTGGTCGCCGCCCAAGCTGCTCATTCCAGAGGTGGCCAAGGTTCCTCGGGTCGCGATTGATCGAAGCGGCGCGATACCATCCCACGGCCTTTATTGCGTTTTCTCCCACGGGGCCGACATCGAGGACATATATGATCGACTCCGGGACGGCAAGCTAGCGAATGCACTAGCCCCGATAGCGCCTAGGGTCAAGGGTCGTTACTTGAGATGCTATCGGCGCTTCTTAAACATGATAACTGTCTGAACCGTTATCGGCTTTACACCCCCAGCATCGATTTCGTCATGTCCAGATACTTCCTTTGCTTTGTAGGTTCACCTTTGAAAACGTCTTTAAGAATTTCTGGGAAACCGCACGGGTATCCGTGCATGGCAACGGCCATCGCCAAAAACCTTCTGGCCGGATCTTTAGTAGAAATAGGAAACGCCGGATAGGACGTTGGGAGTGGGGACAGCGCATTGCGTATCTGTACCTGCCCCTTGCCAAGTGAACTGCTTATCTGCAAATGGTTGTACCCATGAGTAGACTTGCTGTCTTGCGGTGTTGACTCGAATCGGAACGCTATCGAGCGCGATGAGTCGTGGTCTAAAAGGACCACCAAATCGAAGGATAACTCCGTTGAATCTGACCCTTCGATCCATGGAACAAAGAATGCTGCGGCAACATCTCTCGGTTTGCACGGCATTGGAATTAGCTTCAAGCTTTGTCTGTTTTCAGCCGCAGGACGGTATGGATTTGTCGCCGCATACTGTGTCGCCCCTTGATTCGCAGCGATTTCAACGCCGATATGCCGCGCCTGCAGCTTAATTTCCCTTGACTCTCTTCTCCAATGCTCCCACCCAAGTCTTGCATAATTCTGGAGCAATTCACTTATTTGACTACCCATCGGTTACGAAGCACTTCCAAGGACTCGGCCACGCGGAGAATACGAATATCCGTGTAAATTTGCGATATAACGCCTTATCCACGATCCATCGATTTCCGCTTCGAATTCTTTCGGCGGGGCACCAGCCTCCGTGATACTCACAAATCGCGAAATATCCTCGCAAAAAACAGCAACTGGCCAACCATCATCCTCAGCAGCAAAGAAAACTTCTGTAAGTGCTTCATCAGACTTTAGGCTCGGCCACCAAAAGCACGGCCCCGGTACCCACATGTTGTGACCGAAACTCGCGGGCATCAGATGCTTCTGGAACAATTGCTCATCAAAACCAAAGGTTGGCTCTTCGTATTCCGACACTTCATTCCAGTGATCCAAATTATTCGCTTTATCGCCTAACAAGAATGGCATTTGCGCCACCAGATGCGGCAAATCGATTAAAACGTCTTGTGCTCCTAACACATCCCGCCGCAACCAGCGATCAACTTCGTATGCAGCGATTTGGCAAATAGCCTTCCTTGCGAAGTCGCTCTGTTTTTCGGCCAAGTCCTTCAGTGTATCGATTTCAGCCGGTGGTAATGTTCGGCTCGATTCGAAAAATTCTTCAAATGAAACATCCAGCAATTCGCCATCCCTCGATGGAATCCGCGACTTTGCTCGTTGAGACAAGTAACTGGCCGCTTCAGTCGGAAATCCCAATGCTTCCCACACCGGCCTGTCAAAGTTCTCTGCGACGAATTCGACCTGGTTCCTCCGCCGAGCCGATGCATCGGCGACGGACGGCCAATACCAAGGCGCAAAATCGCCCTCAGACTTGCCGCCCCACAGTTTGCGGCTAGATAAATGCTCTGTGTTCAGCGCCAAGTCAGCAAGAGATTGGTAGTCACCAAACAAGAATTTTAAATCGAAATCTACATGTGGGTTCTTGTTCAGCGAGATTATGTATGGCACGTCGGAAAACGCCCTTAAATACCCAATAATCGTCTCCGCCGTCAATCTAGCACCACCCAACTGCAATTCGGTAAGATTGTTGTCGACAATCAGGACATCGAATTCATCAAAGTCCGAGCTTACTGATCCATTGCCAGCACTTTCATTTGAGTCGAGAATTCCAGACACGTCATTCAGGAAAGTAATCAAAGTACTCTCCAATTCCGTACTGTGAAGAGATTCCACTATGCCCCGTGAATCGATCAAATCCTTAGTATTATTCGCGTTGTCTTCCTTATCGTCACAAATCAATATCTTCATCTTTATCCTTTCCATGAAAGCTGAATTGCTGTAGAGAATCCATCGGGCGGGGTGACGAATGAAACATCCGCATTCCTGCTGTGCGCAATCATCCGCACGATCGCCAGTCCGAGACCTTGTCCCCCAATGGCGATAGATTGGTTCTGCTGGCTTATCGATATCCGCCGTTCAAATGCCTCAAACAGTATTCCAGTTTCCTCCAAGGGCATTTCCAACCCGACACCCGTGTCGCTTACCCGGAGATACTGTCGCCGAACGTTGTTGGGCGACCCATCGAACCGGATAATACGCAAATCGGTCGCCAGCATCGCGTTCCATGCATTGAATAGCAAATTTTGAACAATCGCGCTCCAATCCACGAACGCGCCTACCGGAAAGAGCAAGTCGCGCGAAATCGACTGGTAGTCGAACACTACACCTGACAACCTCGGCTTGAGCATACTGACAACTTGACTCACAACAGATTCCACGCCAAGCCGCTGGACCGCTTCGCGTTCTTCCGGGTTGGCAAGGGGCGAAAACAATTGCCGAAATGTGTCAAATCGGGTCCGATACTCCTGCATCGTCATTACCGCTCTCTCCATCTTGGCCGATGGATGCGACTCGGCAAGTTCCTGCAGCAATCCGTCCAACTCTTTCAAGAGAGCGGCATCATTGGAAAGCTCGTGATTCATCGCCAGCGCCGCCATCCCTGCTGTAGCCAGTGGCGCGAGAAGCGTTGCGCGGCTGTCAATTGCCTCGGATTCCTTCGCCACCGCAGTGCGCGCTGCCACGACTTCCCGCTTAACCTCTCGATATGCATCTTCTGGCATCTCTGATTTGTAGGTGTCGAGGGTCGACACTGCTTTGTCCAACACCCTCGACGGAGGCTCTTTACCACGCTGGTTTTGCGCAACATCGTCGGATACGGCCCGGTATCTATTCGCGTAAAAATCGAGTCCAAACCGAACCAAGTCTCTAAGTTGCGCGAACGAGTTGTTTGGCGCCAGTCGGTCCCGACCCGGTTGGATTCGCAGGCAGTCGCCCTTGCTCGGCGGCTTGGCCGCCACTGTAGCTTCATAATTAGTATCAACATCCACCGCACCGAAGATACGGCCCGGATTCGGCAGATCAAGCAAGTATCGCGTTCCAGTGCGCAATCGCTCGGGGAGCAACTCAGATGTAATCAATCGGCGACCCTGATCGACACCTACGTTCAGCCAATCTTGGCCACCCAATTCTGGATTCCCGTAATAGGGAAGTCGAAACCCGGCATCGTACACCGAAACACCACCATACATTCTCAAGTATTCACGCATTTCCCCTACCGAAAGGCCACCCGGTTGTCGCCCTTCCGTCTTAAAGACGAGAATTGCGAAGCGCACCTTTTCAAGTACCGGAACATTGACACCCTCGTCCACCCTAGTCGCTTTAACGCTGTCTTTGGCTTCCTCACTCGACCCTTCGGTCGAATCGCCGCCATCAACCGTTTTAGCCGACCGCCGAACTATTGGAAACCTGACAGTCTCGCGGTACGTTCGCGCGTCACTGACTCCTTCTGGATAGTCAGGCGCGAACTCGACCGTCACCGTTGCTTCGCTCTCAGCTGACCGTCTCCGCCCGCCCTCCAACACACCAGTAATCCTCGCCTTCCAGTTATTGAAAAGGGCGTCGTGCAGCTTGTCGAAATGTTCCCTAGCGCTCTCAATTTCAGTTGCATGCAGGTCTATATGAAAATCCAGAGCAGTCTTGCCTTTGGCCTTCCCCCTCCCATCCCGGAATGGAGAGCGGAGCATCCACACATCCTTGCCCAATTCTTCGAGCGCCTCGCCGTCCCACAGTGTTTTCAATCCTGTGAGCGTTATTCTTGTTCCAAAGGGAGAACCGTCTGCATAGGTTGACGTTTCAGGCGGGTTGTCCCAATCCACTGCAACGGTATGCAGATCCTCTCCGCTACGGATATTTCGCCAGTTCACATAAGCGTAGACCATCTGTTCCGGGTTTGCTGCGCAATTGCTCTCAATTTCCATCTCCTCTGCCAAGAACTGAACCGACAAACGACCAAGACCTTTCGAGCCGGTCATTGATCTGCCGAGTTTTCGCGAGCTGCGAGCATCTGCTTTGTGTGTTGTCCCGATTCGCATCCAATAGCTGACGAATTCCTCTTCCGAAATCCCATGCCCATCATCGGTGATCACGATACGATCACTCTCAAACTCGATCCGGCATGTGTGAGCATCGGCGTCAAAAGAATTCTTTACTAGCTCGGCTAACGCGATGTGAGCTTTCCCTATGAGCCGTTCGCCAAGTTCACGCAATAGCGCAGCGTCAACCGTGAAGTGTTCCGATTTAAGGTTTTCGCGTTGCTTCTTGTCAGGCATCTGACTCAATCCCGAACGCACTCGGCCAACAACAAGGAATGAATGAGAATTCCTGAAGGTTTGGCGTTGTCCGTCTATTATTCATCAGCGTTGTTGCCTATTTTCTCAGAACGTCGTTTAGCACTTGTTTGAGGGTATCTCCATTGTCCTCTAGCCGATAGACCCCTTCTTCATGGTTGGCTTGCGCGTCTTCGCTTACTGAGAGGACGTACGAGTGCAGTCGCATTTCCGGCCTGTCGAGATGTTGCTCGATTTCCTTGATCGACTTGTGCAGATCGATTTTGGCCTGATTATCTCCGTGCACCAGTCCCTTCGGGTCGAGGAAGATCATATGCGTCTCGTCTTGCCCGATCAGCCAGCAGATGAAGTCTGGATAGTACGCATCCTTGCCATAGAATCCGGTTCCGGAGCGGGAGGCATTTCGCAGAAGGTAAAGCTCGAAATCGGCAATGGGTGGCTCGCCGACCAACGCCATCAGTTGCTTGACCGTCTGCTTCTCGCCCTTGTTCAGCGGCAGCGGATTGATCGTTACCGGTGATTTTTCGTGTTGATATATCACCGGAATGTAGGCGTGGCGCGAAGGCATGAGAATCTCCAGGCCAAGATACTTCAGCGTCCGTTCCTCAAACTTTTCACACAGGTCGTCAATATCGTCAATCAGAGACTGCCAATCCTCTTGCCGACTTTCACTCACCTTGAGAAATTCGGATTCAGCAGCAATGGTGTACTCGGTTACTATGCTTACATCATCCGGCCTAAGCTCTCCGACCTCCTTGTTTTCCTTCTCCCAGTTCCAAACGCCTATTTTCCAGTTCACTTCGATCAGCTTGCAGGCCAAATCGATAAAGCGATTTTCCTGCGTCTTGACATCCGACATGGACCGCAATCGAAACGCAGAAGGGGGCGCGTGCAGTTCATACCAATCGTTGTTTCCCATCAATTGATCAACAAAACCAATTTCTAAATCCAAATTGTGCATCTTCCGCTGCTGCTTGAAGGCCAGCAGTGATCGATAAATCCTCGACTTATCGAACAAGCCGATGTGGTCGTCAAATCGACACCGCCGCTTGATGGGGTCTTCGAGACCTTCTTCGCCGTCGCCGACAGTTTGCATTTTCGAATACAAATCGAGTTTTGCGACGTGTCGATAATTTGCGAGACTCAACTTGACTGTGTCTCCGTCCGCTTCAAAAGTTCTCCCCAATTTGGTTCTCAACATAGGAAGTCTGACGCTTTCGGGAAGCAGGGATTTCACTGGAATCTTGAAAAGCTCCATGTCCGGCTGAATCTGTTCCTTACCCAGCATCTCCTTGAATCTCGTCATGTAATCGGCCCTGAGTCCGAAGATGTTCAATGTTTCCAGTAGACTGAGTTCTTCACTGTATTCCGGTGTCGGTGCGTCTAGCTGCTTATGGCGCTTCAAGCTGAAACCGAGTCCTTTCAGCCGGACGCCCCTGCCGAACATCTGAATGATCTGCGGCCCCTGGCCGACGCCTACATTCAATAGCGTCATCGTGCTGACACGCCAGCTATTCCAACCGGCGATGAACTTCCTGGCGCCAATGAGGATGTTTACAGGCGAGGCTGGCGCATCGACGTCGCTGAACAACAACTCAGTGAATCCGGCTTCGCGATGGGTATACGCATTGATGCCCGCGTCGCCCTCCTTCAACAGTTTGTGGACTTCGGCCGGTGCGCCGACGTTGATAACGCCAAAAACCTCGCCGTTCTCATTGCTCTTGAGATGCAGTTCACCTTGGCCCTGTGTCAGATAAACCACATGCAAGCTGCCGACACCGTGAAACAATCTATTGCAGAGATCGTCATACATCGCCGCCGTGGTGAGCGCTTGCGATTTCAGCCAGCTCAAACGCTCGGCGAACCAGTCGCTGCTGTTAGTGTCCGAAAGTAAACCTGCCTCGCCGGCGAGTACCGCTGCTATGTGTGCTTCCACTTCTTTGCGATGTCCGAGTACCCAATGCAGGAATCGAATAATTTCGATAATGTCGGTGCGCCCTTTCACCGACAATTTCCCTGTTGCAGTGGTGACGGTGTGCCCGAGCATGACCCAGAGAGGCCGCGTAATGTTGTAGTCCGCCCAGTGGCGTCCAAGTTGTTCGTGAACCTTGGTCTGCTGATAAAAAACGAGCATTGCGCCGACCTGGTAGGCTCGTTGGTTTTCATCCTGCAAGCCTGTCGCCAAATTTGCGACGCTGTGATCCTTTCCGTAACCGTCCCGGTAGAAATGGCGGTACGAGTAATCAAACAGCAGACACTTGCTGTAGTGGTTGAGCAATTCTTCTCTTTCGACAATCTGGTTAAAGGTGGCGGAATACTCCAAAGTGAATCCATCAGCGGCAAGCCTGGCCCGCCGCTGCCGCGTGACCGCATCGGCGCCGGCTTTGCCCAAATGGCCCTCATCGACGAGAACCAGATTTCGTGTGCCGAGCTCGCGCACATCAATTACCACATCCTTGGTTTGGTCGCCGAGTTTGTGAATATCGATAATTTGCACCGGCTGCATTCCGGAGATTCCAGTGCCGGCGTCCTTCTGAAAAAGACTGGCCGGCATTCGACTTTGGCGCATCTCTCGCAAATGCTGTGCCGACATATCTGCGTCGGGAGTTATCAAGTAGATGTTGTCTATAGCGCAGCCAAATCGTTTGGCGTAGTGCTGATACTGAAGCAGGTGCGCGTGCATGATCAGCGTTTTGCCCGAACCCGTCGCGCTCTGGAACGCGAGAGTGGTAAGGTCGCCAATCTCATAATCGGGCAGATGCTTGATGGTCCCGCCTGCGTTTTTGAACAGGTTCAGCTTCCGACGCAGTTCATCCGCGTCTTCGAACCAGCTATGCAGGTAAAATTCGGCGAGCAGCAGGGCAACGTATTGATGCGGTTTCCAGTTCCGTGGATGGCCGACGCCTATTCTCAATTGCTCGCTGTGGGCACGAATGTTGACACCGTATTGGCGAAGCGTTTCTGGTCCGACCCTATTTCCAGCGGGTTCAGCTATCCTGTTCAGCACCGGGTGCGACTCGTCGCTTTGGGTTTCATCGCGCAGATCCTTGAATTCAGCAAGCAAATCGCGGGTACTTTCAAAACCGAAGCACGCGCATACGTAGCGGTTCAGCGCCAGTTGGCTTTCCAGGACCAGGGCCGTTGGCTTTTTAAGCTTACTTCGCCTCATAGACTACTCAACTACGGTCTCAAACATCTTTTCGCGAAACACGAGTTCCAAGGCGCTCGTCGCCCAAGAGCCGTCTGCTGGCGAAAGACGACCTAATTCATGGTCCCCATTGACGTATACGAGACTCGCGTTGAATTCCTTCCGAATACGCTCGCCATTAGCCTTGAACCAGGCATTCAAGGCATCGTTGTCGGTGGTTTCGACATCGCGCCACAAAATGAGGCAACGCGTTTCGTCGGCGTCGATTCCCGATATCGCCAACACGTTTTCAATGACTCGACGGACGTGTACACGCAGACCGATCAGGTAGTTAAATGTTTCGGGTAAATCGACAGCCACATCGCGACGGGCGCCGTCACGGACCACCGAGAGTGTATAGCCGCCGGGGCGAGCAAAATCCCCGCCACACAAGCTCGCGCTACTTGATGTCTCGTTGGCTAACTGATAGCGCAAGGCGTAATCTTCGGCCAATTCGGGATTGGTGACGAAAAGGTCGCCAGCGTCTTCCAGCGGTTTGACCTCCAGGCTATCGAGCGCATCTTCGTGACTTTCCAGCTTGATGTACTTGAAAAAATGCGATTGACCTTTGCGGCTGACCGGTTTTCCGTCCTTCCAGTCGTGGGAGTAGGCGACTTTCTTTATTCTCGGCAGCAATACCGTTTCAAAATGGTGTCCCATTTCAACCAAGATGTATTTGCGGAAACCTTTATCTTCGCGGTTCAGGTTCATCACGGCATGGGCGGTAGTGCCGGAGCCGCCAAAGAAATCCAAGACGCAAGAATGATCTTGCTGCGCTCCCGCAACAAAAATAGAGTCCTTCACCGCAAAAACGGATTTGGGGTAAGGGAAAATCGACTCGCCGAACAGTTTCTTGATAAGTGCCGTACCATGTTCGACGGCGGAATATTTTGCATCGAACCAGCAAGACGTGGAAACCACTCCGTCTTTATGGGGTCGCCTTTTGTAGTAAACAAAATCCTGTCCTGATCGATCCTTGCGAATCGAAATCTCTCCAAGAGAGCGCATAACCTTTTCCCAGCCCCATCGCCATGTTTTCTCCACCCCATCTTCATTGTCGGGAAAGACGATGGTTTCGTCTGGCCGCGGTTCTTCCTTAACAATCCATTCCTCAATTGTCGGCTCCCAATTCATGCTTGGAACCCGCGCTCCCTTGCTTCCGATGAATATGGGATAGTAAAGATGCCTGCGAGCGGATCGATCAGAATTTGACCCTTCGCGTCTTAAGTTTCTCCACTCGAAAGGCCCTTTTTCATCGGTCTCCGAAAAGCGGCTCATCTGACTATCCGTAGGCGGCAAACGACCGATTGAAGAGTCTGAGCTTCTGCCGGAATAAATCAGGTATTCGTGCGACACCGAATAACCAGTCTTGGTGGGACGACCTGATGGATTCGAACGAACTAGAATAGTGCCCAGCGTTAGTTCGATGAAAATTTCAGAGAGCAAGAAATTCAACTCTCTGTATTGTTCATCATCGATGGCCGCAACAAGAACTCCCTTATTCGATAGAAACGATCTGCAAGCCTTTAGTCTGTTCTGCATCAATGACATCCAGGATGAAGATTTATACCCATTCTTGTAGAGGATTGGCGACGCATCCGTATTGAAAGGTGGATCGATGTATATACATTGAACTCTATTGGCGTACCGAGTCCGTAGAAGGTTCAACGCCTGAAAATTCTCGCCATGAATCAGCAAGCCATCCATGTCTTCTTCAAGCGAAGCGGCGTCGCCATCCGCCAATGCAGTAAGCAAGCGTTCGGTGAAATCTCTGCCGAAGTGTCTTGTGTCAACGACCATATGGGGATTGTCGTTCAGGAAGCTCGCGGACAAGGGTTTGGCAAAACCCGCGATCTCGTCCAGCGCGTACAGTTCGATCCATTCGGCGACTTGGGCCTCGTTTGCGTTGATTTCGGCGTGAAAGGATTCCGGCACCTTGTCCAGCGTGATGCCATAGTTCGTTTCCAGCACGAATTTCTTTTTCAACCAGATGGATTTGTGAAAATCCTCCAGTTGCGCCAGGAAATCGATAATCTTGCCGCCGAGTGACCGCACCGCGCTCATTAATACTAGGACACGGCTCAGGCGGGACTGTTCGTCGACATTGTCCGGGTCGAAATCGTCAAGCGCCATGATTTCGGATTTCAGGTACAAGTCGAGTTCTCTGTGCAGGAAACCCCGCAAGTCCTTGTGGATGAAATAATCGAAACTGTTCTTGGCTGTATAAACGGCGAGATGTTTGGCCAGAATGATCCGATCAGGGTCGTTTTCGGTCGGGGTCGCCTGCGCCAGTCTTTGCGCCCAGGCGGGATCGTATTTTGTCGCCAGTCGCAGGACCGACGCTTGCGTTTCGTCATTCAGCCGGGCCTGGACGTTGTTTCTCCCGGGCAATTCAGCGGCCTCGGCATCCATCAAGGGCCGGTGGTCGAAATAAATCACCAATTGATCGCCGTCTGCGGCGATTTGCGCTTGTCCTTTGCGCGTAGTCAGCACAAAGCGCCGGTCCTTGTCGCTTTCCGCCTTTATATTGTCTTTCTCGGTGTCGGCAACGGCAATTTCGAACCGCACCTTGGCGTTTTTCGGCCAATTCTCGTGACCGAAGATATAAGAGGCGAAGTTTTCCGTGGTCTTGATGTAGTACTGATCGGCGTTCGCCCAATGCAGCTTCACTTCTTCGCCGTTGTAGGGAATGAGGTAACTGGTGTCGCCGTTGGCCCTGATGCGCCGCAACGACATGAAGTCGCCCGAGTCGTAGTAGCGGCTGAAGAATTGGTATAGGTGGTTGTATACATGCCCTTCGGTGGCGGCATTTTCGGCGGCGGATTTTCGTCTTGCGCGCAGTTCGACAACCTTTGGCACATTGTCGATCGCTTCTTGGACCATTCCGACTTGTTTAAGGTCATCGATTAGCTTGGCGAGTTCGGATTCGATCGATTCAACCGCTTCAGCTTTCAGTCTCGAAAGCCCGCTTTTCGCTTGGGGAAGCAGTTCGTTGGTGAGGAACGCCTCGATTTCGGCCGATTTCATGTTCATGACGCGATACAGGCCGAAATCGAGATCGCCTTTGTCGAGCTGAAACAGCTCGCACAGCAGATCCATCAAGAGTTCGAATTTCTCGCCGACCGCCCCGGTGGGGTGGCTGTTCTGCGGACTCGTCTCCGCGGATTCTTCAGTCATTCCTTTTTCCCATAACAAGTTGCCGCACTAAGCCACCGCGGCCGTTGATACGCGGGCGCGGTTGGAAATGAAGCGGGGGTGACAGCCCGAACCTCTCGTCAAACCGAATCTTACACAGTTTTGAGACTGGGCCAAGAAAACGGGCCAAATTACAGAAAATCCCGCCCTGGCATCGAAGCCTGGACCAATCGGCTCCGCACTGAGCTAGGGTCCGTGGGCGGGAGCGCCTTTTCGCGTCGTAGAGGCGGCGCGATACATGGACGTGTAAAGCGACGCCGATTCGATTCCCGGCTCGACATGGATGTCGAGTCGGGATTTAGTGAAAAGGCGCTCCCGCCCGCGGACCCGACTCGAAGCCACGGACCTCGCCCGAATTGCGTTTAGCTCTGGTAGGCCAGCTTTCTTTCTTCTTTGGTGTCCGTGTGGCCGATCAGGTCATGCAGGATCAGGTACAGGCTCGGCACCAGAAACAGTGTGATGACGGTGGCGAACAGCACGCCGAAGGCGAGCGATATCGCCATGGGAACGATGAAGAATGTGGTCGGATTCGCCGAGAAGATCAAAGGCACCAGGCCGAAGAACGTCGTGATCGAGGTGAGGATGATCGGCCGGAAGCGTAATTCTCCGGCCTTGGCGACGGCGTTCACCATGCCCATGCCGTCGGCGCGCAGCCGGTTTACCGTAACCACGAGCACCAGGCTTGCGTTCACAACCACCCCGCTGAGCGCGATGATGCCGAGCAGGGAGAAGAACACAAGGTCGGCCCCCATGATGTAATGGCCGCAGATCGCGCCGATGGCGCCGAAGGGAATCACGCTCATGATGACCAGCGGCTGCAGGTAGGATTTCAACGGAATCGCCAGCAGGCTGAAAATGATCAGCAAGGCCAGTGGCACCAGGTTCAGGATCTCGGCGATGGATTCGAGTTGCCGCTCGCCTTCGCCGCCGAGCACCATGGCCACGTCGAGATTTCGGTCCCAATCCCGAGCGAATCTGGCGGTCATCTCGGCGCGGATTTCATCCGGCGTCACCACAGTGCGGTCGACATCGGCACGCACGGTGATGATGCGCCTGCCGTTCTGACGATTGATCGATGAATAGCTGTTGCCCAGGGTGAAATCGGCGACACTGAGAAACGGCACTTCGGCGCCGGTTGGAGTGCGGATCATCAGGGATTCGAGATTGCCCAGCGAGCTGCGTTCCTCCAGCGGATAACGCACCATCACACGAATGTCGTCGGTGCCGCGCTGGATACGCTGGGATTCGGCGCCATAGAAGGCTTGCCGAACCTGCATGGCAATATCGTTCAAGGTCAGGCCAAGGGTCTTGCCGCGTTCGAGTATGCTGATCTGTACTTCCTGCTTGCCCGCGCGGAAGGAATCGGAAATGTCGAACACGCCGGGATACCTGGCGAGTTCTTCCTTCAACTGATTTGATGCGATCTGCAGGTTTTCCTCGATGCGGCCTTCAAGACGGAAATTGAGCGCGTCTCCCGCCGAGAAAACATCGGACACGAAAGTGAGTTCGAGCGCGTCCGGTATGGTGCCGACCTTATCGCGCCAGCGGTCGCGGATGTTTTCCGAGCTGATCTGGCCCCGCTCGAAGAATGGCGCCAGATAGATGACGACTTCGGCGATATTGCTTGCGCCCACGCTCGGCGCGCTGCCGGCGCTGCCCGGCCCGCCCCGCGGCGCCCTGCCGCCGACGATTGTCATGATGTTGTAGACCGCGCTTTCCGTGGCGCGCGGCGCATCGCCCTGCTCCTGCAAGAGTTCGAGTTCGGCCTCCACTTCCCCGGCGAGTTCGATCGCCGCGGCCTCGACCCGGTTGATCGCGTCCTGGGTCACCTGTACGGGTACGCCGGGAGGCATTTCTACGGAAGCGAACAGGACATCGCCTTCGACCGCGGGCATGAACTGGAATATGACTCTGCCGCTGAGCAACAGCGCCGTAGTGATCAGGATGACGCCGGTGGCGAGCGCCCAGGAAACGTAACGGAACTCGAGCACGCGCTTGAGCGCGCGCCGATAGCCGTGTTCGGCAAAGTATTCCAGGCCGTATGCGATCTTGCCCTGGAATGCCTGCCACTTGCGCACAATCGCGCTTTTCTCGAGAAAATAGCCCTCGGTCCGGCGATGGCTGATATGTCCCGGAAGAATCAACTGGGACTCCACCAGGCTGGCGATCAGGCAGAATACGACGACACCGCCGATGGCGTTGAAAAACGACCCCATCTGCCCGCCGAGCAGCAGAATCGGCAGAAACGCGGCTATCGTGGTCAACACGCCGAAAATTACGGGCACGGAAACTTCCAGCGTGCCTTCGATGGCCGCCTCCTCCTTGGAGAAGCCGCGCCGTTCGAAGGCGTGAATCCTTTCCCCCACAACGATGGCGTCGTCGACCACTATTCCGAGCACCAGAATAAATCCCATTACAGTCAGCGAGCTGATGGTGAGATCGGTGGTGGGAAACATCGCCAGCGCCCCCGAGATGGCGATGGGGATGCCGGCGGCAACCCAGATGGCGACCTTGAAACGCAGGAACAGGGCAAGGATGACAAGCACGAACATCAGGCCGGTATAGGCGTTGCGGGCCACGGTTCCGATCCGGTCCTGGGTTGCGACCGCGGCGTCCATCAATACTTCAAGGCGTACGCCTTGGGGCAGATCGGCGATGTTCTCGTCCATCCAGCCGCGCACCTGTCGCGCCGACCGCACGATGTCTTCCTCGCCCACTCGCAGCACGTCGATGATTGCTGCGTTGACGCCGTCGATGCGGGCGTCGAGATAACCTTCCTCGAAGTCGTCCTGCACCATGGCGATATCGCCGAGGCGCAACTGCGTGCCGTCGGGATAGGAGCGGACGACGATGTCGCGATATTCATCGCCGTTGTAAACCTGGCCCTTGGTGCGCAGCAGGATCTCGCCGGAGTCTGCGCGGATCGTGCCACCCGGCAGGTCGAGCGAGGCCTGATCGATGGCGCGGGAAACCTGGTCGAGGGTCAGCCCGTACTGGCGCAAGGTGTATTCAGAGACTTCAATGGAAATTTCGAGCGGCCGCAGGTATTCGATATTGACGATTGAAATCTCGTCCAGATCGACGAGATCGTTGCGGACATCCTCGGCGACGTTTTTCAGGAAGTGGTCGTCGGCATCGGATACCAGCGCAATGGTCATGACATTGCCGCTGCTGCTGAATGCGCGCACGATGGGTTTTTCGGTTTCCGCCGGAAAAGTTGTGATCGCGTCGACCTTCCCCTTGACGTCGTTCAGGGAACGGTTGAGGTCGGCTTCGCTGGTCAACTCGACCGTTGCGTCGCAGCCGCCTTCGCGGGCTGTTGTGGTCAGGCGCTGCATTCCTTCGGTGCCTTCGAGGGCTTCCTCGATACGAAGGCATACGCCGGTTTCGGATTCTTCGGGCGTGGCGCCGAGGTAGGGAACGCTTACCTGGATTACCCCGATATCGATGTCGGGAAATTCTTCCTGATTCAGATTCAGGTAGGAGATCAGGCCGCCGACAAGGAAAATCCACATCAACAGGTTGGATGCGACGGGGTTTTTGACGAACCAGCTTATGGGGGTGCGCACGAGCTATCTCTCCCGCGATTCTTCGGCCGGCCGGCTCAGATGATTTCCCGTACGGGCTGCACGGCCATTCCGTTGACCACGGCCTGGATCGGCGAAATGCATACGATTTCACCCGGCTCGAGCCCGCCGCTGATGAGGACGCGATGTTCCTCGAAGCGGTGGATTTCGACTTCGCGGTAGTACATCTTGTTTTCGGCGTCTACCACGAGCACCTGGTTGTTGTTGCGCATAACGGCGCGCGGCAAGGCGATGATTTCGTCGATCTCGCGGCCGCGTATGGTCGCTTCGACAAACAGGCCGATGGGCAGGGAAATGGTTTTTGTGTCCCCTTCCCGGGGCTGCGTCACGCGGACAATTGCCTGCACGGTATTGCTGTCGGAATCGATGGCCGCCTCGGTGCGGACCATGCGCCCGAACCAGGTGTGTCTTTGCCCACCGTACATGCCTTCCAGCCGCACCACGGGAGCCACCCGGCGCTCGAGTTCACCGCGGAAATCCAGCGGTACGTCGAGAAAGCCCAATTGGCGAATGGCCAGCGGCAGGCGCACTTCGACTTCATTGGCGTCGAACATTACGGCGATGTTCTGGGCGCGGTTCGCGTATTGACCGAGTTCGACTTCGCGTGAGCCGACGACGGCGTCGAACGGCGCCCGCACTTCGGTTCGCTCGAGATCCAGCCTTGACTGCCTGAGTTGGGTTTCAATTTCGCTGATACGTGCCGCGGTGACATTGGCCTGACGCTCGGCGTTCTGAATCTGCGATTCGCTCACCAGTCTGCGTATGCCAAGCTCGCGCAGGCGTTCGTATTCCGAGCGGGCGTGAGATTCTTCGGCTTTGGCCTGTTCCAGCGCGGCTTCGCTGCGCGCGAGCGCGATTTCGTAGTCACTGCTCTCGAGCCGCAACAGGGCTTCGCCTTCGGTGACATATCCGCCCGCTTCGAGCTTGGGCGAAATCCAGGCCACGGTGCCCGCCACCGGAGCGGACAAATTGACGGTGCGCGCCGCCTGTACCTTGCCCTGGGATTCGACGAACAACTGTACAGGCTCGGAGTCCACCTCCATTACCCGCACGGCCACCGGGATGATTTCGGGGGAAGACTCATCGAGTTCGGTAGGATTGAACACCAGCCAGGCGGCCAACAGCACGCAGCCCGCCAATATCCCTGCCGGAAGCAATACTCGTATCATTTCGTCATCACCTGGCGATATTCCCTAAATATTTCGCTCGTTACTTGAGGTATACGAACGAGACGCCGATTTCAGTTGTATCGGCTTGAGAGAGATAACTATAGGGGCGACTGCGCGAGAATCCAGTAATGAATTGTTACAAAACGACTCACTTCACCTCGCCGGGCAAGTGAAATCGCATGTACAGGCCGCTTTGTGGCTGTCCGCGGCCATTTTCGAGAGCCGGGCGAAAATGTATATCGTAAGCGGCCTCACGGACGAGATTTCTGTATTGTCCTGTACCCGAATCCGTTGCCGCGACAACGTTCACCGCGCGCACGTCTCCCCTGGCGGAAAGGCGAAAGCGCAGGTCGAAAGGTTCATAAGTTTCCCTGGCCGCATTCAGGGATTCGATCGGCAGCGGCGCCCTGACGGCAGGCACAGCCGCATCCCAGGCAAAATAAGGCGCCTGTCGAGCCGGATCGTCCGCGTGCAACCTCGCAGCGAGTTCCGCTTCCTGATTCTCGATGGCTTCATCCAGAGTCAAATGGAACCGGTTGACGGGAATCAATTGCGGACGGCCGAAAAACGTCTCGATCCGCTCTTCCGGAATGCCGGCCTGGCGCAAAAAATCCTGAGCCTGGCGATAGTTTGCGAACGGAGTGCCCCAGTTCTGCAACAATTGAAAGTCCGCTTGATAAATCCGAGCCATCGCCAGTGCTTCCGGATTACCCGCGTTTTCAAAGATTTCGGTCATTTCGGTAAATTTGCGCGTCGCCTCTTTCATGTAGGATTTGCGAAGGTCTCGAACGCTGCGCGCGGACCCGGACTGGGTCCAGTAAGAATTAATCCCGATACTGGGGGCAGTCAGCTTTTTCCCGCCACCCTCATTGGCCATTTTCCGCAATTCGTGATAGCTGACTCGCTCGTCGTCGGACGCCAGGATGCCGGCCAGCCGGTAGCGGTCCATTGCGGTGAAATACAGCCAGGGGGCCATCTTCGGGCTATTTTCGCCGTACTGGTCCGCCGCGGCGTATTCGAGTTGATCGATAAGCCGGCTGGCCTTCAGGTAGTCCGGGATACTCTGCGGAGACCCGTCCGGCGTAGCTCCCGTGAGAAACGTGAAAATCCGTGCCGCCTTTTCTTGCCGTGAGACGTCCGACAGCGGCTCATCGGCCGCCAGACCGGGTGTTGTCCAGGCCAGGGAACACGCGGCGGATATCACCATCGCCGCCTGGAAAGTCTTGAAACCTGAAATGGTCATTTCAATTGCCCTTGAAATCTGCATCGGAATCCAACTTATCCTGCTCACTCCACTTCGGCTGTTTCGACGCTGTCGCGCGGGATCAGTACGTGTATGTGCACATCGTTCACTCGCCGGCGGCGGTTGCCTTCCATGACGGGGCGAAAGCGCAGTTCTTCCGCGGTGCGGCGCAGCCGAAACCGGACATCATTATTTTCGGGTGTAAATGCCAGCACGTCAACGTGCGGTACAAAACCGACGCTGTTGATATTTATGTCAAGTTCGGCCTCGTAATAGCTCGAGTCTTCATTCCAGAAAACACTTTCCGAGATGGGGGATTTCACATTCGGAACCGATTCACTCCAAGCCGTGAATTGCGCCACATGGACGAGATCTTCATTGCCGGGGCTCCAGCGGGACAGGTCGGCGTCCTGTTGCGCGATCGCTTCCTCCAATGTCGAATGGAAGCGGGTATAGGGGATCTGTTGCGGTCTGCTGAAAAACAATGAGATTCGATCTTCGGGTACTTCCGCCTGGCGCAACAATTCCCGGGCATCCCGGTACTTTCTCCAGGCGCTTGCCCAGTTCATCAGCAGATGAAAATCACCTTCGTAGATCGTGGCCATGGCCTGTGCTTCGACATCTCCGGCAGCTTCCAGCACTTCGGTTATCTTCTCCATTGTCTTCTGGGTTTCCGGGATAAAGCGCCCGCCACCCCATCTTCCGGCAGCTTGCGAAGCGCTGGCGCCGCTGGTGGCCCTGCCGACGGCCCAGAGCGCATCCGCGCCTTCGCGCCATGCCAACTCCTCTCTGGCGACGGCGCGAACCGCCCGTTCGGAATTCAGCAGCCCCAGCAGGTGATACTTGTTCATGTATACCCGATACAACCAGGGCACAATGGCCGGATCGCCCTCATCGAATGCATCGTCGAGCAGAATCTCAAGCTCATCGAACAGTTCGTGAGCCTCAAAGAAGCTTTCAATGCGCTGTTTGTGGGTTCGCCCCGCACCGCCGGTCTTGTGCCAGTAAGCCTGCAGTTCGATTGCTTCCAGCAGCGCAACAGGGTCCCCTTGAGTGGCGGTCACAACACGCAATTGACGAAGAAAATCGCTGACTGCTACACGGTCCCCCGCTTCCACCCCGATCAGGACCATCTCTTTCAGCAAGGGAATCAATTCCGCGCCTTCCGGGCCGTGATTGATCCGCATCAGTTCCAACTGATGTTCCTGCAAATCCGCGACCCGTTCGTATTCGGACCGCACGCGCAGCAACACGACCATGGCCTGCAGCGGTTCGATCAGGGATAGATCGGTGGGGCCGCGAGTGGATTCCAGTTCCGTAAGCAGGTTCTCCTGCTCCTGCATTCGCTCAAGCCATTCCTCGTCCGCGGCCGCCAGGCTTTCGCTACTCAGAAGAAACACCCACGACGCGAAACCGAGTGGAAGAATTCGGAAAAAATCTGACATTTCAACCCTCTGTGCGGGGTATCAGGACTCGCATCTGCACATCGCGCAGGCGCTGGCCGCGGTTGTTTTCCAATATGGGGCGAAATCGCATTCCTTGCACGGCCCGACGTACGCGATTTTGGATTTCCCGGTCGGTCGTTGAGGCGGAGAGTACTCTTACCGGCGATATTGACCGCCCGAAGCCGTTGATGTTGAACTCCATATCCACATTGAAATATTTTGCAGGCTGATCCCAGAATACATGGTCGGAGACTGGTTCCATCAGCCTTGGCGCCGATCCGTTCCAGGCCCTGAATAATGGGGCATGAATCGCGCCCTCCCGCTCGGGACGCCAAGCAGCAAGGTCCGCCTCCTGTTGGGCGATGGCCTCCTCCAGAGTGGCGTGGAAACGCCGCACTGGAACCACTTGCGGGCGATTGAAAAACAGCGCGATTCGCTCCTCGGACACGCCGGCCTCGCGCAGCAACTCGCGACCCTCCATGTATTTTTCAATCGGTGTCGTGCTGTAATCTTGCGGTCTCGTTACATACGTGACATAGAAGTCTCCTTCGTAAATTTTGGCCATGGCTTGCGCTTCAAGATCGCCAGTGGCGGACAGCGCGTCGTAAATTGCGCGGACCCAGCCCAGGCTGTAGCTAGTCGACGTTTTGGAAAGGCGGCTAACACCATCAAACGATTCCAGTTTGTGTTCCGCGCGGGAGCCAATTCCGTAATCGGATAACAACAAGTTGGCTGTCTGGTTGTGTATCAGGGCGATCCGATACATTCGGTGTATGTTTTCCGGATCGCTCTCATCGAAAAGTTCACGGATCAGGTATGCATAGTCATGCTGCAGAAGGTCGCGGGCTTCAAAGAAATTATCCACTCGCTCTCTGTGCGTTGTTCCCGCGCCGCCGGTCAGTAGCCAGTGGGCCTGGAGTTCGACCGTCTGAACTAACGCGACCGGGTCGTTTCGCGCAGCGGTCAGGGTTCGCAATTGTTGCAACAGATCACTGACGCCCCCGGTTTCTTCCGAATTCACCTGGTCGACAACCATGTCCTTCAGCATCGGAATCCAATCGGGAGTTTGCCGGCTCGCATTGGTCTCCATTACCTTGAGCAATCTTTGCTGAAGTTCGGCCGCCCGCTCGAATTCGGACAGTTCCCGCAGCATCTCGATCATGTTTCGCAATGGTCTGACCAGGGATGGATTGAGCGAGCCGTGGGCGGACTCCAGTTCGGCGAGAATTTCTTCCTGCGCCTGCAATCGCTCCAGCCGGTCTGCATCCTCTTCCGCGAATCCTTGGGTGGTCCAAAATGCAAAACATGCCGCGAGACAAATTGGAAGGTATCGAGAAAAACCTTTATTGCGCAAGATGGTGCTCACTCAGCAACTCCTTGTATCCATTCAGCATTTCAGACTACATGAAGTCAGAAGAACCTGCCAGATTCAATCCTCTGTGTGTCAAAGCAATTCAGAAATGTCCCCTTTTCTCCAAAGCAGAAATGTCCCCCTTCGGCCTTGCGCGCAGGGAGCGTAGCGACCGGAGCGCAAGGCCGCGCCGCCGCTATCCGGCGACCGCTTTCGAATCGTTCTTGAACGAACCCCGCCAGGGGTGGTCCGGCTTCGGCTTCCAGGTCGGCCTGGACTGCTGCCGCGCCTTGGCCTTGTCCACCCGCGACCGAACGCTCTTCCCGTCCTCGACCGGCGGCGGAGTCCCGCCCCCGGCAAGCAGCCTGACCGGCAGCTCGCGCCCGTCGCGCAACACGGTCACCGCGCCGTCATAACCCTTGCACACCGTCACCGCCGCACCGCGCAGCCGGTAGCCCTTGCCTTGACCCGTGACTTGCCAGGTATCTCCCTCGAAGCTGAGCGACAGGTTCTTCGTCAGCTTGCGCGTGTGCTGCTCGCACAGAATCAGATCCAGTTCCCGGTCGTCGTGCAACACCGCCCGGTGCGCGTCCGCGGGATTGCGCGGCGCCACGCCGAAACGCCGGTTGTAGTCCGCCATGAACGTCGGCAGGTAGACGTTCCCCGCCGCGACGCCGCCGATCCCCCGTAGCCGCATCTCCTTCACCAGCCGATCCTGCAGCGTCAGGTTGGCCCGCTCCACACGGCCCTTGGCCTGCGGGCTGCCGGCGTGGACCGGCGCGATGTCCAGCGTCTCCATCGCCCGCCCAAACTGCGTCAACTCTTCTTCCCGGCCCCGCCGGTTCACCCGGAACACACTGTGGCAGTCCGAGTAGTACGCCACCGGCCGCCCGCAGGCCGCCAGGTGCACCCGCGTCGTCGCCATGTAGGCCTCGGTCGTCTCCGCCGGCCAAAACCCCATCGCCAGCAGCCGCGACGTCGCGTCGTCCACGTACACGATCAGGGTGCACCGCGGACCCCTCTCCTCGAACCAGTCGTGCGGCGAACCGTCGATCTGCACCAGATCGCCCAGACACTCCCGGCGGGGACGGCTCGGGTGCGCTTGCACACCCCGCCGCGCCTTCGGCCGCCACAGCCTCTCCTCGATCATCCAGCCCCGCAACGTCTCCGCCGACAGCTTGAAATCGTGCGCCTCCACCAGCTTCTCGCACGCGAAGGTCGGACCGAAATCCGGGTAACGCTCGCGAACCAGATCCAGCGCCGCCCGGCGCACAGACGGGTCGATCGCATTGTTCGGGCGACGGCCGCGATGGCCCGACGCCAACCCCGAAGCCCCCAGGTCCCGGTAGCGCCGCACCAACCGCTTGACCTGCCGAACGCTCAGACCCAGGCGCCGCGCCGCTTCACATCGCGTCAGACGCTTCTCCACCACTTCCCGGACCACCGCCACGCGATCCGATTCCTGAATCGTCAAATACACCTCCCCGTCGCCCATCCAACCAGCCTCCGTTCGGCCAAAAAGGGGACATTTTAGAATTGGACAAAGGGGACATTACTGCTTTGGGCTAACAATTCAATCCTCTGTGCGGGGTATCAGGACTCGCATCTGCACATCGCGCAGGCGCTGGCCTTTGCCATTCACTATGACGGGACGGAAGCGTAGACTTCGGATGGCCCGACGCACTGTGCGCTGCAATTCTTTGTTTTCGGGAACAAAATCAAGAATATCCACCGCAGACGCCCTGCCCGAACTGCTGATGTTTAAGCTCAGAACCGCTTTGTAATAACTGGATGAGGGGTCCCAGAAAACGTAATCGGAGACTGGCGCCGCCAGAATGGGGGATGTGTCGTTCCAGGCCGTAAAAGTACCGACGTGCGCTACATCGCTTTCCTCTGGACGCCAGGTGGCCAGATCGGCCTCCTGATTGGTGATGGCCTCTTCCAATGTAGGGTAGAAATGGCTATTCGGAATCAGTTGTGGGCGGCTGAAGTACAAGGCTGCACGCTCATCAGGCACACCGGCCTCGGCCAGCATTATTCGCGCTTCCCCGTACATTTCGAATGACTTTGTTCGGCTCACGAGCAGCGCAAGATCGGCTTCATAAAGTTTTGCCATGGCCTGACCCTCCAGATCATCAGCCGCGGAAAAATACTCGCCAATTTCTTGAATCAAGTTCAGGTAATCTACTTTAATTCTGTATTGGGAAGGGAACGGACTTCGACTCTCCAAGTCTCTGCTGATGAGTTCGAGGGTACGGGAATCGTAATCGAGCAATGCAAACATTTGATAGTTGTTTCTGGCCACCTGGTACAACCAGGGTATGGTTTGAGGGTCGTTCCGGTCGAACAATTCACCGATCAGGTAGGCATGCCGGGTTGTCAGAATTTCCTGGGCTCGCATGAAACTCCTGATACGTTGTTCGTGAGAAATCCCGGCGGCTCCTGTCATAAGCCAGTGTGCTTCGAGTTCGATCGTGTGAATGAGTTCCGGCAAGTCTCCCTTGGCGGCATTCAAGATACGCAGGCTCCGCAATAGATCGTCAACGCCATCTGCCGCACTCGAATTAGCCTGGTCGGCGACCATCTCTCTCAGCGAAGGAATCCAATCGGGACTTTGCTCGCCTGCATTGGCCTGCATCACCTCCAGCATTTGTTCCTGCAGTTCGGCAGCGCGTTCAAACTCGGACTGCTCCCGCAGCAAATCGACCATGGCCTGCAAAGGCGTGACCAAATCGGGATGAAGAGCCCCTTGGGCGGATTCCAGTTCGCCGAGGACAGTTTCCTGTTCCTGAAGTAGCTCAAGCGGAGTCGGATTTTCGGCGGCGAGGCTGCCCGAACTCCATATCAACGTCAGGGCCGCGGCTGTCATTGCGCGAATCCAACCAAATAGCGCCTTCCGATAACTTGGAGCAGCAATTGACATCAATCGTATCCGCGTCACGGTAAACTCCGATTTCCTAATCGTCTCTGCGCGGCAGCAGAAAACGCATTTGCACATCGCGCAGGCGCTGGCCGCGGCCTTCCTCCATGGACGGACGGAAGCGCAACTCGCGCGCCGCGTTTCGCGCCAGGCGGCGGGATCGGCGGTCATCGGGGTCGGCGGCGAGGATGTCAACGCCGGAAACGCCGCCACGGCTGTTGATGCGGAATTCGAGATCGACCTGATGGTAGTTGTTTTCGAACTCCCAGAAGGCGCTGTCGGATACCGGCTCTCGCACATTGGGCGCTGATTCGTCCCAGGCGGTGAATGGCGCCACGTAGATCGCGTCTTCCTGTTCAGGCCGCCAGGACGCCAGTTCGGCATCCTGGTGTGCGATCGCTTCCTCCAGCGTGGGATAGAAGCGGCTGACCGGCAGCAGTTGCGGGCGGCCGAAGAACAAGTCGATGTGCTCGGCGGGAACGCCTGCTTCCAGCAGCATCTCCTGCGCTTCCCGGTAACGGCTGAAAGCTGTGCCGCGATTCATCAGTAACTGGAAGTCTGAACGGTAGATCAAAGCCATGGCTTGCGCTTCGAGATTTCCTTCCGTCTCGTAGATTTCGGCCATGTCGTCGATCTTGCCGATTCCCTGGCGCAGGTAGAGTTCGCCTACCAGCTCGCCTTCTTCGATGACCGGAGTCACCGTGCTCGACCAGAGCGGATTAATGGAAAAACCCCGCGCGGAAGTGCGAAGTCTCGTGGCGCCGTCATGCCTGACGAGTTCGCGGATTGTGGGTCCGCTCGCCCCGTCTTCGGAATTCAACAAGCCGACGAGTTGGTATGCATTCATGGCGCTGGAATAGAGCCAGGGAACCATGGCCGGGTCGTCTTCGCCGTAGAGTTCCTCGGCTGCGTCTTCCAGATCCTCGATCAACTCCCGGGCCTCGAAGAAATTTATCGCCCGCCGGCGGTTGTCGTCGCCGGCGCCCCCCGTCAGATACCAGTGAGCCAGCACATCGATCGACCGCAGCAGGACTTCGGGATCTTCGTCGCTGGCGCTCACATTGCGAATCATCTGCAGGTCGTCCGTGACTTCATCGAATTCGCCGATGGCAATCCTGGTCAGCACCATATCTTCCAGCAAGGGAATCAATAGTGGGTTTTCCAGGCCGAGATTGGTTCGCATCAAGGCGAGTTGGCGCTCCTGCAATTCGGCGATGCGCTCGTGATCGGATTGCTCTTCGAGCAGCCGGATCATGGCCTGCAGGGGTTCGATAAGGGAAGAATCGAAGGGGCCGTTGCGCGACTCGAGTTCCGCCAGGATTTCCTCCTGGGACTGCATCTGCTCGACCCAGCCGGAGTCTTCGGCCGCGTTGAGGCCGGCAGCGGAAATTGCCAACCCCGCCACGCAAATCGAAAGCCAAAGCCGCTTTGCCGACGCCTGTATCAGATCAGCGTACTTCATGCGTTCACAATAACTTGATCTCTCGATTCTGTCGATACAAACTGTCTGGTCAGGATCGCGTTCCAGGTTCGTCCATGTATCGATTGCTCGCCCTCACCATAGCCTCGCTGACCCTGTTTGCAGGCAATGCCGCCGCCCAGGCCCGGTTCGGAATCGATGATTCCGATCTGTACGACATCGCCGGTGAATTCGCCTTCGTCCGCATCCAGTATGACAGCTATTACGACGGCGGCTGGTACGGCGGCCCCTGGCTGACGGATTTCCCTGCCTCGGACGAGAATTTCCTGCGCGGCGTGGCGCGGCTGACTAATGTGCGGGTTATGAGCGAGCCGATCGTCCTGCGCTTCGACGATGAGGAAATCTTCGACTATCCGTTCCTTTACGCACTCGAAATGGGCCGCAACGGAGGCCTGTCCCTGTCGCCGCGGGAAATCGAGAACTTGCGCGAATATCTGCAGCGCGGCGGCTTCCTGCTGATCGACGATTTCTGGGGCGAACGCCAGTGGGATGCTTTCTATCAGGATTTTTCGCTGCTTTTTCCGGATCGGGAACTGATTGAACTACCACCCAACCATGAAATTTTCCGCACCTTTTTCGACATTGACGGTCCGCAGATGATTCCGGGCCGCGGCGGACGCCAGGGGTTCGGCCAGGCGGGCATCGACGTGGCGAGCAACCACGCGGTTCTCGACGATCACGGCCGGGTCATGGTGCTGATCAACTGGAATTCGGACATGGGAGACGGCTGGGAGCACACCTACGACCAGTGGTACCCCACTCGCTTCGCCAATGCGGCTTACCAGCTCGGCATCAACTACCTGATTTACTCATTGACTCACTAGGATCTAGTCTTCTCCGAGTAACTCCAGTCGGCGGGCGCCGGCGAGGATGCCTTCCAGGCCGTAGTTGCCTTCGTGGCATGCGTACTCGTAGGGCATGGTGTCGGTGCCGTTGAAGGTCATTTCACCACCCCATTCCTGCGTGTAGTAAACCGGGTCTGAAACGGTGAACTCGTAGAGAATTTCATCGTCGGCTATGCGGGTAAGACGTTCGACGATCTTGCCCTGCTCCGTAATCGGCGCTGCATTCTGCGGCGCCTGCAAAGGATGCAGGTTGATCGATTCGATAACCAGCGTGTCTCCTTCCCAGTTCGCCACCGAATCGCCCAGCCAGCGCGGAAGCTCCGCCGGGCCGTGCTCACCGCCAATGGGAATGATGCGCGCGTCGTGAACCATTTCAATCAGGATCATCAGATAGTCGTCGGTTTGCACGATCTGGTAAAGATTGTTGTACAACACGTTGTTCATCAGCGGGCCTCCGGTTCCGCCGAAACCGATGATGCACCGTTCGCCGAGGGAACGGCCTTCGGGACCGTGATTGCCGGAAAACTGCGCGCGAAAGTCGCGGCGTAGCTGATTGCCCTGTTCGGAAAAGGGAATGCGTCCGTTCTCGGGATATGTGATCCAGGAAGTGCGGGCCTGGCCGTTAACCATGCCGAAACGCGAGCCCGGGTCGACCCAGAAGGCGTTGTAGCCGCGGCCCCTGGCCAGATCGGTACCGTCGGGCAATTGCCCTTGCACCTGGCCGTCGTCGGTGGCCTGACGCACGTTCTGGTGGTTGTTCGCGGTAACTTCCTCCAGTTGTTCGCCCGGGATCACAAGGCCGATTTCCTCGTAATTCGCCGCGCGCTGCAAGGTCGTCAACGAAGCATTGGTCCAGAAGCCCTGCAAATCAGGGTGGCCGGAGGGCGTTCGAGGCGGTTCATAGCCGTCCTGGGCCATGGCGGCGGCACTCGACAGCGCGAGCGCGATAAATGAAATTCTGGCGAACTTGTGCATGGTCATAGCTTGGGCGCCACTCTCGAAAGTACTTGAATGAAACCTAAATCACGGGCCACCAATAATCAATAGTGACTGGTCCCGGATGGGTGTCCCCTGATTCTTCCCCGATTCTTGATGGGTGTCCCATCTTTTACGGATGTGTGAAAATGCGCGGCCTTATGAGCGCGAACCTGTCCGATTTCCAGCGATCGCTGGCGCATGAATGCCTGGGCATGCTGCAGGGCCATGCGGAAATTCCGCGCGTAAACGATCAGCGTTTGCTCGATCACGTCGTGGGTGCGGACGGCAGCGAGGAAGGATTTCTGTCAGGCGGTTATTTGACCGCCGTCGGGCTGATGTCGGTATTGCAATTGGCTGGCAGGCCGATTTCGACTTTCAATCGCATTCTGGATTTCGGCTGCGGATCGGGCCGGGTCACCCACTGGCTGCGGCACCTCGCGGACAAAGCACAACTGACCGGCGCCGATATCAATCCCGAGGCGATCGCCTGGTGCAGGGAAAATCTCGATTTCGAGGCGGACTTTATCCATAACGGCGCAAGTCCGCCGCTGCCCCTGGCAGCCGAAAGCGCCGACCTGATATACGGAATTTCGGTTCTCACGCATCTGGACGAGGATCTTCAGTTCAAGTGGCTGCGGGAATTGCACAGGGTCGCCGCGCCCGGCGCCGTCGTCGTGTTGACGGTTCACACGGACTACCGTGCCGTAAGAACGCTTTCACAACCGGATTTTGTAAAATATCGCAGGCGCGGATTCTTCTATCAGCGCGCCGCCAGCGACGACAAGACCGTGGCCGGATTGCCGGACTTTTACCAGGTCGCATTCCATACAGAAAATTACATCGCCAGGAAATGGACGCGGCTGTTTGAACCCCTTTTGTCTGTCTCCCACGGGCCGTTCTGGTCGCAGCAAGCGATCGTGTTGCGGAAAAGAGACAGGACCCGGCCACGGCTATCAAGGCCGCGATGGAAGCATGTGAAACTGCCTCTGGGGGGAATTGACACTCCGGGATTCGGCCTGCAGCCGGAAGGCGCAACCCAGCATGTGGCGGGCTGGGCATTGGCTCCGGATTCCGGCGATCCGCTGGATTTGCGTGTCTGGGTAGATGGAAATCCGGCCGAGATGGCCTGTATCGAAGTAGAACGAGACGATGTGCAAGCCGCGTTTCCGGACATCCCTCATGCCGGAAACGCGGGTTTCATGCTCAATGTCGACCTGCCGGAAAACGACCACGGATTTCACGTGATCTGGTTCACCGCAGGCGATTCTCCGGTGCCTGTCAGCGCGACCTGTATGACCCGTTGATTTTCCTAGATCCGGTCGGCTATTCCCGTCAGAGTGTCGGCCAGAGCCGCCAGCCGGCTGCTTTCGGCGCCGGAAGCCGAGGACGAGGCTGACTCGTATTCCCCGGCGAGATCTTCCAGCCGATCGGCAACCGTATTGTTACTCGCGCCGCCGTCGAGGGCGTCCTGCGCCTCGTCAAGCGCTTCGCTCAGATCCTCCCGCTGTGCCGCGGACAGCGTTTCGCTGCGCGCCAACTGGTCGAGATAGGCGCGTGCGACTACAGGTTCCGCCGGCCAGCGGAACATGGTCTGCTGCTGGGCGTTGAAGGTCACCGTGCCATGAGGCAACGAGGCCGCCGCGATCTCGTTCTCGCTCAACAGATCGCTGGGCTGCAATTGCATCACGTCGAGGCCACGGGCGATTTCGGTGCCGTAGATGTAGCCGTTGTACCAATAAGTTGACCAATAACCGCCTGTGATCAGTTCTTCCTCGTCGATCGGGCCGCGATCGAAAAATGCGATCTCCACCGGATTTTCGGAATCGGTGAAATCGACCACGGAAACTCCGCCCTGGTACCAGGCCTGGACGAAAATGTCGCGACCGGGCACCGGCACCAGCGAGCCGTTATGGGCTACGCAATTCTCGGTTTCGGTCTGTGGCGCCGCCATCTTGTAGTGGCTGCGAAATTCCATCTGGCTGTCGACGATGTCGTAGATCGCATCGGCGCCCCAGTTCAGCGGGTCCGAAGCGCGGCAACGGGGCCGGCCGCCGCCACCCCATTCATCGGTGAAGATGACCTTGCTGCCGTCGTTGTTGAAGGTGGCCGAATGCCAGTAAGCGAAGCCGGGATCGATGACTTCGTCGATCCGTTCCGGATTCGACGGATCGGATATGTCGAGCAATATGCCATTGCCGGAGCATGCTCCCGCCGCCAGCCCGATTTCGGGGAACGCGGTGATGTCGTGGCACTGGTTGGTGTTGCGCGTATTCTGTGTATCGGGGCCGTGGTCTCCGCCTTCCCAGAGCCCTGCGGCGACGCCGGTTTCGGGGTCGGAAAAAATGAAGGGACGATTGACGATTTCGGCCTCGTTCGGGGCGCCCACCGGAATCCGGATCACGTCGATGCGATAAAGCGAGGATTCCGGATTTTCAAACGGCGATTCATCGGCGCAACCGGCAAGTTCCTCTTCATCCCGGACAAAACCCGTTCCCGAGCCGTAGACGTATACATTGCCTTCGTCATCGGGGTCGGTGACCACGGTATGCGTATGTGAGCCGCGGCAGGTCTGCACCGCGCCCACCTGCACCGGCAGGCGGAAATCACTCACGTCGAAGATGCGAATGCCGCGGAATCGTTCCTCGCTTTCCGGCTCGGCTACTCCTTGCAGGCCGCAGTCGAGCCGGCCCCGGGTCTGTTCCACCGACATGATCAGCAAATTGCCGACGATGGAAACATCGCCCTGTCCGCCGGGGCAGACCACCGAACTGAGCAGTTGCGGTACGGTGGGATTGCTGATGTCGTAGGCGTTATAGCCGTGATAATTACCGGCAACGAGCACATTGCCTGCAAACACCAGGTCGGTGTTGCCGAAATTGAGCAGCGATGGGCGAGGTTCGGAATTCTCATCCTCTTCCTCGTTTTCCGCTACCGGCGTTTCCTGCACGTCCTGGCCGGCTGCCGGATCGCTTACTTCCTCGGGTTCGGCATCGTCCTGGGCGTCCGGATCGGGCGCCAGGGTTTCCTCGTCCCGGCCCTCGCGATTGGGCAGACCGCTGGGGTTGGCAGGATCGAAAAAGCCTTCCGGCTTCGGCAGTGACGCGACCAGGCGCATGTTCAGCGCGGCTTCGCCGGCGTCCCGGAATCCGGGAGTCAGCGCCACACGCGGGTCGGGCGAGAAGCCGGACAGCATGGTAATCATGCGCTCGATCTCGCTGGTCTGGTCGGAGTTCACGTCGGTGGTGAAGCGATACAATTCGGAGTCCTGCGCCGAACCCGGCTGGTCGAGCAGGTTTTCCACCATCACCAGCGCGCCTTCATGATGATCGATCATGAAATTCAGGAATAGCGAATCGAATTCGAAATTTTCGGCGGCTTCGAGCTGCTCCATTTCCTCCGGAGAAAGCATGCCCGGCATGAGATCGTAATCGGGATCGTGATGCGCGTCGTCGGCCGGCGTTTCGAAATCGCGGTCTTCGAGCCAGCCGGCCATCATGGAAATCTCGTCTTCCTGGGAAAGCGAAATGCGCTCGGCCAGCGCTTCCACCGCTTCGCGGTTACTGCGGTCGTCCACCAGTGAACTCATTTCCATGGCCTGACGGTGGTGCGAAATCATGCCTTGCATGAATCGCACATCGGCTTCGGAAAATCGGAGGCCGGCGAGATCGGATGCCTCTTCCGCGCTGATCTGGCGGCTGGGCTGGCCCGGCAGTCCGGGCTGGATGATGGGAACCTGGGCGATGGCCGGAATGCTAACGGCCAGCGTCAGGGCGACAAACAGGAATCGGAATGTCATTGACTTTGCTCCAACGTCTATTGCGCGTAAACAGACGGGAAGCATACGGGATTAAGGCGTTGAGCTAAAGTGCCCGCATGGATTCTGCGACTGCGCGCAGAATGACGATTTCCCCACTGTCATTCTGCGTGGAGCGAAGCGGAGGCGCAGAATCTGCTCGACGCTTTTCAATTTATCCGGCGCAGCAGACCCCAGCCGAGAATCGCGCAGAGCAGAATCGGCGCGGCGGCGGCGAGCAGGGGCGAAAGCCCGAACAGCAAGCTTACCGGCTCCGCGACGCGTTGCGCGATGGTGAAGACCAGACCCACCGAAAGAGCCACGAACACGCGGTATCCCATGGTCGCCTCGCGCAGCGGGCCGAAGACAAAAAACACGGCCACCAGGACCAGCACCAGCGTCGACAGCGGCTGCAGCAGTTTCTTCCAGAATGCGAGGAAATGCGCGCCGCTGTCGAGTCCTTCCGCGGCCAGAAAGCCGGCCATGCGATACAGCCCCGAGATCGACTGCTGATCCGGTTCGACCAGCAATACGCCGAGCAGGTCCGGCGACAGGTCCACCCGCCATTCCTGTTCGGCCCCGCTTCCGGTGGCCACTCGATCGTTTTCGAGCGCGCTTTCGCGCACATCCCGCAGACGCCAATACGGCTCAGCCGCATCGGTTACGTATACCGCGGTTTCGGCAAAACTCGCCGACAGTAATTGCCGGCCACCGTCGGTCCGATATCGGCTCACGCCGATGAGCGAGGCGCCATCGGGGCTGATGGCATTAATGTGAACGAACTCGTCACCGGTCTTGTACCAGGCGCCCTGTTCGAAATCCGCGGCGCCGCCGGCGCTGCGCAAGGCCGCGCGAGTGCTTTGCGCCTCAAGTTCGAGCGGCGGAGCGACGTATTCCCCGAGCAGCAGGCCGAGCAGCATAATTGCCAAAGTCGGCTTGAGTACGGCATAAACGATCCGTCCGACTGAAACGCCTGCGCTTTGCATGACCACGAGCTCGTTGCTCGAGGCAAGGATGCCGAGCCCGATAAGGGCTCCGCCGAGGGCGGCGAAGGGCAACAGTTCATGGATGCTTGCCGGCGCGGTCCAGAGTACGAAGACCAGTGCGTCCAGAGTCGAATATCCCTCGTTGGTGTCCTGCATCTGGTCGATCAGAGAGAATGTCATGTCCAGGCAAAGGATGACGGCGATCGCCCCGGCGGTCGCCAGGATCATCGAATTGCGCAGGAGCCCGTCAAGGCGCTTCATGTATGCTGTCATGCGCGCCGCCTCCCGGACATGCGGCCCTGGCGAATCGCGATCAGTCCCAGTCCGAGAAAAACCGCGTGCACCAGCCAGAAGGCGTAAGGAGAACCACCGTCTTCCGCGGCGTCGCGGCAGAATTCGAGCAGGGCGAAATAGACGACGTACAGGAACGCCGCGGGCACGAGCTTGATGTATCGGCCCTGGCGCGGCTGTACCCGGCTCATGGGCACCGCGAGTACGCCGAGAACGGGAGCGAGCACGATCAGCGCAAGCCGCCATTGCAACTCGCCCGCGAGAACCGCGTCGGACGAGCCGAGCAGATCCACAGTCGCAATCGTCGACTGTTCCAGTGCTTCCTCGAATTCCGCGGGCTGCGGCAAGAGGATCGACTGGGCATCGAAGCGGCCCACACTGAATTCGGCGCTACCCGGCGCACCGTCGTATTGGGCAACGTTTTCCAACCGCATGAAGCGGGCGCCGGTCGCCTCGTCGACTATCGGACGGGCGCTTTCGGCGAAGACGATCACCGGTGCGGCGCCGGACTCCGCGCCTTCTCCGGAAATCGCCACGAAGACGTTTTGCAGTTCGCGCCCTCCGGCATCGGAATTGCGCGTGCGCTCGGTCCAGGTGACACGGCCGCCGTCGCTGAAACTGCGGAACTGCCCCGCCACGATCAGGTCGAGTTCAGTCAATTCTTCCTGGCCCTGGACGATGGCTTCGGCATGACGCATGCCCCAGGGCGCCGCGCCGAGACTCAACACGCCCATGAGCGCCATGACCACTGCCGCGATGCCGAGGGTAATCCGCGTCAGGCGGGTCTGGCCGATGCCGGCGCCCATGAGGCTGACCATCTCGTTCTCGGCGTACATGCGCCCGTAGGACAGAACGATGCCGAGCAGCAGGGCGAGAGGCAGGATGACGAGCAGAAACTCCGGCAGGCGATAAAGCATGATCAGAAAGAGGGCGTCCGCCGCCTTCTGCCCGCTCGCGGCCTCGCCGAGGTATTGCATGAATCGCGAAATCACGGCAACGGCAAGCAATATCGCCGCGACCACGGCTGTCGCCTGCAACACCTGTCTCGCGAGATAACGGAAAACGATCAAAGGACTGCCACAGGATTTCCAATATGTAAGTGATGTTGCCAAGGGGTGGGCGGGCGTTCAAGTGCAAGGTACATATTCGGGTGCGCGTTGATGTTCCGCGGCGGGGTGACTTACAATGCCGCGCGCTGAAGATGAGGCCGATTCGTTCCATCTCGCGGCGCCCGGACCACTGGAAATCAGGACGATCCATGACAATCCAACGCTATTCAGTTAACCAGCATCCCATACAGACATTGCTCACCTGGATTGAATCGGACGATATCACGATTCCGGAAATCCAGCGCCCCTTCGTTTGGAACGCGGCTAAAGTGCGCGACTTCATCGACTCGCTCTATTTCGGCTACCCAGTTGGCTATCTGATCGCGTGGCGCAATCCCTCGGTCCGGTTGAAAGACGGCACCGAGTCGGCAGGCAAGCGCATTCTGATCGATGGGCAACAACGCGTGACGGCACTCTTGGCTGCCATGCTCGGACAACAGATTGTCGATAAGAACTACAAGAGAGTGCGCATCACGATTGCATTCCATCCCGGCGAAGAACGGTTCGAGGTGACCAATCCCGCTATTCGCCGCGACCGATCTTGGCTTTCCGACATCGCCACCCTCTTCACGCCCGATACGAAGTTGCTTCGCGTGGTTGATGCCTACTGCGTAGGTAACGTGGAGGCGAACCGGGACGACATATACGAACGTATCGAGCGGCTGCGGGGCATACGGAACAACTCGCTCGGGCTCATCGAACTCAACGCGGATCTGGATGTCGAGACGGTTTCAGAAATATTCGTTCGCATCAACTCGCAAGGAGTCCCGTTGAATGCAGCCGACTTCGCCATGTCGAAGATGGCAGCAAACGAGAAATACAATGGCCATCAACTCCGCAAGTGTATCGACTACTTCTGCCACCTCGCGATCGCGCCTGAAGCCTATGCCGAACTGACAAGCGACGCTGAATTCGCGTCCACCGAGCATTTTCGGGCAATGGAATGGTTAAAGCACGAGAAGGAAGATCTATACGATCCCTCCTACACCGACATGCTTCGCGTAGCGTTCACATCGGAATTTGGACGCGGGCGACTGGACGACCTAGTGGCCCTGCTTTCCGGCCGCAATTTCGAGACCCGAGAGTATGAAGAGGCAATCGCCGAGGACTCGTTCCGCAGGCTCGAAGCGGCGGTCCTGCGCTTCATGAACGAGACCCACTTCAAGCGCTTCGTCATGATCCTGCGCTCGGCGGGATTCGTAAACGCGTCAATGATCCGATCTCAAAACACTGTCAACTTCGCCTACATCCTCTACCTGACGCTACGCTCTCAGAACGCGAATCCGGCACTCATCGAGTCGCTGGTGCGCCGCTGGTTCGTTATGTCCGTTTTGACCGGTCGATATACGGGTTCGCCTGAAACAGCCTTTGGTGTGGACATCCGCAATATCCGAGAAAAGGACGCGCAGGATTACTTGGACGCAGTAGAGCGAGCGGAGTTGTCGGTCGCGTTCTGGGACGCGGGTCTTCCCCAGCAGATGGACACCTCCGTGGCGAGCAGCCCCTACTTCAACGTCTTTCTGGCGAGCCAAGTCAAGGCCAACGACAAGGGGTTCCTGTCGAAAGAGCACACGGTCCAGGTTCTGCTTGAGGGCACATCGCACATACACCATGTCTTCCCGCGAAACTTCCTTAAAAGTCACGGCATGGCCCGCAGCCGCTACAACCAGATCGCGAACTATGTTGTGATGCAGGGCGAGATAAACATCGCTATCGGTGACGACCCGCCAGCGGAGTACTTCTCGATTCTATGGCGCCAATGTGAGGACGGAGTGGCTCGGCTCGGTGGAATTACCGATGCAGATGAGTTGCGGGCCAATCTGAAGGCTCACTGCATTCCGGAAGGCTTGGATGAAGCCGGAGTCGAAGACTACGACGCGTTCCTGAAGAGGCGTCGAGCTTTGATGGCTGGGAAGATCCGCGACTATTACAAATCGCTATAGGGCTGCAGTCTAGTGTCCAACAATGGGGCAAGGGGTGATGGATACCCAATCGCGTTCCCGCGATTCCCAAATTCCCGAAATGGCCGTGTGAATTCCTTGGGAACCGCCACCGGGCATCGTGATTAACTCGCTTTTGAACTAACAGAAAACTGCAAGAAAATTTCGGAAAATCACGGTCCCGTGGGCTTCCCATTTCGACGCTGCTCATCTTCCCATTTTTTGGCTGCTTCTGGGGTTGTGCGCAAACCGACTTGTGTAATGTGGCCATTTGCACACCCCGGCTTTCGTTGATGCTCTGCCTCCCGTCGATCGAGATCATTTGTTATGCCGGTATGAACTATTCTGTTTCCTAGTTTGAAATGGTACTTGTAAACAGTTCTATTTGTTGCCATGGATGCCTCCTATGAAAATTCTCGTATTAATTCTATACAGCATTCGCCAAATTTCTGGAAATCCAAGTTTGCACGATTAATCCTGCTCGGCCTGCCCTGTCTTCTACCGCGAATAACAATATTTCCAGTGAAGTAGCCCAAATCAGGATTATCGTAAGGAAGGATTTCTACAGCGTGAATAATTATATTGCATGCTTTTCGAAAACCAAGCTCTTGTGATGGAGTCGTTTCCCAATCTTCACTAAACCTCTCCCATATCTCTCCACAAACCTCATCGCTATGAGAAAATCTTCTAATATCAAGCAACTGGCGCGATGCAATTGCGATTCCAATCAAGAGATGATTGACCTCAGATTCTGCGACAATTTCTGATATCTCCTTATAGTTAGTTCTTGTCCGTAAATTCTTAACCACTTGATTTGTCGAATAAAAGCGTGGTTTTTCCTGGATAAGAACCGGCGTTTTGGGTATCTTTGTATTGTTTCCGAAGCAAAACAAAGACACCACAAAACACCGGGGTTTGCCATGCGGCTGAAGCGCACGACACAGATGAGTCTATACGAACCGGGGCCTGTCGACCATCCCCTGGGCGAGGAGTTGGAGTCGATCTCGGACTGGCTGGACGCGCATCCCGCACTGCTGGACGCGGTGGCGGTCGACCTCGGCGCCCAGGCGGAGCGGGGCCGTTTCGGATTGAGTTGCGAATCGGTGTTGCGCTGCGCCGTGGTCAAGCATCTGCGCGGCGAGACCTGGCGCGGTCTGGCGTTCGCGCTGCGGGATTCGCTGTCGGCTTGCCGTTTCGCGCGCGTGGACCCGCTCGATCCGCCGAAGAAGTCCGCCTTGCAGGCGGGGGTCGGCGCGGTGTCGGCGGAGACCTGGGAGCGCGTCAACCGCTGTTTGCTGGAGGCGGCGCAAGCGTCCGGGGAGGAAACCGGCGCCTGGGTGCGCGTAGACAGCACGGTGACGGAGACGCACATTCCGGCCCCGTCGGACAGCCGGCTGCTGTACGATGGGGTGCGGGTGCTGACGGGCTTGCTGCTGGCGGCGCGGAAGGAGCTGGGCAAGGAGGCGGTTCGTTGCCGCGACCGCCGCCGGGCGGCCAAAAGGCGTTGTCTGGCGGCGCGGACGAAACGGGGCGGGGAAGCGCGGGCCAAGCTGTACCGGCAGTTGCTGCGGATCGCCGCCGACACGCTCGGCGATCTGGAAGCGGCCCGTCCCGCGGTGAGGGAATCGGGAGCGCCCTGGTCCGCGCGATGGCTGGAATGCGCCGACCACTACGCCGGCTTGCTGAAGGCGGTGGTCGTTCAGACCGCGCGGCGCGTCGAACTTGGCGAAAACGTTCCGGCGACGGAAAAGATCGTGAGCCTGTTCGAGCCGCACACGGACATTATCCGCAAGGGCGGGCGGGAAACCCATTATGGCCACAAGATCAATCTGGCGACCGGGAGAAGCGGCCTGGTGCTGGATGTCGTGGTGGAGTCCGGCAATCCGGCGGACAGCGCCCGCTGTCTGCCGATGCTTCGGCGGCATTGCGCGCGGTACGGCAAGCCGCCGACCCACGCCGCCTTCGACGGCGGCTACGCCTCCGGGGAGAACCTGAAACGCGCCAAGGAGATGGGCGTGAAACACACGGTGTTCAGCAAGAAGCGGGGGCTGAAGGAAGAGGACATGACGCCGTCGCCCTGGATATTCGCCCGGCTTCGCCGCTTCCGCGCCGGGGTCGAGGCCGGCATCTCCTGGCTGAAGCGCTGCTTTGGGCTCGGGCGTTGCCGCTGGCGCGGTCTGGCCCGATTCAAGGCATGGGTGCATTCCGCGGTCTTCGCGCACAACCTGGTGCGGCTGGCGCGGTTGCGGCCGGGATAACCCGCCAAAAACTCCCGAAACCGAACGGCACAGTACCGGAACCGCCCGCCGGGGGCCGACTTCGGCCCCGGCGCGGCCCGGCGGGCCCGATCACGCCGAAAACGACGCAAACCGCTGCCGGATCAAGGAAAAACCGCCCCTCCCAGGCCCAATACCCGCGAATCGGAAGGTATCGCTGAACGAGAGATCCATCAGAAAACGGAGTTTACGGACAAGAACTAGTTATCATTGCGCGCGACCTTTTCGTCCGATAGGAAGAGCGCGACCAAAAGGTATAGATCCCGTCTGAAATAGGTCAAGTTGACAATTTGCGCTTGATCATCGTCGGTCATCATTACGAAAATTTCCTTGTCATGAGTAAATCAACTGTATTTGTCGGCATCAACTGTCACATGGACCACTGCCTAGTTCCCAAGCTCACGCAGGTGAATATTACCACGTATTTCGTGGCAATTGCATGAGCCCTTGTCCGGCGGCGAGAATTCTGGCGTGCCAGACTTCTCTCTGAGGAATATAATGGATCAGTTAACGCAGAGGATTGAGGATCACTCTTCGTGGAAACTAAGTCTCACCAAAAACCGTTTGCCCAGTGGCTTGTAGATAACGTGCCGCGCGGCACCAACCTTGAAGCACCGGATCGCAATTCCGACCGTGTAATCCCATTCGTCAACAGAAAGGACAAGTGTCCGGCTAACCGCTCTACACCAACTTCAATTCAGAATTGACACGCCACATTCCAGAACCTGCGAAGGTGCACTTTTCACGTTCCGCGTAACGCCTTCAGATGCCGAGCGCCATGTCGGTAAGCCATTGATCCGGCAGGGAGGCGCGGCGCGCGGCGCTGAAGTGCGCGCCTGCGCGGGGGAGTATCTGGGCGGCGAAGAAATTGCAGATGCGAATGCGCGACTGATGGAAATGGGGGTCCTGCTCCATGGCCGCTTCGGCGGCCAGCGCCGCCTTGAGCAGCAGCCAGGCGCCGATCAGCGTCCCGCAGCCCATGAGAAAATTGACCGCTGCGGCAGCGCGGGTTTCATCGCTTTCCAGCAACAGCCATTGGATCAATTCCTGTGCTTGTGACAGGCTTTCGCCGACGAATCCCGCCGCTTCGGCGAGCCGGTCGGACTGTGCCGCCAAGGCGCAGGTTTCCCTTGCTTCCAGCAACAACCGCGACAGTTCCGCGCCACCGTCGCGTTGCATCTTGCGGCCGATAAAGTCGTTCGCGTGTATGGTGGTCGTGCCCTCGTAAATGGTCGTGATCCTGGCGTCGCGGACGATTTGCGCCGCGCCGGTTTCCTCAACATATCCCATTCCGCCATGTACCTGCATGCACATGGACGCGACATCCTGGGCGATTTCGGTATTCCAGCCCTTGGCGACCGGAATCAGGAGTTCGAATCTTGCCCTGGCTCTGACGCCTTCGGCGCCGGTCATCGAGCGATCGAGGGCGCCGGCGGCCGAATAACTGATTGCGCGGGCGGCCTCGGTCATGGATTTCATGAACATGATCATGCGGCGCACGTCCGGGTGGTGAATGATGGCGCCGTCGCGCCGGCCGAGCGGCCTCCCCTGGACTCTTTCGGCGGCGAACGCGACGGCTTTCTGTGTTGCCATCTCGCTCAGACCGACGCCTTCCAGGCCGACATGCAATCTCGCGCTGTTCATCATCGTGAACATGTAGGACAAACCCTTGTTCTCCTCGCCGATCAGCCAGCCGGCGGCGCCCTTCCCCGCCTCGCCGTAGACCATGGCGCAGGTGGCGCTGCCATGGATACCCATCTTCTTTTCCAGCGCGATGGGTCCGAGATCATTGCGTTCACCGGGAGCGTCATCCTCTCCAGGCACGTATTTCGGCACCAGAAACAGGGAGATGCCTTGTACGCCCTCGGGCGCTCCCTCGATTCGGGCGAGCACGAGATGGACGATGTTTTCCGCCATTTCGTGGTCTCCCCACGAGATGAATATCTTTTGCCCGAAAATTCGATAATGATCGCCTGCGGGAACCGCCCGCGTGCGAACCGCCGCCAGGTCGGAACCCGCCTGGGGTTCGGTGAGATTCATGGTGCCGGTCCATCGACCGCTCACCATGTTTTCGAGGTATCTCTCCTGTAATTCCGCATCGCTGTGGGTTTCGAGCGTTTCGATGGCGGCCATGCTGAGGATGGGACAGATGGAAAAGCTGAGATTGGCGGCTGCCCACATTTCGGAAGCCGCGCTGTTGATGGCGTGGGGCAGGCCCATTCCGCCGAAGCGGGGATTCGCGGAACAGGCGTTCCAGCCGCCTTCGGCGAATTGGCGGTAGGCTTCGGCGAAACCCGCGGTTTCGCGAACCTGGCCATCGACGATGCGCGGCGGATCGGCTTCGCCGGCAGCGTTCAGCGGCGCAATCACGTTTTCGGCCAGTTTCGCGGCTTCCTCCAGAATGGCGGGCACGAGTTCCGGGCTGGCTTCCTCGAATGGCGCCGTGCCGCAGACTTCCTCCACTCCCGCCAGTTCTCGCAGGAGAAACTGCATCTCCTTCAGTGGCGCCCGATACGTCATGCCCGTCCCCCGTCGATTGGTCTTGTCTGAGCGGCCACAAGATTGCCGCATGCCCGCATCAATATCAATCGACTTCGCCGCCCGGCGACAGGGTAATGACATCTGCGCCCGAGAATGAGAGCATTCGGCCCGGCTTGCGGAACATCGAGAGAGGAAAATGAAGACACGAATCACCGAATTGCTCGGAATCGAGCACCCGATCATACAGGGCGGCATGCATTTCGTCGGATTTGCAGAACTTGCCGCGGCGGTATCCGACGCCGGCGGCCTCGGCATCATTACCGCGCTGACCCAGAAAACGCCTGCCGATCTCGCCAACGAAATCGCCCGGGCGCAGGACATGACCGACAAGCCCCTCGGCGTCAATCTGACCTTTCTGCCCACCGTCAAGGCGGTCGACTATCCGGCAATCGTCAAGGTCATCATCGACAGCGGCGTGAAGATCGTGGAAACCGCCGGCAACAACCCTCAGCAGGTCCTGCCCTATCTGCATGACGCGGGCGTCAAGGTGATTCACAAATGCACATCGGTGCGGCATGCGCTCAAGGCCCAGCGCATCGGCTGCGACGCCGCCAGCGTCGATGGCTTCGAATGCGGCGGCCATCCCGGCGAGGACGACATCCCCAACATGATCCTGCTGCCGCGCGCCGCGGACCAACTGGAAATCCCCTTCGTCGCTTCCGGCGGCCAGGCAGACGCACGCTCCCTCGTCGCCTCACTGGCCATGGGCGCCGACGGCATGAACATGGGCACCCGCTTCATGGCCACGAAGGAAGCGCCGATTCACGAAAACGTCAAACAGGCCATCGTCGAGGCCGACGAATTACAAACCAGGCTTATCATGCGTCCCCTGCGCAATACGGAGCGCGTGCTGACCAATGAGGCGGTGGAAAAACTGCTCGAAAAGGAAAAAAGCCTCGGCAACGAAATCAGCTTCGACGACATCATGGAAGAAGTCGTCGGCGTCTATCCAAGAGTCATGCTCGAAGGCGAAATGGACGCCGGCGCCTGGTCCTGCGGCATGGTTGCCGGACTCATCCACGACATCCCCACGGTGAAGGAACTCATCGACCGCATCATGACCGAAGCCGAACAAATCATCCGCGGGCGGCTGGAAGGCTTCCTGAGTTCCGCGCAAGTGGACGAATCGCTTCTCGGCGGGTTGAGAGGCGAACCGGAACAGGGCAAGAGTTCGTTTGATCTCGAAAATGTCAGGGAAAAAGCGGCTGAACCGTCGTTGCGGGATTGACACATCGAGTCAGGTAATTTTGGGGAATTCCTCTATCGCGGTGTGACGTCGCGGGACGTTCTTGTCCTTTTTCAGCGGCAATTGTCCGAGAATAGTTGTATCTTGACTTCCACGCCGGGCGCGCGCGAACGCGGATCCGAACTGAAAGGACGAACCAGACGATGAGCAAGTCGCTGTTTGTTGCACTCCTGATGGGTATCCTGGTGATGCTGCGGCCCGACGCAAGCGAAGCCCAGGCTCGCATTCCGGGCTGGAACAGGGTTGCGCCGCCGGGAGGACATCAGAACGATCCCCAATTGGTAAGAGCGACCGGCGGGCCGGTAGTTCCGATTTTCGAAGGATGGTTTCCAAATCCGGACGGCAGCTTTCAACTTTGCTTCGGCTACTTCAATACCAACACAGAAACGGTGATCGATATACCCATCGGCCCGAACAATTACATCGAACCGGCGGAATATGACGGTTTGCAACCGACTCATTTCATGCCGCAACCCGATGGGGGACGCCGCCACTATTGCGTGCTGAGCGTCACCGTCCCGGAAGATTGGGGCGACCGGGACGTACGCTGGACCCTGGTTGACGAATTGACCGGGCAAGAATTCAGCTCACCGGGCAGATTGGTCCATAGCACCTATCGGCACGATGAGCCTATTCAGCCATCTCGCAAGAACAGCCCTCCGAAAGTACGTCTTCAGGCGGAAGGCCCTGTCTCCGAAGGCCGATCCGGATTCGGCCGCGGCATGGTATCGGAGACGCTGGAAGCCCGCGTTGGGGAGCCGCTTCAGTTGACCGCCAGAGTGCGCCGCGACAATCCCTATCGTGAATACGATGAGCGCGACATCAGGGTAAGATGGTTCAAGTATCAAGGCCCGGGCAGCGTCAGGTTTGCGCCTGACTGGAGTTCCTGGAAGGAAGAAGAGGTCGGCTGGGTCGAGGCGTCGAGCTGGCTGGAATCCGATTTTGCCTATGGCGAGGAAAAAACCGAGGCAGTATTCAGTATGCCAGGCGAATACATCGTCCAGGTGCAGGCCTATAATGACGTCGGACGGTCTCAATTCGAAACCCAGGACTTCGAGTTCTGGTGCTGCTGGACCAACGCTTTCGTCAGGGTTAACGTGAGCGGGAACGAGTAACGGCAAGAGTATAGCGATATCCGATCGCAGAGGGTCACGACCATGAATGCCTTGAGCGCAAGAGTCACGAAGGAATCACGGAAAAGCTGTCTTGAGGGATCGATGAAAAAGCTGATCGGAGCGGCTGTTCTCTTCAGCGTTTCGCAATACGGTCTGCAGGCGGCAGAGCCGGACCAGTCGCCGACTTTTTCGAACGAAGTCGCGCGGATACTGCAAGAGAAGTGCCAGCGATGCCACCAGCCGGGCGGCATAGGTCCGATGCCGCTTGAGACATACGAGCAGGCGCGAGTATGGGCGCCCCTGATCAGGGAAAACGTCCGCCGCCGCACCATGCCTCCATGGCATCTCGATCACACCATAGGCATTCAGGAATACAAGAACGACTTCTCTCTCAGCGATGAACAGATAGAAACACTGGTGGCCTGGGTCGATAACGATACGCCGGAAGGAGACCGGGCGGACCTGCCGCCTCCGGTGGATTGGCCGAACTGGCTGGAATGGGAACTGGAGCCGGAATTGGGAGCGCCGGACATGGTGTTCGAATCGGGCCCCATCACGGTGCGCGCCGAGGGAGGCGATTTTTGGCCGTCGATTGACGTTGAATGGCCGGCGTTGGAAAAACCGCGCTATTTGAAAGCCGCGGAAATTCGCAACACCATCCAGGGTCGCGCAGCCTTGCACCACAATAATGTGCGACTGAATCTCGAAGAGGGTCCATCGGGCCGCGTGGTGGGCGCCGGCGCCGGCAAGCGTTGGGATTATTTTGGAGAGGACACCGGCATCCTCTTCGACGTCGGTCCCGGTGTAGTCAATTTTGGCGCTCATTATTTCCCGATCGGCTTTGAATTTGAAGACAGCATCGATGTGGCGTTCTGGTTTCACCCGGAAGACGATCCGCCGGAAACTGTCGCCAGCGTCGAAATACATCATCTGATAGATCAATTCGACCCAGGTCAGCCGCGAGCCAGAGACATCCTCATTCCACCTCATGGTACGCAGACCATGTACCGCACCTGGGTGCTGGACGAGCCTGTCATGCTCAACAGTTATCGCGGGCACATGCATTTGCATGGCATTGCCATGTCAATCGAAGTGGTTTGGCCCGGGCGCGTGAGGGACTACTATGGGCCAGGCGCGAACCGCCGCGACATCATCGCGTCGATCAACAACTACAATCACAACTGGCAAACGAGCTTTGTGTTCGATGACGATGCCCGGCCCATTCTCCCGGCCGGCACCGCAATCGTCATGCGAACGCATTTTGACAATACCGCGAACAATCCCCTGTCGATCGACCCGGACCAGTGGGTGGTGTTCGGCGGCAGAAGCGTGGACGCCATGTCGCACTTTCACGTCAGCGTAACCTACCTCGAAGAGGAGGACTATGACTCGCTGTTGTCGACGCGGCTGGATCAGTTGGCGGAGCGAAAGCGCAAGGACGGCGATTACGGCACTGCCCTGTTGGCGATTCATCCCGATGAGAGATCGCGGCTTGAATCGGGGGGCGATGGCGTAGCCGTGTCGAACCGTTCAACCGGCTCGGGGCAGTACTCGCAGCAATAGCCAATCTGCCGGCAGAATTATTCCGGCTCGGCGGGCGACAGGCGCAGCAGTGCTGCTTCGTCGGCTTCCGTCAGCAGGTAGATCAGGCCGTCCGGCCCCTGCTTGACGTCGCGGCCGCGAACGAAACTTCGGGCGTGTCCCTTCTGTTATCATCCACCGCCTGATGCACAGCAGAGCGGGAATATGAACACAGCGGCGCCTGTCGCAAACCCGGTTGACGTGCTGATCGTCGGCGCCGGAATTTCCGGCATCAGCGCCGCATGTCATCTGGAGCGCGAGTGTCCCGGGAAGAGTTACGCCATTCTCGAAGCACGGGACGAAATCGGCGGCACCTGGGATCTGTTTCGCTTTCCGGGCATTCGCTCGGATAGCGACATGTACACCTTCGGCTTCAGCTTCAAGCCCTGGACCAATCCGAAAGTCATTTCCGACGCTGACGCCATTCGCGATTACTTGCAGGAAAGCGTCGACGAATACGGGGTGCGTGATCGTATCCGGTTTGGCCACAAGGTGACTTCCGCGGCCTGGGACAGCGGCTCCGCCGGCTGGACCGCTCAAGTGGTCGATGGCGAGGGACGGGAATTCGAGGTCAAGGCCCGATTCCTGTTCATGTGCTGCGGGTATTACAACTATGAGGCCGGCTATACGCCCGACCTGCCGGGCCTTGAGGATTTCGGCGGCCCTGTCGTGCATCCGCAACATTGGCCGGAAGAACTCGACTATTCGGGCAAGCGCATGGCGGTGATCGGCAGCGGCGCGACGGCGGTAACGCTCATTCCGGCCCTGGCGCAAAAGGCCGCGAAAGTGACCATGATCCAGCGCTCGCCGAGCTACATCGTTTCCCGCCCGGGCAAGGACCGCATCGCAGCCCTGCTCCACGCCTTGCTGCCTGCGCGCTGGGCCGGCGCGATCAACCGCTGGCGCTTCGTGCGGCTGCAGGACACGGTCTACCGGCGTTCGCGTGAACAGCCCGGGAAGATCAGGGACTACCTGCTCAAGCGCGTACGCAAGGTGCTCGGCGAAGACTACGACGTGGAAAAACATTTCACGCCGAGCTACGAACCCTGGACCCAACGCCTGTGCCTGGTGCCCGACAACGACCTGTTCCTGGCGATCAGGGAAGGAAAGGCCGATGTCGTCACCGGCAAGATCGGCCGAATCAGCGAAAACGGCGTAATGATGGAGGACGGCGAACTGGTGGAAGCCGATGTCCTGGTCACGGCCACGGGCCTGAATCTGCAAGTGCTCGGCGGCGTACGCCTGTTCCGTGACGGCGAGGAGTTCGACCCGGCAAACTCGTTCAACTACCACGGCATGATGTTTTCGGGCCTGCCGAACCTGGTCTACACCTTCGGCTACGTCAATGCTTCCTGGACCTTGCGCGCCGACCTGAACTCACGCTATTTCTGCAAGTTGCTCAAGGCCATGGACGCGAAGGGCGCACGCCGATGCGAGCCTGTGCTGAGCGAGGACGAAATGAGCCTGCCGGAACTCGACTGGATCGACGACTTCAATCCCGGCTACATGCAGCGCGCCATGCACCTGTTCCCCAAACAGAAAGACCGCGCTCCCTGGCGCAACACCCAGGACTACCTGCTGGACCGCAAACTAATAGAGCAAAGCCCGGTCGAAGACGGCGCCCTTCAATTAAGTTAGGGATCAGGATGCAGTTATTGGCGTTTACGCTTCCCGCGCTTCCCGCGCTTCCCGTGCGTTGTCACGTGTTGGCCTTTAGGATAGTATGTACGCTTTAGTACACACTTGGAGTTGGAAATGCCATCGATCAGCAGCCGGGTCTTCATGAACGGCAACAGCCAAGCCGTACGCATTCCTCGGGAGTTCAGACTGCAATGCTCAAAGGTTGAAATCAGCAAGGCGGAAAACGGAGATCTGGTCATTCATTCCGTACCTGAAGATCGTGGCGACGCATTACTGGAGGCGCTCGCCTCCTTTACCGATGACTACGTCGCAATCCTGGAAGAAGAGCAAGCAAACCAGCCAACCCTTCAGGACCGGGAAGCGCTATGAGGTACATGCTCGATACAAATATCCTGATTTACCTGCTCAAGAACAAACCAGCCGCCGTCGCCAATCGGGTAAATTCGATCGAACCCGAAGATCAATTGTGCATGTCTTTTTTCACATACGCCGAATTGCTCAAGGGCGCGGAACGAAGCGACCGGAAACACCGGGTGTTGCGCAACCTGGAACAGTTGGTACGGCACATTCCTGTGCTTTACGAAGTCGATCAGAAACTGTGCGGACACTATGCCCGGCAATTTTCCCGACTAAAATCCGCCGGCAGACAGATTGGCGCGAACGACCTGTGGATCGGCTGCCACGCATTGGCTGAAGCCGCAGTCCTGGTAACGCACAACACTGGCGAGTTTTCACGCATCGATGGACTAACCATCGAAGACTGGAGCCAATAACAATCACCTCCGGAGACGGTGCCTTACAACTGAGTTGAGCGCGCCGATATCGATTGCTGTGGGGGTCCGGGAGTGATAGAACCTCGCCGCTGTTGCTTCCACCACAGCCACTCGAGAGGAAATGCAATGAGAAAATTCTTGCCATTGATTGTCGCTGCAGCCGCACTTTCGGCATCGGCGGACGCGAGCGCCCAGGGCAGGCCGCAGCCGCGCAGCCTGGACCCGGACGCCGGCATTTCCGTGATCCTGCTAGGCACCGGCATACCGATTCCCAATCCGCAGCGGGCAACGGCCTGCACGGCGGTCATCGCGGGAGACCGCGTATTCCTCGTCGATACCGGCCGCAATTGCGTCGTTCCGCTCGACCAGGCCGGCATTCGCGACCTCAACGGCATCTTTTACACCCATTACCATTCCGATCATTTCATCGGCCTCGGAGAGATTTTGCTCAACTTTGGCGTTGGCGGTGTTGACCACGCGATTCCGGTGCGTGGACCGCAAGGCGCGGTGGAAGTTGTTGAAGGAATCGTCGCTACCTATCGACTCGATCTGGAATATCGCGTCGTCCACCACGGCGAGAAATTCAGCGAAGCCGTCATGAATCCCGAAGTTACCGAACACGAACCGGGGGTCGTATTCGACGAAGGCGGACTGACGGTGACGATGTTCCCCGTCTGTCACGAGCCCATCGAGCCAGCCGTGGGTTACCGCTTCGAATATCGGGATCAGGTGGTGGTCGTATCCGGCGACACGCGTGTCTGTCCCGAATACGCCGCGGGCGCGGAAGGCGCCGACCTGCTTGTCAGCGAGGTCGAGAACGCGGCCATGTTCAACGCCGCTATTGCCCTGTCGAGAGCAAGTGGCAATACGCGGCAACTCGAAATGATCGAGGAAGGGATGGAGTATCACGCCGAATCGCTCGCTCTCGCGCGGATGGCCCAGGAAGCGGGCGTCAAGAAACTCGCTCTGACCCACCTGTTCCCTTCGATTGCGCCAACCGACGCCGCCGAAGCGCAGTTCATCCAGGGCATGAGCGACTATTACGACGGCCCGATCATCGTCGGCCGCGATGGCATGGAAGTGGCGCCCTGAGCGGCGACTCCAGTATTCGGCAAGCGCTCTGGATTCGGGCATTGTGTTTTGAAACTCCCCGGCGCTCCCGGGAGTGTGGGTTCGTGGAGGTTGCAGAAGGCTCGATGTGACTCGAACGCTAATTCATGAGCGGCCTGTCGGCTGATGGCGACCGATGTAGCCGACGATCAACTTTCTTTCCTCTTCGTCCCAATCGAAAGCAATGCGGATATTGCTTTTGACCTTGTGGCTTTTTCCCCGGCCGATGTGGTCATGCAAGTCGTACTTTTCCCCTTGATGCGAGGCGGTGTACGAGTCGGGATATTGACCGGTGGCCGAAGGTGATTGACGGGGCGTGTAAAACCAGTTGGGCTTCACCGCTTCCTTCAGACTTTCCTCCAGAGCCTCGTTCAAGTTGACGCCGACATCAGGATTGAGTTTGCTGTCCCGAAAATGCGTTGCGAGCCAAGCCAGCGCCTCGAAAACTTCATCTGGTTTTTCAAAAGCGCTGTTCTGTTGCGATTTGGCGTTAAGCGCAAAAACAAGTTCGTTTTCGAACGTGCGCCGCGCCTGACTCACGGCGTCTTTGACGTCCTCTATCCACCGCGGCGGATACATGACGAGATAGTCGCCCTTGTCTTCACCCACCTTTGTGGAAGAACTCCGCGAGTTGGCTTCTGTCGCCTCATCCAGAAACTCCCTGAGTTCCAGGTTTTCTTCTTTGAGCCGCTTGTTTCTCGATTCGGCGTTGCGAAAAAACTGCCGCAGCTTGCGCAACTCGGCGGATTGCGTTTCGAGCCTGGATTTGAAATCGTCGCGCTTCAAGGTCGCGGCTTCCAGCCGGTTCCGTAGCGCGAGGATTTCCTCGTCCCCGGGCGGTTCATTCGCGGCGAGCGATTCGCCGGCGGCGGAATCTTCCACTGTTTCGACCGTTCCGGTTTCTTGTTCCCGCAGCTCCGTTTGCCGTTTGACGATCTCGCTTTCCCATCCTTTTACGAGATCGACGATTTCATCTTCAAGCGGGGCGCGCTTGGCGAGCCTGTTTTCCTCCTCGCTCTTCGTGCCTCCCTTTTGCCTGACCGACTCATACTCTTGCAACGACTCTATTAGTTCAGGATAAAAGTCGTCACCGGCATACAGCAGCAATTCAACGTTTTCCCCGATCGCAGACCGAATCCGGCCGAGATCGCATTCAAGATAGGCGAGCGACTCCCTGTACCTGCTGTCGAGTTCTTCCAGCCGCCGCTTGCCGGCCGTTATCCGGGCCTCGATCATTTCGCGGCCCTTCGTATCGTTCACTTCCCCGAGTTCCTCGATGAAACTATCCATTTCCTCCCAAATTGTATCGTTCGAGTCGAAAGACCAGAGTCGGGCCAGAAAAACCCCCAGCGCCGGATCGTCGAATTTCCCCGCCGACAATTCGCCCGGCCGAGCGGGCGATGCGCCCGATACCAGACTCAGCATCAGGCGGGTTTCAGCGGCGACTAGGCCGGAATTTTCTGATTCATCGGAATCGGACCCGTCGTCCGATTCGAGCAGAGTAGCCACATGCCACTCCCAATCCTCGGGCCGCCAAAGGCCGTGATAGAAACCTTCCTTGAAATCGACCGGCACCGAGGCAATGCCCGCTTGCGCGAGGTGATCCGCGACCTTTTCCCGCAACGGCGCCCTGTACGCCCGCCAGACGCGCAGCAGGGCGCCAACCATGCGAACATTATCGTAACGGTCACATTCTTCGGTTACGGGAAGCTTCAGTTGCGCGGGGCTCGCCTTGCTGGCCTTCCCGGGGCGAACCCCCTTGATTTCAAGGTATTCGCAGGCGTCTATGGCGGCGTCAAGACTCTGCCGCGCACTTTTTGCGGCGCCCTTGCGAGGCGCCTTTAGAGCGTCTTCAACGACTTGTTCGAGCTGATCTGCCGAAAGCAAATCCAGCGCCCGCATCAAACTGTTCTCTTTCGGCAAGAGCGTGTCGGCGGACGGTCCCGGTTTCGCCGTTCCGGCAGATACGTCGCTCGGCCCCGCGTCGGACAAAATTGTTGCCGTACTCGTCTTTTCCAGCATTATCTCTCTCGCGACAAGCAGTGAGAATCCTTGTTCACCGTAGAATATTATCACGACCTGACCATGCCGATTCCACCTCGCCTTCCGCAGTCTGCAAAGTCCCGAATTACCGTCTTACCGGGCAAGGACATCCCGGAGGCTTTTCGAGGCCAGGCAAAAGACATTGGGCGTGGTTACCCGGTCGCGATTAAGCAGGCTCTCCAGGAGTACCCGGAGGATCAACCGCGGGGGTCGGGTCGCAGGTCGCGTTTGAAGCGCTTGAAGTTGCGCACGTAGGTGTCGGCGCTTTCGAGCAGCATGGCCTTTTCCGCATCGGTCAATTGCCGGACGACCCTTGCCGGGGACCCTAGCACCAGCGATCCGTCCGGAATCTGCTTGCCTTCGGTAACCAGGCTGTTGGCGCCGATCAGGCAGTCGCGACCGATGTTCGCGCCGTTGAGCACTACGGAATTGATGCCGATGAGGGAATTGTCGCCGATGGCGCAGCCATGCAACATCACCTTGTGGCCGATGGTGACGTTGCGGCCGATGGTCAGCGGAATGCCCGGGTCGGTATGCAATACCGACAGATCCTGCACATTGGAATTCTCGCCCACGGTGATCAGGTCGTTGTCGCCGCGCAACACGGCGTGATACCAGACGCTGGCGTTGTTCTCCAGCCGCACCCGGCCGACCACTACGGCGTTTTCAGCGACGAACCAGTCGTCTCCCGCGAGTTCGACTTCGGCATCGCCGAGTTTGTAGAGCATGTGCCAATCTCTCTCGAATCGCCTGCTGCGCTAGACCCAGATTCCGAGCACCGCCATGCTGCCCAGGCCGATCAGAACGAGCAGGAACTTGAGCGGGCGGTCGGTATCGCGAACGGGCATGTCGACATCGTCGCTCCCCACCAGGGCGCTGCTGACGAATCGCGCCATGCGATCCTCGATACGACCCATTTCTCCGCCGATCACGTCCATGATAGCAACGTAGATGAAGGTTCCCGCGGCAAGCGCATTGAAAACACCTTCAACGAGTTCGGCGTTCTCCCCCTGCATCAAGCTGGAAACCGTCGTGCCAAAAAAGATTCCGAGCGGCGTCATCAGCACGAAAACAGCCAAAACCGTGCGCAGATTCGAAGTATTCAGGCCGGCGGCATGGGCGCTGACCATCAGGGCGAAGGATGCCGAGCCCTTGTGCAGCAAAATCCCGGTCATTACCAGCAGCGAAGCAGCGACTTCAGGCTCGAGGCCGAGGGCGATTCCGGTGATGACCGAATGAATCGACAGCGCGGCGAGCATGACCATCGGATACACCGGCCGGCGCTGCTCGCCGGACTCTTCCCCACTGGCGGTCCCCATGGACTCGAAATAGACCCGGTCGATCCATAGCAGGATCGCGATTCCCGCGGCCGCCAACAGCGGGCCCAGCGGATAGTCGGTGAATCCGGCCAGCATTTCCTCGGCTTCGGGCAACAGATGGGTAAAGCCGACGCCAAGGAAGATTCCTCCGGCCAGGGCATTGCCGAGGGAAAAGAATCGCCTGCTTGCCTGCAGGCGTGCGGCCAGCAGCGGGATGATGCCGCCGAGAACTCCCACTGCCAGGATGGACAGCGCCGCTATGATCTTGAGTGCAATCAATGACGACATGATGCTGCAAACATACTGCATTTTTACTTCGTATCCCATACAAAAAAGTCCCGCCGTTGGGCGGGACTTTTCATTCTCGCGCTTGACCGTCCCTGGATATTCCGTACGATCAATACTCGAATCGCACTCCGGCCATTATGCCGCGGCCCGGTTCGGGCGCGTAGTTCTTGAGGAAGGAGACGTGATTGCGGACTTCCTCGTCGAGCAGGTTTTCGCCACGCAGGAACACCTCCAGGCTGCTGTCCTCGCCAACGTCCCAATGATAATCGGCAGAGAACGAGAGCAAGGTATAGCCGCCGGTGGACAGTTCGAGTTCAGCCACGTCTTCCTGCTCGCTGACACGAGTGACATGCAGATGCATGCTCCACTCACCCCCGAACCAGCGCAGTTCGGCGCCAATCTTGGACGCCGGGATGCGCGGTACATAGCCTCCTGAATCGAATTCGGCATTCACCATGTCGCCGAAAAGACCGAAAGCGAGTGAAGAGTTGTCGCCTTCCGCCACGTTGAAGGAAACCTCGGCTTCGATGCCGGTAAAGCGGGCGTCCCGCGCCAGATAGGAAGCCAGTTGCTGCTCTTCGAATTCCTCGCCCGTCAAATCGAGAAAAATATAGTCGTCGATCTGGTTGTAATAGGCGCTGAATTCGCCGGTAAATCCGCCGCCGTACTTGCGGAAGCCGAATTCAAGATTGCTGGATGTCTCCTCTTCCAGCAAGGGATTGCCGATCTCAAGCAAGGAACTCGATGCATGCAGCACCAGATCCTCGTTGTCGGCAAAGCGGGCGCAGGTGTCCGAGGACACGTTCGAAAACAACTCCTCGACCGTGGGCGCCCGTTGCGAGCGCGTAGCCGCCAGCAACAGATTCGAGTCGTTGCCTACATCGTAAAGCACGCTGACGCTGACGCTCGTGGTCCCACCGCTGAAATCGCAGCGGCCATTGGGGTCTACGCCATTGTTCTCGAGTCGAAGGCCGATCTCGCCGGTCCAGTTCACACCCGCATAACGCTCCACGCCGAATATGCCGAGCGCATTGACGTCGGACTCGGGAATGAAGGCTTCCTCACCGCTCGCGCTGAATACCGTATCCGTGTATTGCATGCCCCAGACGCCGGTCCAGTTGCCGACAGGAACATGCGTCAAGGTGATGCGCCCTTCGGAGCCTTCGTTGGAAAAACTCGTTCCGACTTCGCGGCCGCCGTCTTCAAATACTTCGATCTCATTGAGCATGTAATCGCTGAATCCCGCCGTGGCCTGAACACTCTGGATCCAGCTATCGCTGAAACGCATTCCGCCCTTGAAGTCGTAACGGGTCTTTTCCATGGCGGCGCGGACGAATTCGACTTCTTCCGCGTGACCGTGTTCTTCTTCGTCGTGCTCGTCTTCGTGTTCTTCCTCACCATGAGCATGAACATGCACTCCAAGGGGAATGCCGTAGTTGTCCTCGAGTTCGCTAACCGAAAAGCCGATGAATCCGCTGTCGCCCACGAATGAAAAACCGAAGTTGCCTCCACTGGACTCGCCATCGGAATTGCCTATGAAGCCGTTGGTGTTTACGACTCCCTCTTCTTCGTCATGGTGCTCGTCTTCGTCGTCGTGATGTCCTTCTTCAAGGTGTTCGTGAATCAGTTCTTCGAGTTCCTCAACGGCTTCCTCGTCGATTGCGTAGCCGCTGATCGACACCATGTCGTTACGGCGGCGAAATGCGTCGAGATGAAACGCGACGTTGCCGGCCGCCCCCTCTACCCGGATCACGGTCTTGTCTTCTTCATTCACGGAATTGCGGGTTTGCTGGACAACGAAACCGGGTTCATCCGGCAAGCTTTCCGGAATTCGGTTGTCGATGACATTGATGACACCGCCGATGGCGCCGCTGCCGTACAGCAGGGACGAAGGCCCGCGGATGACTTCCAGCCGCTCCGCAATTGAGGTGCTGACGGCGATGGCGTGGTCGGCGCTAACGCTGGATGCGTCGGTAACGCCGACTCCGTTCTGCAGAACTTTCACGCGGTTGCCGGATTGGCCGCGAATAACCGGATGACCGACTCCGGCGCCGAAAGAGGCATTGGCAACGCCGATTTCGTTCTTGAGCGTATCGCCGAGGCTGTTGCCGATCTTCTCCCGCAACGCCTCGCCGGACAGGATACCGACCGGCAATGCGGTTTCCGCCTCTGATTGCTGGAACGGCGCGGTAACCACGATCTCCTCGATCTGGTCCTCGCTATGGGTGGCTTCCTGCGCGAGCGCGCCGCCGACATAGCCGAGCGTCAGCGCCAGGCTTACCGCGGCCGATAATTTCTTGCGTTGAATTTTCATTTCATTCCCCAGGAATACGTAACCGATAAACCGAAAATTGCCGCTTCGAACCGCCTGCCGGCGCTTGCATTACAATTGGCGCGCGGCGATCGGCCGAAGCGAAAATCCGAGAACTGTTTATCAGGCCTGGGGAGGGGCTCTCGAGCGAATGTCGAGCAGTGGCAGGAATGGCGCTTCCACTGCTGAGTCTCGCCATTCATGCCGAACCGGGGAAACAGGATTGTAGACGTGGCCGGCCGCGATAACATCGGTGCTTGAGCCGATCTTGAGGCAGATGTCGCAGTCGTAACGAACCTGCAGGTCGTTTTCGTGACTGTGCGAGAACGTCGCAGCCTGCACGAACAACAGCATCAGACAAACGAGGGCGGTAAGCGGCAATGACCGGAACCGATCTCTGGCCGCAACGCTGAATTCGTTCTGCATATGATTCATGCTGATCGTCCTTCGCGAACAGGCTCGCCAAGTCAACAGCTAATTATCAGACCAAGGCCCAATCAGGTCAAGCAGCACCTCGGGGGTGCAGCTTCTCCCGCTAACGGAGCCGGCGATTGCCTGACACCCGGGAAAGCCGCTCATGGGGCCGATGGGAGACATCGCGGCGCGGCAACTCCTTCCGCGCTTTGCCGGATGCCGATTTCGGCTACCCTGTGCTGCCCCGAAGAACCGGCTTTTTGCGCAACCGGCCGCGGCGCACCCTCACGAGGTGTCGAGCAACTCCGGCTCGCGGGGACGGACACCGAAGGCGATAGCGCCGTACAGCGTCCCCCAGTCGCGCAGAATATGGGTGGTGAACAAGCTTCTCACCTTTTGCCAGAAGTAAAGGGGCCGTTCCGCCCTGGCCTGCGCCGCCTGGAACAGGCGGCAGTTCCTCTGTTGCACCTGGTCGATGAAGAAAGCGAGCATCATCAGGTGCGCGAACACCGTCGCCAGATGGTTGTCGCCGTGGCCATAGTTGTGCTCAAAGCCGTAGCCTTGGTTCTTCAGGGTGTTGAAAGTCTCGTTCTCGATGCGCCAGCGGGCGCGGCCCGCCCGCATCAGCGCCTCGGCGTTCGCCTCGGCGATCTCGATGTCCGTGACCCAGGAGAAGCGTTGTTCCTTCTTGCCCGGACGGGTCTCCCGGCATTCGAGAAAGTTCACCTCCAGGTCGAAGTGCGCCTCGTTCAAAGGCGCGCCGTTGAGATAGCGGTAGCGGCGCGTCACGCCGCCGGCGTCCACCGTCTCGAAGGTCCGCGTCCCCGGCGTGGCCTCCACCCACTCGAACAGATGCTTGTGGTCCCCCGGCTTCGCGCCCAGCACGAATCGCATGTCCAGCGACCGCAACAACTCGATGTGCGGCCCGTTCGAGGCCAGCGCGTCCTCCACCACCAGCAACTTCAGATGCGGATGCTCCCGACGAACATGGGTCAGCAGCCGCTTCGCGGCGTTGCGCTCGCAGTCGTTCTTCTGCGACCCGTCCTCCCGCACGATCGGCTCCGGCGCCAGCGGAAACACCTCCCGGTGCTCCGGATGCACCAGCACCGCCCCCAGCATCTGGTGATAATACGTCACCCGCCCGTCCCGGTGACGCTTCTCGCAGCAACGCTTGCAGCGCACCCGCGATGAGGAAAAATACCCCGTGCCGTCCACCGACAGCAGATAATGACCCAGCCAGGTGAACCCCTCCAGCCCCTTGCCTCGCTGCAACACCGCGAACAACCGCTTGAACGCGCCCCGCAGCACCGAGGGCTCCACCTCGTCCAGCCGCTCCCGCAGCGCCGTGTCGCACGGCGCGTCAACGATACCGTACAGATGCTTCAGATTCTCCCGGATCAACCCGTCGTCCCGCGCGCCGCGATCAAACTGCAGCAGGGAGGGAAACTTCAGCCCGAACACCGCCAGACCCGACATCAGATAATCCGGCAGACCCCGCTTGCGGCCCCGCACCGAATCCGGAATCCGCTCGAAACACTTCCGAACCTCCCGCAACAAACCCGGCGCGCTCAACGCGCCGCGCAACGCAAGCTTGGCCATGACAACTCCCCTCAACACAGAGACCTCATGACCGTTTATCCGAATCCAGCACGAAAAGTTTACGAAAACCTTTTTTTACGGCAATCGCAAACCGTTGATTTCATTGATATCTGATTTGCAGCGGGAATCGCTGTCGGGGGTGCAGCAGCTCCCGCCAAGGAGTTCCGCGCATTGGGATGGTCGGGTTCCATGCCCCAACCGGTGGTCCGGCCGCGCCCGGGGCGACCGGACCCCGCGCTCAGTCCACGAGCGCGTCGGCGAAAGACCGGGCCTCCAGGCGTTCGATGGCCTCCGCCACCGGGCCCCAGCGGCCGGGGTCCAGCGGGACCAGAGCCCGCGCCTCGGCCGGGAGCATGATCGTGGCGTCGTTGGCCACGCCCTCCAGCGTGTGCAGCACCCGCAGCCAGCGCTCCATGTGGTCCGCGCCGAGGTGGGTCTCGCCGGCCCAGTCCGCGACTTCCGCCAGCAGTCGCGCGGAAACGCCGCCCGGCGGCGCCGATTCCGCCTCCGAGGTCGATTCCCGCGCCGCCAGCAACTCGGCGATTCGCGGCCACAGCGGACTGCTGTGCCGGCGGGCGTTCTCCCCGGCCTCCGCCGCCGTCATCGGCGTCAGTCCCGGCCAGCTACCCTCGCCGAAGGCCATCAGCACCCGCCGCCAGCGATTGACGTGCGCCGCGCCGTGATGGGTCTGCGCCGCGAGCGCCCTGACGTCCGCGATCAGCGCCGGGTCCACCGCCGGAGTCGGCGGTGGCGGATCCGTCGGCGCCGGATCGCCGGCCGGCGGATCGGTTTGCGGACCGGCCAGCGGCGCGTCGTCGTCGAGCAGGGCCACGGTGACCGTCGACGGCGTGCCCGCCGTGTAGCCGTCGCCCGGCTTGATCCGGGCCACCACCGTGCCGTCGGCGCGCTGCCGCTCGTCGGACCAGACCGTGACCGTCCAGGTGGCCGAGGTCGCGTCCGCGGGGAGCGTCACCGTGCCGGTCTGCTCGCGCCCGACGTAGTCCAGACCCTCGCCCATCTCCTCCGCCGCGCCCAGGTTCACCGCGATGTCGATCCCCGGCGCCGCGTCGGCCGTGACCGTGAAGGTCACCTCGCCGCCCTCCGTCACCGAAGCCGCGTCGGTGGAGATCGTCACCGACGGGGGCGTCGCCGCGACCTGCGGCGAGGTCCCCCCGCGCACCGTGACCGTCGCGGTCGCGGTACCCACCGCGTAGGGCTGGATCTGGCGGCCCTCGTTGAAGATCGGCCCGCTCGGAGGAAGCACCCGCGCGGTGTAGGTCTCGCCCGCCGCGCCCCAGGTGGAGCGCTTCAGGCACATCTCCCGCGTCGCCGTGCCGAGGCCGAGGGCCGCGTCTTCAATGAGAACCCGCCCCGACGAGGACACGGCCTCGTACCTCACCCAGAATCTGGAGGGATGGTTCGCGGGGTACCCGCTGCCCTCGATGCCGTAGCAGAAGTACGCGGTCTCGCCCTCGTCCACGGTCCCGCGTCCGGGCAGGGTGCGCACGGAAACGACCGGAGGCCGGTGTTGCGGAAGCGGGGCGTCGTCGTCCCACACCCTCACCTCGGCCGATTTCTTCGGGCTGTGCTGCCAATACGTCCGACCGCCGGCGGTCGCCTTGTTCGAATGCAGCCTCGCCCGCACGAAACCGTCCGGCTCGTCCGTGTCGTCGCCCCGGGTCCGGGCGCGGTAGACCGCCGTGCCGCTGCCCGCGGAGAATCTCACCGTCCTGATGCCCGTATCGCCAAAGTTGAGGAAGTTCGAGCGCACCGGCGCGGCCGTGACCACAATGGCCACCTCCATCTGCGCCGTCGGCGCCGGATGCGCATGCACCGTGAAGACCGCTTCCCCGCCCTCGTCGATGGGGGGACCGCCCGTGATCCAGAAGCTGTATTCGGGGGCGCCGGGCGGCAGGGGGGGCGCCGGGGGCGCCGCGTCGTCGTTCCGGATCGTGTGGGTGGCGACCGAGGTGCCGAGCGTGATTTCGGGCGGCGCGGTTAACGACAGCGTGGCGACGACCGTCTCGTCGGGCTCGAAGTCGGTGTCGCCCTTGACCTTGACGCCAATATCGCTATTGGATGTAGTCCTTCCACCGATAGCGCCGTTAACGCAGTTTGAATTCCGGGGGCTGTTGCTGCTGATGGCCTGATAGTCTGCGGCGGGGATATTGTTCAGGTTCTGCTGCGTCGTATCGATCGTCGCCGTGCCGGTGAAGCAGACCTCATAAACAACAACGGTCGTAACTGCCGTGTCGAGGGTCACCGTGAAGGTCAGGTCCCGCGTGCCCGAGTCGCCCTCGTCCGCGTCCGCGGGGCCGCTGATCGAAAGCAGGTTCGGGACGGCGTCGTTCACGACCACGGTGAAAGCGTTGGCCGTGCCATGCGGGTCCGCGCCGCCGCCCACATCGGTGCCGAGCGCGGCGGCGTCGAAGGCGGTGTTCGAGCCGAGCGCGACGGTGAAGGTCTCCGCGCCCTCCGTCGCGCCGTCATTCGTCGGCGTCAGCTCCAGCGTCGCCGTCCGCGCGCCCGCACCGGAAAAGCGCACCTTCGGGGCCGCCGTGCCGGCATCGCGCAGGCCGACGCCCGTGTTGGCCGCACCGGACTTCGCCCCCAGGCTCCAGTCGCCGGTGGTCACCCCTGTGCCGGAGATCGACAGCGGCACGTCGACGGTCTCGCCCGCCACCAGCGCGCGGCCCAGCGTCACCGTGAACTCGACCTTGCCGCCCTCGGTCACCGCGCCGCTGCCCACGCGAGCGAGAGTCACCACCGTCGGGTCGTCGTCGCGGATGGTGACCGTGTTGCTGACGTTGATCGGGGCGACCCCGGCAGGACGTGCAGTGTTCGGGTCGTCGGTGACAGTTATCGTCACCACTTCGTCCGGCTCGTCGGTGGAGTCGGGTGTCCCCCATAGAGTAAAGGAGGAGCCGGTTGTGGAGCCTACGGGAATGGGCTCGTCGTAACAGCCGTTCGTCAGAGTGAGTGCGAGGACGCCCCTATGCAGTGCGAAACTCGGGGTGGTGAAGGAGCTGGAAAAGCAGGCCCGGTATGGAACCGCTGACGACTGCGACGCGGACAATGTCACAGACTTTATAACAATGCTAGAGCCCTGCTCATCGGCATAGCCGCCGGTCAGCGGGCTTCCCCCGGAAACGATCGACACCGTTGCGTCCGGCGGCGCCGCCACCGTGAATACCGGGGAGAGGCCGAACAAATATCGGGTAAAAGAGGGGGGGGTAGTGCCAGCAGATATCGGATCAGCACCACTCTGAACGACGCCATTTCTAATCGCGGCGCTGTGGCCGAAATGCGCGTTATGCCTGGTGCCGTCGGTGTTGCTGCCCGTAATCACAGCAACGTTGCCCGAAAGGCCACCTCCGCTCTCGGTCTTAACGCTGTAACTGTCCCAGGTTCCGTCGTAGAAGTCGGCGTAGTTGTCGGCGAGCTTGCTGCCGGTCAGCCAGTGGATCGGGACGCCCGTGCCGGTGGTCCCGGTGTTGTCGCGGGCATCGACAGTGGAGGTCGAGCCGACGACCTTGAAGCGGTTGCCGCAGCTGTCGGCGATCGCGCTGTGGCCGGCCTTGGCGCGGGTCTGCACATACGTGTTGTAGGTGGCGATGTCGGTCGCCGTGCCGTCGCGTTGGGTGGAGGTCACGAACAGCAGCCGGAACTGGGCCCCGGCGGCGAGCCCCGAGGGCTTCAGCGCCCAGTCGTTCGGCACCGGGTACGAGCCGTCGGTATTGGCCGTCGCGCATTCGACCGCCGTTTGCGCGGCGGCCCCGGCGCTCAGGCCGGCCAGGAGCGGCAGGGAGAGCAGCGCGGCGGCAAGGGCGGGACGCAGCCGCCGGACCGCGGAACGGGAAGGTTCAGGCGGGGAGGACGGCGGGCGGGAGCGGAGCCGGCGAAGCCGCGCGCCGGACGCACTCATGGCCGACGATCCGGCGATCCGGCGATCCGGCGATCCGGCGATCCGGCGATCCGGCGATCCGGCGATCCGGCGATCCGGCGATCCGGCGATCCGGCGATCCGGCGATCCGGCGATCCGGCGATCCGGCGATCCGGCGATCCGGCGATCCGGCGATCCGGCGATCCGGCGATCCGGCGATCCGGCGATCCGGCGATCCGGCGATCCGGCGATCAATCACATGATCGGATTCCCCCGCGACTCCCGTCAAGCCCGAAACCGGGCCGATTCCGAAAAAATCCCGCAGCGAACGGTCCAGAATTCTCATTCGATCTTCCCTCTCTCACGCAACCCCGCAAAGACTACCTCCAACCCCGGCCCACGCGCAACACCGAACCGGCATGGGCCGACACATGGGCAGTGGAACATAAACGCCGGAGGGAGTAAACACACCCACCGGCCACACAGCGATTCTCATTTTGTCCGGATGCGGCTGCAAGTTCATCCCCCACCAAAACCGCTGCGCGGTTTTGACTCCCCCAAGGGGGAGTATTCGGTTTCGCGCAGGCATTGAACACTCCCCCTCCGGGGGAGTCGGATCCGCGCAGCGGATCCGGTGGGGGCTGTCCGTATTCGACCGATCGCCAAAATGAGAATTGCCGCCGGCCAACGTCAGACACCGACCCGCAACAGGGTCCGGCGCCCGCTCGAAACATCCCCGCACCATGCGCGGCAAACCCGGCGCACCCGGCGTCTTGCGAAACAGCGACTTGGTCATGGGTCGTCACCCCAACACGCGAAATCCTCTCTCATGACACTGTCTTCGGCCAAAAGTCCGCGAAGAAAAATATTTTCAACCACCGGAAAACCCCGGAATCATTGGCGCGCGGAAATTAGCGGGAATTGCTGTCGGGGGTGATAACATGAAAACAGGTTCGGGAGACTTGAGATGAAATTCGAAGGGATATACACACCAATAATCACGCCGTTCAGGGACGATTTGTCCATAGATTTCGATATCTTCGGAACGATCATCGACTGGCAGGCGGACAACGGCGTTCACGGAATCATCGTTGGCGGCTCCACGGGTGAATTCTTCTCCCTGACGCAGGAAGAGCGGGTGGAGCAGTTCAATTTCGCCGTGGAGCGCGTGACGGGCCGGCTGCCGGTGATTGCCGGCGTCAATGACCTGCTCGTCGACCGTTGCCATGAATTGGCGGCGGCCGCGCGTGACGCCGGCGCCGATGCCCTGCTCGTGGCAGCGCCGCCTTACGGGCTGCCGGGCCAGGATGAACTTGCCGCGCATTGCCTGGAAATCGACCGCGTCGCCGGTTTGCCGATCATTCTTTACAACTATCCCGGCCGCACCGGGGTGCCCATGGAGCGGGAATTCCTCGATCGCATCGTCGAAAGCGCCAATTTCCAGGCGATCAAGGAATCAAACGGCGAGATCGATCGCATACAGATGTTGGCCCGCGAGTATCCCGAACTGCAACTCAGCGCCGGCTCGGAAGACCTGGTGCTCGAATTCTTCGCCTGGGGCGCGCGAAGCTGGGTGTCGGTAGTGGCCAACTTTTTCCCGAAAGAGGCCGTGCGCTTCTACGAAATCTGCGTGCTGGAAAAAGATTTCGAAACCGGCCGCAAGATCATGTCGGCCTTGCTGCCGCTCATGATCTGCCTGGAAAAAGGCGGCAAGTTCCTGCAAAGCGTCAAGTATGCATGCGAATTGCTCGGCCGCCCGGGCGGACCGGTCAGACCGCCTTTCCTGCCGATGAACGAAGAACTTCGAGGCGAAGTGTCGGAAATCGTCGGGACTGCGCAAAATTCCCTGCGGACGATTCTCGGCTAGGCGCCCGGCCGGCTACAGGTCCGGCGCGGCGACGGTCTCTATCGGCATGGGGCCTTCGGGAATGCCAAGCTCCACTTTTCGCGCACGGACCATGCCGCGTATCCCGGCGAGCAGTTCCGGGACGTCGTAAACGATGCCGTCCTTGATGGTATAGCGGATGCCGCCCACCCGTTCGACTTCACGGGTTTCGTCGTTCAGCCTGATCGCGCCGGTGCCGTGCAGTACGTGCAGATTGGCCAGCGGATTCTCCCCGACCACGACAAAATCCGCTTTCTTGCCGACCCGGATCGTGCCGACCTCGTCCTCTATGCCGATCACCTGCGCCCCCACCATGGTCGCCGCGTGGATGACCTCAAGTGGCGTGAATCCGGCTTCGCGCAGCAAATGCATCTCGGTGATATAGCCGAACCCGTACAGATTGTAGATGTAACCGGAATCGGAACCGACCGATACCTTGCCGCCGCGGTTCTTGTATTCGTTGATGAAGGCCATCCAGATGCGATAGTTCTCCTGCCAGGCGATCTCATCCTCAAGCGTCCAGTCAAACCAGTAGGACCCGTGCGCGTCGCGATTCGGGCGATAGAACTCCCACAACTCGGGCATGGTGTATGTTTCGTGCCAGATCGCCCGACTCGTGCGCATGAAATCGCGGCTCGTCAGATACGCGGTGAAAGTCGGCGACAGCGCGAAGTCTCGGTCGAGCAGGGTCTGCATGACCTCGTTCCATCTGTCACTGCCCGGTGGCGCCGCTTGTTCCCACAGGCGTCCGGCCGCGCCGAAACGATGCTGCTCGTTCTGGTAAACGTAGTCGTTCGGGTAGTGCTGAATCGTGCGATCCTCGAACAGCGCCTCGGGCAATCCGTACCAATGCTCCATCGAGCGCAGTCCCCAGGCCGAAGTGTCAAGCACATTGGCGTGTTTCACCGCGAGCTGGGCGTGATGCATGGTCGAATTGAGGCCGATCTCCCTTGCCTCGTCGAGCGCGGCGACCATGATTTCCTCGGGCGCTCCGAAGAACTTGACTCCCGTAGCGCCCATCTGCCGTATTTCGCGAATCCTTTCCCTGGCCTGTTCCGGAGTATTGATGGGTCCCGCCTCGCGGGCATTGAAGGAAGGATAAACCTCGATGCGCGGGCCGGTGATCTCATTATTCGCGAGTCGCTCGGCGACATCGACTTCCCAGGGCGTGCCATGGCTGCCGCTGACGGTGCGGCCGCTGGTGACGCCATGGGCCAACCAGAGCTTGAGGATGTAGTCCGGCGGCACATCCTGGCCGGTCTGGTCCGAGTGGATGTGCATGTGGGTGTCGATGAAGCCGGGCAGCACGTACATGCCCGAAACATCGATTTCGCGGCCTCCGTTCAAGGGCGGGCGGTCGTCGGGATCGATCTCGAGCCGGGGAAAGCCGACCACATCTATTTCCGCGATGCGATCGTTTTCGATCACGATATCGATCGGTCCCTGGGTGGGCGCGCCGGTGCCGTCGATCATGTAGGCGCCGCGCAGAATCAGGCGCTCGAACGGACCTTCGCCTTCATCGCGTTCCGGGATGGTGACCGCCGCCGGCTGGGCGAGTCCGGCGCCCGCCGCGAACAGGGCCAGGGACGCGCCAGCGAGCATGGTTTGCATTCCGATCGAAATTCTCATTGATCCCCTCCGTCATGCCGGTGGGCTTGAGGCGTCCGGCAATCATTGACCTTCCACTATCGAGACAATAGATCATACATTGTATATTCCCCTGTGCGACGCCAGCACAGCGAAGAAACACCATGGACATCCCCGCCGGCCACAGCCTCGAGATAGTCGATTCGCATACCGGCGGCGAACCGACGCGAGTGATCATCGCCGGCGGCCCGGAGCTGGGCGGCGGTACGATGGCTGAGCGACTCGCTCGACTCCGCGACCGGTACGACTGGCTGCGGTCCTCGTGCGTGAACGAACCGCGGGGTTCCGATGTGCTCGTGGGCGCCCTGCTCTGCCCGCCGGTTAACCCCGCCAACATCGGTGGCGTAATCTTCTTCAACAATGTCGGCTACATCGGCATGTGCGGTCACGGAACGATAGGACTCGCGGTGACGCTCTCCTTCCTTGGCCGGCTGGAGCCGGGAGAACATCGACTGGAAACGCCTCCCGGCGAGGTATCGGTAAGCTTGCATGACGGCAACCGGGTAACTGTCGGAAATGTTCCCAGCTATCGCTACCGCCGCGCGCAATCGCTGCGAACGCCGGAATTCGGGGAGATATGCGGCGACATCGCCTGGGGCGGCAACTGGTTTTTCCTGGTCTCCGATCATGGCCAGCGGCTCGAATACGACAATGCCGGCCATCTGACCGAATTCACCCGCGTCATCCGCCGGGAACTCGACAGCCAGGGCATACGGGGGCCGGGCGGGGAACTGATCGATCACGTCGAATTGTTCGGCCCCGCCTCGGAAGGCTCCGGCGCCGACAGCCGAAATTTTGTGTTGTGCCCCGGCGGCGTCTACGACCGCTCGCCCTGCGGCACCGGCACGAGCGCCAAACTGGCCTGTCTGATCGAGGACGGCGAATTCGCGCCGGGGGAAGTCTGGCGGCAGGAGAGCATTACCGGGTCGGTCTTCGAGGCTCGTGCTACCCTGCAAGGGGAACAAATCATTCCGCAGATTAGCGGCAGCGCTTATATTACCGGGCAAAGCACGCTTTGGCTCGATGCAGCGGACCCATTCCGCTTCGGGATAGGCTCATCGAAATGAAACTGCAGTTACTGATCGTTCTCCTGCCGACATTGCTGTTCGCGTGCGCTCCGGCGGACCGCTCGGAACAGGGGAGCTTGCGTGATCCTGAGGCAGTCGGCGCGGTGTCGGCGGAGTTGCATACGCTGTTCGATGACGAATGGAACAGCAGGATGGCGCGCGACCCGCTGTTCGCCAGCTACCAGGGTATTGCGGACTACAACGACCGCTTGCCTGATGTCTCGCCGGCCGCGCAACAACGCTATCTGGAAGAGGACAGGAGTTTCCTCGACCGGCTTGCCGAAATCGACCGGGCAGCCCTGTCGGGAACGGACAGCGCGAATCATGAATTGTTCGAATTCGTTGTCGGGCAGCGAGTGATACTTGCCGAATATCGTCCGTACCGGATTCCGATCCTGAGCGACGACGGTTTTCACATGAGCGTGCAGCGCATGTATGAATCGGCGCCGCTGCGAACTGTTAGCGACTTTGAACAGTATCTGGCCCGACTGCGGGCGACGGGGGAATTTTTCGACCAGAACATCGCCAACATGCGCGATGGAATCGCGGACGGATTCACTCAGCCCAGAGCCATTCTCGAAGGAATTCTGCCTTCGATTTCGGGCTCGATCGTCGAAGACCCTGAAGACAGCGTATTCTTCACACCCTTTCTCAGCTTGCCCGATAATTTCGACGAGGCGACGGTAAGCCGGCTGCGCGAGGCGGGCCGCCAGGCGATCGCCGGGACAGTCATTCCCGCTTACGAGCGATTCCTGACGTTCTTCACCGATGAGTACATTCCCGGCGCGCGGGAATCTTTGGGGGCTTCAGCGTTGGAAAACGGACGCAGTTATTACGAAGACCTGACGCGTTTCTTCACTACCCGGGAGGATGCGACGCCGGAAACGATTCATGAACTTGGACTGCTTGAAGTCGCGCGGATTCGGGCGGAAATGGAGAACATCATCACGCAACTGGAATTCGACGGCAGCTTCGCGGATTTCATAGAGTTTCTGCGAACCGATCCGCAATTCTACGTCGACCAGCCGGAGCAGTTACTCAAGGAAGCCTCCTGGATCGCCAAGAAAATCGACGGCCAGATGCCCGCCTTCTTCCGTACCTTGCCCCGGATGCCTTATGGCGTAGAACCCGTGCCCGACGAAATCGCGCCAAATTACACCACCGGCCGTTACTGGGGCGCGCCCGCCGGCGGACGCCGCGGCGGCATTTACATGGTCAACACCTATGCGCTGGACATTCGTCCGCTTTATACCCTGGCTGCGCTGACAGCCCACGAAGGCGTGCCGGGCCACCACCAGCAGTCCTCGGTTCGCGATGAAATCGAGGGCTTTCCGAAATTCCGCCGGGCATTCTATCCGCACGCTTTCGGCGAAGGCTGGGGCCTCTACGCCGAAAAACTTGGAATAGAAATGAACATCTACGAGACGCCTTACGATCATTTCGGGCGTCTGAGTTACGAAATGTGGCGCGCCGTCCGGCTTGTCGTGGACACCGGCATTCACTACCAGGGCTGGAGCCGGGAGCAGGCGCAGGATTTTCTGGCGGAAAATTCGGCGTTATCGCTGCATAACGTGCGCACTGAAATCGACCGCTACATTTCCTGGCCCGGACAGGCGCTGGCGTACAAGATCGGCGAATTGACGTTTCTGGAACTGCGCGACCGCGCCGAGCGCGAACTGGGCGAGCGCTTCGATATCAGGGACTTTCACGATGCCGTGCTGCTGACAGGAGGACTGCCGATGGACATGCTCGAACGCGAAATCGAAAGGTACATCGAGAGCGCCGGGGCCCTGCGATAAGTCGCTCGACAACAGTTCCAGATGCCTGAGACGGAAAAGCAGAACCTGAGCGGCGGAAAGCAGACTATCGTGATCGTCGGCGCCGGGATCATCGGCGTCACCATCGCATGCCGCCTCGTGCGCGAGCACGAACAGGTGCTGCTGGTCGATCCGCTCGCACCTGGATCGGCGACCTCCTTCGGCAACGCCGGCCATATCGCCACCGAACAGATCTTTCCCCTGGCTTCGCCCGAGACGATTCTCGCCGCGCCTCACCTGCTGCTCGGCAGGAAGACTCCGCTGTATATCCGCCGGGAATACGCGCTGAAAATCGCGCCATGGCTGCTCAAGTTCGCCTGGGCCGCCCGGCCTTCGGCGTTTCGGCGCGGGGTACAGGCCCTCAAGTCATTGCAGGAACGAACGTATGAATCGATGCGGGCGCTTTGCGCGGACGAGGGAGTTTCCGACCTGTTGTGCATGCGCGGCCACATGGTCATTGCCGAATCGGAAAAAGGGTTGCGCGAATTGGAAGCAAAACGCCTGTCGCTCGACCGGCATGACATCGAATCCGTGCTGCTCACGCCCGACGAGGCCGCGGAGCGAGCGCCATTTCTGAAGTCCGGCGTCGCCGGCGGACTGCTGCTGCCACACACCGGCCATGTGCTTGACCCGCATCGCCTGTGTACGCGTCTGCATGAGCGTTATGGCGAGTCCGGGGGGCTGACGCTACGCGCACGCATCGAGAGCGTGGAAACTTTGGGCGACGGCGGCTTCATCCTGCGGCATGAAGGCGGCCGGATCGAGGCCGGCAAGCTGATCCTTGCGGCCGGCGCCTGGTCCGCGCCGCTCGCGCGCCAACTCGGTCATGCCGTTCCGCTCGATACCGAGCGCGGCTATCACGTCACCGCCGAAGGGGCGCGAAATCTCGGCGGCATCGCAGTCGAATCCCAGGAGCGCAGGATCATCATGACGCCGATGGACAGCGGCTTGAGGATTGCAGGACTGGTCGAATTCGGCGGTCTCGACCTGCCGCCGAACCCCAGGCGTCACGAAGATCTGAAACGGCACTTGAGGGAACTGGCGCCTGAGCTTGAGCTGGGCAAGCTCTCGGAATGGATGGGGTTCCGGCCCTCGTTGCCGGACATGCTGCCGATGATCGGCGCCTCGCCCGCCAATCCGAACGCGATTTTCGCTTTCGGACACCAGCATCTCGGCCTGACATTGTCCGCAATCACGGCGGAAATCGTGGCCGATCTTGCTGCCGGACGAGCACCGCCGGTAGATCTGCGGCCGTTTCGGCCGGACCGCTTTTGAAACTGGCGCGCTATCAGGCGTGTGCGCCTGAGTACGAATTGACCAGCGCCACGCCGCCGACAATCAGAACGAGCCCGAGAATTGCCTGCCATTGCAAGGTCTGGTCGTACAGCATCAGGCTTAGCAACGCCACCAGAAATACGCCGAGTCCCGCCCAACTCGCGTAAACGATGGCTATGGGTATTTCCCGAATTGCAAAGGTCAGAAAGTAAAACGACAGCATGTAGGCCGCCGTCAGTCCGACGCTCGGCAGCAGCCGCGTGAAATTCTGTGAAACCGGCAGCAGCATGGTGCCGGTTACTTCGAAAACGATCGCTCCTGCGAGATACAAGTAAGCCATTACGAATTTCTCCTTCTGGTTTTGCAGCGCGGCAGCCGGGTGGGGTGCCGGGTGGGTGTCCCATCCGGGAGGCCTGGTAACGGGGCGTCCGCGTCATCGGGCATGGGCACATGGTGTACGTTCAGAGTCATGGCCACGAGGCTGTAGTAGCCGGCCACGGCGGTCAGTTCGACCAGGGCCCCGGCGCCGATGCGCTCATGCAGTGCATGATAGGTCTTGTCGACGACCTGGCCGAACTCGAGCAGTTGGCGCATGAACTCGTAGACCAGCGCCTGCACCTCATCATCGAACTCCGGCGAGTCGCCTCGGCGAATCGCTTCGATAATTTTCGGCTCGAGGCCTTCGTCGGCGGCGATACGGGAATGGATTGCCCATTCGACTGGAGAATTCCAGTACCGCGCCACGGAAATAATGGCGAGTTCTCTGACCAGTTGGGGCAATTCTCCCTCGAAACGCACTTGTGCTCCAAAAGCGCTCCAGCGTTCGGCAAGTTCAGGCACATGCAAGGCGACAAACAAGGGACCGGCTAGCCTGCCCCGCCTGCCGCCGACTATCTGGTCGTATACCTCTTGCTGGGCCGGACTCAGGTTGCCGGAGTCCACCATGGGAATGCGGCTGGGGCGGGTTTTGTCTCTCATATTTCCTCCAATTTTACGGGCTTGCCCGATGGCGCCGGAAGAAATCGAGCAGGACTTCATTGAAGGCCTCATATTGTTCCCAGTAGACCGAATGTCCCGCCTCGGCGAACAGCACGACTTCAGGGTCGGTCCAGTAAGCGGCAAAGGCGCGCAGGCGCGACGGCGGCATGTACAGATCGGCGTCGCCGGTGAAAAGCAGCGCCGGGGCGTCGATTTGTGCGATCGCCTCCGGAGTGACTTCGTTCGCGGAAGGTACGGGCACCCGTTCCTCCTGTGTTCTGGATCTGGCTTCGAGTTCCCGCCAGCGCTTCACGCCCTCGGGGCAGGCGGCGCGGTAGGATGGCCCGAGTTCGCTGATCCAGCGCGGCAGATTCCTCATTTCCGGCGGCAGCAGGACGGATTCGCTCGCCGACCAGGCCGGGTCCCCGGGATTGCCGATCGTGCAGCCCATGGAGAGGCTCAGCAGGCGATCGGGAAAGGAAATGGCGAAGTCAGGCAGGATATCGGCGCCGGCCGCGAGTCCCACCAGATGCAGCCGGTCGATGCCGAGATGTTCAACAAGTTGATACAAGTCGCCGACGCCCGTTCCCGGGTCATTTCCGGTTCCCGCGTCCGAGCCGAAGTGGCCGCGCCGGGAATATCCGATCACCCGATATCCCGCGGCGGCCAGCACCGGTTGCTGGTAACCCCAGTTCAGCGCGCTGCCGCTATATGGATGGACCAGCACTACCGCCTCTCCATCGCCGCCGGTATCCCAATACCAAAGCCGTGCACCGCCGACGTCGAGCCGCTCCTCGGTAACAGGCGCCTGTGCCGGAGCGCCGTTCCAGTCAGTCTGCGCCTCCAGCACCCGCCTTGCATACGAATTCTTCATGAAACCGCCTTGCATTCAATTTCAACGATACTACAATGCGCGTGCGTTTCGCGGCAGCCGCCTGGAGGAGATTATGCGCAAAATACGCATCGGCATGATGGGACTGGGTCACGTCGGCCGGCAGATTTACAATCTGGCGCTCCGGGACGAGAACTTCGAGGTCGTCGCCATTTCGGATATCGGACGGCCCGATATTTTACGCCACCTGCTCGACAAGGAAATGGGCCGCAGCGGTGAAGTGAGCCTCGAAGACAATTGTCTTGTCGGTTCTAACTCGCGCACGCGGCTGTTGCCCGCCGAAAAACCCGGTGAGATTCCCTGGGACGTGTTCGAGGTCGATTTCGTCGTCGACGCGACCGGACGCTTCCGCTCCCGCGCCGATCTCGCGCCTCATCTGGACAGCGGCGCGGCAAGAGTCGTCACGTCGATGTTGCCCGTCGACGAGATCGATCGCGTTGTCCTGTTCGGAGTCAATCACGATCGAATCGAACGCGAAGATCGCATCGTCTCGGCGGGCTCGGCTTCGACGACGGCGACCGCGCTCGTCCTGAAGATTCTTTCGGAACGCCATGCAATCGAACACGCCTCGCTGACTTCGGTACACGCCTACACCAGCGATCAAAGCTTGCAGGACTACGCGGGAGCGGATTTTCGCCGTAGCCGCTCGGGCGCAAGCAACATCATTCCGAACGATACGCCGGCACTGCGCTGGATCCAGGAACTGATGCCGGAATTGCAGGGCCGAATGACCGCTTATGCCTTGAACGTTCCCGTGCAGACCGGGTCCATGCTCGATTTGACCGTCTCGCTGAAAGACGGGGAGGCTGACATCGAAAGCGTGCGCAAGTTGTTTGTCGATGCCGCCCGGGCGATGCCCGATCTGGTGGAAACCACTGCCGATCCGATCGTTTCGTCCGACGTGCGCGGCTGCGACAAGTCATTGCTCGTCGACCTGAGAGGCTGCATGCCGGCCGGTTCGCGCATGTTGAAGATTCTGGCCTGGCACGAATCCCTCGGCCACGCCCGCAGAATACTGGACGTAATTCGGGCGTATACGAAACTGGATGGCAAAATCAATAGGGAGGCCGCGTAATGAGAATTGCAATCAACGGATTCGGCCGCATCGGCCGGGCGGTCTTCAGAATCGCCGAATCGCTGCCGGAGATCGAAATCGTCGCCATCAACGATCTGTTCGACAATGACGCCCTGCGTTACCTGCTGAACTACGACACCGTCATGGGCCGTTTCCCGGGCCAGGTAAGCATCGAAAACTCGGAAATGGTCACCTCCCGCACCCGGGCCAGGATGTTGCAGGAGAGAGATCCGGCACAGTTGCCATGGAAAGAACTCGAAGTGGATGCGGTGGTCGAGTCGACCGGCGTATTCCGCAGCAAGGCCCAGGTTTCGATGCACCTCGAAGCCGGCGCGCAGCGCGCGCTGCTGACGGTACCGGCGAAAGACCAAATCGATTACACCGTCGTCATGGGCGTCAACGAGGAAGGCCTGAAGCCCGAACATCGCATCGTTTCGAACGCCAGTTGCACGACCAATTGCCTGGCGCCGGTCGCCAAGGTATTACACGACGCTTTCGGCATTCGCGAAGGCATCATCAATACCGTACACGCCTATACCAACGATCAGAGCCTGGCCGACGTACCCCATTCCGACTGGCGCCGTTCGCGCGCCGCGGCGGAAAACATCATTCCGACCTCCACCGGCGCCGCCAAGGCCGTGGGCGAAGTATTGCCCGAGCTGAAAGGACGTCTGGACGGCATCGCCTCGCGCGTTCCCGTGCCCGATGGTTCGGTTGTCGACCTGTTTGTGGAACTCGAAAAGGAAGTCACCGCGGAGCAGGTCAACGAGACCCTGCGTTCGGCAGCCGGCACCGAGCGCATGCGGGACGTGCTCGAATACACCGAAGAGCCCGTGGTGTCATCCGACATCATCGGCAATCCGCATTCCTCGATCTTCGACGCCAGTTTCACCCAGGTCGGCGGAGGACGCTACCTCAAGGCCCTGAGCTGGTACGACAACGAATGGGGCTATTCGAAGCGAGTCTGCGACGTGCTCGGAATGATGGCGGCCAATTAAAGAAGGCTTCCCCTAGCCTTCGTCATTCTGCACGGAGCGAAGCGGAGTCGCAGAATCTCCCGTTGAGTACTCTCGCCTCGCCAGCAGCACCACACCCGACAATATGGTCCGGGAAATCGCGAGAGAGATGTCATAAACTCAAACGCATTCAGCCGGGAGCAAGCGAGACTGGCATTGGGAATGACGGGAAGGCTACGCTCAGGTAAACAGCCCAGAACATCAATTCGACTTGGACCAAGTCCGGCCATGTGCTTCAAGCGACCCCTGGCCCCGCCGTCTTCGACCCTGGGATTCAGGCGGCGCCAATCGGCATTCTGTGGCCGTACTGCGCCGATGACGTAAAATGCGCACCTTGGCATCGTGTGTTCAGCGGCGACCGCACCAATGACCACCATCCGGCCTTGGCCGAGATACGCGCCGCGCGGAAGGTGGGGAGAAGTTCGTCATGATCAAACATCTAAAAATGACCAATATCGGACCGGCGCCCAGGATGGAACTGGAGTTCGGCGAACGACTGAACCTGCTGACAGGCGACAACGGCCTGGGCAAGAGTTTTCTGCTGGATATTGCCTGGTGGTCGATGACCCGCAAATGGCCCGCTGAGCTGAATCCCAAACTAACGGCAGGCAAGGTAGCGTTGCCTTCGGACAAGCAGCGGAAAGCGGAAATAGAGTTTTCGTACTCTTCTGTTTCAAGAAATGTGGAATTCGCCAGCGAGTTCGACACACAAACACAAAATTGGACCGTCAAACGCGGGCGGCCCGGTCAACCCGGCCTGGTGTTTTATGCCGCGGCCGACGGCAGCTTTGCCGTTTGGGACCCTGCGCGCAATTACTGGAAAAAAAAAGCCGAAGAGGGCCATGATCGGCCACCGGCATATGTATTCAGTCCCAAAGACGTTTGGGATGGATTGCAACGCGAGGATGGAGTCTGGCTATGCAATGGCTTGATCAGGGATTGGGCAAGTTGGCAAAAAGAGAAGGGCCACACATTTGAGTTGCTTACTTCCGTGCTTGAAGTTCTCTCTCCTACCCCGGATGAAAAACTCGTTCCGGGTGATTTGACGCGCATAAGCCTGGACGATGTGCGCGACATGCCCACCTTGAAAATGTCTTATGGGCAGGAAGTGGCGGTCGTTCATGCCTCCTCCGGTATGCGTCGGATCATTTCTCTGGCTTACTTCCTGGTCTGGTGCTGGGACGAACACTTGAAGGCGAAAAAGCTTTTTGGAGAGGAGCCGGAGACAAGAACGGTTTTTCTGGTAGATGAAGTCGAATCGCACCTTCATCCGAAATGGCAGCGCACAGTGATTTTGGCCCTGATGAAGGTGATGGAAAAACTGGCAACTTCCCCGAAGGTCCAACTGATTGCCGTGACCCATTCACCGCTTGTCATGGCTTCGGTGGAACCCGTTTTTGATAATGAAAAGGACGCTTGGTTCGATTTGGACCTCATCGATGATCACGTCGCCCTGACCCGCAGACAGTTTATCCGGCAGGGCGACGTACGCAATTGGCTGACCAGCGAAGCCTTCGATATGAAGTCCGGCTATTCGATCGAAGCCGAACAAATGCTCGAGGAAGCGGCCCAAGCAATGAGTGACGACACTTTTGGCCGTGTGGAAGCACAGGCATTGGATCAACGTCTTCGCAACGTGTTGTCGGAAACCGATCCGTTTTGGATGCGTTGGCGCTTTGTTGCGGAAAAGAAAGGATGGCTTTCATGATCCATGTAACCGCCCAGCATGAGCCGGATTCATTTGACGCGAAAGTCCGGCAGAAAGGTCGTGCCTGGTTACAAAAAAAGGCGATCCCCCTTGATCAGCCTCTGCCACCGAAAACCAGACTGGAACCTTATTGGCGGCAATGTCTAGATGAATTGCATACAAGTTACGATGGCTGCTGTGCCTATCTGGCTATGTATTTGGTCCGGGCTACAGGCGGAGTTTCGGTTGATCACTACATTTCCAAGTCTCATCGGCCCGATATGGCCTACGAATGGAGCAATTACCGTCTCGCCTCCTTAAGAATGAACAGTCGCAAGCGGGACTACGATGATGTGCTTGATCCTTTTGAAGTGGATACCGGCTGGTTTCGTCTGGAACTGGTTACCGGGCGCGTATATCCCAACCCGCAACTACCGGTAGCGCAAAAGAGGGAAATACAAACAACCATAGATCGACTTGGCTTGGACGATGACCGAAATCGGGAGGAGAGAGCCAGTCATTATCAGGAGTATGGAAAAGGCCAATACACAGTTGATCACTTGAAAAAGCATTCTCCTTTTGCCTGGTCCGAAGCGGAACGGCAGGGGTTGCTTTGAAAGTGCTCGATCATCTGATGTCAGGGATGCGCTTCTTAAGTCTATCGTGGAGTGAAAAGTCTGGCGCCGGGGTAGAGATTCTGCGACTCCGCTTCGCTCCGCGCAGAATGACGTTGAACATTGAATCAGGATTCCTGGCCGCCGGAATCCATGACTTCCTTCAATTGACCAGTTGTTCGAACTCTTCCCATGTCACCGGCATGCCATGGATCGGCACGATAGTTTGTACGCTCAGCCCAAGTCGCTGCACGTGACTGTATAAACGCAGGTTTGCCCCGCTGGGTTCACTGCCCGGTGGATTCGGGTCGAAAGCGCCTGGGCCATCGAGCAGATCCGCTTCGATGAGCAGTTCTTCTTCCGGCAGATAAGCCACCAGCATGCCTTCGACATGGGCAAGCGGGTGAACGTAGGAAATGTGGAGACTGCGGTCGCCGTTCATCAGCACATAGTTCTCGCGCACTTCTTCGTATTGATATCCTTCCGCGAGTTCCGTCGGCGGCCACAGGCTTACCATATCGGGATCGAGAGTTCGCGGTGCGTAATTGGTCACGTCATTGGTATAAAAATCATGGTTTTTCCAGTGCGTGACGATTGTGGCGCCAATGTGCATGTACGTTCGAAGCCCGCCGATATGATCGTGATGTTGATGGGTGTTGACCAGGAATCGAATGGGTTTATCGGGAATCCTGGCGACGATCTCATCGATGACCGCGAGACTGCGTTTTTCATCCAGGGGAGCTTCGACAACAGCTATGTAATCATCGAATTCCACAACCACACTGTTGTGAGTACCGCCGCCGTACAGAAACACCCCCGCGGCGAGTTCGGTAACTTCCACCCTCTCGGAAAAATCCGCCTGCACTACTTCCGGGGGGACAGGTAACTCTCCGGGACAGACGTTGGCTTGAATATCCGGCTGATTCCCGCCGAAAGCGTTGTGCCCGGCGCTGACGCTCTGGGCCTGATAGTTGTCGTCCCACCCTGTGTGATGATGCCAAACCGTGGGAAATCGAATGCCATTACCGATGTCGATATAGTCGTCGTTAGCGAATTCGTGTTCGTAGTTGGTATCGCCCAACACCGGATCGGGCACCCAGGTATGGATGCGTTGCAACAGGTTTTGAGAATTGATCGTGGCATCGACTCGAAATTTCCCCATGACATTGATCGAGACTATGCTTACTTTTTCCGGATTTACCGTGGCGCCGTCCCTGCCCATTTCTCCCAGTTCCCAACGCCATGTCGCCCTGGGATCGGCGCCCGGTAAACGCGCCGCCTTGAGAAATCCGTGCGGGGTAAGCCACATGTCGAGCTGCCAGCGCTCCGCATCCGAGGGTCGAGCCGCGACTTCAGCGCCATCCACGCCATCCTTGTGCCAGGCATGGTTGCCATTGAGCATGAACTCCTGGCGCCGGTTCTGCTGAATCGGCATTCCGCCCCTCCATCCCAGCCCATACTTCCAGGCGGCGGGATTGTTGCCGGGTTCCCGGTCGAAGCTTTCCAGCATCCTGACGTTTCGCCAATCGATGATGCGAGTATAGTTTTGCAGTGCTTCTCCCCGCGGCCAGTCCACTTCGTAGCCGTGGAGACGTTGCTGACCCACGATGCCCGTATAAGCCGTACCGGAAACAGCGACGCAGTGGAGCTGTTGTTCGCCTATAGTCGCGGAGGCGGCCGCCAGGATGGGATAAGGATCGACATATCCCGGCTCGATATCCTGGGCTGCGGCAAAGCTGCCGCAAAGAGAAATTGCGGAGAGTAGCAGTGGACGGTTCTTCACGGCAGCATGAGTCAGGATTCCTCGCCGGATTCCTGAAACTCCACATGAATTTCAAGCTCGATTTCGTCACCGACGCCAAAGCTGACGAAGCGGTCGATACCGAAGGTTGAACGCAGGAAGCTGGCGCTGGCGGAAAAGCCTATCGTATAAACGGGAGGAGGCGGGAAAGAAACGCGGCCACCGCCATTGAAACTCACCTCCATTGCAACCGGCGCCGTTACCCCCCGCAGAGTCAGCTCGCCGTCGAAAATGTAAGTGTCTTCGTCGATAGTCTCGCTAAGCGAGGTTGTACGGTAGATGACCTGGGGAAACTGCGCGGCATTGAAATAGTTCTCTCCAAGCAATTCCTCTTCGAATTCCGGCAGATTCATGTCCAGCCCGGCGGTTTCAATGATGACTTCGACACTGGAGTTCTCAATATTCTCGGGATCGAAATCGAGTGTTGCATCAAAATCATTGAACCGACCGGTGAGCGTGGAAAATCCCAGGTGGTTCAGCTTCCACAAGAGCGTGGCGTGGTTGGGATCCAGGGTGTATTGGCCCGAGCGGATTTCAGTAATTTCGGTTTCGAAATCCGGTGTCATGATCCGGTCGCAGGCAGTGAGAAGAACTGTGCCGGCGATTGCCATCAGGCAGCGGCCGAGAGCTTGGGGCAAAAAGGAAATCATAATCAACCTGTCTGTATTCGTTGGGAAGGTTCTCGGATGGTCTGGCTCACTGGCGGATCGCCAACACATCGACTTCGATGCCGATGTCGTTGGGAATTTCCGCGGTGCTCGCCCAGTACCCCTGACCGACGCCGTATTCGAGCCGCCTGATCGTCACATTGCTCTTGAGGCGAAAGCCGATCACACCGTCGTTGTTCTCGACGCTGAGGGTGAACGGAAAGCTCATGGGCCGGGTCACGTTGCGGATCGTCAAGCTGCCGCTGGAAGTGAAGGAATCCATCGACCGCAATCGGCATTCCACGGCTTCGAAGCTGGCGGTGGGAAACTGGTCGACGTCGAACAGTTCCACATCGAGCAGGTAGTCCACTGCCTCGGGAGAATCGAGCCAGATTTCGCCGATGGGAATCGTCACCGTGAAATTGCACGATCCAGGATTCATCGGATCGATATCGAACACGGCATCGACATTCCTGAACTCGCCCTGGTAGGGGTCGCCGGTATAGGAATAGTGGAAGACGACCTTGGATTGCTCCTTGTCGATCACCCAGGTCTGGGCGAAAGCGGGCAGGCCGATCAGCAATAGCAGCGGCGCCAGCGCCGCATAGTAAAAATTACGCATATCGTTTCTCCTCCAGGCGCTTATGGCAGCGCGTAGGCCACGATTTCGGCAGGCGTGCCGCCGCCGCTGACGACCATCGCAATGTACTGCTTGCCGTCGTGTTCATAAGTCATCGGCACCCCGGTCTGGGTCGCCGGCAGTTCCAATTCGAACAGAATTTCGCCGGTTGCCTTGTCGTGGGCGCGGAATGTGTTGCCGCCGCTGACGCCTTCGCCGGCAAACAGCAATGTTTTGGTCACCAGCAGCCCCGACTTGGTCTCGACGCCGGTGCGCGGCACGTCAACGCCTTCCAGCGCCGGATTGTTGGCGATGTTATCCGGCGTATCGGCATTGGCGATCTGCCAGAGCATTTCGCCGGCATTCATGTCGAGCGCCGTGATCCGCCCATAAGGCGGCTGCACGATCGGCAGACCCTGAACCCGCGGCACGCGAACGCCGAAGGCCATGCTGAAATCGACATCGGAATTCGGATCCTTTTCCACCGACAACACCGAGAGCACGGTGCGGGAAGGCACGTACAAATAACCAGTTTCCGGGTCCAGTACACTCGCTTCCCAGTTGGGACCGCCGGTTGCCGAAGGCAGACTCAATGTGCCTCTCGTGCCGTCGGCCGCTTCCGCCTCGGAAGGTGGGGAATACAAGTTTGGACTGAGGCGAAATCCTTCAAGAGACGCCAGGGCCTCGGCGCGAAGCTCGGGAGTGAAGTCGATCAGGTCGTCTTCGGTGAAGCCCTGCCGGTCAACCGCCGGGGGACGGGTCGGAAAAGGCTGTGTCGGCGAATACCACTCACGGGGCACATCGCCGGCAGGGACGGGCAACTCTTCGATGGGCCAGATCGGCTCACCGGTCTCCCGGTCGAAGGTGTAGACGAAAGACTGTTTGGTGACCTGGGCGAGAATCTTGCGGCCGTTGGGCAAGTCGGCCAATACCGCCGCGGAGGGATTATCCCAGTCCCAGATGTCGTGGTGGATCAACTGATAATGCCATTGACGCTCGCCGGTCTGGATATCGAGCGCGACAACGCTGTTGGTGAACAGATTGTCGCCCGGCCGGTCGGCGCCGAAGCGGTCGCCGGTCGCGGATTCGGTGGGCAGATAGACGTGTCCCAGTTCCGGGTCTCCGGACATGGTCGCCCAGACTCCGCCATTGCCGGAAATTCGGGCGCCATCGTCGAACCAGGTTTCGATGCCGATTTCACCGGGCTCGGGAATGACGTGGAAAGTCCAGAGCAACTCGCCGGTCTGCGCGTGAAAGCCCCGCACGTCGCCCTTGACGTTGTATTTCGAAGGCGGCCGCATGGAAACGCGATGCGCCGGACCGACCACAATCACGTCGTTCATGACGAAAGGCGGCATGGAGGAACCGATGTCGATGTCCTCGCGACCCTCGCCGAGACGCAGGCCCTCGTGCATGTCGACCCGGCCGTTGTCGCCGAAATTCGGGTCGGGCAAGCCGGTTTCGGCATCGAGGGAAACAAGGAAAAAGCCCGGCGTGACGGTAAGGATCCGCCGCTCGTCGCCGAAACGGTACCAGGAAACCCCGCGGCCCGAACCCTTGCGCGGGGCAGCGTCGAATCTTTCGCCTTCCTGGGGGCGCCACAGCCAAAGCAGTTGCCCGTTGGTGGCGTCGAGGGCGGCGACATTGCGCGTCGAACCCATGGAGGTGTACATGACGCCGTCGACTTCGAGCGGCGTGAAAGTGGCGTTGAATTCGGGCTGGGGGCCGAGGTTCGCGGTCGAATAGCGCCAGGCGATCTGCAGCGAACCGACGTTGTCCGCATTGATCTGGTCGAGTGGCGAATAGCGCTGGGCCAGCTTGTTGCCGTGGTGATCCGGCCAGTCGCCCGCGTAGACATCCGTACCCGACTGGCTCATGGCCGCTGGTATGGTGGCGAGGACGCAGGCGCCCGCGGCGAAAGACGAAATCAAACGCTTTGCTCTTCTCATACGGGGTTCTCCGAATTTCTGTCGCAGTACGGGCGGGGCCGAAACAGCAGGGAAGAATAAGCAATCTGCCATTTACAAGCAAGAATCGGGAACGCTTCAACACGATTTGAAACAATTACGGCCAAAGACACCGCCGAACTTTATTGCGCGACGTAGTTGAAGTCCGCGGGGCCGGCCCGCCGCACCAGAATAATGACCTCTCCGGAGTCGGGCACGTCCCAGGAATGATTCATGCCGCCTGGAATCACGATGTAGGCGCCCGCGTGCAATTCATGCGTTTCTTCGCCGAGTTCAATCACGACCGACCCGCTCACGACCACAACGAATTCGTCATGCGTATGCCAGTGCAGATCGAAATGGGTTCCGGCGGGGAACATGGCGTAGTAGGTGACGCCGCCGGTGACCGGATCCACACCCTGGCGGGCTGTGCGGAGGCCGAGCGGGGAGCCGTTACCGCCTGCGGGCGGCCCCCATTCGAGTTCTTCCAGGTTTACCGCATACGGCTCAGTCTGCTGCTCGGCGGCATTCGCGCCGCCGGCAGCGATGAAGAATCCAAGCATGCAGATCGCGATCAGAAATTTCGACTTCATTGGCGCCGCCTGTTCATTTCACTCCGATAGCAATTGAATGCTGCGAATGATTCACTTCATCATGTATCCTCCTGGTTGATTACGCCAGGGTGCGATAATCGTGAAGCTGTCATGCGAAGCACCGGATTGCATAAAAGTATAGCGCGAAGCCATCGACGACAAGAGCACAGGACATGAATCAGCATTCCCGCCGCAGATTTCTGCAATTCACGGCCATCGCCGGTTCGACACTGACTTTGCCAGGCCGCCTTGCCGCGCAGGTTTCGATTCCCGATACCGTTAACCCGGGAATCGGCCCCTACCCCGACTCCTGGCTGCCCGAAGGCGTTCGGTCGCGCTTCGTCGAAGGCGTCAACGGCCTGCGCATGCACGTGCTGGAGGCAGGATACGAGACTCCGGATCGGCCGGCGCTGGTCTTGCTGCACGGTTTCCCGGAACTGGCCTACAGTTGGCGCAATGTGATGAAGCCACTGGCCGACGCGGGCTATCACGTGATCGTGCCCGACCTGCGGGGTTATGGCCGCACCACCGGCTGGAGCAGCGATTACGATACCGATCTCGCGCCCTTTCGCATGCTCAACAAGGTGCGGGACGTGATCGGGCTGATCTACGCCTATGGGCACGACCATGTAGCCTGTGTCATCGGGCATGATTTCGGCTCGCCCCTGGCGGGCTGGTGCGCCTTGACCCGGCCCGACATATTCCGCGCCGTGGTAATGATGAGCGCGCCTTTCGGCGGCGTCCCCACGATACCCTTCGATACGATCGACAACCCGCCGCCGGCGCCTCCGGAAGGCCCGGGCATCTACGAAAATCTGGCGAACCTGCCCCGGCCCCGCAAGCACTACCAGCGCTATTACACCACTCGGGAAGCAAACGGGAACATGTGGCTCGCAGAACAGGGCCTGAGCAACTTCATCCGCGCCTACTACCACCACAAGAGCGCTGACTGGGATCAGAACCAGCCATATCGACTTGCGGCCAGGACAGCCGAGGAGTGGGCCAAGATGCCGACTTATTACATTATGGATCTCGCCGAGGGCATGGCGGAAACCGTAGCGCAACATATGCCCGCGCCGGAGCAGGTCGCGGCCAACGACTGGCTGACGAATGCGGAACTGGCGGTATACGCCGAAGAATTCGGCCGCACGGGATTCCAGGGCGGACTCAACAGTTACCGCATGGGCGCGACCGGCATCGGCGCCGCGGAAACCCAGCTTTACGCCGGCAAGACCATAGACCAGCCCAGCATGTTCATCAGTGGCGCCAGCGACTGGGGCGCCTACCAAAGCCCGGGCAATTTCGAAAGGATGCAGGAAACCGTTTGCACCGACATGCGAGCCGTGCATCTGGTCGAAAGCGCCGGCCACTGGGTGCAACAGGAGCAAGCGGAGGAAACCAGCCGCCTGCTGCTCGAGTTTCTGGAACGGCTCTGAAAGCTCCGAGGAGGATCAAGGCGCGATCTGGACATTCTGAGTTGGTGCAGGTTCGTATGGCGCTCAAGGCTCCGCCCATTGCCTGAGCAAGTTGTGGTAGACGCCGGCCAGGTCGACGAGCGCTGCCTGTTCCGGGGAGTCCGTGGCGATTTTCTGTATCGCCTTGTCCAGTTCGTACAGAATCGATCTTTGCCGGTCGCCGCGGACCATGCTCTGAACCCAGAAAAACGCCGCCAGTCGCCGGCCCGATGTGACCGGCCTTACCGCATGCACGCTGGAACCGGGATACAAGACCATGTCTCCGGCCGGCAGCTTCACTTCGACCGGGCCATAGGTATCTTCTATAACCAGTTCTCCTCCGTTGTAGCTGTCCGGGCCGGACAGAAACAAGGTTGCTGAAATGTCGGTGCGAACCCGATGCGGCGTCCCCAAAACCGGTCGGATCGCGCCGTCCACGTGGCGGCCGTAGCGATTGTCTTCCTCGTAACAATTGAACAGCGGGGGCGCCATCCTGGCGGGCAAGGCCGCGGCGGCGAATTGCTCGTTGCCATCGAGAATTCTGACGATCTTCTCGCCGAGTTCTCTAGCCAGCGGATGATCGTCCGGAAGCTGGCGATTGCGCTTGACCGCCTGCGACAGGTAGCCGGCGCTGCCGCGTCCGTCGGACCAGTCCGCCCGATCGAGAACGTCGCGGAATGTTTCCACTGTTGCCGGATCGAGAACCTGTTTGAGCTGAATCAGCATCGGGTTTGCGAATAGTCTGTTTCGGTCAGTAGTCGAGATTGATCGCGAAAACCGCGGTTAGTCCTGGGCCCGGTATGACATGCCAGGGATGCAATTGGTCGAAATACACTTCATCGGTGAGATTCGTCAAGTTCAACTTGAATCGGAGACTGTCGCTGTATGCGTATTCCGCCATCGCGTCAAAAGCCCAGTAGTCGTCGACCCGCTTGCTGTTGCCGACCACCCGCTCATCGACGTAACGGGCGCCGGCGCCCAGATCGAAGCGGTTGCTCGCGATCCAGTTCATCCAGATCGAGAAGGTATCGGGGGCAACATTGTCGATTCTGCCGGTTGTCCCGGTCAGCCTGTTCAGTTGTTGGTCATTCAGCCGGGTGTAACCGGCCATCAATTCCAGGCTGTCGCTGATATTTCCAGTCAGATTGAAGGAAATACCCTGTATCCGCTGTTCGCCTGCCAGCGTATTGAATCCTGGATTGAAAGGATCGGGCACACGAGCATTGGTCTTGTCGATGCGGAAAAGCGCGGTGTCTGCCGCCATCCGCCCGTTGAACAAACTCCATTTCAGGCCCAATTCGAGGCTTTCGCTTTCTTCGGGCTCCAGGCTCACATTACCCGTGGTCAACCCCCGGCCGCTGCTGACGAAGGAAACCGACTCCGCCGAGGGATTGAACGAGGTGCCCCAGCCCAGATACACCGTGCCCGCCGCGGCCGGCTTGTAGATCAGCGCCGAGCGATAGCTGGTTTCGATATCCCTGGCCGGAAAACCGGAGTTGCCGGTCAACGCGCCGTTCACATCGAATCGTCGTTCGAAATAATCGGTGTCAAATCGATCCCTGCGGATTCCGGCGCTGAGACTCCATCGCTCATTGAACTGAAAAGTATCCAGTACATAAACCGCCAGCGTGTCGCTCGTCGTTTCCGCCTGCAGCCTGCGGGCGGTGGGTCCGTCGAAGAATCCGCCGGGATCGCCCAGGCGCGTGGTCGGAACCGGCAGCCCGTAATCGAAGAACGGCGTTTGCGCTGCGAAGCCGAAAGCGGGGTTGGAGGTCTCGCTGGACATTTCCACGCCGGCGACAAGCGTATGATTGATGGTGCCGGTGCTGAAGTCCGCCTGCAGGTTGAGTTGGCCCTGCAACATCTCTTCCCTGCTTTCTCCGCTGAAAATCATCCGGTGCACGATGACGCCATCCGGGTCGTCGCCAAGCGATACGAGCGCGTCCACCTGGGGCTCGGTAATTCTGCTCTTTCTTTCGTAGCCGGCATAGCGCACCTGCGCGTTGAGGGAGACGGCGGGATTGATCCTGCGATCGAGAACCGCCGAGGCCACGTCCGCCTGTGTGTCCAGAAAGTCTGATGCGAACCCGTAGAAGTTTTCCCTGTCCACTTTCGGGGGCCGGCCCTCGATCCAGGGAAATCCATAATCAGGAGTGCTCTCGCTGTCCAGATGCAAGTAGCTGAGCGTCAGTCTCGTGGCGCTCCCCAACTCGAGACTGAGACTCGGCGCAAGTCCGAACCGTTGCGCTTCGGCGACATCCCTGCCCGGCGCGTCTGCCTGATGGGCGAGAACATTGACGCGAAATGCCGAATTTTCCGCCGCATCGAGCGGTTGATTCAGATCCGCCGTGATTCGGCGAATACCGGCATTGCCCATGTTGACATGCAAACTCCGCAGTTCCTCCTGCAGCGGCTTCCTTGTGCTCTGATTGATCACGCCTCCGGTCGAGCCGCGGCCGAAAACAACGGAGGACGGTCCCAGCAACACCTGCACCGCTTCCATGTTGAACGGGTCCCGCGAATAGTTGCCCGTGTCGCGCATTCCGTCGAGAAACAAGTCATTGCGGGAGGAAAATCCCCGCACCGATGGATTATTTCCCTGCCAACTGAATTCGCCGGCGCCGAGCGTGATGCCCGGTACGTTGCGCAGGGCCTCGTCCAGGCTCATGACGTTGCGATCCCGCATCATCCGGGACGAAAGCGTGGTGACGGATTGGGGAGTGTCGAGCAGGGATTCCGTAAGCTTGCCGATGCTGTTTTCATCCTGGAGATAGCCGTCGCGCCGCTGAACGCCTTCCACCAGAATTTCCTCCACCTGGGGTTCCTGTCCGAAAGCCACGCCGGCCAGCAGGGTTCCGGCGCCGGTTCCGACCAGGGTGTTGGAAATCAGTCTGCGTATCCGCATGCTTGAACAATATCAATAATCGTATAGCAATTCTTGAGATACGCTACAATCGCCGGATGAGCCCGGATTGATCGTAACTGTTGCGCAGTCGGGCTCCCGGTAGTTTAAGATTTGTCCAAGCGGATTATCTGGTAGCCACTATGACTCTTTTCCCTGAATCATTCGAAAATTTACCGGCCCTGAGGCGGCTGATCCAGCCTGCAGTCGTGCTGTTCGGCACATTGCTGATCAGTCCGATAATGGCCCAGGACGCCGAGCGGCCCGACCTTGAAGGAATCTGGTCCAATGCCTCGCTGACCAACCTGAATCGCCCGGAGGGCGTCGAATCGCTCGTGGTGCCGCCTGAAGAGGCGCGCATTATTGCGGCGCGGACGCCCATCGGGGGAATCGAGGGCGGATTCGACGAAGGCGACGGCGTCAACAATCTGCCGGAAGAAGGTGGCGCGGATTTCGGCGTCCGGGCATATAACAATTTCTGGGTCGACACGGGCTCCAATCTCGCCATGATCAAAGGCGAATATCGAACTTCCTATGTCGTCGACCCGCCGAGCGGCCGGGTTCCGCGCCGGGAAGACTCGCAATACGATTTCGAAAGGCGCAATTTCGGCTCACGCTACGCAACGGGCATCGGCGACACTCGCGGGCCCGAGGCCATTCCCAACGCCGAGCGTTGTCTGATCGGTTTCGGCAACAAGGCCGGCCCCGGCATGATGGGCGCGCTTTACAACAACACTTACCAGTTCGTGCAGACCGACGATTACGTCATGATCCTCGTGGAGATGGTGCACGACGCCCGCATCATTCCGATCTTCGACTCGGCGGAAGAAGCACGCTCCAGCCGCCGACCGCTCGTGCACGAACAATGGTTCGGGGATTCAGTCGGCTGGTATGAGAACGGCGAACTCGTGGTCGAGACCGTAAACATCCATCCCTTGCAGTTGAGCCAGAGTTCAGTTCCGATTACCAGGGAAGGCAGGATAATCGAGCGCTTCAGCCGCTACGCGGATAACGAAATTTTTTACCGCTTCACCGTGGAAGACAGCAATATATACCTGCAACCTTGGACAGCGGAACTGAGCTTCTACGCCACCGAGGACCAGGTATACGAGTACGCCTGCCATGAAGGCAATTATTCGATGCCCGGCACCCTCGCCGGCGCTCGCCTGCTGGAACTGGAGGAAGAGTTCGGAATCAACCGATAAGCGCGAGGGCAAGACTATGGTCAAACTGAATACGCTGTTTTATACCCTGGCCTGCACTGCATTGCTTGGCGCCTGGCCGATGTCGAATGTCTACGCCGCCATGGGAACAGCACGGGATCAAACTAGGGATTCTGTTGTACATAGGCGCCCGTATCCGGCAGGTTTTCATTTTCCGTGCTGCCGTATGACGCTTCGATGATTTCAGACGGCGGTAGTGCGCCGGCTCCAAACGAAAACTTGAAGTTGCCCTGGAAAAATCGCTGCCGCTCGTCTACCACGGACCATTCGGCAACAAAATAATTCGCGTCAGGCAACTCAAGGGGAATCGGTAACACGAAATTATGGTCCACTCGCCCAGGGTCGTATGCAAATCCGAGGTTTATCCACTGTCCGTCATCCGTGTATAGCGCCAGTTTCAGTAGCCTCACATCTACCCGAAAACTCATGGTTATCATCCGGGGGGCATCCCGCAGCACTGAATCGTCCTGCGGAAAAGTCACCGAAGGCGAGAGTACGCCGTGAGAATGTTGGGCCGCGAGCTGTGCCGAGTAAAAACAGGCGCTCAACAACAGCAGCGAACCCACTATCGACTTTCCAGGTTGCATAATTCCCGCGCATGACATCAAGTCGTTTCCGGGTGATCGATTGACCTCGGCCCCACCCTTTCTACAAGGCGCATTTTAAGTCCGTCATCTGTCCACCTGCAATCCTGCCGGAACACTTCAGTTTCAGCCCGTGTCACAAATGGGGAAGCTTACGAAGCGTGTCCAGCCAAATTTACACCCCAAAACAGATTTGCTACGCTGCTTCGCTCTGAGTTTCGATGCTGGAGACAGCCCCGGCTGGCCCCGGATCGTCGGTAACCGCGCTGCTGTTGGGGAGGATTATGGCCAGTAACGACAAAGACGATCCCGCAATCCCCTCGCGTCGAAATTTACTCAAGAGTGCCGGATTACTGGGCACGATAGTCGCAGGCGCTGGTTCGGCAACTCATGTAATCGCCGCAGAAAGCAGCCCGGGAAATCAGTCTTCACCAGTCAGGGAAGCGCTGGAAACTCTCAGTTCCGCCGAGGCCGATACGCTTGAGGCGATGGTAGATCGGATTCTGCCATCGGATGCTGCGGGACCTGGAGCCAGGGAAGCGCGCGCCGCCCACTATATCGATCGATCTCTGGCTTCCGACCACGCCTCGTCACGCTCACTTTATGCCGTTGGCCTGACCCTGCTCAATGAACATGCGTTGCAGACTCACGGCCTTGATTTTCACAGGCTCGGCGCCGAGCAACAGGATGCCATCCTTACCGCCGTGCAAAATGATGAAATTCCCGGCTTCAACCCCAGTGGCGCGGGGTTCTTTTCCATGGTGAGAAGTCACACCATACAAGGAACCTTCAGTGACCCTTACTACGGGGGCAATCGCAATTTCGTCGGCTGGGACATGTTGGGTTATCCGGGCGTACGCCTGACCGTGTCTGAAAGTGAAGTGGCCCAGGGTGAAAATCTGGCGCCCAATCACCAGTCAGCCTACGACTCACAGAGTTTTACCAAGACGCAGGCGGGCAGAACCGGAGGTGCAGGTCGTGGCAACTGATTTGCCGGGGACTGATGTGGTTGTGGTGGGGCTCGGCGCTGCCGGCGGGGTGGCGGTATTGCCTCTCACGCAGGCGGGACTGAAAGTAATCGGGCTGGAAGCCGGAGGCTGGCTTGGTTCACGGGATTTTGCCCCGGATGAGTTGCGTAACAATCTCCGCAACTGGCCGCAGGCGGTTCAGAAAGCTGCCAGGGAAGCGCCTACTGTGCGCACTCACGACAACACAACCGCCAGACAGGGTGGTCATCCGATGATGAACGCCGTCGGCGGAACCACCATGCATTACTGGGCGCAAAGCTGGCGCCTGAATCCCTGGGACTTCAAGGTTGTGAGTGAGACCACGCGCCGCTATGGCGCGGCAAGAATTCCCGCCAATTCCACCGTGGAAGACTGGCCGTTCGGGCTGGAGGAGTTGGAAAACTACTACGACAAGGTCGAATATGCCGTCGGCGTATCGGGCAAGGCAGGCAATATCAATGGCGCACTGAATGCGACAGGCAACATATTCGAAGGTGCGCGCGCACGCGAATACCCCATGCCTCCACTGCGTGGCTCCATGTTCACCGAGTTGATGTCCGACGCAGCGAGACGGTTGGGCATGAATCCCTTTCAGGGGCCCGCCGCTATCACCACCGAGGCTTACGATGGTCGGTCCGCCTGCCTGTATCACGGCTTTTGCAACAAGGGCGGTTGCCATGTCCGCGCCAAGAGTTCCACGGCGTTTACCACCATTCCCAAAGCCATGGAAACCGGCAACCTCGAAATCGTAACCCATGCCCAGGTTACGAAAATAGTCAGTAACAGCGGTGGGAAAGTCACCGGCGTAGAATATGTTCGCGGCAATGAAGTTTATTTCCAGCCTGCTGATGTTGTGCTGCTGTCCAGTTATGCCTACGAAAATACGCGACTGCTATTGCTGTCGAAATCCAGCGCGTTCCCTGCCGGTCTTGCCAATCACAGCGGGCAGGTAGGCAGGCATTATCTCAGCCATCACCAGGGCGCCGGAGTACAGGCGCTGTTCCCCGGAAATCTGAATAACTGGTATGGATTACCTGCCCAGGGAGTGGCGGTAGACGAATGGGCGGACGATAATTTCGATCACTCGGAACTGGATTTTATCGGTGGCGGAAATCTTTGGGTACACACGGATAGAAGGCCCATTTCCGCTGCAAGTATGAGTACCTTTGATCGCGCCCCGAACTGGGGTTCGCAATGGAAGGCCTTCATTATGGAAAATGCCGACCGCAGTAACAGTGCCTACATCCAGAAGACTACCTTGCCCTATTCACACAACTATCTTGATCTGGACCCGGTGGTGAAAGATCCTCTGGGATTGCCGGTTACAAGAATTACAGCCAGGCACGGTGAAAACGAATTACAGATTGCCGCCTTCACCCAGGAAAAGATGGAGCAATGGTATCGGGAAGCAGGCGCAATTGAAGTCAATCGCAGCAATATCTCCAATACCATGGGCGCTTCCACTCATGCTTACGGTGGTACACGCATGGGCGATAACCCGCAGACCAATGTGGTGAACCGCTGGGGATTTGCTCACGAGGCGCCAAATCTGGGAATACTCGGAGCGTCGGTGATGGGAACGAGCGGAGCGAGAAACCCGACCTTGACCGTGCAGGCGCTGTCCTGGCGCAGCGCTGAGCATCTGGTTAATAACTGGCGATCCATCACCTCATAGATTCCGTCTGTCAGAGACTATACCCCCCATCGAAGCCCCAAGGCGCCTGACAAAAATGCAGGAAAGCATTTTTGGACGGTGCGAAGCACCGCCCGAAGGGCGTGGGGCATGGATGCCCCGAGTCACCATGACCGGCGCCAAAGGCGCCGCGTCATATGGCGCCACACAAAAGGCCCCAGCGGCAAATGCCGCTGGGGCCTTTTGTGTGGCGCCTGACGATGACCTACTTTCACATGGGGAGACCCCACACTATCATCGGCGCTGAGCGGTTTCACTACTGAGTTCGGGATGGGATCAGGTGGTTCACACTCGCTAAGGTCGTCAGGCATAAACTTTCGCCACGGCGCGTTTTCAGCAAGGCGGCGCGGCGCAATTCGGTGGAGACATGGAGCATGCTGTAACCGGCAAGTCGCAAAGCGCCTTGTCCGTATGAAACATTACGATCGCAGCTTGTTCCGCAACCGGGGTTAAACCCCTGGTTATGCGATCAAGCCTCACGTGCAATTAGTACCGGTTAGCTCAACGCTTCACAGCGCTTACACACCCGGCCTATCAACGTCGTCGTCTTCAACGGCACTTCAGGAGGGACCAAACCGAAGTCTGGACCCTCAGGGAGATCTAGTCTTGAAGGAGGCTTCCCGCTTAGATGCCTTCAGCGGTTATCCCGTCCGAACATAGCTACCGGGCAATGCCTCTGGCGAGACAACCCGAACACCAGCGGTTCGTTCACCCCGGTCCTCTCGTACTAGGGGCAACTCTTCTCAAATCTCCTGCGCCCACGGCAGATAGGGACCGAACTGTCTCACGACGTTCTAAACCCAGCTCGCGTACCACTTTAAATGGCGAACAGCCATACCCTTGGGACCTGCTTCAGCCCCAGGATGTGATGAGCCGACATCGAGGTGCCAAACACCGCCGTCGATGTGAACTCTTGGGCGGTATCAGCCTGTTATCCCCGGAGTACCTTTTATCCGTTGAGCGATGGCCCTTCCATACAGAACCACCGGATCACTATGACCAGCTTTCGCTCCTGCTCGAATCGTCACTCTCGCAGTCAAGCACCCTTACGCCATTGCACAATACAGACGATTTCCAACCGCCCTTAGGGTACCTTCGTGCTCCTCCGTTACTCTTTAGGAGGAGACCGCCCCAGTCAAACTACCCACCACACACTGTCCCCGATCCCGTCAAGGGACCTGGGTTAGAACGCCAACAGCACCAGGGTGGTATTTCAAGGACGACTCCGGCAACGCTGGCGCGATGCTTTCAAAGTCTCCCACCTATCCTACACAAGTACAGTCAAAGTCCAGTGTGAAGCTATAGTAAAGGTTCACGGGGTCTTTCCGTCTAGCCGCGGGTACACTGCATCTTAACAGCAACTTCAATTTCACTGAGCCTTGGGTGGAGACAGTGTGGCCATCATTACGCCATTCGTGCAGGTCGGAACTTACCCGACAAGGAATTTCGCTACCTTAGGACCGTTATAGTTACGGCCGCCGTTTACCGGGGCTTCGATCAGGAGCTTCGCTTGCGCTAACCCCATCAATTAACCTTCCGGCACCGGGCAGGCGTCACACCCTATACTTCCTCTCTCGAGTTTGCAGAGTGCTGTGTTTTTAATAAACAGTTGCAGCCACCTGGTCACTGCGACTTCCCTCAGCTCACGGAGCAAGTCCGGTCACCAAAGGAAGCGTACCTTCTCCCGAAGTTACGGTACCATTTTGCCTAGTTCCTTCACCCAAGTTATCTCAACGCCTTGGTATCCTCTACCTGATCACCTGTGTCGGTTTAAGTACGGTCCAACTTTGCCTGGTGCTTAGAAGATTTTCCTGGAAGCATGGCCTCAACCACTTCTCTTTCCGGTTGCCCGGGAAGATCGTCATCACGCCTCAGATTAACGGAAGCCCGGATTTCCCTAAGCTTCCTACCTACACGCTTGAACACGGATAACCAACACCGTGCCGGTCCAGCCTTCTCCGTCCCTCCATCGCAGCAAAGTCGGGTACCGGAATTTTAACCGGTTTCCCATCGACTACGGCTTTCGCCCTCGCCTTAGGGGCCGACTCACCCTGCCCCGATTAACGTTGGGCAGGAAACCTCGATCTTTCGGCGGGGAGGCTTTTCACCCCCCTAATCGTTACTCATGTCAGCATTCGCACTTCTGATACGTCCACCGGGCCTCTCGACCCGGCTTCACCCGCTTACAGAACGCTCCTCTACCATACCGCACGCGAACGTGCGATATCCGCAGCTTCGGTTATCAGTTTAGCCCCGTTACATCTTCCGCGCAGGCCGACTCGACTAGTGAGCTATTACGCTTTCTTTAAAGGATGGCTGCTTCTAAGCCAACCTCCTAGCTGTTTGTGCCTTCCCACATCGTTTCCCACTTAACTGATATTAGGGACCTTAGCTGGCGGTCTGGGTTGTTTCCCTTTCGACGACGGACGTTAGCACCCGCCGTCTGTCTCCCATACTCGAACTTGCCGGTATTCAGAGTTTGCATCGGTTTGGTAAGTCGGGATGACCCCCTAGCCGAAACAGTGCTTTACCCCCGGCAGTCATGTATGAGGCGCTACCTAAATAGCTTTCGAGGAGAACCAGCTATCTCCGGACTTGATTAGCCTTTCACTCCTAGCCACAGCTCATCCCCCCATTTTTCAACATAGGTGGGTGCGGCCCTCCAGTTGATGTTACTCAACCTTCAGCCTGGCCATGGCTAGATCGTCCGGTTTCGGGTCTATCACCAGCAACTGAGCGCCCTGTTCAGACTCGGTTTCCCTACGGCTCCCCTATACGGTTAACCTTGCTACCAGCAATAACTCGCTGACCCATTATACAAAAGGTACGCCGTCACCCGGCTTGCGCCAGGCTCCGACCGCTTGTACGTATGCGGTTTCAGATTCTATTTCACTCCCCTCACCGGGGTTCTTTTCACCTTTCCCTCACGGTACTAGTTCACTATCGGTCAGCCAGGAGTATTTAGCCTTGGAGGATGGTCCCCCCATGTTCAGTCAGGATTTCACGTGTCCCGACCTACTCGATATCATGATGCTGAATTTTTCGCGTACGGGACTGTCACCCTCTATCGTCAGCCTTCCCAGACTGTTCCGCTAAATTCTGCACCACTTCAGGGCTACTCCCCTTTCGCTCGCCACTACTCGGGGAATCTCGGTTGATTTCTTTTCCTGCGGCTACTTAGATGTTTCAGTTCACCGCGTTCGCCTTGCACATCTATGAATTCAATGTGCAATGACCCCGAAGGGCCGGGTTTCCCCATTCGGAAATCTCCGGATCAAAGCCTGTTTGACGGCTCCCCGAAGCTTATCGCAGTCTACAACGTCCTTCATCGCCTCTGGCTGCCAAGGCATCCACCACACACGCTTCGTCGCTTGACCGCATAACCAGAAACTCAATCCCGGCGCTGCGGAAAACTGCTTGCGACTCATAACGATTTCATACGGATTTTTGCGCTTGTACAACTTGTTAAGTTACAGCATACATTTCGCCGGCAATGATTCCGTCCGACCGTCTCCGGCCGTACGTACTCTTTACCGACGCCATGTCTTTCACCGAATTGTTACAGAACAATGCTTCACGACGGGAACCGCTAGGCCGGCGTTCAGCCGGCGGGCAGTTGGTGGAGCCATGCGGGATCGAACCGCAGACCTTCTGGATGCAAACCAGACGCTCTCCCAGCTGAGCTATGGCCCCGTCGTAATCTGTCCCTGTCAAGGGATCAGGCAATAGAGGTGAGCACTTACCGACAGATTCGGACTGCTCGTTAAGGAGGTGATCCAGCCGCAGGTTCCCCTACGGCTACCTTGTTACGACTTCACCCCAGTCATGAATCACAAAGTGGTGAGCGTCCTCTGAAGTAAACTCCAGTTAGACTACCCACTTCTTTTGCAACCCACTCCCATGGTGTGACGGGCGGTGTGTACAAGGCCCGGGAACGTATTCACCGTAGCATGCTGATCTACGATTACTAGCGATTCCGACTTCACGCAGTCGAGTTGCAGACTGCGATCCGGACTACGAGACGTTTTAAGGATTAGCTTACCTTCGCAGGCTTGCAGCCCTTTGTACGCCCCATTGTAGCACGTGTGTAGCCCTGGCCGTAAGGGCCATGATGACTTGACGTCGTCCCCACCTTCCTCCGGCTTGTCACCGGCAGTCTCCCTAGAGTGCCCAACCGAATTGCTGGCAAATAAGGACAAGGGTTGCGCTCGTTACGGGACTTAACCCAACATCTCACGACACGAGCTGACGACAGCCATGCAGCACCTGTCACTCGGTTCCCGAAGGCACCCCGCCATCTCTGGCAGGTTCCGAGGATGTCAAGACCAGGTAAGGTTTTTCGCGTTGCGTCGAATTAAACCACATGCTCCACCGCTTGTGCGGGCCCCCGTCAATTCATTTGAGTTTTAATCTTGCGACCGTACTCCCCAGGCGGTCAACTTATCGCGTTAGCTGCGCCACTAAGAATAACAAGATCCCCAACGGCTAGTTGACATCGTTTACCGCGTGGACTACCAGGGTATCTAATCCTGTTCGCTCCCCACGCCTTCGCACCTCAGCGTCAGTATTAGTCCAGGGGGCCGCCTTCGCCACTGGTATTCCTCCACATCTCTACGCATTTCACCGCTACACGTGGAATTCTACCCCCCTCTACCATACTCTAGTCCGGCAGTATCGAATGCAGTTCCAAGGTTAAGCCCTGGGCTTTCACATCCGACTTACCGAACCGCCTACGCGCGCTTTACGCCCAGTAATTCCGATTAACGCTCGCACCCTCCGTATTACCGCGGCTGCTGGCACGGAGTTAGCCGGTGCTGCTTCTGTAGCTAACGTCAAAAACCCGGGATATTCACCCAGGTTCCTTCCTCACTACTGAAAGTGCTTTACAACCCGAAGGCCTTCTTCACACACGCGGCATGGCTGGATCAGGGTTTCCCCCATTGTCCAATATTCCCGACTGCTGCCTCCCGTAGAAGTCTGGACCGTGTCTCAGTTCCAGTGTGGCTGATCATCCTCTCAGACCAGCTATGGATCGTGGCCTTGGTAGGCCGTTACCCTACCAACAAGCTAATCCAACGCAGGCTCCTCCGATAGCGACCGGTCCGAAGATCCCGGCCTTTCCCCCGTAGGGTGTATGCGGTATTAATCCGGGTTTCCCCGGGCTATCCCCCGCTATCGGGCAGATTCCTACGCGTTACTCACCCGTTCGCCGCTCGACGCCCAAAGGTAAACCTTTGTCGTTTCCGCTCGACTTGCATGTCTGAAGCCTGCCGCCAGCGTTCAATCTGAGCCATGATCAAACTCTTCAGTTTATAACTTGCAGAAACGTTCAAAGAACGTCTCAAATACCTGTGAACAGGTATCAGACAACTGAATGATTTTCATTTGCTCCGGCCTCTCGCTCCTGGAAGGAACGAAAGATCACGCCGACTCGAATAAATTTAACGCAGTTGCCTACCTTGCGGACAATTCCGCTGACGCGGAACGATCCGGTTTCAGTGACCGGATCCGCACGGCAAGCACCCACCTCTATTGCTTGACCCACTTTTTACAGAACGATTTTCAAACCCGTGCCCGGCGCATATGTCCGGGCAAGGCGACGCATTATACGCGCATCGCCACTTATGGCAAGCCCTTCCGGCGGAAATATTATTGCCGGATGAACTTGCGAATTATCATGCCGTCGCCGCCCTCTCCACCGGTCACTTCACCGGTGTAAACATTGCCGTCGGCGTCGACCACGATACCCTCCGGTTCGGAGCCTTCAATGAAGCCCATGACCTCGCCGGTCTCGGCGCTGCCGTAGGTTACGCCTCTCAGGCTCTGGTAATCGGCCACGTACAGAATGTCGTTCTGATCGATGAATATTCCGCTCGGCCAGCCGAACTGGTCCCACTCGGTGATGTAGTTGCCTTCCTGGTCGAAGATCTGGATTCGCTCGTTGCCGCGGTCGCCGACAAGCAGGCGTCCGCGCTGGTCGATTGCCAGCGTATGGGGCAGGTTGAACTCGCCCTGGCCCGAGCCCCGCTTGCCCCATTCCATGAGGTAGCGGCCCTGTTTGTCGAATTTCACGATGCGATTGTTCCAATGGCCGTCAGCGACGAAGAAGTCGCCGTTTTCGGCCTGTACCACATCCGCGGGCCCGTCAAAAGTATTTGGGCCCGTGCCGGTGAATCCGGCGGCTCCGAGGCGCTTGAGCAAGTTGCCATGGGTGTCGAACAGGGAAATTGTGTTGCCCAGTTGGCGCTGAAAATCCGTTGCCCAGATATTTCCGTCCGGAGTCGCGCGGAAACCGTGCGGCAGTTCGACCCATTCGCTGCCCCAGGTGTCCACCAGGTTGCCTTCCGGATCGAATTTCAGCACCGGCGGCTCGGAACGGTGGAAGGCGTAGATATAGCCTTCATGGTCGATGGTGACATTGGGCACCTGCCCCCATTCGATATCTTCCGGCAGCGGCTTCGGCCAGTCCGGATCCATGACGTATTCGGCGGCGCCGGCGAATGGCGCCAGCGATATCAGGAACAACAGTGCCGCCAGCCGACGGTTGCACAAGGAATGAATCGTCATTCGTAATCCTCATTTTTTTCGGGCGAAAGGTGATTAGTGTACACCGACTAATGGGGTCCTCCAAAGGATCAATTGCGGAGTTTGCAGGCGACGGGAATCCGGAGGCTTGACGTATAAGCAGATGAACGCAATTCGCAAGGAACCAGACATGAAGCTCATTCGAACAATCTCCGTCGCGCTGGGCAGGGAGCGGGCCGCCGGAATTCCGGGCAGCAGAACTGAGACTCCTGGACGGTTATGATTGAGAGTGATGACCGATGAAGAACTTATGACTGCGATCTGTGCCGGCGACAACTCCGCGTACGAGGCGATTGTCCGGCGTCACCTGAAGCCGGTGAGCCATTACGCCTGGCGCATGCTCGGCAACCAGCGCGACGTGGAGGACATTGCCCAGGACACTTTTCTCAGGGTGTGGATCAAGGCGGCAAGCTGGCAGCCGGCCAAGGCCCGGCTGTCGACCTGGATCCATCGCATCGCGCACAATCTTTGCATCGATCATCTGCGCAAGCGTCGGGAAGAGTCGGCGGAAGAGGAAGCGGTGCAGGACGCCGGGCCGCTCGACGAAGTGGCCGCCGACAGCGAAGTGACGCGCTTGCGCGAGGCGCTGGGGCTGTTGCCGCAATCCCAGCGCAGCGCCATATCCTTATGTCACTATCAGGGATTTTCCAACAAGGAGGCCGCCGCGATCATGGACGTATCCGTACAGGCGCTGGAATCGCTGCTGGCAAGAGCGAAGCGGTCGCTGCGCAAGACATTGCAGACCCAAGAGGCATAGACACAGAACAGGCGGAACCCATGAATCTCGAACAATTTACCCATTTACTCGATGTCCGCGGCTGGGACCGCGCCACTTGGCCCGCGCGGGAACGCGAGCAGGCCGAGGCCCTGCTGCGCGAAAGCGCCGAGGCGCGCGAATTGCTGCAAACGCAGCGAAGAATGGAAAGCCTGCTCAATCAGATCGAGGCGCCGGAAATTCCCGGCCTGGAAGCAAGAGTGCTGCATCAGCCGTTGCCGGCCCGGACCAGTGCGTTGGCGGATCGCATCATCGACTGGCTGACGCCCGGCAATTCCCCGCTCGCATGGTGGCGGCCCACTTTTGCAGCCTGCCTGCCGCTGGTGTTCGGCATCGCCCTTTCCGGCTGGTTCAGTTTCGGCGTAGACACTCAGGATCCCGGTTATGCCTATTGGGATCAGGAGTTGTATTTGCTGTCACTTTACGAATATGCCGAAGTTAATTCCGAAATTGGCGCGGAGACAGCCAATGAATAAACGCAACCTGCTCCTCATCCTGCTGCTCGCTTCGCTGGCGCTGAACCTCCTGCTGATCGGCGGTATCGGCTGGCGCATGGCGAACGCGCGCGATTACGTCCAGCCGCTGGTCCCCCCTTCAACCGGCTGGATTCTGCGGGATCTTTCCGAGGAGCGGCGCGCCGAACTCCAGCCCGCGGCGCGTGAAGGATTCGAATCGGTACGCCCGGCTCGAATCGAGATGCTCCGCGCCCAGCGCCGTGTGAACGAACTCATCGGCGGCGATTCTTTCGATCAGGAAGCGCTCGAAGACGCGTTCGCTCAATTGCGCGAACTCAGCATGGACTACCAGGCGCTGTCCCACGAACGGACTACTGAATTACTTGAACTGCTGACCCCGGAAGAACGACAGGCCGCGACCGAATTCGTCAGGCGCGGCGGCCGGGACCGCGCCGGCCGCGACGGGCCGCGCGGCCGCGATCTGCCGCCGAGAAATTCCGAACCCGACAACGATCAGCGACGCCAATAGCCGCTTTCGCGCAAGTCGCGCTCCCGGTATGCTTTCCTCTTTGGCGTTTGCGTATCGAGGTCAACATGAAATACCCCCTGCCGGGAATCATCGGCGTCTCCCTTATTCTTGCCGCCTGCGGCGATTCCGCCACCGACAGCGTTCCGATAGTGGAAAGCGCGCCTACTCCCGAGCCGGTAAGCCCCCGCGACGCGGTCGCCGGGGTTCTGCACGAACACACCGCGGTTCTGGCTTCCGATGAGTTCGAAGGCCGCGCTCCCGCGACTCGCGGCGGACAACTCACCATCGACTATCTGACAGAGCAATTCAGCGCTCTCAGCGCTGGGCCGGGCAATGGCGATTCCTATACGCAACAGGTTGACGTGGCCGAGATTACAACCACTTCGGACCCTGTGCTGCAATTTGGCGGCAGCTTCGACGCCAGCCCCGCGTACAAGACCGAAATGGTGATCGGCAGCCGCCGCCATGTCTCGCCCATCGTGGTGGAAAACAGCGAAGTGGTTTTCGTCGGCTACGGAATCGTCGCCCCGGAACGCGGCTGGAACGACTACGCGAACGTCGATGCCGAAGGCAAGACTGTCATCGTACTGGTGAACGACCCGGGTTATGCCACCCAGGACCCGAACTTGTTTAACGGCAACGCAATGACTTACTACGGACGCTGGGTCTACAAGTTCGAGGAAGCCGCGCGCCAGGGCGCCGCCGGCATTCTGATCGTGCATGAGACCGGCCCCGCCGGCTACGGCTGGGACGTGGTCGACAATAGCTGGTCCGGCCCGCAGATCACGCTGGCGGCGGAAAACGACAATGCCCATCTCGCCCCGGTCGAAGGCTGGCTCACGCTGGAGACCACGGAAGCATTATTCGCCGCGGCGGGAATGGACTACCAGGAGCTGAAAGGGCAAGCGGCCGAGCCCGGTTTCAGCGCCGTTCCGCTTGGTGACATCCGCGCTTCGATGTCGGTCGAAACCGCGGTGCGAGGCTCGAGTTCGCAGAATGTCATCGCCGCGATTCCCGGCTCGACGCGCCCGGAAGAGACCATAATTTACACGGCCCATTGGGACCATCTCGGCATCGTAGCCGACATGGAAGGCGACAACATCTGGAACGGCGCCGTCGATAACGCCACCGGCACCGCCGCCCTGCTTGCCCTGGCCGGCATGCACCTGGAACAGCCAGCGCCGCCCGAACGCACCGTGATCTTTCTTGCCGTCACGGCCGAAGAATCCGGGTTGCTCGGCTCTCAATGGTACGTGGAGAATCCGGTCTATCCGATAGAAACTACCGTGGCGAACATCAACATGGACGCCATGAACACCTGGGGCCGGGTGCGCGACATCGTCGTCATCGGCCATGGCAGCAGCGAACTTGAAGACTATCTTGCCGACTCCGTCGTTTCACAGGACCGGGTAATCGTCCCGGAACCGACGCCGGAACGAGGCTTCTACTACCGCTCGGATCATTTCAATTTCGCCCGGGCCGGAGTGCCCTCGTTGTACGCTGAAGGCGGCACAGACAGTCGGGCGAACGGCAACGACTGGGGCGTGGAGCAAAGCGAGGACTACGTCGCCAACCGCTATCACGCTCCCGGCGACGAATACGATCCGAACTGGGATCTGACAGGGGCCGCGGAAGACGTTTTGCTGTATTTCGAGATCGGCAACCGGCTGGCGAACGAATCGAACTGGCCCGAATGGTTCGAAGGCAACGAGTTCAAGGAGACTCGCGACGCGAGCGCGGAGGCGCGCGACTGAACCGGGTCTAAATGGGCGCTCAGGCGAGCATTCCGGCAATGGCTCCGGTCATGCAGGTCGCCAGGGTGCCGGATACCAGAGTCTTCATGGCAAGTCCAACGACTTCCTCGGAACGTTCCGGACACATGCCGCTCAGCCCCGCGATCATGATGCCGAGGCTGCCGAAATTGGCGAAGCCGCAAAGCGCGTAAGTGAGAATAACGGTCGAGCGCTCGCTTAGTGCACCCGCGGGCAGTTCCGCGAGCGCGAGATAGGCGAGCAGTTCATTCAGGACGGTCTTCGTCCCCATGAGGCTGCCCGCCAGGGGCGCTTCACTCCAGGGTATCCCCATCAGCCACACCAGCGGCGCGAACACCCAACCGAAAACGCCCTGCAGGCTGATATCCTGCCCGCCGACCTGGGGCAGCAGCGCCAGCAGGCCGTTGATCAGCGCCACGAGAGCGATCAGCACGATCAACATTGCGGCCACATTGAGCATCAGCCGCAGGCCGTCGCCGGCGCCCTTGGTAATGGCGTCCATGACACTCTGATAATTGCTGCGCAGTTCGACTTCGTCGGCATTGCTCCTGCCGGTTTCCGGCACCATGATCGCCGCCAGCATGATGGCTGCGGGAGCGCTGATCACCGAAGCGGTCAGCACATGGCCGAGAGCATTGTCGAGCACATCCTGCAACACCACCGAGTACAGCACGAGTACGCTGCCGGCGACGGTCGCCATGCCGCAGGTCATAACTATGAAAAGCTCACTGCGGGTGAGTGAGCGCAGACAGGGACGGATGAGCGCCGGCGATTCCACCATGCCCATGAAGACATTTGCGGCAGCAGAAAGTCCCACGGCGCCACCGACACCGAGACTGCGACGCAAAACGAATGAGAATGCGCGCACCAGCACGGGCAGAATACGCAAGTGCCAGAGCACGGCGGAAAAAGCAGTGACAAACAGAATCAGCGGCAAGATACGAAAAGCCAGGATTACCGTGGCGTTGCCGTCACTTAATTCGAAGGGATAGTCCACGTTGGCGGGGTCGCCGCCGAGATAGCCGAAAACGAAGGAAGTGCCCGTTTCGACCGCCGCGGTAATCGCCTGCACCAGTTGATTGATGCCACGCAGCGCCCCCTGCACGACCTCCAGCCGAAAAACGAGCAGGGCAAACAGGAATTGCAGTGCCAGACCGCCCGCGACAAGCCTCCAGCCCGGCAGCCGCCGCTGTTCGCTCAAGGCGATGGCGATGCCGATGAAGGCGAAGATTCCCAGCGTCGCCTGGAAGTAAGCCAAAACCGCGGCGGTCCGAAAGAAAATTAATCAGCGGGCGCCGGTGACTTGCCGGCGCCCGCCGAAGATCAAGGCCGCAGCCGGGGTACGAATCTGGTCATGCCCTGGATCGGGCCGACTTCGCCGGCATAGACGTTGCCGGCGCTGTCGACAGTGACGCCTTCACCCATGGAGCCGGTTCCGCCCATGCCCGAGTTGCGCTCGGAAATATGCTCGGGTACGAAATACAGTACTTCGCCGTTGCGCGCATTGCCCACCCGCAGGCCCTTGCGCCAGCCGCCGGGGTTGTAGTTCGGGTCGGACTCGGAATCTATCGCGTACAACATGTCGTTGCTGCGATCAATGAACAGCCCGCTGATGCGGCTGAACTGATACCAGGTATCCAGATGCTCGCCATCCTGGGTGAAGATCTGGATGCGGTTGTTGCCGCGGTCCGCCACGAACAGGCGGCCCTGGGAGTCCATCGCCAGCGAATGCGGCGCACGGAACTCGCCGTCCTCGAAGCCCCATTGGCCAAAGCTGCTGATGTAGGACCCATCCGGGGCAAAGATCGAGATACGGCTCTTGGCATTGGGACCGGGTTCGTTCTGGAACTGGGCGCTGTGGGTCTCGGCCACAAAGATATTGCCGTTCGGCGCCACCAGCACGTCGTTGGGCTCGGTAAAATGCGTCGGCGGATCGCCCATTTCGCCGGGCGTGCCGAGGGTCATCAGCAATTCGCCTTCCGGGCTGAACTTGAGCACCGCGCTGCCGCGATTGGCGGCGTCGGGATTTTCGGCCAGTTCGTTTTCATTGGCCAGTCTTGCGTCGGCGATCCAGACATTGCCTTCGCTGTCCACATCGATGCCGTGGGGCCAGATAATCTGTCCTCCGCCGAAAGCCTGCACAACTCGACCGTTTGGATCGAGCTTGACGATGGGATCGACGTCGGAAGTCGCGCAGGAATTTGTGCCGCAACGGTCGCCGGCCCAGACGTGTACACCGTCGATATCAATATTGACTGCACTCACTGAACCCCAATTCCGGCCATCCGGCAGTGTGCCGAAATTACGTTGGGTCTCGTAAGGATTGGGCAGATTGTTGACCGGCTGCTGGCCGGCATGGGCCGCCGGATACACGGCGCCCGGCCGGGGCGGCTGGGCAAGCGCCACCGCGGAAACGAGAGATGCGAGCATGGCCGCCGCTCCCGCCGCGCGTACAATTCCGGCCGCGCGGCCGGTCGAATAGGTCTTGTTCATTGTTTACCTCGAAGAAACAGGAGTTAATTGACAACGGATTGGCTTGAGGGCCACAAAAATGGACCGTGGCTTGCCCGATGTCAAGAACAACCGTGGCGCGCCGCGCTTTACCCGGAACCGGCCCCCGGTACGCAGGGACGAGACTCGCCTCGCCCGTGTACCGCGCTTTACGCGCAACCGACCCCCGGTTAAGCTGCCCCTCACTCTCGTTAACTGAGAAGCACATCGTGAATCGAATCCTGGAATGCGTGATATTTGCCGTCGTACTGGCAATGGCGGCACTGTTACTGCTGATCGGATTCATCGAAGCGCCACCGAATGCCGCCGGCGTGGCCCACGACAGGGTCGCCGCCATGCAAGCCGGAGGTGATGGCGGCTTCCGGCTTGAGGCAATCGGCGGCCTCGCCTTTGCCTTTCAAAGTCTGGTGTTGCTGTTCACGATTCTGCTATGTGTGCTCAGCGTCAGTCCCGCCAAGCGCACACCGGCGTTTCTGGGCTGGATGGCGGTCGCTTTCGCGGTAAACATGCTGGTCTGGCAGCAGATGTACTTCCAGCATCAGGCATTTCTCGAATCCGGCGCAACGGGCTGGTTTCTGGGTTTTCCCACGGCTACGGCCTGGCAGGTATACGGCGTCTGGTTCGCCGGCGTCGTGCTGGTCGCGATCTATAGCGCGGGATTCCGCCGTTATATTCTCAGCGAAGACGATGAACGACGTTTCGAGGAACTGTTGCGCGAATCCGGGGATTCCCCGGAATAAAGACGAATGGAGGCTTATCGGCAGGAGATCATCCTCGGCGCCATCGTCCTTTATATGGCTATTTGTGTGCTGATCGGCCTATGGAGCATGGGCCGCACACGCAATCCAGACGATTTCTTTATCGCCGGCCGATCCCTGGGCCCGATCGTCATCTCCCTTGCGGTCTTCGCAAGTACCCTGAGCGGGTTCGGCTTCGTCGGCGGGCCCGGACTGGTGTATTCGGTCGGCGTCAGTTCGTTCTGGATGGTCGTGATTTCCGCCACTGCCTTCGGTCTCGGCTTTTTTCTCGTCGCCAAGCGCATCCGCATGATCGCCGAATTGCGCGGTTGCATGTCGATTCCCGATGTGATCGCCGCACGATACGATAGCGAACTTGCGCGTCTGCTCGTGGCGGTCACCATCGTACTTGGCGTACTCGGCTATCTCGCCACGCAGATACTGGCGATGTCCCTGGTCATGCAGGCAATTCTCGCGGATACCGAGATGTTCGCCGATATCAGCCTGCTCGGTTGCGTGGTACTTTCTTGCACCGTGCTTGTGTTCTATTGCGTCACAGGCGGAGTTATCGCTTCGGTATACACCGATGTCTTGCAGGGACTGGTGATGATGGTCGCCGGATTCCTTATCCTGATCACCGCAATGCAGGCATTCGACGGCGGTCTGCGCGAGGCGAGCGAGATAATTCTCGCCGACGACAGCGAATCGATAATGCCTTTCGGCGCCGCCGGCATCATCACATCGCTCGGCTGGTTTTTCGTGTTTGGCATCGGCCTGGCGGGACAGCCACACATCGTCACGAAAATGATGATGAACAAGAATCTCTCCGACAACCGCAGCATCCTGCCGCTGTCGCTGCTTGGCTATATCGTTTCGGCGTTATTGTGGATCTCGATCGGGCTGGTGATACGTGCGGTAGTAGTCGGCGGCGGGGCGGAACCGCTGGCGCAACCCGACGACGCCGCCTCGACTTTCCTGGCGATGTTCGCCAATCCCCTGCTGGCGGGGATCGTCTTCGCCGCCCTGTTCGCGGCGATCATGTCCACCTCCGACGCATTCCTCAACATAGGCACGGCGGCGATCATTCACGACATCCCACGCGCCGTGCGCAATCGCCCGGTGGAGAATGAACTGTTCTGGGCGCGAGTAGTCACAGTGATCCTGGCCGTGGTCGCCGCGGGCTTCGCACTGTTCTCGTACTATCGCGACGCCACGCTGGTAGCCCTGCTCGGCGCATTCGGCTGGAGTACCTTCGCCGCCTCGCTGTTCCCGGTTCTCGCCATCGGTCTGAACTGGAAGCGAGCCACCACTGCCGGCGCCGTCGCCGCCGTCACCAGCGCCTTGCTGATCAATTTCATTGTCCAACTGGCGGGCTTCACCCTGCCCTGGGGCATATCCGGCGGCCTCGCCGCCTTCGTCACCTCGCTGGTGCTGTTCTTCGCCGTATCGTTCGCCACCCGGCCGCCGACACTGGCGCGGGATATCGATCGGATGATGGATATCTGAAAGGAAACTCACCGAAAAACTATTTTCGCCGAAAATTTCCGGTTCCTGAATTCCCGTTCCTATAATTACCTTCAGCGGAAGCTTCCACGCATTTTGGGGGCGGGCGGGAGTACCGCGAGGAGGGGGAAATGGAAGCAAATCTGGAAACTACGATTTCAATGGCGAAGACAAATTTGCCCAATTTGTTGCTGATCGGCGTCATAGGGATTACGAGCACCATGTTCGCCAGCATGAACCGGCAGTTCGAGCGAATCGATCAGCAGTTCGAGCGTGTCGACCAACAGTTCGAGCGTGTCGACCAACAGTTCGGGCGAATCGACCAGCAGTTCGCGGAGGCGAGGGCGGAAAGAGCCTTGATTCGAGCCGATATCGCCGACCTGCGGGAGCGAATGGCGCGAGTCGAAACCAGGGTCGGCGGCCTTGAAAACAGAATGGATCAAATCGAGGGCGGCCAGGATTGAAAGTCCGGAGCGCGAAATTCCTCTGGCTACTGTTCCTGCGTGCGCGCGATGTATTCCGCACTGGTCAGGCGTGGGGCATCGTCCGCAAATTCGTACCACGGTGGCTTATTCTCGACGTAGACATGTTTCTCGATCGGTGCAAGTACTTCTACCTGATCAAGGCTTCCCGCGCTCACGTAGATCAAATCGGGGTCGCTCCGCTGACGCCAGAACAGTGCTGCGCCACAGGATTTGCATGACCCGCGTTTACCTCTTGCAGAACTCGTGTACCAGTTCACGGCACCGGGGTCAGAAACGGCGACCCCGGCCGCGAATCCCACGGTCATGAATGGACCGCCGGTCCAGCGCAGACAATCCGGACAATGACATAGGAGCACCCGGCTTGGCTCACCGATGCCTTCATACTTCACAGCCCCGCAAAGACATTGCCCAGTTTTGACTTGTTGGCTCACTATCATTCTCTAGTTGATCTTCACCAAGCCGATCTGGTTGGAACTGCTCTGGTGAATCAGCAGGTTCTTGTCTTCGGTAACCCAGACGTGGCGCACGATGCCGACGCCCGAGGGGATCGCCCAACTCTGAAAAGTCTCGGTGCGCGGGTTGAAGCGCACGAGGGCGTCCGGGCGTTTGCCCGATTCGTTGTACCAGACTACATCGTCGATCACGGCCAAAGCATATGGATGAGAATCCGGACCGCTGGGCGAGTCCCATTGTGTGATTTCACCGGTGGCCGGGTCGAGTCGGCCGATCTTGCCCATGGTGGAATTGACGAACCAGACTATGTCGTTGCTGTCGAGTCCGAGGCGGCGGATGCGAGTGCGGTCGTCGGGCACATCGTAGAACCGTACTTCCATGCTGTCCGGATCGAGGGCGCCAATCTTGTTGGTACCGTTATAGGCAACCCAGACTGTGCCTTTGGAATCGACCTGGATGCCATAAGGCCGCGGCTCCGTGGGGATTTCAGTAATCTCGCCGGTTGCGGGATCGAGGCGGCCGAGTACGGCAGCGCCCTGGGCGGTGAAGTACAGATTACCGTTGGGGTGCCAGACCGCCGAGTGCGGGTCGCGCGCTTCGGTTTTGTATTCGGTCACCAGTCCGGTTCTCGGGTCGAGCATGCCGATGCTGGCATTACTGTTGCCGGTGTACCAGATATTGCCGTCGGCGTCCGGCACAATGGTATGCGGTCGCGCAGTCGGCGGCAGGCGAAACTCTTCCATTTCGCCGGTTTCGGGGTCGAGCCTTCCCGCCAGCGAGGCCCACATGCCGGTCCACCAGATCGAACCGTCAGGCGCTTCCGCCGGATCGCGGGAACGCTGGCCCAGCGTCGGCACGGTCCATTCTATGATTTCGATCTCGGTATCGCCGACGATCAGGTTGGGGCGGCGCGATACGTCTTCCGGAAAATGTTCGGCCAGGTATTCGGCCATGGTGTTCGCCTGGGAGTCAGGCAGGTCGATCATCGTAGCCATGACCCGGCGCCATTCCGCCGGCGTACTGTATCCGGCCGCGCGGGTGATGGAGGCGGTGGTATGACAAGAAGAACAGTGATTTTGCACCAGATTCTTGCCGGGGCCTTCCGGCAAAGGGGTCGGCGCAGGCCGCTGACCGAGCGCCGGCTGCAGGAATGCGAGCAAAACGGGAACGATGGCAAGCAACAGGACTTTCTTCATTGGGAAGTCTCCGCCTCGGCTGTAGGTTCAGCCGGATAGCTTATCTCAAAAAAATGTGCAGTTGCAGTTTTTACGCCCCAGTTTCCCTCGGAGCCCGGATTGTCTACCATCTGCCCCGGCGAAAAGCAGCGGAGCACAAATGGGCAGGCAGAAATCAGAACAGCTATACAAGGAGGCGCAGCAGTACATACCCGGCGGAGTGAATTCGCCGGTGCGAGCGTTTCGCGGTGTTGGAGGCAACCCGCTCTTCTTTGAATCCGGCGAAGGCGCCTGGCTCACCGATGTCGACGGCAATCATTACATCGATTACGTCGGCGCCTGGGGCCCGCTGATTCTCGGTCATCGCCACCCTGCCGTGATCGAAGCCTTGCAGCGACAACTGGAAAAAGGCCTGGGTTACGGCGCTTCGACCGAGGCCGAAGTGCGGCTCGCCGAAGAGGTCTGCCGGCTCATACCTTCCATCGAACAATTGCGCCTGGTCACTTCCGGCACCGAAGCAACCATGAGCGCGATCAGGCTCTCGCGCGGATTCACAGGCCGCGACGCCGTGGTGAAATTCGAAGGCTGTTATCACGGCCATGTCGACGGCTTGCTTGTTAAAGCCGGTTCCGGCGCGCTCACGCTGGGAACGCCGGACTCTCCGGGTGTGCCCGGGGGCTATTCCGGATTGACCCATGTACTGCCTTACAACGACATCGCCGCGCTGGAGAAGTACTTCGCCGCCAACGGCGAAAACACTGCCTGCGTCATCATCGAGCCGGTCGCCGGAAACATGAACTGTGTCCCTGCTCGAACGGGGGCTCTTTCCCGGCTGCGCACGCTTTGCGACGAATATGGAACGGTGCTGATTTTCGACGAAGTGATGACCGGTTTTCGCGTTGCGCTCGGCGGCGCGCAGTCGGTTTACGGGATCGAGCCCGACCTGACCACGCTCGGCAAAGTCATCGGCGGCGGGCTGCCCGTCGGCGCTTTCGGCGGACGCCGGGAGATCATGTCGCGCATCGCCCCGGAAGGGCCGGTGTATCAGGCCGGTACGCTTGCGGGCAATCCATTGGCTGTCGCGGCCGGGCTGGCTACGCTCAAAGCGATTCAGGCGCCGGGCTTTTACGACGCGCTGGAAAACGGGGCAAGAGCCATGCTTGCGGAATTCCGCGACCGGGCAAAAACCGCGTCCGTGCCCTTCACCGCGAACCAGGCCGGCGCCATGTTTGGGCTCTTTTTCAGCGAGGAAGAGAGCATTGAAACTTTCGAGCAGGTCATGGCCTGCAACATCGATCACTTCCGCGCCTTCTTTCACGGCATGCTCGATAACGGCGTCTATCTTGCTCCTTCAGCCTTCGAAGCCGGATTCATCTCCGCGGCCCATGGAGAACGCGAGATGGAACTGACCCTGGCTGCCGCCGAGAACGCATTCGCGGCGATTCAGGCATGACCCGGCCCATGCGGATCGACGTATATGGCATAGGCAACGCACTCGTAGACATCGAATACGAAGTCGACGAGGACTTCTTCCCGGCGCATGGAGTGCGGCGCGGCGTGATGACGCTGGTCAGCCACGAGCGCCAGGAAGAGGTGATCGCGGCGCTGCGCGAACGAGGCGACATGCGCAAGATGATGGGCGGCGGCTCGGTCGCCAATTCGCTCTACGCGATCAGCAATTTCGGCGGCCAGACCTTTTTCTCGTGCAAGATTGCCGACGATGGGGCCGGCAACTTCTACTTGCGCGAGCTCGGCGAGCACAACATCCGGACTTGCGGCGACTTTCACGAAGTCGAAACCGGCCGCTGCCTGATCATGATCAGCCCCGACGCCGAACGCACCATGTACACCTTTCTCGGCGCATCAGAATTCCTGTCGACCGCCGACCTCGATTTCGAGGCAGTCCGACGCTCGCAATACATCTATATTGAAGGGTATCTGGTCAGTTCCGACAGCGGGCGCGCCGCGGCAATCGAATTGCGGGAATTCGCCGAAGCCAACGCAGTCAGGACTGCCCTCTCCTTCTCCGACCCGTCACTGCTCGAGATCTTCCCCGAACAGATGAAGCAAATGCTCGGCGGCGGCCTCGACCTGCTGTTCTGTAACGAGGAGGAAGCCTGCCTCTGGACGGGCGAGAAAAATCTCAGCGACGCTTGCGTCGCGTTACGCCCCATCGCGAAAAAATTCGTGGTCACCAGGGGCGCAAACGGCTCGGTGCTTTTCGACGGCAACTATTTCGTGGAGATAGACGCCCACAAAATCAAAGCGGTGGACACTACCGGCGCCGGCGACGCATTCGCCGGCGGATTCCTCTACGGACTGACCAGCGGCCGGACCTTCACCGAATCCGGCCGCCTTGCAAGCCGCGCCGCCGCGGAAGTAGTCAGCCGTTTCGGCCCACGGCTGGAAGCCACTGACTATCGGTTGATCGTCGCCGACCAGGGACGCTGAACCTGATAAGTTTTTTCGCGTCCCTACCGATACCCCTGTGGGGTGTATTCCACGGCGCCTTCGAACTGCATTTCCTCGATGATGGAATGGCCGACGAAAATTGCGTCGTGTTCGGTTCGCTGGCGGTTCCAGGACCACATGAAATCGTCGCCCTCTTCCAGGCCAGGCACTTCTCCTGATAACGCGAGTTTTACGACCTTGGCCAGTTCGGCCGGCCGGTCGCGTTGCGGATAGTGACTTGCGGTGGGCAAAACCCAGAAGGAACTTTCGACGTCGCGGTCGTTGAGATAGGTGGCCCAGACGTGATTCGCGATGCGCAGGGGATTTACCGGATCCAGCGCGCCCCACACATAGGCGACCGGAATCGGGCTTCGCGGCAGGTTATCGAGCCAGCGGTATTCGTTCGCGACGCGCTCGAGCAGGTACTTGCCCACATGCAGCCTGGCGCCGATGCCGTCGTTGAAGGCCTGCATGTCGGCATAGGCGACGCTTACCGGGTCGCCCGCGGTCAGGCGCGGCCTGGCTTTCGCCGCCGCGGTGGCAGCCGGGCCGCGCACCGGATCGAGTAGCACCGTCTGGCCGGGAACGAGATTGGCCAGCGGCAGGAACATGCCGCTGTTGGAGAGAAAGTGGTAATTGATCGTATAGGGCCGGTCTTCGTCGAGATAATGGCCGAGAAAGGCGAGACCGACGCTGACGCCGCGGTCGTGCGTGAACATCGCGAAGTCGTCGAACTCGACGATTTCGCGCACGAAATGGTCGAGCAGCCTGGCGTCGTCCTCGAGCAGGTAGGAATAGTCAGTCTGAGGCTTGTCGGAAAAGCCGAAGCCGGGAAAGTCGAGGGTGGCGATGTAATAGTCGTCTTCCAGGTGCGGGATCATGTCTTCGTAGTCGTAGCTGGACCGCGGATAGCCGTGCACCAGCAGAAGCTTCGGGTTCGAAGGATCGCCGAACGTCTGGTAATGCACATTGACGGTAGCGCCATCGTTGTTTTCGGTGGTCGATTGCCATGCGAAGTAGGAACCGGCTTCGTACCAATCCCTGGCAAGGTCGGAGTAGAAGACGAAATCTTCTTCCTGGGCGGTGACCGAGTTACCGGTGATGAAAAGCGCAAGCGCGGCAAGCGCCAGAACTGGGTTGGACGTTTTCATGGCCAGCGACCTCCGTTCGGCTTCAAGACTGTCGGGTTCGTATTATGGCGCTTCGTTCGCCATTGACGCTAGTGGCAAATTTCGGATCGGACGAGGTTCCATTCCGGGTTGGACGGTGGTAAATTCCGGATCGGACGGAAAGAAATTCCGAATTAGACGGCGGCAAATTCCGGATTGGACGATAAATATGCCGATTCAACAAGAACAGATTTTGGGGCGTCACGCGGAAAATTCCGTCCGTGGCGCTCTGGACGATACCAGAATCGTGGCCCTTGTCGGCCCCCGGCAATCCGGCAAGACTACGCTCGCCCGTAAAGTCGCCGCCGAAAATGGGATGGACTTTATTACCCTGGACGACGCCCAATACCGCGAGTTTGCCAACAGTGACCCAACGGGCTTCATTCGAGGTCTTGACCGGGCGGCGATAGACGAAATTCAACGCGCCCCCGAATTGATACTGGCGCTGAAACTCGCGGCGGACGAGGATCCAAGACCAGGCCGATTCCTGATCACCGGATCGGTGGATCTTTTTCGCGGCGCGGTATCGCCGGACTCCCTCGCGGGCAGAGTGGAAACGATAGAACTTCTGCCCTTCTCCCAGGCCGAAATTGAACAAGAAGATTCTCCGCAATTTCTGAATCGGGCCCTGGCGGGAGATTTTCCGCCACTGCTGGAAACCGGCCGCACGGAAGATCTGATCGAGCGTGTGATCACCGGAGGCTATGCGGAAGCGCGCAAGCGAGATAACGAAGCGAGACGCGCGGTCTGGCTGAAAGCCTACGCCCGCTCGCTTGCCGAACACGACGCGGTCGAGTTGGCAAGGCTCTCAAGTAAAAACGGATTATGGAGCTTGATGGAACATGCCGCGGCAAGAGCCGGACAACTGCTCAACCTGACCGCCCTGGCCTCTCCCCTGGGAGTTGACGCCAAGACCGTAGATCGTTGGCTGACACTGCTTGAGTATATGTTTGTGATTCGCAGAACCGGCGCTTGGCACAAAAATGATTGCAAGCGGTTGATCAAGGCGCCGAAACTCCACTTTCTCGATTCCGGGCTGCTCGCGGCGCTGCGTGGATTCAACCTGAGCACCGTGCGGGAGGACCGGGACAAGTTCGGCGCATTGCTCGAAGGATTCGTGTTCGCGGAACTGGCGAAACTCTCCGGCGGAACACAGGCAGGCGGACCCATCAATCACTATCGCGACAAGGACCAGATCGAAGTCGATTTCGTTATCGAGCACGACGGAATGATTCTCGGCATTGAAGCGAAAGCGGGAATGACGGTGAAGCCGGAGGATTTCCGCGGCCTCAAACGACTGCAAAATCTGACTGGCAAGGCATTTGCCTGTGGCATCGTCCTGCACGACGGCGAACGCATTCAACGAACTGGCGACCGGCTCTATGCCATGCCGGTCAGTCAGCTCTGGGTTTGACGCATTTCGCAAAAAATTTTTGAAAATGCGAATACGAATAATTCTTAATTGCATATAATCGCTGCATTGTGCTAGGCTGCGGCCTCGAGCATTTCCTGATTCCAGCAATCGCGATTGCGCGGCAAACGACCGATTCGAGGCAATTAAATGAATACCGAAGAGCAATACAAGCGCAGATCGTTCCTGCAGATGGTAACCGGGGCGGTAGCAGTTTCCAGCGCATCTTTCCTCGGGCTCGTTTCTTCTTCCCACGCCAATTGGCAGCAGGAAGGAACCGATAGTTCGGATCAGACCGGCGGCGAAGGAACCGACAGTACCGATCAGACAGGTGGCGAAGGGACCGACAGCGCTGACCAGGCCAGCGGCGAAGACTCCGAAGACAGCGGCGAGTCCGATGAGGATACCGACAGCAGCGACCAGTTTGGCGGTGAAAGTACTGACGACAGTGATCAATCCGGCGGCGAGGGAACCGATAGCTCCGACCAGTCCGGCGGGGAAAGCACAGACAGTTCCGACCAGTCCGGTGGCGAAGGGACCGACAATAGCGGCCGCAACGGCCGAGGCCTCGACTACCGATAAAAGCCCATGGCTGACGAGTTCGGGATCAGAGACCCGCTATCCTGGCTGCTCGGATCGAATTCGGATTCGGAATTCTTCGACCGCTATCATGAAAAGCGCGCCCTGCATTGCAGGCACGCCGACGCCGCCCGTTTCGCCGGTTTACTGAATATCAGCCGAATCGACGAAATCCTTTCCCACTCCGACCTGAAGCCGGCGTCGCTGACCATGGCGCGCGGCAAGCCGCCGCTACAGCGTGCCGATTACACGTTCAAGAACGGCAATATCGACCGGGGCGCAGTCATAAGACATTACCAGCGCGGCGCGACGATCATCTTGAATCAGTTGCAACTCGCCGACGAAAAGCTGGCGCAATTCTGCCGCTCGCTCGAGAACCTTTTCAGTTGCCAGGTACAGACAAATGTCTATCTGACGCCGCCCGGCAACCAGGGATTCAAGACGCATTACGACGACCACGATGTTTTCGTCATCCAGGTGTCCGGCGAAAAACGCTGGCGCCTTTACGAAAAACCGGTAGACAACCCCTATAGCGGCGAGGCGTTCAAATCGGACATGCACAGCCCGGGTGAGCTGGAAAAGGAATTTGCGTTGCGGGCAGGAGACTGCCTGTATATTCCGCGCGGTCTCATGCACGACGCCGCCAGCCATGGCGATGAACCGTCCTTGCATATCACTACCGGACTGATCGTCAGAAAATGGGCAGATCTGATGCTGGAGGCGGTTTCCGAGGTCGCGCTGCGGAACCCGAAGTTTCGCCGTTCGTTGCCGCCGGGTTTTGCGCGGCCGGATTTTGACGCTACATCGCTGGAAGACAGATTCCGGGAACTGGCGCGGGATTTTGCGGAGCAAGCCGACTTCGAGGAAGTACTGGCCTTTTTCAGGGAAAGCTTCCTGCGCCAGCGCCGTCCCGAAATTCGCGGAGCCCTGATGAACGCTTCATCGCCCATCTCGAAAAACGACACTTTCGTACGCCGTCCTTTCCTGCAGGCGCAGTTGCGGCACGACGATTCCGAAGCGGTGATCATCGGCCCCGGCGGCGATATCCATTTCGAGGCGGCAGCGCTGGCGGGGCTGGAAAAATTCCTTTCCGGAGTATCGTTCTCCATGACCGCATTTGCTGGAATGGAGGAAGAAAAGCAGGCGGAATCGATCCGCAAGCTCTCCGCGTTCGGCCTGATCGAGAGAGAAGAATGACGGCCGCGGGTAAATCCGCAAACAGGACCCCGACAGGCAAACAGGCGCGGGACCGGCTCTGGTTCACCGTTCATTCCTGGATCGGCCTCAAACTTTCCCTGCTTATGACACTCATACTTGCAACGGGAACGATCGCGGTTTTCAGTTACGAAATCGACTGGCTGCTCACCCCGGAGATGCGGGCCGCGGAACGCATCGCGCCCGAACTGGTCGCGTGGGGGGCAGCGTTCGACACCATGCGAGGGGAGTATCCTGACCACCGCGTCCTGAATATCACCCGTTTTCAGGACAACTGGTTTTCATTGCAATTTCTTGCCCGCGGTCCGGGTGGAGAGACCGTGCGTGTATGGCTGAATCCGTCCGATGGCGGATTGCTCGGCGAAACTTCGTTTTTCAATGTGCAAAGATTCTTCAGGGAGATTCACCGGCACCTGATGCTGCCGCTGAGCATCGGCATTCCCATAGTGACTTTCCTCGCCTTTCCCTTGCTGATCTCCCTGATTGCGGGATTTGTCGTCTACAAGAAATTCTGGCGGGGCCTGATCAGGTGGCCGCGATTCCAGCGCAATGCGCGGATCTGGAACGGCGACCTGCATCGGTTGATGGGACTTTGGGGAAGCTGGTTCATTGCCCTCATCACCATTACGAGCCTGTGGTACTTCGTGGAGGAACTCGGGGGCCGTGCGCCGCCTTTTCCGCCGCCGGAGCCGGTAATAACCGCCAGGAATTCAGCCCTCCCCGAAGGCTTCAGCGGCGCCGATCTTGAACTTGCGCTGCAAGGAGCCCGGGCACGACTTCCCGGGCTGCGGGTCAGCCGGATATTGCTGCCGGGCAACGCCGCGGCGCCCTTGACGATTCAGGGGGAATTATCCGCGGCGCTGGTGCGGCCGCGAGCCAATACGGCTTTCGTCGATCCTGCCTCGCTCGCGATCATTGGCGCTTACCGGGGTGAAGAGCTCGACATGCATACCCGTATTTCGGAAGCCTCGGACCCGCTGCATTTCGGCTATTTCGGCGGTATCGCCAGCAAATTGATCTGGTTTGTGTTCGGAGTGACGATGACAGCCATGTCGGTAACCGGCCTGGTCGTCAATGCGGCGCGGCTGCGGCGGTCGCTGCTGGAGTCGGCAACTTTCAGCCCTGGCGCGTTCCGGCCCGGGCTGTCCTAGTTGCGCAGGCCATCGACGAAGCGCTTTACGCCATCGAACCAGCTTTGCCGCTTCGGAGACTGGCGGCTGCCCTGCTCTTCCTGGATCTGGCGAAATTCCCGCAGCAGTTCACGCTGGCGTGAAGTCAGCTTGACCGGAGTTTCGACCACCAGACGATAAAGCAGGTCGCCAGGAGGGCCGCCGCGGACGGGGGTAATGCCCTTGCCGCGCAGGCGGAACAATTTGCCGGTCTGGGTCTCGGCGGGAATCTTGAGTTTGACCCTGCCGCTCAAGGTGGGCACTTCGAGATCGTTGCCAAGGGCGGCGTCGCAGAAACTGATGGGAATATCGCAATGCAGGTCGGCGCCGTCGCGGTCGAATACCGGGTGCGGGCGGACTTCGATGCGAACGTAGAGATCTCCCGGCGGGCCGCCGCGAGCGCCGGCCTGGCCTTCGCCGGTGAGGCGGATGCGGTCGCCGGTGTCGACGCCGGCAGGAACCTTTACCGACAAGGTGCGCGATTCCTCGATGGTGCCGGAGCCGTGGCAGGATGAACAGGGATCCTTGATCTGCTTGCCTTCGCCGCGGCAGCGCGGGCAGGTCTGCTGCACCGAAAAGAATCCCTGCTGCATGCGCACCTGGCCGATGCCGCCGCAGGCGCTGCATTCCACGGGCTCGGTGCCCTTGCGGGCGCCGCTGCCGCCGCAGGCGGTGCAGCGCACCTTGGCCGGAACCCGGATATTGCGCGATACGCCCTGAACGGCTTCTTCGAGGTTCAGCTCGAGATGATACTGCAGGTCGCTGCCCTGGCGGCGACCACCGCCCCGGCCGCCATGGCGGGCGCCGAAGATGTCGCCGAAGATATCTCCGAAGATGTCGGCGAAGTCCGCCGCTCCCGCGCCGGTCTGGCCTTCCACTCCGGCGTGCCCGAACTGATTGTAGCGGGCGCGCTTCTGATCGTCGGACAGCACTTCAAACGCCTCGCTCGCTTCCTTGAACTTGGCTTCCGACTCCTTGTCACCCGGATTGCGGTCCGGGTGGTGCTTCATGGCGGTGCGCCGATAGGCTTTCTTCAGGTCGGCCTGACTGGCGTCCCGGCCTATGCCGAGGACTTCGTAGTAGTCTCTCTTTGCCATGATGCCGCCGACCCCTCAAGCCGAACGGCTTACTTCTCTTCTTCCTTGACTTCTTCGAACTCCGCGTCAACTGCCTCGTCCTCCGCTTTCGCGGCGGGTTCCTCCCCACCAGTGGCGGCGTCCGCCTCGGCGGATCGTTCGGCGTACATCTTCTGCACCACGGGCGTGGACGCCTCGGTCAGCGCCTTTGTTCCTTCCTCGATGGCTTCGAGATCGTCGCCCTTGATCGCTTCTTCCAGTGTCCCGATTGCGCTTTCGATCGCCGCCTTTTCATCGTCGGTAGCCTTGTCGCCGGCTTCTTCGACCGTCTTTCGCGTGGCGTGAATCAGGCCGTCGGCGGTGTTGCGCGCGGTGATCAGTTGCTCGAACTTCTTGTCCTCGGCGGAATGCGCTTCCGCGTCGCGGACCATCTTTTCGATTTCCTCATCTGAAAGTCCACTGGAAGCCTTGATCTCGATCGATTGTTCCTTACCCGTGGCCTTGTCTTTGGCGGACACGTTGAGAATGCCGTTGGCGTCCAGGTCGAACGCGACCTCGATCTGGGGCATGCCGCGCGGCGCCGGCGGGATGTCGGTCAGGTCGAAGCGGCCGAGCGACTTGTTCTGGCCGGCCTGCTTACGTTCCCCCTGTACTACATGAATCGTCACCGCGGTCTGATTGTCGTCGGCAGTGGAGAAAGTCTGGGTCTTCTTGGTCGGAATCGTGGTGTTCTTGTCGATCAGCGTACTGGCCACGCCGCCAAGGGTTTCGATGCCGAGCGAAAGCGGCGTCACGTCGAGCAACAGCACGTCGGTAACGTCACCGGCAAGCACCGCGGCCTGAATTGCGGCGCCGACGGCGACCGCCTCGTCGGGATTGACGTCCTTGCGCGATTCCTTGCCGAAATAATCGGCGACTTTCTGCTGCACCAGCGGCATGCGGGTCTGACCGCCCACGAGCACGACATCGTCGATGGCGGAAGCGTCCATGCCGGCGTCCTTCAGCGCGGTCTTCACCGGCCCCAGGGTGCGGTCTACGAGTTCTTCCACCAGCGATTCGAACTTGGCGCGGGTGAGTTTCTGCACGAGATGCTTGGGTCCGCTTGCGTCGGCGGTGATGTACGGCAGGTTGATTTCGGTCTGTTGCGAGGAAGACAACTCGATCTTGGCCTTCTCGGCCGATTCCTTCAGCCGCTGCAAGGCCAGCGGATCGTTATGCAGATCCATGCCGTGCTCTTTCTTGAACTCGTCCGCCAGGTAGTCGATCAGGCGCAGATCGAAGTCCTCGCCGCCGAGAAAGGTGTCGCCGTTGGTGGACAGCACTTCGAAGGTGTGTTCGCCGTCGGTTTCGGCGATCTCGATGATCGAAATGTCGAAAGTTCCGCCGCCCAGGTCATAGACCGCGATGGTCGAATCGCCGGCGCGCTTGTCCATGCCATAGGCGAGCGCCGCCGCGGTCGGCTCGTTGATGATGCGCTTGACGTCGAGTCCGGCGATGCGACCGGCGTCCTTGGTTGCCTGACGCTGGGAATCGTTGAAGTAGGCAGGTACGGTGACGACCGCTTCCTTCACCTCTTCGCCGAGATAGTCCTCGGCCGTCTTCTTCATCTTCATCAGGGTCTGGGCCGATATCTGCGGTGGAGACATCTGTTTGTCGTTTACCTCGACCCAGGCGTCGCCATTGCCCGCCTTGACGATCTTGTAGGGCACCATCTTGATGTCCTTCTGCACCACGTCGTCCTTAAACTGGCGTCCGATCAGGCGCTTGATCGCGAACAGGGTATGGTCGGGATTGGTGATGGCCTGACGCTTGGCGGGCTGGCCCACGAGGGTTTCGCCGTCCTTGCTGTAGGCAACGATGGACGGAGTGGTGCGATCGCCTTCCGAGTTTTCAATGACCCGGGGTTCGCCCCCTTCCATTATCGCCACGCAGGAATTGGTCGTTCCCAGGTCGATGCCGATGATCTTGCCCATGCTAGGTCTCCGTTAACTTTGCCTGCCCGCTTCGTTTTCACGGGCTGACACTAAAAATAATTGTTGCTTTCCATTTCGATTCAAGGACGCGGGAAAATCCTTCCCGCGCCCGATATGCGTGCTTCCGGTCAAGCCGGGTCGGTGGAAACGACCACCATGGCCGGTCTTAGCACCCGCCCATGCAGGGTATAGCCTTTCTGCATGACCGCGATGACCGTGTTCGGCTCCACTTTGCCGTTTTCCTGAATTGACATCGCCTGATGCAACGCAGGATCGAACGGTTCGCCCATCGGGTCGACCGCTTCGATATTGAACTTCGCAAAACAGTCCGCGAAGCTCTTTAGAGTCAGATTCACACCTTCGTAAATCGCCTTGACCACATCGTCCTCGTGATCGCTCGCCGCGCTCAATGCGCGTTCGAGATTGTCCATCACTATTAGCAATTCGCTGGAGAATCTTTCCTGGCCGAATTTGTGCGCTCTCTGGACGTCCTGTTCGGTGCGGCGGCGCAGATTCTGCATTTCCGCCTGCACGCGCAAGAACTTGTCCTCGAACCGGCCGCATTCCTCTTCGGCGTCGGTCAGTCGGGCCAGCGCCTCTTCCAGGGTCAGGTCGGCATTCGCCTCGGCCGTGCTTTCTTCGTCGCCGATTCCCACGGTCTCGGGCAGCTCTTCAGTCATCTCCCGCTCCTCGACCGTCTCCTGCTCCGCGGTATCCCGTGCGTCCGCGGATACTTTTCCATTGCTGGATTTTTCGGTTTTGCTCATGTCTCGACGTCCTGACCCGACCTCTTCCCACCTGCGTTGAAACAAACGAAGCCATTGACCCGATTCTCAGGTCACGAAATCCTATATGGGGACAGGGAATGATGTTTCAAGGAAATCGACCCGCCGGCGTTCCGTTACGAATTCGTACTCTTTGTCCGGCTGATCAAATATACTTTTCGCGCCATGCTGCGACACCTCTCCATACAAAACTACGCCACCGTGCAAAGCCTGCGGGTCGACTTCCGCGCGGGCATGTCGGCGCTCACCGGCGAAACCGGCGCGGGCAAGTCGATCATCGTCGGCGCGCTCGGGCTCGCGCTGGGAGACCGGGCCGACAGGACCGTCGTCAGAACCGGTGCAAGGAAGACCGAAATCGCCGCCGAATTCGATGTTTCAAACAACGACGCCGCAAGCGTCTGGATGGAAGATAACCAATTACAGGGAGACGGAGCGGATTGCTGCCTTGTCCGCCGCGTGATCGGCGGCGACGGCCGCTCCAGGGCCTTCGTCAACGACTCCCCCGTAACCTTGGCGAGCCTGCAACAACTCGGCGCACTGCTGGTGGATATCGTAAGCCAGCAGGAACACCAGTCGCTGCTGCAACGCCATACCCAATTGTCATTACTCGACGATTATTGTGTCGAGCGAACGCTGCTTGAGGAGATGCGTTCGCTGCACGGCCAATGGCTGGCCAATCAGCACGCGATCGCGCGGCTGCGCGGCGATGACGACGAGGGCGGCGTCCAGCTCCTGACTTATCAACTGGACGAACTGCGGGAGCTTGCGGTCGAAGACGGGGAAACGCAGGCGCTGGAGCAGGAACACCGCCGGCTGAGCGGCGCCGAACAGGCACTGGCGGCTCTGGCCGGAGCGGTTCAGGACATATCCGATAACGAGCAATTCAACGCCTTGGGCGCTCTGCGGCGCGCCTTGCATCTGCTCGGCGATCTGCAAGGCGACAGCGGCCGCATAGCCAATGCCATGGAACTGCTCGAATCCGCGTGCATTCAGATCGACGAGGCGGCCGCGGACCTGCGTGGCGCGGCAGACGAGTTTCCCATCGACCCCGAGCGCTTGTCCCAGGTCGATGAACGCCTCGGAAAATTGCATGAAATGGCGCGCAAGCACAAAGTCAGGCTCGCCGAACTGGCGCGGTTGACGCGTTCACTGCAAGAGCGATTGCAGGACATTCACGGTCGTGAGGAAGAACTGGAGCGCCTTGAGGAGGAAGACACGAATTTGCGCGGGAGATACGCCACGGTCGCGGGGCGGGTCGGCAAGCAGCGCCGTGCAGGCGCGGGCCGGCTGTCACGGGAGATCGAGCAACACATAGCCCGCCTCGACATGGGCAATGCGGGAATGGAGATCCGCTTCGAATCCCTTGCGCCTGACGCCGTCCACACCGGCGGACTGGAGCGAGTCGAATTTCTCGTCAGCACCAATCCGGGCCAGGATCCGGGCCCGTTGTCCAAGATCGCATCAGGCGGCGAACTTTCCCGAATCAGCCTTGCGATCCGGGTGGTTACCGCCCGGACATCCCAGACGCCTTGCCTGGTATTCGATGAAGTCGATGTCGGCATCGGCGGCGGCGTGGCTGCCCGGGTCGGCGCCTTGCTGCACACCCTGGGCGAGTCGGCCCAGATCCTCTGCGTCACCCATCAGCCCCAGGTCGCCAGCAGGGCGCACCGGCAATATTCGGTAAGCAAGAGCAGCGACGGCGCGAGCGCCCGGACCTCGATCAGCGAGCTGGAGGAAGAGGAAAGAGCGCGGGAGGTGGCGCGCATGCTGGCCGGAGCCAAATTCAGCGATGCCTCGCTGGCTCACGCCCGGCAGATGCTCGCGGCCGATCAGGATTCCTGCTGACAGCTCGGACAGATGCCGTACAGATACATACTGTGGTCGGTAATCTTGAAGCCGAGCTTCTCCGCGACCCTGACCTGACGGTCTTCGATGATGTCGTCGTAGAACTCCTCGACCTTGCCGCAGGAAGTGCAAACGATATGGTCGTGGTGATCGCCGGGCATCAGTTCGAAAATCGAATGACCCCCTTCGAAATGGTGACGCATGACCAGGCCGGCGGACTCGAACTGGGTAAGCACGCGATACACAGTCGCCAGACCCACTTCCTGATCGGATTCCACCAGCGCCTTGTATACGTCTTCTGCGCTCATGTGCTTGTTTTTCGAGGTTTCCAGAATTTGCAGGATCTTCACCCTGGGCAGGGTTACCTTGAGTCCGGCCTTGCGCAATTCCTGATTTTCGGTGCCCATGTATGCCTCGCGATTCGCGGAACTGGATTGCTGTTCTATCTTTCCTGCGTGAGTTATTATGCCGACCTGTAGTCGCTTATGAAAGCCGCAGCCGGCGGCGGCCCCGCAAGTTACGGAATTTCCGCATGATCAAACCGGCCAGAATTCTACCCGCCATGCTGCTGACCGTCCTGGCGGGTTGCTCCAACAACCTCGGTTCGCTGGATTTCCCCGGCGTATACAAGATTTCCATAACCCAGGGCAACGTGATCCTGCAGAACATGGTCGATCAATTGCGGCCCGGCATGACCAAGAACCAGGTCATCTTCGTCATGGGCACGCCCCTCGTGCGCGACCCTTTCCACCAGGACCGCTGGGACTATGTCTACAACTTCCAGCCCGGCGGCGGCGCGCGTACCCAGGAGCGCATCACCGTTCTTTTTGTCGACGATCAACTCGCCACCGTGACCGGCGACTTCGTGCCGAATCCTCCAGAAGACCTGAACTGAACCCGCCTTCACCGCTTCTCAAGCGGAAAACAACACAAAGTTGTTTACACACTTTCGGCATATTGGTATAAAGACTGGACTATCCATCAATTGTCCCAATCGTCGCGCACAAAATCCCGGGGTTTTCTGTAAAGTATTGATGACCTTAAATTGGAAAGCCCGAAGGATATTGCCAAATGACTGATAAAAGACTTTACAACACCGTCGCCCGGTCAATACTGGAATTGATTGAAAAAGGCGTCTATCCGACAGGTAGCCGCTTGCCCGCGGAGAGAAGCCTGGCGGAACAATTCAAGGTAAGCCGCGTGACGATTCGTCAGGCCCTTGTGGCCCTTCAAGCTCGCGGCAAGGTCGATATAAGAACCGGTTCGGGAGTCTATGTGCTCGAAGACATCGACCCTGGCCACGAAAGCCTTCCGAAGGTAAACGCCTTCGAAGTGACTGAAGCCAGATCGCTGTTCGAGTCGGAGGTGGCCGCGTTGGCCGCGCTGAATATCAGCGATGAGGAACTGGAAAAACTTGCCGGCTGCATGGAAAAAATGGCCTCGGACGACCCGCGGGACGAGGAAGCGGCGGAACAGGCGGATCGGGACTTTCATCTCACCATCGCCGCGGCTTCGGGAAACTCGGCCACTCGTTACCTTGTCGAACTTCTCTGGAAAATGCGCGACGAACTTCCGCACGTAAAGGAAGTTTATGAATCCGTTTGTCTAGAAGACACATCGCAGCGCAGCGATGAACACATGGAAATCTACGATGCGATGCGCGAGCGAGACCCCGCTGCCGCTCGCGTGGCCATGCGCAAGCATTTTGCGCGCCTGCTGGGATCCATGCTCGATATCACTGAAGAACAGGCTCTTGAACGAATTCGCAAGCAGGCATCGGAAAGCCGCACTCGTTTTCTCAAGGTCGCAAGCATCTAAATCATCTACAAACCAAATCGCAGGAGTGAGACTCAAATGTTTCGCGGATACTTGAGATGGATCGTTGTCGGACTGGTCGCCATTGCCACGGTAATCAACTATATCGACCGTAACGCACTGGCGATCATGTGGCCGACCATTTCCGAAGAACTGGGGATGGATGCGAACGACTATGCGCTGGTCATTTCGTTCTTCATGGTCGGATATGCCATCGGTCATTCCCTGTTCGGCAAGATTTTCGACATGATCGGAACGCGGCTGGGATTCGTTCTGGCGATCGTGGTCTGGTCCATCTCTATCATGATGCACGCCGCCACCCGCGGCGTTCTTTCGCTCGGACTGGTGCGAGCGACTCTCGGCATCAGCGAAGCCGGCAACTGGCCCGGCGCAACGAAGAGCAACGCCGAGTGGTTCCCCATCAAGGAGCGCGCGCTGGCACAGGGAATTTTCAATTCGGGGGCGTCGGTGGGCGCAATCGTTTCCGCGCCGGTAATCGCACTGCTGTATATTCAATTCGGCTGGCAGGGAACATTCATCGCGGTGGGATTGCTGGGATTCCTCTGGCTCATTCCCTGGTTGTTTGTATACAAGGCGCCACCGGATAGCCACCCATGGCTTTCCGAGGCGGAAAGGGAATACATTCTCGCAGGCCAGAAAACGGAAAAACTGTCCGAGGAAGACAATGAACAAGCCGCTCCGGGCTGGGGCGAAATGCTTCAGTACCGGCAAAGCTGGGCCGTTATTTCATCGCGATTTTTTCTCGATCCGGTCTGGTGGCTTTTCGTCAGTTGGCTGCCGATTTATCTGGCCGACCGTTTCGGATTCGACATCGTGCAAATCGGATTGTTTGCCTGGGTGCCCTACGTAGGCGCAGCTCTCGGCGCGATTCTTGGCGGCTGGCTGGCGGGCAAACTGATCAAGACGGGCTGGTCCGTAAACGCCGCCCGCAAGCTGACGATTACGCTGGGCGGCGCGATCATGATGCCGATGCTGATCGCTACGGCATTCGCTTCCACCCCGCTGACGGCTGTGTTGCTGATCGCCGTAATCCTGTTCGGTTTTCAATTCGCCATCGGCAATATTCAAACACTGCCCAGCGACTTTTTCGCCGGCAAATCGGTCGGCTCGCTGGCGGGCGTGGGCGGGACGGCAGCGGTAGTCGGCGTATTGATCACGACCTGGATGGTGCCTGCCATCACCCAGGAATCCTATGTGCCGTTCTTCCTGCTGGGCGCCATGCTGGTTCCGCTCGCGGTGGCTTCGGTATGGATTTTCGGCGGCCGGATAGAACCCGTAACCTCGGCGCCCGGCGCAGTGGCTCCGGAGGCGGAAGCGGCCGGCTGAATCACCAATCATTAATAACTTGCTGGAAACAGGAATGAACATGGAAAACAAGGTAGCAATCGTCACTGGCGGCTCGCGCGACATCGGCAGGGCGGTTTCGGAAACACTGGCCGCGAACGGCGCAAAGGTCGCCTTCACCTGGCTGAACAGCGCCGAGGATGGGGAGGCCACGTTGGCTGCGATCCAGTCGAGCGGCGGCACGGCAATCAGCGTTCGAGGAGACATGACGGATAGCGCTGACGTGGAAAATCTCATCGAGCGGACACGAAGCGAATTCGGCGATTCCATCGATATCCTCGTCAATGTCGCGGGCGGACTGGTCGCACGGAAGACACTCGCGGAGATGAGCGAATCGTTTTTCGAAGGCGTAATGAAACTGAACCTGACCAGCGCCTTCCTGACAGCCAAACATGCGGTCCCCCATATGGGCGCGGGAAGTTCGATCGTGAATTTCTCGTCCCAGGCCGGCCGTGACGGCGGCGGCCCCGGCGCAATCGCCTACGCCTCTTCAAAAGGCGCGCTGATGACGTTCACCCGGGGACTGGCCAAGGAACTGGGCCCCGCCGGCATCCGCGTCAATTGCGTTTGTCCCGGCATGATCGACACGACGTTTCACGACACTTTCACCAAGGATCAGGTACGGGCGAACGTCGCCGGGGCGACGCCGCTGCGCCGCGAAGGACAGGCGCAGGAAGTGGCGGATCTGGCCGCGTATCTCGCCTCGCCCGAGTCGAGCTTCATTACCGGCGCAAGTCTGGACATCAACGGCGGACTCTATTTTTCCTGACGCGCCCGTCTGAACAGGAGATCTGATCTTGGCATTCATCTGCTTCGGCGAAGTCATGCTGCGCCTGAAATCGCCGTCCCATGAACGATTGTTCCAGTCGCCTGATCTGGAGGCCACATTCGGTGGCGGCGAAGCCAATGTCGCCGTCTCTCTGGCCAATTTCGGCCGCGACGCCGCTTTCGTCAGCGCGCTACCGGATAACGCGATCGGCGATGCGGCGATTCGCGAGTTACGCAAGTACGCAGTAGATACCAGGCACATCAAGCGCACCGGCGACCGTGTCGGCATTTATTTTCTGGAGACGGGCGCCAACCAGCGCTCTTCGACAGTCGTTTACGACCGCGCCGGTTCCTCGATCAGCACCGCGGAGTCCGGCGATTTCGACTGGAAAGAAATCTTCGCCGGAGCGAGCTGGCTGCACATTACCGGTATCACCCCGGCGTTAAGCGCCTCCGCGGCCCGGCTCAGCCTCGAAGCCGTGACCGCGGCAAGCGAGGCCGGAGTTACCGTGTCCTGCGATTTCAATTTCCGCGGCAAACTGTGGAAGTACGGCAAGACCGCGCCGGAAGTCATGAACGAACTCGTCCGGTTCGTCGACGTTGGCATAGCCAACGAAGAAGACTGTCAGAAGTCACTCGGAGTCGAGGTCGATATCGATGTCGAAAGCGGTGAACTGGACACCGCCAAATACGAATTGCTCAGTGCGGAAATGTTAAAGAGGTTTCCGCGCATGTCGGTGATGGCGATCACCATGCGGGAATCGCTTAGCGCCGACCGGAATCAATGGTCAGCCTGCTTGCGCGACGCCGACGGATTCCACGTATCGCGGCGATACGAAATTACCGACATCGTCGACAGGGTGGGCGGCGGAGACAGTTTTGCCGCTGGTCTGATCCATGGGCTGAACGCATTCGACGACCGCGGGCAGGCGCTGGAATTCGCCGTTGCCGCCAGTTGTCTGAAGCATTCCATTCCGGGAGATTTCAATCGCGTCGATACCGCTGAAGTGTTGCAACTGATGCGCGGCAAGGGTTCGGGGCGGGTACAACGCTAGTCTTGCAGATTCTGCGAAAACTCCTTCAGCGACGCCACACCGGCAATATCCTTCGCCACCAGATCCAGGTGCTTGCACGGAATTTCCGGCAGGGCCTCACCCAGGGATTGCAGATGAATTTCCTGCTGGGCGCGGCGTTCTTCAAGAAACTCACCTGCCCCCGCCGGCAGACGCTTGTTTACCACCAGGCAGTCGATGGCCAGTCCCGCCTTGCGTAGTTGGTCGCGCAATTCGATGGTTTCCAGAACCGGCAGTCGCTCTGCCACCAGCACGATTACGAACGAGGTCTGTTCCGGGTCCGCCAGCGCGTCGCGCAGATGAACGAATTTGAGCCGGCGGCGGTTGAGGACACTGCGGATTCTGCTTTCCTTCTCGGCTGCCGGATTCTTTTCGCCCACGATGTCCTCGGCCAATGCCGAATCCGAGCCAAGGCCGCGCACGAACTCGGCAAAGCGGTCGGCGCGCTCGCGACGCTGAATCAGGCCTTCGGTCCATGCCGTCATCATCTCGGGGAGCGCCATGAGCCGGGCGGTATGCCCGGAAGGAGCAGTGTCGAAAATCACGTGCTCGTAATCCTTCCTGCCTTGCTCGACAATCTCCGCCATCTTTTCCAGGATCGCGGCTTCCTGCATGCCCGGAGCGTCTTTTGACAGCGCGATATGCTTGTCTATCTCCGCATGCATCTGCACCGGCATCAGGCTATGCAAGGCGCCCGATACTTCGCCCATGTGCTCCTGCACAGTCGCTTCCGGATCGAGTTCGAGCCCGTCCAGATCGGGCGCGAGCCGCACTGGTCGCGGACCGATCTCACGATTGAACAGATGACCGAGGTTATGGGCGGGGTCGGTGGAAACGAGCAGCACCCGCCGGTCTTCGTTGGCCAGGGCAAGCGCCGTCGCCGCGGATACGGTGGTCTTGCCGACGCCGCCCTTGCCGCCGAAGAATAGAATCTGCCTGGAACGCGCGAGATCTAGCAGCAATTCACATGATCCAGTGGAGAACGTTCCATGCCCATGCGCTGATGCCACTCATGGAAACGCTCGTAGACAACAGGCAATAATTCCATGGTGTAGAACGCGGCAGGATTCGGCACGCCCATGCTTTCGGCGAAAACGATCAGCATGAAAAGGTCTTCTTCGTCACGCCCCGCCCGCGCCATGGCCCGCCGGTGCGGCGTTACATAGTACTCATACAGACCTTGTTCGATGCGTTTCAGCAGCCCTGGTTTGCTGCGATCCTGTTTCATGAATCCGGTTTCCTGGGGAATGGAACGCTGCCTTTCATTATGCGCGAGGCGCCTTTTTTTTGGAACCGGGCCGTGTGGCGCGTAGCCGGCGGGCTTCCATGGGAGTGATGCGCAAAGGCCGGTAGATTTCGATGCGATCGCGAGGCTTGAGTACGTAATCTCCGGACGCCGGAGTTCGCTTGCCGTCGAGCTTGCGCGAGAAGATGCCCATGACCGCTGCATCGAGATCGATTTCGGGAAGTTCTTCGGCGATACCGGATAACTCCGCCGCTTCCCAGGCGGTCGTGCCGCGCGGCACTTGTAAGGTGACGATGCGCTGACAATCGGGCGTAGCCCAGGCGACTTCCACGTCGATTGCGCCCGCGGACTTGCTCATTTTCCGTAGACTGCCGCCGCCCGCTCCACCATGGCGTCTACCATGACGCTCGCGGTGTCCCGGAACAGCTTGCCAACCGCAAGATTCACCAGAACCGAGCGGAACTCGAATTCCATTTGCAAACTGACCTTGCACGAACCTTCATCGAGGCTGTCGAATCGCCATTGCGCCTGGAAATGCGAGAAATCGCCTTCCACCAGTTCCATGTCTATCGCCTCCGGCGGCCGCAGGCGGTTGCGGGTGACGAATTGTTGCCGGATACCCGCGCGGCCCAGGCTCAATTCGCCGACGAGTTCATCGTCGCTCCGGGAAAGCACCCTGGCGGACTTGCAATGCGGCAGAAACAGGGGATATTGCTCGATGTCGTTCACCAGTTCGAACATTTGCCTGGCGGAATGCGGCAGCAAGGCGCTGCGGACCACGGCTACCATCAGAGGTAGATCTGGTTGACGGTGCTCAGAAATACCACCAGCAGCACGACCGGAATGACGGCGCCGAGCGAGAGGTCGATATAGCGGTGCAGCCGGGAGCCGCGATAATTCGGATCGCCGACCTCGAGTTCGTCGGCCAGCCCGCTCAATTTCCAGCGCCAGGCGCAGAAAATGCACACGGTAAAGCCTACCAGCGGCAGAATGGTCTCGTAGAACACGTCCGACACCAGATCGAAAAAGGATTTCGAAACGCCGCCGTAACTCGTGAAATTGGTGAAGAAGTCGGAGATTCCCAGTGACATCGTGGCCGGGATCGTAAAGATCGCCATCAGCACGGCCTGGATCACTATCGCCTTGCGCCGGGAGACGCGGAACTCGTCGATCCAGCAACTGATGGGAATCTCGATGATCGACACCAGTGAGGTCAGCGCGGCAAAGAACACCAGCGTAAAGAATACGATGGCGGCGATGCTCGCGCCGAAATAGCCCACCGCGGCTTCCATGGAAAGAAATATCTTCGGCAGGAAGCTGAAGATCAGCCCGACGCTGCTCGTGGACAGGTCGTCGGTATTGGTATTCGGGTCGAATGCGAAAATCGCCGGCAGAATCAGCAGGCCGGCGAAGAAAGCGATGCTCGTGTCCGCGATCGCCACCATGCGCGTCGAACCGGCGATGCTGTCCTCGCGGCTGAAATACGAACCGTATGTGATCAGGATTCCCATGCCGAGCGACAACGAGAAGAATGCCTGGGCCAGCGCGCCGTTGATCACCGCCAGGTTCATGCGCGAGAAATCGGGCACGAGATAATAGGCTATGCCGACGCCGGCGTTATCCAACGTCAACACAAAGATCGTCAGCGCCACCAGCATCACCGCGAGCGTCGGCATCAGCACCCGCGCCAGCCGCTCGATGCCGCCCTTGACGCCGCCGAGCAGGATGACGAACACCAGCATGAGCAGGAAAATCAGGTATCCGAAAGTCGTGGGCCGCGCGGCAATTTCGCCGAAACTTGCGTCGTCGGCCAGTATGTTCAGACCGCCGAACATGAGTTCCCTCAGATAAACCAGCAGCCAGACGGTTATGACCGAGTAAAACACCGCAATCATGAACGGCGTCAGGATCGCCAGCATGCCCACCGCGTGCCAGAGCCTGCTGCCGCCGGACAGTTTAAGAAAGGCGCCTACGGGGTTGCGTTGGGTATTTCGGCCCATGGCGACCTCGGCCATCATCACGGGATAGCAGATCACCGCGATGAAAAACAGGTAGACGAGCAGAAAAGCGGCGCCGCCGTTCTTCGAGGCCATCACCGGAAACGCCACCAGGTTGCCGAGCCCGACCGCGGATCCGGCCGCGGCAAGGATGAATCCCATTCTGGAAGAGAACTTCCCTCGTTCGTGCGCCATTTGCCTGCCCCCTGTTATAGTTGCGCTTTCCTGGACGGCCGTCATGAAAAAGAAAGCTTCTGATACCACAATCGTGGTCAACAGAAAAGCAACGCACGACTATTACATCGAAGACAGCTTCGAGGCCGGCCTGTGCCTGCAAGGCTGGGAAGTGAAGAGCCTGCGTGCGAAGAAGGTGCAACTGGTCGACAGCTACGTGCTGATCAAGGATGGCGAGGCCTTTCTCCTGGGTTGCCACATCACACCTCTGCAAACCGCCAGCAGCCATGTCGTGGCCGATCCCGACCGCACGCGCAAGTTGCTGCTCAACAAGAAGGAACTGTCAAAACTGTTCGGCGCGACACAGCAAAAAGGCTATACCTGCGTTTGCACTCACCTCTACTGGCGCGCACATCTGGTCAAGTGCCGCATTGCACTCGCCAAGGGCAAGAAGGATCACGACAAGCGCGCCAGCATCAAGGACCGAGAGTGGAATATCGACAAGCAGCGCATCGTGCGTCAGGCAAACCGCTGAGCAGCGAAAATTGGTCTAACCAATAATGTAAAACTAATGCTGCCTTTTGGTTTGCATTGATGGTACACTCCCGCCCTTCATGCTGGGCCTTGTCGTACCGGGCCTTCGAAAAAATCAATTTTCGGGAGAGAATTCAAATGAGCGCCAAACGTACTACCACCTCCAGTGGCGGAAATTCCAGGTTCAAGCGCAATCCGCTATGTGCTGCGTTGACTTTAGGGGTATCCGCGCTGGCCATTATGCCTGCGAGTTTTGCCCAGGATGCGGAATTGGAACAAATCATCGTTACCGGTATCCGCTCGTCTCTTGCCAGCGCTCTTGAGCAAAAGCGGTCTGCGGATAACCTGATCGAAGTGATTCAGGCGGAAGACATCGGCAAGCTGCCAGATCAGAACCTGGCGGAGGTGCTTGAGAACGTTACAGGAATCCAGATTACGCGAACAGCCGGTGTCGGCACCGGCGTTCAGATTCGCGGCACCAACGCCAACCGCACCGAAATCAATGGTGTTTCTACCGTGGACTCCGGCGCCGGACGCACCGGTATCGATTTCGAAGACGTTTCCGCGGCAATCATCTCCGCGGTCGAAGTTACCAAGGCGCCTGAAGCGAAGACCATCGAAGGCTCCGTGGGCGGCACGATCAATCTGAGAACGATTCGTCCGCTTCAAATTAACGAACGAATAGCTGCGATCCGGGCGCAAGGGGAAAACAGCAGCCTTACCACCGACGGCACTTTCACACCCAGGATATCAGGCACCTGGGGCGACAACTGGACTACCGACGCCGGAGAATTCGGAATCGTCGTCAGCGGAAGTTATACCGAGCAGGACGTCACCGCCTTCCGCCCGCGCACCGACCGCGACAACAACGTGGCCGCGGGCAGCAGCGCCGCAAGCGCTCAATCCTTCAACTTTCTGCCCATCCAGTTTCTCAACCAGGATTACGACAATTTCGAATATGAAACCACGAACTTCGCCGGTTCGTTCGAGTGGGCGCCGAGCGAAGAATTGACCTTGTACTTCGATGCGGTCATCAACGATCAGGAGCGCAGGCAGGAGAGCTCGAGGGTGCAGGGATCGGGCGTGAGCAGCCTCAGGAACGCTTCGGTTCCCGATGCGTTTGAAACGATCAATTTCGGTTCGGTCGACGGCCGCAACGGCACACAGAATCTCGGCTCTATCGAAGCGGCGCTCCGGGGGGTAATCGGCGTCGATTTATCGGTTGACGACGACGATCCGAATCTGCGGTTCTCGTCGGACACGAACTCGCGCCTGACGGAAAGCCAGATACTCAGATGGGGCGCCGACTGGCAAAGAGGCAGGTGGTCCGGGCGAGCGGAAATATCGACCTCCAGTTCCGACTCCACCACCCCCAGTTTCAACACTACTCTTAACTTCATCAACCCGAACGTGCCTCTGGATCCGGGCGGCGCCAACGATAACAGCACGCCATTCCGCTACGATCTGACGGGCGGTACGCTGTCATGGGGCGTCGCGTTCGGTGAACCGGGCGCGCCGACTGTTGCGCAATTGCTCGATCCCGCGAACATCGTGTTGCGCGATACCAATATCAGTCAGGACATAGCCGAAAGCGGCGAAGACGCGTTTGTGTTCGACTTCACTTACGACCTGGACTGGTCGGGCTTTACCACGGTCGATTTTGGCTATCGCAACAGTACTGCGTCTAATTTCAACAACGACATCCGCACCAACCGCGGATTGAGGAGTTTGTCTGATTCGCCAAGAGGCAATCTGTTCGCGAACCTCCTTGTACCCGGCCCCGACAATTTCAACGAGGCCGACGGCAGAGCGTTGTTTATCGGCGATTTTCTTCTCATCAACCCGGAAATCGTAGCTTCGGACCCGGACGGCGTGCTGGCTACGCTGAATGGCGCCATCAACGCCCACGGAGGCTCCAGATCGATCAACGAGCCGACGTCGAGCGTTGCCGCATTTTTCGATATCGAAGAAGTAACCGACGCCCTGTACGCGCAAGCGAATTTCGAGAGCGGCATTTTTCGCGGAAATTTCGGAGTGCGCTATCTGGAAACCGAGGTCGACTCGACCGGCAATTCGGTAACCAACGGCGTGGCGACTCCGACGACTTCGAGCGGCAGCTACAACTTCCTGTTGCCGCGATTCAACCTGGTTGCAAATGCGAGCGAGGACGTACTGCTTCGCGCAGGTTGGGGCAAGGATATCAGACGCCCGAGTTTCAGCAGTCTGTCGACTTCAACTACTTTCAGCACCAGCCCCAATCCTCCGGTTTCGATCGGCAACCCGGGTCTGGAGCCTGAAGAAGTAGTTTCGTTCGATCTCTCCGCCGAATGGTATTTCGCGCCTTCGAGCGTGGTGAGTATCGGCTATTTCCACAAGGAGCGCACCGGCCTGTTCGTTCGCACCCAGGACGATCCGTTCGAGGATCCGGTCACCGGATTCCGCGACGTAACCGCTCCCTGTGAGCAAGGCGGTATTTACAACCCCATCGCGGACGTCAATGTTTTCGGCGATGCCGGTGGCGTGGGGGTCTGCGTACCGGCGGCGACGACAGTCAATGGCGCCGGGGAAACCACCCAGGAAGGATTTGAGCTTGCCTTGCAGTACGATCTCGCACAGTTCGAGGACGAACTGGGTTGGGCTTCCGGGTTCGGTTTTATCGCTAACCTGACTGAGCAGGAATTCACCGGCGGAGACACTTTCCTCAATCCGACCAGCCGCGCCCGAGCAGCATTTGCCTTGATGTCAGCGGGCGCGACCGACGTTACCATGCGGGGGCAACTGGTTGACCTGTCCGGAACTTCCTACAACATCACGACGTATTACGAAAAGTACGGCATTTCAGCCAGAATGCGTTATACGTGGCGTGAGGCATACCGTTCGACCGATTTCGGCAGCACTTCCAGCTTCCCCTGGGGCTTTCCGGTCGTACAGGAGGATAGGGGGCAGCTCAATGCCAGCGTAAGTTATGCCGTTAACGACAATCTGAGCGTCGGTGTCGAAGCCGTCAACCTCACTGAGTCGGATGTCAGGCAATCCTGTGTCAACGGAGGCGCACTCGTGTGCTACCAGGGCCTGACGGATCGCCGCATAACCATCGGCGCCACCTATCGCTTGTAAAGCGCAGCGAAACGCCGTGAAAAACGGGGCGCCAATGTCAAACATTGGCGCCCTTTTTTTCGCCGGCCAATAATGCCGGCGAGATTTTGAGTAGCCGAGGGAATCATGCACGAGTCCTGGAGATGGTTCGGACCGGGCGACCCCGTCACCGTTGATCACATAAGACAAACCGGCGCGACCGACATCGTCAGTGCACTGCATGCCATTCCCGCCGGTGAGGTCTGGCCTGTCGAGGCCATACGCGAACATCAAGTGCTGATAGAGCGCACTGAACCTGGCCTCGCGCCGCTAAAGTGGAGTGTGGTGGAAAGCATACCCGTGCACGAGGACATCAAGTTGGCGCGGCCAGGTCATCAGGTCTACGTGGACTGCTGGATCGCATCGATGGAAAATCTTGCGCACTGCGGAATCAGAACCATCTGCTATAACTTCATGCCGGTCATCGACTGGACCCGCACCGACCTTGACTTCAAGCTTCCCAGCGGCGCTTACGCTCTGCGCTTCGACCAGAAAAAATTTGCCGCTTTCGATCTTTTCATTCTTCGGCGAGACGATGCCGACGCCGAGTACACCAAGGCGGAAATCGCCGAGGCAAGACAAATCCACGAAGCCATGTCCGCAGTAGAGCGGGAAGAACTGACCAGGAACATCATCGCCGGTCTTCCGGGCAGAATGACGGCAAGCTACGGTCTGAACGATTTTCGCGGCATGTTATCCAGATACAGGGATGTGGACCACGATACGCTGCGCGCGAATCTGTTTGCTTTCCTGTCCCGGGTTCTGCCCAGAGCGGAATCTCTGGGAGTCAAGCTGGCCATCCATCCCGACGATCCTCCACGCGATTTGCTGGGGCTGCCGCGAATTATCTGCACCGCGGAGGATCTGGACCTCCTGTTCAATGAATTGCCAAGTCCGTCCAACGGCATGACGCTCTGTGTGGGTACCTACGGCAGCCGCCCAGACAACGATTTGCCTGCCATGGCCAGGAAATTCGGCTCACGCATACATTTTTCCCACCTGCGCGGCGTCAGCCTCGACTCCGGCGAGCAGCGGTCTTTCCATGAAGCCGGTCACCTGGATAGCGATATAGACATGATTCAGGTGATTCGGGAATTGTTGCGTGAGGAGAAGCGGCGCGGAATCGAAGATTCCGCGGGGGACGACATTTATATTCGCCCCGACCACGGTCATCGCATGATGGACGACATCGGTAAAGTCGTGAATCCGGGCTATTCGGGTATCGGCCGCCTGAAGGGACTCGCTGAAATTCGAGGCGTTGTCCGGGCGCTATCCGCCCGGGAAGCGGGGGCGCGGTTGTCGGCATGAAACCACATGCCGGTAGCGCGACAAACCGCTCCCATGCGACAAAGTTCGCCAGGGCTCTTTCATTGTTTCTTCCGGGAATATTTTTGTTGGGCTTCAATATCGGAACCGGCAGCGTTACCGCCATGGCCAAGGCGGGAGCGGAGCATGGCATGACCCTGCTGTGGACGATCGCCGCGTCCTGCCTGTGCACTTTCTTCATGATTGATCTATATGGCCGGTATACGTTGGTTACCGGCGAGACTGCACTGGAAGCGTTTCGAAAACACATCCATCCGCTGGTAGGCATTTTCTTTATCGTAGCCTTGACTGCCGGAGTCTGCGGCAGTGTCATGGGGGTGATGGGAATTGTCGCGGAAATCTGCCATGAATGGTCAAAGTCCATGGTTGCGGGAGGTGTTCCGCCGATCTATTTCGCGGTTACCTTTGTCACCCTGGTTTATTTCATATTCTGGAACGGTAAAACGCAGTTTTTCCAACGGAGCCTGGCTGTGGTCGTTGCAGTCATGGCGGTCTGTTTCCTGATCAATTTCCTTATCATGACGCCCCCGCCCGCCGACATCGTCAGAGGGTTGATTCCGAGCATTCCCCGGGTATCCGCCGAATCAGGGCAAAGTCCTCTTCTGGTGATTGCATCGATGGTCGGGACCACCGTGTTTTCCGGCTTGTTTATCATTCGAACTACACTGGTCAAGGAGGCAGGCTGGTCGCTGGATGATTATAAAAAACAGAGAAATGACGCCATTGTTTCCGTAACCCTGATGTTTGTAATCAGTGCGGCGATCATGGCCGCGGCCGCTGGCGCCTTGTACGCGGAGGGCATGGTCTTGTCGCAAGCGTCCCAAATGATTGTTCTGCTGGAGCCGCTCGCGGGTTCCATGGCTGTTTCGATATTTGCACTGGGTCTCGTCGCGGCGGGAGTATCTTCTCAATTTCCCAACGTGCTTATGTTGCCTTGGTTGTTATGTGATTATACCGGCACGGAGCGCAATATGACGCTGGGCAAGTATCGAGCGATGGTGTTCCTGATTTCCATGCTGGGCCTGGTAGTGCCGATTTTCGGAGCCAGGCCAGTGTTCGTGATGATCGTTTCGCAAGCCTTTAATGCTGTCGTCCTCCCCATTACGGTCGCCTGCATTTTTTATCTCTGCAACCGAAAAGACTTAATGGGAATGCACAAGAATATCTGGATCGGCAATGGCATTCTTGGGGCGATTTTACTGTTCTCGATCTTCACGGCTTTTGTCGGAATCAAGGGAGTTTGGCAATTACTATGAAGAGCAGGGCAATCAATCGGTGCTACATCAGATTCGAGGTCGTGAAATGGAGAATAAAGTGGCTATAGCAAACGCTGCAGATGTACATACGTCATTGTCCGGACCGGACGAAGAAGTATCCAGGCGCCTGGTCGCGGCGCGGTTGAGCGCCAAACCGATGGCGGATTTTCCCGGCCGCCTGCCGACGACTCTGGAGCAGGCATACGCCGTTCAGTCGGCATCGGCAGACCGCTGGCCAGACAAGGTCGCAGCATGGAAAATCGGGAAGTTGTCGGCGCCCGACCGGGAGCGCTTCAAGGCCGAAAGACTTGCCGGCCCGATATTCAAGTCGACCATCCGCACCGCCAGTCCCGGTTCATGCGAGGCGATGGCGATCTACGAGGGTGGATTCGCCGCTATTGAAGCTGAATATGCTCTGGAACTGGGTTCTGCCGTGCCGCCTTCGGACAAAAAATACTTGGACGAAGAATTGGCCGACCTCGTCCGTGCCGTGTATGGCGTGGCGGAAATCGCCAGCAGTCCGATGACTCTTGTAAATGAATTTGGCGCGATGTCGGTGATATCCGATTTCGGCGCTAACGCCGGCCTCGTCGTCGGCCCGAAGATTTCCGGGTGGCGCTCGCTTGGGCTGGAATCCCTGTTCGCCAGCGTAGCCGTGGACGATTTCACGGTTGGCGAGGCCAAACCCCGAACCCATCGAACGAAATGCGCTGCAGGCATTGCGGTTTCTGATCGGCCTCTGCGCCAGTCGAGGCATTGCGCTACCTGAAGGCGCCCTGGTCTCGACAGGCGCGCTCACCGGCGTTCACGAAGTGCAGGCGCGCTCACCGGCGCGCGTTGGTTTCGGATCGTTTGGCTCGTTCGAAGTGAAGTTTCAACCGGCGGCGCCGAAGCAATAGCTCGCAAACATCGATGAGTGCTAGTGGAAAATCGACAAGCTGTGCATCGAGCACCCGGAAAAACACTGGGAATCTATAATTGGTCCTACCAATAATTCGGCATTAGTAATACCTTCTGGTTTGCATTGTCGTTAAGATGTGGATTACAATATTGGCTGTACGCACTGCAATCTGCAAAACTGGGGAGAGAAACCTAATGAAATTCAAACTTACTTTGGTTGCGTCGGCTGTGGGCGCGGCTGTGCAGGCACTTGCACCGCAGGCTTTTGCGCAAGATATTGAAGAGATCGTCACCATCGGCATTCGCGGCTCCCTGCAGGCGGCTGCAGACTTAAAACGTAATGATGCCCGGATCATTGACGCAATCGCTGCAGAAGATATCGGCAAATTACCAGACAACAACATTGCTGAAGCACTTCAGCGTGTTACTGGCGTTTCGATTAACCGTGAATATGGTGTGGGAAATGAAGTATCTATTCGCGGTCTTAATAATAACCGTGTTGAGATTAACGGTCGTTCCACGCTTGGCGATAGCCGTAACGGCATAAGCCTGGACGATATGCCTTCTGCTTTCCTCTCGGCGGTTGAAGTCGTCAAGTCTCCAACACCAGAAATGATTGAAGGCGCTTTGGGTGGCACTGTCAACATGAAAACCCTTAGACCCATCGATTTAGGCGAGCAAATTGTTTCGGTCAGTCTGGACATGGAATATGCGGACAAGACAGAGAATTCTGCGCCCATTTTTAACGCAACATATGGCAACAATTGGGAGCTCGATAATGGCGGCGCTTTCGGCGTTATGGCATCTCTTTCCTATCAGGACAGAAGTTTACGACAAGACACATTCCAGCAGGACTTGAGAGTTCAGGATGGCTTCGACATCAACAATGATGGAGTAATCAATCTTGCTGATGAAGCTCAAAATACGCCAAGCGGTAATTACGTTATTTCGCGGGAGCACAAATATGAGCCCTGGGTTGAACACAGAGAGCGTACGGCTGCGAACCTTAGTTTTCAGTGGGCGCCAAATGAAAGAGGCAATCTGTATACCGATTTGAACTTTACAGATCGTTCCGGTGGTGAAGAGGCTTATTCGGTACTGATGGCCGGTGGTTCTGCTACCAACGCTCTTGGTATTGCTTTTGAAGACGCTAACGGCCAACTCAGCGATTATGTTTTAGAAGGTGCTTTTATCCTTCCGAAAACATGGAGTGAATTTCGGGAAACCAAGTCATACTCACACGCCTTTGGCGGAGAATTTGATCTAACGGAAAAAATGCAAGTTAGTTTTGAATTTGCAACAGCTGAGTCTGATCAAACTGAGCCTAAGTCAGAATTTAACTGGCGCGCACACGATCAGGCAGCAGAAGCTCTTAACCCGGCAGGTCAAAACCGACATTTCGTCGACGCCGTTATCGACGTAAGTAACCACAATTCGGTGCCTGGTGTGGATTACTTGAGCGATGCGAATCCCTTTTTGGAGATGGACAGAATTGCACTGCGTGAGTTCAGGCATTTGACCGATGATGTTTTCAATGCTGAAGATGCTTACCGTGTTGATTTTGAGTACAACAACCCAGTTGATCTGGAGTGGTTTACTGCATTTAAAGCGGGTTTTCGCGCAACAGATAGAGATTACGAAAGATCTTCCAAAGAGTTTCGCTCGGCCAATTTGCACCAAGATCTGACTACAGCGGACGGCAGCGAATACGTCGTATGGACTATGACAGAATTTGATGCACTCTTTCCCGGTACGCTCGTGAACCCATACCAGCCTGGCGACCTGTTCGATCAGGCAGGTTATTCTTCCGCAAACCAGACAGCACCATTTGTTCTTTACGATGCGGCCCGATTGAGTGGTGATCTAGAAGGAACTTTTGACATTGTCAAGCAATTACTAGCAGGTACGAATAGGGAAGTTTCTGGTAGTTTAGCCAGTAATTTGACGGCTCGGGACTCGGCATATACCAAGATCGGCGAAGAAACTGCAGCCGCCTATTTGCAAGCTGACTTGGATTTTGATCGCGTTAGAATTGTATTAGGTGGTCGCTATGTCGAAACCGACGTCACTTCATCTGCTTTTCAGGACGGTATTTTGGTGACCGACACTGAAACTTATGCTGATTTCCTGCCTAGTATCAATGCGTCGGTAGATTTGACAGATAACACTATCCTGCGCGCGGCTGGCGCCAAGGTGATGCGTCGCGCCAACTTCGGAGATTTGAGCCCTGCGTACAACTTTAACTCTGATGTTATTTTGGCAACTCGCGGTAATCCAGGGTTGGAGCCTTTCCGTGCGGCGCAATTTGATTTCGGGGTGGAGCACTATTGGGACGGCAACATGGTATCGGCTACTGTGTTCTATAAGGATGTAGCTTCATTCTTGAAGGAATCCATTTACTGTGCCTATTTCCCTGGTGGTGTTTCAGGTCAAAACCACAATGCAGGCGCATTTGATCAGATCTGTATCCTACCCGCGGGTGCTCGGGCTGATTCAGACATATATACCGACACTGAAGACGAAGCTGAGTTTCTCGCCTTTGTGGCAGACGGGCGTAATGGCGTGAAGACGACTACGTCCACTAATGGCTCTAATGGTACGATTCAGGGCGTTGAATTAGGCGCTGTTTACAACTTTGATTACCTGCCCGGCGCTTGGTCCGGTTTAGGAGTCAACGCTAATTTTACTCTCTCGCAAAGCGAAGACCCGAATGGTGTAGCTCTCGAAGATATCTCTGAGACATCCTATAACCTTCAACTGTTCTGGGAATACGAAAATTGGGGTGCTCGTTTAGCCTGGACATCTCGTGAAATGTTCCTGGATGACACAGCACAAAAGCGTACTGAGCATATTGGTGCGCTAGTGGCCAGTAATACTATTGATCTGGATAATGATCCCACGCAGGGTAATAGCTTCCGTGATGGGATCGATCAACTGGACGTTTCTGGCAGCTGGCAGGTAAATGATTCGCTGACTATTGTTGCTAGCATTACGAACCTGACTGGTGAGCATTTGATAAATTCAACTATCAATGGTATTGCCTGGCAGGTTCGAGAAAGTGATCGCAGGTTTAGCTTAGGAGCACGTTACTCTTTTTAAGTGAAGTAAATTGTGGAACTGTTATGAACCTTGTTCCTGGCACGACCATAAGTGCGATAAAGGCAGCGCTCTGAACTAGAGCGCTGCCTTTTTTTAGATAGTCGCTGCCTGTTCGATACCTTAGTATCCGGATCTCCACAACGAATCATGTTTTTAGATCGGAGAAACCGATAAACGTGAAAATCACGGAGATTAAGGTCATCGTCTGCTGTCCCGGCCGGAATTTCGTGACGATAAAAATTATTACCGATAGCGGCCTGTTCGGGCTCGGGGACGCCACACTCAACGGTAGGGAAATGGCTGTGGCCGCCTATCTAGAGGAGCATGCGGCGCCCTGTCTCGTAGGGCGCGATCCCCAGGAAATCGAGGATATATGGCAGTACCTGTACAGGGGTGTCTACTGGCGAACAGGCGCGGTCACGATGACGGCAATAGGCGGTATCGACATGGCGCTCTGGGATATCAAGGGCAAGGCAGCGGGCATGCCGCTGTACCAGCTATTGGGCGGGAGGAGTCGGACTGGAGTCACTCTGTACGCACATGCCAGCGGTAAAAATACCGAGGAAACACTGGGTAAGGCCAAGAAACTGGTTGAAGCGGGATTCAAGGCGATCCGTATTCAGTCCGCGATTCCCGGCCTGGAAGCCACCTATGGCGTGATAGGCGACATGAAGGATTATTATGAGATGCAGGGAAACCGGCCTCTTCCTCCCGAGGAAGAGTGGTCAACCCAAAAGTATTTCGGCATGGTGGAAGAATTGTTTCGCGAAGCGCGACACCATCTAGGAAGTGATGTGCATCTGCTTCATGATGTTCATAATCGGCTGACACCCATCGAATCGGCCAGGTTGGGCAAGCTGCTGGAGAAATACAATCTTCTGTTTCTGGAAGATGCGTCCATCGCAGAAAATCAGGAAAGCTATAAGGTAATTCGCCAACACACGACCACTCCGCTTGCTATCGGTGAGACCTATAACACGATTTGGGACTGCAAAGAGCTGGTTCAGAACCAACTGATCGATTACATCAGAATGGCAGCTACCCATGCCGGCGGTATTACTGCAATGCGGCGCATTGCTGACTTCGCAGGAATCTACAGCGTCAAAATCGCCCCTCATGGTGCACCGGATCTGTCACCAATCTGCGTCGCGGCACATCTTCACTTGAACACCTGGGCGCCCAATTTTGGCATTCAGGAGTTTGTTGGCCTCGGTAGTGAGCAATGCCGGCAAATTTTCAAACAGGATTTCCAAATCAAAAATGGCATGGCCCATGTCAGCGAGGCGCCGGGCCTTGGCATAGACTTTGATGAGGAGGCCGCAAAAGAATATCCCTACAAACGATCTTATCTTCCGGTTAGCAGGCTGGAAGATGGTACGCTGTGGCATTGGTAGGCGGCGACTGGATTACGAGAACGATTTGAATAGTAAAAGACTGAAAGTGCTGGTTCATGGAACTGGATTTGCCGGGCAGGGCCACACCAGAGGATTCAGATTAGCGGGCGCGGAAGTGATCGGCATGGTGGGAAGAACAGAACCCATCGTAATGGAAGTGGCCGAAAAAATGGGCATTCCCTACTGCGGTATTGATTGGAATCAGGCACTAAGGGATTGTCAGCCGGATATTGTGTCCATTGCTACTCCGGGTGGCGCGCATGTAAAGCCCATCAAGCAGGCCATTGCGCAGGGCTGTCATGTGTTTTGCGACAAACCATTGACCGACAGTGGCGAGACCGCGAAGGAGCTTTATGAGATTGCGATAGCGAAAGGCGTCAAGACAGCTTTCTCCGCCAGCTTCAGATATGAGCCACATGTCATGCACGCCAAAAAGCTTGTCGCCGAAGGTGCAATTGGTGAACCGCTGGAAGTCGAGTGCATTTCGCATTTCAATCTTGAGCGGGATATTCCTTTTGGCTGGTCTCACTGCAAGGAAGAGGGCGGCGGCCGACTGAACAACAATTTCACGCACAAGCTATCGATTGTGACCTCGGTGGTGGGCGAGAAGATCCTCTCGATCATGGCTGAGGTGCGTAATGATCTGGGCAAGGCCCCCATTGTCGAGGGTATGCACAACTTCAAGACCAGACGCGAGCATATCCCCAAAGATCTGGATGATCCCTTCCTGAAATGGCGTGAGTCCAATGTGGAGTGGACATACACCGTTCTGGCGCGAATGGAAAGCGAATACGCCAGCAAACCCGTTTCAGTGTTGTTCAAACATGGTGGGCTCAATCCCCGCTTCAACGAAGACCACATTGTTTTCTATGGCAGTAAAGGGGCCATCTATATCAAGGGCCACTATGGTACCGGACCACTCTTCCTCTATGGAAAGAACAAGGAATGGCTCGAAGTCGCACTACCGGAGGAAATTGCCGCAAGTGTGCCCGACATCGAGGATAGCACCGAGCGAAACTGGAGCTACCTGATCTGGAAACTGGTTCGGGACGTACACGGCGAGACTGTGGCATCCTACCAGACATTCAAGGAAGGAAGTCTGTATCAGCAGTTAATCGACATCATTCGGCAGAACGGAAACTGGGTCGATGTTCGTCACCTGCAGTAGATACCAGTCCAGTCGAAACGATAATGCTTACGAGAATGGAGCTTGAATTACACTGCCAAAGCTCATGATTTATGAGTATCTAGTAATCGCCGGCTATTTCCTGCTTGTCCTGGGAATCGGACTTTCGTTCAGGAAAATGGCCAAAAGGTCCACTAGCGATTACTTTCGTGGTGGCGGTCGCATGCTCTGGTGGATGGTCGGGTCAACGGCCTTCATGATGCAGTTTTCCGCCTGGACCTTTACGGGGGCGGCGGGCAAGGCCTTCTCAGATGGGTTTGCAGTCTGCCTCGTATTTCTTGCCAATACGTTTTCCTACTTTTGCGGTTGGGCATACTTTGCGCAGCGCTTTCGCCAGTTGCGCGTGGACACGCCTACCGAAGCGATCAGGCGTCGATTCGGTCATCAGAATGAGCTTTTTTTCTCCTGGGCGCTGATCGTCTTCAGCCTGATCAACGCCGGAATATGGCTCAATGCGCTGGGCGTCTTTGCCAGCGCTGCATTCGGTGCCGATATCAGCATGACCATCGTTGTCACAGGGCTGACCGTGGTCTTTGTATCTGTACTTGCTGGAGCCTGGGGTGTCGTGGCATCCGATCTTGTGCAAACTCTGGTGGTGGCCGTGCTCTCCGTGGCTTGTGCGATAGTGGCGCTCGTCGAGGTCGGAGGCCCGGTCGAGCTGGTTGCCAATTTCCCCTCCGGCTTCTTGATGGGGCCGGATATGAACTACGGTCTGCTGCTGGTCGGAACCTTTGTGTTCTTTCTTGCCAAACAGCTCATTACCATTATGAACCTCCATGACTCCTTCCGCTTCTTGACGGCCAGGGATTCCGCCAATGCGCGCAAGGCAGCCTTGCTGGCGATGTGTTTGATGGGCGTGGGCAGCATCATCTGGTTCATACCCCCCTGGGCTTCGGCCATTCTTTACCCTGAAGCAGCCTCCGCTTACCCCGAACTGGGAAACAAGGCGGGCGATGCCATTTACCTTGTCTTCGCCCGCAACGCGATGCCGATCGGCACGGTCGGTATGTTGTTTGCCGGGCTGTTTGCGGCGTCCATGTCATCCATGGATTCTGCGCTGAACAAGAATGCCGGGATCTTTGTACGAAGTGTGTACCAGCCGTTTCTGGCTAAAAGGGGAAAACAGACGAATGACAGGAAGCTGTTAAGACTGAGCATGATGCTCAGCCTGTTCAGCGGCGTTCTGGTTATTTTCATAGCCTCATTCTTCACATCACTGCAAGAACTTAGCCTGTTTGATCTGATGATGTCAGTGTCCACGATGATTCAGGTGCCGATTCTAATTCCTTTGATCGTTGGTCTCTTCGTAAGAAAAACCCCGCCCTGGGCACCATGGACGACAGTTTTGCTGGGTTTGTTCGTATCCTGGTTCATGACCGAAGTGCTTACACCGCAAGTGTTTGCAGGCTGGATCGGCCTGCCGGAACTGACCTCGAGGGAAGCAGTCGATATGAATCTTATGCTCACACTGGCGGCGCACATCTTTATTACTGCCGGTTTTTTCTGCCTTACAGCGTATTTTTACAGAGAAGAAACCGATAGTGAGAAAACTCGGCTGGAGAGCTTCTTCAAGGATCTGGAAACCCCAGTGATCGCCGATGATGCCCAAGATGAATACGATTGCCGGCAAAGGAACAAGCTGGGTTCCATGGTCATGATCATGGGCACAGGAATTTTGTTGATGGCGCTAATTCCCAACCCTCTCTCGGGGCGGATGATTTTTGTGTATTGCGCGCTGGTAATATTGAGCTTGGGCTATTTGTTAAAGGGAAGTATGCGACTGGAAGCCCGTGGCGACAATTCGCTATTGGAATGATTACAAGAGGCTACTGTATGTTGAATATCAATAAAGTAACGTTACTGATGATCGCCGTTATTACCTGCCTGGTGAGCCCAAGCTGCGCGAAACGTGATGCGCAGGCTCGGAGCACCGGTGAGAACGATCCGCCAGCGCAAGGCAACAGTGTTGAACTTGATTCATCAACACCGAGAAGTGTGGAGGGCGATGTGGAACGTTTTCCGGCGAGCGAGTTCGATCTGAGTAACTGGTCAATAACCCTGCCTTTAGATCTCGATGGCGATGAAGTGGCCGATACGATCCGCGTCGCGGAAATCCAGACCTACTCCCATCCCGAGTTTTTCTATCTCGATGAGAATGATCGCATGGTGTTTACCAGCCCAAACAAGGCGATTACGTCTCCCAACTCCACCAATACACGTAGTGAGCTGCGATATGAAAGCCGGGGATCGGACAGTTCGATATTCACTTCATCGCCTAAAAATAACTTTGCGTTGGCGTCTCATGAAGATGCAGATCAATTTGCGTCCATAGGAAGCAGGATGGAGGCGACGCTGCAAGTTGATAAGGTATCCCTGCATGCAGGTCACCCCGAAAAACCTCCCGCCTACTCGGTGGTGATAGGGCAGATTCACGCGCTTCGCCGGGATGAAAAAATGGACGGCTTCGGTTATGGCAACGAGCCGCTCAAAATTTCCTACAAGAAGTGGCCTGACCACGAAACCGGCTCCGTTTTTTGGGCTTATGAAAGAAACCTGCCCACGGATGACCCGAATCGGACAGACATTGCCTACGTTGTGTGGGGAAACAACTGGGATGACCCAACCGATCCCGGCGAACGCGGAATCGCATTGGGTGAGGTGTTCCGCTACACGGTCAATGTGCACGAAGACACGCTGCATCTGATCTTCGAGAGTGAAACCAAAGGTACGGTTCGACATCAGATCAATCTCGCTGACAATGTCGATGCACATGGAAGCGTCGACACCGCCGACCATCCTCATGGCTATGCTCAAGAACCCCTTTACTTCAAAGCGGGCGCCTACAATCAATGCAGTGCATCAGAGGCCGATAGCTGGCGATATCCCGCATGCCCAGGCACGGGCGACTGGGAATCGGATCAAGCCAATGGAGATTTCGTCCGGGCAAGATTCCATGGTTTAGTCGTGAGCGAATCCACGCCCATGTAGACCAACAGATAGTTGGCGAACAGGAATCTACGAATTTTGAGACACTCTCTCTGGATCGCTCCGTCTGGCGTCCACGAATTTTCGCTAGAATTACCATTCTTGTTCGACGCGTGGAGAACAACCATGAAAAACGTTTCACCGATCGTAATTCTGGTCACTCAGCTACTTGCGCTGGCGCCTGTTGCGACAGCCGCTACGCTTGACGAAAAGATCGACGAGACGCTCGCCTTCGCGCAAGTGCAGTTGGAACAACACGCCCAACGAAGCGGCCCCATGCGGTTCACCTGTTATACGGAACCGTCGGGCAAGTGGGAAGACAGAGGCTTGGAAGGGTGGTGCTGCGGCTTTTCGGCGGGCCTGATGTGGATGATGTACAGCTACACCGGGGACGAGAAGTGGGCAAACTACGGGCGGGATTGGAACGACTCGATTCGGCCGAGAGCGACGGCAACGGACAACGACATCGGATTCCAGGTGTACAACGCTTTCGGGTACGCGCTTCGGTACGCTTCGACCGCGCTGTCGGAAGAAGAGATTCGAGACTACGAAGGTGTCATCCGTTGGGCCAGCGAGACGTTTACGGCGCAGCGGTACAATGCTCACGTTGGCGGATTTCGCGCGTGGCCGGCGTTGTTTTTCAAGCCCTACGAGGGCGAGTTTGAGATCAACAGCGACATGGTGATGAACATGGAGCTGCCGATTTACGTTGCGACGACGACCGGGGACATGAATCTCGTTGACAAAGTCACGCGCCATGCGGAGACGACATGGCGACACAACGTGTACAAGCCAGGCGACGCTCAATGGGAACGGCCCTCCAGCGAGGAATATGTTCCGCGCAAACATGGAAGTCACTGGCATGTAGTCGGTTTTGATCCTGAAACAGGATCGGTGATCAACAAGCGGACCGAGCAGGGGGACAGGACGGAGAGCACGTGGTCGCGAGGTCAGGCCTGGTTAATCTACGGTTACACCATGCTATATCGATACACCGGCTATGAGACCATGTTGCAGCGGGCCGAGTTCAGTTTCGACTACTTCATCTCCGCCCTGACAGCGCAATCCGAAGACCATATCCCTTACTCGGATTTCGACGCTCCGGTCAATGAGTCGCATCCGCTGGACACAGCGGCCGCGGCGATCGTCGCGTCGGCGGCGATTGAGCTGTATCAGTTCACGAAGGAAGAGAAATACCTGAACGCCACGGAGAACATGCTCAACGATTTGACTTCGCCGCCGTACCTGGCCACCAATACGTCGTTCGAATCGGTGTTGACGCGAGGGTCCCACAGTTACGACAGGCACTCAGAGGCTGGAACCATTTTCGGCGACTTCTACCTCGTTGAAGCGATGTTGCGGTACAAAGCGCTCAAGGCTGGAGAATAAGCCGGTTCGCGGCGCGAAGCGTTTTCGCATCTGTCTTCTGTTCAATCTTCGTTCTTCCGAATATGGGCAACGGTCCAGCCCGTGTCATCGAACAATACAGTGGCTCCCATTTCCGGCGGGGACACCAGATGGCGGAAATTGGCGAACAATTCCCTCCCTACGCCTCGGGTCGCACATTCCCCGGCAACGGCCCCGGTTCGCGCACTGATCGCTTTCGCGTTCACGAGGCAGTCAAGCGTCCCCGCATTGGCGTCCAGTCGAATCATATCGCCGTCCTTCAGTTTACCGATCAGACCTCCAGCGGCTGCTTCGGGCGAAAGGTGGATCGCCGCCGGCACCTTGCCCGAGGCGCCGGACATTCTGCCGTCGGTAATCAGCGCCACCTTGAATCCGCGGTCCTGCAATGATCCGAGCAAGGGCGTCAGGCTGTGCAGCTCGGGCATGCCATTGGCGCGTGGACCCTGAAATCGAACTACCGCCACGCAATCGCGTTCAAGCTCGCCGGCTTCGTATTTCCGTATCAATGCCTGCTGGCTATGCACTACTACCGCAGGCGCTTCAATAACCCGGTGCTCCCCGGACACCGCCGAAATCTTGATCATTCCCCTGCCCAGATTTCCACGCAGCAAGCGCAGACCCCCTTCGTTCGCGAATGGATCGCCAGCCGACCGTAATACCGATAGATCCAGACTCGCGCCGGCTGCTTGGCGCCAAGCCAGCCTGTCGTCTTCAAGTACTGGTTCAACTGTAAAATCCGCCAGATTCTGGCCCCAGGACGTGCGCGCGTCACCATGCAACAGGCCCACTGTCAGCAGTTCCCGGAACAGGAATCCGGCGCCGCCGGCAGCATGGAAGTCATTGATGTCGGCTTCGCCGTTGGGGTAGATCCGGCACAGCAGTGGCACGACTTTCGAAAGCGCGTCGAAATCGTCCCAATTGATGTGGATGCCTGCTGCCCGAGCCATGGCAACCAGATGTATGCCATGATTGGTCGAGCCGCCGGAAGCGAGCAGTGCGACAATAGCGTTGACGATCGAACGCTCGTCAATAATTTCACCCACGGGACGGGGGTCGCCGGACTGTGCGGTGATCCGGGTGAGTTGGCGGCAGGCCTCCCCGGTTAAAGCATCGCGCAGCGGCGTATTCGGATTGACGAAGGAGCCGCCCGGTAATTGCAATCCCATAGCTTCCATCAGCAACTGATTACTGTTGGCAGTGCCATAGAAGGTGCAGGTTCCTGGACTGTGATAGGAGGCAGCCTCCGCATCAAGTAGTTCGTCACGGCCGATCTTTCCTTCGGCGAACTGCTGGCGCACGTTGGCCTTCTTCTTGTTGGAAATGCCCGAAGGCATGGGGCCGGCGGGCACGAATATCGCAGGAATATGACCAAAACACAGGGCGCCGATGAACAGACCAGGAACGATCTTGTCGCAGATACCCAGCAAAATGACGCCATCGAACATCTGGTGCGAAAGCGCAATGGCGGTTGCCTGGGCGATATTGTCGCGGCTGAACAGGCTTAGTTCCATACCTGCCTGACCCTGTGTAATGCCGTCGCACATGGCCGGAACGCCGCCGGCGACCTGGGCGGTGGAGCCAAGCTCGCGGATGTGGCGCTTGATCCGGGCTGGAAAATCAGCGTAGGGCTGATGCGCCGAAAGCATGTCATTATAGGCGGTGACAATGCCGATGTTGGCGGAATTCGCGAGCCGGATGCGGTTCTTGTCCGCCAGTTCGCAGGCGGCAAAACCGTGGGCGAGATTGCCGCAGCTCAGACGCGTCCGCTCCGGCTGATTCAGGCCGGCATCCCTGATCTGCCCCAGGTAGCGGCTCCGGTCCTCACGACTGCGATCCACGATTCGACGGGTAATTTCGCGCACTACGGGATTCATGTACGTGCCCTCTGGCCCATCGAGTCAGTTCCCGAGCCGTTGCAACACATCGCTCAGGATTGCTTCCGGCGCGGCGCCGGCATCATACAGCCAGCCGTAATCCGGCGCCTCGTATTCATCGAATTGCGATTCGAGAAGTGCGGCGTCAAAGAAATGTCCCTTGCGCGATCTCAATCTTGCGCCGATCAGTGACCGCGAGCCATGCAGAACGATCCACGTAATCGGGGCTGAGCATTTTTTGGACAATTCCAAGCGGTGGATTTCCTTCAAAGCCGAACAGGCAAGTATCGCGCCACCTCCCTCGTTCCACGCGGAAAGTTTACTCGCAAGAATCTCAAGCCATGGCTGCCGGTCATCGTCGCATAGTGGAATTCCGCTACGCATTTTCCGTACATTGGAACGGGGATGAAAATCGTCCGCGTCGAAAAAAGGGACATTCAATGCTTCAGACAGCAATCGGCCTATCGTCGTTTTGCCGGTGCCGGCGACACCACAGACAATGATGATCACGTTTGCCCGATACTTCCTGGCGTTGGTGGCCGAACGGTCAAGGATAGTTTCATTGAATCGACCGCTAATTGATCCTCGTATAATGGAAAGGCCCGGTCCAGTCGAATGTCCGGCTGTCAATCTCCAGCCGGTGCGCGGCAGCGGCGGATGAGTCCGTATTCGACAGGATGAAGATAGCGGTTTGTCCACTCAAGCATTCAATCGTGACCGCGGTGTAGTCCCGGTCGTCGTGAACGACATTCAGTGCGGACACAGTGCTGTTTGAGTTGAGCGCGATCTCGGAAACCGGGCTGTAATTGCCGTGCGGCTCCAATACCGAGACGAAAATCGTATCGCCAACGCCCTTTCTGCGAATCATCAGGGCTGCGTCCCTGCGCAGATTGAAATCGGGGTCGTTCGCGCCGATTCTCGTAAAGAGCAATTCATCGCTGAGCTCGGTAGCGGAAGTCAGCGTGTAGAAACCTCGCTTGCCCAGCCAGGAAAACTTCGCGTTGCCGGTGGCGGGCGCGCCTTTTGCTTCCAGGTACAAATGCTGATACCCGTTCTCCTCCCCCAGGGCCGCCAGTTCGGCTTGCGCCTCGAATTCAAAATTGGCCGTAATTGCCTGGCCCATGAAATAGAAAGGCAGGTCGTATTGATTTTCTCCGCCTGAGTTCACTTTCAAAATGTCCAGCACATAGGGTTTTTCAAAACTTTCTCCCTTGATCATGGCCATGGTCCGAAGCAATTCCGTACCGGGATAGGCATTGGTTTCCCTGGCGCTTACGACCTGCACATCATCGGCCGCCGCATCGAAAAAATGCAACTCCGAATGATATCTGCTGCCGATTTCGTACCGGCCCTCAAAATGCGAAATTTCATTTTGGGTAAGCGTGTTGTGCGCGATCGTCTGTTTTGCCCAGGTGGTGTTTTCCTCCAGGTAATTGCCGCCGCCTTTCTGCTCGATGTTGACGAATCGCGCCATGCCGTAGTCCTGGATGACTTCTTCTCCCTGCTCGAACAGGGAAAACGATAACTTGTCGTAGTGTCCGTGGCTCAATCCCTGGGCGGAATACTTGAATACCAGCGTGAGCGCTTCATCGCCATGGCGCAGGATGGCCACGCCACCCTGATTGCCGTCGGCGCCGTCGGAGAGGTTCAGGGAGCGCTTCGTGAAAGGCCGCGAGGCGCCATCGCGAATTCCCATCGCGACGGAAAAGCCCGCGTCATTCAGAAGCACCTGGCCCTGTCGTTCGGCGATGCTCAGGAGTTGCGGGTCACCTCCACCGAAATGGTAGGCGACGTCGACCGCCGAAACCAATTCCCGGGAATGGTAGGACATGCCTTTCTGGCCGTCGTTCAGCGGAAAAAACTCTCCGTCCGCGTCGGTCAGATTCAACAGCACGTCAACGGAACGGAGCAGTACGCCATTCTTGTGCTCGAAGATATCCAGTTCCGGTTTCACGTTCTGCAGACCGACCGCAAAAATCAGGAACGGGTACATGGCATAACGCTGGTAATACGGACCTTCGGTGTAATAGCCCTCCGGCGAAAAAGGCTCGTCGATATTGGCCAGAAATCCAGCCTGCTGCCCTTCCTCCCTGATAAACCCGCCGTCATCGTCCCTGGCGCCCGCGACAGGACCATCGTCCTCGATGCCGTACAACGCCCGCTGGACCAGATCGTCGTCTCCCATGACCAGGCCAATCATGCCCACGGCCGCCGCGCCCCAGGTGCTGTGATTATGCACCCGATTGAAGAACTGCGGGTTTTCTACAGAAATGAAATCGGCGAAAGGACGAAACAGGTTGTCCTCGAGTTGTGCACGTTCCCCGGGGGACAGCCAGTCATGGATCGCATCGTAGGCCTGACTCATGTACACCAGCCAGTTCGCTTCGTTCAGGCACTGCCAGAAAAGTTTTCCTCTCGCGTATGACCGTTCCTGCGGATGCAAGGGAAGATCCGGATACATCGCCTCGTATTGAAACAGCATGTCACGAACGTAAACTGCATACTTCTCGTCCTCCAGAATCTGGAAGAGCATTCCGGCTTTTTCGGCGATCAGATAATTCTGTTTATGCCGTTCATGGGTATAGCCGCCTGAGAAATCCTTCGGGATCGGGGTATCTATTCCCATGGCGATTTCGGCATCCACTTCTGCCTGGACCGATCGCAGCGTGGCGTCAAAAAGGGGAATCTTGCCCAATTCCTCCCTGATCTGTTCGACGCCTGCCTTGGTCATGATCAGGTTGGGATGTTCCGCCGAATGCGACGCCGCTGATACAGTGAGCGCCGACACAATTAATACTGCGGACGAGAACTTACGGATTTTCATAGGGTCGCTCATTGAAACTGTGCGCCGAGCGCAAGAATTCCATTGTAGGAGATAATCACGGAGAACAGGAATGCCAGTCCCAGTATCGCATTGAGGAAATAACCGGCCGCGTGATTCTTCATCAATTCCCGGTTATTGACCATCAGTATAATCCCTACAATCACCAGAGGAAGAATAAACACATTGAAAACCTGCGTTAAGAGTTGCCCTCTGATCGGGTTGAATCCCAGAACGGGAATAGTAAGCGCGAGTATCGAGGCAATGCCGGTGACTATGCGAAACATCCGGGATTGCGTGTCCAGTTTTCCGGACCGGTAGTCCTCAATCAGCAATGGCGCGATCAACAGGCAGGGAAACACCGAGGACAGGCCCGCGGCGAGTGTGCCGAAGAAGAAAACGGTTAGCGACAGCCTGCCGGCAATCGGTTCCAGCGCGCCCGCCATGTCCAGTACATCGGTGACGCTCTCGCCGTTGTTGTAGAGTGCGCCATGGGCCACGGCCATAACCGACCCGCTGATGATGAATACCAGCACTGCTGCCACGATTGCGTCTTTCTTTTGTTGAGCAAGATTTTCCCCGGTCCAGCCCTTGCCCTGGATAAACAGCGGCCGGGAAAGAAAAGTCGCCGACGCCATCGTGGTTCCCACGAACGCGGCGACCAGCGTCCGCCCTCCCTCCACTTGGGGAATGGTGGGTATCAGCCCCCTGGCTACTTCACCGGGCAATGGGTATACGAACACAAGCGACAACACGAACGAAAGGCCCATGCAGGATACGAAGAGAACCAGAATTTTTTCGAACAGTGTGTAATTTCCCACCAGCAATATTGCGTACATGACACCGATAATGACGGCGGCGATCGCGATAACCGCAAAGTACTCGTGAGATGCGATCGCCGGCAGGTACAGAGCGGCAATCTCGAAGATGATATTCGACGAAATGCCGAGAATGCCTATTAGGGAGTTCCATTGGCCAAAGGTAACGCCGATGATGATGAGGATGGCGATCGGCTTGCCGAATTTCAGGTGTTTTCTGAAACTGTAGAGGGCGGTTTCTCCGGTAACCAGAGAGAAATTGCCGTAAGCATAGATGAGAGCCCCGGAAAAAAGACAGCTAAGCAGCAAAACCCACAACAACTGCATCCCGAACGTACTTCCCGCAACGATCATGGAAGTCACGCTGCCGGTGCCTACGGTGTACCCGATTGCGAAAAATCCGGGGCCAAAACTCAGAATGGCGCGGACCAGTCTATTCATTGCAACTTAATCCATGCTTTGTTTCAGTGGGCCATTTAAACCAATATTCAGACACATGTCACCCTCTATGATATTCCACTACATTATAATTGGCATGACCACTTGGTATATGCCGCCAAATAATGCATCATAGGAAATATCAACCAACCCTGACTCGGATGAATCATGAATATCAATGCAATATCACGCCTGATCCCATTTGCCGTGATTGCGGTGCTGGTTTCCTGCGCGCCGGACGACGGCGCCCGACTGGTAAGGACCATGGAAGAATTCGATCAAGCCGTAGCCGCGCTGCAACCCGGTGACCAGATCGTTCTCGCGAATGGGGTCTGGACCGACGTGGAATTCAGGCTCAAGGGGGAAGGTCTGCCGGACCAGCCGATCGAACTCAAGGCGGAAGAACCGGGCAAGGTGATCATTTCCGGTCAATCGAATCTCGGCATTTCCGGTGAGCACATCGTCGTTTCCGGCCTGGTGTTCAAGGATGGTTTCACACCAACCAGCGAAGTCATCTCATTTCGGACGTCGGCGGACGAATTGGCCAACCATACCAGGGTGACCAATACCGTAATCGATAATTTCGGAAACCCGGAACGACATGTATCCGATATATGGGTTTCCATATACGGCAAGAATAATCGATTCGACCACAATTCATTGCTGAACAAGGGCAACAGCGGAGTGACCCTGGCGGTAAGGTTGAACACGGAAGACAGCCTCGATAACGACCATGTGATCGAATACAACTACTTCGGCCCGCGGCAGATCCTGGGTTCAAACGGCGGCGAGACTTTGAGAATCGGTACCAGTCATTATTCCCGGGAATTTTCCAATACCCTGGTTCAATATAACTACTTCGACCGCACCAACGGCGAGCACGAGATCGTTTCGAACAAAGCCTGCGGTAATGTTTACCGGGGCAATGTGTTTTTCGAAAGCCAAGGCACCTTGACCATGCGTCACGGACATACCACGCTGGTCGAAAACAACTATTTCCTGGGTAATCGAAAACCCAATACCGGCGGAATCCGAATCATCAACGAATACCAGACTGTGCGGAACAACTACCTGTACGGATTGACGGGCCACCGCTTCCGCGGCGCACTCGTCATCATGAACGGCGTTCCCGACTCACCGCCAAACCGGTACAACCAGGTCGTCGATTCGGTAATGGACGGTAACATCGTCGTGGACAGCGACTATATTCAGTTGTGCGCGGGCAGCGACGAGGAGCGCTCGGCCGTCCCCATTGGCTCATCGATGCGAGACAACATCATTATGAGCAGGACCAATCTGGACCCATTCACCGTCTACGACGATATCTCCGGCATCAGTTTCGAGGGAAACGTGCTGAACGAGGAAGCCAGTGTCCCGATAAGCTCCGGATTCAGCAAGGAACTTTATTCCGTGCTGGAAAACGATAACGGCTTGCGCGTGCCGGCCCAGTCGCTGATCGATCGGATTTCGTTCGGCGAAGTCAGATTGCCCGTTACCAGGGAAGAGACGGGAGCGAGTTTCTATCCAAAGTCCGACGATGCGACCGAGTTTGAAAGTGGCGACACAATCGGCGTAGAGCCTGGCGTGGACACGGTCGTGCAGGCGTTGCGTAGCAGCGGTCCAGGCGACACTCTGGTGCTCGAGAACGGGGGTGAATACCTGATGACCAGATATGCCTACATCGACCATCCGGTCACGATCAAGACGGGCGACGGTGAAAGAGCCGTTGTCCGATCCGAGAAATCGAGCTTTTTCATCATCGAAAACGGCGGCGCCCTGGAACTCGAAAATCTGTGGATGGACGGGGCGGCGTCACCCGACCTGGCGGGCAATAACGTAGTCAGTACCAGCCGGTATTCGATGAACCGTAACTATTCCCTGTCCGTTCGAAACAGCAGGATTACCAACCTAGATGTGAACCGCAACTTTGATTTTCTCAAGGTCTACATGGGCACTTTCGCAGATTCCATCGAGATCTTCGATACTGAAATAGGCAACATAACCGGGTCGGTCCTGTCCCTGGACAAGGAAACAGACGATCTGGGCATTTACAACGTCGAAAATGTCAGTATAAAAGGCAGCAGATTTACGGATATTCAAGGCGCGGTAGCAAGTATCTACCGCGGCGGCACAGACGAAAGCACGTTCGGGCCGATAGTCGTCATCGAAGGAAACGAGTTCACCAATACCGGACTCGGCGCGCAGAACAAGTCTGGAGCTTCACTCAAGTTTCACGGCGTTCAGAATCTGCGTATCTCGGACTCGAACTGGAGTAACAGCGCCCCACTCGAGTTATTCCTGACCAATGGCGAGCCAATCACGTTGATCGAAAATCTCGTGATGACGAATACCGGCGAGATACGCGCGAATAACGACGAATACACTATTGAAAATGTCGTGTACCAGTAGCGGGGAGCCGGCCGGAGCTCCGAAGACTAAACTGGGCGACGGTACTGTGCTCCCGATTGACACTGATCTGGATTAGTGGCAATGTCGGATTGGAGTTACCGATTTGTAATACCAAACACTACCGGGAGGCCCAACATGCGCACTATTAATGATTTTTCCCTGCGGCGTTCGTCATTGCTGCTCGCGCTATGCGCACCAACTCTGTTACCGGCGACCGCGGCTCTCGCCCAGCAGGCCGAAAGCGCTGAACTCCTCGAGGAGATCGTCGTTACGGGCGTGCGGCGCGATATCCAGAATTCCATCCAACTCAAGCGCAACTCGACCGAGATCGTCGATGGGCTGAATGCCGACGAGATCGGTGCGCTGCCGGCCCTGTCTATCGGCGAGGCGCTGGAGATCATTACGGGCGCCGCGACCCATCGCGAGAACGGAGGCGCCTCCGAGGTCGCCGTCCGGGGCTTGGGGCCCTACCTGGGCAATACGGTCGTGAACTTTCGCGAGTCGACCAACGGCAGCGGCAACCGCGCGGTGAACTTCAGTATCTTTCCTTCGGAGTTGTTCAATTCCGTCGCTATTCATAAAACCCAGTCCGCAAGCTATATCGAGGGCTCTGTCAGCGGTCAGGTGCAGTTAAGCACCAGGCGGCCGATCGATTACGGCGAACAGCGCGCACAATTCAGCCTAAAGGGCTCGCAGCATCCCGATGACAAGAACATCATCGGGCAGGATAACGGTTACCGCGGCACCGCCAGCTACATCAATTCATGGGAAGTCGAGGGCCTGGGCACGTTCGGCATATCCGTCGGCGGGCAAAAGCGCGACGATTCGAATCCCGAAGCGGAGGCGACGCACACCACCGGCGGCGGGCGGTTTGAAGCCTGTGTGCTGGAATCGTTCGACGCTTTTGCACAGCCGCTGGATACATCCGGTCGCTGCGATGAAAACGGCAGCAACCCAGATCTGAGCAACGACCAGCTTCAGGATCTGATCGATTCCGATCCTGCTTACAACAGCGTCGATGACATTCCGTTCGCCTATATTCCCCGTGACCGCACATTCCGGCGCAACACGACTGACGATGACCGTCAGGCACTGTTCGGAGCGTTCCAGTGGCAGCCCAACGAAGACTGGGATGTCTTTCTCGATTTTCAGCAGTCCGAGCGGGACCAGAAGGAACTGCGCCAGGATCTTCAGTTCGGATCGACCCAGAACAACCTGACTAACCTCGTTTCCAACCCGCATACAGGGCTCTTGCAACGATTCACCACCGATACCGATATCCGTTCCAATACGACGGACTTCACACGCTTCGAAGAGTACCAGGGCGCTGGCCTGAACATTGCCTGGCAAGCCACGGACAGCCTGGAAATTGCATTCGACGCGGCGTTTGCTGACACCATGCGGACCGAAACTGATGTTGAGGTTCGAATGGCCGCGAACGAGGTATTGATCACCGATCCGGACAAAACTTCAAGCAGAGAAGAATTTCTGGTCAATTTCGATGTGAATGCGCCCGGCACGGATGGACTCACGTTGCCGACGATTCTTTGCACCGACGGCAGCAGTTCATGCGATCCCAATTCGCTGCTGGATTTCGACATTACCAATCCTGCCTACTTTACCGCTCGCGATCGTGCGCGGATTCGCGCCCGACAGCAGATTCGCGAGCATACGATCGATGCCTACCGACTCGACCTGAACTGGGATACCGACTCCCTGGGCTTCGTCAACAACGTGCAGGCGGGCGTGCGATCTTCCAGCCTTACCTATCGCACTTTCGGCGGCAATCGCAACGACGACGGATACAGTCTGTTCGAGGACGAGGATTTCGACGGCGTTCCCGGCGGGAGCTCCAGTACTCCCGAATCCCGTGCAGCCGTCTTCAATGCCGCCAACAACTGCGGTCAGTCCAGCTTCCCGGAGCCCGGTTTCCTGTCGGAATCCAGAGGCGGTAACGATCTGGTTACGGTCGCGAGCGGTATCGGCACCGGCACCGGATGGGCGACGTTCGATCACGGATGTCTGCTCGATGAACTGACCGCGAATTACGGCGGCAGATCCGCGATCGGCTTCCAGAACGGAATCCAGACCAACAGTATTGACCTGACCGAAGATTCGACGGCTCTCTACGTGCAGGCCAATTACGAATCCGAAGTGTCCGGCAGGCCCGTCCGCGGCAATTTCGGCGTGCGAATCGTCGACACGGAAGTTGCATCGATCGGATACCGAACACCGCTTACCGTCATCCAGGAAGACGGCTTGTTTTTTGTCGAACAGGCATCGGGCGCGGACTACGAAAGAATATTGCAGACCAATAGCTATACCGAAGTCCTGCCCAGCATGACTTTCATCATGGACCTCAATACCGATTGGGTATTCCGTGCAGGAGTATTCAAGGGCATTTCGCGTCCGGATCCTCACTCCTATGGAAACAGTCGTTCAATCAACACCAATGACTCCGACGATCCGGACTCCGGTTACGCCACCCTGGCGGAAGCGGTGCAAGGGATCGGTGCGCCGGGCAACCCGAAACTGGAACCGCTGCCTTCCTGGAATCTTGACGTTGGCCTGGAATGGTATGCCAACGAAGATACGATGCTGGCGGGCGGCGTTTACTGGAAGCGGTTTCAGGGCGCTTTCGAAAACGCCTATCAGCAAGAAGACTTCCTGATCGATGGAAATACGGTCAGCGGCACCGTAAGGACCACCCAGGTCTCCGATGAAACGAGTGATCTCACTGGTATTGAATTCACCGCCACGCACTCCTTCGACTATCTGGAAGGATTTCTCGGCGGCTTCGGCGCGAAGTTCAGCTATAACTACGCGGATTCGGATTTTGAATTCGAAGACGGTCACGGCGGAGACGGAGTTGCCTTCGACTCCAACGGCAATTCGACTCCACTGCTGGGCCTGCTGCCGCCGGCAGGGTTGTGGGGGCTGTCGCGTCATACCAGCGCAACGCAGGTTTACTGGCAGAACGACCGCTTCAATGCGCAAGCTATCTACAAGGCGCGTTCCCAGTACTTTCAGGGTTACGGGCGCGATACCGGCGCACGAATTCGATATGTGGACGACTACAATACGCTCGACCTTCGCTTGAGATACGATATCACCGACGAGATTCAACTCTCACTGGAAGGTATCAACTTGCTGAGCGAGCCGCGTATCGATTTTCGCGGCCTATATGGCGAGGTCGTTCAAACCCTCGAGTATGGCCCCCGTGTATTCGCCGGCGTCACAGCAAGGTTTTAAGTTGGGAAATCGATGATTCGAATCACGCTGACCGTACTGACTTTCATACTGAGCCAGACTGGGTTTGCCGAGACGCTGCTCGTCAGCACGCAGGAAGAGTACGAAAATGCCGCCGAAGCTTTAGAGCCCGGCGACACGATCGTACTCGCTAACGGCGAATGGCGGGATTTCGAGATTCTCTTCACGGGAATCGGCGAGCCCGACAATCCCATCTCGCTCACGGCCGAGACAAAGGGCGAAGTATTCATCACGGGGCAGTCGAACCTGCGCATGGCCGGGGAGTACCTCGTAGTCTCCGGGTTGGTGTTCCGCGACGGCTACACGCCCACCAATACGGTAATCTCGTTCCGGCGCACCCGGGGCGACCTGGCGTATCACTCGCGCGTGACCGAGACTGTCATCGACCACTTCAACAACCCGGAACGTCACGAAACCGATTTCTGGGTCATGATGTACGGCAAGAACAACCGTTTCGACCACAACCATCTCGTGGGCAAGAGCAACGCCGGCGTAACGATGGCGGTACGGCTGGACAGCGAGGAAAGTCAGCAGAACCGTCACCGCATCGACCACAATTACTTCGGCCCCCGGCCGATTCTCGGCTCCAACGGCGGCGAGACCTTGAGGATAGGCACCAGCCAGTATTCCCTGACCGACTCGTTGACCGTGGTCGAGAATAATTTTTTCGACCGGTGTAACGGGGAACTCGAGATCATCTCGATCAAGTCCGGCGGCAATACGCTGCGGGGCAACCTTTTCGTCGAATCGCGCGGCACGCTCACATTCCGGCACGGCAATGGCAATCTCGTGGAGAACAATGTGTTCCTGGGCAACGGCGTGGATCACACCGGCGGCATTCGCGTAATAAACTTCGACCAGGTCGTGCGCAACAACTACCTCCAGGGATTGACGGGCCACCGTTTCGGCGGCGCCTTCGTGGTCATGAACGGCGTGCCGGACTCGCCGATCAACCGTTACTTCCAGGTCGACAACGCGTTAATCGAGAACAACACGATCATCGACAGCGATCACGTCGAACTTGCGGCGGGCAGCGACGAGGAGCGTTCGGCGACACCTGTCAACAGCGTGTTCAGATCGAACCTGATCCATAACGAAGACCGGCGCAATATCGTCACCGTTCATGACGACATCAGCGGTATCGATTTCCATGCGAACGCGCTCAACGGAGTTGAAGATTCACCGCTCACCGACGGCTTCGATAATTCCGGATTTGAAGTTCGCAGGGCAGCCAACGGTTTGCTGTATCCCGTGGACGAGGCGCTGGCCGATGCGGGCGTGTCCCGGGACCTTCAAGTTCTTGACCGGACGACTACCGGCGTATCCTGGTATCCCAAGCCCGGCCCGGACAATCGCTTCGATACCGGTGAGACCATCGAGATCGGTCCCGGCCTGGACTCTCTGACGGATGCGGCTGCCGACGCAGATGCCGGCGATGTAATCAACATGGCGCCGGGCGAGTATCTGGTAACGAAGACTATCGTCGTGGACCGCCCGCTAACGGTTCAGGCCGCCGCGGGGACGGCTACCGTCGAGTTCGAGCGCACCGCCCTGTTCGAACTTGTCGACGGCGGCAGCCTGAAACTGGATGGCGTAACCATTTCCGGAAGGGCGGCGCCCGACGTTGCCGGGAATTCCGCCATTCGAACCAGCAGATATTCGATGCTGAACAATTTCATGCTGATTGTCAGGAACGCGACCGTTGAAGATCTCAACACGAATCATTCCTTCAATTTCTTTACCTCTTCGAAACACACGTTTGCTGACCGGATCGAAATTGCCGACTCGAGTTTCAGCGATATCACAGGGCACATTCTCCCGTTGAACAGGGAAATCGACGACCTTGGTCTCTACAATGGCGAATACATTTCGATCACTGGGTCGAGTTTTCGTAACATCGAAGGCGCCCTGGCCGACATCTATCGAGGCGGAACGGACGAAAGCACGTTCGGCCCGCACTTCGAATTGCGGTCATCGTCACTGGAATCGGTGGGCATTGGGTCGCGTAACAAGTCGGAAGCGTCGGTCCGGCTACACGGGGTGCAGGATACGAATATTGTCGATAGCGAGTTTACAGACAGTCAGCCGGTGCGCGTGGCTCATATTGTGGGCGAGCCGGTTACCATGATGTCGCGAAACCGCTTTGTCGGAACGGCGGAGCCGACCCTGATCGAATTCGTACCGCAGTGAGGCGATAGTAAGTTTAAAGATCTCTTTGCCGCTTGAGCGCAACGGCGCCAAGGCAAAGTTCCGGCATTTCCAATTATGGCCGTCAAGCGGTGGGAAGCGGGAGATTCTGCGACTCCGCTTCGCTACGCGCAGAATGACGGCGATCAGGGAGGACTCATTCACCATGACGCATGAAATCGACAGTTCGCTCCGAAAAGCGCCGCTGATCGCCCTCGTCCAGGCGGACGACGCGGACACTGCTGTCCGCACTTCACGAGCCCTCGCGGCCGGCGGCATAAGCATCATCGAAGTGCTGTTCCGCACCGACGCCGCGCTCGATTGCCTGGGCGCGGTCGCGCGGGAAGTTCCCGAGGCGATCGCGGGAGCGGGCACGGTGTTATCGGCCACGCAGGCCGAAGCGGCGCTCAACGCGGGAGCCAAGTTCATCGTTTCGCCGGGACTCGACGAAGGCGTGGTCGGCGTGGCCCGGTCTGCGGGGGCGCCGGTTTATCCCGGCGTCTGTACGGCGACCGAATTGCAACGCGCACACAATCTCGGCCTGGATACCGTCAAGTTCTTTCCCGCCTCGGTGGCCGGAGGCGTACCCGCGCTCAAGGCTTTGTCGAGCGTATTCCGAGCGATGCGCTTCATCCCCACCGGAGGCGTTTCTCCCGGCAATCTTGCCGATTTCCTTGCAATTCCAGCCGTCCTCGCCTGCGGCGGAAGCTGGCTGACGCCCGCAAGCCTGATCCGGGATGGCGATTTCGAAGGCATCGGCAGGCTGGCAAGTGAAGCCGTGTCCATCGCGGAAAAAGCACGACAAAACAAGAAGTAAACCAAGGTCACATAGTCAATCCGCACGGCTGTCGATACTCCCCCTCCGGGGGAGTCGAATATGCGGAGCAGATTCGGTTGGGGCTTTCCGGGACCGGCTCACTCCGGCGCGGCTTCGGTCCCCGGAACGGTCGGCGGCATCGCGGCAAAGGCCGCGCCGGCAAAGTGCAGCGAGACAGCCGCGATCTCCCGGTCGCACAACAGCCTCGCTTCGCCGCCCATAAAATCGTTCGGCAGCTCGAACAGGTCGGCAAGGAACCGCACCGCAGTGGATGCGCCCGCAACCCGGATCGCCGTTGTCGCCGAGACAGTCTCTTCCCGCCCCGGCATCGCCAGCGCCGCCTCGCAGGAGGCATCGGATCCGGCGTTGTTGGAAAGAACCAGGGCCAGCCGCCCCAGTCGGGGCGCGACCGGAAACCGAACTTCCCTCGCGAATTGCGCAGGCGCGACCACTGCCATGCCGGCCGGACCCTCCGGCATGAGCGAGGTCAACAGATTACGCGCGTCGGCGGGCGCATCGCAATCCAGCGCAACATGGCCGAATGCCAGCGTATGTCTGCCGAAACTCGACAGCGAGATCCGGCCGCCGTCTGCCGCCAATTCCAGCGTCGCCCTGCCGAAATCCTCCCGGGTCACGCCTTCGGCGTTTTCGAACCGGGCCGTGTTCATACCCGCGCCGCGCAGACGCAAGGCGCATCGATTGATTTCGTTGGAGAGATTCGTCACCAGCAGGCGGGACTGGAAGCCATCGCCGTTCAGCAGCATGCCCGAAGGGGCGACCGCCCGGTTGCAGGATACCGAAGCGACGCTGGCCATGTCGTCCCGCGTCGGAATCAACTCGTCCAGAAACCGGAACACAGTCGATTGCGCGGGAACCGTGAGGTCATTCCCGCCGACGCTGGTTCCGTCGGCAGTCTCCAGTTCCACGGCGCAAGCGGCGTCCAGCGCGTTGCCGTTGGCCAGGACCAGCCCCAACCGGCCCGACCGGGGCGTCGCCGTCCGGTTCGTCCACTTATGAGGATCAGCCGAATACGGAAAGCCCCCACCGAATCCGCTCCGCGGATTCGACTCCCCCGGAGGGGGAGCGTTCAACGTCCGCGAGGAACCGAATACTCCCCCTTTGGGGGAGTCAAAACCGCAAAACGGTTTTGGTGGGGGTGAACTTACAGCCACATCCGGCCATAACGAGAACTGCCGGTCGATGTGGATATACCGTACCGCCCGCGCCAATGGGAACGACAACCCGTCACGGCGCTTGCGCGGTAAAGGCGGCGCCGGCAGCGGCGGGCAGGGCCACCGCGGCGATCTCCCGGTCGCAGCGCAGCGTTACCGCGCCGCCTTCGAAATCGTCGGGCGGCCCGAACAGGTCGGCCAGGAAACGGATCGCCGTGGATCCTCCCGCGACCCGGATCGACGGGCCGGCCGCCTCTTCCCGCCCCGGCAGCGACAGCGCGGCTTCGCAGAAAGCGTCCGCTTCGCCGGCGTTGCTCAACACCAGCGCCAGACGCGCCAGCCCGGGCGCGACCGGGAAACGGATTTCCTTCGTCGGGGTCGCGGGCGAGACGGCCGCGACGCCGGCCGAACCGTCGTCCGCGCGCGCGGTCAGCAGATTGCGCAGGTCCGCCGGCGCATCGCAATCCAGCACGGCGTGGCCGAACGCGGGCAGATTCCGGTCCCGGCTCGAAAGCACGGCCTGACCGCCGCCCGCCAGCGTGAGCGCGATGGTGTCGAAGCCTTCCGTGGCCGCGCCGCCGGGGAGGGCGAAGCGGGCGGTGGGCGCGCCGGGCATATGCAAGCGCAATTTACAGCTATTGGCCGTATCGGACAGGTTCGCCACCGCCAGATGCGAGCGAAAGCCGCCGCCGTCCCGCACCAGGGGCAGCACCCGATGCGTGCGCGGGTCGTCGCCGTCTTCCGGGGCGGCGGGCGCGGGCGCGGGAACGAAGGCCGCCAGCGCGGCGAAGTCGCCGCCGTGCAGCGCCACGCCCAGGGGCGCCACCGCCCGGTCGCAGGTCACCGAAACCGACCCGTCTTCGGCGTCGTCCGGCAGCGGCGCGAGTTCGTCCAGAAACCGCACGGCGGCCGACCGCGCGGGAACCGCGAGATTGCCGCCGGCGCGCGCGCCCGACGCCGTGGTCAGTTCCACCGCGCAGGACGCGTCCAGCGCGTTGTCGTTGGCGAATACCAGTCCCAGACGGCCCACGCGGGGCAATACCGGGAACCGGAATTCCCGTACCCCCTGCGTGCTTTCCAGATCGGTCAGGGCCATTGGGACGCCGCCGTCTTCCAGGACCAGCAGCATGCGCGCGAGCGCGGGCCGCTCGCAGGAGAGTTTCGCGTAGCCCACGGCCAGACCCCCCGCGCCGGTCGTCGCCAGGGCGATGTCGGGGCCGGCCGCGCCGAAATCGATGCGGGCGCCCGCCGCCGACGCCGTCAGCGCGGCGTGTCTTTCGAATCGGTTCGCGTCCAGCCCCACGCCGCGCAACTCCAGCGCGCAGCGGTTGTCCGCCGCCGAAACGTCGGTCAGGAACAGACGACCGCGGAATCCGTCCCCGTCGGCGAACAGCGGAAACAGGTGTTCCCGGGCGGCGGCGGGGACGTCGTTGTCGGCGACGGTCACCGAGGCGGCGAAATCTTGGGCGTGGAGCGCGTAATCTGTCCCCGTGTTTACCGTCGCCGTCACGTCGCCGTCGGGCTCGTCCGTTTCGTCGTCGACGGTGCCGACCGTAAAGGTCGCCGTGCCGGTCGTTCCCACGCTCACCGTCCGCGACCCGGTCTGGCCGATCGAGGCAAAATCGCCGCTCTGGGTCACGTCTACGTTGACCGTTATGGCCGCGGATGGGGCCGGGGTCGCCGTCAGCGTAAAAGTCGCGGCCCCGCCCTCCGTCACAGCATCGCCGCCCGACACGCTCACCACCGGGACGTCGTTGTCGGCGACAGCCACCGAGGCTTCGGCGTCCTGGGCGTGGGGCGAATAGCCCGTCCCCGCGGTCACCGCCGCCGTCACGCCGCCGTCGGGCTCGTCCGTATCGTCGTCGGCGGTGCCGACCGTAAAGGTCGCCGTGCCGGTCGTTCCCACGCTCACCGTCCGCGACCCGGTCTGGCCGATCGAGGCAAAATCGCCGCTCTGGGTCACGTCTACGTTGACCGTTATGGCCGCGGATGGGGCCGGGGTCGCCGTCAGCGTAAAAGTCGCGGCCCCGCCCTCCGTCACCGCATCGCCGCCCGACACGCTCACCACCGGGACGTCGTTGTCGGCGACAGCCACCGAGGCTTCGGCGTCCTGGGCGTGGGGCGAATAGCCCGTCCCCGCGGTCACCGCCGCCGTCACGCCGCCGTCCGGCTCGTCCGTATCGTCGTCGGCGGTGCCGACCGTAAAAGTCGCCGTGCCGGTCGTTCCCACGCTCACCGTCCGCGACCCGGTCTGGCCGGAAGACGCAAAATCGCCGCTCTGGGTCACGCCGACGTTGACGGTTATGGCCGCGGATGGGGCCGGGGTCGCCGTCAGCGTAAAAGTCGCGGCCCCGCCCTCCGTCACAGCATCGCCGCCCGACACGCTCACCACCGGGACGTCGTTGTCGGCGACAGCCACCGAGGCTTCGGCGTCCTGGGCGTGGGGCGAATAGCCCGTCCCCGCGGTCACCGCCGCCGTCACGCCGCCGTCGGGCTCGTCCGTATCGTCGTCGGCGGTGCCGACCGTAAAAGTCGCCGTGCCGCTCGTTCCCACGCTCACCGTCCGCGGTCCGGCCTGGCCGATCGAGGCAAAATCGCCGCTCTGGGTCACGTCTACGTTGACCGTTATGGCCGCGGATGGGGCCGGGGTCGCCGTCAGCGTAAAAGTGCGGCCCCGCCCTCCGTCACCGCATCGCCGCCCGACACGCTCACCACCGGCGGATCGGGCTCAGGGTCCGTTGGATCCACTGGATCCACCGGGTCCACCGGGTCCACCGGATCAACCGGGTCCACCGGATCGACCGGGTCCACCGGATCGACCGGGTCCACCGGATCGACCGGGTCCACCGGGTCCACCGGGTCCACCGGATCGACCAGGTCCGGGGCATCGTCGTTGTCGGCGACGGCCACCGAGGCGGCGGCGTTTTGGGCGTGGGGCGAATAGCCCGCGCCCCCGGTCACCGTCGCCGTCACGCGGCCGTTTGACTCGTCCGCGTCGTCGTCGACGGTGCCGACCGTGAAAGTCGCCGTGCCGGTCGTTCCCACGCTCACCGTCCGCGTTCCCGTCTGGCCGATCGAGGCGAAATCGCCGGTCTGGGTCACGCCGACGTTGACGGTTACGGCTGCGGATGGGGCCGGGCTTGCCGTCAGCGTGAAGGTCGCGTCCCCGCCCTCCGTCACCGCCGCGCCGCCCGACACGCTCACCACCGGCGGGTCCGGGTCCGGCGGAGGTGTCTGGAGCGTAAACGTTAATGTCGCGATCGGCTCGTTCGAGAATTTGCCCGTCCCCCCGATGCTGGTAATTACGCCTTGAGGCGAGGTTGAGGGATTGCTCAGCGAAAACTCCGCGCCGTCCTCGGTCCCGGCGTCGTACGGAAACAGATTCACCGTCCTTGAATCCAGCCAGCTACCGCCTTCACGCAATGACAGGCCGGCTACGCCGGTGAACCAGTCCGGGCTGGGGGCCACCATGGTCACCAGGGTGACCAGGGGGTGGTCAGGGGTGACGGTGAATTCGATCGTCGCGGAGGCGGTCCCGCCGAATGGGACGCTCTTCTCCAGGACGGTGTGGGCATTCGAGCCGGCGGATCCGATCTCCCCCCTGAGGGTGTCCGTCCCCCCAATCTCCGCCATGCTCTCGATCCCCGCGCTGGCGGTTCCCCCACTGCTCCAGAATGTGACCTGATTGTTATGGACGGCGCCGATCAACGGCGAAAAATGCGCGCCGGAGGGCAGGCCGCCCGGAGTCACAGCGGTGGTCCATTTGCCCTCGAAGGTCACCCGATAGGTGACCGATTGCGCATTGGCGAGGGTAGCCTGCCCCAAGGCGAACAGGAAAGCGGAAATTACGAGCGATTTGTTTTTGCGCATAATTGGAACCAAGCCTCTTTTGGCACGGTCTGATAACATACCATGCAACGCAAACGCAGCCTACCGGCGCCGACGGCCCTATCCAGCGGGGCGATTTCGCAGGCATTGAAAAATCGACCCGCGAAGCCAGCGATTCCCGCTGCAAATCAGATATCAATGAAATCAACGGTTTGCGATTGCCGTAAAAAAAGGTTTTCGTAAACTTTTCGTGCTGGATTCGGATAAACGGTCATGAGGTCTCTGTGTTGAGGGGAGTTGTCATGGCCAAGGTGGAGTTGCGCGGTGCGTTGAGCGCGCCGGGTTTGTTACGCGAGGTTCGGAAGTGTTTCGAGCGGATTCCGGATTCGGTGCGAGGCCGCAAGCGGGGTCTGCCGGATTATCTGATGTCGGGTCTGGCGGTGTTCGGGCTGAAGTTTCCCTCCCTGCTGCAGTTTGATCGCGGCGCGCGGGACGACGGGTTGATCCGGGAGAATCTGAAGCATCTGTACGGTATCGTTGACGCGCCGTGCGACACGGCGCTGCGGGAGCGGCTGGACGAGGTGGAGCCCTCGGTGCTGCGGGGCGCGTTCAAGCGGTTGTTCGCGGTGTTGCAGCGAGGCAAGGGGCTGGAGGGGTTCACCTGGCTGGGTCATTATCTGCTGTCGGTGGACGGCACGGGGTATTTTTCCTCTTCGCGGGTGCGCTGCAAGCGTTGCTGCGAGAAGCGTCACCGGGACGGGCGGGTGACATATTATCACCAGATGCTGGGGGCGGTGCTGGTGCATCCGGCGCACCGGGAGGTGTTTCCGCTGGCGCCGGAGCCGATCGCGCGGGAGGACGGGTCGAAGAAGAACGACTGCGAGCGCAACGCCGCGAAGCGGCTGCTGACCCATGTTCGGCGGGAGCATCCGCATCTGAAGTTGCTGGTGGTGGAGGACGCGCTGGCGTCGAACGGGCCGCACATCGAGTTGCTGCGGTCGCTGGACATGCGATTCGTGCTGGGCGCGAAGCCGGGGGACCACAAGCATCTGTTCGAGTGGGTGGAGGCCACGCCGGGGACGCGGATGTTCGAGACGGTCGATACCGGCGGTGTGACGCGCCGCTACCGCTATCTCAACGGCGCGCCCTTGAACGAGGCGCACTTCGACCTGGAGGTGAACTTTCTGGAGTGTCGGGAGACCCGTCCCGGCAAGAAGGAACGACGCTTCTCCTGGGTCACGGACATCGAGGTCACCGAAGCGAACGCCGAGGCGCTGATGCGGGCCGGGCGCGCCCGCTGGCGCATCGAGAACGAGACTTTCAACACCCTGAAGAACCAAGGCTACGGCTTTGAGCACAACTATGGCCACGGCGACAACCATCTGGCGACGGTGTTCGCGCACCTGATGATGCTCGCTTTCTTCATCGATCAGGCGCAACAGAGGAAATGCCGCCTGTTCCAGGCGGCGCAGGCCAGGGCGGAACGGCCCCTTTACTTCTGGCAAAAGGTGAGAAGCCTGTTCACCACCCATATTCTGCGCGACTGGGGGACGCTGTACGGCGCTATCGCCTTCGGTGTCCGTCCCCGCGAGCCGGAGTTGCTCGACACCTCGTGAGGGTGCGCCGCGGCCGGTTGCGCGAAAAGCCGGTTCTTCGGGGCAGCACAGGGTAGCCGAAATCAGCATCCGGCAAAGCGCGGAAGGAGTTGCCGCGCCGCGACGTCTCCCACCGGCCCGATGAGCGGCTTTCCCCGGCGTCAGGCAATCGCCGGCTCCGTTAGCGGGAGAAGCTGCCGCGAAGCAGGAAGCAGAGAAAATTCGGGCCGGTTGTGCTATCCTGCGTGGCCTTCTCCGGGGGCGATTCGGATTCGACGCCGGTATCAACGCTTGGGGTGCATGCCGAGAGGGTAGTGACTCTCGTTAATCAATTGCTGCAACTGCATAGTTGCCGAAGACAGAAGCTACGCCCTAGCCGCCTGACCGCGGTTAGCGATTGCCGGAGGGATGCCCGTAAACCTCCGATTGCAATCGTCATATAGAACGGGATCGCGGTGAGACTCGCCTGGCGTCGATCCGTCAAACCTTTCCAGGCTCGCCCTGCTCGCCCTGCCCGTCGGGTAGACAAGGGCTAACTCAATAGACGACGCTAAGCATGTAGATCTTCAGGCTGCGAACTGACGGACGGGAGTTCAACTCTCCCCGCCTCCACCAAACCAGAACCCGCCTTGCCGGAACCATCCCGGCAAGGCGGGTTTTTTGTAGCCGGCAAGTACGCAACCTACAATTCCAGGCGCAGATTCGACTCGACTGTATCAATCAAGGCAGCGGCCACTTCGTGTTCCGTGGCCAGCCTTCGCCATTGCGATACGTGGGAAATGGTTTCGTCGAGGATCCGATCGATTCTCGAGCGCGTGAACAGCGGGCTGAGTTTGTTCATGGCGTGGAAATCTTCGCGCGTGAAGTCGTCCCGTTTGCCGTTCATGGTCATCCAGTGGCTGTTGGTCCATCGGCTTCCAGGCTTGAAGCTGTAGGCCAGATCGTAGGCCGGGGCAAGTTCCCAGCCGCCGTCTTTCAACATGAACGAGAAATTCTTGGAATGGTCGTCATGATTTCTCGCGACGATGTTGAAAGCCATGCGGCGGAACAATTGTTCCGCCTCCGGGGCGGCGAGGCCAAGCCGTCTGGCGACGCCGAACAACTCCGCGTAGGAATAGACTCCCGGCAATCTGTAATCGACATGGGCCAGGCCGTTCAGCGTCTGCACATGGATTTTCCGATTACCGCTTCGATCGAAGCGTTTGGTGATGAAATGCCGGCGCTCTCCTTCCGCCAGTAATTCGCAGGGCATCATCGTCACACCGCAAGCCGTGGCCATCAAGTGGTACACGTATTCCATCGCGCTGTATCCCAGCGGGTCGCCGAAGGACTCGCCGCCCTTGCGGTGTTCGCTGACGCCGTCGAATTTCAATAGATAGTGGGTGAATCCTTCCGGCGCGTCGCCCTGCCCCGACCGGACCCTGGTAAAGTCTTTATTAAACGCCACGACCGCCTTGGGCCGCGCTCCGCCGGCGCTTGTTCCGATGGACAGCAGCGCCACCATGGCGTCGCGATCCTCTTTTCCGTCGCCGCTCATTTCGACGGCGAAACCGACTCGGCTGTCGAGTACTTCCTGCGCGATTTCGACCAGCCGATCCATTTGTAAATTCTGCGAGGCGTTCAATCCCCTGAATCTTTCGGCGGGAGTGAATTCGAGCGCACCGACCCCTCGTTTACCGATGTATTTGAGTTTTTCGAGCGGACTCAACTCGTCCGCCACGCGGCCCTGGCGGGCGGCCCACTCTTTGAGCACCGCGTTGCCGAAATCGTCCGGGAGAGAGTCCGCGAGCATTCCCGGCAGTCCGTCGAAAGTTTCCCGTCCCAATCCCGGAAACGAATAAATTCGATTTGCCAGTGGCATACTGATTGGCGAAAGCTCGATGCCGCCTTCGATAAACGATCGCACGTATTCGAACGTGCCGATGCCGGTGTCGGCATTGAAGCTGACCGCCCCTACCCGGTCTTCACGGCAAATGACTTCAACGACCTGATCTACCATTCCGGTGGCCCTTCAGTCCTGGTCTTGCGTTGGCCCGAGGCCCTTTGCCGCGCTCTCCCCTTGAGCCGTGCAAGTTGAACCGGTGAAACCTCCTGCGTCGGCAGAAACAATTCCAAATGCCCGTCCAGCTCAAGAGCGGACATGATTGCTATCAGGATTTTCAGCCGCACGTTTCCTTTTTCGGCGTTGAGCACCGCCAACCTGGATACACCCGCACGCTCGGCTACTTCCGACTGCGTCATGTCCCGATTCAGCCGGGCTCGCTTCAGTCGTTCTCCGAATTCTTCCGCGATTGCGGTAGATGCATTTCCGTGAGTAGCCATAATATTTGTTATTTCGTATCTAACTCCGTATTTCATGAGTTAGATACGAATAATAGCACTTTATAGGAAGTAAGCAAGCCAATATGATCTGCTTAATTACAAATACTCATAGTGTGCGTTATTTGATATTTATCTCGCGTTTTCCACAGATACATTTGATTATTTATACTTTATAGATGATACCGTCATATGCGCTTGCGACAGCTTCATTCGTCAATCGAATTCGCCGCGGGCGCGGTCAATCGGCAATAGGATGCGGCAGCTTGAAAAATACGGTTTCCCGGTCGCCCTGCATGTGTATATTGAACTCATAGCTGGCGGTATCCGCCGGTTCCACGCGCCGGGCGAACAAGGATTCGCGGCGGTGTTCGGGCAGGCGGCTGAAAACGGGATCGTCCGCATTGGCGGCCTCGTCCGCGAAGTAGATTCGCGTAAAAGCGTGTAGCAACATGCCGCGCATGAAGACGATCATGCAGATGTACGGGGCTTCGCTCCTGCCAGGAGGTCCTGGCTTGACGGTCTTGAACCGGTAGTAGTTGTCGTCGATATCACCGGTCCCGGCGCGGGCGAAACCGGTGAATCCCGGCGCATCGAGTCGGCCGTTGCCGTCGGCCTGGAGAATTTCGAGCATGGCGTCGTTCACGGGCTCGCCCGCCCCGTCGAAGACCTTGCCATGGATCGTGATCGGGGCGCCTTCTCCACGGATTTCGTTCGTAATCAGCGGACCTAAGCCGAATTCGTGTTTTTCCGGTGTCAACCCCAATGAGAAATAGGGTCCGACGGTCTGCGACGGCGTCAGCGGCGGCCCGGTCTCATCGTTCATTTTCCGCTCCCGTGATTGTCTCGCGGAGTTGCGCCGGATCCGGCCACGACGATGTCGAAGTGGTAGCCGAGCGCGAATTCAGGCTGTGTCAGACCGAGGTCGAACCGGGCGATGAGACGGCTGCGGGCCACAGCAGGAACCGACTCGAAGATCGGATCGAAATCGAGTAGCGGGTCGCCGGGAAAATACATCTGGGTGACGAGCCTGCTGACCAGGGAGTCGCCGATCACGGAAAAATGTATATGCCGCGGACGCCAGGCGTTGTGGTGGTTTTTCCAGGGATAGGCCCCTGGCTGAATCGTGCAGAAACGATATCGGCCTTCGCGGTCGGTTACGCATCTTCCCGCGCCGAGAAAATTCGGGTCAACAGGCGCATCGTGTTCATCGGCCTTGTGCAGATAGCGTCCGGCGGCGTTCGCTTGCCAGATTTCGACGAGCGCGCCTGGAGCCGGATTGCCGCGTTCGTCGAGAACCCGGCCCGAAACCACGATTCGCTCTCCAAGCGGCTCGCCTCCCCGCCGCGCGTTACGCGTCAGGTCATGGTCGAGTTCGCCGGGTCTGAAACGGCCCGCGAGCGAAACCCCAGACTCCACGCCCGCTCCCGATGGGTGCTTTGCATCGAGTCTGTCCAGATCGATCGGATCCCTGCCCGGCCCACGCAACATCGACGACTTGTAATCGGGATACGTGTATGGAGGATGTGCCGACCGGCTTTTTCCCGACATCCCGAATTCTCTCGGCGTGTGTAAACTGGCAGGATACTGGTTTCATTGCCGCAAGCAAGAATCGGAGAGCTGAAATGCGGACTCAGGTAGGAATCATCGGCGCCGGTCCCGCCGGGCTGCTGCTTTCCCACATCCTGCATCTGCGCGGAATCGATTCGGTCGTGCTGGAAAAGCATGACCGGGCCTATATCGAAAACCGTGTCCGCGCCGGCGTGCTCGAACAAGGCACGGTCAATCTGCTGACCGAAGTGGGGCTGGGCGAGCGCCTTGCACGGGAAGGCTTGCAACATCATGGTTTCGAGATTCGATTCGGCGAGCGTTCCCATCGGATCGACTTCGATGAATTGACCGGCGGCAAGGGAATTACCGTCTATGGCCAGCAGGAAGTGATCAAGGACCTCATCGCCGCACGAACCGCCGCCGGGGGTCGGCTGCTCTTCGAAGCAGAAGACGTCGGCATTCACGGTGCGCTGGGCGAGAGTCCCTTCATTCGATTCAAATCCGGCGCAGGCGAGCAACGCCTTGACTGCGACTTCATCGCCGGTTGCGATGGATTTCACGGCGTGAGTCGCAATTCGATTCCGGCAAAGGCAGTCGCCTGCTTCGACCGCACCTACCCATTCGCCTGGCTGGGAATTCTAGTCGACGCCCCGCCGTCGGCGGCGGAGCTTGTCTACTCGAACAGTCCCGACGGCTTCGCGCTGCATAGCATGCGCTCGCCTGAGATTTCACGGAATTACATCCAATGCCCGCCGGAGGACAGAATCGAGGATTGGCCGGACAACCGGATATGGGATGCATTGCACAAGCGGCTCGAAACGACTCCCGGCTGGGAGTTGAAAGAAGGCGGGATTCTGGAAAAGAGCATTACTCCAATGCGCAGTTTCGTCTGCGAAACCATGCGTTACGGGCGCTTGCTGCTGGCCGGAGACGCCGCTCATATCGTGCCGCCAACCGGCGCCAAGGGCATGAATCTGGCGATCTCCGATGTCAGCCTGCTGAGCCAGGCGCTTGCGGAATGGTACGAAAACGGCTCGGAAGATTTATTGCTCGCTTATCCGGAAAATTGTCTGAGTGCGGTCTGGCGGCGCGTGCATTTTTCCTGGCGCATGACTTCGCTGCTGCACAAGTTTCCGGGCCACAGCGAGTTCGAACGCCGGCTGCAACTCGCCGAACTTGAATACCTGAGCCAATCGCAATCGGCATCGGCGGCATTGGCGGAAAATTATGTAGGATTCGTGTCTTGACAGTTTCGGTATACCCTCGCCAAACCGACTCGGCGGGGGGTAGGGAGAGAACTTGATGTTTCAACGAAATGCGCCAATCCGGAAGATCGCTTGCGGCTTGTTATTGATTCTCGCGCAGTCCGCCGCAGCTGCGGATGAGCAAAGACCGAATATCCTGCTGATCATCGCGGACGATATGGGTTACGCCGACCTCGGTGTATTCGGCAGCGATATTCGCACCCCCGGCATCGACCGGCTCGCCACTGAGGGCATACGATTCACGCATTTCCATACCGCGCCCCAATGCGCCCCCACCCGGGCGATGCTCTATTCCGGCAACAACAATCACGTTGCCGGGATGGGTCGGCAGTACATCGTGCCCTTGCTGTCGTTCGAGATGGAAATACCGGGCTATGAAGCCCACCTTTCCGACCGGGTGGCGCCGGTTTCCCGGGTGTTGCAGGACGCGGGTTATCACACTTATTTCGCCGGCAAATGGCATCTCGGCGACGCGGTCGAACAACGGCCCCATGCAAAGGGCTTCGATCGGACATTCGCCGTCATGCATGGCACGGCGAATCATTTCAACGGTATTGGCTATGTCGAGGGCGGCACCGTGTATACGCGAAACGGAGAACTCGCCGCCTGGCCCGACGGCGCCTATTCCTCTGAACTTTTTACGGACGAATTGATCGGATTCATCGAAGCCGGCCGGGAAGACAGCGATCCCTTCTTCGCCGTTGCCTCCTACACGGCGCCTCATGCGCCCTTGCAGGTTCCCGATGATTATCTCGACCGCTACGCAGGCCAATTCGACGAAGGTTACGACACCTTGCGGGAACGCCGCTTCCGGGAATTGCAGGATGCAGGCATAGTCTCACTTGATGCGGAGTTGCCGCCGCGCAATCCGGAAATCACCCCCTGGGACGAGTTGAACCCAACAGACAAGCGCCTCGAAGCGCGCAAGATGGAGCTGTATGCCGCCCTTGTCGAGAATCTCGATTTTCACGTGGGCAGGCTGCTACAGTACCTGGAGGAGCAGGCGCTTTACGAAGACACGCTGATCGTCTTCATGTCCGATAATGGCGCGGCCAACGAGGACTTCCATGCCGACGGCCCACGCGCTCCCTTCGTCAGGGCGAACTACGATAACGATTATGAAAACATGGGCACGGAGTCGTCCTGGGTGTCGCTGGGGCCGGCCTGGGCGGAAGCGAATTCCGCACCTTTTCGTGGCGTAAAGACTTACGCCCTGCAAGGCGGTATCGTCTCGCCCCTGATCGTGTCTGGGGCCGGGGTCAATCGGGCCGATGTGATAGATCGCAGCTATGTGACCGTCATGGACATCGCGCCGACCCTGATCGAAGCCGCGAACGGAGTCTACCCGGAAGGCGGCTCGATAAGACCCATGCTCGGGGAGAGCATGTTGCCGCTGCTGACCGGCGCCGGCGACCGGGTGCACGACGAGGATTACGTGACGACGTTCTTCCATGTCGGACAGGCGTATCTGCGCCAGGGCAGATGGAAAATCGTCCATTCAAGCAGCCTGTTCGACGAATCGGCATTCGAACTTTACGATGTGATCGCCGACCCCGGCGAAACGAGAAATCTCAAGGAAGATATGCCCGACCTGTACGAGCGCATGATCGAACTGTGGCGGGAAGAACGCGTGAAACTGGGAATCCTGCTGCCGAGCGACCTGTAAGTCAGTTGAGTTCGCTGGTGTAATCGAGCTGAAACCGCACTTCAGTTACGCCGGGCACGGCGCGCACCACGGTGCCGAGGGATTGCTGGATCGTTCCGATGTTGCCGGGCGTTCGATTTCCGCCGCAGTCTTCGCAGGCGAGCGCGCCGGAAATCAGCACCACACCATCGTCGACCTCCACCGACAATTCCGGCGGCAGATCGGTGGCCGACTCCAGCGCGGCCTGCACGCGGCCGGCGAGTGCCTGATCGTCACCGGGCGCTGACTCGGCGCCGGTTTGTTGCGGACCGCAGCCCGCTAACAAGAGTAGAGCGCATGCCGGGATAATCGGCAATCGTGCAATTAATCTCATGTCGTGGCCTCCGATGTTTCCGTCTGGGGGGCGAATACGACTTCGCCGCCCGCGGCACGAAATTCGCTCAATAATTGCTCGACGCGCTGCCGCAATCCGGCATCGCCGAGCCATTCCGCATCAGCCAGTTCGAGCCTGCGCTTTCCTCGCAAGGCTTCACCCAGTCGGTCAAGGAATTTCTCGGGCGACTCCAGCGCAATTCTGGATTCGGGTTCGCCGGTCCACCATTCGGCGTGTTCGGTCGACGCATCGGCGCTATCGGATTCCATCCGCGTCAGATCACGAAAATGCATGTACAGTTGCTGGCAGGACAGATGCACGCATCCGTCTCCCGCATGGGTGAGAAAGAGGAAATCCCTGCGTTTCATGTTTGCTCGCGTCCCATTCTTGTCGGCGGCGCCGAACGGGCCTCACCCAGCTGCCAGGTCGATAATGGAGCGTTCCACGGCGGCGCTGGTCATGGGCAACTTGTGGCGATTCTTTGCCAATGGCTGGGCATCTCCGACAGACATCTCGCCGGCCTCCCGCGCGACTTCGGCGGTGATCTGCCTGCCCGCCAGGAATTCCTCGACCGCTCGCAGCCGCCAGGGTATGGGCGCCACGCCTGAAAGCACGACCCTGGCGTCCGTCACAGCGGCGCCGTCGCGCTGAATGACCGTGGCTACACCAATTTCGGCGTGAGTCCACGCCGCCCGGTCCATGACCTTGTGATAGCTGCTCACGGTATTGGGGGCCGGCGACGGCACCAGGATTCTGGCAAGCATTTCCGACTCGCCGAGAACATTCTCATTAACTGGATCGACGCTCGGCAGCACGAAGAACTCCGCCGCCGGAACTTCACGTTCACCGTCCGGCCCGGCTAGCTGAAAGACCGCTTCGAACGCCACCAGCACCGGAGCGATGTCGGACGGATGCACGATGAAGCTCGGGCCGCCGCCGAAAATGGCGTGCTGGCCGTTTTCGCCGTTCACCGAAAAGCACTCTTCGCCGCCCGACTTGAAACAATGAAAGCCGTTGCGGTAATACCAGCACCAGGGGCGTTGGGTCATGTTGCCGGCAATCGTCGCCACATTGCGAATCTGCGGAGTACCCACGCTTTCGGCGGACTGGGCCAGCGCCGGCAGGCGGGCTCGCACAGCCGCGTCGTCCATCACCTGGGTCAATGTGGCCAGACCGCCGATGGAAATTCCGCTGGCGGCCTCTTCGATCTCGCGCGCTTCATTCACCCTGCGCAAATTGATGATGACATTCGCCGGGTCGGTGCCGTCCTTTACTTGCTGCAACAGGTCCGTGCCGCCTCCGGAAAACGCCGGAATCCGGCCTTCGGCGCGCGCCCTGGCCGCAGCCTGGACCGCGTCTGCGATACTGCTTGCGTCGTGGTTGCTGAGCGCTCTCATGCCGAAACCTCCTGCAGAAGCTTGTCCCGCGTTATCGGCAGGGACCGCATGCGCTTGCCGGTGGCGTTCGCCACTGCATTGGCGACCGCCGCCGGCGCGAGGATTATGCCGGACTCGCCGGCGGTCTTGGCGCCGAACGGCCCGTATCCGTCGTCGACTTCGATGAAAGTCACGTCGATTTCGGGAATATCCTGATGCGTCAGATGCCGCCCGCGGTAATAGCCCGGACTGAGCGGCTGGCCGTTGCGCGGGTCGTAGAGCAAGTCCTCGTGCAAGGCCTGGCCGATGCCCTGGATTGCTGCGCCGCGAATCTGGTCCCTGGCCGTGGTCGGATTGATGATGCGGCCTGATTCATGCACCGCGGTGTATTTCAGCACCCGGGTCGTGCCCATGCTGGTATCGACCTCCACTTCGACAAAGTGGGCGGCGAAGCATTGGCGGATCAGGCCGTCGGTGCCCGGTACCGGCGTCGCGGTGCCGATCAGCACATCCGCCCCACTCGGCATGCCGCGGTCGGCTATCTGCTGCTTCAGATTCTCGGCGGCCTGGACTACGGCGTAACCGGTCATGATGGTCGTGCGGCTGCCGGATTCGCCTACCGAATACGGCGTGCGATCGGTATCGCCCCAGACCACTTCGACCTGGGACAGCGGCACGCCTAAAGCCTCGGCGGCGATCATGCCCAGGGTGGTCTTGGCGCCGGGGCCGATGTCGGTAACGCCGACATACAAGGTGTATCGGCCCTGCGAGTCGACCCGCACTACCGCGCTGCTGGTGCCGAGACCGGCACGGAACATCATGAAGGAGAAACCTGCGCCGCGCTTGAGCGGGCCTTCGTCCGAGCCGGGCTGAACCCGCCGCCGCGCCTGCCAGTCGAATTGCTCGGCGCCGGTGGTAATGACTTCTTCCAGCGAATAGTTCGTGAAGGGCGCCTCTTCCGTGGGCCGCCGCATGTTCCGCAGGGCGAATTCGACCGGATCCATGCCCATCTCATAGGCGATGTCGTCCATGATCGACTCGACGCCGTAGACTCCATGCGGATCCGACGGAGCACGGAAATTGCCAGAAGTCGTGCGGTTGGTATAGACCGGATAGATCTCCCGCAGCCGATTGGGGCAGGCATAGTAATCCATGCCGGAGATGCCGCCGGAGTTCTTGCGGTACGGCCCCATGCCGCTATAGCCGCGCATCTGCATGGCGGTCACCGTGCCGTCGTTTCTTACTCCCACCCGGTATTCCTGTACCGTGGGCCAGCGGCCGTGCACGCCGAGCCAGTCTTCGCGGCGGGAGTATTCGAGCATCACCGGACGGTCTGTGCGGCGCGACAGTTCGGCCGCGATCAGGTCCGCGTCCTGATTCTGGTTCTTGTTGCCGAAGCCGCCGCCCATGTATTGGGAGACGATTCGCACCTGGTGGTCCTGGAGGCCGAGGTCGCGGGCGGTATCGTGGCGACAATTGGAAATGCCCTGGGACGGCGTATACAAGGTCAACTTGTCGCCTTCCCAGGTCGCCAGTGCGCAACGCGGCTCCATCTGGGCGTTATGCACAAAACCGGTCTCGTAACGCTGCTCGAAGACTCGATCCGCCTCCGCGAATCCCGCTTCCATATCGCCGATGCGCGATGTCATGGGCTCGAACTCGTTGCGTGTATCCGGGCACATGTTGCCTTCGGGCCAGATACGCGGCGCATCGTCCGCCAGGGCTTCCTCCGGTTCGAGCACGAACGGCAATTCCTCGTATTCGACTTCGATCAGCTCCAGCGCCGCCTCGGCGATATTGCGGTCGGTGGCGGCAACCGCCGCGACCGAATCGCCCACGCAGCGCACCGGATTATTGAAGATGTAACGCCGGTGGATCGTCGCGTCCTTGATCGGGTCGTTGTATTGCCGCCCGCCGGATACGCATCCCGCGCCCCAGACGATGGGACTGGTCTCGTTGGTAATCACATCGAGCACGCCCGGCAGCGCCAGGGCGGCGGAGACATCGATGGAGCGGATGCGCGCATGAGGGTGCGGGCTGCGCAGCACTCGCGCATAGACCATGCCGGGAAGTTTGAAGTCTCTGGTGTATTGCGCCGCGCCAGTGACGCGTTCCACCGCGTCGATGCGTGGCGTATCGTTGCCGATGGTCTGTAACGGTTCGAGGCCGATTCGAGTTGGCTGTGTCATGCCACACCTCCTTCACCGGCCGCGACCACCGCTTCCACTATGGCGTTGTAATTGGAACAGCGGCACAGATTGCCGACCAGCGCCGCCCGGGCCTCGACCGCGGTCGGACTCGGATTGGCCTCAAGCAATGCAGTGGCGGACATCAACTGGCCGGGCGTGCAGAATCCGCATTGCGGCGCGTTGTTGTCGACGAAAGACTGCTGCAACGGGGACAGGCCGCCGTTTTGCGCCAGGCCCTCCACGGTGCGAATTTCGGCGCCGTCCGCCCAAACCGCAAGCTGGCTGCAGGAATACACCGGCTCACCGTTCATCAATACGGTACAGGCGCCGCATTCGCTGCGGTCACAGCCGATCTTGGTGCCGGTCAGGCCGATGCTGTCGCGCAACATCTCCGCCAGGGTCCAGCGGTCTTCGACTTCGATTTCATGCCGCACACCATTGACGCTGACCGAAATCGCGGTCCGCGGCGCGGCCGCTTCGGTGGATTGCGCCATGGCAGGCGTAGCAAAGGAAGCAACGGTGGAAGCCGCAACAGTCGCACCGGTAGTTTCGAGAAACTCGCGGCGCGATGGCGACTCGGGAGCATCAGGCTCGACTGCCTGCCCGTCTGCCGCCGGATCGAACGAATCGGAATTCATAAGCCTGCTCCTCTGATTCGGGAACATCATGCGGGGAAAGCTGAATATATGCGGAAGTTCGGGCGCTGTGCAAGATCGGTGGAACTGCGATGTCGTGCGCTTGACGAACAATAGCCTGAAAATTCGACATTTATCGGGTTGTGTATTCGATAAATAGCAGGTTGAATTTTCGCCAAATCACCAACCGTCATTCTGCGCGGAGCGAAGCGCAGTCGCAGAATCTCCGTCCAAGGTAGCCCCAGTCTGTAATCAGGGCTGAGAACGACACCAAAATGAGCACATGCGTGAGCGCATTATCCGGCGAGTTTGATGTGCTAGACTCGCCGCTGTCGTCGAGTATGCCAATGAAACAAGGAAGACTTATAGCAAAGCCACCCAAAAGCATGGGCGAGAACACTCCGGCTACGCCTTCCGTCCACCTGCTCAATCGAAAGATCGGTCCCTCACCCGCTCCAAGAATGCTGACCGAATACGAAAACGAATTATTGAGGCGAAGCGCTCACGAGATTTCTGCTGTCACTCTCAAAGTCCTGGGAAGGCGGGAAAGATCGGGAACTAAAGAATAAAATCAGCGGCTTTGAGCAATCGCTATTTACTGGCGATGTGTGAGTAGAAGTTTTTTTCTATGTTGCTCTTCTCATATCTCCATATTATCGCCCACTCGTGGTCGAGCCTTCGTTCAAGACGGTCGAATGTCTGATCGAAAATGGCATTGAAAGCTCGACGCGCTTGCCCGCGCGCCGTTTCGCTATTCATCCCTGTCTTGGCCCAACAAAATAGCCAGCAAATGCTTTGAGCGGTAACGAAATCTTTTCCGCTTTGATCTTTCCGCACGTGCCAACGCGTCAATATTCCCTTTTGGCAGGTACGGTGATCTATAAGTTTGAGATGCTTGAGAGCCTCAACCACCGGCACTTTCATCTTCAACATCTTTAAGCCTCCTCTGCGATATTGTCTGATGTATCTTCCATTCAATCGTGGATTCAAAAATCGGATTCGGCTTCCAGATTGCGAACTCGCGCCGGAATGAACCGTCATGCGCAAAAAGGCTGTCAGGTACTATCATACTTGGAATCGTCACCAGACTCTGAGTTCATTGGTTCCTACCCTCGGCGGCCGTGTTTGCCGCCTGCCATGTAATCGTTGGCGGCGCAAAGGTCCCGTAGCCCCCCTGCCCGGATCGGCGAATCGATGAGCGATAGACGCTGGCTACACCCCAAGAACGGAACCACTTCAAACTGTCCGCAGCAGTTGGGTCGTGATAGGGAACATGCGCCAGTAGCGACTTGACGGCAAACGGCGACGCCGGCTTGCGCCAGAGCGGCCAAGAATAGAAGCTCTCTTTCCAAGATTTACCCGAGCAGCCCTGTGTGAGCGTCCGGCCTTTGCCCGCGAATACAGGATGAAGGCTCATTCCCAGAATGGCCAAAGCTTCAACTCCGGGATTGGCATGCTTTTTCTCGCTCGAAGGATTATTGGCCGTCAGGGCATAGACGCGGTCGTCCCGGATATCCCACATAAGAGAGGGCAGGTCTTTTTCGTACCTCCACGGACCTGCAAGGCCGTCGAAAATATCGTCACGCATTACTCCTTCTAGTATTTGACGCGCCATATCCAAGAACTTCTGCTGTCCCGCCGTAAAATAGAGGTCGGACGGCTTGGCGACTCCTTGATTATCCAGGCTGCCTTCAGCGATAAGTGCGGCAGGCAAAGGATGGCTGGCATCGCATTTGCGAGCTTCATCGAGATACGCTCGTATATCCAATGGCTCGAGCTTGAGTTCGTCGCCTTTCGACATGTTGGTGCCATCATGCCGACGCGGCGTCAACGCTGGGCTCCCTGCCCATTGCCTAAAGACTTCAAGCGCCCTATCGGCTATCCGGTCTAAGGTGAAATCTCCGTCCATGACGGCATGCGGCGTGATGTCGTTACTCCACCAGAGGCGCGGCTGTTCAGCTTCGTCCCCGAAAACCACCTGAACTCCAATAGCGGCGAGAAATCCCAAGGGATTCGTTCCATCTAGGCCGGTGAGATGGGTTTCGTTCACGACCGCGCTGCCTCCTCGGCGCTTTGCCGATGATCGGCCAGACGCAGAATGGCTTCCAGCCAAGCCAATCCATGGTAACCGTATCGCTCCACCAGGCACCAGAAGCGGTCGGCCATATCGAGGGCCAGAGTGGATTCTACAAGATGGGAGTTTGTTTTGAGCCGGTGTCCGTCAAACGTATATACCAAAGATTGGGGATTCTGGTCCTCTATGATTGGGGGCAGAGGACGCGCCCAGCCGTGATGAGTTCCGACCAAATGGAGAACCAAGTCCTTGTCGTTGGCCTCACCGAGAACGATGGGATTTGATTCGATCATTGCCACGCTAGCTATCTCGTGCCGCATGCCGGTCGGATATCGCCGAGCCCAAGACGCTCTCGCCCGCGATTTGGCAAGTGGCTCATCAAGCATTTCCAGGGCTACGGGATCATCACCCACCAACTGAGCTTGGAAACGCCGGTCCACCTTGCCGAGGTCGTGGAGCCTGCCAGCCAAGCGCAGGTCGTTGACAAGTCCGGCAGGCAGGCCCAGGCCCTTGGCGACGCGTCCGGCTCGATCGCCAACGCCTTCCATGTGGCGGCGAAGTGTCACTCCCGTTCCAGTCACTGAACCGGATTCATCGGAGCCATCCATGATAGCGGGATCGACGACGGCCTTTTCCACAAGGATGTAGTAACCAGCGCTTGCTGCATCGCCGCCGGAAGCGATCAGTTCCAGATCGAATCCCGCTTTCCTCAGCCTTCGGGCAGCATCGGCAAGCTCTTCAAACCCGCCATTGGAGTCAGCCAATTGCCCATCTAACCACCGGACAATACGCTCGCGAATTGGTGCATCGGATTCCAGTTCGTCAGCTGGCGATGGTGGCGAATTGATGCCGGGCAAGCGCGGGTCTAGGCGTAACGTTGCCTTTCGGCAATATGCCATTTGTGCCCCGTCGCCGATGTCCGCCACCGGCTCGATTGAAGACGGATTCCACGTTCCCGCGCTCAGGCCACCCCGAGCCGGGTCCACGATCAGGATGTCTCCGGGGCGAATCGTATTGATATCGTGGATTAGCTCTGGCTCTTTGCCGAATCCTAGCCAGCGCACGACATCGGCAGTTGTGGCATTGCTTGAGAAGGAATTTTCCTTCTCGCTGGATTCGGCTTGGGCGACATCGGCGATATCCGTAGCCGACCCGCCTGCAAGCCATGATTTGGCAGCATCAATGGGCACTTGCAGAAACTCGGCCTGTCTGGGTGGAACCAGCCGCAACGTCTCAGCGGTTCTATCCAAGCGCCACAGGATGGCAACGTCTGGAACCATCTCCCGCTCCATGCCATGCAGAAACCACTCTACCGAAGGCTGCACGATGGGTTCTGGGCTGGTCTGTACCCAGGCGTCCATGTGTGTACGGAGCAGCAGCGGCGCCTGCGCCTCGGGCGCAATCGCTTCCTTGGGGAAATCACGCAAGGCAAGTGGCCCAACATCGATGAGTTCTCTCTCCAATTCTCGGGCGCGACTTTCGAGTTCCTCCCAAGTCGCCTTTACCGCACCGCCGTAGATTGGATCTGGCTTCTTGAGAGACAGTGCCGATTTGGGACAGAGAATCCACGCACGAGCAGGCGCACCGGTTCGAATGAAGCGGGTGCCGCGACGATCGAGTCGACCGAATCGCTGACGGAGGCTGTCCACCGAAGCGCATTCGGTGACGAGCGCATCAAAGCTGAAATCGGCGCCAACCTCTATGGCTTGGGTTGCAACTACAACGGTCAATTCATTCGAGTCGTTTTCGTTTTCCGGATTGACGACGGGAACAATCTTGTTTAAGACATCGGCTCGGTCCAGCGGTCGCATCCGACCGGTAATTAGATGCGCTGCGTGGCCAGAGTCTGAAAGTACTCGGTACGTCTCGCGGGCGGTCCCTACGCGATTCACTACGATGCCGATACTGCGGATACGATTGGACTTGTCGTCTGGCCTCAGCTTGGCTATGCCTTTGATGATCTTAAGAATGGCGTGGGGCAGCGCATCTCGATTCCCCACCTGAACCAGCTTCGCTTCCTTGGCCGCCTTAACCCGGATTCGAAGCTCTTCGCAATCGTCCAGATCCGCTACAGTATCCAACATGAAAGGCTTAGCTTTCGCATTGCGCGGGGTGGCCGACATCTCCACCACCTGATAGCGGCGGGGCAGCTTCTTCGACGGCATTTCGGCAACTTGCGTAAGCGTCTCCGCGAAAGGAAGGCTCAAATGCACCTCGTCCAGGATGACGAGGCAGTCGTTGCCAGCCAATCCTGCATGGATCGGTCGCATGCCAGGTCTTACACCGTAGCCTCGGAACAGCAGACGAGAGCCGAACTGATCCACCGTGGAAACCATTACCCAAGGTTGGTCCGGGCGGTGAGTCCACTCGTTGTCGATGGGAATACCGCCCCGTAGCGCGGCTACGCCCAGCGACTCTCCGCCATCGCTCAACTGCCGCAACCGCTCCCGAACCCTTTGCAGGATCGGTGTTTCGCCCGATTTAATCCGATTCTGGATGCGTTGCGCTCGTTCGCATACCTGATCGACTACGATGCGCCGATCAATGACGAATACAATACGTCGAGGTGACACTTCGGGGTGGCAGGCCAGAGCGAATACCGCCGTATCCAGCACTGCGGTCTTGCCGGTGCCGGTGGGCAGATCGATGACCTTGGGCCATGTTCCCGATTCAAGTACCTGCGCCGTCAGCCGTCGCTGCCAAGGAAACGGCTTGCAACCATGAACATCTAGAAAAAAATTGGCGAAATCGCTAGCTGACAACGCATGTTCATTCATCAATGCCATCCTTTTGCGGACGCATCAAGCCCAGCCCCAGAAATCTTCCTGCGCCGAGCATCAGCGGCCCAGCCACGGGACGCTCGAATGTCAATGCCGCATGCACAAGCTGGCGCGCCACCGGTCGCCCGTCGCGTCCGTTCTGGCTGAACGCCGGATAGCGCCGCACAGGCCTTGCACCAACGATGAATGCGTCTAGCGACACCCTCACCCCCACCGGCTCGGGCAGTCCGACATGCGCACATGCAGTTCGAACCGCTGCTTCGGCTCGCTGCCAAGCCTTGGCGCGAGCAGCGGCGGTTCTACCGCCAAGTCGGCCAGGATGTCGCGGCAAGGCGATGGGCGTGGCGGACACCCAGCACGGCGATGGACGATGCCAAATACCGGGCCGCAACGAAATCAGGGCGGCAGGTCCGTGCAGGCGGGACAACTCCACAATCCCCTGCGATCCCAAAGTGAGTTTCAATGAATTCGGCGAAACCGCCTTCTCCCAAGTTCCGATGGCGCGATACAAAGCACGCCGAGAGACGCTATCCGATGCCTTCGGTACGGACAGCGCGATAGCAAGCAACCGACCATCGGAGTGCTCGAAGCCAACGTAGGGTAGTGGCAGAAACGCGACATGGGGCGCCGCGGACGGCGCACCTTGCGGCCCATGGCCGCTTAAAGCTTCGGGAATGGGATCTGCGGCGTAGTGGAAAATTGCCCCACGCATCGCTGTCGCCAATTCCACTGCCCGGTAAGCAGGCAGTGCGCGGGAGCTGTGAGCGAACTCAAAAACCAGCCAATCGCCCACGGTATTCGATTCAAGCGGTGGAACATCAAGTGGACCAACGGCATCCGTTTTCCGGTAGCCGCTATTCACATAGGGTAGGGAACGCGGTTTCGTTCCGCCATGGCGAGCGTGTTGCCGCTCAAGCTCTGAAAGCTGTCCGCGTCGAACGACGCGCAGGCTTTCACCATCGCTGGCAGGTACATAGTTTGCCGCCGGTGGGTTAGTAACTATTCGACATGAAACCAAAGAGGATGAATGTCCTAGACGGGTGACCCTCATAAGCAGCCGATCAAGCGTTTCGCCCAATCCTTTTGGAGGAAAATCTTTCCAGACATAGATCACCCGAGGCTCGTCTGGAGTTATCGACGGGAAGAAACGCTCTTGTTTGCCGCGATGATCGGGAAGCATCTGAATAGCAGAAAGTGGGTTCGTGTTTCCTGCACGGTTGACATAAATCTCGACATCACGCTGCTTATCCAGTTTTCGATGGATCTGCGCTCCTTTTCTCGTCATCTCACCTTCTGATGAGACAAGCTCTGCGTTTAGCTGATCTGTCAGATCGAACACAGCTTTAGTCTTTCGCTCCTGCAAACTCCGACTGACTATCGCGACATCGTTTATAGGTACGAAATGCGAAACCACTCTGCGGGTCACGCAGTTAGAAGCGGCAACCGCAGGCGGCTCCCGCGACTCCAGCCACTCCAAGGCAATGCGTTCCATCCGATCAGGTTTGTCAACATCAAAATGTATCGCGACAAGGGCCGAGAACAGCCGCGCTGGGTGCGGCGGCCATTCCGACTGCTGGCGGCTATTGTGGTACGTGGCCACGTACCGGCCAGTCAGAAGGTTCACTTCGATGCCGAACTTCGTCGAAGACATGCTTCAACTCACTGGCTGTTCGCTTTCAGCAACTTTGCGGCTGCGCTTGATCAACTCGATCAATTTCGGGGCGGGAATCAAGCGAAGTTTCTTCTCGTCGATTTCCCAGGCAATTTTCAATTTCTTGGCAAACGCCGCCGCATCGCTGAGAACCCGTGCGGCAGCGGCTTGATCCACATCCACGAACTCTCCGGGGGAACCATCCCTACCCAACAGTTCGATACGCGGGGGATGTGTGGGTAACAGCAGACAACGAGAGCGCAAATCAAAATCCGCTACGTGTTGATAGGCAATAGCGGCGATGCCTAGCGCCGCGACTGCCGTACGCGCCGCAGTCTCCGCGTCTCGGTTCAAGCCTTTGAATCGTAGCCGTCGTAGTGTGGCAAAGGAAATCACCGTAGTCTGCATAGCCTTGGAGATTGTGACACCGCCAGCCTGAGCGTCGATTGATGGAGGGATGTTGCCGTGATTGATTTTGGACGGCTGACCAGCCTCTCCACTTTCACTGCCCCGAGATGCGTAGACCGGATTACCCTTCTTATCCTTTTCCGCATCCTTGGAGTCGTGCGTCCATACCTCGACTGGGTCCGCACTTTTATATGATTTATCGCCAGACGCAACCTTTTCGATCTGTAGCGGATCGATGCGACTGCCAACCTTTTTGCCGATCTGGGCATCAAAGCCAACAATCTCCGACACGTAGGCACGCTGGAACTTCGATCCCAGCCCACCCTTCGGCCCGGTTGAATCCCACATGCCGAACAGTAGTGAAGTGGGGGAATAGCGGAACAGGGCCATGGCATTGCGCGGCGTTGCGTCGGTGATGGCGCGTCCCACGTCTGATAAGCGGAACAACGTGCCGTCGAGCAGGCTGTCCCGAAAGATGGCATCCGCCAATCTGTGCGGGGCCTCCAGCACCGTAAGCTTTTCGTAGTCCGTAACATCGCCATGGTCGGAGAAGTCCACAAAGGGGACAGGGAAGACCAACTCGCCTTGCTCCCAGCCGTCAAGCAGCGCCAGTTCCGCCCGATTCGCCTGCGAGGCCACGGAATCCAGCAGGACAGTGACAGATATCTCGTCGCCATCGCCGACTCGCCGCTCCTCCACCGCGTACTTGTGCGCGGCGCGCTCACCAACCGCATAGGACGGCGGGAAAACTTTATCTCCTTCACCACCGGCAGGCTGCAAGCTTGTCCGAGACCGCAAAGCAACCGCATCGCCAGCGACCGCGTCGCGGAGCCGCTCGAATGTAATGTTAGACATGTCTTACCTCAGGGATTGTCTTCGAGCCGTGCTCGAAACTTGTGTGCGTTGTATCTCCCGCGAAATTGAAGTGGCTGAAGTTGAACGACATCTCGCGGAGGGCGAATTGTAACCCCGAACTTGTTTGTTTTTCACGCTGCAAAAAGACACAAGGAGGAAGCCCATTTTCGCGGTGACAACATCGATTCCAAAGCTCCGACAAACACGCTTTGGGGACCACCTTCGCTTTTGACAAATTCCATTTGGGAACGTGCTTGCCCAACGTCTGCCGGACGGCAACATCACCCGTGAACACAAACTGAGAAAACACGGCACACCCACCAAAAAAACACCTCAAACCATCCAGCTTCCGCTCGATTGGAACCTCCGCGCCCGATCAAGACATGCAAAACACGGATTCCTCACCAAATCAGCGCACTCGTGCAGATCTTGGACTGGCTCCAAGAAAGCAAGTCATCAAGGAGCGCTCTGCTTGATGCAATGCCGCGATATTTCGACCTCGGCGTCTTCTCCGCGCTCCGCCAGCAAAGGCGCAAGTTCCAGGTAGCTCAGGACGCCGACGGTGGTTTCAATATAGCGCGTTGCCGCATGCGGCGAGCGAGTCGTTCCCGGAGCCATTCCTCGTCCACCGGCTCTCCCTCCATCGCCATGGAGTTGGCTACGTGGCTGGGAATCGCCTCCGGAGGCCGCCGACGGCGCTCCTCCACCGTAAGGCTACGCCAGCGGTTGATGGCCTTCCTTAACCCATCGTCCGACATGACAATTCTCAAGTTTCGCAGCCAACTCGCCAGTAATCTTCTCATTATAATGATCTGACTATGGAATCGAAAAAGACACTAAAAGCAAAAAACCTGGAGTCTCTCGGAGCGCGGCGTCTTGCCGAATTGCTGATTCGAATCAGCGCCCGCGACGCCGCGGTCGAGGATCTGCTCCGGCTTGAGCTTGCCGGAGCAACAGGCCCAGCCAAGGCAGCCCTGGAAGTTCGAAAACAGATGGCTGGCGTGCGTCGGTCACGCTGGTTTGCCGATTGGGACGAAAGTCCGGCTCTTGCGGACGAACTGGATACCATGCGCCAAGTGATCGTCGAGCATGTCGCGAAGGCGGATGCTACGGAGGCGCTCGATCTGATGTGGAGTTTCATGGAGCTTGCGGACTCTGTCTACAAGCGTTGCGACGACAGTGGCGGGACAGTGGGCGATGTCTTCCAGGCCGCCTGTGCAGACCTCGGTGAAATTGCCCACAAAGCCAAAACCGACCCGGCCCAATTGGCTGATCGGGCCGTGGAGGCAATCACTAACAACAGTTACTCTCAATACAATGACCTTGTCGGCATTCTGGCGCCGGCTTTGGGACAAGAAGGATTGGAGCGCCTGAAGCAGCGCATGGTCGATCTCTCAGTCGAATCCGCCACCCATTCGGCTAACGAGGGCGTGGCGAAGATCGGCGGATCAGACCTGGATTCATCCGAAGACGAGTGGAGCGAGCGGTTTCGGCTCGAAACCATACGCAACGCACTACGGGATGTTGCCGATGCCCAAGGCGATGTCGATGGCTTTATCGCCCAGTATGACGAGGAAACTCGAAAACTGCCCCCAACTGCCGCCGAAATAGCCCAAAGGCTTCTGGCGGCGGGGCGCGTCGAAGAAGCGTTGCATACGCTCGATGCATCTTCTCAGAATCATGCCGCCGACCGACGATGGCGCGGTTTTGAATGGGATGACGCCCGAACCGACGTACTGGAAGCGCTCGGGCGGGCCGATGAGGCCCAGCGGGTCCGATGGAGTTGTTTCCAACGTTCTTTGTCCACGCGTCATCTGCAGGCTTATCTGAAGAAGCTTGCCGATGTGGAAGTTGCGGAAGCGACGGAAAAGGCCCTGGACCATGTTCAGGAGTACCAGGACCGGCTTGTCGCCTTGTCTTTTTTTGTTTCCTGGCCAGCCCTGGACAGAGCTTCCCGACTGGTTATCGAACACGCGGAATCCCTCGATGGAGACCGTTACGGAACACTGACCCCGACCGCGCGCGCCCTGGAGTCCGAACATCCCCTCGCGGCGACGCTGGTCCTTCGCGCCATGATCGATTTCACACTGAGCAAGGGCAAGTCGACTCGCTACAAACATGCAGTCCGAAACTTGTCGAAATGTTCAAGATTATCCACCGGAATCAGCGACTTTCAGACACATGAAACACATGACGCATACAAGCAGAGACTTAGGCGCGAACATGGCCGCAAATGGTCGTTCTGGAACCTGATCGACTGAGCCAATACGGCCCGGCGGCTCGTGGCGATGCGCTCCGGGGAGTTGTCAACCGGCCTGCTATCAAAATATCGGAAGCTGTCGATAGATTCCTATGTGCCTGAAGCAATGGGAGCCTGACGCCGATGCCCCCTGAAACAATCCGCCCCATTCCGGACCATCTGGTCACCGAAACCGAAGAGTCCGACAGTCCCCCGCTGCAACTCTCCCTGCCGCTGGATGTCGGCAAACACCCGGAAAGCCCGCTCATTCCGGCGCGCATTCTGAATGAATTCGTCTACTGCCCGCGGCTGGCTTATCTCGAATGGGTACAGAAAGAATGGGCGGATTCGTCCGATACGATCGAAGGCCGTCACGTTCACCGCCGGGTGGACAAGAAGTCCGAGCCTCTGCCGGACCCTGAAGCCGAGACCGAACCCGAGGATTTGAAACCCGCCCGTTCCGTCGAACTTTCCTCCGCCAGGCTCGACCTGGTCGCGAAAATCGATCTGGTCGAACCCACCCCCGGCGGCGAGGTCGTGCCGGTGGAATACAAACGCGGCAAACGCCCGCATATAAAGCAAAAAGTCTACGACCCGGAGCGCGTGCAACTTTGCGCCCAGGGTCTCTTGCTGGAGGAACACGGCTATCGCTGTTCGGAAGGCATATTGTATTTCGCCGGCTCCAGAGAGCGCGTCAGGGTGCCGTTCGACGAGTCCTTGCGCTTGCTAACCACACAATCGATAGGCGCATTGCGCTCCGTGGTCGAGGGCGGTCAGATTCCTCCCCCGCTGCAAAACAGCCCCAAATGCAACCGCTGCTCCCTGGTGGGCATTTGCATGCCGGATGAGGTCAACCTGCTGCGCGCCACCGGCGATGAGGTTCGCCCTATCGCCGTGCGGCGCACGCACGCATTGCCGGTCTACGTCCAGGCCAATCGGGCGAAAGTGGCCAAGCAAGGCAACCGGCTGGCGATCACGCTGGATGACGATGAACCGGTCTACGCGCGGCTTGCGGAAGTCTCCCAGTTGGTCCTTATGGGCAATGTGTATGTCACCACGCCAACCTTGCACGAATTGATGCGGCGCGAGATTCCCGTCACCTGGCAATCCTACGGGGGCTGGTTTCTCGGCCATTCCCAGGGCGCCGGACATTCGAACGTCGAACTCAGAACAGCGCAATACCGGGCCTCTTTCGACGATTCCGCCTGCCTGCGGCTGGCAAAAGGTTGGGTTCAGGCGAAAATCAGGAACAGCCGCGTGCTGCTGCGCAGAAACTGGACCGACAAGGAAGCGGCGGCGCCCGTGCTGCATGCCATGAAGCTGCTTTCGAACGAGGCCGGCTCGGCCAAGGGAATCGAATCCTTGCTCGGACTTGAGGGCGCGGCGGCCGCGCACTACTTCCAGGCTTTCCCCAACATGTTGAAGACGTCCGGCGATTCGGAATTGCGTTTCAGCATGGAAGGCCGCAACCGGCGGCCGCCGACCGATCCGGTCAACGCCTTGCTCTCCTTCGGCTATGCCATGCTGACCCGCTCGTTCGTGGTCGCTCTTTCCGCGGTCGGTTTCGATCCGTTTCGCGGATTTTTCCACCAACCGCGTTACGGCAGGCCGGCATTGGCGCTGGACATGATGGAGCCGTTCCGGTCGCTGATCGTCGATTCATGCGTCATCACCGCGATCAACAACGGCGAAATCGAAAAGTCGGACTTCATCGAAACCCCGATCGGAGTGAACCTGACGGACAAGGGGCGCAAGCGATTCATCGCGATATTCGAGCGGCGCCTGGACCAGGAAGTTACCCATCCCCTTTTCGGGTACACGGTTGAGTACCGGCGCCTGTTCGAGATGCAGGCCAGGTTATTGACGCGGTTCCTGTTGGGCGAAATACCCGAGTACCCCAATTTCCTCACGCGTTGACCGCAGGTTCCATTCAAACCCGACCCGGACAAGAGGCATCGGAATTGAAAGATCACGAAAAAATCTATTTCGTCGTTTACGACATCGCCAACAGCAAGCGCTGGCGGAAGATTTACAAAATGATGCAGGGATACGGCGAGTGGGTTCAATTGTCGGTGTTTCAGTGTCAGTTATCGTCCACGCGTTACGCGCAGTTGCTCGCCGACTGCGACGAATTGATTCATCATGGCCAAGACCATATAGTGATCATCGATGTCGGAACCGCGGAGTGGCTTGAGCCTCGAATCGTTTCGCTGGGGAAGAGTAAAGTGTCCCCGGTCCAGCGGGAAGTTGTCATCGTTTGAACTGCCGCTTGCTGACGAGAGGCTCAGTGGCGTCAAAATCCCCTGGAACCGCTCGCTTTGCAAAATGTTCCGTAAAAATATGAAGTTACATTGGTTGCCGGCCGCGATTTGGCACAAAGGCCGACAAATGGGCTATCATCGCCCGAGGTTCTCGCAAACACCCGTGGGAGCCATTGGCGTAGCTTGCGTTGCGAGCGCGCTGTATCCGCCGCCCACGGGCGGCGGCCTCATTGAAGCCCTCTCCAATAGGAGCTTGGTCAGTAGTTGGTTCGGAGTATCCGCCGCCCACGGGCGGCGGCCTCATTGAAGCGTGACGGACTGCGTACCGCGGTCGATCAAGCCGTCGAGGTATCCGCCGCCCACGGGCGGCGGCCTCATTGAAGCCGGCCCGACTACGCCCTCCAGGGTGCGCAACTTAAGCGTATCCGCCGCCCACGGGCGGCGGCCTCATTGAAGCCCCACGCGCCGACGACCTGGCCAGGTCATCCCAGTCAGTATCCGCCGCCCACGGGCGGCGGCCTCATTGAAGCTCACCATAGCCGGTCCGAAAGGGCTTGAATTCGGAGTATCCGCCGCCCACGGGCGGCGGCCTCATTGAAGCCGGTTGCCGGCCTTAGGCTTGAGTCGAATCGCGCCTTGTATCCGCCGCCCACGGGCGGCGGCCTCATTGAAGCGTGTCTTGGTACATAGATATGAGACCAACAAGATAGGTATCCGCCGCCCACGGGCGGCGGCCTCATTGAAGCGGCTTGTCTTGAATTCTCCCGCTGTCGCTGTTGGTCGTATCCGCCGCCCACGGGCGGCGGCCTCATTGAAGCCGCCCTTAACTCCCCCCACCCTCTCTCTCCCCTCTCGTATCCGCCGCCCACGGGCGGCGGCCTCATTGAAGCCTCTCACAGCTCCTCCAGACCGTGAGGAGGATGCTTGTATCCGCCGCCCACGGGCGGCGGCCTCATTGAAGCCGTTTATTCCATTTCCTCCGCTCAGCTTTGTTATCGTGTATCCGCCGCCCACGGGCGGCGGCCTCATTGAAGCCTTAGTGTTCCGTCATCATTCCGTCTTTGTCGATGGTATCCGCCGCCCACGGGCGGCGGCCTCATTGAAGCGGTACGGTCCACGAAGTCCCTTGTATCCCGCGCGACGGTATCCGCCGCCCACGGGCGGCGGCCTCATTGAAGCCGGTTAACATTCAGGTAAATCTCGACCTTGAAGGGGGTATCCGCCGCCCACGGGCGGCGGCCTCATTGAAGCTCTTTCTATTCGAGGAAACAGCAATGCCAATGAAAAGGTATCCGCCGCCCACGGGCGGCGGCCTCATTGAAGCTGGACAAACGCCTTTGTCTACGCCGCCCTGATGGTTGTATCCGCCGCCCACGGGCGGCGGCCTCATTGAAGCAACGTGCCGGCCCTGGTCACCGAAGCATCGACCTCCGTATCCGCCGCCCGCGGGCGGCGGCCTCATTGAAGCCCTCTGCATCCGTGCGAGCCCCCAGGCGGCGTCTCACCGAATGCACTGGACGTCCACATCCGGCAATTCCAGACTTGCCCAGGTTCTGTCCGCCGTGAGAACCAGGCATTTTTCTTTGTTAGCAGTGGCCAGGCAAGCTCGGTCGCCCAATCCCAGGCCGAATTTCCGCGTTGCCTTGCGGAAACTGCCGCTCGTGATGGCCGATTCCGCATCGAATGGCAGCACTGTCAGGCCAAGTTGACTGAATGCCAGTAGCACCTCATCCAAATCCCAATTTTCCTGGAAAAGGCAGGCGGCCACTTCCGCAGCGTTGACGGCGGAAATCGCCGCGCCTTCCCTGAGCGCCGAGAGAACCATGTCGGCTCCGGGTTCTTCATAAATGACGGCAAGCAATGCGGAAGCATCGAGCAACGTTCGGGTCATTGCTGGTCACGCAGCGATTCAGCCCGGCGTTCGGCGATGAACTCGTCTACTACGCTTCCCTGCCTCTTGCGTTTACGCTTTGCTATTGCACGAACGTGAGACAATCCTTCGTCAATGGTCTGCAGTCGTACGCGCCCATCTTCCAGGGAAATGAGCAATTCCTGCTCACCGTCTATATTCAAGGCCTTTCGCACATCCGAAGGCATGACGAGGCGGCCAGCCTTGTCCATTCGTACTCTCCGACAAAGGGGGGACTGGCCTGAAATGTCAGGCTTGCCTGTTTGGGGTGGCATTTCCAGCTTCCATTGTTGTATGGCAAAAAATAATTCATACCACGAATGTTTTCTATGGTAGTCTAATTTTCTCGCCAAAGCGAATCGAGACTTGGGGACATGAAGACATGAAAAAGCTTGCCTTGCTGATTATTGCATTTATCTGCTCCGCCGCCTTGGCCCAGGATTCGGGCGCGCCGCCTGCGCTTTACAAATCCAGCGCCGAGCTTGAGGCGGAACTCGAAGAGGCAGTTGCGGCCGCTGCCTCGGCCGCGGGCTGGTCGATCACGATTTCTCCGGGCATCACCATTCGCCGGCGCACCGGCGCCGTAGGCAACTATGCCATCATTCATCCATACAGCATGGAGATCTACCGGATTCTCGAAGGCGGAGGCACCCTCGTAACCGGCGGAATCCTGAACGAGCCGCTTGAGCCGCAAACGAGCGACGATCTGATTCGCACCGGACATGGCATCAGCGGCGGTCTTGCCAGAGAGGTCAGCGCCGGCGATGTACTGGTGCTGCAACCGGGCACTCCTCACTGGTTCAGCGATGTCGGCGCGGAAGGCATCACTTACATGGAAAGCCGGGTGCGCGTGAGTACGCATCCGATTCAATACCAATAATTCACGAGACTTTATTGAATCCGTATACTGTCTCCTTATCGCTCAGGAGCATTCCACATCCCGAGAGGCAAACCGTCATGTCAAAATCCGGACCTCGCTTGATCCGAAACTTTTTCGCCGCCTGCGCAGCCGCTGCCTTGCTGCCGGCTCCGGCAATGTTCCAATCGGCGTTCGCTGCCGACAATCCCTACCAGGTTATCTACTACTGGGGCGAGTTGCCCGGCGGCCGCGATATGGGCGTTGTAACCGGTGTGCATCCCGACCCCGATGGCGAACACATCTGGATCCTGGAGCGCTGCGGGACGAATCAATGCGCCGGCTCAGACCTGCATCCCATCCACAAGCTGGACAGGGAAGGCAATACCGTTGCGAGCATCGGCGCGGGTGTCTTTGCCTGGCCCCATGGATTCGACATGGACGCCGAGGGCAATTTCTGGGTCACCGAAGGCGCGCCCGACGGCGATGCCCGGGGCGCCCCCGGCATGGAACGGGGCATGGGCCACCAGGTCATCAAGATCAGCCAGGAAGGCGAGGTGCTGATGCGCCTGGGCGAAGCCGGAACGCCTGGGAACGATGAGACGCGATTCAACGGACCGGCGGCGGTGCTGGTCGCGCCCAACGGCGACCTCTGGATCGCCGACGGCCACCGCGGCGGCAACAATCGGGTAATGAAGTTTTCCGCCGACGGCGAACTGCTGCTGCAACTCGGCGGCGGCATCGAGGACACGAGCCGGGAGACCGGCGGGTTCAACGACCCCCATGACCTGAAAATGGACTCCCAGGGGAGGATATTCGTAGCCGACCGCGGCAATAACCGCATCCAGATTCTTTCCCCGGAAGGCGAAGTGCTGGATATCTGGACACAATTCGGACGTCCGAGCGGTATCTGGATCGACGAGGACGACCGGATTTTCGTCGCCGACGGCATGTCCGGCGAACAATGGAACCGGGGCTGGGAGCGCGGTATCCGCATCGGCGATGCGAGAACGGGATACGTAACTGAATTCATCCCCGATTATGAGGTGCCAAACGGCAGCGGCATCGAATTCCTGGCCAGCGACGCCGAAGGAAACATCTACGCCGGCCAGGTGGGCCGTCAGCGTTTCGAGAAATACGTGCGAGTGAGGCCCTAAACCGAAATCGGGAGCAACGAAACCGGGAGAAACGAATCATGACCGACAACAGAAGTTACCTGCTACCTGCATTGGCGCTGAGCCTAGTCGCGGCGGGGACGCTGAATCCCGCCCTGGCGGACACCGTATCCGGACCCGAAGGCGAAATCGAGATCACCGCGATCACGCATAACGGGGCGCAACTCGTTCACGGCGACAGGGTGGTTACTGTTGACCCCTGGGGAGTCATGGGGCTCGAAGGACTGCAAACCGCCGACCTCGTCCTCGTCACGGACAACCCGGGCCATCATCTCGACCCGGAGGCAGTTGCCGCTTTGAGCGACGATGACACGGTCGTGGTTATGCCCGCCAACAGCAGCCAACGCCTGCCGCATGGCATGGTGCTCGAAAACGGCGAGGAGACCACGATTGCCGGTGTAAGAATCGAGGCGGTCGCCGCCTACGACATCATTCCCGGCGCTCCGGAGCATCCAAAGGGCGACGCCAACGGTTATGTCGTGACCCTCGGCGGCATGCGCTTTTTCTTCGCCGGTGTAACCGAATGCGTGGATGAGGTGAAAGCTCTGCGCGATATCGACGTGGCCTTTATGCCGATGAACATTCCCGTCGGTCGCATGACTCCGGCGGCCGCGGCGGAATGTACGCGCCTGCTTGAGCCGGATGTCGTTTATCTCTACCACTACGACCAGGGCTATGCCCGGCGCGCGGCGAATCCGGACGCCGATTCGAGCGGACTTGTTGACGGCATGACCATTGAAGAAACGCTGGCGGCATTCGAGCGGGAATTGGCAAGCAGCGGCATGGAAGTGCGCCGCGGCGAGTTCTACCCGCCGCTGCCCTGAGGTTCCCGGACTTTATAGGAAGGTTCGTTGACGCGGTTCCTGCCGGAGGCGGTCTGGGTCGCAAAACCCTCGATCAGCCCTTCCACCCGCGCCATGCGTTCGCGCAGCCCGGACACATCCCTGTGGATTGTCCATAGAAATCCCAACACCGGAATGGCTACCGCCACGGTAGCGATGATTTGCCCGTCCATAATTCCACTCCTTGCCCATGTCATCGGCGATGAGGGAAGTATGGAGCCGACACTGGCAAACTGCCAAGTTTTGGCCAAAAAAAACTGGCGCTCTCAGCGAATTTCCACCGGTTGGCCGTGAGGGGTACTCTGGTAGGCGGTACGCCAGTCGGCGATGCGAGCGCTGATCTCGTCGCGGCCGGCGAATTTCGATCGCAGCAGCCATTTTTCCAGAGCGGCGAGGCAAAAAACGTAGTAGGTGTCGCCGAGGTCCGGATCGCCCCGCTCCTTCGCCAGCCGGATTTCCTGACCGAGCGTGGCCGACCACTCCGCGGGAGGCAGTTTTCCTGCGTCCTGCAAGGCGCAGACCAGTGCAAATACCTGGCTCTCCCACGGCGCACGGAATGCCGGGCCTTCCATTTCCCGAAAGCCGGATTCTGAATTCGGACTATGCGCCATTGCCGTCCACCAAAGCCAGATAGGGTTCCCACAGGTCGATCAACACTTCGAAAGACTCGGCATCGCCTCCCCAAAGTTCGCGCGAGGAGAACTCGACGCTGTAGAGGTGATGCGCCCGCGGATCGCCGGAGCTGTTGGCGTCGGGAAAAACGTGGGCGCCATGGTTACCGCGCACGAGGCCCCGGCAACCTTGCACGTAGCCGGGCGCTCGCGTGTGCCCCGAGGTATGCCTGCGCCTGACGGTGACTTCGTTTCCGACCGCGAATTGCGGTGGAGCCTCAATCTCGCGGGCCGCCGGACCGCCGCTGGTGAGAATCTTGCGCGCGGCCTCCGCATCGGGAATTCGCAAATCCTTGCTGCATTTTGCTTCCGCCGTCCCGGACCGCAATTCTTCTTCGCTGATGAGGCCCGCCTCGATCAACAGCCTTTCCGTACCGGCGAGCCAGTTCTCGTAATAGGACTGTTCCAGGTAGGCAACCGGATGCTGGCGCTCGCGAGCATGGCGCGACTGGTCGATGTTCCACTGTCCCAACATGCCCGTTGCCAGGGTCATGGCGAACACTCGCCTTTCCCAATCGTCATGAAAAACCGGCTCTTCCGGCTCGGGCTCCAGGTCGACCGGACCGAAACCCTGGCGGCCGCCGAGATCGTGCCCTCCCCTCATGGCGCAACCTGCTCCGGCGGCAGCGCCGGTTCGACGCCGATCATCGAATTTCGCGTAACGAGCTTGCGCAATTGCTCGACGCTCCAGCCTTCGGTTCCCCCGGGACGCATCGGCACAACCAGATAGCGCATTTCGGAAGTCGAATCCCAGACGCGGACTGTGACGTTTTCGGGCAATTCGGTGCCGAACTCGTCAAGTACGGAGCGAGGCTCGCTGACCGCGCGCGATCGATAAGGAGCGGATTTGTACCAGACCGGCGGCAGGCCGAGCACGGTCCATGGGTAACAGGAACACAAGGTGCAAACGACAAGATTATGAACTTCTGGCGTATTCTCAACCGCCTTCAGATGCTCGCCCTGGCGCCCGAAATAGCCCATTTCCGCGGCGGTATCCGACGCATCGGCGAGCAGGCGCCGGCGAAATTCAGGATCGGTCCAGGCCAGAGCCACAAGATGCGCGCCGTTTTGCGGACCCACCTTGTTCTGGTAAGTCTCGACGATGGCGTCCAGGGCTTCAGGCCTGACCAGCCCCTTTTCAACCAGCAGGCTTTCCAACGCTTTTGCACGCAATTCGGTCTCGGAAGGTATATGACTGTGGTCGCTGGACATCGATTTCTCCCCTGCCGGGCGCTCGGCGATATTGTTATCATCCCCGCATGAACCGCGCCATTATACTTGCCTTTTCGCTGCTGCCTGCCCTGGCGGGCTGCACCAGCGAACAACTTTACAACGCGATTCGCGACAATCGTTTCCAGGACTGCGAAAACCTGCCGATCCCGCAACAGGATCATTGCCGCTCGCTATACCGGACTACTTACGAGGAGTACGCCCGCGACCTTGAGGAGTTACAGGCGGAACAGCAGCAATAGGACTTCAGGCCGGGCGGACGGAAAAGCGGTAGCCGGCGCTTCGGACGGTCTGGATCAGCTTGGAATAATTGATCGTTGCGCCTTCCACAGATGAAAGCGCCTTACGCAGGCGGCGGATGTGGACGTCGATCGTGCGCTCTTCCAGGTAGACGTTGGCGCCCCAGACTGAAGTCTGGATGTGGTCGCGGCTGAACACTTTTTCCTGGTTCAACATGAAAAACTTGAGCAGGCGAAACTCGGTGGGGCCCATTTCCACCAGCTTGTCTTCGATGGTGACGCGATGACTGGTGGGGTCCAGCTTGAGGTCGAAGACTTGCAGGCTCTTGTCGCGTTCCTTGCCGTTGACGCGGCGCAGCACGGTCTTGATGCGCGCGACGAGTTCTCGCGGCGAGAAGGGTTTGGTGACGTAATCGTCGACGCCTTCGTTCAGACCCTGGACCTTGTTGTCCTCGCTGGCCTTGGCGGTCAGCATGATGATGGGGATATTGCTGGTGATCTCGTCACGGCGCAGGCGGCGGGCGAGTTCGATGCCGCTGCCGCCTGGCAGCATCCAGTCGAGCAGGACCAGGTCCGGTTTCCGGTCGATGATCGTCACATGGGCTTCGTGGGCGTTCGAGGCCTTGATGGTTTCGAAACCCGCCAGATCCAGCGTAATGCCGACAACGTCCCGGATGGCGGCTTCGTCATCAACGATCAGGATGGTCGAATCTGCCATTGTCGGCCCCGTCTCCGGAATCAGAATGTGTAGTCAATCTGAAAACTGAACTGCCTGCCCAGATCGTATGCTGTCGAAATCAGTCCGCCTTGCGTGATCTCGGACCGTTCGTCGAGCAGGTTTCGGCCCTTGAACTGTACTTTCCAGTTATCGTTCAACTCGCGGATAAAGTTGAAATTCAACTCCCCGAAGGGTTGCTCATAAAGGTCGGGGGCGCCTTCGATGCCGACCTCGGTGATACGTTCACCGAAGTAATGGTACAGCAAGGTCGCGGTCGTGCCGGTGAATGGCTCGTAGCCCGCCTGGAAGTTGAACAGCCAGTCGGATTGACCTTGCAGCGGCCGCGAGAGATTGGTCACGATGCCAGCGTTTTCTTCGCTTATTTCAACCGACGAATCGATAAATGACAAGTTGGCCTGAACATAAAAGTCCTCGCCTATTCCACCGAGGAATTCGAGATCCTTGTATGCCTCCAGTTCGATGCCCTGATTCTCGCCGGACCTGGCGTTGGTGAAGGTTTGCAATCCCGTGGCGCCGCCCTGAATGATGGACTCGATGGGATTTTCGAATTCCTTGTAAAAGGCGCCGACCGACAGATAGTCACTGAATCCGAAATACCATTCCCAGCGAAAATCGTAGTTGGTGATAGAGGTAATCAGCAGATTCGGATTACCTACGACTTCGCGTCCGGTTATGGGATCGGTAAAGGCCGCCGGCGACAGCTCCCGAAAGTCCGGTCTTGAAAGGGTTTCGCTATAGGCGAGACGGAACTGATGATCGTTGTTTATGAAAGTTGCGCTGAATGCCGGCAGCACATCCTCGCTGTTCTGTCCGGCGTTTACTTCCGCATCGCGGAACAGGTCGAAAGTATTCACCGATTGCTGAAATTTTTCCAGGCGCACACCGCCGTTGAGGCGCAGGCGGTCATCGAAATTGACTTCGCCGTTGGCGTACAAGGATTCCGATTCATTGTGGGCAACATAGTTGTCGGTGGGGCGTGTGAATTCGCGCAGTTCGAAAGCGTCCAGCGCGATATTTCCCGGCACAAAAATTTCCTCCATGGAAAGCACGAGCAGTTCCGGGTCGCGAGTGCGCCGTCCACGGTCGAAAAAGGAATAGCGGCGGATCTCGGAGTCGCGCACTTTCCGGTTCGTTACGAAGCCCGCCTGGGTGGTGAAAATCGTATTGTCCGAGCCGTAGAAGACCATGGTGGCATCGAGGCCGAAATCCTCGGCATCGTCGTCGAGAGAGCTGAAACGGCGCACATTGCCATCGGCGCGAGTGGAAAACTGGAAACTGCCGTCGGATTCCAGGTCATAGCGGTACCGGCGATGGTCGGGGGAGTCGCGTTCGGCCTTGACGTCGCTGTAACGCCAGTTGATCACGAGCTCGTTGAACGCGGGGAAATAGTGATCGCCCTGCAACTGGTTGGAGAACAACTCGCGTTCGATCCATTCAAGCTCGGTGCGGCGGATATAGGCCTCCTGCGCGATGTCTCCTTCCACCATTCCGACGCGGTCGTCGGTCTTGCGCAGCACAACTGAAGTCAGGCGCACATTGTGATTGGCGTTGAAATCGATTCCCGTTGCCAGAATTCCACTGACGTCGATACTGTTTTCGGTGCCGTCCCAGACCAGATTATCGTCGAGCTGCAACCCCTCGTTGCTGATCTTGTAAGTCTTGCGTTCGATCTCGTTCTGATCCCAGGAATTGGAATAATCGATTGCCGCCAGATAGTTGAAAGTAGCGCCGGTGCTGCCGATTTCGTGGAAATTACCGAGCGAAGTGGAAAAATCGATATTTGCCGGAATGTCCTCGAGATTCGGATTGTATTCATTGCGCAGTGACTGGCCGATGGACTGCAATTCCTGCGCTGTATATCCAGCGCCGCTGCGGCTGAACCGGCTTACTCGCCGGAGTTCCCTGTCGCCTTCGGTCGCCAGTCGCAACGCGTCGGGGATGCCGCGGTAGCCGTTGTCGTATCCCAGCCAGGCAAGATCTCCGCGGGGAATTGTCATGCCTTGACCGAAATTTACATCAGTCGTCATTCCGACCGAGGAAGAAACATTCCAGAAGAATTCGTCGATGGACTTCTTTGTTCGCAGTTGCAGCACGCCGCCGCCGAATTCACTGGGAAACTGTGCCGAATAAGTCTTCTGCACCAATACGCTTTCCAGCACCGCGGTGGGGAAAAGGTCCATGGGCACGACCCGGTTGATCGGCTCCGGGCTCGGCAGGATGGCGCCATTGAGCAGCGTGGTCGAATAGCGCTCGCCAAGGCCGCGAATGTAGACGAATTTTCCGCCGACGGTGCTCAATCCGGTAACGCGCTTGAGGCTCTCGGCTACATTGGAATCGCCCGAACGGGTAAATTGCTCGGCGCCGACAACATCGGACACGGAAGCGGTTTCGCGCTTTTCGTCGGGAACGAATTGCCCGATTACCGAAATCTCTTCTATGCCGGGTTCCTGTGCAAGCGCCGATGCGCCGATTCCGCCCAGGGCGGCCGCCACGGCAATTGTAAGAATAGGGGAATGCAACACCGGTTGTTTCATAGTTCCTTCCGAAAAGCCTGTGTTCACAGTGCCAGTTTAGGGTAGCTATATGACATTTTTGTTACCTGGACCAAAGAATTCTCTCGCAATTGCGCTGGACGCAAGCGAAGAAAATCGCTTGCGCCCGATTGCCGGCCAGGGTTAGTCCGCATGAGATCAGTCCGCATGAGACCAGCCCGCGGTCCAATCGGAGGCTTCGTCCCTGATCGCGCCGATATGATCGACCTGCTCAAAGAACGAATCATCCGGAATGGAAGGCAGTACCGCGTTCAACACAGGGCCGTTGACCAGGCCGCTGTCACCGCCGAGGTCAACACCGCCTTCCATGCTGCCGGTCTGTGCGTTAAACCAATCCGTAACATTGAACGGGTTGTTGTCATCGGGATCGTCTTGCAGAATGCAGCCGGTAGCCAAACGTGAATGGGTCAATGTCAGGCTGCCATTCAGATTCGCGATACTGCCTCCGGCGGAAACGAAGGTAGCGTTGTCGTCAATATCTATGCAGTAACCCGTTCCGAAATTTCCGATTACCGCATTCGAAATCCGTGCGGAAGTGCCTTCGCGAAGCTTGAATCCGTTCTTGTTGCTGTCTGAAGGACCGGCGCAGGTGATATTGGAGATGATCGGATTGGCCCGCGGCATGGCGTCATTGTTATCGCTGTTGCTGTCGGCCTCGATGCAGTGATCGCTATCGCTGCCCTGCCTGATCGCGACGAATTGCAGCTTGCCTCTCCAGCCCTGGGTCCAGTCAAGCGCATCGTCTTCGTTGCCGGTAAGCAGAATATGCCTGGCGTTGGTCGTGCCGCCGAAGAACTCGATGCCATCGTCGGAGTTGTTATGAACCTGAACGTAGTCGACCAGGGTCCCGGAGCCGGTGCCCTGGAAGGCGATGCCGTTCAACTCGTTTCCTTCCGTGAAGTTCTGGCCGGCGTATTTGACTTGCACGAAAGTCAGCACACCGCTGCTGTCATCGGGATTCTCGCCGCCATAGATTCCGCTGGCGCCCTCGCCCTCGGCGACACCGCCGCCGACGTTAATCGGCGCGCTGCCGTTCAGCACCAGACCTCCCCACGCACCGCGGGTAAATTCGTCGGCCAGATCTTCGTCTTCATAGGTGAAGATAACGGGTTTTTCACGGCTTCCGTTGGCGTGCAACTGACCGCCGCGGTCAACTACCAGGTATGCCAGTCCGCCGCCGGCGGTGGGAGCGATAATCGTCGTGCCGGCATCGATGGTCAGCCTGACCTTGTCTTCGTTCGCCGTCACTTCGTTCTCGCCGATGATTACCTGATCTTCGAGAAAATAGGTGAAATTGGAAGTCAGATGCGTGTCGCTGGTGATCCTGCCGGAAAGATTGCAGACATTCCTGCCCTGGAAAGTTTCTCCTGACGGAGCTGCGAAAGTGTTTGCCGGACAGGTATCGGCCGCGGATTCGGCGAAGGTCAACCGCGCCGGTGTCGTTACATCGTTGTAAGTGAGTGTCGCAAGGTTTCCGCCCAGGGTATAAGCGACGTGGGCGCCCAGGGACATGCCTGCCATGTTTACGTCTTCACCGATCAGGCCGTCCACGACGGTGATCTTTTCGTATTCCTCCAGCTCCTTGCTGGTGTAGGGCTGCAACGCGTTCAGATCATTGAGATCGAGCGGCAACCAGGATCCGCTGGAACTCTTCTGGAAAAAGCCCTGCCCTGGCGCGTTCACGATTACATAGATGTCGGCTGGATTGCCTACGTCTTCCGCCGCGGGACGGACAGTCAACACCAGATCAGCAGGTTCGGAAGCGGGAACTTCCGCCAGGTAGCTTACGCCGCCATTGATGGTGGCGCCGCCGGTGAATTCAGCGCCGGAGCTTGCGCCGGCGGTGTTGAGTTCCGACTGTCCGCCATGACCGGCCTGAACGCCCAGGGCAACCAAACCCAATGCTGCGCCCGAAGCGAACGCGGTCATTCTGGCTGGATTGAATTTCATCCATGCTCCTGAGCGAAGTCTTGCGGGGCAAGAATCATGGTGAGTATGTTAGGAGCAGCTTGTTTCAGATTCGCGACAATTTCTTTGCAGTAAAACGACAATTCCGTTGCAAAAATATGACAGTTTTCGCCCGACGACATGAACAGGCCAGGCCGATCCACTGCTCGCCGGCGAAGCACCGCATCAGCATTTACATGCCTGATGCTTTTGGTTACATTCAGGAGATAACTTCGTCACTGAACCATTCTGTTTTATCAGGAGCGGAAGCCATGAGAAAACTTCAGTTGCCAGGTTTACTATTCTTCGCATTGCTGGCGGCCCAGGCCGCCGCGCAACAGCCCGCCGACTACCAGGCCCCGCGCACGGAATGGGGCCAGCCGGACTTGCAAGGCGTCTGGAACTTCGTTTCCGAGACTCCCTTGCAGCGTCCTGAAAACTATGGCGCACGCGAATTCCTTACCGAAGAGGAAATTCTGCAGGCTCGCGTCCGCCGCGCGGAATCCCGTGCAGCGGCGGATGCCGCCGAGGCGGAATTGGTCGTAAATCCGCAAGCGCCGCCGGCCGGCGCGTCCACCGGCGGCTACAACAACTTCTGGTACGAGCGCGCCGGCATCGGTGAAAACACGCGCACATCGCTCATCGTTTACCCGCCGGACGGGCGGATTCCGGCGCGCGTCGAAGGCGCCGAAGTGCATACCGCCACGCTGGGCCCCGACGTGGAAGGAGATCGGCCGGTGCGCGCCATCTTCGGCGGAATCGGCAAGGACGGACCGGAAGACCGGGGCTTGTCGGAACGCTGCCTGATCGGCTTCAACGCCGGCCCGCCCCTGACCGGGGGTGGTTACAACGCCAATATCCAGATTTTCCAGAACAGGGATCACGCCGTGATCCTGACGGAGATGGTCCATGACGCTCGCATCGTTCCTCTGACCGACAAGGAACACATCGACGATGACATCCGTCTCTGGACGGGCGATTCCCGCGGATACTTCGATGGAGACAAGCTGGTGGTAGTGACCAGGAATTTCACCGATCTGGCGCCCAGCTTCAGTCGCTTCGGCAATGCGGAAAACAAGACTCTGACCGAAAAGTTCACTCGCACCGGCTACGAAACGATTCAGTACGAATGGACGCTGGAAGACCCATCCACGTTTACCGACCGCATTTCAGCGACGATGCCCATGACCAAGGTTGCCGGCCAGCTTTACGAATACGGTTGCCACGAAGGCAATTACGGCATGACCAACCTGCTGCGCGGTGAACGTATGGGGGAGCTACGCGCCACTGCCGGGAACGACGCCGACGGAGGCCAGTAGCAACGTCCGGCTCGTTTACACTCGCAGATAGGGCTTCAGCGCCTCGAAGCGGAAGTCGATCTCGGCAATCTCCAGCGGACTGAAGCTGTAGTCGCCGCGGCGCGAAACCGTGGTCTTGAATACGCCGCGTTTCTGCATGACATAGAGCCGAACGCCGGGAATGATCTGGTCGAGATTCTGGATCAGCAACAGGCGGCTGTAACAGTCTCGCATCGCTTCCTGGTCGCCCTGCTCGTAAAAATCCCACAGTGCCGCATATACGTCGGCGTACATGGCGCCCCCGGTCATTACTCCATCGGTGCCGATGCGCATCTCGTACAGCCAGCCGCGGCCGAGCGTGGCGCCGAAAATGCTGCGTATCGGGTCCGGCTGATATTGCTGCAAGGCGAGCATACGATCGTGGACGCGGCCGTATTCTTCCTTGATGTAGCCGCATTGGGGAAACTCCTCGGCGAGTTGCACGAGGAAATCGATGGTCAGTTCGACATCGGGTCCACCGCTCGTCTGCACGAAAACCGGCCGCGCGGTGACTTCGCAAAGCGCCGCATAGTAGTCCCTGATTTCAGCGAGCGAGTTTGCGGTGGTGGGAGGAATGGCGATCATGCCGTCGGGCTCGAGCGCTTCCGCGGCCCTGGCGTATTCGAGCATGCCCGCGGTATCGTCGGCCTGCACGCCGAGCACGAGCGTCATGTCGCGACCGCGATTGGCCTCAGCCAGCACTTCGAAACCGCGCAGTCGTTCTTCCCGGCTCAGATAGCGCTGTTCCGAGGAGTTCTGCGGCCAGACCAGACCGTCTATACCGCAACGGTCACAGAAATCGACCTCTTTCGCCAGATCTTCGTAATCGACTTCGCCGGAGACGGTGTAGGGCGTGCTGAGGATCATCAAGGCGCCGCGCATGCGGTTATCCGCGGCCAGTGAGAGCGTCGGAACGGACAAGGTCGAAGCGGCGGCCATGGCGGCCAGAGTCTGGCGCCGGGTGAACTTTGCAGTGAGCGGCATTGCGTATTCCTCATCTGATGGCCGGTCAGGCCCTGGGACAAGACTTGTGAGAGTACGGGCAAGAAAGGCCGCTTGCAAGACGGTGGCCAAGCGAATAATGTTGCCGTCTCATGAACAAACCAGCAAATCCAGGCCAGGATGGCATCGCCGCGCTGCTGCAAGGCGCCAGATCGTTCCGCGAACGAGAGTACCGCGAACCAGAATCACTGATGCCGGGATTGTCGGCCGGCCAGCAACCCAAGGCCATGATGATCGCCTGCGCCGATTCCCGCGTCGACCCGGCGCTGATCTTCGGCGCCCGCCCGGGAGACTTGCTGATAGTGCGCGTGGTAGCAAACCTCGTGCCCCCGCCGGATACCGACGGTATGGACAGCGGTGTAATGTCAGCGGTGGAGTTGGGCCTGAAGACACTGGAAATCCCGCACCTCGTCGTCTGCGGTCATTCCAATTGCGCCGGCGTCCGAACCGCGCTCGACGCAGCCTTGTGCGGTGTCGAACCGGACACTATGCCCGCGATCGTAGAGGCCTTTTTCAATTCCAATTCAGACGATGATTACGCTTTGCAGGATTGGACTTCCTTTGCCGAGGCCGCATGTCACGAAGTCATCGCCGAGCACGGCGAGCGATCTGCCGAAGAATTGGCCCGCCACGCCGAGCAGCGTTCAATACTCAAATCCCTCGAAAACCTGCGCGCCCGCCCCTGGCTTCGAGACCTTGAAACCGGCGGCAAACTGACCCTCCACGGCTGGTGGTTCGACATCGCCACCGGCAATCTCTGGATCGCCGAACCTGAAACCGGGGACTTCGCCAGCATTTGACTGAATGCGGGCGCTATCCCTGCAACTTGAGCCTGACCAACTCTAGATCGGAGGCCGTCGGTAGACGTCGCGGCGATGTGCGACGCGAATGACCAGAACGATGAGTTCGTCGTCCTGAATTTCGTACAAGACTCGATTATCGCCAATGCGGAGTCGGCGCAATCCTTTCAGATCGCCCTTCAAGGCAGTGCCCAGATGAGGATTCTGCGCAAGTCGGTCAATAGCGGCTACAATCCGCATACGATCCTTGCCGACGATGCGTTTCAGCTCTTTGGCCGCACTTTGCTTAATCCGAATCGAGTAGGTCACGCCGGACTTTGTCCCAATCCAGAACCGGGTCGCTTGGGTCCTGGAGCCGATCGATGGCTACGGAAAGATCATCGAAATTTTCGAGATAGTGCTCCACGGCCATGCGAATCACGTCGGCGCGGCTGCGCCGAAGCTGTTGCGCAGCCGTATCCAGCGCAGCAATCACCGGGTCCGGCAATCGTGCTGTCACTTGCTGAGGCATGATTGACAATAAACTCAATAAATGTAATCGACTTCATAGTAATGCTGCTTACGGCAGCAATCAATAACTTTTCGCCCTACGTCATAAACTCCTGAACCGTCGGTGCCCCCCTAAATATCGGGGTGTTATGCCTTCGCCCTTTCGAGTCCCTCAAAATCAATTACTTATGAATTTGAGACTTCAAAGGCAAGATTCTATGATTGGTGATTCGGCATCGCCATGGGGAGCTTCTGCATAGCTGATTTCAGCACTATTATGGTCGCCGCGACATGGTAGATAACGGTAGCAAATGATTATGGATTCACTGCCTTACGATATGGGAAACGCTGGCGACTTGCTCAAGCACGGAATACTTGCTGAGTTCGTGCGCTGGCATTGTGAATTGGGTCACTCCCTCCGTTTCTGGGATCCGTTTGGAGGCGAACCTGAGGGGTCGATGGTTTGCGAAGTTGTAAAGCGTGTTAGAGCTTTACGAGAAGGCGCACTGTTTGAAGCTCAATCCAAAATTGACGATAGAAAGTATTTGGGAAGCGGAAAGCTGGTACGGTGCGTTGTTGAATCGGCTGGGCGTAAAAATCCAGCCATAATTGCCGGGGATCGTTGCCGGAGCCGGCGGGAGCGCCTGCGCGCGTGCGGCTTTACCATGCTTGACGAAATGACCTGGGGATCAGCGGATTATCAACATCAAGAACGGTTCGATGCTTATGCTAACCTCATAAAGATTGCTCAGATTGCCGAGTGCTTTGATCTTGTACTGATAGATCCATTTCGTGAATCCATGGATCGATGGACAACAGAAGTTTTCCTGGCTGCAGCTACTATCTCGAAAGTAGCGTCAGTGCTATTGTTCATTCTGGAGCCGAAAAATCAGCTCCCTCGCTTTGAATTCGATCAGCATATTAAACAAGTTTTTGGCACTTTTTGGCGAATTTCCTGCCCCAAAATTCCCGACACAAATGTAAGGGGAGAATCAAATTTTGACTCCGAAATCGTACTGTCTTCTCACCTGTTCAGAAAAGAGTATTACAAGAATGAATTGACTTGCCTGAAGAAGCGAGTGACGAAGTTCATAGATAATCTTTCCGACGCGATAAACTTGCCTGAAAATTCGCTCACACTCGAAATCATCGGCGAACAAAAATAGGAAAGAAATTATCTCCGCTCTCGAAAATTGACGCTAAATCAAATTCTTACCCTCCACATAACTGAAAAATCAGGAGGATCGCACTCTTCGTCCCGCTCCGAACCAACCCGAGGAAACGGAGGTTCGCCCCAGTCATGACTAACTGTATCCTGGATGCAATCTCGAAAGCAGGGGATTATCGCTTGCAACAGGTTTGCACCCAAGATTACTTGTGCTCTACCTCGACTTTCTTTCCCTGTACTTCCTCCATGAACGATTTGATTTCGAACCACACTCAAATTCCGGAATAGGCTATCCAGAGTCTCAATAATCTCTTTGCGTTCCCCCTTGACTGCTTTTTCCAGATGAAGCAGAGCATTTTCTACTTCCTGACTCCATTTCCTAAATTTTTCGGGACCTTTCCAGAAGAGGGGGTGCGCTTGCCGTAGCCTTAGAAGTTTTTCTATATCATCCTGTTTTTCGTCGAGAGTTTCCTGAATCCTAATTTTTGCATTTCTGGCTATCTTTTTGTGGAAATCATCTTTGTGCTTCTTGTTATTTCCGGACTTCGACGCTCTCTGATAGGCAGCCTCATAGGCGATGTAATAGAACAGAAACCGGATATGGTCGTGCTCGATTTCGGTTGGCAGACTTTCAGCATGATTGATCCATGTATCCATACGGTCAATGCGACGTTGGTTGTCCGATTGGAAACGAGTACCTGTATCACTAGTCAACACTGGATTATTCAGGCGAAAGCAAAGCAGCTTTCGACCTCCGCGCAAATGAGGTTCGGTGCTCTTCTTCCCGTTTGAGCCAGAACCGGGCCGAACCGCCCAGAATTCGATCCAGCCGGCCAGCGATCGTCTCGGTAAGCCGAACTTCCCCCATCACCAGTTGTTCCACAAAAAGCTCGGATGTTCCCAATCGGCTCGCCAACTCTGCTTGCGTCCAGTTCCTTTCTTGGAGCAGATCCGCGATGGAATCGCCCGGTGGCGATATCCAATCAGGATCGAACGAATTCTTGCTCGTATGGTTCAAATTTCTCCTCCCTTTAATGGTCGCCAGCAAATTAGCCGAGCAAACTGATACTACACAGGTTGATAAAGCAAAGAAAAATTTCGGCTGCAATTAAGACTTCGGCGCGAGGGCAATGCACGTGCTCGTGGGATTCCGGCAACGGCACGCCGCGAGGATCTTAGATTCTGCGACTCCGCTTCGCTTCGCGCAGAATGACAATTGGGGGAACCGGTCATCCTGCGCGCAGTCGCAGGATCTTTTGTTGTGGATTGGAACTGCCACGCCTTCGCTGTCCTCCTTTTGCGGTTCGGGGATTTGACGCTAGAATCGGGGCTCCTTATTGGCTGATGAAGGCAGGCCCGATCATGACACGGCATCTGTTTGCACGAATTCTGCTCTGTTCCCTGGCGATTTGCTGGCCGTTGACCGCTCTCGCCCAAACCGGCGCTACCGAAAGCGAGTGGCCTGCTTACGGCGCGGACAAGGGCATGACCAAGTATTCGCCACTGGATCAGATCAATGCGGACAACGTCAACGAACTGGAAATCGTCTGGCGGCGGCCGGGGCTTGACGCTTCGTATCTCGAAGTCAATCCGAATCAGCGCACCTCCGCCAATCACGTGGCCACACCCATCGTGCGCGATGGAGTCGGCTATACCCCCAATGGCGTCGGGCTCGTGGAAGCATTCGATCCGGGCAGCGGCGAGACGGTCTGGGTGCAGGAAGTACCGGTCGACGGCGACGGGCTGCCGGGCGCGGTAACTCGCGGCCTGGCGTATTGGGCCGATGGGGACGATGCCCGCATTCTGGTGCAGCGCAACGTCTGGCTCTATGCGCTGGACGCCGATACCGGCTCGCCTGTTGCCGATTTCGGCGTAAACGGCCGCGTCAACCTGCAACGCATGCCGGCGGACTTCGAACGTTATCGTTGGGGCGGCGTGCCGGTTGTCGTTCGCGATACCGTCATTGTCGGCCAGAGCATGGGCGACACTTTCGCCGGGAGAGAAGCTCCGCCCAGCGAAGTGCAGGCGTTTGACGTACGCACGGGCGCCTTGAAATGGACCTGGAGCGCCATTCCGGACGATGGCGATTTCGGAGTGGAAACCTGGCAGGACCGGTCCTGGTCCTATACCGGACACGCTCCGGTCTGGTCGCTGATGTCCGCCGATGAAGAACTCGGGATGGTCTATATGCCGCTTAGTTCTTCCACCAATGACATGTATGGCGGCCATCGCATCGGCGACAACCTGTTCACCCAGAGCCTGGTGGCCCTCGATGCGGATTCCGGAGAGATGGTCTGGTACTACCAGACCGTACGGCATGGATTGTGGGATTACGATATACCGGCGGCGCCCGTGCTCATGGATATCGTCGTCGAAGGAGAGGAAATTCCGGCGATTGCGCAAATCACCAAGCAGGCTTTCACCTTCGTGTTCGACCGCCGCACCGGCGAGCCGGTCTGGGATATCGAGGATCGGCCGGTCCCGCAATCGGACGTGCCGGGTGAAGTGACCGCCCCGACCCAGCCTTTCCCCACCAGGCCGGCGCCGTTCGACCGGCAGGATGCGACCGTGGAGAACCTGATCGACTTCACGCCGGAACTGCGCGCCGAAGCGCTGGAAATTTTCAGTAATTACGTAACCGGACCGATGTTCACGCCGCCGTCGGTTGCCGAACCCGGCGGCACCCAGGGCACGATCCAGTTGCCCGGCTCCCAAGGCGGGGCCGACGTGCAGGGCGCGGCATTCGATCCGGAAACCGGCTACTTTTACATACCGTCGATTACTTCGCCCTTCATCGCCGACCTGTACGCGGGGGAACCCGAGGACACGGACCTGGCCTATGTGAAAGGTTCCCGGCGCTGGATCGCGGGCCCGAGAGGCCTGCCCCTGTTCAAGCCGCCTTACGGCCGCATCACCGCCATCGACATGAATACCGGTGAACATGTGTGGATGAGTCCGAACGGCGACGGACCGCGCGACCATCCGGCGATCGCGCATCTGAATCTCGGCCAGTTGGGCTGGCCCGGAAGGCCATCGCCGCTCTTGACCAAATCCCTGCTTTTTATCGGCGAAGGCCAGACCAATCTGCGCCGCGACAGCAGGATGCCGCCCGACATGCCGGTCGAGATCGCCACCAACAGCGGTGGCCCTTTCTTTCGGGCATATGACAAGATGACCGGAGAGATCGAGTGGGTGACCGAACTGGAAGCCGGGGCTACCGGCGCGCCCATAACTTACATGCACGATGGCCGGCAGTTCATCGTTGTCGCCATCGGAGACCGCATGTACCAGCCGGAGTGGATAGCCTTCGCGCTGCCTGAATAGGGAATCCGCGCAGGCGAATTCCCTGACTCAAAGCCGGCGGCAGGCCTGTCCCGCCGATTATTACGGCTGCTTGACCGTGCGCAGGTATGGCTTGACCGTGGTCCAGCCGTCGGGAAACATCTTCTCGGCTTCCTCGTTGGAAACCGCGGGGACGATGATCACGTCTTCTCCGTTCTGCCAGTTCACCGGCGTTGCCACCTTGTGTTTCGCGGTCAATTGCATGGAGTCGAGCACCCGCAGAATCTCGTCGAAATTGCGTCCGGTGGTCATCGGATACGTCAGCATCAGCTTGATGGTCTTGTCCGGAGCGATGATGAACACCGAACGCACGGTAGCGTTGTTCATCGGCGTGCGGCCCTCGGAAGTACCGGGCTCGTCCGCCGGCAGCATGTTGTACGACTTAGCCACGCTCAGGTCGTGATCGCCGATCATGGGATAATTGACCTTGTGGCCCTGCACGTCCTCGATGTCTCCAGCCCAGGCTTCGTGGCTGGAAACCGGATCCACGCTCAGGCCGATGATCTTGCAATTGCGTTTGGCGAACTCGTCTTCCAGTCCGGCCATGTATCCAAGCTCCGTGGTGCACACCGGCGTAAAGTCCTTGGGGTGGGAAAACAGCACTCCCCACTGGTCCCCGAGCCACTCGTGGAAATCGATCTCGCCATGGGTGGTGCCGGCGGTAAAGTTCGGTGCTATGTCGTTGATTCTCAGCGCCATCGGAAATTCCTCGAATTCTGTTGATCAGAGCGGGCGCGCCAGTTCCGGCAAGCTCCGCCATGGGGCCAAGCAGTCTACTGAACCCGACCCGGAGCTTCAAGGTTCGGATGGAGCGCGCATTACCCGTAGTCTGTCACCGGATTTTCGGATATCTTCTTCAATTGTCTGCGAATCAGAAAGCCGTTTGCATTGAGAATAGCGGGCACATCGCGGGATTGGCGGATGAGAGCCACTATGGCGATGCAATCGGTCCTGATGGGGACATAAACCAGGTAGTGTTCCCGGACGGGACAGATTTTCAGTTCCGGCATACTCACAGTCTGTTCCACGGAAACCGATTGCCAGGGGTTCCGGACGAGATTTTCCGCACAGCCATGCAGGTCGGAAAAATACTGCTTCGTGAGCGCCTTGCCCCAACGGGACAAAGACCATCGCCGGGCTTCCCGAAAATCGTGTTCCACTGTTTCTGTGAGGATATAGCGTCTTTGCTTCCTTGCCGCCTGCGTCATTCTTCTTCCGCGATGTCGAGAATCGATTTCTCTGAAAAGCGGCCCTGTGCGAGGTCATCGAGCCCCCGCATGACATGCGTTACGATTTCCTGGGATGCCATATCGCGCCTGATCAAGTCCCGAAGGTACTCGCTGGGCGTTGCATAGGGGCTCGAATCGCCAGTGCGGCTGTTCACGAATTCACGCAATTCGTCCGTCAGGGACAGGTTCATGCTGCTGGCCATTTGGCAATACTCCCGTTCCAGTCATTTTGTCGATGTATCTATTTATTGATGAACCTATCTTCGATGTCGATATTTGTCAATAATCGACAAGATTGCGAGCGTCACATAGCTTGCCTGATTCTCACGACTTGGCTAACATGGCCATGTTATTCGCATTTGGTGCGACACTTATGAAACGAGCAAAAATTTCCGAACTGAAGAATGGCCTGAGTTCATACCTGCGCGAGGTCAAATCCGGAGAGTCCATCCTCGTCCTTGACCGAAACACGCCCGTTGCCCGGCTCGTGCCGATCGAATCCGCGCCCACGGTAGAAGGGCGAGCCGCTTCCGGTTCGCAAGCGGACGAAAAGAGGCTTGAGAACGAAGCATTACTGGCGAAACTCGAACGCAAGGGAATAATCGCCCGGCGACGCGGCCCTTCTCCGCTTGAGGCCATCCGCGATTGGGAGCCCGTTGAGGGAGTCGATCTTGTTGGCGCGGTGCTGGAAGAACGCGAAGAGGATTACGCGACGGGCTATCGATGAATTTCTGGGATACTTCCGCTCTGGTGGCATTTCATCTGGGAGAGCGCCCGGTTGCAGCACTTAAAACAATTCTGGAAAATGACTCGGAAGTAGCGATCTGGTGGGGTACTCAGGTGGAATTTGCCTCCGCTATTTCGCGCCGGGAGCGTGAAGGCAGCCTGAGCGCCGAACGAACCACGACTCTCCTGAACGAGTTCAATAGATTCGCAAGGGAAATTTATCACGAAGTGCTACCGTCGCGCCGACTGAAATCAACTACCCAGCGCTTGCTTCGCGCTTATCCCCTTAGAGCGGCGGACGCTCTGCAACTCGCAGCCGCGCTGAGCATCGCGGAAGAACTCACTACCCATGTCGGTTTCGTGAGTCTTGATGTCAGGCTTAACGAGACCGCTCTCCGCGAAGGATTCCGGCTGCTTGCCAACTCCCGGCAAGCTGTGGGCAAATCGGGATAAGACCTCGAGTTTCGGCAATTTCAGGCCGTCAAGTACTCGACGCCGGTCGAATGCAGGCCGACAAAGTCGATGTTGGCGAGGTTGAATTCGTTTTCGGCCACCAGTCTGCTGAGTTCGAGTGCGGACAGTTCGCCGTTGTCGACTTTGCCGCCCCACTCCGAAATCACATCGTCCGGCGCTTCCTCGCCGGTCAACGCGGTGAAGAAATGGGCAACCATCAGCGCGCCCTCGGGGTTGGCGCCGAAAACCGTGTCGAGTGCCGTTTGCAGCAAACCGTCGTAGGTCATGCCGTTATCGAGCAAGCTCAACCACTGCCCCGCGAGATCGGTTCGGCGGAGGCCGACCGCGCCAAAAAAGGCGCCGAGCGCCTTGGCGGCGATTCCGGCGTTGCCGTCGATATCGAATGCGAGGTTGATATCCGAGAATTCTAGTCTCTCTATGTTGACGAGTTCGTTTCTACCTGTTTCCGAACCATCACCCGCCACAACAATGATGGCCCCTTCTTCATCACCGGAGACTGAAAAGTTACTTTTCTCGCCGGAAAAAACCGCATAATCGAGACCGTCGCCACCATCGAGCGTGTCCGAGCCGTCACCGCCAACAAGTCTGTCGTTTCCAGTCCAGCCGGACAGTTCGTCATCGCCGGCGCCACCAACAAGCGAATCGTCGCCTTGCTGACCATAAATTCTGTCTTTACCATCATTGCCGAGAATCTCATTATCGAGCCAATTGCCCACTAAAAAATCGTCTTGGGCCGACCCGATCAGATTTTCAATCTCGGTGCCAAAATTGACAGTGATCTGCCCGGCGGAAGTGATCCGTTCAGATTTTCCGAACAACCGGTTGAAACCCTGGTAGCCCGGTTCCAGATAAATGACTACCGCCGAAAAGGATGCGGACGCATCGATCATATCTTCGCCACCGCCGTCCCAGATGAAATTCGGGGCGCCGGTTTTGTAGACATAGGTATCATCTCCGGCGCGAGACTTCTTGCTTGGGCCGTAGAGGTATTGCAGGGCCGCGATATCGAGGTCGCTGAAAGTAAGCTTGTACTCGGCCGGAGTCTCCGTGTAGGACATCATAGTCCAGCGGGCATGGTCTTCGGAGCCTTGCAGGTACGGCGGTGACGCTATGTCGCCGTCGGTGTCAGGCTCGTCGAAAGGATGCTTCAGTCCAAGCGCATGGCCGAGTTCGTGAACGAAGGTATTCGCTCCATGACTGCCGTGGCCAAGTGTGGCATTGGAGGAAGAATCATTGAGGAAGATGTCGGAATTTCGACTATCGGCACCCGGATACACAGCATAGCCACCCGAGGTTAGTTGTTGATTCATGGCGATGGCAAACGTGTTCGGCTGATCGGGGTTGCCGGTTTCCCTGACTTTCACATCGATGACTTCTTCAAGATAATTCAACACGGTCACGGCGTTGCGCTGTTGTGTCGCCGTCAACTGTCTGTAGCCGGGGGAATCTTTTTCCCGGTCGATGTATGAAGGCGGAACGACCGGAAAAACATACCGGAAGGTTTTTTCCTCACCCAACAGAGTCTTGTACCAGGAACCATTGGAACTATCCGGCAACAATGCGTCGATCCAGTAGGGCAAAGGCAGGGCCCCATCCACATATGTGACGTTTTCAATGTATGACGGAATTTTCGCGAACGAAACGGAGACTATGGCCGTGTCGTTGCCGGAAGAATCCCAGATATGATCTTCCAAGTCCCAGATGTAATAAGTATCGTCGCCGTCGCCTCCGTATAGTCTGTCAAGGCCGTAGTTGCCCCAGAGTTCATCGTCTCCGGCATTACCGTAAACTACATCTTTGCCTGCGCCGCCAAAGAGGATATCGTTGCCGTCGCCTCCGTAGAGCTCATCATCTCCCTCTTTGGCCCACATACGATCATTGCCTTCTCCGCCATGGAGTTGATCCCCGCCGTCCTTTCCTCCCAATAAGTCGTCGCCGTTTCCGCCATAAGCGATCAGAGTGCCGGATGTAATCCAGTAGCGGGCTTCCCCTTCGGCGTTGTAGAAAGCGTTTATCCAATCATCGCCATTGCCGCCGTAAACTGAATCGTTGCCATCGCCTGGCTTAATCCGGTCTTCACCATCGGCTCCGTACAAGGTGTCATCGCCTGTGCCGCCATCGACTTGATCGTTCCCGTCCCATGCGTATACCCAGTCATCGCCGGCGCCTCCGTATAGTTCGTCGTCTCCCTCCTTGCCACCGATCAAATCATCGCCCGCACCGCCGTAAGCCACCAGAGAACCTTGAAAAACGTTGTACCGAGCCTCTCCAACCGAGTTATAGAATGCGTCTATCCAGTCATTGCCCGCTCCGCCGTAGACGATATCTTTTCCATCGCCCGAACGCAGACGGTCATTCCCCTGTTTCCCATAAACCGTATCGTTCCCGTCGGCCCCGGACAGATCGTCATCCCCATCTCCGCCATCCACCAGGTCATTACCAGCCCAGGCATAGATCCTGTCGTTCCCGGCTCCCCCATACAGTTTGTCGTTTCCTTCCTTGCCGCCGATCAGGTCGTTGCCGGGGCCGCCATAAGCGATTAGCGTGCCAGAGTAGACGTAGTAGCGATCGTCGCCGTCTGATTCTCTGTAAAACGCATTTATCCAGTCGTCGCCTTCCCTACCGTGAACGGTATCGTTTCCGTCCCCCGAACGGATATCGTCGTCTTCCGCCGTGCCGTTCAGCGTTTCGGAGTTGTCGTCTCCACGAATCTCAGCCATTTCTTGCCCATTGGTTCCGCAAAACCCGGGAGTATACAAAATGAGTTCATCGCGAATCTTCAGTTCAGCAGAAGCGCGCCCAGTTCGGCGCCGGTGAAGACGTAGACTGCGTTGAGGGGAAAGGAGCCGATCTGGACGGCTGCGGCCATCTTCAGGGGTGGCATTTTGGCAAGGCCGGCGACGTAACAGATCAGATCGGTGGGGACGAATGGAAAAGCGGACCAGCCCATGGTCACCCACCAGGCGCTGGCGCCTCGCATGCGCTCGCGGATGTAGGCGATCTGTTTTGGATAACGGGCCTTGAGCCGCTCGTCGTAGCCGCCGATGCCCGGGACGCTGTAAATCAGCAACGAGCCGCTCAGTACTCCGGCCATGGATGCCGTCAGTACCGCCAGCGGCCAGTCGGGAAATGCGATGGCGCCGGCGAAAATGAACGGCGTGCTCGGGATCAGCAAGAGTGAGCGCGTCAGGCAAATCAGCACGTAAACGACAAAAGCTTCCCTGCCGAACCGCGCCACAAACCCCGCCAGCGCTTCCCGCTCAAGCAACTCCGGATTGACAAGAAACGTCACCGCGGCGACCAGGACCAGGCCGAACCAGAAAACGTTCAGGTACTTGAACATGCGGGATCAGCCTGCCCGATGCTCAGTCATACAGGTGGCAGGCGACCAGCCGGTCGTCATCGCGCAGGGGTATCAACTCGGGAGTCACCTCACGGCAGACATCCATGACTTTCGGGCAGCGGCCGGCAAAGCGGCAACCGGGAGGAATGTTGACCGGGGAGGGGATTTCGCCCTGGATCGTCGCTTGAGCGCGGTTGCGCTCGATTTCAGGGTCGGGTTCCGGGTTCGAACCGACCAGCAACTCGGTGTAGGGATGTTTCGGTTCGAAATAGACATCGTCCGATACGCCGACTTCCACCAGCGATCCCAGATACATGACCGCCATGCGGTCGCTGACGTGCCTGACCATGGACAGATCGTGGGCGATGAAGAGCAATGTCAGGCCGAGCGATTCCTTCAACTCGCCGAGCAGATTAATGACCTGGGCCTGCACCGAAACATCGAGCGCCGAAACCGGCTCGTCGCAAACGACGAATTCGGGCTCGAGAATCATCGCCCGAGCGATGCCGATGCGCTGGCGCTGGCCGCCGGAGAATTCATGTGGATAGCGCGAGGCGTGATCGCCGCTCAGACCCACCTGGTCCAGCCAGGAAGAGACGCGCCGGTTAATCTCGTCTTTCGGCAGATCGGTATGCAGGCGCAGCCCTTCGCCGATGATTTCACCAACGGTCATGCGCGGGTTCAGGGACGAATACGGATCCTGGAAAATCATCTGCATTTTTCTGGACAGCCGCCGGAAATCCGCGGGCGTGTAACGATCCGGCAAGGTTTCCCCGCGATAACGCACCGTGCCGGCGGTTTTCCGATAGAGTCCGAGCAGGGTCTTGCCGAGAGTGGATTTGCCCGAACCGCTTTCCCCCACGAGGCCGACGATCTCACGCGGCGCCACGGCCAGGCTGACGTCTTCGACGGCGTGCACCCGCTGGTCACGTCCGATTTCGAAATAGCGCGTCAATCCGATGGTTTCGACCAGGGCGCTCACTCAGGCTCCCTCCCCCGCCGCTGCGCGAAAATGCAACTCCCGCGGGCGCTGCCGGGACATCTCGTGATGCAGCCAGCAACGGCTGTAGTGACCGGCGCCTGACGTGAACTCGGGCGGATGCTCACGCTCGCACAGATTCATCGCGTGAGGACAACGCGGTGCGTAGCCGCAGCCGGGCGGCGGCGAAAACAGGTCCGGAGGCCTGCCTTCGATCGGCTTCAGTTCCGCCTGGCGCGAGCGGTCGTTGACCGGCATCGCCGAACGCAGGCCACAGGTGTACGGATGGGCCGAACGATAAAAAATATCGTCGACCGAACCGTGCTCGACAATCTTGCCCGCATACATCACCGCGACTTCATCGGCCATGCGCGCGACCACGCCGAGATCGTGAGTGATCAGGATAATAGCCATGCCCGTCTCGCGTTGCAGGTCGAGCATCAAGTCGAGAATCTGCGACTGAATCGTCACGTCCAGCGCCGTGGTCGGCTCATCGGCGATCAGCAGCGCCGGCTTGCACGAGATCGCCATGGCGATCATGGCGCGCTGCAACATGCCGCCGGAGAATTCGAACGGGTACTGTCCCGCGCGCTTGCGCGCTTCCGGGATGCGGCAGGATTCGAGCAGGCGGATCGCTTCCTCCCGCGCCCGTCCGGCGCCATAGCCGCGATGCACCTGCAAGGGTTCGGCAATCTGGGCGCCAATGGTCATGGTGGGATTGAGCGAAGTCATCGGGTCCTGAAAAATCATGCCGATCTCGGAGCCGCGAACGTCACGTCCGTCGATCAGACTACTGCCGAGAATTTCCCGGCCACGCAAGCGCGCGGAACCGGCGCTGATGCGCCCCGGCGGAATGGGTATCAGGCCCATGATGCTCTGCACACTCACCGATTTGCCGCAGCCCGACTCTCCGACTATGGCCAGAGTGCAATTCGAGTCGACCGAAAAATTGACCCCGCGCACGGCCTGCACGATGCCGCCATGGGTGGAAAATTCCACGTGCAGGTCTTCCACCTGCAATAGCGGCGCGGCCGTCATCCCGTGTTCCTCATGCGCGCGTCGAGCGCGTCGCGCAATCCATCGCCGAGCAGATTGAAGGCGAGTACGGTCATGCTGATTAACAAGGCCGGAAAGATCAGTTCATGGGGCGTGGTCAGCATGGTGGCGATGCCCTCGTTGGACATCGAGCCCCAGGACGGCGTCGGCGGCGCCACGCCCATGCCGATGAAGGAAAGAAAGGCCTCGACGAATATCGCCTTGGGTATTTCGAAAGTCAGCGTGACAAGCACGACCCCGAACGTGTTCGGCAACATGTGCCGCAGCACCAGGTAATTGGTGCGCGCTCCCAGCAATTGAGAGGCCTGCACGTAAGCCTGCTCACGCAATTGCAATATCTGGCCGCGCACCAGCCGGGCCGTGGCCGGCCAAAGCAGCACCACCATCGCCACGAGCATCGGCATGACGCCGCTTTCGCCGGGACCGATACCGAAAGCGATCTTGAACAGGATCATGAACAGCAGGAACGGCAGCGCCACGACGAAATCGGCGAAACGCATCATGAACTGATCGACCCTGCCGCCGATGAAACCTGCCGTAGCGCCGAACACAACGCCGAAGAGCACGAACAGCGCCGGCGCCACGATGCCGATGAACAACGAGACTCGGGCGCCGGCCATGAGCCTGGCAAGCATGTCGCGGCCGAGATAGTCGGTGCCGAGGGGATGCAATTGCAGTTCGATCGAATCACCGACCGCCAGTTGGTCCTGATCGGCAATCAGTCCGCGGTCGACAGCTTCCGCCAGCGTGGTTACCCGTTGCACATCGACGGTCAGCGACTCGTAGTTGCCGCCAATCGCGCCGTCTTCGCCCAGGGCCACCACCGAGTAGTAATAGCGGCCGGGACGCAGGTCGAGCCGGTCCTCGTGATGCGTGATGGTATTGTCGAAGAATTCGGCCAGCGGCATGCCATAGGCCAGTTCAGGGCCGACCGGGAAGATGTTGCGATATACGCGATGGCCAAAGGCCCCGGGCAAGGCGTCCCATTTGAGCCGTACCGATTGCGATGTGGCATCGCCAACCACATGCAGCGGTCCTGTTTCGCCCGCGCCGTCCCAGGATCGATAATCGGGCACGATCAGCGCAGCGCGGTCCACGCCAGGGCGCTGGCTGATCTGGTCGAGATCCTGTACCGCCGGATCGACCCGCCAGAGCCAGGGCCCGGCAATGGTAAAGAACAGCAGTCCGAGCACAAGGTAGAGCGATGCCAGCGCACGCCGGTTGGCCTTCAGCCGCCGCCATGCGTCCTGCAGATAAGAAAGCGAAGGCCGGCTGATGCCATGGACGTCGCGTTGCTCGCCAAGTGGGGCGAAATCGGAGGTGGAGTAGGTAGACGTCGTCATGCCCTCTGTTCCGAAAAGAAGAGATTCCGCGACTGCGCGCGGAATGACGGCTGGTTTATTTTCATTGCAGCCTCACGCGCGGATCGATGAAGCCGTACAGCAGGTCGACCACGATCACCATCAACACGAGAAAAGCGCCATAGAACACCGTGGTTCCCATGATTACCGTGTAGTCGAGTTGCTGCACCGCTTCGACGAAAAAGCGACCGAGCCCGGGAATGGCGAAGACGAGTTCCACCACGAATCCGCCGGTGGTGATTACCGCGATCTGGGGCCCGAGCACAGTCACCACGGGCAGGATCGCATTGCGCAATTGATGGCGCGAAAAGATCAGCGCCGGCGGCACGCCCTTGGATCTGGCCGTGCGCACGAAATCCGAATCGATGATTTCCAGCATCGAGGATCGCATCAGCCGCGTCAGATAGGCCATTGTGCTCAAGCCGAGCACCAGCGCCGGCGTGAGCATGTGAAAGACGCTGCCCCAGCCCGCAACCGGCAGCAAGCTGCGGCCGGCCAGGTTATTCAAGGTCACCAGGCCCAGTTGGCTTAGCGCCGCGACCACGAAACTCGGCACCGAAATGCCGAGAATCACCAGAAACATGATGACGTAGTCCGGCATCCGGTTGCGGTACAGGGCCGTGAGTGCTCCCCAGAGCACACCGCCCGCGGCGGCGAACAACACCGCCAGAATTCCCAGTGTGGCGGAAACCGGAAAATGCTCGCGAATGATATCGTTGACCTGGCGATTCTCCTGCGTGAAGGAAATGCCGAAGTCGCCCCGGGCGAGATTGCCGAGGTAAATCAGATACTGGTTGAAAAGCGGTTGATCAAGACCATAGCGCGCTTCGAGATTGGCCCGTATCGCCGGCGTCATCGCGCGGTCGTTGAGCAAGGGGTCGCCGGGCACATTGTGCATGGCGAAAAAGGTCGCGGTGGCGATGAACCAGACCGTTACCACGCCCTGGATCAGGCGCTTGCAGACGTACCAGGCCATTCCCTGCCGCATGAGGGTCAGTCGGCCGCCTGTTCGTCTATCCAGGCATAGGTGTAGTCCACCTCGGGCCCGACGGCCCTGCGCTTGAATCCTTTCAGACGCGGATCGACCACATAGGACCAGCCGCGTTCGTACATCGGCACGATCACCACGTCGTCATGCACCAGATCCTGGATCTTTCCGAATGCCTCCATGCGCGCGACCGGATCGAGCTCCGACTGGGCGATGCGCACCAGGGCGTCCATCTCCGGGCTGGAATAGCGCCCCCGGTTATTCAGATTCCAGGACGAAAACAGATCGCCAAAAGTCAGCGCGTCATCGTAGTCGGGTCCCCAGCCGCTGACCACGATATCGAAATCGCCGGCGTCCATCTTCGCCAGCCGTTGCTTGAAGATCTGCTTGTCGATGCGAAGTTCCAGGCCGAGATTGCGCGCGTAAACGGCCTGATAATACTCCGAGGAAACTGCCCCGATGGGGCTGTCGTCCGCCAGCAGATGAATGGGTGGAAATTCCTCCAGACCGAGTTCCTGCCGCGCCGCCTCCAGATGCTCGCGCGCCTTTGCGACATTGTATTCATGAGGCATTGGCGGGTGTTCCTGGCGAAAATAGCCGTCTGCGCCGCGAATCCAGAACGGAAACAGGCTTACGGCCGGCATGTAACTCGGCTCTTTCAGCGCCTTGTAGACAAATTCCACCGGATCCTGCGCCAACAGCAGGGCCTTGCGGAAATTCCTGTTGGCGGTGAGCCGGCCCTCGCGAAAATTCAGTTGCAGGAAGAACACCGTGCCGTCCATCGAGCGGTCGATCTGCCAGCGCCGCTCCATGGCTTCGCCGAGCATTTGCGGCACGAGTTGGGTGTCCGCGATCTGGCCGTCCTTGAAAAGATTCAGGCGGGAGTTCACGTCCTGGGTGATATAGCCGACGTTGATCGTGTCGATGAATCCCTTGTGATCTCCCCAGTAATCGGGATTTCTTTCCCAGCGCATGGAGGCGCTGTGCACCCATTCGGTCATCCGGTACGGGCCGTTATAGAGCAACATGTCGGCATCGGCCCCGAAACGGCCGTCGGTCGACTCGAAAAAGGCCTCGTTGATGGGATAGAAGGTAACGAAAGCTACCAGCTTGTCGAAATACGGCGTCGGCTGTTCGAACTCGACTTCGAGGACGTGGTCGCTCACGGCGCGCACGCCCAGGGCTTCCCTTGGCAGGTCGCCGCGATTGATCGCCTCGGCGTTTTTCACCGGGTACATGATGAAGGCGTAGGCCGATGCCGTCGCCGGATCCTGCACCCGGCGCCAGGCGAAAACGAAATCGTGGGCAGTGACCGGTTCGCCATTGCTCCAGCGTGAGTCTTCGCGCAGCCAGAAGGTGGCGCCGTCTTCGCGAATCTCGTAGCGCTCGGCAACGCCCGGGATCAGCGCCATGTCGTCATCGTAGGTCAGCAGCCCCTCCATGTTGTGGAACAACACGGTAAAACTGCTTGAATCGGTGGCGCGGCTGTAGTCGAGTTGCGGCGGTTCGGTGCGCAAGGCGATGGTGATGGCGTTGTTATCGGGATCTATCGCTCCGCCGGCGACGGCGCTGCCGGTGCTGTTCGCCGCCACGCCAAGCAGCCAGACGACAGCGGCGAAGCCAAAAACCACGTAGACCGCGTACAGCCCGAGTTGCCGCAGGGCCATGAGATCGATCCCGGAGGCCTGGCCCTTCATGGCGGCCTAGATCATCGCGCCGACCACGCCCACCAGGCCGGCGACCAGCAGGTAGACCATGGCGAAAAAGCCGATGCCGAATCCCAGGCTGCGCGATTTCGGCTCCTTGACGTAGGCGGTGAAGTACAGCAGCCGGCCGACGATGAATGCGAGGCCAGCCACCGCGGCCGCGAGCTGGTTGCTGAAATGGGCGCAGACCAGTAGCAGCGGAATAAACGCCACGAGTTGCTCCATCGTGTTCTGCTGCGCTCTGAAATAACGTTCGAACTCCTCGTTGCCGGTGGTTGCCGGCGCGGCGATTTCGAACTTCAGGCGGGCGCGGCCCGTTGCGTAGCTGAATCCCATGTACTCGACGAGCGCCAGTAGAATTACAAGTGCGATCAATTCCATTTTTAACTTCCCCCAAAAGGTTGCCTGATGCCGGCTAACCGTCCGCGGCTGCGCCCGGCTTGCCGTTTTCGGCCATGTAGCGTTCCAGATATTGCTGCGCGTCGGTAATGCCGAACACCCCGAAACTGTAGTCGGGGTGCAACTCGCGCATTCGCGCGGCGAGCAGCCCATGGGCCGATATTACCAGTGAATCGACGATAAGGTTATCGGTATCGCAATCCCGGGCGAGTTCGAGCAACCGCTCGTAGCCGACGATGAAGTTATCGGTATGACCCCGGCGGATTTCGGTGCCGAAGAACAGGTCTTCCGGGTCGGCCTCGTCGTCGTTGGCGATCAGGCTGATGAACATTCGCGCCCAGACTTCGAAATCGCCCTGGGCGAATTCGCGCCAGATGTCGCGCAGGTAGTCGTTGTCGTAACTGCTGTTGCCCAGGGGACCCTGGCTGGAGATGAAAAGCATGCCGATGATGGCGCCGAGTTGGCGACGCGTACTTTCGGCGATCTTGAAGAAGGTCTCCTGGCGCGCGTTCAACTCGGTGGCGGCGATCGCCTGGGTCTGCTTCTCGCTGTTGAGATTGCTGCGGCGCAGCTCTTCGTTGTTCTCCGCGAGCACCGACTGCTGGATGAACAGGCCGATGACCAGCCACAGGAAGGCCAGAAAGGCGAAGGCGCCTTCGAGAAAATTGCCCATCTCGGCTGTGGGCAGATCCATGAAGCTGCCCCAGCCCACGTTCATCTGGATGTAGACGCCGAGAAAGACGAACCAGAGCAGGGTTACGACCAGGCCAAACAGGATGCGCGGGTCGCTGGGGAGGATTTTCCGGTGCATTAGTGACTATTCCTCAATTTGGGCCGTTTTCCGTCGGCAAATGAATTCTTTGCCGACTTTCACTGCAATGGAAACTGTCATTCTGCGCGAAGCGAAGCGAAGTCGCAGAATCTGTTTGGAGGTTCCTGTGAAGATTGTTCATGGCTTTGCTGGCGTAAACCTTTCAATAATCGCGTCTCGGATCACCGGCATATCCCCCCAGAGTATGAAATGGTCGCCGCCCGGTCGGGGGAGTAATCGCGAATTTAGCAGTTTCTCGCGCAGAAAATCGGCGTTCTCCGGATGCACGAGGGAGTCCTCGTCGCCCTGCACGATCAATGCGGGCATGGTGAGGCCATCCCAGCGCGGCAGCATATCCTCGAGTTGCGGCCGCACCGCCATGATTTCCTCGTTGGCGCCCATGAGCCGCTCGCCGAGTATGAACTCCGGCCACCAGAAGCTGGTGTAGTTGTACCAGCGCGGGCCGCTGAGCTCCGGGTCGGCGGTGGCGGCGACGAACACGAGTCCGCCGACAAGTTCCATGAAATCCATTGCCGCGCGGGCGATTACCGGGCCGCCGTAGGAATGCCCCATGAGAATCGCGCCGCGGCCGGAGCGGTCCATTTCCAGAATCGGCAGCAAGGCCCGTGCCTGAGCTTCCAGGGATGGCTCCTTGCTGCCGGCGCTCGCGGTCCAGCCGATCCTCGTGACCGAGATCATGTGGAACCGCGCCCGCAACAGCGGGTCGGTGAGATAGGTTCGGAAAGCGCGCAGGGAGCCCGGCGTGCCATGGACGAAGACCAGCAGTTGCCGGACTTCCCCGGCGGGAGGCGCCAATTCGACATACTCAATGTCGCCGAGCCGCAAGGTTTCGCCGGCGCCGGCAATCGGTCCCGAGCCTCCCCCGGGCGGCCCCGGCGGACCGTCAATCAGCGCGCAGGCGGCCACCAACGCGAGCGGCAACAAAACGACAAGCCAGCGAATGGCGCGGCGTTTTCTGGCCTTCTTCCGCCCCATGAGATCAATCCGACCCTGTTCTACGCGACACTTTAGCACTTTGCGCCGCATGGAGCGATTTTGGAAATTGTCACGGCACGAAACGTGGGTGTCCCATGGACTCGTTTGATTGGCTTTGATTGGCCCCTCGCTGAGCTTTTTTCATGGGTGCTTTCTGCCAGCTTCTTCACTACTCCTTCTTATAAAACGTAAACCGTCTTTCAGTTCTCTAATTTTTATCGAAAATCCGTAGTAGCCCATATAGTTCTTGTCTTGCAAAATTTCGGTGGGTATCAAGTGTGTCTCAAGTGTCTCTGGGTTCTGAGGATAAGCAGTTACTACAAAAGATTTTGGATGATCTTTCCCGATAATAAGTCTCGCTCCCTCAGGCAGTATGCTGTCTATAATCGTTGAAGTTTTCGAATCAAATCCGATTTCTATGGTTACAGGCACACGTCGAATCGTAATATAGATGTCGCCAGCATTCGGAACTCTCACTCCGGCCCCCAACAAGGACCACTCATAGTTTTTCGATTCTTCAAGGTTTTTCTCGGACATAACATTAGGAAGGGCCAGAAAATCTTCTATAGATTTTGCATTTCTCAATCGAGTTCTTACACTTCCCCTTTTCAACAACCAACGCTGAATTTTCACTAGCTCGTCATAAGTTCGAAGTTTTCTCATCCTACTATCTATCTTATTCCACAATAATTTTGCGAGTTACCTTCTCGGGACATCCGATCTAAAAGTCAAATTGCCATACCCTTCCTGTCGCAAATGCGGGAGTCTTAACAGTCCATTCTCTTCCGCCTCCATGCAAAAACTCTCTATTACTACAAGTCACTTGAGCCACCTTACTTGGCCCACTTACTGGGTTGTCGAATGCCCCCTTTTCTGCACTAAAAACGAACAATACATATGCGTTGATTGGAGTTTCGCAAATGGCCAGGTCACGCCTTACCTCCCTTTCATTATCGTAATAATCCTTTGTTAGATATCCAGTTCCGGGAATGATACCTAATCGACGACTGGATGCAATAGATATTGCTGCGCGCCGATTGGTATAGTGAAAGAAATGGTCAATCAGATCGTGAGATATTATCTCTTGAGCTTCTGTAAAATCATGCATCATTAATATAATGTATATAAAAACTGGCCAAAACCATTCACTCCAACCAAACTCCCCTGGATATGGTATGTCTATACAAACTATACCGCACCTGGCGCGAATTAGGTTGTTAAACATGCCTGGAATGCCATAATATCCTTCAACAACTGTTACCCAATTAGAATTTGAAGAAAGTCCATTTTTCGATATTGCATCTATTTCCAAACTCAATTTGTATGAGTCTTGATTAAAATTTGAATAGTCATATCTTTTCTCTTGCGGTGCAGTCGATAAAGCGCTATCAACCTGATCCTCTTCTTCAAACCACTTGTTTTCCTCCGCCTTTTCTTCAAAGTACTTTTCATTTGCCAGGTAGCCTCCCAATTCTTGAAGAAATTGAACAAATTCTTCATCAAATTCAGTGTAACCAAGGGTATTTCCGCCGGCAATTTTACCTCCATACACAAGAACGTTGGATCGGCCAATAACTTCATCTTCCAAGCCACCTATGTAAAGATCCGGCACATCGTCCAGATTTAGCTCCGCAATCTCCAAATCCAGGGGCAAGTGTTGAGTGAGATTAAACCCATCGTCCATAGCCTCTTTATCGCTTACCTGTTGCACTATGTTGTAGAAATGGGTGGATTCTTTCGATTCTTGTAGATAGAAACCCGCAACGCCGGGAACAACGGAGTTATTAAAAATTCGAGCGATATAAATGTCATTTGAATTCGCTTTGCCGTAAGCAACGTACATATTGTCGAATCCCAACAACTCCCTTCGTCTCAAGTCTGTTCCGGCAGCACATTCGTCAACATTGGAAACGCCGTCATTATCAGTATCCGTATCGCCTCCGTCAGTTGGGCTTAACGGATTGAACCCAAAGCTTTTCTCGCAGGCGTCTGGCATGCCGTCGTTATCGTCGTCCTTGTCCTGCGAGTCTGCAATGCCGTCGCCATCGGTATCCGGGCTGGAAACAGTTACCGCAATGTCGCCTGACGAACCACAATCTGGTTTACTTTCCGTGCCGGCGCATGCAAAAACCTTGAAAACCCAGGAACCATTGTTCAATCCTGCCAGCTTCAATGACGAATCCGAAAAGTTCTTGATTATTGGGCTTATACCGTCATTCGCCCGATACACCAGATAACCCGTTGGCGAAGTTCCGGAGGAAGGAGCGTCCCAAGTCAGTTCCAGATTGCCGTCAAGACTAGGGTTCGGGGTGGCAAGAAGATTTTCTGGAGCGGTAGGAGGACTCTCCCGACAAGCTCCGGTTAACGATATGTTGTAGCTGCCGGCAGCGGCCCCATGAGATCCCGAAACGACGCCGTTTTGAATAGACCCCGAATACGACGACAGGCCGGCGATTCGGTTCAGGACGATGATTGCCTTCCCGCCCACTTTCACGTGACCGGCGTGAACCGCGGCCGTGGCGATGTCGCTGTCGGCGGTGTAGGTTCCGGTGCCCCAAACACTGCCGGAATTGCTACCTGTCACAGAATAGGTGTACGTTCCCCTCGAAAGCGTGGATGCGACCCTTGGAGCTGGCGTATGGGTGGAACACAGCGAGACTGGACTTGCTTGAGCCGTTACCGTTGACGTAGTGCTTGTTTCGTTGCCGAGAGAATTTTCGCAGGTGATCGTGAAATCGTGCGAACCGTCGTAGAACGGGCCGATTCCCTCCAGTTTGCCATCAGTGGAAAGTGTAGTTCTGTCGCCGAGCCGGCAGGCCGTTGCGCCGGTGCTGGACCAGGTCAGCGTGGTTTGTCCTGTGTGGGAAACGACCGTGGCGGGACTGAAGCCGGCGGAAACCGTTGGCTCGGCAATCGCGGTCAGACTGGCGGCTCCGCTGGCCTTGCCGCCCGCGCCGGTGCAACTGACAGCGATATCATGGGTTCCGGCGGCAAAGGGGCCAATGGTTCTCTTGCCGGAAGTGGCCAGGCTTGTGCTTCCGTACTTGCAGGACGCCGCATCGGTACTCGACCAGGTGAGGTCCACCGTGTCCTTGTCCGCGGCGATCGTCGTTTTGGAAAGACTGACCGTGACCGTGGGAAGCGGCGCCATGGTCAACACTGCCGTGTCGCTGTCCGAACCGCCGGAACCCGTGCAGGTCACCGTGAAACTGCGCGTTCCCGCGGCATAGGGTCCCACGGAAGCGCTGCCGCTGGTTGCCACGGAGGCGGTTCCCCGTTTGCATGAGGTCGCGTTCCGGCTACTCCATGTCAGGGTCGATTTTCCGGTGTTGGCCGCGATTTTTTCCGGATTCAGACTTACCGAGACTCTCGGTGGGTCGGGTCTCTCGACGGTCAACGTTCTCGTTTCGCTGTCCGAGCCGCCGGGGCCGTCGCAGGAAACGGTGAAACGGCGGGTTCCCGCCGTTGCATAAGGGCCAACTGTCACGCTTCCGCTGGTCGCAACCGCGGTTCCGTCGCGCGAACAGGACGTCGCGTTCCGGCTGCTCCAGGTCAAGGTCGAAGTATCGGAACCGGCGTCTATTGTGCTGGGGTTCAAGCGAAGAGTGACCGTCGGTGGATCGGGTTGCGGTTCCACGGTAAGTGTGGCCATTCCGCTGGCGTTGCCGCCAGGACCGGTACAGCTTACGGTGAAATCGTAACTGCCTTGCGTATACGGCCCGACGCTTGCGTTGCCGCTTGTCGCCACAGCGCGGCTATCGCGGGTGCAAGACGTCGCGTCGGTGCTTGACCACGACAGGGTGGCCGTTCCCGTGCTGGCGATGATCGATTCGGGATTCAGACTTACAGTGACCGTTGGCGGGTCCGGCGCCTTCTCGGCGGTCAGCATGGCCGTGTCGCTCGTGGTGCCGCCCGTGCCAGTGCAACTCACCATAAAGTTGTGAGTTCCCGCCGTGAAAGGGCCGAGGTTTCTGATCGTGCCGTTCACGGTACGCGTCCTGCCGTCGTACGAGCAGGAATCGGCGTTGCTGCTGGTCCAGGAAAGGTTCACCCGGTCCACACCCGCGGTTACGGTGTATTTCGACAGTGTAGCGGAAACCACCGGTTTTGGGGCTTCCGCTTTCCACGAAACGCTGTCGGAGGCCGATCCCAGACGATTGGCGCACGACACGGTGGCGGATTTCGTTCCGGCCTGACTGTAGGAATAGGGGCCAAAAGTCTTCGAGCCGGAAGTCGGGGCGTTCGCGCCGTCGAGCTTGCATGAGTCGGCATTGCTGCCGGTCCAGGAAACCCGGACGGTATCGCTGCCGTTGGCCTTTACCGTACTTGGAGACACGCTCGCGCTGATCGAAACGCGGCTGATGGCCTCCCAGTTGATGGTGTGCGAAGTGGTTCCGCCGTCGCCGGAGCAGGAAAAGGTAAGGGAATGCTTGCCGGCGGAATATGGACCGAGGGTCGCCGAACCGCTCGCGGGAAATTTCGCGCCACCCACCATGCACGACTTGGCGTTCGTCGCGGAGTACGTCACGACGAATTTGTCCTTGCCGGCTTACAGCAGGGATTTGGAAAGCGTTGTGGTGATTACCGGCTTGGCGACGTTGTACACGGTCACGCTCAAGGTGCTGGCGGCGTAGCCGGCCTTGCCGTTGTTCCAGCACTCCACAAGTATGGTTTTGGTTCCCGCGGTCGTCCGCGGGCCGACGGTCGCGCTGCCCGAAGCGGCGCGGGCGGTCCCGTCCACCGAGCAGTACCTGGCGTTCGTCCCGCTCCAGGTCAGGGTCGCCGTACCCGAATTGATCGGGACGCGTTCCGGCGCAACCGAAGCGGTGAGCACGACCGGCTGCGTATCTTCCTCGGGATCGTTCGGGCCGACGGGGTTGGGATTGTTCGGGTCTTCCTGAGCATGGGCCGCGGGCGGAAACAGGAGCAGGAGCGACAACAGCAGGAATGGGGTTATCCGGCAAAAGGGGCTCAAGGAATGGCCAGACGCGAATTTGGGGATGGCGTAATGCATAAGAATTCCCTTTCAGAACTTCGGATTATTGATCTACATCAATTTTCTTCGCGGCAGATTTCTCGGAAACATGAGTCATTTCTCTTTTCGCGGTTGGTGCGACCGCCCGAGTCGTTCGGCTCTACGGATCAGCAGCCCACACGAATTGAACGGCGGCTGCCTTTGGCATATAGTCCCGTTCGGTTTCGCACCGCCAGCTGCAAGCACCGGTACATTCGATGCTCCAGAATTTTCAATCTCTATCGGGTTTGCCGCCCTGGCTTCGTTCGCGGCTTCCGATTCGATTCCGGCCACCGCCGGTGCTGCGAAACCTGTCGCGCGCCCTCGCCAACAGCATCCGTGACCTGACGCCAATCATCACGGTAATCGCTTTCTTTCAGATCGTGGTGCTCGGTCAGGCGCCCGACGATTTGATGACGATCATTGCCGGATTGTTATGCGTGGCGGGAGGTCTGACCCTGTTCGTCGCCGGGCTCGAAATGGCGTTGTTTCCCCTCGGTGAAAGCATGGCGAACGGGTTCGTGCACAAGGGCAGCCCCACCGCCCTGCTGGCGTTCGCGTTCGCCCTCGGCTTCGGCGCCACGGTCGCCGAACCCGCGCTGATAGCGGTCTGCTCCGAAGCGGCACAGGCAGCGGCCGAAGCAGGGGTAATCGCCCGCGATCCTGCTGCGATCGCCCGATACGCGCTGGAACTGCGCTATGTCGTCGCCTTTTCCGTCGGCCTCGCCATCGTCATCGGCGTGGTCCGCATCCTCAAGGGCTGGCCGATCCACTGGCTGATCATCGGCGGTTACGTACTCGTCGTCGTCATGACCGCTTTCGCTCCGCGGGAGATTATCAGCATCGCCTACGACTCCGGCGCCGTCACCACCTCCACGATCACCGTGCCCATGGTCACCGCGCTCGGCGTCGGTCTTGCCAGCTCGATCCGCGGCCGCAATCCGATGCTCGACGGGTTCGGCCTGATCGCTTTCGCATCCCTGACGCCGATGATCTTCGTCATGGGCTATGGCGTGGTCACGAACTGATGGACTGGGCCGGACTCACATTCTCGACCTTGTTCGGTACCTTGCGCGACGTGTTGCCCATCGTGCTCGTCGTGGTTGTGTTCCAGTTCCTCGTGCTGCGCCGACGACTGGCCAATCCGGCCCGGGTGCTGACCGGATTCGTATTTGTGGTGCTCGGAATCGTGCTGTTCCTGATCGGTCTGGAAACTGCGATCTTTCCTCTCGGCCGCGGCATGGCCGAACAACTGATCGCCCAGGCCACTGCCGGCGATGGTGGCGAGGGCTGGCTCAGTTACGGATGGATTTATCTGTTCGCCTTCGCCATTGGCTTCAGCACCACCTTGGCCGAACCCTCGTTAATCGCGGTGGCGGGCAAGGCCGGCGAGATCTCCGGCGGCTCGGTGGGTGTCCTGGGCCTGCGCATCGCGGTAGCCCTGGGCGTCGCGACCGGCATTACCCTGGGCGTCTACCGGATCATTTACGGGCTGCCGATTCACTGGTTCATCATTGCAGGTTACATTGTAGTGGTGATACAGACAGCCATGGCGCCGCGAAAGATGGTCCCGCTCGCATATGATTCCGGCGGCGTGACCACATCCACGGTTACAGTGCCCCTTGTGGCCGCGCTCGGCCTGGGATTGGCCGGGGCGGTGCCGGGGCGCAATCCGCTGATCGACGGTTTCGGGCTGATCGCCTTCGCGGCCCCGTTCGCCATCATCAGCGTGCTGACCTATTCCCAGCTTTCTGCATACAAGGCCCGAAAGGGCTGGACAAGAGGATACTGCAAATGCATTTCAAACTGATCGTGGCCTTCGTCGATGATCGTCTGACCGACAAGGTCGTCAAGGCGGCGCGCGACCACGGAGCAACCGGAGCCACCATTATTCCCACCGCGCGAGGCGAAGGCCTCGACGCGCCGAAGGGCATATTCGGCCTGTCGGTGGATGCGCGCAGGGATGTTTTGCTGTTCACGGTGGAACAGCATATGAGCCGTCATATACTCGAAGAGATCTGCAAGGCAGGCGAATTCGAGGAAAAGTCGGGCGCCGGGATTGCCATTCAACTCGACGTGGAAGATGTGGTGGGCGTGTCCACGCAAGTCGACAGGCTTACGCGGAAATTGGGCAAGAGGATTTGACTGGAGGCAAGCAAATGAACGAAAACATCGTGGTAACCGTCCGCGAAGTCATGAGCCAGCGCTACGTCCGCGTCAGCGGTACGGACACCTTGGCGGAGGCCTTCCTGCACATGCGCGAAGCCGACGCTCAATGCATGATCGTCGAGCGCCGCGATGAGAACGACGAGTATGGCCTCGTGCTGCATACCGACATCGCACGCAAGGTGATCGGACCGGACCGTTCGCCGGAACGCGTACGCGTTTACGAAATCATGAGCAAACCGGTGTTGTCCGTGCAACCGGGCATGAATATACGTTACGCTTCGCGTCTGTTTGAACGATTTCACATTCGGGTGGCGCCGGTGGTCGAAGCAGGCGAAGTGATCGGTATCGTTACCGACCTGGATATAGTAATGCAGGGGCTTGGCCAGCTTCTTGAGTAACAGACGCCGGGAAGCGCGGGAAAAACGATATGGGTGAAAACAAGAACAACAATTTCAATTTCGAGGAAAAGTTGCAGGATCTCGAGCGACTCGTGACCCGCATGGAAGACGGAAATCTCGGCCTGGAAGACTCGCTGAAAGCGTTCGAGGACGGGGTGAAGCTGGTCAAGGAATGTCAGCAAGCGCTTGAAGCGGCGGAACAAAAGGTCAAGGTGCTCACATCCGCGGACGGAGATACCGAGGATCTGAAACTCGATCCGGCGGCCGACTAGGAGTCTGTCGGTTTTAGGATGTTGAATCCGCCGAGCAAGGCGGTCCTCAGTTGCATTTCATGTCAGCGGCCATAGGCCGCGCGATTCCCGATTTCGGTGGCTGGGGCGGTATGGTATCGCCCCCACATGCGTATTTGGCATGACAGCGTCGCCAATGTCCGCTCGCGGGCGGAAAACGGGGGGTGGAGCGCCTCAACGCAAGGCGTGCATCCGTTTCAGGTTCCACGCCAGACAGGCCAGTGTCCATTCTCCGCGCACCGCCTCCAGTCCGCGCAGATGGAAGCGCCGAAATCCCATCGTCTCCTTGACGACCCCGAACACCGTCTCCACGGTCGACTTGCGCCGCGCGTACAGCGCCCGGCCTTCCGGCGTCCGCAGCCGATGCGCCATGCGCGTCACCGCGTCCGCGTCCTCCGGACAGGGCGGCGGCGGCGCGGAACGCTCCGCCAGCGGCGGATTGTGCGCCGTGCGGCCCATGGCGATGTGCGGCGTCAACTTCGCCGCCTCGCAACGTTTCACGTTCTTCTTGCTGAAATACCCCGCGTCGGCCAACAGCCCGGTCGGCTTCCCCAGCGCCCCCGGCAACGCGCCCAGCGCCGCAAGCGCCGGTTCCACCTCGCGCTTGTCGTTGCCGCGGTCCACCACATCGACCGTCACCACCAGATGACTCTCGACATCCACCCCAGACTGCGCGTTATACGCCTGCTGGAATCCGTCCGCCGTCAGCATCACCCGCGATTCCGCGTCCGTCAGATTCACCTGGTCCTTCTCCCGCGGACCCGCCTCCGGCGCCTTCGGCTCTCGACCGCGGGGCTTGCGCCCCGTCGCCTTCTCCCGCTCCCGCCGCGCCGCAAGCTTCTCCTCGTATTCTTCCCGCTCCGCCGCATGGCGCTCCCGCGCCCGCCGCTCGATCTCCGCCTGCGCCGCCTCGATCACCGCAAGACGGCCCTCGCGCCGCTTCAACTCCTCCGGCACGTCCAGTCCGGGCTCCGCTTCGTCCGCCCGCGCCGCACAATCAAGCAACTCCGCCACCTCGCCGCGCAACTGATCCTCAAGACGCTTCGCATGCCCCCAACTCAGCGCCTTGTGCTTGCTCGCGTTCGCACGAACCTTCGTCCCGTCCAGACTCACGTTGCCCAACCGCAACAACCCCATCTCCCGCGCAAGCGAAAGAATCTGCACGAACAACCCCTGCAACTCCCCCAGAAATCGCTTGCGGAAACCCGCGATCGTGTCGTGGTCCGGGTGCGTGTTCGCCGCAATAAAACGGAAAGCCACCGAATCGTAGGTCGCACGCTCCAGCTTGCGGCTCGAAAACACCCCCGTCGCGTAACCGTAAAACAACAGCCCCAGCAACACCGACGGATGATACGGATCCTTCCCGCCCCCACCGTACCGGCGCTCCAGAGCGCCAAGGTCCAGACGGTCCACAATCTCAACCACGAAACGCGCCAGATGATCCTCCGGCAGCCAGTCCTGCACCGACGGCGGCAAAAGATACAGCGTGTCCCGGTCCACTGGGCGAAACTTCGATGACATCGGATAAGCACCCCGCTACAATCTGAATACGATTCTACCTCAATCTAAATCCGACAGACTCCTAGCGCTCTCCTCTCCAGTCATGACCGATACTTTCGAACAATTTCAGGCGGCCTGCCGACGGCGGGTCGACGAATCGATGAAGCGCTGCCTCGACGCGACCGAGTTCCCGTGCCCCGGCCTTGAGGACGCGATCCGCCACGTATTGCTCGCCGGCGGCAAACGCGTACGACCGTTACTCGTGTACGCCGGCTGCCAGGCGCTCGGCGGCGAATTCGCGGACGCCGACGCGGCAGCATGCGCAGTCGAATTCATTCATGTCTATTCACTGGTTCACGACGACCTGCCGGTCCTGGACGATGACGACCTGCGCCGCGGTCGCCCCAGCCTGCACAAGGCTTTCGACGAGGCCACCGCGATTCTGGCCGGAGACGCATTGCAGGCCATGGCCTTCGAAATTCTCAGTCGGCCTCATGCCGGCAAGGGCGACCGCCTGCGGATGACGCACGAGCTCACTCAGGCGGCCGGACCGGCGGGCATGGTGGGAGGACAAGTCAGAGACCTGGCGGCGGATGGACAGCGGATTTCTCTGGAAGAACTGGAAACCACCCATCTGCTCAAGACCGGCGCGCTCATCCAGGCCAGCGTATTGCTCGGCGCGTTGAGCACGGACCGTGCGACTCCCGCACAACTTGAAAGGCTGCGGGAATACGCGCGCAATATCGGACTCGCGTTCCAGATTCAGGACGACATTCTCGACGAAGTTTCCGACACCGGTACTCTGGGCAAACCCCAGGGCTCCGACCGTGACGGCGACAAGGCAACCTATGTTGCGTTGCTCGGGCTGGATTCAGCCCGCGCCCGGGCCGCGCAACTGGCAACGAGCGCTGCCGGGGCACTCGGCGAATTCGGCGCGAATGCCGATCCATTGCGTCATCTGGCCGAATATATCGTTGAGAGAGTGAACTGACTGTCAAGCACAGCCCGCGCCCATCTGTGTATTCGACATGGGCGATAATGTATTCTCATAAAAATAAAGTGGAGCCATTGCCAGCATGCTCAAGGAAATACCCACTACAAGACCGGAAACGCCCCTGCTCGACGAACTCGATTCTCCGGCAGACCTGCGTGAACTCGAGCTGGAGCAATTGCCGACTCTGGCGGAAGAATTACGGGCCTACCTGCTGTATTGCGTTAGCAAGACCGGCGGTCATCTCGGCGCCGGCCTGGGCGTGGTCGAACTGACCATTGCCCTGCATTACGTGTTCGACACGCCCACCGACCGGCTCGTCTGGGACGTCGGCCACCAGACCTATCCGCACAAGATTCTCACCGGACGCCGCGACCGCATGGATACCATGCGCCAGGCCGGCGGTCTGGCGGCATTTCCGACGCGCTCCGAAAGCGAGTACGACACTTTCGGCGTCGGCCATTCCAGCACCGCCATCAGCGCCGCGGTCGGCATGATGATCGGCCGCCGCATGAACGACCAGGATCACGACATCGTCGCTGTTGTCGGAGATGGCGCGATGACCGCGGGAATGGCCTTCGAGGCGATGAATCACGCCGCCCACCTGGATGAGGACATAATTATCATCCTGAACGACAACAACATGTCCATTTCCGACAACGTGGGCGGATTGTCGAACTATTTCGCGCGTCTTTGGGCCAGCAAGCCCTACAATTTCATCCGCGCTGGCAGCAGGAAAGTGCTCGCCAAGGCGCCGCGCGCGCTGCGCGCCGCTGAAAATACCGAGAAGTACATGAAGGGAATGGTGTCTCCGGGCAACATGTTCGAACAACTCGGGTTCAACTATATCGGCATGATCGACGGCCACAACCTCAACCACTTGCTCGATGTGCTGGGAAATATCAAGAACTTGTCCGGACCGAGATTGCTGCATGTGGTCACGCGCAAGGGCAAGGGCTACGCCGAATCCGAAAACGACCCCTTCGGCATGCACGCCATGGGCAAGGCGGCGCCGATAAAAGACGTTCGTAAAGCCAGCCAGAGCAAGACCAAGAGTTCGCCGACATATTCCCAGGTGTTCGGGAAGTGGCTGTGCGACGCGGCCCGGCGCGACGAAAAGCTGGTCGCAATTACTCCGGCCATGGGTGAAGGCTCCGGCATGGTGGAGTTTTCCAGGGAGTTCCCGGACCGCTTCCACGATGTCGCCATCGCCGAACAGCACTCGCTCACTTTCGGCGCGGGACTAGCTTGCGAAGGGCACAAGCCGGTGGTCGCAATTTATTCAACGTTTCTGCAACGAGCCTATGACCAGTTAATTCACGACATTACCCTGCAGAATCTAGATGTGCTGTTCGCGATCGACCGGGCCGGCCTGGTCGGAGAAGACGGTCCTACGCATGCCGGTAGCTTTGACCTTACTTATCTGCGATGCGTCCCCAATATTATTGTGATGGCGCCGAGCAACGAAGAGGAAACCCGGCTGCTGCTTTGCACCGGTTACGATCACGAGGGCCCGGCCGCGGTGCGCTATCCCCGGGGCAAGGGTCCCGGCGTTGCAACCGGCGGCGAATGGCAAACTGTCCCCCTCGGCGAAGCGGTTCACCGGCGCAGCGGCCACGATGTGGCGATTCTCGCATTCGGCAGCATGGTCGAACCCGCGCTTGTGGCTGCCGAAGAATTCAATGCCACCCTGTACGACATGCGCTTCGTCAAACCCATCGACGAGCATGCCATCCGCACTGCCGCCGGCTCGCATGAACTGGTCGTGACCGTGGAAGAAAACGTCGTCATGGGTGGCGCCGGCTCGGCGGTGAACGAGGTTCTGCTGCGCGACGGCTATCGCACTCCGGCACTCAATCTCGGCCTGCCCGACAGATTCATTGAACACGGCAAGCCGCCGGACATGCTGCAGAAGGCCGGACTGGACGCCGACGGCATCGCCCGCGCGGTCCATGAGAAACTGGCCGCGGACAAGATTCGCTGCCGCGCAATATGACAGGCGCCACCGACCGCGCTACACGTCACAAGCGCGCGATGCAACGCAAGAAGGAGCATGTCGACGAGCGTATCGCCGCCGCCACCGAGGACCGGGGCTTGCTGCTCGTACTCACCGGCAACGGCAAGGGCAAGAGTTCCTCGGCTTTCGGCATGCTCGCCCGCAGCGTCGGCCACGGCCTGCGCTGCGCCGTCGTGCAATTCATCAAGGGCACCTGGGAATGCGGCGAACAATTGCTGTTTGAGGGAAATCCCCTGGTCGAGTTTCATGTCATGGGCACGGGCTTCACCTGGGAGACCCAGGACCGGCAAACCGACATTGCCGCCGCCGAAGCGGCCTGGAACAAGGCCGAGGCGATTCTCTCCGATGAGGCAACCGACCTCGTCATTCTCGATGAACTGACCTATATGCTCACTTACGGCTATCTTGACAAGCCCCGGGTGCTCCAGGCCCTGCGCGAGCGGCCGCTTCGACAGCATGTCGTCATTACCGGACGTAACGCCGGCCGCGAACTGCTCGAGATGGCCGATACCGTGAGCGAGGTGAAGGATGTGCGCCACGCCTTCAATCACGGCGTCATGGCGCAGAAAGGGCTCGACTACTGAACCGGCTTTCCGGCGTTGTGGAACAACAGGCTGGCGCGGTGGTTCTTTCCGCTCACATGGAGCAGCACCCGGCTTAGGCAGGCAAAAGGGATATTCAGCGGATTACTGCGGTTGAGCTGCATTCCAAGCACGGTAGGCAATATCACCCGCATCACGCCGCCATGGGTCACCAACAGCACATGGCTGCCGCCGGGCAGGCCGCTCAGTCCGTTCCAGGCGCCCAGCACACGGTCCCTGAACTCGGTGAAGGTCTCGCCGTTGGGCGGCGCAAGCGCGGTAATGTCTTCGCGGAATTTACGGAACTGCCGCGCTGAGCGGACGCGCCATTCAGCTATGGGCATCCCGTCCCAGTCACCGTAATCGATTTCCTGCCAGTCATCCTCGATTTGCAATTCCAGCGCCCGGCATTGCGCCAGATCATTGGCGAATTCCCTGCAGCGTTGCAAGGGCGAAGTGATGATATGTGTCCAACTCGCCTCCGCGCGCTCGGCGGCGGCTTCCATCTGCCGCCGACCGAGGTCGGTCAGTTCGGGGTCTACGCGCCCGCGCAGGATATCCCCTCCCCCGGGCTCGCCATGGCGCAACAGATCGATAGTGATGTGCTTGCCGGTCTCCTTGTTGGTCACTTACTTACGCTCCAAAACATGAAAATGTAGCAACTTCTGTTAAGAGCAAATAGAAATGTCCGGTTCTGTAGCAAATGATCTGTCCGGTTTGTTTTGGCGTCTGGCGGGCCTTTCCGGGCTACGCCCTCCAAGGCCCGCCAGACGCTGGCCGCCGCCGCGATCCTACGCGGCGGTCCGTAAATTCTCCGTCAATAGTTCACCCTGGGAGTCGTATCGCGCCAGTTCGCGCGGGCCGTGGCGGATCGCGACGCACCCATCCGGATACTGCAAGACCTTGACTGTCGCCTTCACATAGTGACAACGGTACCGATCCGGCGGAATCTGCAGCACCTTTCGACGAAAGCGTACGCAGTTGTCGTGCCCGACGACCCGCTCATGGTGCTCGCACAGAATCTCGTCCAGCCGCTCGACGTCGCCGCAGGCCACGAAGGCGGACCCTTCCTCCCGCGGCGGCCGCCCGAACTCCGCGTTGAAAGCCGGCAGGTACGTCTCCCGCAAGTACCGGTTCGCCGCATCCATCTCCGCGATCCCCGCCAGCGCCAACTCCTTCACCAGCCGGTCCTGGTGCGTCTTGAACGCTCGCTCCGACCGGCCCCGCGCCTCCGGCGAGTATGCCGGAATCATCTCGATGCCCAGTTGCCTCATGGCCCGTCCAAACTGTGTCGGATTGCCCTTGTCCACCTTGCCGCCCGCCGTCGGCGTGTGCCAATAATGACTGCCGCGGTCGGTGTACAACGAACAGAACAGGCCGCGCGCGTCAATCACCTCGCGGATGCCGCGAAAGCTGCTCCATGTGCCTTCCTCCGCGCAGAAGAACATCGAGTAATGCTCGTTGGTGGCGTCGTCCATCGTCACGATCAGATCCCACATCCGACCCGGCGCCCATTCATGGCGACTGCCGTCCTGGTGCAACAGCATGCCCGGCCACGGCGCCGCCTCCCGCCGCTTGCGATGCGCACCGCGGCGTGGCGCCCGCGCCACCAGGCCCGCCGTCTGCAAGGCGCTCTTCACCCAAGTGTAGCTGCGCGTCCCGCCATCGCGCCGGTACCAGGTATGAAAATGCCGCACGTTCCAACCCCGGTGACGATTCCGGTAGCGATCCACCAGCGCCATCACCTCGTCCACCGGCGCGCGACGGTTCGATGCTTGCGACAAGCGCTTGTCGATCAATCCGTCCAGGCCCGCTTCCTCATACCGGTCGATCCAGCGCCGAAACGTGCGCTCACATACCCCGAGCAGCCGCGCCGCTTCTTCCTGCGTCAGCCGACTCTCCGTCCACGCCCCAAAGGCTTCCTCAAAACGTTCCATTCGCGTCTCCTGCAACCAGGCTGTTCGTCTCATCAGATGCTTCCTCCCGCATCCGATGAGAACCGGACAAACCTTGTGCTACAAGACCGGACAGATTATGTGCTCTCTACAAAAATGTAGCAACTTCTTGACCAACGCGAAAATCTCGCGTAGCCTAGCCAAGTTAGCTATTTTAATGCAGGGCGGCGTCATGTTGATCAATATGCACCAGGCCAAATCACAGCTTTCAAAGCTCATAGCTGCCGCGGAAGCCGGCGACGACGTGATCATCGCGAGAAACGGCAAACCGGCGGTCAAGCTTGTCCCGCTGAAATCATCCGGATTCCGTTTTGGAGCCCTGACGCATTTGGCGAGCGCTGTTCCGGACTTTGAGGACAACCTGGACGAAGACGAACTGAGCATGTGGGAACGTGACTCTTGAGCCTGGTTTTGCTTGATACGCATGCGTGGATCTGGAGCTTGATGGCTCCGTCCCGCCTCGGCGAGGCGGCCGAGGCGGCGATTACGGCGGCGGATTCGGTATTCGTCAGTCCGATCAGCGTGTACGAGGTGACGCGCAAGGCAAGACTCGGCGGGTGGCCGGAGATCGTTCCGCGTCTCGATGAACTTGTCGCCGAAACCGAGACTCTGACGGCGCCATTCACTCGCAATACAGCGGCCCGCGCCGCGCTGCTCGATTGGCGGCACCGCGACCCATTCGACCGTTTTATCGCAGCCACCGCGATCGAATTGCGCTGCCCACTTGTTTCGAAAGACACCGAATTCGATTCGCTCAGCGGCGAATCCGGTTGGCCGGGGCGTGTTTGGTAATAATACAGGTTGTGCCTTCGTGGAGAATGGCGCCAAGCCTCGTCGCACCGATCACATGATCGGCGAAGTGATTAGAGGGAATTTGGTAGCAGGCGGCTGAAAATTCCGAACACAATTACGTTTTTCTATGTTTGAGGTAGGGCGTTATGTTGATTGGTCCAGCCGATTAAGGTTGTCGGCCGGCAAGTAAGAAGGTTCTTAATTGGGAAAAGTTGTATGAAACCGCGAGATTTTAGGCAAGCATTTCTTGAAACGTGGCGCGAACGAACGAAAGATGCTGAATCCCGAGAAGTCACTGCAACTGCGTACGAAAAAGATAGTACGTGGACCAAATTTATGTTGGGGGAAAAGAATACAGAAGGCTTCTTGCACGATGTGGCAGGTAATCTGAAGCGGCATGTATATCGTGAATACTACACGCTAGATTGCGTATATTATACAGATGAGTTTAACAATTTCGAAGGCGGTGGCTACCCAGTAGGATTCGATGTAATCATTGAACACGAAAATGGCAATCGACCAGAGGAGGAATGGTGGAAAATGCTCATGTGGCGGGCACCGTTAAAGGTGCTGATCTGTTATGACTATACTGACCAATCTAAACGAACAAACCCAGCTAGGGAAAATTGGTTGGTCGGTAAGTTGGAAACATTCGCAGAGATGAAACGACAGGCGAGCGAGGGATGGCAAGGCCGTAAAGATGAAGATGAATACCTAATATTGGTAGGATACCTGCCTCCTGGAGAGAAATTACCACACTGGAGGTGGCTATGAATCTGCAAAATCCGAATTCCATATATATCGACACATGCGGACAACCCCCTAGTCTATTTTCTCTTGCATGGATTCCATCAAATTTACTGGTATTTCCGTCGGAGCAGTTCGTGAACCGTTTGCTGGATTCCCGTAACATATGAAAAATCAACTTTTCCCGTCCACCAGTGCGCGACGGCGTGGCGGTACTTCTTTAGTTGTGTCGGCGAAAACCTGCCTGCAATTATTTCGGATTCATTTTCCAGCTTAGGTGAGCCAAGAAGCCTTTTAGAATCGGCAAGTGCTTGCCACAACCTGAGAAACCAAAGCCGATAATATCCATCGTCCTGTGTTTTATAAAGCAAAACAGAGTCTATCAGTTCCGCGACTTGTGGAAGCACTAGGGCGTCTTTGCACAGTCCTTCATGAATTGACCGTATTTCCAACACCTTCTCGCTCAAACTGTCTGAATCAATCGGCTTTATGACGCGCGCACCTCCATATCCCACACTCATTTTGGTATAACAGGGATAGACGGCTCTATTGTCATCGGTAACAAAACACGAACAACTGTAGAGTGGATCAAAATAGTGAGTGGTATCCTGTCCTACCTTTACAGCAGCTAGTACGGTATTGACCGCGTGCATACCTGGAGAAAAATCTGGCCAAGCTCCGTCTCCTGTTCGAACAGCCATTAACGACTTTTCTCCTTGGCAGCCTCCCTCAATAATTTCTTTACCGTCGTACCATGTGTCGATCAGGAAATATTCGCCATTGTCTAGTGATGTGGCAGGCACTTTTTCGTACTGTTCGATTACGAGAAAAATCCGTGCGTGAAAGTATTCCGTCTTGGCAGCCTCCTCGCAAGATATACGGCCCACTCCCTTCCTCAACGAAACATCGATTTCGTAATGCAGGGAGCTCCGATCACTTTGATTAAAATGACTGTTAAGGTCTGATACTACTGTTGCTCGGCAGGTATCGCTGTCACAGATAACGTAGTCAACGTCCCCGGCTCCCAGCATCAAATGACAACCTGGAAATTCATATATAAACGTCCGGCAATAGCGCATCAACGTACAGGTCGTTGCCGTTCCGCTTAATCCCTTTGCCAACAATTGTGCCGCGTAATTTGTGACACGGCCACCGTTCTCACTTTCAAGACTTTCGAGGACAGATTGCCTTCGATCTTTCGCATTCTTTCTTTGCCTACTCATACTTTACAGATTCAGTCGGCGGAATTGCCCATATGGCCGAGCTTGTCGATCTTGACCGCCAGATAGGTTTCGTTGTGAGGATTGGCGCCGGTGTGGATGGGGATGATCTCGCTGACCTCGATTCCCATGTCTTCCAGGGCTTTCACCTTGACCGGATTGTTGGTCAGCAGTTTCACATTGCGGGTATCGAAGAAATCGAGCATGGGCTTGCAGATCTGGTATTCGCGGCTGTCGGGCTCGAAGCCGAGCTGGACATTGGCCTCGACGGTGTCCGCGCCGGAATCCTGCAAGGCGTACGCTTTCAGCTTGTTGAGCAGGCCGATGCCGCGGCCTTCCTGGCGCAGGTAGAGAATCAGGCCACGCCCGGCCTCGGAGATTTGCTGCATGGCGAATTCGAGTTGCGGGCCGCAGTCGCAGCGCAGGCTGAACATGCTGTCGCCGGTGAGACATTCGGAATGAATCCGGCACAGCAGGGGCTCGTCGAGGTTCAGATTTCCCAGGGCCAGCGCCACGTGTTCCTTTTCCGCTTGCAGGTCCTTGAATCCGTAAATCCTGAAATCGCCCCAGCGGGTCGGCAGTCGTGCTTGAGCGACAAATTCTATGGTCAATTCGAAAACTCCCGGTTTTGTTCTCGACCGGTAATCAGGCGAGCAATCGTATGCTTTGTATGCAAAGGGCGGCCATTATACCCGCAACGACATCGTCGAGCATGATGCCGAGACCGCCTCCGATATTACGGTCGAGCCATTTGATCGGCCAGGGTTTGAAGATGTCCAGCAGGCGGAACAACAACAATCCCGCCGGCGCCCAATACCAACCGGCGGGAATCAGCGCCAGGGTAATCCAGCAACCGGCGAATTCATCCCAGACGATGCCGGGACGATCGCCGCCGCCCAGCCGCGCCGCGCTGCGGCCGCAGATCCAGATGCCGGCCGCTGACGTGGCGCAGATCAGCAGTATCGCGAGCGGCAGGGGCGGCGCCGGGAGAGCCAGCCAGATCGCGGCGGCCGCCAGGGTGCCCGCGGTGCCGGGCGCCCAGGGGGAAAGCCCGCTGCCGAAGCCGAAAGCCAGCAGATCCACCGGCCGCGTCAGCAATTCCCTGAATGAAGGATTCGAAGCGGCTTCACTCATGCGCCGCACTGTCAAAATGGTCGAAGGATGTGAAATGCGCCTCCATGCCGGTGCAACGCACGCCCGCGCCCACTGTTACTTCGCCGATGCAGGTCAACGGCAGATTCATGTCTGCGGCGATTGCCATGAGTTTCTCTTCATCGGCGGAGTCGACGGTAAAGCACAACTCGTAATCGTCGCCTCCGGCAAGCGCGGCGCGCAGGCGCGAATCCGCGCTCGCGCAACAATGGGCCGAAGGAGAAAACGGCAGTCTTTCCGGGAAAAGCTCAATGCAAACACCGCCGGCCGCGGCGAGGTGGCCGGCATCGCCGAGCAGACCGTCGGACACGTCGATGGCGCAGGCAATCAGGGGCGCCGCCGCCAGGGCGAATTCGACGCGTGGCCGGGGCCGGAAATATGCGGCATGGAAATGTGCCCGGCATGTTGCCGGCAGTTCGCACAAAGGCGCGTTAAAGCCGATTCCAGGTGTTGCAATGCCCTGAGCGGCAAGACCCAGGGCGCCGTCGCCGAGCCAGCCGGTTACATACACTTTCTGTCCCGGCCTTGCCCCCGCGCGGCGAAGTTCATTGCCGGCAATACATAAACCATGGACCTGAATCGCAATCTGCAAGGGTCCCCGGCTGATATCGCCGCCGGCCAGGGAACAGTGAAACTCTCCGGCGAGTTCGGCAAGGCCGCCGCTGAAAGCCTCAAGCCAATTCGGATCCGCTTGCGGCAGCGTCAATGCCATGGTGAAACACAAAGGCTCCGCCGCCATCGCCGCCAGATCGCTGAGATTGACCGCGAGCGCGCGCCAGGCAATCAATTCGGCCGCGGCGGTTGCGGGAAAATGCACGCCCGCCGCCAGCACATCGGCCGACACAACGAGTCGTTTGCCTTCGGGAATCTCCAGCACGGCGGCATCGTCGCCGGGGCCGAGTATGATTTCCGGCCGCTTGAACGCCAGCGCCGATACATTGAAATACCGGCTGATGATGTCGCGTTCGGTCAAACTCATTTTCGGTCGGCGGCGGCTTCTTCTGCACGCAATCTGGGCGCCAGCTTGTCGAGAACCGCATTGACGTACTTGTGGCCGTCGGTGGCGCCGAAAACCCTGGCCAGTTCGATGGATTCGTTGATGACCACACGATATGGGATATCGGGCTGTCTTGCGAGTTCGAACGCACCCAGCCAGATTGCGGCCTGCTCCACCGGATCGAGCCTTCTGCTGTCCATCACCGGCTCAAGATGCCGCTGGAGTTCGCTCTGGCCGTCGGGAATCGCCGGGAACAGTCGATCGAAGTAGTCCCAGTCGATCCGGCCGTGTGCGTCTTCGCGCATTTGCCGCGCGATTTCATGGGGATCGTTTTCCGAAAGAATCCATTGATAGAGCGCTTGCAAGGCCAACCGGCGCGCCCGCCGCCGCGGCGACAGCCGATTGCCGCTCCCCGCGTTCACCGGAACTCCAGGCGCTCGATCAGGCTGACCATTTCCATGGCCGCGAGCGCCGCTTCCACCCCCTTGTTGTCGCTGTCGCAGGAGCGGGCTTCGGCCTGCTCCACTGTCTCCACCGTAAGTACGCCCAGAGTCACGGGCTTGGAGGATTCGAGCATGATGCGGTTCAGCCCGCGCACGCATTCGCCGGCGACATAATCGAAATGCGCCGTTTCTCCTCGAATTACCGTGCCGAGGGCGATCACCGCGTCGATATCCTGCCTGCGCGCCAGCGTTTGCACGGCGAGCGGCAACTCCCAGGCGCCCGGAGTCTGCACGATGCTGATGCGGTCACGTTCCACGCCTTGCGCTTTCAGGGCGCCCAGCGCCCCTTCCAGCAGCCGTTCGACAATGAACCCGTTGAAGCGGCTCATGGCGATGGCGTAACGCGAATTGCCGGGCCGCAGATCTCCCTTGACGATGGAACTCGCGTTCATTTGGCGTTACCCCCGTTGCGCGGCTTCTTGAAGCGCACGAATTCCTCGACTTCCAGATCGAAACCGGATATGGCGTTGAAACGCGCCGGGAAACTGAGCAGCCGCATCTTGCCGACGCCGAGATCGCGCAGGATCTGTGATCCCGTACCTATGGTGAGATCACTGCGCGATTCCGCGCCAACGTCGCTGCGGCGGCGATTGGCGAGCACCGCGGCCATTGCCTGGTCGATACCCTGCCCGTAATCGTCTCCGGAAAGCAGGACCGCGACGCCCTTGCCTTCCTGGCTGATCCTCTCGAGCGCGCTGCCGAAGGACCAACTCGTGCGTTCCCCGCTGAGCACTTCGCAGACATCGCGCAATGTATTGGGAATATGTACGCGCACCAGGGTCGGCTCATCCGGAGAGATCTTGCCGAGAGTGAAGGCCAGATGCGTACTGCCGCTGATCGAATCGAGGTAGGTATGCACGTCGAATTCGCCGTGGCGGGTCTTGAGGCGGTTGCTCGCCGTCCGGTCCACGGTATGTTCGTTCGCCAGCCGGTAGTGGATGAGGTCGGCGATCGTGCCGATCTTTAGTTTGTGCGCGCGGGCGAATTCCTCGAGGTCGCCGCGGCGCGCCATGCTGCCGTCCTCGTTCATGACTTCGACGATGACCGCAGCCGGCGTATATCCCGCCAAACGCGCCAGGTCGCAGCCTGCTTCGGTATGCCCCGCCCGCCGCAGCACGCCCCCGGGTTGGGAGATGATGGGAAAGACATGACCCGGCTGGACGATGTCCTCCGGACGCGAATCGGCGGCTACCGCGACCTGAATCGTGCGCGCCCGGTCGGCCGCGGAAATGCCCGTGGAAACGCCGCTCGCGGCTTCGATGGAAACAGTGAAACTGGTTTTGTGCCGTGTGCGATTGTCGTTGACCATCAGCGGCAACTGGAGGAACTCGCAACGTTCCCTGGTCAAGGTCAGGCAAATCAGGCCGCGGGCGTTCTTGGCCATGAAATTGATGTCTTCCGGACGCACGCATTCCGCCGCGAGCACGAGGTCGCCCTCGTTCTCGCGCTCCTCGTCATCCATGATGACGACCATTTTGCCCTGGCGGATATCGTCGATCAGCTCCGCCGTAGTATTCATTTTCATATTGTTCGCGCCAGTCACTGTTCCGCGCCGCCTTGCTGCAACCGCTCAAGGTAGCGCGCCAGCAGGTCCACCTCCAGATTGACCTGCTGCCCCACCCGATACTGGCCGATTATCGTCTCCGCCCGGGTATGGGGAATGATGTTTACGCTGAAATCCTTTCCGTTTACCTGGTTCACGGTCAAGCTCGCTCCGTCGATACAAATGCTGCCCTTGCGGGCGATGTATCTAGCCAGTTCCGCCGGCGCCCGCAAGTTCAGCCGCAGGCTGTCTCCTTCGCTTTCCCGCTCCAGCAAGGCGCCGATGCCGTCGACATGGCCGCTGACCAGATGCCCGCCAAGCCGGTCGCCAAGACTCATGGCCTTTTCCAGATTGACCCGCCGCCCGGGCTCCAGCGAGCCCAGCGTCGTGCAACGCAAGGTCTCGGCGGAAACGTCGGCGCTGAAGCTGTCCGCCTCCTTCTCCACCACGGTCAGACAGCAACCATTCACGGCGATGCTGTCACCGATGCTTACATCGCCCAGGTCAAGCGCTTCCACGGCGATCCGAAGGCGGCGGTCACTGCCTTGCGCGCTGCTTTCGAGCAGGGTTCCCATGGCCGCGACGATTCCGGTAAACATGCCGCTGTCCTCATTCCGCCTTCGGCCGGGCGATTATCCTGAGTCCGTTGCCGATGACGCTGACATCGACGATCTCGAGCGCGTCGCCTTGCGTCAGGGAATCGGGACCGGCGAATTCGAGCAGGGGCCTTGCGTCGCTGCCCAGTAATCGGGCGCCCACATAGATGACCAGTTCGTCCACGAGGCCGGCGGTGAACAACGCCCCGCCAAGCGCCGGCCCGGCTTCGACCAGAATTTCGTTGCATTGAAACTTCGTGGCGAGGCAGTTTAGCACGAATTCCAGGTCTACCTTCGCCTGCCGCGCCGGTGAGACGATGACTTCGACATTGTCCGGAAAGCCTGTCGCGGAGGCCCGGTCCCGCAAGCTGAAGATCTTCACGGCGCCGTCCAGTGACAGGGTTTTCGCGCCGGCCGGGGTTCGCAGCTTGCTGTCGAGAATCACTCGCAGCGGCTGTCCGGCCATGGCCAGCCGTTGTTCCGCCAGTTCCCGCTCGCCGCCGGTCAGCGCTTCAGGGCGGGCGTTCAGAGACGGATCGTCGACGAGGACGGTGTCAACTCCGCTGACGATGGCGCAACTGCCCGCGCGCATCAATTGCGCGTCTGCCCGGGCTTGCGGGTCGGTGATCCACTTGCTTCGGCCATCGGCAAGCGCCGTCCTGCCGTCGAGACTCATGGCGAGTTTGCATCGCACGAATGGCCTTTCCTGACTCATGCGCCTGACAAATCCCTTGTTGAGCTCCATCGCGGCTCCGGCAAATCCCTCGAGCCTGAATACTTCGATGCCGGCGGCTTCCAGTTGCTCGGCGCCGGAGACCAGAGGATTGGGATCGAGCCCGGCAATCACTACCTGTTTTACCCCTGCATCGATCAGCGCCCTGGCGCAGGCTCCGGTGCGGCCTTCGTGCGAACAGGGTTCGAGAGTTACGAAAACCGTCGCCCCGGCGGCGCCTTCGGGGTCGGCGGCCAGTGCCGCGATTTCGGCATGTTCGCGGCCGGCGCCGGCATGAAAACCTTCACCCGTGCGGCGTCCGTCCCGGACGATCACACAGCCTACGCGGGGATTGGGCGCACACGATATCACCGAGCGCGCGAGTTCAAAGGCCCGCCGCATGTGTTCCGGCCATTCCGCCCCAGGTCCGGCGCAATCCGCTTGGGTGATGATCCGCATATGCCGCTGTCTCCAGGTTGGAGCCGGGATTTCCGGACCTAGCTGCCTTTCGAGAGGCGTTCGATTTCCTGGCGGAACTCGTCCAGATCCTTGAAACTGCGATACACCGAGGCGAAACGCACGAATGCCACCTCATCGAGTTCGCGCAACTCCCGCATCACTTCTTCGCCGAGGATGCGCGAGGGAATTTCGCGCTCGCCGCCGGCGCGCAATTTCGCCTTGATCCGATTGACGGCCGCATCCACGCTCTCGACACCTACCGGGCGTTTTTCCAGCGCCTTTTGCAGGCCTGAATGCAGCTTTTCGTCATTGAAAGGCTCTCGCGAACCGTCGCTCTTGATAATGCGCGGCATGACAAGTTCGGCGGTTTCATAGGTCGTGAATCGTTCCTCGCAGGTAATGCATTCGCGACGGCGGCGCACATGGTCGCCGTCGGATACGAGCCGCGAATCGATTACCTTGGTGTCGACCGCACCACAAAAAGGACAATGCATGTTTCTCTTTTTCCGTTCAGGCGAGTTTCCGGTATACCGGAAAATCCCGGCACAGGGCCAGGACTTTGTCCCGCACTTCTCCGATCAGGGCCTCGTTGTCGAGGTCTTCGAGAATATCGCACATCCAGCCGGCTAGCGCCTCCACATGCGATTCCCTGAAGCCGCGAGTCGTCACCGCCGGGGTGCCGATACGCAGGCCGCTGGTGACAAAAGGCGGGTTCGGATCGTTCGGCACAGCGTTCTTGTTCACCGTGATATTCGCGCGTCCGAGAGCGGCGTCCGCGTCCTTGCCGGTAATCTGCTGGCGGATCAGGCTGAGCAGGAACAAGTGATCGTCGGTACCGTCGGATACGACATCGAAGCCTCGTTCGATGAAAGTTCTCGCCATGGCGCGGGCGTTGTCCAGCACCTGCCGCTGGTACGCCTTGAACTCCTCGCTCATGGCTTCCCTGAAGCAAACCGCCTTGGCGGCGATGACGTGCATCAGGGGACCGCCCTGTCCCACGGGGAACACATTGAAATTCAGTTTTTTTTCCAGCTCCGGATTGGACTTCGCCAGGATCAGGCCGCCGCGCGGACCGCGCAAGGTCTTGTGGGTCGTGGTGGTGGTCACGTCGGCGTACGGCACCGGGCTCGGATAAAGACCGGCGGCGACGAGCCCCGCGACATGCGCCATGTCGACGACGAAATACGCGCCCGTATCGTCCGTGATATCGCGAAAGCGCTGCCAGTCGATGATGCGGGAATAGGCCGAAAACCCCGCCACGATCACTTTCGGCCTGTGCTCCCGCGCAAGCGCCGCGACCTGATCGTAGTCAATCTCGCCGGTTTGCTCGTTCAGACCGTATTGCACGGCGTTGTAGATGCGTCCGGAAAAACTCACCGAGGCGCCATGGGTAAGGTGGCCGCCGTGGGCGAGACTCATGCCGAGCAATGTGTCCCCGGGCTGCAAAAGGGCGGCATAAGCCGCGACATTCGCCTGTGAACCCGAATGTGGCTGGACATTTGCGAAATCAGCGCCGAACAGCTCGCGAGCGCGGTCGATCGCAAGCTGCTCGATCACGTCGACATGCTCACAGCCTCCGTAATAACGCCTGCCCGGATAGCCCTCGGCGTACTTGTTGGTCAGCACCGAGCCCTGGGCTTCGAGCACCCGGGGACTGGTATGGTTTTCCGAGGCAATCAGTTCGATATGGGTTTCCTGCCGGTTTTCTTCTCCGCGGATGGCCTCGGCCACTGCGGGATCGCAATTGGCCAGCGTTTCGGCCGAGTTGAACATCTGCTGCTCCTTGAGCGTCGGGCGGGGACGCGAATTATACCCGATGCGACAAATCCGGGACGCGTCCTAAAGCCCCAGTTCCTTGCGCATCTTGCGCAGGCGTTTGCGTAATTCGGCGTGGCCGAGTTCAGTCCGGGTCTGCTCCGGCAATGGCGTGGGTCGCTCGATCTTCAATTCGGCGCCCTCGACTACCTGCCTGCAGAGATCGTGATAGTGATATTCGAATTGCGGGAAACTCACCGACTCGGGTTCGCTTGCCAGCAAGGACCAGCCGGTGGCGCTGCCGGCCAGAAAGACCGCCTCGTGGGACCAATCGTATGCGGCCTTGGGCGCCGGCGCCAGGCAGGCCTCTTCGTAGGCGCGGCGGACCGGTGGCAGGCCGAACAGGGCGATGTCCTCGCGGCAAGTTTCAACCATGTCGGCGAGAGTAGGGAGAAACTTTTGCGATGAGATCAATTCGTCCGATGCACGGATGATTTGCACAGGGCTGAAACGCTGCAATTGCCGCAACCAGAATTTCTTGGCCCGGAATTTGGAGCCTGCATCAGGAAAAGCCTTGAAAAACTGATTGTGGTAAGCGATTTCGAAATCCGCGAAAATCTTGTTGATTGCGTCTTCCTGATCGCGCTCCACTCTGTTTCGTTCTGACTCTGCCTTTTCGTTACTCCGCCCAGCTTCGGTCGGTAACTCGCTCAAACCACTCTCGATTTTGTTGCTCAACTGATTTAGCAGCGATTTCACTTCCTGCATCGTCCAATCCCATCGCCTGCCGTTTCAGGCGTTGCGCCCACAACTGTTTTGCGCGTTGCAGGAAAATTGTATTCCAGGACTCCCTTGCTTCACCGGTTTCATGCCAATACAGCACGAATTCCGGCACCTGGTTCATGGCCCATTCCTCATCGATCTGAGCCAATTGCAGAATTTCCAGGCAAGCAGGGCCAGGGCGCCAATCTTGAGCAATTGGACGAGGTTCATGGCCGAAGAATCCAGCCGTTTGAAACTTGTGCCACTGCTTTTGTACATGCGTAATGAAAATCGAATTCCAGGCCCTGTCTCCCACTCCACGCTCCATCCAGTACAACACGAATTCAGGCACAGCGTCTTCGATAAAGTTCTCACTGATGCCGTCCCGCACCAGAATGTCCATCGTAACCCAATCCGGCCGCCAGTCTGGACCCATTATGCCGAACCTTTCACGCGAGGCTGCCGCGATTTGTTCCTCTCGCCATTGTTTCAGCACATACTTGCAGAATTCATTGCCCCAGGAATGGAGCGCAATGCCGCGTTCGCGCCAGTAGAGCACGAATCGCGCAACCTGAGCGTGGGTAAAGTCGTCCGGAATGTTGTGATGTCGGCATTGTTTGACCCATTCCTCGTCGGGCTGCCAGTCCGGCGGAATCGGCCCGGTGACGCCAGGTCTCCGGCGTACCCTGCTGCGCTGCCGCGGGGCGCCGTCCATGCGTTGCAAGGCGTACCAGGCCGCGCCGTCTTCCCGCGGGTGGGGTTCGTACGCAAGCATGTCGAGTTGCATCAGCCGCAGGCGGATTCGATCGAGATCCGCCGCTTTCCAGAAAGGAAAGAAACGGCCCATGTCGGCATCGCTCAGCAGCACGAAATCCAGGCCGGGATGAGACGTGAGCCGTTCGGTAGCGCGGAAGGTCAGTATTTCGGCGAAAACATGCACCATGACCGCTTCCTCCAATCCGATGGTCGCCGCCAACGCGGGAGATACCGCGATCGGACGGTCGGAATAGAGGGATCCCAGCATCGATGCTTAATCAAAGGGCAAGGCGGACGAAGGCTCAGAACTGCAACCTTAACACATACCGGCGCAGTCAAGATCAGTTGTCCGCGCCCCAGTGAAACTTTAGTATCCGTGTGGGTGACAATGCGAATTTCGGGCGCCGACAGCCCACTGTAATCATTCGATGGAGCAGGAATTCATGAGGGCCTTACGTGGCGCAGCGTCCGAATTTCCCGAGAAGGCGATCGACAAATTCGTGGCGGAACAGCGTCTGCCCGACAGTTATCGCGAGCAAGTCAGATACTGGCTCCTGCCATTGGCGTGGGTCCTGCGGGACCTCGCCGCCGGTTCGTCCAGGCCTTTGCGAATAGGCGTCAGTGGCGCCCAGGGTAGCGGCAAGACCACGCTTGCCAACTTGCTTCCACACTTGCTCGCAAGCTGGGATTTACGAGCGGTTTCGCTGTCGGTCGACGATTTCTACCTGAGCCGCGCCCAGCGGCTGAAACTTGCTGAAACCGTGCATCCACTGCTGGCTACCCGCGGAGTTCCCGGCACTCACGAGATTGAGCTGATGGTTTCAGTGCTTGACGACCTGGTATGCGCCGGTAACGGCGATTCGGTATCTTTGCCGAAGTTCGACAAGTCTATCGACGACCGTGTCGACCCCGATGCCTGGGCCGGCGGCAGGCCTGATCTGATTCTACTGGAAGGCTGGTTTGTCGGGCTTGCCCCGCAAGGGGTGGAAGAACTTCATCAGCCGGTAAATTCCCTGGAAACCGAAGCGGACCAGGAAGGCGTCTGGCGCGGCTACGTCAACGACCGTCTTGCCGAATACCACGAGCGCGTATTCGCTTCCCTGGACCGCCTGATCTTCCTGTGCGCGCCGGATTTTGAAAGCGTTTATCGCTGGCGCGGCCTGCAAGAGAAAAAACTGCGTGAAAGCGTGAAAACGGACGGCGCGGCGATCATGAACGAGGGGCAACTGCGCCGTTTCATCGAGCATTACGAGCGCCTTACCCGCCATGCGCTTGCCACACTGCCGGAGCAGGCCGACTGGATGTTCGTGCTTGACGAATCCCAGCAGATCGTCGCCAGGGTGGACCGCTTGCCGGATCAGGCGCTTTCGGCGAGCCGGCCGCGCTGAGTGAACAGCGGCTGGACCCAAACCCTCAGCACCAGCACAGAGAGGAGAACGGCCAGACCGTGCCGCCACCAGGGCCAACCTTCCTCGCCAATCATGGCGGACAGTTGCAGCGGCCAGCCGAACCATTCGTACAATTCGTTCAACAGCAGACCACAGGCAATGGCGGAGCCGATAACGCCGATCAGGTAGGCGATCAGGGAACGGGAGCCCATGTGAACCTTGATTACACCCATGGTGGCGATATTGGTCGCCGGGCCGGTGAGCATGAACACCAGGGCGGCGCCGGGAGATATGCCGGCAAACAGGAATCCGGCGGCAACGGGAGTCGAGGCGGTTGCGCAGATGTACATGGGCAGGCCGACGACTACCATGACGATCATCGCCAGCAGGCCGTCGCCCCATTGCAGGAAGAAGGATTGCGGCACAAGCACGGATATGAGCGCCGCCGCGCCCAGACCGATTACCAGCCATTTGGCGGTATCCGCGATCATGCTGCCAAAGCCGTAAGTGACGGCATTGACGAATCTCTCGCCAAGCGGCGGCATCTCCCGCTCTTCCTGTTGCGATGAAGAACAGCAATGCCCCGTGTCCGTTTCCACTTCCGCGGATTCGTCTTCGCGGTCCATGGTATTGACCAGCAGGCCGGCGGCTATGGCGCTGAGAATTGCGCCTATCGGCCGGCAAAGAGCGAAAATCGGACCCAGCACCGCATAGGAGAAGGAGATCGAATCGACTCCGGTCTCCGGGGTCGCCACGAGAAAGGACGATGTCGCTCCCTTGGAAGCGCCGGCCTTGCGGATACCGAGCGCGGCGGGAATCACGCCGCAGGAACAAAGCGGCAGCGGCGCGCCGATAAAGGCCGCTTTGACGACCGAGCCGGCGCCGGGCTGAGCCAGTTGACCCTTGACCCAGCGGTCGGGAATTACCTGCTTGATGATGCCCGCAAGCAGATAGCCCGCCAGCAGCCAGGGGGCGCTTTCGACCACCAGGTCCCAGAAAGATGCCAGAAATATCATGACGAAATACTCGATTCGGGTTTCGGTTGCGCTACTTGTCCATGCTCCAGGGCTTCCATGATCGAACAATGGGTAGCGCTTTCAGGGCCGCCGCAGCAACTTTCGAGCAGGATTCCCAGTGTGTTCTTCATCGACTGGAGTTCAAGCAGCCGATCGTTGACTTCGGTCAACTTGCGGCGGGTGATTTCAGCGACCTGCTCGCAGCTATGGCTGTCCCTGTTCACACGTATGGACAGCAGTACGGCAATGTCTTCCAGGGAGAAACCGACGTTGCGCGCGGTGCGGACGAATTCGACCCGCCGCAAATCGGTCTCGTCGTATTCCCTGTAGCCGCCTTCGCTGCGGCTGTTGTGGCTGACCAGACCCTGCTTTTCGTAAAAGCGCAAGGTGTGCGGTGAAAGTCCGGTACGCTTCGACAACTCACTGATTCTCATGCTTGGCCGACCCCGGTTCTGTTTCCCTGAAATGAAGCATAACCTTTGATCTATCTCTAAGGTCAAGCGATACTTTGAACTTTTCAGCCAAACGGCCTGACGGTGGATGGAACGTGGCCAAATTGCTTACAATTCGCGACGAATCAGGCATAACGGAAATGACAAGAAATACAACCGCCCTGGCCTGCATCTTCTTTGCCTGTTCGACCTTGAGCGCGCCTGCCGCGGGCGCGTCCGATGGCGAAGACGAAGCGGAAACCAGCCTGCGGGCGATCATCGTGACGGCCCGTAAACGGGCACAGTCCATTTACGAAGTGCCTGCTTCCCTGAGTGTGTTTTCGCCGGAGGAAATCGACCGGCGGGGTGTACGCGACATGGTCGATCTGGGCAAATTCGTACCCAATCTGCATGTCACGACTTTCTCCGCGGGCAATCCGGCCGGCGCCAATCCGGTACTGCGCGGCATCGGCATTCAGGACCACCTGATTCTCACGGATCCGGGAGTAGGCGTATACGTCGACGGCGTGTACCTCGGCAGGCAGATCGGGCAGAACTGGAGCCTGTCCAATATCGAACGCGTGGAAGTTTTGCGAGGCCCCCAGGGCACATTGCTGGGACGAAACTCCATCGGCGGCGCGATCAACATAGTCACGCGCGCGCCGAATCTCGATCCTGAAGCCCGGCTGGCGGTGGAAGCAGGATCGCGCGATCGGTTCAACCTGGACCTGTTCGGTAACATCCCGCTGGGACAGTCCGCGGCAGTCTCCTTCAGCGGCGCGCTCAAACGACGCGGAGGGATCGGCGAATTCGTCAATCTGCCCGACGCCGGCTGGGGGGTCGGCGAATTGCGCGATCGTTCGGGACGCATGACGCTGCTTTGGCGCCCTGCCGATACCTTTACAGTGTTACTGGCGGCGGATGCCACCAGCGGACGCAACGGCATGAACCCCTACACAACCTTGATCGATGAATTGCCGGGGGGCTCGCTTTATGGGGCCGGCCTACGGAACACGGATGTGTCTCCGGATCCTTACGACAGTTTTTCCGGCAGGGCCGACCTGGTCGAAAAATCGCATCAGGCCCACGGCTGGTCGGTCACCGCAGACTGGCAGGCAAGTTCCGGACTCGCCGTCAAGGGCATCGCCAGCCGGCGCCGTTCGGATTATCGCGGCGGTCTCGACGACGACAGTACTCTGCGCGACTTCATGTCCTTCCCGGAGATCGGCGAGGCCGAACAATCTTCCATGGAAGTACAGTTATCCGGCGAACGCGATGCGCTGGATTTTATTGCCGGACTCTGGGCCTTCCGCGAAGACGGCTTCAATCTCCAGCCGGACGCGGTATTCGCCGGCGGGCCCACGACGTTTCACGTCTTGCAGGACACCGAAAGCGAGGCTGTCTATGCCAGCGTCGGTTATCGCCCTGTTCCGGCGCTGCGGGTTTCCGCCGGGGTGCGCCACACCGTGGACTACAAGGATGCGCGTGCAATATTGAACGACTTCGTCGATGCGCCGGCCCGGCGTGACTGGCGGGAGTGGAACTGGGATCTTGCCGCCACCTGGCAATTGCGCGATCAAACCAGCATTTTCGCCAGCATAGCCAACGGTTACCAGGCCGGCCAGTTTCCGGCGCGGCCATATTGCCTGTTCGGCTTTATCGACACCTCCAGGCCCGGCAACGTATCCACGCCGAACTGCTTTGCCGCCGGTGAGCATATTACGGCCGTCAACCACGAAATCGGCTTCAAGGGCGAGGTGGGGGAGCGCCTGCAAGTCAGCGCCGCGCTTTTCCTCACGGACTACGACAATTTGCCGCTATCGGCCAGCGACACCTCAGGCGCGGGTTTCGACACGCGCAACGTCATCGTCGGCCAGCGTAGCGTCGGCATTGAATGGGAAAGCCATCTCGAATTGCACCCCCGATTCAGCATCGACGCGCGAATCGGCTATCTTGACTCCGAACCGGAAGCCGAAGGCATCGTCCCGTTGCTGAGTCCCCGCTGGACGCTATCGGTCAGCCCACAATGGATATTGCCGCTGGCCCGGGGCAATCTCGTTCTGCGCGCCGACTATTCCTGGCGCGATTCGATGTACGGCGAACCCGCGGCCAATCGCAGACCCTGGTCCGAGTTGGCCGCGCGGGAATTACTCAACTTCGATTTCAGTTACAGACCCGCGGCCTCGAACTGGCTTTTCGCCTTGTACGGCCGAAACGCGCTCGATGAGCGCTATGTGCATGCGACGCTGAATACCGGTGACTACATCCTTCGAATATTGAGCAACGACGCCAGTGAATTCGGCCTGCGCGCCGCGCTGGAATGGTGACGGACCGGTAGTGCTTGACGGTTTCCGCCAGCTTTGAAAACGTCTTATGAGACATTCCGGCTGATTTATCTCTAAGATCAAGCCCTATTTTGTGGAATCGGGAGAAAAAGGATTCCGGGTCCGAAGTTCGGGGAAAAGCGAGAAATCGCGGTCACAACTCAGCAAGGCCTCGACGCCGTGAGTAACGCACAATGCAGCGATACGCGCATCGTGAACCGTGCCGCCCACGACATGCGGACGGGTAACGAATTCCTCAAGGATATTCTCGAACCCGTCTGTCTCGCCGATCATGACGTTGGAAGGCGAGTTGCGCCAGGCGAGAAACTGGGCCCATGCGGCATCCGCGGGAGTGACGGAGTCCTTCCAGATTCTGCGATTGGTGACGACGCTCAGGAATTCGTAACAGCAAGGCCAGGGTATCGCCCATGCATCGCTGCCTTGCGCAAGTTCCGCCAGCAGCGCGAATGCGGCATCTCCCTGGCGGGCTTCACGCCGGTGCGCATACACCAGCACGTTGGTATCGACGGCTATCAATCGGCGCCGGGCTCGTTGTAGATTTCAGCACGCAATTCAGGCCAGACAAACGCGTCGAGCGGATTTCGCACATCGGGATTTCCTGCCCGCAGGTCCGGCAATACATAGCTGTTCGCGGGTTTTGGCTCCGCCAATACCCTGCGCAGTCCTTCCTCGACCACGGCGCGCAAGGGCCGCCCGGTTTGCCGCGCGTGGCGCTTGGCGCGCGTCAGCAGTTGGTCTTGCAGATCGATTGTAGTCTTCATCAGCCCATACTAACAATATTTAAAAGTATGGGAAAGCAATATATCTATGGTTGAAACAGTCCGTCGAAAATTTTCCTGCATCGAAGCAGACCGGTTCGAACCGGTTTTTCTTGACCCCGTGAGCCGGCTTTGGAAATAATTCGCTCGCTGGTAAAAGTTGAGAGGAGAAAAATGAACAAGCGGTCATTTCCGATAGTTGTGTCCGGCAGCGTGCTGTTGCTGGCCGGTTTCCTGGTCTCGTCCGTAAACGGAGCGGAAGAAGTTTCCTGGAGTTACGAAGGCGCCACCGGCCCCGTGCAATGGGGCAGTCTGGACGCATCGTTCGCGGCCTGCACCGAGGGGAGTCAACAGTCGCCGATCAATCTGGCGGACGCGATTCCGGCGCAAGGCGGAATGCTTGAAGTCGACTGGCAATCCACCGGCTCCGAAGTTGTCGACAACGGTCATACCATCCAGGTAAACGTGGCTCCGGGCAGTTCGATGCGCCTGGAAGGCCGGAATTTCTCGTTGTTGCAATTTCATTTTCATCTTCCCAGCGAACACACCGTGGACGGCCGAAGCATTCCCATGGAGGTCCATTTCGTGCACCAAGCCGCGGAAGGCGATCTTGCCGTCATCGGCGTCTTCATGGAATCCGGCGCAGGCCACGCCGCCATCGACGAAATCTGGAATGCGATTCCCGACGCCGTCGGGGAGCCGGCAAGTCTCGCGGACTTCGATCCCAACGCCCTGCTGCCGGACGGCCTTGCCCATTCGCGCTACGCCGGGTCGCTGACCACGCCGCCCTGTTCGGAGGTGGTAAGTTGGGTGGTGCTGGATGAGACTATTGCCGTATCCCAGGCCCAGGTAGACGCCTTCGCGGACTTGTATCCGATGAACGCGCGGCCGGTGCAGGAGTTGAACCGGCGTTTCCTCCTGTCACGACCCGGCGCGCCGTAGAGTAAATCAGTTCCCGAGCACTGACCGGATCCAGATGCCGATCTGGCTGATTTCCGGCATGCAGACTTCATGGGCCATGGGATAGGTGTGATATTCGGGCGTCAGGCCTTTTTCTTCCAGACTCTCCATGGCGGCCCGGCCCAGAAGTTCAGGCACCATCGGATCCATCAGGCCATGGCAGACCAGTGCCGGGAGGCGTTGCTGAACCGGTTGCATGGATACACTGTCGGCGGTCGGGAAATAGGTGGACAAGGCGATGATTCCGCCGAGCCGCCGGTCGAAGGACAGCCCAGCCTCGAAGGCGACCGCCCCGCCCTGGGAAAAACCGGCAAGTACGATGCGCTCGGAGGCCACGCCGCGCTCGATTTCGCGCCGGACCAGGGCCTGGGTTTGCGCCGCCGATGCGCGCAGTCCCGCCTCATCGATGCTGCGTACGTTGTCCAGCCGCAGGATGTCGTACCAGGCGGGCATGACATAGCCGTTGTTGATCGTCACCGGAATCGACGGCGCCGTGGGAAAAACGAAGCGGACCGCGTAGTCCTGCGGCAGATTCAATTGCGGCACGACGGGAACGAAGTCGTTGCCGTCGGCGCCGAGGCCGTGAAGCCATATGACGGAGGCATCGACTTCGGCCGCTTCGGTGGAGAGCGCCTCGACTACGGGTAGATCGCTCATTTGAGTTCCTGTGGTTCAGCGAGGGTCGAAGCATATCGGCGAGGCCAACCTGCGTCCAGCCGGAAAAGGATGGATTCTGCGACTACGCGCAGAATGACAGACTCTTCACTATCACTCTGCGCACTCCCCCCCCACCGTCATTCTGCATGAAGCCCTTTTCGTCATTCCGCATGAAGCCCCTTTTCGTCATTCTGCGCGAAGCGTAGCGCAGTCGCAGAATCTCTCGAACGAAGTACAGCCTGGAAACCAGCCACTTCCACCTGAATCGGAACCGGCGCAAACCATTCATTTGCGGCGGGCGCGGGCCCTGACTTACACTCGCCGCATGAAACACATCGCGGTATTGTTGCTTCTGATCGCATTCGTCGGCGGCGTCCGGGCGCAGGACGTATCCACGGAGGCGCTGCTCGGAACCTTCGAAGGGCCGTTGGTCATCGGCCGCGACAGCATGACGCTGGCCTTCACCTTCAGCATGAACGGCGACGAATTGCGGGCGCAATTGTTCAGCGGCGGCTTGGGAATCTACGGCATGCCCGCGGACAGTGTCAGCATCGTCGGGAACGCCTTGCGGATCGCGATTTCGCGGCTCGACCTCGAATTCACCGGCCGCCTGCGGCTCGACGAAAGCGGCGAAAAGATCCAGCGCATCGACGGCGACTGGTTTCAATACAGCGAAATGGTCCCGGTGATCCTGCTGCCGGTAGATGCCCCGAGTTTCTGAATGCCGCACGGCGCCAATCAAAACCCCGAGCAAATTGCCCGCGACCGAATCGACGACCGGCTACGAGCGGCGGGCTGGCAAGTCCAGGACAAAAATGCACTGGATTTCAATGCCGGCATCGGCATCGCCGTGCGCGAATACGTTACGGATTCCGGACCTGCCGATTATGTCCTGTTTGCCGAAAGGCGCGCCGTGGGCGTAATCGAAGCCAAACCGAAAAACTGGGGAGAAAATCTAACGGTCGTGGAGGAGCAGACCGAGGGTTACGCCAAGTCCAAACTGAAATGGGTCTCGGACTCAGAGCCATTGCCGTTTTTGTATGAAAGCAACGGAGTCATTACCAGGTTCACCAACGGGCGCGACCCGCTTCCGCGTTCACGCGAGGTCTTCTCATTCCATCGTCCTGAAACGGTGCTGGCATGGATGCAAGCGCCAATCACACTCAGGTCGGGCATAGCCTCGCTGCCGCCGCTCGATCCCTCGGGCCTCCGCAACTGCCAGACTAAAGCCATAACGAAACTCGAAGAATCCCTGAAGCAGAACAAACCTCGCGCGCTTATCCAGATGGCGACAGGCTCGGGCAAGACCTTCACCGCGATTACGCAGGTTTACCGCCTGCTGAAGCACGCCGACGCAAGGCGAGTCCTTTTTCTCGTCGATACGCGAAATCTCGGGGAGCAAGCCGAACAGGAATTCATGGCCTTCATTCCCAACGACGACAACCGAAAGTTCACCGAGTTATACAACGTACAGCGCCTGGCTTCGCCTTCCATCGCAGGCGACAGCCAGGTCGTAGTCTCCACGATCCAGCGCATGTACGCGACGCTCAAGGGCGAAGAACTGGCCGACGATGCGGAAGACGAACACCCGGCGGAACGGAAATGGCGCCGGAAAGAACCGCTTCCCGTCGTCTACAACTCAGCGCTCCCGCCCGAATTTTTCGATGTAGTCATCATCGACGAATGCCACCGCTCGATCTACAACCTCTGGCGCCAGGTAGTCGAGTATTTCGATGCCTTCCTGATCGGCCTTACCGCAACGCCCGATAACCGCACCTATGGATTCTTCCGGAAAAACGTCGTTAGCGAATACACGCACGAAGACGCGGTGGCCGATAAGGTCAACGTCGGCAATGAGGTCTACTTGATCGAGACCCGGATATCGCGGAGCGGCGAGACGTTGAAGCCGGAACAACTCGTCGAGAAGCGGGAACGGCAGTCCCGCGCCCGCCGCTGGGAAGTACAGGAGGACCCAGAGGCGTACACCACCGCCGATCTCGACCGCTCGGTGGTCAATCCCGACCAGATTCGCACCGTCATCCGCGCCTTCCGCGACAACTGGCTGCGGATATTCCCCGGCCGCGGGGAACTTCCCAAGACGCTGATTTTCGCCAAAACCGACAGCCATGCCGACGACATCATCCAGACCGTCCGGGAAGAGTTCGGTGAAACCAATGATTTCTGCCGCAAGATCACCAACGCGGCGAAGAACCCCAAATCCTCGCTTGCGGCTTTCCGCAACGAATACGACCCGCGAATCGCGGTCACCGTGGACATGATCGCCACGGGGACCGATGTGAGGCCGCTGGAATGTCTTCTGTTCATGCGCGACGTGCGGTCCCGGAACTACTTTGAACAGATGAAGGGCCGGGGAACCCGCGTCCTCGAACCCGACGACCTCAGAAAGGTTACACCTTCGGCTCCGGCCAAGACCCATTACGTCATCGTCGATGCTGTGGGCGTAACCAAGTCGCTCAAAACCGCAAGCCAGCCGCTCGATTCCAAGCCCTCCATCCCATCCAAGGATCTCGCCATGAGTTTGATGATGGGCGACCGTTCCGAGGAAACCGTAAGCTCGCTTGCCGCGCGCCTAGCGCGAATCGACCACACGCTCGGCGAACAGGATCAGGCAAAGATTACTAACGAAGCAGGTAAGCCGCTAGGCGCAATAGTCCGCGAACTGTTCGACGCTATCGACCCCGACAAAGTAGAAGCCGACGCGATGGCTGCCGGTCACAAGGAACCAGACGACTCCGCAGTGCGCACTGCCCGCGAGAATCGGGTCATGCAAGCGGCGAATGTGTTCACCGGGCCGCTTGTAAATCTCATCGATACGATTCGCCGAATCAGTGAGCAGACCATCGACCACGAAAATCCTGACACACTGGAGCGAACCGAATGGGCCGGCGATGTCGCCGAAAATGCGAAAAAGATCGCCCGGGAGTTCGAGGAATACCTCAAGGAGAACCGCGACGAGATCGAAGCGCTCACCATATTTTTCAACCAGCCGGCGCGCCGCTCCAGCGTCACGTTTTCCATGATCAAGGACACACTCGCCAGACTCAAGGAAGACCGCCCGCGGCTCGCGCCTCATTACGTATGGCGCGCCTATGCTCATCTCGATGACTACGAGGGCGAAAGTCCAACCGGCGAGCTCACCGCACTCGTCGCCCTGATCCGCCGGGTCTGCGGCCTGGACCAGACGCTGACCCGTCATTCCGACCGGGTACGCCGTAATTTTCAAAGCTGGATACTGAAGCGTCATGCCGGCGCGGGAGAGAAGTTCACCGACGAACAGATGAACTGGCTGCGCATGATCCGGGACCATCTTGCGACATCCATAGCCATCGAACGCGACGACCTGGAATTGGCCCCCTTCGACTCACACGGCGGACTGGGCAAAATGCATGCGTTGTTCGGAGAAGGAATGGACAAGATCATGTCCGAAGTAAACGAGGCGCTGGCGGCATGACGAACCTGCCCTGGAGTTGGACACTATGTGAGATTGGCGACGTACTTGAAGCGGTTGAAAAAACTGCTAAGAACGAGAAAGACCGCGAGATTTGGTATGTTGACATCTCAAGCATCGACAACGAGTCCTTTGGAATTACCGCTCCAAAGCGGTTGATGCTTTCAAGTGCACCCTCACGTGCCCGCCAGAAAATCCAATTTGGAGATGTCCTATTTTCCACCGTTCGACCATATCTTCGGAACATAGCGTTCGTCGATAGGCGATTCGATAACGAGATCGCGTCCACCGGTTTTTCGGTGCTTAGAGGAACTGCTGGGATTGACCCAAAATACCTTTTCTACAAATGTATTTCTCACGATTTTGTTTCCGCATTAACCGGCGAACAATATGGTGTCAGCTATCCAGCCATTAAAGCAGAACATGTAAGTGCTCAAACGCTTGAGCTACCACCAGCCCAGGAGCAGCATCGCATTTCGAAAAAGATCGAGGCGCTGTTCGACGAGATCGACAAGGGTGTCGAAAGCCTCCAAACCGCCAAGTCTACGCTCGACCTATACCGCAAATCTTTGCTCAAATCCGCTTTCGAAGGCCGCCTCACCGCGGACTGGCGGGCACGCAACCCCGACAAACTCGAAGACCCGGAAACCCTCCTCGCCCGCATCCACAAGGAACGCGAAGCAAAATATGAGACTGCCCTCGCCGATTGGAAGCGAACTGTTTCCGAGCGAAGCAACAACGAGCAGATGAACAAGAATCCCTTGAGGCCAAAGCGACCCAAAAAGTTCCCTGCTGAGATTGCGAACTTGCAGATCACCCTACCCGGTCTCCCATCTGGTTGGACTTGGTCACATCTTGGTTGGTGCACAATAGGACCAGAATACGGGACCGCAACAAAGTCAAGCGATCATGGGGAAGTTCCGGTTATTCGCATGGGAAATATACAAGGTGAGGGTATCAACTGGCAGAATCTTGTCTACACATCCAACAAAGTGGATATCGAGCAATATTCGCTGAAGGCCGGAGACGTTCTTTTTAATCGGACGAACAGTCCAGAGTTGGTCGGAAAGTCGGCAATCTATTGCGGAGAACGTCCTGCCCTGTTTGCTGGGTATTTGGTTCGCATAAATCAGATCGAACAAATTGCATCTGGCCCATATCTTTCTTATTTTCTGAATTCCCCAATCGCCAAGGCACACGGGAACACCGTCAAGACTGACGGAGTGAATCAGTCGAATATCAATGCGACAAAGCTTCAAGAGTATCCCTTTCCCTATTGCTCAACCCTTGAACAGGCAGAAATTGTTCGCATCCTCGACGCCCGTCTCGAAGCCATCAAGATTCTGGAAGCCGAGATCGACACTAACCTCGCTCGCGCCGAAGCGCTTCGCCAATCCGTTCTCAAACAGGCGTTTTCAGGCAAACTCGTCCCTCAAGACCCCAACGACGAACCGGCAGCAGTCCTTCTGAGTCGCATCAAGGCTGAGAGTGCGCCGAAAAAGCGGAAGCGGGCGACGCCTGAACGCAAGGCGGCTCATCGGTGAACGACAAATACGACACTACGGGCAACGTATACGTCTGGGCCGGCGAGTACCGTACGCTCAACATGAGCAAGGAGAATTTCCTGTTCGCCGCCAGCGATCAAATTCCGAAACTGATGGGCAAGCTGGACAAGGACATTTTTTCGGTTCGCATTCCCTGCGCGGGAATGTCCGAAGATCAACTCGCGGAAGCGATCGCGGTCGTTCATGTCGAGTTGATACCGATCCACCCGTTCCGGGAAGGAAATGGGCGGCTGTCGCGCCTGATAGCGAATGTGATGGCATCGCAGGCCGGCAGGCGTCAACTGGATTACACGTCCTGGGACGAGCACAAAGAAGATTATTTTGCCGCTATTCAGGCGGGGCTGAGCGACTATGGACCAATGCGGAGACTGGTCAGGCGAGCGGTACGCGAGGCGGAAGGGAAGCGAGACGAATGAGTCTTTCTTCAATTTCTCGCACCGGCTTTCCAGTCTCGATCGCTGTCGAACTGGCTACGCAGCGAATCGTCTGTCGCCGCGCCTCCTCAGGGTCGCGCAGGTGAGGATTTGTCTCTATGAGCGGCTTGCCTTTCATCCCCGAATTGTAGCCAATCAGGCCGCGAACCCGCAATATATACGACCCCCCAATGAATACGGGACTTCTCGCTATTGAATGAATTGCCATGACTGTCAACCTGCCCATCAACTTCGACAACCTCTTGCGGCAACGTACCATCGAGAGTGAGCGCGTCGAATACAAGGCCGGATGGAACCCGGAGAGTGTCCTGCACACGCTGTGCGCCTTCGCTAACGACTACCACAACCTCGGTGGCGGCTATGTCGTGTTGGGCATTGAGGAACGGGATGGGCGCCCCGTGCTGCCACCCAGGGGGTTGGATCCGGATACAGTCGATGGCTTGCAGAAAGAGCTGTTGAACCTGGGAAATTCCGCGGTTCAGCCTCCATATCATCCGCTGACAGCAATCCACGAGATTGATGGCAGGACAATTCTCGTACTCTATGCGCCCGGCGGGGAAACCCGGCCGTACAGGGCGAAACGCAGCCTTTCCCCTCGCAAGACCGAATGGGCTTACTACATCCGCAAGCAAAACAGCACTGTAATCGCCAAGGGACTGGACGAGCGCGAATTACTCAGTTTGGCGGCCACGGTCCCATTCGACGACCGCTATCGCCAATCCGCCTCGCCGAGCGACCTCTCTTTCCGCTTGATTGAACAATATCTGGAAGATGTCGGCAGCGAGTTGTTGCCGGAAGCGGCCGGGTTGTCGATAGAGGCGCTGGGGAGGCGCATGAACATCGTTGGCGGCCCCTTGGAAGCTGTTTTTCCGAAGAACGTCGGCTTGTTGTTTTTCAACGGCAGACCACACGATTTCTTCCCCGCAACACAGATCGATGTCGTTTGGTTCCCGGACGGCCCTGGCGGTGACTCTTTCGAGGAAAAGGAGTTTCGTGGCCCGCTATCGGCGATATTGCGCGATGCCATCGCGTATATCGAGCGCAACTACCTGAAGGAGATGGTGGTCAAACATGCACACAAGCCGGAAGCCGAGCGTTTCTGGAACTTCCCCATCGGCGCAATAGAAGAGGCGCTGGTTAACGCGGTCTACCACCGCTCCTACGAAGAGCGCGAACCCGTTGAGGTGCGAATCACCGCCGAGGAAATGCTGATCTTGAGTTTCCCCGGACCCGACCGCTCCATTCGAATGGAGGATCTGCGGCAAGGCAAGGCGGTGAGCCGCCGCTACCGGAACCGACGGATTGGCGAGTTCCTGAAGGAACTGGAATTGGCGGAAGGCCGTTCCACCGGTGTGCCGAAGATTCTGCGGGCGATGCGCGACAACGGTTCGCCGGAACCGGCCTTCGAAAGTGACGATGACCGCATCTCGTTCCTGGTCCGCCTGCCAGTGCGGGCGGAGTTTCTGTCAGCGGCGGACGAACCACCTGGCGAGCGCGAAGACCGACATGATCCCGCACAGGTGACCGTACATGATAACTCATTGATAAATAAAGATTCGCCAGCTCCTACCGAACATGTAACCGAACATGTAACCGAACATGTAACCGAACATGTAACCGAGCATGTAACCGAGCATGTGGAGCGCCTGGTCCTTGCTCTGACAGATGAAATGCATCGCAATCAGTTGCAGGAAATACTGGACGTCGCTCACCGACCGCATTTCCACGAGTTCTACCTGAAACCGGCCCTGGAATCCGGCCTGATTGAAATGACCGACCCGGAATCGCCGAAAAGCCCCAAACAGCGTTATCGTCGAACTGAGGCGGGAGAATCCTGGGTGGTCAACAGCAAACACGGAAGATCGCAAAATTGAATACGGCGCCCATCGTTTCCAGGGTCTGGAACTTCTGCACCACGCTGCGCGACGACGGTGTCGGCTATGGCGATTATCTTGAGCAACTCACCTACCTGATCTTCCTCAAGATGGCGGATGAGTACGCCAGGGCGCCGTACAACCGCGATGTCGGCGTTCCCGACGGCTGTGACTGGAAAAGCCTTACCGCCCGCCGGGGCTCGGAACTCGAGGGGCACTACGTCATGCTGCTTCGCAAACTCGGTGAGCAAAAAGGAATGCTCGGACAGATTTTCACAAAGTCGCAGAACAAGATCACCGACCCAGCCAAACTCTACCGGCTGATCGACATGGTGAACGGCACGAATTGGGTCATGCTCGGCACCGATGTGAAGGGCGACATTTACGAGGATTTGCTGGAGAGAAACGCCGCCGACACCAAATCGGGCGCGGGTCAGTATTTCACGCCACGCGCCCTGATTCGCGCCATGGTGGAATGCATCCGCCCTGAACCCGGCAAGACGATCGCCGATCCTGCCTGCGGCACCGGCGGGTTCTTTCTCGCTGCCCACGACTTTCTGGCCAACCCGGAAAACCGCGCGCTCGACAGGGACGATAAGCAGTTTCTCAAACGCGAAACCTTTTACGGCAACGAGATTGTGGCGAATACGCGCCGGCTCTGCCTGATGAACCTGTTTCTGCACGGTATCGGAGACATGACCGGAGACTCGGTAGTGTCACCGGCCGACTCGCTGATTTCCCCTCCTTCCCTGACTTTCGATTACGTCCTCGCCAATCCTCCGTTCGGCAAGAGAAGTTCAATGAGTTTCACCAACGAGGAAGGCGAACAGGAAACCGAAAACCTGACCTACAACCGCCAGGATTTCTGGGCCACGACATCGAACAAGCAACTTAATTTCGTTCAGCACATCCGCACGATGCTTAGAACAACCGGCCGCGCTGCCGTTGTCGTGCCCGACAACGTGCTGTTCGAGGGCGGCGCGGGCGAGACGATAAGGCGCAGGTTGCTGCATAACACAGACCTGCACACGATACTGCGACTGCCGACCGGCATCTTCTACGCCCAAGGCGTCAAGGCAAATGTGATCTTCTTCGACAACCGCTCCGCCAGCCCCGATCCGCAAACTTCGAAAGTCTGGTACTACGACTACCGCACCAACGTCCACCACACGCTCAAGCAGAAACCGATGACCTACGACCACTTGAGCAATTTCGTGGACTGCTACAACCCGATGAACCGACATACCCGCGAGGAAACCTGGAGCGAAGACACACCGGATGGCCGCTGGCGTGTCTACTCGCGTGAGGAGCTGCTCCAACGCGACAAGGCCAGCCTCGACGTGTTCTGGCTCAAGGATGCCTCAATGACCCACCTGGAGAATTTACCGGAACCTGATGTGCTTGCCGAAGAGATCATGGAAAACCTCCGCTCGGCGCTGAACAGTTTCGATTCGGTGAAAGGAAACTTGTGACGCCACGCGCGTGGACCATGCCAATACCGAGTGACGCTTGAGGCAATGGATCCTGCGACTGCGCGCAGGATGACGCGGGGAAACAGCGCGCAGGCTGACTGTGGGGAATTGCGCGCGCGATGACTTGAGGGCTGGCGAGACATGGCGCGCCCCTGCATGCGCGATTTACTGCTTGAATATTCGGCCGTCCTTCATTACGAAATGGACTTGCTCCATCAGCGAAATGTCGCTGGTCGGGTCTCCGGGCACGGCGATTATGTCCGCGAGTTTGCCGGCTTCTATCGAGCCCAGGTCGGCGGCTCGGTCGAGCAGCACGGCACCCGGCATCATCGCTGAAGTCAGCGCTTCGATTTCGGGCATGCCCGCCTCCACCATGTAGCCGAACTCCTTCGCATTGTCGCCATGAGGCGAAACGCCCGAATCGGTGCCGAACACGATCAGCACGCCTTCCTCGTAGGCCCTTGCGAAAGTATCCTGGATCACGGGGCCGATCTCGAGCGCTTTCTGTCTGACGGTTTCACTGAAGTAGCCATCGATTTCGGCCATCTCCGCGACGAATTTTCCGGCGATGATCGTCGGCACGAAGGCGGTACCCATCTCCTTCATCAGGGCCATGGTTTCCAGGTCCATGTAAGTGCCGTGTTCGATGGAGTCGACGCCGGCGGCGATGGCTCGCTTCATGCCCTCGGTTCCATGGGCGTGGGCCGCCACCTTGAAACCGTAGTCCCGCGCCGTGCGGATGATCGCGTCGAGTTCCTCGTCGGTAAACTGGGCGTTCTGCCCGCTGGTGGCTTCGCTCAACACGCCGCCGGTCGCGGTAATCTTGATGAGGTCGGCGCGCTCCTTGTAACGTTGCCGCACTCCCTGGGCGGCGTCCGCGGGTCCGTTGACGACACCTTCCTTCGGCCCCGGGTCGCCGGTCAACTCGGCGTTGACGCCATTGCTGGGGTCGGCGTGGCCGCCGGTGGTGGCGAGGGATTTGCCGGCGGTCAGGATTCGCGGGCCGACGATCAGCCCCCTGTCGATGGCGTCGCGCACACTGATCGAGACGTTGTTGGCGCTGCCTAGGTCTCTCACCGTGGTGAAACCGGCCATCAGGGTCCGCTCGGCGTAAGGAACCGCGCCAAGCGCGAAATCCGCCGGGTCGAGGCGGAATCGATTGGTGAACGAGTTCGGACTTTGCTGCGAGACGATGTGCACATGCGCGTCGATCAGGCCGGGCATGCAGGTCGACTCATTCAAATCGACGGTAGTGGCGTCGTGCCGCCCGTCGTGGACCGCGACAATCCGGTTGTCGCGGACTTCGATGGTTACCTCTTCATGCACCGCGAGTTCGACCCCGTCGATCATTCGCGCACAATGGATGAAGGATTGCGCAGCGGCGGCCTGGGTACAGAGCAAGAGTACCGCGGGAAGCAATAGCCTGGTCATAGTGATATTCCTGTTGTCGGCAGTGGACAACTGCCACCTGCCCCCACCAAATCCGCTGCGCGGATTTGACTCCCCCGGAGGGGGAGTAGTTCGGGGTTCAATCCGCATCTACCGCCATCCGCACCATGGCGACGCGCTTCGGCACCTGGCCTACCGGAATCACCGCGACGACTTCCATTGATTCCACGTCAACCGCGTAGGTGACATGGTCACCGGCGGCGCCCATGTAGGCGGTTTTTCCGTCCGGCGTGAAAGTGACCCATTCCGGGTGCTGGCCGACGAACACCTGGCCGATCTCTTCCAGGTCAGGCAGTGAATGGATGTAAACGTGGCTGTAGACCTTACTCGTGGACCAGAGTGTACTGCCGTCGGGCGAGACGCCAAGACCATGGGCGGGCGCGCCTTGCAAGCCGTCATAATGGGCTTCCTGCCCGGCAACGGGCGGATGTTCGACCCGCGCCACTTCCTGGCGGGTGGCGAAATCGACCACCGCGAAGCCGTGGAAACCCGATAACTGCACAAAGATGTTCTTCGTCGATCCGTCCGGGTTGGCATTGAAGGCCATGGGGCGAATGCCGGAACTCATTTCCAGCGTCCAGGCGAGTTCGTCGGTTTCGGTATTGATGACGTTGATCATGCTGCGCTGGATCGAGCCGGCCACGGCATGCCTGCTGTCCGGCGTGACATATATGTTGTGAATCGCGCCTTCCACCGGCAGCGTCTTGACGAGCTTCATGCTCGCCACGTCGATGATGTCCACCGACCCGGGCATTTCCATGATGCCGACGTAGACCTTGCTGCCGTCGCCCATGACCGCCACATTGTTGGGACGGCCGCTGAGATGGATGCGGCGCTTGACGCGCAAGGTGCGCGCATCGACTACATCGAGCGCATGCATCGCCTCGTTGGTGATGTATAGCTGGCTGCCGTCGGGCGCACCGACGATACCATGGGGAATCTCGATGTCGGTGATTCTGCCGATGGTCTCGTTGGTTACGGGGTCGATCACGTGGGAGTCATCGCCGGCGGCATTGGTCTGGATGATGCGCACCGCGAGTTCCGCCGGTTCGCGCCGCTCGGTCGCCCCCGCCACCCAGTCGGCCATGATGCGCCATTCGGGATCGTCCTGGCTGTGGAAATGCGTGCCGCCGCCATGGAAAGGGTCGCCCCCGGCGTCCCGCGCCAGGGTATGAGTCAGCAGCCGGCTCAACAGTGGATCCTCACCGGGACGCACCATCGTCAGCGCCGATTCGTAATTCATGCGTGACTGTTCCTCGTTCCAGAAGAACTCGTCTTCTTCCAATGACTGAAGGCGGAAATTGCTGGAGCGGTAGTGGCATTGAATGCAACGCACATTGCCTTCCCGTTTCGCCAGGAAGATCGGCTGTACTTCGTTCATGAAATAGTCGAAATCGGGAACGATTTCGCCGGACTGGGCAAAACAGCCGGTGCTGAACAAAAGAGCGGCAAGCAGGGAACTGATACGAATCGACATGGCAAGCCTCCGAATCGGCCAAGATCTTGAACTGAATGTTTTCCGGGATAGTAGGCAATATCGGGAAGAGTGTAAAACAGGCCTGATCTTGCCACCTGTCGGTCATTCCGTTATTTTTACCGTAAATATGACGGAATAGCCGACATGTACCAAAGACTGCTTACGCTTCCGGAACGAAGTTTCTTCCTGTTCGGGCCGCGCGGCACAGGCAAATCGGTCTGGTTGCAACAGGTTTTGGGTCATGCCTCGTTGAGCATCGACTTGCTTAAATCCGGTGAGTACCTGCGATACAAACGCGACCCGGGGCTGCTCGCCCGGGAAGCCGCTGCCCTGGAAGAAGAGAAGGCCTGGATTATCATCGACGAAGTGCAGAAACTGCCGGAGCTGCTCGACGAAGTTCATGCCCTGTTGTTTGCGAGCGACCGGTACCGGTTCGCACTTTCCGGCTCAAGCGCCAGAAAATTGAAGCGCTCCGAAGCGAACATGCTTGCCGGGCGAGCGCTGTCGAGAAAAATGTTTCCTTTTAGCAAATTGGAAACCGGCGCGGATTTGAGCTTGCAAAATGCGCTGCGATACGGGCAATTGCCCTTGAGCGTCACCGCCAAAACTGAAGCCGAAAAGATTGATTTTCTGGATGCCTATATCGAAAACTATCTAAAGGAAGAAATCCAGCAGGAAGCGCTGACGAGAAACCTTGACAGTTTTTACCGATTTCTGATTGTTGCCGCCACCTTCAATGGGCAATTGCTCAACGTCGCAAATATTGCCCGGGAAGTTGGAATCGCCCGCTCCACGGTGCAAGGCTACTTCAGCATTCTCGAGGACACCTTGCTCGGCTGGTATTTGCCGGCGTGGCGCAAACGGGTCAAAGTGAAGGAAGTGTCCCACGTCAAGTTTTATTTATTCGATTGTGGCGTACAACGCGCCTTGGCAGGCCTGCACCGTGACAAGCCCTCCTCCCATGAAGCCGGAATCTTGTTCGAGACTTACATTCTCAATGAATTCAGGGCAATCAATTCCTGGCTATCGCTCGGAGGGCAATTTTATTTCTGGCGCACGCCATCAGGAACCGAAGTTGACCTGATCTGGCGTCGGGGAAACCGCGCCGCAGGATTCGAGATCAAATCGTCCCCGGTATGGAGAAGCGCATACAACAAAGGCCTGACTACACTGCTGCAAGCCGGAGAGATCGACAAAGCCTACGGAATTTACCAGGGTGAGCGTGCGCAGAAAAGCGGCGAGACGACCGTGCTCCCCTGGGAAACAGCAATCCGGATGGCTGCTGATGACGGATTTCTCGATTAGAGTTCGGACGGCACAATCGAATTCCTGGCTAGTCCAGTCACCCTGGGTAAGTTTGGTCGGAGGACACGGTCACTCACGGGTTCGCTTCAAAGCTGAAAGGCCAGGCGGCGCCTGTTTGAGGAAATCTGCCGCCGAAGGCCCTGATGAAGACCGGATCGTTTTCCAGCGCGGCGCGCAGTTGGGGCGACAGGAAAATGTTGCCGCTTTCCATTCCGCGCGGGCGGTTGAGCAGTTCCGGGCCGATGAGACTGACCGCCATTGACGCGGAAGGCTCGCCGAAGACGAGTCCAAGCGCCTGGGTTCGCAGGGTACCGTCCTCGGAGATTTGCAGATTCCATTCCAGCAGGTTCAGCGACGGCTCGAAACGAATCTCCCCGTTGATGCCGAAGCCGTCTTCGTCGCCGATCGCAACGACTCCGATTCGCATCGGCGGCGGCGCACCGTCCACCAGATCGGGCGTCACTGCCGGTGTCCGGCGTTGGGGATATCCCGATTCGATGGCGTGACCGATGGCGAGCAGGCGTTCGTCTTCGAGGAATCCGGCGAGCAGCTCCATGCCGACCGGCAGTCCTGAATCGCTGAATCCCGCGGGCAGCGAGAGCGCCGGCAGCCCCGAATGGGCGGCGATGCTGCAATTGTTGCCGGGCTGGGATTCGCCGATGAACACCGGAATCTGTCCGATAGTGGGATAGACAATGGCGTCGAGTTTGTTTTCCTCGAACACCTGCTCTACCGCCGTTCGCAATTCGCTTCGCGTCTCCAGTGCTTCCTGGTACGCCTCCTCATCCGGAGTCGCGTCTCGGGAGCGGTTCAATTGCCCCGCAACTGCCTGATGGTAGAGACCAAGATCGACGATGTCCGCCAGTCCCGCAATCTGTTCGCTGCCGAACTGCTCAAGATACTGATCGAGATCGCTGCGGAATTCGTGTCCGATCACGCCCGAACGGCTTATCAGATCCGCCACATCGGGAATCTCCACCGAAACGACGGTCACGCCTCGCTGTTCCAGCCATTCGAGCGCTTCTTCGATGACACCGCGGGTGGCGCCGTCGGCGCGTTCAAGATAGCTGTCCAGTTTGCCGAAACGCAAGCCTTCCAGGCTGACTTCGCCCAAGCTTTCGCGAAAACGCGTCGGCGGCAGTTCGCGCACGGCTTCGGTTGCGGGATCGTTGGCGTCGTAGCCGGAAACGATGTCGAGCACGATGGCCAGATCGTCGGTGTTGCGGGCCAGCGGACCGGCAGTGTCCTGGGTATGCGACAACGGCATGACGCCGTGGATGCTCGACAGCCCCTTGCTCGGACGCAGGCCCACCAGGTTATTGAATGCCGAGGGAATACGGATCGAACCGCAAGTGTCCGAACCCATGCCGACGGCGCCGAGGCTCGCCGCCACTGCCGCGCCGGTGCCACCGCTGGAACCGCCCGGCACGCGCCGGTAATCGTAGGGATTGCGCGTCTGGCCGGTCAGCGAGCTGACGCTGGTGATGCCATAGGCGTATTCATGCAGATTGGTTTTCGCCAGTACGACGGCGCCGGCGGCAATCAGCTTCTCGACCTGGGTAGATGCGGCATTGGGGACGAAATCCGCCAGCGCCACCGAACTGCCGGTAGTAGGCATGTCGGTGGTGTTGTAGTTGTCCTTGATCAGTACCGGAATGCCATGCAGGGGTCCGCGCGGACCGCTTGCCGCGCGTTCGCGGTCGAGTGCGGCGGCGGTCTCGCGCGCGGCGGGATTGACCCGGACAATGCTGTTAAGTCGCGGACCGGCGCGGTCGAAGGCTTCGATCCGCGCCAGATATTGTTCGACGAGTTGTACGGAAGTGACTTCGCCGTTTGCAAGCATCTGTTGCAAGCCGACGATCGGAGTTTCGTATACGGACTGTGCGCCAGCTTCAGGACCACAGGCCTGTAAACAGGCGCACAGGAGCAAACCGGTTACGAACTTGACGATTGGCTCTCTCATCGTGGAATCTCCTTGTGCTCCGCGGAGATTCTGCGACTTCGCGCAGAATGACAGCAGTCGGCGTATTCCGTCGCGGCCGGCCGCGCCTCGATCAGGGCATGCGCGCGGCCCGGATTTCGATTTCCAGCAGCCAGCCATCCACGACCAGGTCGGCTATTTCCAGAAACGATCGCACGGGCTTGTTGGGATTTTCCTCGGTGCCGAAGAATTCGCTATACCCGTCGTTGAATGCCGCGAAATCCAGATTGCCGTCTTCATCGGCCAAGGCAAACACCCGCACTTGCACGACATCGCTCATCGACCAGCCCAGCCCTTCCAGGGTGTCCTTGAAGCGGCTGAAGGTATCGACAGCCTGCTGGCGAATGTCGCCCCAGGTGCCGTCCTCCTGCTGCCGCGCGCCGGAGCCGCTCAGGTACAGGGTTTCGGCGCCCGGCGGAATGGTAATGGCGGTATAGAACAGATTGCCTTCGTTGTGGCGGGTGATTTCCTGCGCCGAGGCTACGGGCGCAAACACGGGCGCAAGAAAGTACGTGAACGCCAGAGCCAGTGCGACGAAAGCGGTTTTGGATACTTGCATGGGTTTTTCCTCAATCATTGATGTGTAGGTGCGGCAGCTTCCGCTCCCCCGGCCTCTTCGCCGAGGAAACGAGCAGTAATCATGCCGCTGGTTATGGCGCCATTGACGTTAAGCGCCGTGCGCGCCATATCGATCAACGGTTCGATGGAAATCAGCAAGGCCGCCACGGTGACCGGGAAGCCCATGGCCGGCAGCACGACCAGCGCCGCGGCTGTGGCGCCGCCGCCGACTCCGGCGATGCCGAAGGAGCCGATGGCGATGATCAACAACAGGCTGGCGATGAAGCCGATATTTATGTCCACTCCCATGGTGGGCGCGACCATCACGGCCAGCATGGCCGGATAGATTCCGGCGCAGCCGTTCTGTCCGATCGTGGCGCCGAACGAGGCGGCGATATTGGCTATCGGCGGCGGAACGTTCAGCTCCTCTACCTGGGCGCGAATCGTGAGTGGAATCGTTGCGGCGGAACTGCGAGTGACGAAAGCGAAGGTAAGCACCGACCAGACTTTCTGGAAGTATTCACGGATATTTGCGCCCACCAGCCCGATCAATACGGCATGGACCACGAACATGATGGCAATGGCGATATAGGAAGCCACCACGAATCCGATCAAAGTAACGATGGCATTGCCGTCGGAAGTGGCGATGACGCGGGTCATCAGCGCCAGTACGCCATAAGGAGTCAGCGCCATGACGATGTGCACCAGTTTCATGATGATGGCCTGGGCGGAGTCCAGGAATCCGCGGATGCGCGGTCCCTGCTCCGGGTTTTCCTCGCAGACCAGCAATGCGGCAATACCGGTCAGCAGGCCGAAAATAACCACCGCGATAATGGAAGTGCTGCGTTCACCGGTGAGGTCCAAGAAAATGTTACTGGAAATGAAACTGACCAATAATTGCGGAAAAGTAAGATCGGCAATGGTGCCCTGGCGCGCTTCAAGCGCCTCGGCACGCGCCAGTTCCATTGGCCCGGCGGCCAGTTCTCCGGCATTGAGGCCGAAAATCGAGGCCATCGCGATGCCGACCAGGGCGGCGATTACGGTCGTTCCCACGAGCAGGCCGACGATCGAGCCGCCGATCCTGCCGAGCGTGCGGATCTCCTGCACCTTGAGCACCGCCGCTATCATCATGACCAGCACCAGCGGCATGATGATCAACCGCAACAGGTTAACGTAACCGTTGGCGATGATATTGGTCCATTCGATCGTCTGGGCGGTGACTTCGGCGCCTGTACCGAAGACGAACTGCAGATAGAATCCGTAGACCGTGCCGATCAGCAAGCCGGCCAGCACCCTGCGCGAAAGGCCCATGTCACGGCGCCATAATTGATAAAGAAACCCCAGCAGGGCGGCGAACAGGACGAGATTGAAAATTGCCATGGAGGACATGCGAATTTCTCCCGCCGGCTGCATTGAGCCGGCCGCCTTGCGGCATCGATTAATCTGACATGCTGTTTATGTAGGCGACCACGTTATTGATATCGTTTTCGTCGCTCAGCCCCGCGGTCATCACGCGCATCTGCGCGCCATAGACATCCTGTGGGTGAACACCGCGGTATCCCGCCAGGAAATTCCTGAGCTGGGTGACCATGTACCAGTCGTTCTGGCCCGCCAGGGCCGGCGCTCCCAGCGCCTCGTTGCCCTCGGCGTCCACACCGTGGCAGGTGGCGCAGGGCTGGTATAACTCCCTGCCGGCTTCGATGTTACCGCTGATCGTATGTTCCGCGGGAACGTATTTCCAGCCGCCTACCCACTCGATAATATCCTGTATGGACTCATCCGTCAGCCTGGCGGCCATGGGCTGCATGGCGAGACCTTCGATATCGTCTGGATGGGCGCCGCGAATCCCGTCTCGATAGTTCTCGAGTTGCCGCTTCAGGTACCAGGGCTCCATGCCCGCGAGCCGCGGCGCCTGCACACCCTCGTTACCGCGTCCGTCCGTGCCATGACAGGTGGTGCAATAGCGGTCGTCGAAGGGCTCCCGTTCCGCGGCCGCGGCGCCGCCGGCTGCGATACCCGTCAGGCAGGCAATCAGAATCCAGATCCTTTTCATTGTCGTATCGCCCCAGTCGCCACGCGGAATCAGGCCGGCGCGTTACGCAGGCGCCGGTCCAGATCGTTCATCGCCCAACGAGCGGATTGCAGCGTACTTTCCATCCAGGCCGCATGTTTGCTGATCTGATCGCCGATCATGTAATGGCGGCCGTTGAGGGGCGCCTGCAACCTGCGGTACATCGTTTCGTTCTCCGTACTCCACGCTCCATCCAGAATCCGGGTCCAGAAGCCGGCGCAGCCCAGCATGTGATTCATGCGATGCCAGGCCACGGTTACCGGTTTCTCGACCAGGCCACGGTAGCCGGGATGCACTTTCTCGCCGTCCGCCAGATGCGCTTCGATGCGCTGCTCCTGCGTCATGCGCGTGTGATACATGCCGCCGCCGAAATCGTAGCCGCCCAGGATCACCCCTTTCTGCTTGTGAATGCCGGCCACCGGATACCAGATCTGGCGGCTGGGGTTATTCATCCAGGTAATTCCGCCGTAGATGTCCTGTTTCTCCCAGAAACGCTCCTTCGCCTGGAAGGCGGCCTTGTAGGCCTCGCCGCGGCGAATGTATTTCAGTGCGCGCACATAGTCTTCCGGAAAGTTGTGCTCAAAGCCGGTGACAAGATGGCTCGGTATGCAATTGAAACAATAGTCGGCCCTGATCTGGCGACGCGCGCCGTCCTGATCGTAAGTCACTTCGACGCCGTCGTCGCGGACCTGGATCGAAGCGACCATCGCACGATAGCTGACCCGGTCGCCTACCTTGCGCAGAAAACCGTCGGTGATACGGTCCATGCCGCCGCGCGCTTGTAACAGGACAGGCCCCGTTTCGCCCTCGTTTGCCCGCATCAGGTTCGCGCCGAGGCGGGTTTTCAGCAAGTCGCGAAATGCTATGAGGTCTTTTTGAACGCCGTGCTCGATGAATCCACCGGATGCGTAGCCGGCGTTGAAACTGCCCCGGTAGACATCGTCCTCGCCCAGATCGCCGAATCTGCGAATCATGCCGAGCAGGGTTTCGGCTTCCTGGTCGGTGAACGGCGCGTCCATTTCGGTCTCGTTCATGGCCTTTGCCATCAGTTCGGCCATGAATCCACGCATGTGCGTGGTGTATTCGACGTTTCGCACCGGCTTGCCGCCGAGCATGGCGTCGTCCTGCACCCAGCAGGTCTTGTTCTCGTTGATGAAGACTTCGAGTTCTACGTCGAGTTCCCTGCAGTAATCGAGCACGGTGCGGTGGGTGCTGGGAATGCGTGCGGCGCCGGCGTTGAAATACAGGTGCGGCTCATCGTCGAACTCGCAATATTGGCGATTGCCGATTTCGTCGATCAGCGTGCCGTGGCGCACGGTGAAGATGCGGCCGCCGCAGCGGTGGGAAGCTTCGAGAATTGTGCAGTCCCAGCCGGCCTTGCCGAGTTCATAGGCGACTGTAAGGCCCGAAAGTCCACCGCCGAGGATTACCGCGCTGCGGCCGTTACCCGCGGTCAGGTCCAGCGTCGATGCGCCGGCGCTTGCCGGCAGCAGTCCGAGCGCAGTACCCGCCTGGATGGCCGCCCCGGCGCCCCCGGCTGCCGCGAGCAGGTTCAGAAATTCACGTCTGTTGACAGGTCTGGACACATCAGCCCCCTCTGCTGATGAAAAATCACTCCATTGCGAATATGGTGAATATGCGGAGAATTGCAATATCACCAGCGACTGCGCTCCAGTTACCCCAATGGGCGCCGCCGTGTGATAATCGATCCCCCATCCGGACGATTCTAGCAGAGGATGCCCATGACGAAAAACACCGAATTCCCGCGGCCGATTCGCGAATTGCCGCCGCTTGAGGGGCACGATGGCGCCCTGAAACTCGATACCGAAGGGTGCGATGTCGTTTTCGCCACTTATCAGGCGGGAACCGTGCTTGAGCCCCATGACCACGAAACCGACAACGTAGGCGTCGTGACCAAAGGCGCGATCCTCCTCACCATGGGAGGCAAGTCGGAGCGCCTCGGGCCGGGCGACTGGTATCATGTGCCGGCCGGGACGATTCATGCGGCGGAATTCCTGGAAGACACATCCGAAGTCGAATTCTGGTTTCACAAATGATGAACAGGCTTATTGCACTGCTGCTGATTCTCCTTCCCGCGGCCTCCGCGGGCGCTGAGCCGCATGGAACGGATCAACTTGCGGCAAAACTTGCCATCCAGGAGCTGATCGCGGAATACGCCTTTCGCTGGGACAGCAAACGTTCGGCGGAATTTGCCGGACTGTTCACCGAAGACGGCAGCATGGAACGCATGCTGGACGGCGAGACGGTGGCCGGTTCCAGGCTGGAAGGAAAGCAGGCTATCCTGAATTATGCAGTGGATTCTCATAACGGCCGCCTGGCGGACCGGCAGTCTCGTCATCACATGTCCGGAATTCGCTTTCTGGAACTCGGCGAAGATACGGCGCTGACGGAGAACCTGGTGCTGATCACTCACCAGACCGCCGGCGATTCGGCCCCCGTAAACCGCAGTTCCGGAATTTACCGGATCAATTGGCGGCTGACGCCGGAAGGCTGGAAAATGAGTCGGCGCATACTGCTGACCGACAGCTCCGGTAATTGACAGGAGTTTACCCAATGACGCTCACCTTACGATCTACCTTCCTTTTTCTGCTGCTGAATTGGGGCGCTCAAGCGCTCGCGCAGGAACCGGTGGAGCCCGCGATCAACGCCGAAGAGCAGGAAATGGTTTCCTGGCTCGATGAGCGGGAAGAGGAAATGCTGGGCCTGCTGGAGCGAATCGTCAATATGAACTCCGGCAGCCTGAACAGCGACGGCGTCGACGCCGTGACGGCTGTTTTCGACGAAGAATTGCGCGGGCTTGGCTTCAGCACGAGCCGATTGCCGGGAGAATTGATCGAGATGCCGAGTTGTCCGGGCAGCGATTATTCCGTCGACCTGACCGACCACCTGCTCGCGCGGCGCCCCGGAAACGGCAGCCGATTGCTGCTGATGGGGCATATCGACACCGTGTTTCCGCCCGATAGCCCCTTCCAGACATTTCGCCGCGAGGGCGACACGATCTTTGGCCCTGGCGTGGCGGATATGAAGGGCGGACTGGTGGTCATGCTTTACGCTCTCAAGGCGCTTGCCGCCGCGGACGCCCTCGATGAGGCCGCATTCACGGTATTGCTCAACAGCGACGAGGAAATGGGTTCGCTTTCTTCCCGCAAGTACATCGAGGAAGAAGCCCTGGATCACGACTGGGGGCTGGTTTACGAGTCCTCGGGCATCGATACCATGACGCGGCAGCGCAAGGGCATCGGCCAGGCCCGGCTCGTGGTCAACGGCCGCGCCGCCCATGCCGGCGGCGCTCACGAACAAGGGCTTTCGGCAATCAAGGAACTGGCATACAAGATCGTCCAGATCGAGAACATGACCGACTACGAATCCGGCGTGACGGTGAACGTAGGCGTGGTCAACGGCGGTGAGGCGCGCAATACCATTTCTCCTTGCGCCGAAGCGCTGATGGACCTGCGTTATCCGCAACCCGAACAGGGCGTCGCGGCGGTGGAGCGCTGGCAGGAAATTTTCAATCGGGTGTACAGCTATGCGGTAGACGGCGGCGCAATCACCACCGAAAGCTACATCAACCTGCATCGGCCGCCGAAGATTCCAACGCCGGAATCGGACTACATGCTCGAAAAGACGATCGCCATCGGCCGCCTGCTCGGCCAGGATATCGGCATCACCGACTCCGGCGGCGGCACCGACGGCTCGCTGAGTCAGGGCGTGGGCCTGCCGACGCTGGATTCGCTCGGCATTGCCGGCACCGGCGCCCATTCCAACCGTGAAGAGGCAAGGGCCAGCTCGCTGGCCGAACGCGCGGCTCTCAGCGCAGTTTTGATTCGTAGACTTGCCCGGGAATAAATGCTTTCATCCGCCGGGTCCGCAATTCGCGACCGACGGACGAAAACATCGAGGCCCGGCAGAATGAGCAATGGAATCGCGGACAGCGTGACTGTCGGCGCCAATTTGACCGATGCCCAGCAGGCAGCCGTAGAAGCGTATAAAAGGCCCTGGTATCGCTACCTCGTGCTCGGCCTGCTAACCGTCGTCTACGTATCCAATTTCGTCGACCGCCAGGTGATCAACATCCTGGCGGATTACATTATCGAAGACCTGCAATTGAGCGACGGCCAGTTCGGCATGCTGTCGGGTCTCGCCTTCGCCTGCATCTACACCACGCTCGGCATTCCCATCGCGCGCTGGGCCGATCTCGGCAACCGGCGCAACATCATCGCCCTGGCGGTCACAGTCTGGAGCGCGATGACGGCGCTTTGCGGCGCCGCGCAGAATTTCGGCCAGTTGTTTCTCGCGCGCTTCGGCGTCGGCGTGGGCGAAGCAGGCGGGTCGCCGCCGGCCCATTCCATCGTGTCGGACATTTTCCCCGCCGAGCAACGCGCCACCGCCCTCTCGATTTATTCGCTCGGCGTCTACGGCGGCATTCTCGTCGGCACCATCGGCGGCGCCTATCTCGTGCAGATGTTCGACTGGCGGACGGCTTTCGTGGCAGTCGGGCTGCCCGGCCTGATACTCGCCGTGCTGGTGCGGTTTGTCATCAAGGAGCCCCCCCGCGGCATGGCGGAAGCGCGCCGTGACGCGGCGCCGCCGGGATTCCTGCAGGTACTGGGCTTTCTCTGGCGGCGCAAATCATTCCGCCATTTGTCGTTCGCTTGCGCCCTGCACGCCTTCGTCACCTATGGAATGGGAAATTTCATGCCTCTTTTTCTCGGCCGGGTGCATGGCATGCCGACTATAGAAATAGGCTGGTATTACGGCTTGATTGCCGGCATCGGCGGTCTCGCGGGCACGTATTTCGGCGGCTGGTCATCCGACCGCATGTCGAAGCGGACCGGCGACAAGACCTGGTACGTCTGGATTCCCTTCATTTCCACCGTGATTGCGATTCCCTTCGCGCTGAACACTTTGCTCCTCATGCCGAGCGGCTATATCGCCGCCTATTCCTACCTGCTGCCGGTTTTTTGCGGCGGCTGGTATCTGGCGCCCTGCCTGGCTTCGACGCAATTCCTGGTCGGCGTGCGCATGCGCGCCATGGGCACGGCGGTGCTACTGTTCGTGCTCAACCTGATCGGCCTCGGACTAGGCCCGATGATCACGGGATTCGTCAGCGACGCTCTCGAACCTTCATTCGGCGTCGACTCCTTGCGCTACGCCATGGCCATCACCGTCCTGGTCAACATCTGGTGCGCAGCGCATTACTACTGGGCGACCCGCACCATAAGCGAGGATTTCAAGAACGCTCCGGCGTGAACCGATTCTCAAAAGGAAAAACAAAAAATGCCACAACATATTCAAAGTGCGGATATTTCAGTTGAGAAATTATTCCAGTCATTCTATGCGGTTCCTGACTATCAAAGAGAATATGTCTGGGGGACAGAGGAGGTAGAACAGTTACTTAATGATATCCTGAGTGAAATATCTGGCGAGTCGCCCGAAAGTTTTCCAGAATATTTTATTGGAAGTATAGTCGTTTGCCCGGGCAAAGACGGCCTATATGACTTGATTGATGGTCAACAGCGACTAACGACCTTGTATATCATGCTTTGCTCAATCAGAGATCGATTAAAAGAACTCCAGTGTGGTGAGCTCAACACTTTAAATCTCCAGATTGCAAGTGCATCCGCGGACATTTATGGAAATGAAACTCAGCGCTACCGATTGGACTTGCAATACGAGGATAGCGGCAATGCACTAACTTGTATTGCCAAAGGCGAACCATTGCACAATACACCAACACAATCCATTAAGAATATTGGAAATGCTTATAAAGTCGTTACAAAATTTCTAGCCAGTTCTTGTCCGTAAACTCCGTTTTCTGACCGGTCTTTCGTTCACCGATTCCGCCCGACTGGCGGCGGTCGGCCCCGGCAGGTGCGTCTTTTTCTTGATCCGGTGCGGGGTTGCGTCGTTTTCAGCGTGATCGGGCCCGCCGGGCCGCGCCGGGGCCGAAGTCGGCCCCCGGCGGGCGGTTCCGGTACTGTGCCGTTCGGTTTCGGGAGTTTTTGGCGGGTTATCCCGGCCGCAACCGCGCCAGCCGCACCAGGTTGTGCGCGAAGACCGCGGAATGCACCCATGCCTTGAATCGGGCCAGACCGCGCCAGCGGCAACGCCCGAGCCCAAAGCAGCGCTTCAGCCAGGAGATGCCGGCCTCGACCCCGGCGCGGAAGCGGCGAAGCCGGGCGAATATCCAGGGCGACGGCGTCATGTCCTCTTCCTTCAGCCCCCGCTTCTTGCTGAACACCGTGTGTTTCACGCCCATCTCCTTGGCGCGTTTCAGGTTCTCCCCGGAGGCGTAGCCGCCGTCGAAGGCGGCGTGGGTCGGCGGCTTGCCGTACCGCGCGCAATGCCGCCGAAGCATCGGCAGACAGCGGGCGCTGTCCGCCGGATTGCCGGACTCCACCACGACATCCAGCACCAGGCCGCTTCTCCCGGTCGCCAGATTGATCTTGTGGCCATAATGGGTTTCCCGCCCGCCCTTGCGGATAATGTCCGTGTGCGGCTCGAACAGGCTCACGATCTTTTCCGTCGCCGGAACGTTTTCGCCAAGTTCGACGCGCCGCGCGGTCTGAACGACCACCGCCTTCAGCAAGCCGGCGTAGTGGTCGGCGCATTCCAGCCATCGCGCGGACCAGGGCGCTCCCGATTCCCTCACCGCGGGACGGGCCGCTTCCAGATCGCCGAGCGTGTCGGCGGCGACCCGCAGCAACTGCCGGTACAGCTTGGCCCGCGCTTCCCCGCCCCGTTTCGTCCGCGCCGCCAGACAACGCCTTTTGGCCGCCCGGCGGCGGTCGCGGCAACGAACCGCCTCCTTGCCCAGCTCCTTCCGCGCCGCCAGCAGCAAGCCCGTCAGCACCCGCACCCCATCGTACAGCAGCCGGCTGTCCGACGGGGCCGGAATGTGCGTCTCCGTCACCGTGCTGTCTACGCGCACCCAGGCGCCGGTTTCCTCCCCGGACGCTTGCGCCGCCTCCAGCAAACAGCGGTTGACGCGCTCCCAGGTCTCCGCCGACACCGCGCCGACCCCCGCCTGCAAGGCGGACTTCTTCGGCGGATCGAGCGGGTCCACGCGCGCGAAACGGCAAGCCGACAGCGAATCCCGCAACGCGAACGCCAGACCGCGCCAGGTCTCGCCGCGCAGATGCTTGACCACGGCGCAGCGCAACACCGATTCGCAACTCAATCCGAAACGGCCCCGCTCCGCCTGGGCGCCGAGGTCGACCGCCACCGCGTCCAGCAGTGCGGGATGCGCGTCCAGCCAGTCCGAGATCGACTCCAACTCCTCGCCCAGGGGATGGTCGACAGGCCCCGGTTCGTATAGACTCATCTGTGTCGTGCGCTTCAGCCGCATGGCAAACCCCGGTGTTTTGTGGTGTCTTTGTTTTGCTTCGGAAACATTACAAAGATACCCAAAACGCCGGTTCTTATCCAGGAAAAACCACGCTTTTATTCGACAAATCAAGTGGTTAAGAATTTACGGACAAGAACTAGCCAGTGAATTTGGTGACAGCTCTGACATGGTCCGTGGATTTTATGGTTACCTTAACAACAAGGTAAAACTTATACGAATTCTTACAGAAGACGTAGCAAAGGCTCTGAAAATATTTGAAACCATAAATGACAGAGGCATCGGACTCAATTCAATGGATCTTCTTAAGAATTTGCTTTTCATGAAGACCACGCCAAGTCAGTTTGATCAATTAAAATATAAGTGGGAAGAATTACAGAAGACAATTTACAATATGAACGAAAGGCCTTTGCGCTTTCTTCGATACTTTGTAATGAGTCGTTATGAAGTAAGTCAAATTATACGAGAAGACAATATTTATGGATGGTTTGCAACCAACGAGTCACTCGTAGGGTATGGGGACGATCCAATTGGATTCGCTGATGAGTTAGTAAAGGCCGCTGGCGCTTACAAAAATTTCTTGCGGGACGGATGTGATGAGCAAGGCAAGGCAATTCGATATCTTGAAAACATGCGGATCTTGGGTGGAAGTGCCGCAAGACAGCATCTAATATTGTTACTTGCTGGCAGACATCTCTCGTCCGATCTGTTTGAACGCTTGGCTCAAGAAGTAGAAAACTTGTTCTTCTGTTATGTTGTTACACGTGAGCCGACACGAAATTTTGAAAGCAACTTTCTCAGATGGGCAGGCGAATTACGAAATCTATCAAACACTGAAGATTTTGAAGACTTTATCGAGAGGAGATTTGATAAAGCAAAAGCCGATCTCTCGACACGATTCGGTGATGCGATAGGTCGCATGGAGTACGGATCGATGCAGCAATATCGGTTGCGCTATTTACTTTCGAAACTGTCTCAGCATATTGACCTTCAAGCCTATGGGGAAAAGGCGGAGGGACATCTTTGGCTGAAGTACTATACAAACGGAGGTTTCGAGATTGAGCATATCTTTCCAAGAAATCCAAGCAACCCTGCTTCGAATGAGTTCGGATCGTATGAGGATATCGAGATAACTGAAAAGTTGGGCAATTTGGTATTAGTTGAAGAGCCAATTAATAGGTCGCTAGGGAACAAGCCATACAGTGAAAAGCGGAAAATATATCCTAAGTCCAAACTTGTACTCACTAAGTCACTACCCGCAAGGCCAAGTGTAGGTCATGATACGCGATTCGATAAAGCAGTATCCGAGATTGAACCTTTTGAAACTTGGAATGAGTTCACAGTAAATAGGCGCCAGGAGTATCTCGTCAATCTTTCTAGAAATGTCTGGGATGTGCCAGAAAGTCAATTGCCAAATAGCGATTTTGAAAATTCAGAATCCAATATCAGCGATCAAGAGAATCTATCCCGCAGAGGCAATAGTAGTTTTGAAAATAGAGAATCACATATTCCAAGCAGTTCTCAAGTTGAATGCACCGAGTCTACACGGTGGTCAGCTGATATTCCGGTGAGGAAAGTAGTTTGGAATGCGGTGCAGAAATTGACAAATGGCAATAAAGGCATTGAATTTGCCATTAAAGATTTAAGACCCGTAATCGAAAATCAGCATCCCAATTTCAAAATGTCTAATTTAGGGCCAGAGATATATGCATACTGCGCGAACTCTCCATCTCGCAAACATTATCGATCTGCCGGGAACTACTGCTATTATTGGCAGATTGCGAAAGGGAAATATCGTCTATATGACCATGAGAAGGACAAATAGATAGTGTCAACAAAAGTCTTCATCAAGGTATTTTCTACACTCATTTGACCTGACTCAGGCGCGCCGCGAAAGCCATTGCCGCGTTTATGTCGTCTTGCTCAAGGTCTTCGTAGTCGGCGAGGATCTCATCTGCGGTCATACCCGAACTGAGCAGTTCCAGGATCGTGTCCACGGGATAGCGCAGTCCCCGTATACAGGGTCTGCCATGACAAATCTCCGGGTTTGTCGTTATGCGCTCAAGCAGATTGGAAGAAATATCGTGACCAGGTTGTTCTTCCCTCATGTTCGCAGGCTCCGCCTTGGTATCGGTCTTTGGTCCAGGATGGACGATCCGGTCCTTGAGAAGGTCAATTCCCGCAACTTTGCTATATCGCGAAAGTCTACGCAACTTTGAACAAGAAATTGCATTGAAGCCCGATCTAACGGTTTCTGAACTTGGTAAGGGTCCGTGGGCGGGAGCGCCTTTTCGCGTCGTAGAGGCGGCGCGATACATGGACGTGTAAAGCGATGCCGATTCGATTCCCGGCTCGACATGGATGTCGAGTCGGGATTTAGCGAAAAGGCGCTCCCGCCCGCGGACCCGCTCGAAGCCACGGAATCGCAACTCGGGGAGAGATTCTGCGACTCCGCTTCGCTGCGCGCAGAATGACGTTGAAAGGGCACGAGTAGCACAGAAAGGAAACAGTTTAGTTTTCAATCCCCGTTGAGATTTTCGACCGCTTCCAGCGCCTGGGATACGTTTGTCACCGGATAAATCTGCAAACCCGCGACGGGTTTGCGCGGGGCGTTGGCGGCGGGTGCTATGGCATGTCGGAAACCGTGCTTGGCGGCCTCGCGCAGGCGTTCCTGGCCGCCGGGAACCGGGCGGATTTCGCCTGCCAGGCCCACTTCGCCGAACACGACCAGGTCCCGCGGCAGGGGGCGGTCGCGGAAGCTGGAAACCACCGCGAGCAGCAGCGCCAGGTCGGCGCTCGTTTCTGATACCTTGACTCCGCCCACGACGTTTACGAATACGTCCTGATCGGCCATGAACAGCCCGCCATGGCGATGCAGCACTGCAAGCAGCATCGCCAGCCGATTGTGCTCCAGCCCCACGGCCACGCGGCGCGGATTGCCGAGTTGACTGGCGTCGACCAGGGCCTGAATCTCAACCAGCAGCGGGCGCGTGCCTTCCCACAAGGCGACCACGAGCGAACCCGGCGCCTCTTCTTCCGCCCGTGCGAGGAAGATCGCGGAAGGGTTGCGAACTTCCTTCAGACCCGTTTCGGTCATGGCGAAAACGCCGAGTTCGTTAACGGCGCCGAAGCGATTCTTGTGCGCGCGAAGGATGCGGTAACGCGACTCGTTGCCGCCTTCGAGCATGACGAAACAGTCGATCATGTGCTCAAGTACCTTGGGCCCGGCCAGATTGCCTTCCTTGGTCACATGGCCCACCAGGAACAGCACGGTGTTTGCCTGCTTGGCGAACTGGATCAGGTACGCCGCGCATTCGCGCACCTGGTTAACGCTGCCCGGCGCCGAGGGCAATTCCGTGCTGTGCATTACCTGGATCGAATCGACCACAAGCAGCTCGGGCGTGTGCTGACTGGCTGCCTTCAGAATCTGTTCGACGCCGGTTTCGGCAAGCAGCTTGAGATTGTCCTGGGGCAGTTGCAGCCGGCGCGCGCGCATACCTACCTGTTGCGGAGATTCCTCTCCGGTGACATAAAGCGCCTGCCTGCCCTGCCCAGCCAGCAGACACATGACCTGGAGCAGCAATGTACTTTTCCCTGCACCGGGATTGCCGCCGATGAGCACTACCGAGCCCGGCACGAGGCCGCCGCCGAGGACCCGGTCGAGTTCGGCAATGCCGCTGGCAAAGCGAGGCAATTCGGCGAGATCGATATCGGCGAGTTGCGTCACTTCGCCGTGTGCGCCGGCGTAACTCTGCCTGCGCACTCCACGACCGCCCTCGGCCGGACCGGGATTGAATTGCACCAGGGTGTTCCAGGCGTTGCAGGCGCTGCATTGACCCTGCCATTTGGCGAAGTCGGCGCCGCAGTCACTGCATACGAAGGCGATTTTCGCTTTGGCCACGGGCGGCGCCTTCAGAGACAGGTCTTTGGGACTCGCGATGTAACACGAGTAAAAAGTTCATATGCGATCGTGGCCGCGCGAGCTGCGACTTCATCGGCATCGAGTCCCCCGCCCCAGAGAATGACTTCGCTGCCCGGTCCCACGTTTTCGAGTTCACCGAGGTCAACGGTGATCATGTCCATCGACACACGGCCAACCAGCTTGCATCGTTCCCAACCGCCCCCGGACGCCACGAGCACCGGCGTACCGTTAACGGCCGAACGCGGATAACCGTCCGCATAGCCGATGGAAACAACGCCCATGCGCGTATCCCGCGGAAAGCGCCATGCTGCGCCATAGCCCACGGCCTCTCCGGCCCGCACTTCACGCACGGCAAGCAGCCGCGCGTGTAAGGTCATGACCGGCCGCAGTCCGAGTTCCGCGATGCTGCTGTCGACCAGCGGCGAACTGCCGTAAAGCATGATGCCCGGGCGTACGAAATCGTAATGGGCGTCGGGCAGACACAGAATGCCCGAGGACGCCGACATGCTACTCGGCGGCGGCGCGCCAAGTGCCGAGGCAAGATCTCGATGCAGGTTTTCAAATGCCAGCAGCTGCTCCTGGGTGAATGCCGCGGAACCCGCATCATCGAGTTCGTCGGCCCAGGCCAAATGCGACATCAGCCGGACGTCCAGATCATCGCGTTTGCCGAGTTCAGCGCCCGCGGCCAGGCAGGCTTCCGCCGCCAGGCCAAGCCGGTTCATGCCGGTATTCAGCTTCAGCCAAACCCTCAGACGACTGCCTCGCTCCATGCGGAAATCCCGCAACAGGCGCAACTGGATTTCCTCGTGTAGTACAGGCTGGAAATCCAGCCTCGCGCAGTCCCGCAGTTCTTCGCCGTCGCGAAATCCGTTCAGGCATTGAATGGGTAATTCCGGCTGTGAACTTCGCAATTTCCGCGCCTCGTCCATGGTCGCCACGGCGAATCCGCAAATGCCGGCCTCGGCTTCGCGCAATGCCTCGGCGCAATCGGCCATGCCGTGGCCGTAGGCATCGGCCTTGACGACGGCGATGATGCCGGCTTCCGGGCAAAGTTCGCGCACGCGGCCGAGATTGTGCCGCAGGGCTGCGAGGTCGATGGTGGCCCAGGCTCTTTGAGGGGAATTCATGCTTGAGGAATCAGGATTGCGGGCCTGCGTAGCGAGAGAAATCGTCCTGCTTCGCGAGATTTTCAAACTTGGTGAGATTGTTGAGGAAGCTGAGTCTTACTGTTCCTATCTCGCCGTTTCGGTGCTTGCCTATGTTGACTTCGGCCACGCCCTTGTCCTCTTCCTTGGTGTCTTCCTTTTTGTAGACTTCGTCGCGATAAAGAAAAATGATCACGTCCGCGTCCTGTTCGATAGCGCCAGACTCGCGCAGGTCCGACATGATCGGCCGCTTGTTCGGCCGTTGTTCCAAGCCGCGATTCAATTGCGATAGCGCCATCACCGGGCATTCGAATTCCCGCGCCATCAATTTCATGGATCTGGATATCTCCGATATTTCGCCGACGCGATTTTCGGTCGTTCGATTCAGGTGCATGAGTTGCAAATAGTCCACCACGATCAGCCCCAGCTGGCCGTCATGCTGCTGGCTGATACGGCGCGCACGGGCGCGCATGTCGGTCGGTGACAGTCCGGAGGCATCGTCAATGTACAAGGGTTTGTCTTTCAGCCGGGTCATTGTCTTTTGGAGTTTGGAAGTTTCTTCCCTGGTGAGTTTGCCAACCCGGATTTTCGAGTGATCAATGCGTCCGACCGAGGAAAGCATACGAAAAACCAGGCTTTGCGCAGGCATTTCGAGGCTGAAGACGAGCACCGGCAAGTCCTGATTCAGAATCGCGTGTTCGACTGCGTTCATCGCGAAAGCAGTCTTGCCCATGGACGGCCGGCCCGCGACAACGATGAGATCGGATTTCTGCCAGCCAGAGGTCATTTTGTCGAGATCGATAAACCCGCTGGACATGCCGGTTAGGTCGGTCCCGGATTTCGCCAACTCGTCAATTCGCTCAATGGCTTTGCTGAGCAGTGGATTGAGCGCCTCTGGCCCCTTGTCCTTGGGGCGATCGTTGGCGATGCCGAATATCCGCCGCTCGGCCTGATCGAGAATTTCCGCAACCGGAACGCCTTCGGTGTTGTAGCAATTGTCGATGATCTTGTTGCCCGCGCCGATCAATTTGCGCAGAACCGCCCGGTCGTGAACTATTTCGGCGTAGTGGCGCAGATTGGCCGTGCCGCGGGCGTTTGCGGCCAAATCGCCGAGATAGTCCACTCCCCCCGCGGACTCCAGTTTGCCGTGAACGATCAGCATGTCGGCCAGGGTCAGCGTGTCGATGGGTTTGCTTTCCCTGTCCTGCTCCAGCATCGCCTCGAAAATTTGCCGATGCTCGGGAAAATAGAAGTCTTCCGCTTCGAGCAGATCGGAAACGTCGAACCAGCTCTCGCCAACGAGCATGAGACCCCCGAGCACGGCCTGCTCGGCGTCTCTGGAATGAGGGGGAACGCTCAGTTGCCGCGGCTCGGAGTCGTCTGCTGGACCTGGAAAGGGTTGCGCTGCTGTGGCCATGACCCGAACTTTCGGTGGCGCCGCGAACCTTGTCAGCGACGCCTGTGCAACTATCTAAATTATCTTTTAATATCAATATGTTGCAGATTTCAAAAGCGCGCCGCAACAATGGCAGTGTACTACAAAGTCCAGCCTCCTGGCCATCTCGAATTCGCGGGAACCTGAACTATTTTTGCCGAAAAGCTACCCTTTTCGGGCAACCCGTTCTATATGAGCAGCAGAATCCCTGAATTTCGACCAATCAAACTCTGTCAGCAAATAATTCAGGAGATCATGAGGGATTGCAGCCAGTCGGCGACGCCCGGATAATGCCCAAGATTTAGTACGAACTCCTGGCCTCTACTAACGCTTTTCAGACCACACCAAGATTCGTCTTCGGATCGGCTCCACCGCGATAAATTCCCGTGGTAACTCAAGGGCGGTTTCCCGAAATCCGGATAGAACGCGGATGGAAGCCGCCATTGACGGCAAGAAGCGCCGTTTGCAGGTTCGGTCAGGACGAGCCGTTTTTCGAATCGCGGGAAAATTCCGGCACCGGCGACATTCCTCCGCCTGCCATCAAGGCGCAGCCTGTCGGTTGCTACGTAAAAGGTATTGTTGGAACCTCGATTGCCGCTGAAATGAGGGTGGTATCGAGCCCAGTTCAGGTCTTCCCGTTTCAACTCATCCACCTTGTGGATTTCGGCAACTTGCAACCAGCCCCAGATTACATGTTGCGTCCTTGCCTCCTTGACGAAGCGCCAAGTGCCGCTGGCTTGCTCGACGGTTCGAAACAGACCGAAAAACAGAAATAGATCTCCAATCCCCACATTCTGATTGCGCAAGTGGCCCTGCGCGGCGCCAGTCTGGCCGAACAATGGTCGCCATCCCTTGCCGCGTGGCAGGGAATCCCTTTCGATGTCCGGGTCCAGGTGGGCCTGGTGACTGGATTGCAAGACATTGCCGGTAAGATCGCCAAGGACTCGCCCAAGATCAATTCCTCGGGGCCTGATCGTGGAGTAGGCAATTTCGGAAGATCTGTCCGGTATGAGCAAAGAGCACATCGCGCCGTCGGGAAAGACCGGGCTAGGAGTCTGTCGGATTTAGATTGAGGTAGAATCGTATTCAGATTGTAGCGGGGTGCTTATCCGATGTCATCGAAGTTTCGCCCAGTGGACCGGGACACGCTGTATCTTTTGCCGCCGTCGGTGCAGGACTGGCTGCCGGAGGATCATCTGGCGCGTTTCGTGGTTGAGATTGTGGACCGTCTGGACCTTGGCGCTCTGGAGCGCCGGTACGGTGGGGGCGGGAAGGATCCGTATCATCCGTCGGTGTTGCTGGGGCTGTTGTTTTACGGTTACGCGACGGGGGTGTTTTCGAGCCGCAAGCTGGAGCGTGCGACCTACGATTCGGTGGCTTTCCGTTTTATTGCGGCGAACACGCACCCGGACCACGACACGATCGCGGGTTTCCGCAAGCGATTTCTGGGGGAGTTGGGGGGTCTGTTCGTGCAGATTCTTTCGCTTGCGCGGGAGATGGGGTTGTTGCGGTTGGGCAACGTGAGTCTGGACGGGACGAAGGTTCGTGCGAACGCGAGCAAGCACAAGGCGCTGAGTTGGGGGCATGCGAAGCGTCTTGAGGATCAGTTGCGCGGCGAGGTGGCGGAGTTGCTTGATTGTGCGGCGCGGGCGGACGAAGCGGAGCCCGGACTGGACGTGCCGGAGGAGTTGAAGCGGCGCGAGGGCCGTCTTGCGGTGATCGAGGCGGCGCAGGCGGAGATCGAGCGGCGGGCGCGGGAGCGCCATGCGGCGGAGCGGGAAGAATACGAGGAGAAGCTTGCGGCGCGGCGGGAGCGGGAGAAGGCGACGGGGCGCAAGCCCCGCGGTCGAGAGCCGAAGGCGCCGGAGGCGGGTCCGCGGGAGAAGGACCAGGTGAATCTGACGGACGCGGAATCGCGGGTGATGCTGACGGCGGACGGATTCCAGCAGGCGTATAACGCGCAGTCTGGGGTGGATGTCGAGAGTCATCTGGTGGTGACGGTCGATGTGGTGGACCGCGGCAACGACAAGCGCGAGGTGGAACCGGCGCTTGCGGCGCTGGGCGCGTTGCCGGGGGCGCTGGGGAAGCCGACCGGGCTGTTGGCCGACGCGGGGTATTTCAGCAAGAAGAACGTGAAACGTTGCGAGGCGGCGAAGTTGACGCCGCACATCGCCATGGGCCGCACGGCGCACAATCCGCCGCTGGCGGAGCGTTCCGCGCCGCCGCCGCCCTGTCCGGAGGACGCGGACGCGGTGACGCGCATGGCGCATCGGCTGCGGACGCCGGAAGGCCGGGCGCTGTACGCGCGGCGCAAGTCGACCGTGGAGACGGTGTTCGGGGTCGTCAAGGAGACGATGGGATTTCGGCGCTTCCATCTGCGCGGACTGGAGGCGGTGCGCGGAGAATGGACACTGGCCTGTCTGGCGTGGAACCTGAAACGGATGCACGCCTTGCGTTGAGGCGCTCCACCCCCCGTTTTCCGCCCGCGAGCGGACATTGGCGACGCTGTCATGCCAAATACGCATGTGGGGGCGATACCATACCGCCCCAGCCACCGAAATCGGGAATCGCGCGGCCTATGGCCGCTGACATGAAATGCAACTGAGGACCGCCTTGCTCGGCGGATTCAACATCCTAAAACCGACAGACTCCTAGGGCAGCCGCCGCTTTCCCTGCCGGAATCAAACCCCTTCCGACTCAAGACAAGCTTCATGGTCCATATTCCTGATTGGCTTCGTCCTGTCAGTGAATATGCCGTTTGGTTGGGGACCTTGTACAGGGACCCCCCGCCCTCGCTTTCTGGCCACAATACCGGCAATGACCCGGTTTATCGACTTCGTGTCTTTTGTGCGGGGACTTGGTGCAAGGTCCACCAGCCCTGGCCTTCATTCCACAGTAAATGCAATTTGACATGGGTTTTCTCCATACGCTTCGCGAGTTCGATTTGGGCGAACGCTAGCAGCCGGTTGCGTCATATCCGGACACGCGTATCGAGATTTTTCCGAAAAATTTTTCTGCGTACGAATTGTTTCGCCAGGACATTCAAGCGGAAACGCAGGCTGGCGCGTGGATGCGGCCAATTCTGACGCATGCGACAGCTACAGTTAGCCCTTCGAAGCCACTGCGAAAGTTTTTTGGCGCTTAACTGGCCTTAAAGCCTGTGCGGGGACATCATTGAAATTCGGTAGAGGAATTGGTCATGCTGAACGCGTACGAATCACATTTGTTGAACACCTATCTCGTAAACATTGCCTCGAAGATCGACAGCAGATATCCGGAGGCCGAGGATTTCATCGAATGGGTGGCGACCGAGTGGAACAAGTTCGCTTGCAACAGTGAAAATGCAGGTGTGGCGTCCCGCCAACGTCGCAGCAGAGTCGCGCGAGAAATTATGCGACTTGATAATCGGTCTCACGACAGGAACAAGCCTGTTTCCGCGAAAACGCTCAATAGTGTCCGCGTATCGCTTCTCGCTGCACTTCCAGCCACGCCGCCGAGGCCGGACAGGACAGCCAAACGGCTTCGCCAACTCGGCAAGGCCACTGGCCTGAGTACACTCGACCGTGAATTGCTTGAACTGATGCTGCGTTGTGCGACCAGTCACGGATTCGATTCCCTGATCGGCGATGTTTTCGATCGGCCCGGACCCCGAATGAATCGATTGCACGTATCCGGCTATGTAGTTTCGATGCTGCTTGGACGCAGACCGAGAAGCATTCAATCACGATTAGGAATCGGCTCGCCCCTGGTTAGTGCGGGTCTTGTCGAGATTGGAGATGACGGCGATCTTGAAATTCCTCGGTGGCTGCATCGGCTCTCGAACGAACCGGGCAACAATACTAAAGACATCATGCAAATCCTGTTCGATTCAGCATCTGCGAGCGAATTGGAATGGAGTGATTTCGATCATGTCGCCAAGCACCGGGACCACATCGAAACCCTGGTGAAGGGCGCAATGCAAAACCGGTCGAAAGGCGTCAACATTCTGCTTTACGGCCCGCCGGGGACCGGCAAGACGGAGTTTTGCAAGGTGTTGGCAGAACGGCTGGGCGTAACGCTGTACGCCGCCGGCGAGGCGGACGACGAAGGTTTTGAGCCTTCCCGCAGGGAAAGACAACAAGAGTTGATCGTTGCCCAGCGCTTGCTCGCGAATGACAGGAACTCGCTGTTGCTGTTCGATGAGATGGAAGATTTGCTTGGTGGCTTTCCGGACTTTGCGGCGATCTTTGGGGCAAAAATCGGGCCAGGCCATCGTCAGGGTGATTCCAAGGTGTTCATGCACCGGTTGCTGGAAGAAACGCCGGTTCCGATACTCTGGACCATGAACAATGCCGATTCGGTAAGTCCGGCCATTCTGCGGCGGATGATGTTCGCCCTGGAATTGCGCCAGCCGAACACTGAGATCAGAACGCGTGTATGGGCTCGGCAACTTGAAAAGAACGGCATCACGGCAACCCCCGACGAAGTACGGGAACTTGCCCGCGAATTCGACACCACACCGGCGTTGGCAGCGGGCGCGACCGTGGCGGCGCGCATAGGGGACGGAAATCTGGACACCGTGCGCTTCGGCGTTCACAGCCTTTCCAGACTATTGGGTTGCAACAAGCCGCCCCAACGAGCCCCGGCCGAGTTTGAGTTGGGCCTGATACAGGCTGACGCGGACCCGGAGTTGCTGGCCGACCGGATCATGTCCACTGCAAGGCGCGATTTCTCCCTTTGCCTGCAAGGACCGCCGGGGACAGGCAAGAGTGCGTTTGTCAGATATCTGGCGGAACGTCTTGGGCTGGAGGTAATGCACAAGCGCGCGTCAGACCTCATGTCCATGTGGGTGGGCGGAACCGAAAAACTCATCGCAAATGCATTTGACGAAGCGCGCGATACGGAAGCGTTTCTGGTCTTCGACGAGGCGGATTCGCTGTTGTCGGATCGCCGCAAGGCCCACAGAAGCTGGGAAGTCAGTCAAGTCAACGAGATGCTGACCTGGATGGAAAGCCACCCGCTGCCTTTCGCCTGCACTACAAACTTTGTCGACCGGCTTGACGAGGCGACCCTGCGACGCTTCACCTTCAAGATTGCACTGGATTACCTGACTGCGGAACAGGCCCGATTCGCATTTGGCAAGTTCTTCTCGCTCGAGCCGCCGGTCGAATTGGATCTGATTACGGCCTTGACTCCAGGCGACTTCGCCGTGGTTCACCGAAAAGCCGAAATCCTCGGCTGCCTGCAGGAGCCCGATGCACTGACTGGTATGCTGAGCGCCGAATGCGAGATCAAGCCAAATCTTCCCAAGGTGATCGGATTCCTTGGCTAGCGGAAGCTGGAGATTGAAGAGATGCGAGAAAAGGAGAAATCGACAATGCGCTACGAACGCGTGAAAGACGTCCTGGAATTGGCGATTCGTCTGCAAGCCGCGCGCGGCGGCATCACAATCGATGAGATGCAGGAGGAATTATCGGTCAGCCGGCGGACCGCCGAGCGCATGCGTGATGCCGTGGAAGCGACGTTTGGTCCCCTTGATACCGTTGAGACTGGGGACCAGAAACTGCATTGGCGGCTGCAATCCGACGCATTGAGCCGTCTTGTTCGCGTTTCCGGAGAGAATCTGGCTTCTCTCACCACTGCCACTGAAGCCTTGCGTCATGCCGGGCTCGATGATCTGGCGAGACGCCTGACGGACATCGACGCCAAACTGCGCGCCATGCAGCGCCGGGAGAGTCTGGAGCGTATCGACTCGGATCTGGAAATGCTGGTGCAAGCCGAGGGTCTGGCGATGCGTCCCGGCCCGCGACATCCGATCGACCCAGACCTGCTTGCGCATTTGCGCGAAGCGATCCTCAGAGGACGCATGGTGGAATTTTCCTATGTCGGGCTGCATTCCGGCAAGAGCAGTATTCAGAAAGTCGAACCATATGGACTTCTCTACGGAAACCGCCCATTCCTGGTCGGAAAGCACGCCAGATTTACAGATTCGCGCCTTTGGCGAATCAGTAATATAGGCGAGATCCACCTGACCGGCAATTTGTTCGAGCGCGACCCTGAATTCGATCTGCAAGCCTTCGCCCGCCGCTCGTTCGGTACGTTTCAGGAGGAGTCCGCACAGGTAGAGTTGCTGTTCAACGAGGTTGCCGCGTCCGACGCGGCTTCTTTCCATTTCCACCCGGACCAGTCCATCGAACGGCATGAAGGCGGCACGTTAACCGTGCGCTTCGAGGCAGGCGGTCTAAGCGAAATGTGCTGGCACCTCGTGACCTGGGGCGACAGCGTGCAAATCGTGAAGCCGGCCAGGCTGCGCCGACAGATGGCGCAGATGTGCGAGGGCCTGGCAAATCACCATCGAGAAGACGACAACAAGTAGCGGGCCAGTTGGGGCCAATTTCAACAAATTGTAACAACGAAGCCTTTACAGGACGCTAAATCCTGTGTTCCTCGCATCCACGCTTCCAGGCGAACCGAAACGGGTTCGCCCGGAGCCCCAACCACGAGGAATCAATCATGCTGAACCCATACGAAAACCATTTGTTGAACACTTATCTGGCCAATATAGCTCGCTCGCTTCATTCCTGGTCGTCCATTACGCCGGATTTCGTTAAATGGCTGGTGGAAGACTGGTATGACTACAAGTATGTCGACGGAGCGCCCGCGAAATCGGAGCGCGGTGCGGTAACCGTCCTGCAGCGGCGGTTACAGCAGCGGTGGGAGGAGTCCGAGAAACGAAAGGAGGGCCAGGTCAAGTCTGTTTCCCCCAAGACTTTCGAGCTTGCCCGGGAAATCGCGCTCGCCAGCCTTGCGCCGAGCGCGCCGAAGCCTGACCCGACGGCCAAGAGGCTGCGCGAACTGCAGAAAGTCGTCGGCTTGAGTAACGTGGACCGTGAAATTCTTGAGTTGTTGCTGCGGTACGCGACCTGTGACGCGATCGATTCCCTGATCGACGCTGTCTTCCGCACGGGGATAAAAGTGGGGCCATTGACGTTGGCTGGCGTCGCGCTGACGATGCCACTCGGCCGCCGGCGAAAATCCCTCTCCACAAGTCTGGAGCGGCAGTCGCCGCTGGTGAGGTCGGGATTGGTGACGATCGACGATGACGGAGATCTGGGCATTCCGCGCTGGCTGCACAAACTCACCAAACCGGATAGCAAATGCTCGGACGTCAAGCAATTGCTGCTCCGAGCTGCAATGCCGAGCGACCTGGAATGGAACGATTTCGATCACGTCGCCAAGTGCAGGGACCACATCGCGGACTTGCTCAAGGGAGCGCTGAGCGATAGCGCGAAAGGCGTCAACATCTTGCTCTACGGTCCGCCGGGAACCGGCAAGACCGAGTTCTGCAAGGTTCTGGCGCGGCAACTGGAGACCAGGCTGTACGCCATCGGCGAAGCCGATGACGATGGTATGGAACCGACCCGCGAAGAAAGACAGCAGGAGTTGATCTTCGCCCAGCGGTTGCTCGCGCGCGACGGCAATTCACTGCTGTTGTTCGATGAAATGGAAGATCTGCTTGGCGAAGATTCCAACATTGCGGCGCTTTTCGGCGGAGTCGGGATAATGGGGTCGGGCCAACGCCAGGGCGATTCAAAAGTGTTCATGCATCGGCTGCTGGAAGAAACGCCGGTTCCGGTGCTCTGGACCATGAACAATGCCGGCTCGGTCAGCCCCGCCATTCTCCGGCGCATGATGTTCGCCCTGGAGCTGCGCCCGCCGGGCGCGAATATCAGAGCGCGCGTATGGGCGCGGCAGCTTGAAAAGAATCGAATAGCCGCCACCCCCGATGAAATTCAGGAACTGGCCCGCGAGTTCGAGACCACGCCGGCGGTGGCGGCGGGCGCCACCGCGGCGGCGCGCATCGGCGACGGCAACCTGGAAACGGTCCGGGCCGGCGTTCGCAGCCTGTCGAAATTGCTGTCGGGCGAAAAGCCGCGCCAGAAATCTCCCGCCGGGTTTGAACTGGGCTTGATTCAAGCCGACACCGACCCCGAGTCGCTCGCGGGCCGCATCGTGTCCACCGCCAGACGCGACTTTTCACTGTGTCTGCAAGGACCACCGGGAACCGGCAAGAGCGCGTTCGTCCGATACCTGGCGGAACGGCTGGGGCTTGAGGTTTTGCACAAGCGCGCGTCGGATCTGATGTCCATGTGGGTGGGTGAGACCGAAAAGCTTATCGCCGCCGCCTTTGCCGAAGCGCGCGATTCGAAAGCCTTTCTGATCTTCGACGAGGCGGATTCGCTGTTGTCGGATCGCCGGCTTGCGGAAAAAAGCTGGGAAGTCAGCCAGGTCAACGAGATGCTGACCTGGATGGAAATCCACCCGCTGCCGTTCGCATGCACGACGAACTTTATCGACCGGCTCGATCAGGCGACCCTGCGCCGCTTCACCTTCAAGATCGCGCTGGATTATCTGACCGCAGAACAGACTCGTCTCGCCTTCGAAAAGTTCTTCTCGCTGGAACCGCCGGCCGGGTTGAATCTGATTTCGGCGCTGACGCCCGGAGACTTTGCGGTAGTGCGCAAGAAAGCCGATGTACTCGGCTGCCTGCGTGAACCCGACACGCTGGCGGCCATGCTGCGGGCCGAATGCGAGGTCAAGCCGAATCGCCCGAAATCGATCGGTTTCCTCGGCTAGCGGCGCTGGGAACGTTGCGGGACCGGGAGCGTACCGCTCCCGCAACGAGTTTCAGAGTTGATGAGCGGGTGCGAGCGTCAGCACAACTTCCAGCCAGTCCATTACCTTCGGATAGTGTTCGAGGTCCAGAACGAACTCTTGGCCTGGACCGCGCCTGCTCACCAGGCAATAGTCACCTGCTTCGGATAATCGCCAATTTTTCAGGTTGGGAAAATGGCTCAATGGCGGTTTCCCGGGAGACGGAAAGAACGAGGACGGGAGTTGCCATTTACTGGCGTACCGATTGGGTTCCGGTTCGGTCAGCACGAGGCGTTCGTTGTAACGGGAGAAAATTCCGGCACCCGGAATATCCAGCGATTTTCCATTTATCCGAAGATTGTCCGTAGCCTCGTAAAGCGTATTTTCTGGCCCACGCTCCCCTCGGAAATGAGGATGATATTCGGCCCAATCCAGTTCGCCTTGGCTTAGTTGCTGCACCTTGTACACAGCGCCGACCTGGAGCCAGCCCCATAGCACGTGCTCTTGCCTCGAACTCTTGACGAAGCGCCATTTGCCGTTGTTCTTTTCGACCCGCCGATACAATCCAAAAAATAGGAATAAACTGCCAGCGCCCACCTTCTGTTTACGCAAGTGCCCTTGGGCTCTTCCGGTTTGCCCCAATAGTGGCCGCCAGCCGGGAGCGCGGAGCAAAGCGTCGGGATCCAGGTCAGGATCTAGATGGGCGAAATGATTACGTCGTTTCTCTGCACAGGTAAGGTCGGCCACAAGCTGCCCCAGGTTTGTTTCTCCCCGAGCGAGAGCGGAATACCTGATGTCAGAACTCTTGTCAGGAATCGGCAGCGACAACATGGCGCCGTCGGGAAACACCGGGCTTGGGCAGCCGCCACTGCTGGAATCAAATCCCTTGCGGCTCAGGATTAGTTTCATCCCCTCCCCCTCCAATCACTACGACCATTTATGTGGAAGGCCATGGCAGCCCTTGCCAAATCTGCGTACATGCTCAATAAATTTTTTTACCTTCGTTGCATCGTGAGTCAAAACACCATAGCGACTCATTCCTGGCGGCACTTTGGGGCGGACATCGCCCGGCAACTCAATGGCATTTCGACCAAAATAATAGAATTCATCGGCGACTAGCACGAATTTTCCGGAAAGATCACGACTTACATCGTGCTGTTTGTGATTTGGGTTCTCAATCTGTTCAAAGTCTACAGGTCCAATAGCATTCATCTGATCAGAGCGAGGCTTGTATATGTTGTCGCCAGCTTTCGCCTGCGCACCTTTGGCATTCATGTTCGGGATCTTGTCCTTGAATCGTTCATCGGCAAAGTAATCCCGGAAAAGCAGCTTCTTATCCACCTTCATCAGATAGATCAATCGTTCTGAACCTTTGGCATCTCCATTCAGTGCTTTGGACGTGAATCCGGCAATCCAGTCCCCTTCACGCTTTGACTTGCGCATACCCGGCTTACAGGTGGCCAGTGTCAGGGTTGCGCCAAACGGATTCGGCGCAAAGCCAGTATCATGTTTAATCTTGTAGCTGAAAAGTCTCATAATTACTCCTACTTTATCCCTCAATTGTCAGGGAAAAACGCACAACCCGCCGCGGCCGCGGGGATTATACCCCCCTGGCAAATAAAGCACTTCTTACTCGAATCCTTGCGGTGCGCATGTGTCACCATTACTCGATTAGCCTTGTTACCTCGCCGCTTCCCAGAGATCTCCAATCTCCGATCCAGAAGCGCGAACGCACCTCCAGCGCAACCGGCAGTTCCAGTTCCACTTCCAGTTTTTCGCGATCGCCGGGGATAACCATTCCCATCTCTCCCGGGAAAACAAGATGACCGGCTACAGTCGCCGTACCAAATCCAAATTGAAGTCGGTCTCCAGCGAAATACGGCAGTTTCCGTCCTCCCTCTTCTTCGGACAAGAATTGCACCAATGCCTCAAACCTGTACCAGGGTCTGATCGAGCCGGGTTTGACCAACACCTGTCCGCGTTCTATGTCATCCCGACCGATGCCACCAAGGTAGACTCCGACGTTTTGCCCGGCACGACCTTCATCAAGTCGCTTTCGAAACGATTCCACGCCGATGCATGTGGCCCGCGCCGTTCCCCGGAGGCCGACGATCTGGACCTTATCGCCAGCCCATATTGCTCCATGCTGGATCATTCCAGTCACCACCGTGCCACGGCCCGGTATCGAAAACACGTCTTCGACCTGCATCAAGAACGACATGAGGGGCACTATCCGCTTCAAACCCGGAATTTGCTTTTCCCGTAGGCTACTCGCCCACTGCGTCATATCTGGACGTAATGACGGCTTTCGCTAGTCATGAAAATGGGAGTTGCTGCTGATTTCGCCGAAAACTTGCCATTTTCGGGCTACCCGTTCTATATAAAAGGGCATGGAAAGCAACCCCTTGCCCAGGAGACCTCAAGGATGCAGATGCAAATGCCCGAACTGCCTCACCGGATCATAATCACGATTCTGCTCACTCACACTGGCTTCTTCGTCCTGACCGCCTCAGGCGGGTGGGCCCTGTACCAAGCCGCGATATCGCATATGAATGCGACCGCGGAGTCTACCGTGACACGGATCGTGGAGAGGCTCGAACCGAAATTCGACGCGAACGGTCAACGAACCGAAGAGCTTGGCGAACGTATCGACCGGAATGGAGAACTCATCGCGCAATTGCGGGAGCGCATGGCCGCGGTGGAAGTACGCATCGGGGCGGTGGAAGACGTGGTTCGCTTCTTTCATCCACCCGAGGGCGAGTTGCAGCAGAATCCCTGAATGTCTTCCGGCAAAGAGAAAGTCGACACCTGCTGCTAGCTCATCCCACTGCCCACGGATTGATTACCTTCACGGCCGTGTTTTCGAAGTCGGCAACGTTTCCGGTGACGACCGTCATCCCGTGCACGATGGCCGTAGCGGCAATCAGCGCATCGCGCTCGGATCGTGGATCGGGCACATGCAACTTGGCGCATTTCAGGGCGACAGCGGAATCGACTGGAAGTGTGCGCTCCAGGAACTCGGGCAGCACATGACGGTCCATCCAGGTCCGCAATCTCTCTCCTTGCAATGCGTCGCGCCGTTCCATGCGGAGGATGCCGATCTCGAGTTCCATGAGAGTCAGCGCGGAGAGATAGAAGCTTATCGCTTCCCTCTCCGAAACCCATGCAGTGACGCGGGCGTCCGCCCTGCCGTCTCCGAGCTTGCGCAACTCGGAGAGTACGTTGGTGTCCAGCAGGAACATCAGGACAAATCCGATGAGTGTAGTCCTAGCCGCACGCGCGGGGGCTCGAATTCAATGTCGCTAAGGCCAGGCCTGGACAGCACATCCGCCAGGCTCCGCTGCCGACCGGCGAGGTGCCGATAGTCCTCGATGCTCAACAGCACATGCGCGGGCTTGCCGCGGTTGGTGATGAAGACCGGCCCCGATTTTGCGGCCTTCTTTGCGCGTCCTACGTCCTGATTGAGTTCGCGGCTGGTAACGGTTGAGATGGCCATGGTAGAACCTCGCTCGAAATGTAGGTATGTAACTACAATTCTGCCTGACATGCAAGAACCAAAACTTGACCAAAACTTGACCAGCGAGACCTTCAAGAAAAAACACTGGGTGGCTTGTAATCTGATTTCGCCGAATACTGTTAAGAGCAAATAGAAATGTCCGGTTCTGTAGCAAATGATCTGTCCGGTTTGTTTTTGGCGTCTGGCGGGCCTTGGAGGGCGTAGCCCGTAAAGGCCCGCCAGACGCTGGCCGCCGCCGCGATCCTACGCGGCGGTCCGTAAATTCTCCGTCAATAGTTCACCCTGGGAGTCGTATCGCGCCAGTTCGCGCGGGCCGTGGCGGATCGCGACGCACCCATCCGGATACTGCAAGACCTTGACTGTCGCCTTCACATAGTGACAACGGTACCGATCCGGCGGAATCTGCAGCACCTTTCGACGAAAGCGTACGCAGTTGTCGTGCCCGACGACCCGCTCATGGTGCTCGCACAGAATCTCGTCCAGCCGCTCGACGTCGCCGCAGGCCACGAAGGCGGACCCTTCCTCCCGCGGCGGCCGCCCGAACTCCGCGTTGAAAGCCGGCAGGTACGTCTCCCGCAAGTACCGGTTCGCCGCATCCATCTCCGCGATCCCCGCCAGCGCCAACTCCTTCACCAGCCGGTCCTGGTGCGTCTTGAACGCTCGCTCCGACCGGCCCCGCGCCTCCGGCGAGTATGCCGGAATCATCTCGATGCCCAGTTGCCTCATGGCCCGTCCAAACTGTGTCGGATTGCCCTTGTCCACCTTGCCGCCCGCCGTCGGCGTGTGCCAATAATGACTGCCGCGGTCGGTGTACAACGAACAGAACAGGCCGCGCGCGTCAATCACCTCGCGGATGCCGCGAAAGCTGCTCCATGTGCCTTCCTCCGCGCAGAAGAACATCGAGTAATGCTCGTTGGTGGCGTCGTCCATCGTCACGATCAGATCCCACATCCGACCCGGCGCCCATTCATGGCGACTGCCGTCCTGGTGCAACAGCATGCCCGGCCACGGCGCCGCCTCCCGCCGCTTGCGATGCGCACCGCGGCGTGGCGCCCGCGCCACCAGGCCCGCCGTCTGCAAGGCGCTCTTCACCCAAGTGTAGCTGCGCGTCCCGCCATCGCGCCGGTACCAGGTATGAAAATGCCGCACGTTCCAACCCCGGTGACGATTCCGGTAGCGATCCACCAGCGCCATCACCTCGTCCACCGGCGCGCGACGGTTCGATGCTTGCGACAAGCGCTTGTCGATCAATCCGTCCAGGCCCGCTTCCTCATACCGGTCGATCCAGCGCCGAAACGTGCGCTCACATACCCCGAGCAGCCGCGCCGCTTCTTCCTGCGTCAGCCGACTCTCCGTCCACGCCCCAAAGGCTTCCTCAAAACGTTCCATTCGCGTCTCCTGCAACCAGGCTGTTCGTCTCATCAGATGCTTCCTCCCGCATCCGATGAGAACCGGACAAACCTTGTGCTACAAGACCGGACAGATTATGTGCTCTCTACACTGATTTCGCCGAATACTTGTCTTTTTCGGGCAACCTGTTCTATATAAAAGGGCACGGATAGCAAACCTTTGTCCAGGAGACCTCAAGGATGCAGATGCAAACGCCCGAACTTCCTCACCGGATCGCAGTTACGATTCTGATTATTGTCACTAGGAGTCTGTCGGATTTAGATTGAGGTAGAATCGTATTCAGATTGTAGCGGGGTGCTTATCCGATGTCATCGAAGTTTCGCCCAGTGGACCGGGACACGCTGTATCTTTTGCCGCCGTCGGTGCAGGACTGGCTGCCGGAGGATCATCTGGCGCGTTTCGTGGTTGAGATTGTGGACCGTCTGGACCTTGGCGCTCTGGAGCGCCGGTACGGTGGGGGCGGGAAGGATCCGTATCATCCGTCGGTGTTGCTGGGGCTGTTGTTTTACGGTTACGCGACGGGGGTGTTTTCGAGCCGCAAGCTGGAGCGTGCGACCTACGATTCGGTGGCTTTCCGTTTTATTGCGGCGAACACGCACCCGGACCACGACACGATCGCGGGTTTCCGCAAGCGATTTCTGGGGGAGTTGCAGGGGTTGTTCGTGCAGATTCTTTCGCTTGCGCGGGAGATGGGGTTGTTGCGGTTGGGCAACGTGAGTCTGGACGGGACGAAGGTTCGTGCGAACGCGAGCAAGCACAAGGCGCTGAGTTGGGGGCATGCGAAGCGTCTTGAGGATCAGTTGCGCGGCGAGGTGGCGGAGTTGCTTGATTGTGCGGCGCGGGCGGACGAAGCGGAGCCCGGGCTGGACGTGCCGGAGGAGTTGAAGCGGCGCGAGGGCCGTCTTGCGGTGATCGAGGCGGCGCAGGCGGAGATCGAGCGGCGGGCGCGGGAGCGCCATGCGGCGGAGCGGGAAGAATACGAGGAGAAGCTTGCGGCGCGGCGGGAGCGGGAGAAGGCGACGGGGCGCAAGCCCCGCGGTCGAGAGCCGAAGGCGCCGGAGGCGGGTCCGCGGGAGAAGGACCAGGTGAATCTGACGGACGCGGAATCGCGGGTGATGCTGACGGCGGACGGATTCCAGCAGGCGTATAACGCGCAGTCTGGGGTGGATGTCGAGAGTCATCTGGTGGTGACGGTCGATGTGGTGGACCGCGGCAACGACAAGCGCGAGGTGGAACCGGCGCTTGCGGCGCTGGGCGCGTTGCCGGGGGCGCTGGGGAAGCCGACCGGGCTGTTGGCCGACGCGGGGTATTTCAGCAAGAAGAACGTGAAACGTTGCGAGGCGGCGAAGTTGACGCCGCACATCGCCATGGGCCGCACGGCGCACAATCCGCCGCTGGCGGAGCGTTCCGCGCCGCCGCCGCCCTGTCCGGAGGACGCGGACGCGGTGACGCGCATGGCGCATCGGCTGCGGACGCCGGAAGGCCGGGCGCTGTACGCGCGGCGCAAGTCGACCGTGGAGACGGTGTTCGGGGTCGTCAAGGAGACGATGGGATTTCGGCGCTTCCATCTGCGCGGACTGGAGGCGGTGCGCGGAGAATGGACACTGGCCTGTCTGGCGTGGAACCTGAAACGGATGCACGCCTTGCGTTGAGGCGCTCCACCCCCCGTTTTCCGCCCGCGAGCGGACATTGGCGACGCTGTCATGCCAAATACGCATGTGGGGGCGATACCATACCGCCCCAGCCACCGAAATCGGGAATCGCGCGGCCTATGGCCGCTGACATGAAATGCAACTGAGGACCGCCTTGCTCGGCGGATTCAACATCCTAAAACCGACAGACTCCTAGCCACTTTGTCGTAACTGTCGGGGGCGGGTGGGCGCTGTATCGGGCCTCGATAGAGCATACAGACACAACCGCAGCCGATATCATTGAGCGGCTCTCTGAGAGAATCGACCGGAATGGCGAACGAATCGAACAACTGGCAGTCCGAGTCGACCGGAACGGAGAGCTCATCGCGCAATTGCGGGAGCGCATGGCCGCGCTGGAAGTGCGCGTCGAGGCAATCGAGGAACTCGTACGCTTTTTTCACCCGCCGGGAGACGAAGGGCAGCAGGGCGATCCCTGAAGGTAATCGGCGATTCGTGGAGTGGATGCAGTCTGGAAGCTGTCTGAAACCCGGCCGGCCTATTCCTTCGCCGGCTCTTCTTCGTTCGCGGCTGCTTCCGCCTGGGCTTCGGCTTCTGCTTCGATCTCGGCTTCGGGTTCCGCTACGGGTTCAGCTTTGCCTTCTCCCTCGTCCGCGGCTGCTTCCGTTTCCGCTTCAGCCTCGTCCTCTTCGTCCAGGAATTGCTCCGGCGCGCCGCGGTTGATGATCGATACCGCGAATGTCGCGGTTACTTCGAAGCCGAGGTCGGCGATGACTTCGTAATCGCCGCATTGGCGAATCGAACCGCCGGGAAGGATCACTTCGGATTTTGCGAGGTCGCTGCCGGCCTTCTCGTTGGCTGCTTCGGCGACGTCACGGTCGGTGACCGAACCGAACAGGCGGCCTTCCTCGCTGGCGTTGACTTCGATGGCAATAGCCAGATCCGCCAGTTTTTCCGCACGGCTTTGCGCCCGGGCGATCTTCTCGTTGTGAGCGGCAAGCAATTCCGTGCGCCGCTGCTCGAATTCTTCCAGATTCGTCCTGGTCGCCGGGACGGCTTTGCCCATGGGAAACAGGAAGTTTCGGGCGTAGCCGGATTTGACCTTGACGGCCTCGCCGATGTCGCCGAGCTTGGCGATCTTTTCCAGCAGAATAATATTCATCGCAATTTCCTCAATTCGATCCGCTACGCTCAACTGCTTTTCGGCAAGCGTCCGCGAAAGTCATACCAGCTATCGACGATCGCCACCAGGATGAGCAGATACATCATGGTCGGAAAGATCAACAATATGTACATTGCTACCAGCCACATGACCGATGCGTTTTTCCGCGCCACCAATCCGTGGGCCAGGGCCAGACCGGCGAAAGCGAAGGGCGCGGCCAGAAAAAAAATCCATGCCTCCGGCAATCCTGGCGCCACGTTGACCAGCAAGATCATGCCGACCAGGGCAAGCGTTGCAGCCTGACTGATCCTCAAGGCATGGAATTCTTCCCTGAATCCGCCCGGGTTGTACAACATCGCCTGCATCGATCGTCCCAGCATCAGCAATGCTACCGACAAGACCATGTAGAACGCGGCCAGAAACGATGTCATCACCGGCCGCAACTGATCGAGTTGCACGCCTTCCAGATTGTTCGCCCGGACGTACAACTCCAACTGCTCGAACACCAGATCAAGCGCGGCCGGCTGCGCGTACAGGTAACCCTCGAACATCGCGCCGACGCCGATTCCCGCAAACAGCACGTTCTGCCAGGACTCCGTGGACCGCAAAGCGCCCGCGAGCACGAAGACGCCGAACAGCACCAGCAGCGGGAACGCATTGCCCATAAGCAGCCAGAAGCCCGCGGGCGCCAGTGCCCAGAGCAACAGAAACGATCCCGCCGCCATGCCCTTGCGCAATCCGACCATTGCCACCAGTGCCGGCGTCAGCAGATTCACCAGTGGAGGCAGGCCGAGCAGGACAATCGCCAACACTGCCTGTCTGCGTCCTGCCATCACGAATTCGGCAAGGCCGCGCAACATGATTTTCTATACCTGGTGGCTGTCCGTGTATGGTATCAGCGCCAGATACCGCGCGCGCTTTACCGCCGTCGCCAATTGGCGCTGGTAACGCGCCTTGGTGCCGGTTATACGGCTGGGAATAATCTTCCCGGTTTCGGAGATATACGCCTTCAAGGTTTCCAGATCCTTGTAATCGATCTCCTTTGTGCCTTCGGCGGTGAATTTGCAAAACTTGCGCCGCCGGAAATATCGACTCATTCTGCAGTCTCCTCAGCGGATTCTTCCGCGGCTTTCTTCGTGGGTTTCTTCGTTGTTTTCCTTGCAGGCTTCTTCGCGGGTTTCTCTTCCGCTTCCGCGGGGGTCACCGTCTCGACCGCCTCCGCCGCCGGCTCTTCCTGTTCGGCTGCTTGCGCCTCATCCGGCGCTTCGGCTGCCGGCTCCTCTTCCGGGGCCGCGTCTTTAGCGGCTTCCGGCGTTTCCGTTACCGGTTCGGATTCGGCTTTCGCCGACTCCTGCTCGGCGATTTCCTGGTCTCGCAACTTGCGCCGCTGCTCGGCCCTCACCTTGCGTTCGCGCGATTCGCGTTCCCCCTTCAGGATAAGTGATTCCTCGGAAACAGCTTCCTGTCTCTTGATGAACAGGTCGCGAATGACCGCGTCGTTGTAACGGAACAGAGTGCCCAGTTCCGTCAGCGCTTCGCGGCCGCATTCAATGTTCAGCAGGATGTAATGCGCCTTGTGGATCTTGTTGATCGGATAGGCAAGCTGGCGCCGGCCCCAGTCCTCGGTGCGGTGGACCTTGCCGCCGCTGTCGGTAACGATCTGGGTGTAGCGCTCGACCATGCCGGGCACCTGCGCGGACTGGTCGGGGTGCACCAGGAATACGACTTCGTAGTGTCTCATTAAGACTCCTCTCGGATTCAGCCTTCCATCCAGCGGGTACCGCGACGGTAAGACAAGGAGTTGATTTGCGGCGCGAAGCCATGCTCCGCGCAAAGTCCGCGCATTCTAGTGAAAGCGTCCGCGGGATGCAATAGCCTCAAGCCTGGGCGCGGCGTTGCCGTACGACTTCGAACAGGCAGATTCCGGCGGCGACGGAAACGTTCAGGCTGCTCAATGAGCCGCCGGTCGGGATGGCTACCAGGTAATCGCATTTTCCCCGCACCAGGCGGCGGATGCCCTTGCCTTCCGAGCCGAGCACCAGAGCGACGGGGCCGGCCAGGTCCTGGTCGAAAATGGCGGTCGGCGCGTCTTCGGCGGCGCCGGCGACCCAGATTCCCGCTGGTTTCAGCCGGTCGAGGAAGCGCGCCAGATTGGTTACCGTGACCACGGGAACGGTTTCGGCGGCGCCGCTCGCTATCTTGCGGACGGTGGCGTTGACCTTCACGGACTTGTCGGCGGGAATGATCACGGCATCGACCCCGGCGGCAGCGGCGCTGCGCAGGCAGGCGCCGAGATTGTGCGGATCGGTGATGGAGTCGAGTATCAGCAGAAATGCCTCGGCGCCTTTCTCCGCCAGCAGCCCGAGCAGGCCGCGTTCGTCCAGGGATGGCGCGGGGGCTTCGTCGCCGATGACGGCGATGACTCCCTGATGCTTCCCGGATGCGAGCCCGTCGAGTTCACGCCGCTCGAGTTCACGGCAGGGAACGTTGTTTTGCGCTGCCTTTTCGCGCAGGGAATTGATTCGCCGGTCGGTCCTGCCGCGCTGCAGCAATAATTCCCTTACCGCGGACGGATTACGATCAAGAATTTCGGCCGCCGCATGCAGGCCGTACACCTGGAGAAAATCGTTCATCTTCGTTTGCGGCCTTTCGGGCCGTGGCGGTCCTGGCCGCCTGGAGCTCGCTTTCCGGCGCGGCCGGGGAAATTGTTGCGCCGGGCTTTTCGCTTGTCCGGGTGCTTGCCGGGGCGCTTGGGCCTTGCGTCCGGAATGCCGCTATCGGCCTCTTCTTTTGCCTGCGCCAGGCGCAATTCGATCTTCTGTTCTTCCGGTAAAACGCTGATTACCTGGACTTTGACCAAATCGCCCAGCCGATAGATCACCCCCTTGCGTTCACCTTCGAGAATATGCTGCACCGGATCGTGTCGGTAGTAGTCATTGCCCAGGTTGCTGATGTGCACGAGGCCGTCGATGTAGAAATCCTTCAACTGCACGAACAGGCCGAAACCGGTAACGGCGCTGACGATGCCGTCGAATTCGTCACCGAGATGATCCCGCATGTATTCGCACTTGAGCCAGTTCACCGATTTGTAGCCGGCGGCGTCGGCCCGGCGCTCGGCGGTGGAACAAAGTTCTCCGAGTTCCTCCATGGCGAAGCTGTTATAGGGATAGCCTTTTCCTCTGGAGAGTTTCCGCACGCCGTCGGCGGCGCGGGCGGCGGCGTGCGCCCGATTGCGAATCAGGTAGCGAATTGCGCGATGTACGAGCAAGTCCGGGTAGCGCCGGATCGGCGATGTAAAATGCGCGTACCTAGGGAAATTCAGACCGAAATGGCCGATGTTCTCCGGCTGGTAGACCGCCTGGGAAAGCGAACGGATCAACAGGGTTTGCAGCAGTGCGCGGTCGGGCCGGCCGGCGAGTTGGCGGAGCAGACGCTGGTAATCCGCGGGCCGCGGTTCGCCGCCTCCCTTGAGCGTCAGGCCGAGGCCGCGCAGGTATTCGCGCAGATCGGCGAGTTTTTCTTCGTCGGGCCCCTGGTGGACGCGATACAGGGCTGGCATGCCGGATTCCAGCAACAGGCGCGCCGCCGCAACGTTCGCGCAAAGCATGCATTCCTCGATCATGCGGTGCGCGTCGTTGCGCTCCACGGGAACGATTTCGCGGACGGCCCCGCCGGCATCGAGCACGATGCGCGTTTCGACGGTTTCGAATTCTATGGAGCCGGAAGCGCCGCGGTGTTTCTTCAGGACCCTGAACAGCTCATGCAATTCTTCGAGATGCCCGCGCAAGTGCTCAAAGCGCCGCAATGCCTTGCGTTTCAGCCGATCGTCCGCGTCCGGCTGCGTCATCGCCGCGACCTGGTTGTAGGTAAGCCGGGCGTGGGAGTGAATCACCGCCTCATGAAAGCTGAAATCGATCAATTCGCCATCGGCGGCGATGCGCATTTCGCAGGCGAGAGCGAGACGGTCGACCCGGGGCTTGAGCGAACACAACTCGTTCGAGAGTTCTTCCGGCAACATTGGAATGACAAAATCCGGGAAATACACCGAAGTGCCCCTCTCGCGCGCTTCCAGATCGAGTGCGCCGCCCGCGGCGACATAGTGGGAAACGTCGGCGATCGCCACGAACAGGGTCCAGTCGCCCGAATCCTCGCGGCGGGCATAGACCGCGTCATCGAAGTCCTTCGCGTCCTCGCCGTCGATGGTCACCAGGGGCAGTTCGCGCAAATCGCGGCGGTGTGCGATCTCGGCGGGTTTGACCTTGCCTCCGAGCCGCCGCGCCTCGAGCCGGGCCGCTTCCGGCCAGTCAAGGGGCAGACCATGACCGAGAATGGCGGCCCTGAGGTCGGGGCGGATGTTATCGAGCGCTGACGTGGCTTCGTCCATGGTGTTCCGGGATGTGTTCCGGCAGGTCGCCCTGGCGGCGCGCTGGATTGGGGGGAGAATTTCGGGGTGCGCGCGGATTATACATGCAGGCCGCCATGGGTGTCCCATGACAGGGCGTGGTTCCGGGTAAGGCGCAATGGATGTTGTAAACAAATAGAAGTGTCCGGTTTTAAAACATATAAACTGTCCGCTTTCCCGACGCGGATTTCGGTCCTGCCGCGGGCACGGCGCGGAGGGAGCGTAGCGACCGTAGCGCAGTGCCCGCGCCGCTCCGATCAGGCTGCATCGGCCAACGCCTCCGCGAGGTATTGCCCGTCCGCGGCGTAGCGTCCCAGCAGCCGGGGTCCGTGCCACACCGACAGCCTGCCGCCCATGTGCCGACGAACCTTCACCCGCGCCTTGCGGTAATGCGGCCGATGCCGATCCGACGGCAACTGCAGCTTCAGCCCTTCGAACTGGACGCAGTTGTCCCGGCCGACCGCCCGCTCGTGCAGCTCGCACAGGATCGCGTCCGGGTCCGTGGCCGCACCCAGCGGCACGAACGCCGCGCGGTCCTCCTTCGGCGGACGGGCGAACTCGGCGTTGAACGCCGGCAGGCAGGTCTCTCGCACGTACCGGTTCGCCGCGGCCATCTCCGTGATCCCCGCTTCCGCCAATTCCTTCACCAGCCGGTCCCGGTGCGTCCGGAACGCCCGCTCCGAACGGCCCCGCGCCTCCGGCGAATACGCCGGGATCATGTCGATGCCCAGGTCCCGCATCATCGCCCGCCCGAACTGCGTCAGCCGCTCCTTGTCCACCTTGCCCCCGGCCTCCGGAGTCGTCCAGCAATGCGAGCCCCGGTCGGTGTACAGCGAACAGCAAAGGCCTCGGGACGCAATGACTTCACGCATGCCCCGGAAACTGCTCCACAGACCCTCCTCTTCGCAGAAGAACATCGAGTAATGCTCGTTGGTGGCGTCGTCCATCGTCACGATCAGATCCCACTTCACCCCCGGCGTCCACTCGTGCGCGCTGCCGTCCTGGTGCAGCATCATCCCGGCGCAGGGCGCCGGCTCGCGACGCTTGCGGTGCTTGCCCCGGCCCTTGCCCCGCGGCACCGCGCCCGCTTCCCGCAACTTCGTCCGCACCCAGTTGCAACTGCGCTCCCCGCCGCCCCGACGGTACCGTGTGTAGTAATGCCGCACGTTCCAGCCGCAATACCGCGTGCGGTACTCGTCCACCATCCGCATCACCTCGTCCACCGGCGCCGCAAGGTGCGAAGCGCGCGAAACGCGGCGGTCCCGCAAGGCTTCCACGCCGCCCCCTCCGACTCTTCTTCCCGATACCTGTCCACCCAGCGCCGGAACGTCCTCTCGCAAACCCCAAGCAACGCCGCCGCCCGCGCCTGCGTCAAACGACGCTCCGTCCACATCGAATACGTGTCTTCGAACACTGCCAACCTCCGGTCCTGTTTCCGTCGCGCCACGCCCATACAGCCTCCCGGTCGCCTCGAAAAACAACCACTGTACGACCGGACACTTTACGTGTTCTAAAACCGGACACTTTATTTGTTCGCTACACACCACCCGGCCCAGCCTTGACCAGACAATCCGGCTTTGAAATGATCGGGCCGTTCTACCGATTCTCTTCCGAATACTGTGGAGTGACCGCCATGACGAGTCTGCCGCGACTGCTTGTTTTCCTTTTCCTGCTGTTGCCGTCGATAACTTTCGCCGGTGTCGACCGTATCGAGATCACCAGCCGCGAAACGCTTTCGAGCGCAGGACACGATTTCACTTACGATGTGATCGAAGGCGTGCTTTACCTGAGCCTGGACCCGGATCATAAGGCCAACGCCATGATCGCCGACATCGCCTACGCGCCGCGCAACGGCGAAGGCATGGTCGAGTATTCCGCCGACTTCAGGGTGCTGGCGCCCTCGGCGGACATCGCCAACGGCGGCCTGTTGTACAACGTCAATAACCGCGGCGGCTCGCGCGTCGCGCCGGAAATTTCCTTCGATCATCCGCTGGCAGGCCTCGGTTTTACATATCTCGTCACCGGCTGGATCAACGAGATCACGCCGGGGCCAGGTCGCCTGCGTCTGCACGCGCCGGTCGTCGGCTCGGCAGACGATCCAATTACCGGCGACGTTCGCTACGAAGTTTCCGTCAATAGCCCGGCAGACGAGGTCAACATCGCCGGCGGCGGACATCTGGCCTATGCGCCGACCGAGCGCGGCCTGCGCGAGGCAAGCCTGAACCGGCGGCAATACCAGGCCGATGCGCGCATCCCGATCGAACGCTCGAGTTTCGAGTTGTCGGTCGTCGACGAGCCGGAAAGCAGCCAGCCCATCGTAAACCTCGCGCTCGACGGCGGCTTCGAGCCCGGCATGATCTACGAGTTGATTTTCGAGGCCCTCGACCCGGTGCTGGCGGGCGCCGGTATGGCGGCAATCCGCGATCTCGTATCACTCATGCGGTATGGCGGTGAAGGCGAGGAGCAACTGGCGCAACTCGGCCTGGTCGACATCGAACACACTGTGGCCTGGGGCAATTCCCAGAGCGGGCGGCTGTTGCGGCAATTCATGTACGACGGTTTCAACGCCGACCTCGAATCACGCAAGGTCTTCGACGGCGTCATTCCGGTGATAGCCGGCAGCGGCTACGGCATGTTCAACCTCCGCTTCGCCATGCCCACCCGCACTAACGGCCAGCATTCCAATCACCTGTACCCCAACGACCTGTTCCCCTTCACTTATGGTGAAAGCACCGACCCATGGACCGGCCGCAACGACGGCATCCTGCGCCGCGCCAGGGCCAGCGGCACTGTGCCGATGGTCTTTCACGTCCAGACTTCAAACGAATACTGGGTGCGCGCGGGCTCGCTGCCGCATACCACACCCGACGGCAGCGAAGACGCCTACATCCCGCCGAACGTGCGTTTCTACACCATCGGCGGCTCCGAGCACGGTTCGCGCAATGGAACGCCGCGCGAAGACGCCAATACGCAATTGCCGAGGAATCCGAACATGTGGGCGCCGATAGCCGATTCCCTGCTCGTCGCCATGTACCACTGGGTGGCGGAGGGCGAGGAGCCGCCCGAATCACGTTATCCGCGCATCGCCGACGGCACGCTGGCGCCTTCCCACGTCGACGGTCGCATAAATCGCGCGGTCTGGACCCCGTTGCGCGGGGTGAATCATCCTGAGGCGCTCTACCGTCCGGCCCATGCCGACTACGGCCCGCGCTGGAACAGCGAACGCATCGTCGACCGGCATCCCGAGTCTTCCGACCACCTGTACGGAGCGATGGCGCCAGCGGTTAATTCCGACAACAACGACTTCCCCGAAAGCACCGTGCTGCCGCCCCTGACCGCGGTCCCCCTGGCGACTTTCACCCCATGGAACCTGCGCTCCCCCGAATCGGGCGCCGAGCGCTCCCTGGCGCGGCTGGCCGGCGGCTACATCCCGTTCCCGGCCAATACCGCCGCTGCGGTTCAATCCGGCGACCTCCGCAACTCGGTGGCGGGCCTGTACCAGTCCTTCGACGACTACCTGCAAAAATACGAATCCGCCACCGACAAACTGATCAGCGAAGGCTACCTGTTGCCGGGCTTCAAGGAAGCCTACATGGAAATAGCCCGCGCCAACGGGGAAGTGTTCGAGTAGCAACTCCGGCCCATGGGCTGGACGAGGATCGCACACGAATTTCTATGTATGCGACTTGACCGCCCGCTTCATCCATTGCGGTGAATTCGTTACCATGATGCGCGCCGTTGCGTACAGCCAGCGCAGCACCGCTTCGAGCTGCGCGTCTCCCGATGTGCCCGCCGCTTTGATCCCCGCCTCAAAGTGTTTGTCCAGTGTGCCGAACGGATCGCCGGGCTCCCCTTGCAAGATGTAAGCTGCGAGCGTCTCCGTGCCCTTCGCCCAGTTGTACAACGCCGCCAGTCGTAGAGCGAATGCGAGGTCCACTGCTTTCGAACCAATTTGAAGATGACGCGATTCGTGTAAGCGCTGATCGTTCCGTAAGCTGGCTATGATCTCACCGATGCGATCAAGATCGTCCCGGTCCCGTTTGCGGAAAAGCCGGAACCAGCAATCGAACAGTCCGCTCAGGAGTCTGTGATCCCATCCTGTGCCCGCTACACTCGGCACCTGCAAGGCTTCTCCCCGTTCCTGATACCAACGCCGCAGGTCGGACCATCGATCGCCGCAATAGGCAATCGCAGAGAGTTGAAGTACGAAGAACAGGCGATCATGGGTTTCTTCTGGGACAGGAAGGTGGCGGCGAATGTCGAAAGCTCGGGACGAAGCCGCAACGGACTGATCCCGCAATTTCCGGTTCTCCCCATTCAGACGACCCAACTTGTCGAGCCCTTCGATGGCCGCCAACTCAAAGGCGAGCGCTACGCGCCTTAGGAAGGATTCATCTTCCGCGTTCTCCGCAAGAGAGAAATCGATCTGCTTTCCTGCCGCCCGCCGTGCAAGGCGTTTTTGAAGGGCAATGTCCGCACGTTCAAGCTCATCGACACCGATGGCTACGACCGCCCAATGCTCGTTCAACCCCTCCATTGCTGTATTGGACAGACTCATCGTTGTTCCACTTCTGTCCGCCGCATAAATCAGACACGCCCAGGAATCTGCATCATTTCTTTGCCATTCCTCTGAGCCATTCAGATTCGTCAATGGCCTGACGGGACAGCATCGCAGCAAAGTTCTGTGCAATCCGCTGAGCATATTCGGCCTTGAGTTCGCCTCGCCATTCATAGCGTTCGCCGTCAGTGTCCGCAAATTCGAATTTATCATCTTCAAATTTGTCATCGGATTCTCGCTTGATTCCAACAACCTCATGTCTGCCTTCCGATGGATTGAAATTTCGAAGGACCAATGAGGCAGACTCAATCAGTACGCTCATCCTGCAAAAATCGCTGCCGAGCTTAATGACGAGCTGGGTCCCCCATTTATTCTCCGGCTCAACCAGCGGCAGAAAAATGAACGAAGTCTCCTCATTCAGTCTTATGCTGTCGCACCGGGGACTCATGCAAATCAGATGCCTTGGTTTACCATCTTGCTGCATTGTGACAATAGACCCCAGCCACAATGTGGGCGCAGGCGCGTTGTAAAGAGTGCGAAAACTCATGATCCAAGCCAATCGCTCGTCTACGCCAACAATCCCGGGCTGAGCGAAGCCTGCGGAGAGAAATTCAAAAGCCTTTTTCTTAAAGGAATTCGAGAACTCTGTAATTGCTTCCAGACCCCTGGTCACCAACTGTTTCGTCTTTGCCGAATTGAGTCGTTTAGGACCAAACTCAAAGCAGTCCCTTCCATCGCTTTGTATCCAACGCTCTGCCGCTTGCTTGCCTGCGGGAGATTCCGCAGCAACGGCCTCGTCAGCGAGTCCGCGGAGTTCCTCTGCGATATGGGAAACAATCTGACGCTCCGCCTCTTCTGGACAGGAGAGACAGGCCATATGGGCAAGAAACGCAGGATCAAGTTCCGCGCAGAATCGGTCCAATACTTTGTGCGCTCCTTCTCGCACCGCGGTCAATGAGGTAAGAGCGATGCCGGGAAGCAGACCCTCGGTCATATGGGTGAAGTCCTCAACCAGTCGTCCGGGAAGGTTTTCTTCCGCAAAGCTCCGTTCAATCAGCGGTGAAGCCAGATTCACATCGGACTTTGCGTAGAGAACTACCCGACCATGCTGATATTGAATTTCCGTTTTGGTCTCATTCTCTTCCGGCTTAAGACCCTGTCTCCTCAGTTCAGCGCAGATTGTTGCACCAATATCCTGCAATCCCTGCTCCCCAGTATAAATCGCCACGAGCCGAAGCGAGTTCCGGTCTGCTTCTCCAGTCAGCAAATCTCGCAGCAAGTTCAGAGCGCAGTCTGGGTCATCTTCTTGCAGGCGCCAATCGAGAATCACGATATCGGCTTGCCTCATCGTTTCCATTGCCGCATCTTCTGGACCGACAACTCCACAGATAATCCCAAGCTTGGAGAACGAACCAACGAGCAAACCCGCATCCAGATCGTGACTCGGCCCACGACCAGCCGGATTGCGCTTTTCATGGCGCGATGCACTAGTGCCTCTGCCTGGCGCCACTATCCCGGCCTTTGGCCCATCGTCACCATTCAGGGCCGGGTAGGCTTCGTCATCGACAACGACCGCGGTCTGGAGAAAACGCTGCGCCAACGTGTGGCTCCGAGTTCCAAACTCGTCTCCTAAACTCATCCCGTTCTCCTATGAATCCTTAGTCGGCACAACGCCAAACATCGCACCTTGATCGCTATCGATCAGCCGCAATTCGAATCCAACTCGGCGCAAAGTTTCTCGTCCTATATGCAAACCCATTCCTCGTCCTCCGGGTTTTCGGCTGAATCCGAACTCGAAAATTGCCTCCCGGTCGCGAACATCGACCCCCGGCCCGTTGTCTGAGACAAGCAGCGTGCCTTCTTTATCGTCCAGAGTAATTTTCCGCTTACCCTTTTCTGGATTTTGTTGCGATAACCAGAATATGGCGTTGTCCACCAAGTTCACGAAGACAGGATAAAAGCTCGACGGGAAGCCTACGATTTTGGCGCCCATGAATGCCGGTGTCGCTTTCAATGTAACGTTATGCCGTGCCATTCGCGCACGGAACAACTCCGCCAGAAAGTCCCGAATCTCGGAGCCGCGAATTTCCACTGCCTTTCTGTAGAGTCGCCGTTGCAGCGGCGTGAACAGCGTCAAGTAGCTGTCCAGATGATCGAAGCTTGCTCGTATGCTGTCGTACAACTCGCCCAATCCTTCGTTCACATCCGCCCACGCCTTTAGTCTTCGCAGGCCCCTTCGGATGGTTCGTATCGTTCCCGAGAATTCATGGTTGATAATCTCGATCGCCATTCCCAATTGCGCTAACTGCGCATCGGCTTCAGCTTCTTCCTCCAGTAGAAGATTTCGCTGCTCGATTGCCATTAGTTGTTCAGTTGTGGAACTTTCGCCCGTTATGTCAGAAGTGGTCGGCCAAATTTAGACAGTCTGTTAAGGTAGTTTTCGAGTACTGGGAGGCTGTCCGATGAAGAGGCGGAGATTCAGCGCGGAGTTCAAGCGCAAGGTGGTATTGGAGGCGATGCGCGGTGACGATGCGTTGCGTGTGGTTGCGTCGCGCCACAATGTCAATCCGAACCAGGTGAGCAAGTGGAAGGCGGAGGCCCACGAGGGACTGCTGGAGGTTTTCCGCCAAGGGAAAGGCGTCGGGGAATCGGAGTCTGGACGTTTGATCGAGCAACTGTACGCGCGGATTGGCGAGTTGACGGTGGAGCGGGATTTTTTTCTGAAGGGTTCGCGGGGCTTGGGCGGGATGAGCAAGTGAGGCTGATCAAGGCGGACGGGAGTTTGCCGCTGTCGCGCAAGTGCGAGCTGGCTGGCGTGAGCCGGGCATCGCTGTACTACGAAGCGAAGCCGCCGAACGCGGAGCGGCTGCTTCTGCGGCGGCTGGTTGACGAGTTGTACATGTTGTTTCCGTACTACGGCACGCGGCGCGTGAGCCTGCACCTGCGCCGCGCGGGCCACGACGTGGGCCGGGACCTGGCGCGGTCGCTCATGGCCGAGGTGCGTTGGCGGACGGTGTATCCGCGTCCGCGCACCTCGGGCGCGCAACCCGGGCACAAGATCTACCCGTACCTGCTGAACGACTTGGAGCGGATCGCGCCCGGCGAGGTGATATGCGCGGACATCACCTACATACCGATGCGGGGCGGCTTTTCGTATTTGGTGGCGGTCATGGACTGGGCGAGCCGGTTCGTGCTGTCCTGGGAGTTGGACAACACGCTGGAGGCGGGTTTTTGCGTGAGCGCCCTGGAAGAGGCGCTCGACCGCTACGGCGCGCCCCGGATCTCGAACACGGACCAGGGCGCCCAGTTCACCGGCGAGGCGTATCTGCGCCCCCTGCTGGACCGCGACGTGAAGATCAGCATGGACGGCAAAGGCCGCTGGGTCGACAACCGGTTCATCGAACGGCTGTGGCGTTCGCTGAAGTACGAGTCGGTGTATCTTGAGGAACTGACCGGCGGCCATCACGCGCGGCGGGTGATCGCGTCCTGGCTGGACCACTACAATCACCGGCGCCCGCATCTGGCGCTGGGCGGGCGGACCCCGGCTGAGGCGTATTTCGCAGATCGGAAGACGGAAGGCCTGGAGGCCGCGGCGTGAAGATTCGGCGCCGCCCCCCTTCCGCGCTCCGGTCGCTACGCTCCCTGCGCACGGAAGGGGGGCGAAAACATTATGAAGATGGTGGGAAAGAAGGAAAGCGAGGGCTTGAAATCAACGAGAAATCTATCTTAACTTTGCCCTCAAACTGTCTAAATGGACCCGACCACCTCAGTCCACGGCCAGAAGCTGCTCCAAGACCGACTGCAGCAACGTTGCCTGTTCATCTGCGACTTTCAATACTTTGGTTTCGAGTTCATCTCTCGTTTCAACGAAAACCTCGTCTGGCATTTCTGCAAGATCGATTCGTTGAAACTCGCTCAACACCTCACGTAGTTCCGACTCGACCGCTTTTAAGGATCGCCCTGCCACCTCTCGTGCCTTGGAAGCCACAACGTCTGCTTCCGCTCTTACTGCCTGGCCCGACTTGCCCGTAGTCTTGCGCGCCTCCTGGCCAAGTCCATCGAGCGCAGCTTCCGTTCTGACTCGACGATCAAGCGACAATGCCGCTTTCCTGGCCTCATCACCGACAAGCTCATCAAGCATATTCCGTGCGGGCTTGAATACGTTTTCCTGAAGCGACGTAAACTCCGTGTTGTACGTTCTCCAGTCGCGAAGTGTGACCTTGCTTAATCCGATTCGCGGGCGAGAAATACGGTAACGATCCTCGATATTTCTGATGTCCGCTTGCGCCTTACGTTCGAGATCGAGGATTGCACGTCCCGCCTGTTCCCGATCCGCCATTTCGCATGCCGACCGCAACTCCGAAGCAACGCGCTCCGTCAACTCCAAGGCTTCATTGTGGGGTTCTTCATTCTTGAGTTTGTCAAAGAAACTGTTCAGGCTGGCTTCAAACGTCCTCTTTCGCGCAATAACCTGTTTTTCTCGCCGCTTCCTTGCCTCATCTTCTCTTGAAAGCTCAGACTTTCGCAGATCGAATGCTTCAGCGTGCACTCCTTCGGAGCGGAAAAAATCCACTGCCATCTGAAGAAAAAAGTTCTGAAGAATGGACCGGAATTGCCGATACGCCTTGTTCTCCTGGAATCCCTCCCTCCCTGCTTTTTCCAGTAGATTTCGATTCTTGTTCGCATCAATATCCACCGCCCCGAACATCTTGCGATGAGAAAAATAGTAGTAGTAAGCGCTTTTCGTTCGCCTAAATTCAATGTCCAGCCAATCGTATTCGGTGTCACCGTAGGGAAGCACTCGTATTCCGTTGCGGTAAATGTATAGCCCTCCAAGTTGTTCAGCTTTATTTCCCAATCTCGTATGTTCCTCGTGGGGGATCGTCGAGTGCCTGCTTTCGCCCTCGAACGCGGCGAAGTCGATTGAGAAAGGACCACAGAGCGTTCGTGCACCGCGCCCGCCGCCCCAGGGAATAACGTGATCGCCAATCGTTTCTCCGTAGATCGAAATCTCTCCCCTGAATTGGCCGAACTCGTCGAACGATCCTCTTATTCGGTGGTCCGCGTTGTTAAACTCATCTGGCGTAAAGAATTCATCCTCTTCAATCAGGTCGTCGGCCAACTCATCCGTCTTGTGGTCACGGAACGCGGTTTGAATCACGGTTTGCGAACTCGGCGTCATCGTGTTGCTGAATCCAAGCAGCGCCTTTTTCAAGGGAGTTGCCTTCTTCAGGGCGGCCGCTTTGCTTGCTGTTGAATCGCCGTCGATATCGTCAGTCAACAGTGACGACGCTGGCTTGATTATGAAATGCGTTCCGCTACCTTCCCCGCCAAGCGAAGGCTCCTGCAGGTAGGAATCGATGTGCTGCGGGTCTGCGTCGAAAAGGGCCAACTCACCCAAGAGTTTCTCCATCAATCCCTTCTCGACATCTCGCCCCAAGGTTTCGGCGACCGCTCGGAATTCTCCCACCATTTCCACCACGTCGCGTACCGACGGGAGCGTGCCTTTCGAGAAGGACCTCAATGGGATATCGATTTCCTCCAGGTCAATCCCGGGCCATTCGAAAATGCCCCAATTCAGGAATGCCGCAGTAACGTCGGATGCTCCATCATCGGTTTTTGCCCGCGTTAGAACCAGGAGTTGCGGGCCGATGGTCGCAATCGCGAGCCTCCCGATTCCCTTCTCCCCGAGCAATGGACGCGATGCCTTTTTGGGATCAGTTGGTGGTTGTTGAAGAGGATCAAATTTACTTTCGGTGCCGATTGTCAGCCACCGCGTGACGAAATCGTCCCGATTCATCCCGATTCCGTCGTCTCTCAAGACGAAGAGACCATCCGACCGGTAGTAGTCGATCATGACGCGGTCCGCATAGGCATCGTGCGCGTTCTTGAATAACTCGCTGATTGCCGTTGGAATACCGGCGATCTGTTGCCTGCCGAGCATGTCGAGTGTGCGGGCGCGCGTCTTGAAAGTCGCCATCAGGGCAGCCTTCCCACATCTCTCAAGTGTTCAATAAATTGCTGTCCAACCAGCGTAGCCAAACGAACCGGGACAGCATTCCCGATTTGTTTGGCCATTGAGGTCTGTCCTCCTTTGAATATGTAGTCTTCGGGAAACGTCTGTAAACACGCAGCCTCTCGTACGCTAATAGCGCGATCCTGTTCCGGGTGGCCAAAGCGTCCGTTCGAATAACTTATGCACCGGGTAGTCAGCCCGGATGCGGGGGCGTCCCAGGACATCCGGCCATAAACATCGGAATACCCTGAAAAATCCTTGTGACATTCAAGCCTAAGGTGGTCTGGCCAGTCGCGGTGGCCACCGCCTTCCACAGTCGCCTTGACTCGGTCCAAATTCAGTGCCGAAAGGCCGGCCGCCACATGGTTTGGGACTTCTTCATGCTCCTCGCCCGCTTCGATCGGTGGAAGATGCGCAATATAGTCGCGAACCGTGGCAAATCGCTCATTCGGTGTTCCCGGACCATGCGTTGCGCTCGGCAAATGAATAGCTCCAAGGCGACTAGCTACCAAAACGAGTCTCCGGCGACTCTGAGGAATTCCATACTTCGTCAACCGGATTGATCGATGATCCATTCCTTTGTATCCGATCGCTCTGAGTCGCTTTAGAAATCCGCCGAAGGGTTGACTATCGGCACTTAGATTCTGTAGCCCCGGGACATTCTCAACAAACACAAGGTCTGGCAGGCAAGCTTCCACTAATCCCGCGAAATGAGTGAGCAATTGTACGCGTTCATCTTGGTCGAACTCTTGTCGTTGCGTATTCTGCTTTGTAAAGGGTTGGCACGGCGCACAGCCAGTAAACAAAATCGGGTGTGGGTGCTCGGATTCCATCTTGCTTCGTATGGCATCGGCATCCACATCCTGAATGTCCACGGACTCGAACTGGGCATCGGGAAAGTTTGCCCGGAAACTCGCCCTGGCATCCGCGTTGTGGTCCAGCGCGAACGAAATTTCCATGCCGGCGGCCCGAAAACCGCAGCTTGCGCCGCCGCAGCCTGAGAAAAAATCGTATACCCGAACCGTCATTGAGCCACCGTGACAGTTCGCATGCGTTCATTGATGCCGATCATGCGGAAGCTCCCAAAAAGTGGGTCAATAGAGAATCTATCGACATGGCGCCGACGCCCATACCTGTAGTTTGACGGGTGGATATAGCGTGCGCGGATTCGACGATCTCCACAAACCGCTGTTGGAGTGAGATGTCAGGAACGGGAATCTGTAGTTCCCTGAGGATTTGCAGATTGATGTTCCGTTGTGCCGCCATGGGCGCTGTCTCTTCGATACGTTGCTGCATTAGGTCGAGTGCTGACTGGACATACTCGACTCTTGTGGGTGTGTTCGGCTTAAAGCCAACAATACTGTCCGGGAAGCAGGCGTCAAATTCCAGAATTCCGGTCTTTCCGATATTTGCCGCGATAGTGATACAGAGCGTCCCCTTTGGCCAAAGCCTGCTTTGGCGAAGACCAAGTTCGGAGTATGTCTGTGACGCATTCCTAACCAAACCATCCGCATTTGCAACATCACCGGTTTGTACGAATGGATATGGTCCTCCATAGAGCTCTCGCGCGTTCCTTGGGCGATGCCGAGATCGACCACGATCCAGGTTGCCAAGCATCCCGAGCTTTTTTGCTTCCCACCCCCTTGGATTATCGACCGGATCGCCGAACATTCTTAAGAACAGAGCAGGTATAAATTCCCGTAACTGCTCTTGAGCCTGCTTCCGCAGCCGATCGATCTTCGCAGCCCGGTTAAGGATGTTGACGATTCGCTGTTGCTCTTTGAGCGGTGGGAGAGAAATGGGATGTGCGAGATAGCGCTTAGTATCCAAGTTCCGTATACCAGACGTGTGCTCTTGGTACCGTAGAGTTACGCCAGACAGATGGAGATAGCGAAGATACCAAAAGAGATACTCGGGATTTACGAGCGATTTCTTCACACGCAATCGAGCTGTGAAGTTTCCAAAAGCGTGTACTATTTTATGTCCCCGGAATATGCACACCCGTCCAACGGGTTGCTTCGGTCCACCGCCTGATTTCTCCAAGATAATGTCGTGTTCCAATAGCTTCTTGCTTTCCCGCTTACTCGTGTCCACACAGCGATAGGTCAAGTTATCGAATCGAATCGATCCGTCCGGCGAAAAATTAGTTGACCGAAGAACGCTAATGCCGTCGGTCTGGTCTTCTGGCCCCCAAACACCCGAATCATGAAGTTCTAACAGTTCTCTCAGCGGCATAAAAGGTATGTTCATTTCGCCATTGCCTCCCGAACGAAATCCGCCAACTCGTTGATTTTCCGTAGAATTTCCGTCTCGATAGTTTTCAGTTCCTCCAGAATCTCCAGCGGGTCGCGGTGTTCCACTTTCGCCCAGCATTGCGGTCGATGCCGATTTGCGCTGAGGTTGAAATCGGATTCGCGGATGGCGTGCGCTTCCGCGAACCACCATTTCTCAGTCCACACCGCATCCGCGTCGTGTCGGCACCAGTCATCGAACTTGGCATCTTGCACCTGGAACGCTTCAATCAATGTGGGTAGGTCATCTTCTTCGATTGGCTGATCGTGATTGGCGTCAAGTTTGAAGCCGTCTTTGTCGGCATGCAGAAACATTACTTGCCGGGTTGTACCGCCTTTGCGGAACACCAGCACCGAAGTCTTTACCCCGGAATACGGGTTGAACACGCCGCCCGGCAACGACAGCACTGCTTCCACGGTATTGTTCTCCACCAGTTTGCGCCGGAGTTCTCTGTGCGCGCCGGTGGAGCCGAACAACACGCCTTCCGGGACCACCACGCCGCAGCGCCCGCCTTCCTTCAACTGGTTGAGCATGTATTGCAGAAATAGTAGTTCGGTTTGCGCCGTGCGCCCAACTTTTACGTCTTCGACGATGCGATCCTTGTCCAATCGACCGGAAAATGGCGGATTGGCGAGGATGACATCGAATCCTTCGGTCGGAAGACCGAGGTCCGCTTTTGCAGCGCGGTCGAGCGACCGGGTCAGCGCGTCTCGTCGCAGGATGCGCACATGATCCAGCCCGCGCAAAGTCAGATTCATGGTGGCGAGCCGTACCATCTGCGGGTCCACATCGCTGCCGTAGAAGGTCGCTTCCTGCAACTGTTTCACCGCATTGCGGCTTAGTGTATCGCCAAGGCCGCGCCGGATTGTTTTGCCTTCGGCTTCAATTTCCTCAATGCCTTCGGGCGAGGAATTGGCGAGCCGAATATGGTCCCACGCGCCGACCAGGAATCCGGCCGTGCCGGCCGCTGGGTCGTAGATTGTCTCGCCAATGCGAGGGTCAACCAGTCGGACAAGGGCGCGGATGACATGGCGCGGCGTGCGGAACTGGCCCAGTTCGCCTGCCTGCCGGATCTGGCGGAGTACATGCTCGAAGAGATCGCCCTTGGTGTCCGCGTCCACACGGTCGAGATGCAGGTCGTTTAGTTGACTGACGACCTGAGTGAGCACGGTCGGCTCATCGATCACGAGTCTGGCGCCGTCCATGAAGTCCGTCACGCCATTGGCCGCGAGTTCAGCGTGAAACGGAAAAACTTCCTCGCGCACCCAGTTAACCAAGCGTTCGCCGTTCAACGCGTCCGCCCATGAAGACCAGCGAAGAAACGAGCGCGGCACGGTCCCCTTGCCGGACTGGCGAGCGTTGCGCGGGTCGCGCAAGGTCCATTCGCCAACGAAAACGCTACGATAGGCTTCAGCGCCCGGTCTTCGCGCAGCGCGTACCCTGGCAGCATCCGCCGACTCGTACATGTAGAAGTAAATCAGGAAACTGAGTTGCTCGGCATTCTGAGCCGGGTTGGGGTAACCGCCGCCGAAAAGATAGTCGCGGATGCGGTCGATACCGCGTCTAAGCTCGGGCGTCATGGGCATGTTGTCATCCTTCCTCCATGTGGAATCGTCTAGACTCGATTATTACTTACGGTCGGTCGAATACCGTAGCATTGAATTCGGCAAGCAGCCTGTCGAGGTTTTCCTCGCCACCGAAAACGCGCCGTGCCTGATTGTAACCCCCGAGCGCGGCGAAAGGATGCTCGTCGAAAGCCCACTCGCCAAATGTTTGGGAATTATATTTAAAGGTTTGCATTTTTCGCGCTGATTCGGTATGATATTTCCATCGAATCAGGAGACGGAACATGACCAACGAAACCTACGAGGCCCCCGGCAAGCACTACCGTGAGGGGCTTTCCCTCATTCAGGTCATGGACCTTTTCGCCACCGAGGAAAAAGCCCGAGAGTGGATCGAATCCGTTATCTGGCCTGAAGGCCGAGCCTGCCCCAAGTGCGGCAGTGATAATACCAAGCCATCCAAGCATCCAAAAATGCCTTACTGGTGTAATGGTTGCCGAGGATACTTCAGCGTTAAAACCGGGACCGCGCTAGCCAACTCCAAGATACCGCTACGCAAGTGGGCCATCGCCATTTATCTCTGCATGACGAACCTGAAATCGGTTTCCAGTATGAAGCTGCACCGAGATCTGAATATCACGCAAAAGAACGCTTGGCACATGCTTCACCGAATCCGGGAAGCTTGGGCCTGTGAGGGTGAAAACGACCCCGATTTCGACGGCCCGGTCGAGGTAGACGAAACCTACATGGGCGGACTCGAGAAGAACAAACACGCCAGCAAGAAGCTGAAGGCCGGGCGCGGCACCGTTGGCAAGACCGCCGTCGCTGGCGTGAAGGACCGCGACACGAATCAGGTACGCGCGAAGGTTGTTTCCACCGTCAACGCCGACACGATGGAAGATTTCATTGAGGAACACGTCGAGGGCGATGCCGTTGTATTCACCGACGATTCCAGCGTCTATTCCGGGCTACCCCACGCGCACGAAACCGTAAAGCACAGCGTCGGTGAGTACGTTCGCGGCATGGCGCATACGAACGGCATAGAATCTTTCTGGGCGATGTTGAAGCGCGCTCATGACGGAACGTTCCACAAAATGAGCCCGAAGCATCTGAATCGATACGTTCAGGAGTTTGCGGGCAAGCACAATCTGCGCGAATTCGACACGCTGGATCAGATGAGGCTAGTCCTTCGCCGCCTTATGGGCCGTAGGCTTACGTACAAGCGACTTATCCGATCTAACGGCCTTTCCAGCGCCGCTCGCCCGTAGCGGCCTGAATAGGGCGCGACAAAGCCTTTCCGGCGTTGCGCCCTTCAAGTCCCGCTCAGGGATTAGGGTTGGTGTTCTGCTCATTGGGCCATTGTAACCCTATTTAATGATTACAGGCTATGGCAGCGGCCACCCCAAGCTGGGGCCAACAATACCCCCAAGCAAGACGATCCCGGTAAGGGCGATAAGGAGAGCCCCCAGGGCGATCAGAACGTTCCCTATAGTGTTCAGGCCCCAGCGCATTTTCCCAATCACCTGGTTGGCCTCTCTTTCGTCTTCCGGCAATGGTTCGATGACCATTCGGCTGAAGAAATACTTCATCGACCAATACAACCAGTAAGGAAACAGCAGCCCGAAGGTAATCATTGTCAGGACCAACAAGGCGATGCTGGTGAAAAAGTACTCCCAAAAGTTTCCCACAAATACTATTTTGGATTTTGTTGTCATGAGTTCCCATCCGTTTGCTCCCCGGCAAGGGGTGCCGGGCCGTTGCAAACGACACGCAGAACGTGGAAGTTCCCGCCTATTCACCGGGTAGGAGATCAGCCCCGCCCTTTTGGCTATTGTATTGAGCGAGTAACCCGGCGTGACGGGCACTGCGCATCGCTTGCAAGGGTGAGGCTAGAGGGTATTCAGGCGGGAGTAAACAAGTAAACGTTGTCAAAAAGGAGCAATCATACCAGACCATGACGATTTTCGATGAGCAGCCGGGCGGCGTTGGCTTGCATCCATTGATGCAGTAGAGCCCGGTTGTATTCGTACTCACCCAGCTTTGCGCCGGTCACCTTGCCGAACCGCTCGATGAAATCTTGTTTGATAGCCAGGGATGCCATTCCGCGTTCTCCCGCCAGCGCCGCGCCCAAATACTGATCTATGATTCCCATCGCCCCGATATAGTCCACGCTATCGCTGATCGGTGCGTCGGGCTGGGTCTGAGCCCGCTTCCTGAACCACGGTAGCTTTTCCCACTCAATGGCGAGCAGGATGCAGAAAACCATCAGGCCGCCCCATATCCACGGCTGTTCCAGCCCCGCCAGTGATTCTAACAAGAGACCTCCCGCGATAAACGCCATTGGTTGTGCGAGTCGGCGAATGATTGATGTAGGATTCCGCATCCGCGCATTCTATTTTCAGCCGCTGATTTTTGCAAACCTTTAAATATAATTCCCAAATTTATGGCGATGACGGACGGTAGCCGCTTGAAGATTTACCCGGTCCGGACGTAGTCGCGCTGGCGGAGCCAGTTGACGGCGGCAAGCAGCAGGATGGCGAAGACGATGAGGAAGGTGGCGACGGCCAGGATTTCGGGGCTGATCTGTTCGCGGATGCCGGCCCACATCTCGCGCGGGATCGTGCGTTGCTCCGGGCCGCCGATGAACAGCACCACGACCACTTCGTCGAACGAGGCCGAAAATGCAAACAGCGCGCCGGTGAAGACGCCCGGCGCGATCAGCGGCAATTGCACGCGGCGCAAGGTCGTCCAGCCGTCGGCGCCGAGATTGGCCGCGGCGCGATTGAGGTCGTGGTTGTAGCCGCTGAGGCTGGCGCTGACCGCGATCAGCACGAAAGGCGCGCCGAGCACGGCGTGGGCGAGGATCAGCGCGGTGTAAGTCTGTCCGAGGCCCAGGTCCGAATAGAAGAAGCTCATGCCGGCGGCGGTGATGATGATCGGCGTCACCATCGGCGAAATCAGCAGCGCCATGATGAGTCCGCGTCCCGGCATCGCCGGGCTGTTCAGGCCGAGCGCCGCGAGCGTGCCCAGAGTAGTGGCGACGATCGTTGCGGCGGTGCCGATCACCAGGCTCTTGCCCAGCGCCGGCAGCCAGCGGCCTTCTCCGACCACATTGCTGTACCAGCGCAGTGACCAGGCGTCCCGGTCGAGCCGCAACATGCCCTCGGTAAAGGTGAAGTAAGGTTCGGCGTTGAAGCTGAGTGGAATCACCACCAGCACCGGCGCGACCAGGAAAAACAGCACCGCGGCGCAGAAGCCGACATGCAGCCATCTGCGCAGTCTCGAATCGCCTGGATTCTTCACGGCGCTCATCAGCTCAGACTCATCCTGTCGACTCCCACCAGACGGTTATAAATCAGGTAGAGCAGCACCACGAGCAACAGCAGGATGGCGCCGAGCGCCGCCGCCAGGCCCCAGTTCAGCGATTGCTCCATGTGGTAGGCGATCATGCTCGAGATCAGTTGCCCCGTGCGGCCGCCGACCAGGGCCGGGGTGATATAGAAACCGATGGACATGATGAACACGAGCAGCGAGCCTGCCGCCACGCCGGGCAGCGACTGCGGCCAGTAAACCCGCCGGAAGGACTGCCAGAACGAGCCGCCCAGCGAAGCCGCCGCCTGCATGTGCCGCGGCGGAATCGTACGCATGACCGAATACAGCGGCAGGATCATGAACGGCAGCAATACGTGCACCATGGCGATAATGGTGCCCGTCATGTTGTAAATCAGCGACAGGCGTTGCTCGTCGGCGAGAATTCCCAGCACCACGAGCAGGTCATTGATCACTCCCTGGTTTTGCAGCAGCACGATCCAGGAAGTCGTGCGCACCAGCAGTGAAGTCCAGAACGGCACCAGCACAAGCAGCAACAGCATTCCGGCCCGGGCCGGACGCGCGTGCGCCAGCAGCCAGGCGAGCGGGTACGCCAGCAACAGACTGATCGCGGTGATGGTGGCGCTGATGAGGAACGTCCGCCACAGCAGGCTGACGTAAATGCGCCGGTCTTCGGGCTGGGCGACGATTTCCCCGGCGGCGCCGCGGTCCAGATCGAGCGCGTTCAGATAATACCTCGGCGTGAAGCGCTCGCCCGCCCGGCGAATCGCCAGCCAGGTGGATACTTCGCCCCAGTCCTCGTCGGCCTCGATCATGGCGTCGCGCCAGGAGCCTTCGGGCAGGTCGTTCTCCAATCTGCGCGCGGAGCCCAGCAGGGTGCTGCGCATGCCGCTTTGCAGACGGTTTACCCTTGTGGCCACCGAGCCGAGCGCGCGCTCTTCGTTCAGGGCGACGAATTCCATGCCGGCGGTGCGAAAAATCTCCTCGTCCGGCAATTCGCGGCCGTCCCAGTCCGCAAGCGCTTCCAGGGTAGCCGGCAGGGAATCGGCGACCGCCGGTTCATACACGCTGCGCACGAGCATGGTCACGAGCGGCGCGAGAAAGGTCACCGCCACGAAGACGACCAGCGGCGCCGCCAGCAGGGCGGCGCGCACTCGTTTGTCGTTCAGCGCGTTAACCATACTGCGAAGCGCTCGTTCATTTCGTCACCGTTATCGGCCCACCACAGCCAGTCGCTGTTGAGGGCGCGACGCATGTTTCGTTCGGCGGAGGGCATGTGGGGCGCCATTTCGATGCCGGTTTCGAGGTGGGTCGTGACCATGGCGTTGGCGGAAAGCCGCGTCGGGCTGTACGAGATGTATTTGCTAATCCCCGCCAGACTTTCCGGCCGCGAGACGAACTCGATGAAGCGTCGAGCGATCGCCCGGCGCGGCGTTCCCAGCACGATTCCCGGCCCGCTGGTTTCCTGAACCTGCCCGTCCCAGACGATCGTGAACGGCTGGCTCTCAAGAATCTGGGCGTTGAAAATACGGCCGTTGTAGGCCGTGGTCATGACGACTTCCTGATCCGCCAGCATCTGTGGCGGCTGGGCGCCGGCTTCCCAGAACACGATCTGCTCCTTGATCGTGTCGAGTTTGGCGAAAGCCCGCGCCATGCCCGTTTCGGTATCGAGCGTCCGATACACTTCATCGAGCGGTACGCCGTCCGCCATCAGGGCGAATTCCAGATTCGCCGCGGGTACGCGCCGCATTCCGCGGCGGCCGGGGAACCGCTCCAGGTCGAAAAAATCTTCCAGCCGCGCCGGCTTGGCGCCGGGAAACAATTCCTCGTTGTAGGCGACGACGGTCGCCGACACCAGGCCGCCGCCGGAACAGTCCGAACGGCTGCCGGGAAGAAAATCCCCGGCGGCGGGCGAGCCGTCGGCCGCCGCCGGCAACTCTTCCAGCGTTATGAATTCCAGCAGGCCCTCGTCGCAGGCGCCTACCGCGTCCGGCGTGGTCAGGTCTACCACGTCCCAGAACACATTGCCGGTTTCGACCTGGGCGCGGATTTGGGCGAGCCCGCCGTTATAGTCTTCCATCCGCACGTCGATTCCGGTCTCGGCCATGAAGGGCTCGACCCAGGCGCGCTCCACGGATCGGCCATAGGAGCCGCCCCAGGAAACCACGGTGAGCGTCTGGGCGGCGGCCGCGGCGGATGCAACCGCCAGCAGCGACGCCAGCATCCCACGGGCCCAAGACCTGATCCGGAGTCGCCCGACCGAGATTCCGCGACTCCGCTTCGCTGCGCGCGGAATGACAGTTTCCCCCGTCATTCTGCGCGAAGTCGCAGAATCTCTGCGGGATGTTCGGGAGAATCCGCGACTCCGCTTCGCTCCGCGCGGAATGACGTTCAGGTGGAATTCACAGTCCATGGTTCAAGCCGCCTTCAGATTTTCCTCGGGCAGTGCGCGGCAGTCGATTACCGTCCAGCCGATGCGCACGCGGTCGCCGGGAAGTATGCCGCCCTGGCCGATGAAATTGGGAATCTTCACGACGAAATCGGGCTGATCGAATATGGTCACATGGACCCGCAAATGGTCGCCCTGGAATACCATGTCATCGACGCCGGCGGTGACGGTATTGCTGTACTCCATCGACGGCGACAGCACCACGCGCTCGGGGCGAATCGCCAGCACCGTCTGCGCGCCGACTTCGAGCGGCTCGACCATGAAAGCCTCGACTGTACCGTCGCCGACGCGAACCTTGCAGATCTCGCCGTCCACGGAGTGCACCGCGCCTCGCAGCAGATTGTTGTCGCCGACGAACCGCGCGACGAACTCCCGGGCCGGCTCCTCGTAAAGCGTCTCCGGCGCGGCCACCTGCTGGATTTCGCCGTGATTGAAAACCGCGATGCGGTTCGACAGCGTCATCGCTTCCTGCTGGTCGTGGGTGACATAAACCATGGTCACGCCGAGTTCGCGCTGTATCGAACGGATTTCGAGTTGCAACTGTTCGCGCAGCCGGCGGTCGAGAGCGCCGAGCGGTTCGTCCATCAACACCACGCCGGGCTCGAAAACCAGCGCCCGGGCGATCGCCACCCGTTGCTGCTGGCCGCCGGACAATTGGCCTGGACGGCGGTCCCCATAGCCTTCCAGGCGCACGATTTCCAGCGCCCGTTTTACCCGGCGCGCGCGTTCGTCGGGCGCCATGCCGCGGACTTCCAGCGGGAAGGACAGGTTCTGGCCGACGGTCATGTGCGGGAACAGCGCGTAATTCTGAAACACCATGCCCATGTCGCGCTTTTGCGGCGGCAGGTTGTGCACCGACTTGCCGTTGACGCGGATTTCACCCGACGTCGGCGTCTCGAATCCCGCCAGCATCATCAGGCAGGTCGTCTTGCCGGAACCGGACGGTCCCAACAGGGTAAGAAATTCACCGCTGCGAACGCTCATGTTGAGGTTCGGCAGAACCATGGTCTTACCGTCATAAGACTTGCTTATGTCGATGAATTCGATCTGGATATCGGTCGAGATGCTCATTGGCTGGTATACACGAGACGCCCCCCCAGCCAGGTCTGCTCGACTTCCACGTCCATGATCCGTTCGGGATCGATAGTCAGCAAGTCGTCCGAGAGTACGATCATGTCGGCATATTTGCCGGGCTCCAGCGAGCCTTTCACGTCCTCCTCGAACAGCAGCCAGGCGCCGGTCCGGGTATAGCCTCGTATTGCCTCCTCTATTGTTATTTTTTCTTCCTCTGCATAGACCGCGCCGGTCATGCCCTTGCGCGTCACTGCCGCATACAGCCCTACCATGGGGCCGATCGGCAGGATGTCGCTTGAAATCGCCACCGTCACGCCATGGTCCATCGGCGAGCGCAGCGGATTGTTGTGCTGCAGCCGCCAGCCGTCGAGATTTTCCACGTAGCGTCCTTCGAGAGTATAGGTGAAATTCGGCTGCTGTGTGATCGCAATTCCGTGTTGCGCCATGGTTTCCATGGTGGCGTCGGAAGGCCGCATGGAAAAGTGGTTCAGATAATGGCGGTGGTCCTCGCGCGGATTGTTCTCCAGGGCGCCCGCCAGAATATCGACCACGAGTTCGATGGCGGCGTCGCCGATGGCGTGTATGCCCATCTGCCAGCCGGCGTCGTGGATCTCGTTGAGATGGGCGATCAGGTCTTCCTCGGGCATGTCGAGATAGCCGCGATAATCGCCCTGGTCGCGGTATGGCTCCGTAGTGAAAGCCGCAGGGCCGGTAAAGCCGCCGTCGGCGAAGACCTTGATCGGGCCGATCTTGAGAAACTCGTTGCCCTCTCCGACCCTGGCCTTGACCGCGGCGATGGCCGGTGGATCGAACCACTGGAACTGCAGCGCGGCCCGCGGCAGCGGCAGTTCCGCACTGTCGTACAGTCCTTCCCACATGGCGTATTCCGCGGGGGCCTTGGAAGCATCGATGATGCTGGTAATGCCATCGGCGAGCAGGTTATTCAGGTTGACTTCGAGGCTGCCCACCAACTCGTCCGGAGTCGCGTCCGGCACCAGCCGGCTGACGATTCCCTGCCGTTCGCGAATGACCCCGTTCAGGCTGCCGTCGGGATTGCGCTCGATCACGCCGCCTTCGGGGTCCGGCGTATCCGGAGTGACATCGGCCAGATCCAACGCCATGCTGTTGGCCACGGCGCTATGGCCTCCGGCGCGGGTCAGGATGACGGGATTTTCCGGCGCCGCGGCGTCGAGATCGTCGCGCAGGGGCCGGCGGCCTTCGGTTAACTGGTCTTCGGACCAGCCATAGCCGGTAACCCAGTTGCCGGCGCCGACTTCTTCGGCCTTGGCCTCGACCAATTGCCGGATTTCGACGACCGAGCCAGTCTCGGTCAGATCGATATAGTGATTCGGCCGTCCGCGGATATGGGTATGGGAATCGATGAATCCCGGCATCAGGACCTTGCCTTGCAGGTCGACGACTTCAGGGGCGCTGTAGCTTTGCAACAGCGCGGCGCCGCCGGTGGCGACGATCAGGCCTTCATCGACCACCACGGTGTCGTGGATGGAAAAATTCTCATCGATCGTGAGCACCTTGCCATTGGTCAGAATCAGATCCACCTCGGCGGGCGGTTCTAGCTCGGCCGGGCCGCATCCCGCCAGGATGAGGCCGCACAGCAGGCCGAGCGAGAGGACGGATTTCTTGCTGGTCTGTTCAGGGGCCAAATTTTTCATTGGATTCCTCTCTTGGGCACTGAAACTTGTACTGAAAAGTCGAAACTGCGTCATGCGGTGGATTCTGCGACTCCGCTTCGCTCCGCGCAGAATGACGATGGGGAGATACCGGTCCCGCGCATACTGGAGTCACTTTGCGCACTCCCGGTGAATGGCGTCAGTGGCTTTCGCCAGGGCGCGGTCAAAGAGTTCGATCATTTCGTCCACCTGTTCGCGCGTGACGATCAGGGGCGGGCAGAAGGCGACGGAATTGCCGGCCACGGCGCGAATCAGCAGGCCGTGCTCCTTGCAGCATTGCATGGCGATGGCGCCGGCCCGGCCGTCCGGGAACGGTACGCGGTTCGACTTGTCGGCGACGAGTTCGACCGCGCCGATCAGGCCCTTGCCGCGCACTTCGCCGACCAGCGGATGATCGATGAACTCGCCGAGGCGCTCCTGCATGTAGCCGCCGACTTCGGCGGCATGGGCGAACAGGCCGTCGCGCACATAGATCTCGATCGCTTTCAGCGCCGCGGCGCAGGCGACCGGGTGGCCGCTGTAGGTGAAGCCATGGCCGAAAACGCCGGCCCGGTTGCTCGGCTCCACCATGGTCTCGTACATCGAGCCGGGTATCACCGCGGCGCTGATGGGGACGTAAGCCGAGGACATCTGCTTGGCCAGGCTCATCAACTGCGGCTGTACGCCGACGGTAGTCGACCCGAATACGTTGCCGGTGCGGCCGAATCCGCAAATGACTTCATCGGCCCAGAACAGGATGCCATGGCGTTCGAGCATGCGGCCCAGGGCGGGGTAATAGGCATCGGGGGCAACCACGACGCCGGCGGCGCCGCCGACGGGTTCGGCGATGAAGGCGGCAATGGTTTCGGAGCCTTCCCGCAAAATTAGCTGTTCGACATCCGCCACCAGCCGCTCGGCGAATTCGGTTTCGGTCTCACCGTTCCTGTGGCCGTGGTAATAGTGGGGCGTTTCCGCGCGCAGAATGCCGAGTTCGTCGACCGGGATATCGAAATGCATGTGATTGACCGGCAGTCCCGTCAATGCCGCCGATGCGAGCGTGACGCCGTGATAGGCGCGCTCGAAGGCGATGATTTTCTTCCGCCGCGGCTGGCCGGTGACATTGGCCCAATAGCGCAGCATCTTGATCATCGAATCGTTGGCTTCGCTGCCCGAATTGGCCAGAAAGATCTTCGCGTCCGCGATCGGCAGCATGGCGGCCAGCCGCTCGGCCAGGTCGATGCCGACCTGGTGGGTGCGGCCGCCGAACATGTGACTGTAGGAAAGATTCTCGAGTTGCGCGGTAATCGCCTCGATCAGTTCCCTGTTGCCGTAGCCGAGCGCGGAGCACCACAGGCCGGCGAGCCCTTCGAGATAGCGCTTGCCGGATGCGTCGTACACATAAATACCGTCGCCGCGGACGATGTTGACCTGTTCGGTGCGGGTAAAATTGGTGGTCGGGTAGATCAGCGTGGTCATGGCCGCGAGCATATTCCAGCCGGAGCGCAGATTCCAGCCGGACCGCAAACTGATACCGATGGGATTTGCACGATATTACATCGCTCCCACTCGCGGCGTCGGCTTGAAGCCGGGAACTAGAAAGTGCCGCTGACCTTGAAGTTCAGCGTGCGGCCGGAGTAGTTGCAGCGATACTCGATTTCTTCGAGGATGCCCGCGGAAACCCTGCCGAGATAGCGCAGGCGCTCGCGGCAGCTTTCCGGGTTGGTGAGGCTCTGCCCCTCGATCCGCCAGGTCAGTCCGCGGCTGTCGATGTATTCGACGAACAGCGAGCCGCGCGGGTCGCCGCTGGCGTACTCGATATCGTCGATGTCGATGCGCAGGATATTGCCGTCGTGCCGGTTCATCCACCTGCCGCCCCAGTTGAGATTCCATCGCGGAATGTCGTGGCGGAAGCCGAAGGAATTGAAGCCGCGGGCCATGTTCTGGAAGCGCCGTTCGTATCCGAGGAAAGGGTCCATGATGGCGGAGTCTTCTACGGTAAGGCTGGCGGTCAGTTGCAGGTTCGGCATGTCGAACATGCGCATGCGGATGGCGGCGTTGCCGCGGAAGCCCCACATATTTCCGTCGCCGATATTGCCGTTTGCCGAAAGCAGGTTGTCTTCGTCGACGGTGACGTCGATGCGCTCGATTCTGTCGTGGTGCGCGTGATAGTAGATATTCCCGTCCAGCACTCCGTAATCGTTCGGCAACCGGTATTCGGCATTGAAATCGTACTTCCACAGCCATTCCTGTCGCAGATTGACGTTGCCCGCCTGGGTGTTCGAATCGTCGTCCTGGTCGTCGTTGGCGGCGGCGAAATCGGCAAAGCTGAGTTGCAGCACGACCCGTTCGATCGAGCCGCGCAGTTGAAGTTGCGGCGTCAGGTTGTAGCGCAGGTCGACTTTCGGCTTGAGGAACTCGAAGTCCCGCGAGTTGTCGAAGTCGCCGGTCTGGCTGATGGTCGAACTTTCGTATAGCAGGGTAGATTCCAGCGTCATGCGCGGACTGATGATCCAGTTGTGGATGGCGAAAGGCTCGTAGCGGACTTCCTCGACTTCGGAAACCGCGTTGGCAATGGATACCGGAACCAGCCCGCCGACGTGATCCGAATGCGTGCCCGTGCCGGCGATGCCCAATGCAAGCCTTGAATCGAGCACGGTCTGAGCGCCCTCGGCGCCCAGTTCCAGATCCATGTTGCTGCCGATGTCGAAAGTGTAGGAACTGCGGACGATGCGTTCGGTAATCAGGGAATCGGTGCTGAGGAAGAGATTTTTCTCTTCGCCGTCGGCAAGCACGTCGAAGCGTTCGCGTAGTGCGGAATTATCGTTTTCATTGGCGATGAACAACACTTTGAAACGCGAGTTGTTGGCGGCCAGATATTCGTAGTCGCCGCCGATCTCCCAACTGCTGGATTCTCCGGGAATGGCCTCGCGCTCGATGTCCTGCACGTTCGGCTGGACTTTTAGGTCGGTTATATAGCGCATTACCGACTGGGGCCGGTCGTTTTGCGAATACAGCGCGTTAAGGCGCGCGCTGCTGTTGGCGCTGAACTGGTAATCCAGATTCGTGCTCAAGTCGTAGGTAATCGAATCCGTGGTCCGCTCTTCCCAGATGTAGTCGTTCGGTGAGTAATCGCCGAGAATCGAATCTTCCCAGGTGAATTGCTCGAAGAATCGGGGCGTGGCGCTCGCGCTGACCACGTAACTCAGGCCGCCGGACTGGCCGCTGAGGGCGAAATTGCCGCCGGGCCGCACTTCGTCGCGGAGATAGCGGTCCATGTTGACGTCGTAGGAGATGCTGGTGTCCGATATTTCCTCGAACAGCACCACGTTGACGACCTGGCCGGAGCCGCGCACGTCAAGCGAGCCGCTGGTGTCGCGGATGATTTCGATATGTTCGACCTGGTCGGCGGTGATGCGGTCGAGAATGCTGGTCGTGTTGTTGTTCTTGCCCGCGGTGCGCTTGCCGTTGATCAGGATCTCGTTGCCGCCGCTGCGGCCGCCGCCGAAGCCGCGCCCTCCCCGGGTCACGCTGGACGGTCCGCCGCCGGGTCCGCCGGAAAAGCCGCGCGGCGGTCCGCCGCCGCCACCGGGGCCGCCCCTGGATGACATGCCGGGGATTCGGTCGAGCATGTCCTGGGCGGTAATCGGAGAAAATTCTTCGAAATAGGAGGCAGGGTAGACTACAGTCGATTCTTCGCCGACGTTTTCCTGGGCAAGAGCGCCCGGCGCGAGTCCCAGCGTCAGAATCGCCAGCGCGGTCGACAGGAAATTGCGAAACTTGCTTTCCATTACCTGATCCCAGCTTCTCCCAAACGAAAAATGGTAAGCGACATTCCGCGTTGATACTGTTACAAATTGTGCTTCCCGACCAACCGGAAAACCCATGAACTGGAAGCGAATGCTGTTTCTCGCCCATCGCTGGATCGGCATCGGCATGTGTCTGATATTCGCGCTCTGGTTCGCCTCGGGCATCGTCATGATGTACGTCGATTATCCTGAATTGACGTACGCCGAGTCCGTGGCGGCGCATCCGGACCTGCAACAGGACCGAGTCGAGCTGACCCCGTTCGAGGCCGCCCGGCGCGCGGGCGAGATTACCGCCTGGCAGTCGCTCAGCCTCGCCATGCTCTCCGACCGGCCGGTTTATCGTCTCGGGGCGGTCGATGGCCGTTCGGCCACGGTTTTTGCAGATACCGGAGAGCGTATGGATCGGCTGGGAGAGCGCGGCGCCATGGCGGTTGCGGCTGCCTCGGAATTGCGCTCGGGCGCAGCCGAACCGGAATACGAAGGACTCCTCGAAATCGATCAATGGACCATCACGGCCTCGCTCGATCCATCGCGCCCGCTGCACAAGGTGGCGCTCAACGATGCCGTGGGCACGGTGCTTTACATATCCGACCGCGACGGCCGCGTGGTGCGCGACACCACCGGCCGGGAGCGGTTCTGGAACTGGTCCGGCTCCACGATTCACTGGATTTATCCGCTGGCGATCCGGCAGTTTTCCGGGTTCTGGGCGCAACTCGTCATCTGGCTGTCCGTGATCGGGCTGTTCTCACTCGTGACCGGCGCCGTAATCGGCCTTTTTCAGTTGCGCCCGTTCGCGCACAACGGGGAACGCAAGGCCAGCCCTTACGCCGGGGTGATGAAATGGCATCACATCGGCGGGCTTTGCTGCGTGATCGTTATTGCCAGTTTCCTGTTCAGCGGACTGATGTCGATGAATCCCCGGGGCGTGTTCGCTCCCGCCACATCGCCGCTGCCGCAGATCGCTGGCTACCAGGGTCAACTCTCATTGCGCCTGAGCGACTTCTCCCTGCCTGCCCGCGCCGGCGGGCCCGTAAAGGAAGTCAACTGGCTCTACCTGGGAGGTCAGCCATATAGCGTCAGCACGCTCGCCTCGGGAGCGCGGCTGCCGGATTTTGGTTTAGGCCGGCAGACGGACATTGCCGCCAGGATTAGCGGCGCCGTGCCCGGGCTGCTGCCCGATGCCACGCTGACCAGCCTTGAATTGCTCGAAGGCGACGACGAGTACTACTATTCGCGGCACTTCATGCACCAGCCGCTGCCGGTGTTCCGCGCCCGATTCAACGACGCCGAAGCCACCTGGTATCACATCGACGCGCTTACCGGCGAGGTGGTCAACCGCCTGACTCGCCGCGGAAGGCTGGAAAGATGGCTGTTCAACGGCTTGCACAGCCTGGATTTCCAATTTCTGCGGGAAAGCCGCCCGCTCTGGGATCTGACCGTAATCCTGCTCAGTCTGGCCGGGCTGGGCTTTTCCATTACCTCGATCGTCATCGGCTGGCGCCGGCTGGTGCGTTGACTCCGACCATAGGTGGCGCCCCGTGGATCAACACATGTAAAGATTAGAATCACTTTTATCATATAATTCAATAAGTTGAATCATTCTTGCAATCCCGCGGATTTTGACACCATTTCGGAAACGATGTAAGGTCGAAGCCCAACTTACGCATTCAGATTTGAGCTAGAGTACCTTGTTATGACGAGCAATACGCGAAGCGAGAGCCTCCACCTGAAGGATCTAGCAATAAATGGATTTCGGGGCATAAGCGACTTGGTGTTACCCAACCTTGGAAGGGTAAATTTGTTTGCCGGTAAAAATAGTATCGGGAAAACTACTGTTCTTGAAGCTGTACAAGTATATGCTTCTCGCGGAGAAGAAGATGTATTACATGAAATAATACGAAAGAGAGAAGAATTTGACTTAAATTACTTGGAAGACGGTGATGAAATAGAGTTACTAAACCTAGATGCCCTCTTTTTCGACCGAAATCCTGATCTTAACACTAGTCTGGATATCGGACCTACGAACAAATCTGAAAAACTATCCATCAGTTTGGCATCAGAAAAGGATATACACGCTTTTGATAAAAGAAAGGGGATCCGACATTTCTCAAGTCGAGATGCGAATTTTCTTAAAGTAGTGTTTAACAAGTCAACAAGGATAATTTCTGGATTGACAGACATCAGGAAGCCTTATAGAAGAATAAGGCAAGTTTCAAATGGAGACAACTCGCCGCCGGCAATGGTTTGTCATTGGATAGGACCGGAGATTTTACCTAACCAAATCATTGCGAGATTCTGGGATCAGGTTGCGTTGAAAGATGAGGAAGAAATTGCGGTGAATGCTGTTGGAATGGTAATGGATGCTGATGTTGAACGATTGACTATGGTCGGGGATGATTTATCTAGATTTAGAAGCCGAAGACCCATAGTCAAGCTCGGAAAGCAAAATCCAGTGCCACTTAGAAGCTTAGGGGACGGCGCAATTCGACTTTTTACATCAGCGCTCGCCATGACAAATTGCGCCAATGGATTCCTGCTGATAGATGAGGCAGAGAATGGCATTCATCATTCAATCCAGCAACAATTCTGGGGAATGGTGTTCGATACTGCGAGTCGCTTCAATATTCAGATATTTGCGACGACTCATAGTATCGACTGTGTCAGAGGATTTTCTCGAGCAGCATTGGATTCCATTGAAGATGGTGTGCTTTATCGATTGGAAAAAAAGGAACAGGGGATAAATTCTGTCCAATATTCTGAAAATGATCTTGAAGCTGCGGCCAAGTTTCAAACCGAGGTGAGATAATTTAATGTATCCTGATAACCCTTCGAGGTTGCTGGTGGTTGAGGGCCAGGATGATCGACATGTAGTAACACAGCTTCGCGAACACAAAGCTGCTGGATTGAGTTTTGAGATTAGGGACGTTGAGGGTTACCAAAACTTGTTGCAAGCTATAAGCCCGGAAGTCAAGGCTCCTGGTAGAGAACGGTTAGGATTTCTGCTTGATGCTGATAATGATTTGAACGACCACTGGACAAACATAAAGAGTGAGCTAAAACGTGCGGGAGTTTCACCGCCTAGCAGACTAGGTCAAAATGGATGCATTTTTGGCAGCACTCCAACAATCGGTGTATGGATTATGCCAGACAATCAATCTTCTGGAGAATTGGAAAATTTCATTATTGGAATGCTGCCCGATCAAGACCCTGTGTGGCCTTTGGCTTGCGAATACATTGATGCCATTCCACAACACATTAGAAAATATAGAAATGAAAAGACAGACAAGGCAAAGCTTCATGCTTGGCTTTCCACGCGGAAGAAACCAGGCAGAATGGGCGCGGCTATTGGCGCTGGAGATTTGGATTTTTCGAAAGAACTAAATATGAAATTTCTTGAGTGGTTAACAAATTTATTTGCATAGCCAAGTGTGAATTGGTCAAGTTACAATTGTTTTCTCAAAGTTAGGAAATTCTTGATGTTAGCCCTGAACATCTGCGGCAAACTGAACCGCCGCCTCGGTTTTGATCGCGAAGCCTGGACCGCAATGGCGGCGGATTTCATGCGGAGGGAGGAGCCCGATGGGGATTTTTTGCACTAAGCGAAATGAAGGGATGTGGCACAAGGAGAGCAACATGACTCAGCCGGATCCTCGTTTCAAGCGTTATAGATCCTGCCCCATGGGTACTTGATCGCAAGCGGGCGCGTTTACGTGCAGATACTCGTTGATGAATTGATCCATCCTTTCGGAGATGGCTTGAAGGACAATGCCTGCATTGCCTGCATGCGTTCCATACCCACCTCTGGACCATGTAGTTGTATAAAAAGAGTTGCCAGTGTCTTCGTCTAACAGGGTTTTGTAGTACTCGAATTCAACCCTGAATGCAGGACTGTCATCCAAGACGCCCACCCGCACCACCAAAGCGTATGGAGCAGATTCATCATACAGGCGGGCCGCCCTTAGGCGGCTTTGGAACGCCGTTGCAATCCTTTCCCGCGTCAAACCGATATCGTTTTGATCCAAAAGCACACTCACCTCCATCTGCTCACAGTGATTGAACATTTGGAAGCACTCAAGTGCTTCCGCCACACATTCCACTCGATTTTGTACCTCCTCAGTCTGATTCTGAGCAGCAGACGGCGTGGCCAACAGGGCAAGCAACAGAAATGCGAATCGATTCATGATCGGGAGCGTAGCACAACTGTCGTGCTGGGCACGGTTCCTGCGGCGCAGTTTCCGCCAAGTAATCCCCTATGGCCTCAATGATATTCGCAACTGCCTCTTCTTCCGTCTTGCCCTGGGGCCAACACCCTGACAGGTCCGGACAAGCAATGCTTTACCCCTCAGTGGCAGAGCCCGATGGGGAAGCCGTTCGCTGACTAAGCATACTTATCTAGCCGATCATACCGCCGGCAACCGGAAAACGCTGCTGGAAAACCCATGAACTTGCCCGATGCATATCAAAGGTGTATGGTGAACACATGTCACGCACAAATATAGATATCGACGATAATGCCTGTGCCGATGTCATGCGCCGGTATAGTCTGACCACGAAGCGCGAAGCGGTTAACCTGGCTTTGCGCATGTTGTCGGAGGAACCGCTGAGCCTGACCGAGGCGCGCGAGATGCGAGGATCGGGCTGGGAAGGCAATCTGGACGAGATGCGCCGCGACCGCTTGTCGTGATCCTTGTCGACACGTCCGCATGGGTCGAGTTTCTTCGCGACACTGACTCTAGCGTCTGCCGCCGAGTCAACGCCGCGCTAAACAGCGACATCGCCACCTGCGACGCGATCCGTATGGAATTGCTCGCGGGGGCTCGCGATGAAGAGCATCTGCGTTCGCTGCGCCGCTTGCTCGCGATAACGACGGTTCTTCCCACCACGCCCGCCCACTACGAGCGGGCGGCCGCGCTGTATCGCCGCTGCCGACAGGACGGGGCGACGGTGCGCAAGCTTGTCGACTGTCTGATCGCCGCGGTCGCGATCGATGCGAACGTACCCGTGCTCCATCGGGATCGTGATTTCGACATGCTGGCAATACACACGAGTCTGAAGATCGTCGGCTGAGCGGGCTGGGGCAAGCTCACGGTCAGTCGTGGACATTCCGGGATTTAACTTTTACTCTCGATGGTCGGTCTATTCAGGGCATTCGCCCATGCAAATCCGGCAATCGGGAGAAATATCGATGATTTCCAGAATGGCAGGTTCCGCGCTGGCGCTGCTGGCGGCGTTTTCGCTGGCGGGCGTTGTCCAGGCGCAGCAGCTCACTGGCACGGAGAACGGCGAATGGCGCTATCTCGGCGGCGATATCGGCCATACGCGGTATACGCCGAACGACCAGATCAACGCTGATAATTTCGCCGATCTCGAACAGGCCTGGATCTGGCGCAGCGACAACTTCGGCCCTAACGTTGACTATTTCTCCCGCTCCACGCCGATTTACGTGGATGGAATCCTGTACACCGTGGCCACGCCGCGGCGCCAGGTGGTCGCCATCGACCCGGCCACCGGCGAAAATCTCTGGACTTTCCGCGAGCCGGAATCGATCCGGCACCAGCGCTCGCCGCGTCAGGCTTACGGCAAGGGCGTGTCCTACGGCGAAATCGACGGCCGCGGCGTGATCTATATCACCACGCCGGGATTCTTCCTCTGGGCGCTCGACGCAAAGACCGGCCGCCCGCTCGAAAACTGGGGTTCAGCCTTTCCCGTCGGCGGATTTCCGGAAACCGGCGTCGTCGACCTGCTTCCCTATTTGGTGGACGGCTGGGGTCCCTGGGAGGATTACGTGACCGCGGGGGGTGAATACGATCCCGACTACGGCATCCCGCGCGAACTCGGCATGGTTACCGCTTCCGCTCCGCCCATCGTCGTCAATGGCGTAGTGGTGACGCTGGTCGGCCATCAGCCGAGTTACGGCCAGACGCGCATCGAGAACGTGCCTGGCGACATCATGGGCTTCGACGCCGCCACCGGCGAGAATTTATGGAAATTCCATGTCATTCCGCGGCCCGGCGAAATCGGCAACGAGACCTGGCACAACGACGCCTGGCGCTTCTCCGGCGACATTTCCACCTGGGCGCCGGCTTCGGCCGACCCCGAACTCGGCCTGGTCTACATGGTGACCAATGCCTCCACCGTACAGTCCTATACCGGCCACCGGCCCGGCGACAATCTCTTCGGCGGCAGCCTGCTGGTGCTTGACGTAGCAACCGGCGAGCGGGCCTGGCATTTCCAGATCCATCGCAGCGATCAATGGAACTACGATCTGCCGGCGGCGCCCATTCTCATGGATCTCAATGTTAACGGCAGGGCGATTCCGGCTGTGATCCAGAACACCAAGCAAGGCCTGATATTCGCCTTCAACCGGGAAAACGGGGAACCGATCTGGCCGATAGAGGACCGGGAAGTTTTGCAAACCGAAGTTCCCGGCAATTTCACCTCGCCCACCCAGCCCTATCCCACTTGGCCGGAACCGGTGGACCGGATCGTCGTCGACGGCATCACCGATGAGTTCATCATGGATTACACCCCGGAATTGCGCGAACAGGCCCAGGTAATTCTGAACGGCTTCCGGCTCGGCGGGCTGTATGTGCCGGCGTTGCCGCAGGGTTACGACGGCCCCTGGATCAACAACGTGGGCTGCCAGGGCGGCGGCAACATCATTCCGCATCCGCCGACCGCCGATCCGATTACCGGCATGATGTTCAATTCACATCGCCGCAGTTGCGGCGCGCCGGGTTTCATGCGGCCCACCAACGGCGTCGACCGCGACAATCCCAACTATCCCGAACCGGGCGAAGGCGGCGCCACGCCGAACAGCACGCCCACCACCGGCCGCACCGTGGCCGCGTGGCTGCCGGGCGGCGGCGGCGGACTGCCGACGATCGAGGGCCTGCCCGTATTCAAACCGATGCACAATCAGTTGACCGCCTACCAGATGAACTCGGGCGACAAGCTCTGGTCCTTGCCGGTGGGCGAAACCCGCGCAGCGATTCGCAATCATCAATTGCTGCAAGGCGTGGATATCCCCAACAGCGGAGGGGAAGGTTGGTCGATTCAAATGGCGACGCCGGACATCCTGGTCCAGGCCCGCGCAATGAGCGAAGGCATGGCGCAGATGGCGCCGGATGGGCCGCTTACGCTCAATGCCCGTGACAAGATGAGCGGCGAAGTGCTGGCCAGTGTGCCGCTTCCCGCTCCCGGTCAATACGGCCTGATGAGTTACCTGCATGACGGACGGCAGTACATTGTGGTGCAGATAGGCAGTTCCCGCACCGATTTTCCCGGCGCTCTGGTCGCCTACAGGCTGCCGGACTGAACAAGAGGATCGAAAGATCATGAAAAAATTCATGCCCGGCCTGATCACGGGCCTGCTCGCGCTTGCGGCGGCGGGCGTCTCCGCCCAGGAGGCCCGCTTGCTCGAGCCGGAAGACCTGTTTGAACTGAAATCCGTTGGCAGCCCGGTAATCAGCCCTGATGGCGGCTGGGTCGCCTATACCGTGAGTACGACCAGCCTGGAAGAGGACAGGACCGATTCCCGCATCTGGATGGCGTCTACCACCGACGACACCGTGCTGCCCATGACTGGCGATGGTTCGTCGGCAAGCAATCCGCAATGGAGCCCCGATGGGCGTTTTCTTTCCTTCATCGCCTCGCGCAACGACGGCGAGTCCCAGGTCTGGGCTCTCGACCGGCGCGGCGGCGAGGCGAATCGGCTTACCCATGTCGAACAGGGTGTGTCCGATTACGCCTGGTCGCCCGATGGCAGCCGGCTGGTTCTGGTAATCCGCGACCCGGAAGAAGAAACGGAAGGCGACGAGGACGAAGAAAAGCCCTGGGTGATCGACCGCATTCAGTTCAAGCGCGATTACACCGGCTATCTCGACCGTCGTCGAACGCACTTGTACGTTCAGGACGTGGCGCCCGGCCAGGAACAGGAAGCCGTGCAGATCACCTCGGGCGACTATGACGATTCGGATCCGGCCTGGAGTCCGGACGGCAGCCTGATCGCCTTCGTCAGCGATCGCACCGAAGAGCCCGACCTGAGCGACAACACCGATATCTGGGTGGTGTCGGCGGATAATCCCGACGCCGGCGCTACCTTGTTGCAGGTCACCGAAAATCCCGGCGCCGACGGCTCGCCGGCCTGGAGTCCCGACGGTAATTTCATCGCCCATACCAGCGTTACCGAACCCGAGATCATCTGGTACGCCATCGACAATCTGGCGATATCTCCGGCCGCGGGCGGCCCGGCGCGGGTGCTCACCGAACGCCTGGACCGCAACGTGTCCTCGCCCCGCTTCTCTCCGGATGGCGACGAAGTGCTGTTCGTGCTCGAAGACAGCGGCGAACGCCACCTGGCGAGCATCGATACCTCGGGCGAGAGTTTCAGCCGGATCATTGAAGGGCCGCTGAGCTTGCGCGGATTTTCGCAAAGCGACGACGGACAGATCGCCAGCCTCGTCAGCGAGCCGCATATGCCGGCCGAAGTGTTTTACGGCGCCGGAGACCAGCGGCGGCAATTGACCTTCACCAATCGGCCCTGGCTCGAAGAATTGCAACTTGCGGAAGTCGAGAACGCGCAATTCCCGAGCGCCGACGGCGCCGAGGTGGAAGGATTCATCTTCAAGCCGCCGGGTTTCGACGAAAGCTTTCGATATCCGACCTTGTTGCGCATACACGGCGGCCCGGTCGCGCAATACGATTTCGCCTTCAACTTCGAAGCGCAATTGTTCGCGGCCAACGGCTATGTCGTGGTGCTGACCAATCCGCGGGGATCGTCCGGTTACGGCCGCGATTTCTCCCATGCAATCTGGGCGGACTGGGGCGTGAAGGATTTCGAGGACGTGATGGCCGGGGTGGATTACGCCATCGAACAGGGCTATGCCGACCCGGACCGGCTCGGCGTCGGCGGCTGGTCCTATGGCGGCATTCTGACCAACTACGTGATCACCAAATCGGACCGCTTCAAGGGCGCGATCACCGGCGCGAGCATGGCGCTGTACCGGGCCAATTACGGCCACGACCATTATCAGTACGAATGGGAAATCGAGGTCGGCTTTCCCTGGGAAAACGCCGAGGGCTGGGAGCGCATGTCGCCGTTCAACGACGTGGCAAATGTCGTCACGCCGACCCTGATCATGGGCGGGGAGCACGACTGGAACGTGCCGATCCAGAACTCCGAGCAACTCTACCAGGCGCTGCGGCGGCTGGGTGTCGAAACCCAGTTGGTCGTTTATCCCGACGAGCACCACGGTTTTCGCAATCCGGCGTTCCAGCTCGACCGCCTGGAGCGCTACCTGGCCTGGTACGAACAATACGTCAAAGGGGCGCCTTGAATGCCAGATTCTGCGACTCCGCTCCGCTCCGCGCGGAATGACAATGTTCCCTGTCATCCTGCGCCTCCGGGTCATCCCGCGCCTCCCCGTCATCCTGCGCGAAGTCGCAGGATCTCCTTGTGGATTCCGAAAGGTTTGTGGCAAGCCCTGTGCGCTTGTGCAGTGACCTTGTTGCCGCTTGGCGCATTGGCTCAGGAAACCCGGCTGCTCGAACCCGAAGACCTGTTTGAAATGAAGGCCGTGGGCAGCCCGGAAATCAGTCCGGACGGCGCCTGGGTCGCGTATACCGTGCGCACGACCAGCCTCGAAGACGACAGCAGCGAAACACGCATATGGATGGCATCGACGATCGACGATACCGTGTTGCCCATGAGCGGCCCGGGTGCGACGGCGAGCAATCCGCAATGGAGCCCGGACGGCCGCTTCCTCTCGTTCCTGGCCTCGCGCAACGAGGGCCGGACTCAAGTCTGGGCGCTGGACCGCCGCGGCGGCGAAGCGCGGCAGCTCACCCACGTCGAACAGGGAGTGAACGATTTCGCCTGGTCGCCCGACGCATCGCGGCTTGCGCTGGTGGTTCGGGACCCGGATGCGGAAGACGATGACGAACCCCGTCCCTGGGTGATCGACCGCCTGCAATTCAAGCGCGATTACGCCGGGTATCTCGACCGCCGCAGGACGCATCTGTACGTTCAGGACGTTGAACCCGGCGCGGAATACGAGGCGGTGCAGATCACGTCCGGCGACTACGACGATTCCCAGCCGACCTGGAGTCCCGACGGCAGGCTCATCGCTTTCGTCAGCAATCGCACTGACGAACCCGACGCAAACAGCAATTCCGATATCTGGGTGGTGGCGGCGGACAATCCCGACGCCGGCGCGACTTTGTTGCGGATTACCGACAATCCGGGTTCGGACAACTCGCCCGCCTGGAGCCCGGACGGACGATACATCGTCCACACCAGCGTTACCGAGCCGGAAATCATCTGGTACGCCACAAATCATCTGGCGATCGCTCCCGCCACCGGCGGCCCGGCCCGGGTGCTCAGCGAACGCCTCGACCGCAATGTCGGCTCGCCCCGCTTCGCTCCCGACGGCGAAACGATCCTGTTCACGTACGAAGACAGCGCCGAGCGTCATCTCGCGAGCATGAACATTTCAGGCGAGAACTTCCGGCGCGTCATCGAAGGCCCGCTGAGCCTGCGCGGCTATTCCGTGAACGATAACGGCCAGATCGCCAGCCTGATCAGCGAGCCGCATCTGCCGGCCGAGATTTTCTTCGGCGCCGGCGAAGAGCGACGGCAATTGACGGCCACCAATCGCCCCTGGCTCGACGAGTTGCAATTGGCGGAAGTCGAGAACGTGCAATTCGAAAACCCCGGCGGCATGGAAATCGAGGGCTTCCTGTTCAAGCCTCCGGGCTTCGACGAAAGCATGCGCTATCCGACCTTGCTGCGCATCCACGGCGGCCCGGTTTCGCAATACGATTTCGCCTTCAATTTCGAAGCGCAATTGTTCGCGGCAAACGGTTACCTCGTGGTGATGACCAATCCTCGCGGCTCATCGGGATACGGCCGGGATTTTTCCCACGCGCTGTGGGCAAACTGGGGAGTTCCGGACACGGAAGACGTCATCGCAGGAGTCGACCACGCCATCGAAATCGGCTACGCCGACCCGGACCGCCTCGGCGTCGGCGGCTGGTCCTACGGCGGCATACTGACCAATTACGTCATCACCAAATCGGACCGCTTCAAGGCCGCGATTACCGGCGCTAGCGAAGTGCTGTACCGGGCCAATTACGGCCACGACCACTACCAGCGCCAGTGGGAAGCCGAACTCGGCCTGCCCTGGGAGAATGCTGCGGCCTGGGAGCGCATCACGCCCTTCAACGATGTGGCGAACGTGGTCACGCCAACCCTTATCATGGGCGGCGAACACGACTGGAACGTGCCGATCCAGAATTCCGAACAACTCTACCAGGCGCTGCGCAGGCTAGGCGTGGAAACCCAGTTGGTCGTCTATCCCAACGAATTCCACGGTATAAGCAAACCTGCATTTCAACTCGATCGGCTGGAACGCTACCTGGCTTGGTATGAAAAGTATGTGAAAGCAGCGCCCTGAATGCTGGATTCTGTGACTCCAATTCGCTCCGCGCAGAATAACCGAGGGTCATCTGGGCCATCTCGCGCCTCCCTGTCATCCTGTACATCTTCTAGGAGTCTGTCGGTTTTAGGATGTTGAATCCGCCGAGCAAGGCGGTCCTCAGTTGCATTTCATGTCAGCGGCCATAGGCCGCGCGATTCCCGATTTCGGTGGCTGGGGCGGTATGGTATCGCCCCCACATGCGTATTTGGCATGACAGCGTCGCCAATGTCCGCTCGCGGGCGGAAAACGGGGGGTGGAGCGCCTCAACGCAAGGCGTGCATCCGTTTCAGGTTCCACGCCAGACAGGCCAGTGTCCATTCTCCGCGCACCGCCTCCAGTCCGCGCAGATGGAAGCGCCGAAATCCCATCGTCTCCTTGACGACCCCGAACACCGTCTCCACGGTCGACTTGCGCCGCGCGTACAGCGCCCGGCCTTCCGGCGTCCGCAGCCGATGCGCCATGCGCGTCACCGCGTCCGCGTCCTCCGGACAGGGCGGCGGCGGCGCGGAACGCTCCGCCAGCGGCGGATTGTGCGCCGTGCGGCCCATGGCGATGTGCGGCGTCAACTTCGCCGCCTCGCAACGTTTCACGTTCTTCTTGCTGAAATACCCCGCGTCGGCCAACAGCCCGGTCGGCTTCCCCAGCGCCCCCGGCAACGCGCCCAGCGCCGCAAGCGCCGGTTCCACCTCGCGCTTGTCGTTGCCGCGGTCCACCACATCGACCGTCACCACCAGATGACTCTCGACATCCACCCCAGACTGCGCGTTATACGCCTGCTGGAATCCGTCCGCCGTCAGCATCACCCGCGATTCCGCGTCCGTCAGATTCACCTGGTCCTTCTCCCGCGGACCCGCCTCCGGCGCCTTCGGCTCTCGACCGCGGGGCTTGCGCCCCGTCGCCTTCTCCCGCTCCCGCCGCGCCGCAAGCTTCTCCTCGTATTCTTCCCGCTCCGCCGCATGGCGCTCCCGCGCCCGCCGCTCGATCTCCGCCTGCGCCGCCTCGATCACCGCAAGACGGCCCTCGCGCCGCTTCAACTCCTCCGGCACGTCCAGTCCGGGCTCCGCTTCGTCCGCCCGCGCCGCACAATCAAGCAACTCCGCCACCTCGCCGCGCAACTGATCCTCAAGACGCTTCGCATGCCCCCAACTCAGCGCCTTGTGCTTGCTCGCGTTCGCACGAACCTTCGTCCCGTCCAGACTCACGTTGCCCAACCGCAACAACCCCATCTCCCGCGCAAGCGAAAGAATCTGCACGAACAGACCCCCCAACTCCCCCAGAAATCGCTTGCGGAAACCCGCGATCGTGTCGTGGTCCGGGTGCGTGTTCGCCGCAATAAAACGGAAAGCCACCGAATCGTAGGTCGCACGCTCCAGCTTGCGGCTCGAAAACACCCCCGTCGCGTAACCGTAAAACAACAGCCCCAGCAACACCGACGGATGATACGGATCCTTCCCGCCCCCACCGTACCGGCGCTCCAGAGCGCCAAGGTCCAGACGGTCCACAATCTCAACCACGAAACGCGCCAGATGATCCTCCGGCAGCCAGTCCTGCACCGACGGCGGCAAAAGATACAGCGTGTCCCGGTCCACTGGGCGAAACTTCGATGACATCGGATAAGCACCCCGCTACAATCTGAATACGATTCTACCTCAATCTAAATCCGACAGACTCCTAGTTGGCAAAATGAGATTCTCCGCCAATTGTGTCCAAAAATCGATTTCCATCAATATTTTGAGGTAATATTCGATTCCAGTGAGCGATTTTCGATTTGTGCATTATTCGACAAATGAGCTATAAATCGCATGTTTTTCGATAAGGATAAATGTTTTTCAAGTCATGCGCCTCGAATTCACTAAAAAATCCAGATTCCAGGGTATTTCGATCCCGGCAGAAAGTCGGCTCGCCGGCTTGGCCGCATTGGTCAATGCGCTTGAACTTCGGGCGCCGGTTCGTAAACCAGTTTGCATTTCGGAGAAACATATCGGCGGCGGCAGACGGTGGGAAGGCGAATTCACTGTATTTGACAAGCGATATCAGCCGAATGATCTGATGATCGACCACCTGGTTTTCGCGTTACGCCACGAAAACATCGATTTACTGGTCCTGAAGCGCATTTTTGAAGTCGTACCAGCCCCGGAACTGGAAAAATTTATCCGATCCGCACCTGTAGGTGTGTATGCGCGCCGCGTCTGGTTCCTGTACGAAACCTTGACGGGAAAGACCCTGGATATTGAAGAATCCCCAAAAACAACAGCTGTGGACGTGTTGGACGAAAGGATCTACTTCACGGGAAAAGCAAAAATTTCGCGCCGACACAAGGTAAGAGACAACTTGCTGGGGAACGGCGATTGGTGCCCTGTCATTCGCAGAACGGAAAAGCTCGAAGCATTCGCCGGGTCGCGACTGGCAAACAACGCCGCGGAACTGACCGCCCGCGCCGGCGCGCGTCTCGCCGCTCGGGCGGCCTCGTTTCTGCTTATGGCGGACAGTCGCGCCAGTTTCGAAATCGAGGGTGAACGACCGCCCCGCAATCGGTTGGAACGCTGGGGAAAAGCGGTGCTACAGTCCGGCAGGAACCCACTCACCATGGAAGAAATACTCCGTCTGCACAGCGTATTGATCGAAGACTCCAGGCTTGTCTTCAAGGGACTGCGCCCTGACGGTGTTTTTCTCGGCGACCGCGATCACTACAATTTTCCATTGCCGGAATTCATTGGCGCACGCCCCGAAGACATCGAAGCATTGTGCTCGGGCATGCTGGCTGCGAACGACAGGATGCGCGACGATGGATTAGACCCTGTTCTGCAAGCGGCGGCGACGGCATTTGGCTTTGTCTATGTACATCCTTTTCAAGACGGCAATGGGCGTGTGCATCGCTGCCTGATTCATCATGTCCTGGCGGATCGCGGATTCTCTCCTCCTGGTATGGTGTTTCCCATTTCTTCGGCCATGCAAGATCGGATTGTGGAGTACAGCGCCACGCTGAGAGCACATTCGTCAGCCTTGATGGACTTCATTGAATGGCGGTCGACTCCCAACTACAACGTCGAGGTACTGAACGATACCGCGGACTTGTATCGCTACTTCGACTGCACCGATGTCGCCGAGTTTCTCTACGGCTGCGTGCATAAATCGGTCGAACACGACCTGCCCAACGAAATTGAATATCTGCGCCGGTTCGACGAGGCCATGGCCGGCATCCGAAACTTGATCGATATGCCGGATCGACTGGCGCAAAATCTCATTCTGTTCATCCGACAAAACAATGGCGTGTTATCCAAAAGAAGGCGGAAAGGAGAGTTTTCCCAACTTACGGATACGGAGGTTCAGCACTTGGAGACGATGATCAACAAAGCGTTCGAAGGTTTCGAATACGAAAGATATTGAGTCGAATATCGCGTTAATGTTCACAACAACGCGTATATGTCATTATTGCGCTTCCCAGCGCCCAACAAGAGGAAACAATGATGCATTTTTCCGTCCGTCCGTTCATCCTGAGGCTGCAGCTCCTGCTTGTGACGGTCGTTGTCTGCGCCGCGCCGGCGCTGGCTCAACAGGGCAACGCCCGGGGGCCCATCGGCGAGAGCCCGTATGACATCGTCAGCGGCTGGCATCAACCGTTTCAGGAAAAAGACTTCGCTTTCGGCGGCAATTCGGGAGTGTGGGCGGAATCACCGGACCGCATCATCGTCGCCCAGCGCGGCGAGACTATCCTGCCTTATCCGGTCCCGGAGGATTTTCCCGGTTTTGGCGGCGCCCTGGGCATCAACGTTCTGTTCGAAACCAACCGCCGCCACTGGCAGAACTGCCTTTACATACTCAACGGCGATGGCGAAGTCGTGGAGATCTGGGATCATCTCGACTATCTCTGCGAAGGTTCCGCCGGGCCTGGCCCCCATCGCGTCCGCATCAGCCCATACGATCCCGAGAACCGCATCTGGCTGATCAATGAAACTTTCCATCAAATTTACGTGATCGCCAACGACGGCAGCGAAGTGCTGGCGACTTATGGCGAGAAGGGTGTTTCAGCTGCTGACGAAACGCATTTCGGCCGGCCACAGGACGTCGCCTTCCTGCCCGACGGCCGCATTCTGGTCGCCGACGGCCTCGACAATCACCGGGTGATCATCTTCGACAACGACATGAATTATCTCGGCGAGTTCGGCGGCTTCGGCGACGGGCCGGGCCAGTTCAACACCTTGCATGCGCTGGGCATCGGGCCGGACGGCCTGATTTTCGCGCTCGACCGCGCGGGCGGCCGGGTAAACGTGTATCAGACCACCGACGACCCGGCCGAGGTTGAGTTCCTGCGCGATTTCCCGGGCCTGACCCTGCCGCTGGATATCATCGTCAACGAGGACGACATCTGGATCACGGATCTGGGTCCGCTACGCTTCATCAACTACGATTTCGAAGGCAACTACAAGTACACATGGCTGGTACCGCCGGACTTGCCCGACGGCTATCTCGAGGTACATACCTTCACGGTGGATTCGGAAGGTAACCTGATCGGCGGCGACAATCAATACGGCCGCTCGCAGAAGTTCGTGCCGAAGCCTGATGCCGACCCGGAGTTGCTGATCGAACCTCCCTGGATTGCGCAATAGGGGCTTCGATCGGTACCGCTACGGTCTCACGCGGATGTATTTTTGCAGGTTGCGGGGGATGGGCTCTCCGCCGTACATGTTGCCGTCGGCGTCCACGGCCACGAACTCGGCGCCGTTGCCGATGATGACGTGCGGGTCGCCGGGCGCGTACAGCACGAATTCATCGACCCAGCCGAGTTCGGCGTCGCCGATGCGAATGCCCATTTCCCAGCCCGGATTCTGCTCGATGTCGGATTCGGAATCGGCCACGTAGATCCGGTCATGTTCGTCGAAAAAGATTCCGCTCGGCCGCCCGAACTGCGTCCATTGGCTGATGAAATTGCCGTCCTGATCGAAAATCTGTAAACGGTTGTTGGAACGGTCGCCGACGAAAATTCGGCCGCGCTGGTCGATGGCGATCGTATGCAGTACGCGGAACTCTCCCGGCGCGTAGCCGGTCTTGCCCCAGGTCTTGATGAAATTGCCGTCGCGGTCGTATTTCACGACCCGGTTGTTGCCGGGTGTGTTATGGCCGTCGGCTATGAAGATGTCGCCGTTATCGCCGATCACCACGTCCGCCGGTGAGGTGAACTGGTTTTCGCCGCTGCCTTGCACTCCCGGCGTGCCGAGCACCATCAGCACCTCGCCGGTGGGGCTGAACTTCACCACCTGGTGGCCGCGCATGTCGCCATCCGGAATTCTCGCCTGGGACACCGCGTCGGTGACGTAAATATTGCCGTCCTCATCGACATCGATGCCATGGGGCCAGATGAACATGCCGCCGCCGAAACTCTCCACGACATTGCCTTCGGCGTCGAACTTGAGTACCGAGTCAAGATCGGAATCGAGACACTCGTCGCCGAAGCGGTCGCTCTCGGTGGCGTCGCAACGGACCACGGCCCAGAGATGCTCTCCGTCCGGGTCGACGTCGAGGTCGCCGACGGCGCCCCAGGTGCGGCCGTCGGGCAAATCGCCCCATTCCACGTTGCGCCAGGGGTTGGGGTAGGGTTGCGCCAGCAGGGGCGTGACGAATCCAAGTAACAGCAGAAAAATTCCAGCTCGAAAAATAGACAGGTTTTTCATGGTTGTATGCCTCCGGTTGCGCGCAAGCATCGCACACTTTTTTTGCCGGCTTCAAGCATCAGGGGTTCAGGTCGCGAGCCAGATCAGAATGCCGCTGGCGAGTACGATCATTTGACTCAGGCGATCCTCGATGGCAAACAATACCGGATCCTCGTTGAGTCTGCCGACCCGCGCGAGCATCCAGATACGGCCGAGCAATACCAGCAGCAGCGGACAGATCAGCCAGAGCATGAGAGGAACGCTGTATAGCCGGGTGGTAGCCGGCGCATTGATATAGAACGCGAATACCACTACCGCCGCAAAACTGGCCAGTCCGCCGATTACGGTCAGCAATGGCTGGTGAAGTTTCCGGTAGGCGCGTCCGCTGATGGCGCCGGCTTGCAGATTGGCCAGTTCCGTCACCCGCTTGACCATGGCCAGGCCAAGGAAAAAGCAGAGCGAAAAGGCGATCAGGAAGTTGGTGGTCACCACTTCGATCGCTTCCGCGCCCGCGGCGACGCGCAATGCGTAGAGAATCGCCAGAGTAACTACATCGAGCAGAAAAATTCGTTTCAGCCCGAAACTGTACAGGCAGGTGAGCAGCCAGTAAATCAGCAGTACAAGACGAAAATCATGGGGCAGCAGCAATGCTATGAGAAAGGTACCCAGCAACAGTGCCGGCGCCGCCGCAAAACCGGCGGCAAGCGGTAATTCTCCCGACGCGAAGGGCCTTCTGTGCTTGGTTTGATGTGATCTGTCGCTGTCGAGGTCCAGCATGTCGTTCAGCAGATAGACGCTCGAAGCGCAAAGGCAGAATCCAATAAATCCGATCATCGCGGCGAACAGTAAATCCGGTTGATTCAGCTGATGGGACAGGATCAGCGGTACGAACAGCAAGGTGTTCTTGAGCCATTGATGGGGCCGCATGGCGCGCAGCAACGGCCCGAACAGCGCGGGGGCCGAGCCGAAACGCAATACTTCGGCTGGGCTGTTCTCAATTCGGCTGTCGACCGACGGGCCGGCGTTCACCAGCAAGACCTGTCCGGCTTTGGCCCAGATGGGGAGGTCGGCGCGCGAATCACCGGCGTAGGCGAACGTTTCGCCCTGGGCGATTTCTTCGATGCGACGCAATTTGTTCCCCGCTTTCAGATTGGTTCTCTCATCGCTGCCGATAGCGGCCTCGAACAGTCCGACGTGTTCGGCCACGGCGCTCACATACTGCTGGTTCGAGGCCGAGATCAGCGTCATCAAACGCCCGTGCGCTCGCTGTTCCCGAAGCCATACCAGGAACTCCTCGTTATAAGGCAGCCCGGCAGGGTCGATCTTCACCCGGCGCGCGAGTTGATGTTTCAGCCAGGCGCGGCCCCTGAGCAGCCAGACGGGAATCAAGACCAGGTACAGCGGATTGCGCCTGAGCAACAGCGACTCGAACAGCAGGTCCGTCCGAATCAGCGTTCCGTCGAGATCGACGAACACATGTACGCTCGAATTAGCATTCATTTCACAGACACACTGAAACGATGGGCGTTGGGAAATACTCAAGAAAACCCGTAGTAAACGCCCAGATCAGATTGCATAACCTACTTAGTTCTTGTCCGTAAATTCTTAACCACTTGATTTGTCGAATAAAAGCGTGGTTTTTCCTGGATAAGAACCGGCGTTTTGGGTATCTTTGTATTGTTTCCGAAGCAAAACAAAGACACCACAAAACACCGGGGTTTGCCATGCGGCTGAAGCGCACGACACAGATGAGTCTATACGAACCGGGGCCTGTCGACCATCCCCTGGGCGAGGAGTTGGAGTCGATCTCGGACTGGCTGGACGCGCATCCCGCACTGCTGGACGCGGTGGCGGTCGACCTCGGCGCCCAGGCGGAGCGGGGCCGTTTCGGATTGAGTTGCGAATCGGTGTTGCGCTGCGCCGTGGTCAAGCATCTGCGCGGCGAGACCTGGCGCGGTCTGGCGTTCGCGTTGCGGGATTCGCTGTCGGCTTGCCGTTTCGCGCGCGTGGACCCGCTCGATCCGCCGAAGAAGTCCGCCTTGCAGGCGGGGGTCGGCGCGGTGTCGGCGGAGACCTGGGAGCGCGTCAACCGCTGTTTGCTGGAGGCGGCGCAAGCGTCCGGGGAGGAAACCGGCGCCTGGGTGCGCGTAGACAGCACGGTGACGGAGACGCACATTCCGGCCCCGTCGGACAGCCGGCTGCTGTACGATGGGGTGCGGGTGCTGACGGGCTTGCTGCTGGCGGCGCGGAAGGAGCTGGGCAAGGAGGCGGTTCGTTGCCGCGACCGCCGCCGGGCGGCCAAAAGGCGTTGTCTGGCGGCGCGGACGAAACGGGGCGGGGAAGCGCGGGCCAAGCTGTACCGGCAGTTGCTGCGGGTCGCCGCCGACACGCTCGGCGATCTGGAAGCGGCCCGTCCCGCGGTGAGGGAATCGGGAGCGCCCTGGTCCGCGCGATGGCTGGAATGCGCCGACCACTACGCCGGCTTGCTGAAGGCGGTGGTCGTTCAGACCGCGCGGCGCGTCGAACTTGGCGAAAACGTTCCGGCGACGGAAAAGATCGTGAGCCTGTTCGAGCCGCACACGGACATTATCCGCAAGGGCGGGCGGGAAACCCATTATGGCCACAAGATCAATCTGGCGACCGGGAGAAGCGGCCTGGTGCTGGATGTCGTGGTGGAGTCCGGCAATCCGGCGGACAGCGCCCGCTGTCTGCCGATGCTTCGGCGGCATTGCGCGCGGTACGGCAAGCCGCCGACCCACGCCGCCTTCGACGGCGGCTACGCCTCCGGGGAGAACCTGAAACGCGCCAAGGAGATGGGCGTGAAACACGCGGTGTTCAGCAAGAAGCGGGGGCTGAAGGAAGAGGACATGACGCCGTCGCCCTGGATATTCGCCCGGCTTCGCCGCTTCCGCGCCGGGGTCGAGGCCGGCATCTCCTGGCTGAAGCGCTGCTTTGGGCTCGGGCGTTGCCGCTGGCGCGGTCTGGCCCGATTCAAGGCATGGGTGCATTCCGCGGTCTTCGCGCACAACCTGGTGCGGCTGGCGCGGTTGCGGCCGGGATAACCCGCCAAAAACTCCCGAAACCGAACGGCACAGTACCGGAACCACCCGCCGGGGGCCGACTTCCGCCCCAGCACGGCCCGGCGGGCCGGATCACGCCGAAAACGACGCAAACCGCTGCCGGATCAAGGAAAAACCGCCCCTCCCAGGCCCAATACCCGCGAATCGGAAGGTATCGCTGAACGAGAGATCCATCAGAAAACGGAGTTTACGGACAAGAACTACTTAGAGTGACTATGTTGATACCGAGTGGAGCCGGAATTTTCCTGCCTAAGCGCTATTGGTCAGTACGTCCGCTGGCCAAGCCCCGCCATTATACAGAAAACGCCCAGTGAATATTTCATTAGTTTCAAAATATATAACAATCCTGGGAGCGTTTCTGATCATTTTTTCGTCGATGATCTTGATAATAGACATTTACGGTTACTCGATTCCGTTCTATGACGAGTGGGATGCCGAAGCATACGCAACCTATGTGCCATTCCTTAATGGTCAATATGAGTTCTTTCATCTATTCGAGCCACACAATGGGCATAGGATTGCGTTTACACGGTTAAGTTCATTGATACTTTTTCAATTGAATGGCGGGTGGGATTCCGAACTTCAAATGTTATTAAGCGCTTTCTTACACGCCCTAACAGGAGCGCTTATCGTGTTTGTGGTGGTTCAAGACAAAGTAAAAAATATTGATCGAATCTCTTTATGTGCAATTGTACTAGTATTCTCAATTCCATTTTCCTGGATGTCGGTGCTCGTAGCATTTCAGACGCAATTCTACTTCATGATGCTATTCTCAATTGTTTCTATTATCGCACTGTCCAATTCCATGTATTTTCTTGGGTATCTGTTTGCGGTTTGTTCATATCTATCCTTAACGCTGGGAGCGTTTGTGCTGCCTGCATTCGTGGCTGGAATAGTAGTTTGTGCAACTAAATCTAGATCTTTCGAGCGAAAAGACATGCTAAATGTTGTTTTTGCAGGTGGAATCTTTGTTGCAATGGTTTTGTTCCGCTCGGAGGCTGTCGCTGATGACGTTTACAAAGCGCAAAGCTTCACCGATTTTTCGATTTCTACGATTGCCGCGCTTTGGTGGCCATTTAGATTGAGCAATCCCCTCGGAATGCTGGTATTCCTCCCTTTTCTGATTTATCTATGCAGGTCACTGTTCTACGGTAGTCCGAAAATATTGTACATTGTATTAGGCGCCTTTGTGTTATTTCAGATTTTCGCAATGGGATATTTCAGGGGAGCTGACGGCGTTCCTCCAGCCAACAGATACTTGATCATATTGTCCTTTGGTATCTGCGCCAATCTGTTGTGCTTAATAGAACTGTTTAGGCCACGTGGTAGTTTCATGAATTTGTTCTTGGCCGTAGCTTGGTTGTTTGCAATAGGATTTGGAGTACTGCTGGCGGCATATGCTTCGCTAACTGTCGGGCTGCCGGAACGGTATGCACAAAGCATTACGTCACAATCCATACTATTGGAGTACTTGGAAAATAGAAATATGTCTGTATTTGAAGGGTATGAAGATTTAGAGATTTCATACAATAATCCCGAAAGATTGGCTGATATTCTTTCAGACCCAGTTGTGAATTCGTTTCTTCCCTCTACTTTGGTTCCAGCAAACAGTGGCAGGCTGGGTTTATACAAGCGGGTGCTATTTGAATATAATTTTGCAATTGGTTCTCTGGGGGTGTTGGCGCTTGTCTTTGGAATTTTTCTTTTATTTAAGCAAGTACCGAATCAACTTGTAGTGCGAAAATTTGATTCTTGAAACCTACTCAATCTCTTTGGGTCCTTTAATCTAAAAAATGTGGCCGCACGTTCGAATCAGTTGCCATCGATTCCGCCTTCGAGAATATCGATGCGAACTTCGGCATCGGGGAAATATCCTATCCGAAGCCCGCGCCTGAAATCATCCAGGGTTTTTTCGGGGTAATGCACCGTAAGGGTCGTATCTGTTGTTTCGGCTAGCTCATACACTTCTGCGTATGTCTGCTGAAAGATTACGTGCCGGCGCCAGGTATCGCCCATGCCCCAGACGCTGATCGCCGCGACCAGAAGAACTACGGATTTACGCACTGTTGCGAATATCACAAACAGGCTCAGAGCGAACGGGATGAGATAAAGCCTCCCGATGAAATTATTGGAACTGATAAGGATTTCGTCCCGTAAGCCGAACATGCCCAGATACACCAGCGAGGACATTCCGAGAATCGCCAGCACGGTCCATTTTGCCCCTGCGCCTCTGGCAGACTTGAGGACCACCAGCAACGAACCCGTACCGATCCAGAATGAGGGGCTGTCGAGATGGAAAGTGTAGGTCTGGGCAAGGAATCCGCTGAGAAAGCTGGCGGTGGAGCCAATATAGGTCAAAGGACTGTAATCGAATCCATGAATATCCGCCTCGGAGCCGACGGGAATCAACGTATGGCGCATCCACCAGTACGCGGCTGAGACTCCCAATATCGAGAGCGACAACCAGACTCGTGCGTTCCTGCCCCTTTTCTCCAACCGTGGCAGATCCTCCCACATCATCCAAGCGATCAGCGGAAAAGCCAGCACATAGGATTCCTTGCAGAAAACCGCGAGCGAAAAACTGATCGCACAACCCGCAAGATAACCGGTCGCGTAAAGACGAATCGCCATTGCCAGAAAGAACAGACAAGAGGCGTCGAAGATGTTCGCAAACCAGGTCGAGGTGATCAGGCTCGATCCGGAAAAAAGAAGAACGAGGAAAAATGCCATGGCATGCCGGGTTGTCGCCTCGTACCTGAACACCAGCGTCTGCGCCAGCAGTCCAGCCGAACCGATCATCAGCAGTGCGTTGAAAAAGCGCATCCAGATGAAATTGCCGTCGAACAGTTTGCCCATGGCAATGGCCACACTGCTTCCCATGGGTCGATAGATGTCGAGGGGGAGTTGATGAAGCCATGCCGCCAGCGCGGCCTCGAAGACGTTCTGACTGACCACGGGCTCGGTGATGAACAACAACTGGACATCGGTTTCGTCCCAGACATCGGCAATCATCAGTCCGCTGATCAGCAGCAGCCAGACCGCACCGAATACGGTCATCAATACATTCAAGCGGTTAGACCTTGTCCGGTAGTCGTTCATTCGAAAACTGTTATCGAGCTGTTCCAGGAGTCAGTCGGTTTTAGGTTGTTGAAGCCGCCGGGTGATGCGGTCGTCAGTAGTATTTCACGCCAGCGGACATGGATCCGCTCGAACAGCAGGTCCGTGCGGATCAGCGTTCCGTCAAGATCGACGAACAGATGCCTGTCCGGATCGGTAATCTTGCCGTTTTCAACAGCCATCGATTGCGCCTTCCCCATCATTCGGCAAGAAACGGTACAGTTTGTAGTCTGGAAACTCGAACTCGGATACTTCGACCAGGTCATCCGGTCGGTTTGTCCGCAGGAATGTGACCGCGCGTTCGAAGAATCGCGGCGGGTCGCGCGCAAGTATATAGTCCGGCGGATGCAATTCCAGCCAACTGTTGTAGTCGCCTTCGGCGACGAAATCCGCGTTGCCGCTGGTCACCAGGCCCAGAATGTCTATTATCCGGCGCTCGGAATACCAGCCGACGGTGCCGATCTCCGCAAGCGCCACCGATGAATCGACGGGCGTATTCTCGGCGATCCACAAACCGAACTCCCTGTAGTCCTCGCGTACGGTTTTGCCATGCAGGACTAGATTTATCGATCCCTGCCATATCAACATCAAGGAAAACAGGCCTATGAACGAGACGCGGAAATATCGTTGTGTCTCAGCCTTGAGTTGACTAAAAAGCCAATAGACTCCCAAAACCACGTAGGTTGTGAAAAATGAAAAATGAATTGCGTAATACCACCACTGACTTGGAATATTCAGAACTGTAAAAAATGTTGTATAGAGCAATAGAAATATGAATGAGACTGCAAGGTATTGCCTGGCTTGAACTACAAAAAGACCAAGTATCGAGAATACAATCAAAGTAATTGGCACAAGGGGTAATTGAAAAACATGCATTTGTCCGGGCAATCCGAATCCGGACATGAACAAAGTTGGCATATTGAATAGAAATGAGTTGTATCCCCAATGGCCCATTGTGCCTTGTGAAATCTTGGCCATTCCGGACGATGGCAACAGCGCGTCATAATAGAGGCTATTGAATAGTAGCTGTGTAAGTACCAGTACGGTTGGGAAGATATAGCATTGGAAATTGGGCCATTCCCGTTTGTACAGAAACGTATTGAGCGCCATGGCAGGCACCAGGAAAACGGCTTCGGGCCGAGTGAGAATCGCCAATCCTGTGCAGATGCCTAGCAGGAAGAACCTGTCCTTGAAATACAGATACAGACATAGCCCTGTCATGAAAGTAAACAGACTGGCTTCCATGCCGAGATTTATGTACGTCATGCCATTTCCTGCGGCGAATAGCGCCGTGATCGCGGCAATCTGTCGGTTACTGATGAACAGGGTCAATAATCGATAAAAGACGATGACAGCACCGATGGCCGCAAGCACTGAAACCAACATGGTCCCGTAACGGGCGTCGCCAATTAGATAGGACGGCGTTACGGCCAGATAGGCAAATAGCGGCGAAGTCAGTCCGTTAACGAATTCGCCCTGGTTGTAAACAAATCCGTTGCCTGAAATCAGGTTCTGGATGTAGCGCGCATAAATCAGGCCATCGTCGAGTTCATGTCCGCGGAAGAAAAAACCGCTGGCACCGACAATCAGCACTGAAATTACGACAATCCATGTTGACGGTTCACGCAGATCAGAAGTCTTAGCGGGCATAAAGTTCAATTAGTGTTTGGCCTGTGTGTTACGAAATCGGTCAATTGCGGCTACCGTGATAACCGCATAGTAAGCTGTCAGAAAACGATCCAGACCGACGATCAATGGAAACAGGACGAGAAAGACGCCGAATACCAGTAAGCAAAGTAGACTAACATCAGCCGGTGAAAGCGGTTTTTCCGGCCTGAGGATACAGGCCAGGTTGCCGCGCCAGTTTCCGGCCCAGGCAATCAACCAGAGCAGCAGGAACATCGGCAGTACCGTGGCGATCATCGCGCCACTGGCAAATAGCTGGACGGCGCCGCCGCGCAGCACATCGAGATAAAGCGCTAGCGAGAAAGGTTCGGTGAATTCCTCGATATCGGTCCGGGATTCGATCAGCGTGTGATAAAACAGCCGCCACCAGTCGTAATCGAATGTGGCGCTGATCCAGAAATAGGACATGACGCTGAAAACGACCCCGCCACCGTACCAATAGAATTCACTGGAGCGTAGCGGCTCACCTCGACGCAGATGGTTCCAGCAACACAGCAGCAATAATGGTGCGACAAAAACGATGTTGTTCGTGCGAATCCAGATCGAGAGACTTAGCCAGATCACCGCACCGGCCGTCCAGCGCCGCGCAAGCAGGCACCATAGCCCGGCGATCACCGCCAGCGCGGAAAAACTGTCTGGCACCGGAACCCGGCTGAGGTCAAACAGGCGGGCGCCTGCGGAAAACAGGATGACAGCCAGAGCCGCCGACATGAAGTCGGTCAGATTCCGCAGCCAAATAAACAGGATCACGCAAATCAGCAAGCTGGGGGCGAGCGAAAGCCAAATGATGGCGTTGATCGGATTTGCCCCGGCTGCGGTAAGCCCTCGCAAAACCTGCACATACAGCGGCTTGATCTCATACATGCTAAGCTGGCCGGCGAAGTTTTCCGGGCTTGCATACATCGCGGCAGCGTATTCGCCGCCGATCAGAGAATTGAATTGCGCCGCGTCAAGCGACTGCCGCAGCAGTTCGTAGGTCGCCTCATGAATTGCCGCGGGATCCTCGCTGCCGGCCGAGAAAGTCGTCGCCACGTAGGGAACCATGTCCCAGGTGTAAATGGGGTTGGTCAGGGCGAACCATGACAGCGCGAGCAAGTGCAATGCCAGCAGCAACACCGCGGCTTTCGAACTGTTCGATTTTGGCAAATCTGAAAACATGCCGGATACCGGGGCTACACGGAAATAACCATTTCTCGGTGTTGTTCATGGCGTGGTTCAATCATGTTTCGCCAGCGCACTAATTCCGCATGATATAGCTTTCGGCTTCGAACCGCTCCTCCCTGGCGTTTAGGTCGGCGACCACGTCGCATAACAGCGCAGGATGCGCGTCCAGTAGGTTCAAGCTCTCTCCAGATTCAGTCCAGGGGAGCGGGGATGGCAATGGGTGTCAGCAGAAAAACTCATATGCGTCATGCGCTTCAGTCGCTCGACTACACGATGTTCTATGATACTTTTCGATATTGCATGCTAAACAGTCTATTCTCATTCAGTCAGTATCGAGGTTTATTGAGTAAAATCAATGGGTTGAAATCTTATGGGTAGATACTATCCTGACCTTATCCTTGAACTATTCAACCGATCGCGATCAATTCGGATGGCGGTGAGCCTGAACGGGAACTGGCTGTACCTTGTTTCAATTATTTTGGTTTCGATATTTCTATACAGCGGTGGCCTTGACGGCCACTGGCGCTGGGATGATCCCCAGATTCTTCGCCAGATACTTGAGCATGGCGCATTTGCCAGCTTCGTCGAGCCCGGCACTTACATTCAATATCAACGGGGTCAACTGACTCCCTGGCTTCTTTTTTCAATTCAGTTGGATTGGTGGCTGTTCGGCCCGGAACCATTCGGGTTTTATCTACATCAACTATTTTCGCTCACCATTGCCGCCCTCCTTGTGTTTGTAGTGAGCAAGCAATGGATGGAATCGACGCTTTCCTGTGTGGCTGCCATACTTTTCCTGATCGGCTCGCCGCTTGTGTACATCAGCGAACAACTCATGACGCGGCACTACATCGAAGGGCTAGTATTCGCATTGATTTCTCTTTATATGTTTACCCGGTGTCTCGATAAACCCTCAGTTGGGAACTGGACCGCAAGCGTAACCTGCTACCTGTTGGCAGTGACCTGCAAAGAAGTGTATGTCCCACTTTTGCTGCTACTGCCAATCATTCCTCGAAACTCTGTCAGAGAAAGACTGCGCTTGCTGCCCCCTTTTGTTGCCATCGCCGTTTTCTACACTTTCTGGCGCATATACATGCTCGATAGCTTGGTTGGCGGATATGACGGCGCCTTTTCGGTTGACCTCCTACAGTTTGCTCTCGCTGTTGTCACCGCATTCCTGAACATCCCCAAGCTGCTGTTCCCAACATTTTTTCCGATTCCAATTTTGCTTTGTCTGGCTGTAGTGTTGTCCGGCGTAATAGTCGGCAGAGCCAATAGCCTTCGCTTGCTGTATTTTACCGGACTCATGCTCGCTCCCCTGGCGCCGCTGGTAATCGTGCCGGGACTAGTTGCGCCGGATCGCTACTTTCTGGTGCCCTGGACAGGGTTATCTTTCATGATTCCCTATCTGGTATCAAAATCTATCGCCGGCAGCAGTGTTCCAAATCCTGCAAAAGCATTGGCAACCAAAGTACTGTCAGGTTCTGTATTGATAGCATTGGTGTCTATTTCGCTGTACGACAGCAGACAGCATCTGGCTCAACGTGTTGCGCCTGCCGCAGCACAATGGGACGCCCATGCCAGGTTTCTCTTCAGCCATGACAGCAGCGTTGCCTATATTCCAGGGCCACACGTCTTGGCGAGTTTCTGGTTTGTGACAAGAATTAGCGATATTCTCCCCCATCTGAAAAGGCGAACAGCGCTTCCTGTAGCCATTCTTGACCCCATTATGCTGGCGGATACAGATCAATCGATTTATGTGTACGCCAGTGGTTGTAGTTGCATGGAGGAAGTCAGCAGAGAGATGTTGGCGCAATACCTGACGCAAATGGACAACGTGTTGGAGAAACCATTGCAGATTGAGTTGTCCTGGTATCAGGATTCTCAGGGGTCGGAGACAAGTCCCTTCCGTTGGAAGTTAGGTCCTTGGCGGGAGGGAGAATTTCGCCTTATTTCGAGTTCAGCGGGTAACTTGCTTTTGCCACCCAAGGGTTCTCTCCCTGCAACCTTGCGAGAGATGGAAACGTCTTTCGCCGCTCCATTCGTAATCAAATATACGTCTCCCGAGGGGTGGGTGACCTATTCCCCTGAATTGTCTCTGGACATAACACCAGACGGCAAATCGGCACAGCTTATCTGGGGTCCGCTTCACCCTAACTGAAATTTGTTCTGGACGTCGCATTTCTCGGCGTTGTTTAGTTTCTGGCCGGCAAGAGAAAATTGCGAGACGCAAGCACTTAAACGTTAGTAAGTCGGATGGACCATGAAGGCACATACCGCGACCGTCGCCAACAAGGCATTTCTGCTCGGGCTTTTTTTCATCACCGGCGCGACGCTGCTGCTCGAAGTGCTGAACACACGGCTACTGTCCGTGGTTACCTGGTACCACTTGTCGTTCTTTGCCGTGTCCATGGCCATGTTCGGTATGGCGGCAGGGGCGCTTCGGGTTTATCTGCAACCGCGCCGCTTTACCACCGCCAACGCCTTTGACAATCTGTTTCGCTATTCCATCTATTTCGGCGCGAGTGCCATTGTTTGCCATCTGGCAGTGATCTACACCCCGCTCAACATAAGCGACGGATGGTCGGCGCTTGGTGTCGCGAAGATGGCGCTGATTACCGTGGCGGTGGCGATTCCTTTCTTTTTCAGCGGCGTCGTCGTCACCGTCGCCTTGACCCAAGTTAAAGGCAATAGCGGACTGATCTACGCGGTCGATCTCATTGGCGCGGCCATCGGCAGTATTGCTTGCCTGCCCTTGCTAAACGCACTCGACATTACCAGTGCGACATTTGTCACCGCCGCTGTAGCCCTGTTCGGCGTCTTCCTGTTTCAGATCGCCCGCGGCGGCGCCAGACCGCTGCTCTGGACCGCGGCTGGCGCGGCAATCATCATCGCCGCAGCCTTCAATCATTCGAGCCCACAGGGTTTCCGGGTGTTCTATCCCAAGGGCAATCCCATCAGTTACGAACAGGACACCCTCGAATTCTGGACCATACACGGCCAGGTGCTTGTCTTCCCTTACGTCGAAGCGGGCCCGTTCTTCTGGGGTCCGGGGGAGGGCGCTCCCGTCATTGAAGGCATGCAGGGCCAGGCCATGGTAATCGACGGCGAGGCCGGCACCGCGCTTACACAATGGGATGGCGACCGGGCCAATCTCGATTGGCCTCGCTTCGATGTGACTTCGCTTCCGTATCATGTGCGGCCCGGTGGCAGCGCCGCCGTGATCGGCGTCGGCGGCGGCAGGGATATTCTCACGGCGCTTTGGGCCGGCAGTTCGCAAATTACCGGGATCGAAATTAACGAGGCGGCGCTGCGGGTATTGCGCGAGGACCGCCGCGACTTCGTGCGACTATACGATCAGGGCGAAGTCGAATTCGTACACGACGAAGCGCGCTCCTACCTGACACGGTCGGAAGAATCCTTCGACGTGATCCAGATGTCGCTGATAGACACCTGGGCCGCCACCGGCGCCGGCGCATTTACGCTATCGGAAAATGGCCTCTATACCGTAGAAGGCTGGCAGGTTTTTCTCGACCATCTCAATCCGAACGGAGTGTTCGCCGTCTCGCGCTGGCATACCCCGGATGCGCTGTCGGAAACCAATCGGCTGATTTCGCTCGCGGCGATGTCGCTGCTCCGCCGCGGCATCGAACGGCCCGCGGACCATATCGCACTCGTATCGCGACTTTCCGTGGCGACCCTGCTTGTGTCGCCACAACCGCTTGCGGCGGCGGATATCGATACTATCGAGCGGGTGACGGAAGAATACGGATTCACTATTCTGCATTCGCCCAGGCAGCAGTCTTCCGAACCCCTGATCCGCAACGTGCTAGCCGCCACCGACGAGCGGCAATTGCTGGCGGCCACCGAGCACGAATACCTGGACTTCACGCCGCCCACCGACAGCCGCCCGTATTTTTTCAATATTCTGAAGCCGGCGGCATTGTTCAATGCCGACGAGGAACTCGAAGACCTGGGGATCGTCGCCGGCGGCAATCTGCTCGCGACCTATACCTTGATGTTGCTATGCGGGCTGGCGTTGGCCGGGGTGCTGCTCGTAATCGTCGCCCCGCTCCTCATCGCCGGCAAGCCGAAGATTCCCAACCGCGTTTTCCTCAGCGGCCTTGCGTATTTCGCCTGCATAGGCACCGGCTTCATGATGGTGCAGATCCCGCTCATGCAACGTTTTTCGGTCTACCTTGGGCATCCGGTTTACGCCGTGGCGGTGCTGCTGTTCTCGATGATTCTCGCCGCCGGCGCCGGCAGCTTTGTTTCCGACCGCATCCGGGTCGGCCACGGCTCGCGCTGGACCCTGCTGATCCCCGCCGCCATCGTTTCCCTGCTGGCGCTGATCTATGTCATGGCCGGTCCGTTGATCACCGCGACGATCCACCAGGGCCTTCTCGTCCGCTGCCTGATAGTAATCGCCCTGGTCAGCCTGCCGTCCGTGCCCATGGGCATGTGCTTTCCCCTCGGGCTACGGTTATTCCGCGAATATTCCAGCCAATGTCTGCCCTGGATGTGGGGCATGAACGGCGCCACCGGCGTTCTCGCCAGCGTCTTCGCCGTCGCCATCTCGATGTGGAGCGGAATCAACACCAGCCTGCTGGTCGCCATAGCCTGCTATGCGCTGCTGGCGCTACCGGCGAGTTTCCTGCAAGCAAAACTCGGTCACAGCGAACTGGCGCGCATGCGCGAACTCACCGGAGGCCGCCGGCATACGCCCGCGGAAGTGCTACAGCGCGAAGGGCGCGAACAACGGTAAACCGGTCAAATTCACTTGCGTCGCTACGCTCGGATGTAATTGGCAATTGGCGCCGCTCCCAAATGCCGTTCTATTGCTGAAACCACATCTGGATAGAGCGGAAGATTGTTCTTCTCCTCGTTCCAGTGCTGATGGAACAGTTCGACTGTCTGCCTGGCGGTATCCAGCACAAGCGCTTTGGCGAGCTTGACCCTGCCGGCGAAATGGACAAGTTCGTCTTCATCGAAGCCATCGAAGCGCTTGCTGCGGCTGACGGTCAGCGCAGCCTTGCTATCGGGAATATAGGGAATCGTCGATAAAAAATCATAGGCGGGAGCCAGGCGCGCGGTGCGCTTGTCCGGGTAGTACACCGACCAGTTCTTGATGTGCATGTCGGCGTTGCCGATCAACGTGTTGAACACAAGTCGTCGGACAAACTCCCTGATATCGGTGTCATCGCTTTCAGCCGCGACAACATTCGCGATATTGACCATGCTCGCCTTCTTGTATTTGCCCTCCGGATAGACGCCAAAAATCTGCGCGAAGTCTTCGATATGAACGCGGCTACCGTCGCTCAAGCGATCAAAGCGTTCGATCGCCAGCGCCTTGCCGTCCATCGTGGCCACATCCGTCGGCAACCCATCAATGTCATACACATTGACGAGATCCAGCGCGGGCACATTCATGCCCAGCTTGCGCGCTAACGTCATCATCGAGAATTCGTTTTCGGGGACGCCCTTGAACCTTTCGGATGGAAGCTTGACGATCCATGATCCTCCAATGCCTTTGGCGGGAATAGTCAGCCCGCCCCTGGCGCTTTCGAGTGCGGAAAATTTGAGCTGCACACCGGCAAGAGAAAAGCGCAGCGCCTTTTCGTCGCGTTCGCGCACGGAATCTTCATCCAGAGGCTCCCCGGTTTCAGGCGGCCATTCTTCATGATCGGCAGACCGGACCGTAATCGCGCCAGGCAAGTCCTCCCCCAACGCCCAGAGCAGAAAGAATTCGCGCTCGGGATTCACCCCGGCCCGCTCGGCCAGATAATCCCGCAAACGCTCTTCGGGCAAGAGGTTGGAGAAGAACGGCATAGTGCGGGTCTGATAGGGCCTGAACTCGGTGAGAAGCTCTCCATGCCGGTCCTTGAACCCCAGACCCAGGACGGGCCGGCCCCTGTCGGCGATATAGTCATCGTTAAAGGCGAATATGGTGCGGTCCCCGCCGATTTGCGTCAGCGTCCCGATGGGTGGTTCGCCATAAAGCAGAACTTCCAGTACGGAAACGCTAGTCATCACCATCCTCCAGACTGTATGCGGGCCGGCTTGCCTGACGAAGTTCCTCCGCGGGAGCATGCGCCAACGCGTTGCGCAGTGCCCGAACACTGGACAGCGCCTCCTTCAAACGCTTGGGGTCGGCCCTGGTACTGTCGAGTATGTCTATTGCTCTCCTCATGCTACCCAAAGAGGATTCCGTTATGGCTAGTCGCGTTAGGTCATGCACAAGGCTTTTGATCTGGGTCGCTTCTTTCGCAGAGCTGTTTTGCCCGGCGATTTCATCTGCGAGCTTAACGAGTTCACCAATATCGTTATTCCGCGCCACAACCATCAAACTGGGAGTGCCGACATGGGTACTACCCACAATGGAGCGCACCGCCGGAACAGTCTTGCGCGGCACCAGAGTGAGTTCCAGTCCGAGCGCGCGCGCAATTTCGGTCAGACTCGATAAACGTAAATCCACCCCGGCATTCTCGATCCTGGAGATATGGCTCTGCGGCATCCCCGCCGATTCGGCGAGCGCACGCTGACTCAGTCCCCTGGCTTGCCGGACAGCCTTGATCGTCCTCGAAATCTCATCTATTGCTCCCATATCGCCCCCTATATATATGATTGCATCTAATTAAGGTTGATTTATATATTATCGTGAATAATTTTACAACCTAAAAAATCTATTTATATAGATATATCGGTCTGATAGATATATTAGAGTATATATCTATACCGTCAAACGTACTCTCGAATCGATTGCTGCCAGCTGGGATGAGACTTATCTGGCGGGATTTGCACCCACTGAGGATGTGCGCCTCTTCACGGTGCACCGCTCTATCCGGCAAACGCGCCCAGTGCTTCAGCCGTAGCCGGCGCCCCGTACACCCACATAAACCGAATACAGCGACTGGCTTGCGGTCATGAACAGGCGGTTGCGGCGCGTGCCGCCGAAGCAGACGTTGGCGCAGACTTCGGGCAGGCGGATGATGCCGATGGCATCGCCGTCGGGGGCGATGATCTGCACGCCGGGCCGGGCGCCGGCCCAGACGTTGCCGTCGACGTCGCAGCGCATACCGTCGGCCGAGGTGCGATTGCCCGTGGTCGGGTCGACGAGTTCGGCGAATACGCGGCCGTTGCGCAGGTTTTCGCCATTGACGTCCCACACGCGGATGTCCCGGCCGGCGCCGGTGTTGGCGACATAGAGCAGGCTGTAGTCGGGCGAGAAACACAGGCCGTTGGGCGCGTCGATGTCATCGGTTACACGATTAATGCGGCCCGAAGCGGCATCGACGCGGTAGACCGAGAGCGGGTGTTCCTGTTCGGCCCGGTGGCCTTCGTAGTTGCCGCGGATGCCGTAAGGCGGGTCGGTGAACCAGATGCTGCCGTCGGGATGCACGGCGGCGTCGTTGGGCGAATTCAATGGGCTGCCTTCGTAACTGTCGGCGATGACGGTAACCGTGCCGTCGTGTTCGTAGCGCACTACGCGGCGGCCGCCGTGTTCGCAGGAGATCTGCCGGCCCTGGGCGTCGAAGGTATTGCCGTTGCTGTGCCCCGATGGATTGCGGAATTCCGTAACATGGCCGTCGTCTTCAAGCCAGCGCAATTGCCGGTTGTTGGGGATGTCGCTCCAGACCAGGAAACGTCCGACGCCGCTCCAGGCCGGGCCTTCCGCCCATAAAGTGCCGGTATGCAAGCGCTGGATCGGCGTATTGAAAAGAATGTAAGGACGAAAACGATCGTCGAGCGCCACCAGGTCCGGGTCGGGATAGCGCAGTGGCGTTTGGCCCGACCAGTCTCTTGGCGCCGCCGGCGCCAGGTCCTGTTGGCCCCTGGCCAGCGTGGGCAACATGGCGGCGCCTGCCAGCGTCGCCCCGAGAAAGCTTCTGCGTTTCATTCGCTACCCCCTGAATTGCAATGCTTCTGCCGTCAAGAAGAGATCCTGCGACTTCGCGCAGGATGACAGCGAGAGTTCAAAGTTCATCGTCCGATCACACCGGTATCGACTTCAGTGATGGTTTGGTGACCTTGCCCATGGCGTTGCGCGGCAGGGAGTCCAGCCGTTTGACGTGTTTGGGAATTTTGTAGGACGACATGCGGTCGTTGCACCATTTTTTCAGCTCGGCGTAATCCATTTCGGCGCCGTTCTTCGTCACGACGAAGGCGGTGACGGCTTCTCCCCAGACTTCGTCTTCAGAGCCGATGACCGCAACTTCGGCAATGTCCTCGTGAGTCAGCAGCACGCCTTCGATCTCCAGAGCGGAAAGCTTGTAACCGCCGGACTTGATGATGTCCACCGAGGTGCGGCCCATGATGCGGTAGTAACCGTCTTCGATTACCGCCATGTCGCCGGTACAGAACCAGCCGTCGACGAAGCTCTTCCTCGTTGCCTCCTCGTTGCCCCAGTACTCCAGGAACACATTATCGCCCTTGATGCGGATTTCCCCGGGATTGCCTTCTCCATGAATCTCCCGGTGATCTTCGCCGAACAGTTGTACTTCGACTCCGGGAAGCGGTTGGCCGACATAGCCGGCGCGCCGCTCGTCGTGGTAAGGATTGGAGATTCCCATGCCGATCTCGGTCATGCCATAGCGCTCGAGCAGGACCTGGCCGGTAAGGTCGCGCCATTGCTCGAACAGTTTGACCGGGCAGGCAGCCGAGCCGGAAATGTTCAACCGCATGGCCTTGAAGCCGGCGCAGACGGCCTCGACTTCTTTCGGGTCCTGCTTTTCCAGGTGCTGAATCAGTTTGACGTAAACCGTCGGCACCGCCATGAAGACGTTGTAGACATTGGCCGCGACTTCGGCGGTGACCCTGGGAATATCGAGCCCCGCGAACAGATGCACCCTTGCCCCGGCCCAGAGTCCGCAACTGAGAATGTTGATAATGCCGTGTATATGGTGCAGCGGCAGGAACAGCGGTATCACATCGTCTTCGGTCCAGCACCAGGCGTCGATCAGGGTGGTGATCTGGGCGCGGATCGTCTTGTGAGTGCTCACGGTTCCCTTCGGCTTGCTCGTGGTGCCGCTGGTGAACAGCATCATGGCGCGGCGTCCCGGGTCGATTTCGGGCAAATTACCCGCTTGGTCCGCCAGCAGTTCGCCCACGGTCAGCAATTCGATGCCGAGCGAGGCGCAAAGCTCGCGCAGTTCGTCCGGCGCTCCCGCTTGCGCGAACATGCGCGTGACCTGCGCGCTGCTCAGATAATGATCGAGTTCGGCGACCGCCGAGGCCACATTCAGGGGAACGGCGATACCGCCCGCGCGCCAGACGCCGTGCATGCAGGTGACGTAGTCCAGGCTCGCCGGCAGGAAGAATGCGATGCACTCTTCCTCCAGGTCGCTCCGTCCGCCAAGCAGGCCGGTGGCGAATCGATCGATGCGCGAGTTGACCTCGCCGTAAGTGTAAGTTGCTGAATCGGAAACAAGCGCAATTCGCTCATTGCCGTCGGTCAGGTGATGAAAATCGTGATGTGACATGTTGATTCCGTTTGGTTTCCTCAGAACATTGCTTCAACGATGAAAAACAGGATCGAAGGCCCGAGCAGGCAGCCGACGCCGGTATAGAAGGTGGCGGTCATGGCGCCGTAAGGCACGAGCTTCGGGTCGGTTGCCGCCAATCCCGCTGCGACGCCGCTGGTGGTTCCCATGAGGCCGCCGAAGACCATCGCCGACTGCGGATTGTTCAAGCCGATGTAGCGCGCCACCAGCGGCGTGCCGATCATGACCAGAATCGATTTCACCAGGCCCGCGGCCACGCTCAGGGTAATCATCGCGTCGGAGGCGCCGACGGCCTCGCCGGTGACAGGACCGACGATGTAAGTCACCGCGCCGGCGCCGATGGTAGTGATCTCGGTCGGGTCGGTGTAACCGAACGCCACCGCTACCGCCGCCCCTACGATGAAGGAAACGATGACTCCGGCGAAGATGGAAATCATGCCCGCCAGGCCGGCTTTCTTCAATTCGCTCAATTGCGCGCCGAATGCCGTGGCGACAATGGCGAAATCGCGCATCATGCCGCCGCCCATCAAGCCGATACCGCTGAGCAGGGCGAAATCCGCCACGCCGCGGCTGCCGCCGGTGGCGACTCCGCCGTACCAGGCCGCCAGCAGGCCGACGGCGATGGCGATGGCGGAACCGTGAATGCGACCGGCGGTGAGCTTGTTGGCGAGCAGATACGACAGCCAGATGGTGACACCGACTACGGCGAAGGCGACGACGAGATTGTTGCGAACGAATACGGTTTCCAGTAATTCCATCATGGCGCGCCTTCCTCCTCGTTCGCTTCCTGCTCAGGAGCGGCGCCGATCTTGCTTAGCGCCGGCACCAGGGCAAAACTCACCGCTACCGCGGCGACGCCGGCGGTAATCGCCAGCACGCCGCCGTCAATGGCGGCGGCCACATTCTGTTGCGCCGCCATGGCGACGACGATGGGGATATACATCGCGCTCCAGAACTTGACACCGGAACCGGCCGTCCCTTCGGTCAGGGAACGGAATCGCTCGGAGTTGCATGCCAGCACGAGAAACAGCATGGCGATGCCGACGCCACCGACGTTCGCTTCCACGCCGAGAATGATGCCCAGACCTTCGCCGATCAGCATGCCCGCCACGAGGCAGGCGGAAAGCAGGGCGACACCATAAATGATCATTTTTCGTTCCTTGAGAGGAAGGCGGCCCGGCCGCCGGTTGCGCCGATAATATGACGCGCCCGCGAGCGGTGCAATTGAAGTGAGTGAATGGAGGGTTATCCTTGATCTGAAGACTCAATGTGTTACATTGCACTTTATATATATGTTGCAGGCACATTTGTGAGCCAAGCCACTTTCACTTTTCGGGTCAACGAGGAACTCAAATCGGAGTTCGCTCTGGTGGCGAAATCCATGGACCGCAGCGGCGCACAATTGCTGCGCGATTACATGAGAGAAATTGTACGCCGCGAAAAGGAAACCGAAGATTACGAGACATGGTTCAGGGAACAAGTGGAGGCAGGGTTGAGGTCGGCAAGGGAAGGAAACGTAATCTCAAATGAAGAAGTAGAATCCATATTCACCAGGCGAAGGGACACACTGCGCCGTAAATTGAATGAATCTATGTGAAACTGCTATGGACAGCGGAAGCGCTAGCTGACCGGGCCGGCATTTTCGGCTACATTGAACTGGATAATCCCACTGCGGCTCTAGCGCTTGACGAATTATTCTCAGAAAAAGCCGTACGACTTGCCGATCATCCAATGTTGGGCCGTCGAGGTCGAGTTGGCGGTACACGTGAGCTTGTAGTGCTCGAAAATTATGTATTGGTTTACGAAATCGCAGAGGATGCGATCAAAATTCTTCGTTTATTGCATGCTTCGATGCAATGGCCGAATCAAGAATAAATTGTCTGGGTCAATTCATCTGGCCGGGGTGGAAATATTCATGTTGAGAAAATTACAGGAAATCGAGGATGTCAGAAATTCAAAGCATCAATTTCAAGGACCCACGATGGATATTGAAATGGTTGGATACCGCCTTGGATATGGAAATGAGAAAATTTAAATCGTGCCCGCTGAAAAAAGACATACTTTCAGGAGTGGAAGCAGCTCAGGCTTGGGGTTACGTTGTAACTGGATACTCACTTGCCGAACAGTCACTTAAGGCGATTCTTTATGTCCGAGGAGAGGAAAAAGTACCAAGAAAGCATTCGCTGTCTGCACTTTTCAGTTTGTTATACGATGAGGACAAGCGAGTTATTGCAGAGTATTTCACAGATCTTCGAGAGTTTCTAGGGAGTAGTGGGAATTGGTTTCCGTTCAAATCCGTAGACAATTTTGTGGAGAATCTTGATGGACAAGAAAACCCGCGAAAATCCGATCATATAGGCTCATTTTTCTGGAGGTATTTTTTGATAGAAGATCTTAGTAGTCACACATTGCCAACGGTAAGTATAGAATTTCTCCACGAAATTACATTCGCCTGCGCTCGAATTCTCGAATTTCTAATCTACAAAAACTTTCAACCAACGCAATACACTTATTCCAATAGAATGTAGAATTTAGTCTGCAATTATTTCCAGAGGCTCCCTAAGACCAGGTATTCCCAGAAGAGGACAATCCGTTTGATGCTCATGTGCGGCTACTTTGAATACTAAGTTCACATCGAAGCCTTCAATATCATGTCCGGAAGAAGCGTAAACTTCGATATAGTCCGCTATAAATTGTGCTACGTCCGATGCTTCCACCCATAACTCCGTGAATGTTGCTCGGCGTGCGTCCTGCGCTGAAGAGTAAACTTCTATGTCTTCGAAGTCTTCTATGGAAGGGTCATCCATCGCATCTAGTTCCTTCCACCGGTCAATGTAATTCTTCCAACGCCCTTCTTCTCGTGTTTCGAGAAGTCTAAGGGCAGCTTCGTCCTGCGCTCTGACCGCGGCAGCCACTTCGGCCCAGATATCCTCTGTGATTGTCAATCGGTCAAGGAAAGCCTTATCCGCAGTCAAGTAAGCCAAGCAATTGGTCTCGTACTTGATCGGGATGGGACCGGCGAGTTCGACTTCCTGCAATTCTTCATTCTCGGATACAACCTCCCTAGGAGTCTGTCGGTTTTAGATTGTTGAAGCCGCCGAGCAAGTCGGTCGTCGGTTACATTTCATGCCGGCGGCCACGGACCGCGCGATTCCCGATTTCGGTCGCCGGGGCGGTATGGTATCGCCCCCACATGCATATTCGGCATGGTGGCGTCGCCAATGTCCGCTTGCGGTCGGAAAATGGGGAATGGAGCGCCTCAACGCAAGGCGTGCATCCGTTTCAGGTTCCACGCCAGGCAGGCCAGCGTCCATTCTCCGCGCACCGCCTCCAGTCCGCGCAGATGGAAGCGACGAAAACCCATCGTCTCCTTGATGATCCCAAAGACCGTCTCCACGGTTGACTTGCGCCGCGCGTACAGCGCCCGACCTTCCGGCGTCCGCAGCCGATGCGCCATGCGCGTCACCGCGTCTGCGTCCTCCGCACAGGGCGGCGGCAACGCGAACCGCTCCGCCAGCGGGGGGTTGTGCGCCTCGCGGCCCGCGGCGATGTGCGGCGTCAACTGCGCCGCCTCGCAACGTTCCACGTTCTTCTCGCTGAAATACCCCGCGTCGGCCAACAGCCCGGGCGGCTTTCCCAACGCCCCCGGCAGCGCGCCCAGCGCCGCAAGCGCCGGTTCCACCTCGCGCTTGTCGTTGCAGCGGTCCACCACATCGGCCGTCACCACCAGATGGCTCTCGACATCCACTCCCGACTGCGCGTTGTACGCCTGCTGGAATCCGTCCACCGTCGGCATCACGCGCGATTCCGCGTCCGTCAGATTCACCTGGTCCTTCTCCCGCGGACCCGCCTCCGGCGCCTTCGGCGCGCGGCCGCGCGGCTTGCGACCCGTCGCCTTCTCCTTCTCCCGCCGCGCCGCAAGCTTCTCCTCGTATTCTTCCCGCTCCGCCGCATGGCGCTCCCGCGCCCGCCGCTCGATCTCCGCCTGCGCCGCCTCGATCACCGCAAGACGGTCCTCGCGACGCTTCAACTCCTCCGGCACGTCCAGCCCGGGCTCCGCGGCGTCCGCTTGCGCCGCACAATCAAGCAACTCCGCCACCTCGCCGCGCAACTGATCCTCAAGACGCTTCGCATGCCCCCAACTCAGCGCCTTGTGCTTGCTCGCGTTCGCCCGAACCTTCGTACCGTCCAGACTCACGTTGCCCAGCCGCAACAATCCCATCTCCCGCGCAAGCGAAAGAATCTGCACGAACAACCCCTGCAACTCCCCGAGAAAACGCTTGCGGAAACCCGCGATCGTGTCATGGTCCGGATGCGCGTTCGCCGCAATGAAACGGAATGCCACCGAATCGTAGGTCGCACGCTCCAGCTTGCGGCTCGAAAACACCCCCGTCGCGTAACCGTAAAACAACAGCCCCAGCAACACCGAAGGATGATACGGATCCTTGCCGCCCCCGCCGTACCGGCGCTCCAGGCCGCTCAGGTCCAGACGATCCACAATCTCCACCACAAACCGCGCCAGATGATCCTCCGGCAGCCAGTCTTGCACCGACGGCGGCAAAAGATAAAGCGTGTCCCGGTCCACCGCGCGAAACTTCGACGACATCGGATAAGCACCCCGCAACAAACTGAATACGATTCTACCTCAATCTAAATCCGACAGACTCCTAGTACAACTCGCAATTGATGAAATTAAGATGAGTACTAACCAATTGATTCTCATAGTAAAGAATTCCCCCTGTAACATCGGCGGAGATTAATTTTATCGCATCTAATCAATATAGTGGGCTGCCGTCAATGGATATGACCAATGGACGGACTTCCTTGACCGTTGCCACAGGCGTGTTACTTTCCATCGCGCGCAGCGCGGATTCGAGCTACGTTCCAGGAAATGGAATGAGAATGAACAGACACTTACCAATACCGACACTGCTTTGCGGCCTGCCCGCGCAGATGGCTTTGCAAGACGAGGTGGGGCGGCAATTGCGCGACGCGTACTGTCTGGAACGTCTTGGTCAACTCGGTGAAGGCCTCATACTGCCAGGACAACCGCCTTTGAGCGAACCATGGGAGTCGCCCGGGGCCGGCGGGGGCTGACGGTTGCGGGTTTACCATTCCAATCGGCTCGAAACGCTGGCCAGTGAACTGGCAAAGCTGATCAAGTCCCATCCAGCCGAGCCGTTCACGCCGGAACGGATCGTCGTTCCGCATCAGACCATGGGCCGCTGGCTGCGGCTCGAAATCGCGCGGGAACTCAGCATTGCAGCAAACATCAACTTCGAGCTGCCGGCCGAGTTTGCCTGGTCGATGTTGCGCGGCGCGGTTCCCTCTTTGTCGAAAGCGCAAGGCTTTTCTCCGGATACCTTGCGCTGGCATTTGTTCGAACTGTTGCCGGAATTTGCCCGCACTGTCGATGCTGCGGAAGTGCGCCGGTTCCTGGAAAACGGCGATGAGCGCATGCGGTTCGAGCTTGCTGAAAAACTGGCGGGGGTTTTCGACCGCTGCATCAACTTTCGACCGGACTGGATCAGGAGTTGGGAAAAAGGCGCAACGCCGCATTGGCAGGCGCGGCTGTGGCAATTGCTGACAGAGAAGGTTCCCGAACGGCATTGGGTGCATGCGCTGGATGCGTTCGAACGGGAACTGGCTCGTGGAGTCGAACCGAGAGACTGGCCTAAACGCGCCTTTGTCTTCGGCGTTTCGGCGCTGTCTCCCTCATATCTGGATTTGCTCGAACGGCTCGGCGGAAAAATCGAACTGCATGTTTTTTCGTTCAATCCCTGTGAGCAATACTGGGGCGATATCCTCACCACAAGAGAGATCTTCTACCGGACCAGAGGTAAAGATCCCGAGAGCCAACATTTCGAGGAAGGCAACAAGTTGCTCGCCGCCTGGGGAAGAGGAGGCCGCGACACATTCAATGCCCTGGTAGGAATGAACGAGGATAGCGATCATTTTTCCGACCCCGGCGGCGATTCCCGGCTTGCCATGTTGCAACGGGACGTTCTGGAATTGCGGTCTGCCGCCAAGGGCGACGAGATCGAAACCGGGCCTCTCGACCGTTCGCTGCAAATCCATTGCTGCCATTCGGCCATGCGCGAAGCCGAGGCGCTGCACGACCGCTTGCTCGACCTGCTTGAAAACGATACCGATATCGAGCCGGCGGACATCATGATACTGACTCCAGATCTGGCGCGTTACGGCCCGATGATCGCGGCGGTTTTCGAAGCGGAGGGCCGCATCCCGGTCTCGCTTTCACGCTACCGGGCGGCTGACTCACCGACCGCGCGGGCGTTTTTTGATCTTCTGTCCCTTCCCGGCACACGCCACGGCGCCGAAGCAGTGCTCGCGCCGCTGGATGCGCCTTCGCTGCGGGCGCGTTTCGGAATCGGGGAAAACAGTCTGCCGGCGATTCGCGGCTGGGTCCGGCAGGCGGGAATCCGCCGCGGCGTGGCGCCCGACGGCAGCGATGCTCCGGCATTGTCCGGCTATACCTGGCGCGAAGGATTGAATCGATTGTTGATGGGTTATGCGGCTGGCGAAACCGACGAACTTGCATTGGGGGTCGCCCCCCGTTCGATCCGCGGCGAAGAGGGTTTCGAAGCGGGCGAAGAAGACTACGCAACGCTCGGAAAGTTCATTTCCTATTGCACCGCCGCGATTGAATTGCGCAACGGCGTGGCGCGGCCGCGCGGCGCGAAACAATGGGCGGAATTCCTGCGCCGAATATTGGGACAGTTCTTCGATGACGGATCGACCCGCGGTGTTTACGGCGGATTTGAACAGATGCGCGAGGCCGCCGGCGAATTCGAGGAGGTCGGAAAGCTTATCGACAATTTCGTGGATCAGGCCGGACGAATCGATTGTCCCATTTCTTTTGAGGTCGTGCGGCAAACGCTCGCGGACGGCGCGGCCGGCCCAACGCTCGGGCCGGCGCGGCTCGCGGATGGCGCTACCATCGGCAGGCTGGCGCAGGGACAGATTCCGCCGGCGAAAGTCGTTTGCGCCGTGGGCATGAACGGCGACGGATTTCCGCGTAATCCGCCGGGCCACACTTTCGACCCGGTCGAGCGGGACAAACGCCGCGCCGGCGACCGCGATGTCCGCCACGAAGATCGCTTCGCCTTTCTTGAAGCCTTGCTGGCGGCGCGCAAGTCCTTCATCGTCAGCTACACCGGGCGCGACCAGCGTGACGACTCCGAAATTCCGCCTTCGGTGCTCGTGTACGAACTCGCGGACTATCTCGCGGTTCGCTTTCCATCCACGGACGCCGCGGACGAAGCGGGCGGAAACCCCAGGTCCGTTGAAGATTCCTTGCGCGTCTTGCATCCGCTGCAGCCGTTCAGTCCGCGGTATTTCAGCAAGGAAGAGAAAAATCTTTTCAGTTATTCGCGGACCATGCTCCGCGCCGCGGAAACGATACGCGACCTGCGCGAATCTCCACCGCACCGGTTTGAAGTCAAGCTGCCCGAACCCGATGCATCGCGCCGGAAAGTCAGCTTGGCCGAACTCGCGAGATTTTTCGCCGATCCGGCGCGGGGCTTTCTGAATGAGCGCTTCGGCATCTGGCTGGATGAAGAAGAGCAGGCGATCGACGAAGTGGAGCCGCTGTCGCTCGACGGACTGCAACGTTGGGGCCTGCGCGAGGAAATCCACGGCAAGACCGGCAAAGACGGGGAAAGCCGGGCGGAACCGGAAGACGTTCGTTCGTTGCTGCTGGCGCGGGGAGAGCTGCCCTACGGCAGCTTCGGCGAGATGGCCTATGACGGCGCCTCCGAGGTGGTGGGGAATCTACGGCGCAGCCTCGACCAATACGCTGAACTGCTGGACGCCGATCCGGTCGAAATCGACTTGCGGATCGGTGAATTTCACCTGATTGGCGTGATCCCGAATGTCGCTTCGGAATACATGTTTTATTGGCGCAATGGCGGATTTCGCGCCAAGGACAAAATCGAGGTCTGTCTTTCCCAACTCGCGTGGGTCGCCGCCGGAAACGAGCCGCTGCCGGCCAGAATCGTCTATCTGGAAAAGGGCGCGGTCAAATCCAAAATGTTGCATGCGCCGGACCCGCGGGAGGAGACCATCGATGTCTGGCTGGAAACCTGGTGGCGGGGGCTGTCACGGCCTTTGCGCTTTTTCCCGGAATCCTCCCTCGCCTACGCGGAGCACGCCGCGAATGACGACGACGGCAAGGCATATTCCGCCGCCAGAACGAAGTGGCATGGCCACTATAAACAACAAACTCCCGCCGAGAGCGACAACAAGCACAACCGCCTCGCCTGGAATTTGGAGGAAGAAGAGGATCCGCTCTCCGGGGAATTCGTCGGCTTGACTAAGCGCTTGCTGGCGCCCTTGTTCAAGAGAAAGCCGCAATGAGTGCGGAAACCGCCCAATCTCCCCTCGACACTCCTCTCGATACCGTGTTGCAACACGGGCGCACCTTGGTCGAGGCCAGCGCCGGCTCGGGCAAGACCCATGCAATCACCACGCTGGTCGCCCGACATATCGTCGAGTGGGACCGCGAACTCGACAGCATACTCGTCGTGACTTTCACCAAGGCTGCGACGGCGGAGTTGCGCAAGCGAATCCGCCAGACGCTCAAGGCAATTCAGGACGCCGATGGGAATTCAGCGAACGCCAAAGACGATCAGGCCAGGGATTTGCTTGCGCGATGGAGTCAGATCGAAGAACTGGGGGAAAAAGAGATCAAGACTCGAATCGATGCCGCGCTACTGGAAATAGACAGAGCCAATATTCTGACCATTCACGGCTTTTGTCAGCGCGCCCTTACCGAATTTGCGTTCGAGGCAGAGCTTCCCTTCGGCTTCAAAGTCAGCGGCAGCGATGCCGGTATCGTAGACAATGTGGTTCTGGATTTTTGGCAGCGCCGGTTTGGAGACAGTGCCCGAAATTTCGCCAGATACATCTCCAACCGGGATTTCCTGCCCGCCGAACTTGCGAAGTGGATTGGTTCACTGCGGGCCAGGAATTTCGAAAAAATCACGGGCGCCCCCGAACTCGTTGCTGCGCCGGAAGAGGCGGTCAACTCATTCCGGGAGGTTTTTCACCGCTGGTTGGAAACCTGGGAGAATCACGCCGAGGGCTTTCTTCAATTCATGAGAGAAGGCGAAGCGCTCAATCGAAACAGTTACCCGAAACTCAAGGTTGAAATGCATCTGGACGACTTCCTCCAGATTTACGCCAGTGGCGCGCCGCCCGACGATATTGGCGGATTGCTGGGGAAAGCGCGTTACCTGGGCCGCGAAGCGGTCACATCGAAATGCAAGAAGGGACATCACTTGCCGGAGAACCCGCTGTTCGCTACTTTCGACGAGTTGGCGAAGGCCTGTACGGAACTGCTGGAAATCTTCAATGGCCGACTCATGCAAACGCGCCGGCTGCTCATCGAGGAAGCGGGTGCGGAAATCCGCCGCGGCATCCGCGAAGGAAGAAGCCTGGGCTATGACGATTTGCTGATTGAAATGCGCGACGCGCTGGACCGCTGCGAAGCCGGAAGACGCTTGGCGCAGGCCCTGCGCGAACGCTTTCCGGTCGCGCTGATCGACGAATTCCAAGACACGGATCCAACACAAGCGCGAATTTTCAACACTATTTACCAAGACGCCGAGTGTGACCGAAGGGACACCCATGCCGGAAATGGAGATCCCGGTCGGAAGAGCGCGCTATACATCGTCGGCGACCCGAAACAGTCGATATACGAATTTCGCGGCGCCGACATCTTCGCCTATCTCTCCGCCCAACAAGGCTCGCATTCCCAATTGCGCCTCGACCGCAACTGGCGCTCGGCGCCCGACCTCGTGGCGGCGGTCAACGCCATTTTCGATGCGCCGCTTGCATTCACGATCCCGGAAATCGCGTTCGCGCCGGCGAAACCCGCCCGTAACAATGACAAGCGGCTTGAAATTGACGGCGAATTTCCGCCGCCATTCAGTTTCTGGCTGCCGGAAGAACAGAAAAACAACGAAGAAGCCGACGCGCTGGTGGCGGATGAAACCGCGAAAGACATTGTCCGCCTGCTGGACCTGGCGAGCGCCGGCAAGGCCAGCATCGGCAAAGAACCGCTCAAGGCCAAAGACATTGCGGTGCTCGTATCCAATCGCGTCCAGGGCCGAAAAATCGCGGCGGCCTTGCGCACGCACGGTGGCCGGAGCGTGGAGGTGGACGATTCCAGCGTTTTCAAGACCCGCGAAGCCGGACAACTCAGACGCCTGTTGCTCGCCATTGCCAATCCCGGCCGGCAGGATTACAGGCGCTCCGCGCTGACCGGTGATTTGTTCGGGCTGGACAACGAAGAATTGTTCGCTGCCACCGATGACGACGAAAACTGGAGTAAATGGAGCCAGCGCTTCGGCGAGTGGAGCAATGTCTGGTTGTTGCGGGGCGTTGGCGCAATGCTGCGGGGAATCATCGACGGAGCCGCCGGCAATCTGCTGCGTTTTGCCACCGGGCCGCGGCGGCTGACAAACCTGTACCACCTCGCCGAGTTGCTGCAAACGGCCGAAACCGAGAACCGTTTTTCGCCCGCGCGGCTTCTCGCCTGGTTTGCCAGGCGGCTTGAAAGCCCGGAAGGAAGTTCGGAGGGAGAGCGGGACGCCTTCACCTTGCGTCTCGACAGCGACGAGGATCTGGTACGAATTTTGACGATTCACAAAAGCAAGGGACTGGAATTTCCGGTCGTGTACCTGCCTTTCGCATGGTACGGCAGGCAGATCAGCAACGATTCTGGCGCCTCCATCGCTTACCACTTGCGCGACGGCGACGAATTCCCCGTGGTACTCGATCTCGCGCCGGACGCAGAGGCCAGTCGCAGGCGTTCGCTTGAAGAGTTCGGTGAATCGGTGCGCCGCCTGTACGTGGCGCTGACCCGCGCGCGGGAACGCTGTGTCATCGCCTGGACGCGCGTCACGAGCAATCGAAAAAAAGAGCTGCCGCCATTGGCCTGGCTGCTGCATCGGAGCGAGCAATACCAAGCGGTACTATCCGCCTCGACCGTCGCTAACGCGGCGAAATCGAGTTCCGCCGTTCCCGATGCCGTGGCGGAAGTGTTGGACGGTTTTCAAAGTCATTGGTCCGCAAAGAACTGGTCGGAATTCCGCGCCGATGTCGAGGCGGTGGCTGCCAAATGTCCCGGATGCATCCAGATTCGCGATTTTCAACAGGAAAGCGCCTTTCCCGCGCTGGAAATCGAAGACGAGCCGAGTCAGGCGCCACCGGAGCTCGAATGCCGCGAGTTCAAGCGTCCCACGCGCCGCATTCGCCAGATGACCAGTTTCACCGCGCTGACCGCGGACCACGCGGCATCGTCTCCGGCCCACGTACTCATCGAGCCGGGAACGCCCGATCATGACGAGTCCGACAGCGCCGCGGCCATGGAAGCCGACGCACTCGAAGTCTCGACCAAGCCGGAGCAGAACAACACCTTCAACTTCCCCCGCGGCATCCATGTTGGCACTTGCCTGCACAGGATTTTCGAAATTCTCGACGAGTCGCCCGAGCGCGAAATCGACCAAGTATGCAAGGAGCAACTCGCGCGCGTCGGCATCGAAGCGAAATGGCGGGACACCGCGCGGGCCATGGTCGAAAATACCCTCGCCACAGAACTACGCGAACCCGGACAAAGCGGCTTCCGGCTGCTCGAAATCGACAATCGCCTGACCGAACTCGAATTTCTCTTCCCGGTCAACGGCCTGCGCCGCTCCGCTCTCGGCAACCTGCTCGCGCGCCACGGCTACCCCAACCTGTTCACCGATTCATGGGACACCCATCCCACCCATTCATGGGACACCCATCACAATAATTCATGGGACACCCATTCGATCGACGGATTTCTGCGCGGCTTCATCGACCTCACTTTCGAACACGAGTGCCGCTGGTACGTGCTCGATTACAAGTCGAACTGGCTAGGCGACCAAGCCGAAGACTACGAATCCGAGCGGGTCGGCGACACGATGCGCGGTCACCGCTATCAACTTCAATACTTGATCTATCTGCTCGCGCTGCACCGCTACCTGGGAACGCGCCTTCCGGACTACGACTACGAGCGACACATCGGTGGCGCCTTCTATCTGTTTCTGCGCGGTATGGACCCAGCGGCGGGCATGTCGCGGGGCGTCTGGTTCGACCGGCCCTCTAAGGAATGTATCGAGGCGCTCGACGAGTATATGCGGGACGGCGGATCATGACGTTCCCCTCAGCCATCGAAGAGCTGTACCGGCAAGCCCACATCGGCGAAATCGACCGGCACTTGGCGGCGTTGATCGCCGAACTCACCGGCGATGAGGGTGGAGACGTTCCCTTGGCCGCGGCGCTGGCGAGCCGGCACACGCGGGAAGGACACATCTGCATCGATCTCAAAGAAATAGCCGGCCGCCATTGGCCCCCAACTCGGGAGCCCGACTCTCCCAGCTTGCCGCTGCCCAAGCTGGATGCCTGGCTGGCGCGGCTCGCGGTAAGCCCGGCCGTGGCCGCACACGAAGCTCCCGCGAGCAAGCCCCTCGTACTCGACGCATCGGGCCGGCTCTACCTCAACCGCATGTGGAAGCGCGAACGGACGGTGGCGGCTCGGCTGCGCGAACTCGCCCGCCGCGAGACTCCCGAGCCCGCCGAATTGCAAGCCGCGCTCGACGAATTGTTCGGGGACGACCCACGCAACACGGAACCCCGCAAAGCGGCGAATGCCGCGGCAAGCCGCCATCTGTGTTGCATTTCCGGCGGCCCCGGCACCGGAAAAACCACTACGGTCGCCAAGGTGGTAATGGCGCTCACCAAAGTGGGCCATGCCACGGCAAAAAGTATCGCCTTCGCCGCGCCCACCGGAAAGGCCGCCGCCCGCCTGCAGGAAGCCACCCGCAATTCTCTGCGCCAGATGCATGGAAACGACAGTCTGCCCGAAGATCTCGCCGTGGAAGTGAGCACAGTCCACCGCTGGTTGAGGAAGAGCGAAGCCGAACGGGGTCTGACTAGGGTACTGATAATTGACGAAGCCTCAATGGTCGACATTCACCAGATGAGCCGAGTGCTGGGGGGCTTGCCCGAACAGGCGCGGCTCATTCTGCTAGGCGACGCCGCGCAGCTTTCCTCGGTGCAACCAGGCGCTGTCTTCGCCGATATTTGCGGCGCGGCCGCGGGCGAGCGCTCGCCGCTGAATCCTTGCGTCGTCAATCTCGAACATAATTGGCGCTTCGGCCCGGACAGCGGAATAGGGCGGCTGGCCGAGGCGATCAAGTGCGGCGATGAGAGCGCGGTCGAGCAAGCGCTTCGGCAGCCGCGGGAAAAATCCGTCGGTTTTGAAGCGCTGGACGACAGCGCCGCATTCGAACATCTCGCGGGTCGTTTCGCGCGCGAACATTACGCGCCCATGGTCGAACGATTCCGGTCCCTGGGAGACACCGCGCAGCTCGAATCCAGTGAAAATCCCTTCCGTCGTTTCATGGCGCTATGCGCCCAACGGAGAGGCGCATTCGGTTCCGAGCGCTTCAATCTGGAGGTCGAAAAAAGATTGCACGCGCTCGGCCTTGCCTCCGCCGACGAAGAGTTCTACGTGGGCAGACCCATCATCGTGACGCGCAACGACCGCAACAGCGGTCTCGCCAACGGCGACACCGGCATCGTGGTCGACAGCGGTCAAGGAACGAACAAGGTCTGGTTTCCCGACCTCCGCGATGCCCACGGCAATAACAGGCTCGTCAGTCCGCTGCGCCTGCCGCCCCATGAAAGTTTCTACGCCCTGACCGTGCATCGCTCCCAGGGCTCGGAATACGACGAAGTCGCAGTCATACCCGGCCCCGCCAATTCGCCGGTAAACACCCGCGAATTGCTCTATACCGCGGTGACCCGCGCCCGCAACAAGGTCGTAATTCATGGCTCCCGCGATGGAATCAAGGCCGCGACCGAGCGGGAGACGGCACGTAGCTCAGGTTTGAGCGACGCGCTTCAGTGAGGCTGAATAAAATGAATCGTGAAGAATACTTGAGCAACAATGAAGTAAAGAAATTCGTCGAATGGCTGAGTGAGATGGTTTGTGGCGAGGATAACTTCAGTCACAGTTATGCTACGGCCCAAATGCAATTGGAGTTGCAATTCCATTTGGAAAGCGTACGAAAATTATATGTGGGACAAAGGCAATTTCGAAAGCAATCAAGTGAAACTCGACAGCATCCAATGCAACATTCGTGCAGCCGTGATAGAAAACGATAGTAGACGCTTCGCAGATGCTGCGCACGATATTTTGGTGTGGGGTGGAGTCAAGGGAAAAAACAAACAAACTCTAGATGAACTGGGAGCGCAGGCGCTGCCTGTATTTCGAGAAAATGCTTGCTTACTTGCCCCGACGCGTGCAGACACGAGTAAATTTAACAGAATTAGCCATCTGAACTCGGCGTGGACCAAGGTATATGCACTTCTGTTGAATGACTTTCCAATTTACGACGGTCGAGTTGGTGCAGCAATGGGGTATTTGGTGTGCTTGATTCCCGCCTTCGCCTGCGCGCGATTGAGGCAGCACTTTTTATGATCGGCTACGAATTGCCCGCAAACTAAGGCCAGAGCCGCACGCGGGAGACTCAACTCCACTTTGAAGGGTACGTGCGGATGGCGACTTTTAAGCTTGGGATAAGCAGCCGAGCTGCCTGACTGGTTGGTAAAAGTATGGCTTTGCTCGAACTGCCTGTCAATAATTCACTACTTCACTACACTACTGTCCGGTTAAAACTCGAATAATTTCAATTGCTTGTCTTCCATGTCATTTTCCGGGGTTTGGCCGGCATCCGGAAAACCCTTGTCCAGCGGGATTTTCTCGAACAAAGTGACCGAAAACACCTGCAGCAAAGTGTAGAGCGATGCGTCCAGTTCGAGGCGTTTTTTGACTATGGCCACCAGCACATACACGGACACGGCGACCCAGATTTGTGTCTTCACGGCGTTCACGGAAGTACCGTAGAATTTCTTGATTCTCAGGTGCTGCTTGATCCATTTGAAGAACAGCTCGATCTGCCAGCGCGCCTTGTACAACTCGCAGATGGTCAACGGCGGAGGGCCGAACAGATTGGTGAGAAAGACGAGGGTCTTTTGGGTTTCCGGATCCTTGAAACGGATGCGGCGCAGGTGGCGGGGATAGCGCTTGCGGCTGTAAAAACCCGACAGCGCCACGGTCTGATCGCAAACGATTCCCCGGGGCTGGTCGTTCGGCGCCGAGTACACGCGGCGCAGGTCGGCGTTCGATTTGGCGCGGGTGACAAAGAACGCGCCCGCCTCGTGCAGCGCAAAGAGCCGCTCGAAATCGAGGTAGGCCCGGTCCATCACGTACACCGCCGCCGGTTCCGGCATCAGCAGGTCGAGCGCGTTGACGTCGTGCAGCTTGCCGTCGGAAACGTGGATGAAGCTGGGAATGTTTCCGCGCAGGTCGAGCAGCGTGTGCATCTTCACCGCGGCCTTGGCTTGACGGAACGGCGCCCAGGGAAACAGCGACAGGCAGAGATCGATGGTGGTCGAATCGAGCGCGTAGACCGTGTTCGACAGGTCCAGCCCCAAATCCTCTTCGGCGTAGAGCTTTCGGGCCTGGACGATCAGCCGCTGCGCGAACTCGGCGAAGATGCGCCAGTCCCGGCGTTCGTTGGCGTCGGCCAGGGTGGAACGCCGGACGGGGGAGCGGATGCCCATGTGGTACAGCTTGGCCGACTGCGCCGAAAGCACCGCCTCGATGTCGCGGAGGCTTTCGCGATAGGTCAGTTGCGCGAAGGCCATCGTGCGAAAGTGATCGGTGCACGGAAGCGCGCGGACCCGGTGGTTGCCGTGGTAACGCTCGACGATGCGGGAGAAGGTCGTCCAGGGAAGAAAATCCATCAACTGCGCGAAAAGGGTCTTGCCTGTGTACACGATGCGGCCTCCGGGAACGTATTCCCGGAAAGTCGCCTGAAACCGCGCCCGCGTTCAAGTCGGCACCACAAAAAAACGCTGATAAGTATCGTATAATCATGTGGTTAAGAGGCTCTTTGCCTCAGTTAACCGGACAGTAGTGACTTCACTACTAATTCAAGCTTCCTGACGGCTGCTGTCGAGCTGGAAATCGCCTGTAGCTCGGGGTCGCGTGACGCACTCAAGGTCGGGCGTGAAAGATGCACAGCGATTCCCGCTGCAAATCAGATATCAATGAAATCAACGGTTTGCGATTGCCGTAAAAAAAGGTTTTCGTAAACTTTTCGTGCTGGATTCGGATAAACGGTCATGAGGTCTCTGTGTTGAGGGGAGTTGTCATGGCCAAGCTTGCGTTGCGCGGCGCGTTGAGCGCGCCGGGTTTGTTGCGGGAGGTTCGGAAGTGTTTCGAGCGGATTCCGGATTCGGTGCGGGGCCGCAAGCGGGGTCTGCCGGATTATCTGATGTCGGGTCTGGCGGTGTTCGGGCTGAAGTTTCCCTCGCTGCTGCAGTTTGACCGCGGCGCGCGGGACGACGGGTTGATCCGGGAGAATCTGAAGCATCTGTACGGCATCGGTGACGCGCCGTGCGACACGGCGCTGCGGGAGCGGCTGGACGAGGTGGAGCCCTCGGTGCTGCGGGGCGCGTTCAAGCGGTTGTTCGCGGTGTTGCAGCGAGGCAAGGGGCTGGAGGGGTTCACCTGGCTGGGTCATTATCTGCTGTCGGTGGACGGCACGGGGTATTTTTCCTCTTCGCGGGTGCGCTGCAAGCGTTGCTGCGAGAAGCGCCGCCGGGACGGGCGGGTGACGTATTATCACCAGATGCTGGGGGCGGTGCTGGTGCATCCGGCGCACCGGGAGGTGTTTCCGCTGGCGCCGGAGCCGATCGCGCGGGAGGACGGGTCGCAGAAGAACGACTGCGAGCGCAACGCCGCGAAGCGGCTGCTGACCCATGTCCGGCGGGAGCATCCGCATCTGAAGTTGCTGGTGGTGGAGGACGCGCTGGCGTCGAACGGGCCGCACATCGAGTTGCTGCGGTCGCTGGACATGCGATTCGTGCTGGGCGTGAAGCCGGGGGACCACCGGCATCTGTTCGAGTGGGTGGAGGCCACGCCGGGGACGCGGATGTTCGAGACGGTGGACGCCGCCGGCGTGTCGCGCCGCTACCGCTATCTCAACGGCGCGCCCTTGAACGAGGCGCACTTCGACCTGGAGGTGAACTTTCTGGAGTGTCGGGAGACCCGTCCCGGCAAGAAGGAACGACGCTTCTCCTGGGTCACGGACATCGAGATCGCCGAAGCGAACGCCGAGGCGCTGATGCGGGCGGGCCGCGCCCGCTGGCGCATCGAGAACGAGACTTTCAACACCCTGAAGAACCAGGGCTACGGCTTTGAGCACAACTACGGTCACGGCGACAACCATCTGGCGACAGTGTTCGCGCACCTGATGATGCTCGCTTTCTTCATCGACCAGGTGCAACAGAGGAACTGCCGCCTGTTCCAGGCGGCGCAGGCCCGGGCGGAACGGCCCCTGTACTTCCGGCAAAAGGTGAGAAGCCTGTTCACCACCCATGTTCTGCGCGACTGGGGGACGCTGTACGGCGCTATCGCCTTCGGTGTCCGTCCCCGCGAGCCGGAGTTGCTCGACACCTCGTGAGGGTGCGCCGCGGCCGGTTGCGCGAAAAGCCGGTTCTTCGGGGCAGCACAGGGTAGCCGAAATCAGCATCCGGCAGAGCGCGGAAGAAGCTGTCGCGCCGCGACGTCTCCCACCGGCCCGATGAGCGGCTTTCCCCGGCGTCAGGCAATCGTCGGCTCCGTTAGCGGGAGAAGCTGTTAACCGGACAGTAGTGTGTTAAGAGCAAATAGAAATGTCCGGTTCTGTAGCAAATGATCTGTCCGGTTTGTTTTTGGCGTCTGGCGGGCCTTGGAGGGCGTAGCCCGTAAAGGCCCGCCAGACGCTGGCCGCCGCCGCGATCCTACGCGGCGGTCCGTAAATTCTCCGTCAATAGTTCACCCTGGGAGTCGTATCGCGCCAGTTCGCGCGGGCCGTGGCGGATCGCGACGCACCCATCCGGATACTGCAAGACCTTGACTGTCGCCTTCACATAGTGACAACGGTACCGATCCGGCGGAATCTGCAGCACCTTTCGACGAAAGCGTACGCAGTTGTCGTGCCCGACGACCCGCTCATGGTGCTCGCACAGAATCTCGTCCAGCCGCTCGACGTCGCCGCAGGCCACGAAGGCGGACCCTTCCTCCCGCGGCGGCCGCCCGAACTCCGCGTTGAAAGCCGGCAGGTACGTCTCCCGCAAGTACCGGTTCGCCGCATCCATCTCCGCGATCCCCGCCAGCGCCAACTCCTTCACCAGCCGGTCCTGGTGCGTCTTGAACGCTCGCTCCGACCGGCCCCGCGCCTCCGGCGAGTATGCCGGAATCATCTCGATGCCCAGTTGCCTCATGGCCCGTCCAAACTGTGTCGGATTGCCCTTGTCCACCTTGCCGCCCGCCGTCGGCGTGTGCCAATAATGACTGCCGCGGTCGGTGTACAACGAACAGAACAGGCCGCGCGCGTCAATCACCTCGCGGATGCCGCGAAAGCTGCTCCATGTGCCTTCCTCCGCGCAGAAGAACATCGAGTAATGCTCGTTGGTGGCGTCGTCCATCGTCACGATCAGATCCCACATCCGACCCGGCGCCCATTCATGGCGACTGCCGTCCTGGTGCAACAGCATGCCCGGCCACGGCGCCGCCTCCCGCCGCTTGCGATGCGCACCGCGGCGTGGCGCCCGCGCCACCAGGCCCGCCGTCTGCAAGGCGCTCTTCACCCAAGTGTAGCTGCGCGTCCCGCCATCGCGCCGGTACCAGGTATGAAAATGCCGCACGTTCCAACCCCGGTGACGATTCCGGTAGCGATCCACCAGCGCCATCACCTCGTCCACCGGCGCGCGACGGTTCGATGCTTGCGACAAGCGCTTGTCGATCAATCCGTCCAGGCCCGCTTCCTCATACCGGTCGATCCAGCGCCGAAACGTGCGCTCACATACCCCGAGCAGCCGCGCCGCTTCTTCCTGCGTCAGCCGACTCTCCGTCCACGCCCCAAAGGCTTCCTCAAAACGTTCCATTCGCGTCTCCTGCAACCAGGCTGTTCGTCTCATCAGATGCTTCCTCCCGCATCCGATGAGAACCGGACAAACCTTGTGCTACAAGACCGGACAGATTATGTGCTCTCTACATAACCGGACAGCGATTCCCGCTGCAAATCAGATATCAATGAAATCAACGGTTTGCGATTGCCGTAAAAAAAGGTTTTCGTAAACTTTTCGTGCTGGATTCGGATAAACGGTCATGAGGTCTCTGTGTTGAGGGGAGTTGTCATGGCCAAGCTTGCGTTGCGCGGCGCGTTGAGCGCGCCGGGTTTGTTGCGGGAGGTTCGGAAGTGTTTCGAGCGGATTCCGGATTCGGTGCGGGGCCGCAAGCGGGGTCTGCCGGATTATCTGATGTCGGGTCTGGCGGTGTTCGGGCTGAAGTTTCCCTCCCTGCTGCAGTTTGATCGCGGCGCGCGGGACGACGGGTTGATCCGGGAGAATCTGAAGCATCTGTACGGTATCGTTGACGCGCCGTGCGACACGGCGCTGCGGGAGCGGCTGGACGAGGTGGAGCCCTCGGTGCTGCGGGGCGCGTTCAAGCGGTTGTTCGCGGTGTTGCAGCGAGGCAAGGGGCTGGAGGGGTTCACCTGGCTGGGTCATTATCTGCTGTCGGTGGACGGCACGGGGTATTTTTCCTCATCGCGGGTGCGCTGCAAGCGTTGCTGCGAGAAGCGTCACCGGGACGGGCGGGTGACGTATTATCACCAGATGCTGGGGGCGGTGCTGGTGCATCCGGAGCACCGGGAGGTGTTTCCGCTGGCGCCGGAGCCGATCGTGCGGGAGGACGGGTCGCAGAAGAACGACTGCGAGCGCAACGCCGCGAAGCGGCTGCTGACCCATGTTCGTCGGGAGCATCCGCATCTGAAGTTGCTGGTGGTGGAGGACGCGCTGGCCTCGAACGGGCCGCACATCGAGTTGTTGCGGTCGCTGGACATGCGATTCGTGCTGGGCGCGAAGCCGGGGGACCACAAGCATCTGTTCGAGTGGGTGGAGGCCACGCCGGGGACGCGGACCTTCGAGACGGTGGACGCCGGCGGCGTGACGCGCCGCTACCGCTATCTCAACGGCGCGCCTTTGAACGAGGCGCACTTCGACCTGGAGGTGAACTTTCTCGAATGCCGGGAGACCCGTCCGGGCAAGAAGGAACAACGCTTCTCCTGGGTCACGGACATCGAGATCGCCGAGGCGAACGCCGAGGCGCTGATGCGGGCGGGCCGCGCCCGCTGGCGCATCGAGAACGAGACTTTCAACACCCTGAAGAACCAAGGCTACGGCTTTGAGCACAACTATGGCCACGGCGACAACCATCTGGCGACGGTGTTCGCGCACCTGATGATGCTCGCTTTCTTCATCGACCAGGTGCAACAGAGGAACTGCCGCCTGTTCCAGGCGGCGCAGGCCAGGGCGGAACGGCCCCTTTACTTCTGGCAAAAGGTGAGAAGCTTGTTCACCACCCATATTCTGCGCGACTGGGGGACGCTGTACGGCGCTATCGCCTTCGGTGTCCGTCCCCGCGAGCCGGAGTTGCTCGACACCTCGTGAGGGTGCGCCGCGGCCGGTTGCGCAAAAAGCCGGTTCTTCGGGGCAGCACAGGGTAGCCGAAATCGGCATCCGGCAAAGCGCGGAAGGAGTTGCCGCGCCGCGATGTCTCCCATCGGCCCCATGAGCGGCTTTCCCGGGTGTCAGGCAATCGCCGGCTCCGTTAGCGGGAGAAGCTGATAACCGGACAGTAGTGTTGCTAAGCTGAAAACCGAGTGCTATAAAGAACAGTCCAACCCTGAATCAACCGTTCCAGAAGAGACCTTTGCTTTACGATAAAACACAAGAAAATCAATGATTTCCGTAGGCAGCAAGCAATCTTGCCTTGGCGATCCCTTCAAAGGACTCGAACATACTGAGTATCAAGAGAGGCGCAGTCATGAGCATTAGAAAACTTCCCGCAAAGCGTAAGTTGATCGCCAGCTGTATATTCGCCGCACTTGCCGGAAACGGCCCTGCGGTTTTCGGGCAGGATAACGCCACCGAAATCGAAGAGGTCCTGGTCACCGGTTCGCTCATCAGAGGCACTCCGCTCGACGCACCGTCTCCGGTCACGATCGTTGACCGGGCCAATATCGAACAGCAGGGCGCGGCCGGCATCTGGGACGTCATCAAGAATCTCAACATCAACCAGGGTTCGACGACCCACACCAACGGGAGTTCCGGCAACGGAATTTCCGGGGCCACTTCGAATATCAATCTTCGAAATCTCGGCACTAACTCGTTCTTGTCCGTAAATTCTTAACCACTTGATTTGTCGAATAAAAGCGTGGTTTTTCCTGGATAAGAACCGGCGTTTTGGGTATCTTTGTATTGTTTTCGAGGCAAAAACAAAGACACCACAAAACACCGGGGTTTGCCATGCGGCTGAAGCGCACGACACAGATGAGTCTATACGAACCGGGGCCTGTCGACCATCCCCTGGGCGAGGAGTTGGAGTCGATCTCGGACTGGCTGGACGCGCATCCCGCACTGCTGGACGCGGTGGCGGTCGACCTCGGCGCCCAGGCGGAGCGGGGCCGTTTCGGATTGAGTTGCGAATCGGTGTTGCGCTGCGCCGTGGTCAAGCATCTGCGCGGCGAGACCTGGCGCGGTCTGGCGTTCGCGCTGCGGGATTCGCTGTCGGCTTGCCGTTTCGCGCGCGTGGACCCGCTCGATCCGCCGAAGAAGTCCGCCTTGCAGGCGGGGGTCGGCGCGGTGTCGGCGGAGACCTGGGAGCGCGTCAACCGCTGTTTGCTGGAGGCGGCGCAAGCGTCCGGGGAGGAAACCGGCGCCTGGGTGCGCGTAGACAGCACGGTGACGGAGACGCACATTCCGGCCCCGTCGGACAGCCGGCTGCTGTACGATGGGGTGCGGGTGCTGACGGGCTTGCTGCTGGCGGCGCGGAAGGAGCTGGGCAAGGAGGCGGTTCGTTGCCGCGACCGCCGCCGGGCGGCCAAAAGGCGTTGTCTGGCGGCGCGGACGAAACGGGGCGGGGAAGCGCGGGCCAAGCTGTACCGGCAGTTGCTGCGGATCGCCGCCGACACGCTCGGCGATCTGGAAGCGGCCCGTCCCGCGGTGAGGGAATCGGGAGCGCCCTGGTCCGCGCGATGGCTGGAATGCGCCGACCACTACGCCGGCTTGCTGAAGGCGGTGGTCGTTCAGACCGCGCGGCGCGTCGAACTTGGCGAAAACGTTCCGGCGACGGAAAAGATCGTGAGCCTGTTCGAGCCGCACACGGACATTATCCGCAAGGGCGGGCGGGAAACCCATTATGGCCACAAGATCAATCTGGCGACCGGGAGAAGCGGCCTGGTGCTGGATGTCGTGGTGGAGTCCGGCAATCCGGCGGACAGCGCCCGCTGTCTGCCGATGCTTCGGCGGCATTGCGCGCGGTACGGCAAGCCGCCGACCCACGCCGCCTTCGACGGCGGCTACGCCTCCGGGGAGAACCTGAAACGCGCCAAGGAGATGGGCGTGAAACACACGGTGTTCAGCAAGAAGCGGGGGCTGAAGGAAGAGGACATGACGCCGTCGCCCTGGATATTCGCCCGGCTTCGCCGCTTCCGCGCCGGGGTCGAGGCCGGCATCTCCTGGCTGAAGCGCTGCTTTGGGCTCGGGCGTTGCCGCTGGCGCGGTCTGGCCCGATTCAAGGCATGGGTGCATTCCGCGGTCTTCGCGCACAACCTGGTGCGGCTGGCGCGGTTGCGGCCGGGATAACCCGCCAAAAACTCCCGAAACCGAACGGCACAGTACCGGAACCGCCCGCCGGGGGCCGACTTCGGCCCCGGCGCGGCCCGGCGGGCCCGATCACGCCGAAAACGACGCAAACCGCTGCCGGATCAAGGAAAAACCGCCCCTCCCAGGCCCAATACCCGCGAATCGGAAGGTATCGCTGAACGAGAGATCCATCAGAAAACGGAGTTTACGGACAAGAACTAACTCCACCCTCACCCTGGTAAACGGAAAACGGGTTACCCCGGTGGCCGGCGTGACTCTCGACGGCAGTGAGTTCGTCGACCTGAACGCGATTCCGATCGTGATGACCGAGCGCATAGAAGTGCTGACCGACGGCGGTTCGGCTCTCTACGGCTCCGATGCGGTTGCCGGTGTGGTCAACGTCATCATGCGTACGGAATTTGAAGGGCTGGAAGTGTACGGCGACGTACAGCAAATCGCCGGGGAAGGATCCACCATGGATCAGACGGCCAGTGCGATCTGGGGGTGGAGCAGTGACGATCAGGCCACCCACCTGGTGGTTGCCGGAGAATTCTTCGAGCGCGACGCTGTGCCCGCGGCGGCCGCATCCAATTTCGGCCCCAATTCATCGGTAGTGGAGAACAACACCCGAATCATCGCCGTGCCCAGCCTGGGATTTTCCGTAAATCCGGCATACATCAACCAGGAACTGACTGCCCTGAAGGCCTCGACGGGGAACTCCGGAATCGAGTACACGGACCCTCTCTGCGAACAAGTCGGCGCCCATATTTCCACGCGAAACAGCCGGGACATCAATCCGGAATCGGGCTGTTGGGACGATGTGTCGCAATACGAGTACCTGTTGCCGGCGCAAACCCGATCTTCGGTAGTGCTTTCTTTCGATCACTCGTTCAGTGAGCAATTCAACTTCTACTCCATGCTCCAGGTTTCGGATCAGAGCACCAATCGATCCGATGACGGAACCGTCAACGTGGTCGGAATCGGTCCCTACCACCTGCCGCCCTACGGCACGACCAATCACCCGCTGGGGTCGGCTGCGCAATTGGGCGCATTCGCACATATTGCCGGAAACTCCATTCCGACCATCACCAACGCCCCGATCGACGCCGCCAACGGCGGGCCCGGATCGCCCGCTTTTGTCGAATACATATCCGAGTACCCCAGACCGGGCGACCGAAGTTACGAAACCACCGATTTGCGGCATGAATCGTTCCAGGGAGGTTTTGACGGCGACTTCGAATTCATGGATCGTCCAATGAGATACGACGTGTCCTACGCCTGGAGCCGACGCGACGTTTACCGCCAGGACAGATCCTTTCAGAGGGACCGCATGGAGCTGGCGGCAAACGGTCTGGGCGGGCCGAATTGCACGCCGAACGGCATTCCGAATTTCAATCTGGATTCGGAACTGTATTGGCAACTGGTAGGAGCATCGGTTTTCCTGGTCGTGGCGCCTTCCTACCCGTGGATGATGCGGGAAAGCATTTCCCAGGCGCTGACCAGCAGCAATCAGGGGCAGGGCGGATGCCAATTCTTCAATCCGCTGCTGACCTCCGTAACCGACCCGAGTTTTGCCAACAGCACAGAGTTGCTCGACTGGATGTCGCCGATAGTGCCGGTATCGGATCGGACCAACACCCTGGGCGTCTTCGATGCGGTGGTTTCCGGAGATCTTTTTGAAATGAGCGGCGGCACGGCGGCATTCGCCCTGGGGTACCAGCATCGGGACTTTCAGCAGGTCAGCCGCTCCTACCCGCTGATCGAACCGGGCCATCCCAATGCCATCTTTTCTTACGGCACGGGTCTGACGGAAGTCGCCGAAACCTACTATGTCAGCAACGACAACAATTTCGGCGGCTATATCACCCGGTCATTCGACAACAGCAGGAAAGTGGACGCGATGATGGCGGAAGTTTCGCTGCCGTTTCTTGAAAACGTGGAGTCGCAACTGGCCGTGCGCTATGAAGATTACGGCGGCTTGATCGGCGGCGAATTGAGTCCGAAAGCGGCGATCAGTTGGCGGCCACGCGAAGACCTGCTGCTGAGGGCTTCGTATTCCCAGTCGTTCCGGGCGCCGAACATGGAATTGATCTTCGTCGGCCGGGCAAGCGCCGGACAGTCGTTCATCGACCCCCTCGCGCGGCAGGAAGTGCGCGCCGGCGTATTACCGGCAACGGTAGCCAACGGCGAGTCCGAGCGGCTGGTCAACTTCGGTATCCCGAGCCCGAACCTCGGCAACGAAAGGGCTGACACCTACAGCGCCGGATTCATCTGGGCGCCGCTCGAGGGCAGTCTCGAAGGCGCTTCAGTGCAGATGGACTTCTGGCGCTTCGACTTCGTTGACCGGGTAGTCTCGGAGCAGCCTTCGTCCGTGGTAGAGGCCGAAGTCGCAAGGTTCGATGCGGCAGTCGGCAATTCGGGGAATTACGTTACCCATGATTCGCTGGCTGACGGTGCGCCGGCTCCGTTCACTCCCTGCAACCCGGATGAGGTGGCGGCGCAGTATGGCGCCAACTCCGATGAGCGTCTCAACTGCGTGGTCGATCCCAGGCTCTACATCGTTCCCAGGGTCGAGCGAAAGTTCGCCGACGCCGACCTGGTTTCGGTGGAACTCCAGTCGGTCAACGCCGGCAACATCATCAGCGATGGCGTCGACGTCCGCCTCGGTTATACCTGGGCGAACGAGCTCGGCGATTTTCGCATCGGGCTGGACTATACCCATGTACGCCAGTATGAAATTGCCGGCCTGCCGGGGTTCGACAACGGCTTCAACGGCACCGGCGTGACCAATGCCGCCGGCACCACGGGCGACGGTGGCGCCACCTTGCTGTCGCTGCCCGATAATCGTGGCTTCATTACCTTCAACTGGACTCGGGGCGATCACAGCTTCACCGCGATCAACCGTCATATCGGCAGTTACGACAACCTGGGATATGACGCCGTGGTTGTCGACGGCAATGACCTGATCAGATCGCTTGCCAGCCGGACCGTGGATGCGTATCAATCCCTGGACGTGCAGTATTCCTACACTCACGACTGGGACAATCCCCGTTTCGGCTCGTCGGTATTCACCCTGGGTGTGCTGGATCTGTTCGAATCGGATCTGCCCTACATCGAGAAAGGCGACGATACTACGCTGGATAATTTCGATCTGAACACATTCGATCCGAGAGGCAGACGCATCTATGCCCGTGCCCTGTTCAGCTTCTAAGGAAGCTCCGAGTAATCGGAGCTTCCGCGCGACACAAGGATGTGTCGCCGAATTCGATAGCGTAAGCTATTGAATTCGGGAGTAAAACAAAACCACGCTTTTGTTTTGCGTTAATGAACAATTCCAAGGATGGAATTGTGCAGAGAAGACTGAAGCCACAGGCTTGTTTAATTATCGCGGTTTCGGATGAACCACGGGTTTGGTAGGCTGATGCTCTTACCCGGAGGCATGATCTCCAGAGGGCTTGAACCATGAAGAAATTCTTGTTGGCGGTGACATTCCTTGTTGCTGCGCAATCCTTGTACGCTCAGGAGCGAGTCGGCGATTTCGCCTTGCTCGACCAGAACGGCAACTTCCATCAAATGGGGCGCTACAACCACCAGGATGCAATTGTACTGCTGGCCCAGGGGGCCGATTGCAGTTCATTTGCCGCCACGCTGGCCCAATACAGCGTAGTCGACAACAAATATTCCGGCAATGGCATTGAATTCATGATGATCAACGTCACCGGCGACCGGGACCGCGACAGCGTGCTTCGGCAGGCAACGCAATACGGTACGGACCTGCCGCTGCTGATGGATGAAAGCCAGGTCGTTTCCCATGCGCTGGGAGTGACTGGCGTCGGCGAAGCGGTGGTACTGGATCCGGAACGTTTCGAAGTACTGTATCGTGGTTCGGTCGGGGGGCTGGATCCGGCATTGCGCGAGATTTCCCAGGGCATGGACGTGAGTGGCGCGGCAACGGAATTCAATGGCTGTGAAGTAGATTTCTCCGCCATCGAGCAATATGACGACGACACTTCGGTTTCCTATAGCCGGGACATCGCCCCGATGCTGGTGGAAAATTGCTCGAGCTGCCATCGCGATATGGGTATCGCCCCATTCGCCATGGACAGCCATCTGATGATTCAGGGCTGGGCCCCGATGATCCGGGAAGTGGTGCTCACCAAGCGCATGCCGCCGGGTCAGATCGACCCCCATATCGGCGACGTAAGAATCAATCGCAACCTGTCACCGGAGCAGACCCAAAAGCTGATCAGCTGGATCGACGCCGGCGCACAGAAGGACGCGGGGCCGGATCCCCTGGCGTCCGTTGACTGGCCGGACACAAAGTGGCCATTGGGCGAACCCGATGTTGTCGTGAACATCCCGCCCCAGGAAGTTCCCGCCACGGGAGTGATGGAATATATCTGGGTGGATGCGGGCTATGAGTTCGAGCGGGATAGCTGGGTCAAGGGAGCCGACCTGATCCCGGGAGACAGAAGCGTGGTTCACCACATTCTCGCCCGAGCGGTGCCGCCGGGCATGTCCGGCCCTGAAATCGGCATTTGCCCCACTCCTTGTGAAACCGGACAAGGATCGAGTAGTCCGGAAGAGAGAGGCATCAATCTACCCGCCTACATCCCCGGCAACAACGCGAGATTCTTCGAGGAAAATACGGGCCAGTTCGTGCCTGCCGGCTCAAGAATGGTGTTTCAGATGCACTACACCACCAATGGCAGGGCCACGACCGATCACTCGGAGTTCGGAGTCTATTTCTACGAAGCCGGCTTTACTCCAACGGAAGAATTGCAGGATGGCGGTGTGACGGCCAATGATTTCCTGATTCCCCCCAACGTGGGCGACCACGAAGTGGTCCGCGCGAGGGTGATTTCCCAGGATGCCGAAGTCATCAGCTTTTATCCGCACATGCATGTCCGCGGGAAGCGGATGAAATGGACTGCCATTTATCCGGACGGCACTCGCGAGCCTCTGTTGTCAGTGCCGAATTATGACTTTAACTGGCAGATGACCTATCACCTGGCGGAACCCAAGTTCGTTCCGGCCGGAACCACGATCCTGGTCGAAGGCGCATTCGACAATTCGCCGACCAATCCCGACAACCCGGACCCGAACGCCTCGATCACCTGGGGCGATCAGAGTTGGGAGGAAATGTTCATCGCCAACATGCAGATGAAGTACGTCGATTCGGGAGCTCCTTAAATTTGGTGCTACCGCTCGACGGAGTTGTATCGGTCGTTCAGATAACGATCCAGTTCGTCGAGCCGATCCTTGCGGAAAAAGGATCCCTGACCAACCTCGGTGCCGATGACCTGGTGCTGCTGCGTCTCGAGTTCATAACCTGGCCAAACCGGTAATCCCGAACGATTGGGATTGCCGGTTGCCGCGAATTGCGTCCAGTAGTCGTTCAAGAGTCGCGCAATATTCCGATCCGTTTCGTTCGCGCCTTCAGGTAGTTCTTCGAATACGTAACGCAGTTCCATGGCATGGGGCGAGCGCTGCGACGGATCGTCCAGATTTCGCGTGAACACGTACATGAAGCTGTCCGCCGTGGTTTTCGCCATCGCGTGAACCACCTCCCTGGTGGGCCTGGCAAACCAGGAATCGCTGTTGTAGTCGATATCCACGGTCAGCACGTCTTCATCGGACTCCGCCACGTAGTAATCCAGCAAGTTACCCGCGAATTCCCCGAATTCGGCCGCTCTGGCAGCCCGCTGCTCAGCGGCGGTCGCAAATGAATTCTCCTCATTTACAAACAGCAGCCCTTCCCCGTCATTGCTGCCGGCCAGCAGGGGCACAACGTTGTGGGAACCTTGCGCGAAAATGCGCGCGGGCGAATCGGAGAACATCCAGCCGTCTTCGACCAGCGAGACCTGGTGCGCCAGGTTCAGCACGTCATCGGCCGCGAGCGAACGCATGGTCGCGAGCAAATCACCGTCGCCCGAAATGCCCAGTTCATTCAGCTTGGCCGCGATGGCTTGCCGACCGCGGGATTCCGCGCTGTCCGAGAGGCCGTTATTGCGCTTCAGATGCGTCATGTTTCCGGTAGTGATCCAGACACTCTGGCCGATGGCCTTGTGAAACAGTCCCGAGGCCAGCGGGGTCGCCAATAGCGCGTAGACACTGGCGCCTCCGGCCGACTCGCCGAAAATCGTGACGTTTTCCGGATCACCGCCGAATCCCGCGATGTTGTCCCGTACCCATTCCAGCGCCGAGATGTGGTCGAGAATTCCGTAGTTACCGGAGACCCCGCGACCCGATTCCGCCGACAGCGCGGGATGAGCCATGAAGCCGAACGCGCCAAGACGATAATTCACCGAAACCAGCACGACGCCGTTTTCGGCGAAAGCCTCGCCGTCATAAGTACCGGTAATTCCGGTGCTGAACGAGCCCACATTGGCCCCCGCGCCGCTGGACCAGCCGCCGCCGTGTATCCAGACCATGACCGGACGACTTTCGTCCGCCGTTTCCGCATCAGTCCAGATATTCAGATAAAGGCAGTCTTCGCTCATTAGCGCGGCTGTCCGCTGCTGCATGCAGACGGGCGCGAAGGAATCCGCTTCGAGCACGCCCTTCCAGGGAATCGGCGGCCGGGGCGCTTGCCAACGCAGGTCTCCGACGGGCGGCGCCGCGAACGGTATGCCCCTGAATACCCGGACGCCACTGTCCAGTTCGACTCCCGTTACGATTCCGGATGTCAGTTCGACGGGCTCCTCAAGGGCGATGGCGCCGGAACCGGCAACCGCAAAGAAAACGGTCAATGCAAATGCGAAAGTCAGGCTGTTGGAATTCATACTCATGGCTCCTGTCGGGCGTATCCGCGCTCCGATACGCAAAGTCTGGTTTTCAGAGAGTAAGTGAAGCTGGACATAGTTTCTCCAGAAGCGTGAAAAAAAATTTACTTTTCAGTTAACTAACTGTTTAATTGATTCTCGGCCGTCTGCTATCGAGTTGATTGATGACTTCGATCAATGTTCAGACGAAACATCCGCCCGGCCGTCCGTCAAATTCCGCGGACGACCCTGTCAGCGATCGCCTGTTGCACGCGGCGAAAGAACTGTTCAGCAATTACGAATACCGGGCTGTATCCATCCGTCAGATCGCGGCGTTGGCCGGCGTCAATACCGCAATGGTGCATTACTATTTCGGAGACAAGGCGGGGCTGTACAGAAACATGATGGAGAAAGTATCCCTGCCCGTCGAGGACGCACTCAGGAAGATTGCCGCCCGCGACGATCTTTCCATCACCGAGTTCATTAGAGTGTGGATGCAGGCGATGTACGACAATCCCTGGTACCCGGTTTTCATACTGAAGGAAGGCGTGCTCGGCCAGGGTCCGATTCATCAGTTCACATCGACCAGGCTCGGTGAAGTCATGGCGCCGGCGCTGCTGAAAGCCCTGGAGAACGACCGGCAGAACGGCCGCCTGCGAAAGGAACTCGATCTGAAACTCGTAGCGATGTCTCTGGTCAGTTTGCAAAACTATCCTTTTCTGGTCAGGCCGTTGCTGGAAAAATTACTGCAAATCTCATTCGATCAGGATCAATTCGACACGCTGTGCAATCACACTACCGACATCTTTCTGCATGGCGTGCTCGAATACGAGGAAAAGCCCGGCTCATTGGCCTGACCGCCCCGTTTCGAGCGTTTAATTTCTTTCGTTGAGTCACCGATTTTCCGGTGATACGGTGACTCGCATGATTTCCGCAAAATCCATGTCGCCCGGCATTTTTCCGTTGCTGGCGCTCGCCTTGGGCGCAGGCGCACAAACCAGTTATGAAGTCCCGAAGACCGAATTCGGCCATCCGGATTTTCAGGGAGTCTGGAACTATGCCTCGAATACCCCGCTGCAACGCCCGGAAGAATTAGGCGAAAAAGCGTTTTATACGCCGGCGGAAATCGCGGAACTGGTGGCAGAAAGAGAAGCCGCGATTGCCGCCAACACCGAACGAACCACCAGCGGAGGCAGGCCGCAGGTCGGCGTCGGCGGCTATAACGATTTCTGGGTGGAAAGCGCGGGATTGCAGGAGAATGTGAGAACTTCCCTGATTACTTATCCCGCGAACGGCCGTTTTCCACCACTTGCGGAAAGCGCCGTGGTTCAGGAAAGCGACGCGTCCGGCGTTACCGAGATTCCCGGTGAGCGTCCCGTCCTTTTTACTGTTGGCGGAATTTCGAGCGACGGGCCGGAAGACCGGGGCTTGTCGGAACGCTGTCTGGTCGGGTTCAATTCCGGCGCACCCATATTTCCCAGCCTGTACAACAACAATATCCAGATTTTCCAGAACCGGGATCATGTTGTGCTGCTCACCGAAATGATCCACGACGCCCGGATCGTACCCATCGGCGACCGCCCGGCGCTGGACGACGGCATCCGCTTGTGGTCGGGCGATTCCCGCGGCTACTACGAAGGCGACGCCCTGGTCGTGGAAACCAGGAACTTCAACGCGCTGACCGGCACTTTCATGGAACCGAGAATTGCCTGGGGCAATTCCTACCACAAGGTGCTGACGGAAAAGTTCACCCGTATATCTCACGACACCATCGAATACGAATTCATCATCGACGACCCGGCCACATTCAGCGACAGGGTCACAGCGCTGATACCGATGACCAAGGTCGCCGGGCATCTTTATGAGTATGCCTGCCACGAAGGCAATTACGGACTGACGAACATTCTGCGCGGCGCCCGCGCACAGGAAGCGAACTGAAGTTCGGCGCTCTGTTAATGCGAATAATTATCACTTCCCCAAATCCTTGCAGCTAAACGACAAACCGGCATCTGGCATTGCTGTTAGCCCAAAGCAGTAATGTCCCCTTTGTCCAATTCTAAAATGTCCCCTTTTTGGCCGAACGGAGGCTGGTTGGATGGGCGACGGGGAGGTGTATTTGACGATTCAGGAATCGGATCGCGTGGCGGTGGTCCGGGAAGTGGTGGAGAAGCGTCTGACGCGATGTGAAGCGGCGCGGCGCCTGGGTCTGAGCGTTCGGCAGGTCAAGCGGTTGGTGCGGCGCTACCGGGACCTGGGGGCTTCGGGGTTGGCGTCGGGCCATCGCGGCCGTCGCCCGAACAATGCGATCGACCCGTCTGTGCGCCGGGCGGCGCTGGATCTGGTTCGCGAGCGTTACCCGGATTTCGGTCCGACCTTCGCGTGCGAGAAGCTGGTGGAGGCGCACGATTTCAAGCTGTCGGCGGAGACGTTGCGGGGCTGGATGATCGAGGAGAGGCTGTGGCGGCCGAAGGCGCGGCGGGGTGTGCAAGCGCACCCGAGCCGTCCCCGCCGGGAGTGTCTGGGCGATCTGGTGCAGATCGACGGTTCGCCGCACGACTGGTTCGAGGAGAGGGGTCCGCGGTGCACCCTGATCGTGTACGTGGACGACGCGACGTCGCGGCTGCTGGCGATGGGGTTTTGGCCGGCGGAGACGACCGAGGCCTACATGGCGACGACGCGGGTGCACCTGGCGGCCTGCGGGCGGCCGGTGGCGTACTACTCGGACTGCCACAGTGTGTTCCGGGTGAACCGGCGGGGCCGGGAAGAAGAGTTGACGCAGTTTGGGCGGGCGATGGAGACGCTGGACATCGCGCCGGTCCACGCCGGCAGCCCGCAGGCCAAGGGCCGTGTGGAGCGGGCCAACCTGACGCTGCAGGATCGGCTGGTGAAGGAGATGCGGCTACGGGGGATCGGCGGCGTCGCGGCGGGGAACGTCTACCTGCCGACGTTCATGGCGGACTACAACCGGCGTTTCGGCGTGGCGCCGCGCAATCCCGCGGACGCGCACCGGGCGGTGTTGCACGACGACCGGGAACTGGATCTGATTCTGTGCGAGCAGCACACGCGCAAGCTGACGAAGAACCTGTCGCTCAGCTTCGAGGGAGATACCTGGCAAGTCACGGGTCAAGGCAAGGGCTACCGGCTGCGCGGTGCGGCGGTGACGGTGTGCAAGGGTTATGACGGCGCGGTGACCGTGTTGCGCGACGGGCGCGAGCTGCCGGTCAGGCTGCTTGCCGGGGGCGGGACTCCGCCGCCGGTCGAGGACGGGAAGAGCGTTCGGTCGCGGGTGGACAAGGCCAAGGCGCGGCAGCAGTCCAGGCCGACCTGGAAGCCGAAGCCGGACCACCCCTGGCGGGGTTCGTTCAAGAACGATTCGAAAGCGGTCGCCGGATAGCGGCGGCGCGGCCTTGCGCTCCGGTCGCTACGCTCCCTGCGCGCAAGGCCGAAGGGGGACATTTCTGCTTTGGAGAAAAGGGGACATTTCTGAATTGCTTTGACACCGGCATCTGGCATTGCTTGCCAATCGCGAAAGTGTGCATTACTCTTGTTCGGCAACAGGCGGGCTTGACCGCGCACAGTGCGGCCCTTGTGGAGCCGGAAAAGAAAAATATCGAGCCTCAGGCGCGCTCCACCAGACAATAGACTCATTCCCAAATTACGGAGGCGAATGCAACCCGTGAATCCTCAACTCACCCGACGACGCTTTATCAAAGGCGTAATTGCCTCGGGCGCCGTGGCAGGCACAACTTCGCTGTGGTACGCAGCGAACGGCCAGTCCCGCCCCGCCGGGGCCGTGGAGCGCATGATCCGGCTCAACGTCAACGGCCAGGACCGCACCGTCGATGTGGCGCCCCAGGAAACCCTGGCCTCCACATTGCGCTACAAACTGGGCCTGACCGGCACCAAGCTCGGATGCAACCGCGGCGAATGCGGCGCTTGCACCGTGCTGGTGGACGACGTTCCCACCTATGCCTGTTCCGTTCTTACGCATTCCTTCAAGGACGGACGCATCGAAACCGTGGAAGGGCTGGAAGCGCCCGACGGCACGCTCCATCCGGTGCAGCAGGGATTCGTCGACGCGCTCGGTCCTCAATGCGGCTATTGCACGCCGGGCCAGGTGATGGCGGCGGTCGGACTGCTGCGGGCAAACCCGAATCCCACCCGGGAAGAAGCGCGGATGGGCTTGGCGGGCAATATCTGCCGCTGCGGCTCCTACGACTCTTACCTCGACGGCGTCATGCGCGCCGCTGAAATAGGATAATCATCATGGCCTATATGCATATCGGAAAAGACTTCGTTCCGCCGGACGTGATCGGCAAGGTCACCGGACGGATCAAATATGCGGAAGACTACACCCGCGAGGGCATGGTCTACGCCCGCCTGCTCACCAGCCCCATTCCCCATGCGCGCGTTCTCGAAATCGACGCCTCCGAAGCGCTGGCGATGGACGGTGTGTTCGGCATTCTGACGGCCGACGAGGTTTATCCCGACGGTGAACCCCAATCCACGGGTCTGAAGATCCTGACCAACGAACCGACCCTGGTCGGCGAGCCGATTCTGGCGCTGGCCGCGGTCGACGAAAAGACCGCCGAATCCGCGATCGCGGCGATCAACGTGACTTTTGAGCGGCTGCCCTTCGTACTCGATCCGCTCGACAGCTTGCAGGATGGCGGCCCGAACGCTTTCGTCGGCGGCAATACTTTCGGTCAGCAGGGATTCACGGAAGCGAAGTGGTCTTCGGACCAGGTGGCCAGTTTCCGCGCAGGCAACGCCCCGGCGGAAGATGCGCCTACCACGGGCCCGATTCCCACCTTCGCCTATGGTGACCTCGAAGCCGGATTCACCGCCGCCGAAGATGGCTACATCTACGAGGGCAGCTTCACCACAGCCGGTTATCCGCACCATTCCATGGAGCCGCGCAGCGCCATGGCCTACTGGGAAGACGGCAAGCTCTACCTGCATGGCACTTCCCAGAGCCTGACCGCACTCGCCAACGACATGGCGGGCATCATCGGCGTCGCCAAGGAAGACCTGGTCTTCATTAACGCGGCCACCGGCGGCGGCTTCGGCCAGCGCGCCCGGGCCGGCAGCATTCCGAGCATGGCGATTCCCGCCAAGTTGTCGCAGAAATTGAACCGACCGGTGATGATGCGCATCACCCGCGAGGAAGAGTTCACGATCGGCGGCGCCCGTCAGGGCTTCCAGGGCTGGATCAAAGTTGGTTTTCGACCGGACGGCGTGATGTCCGCTTGCGATATTTTCGTGGTTTCCGATAACGGCGGCAAAGGCGGAGGCGCTGACGCTTTCTCCGCGGCGGACTGCATCAGCATCCTGTACCAGACCGAAGCGGTGCGCTTCCGCGGCGCCTCGGTCGCCACCAATACCGCCCATCGCGGCGCCCAGCGCGGCCCTGGCCAGAACCAGATCGCGCCGATCATATCTCCGATCATGGACGTGGCGGCGGATGCGCTCGGCATGAGCAGGCTCGATATCCGCGTGGTCAACTCGGCCCAGACCGGCGATGTTGGCGGGCCCCAGCGTCAGCCCCTGACCAGCGCTTATATGCCCGAAGCCCTGCGACAGGCCGCGGACGCCTTCGAATGGGAAGGCCGCCAGACGCGACGCCGGCAGCGCAACGGCAGCAAGGTCACCGGCCTCGGCATTGGCCAGGGCTATCACAATGCGGGCCGAAGCGGCCAGGACGGCATCGTCATGATGGGCGCCGACGGCAGGCTCAAGATCCATAACGGAGTCGGCAACCTGGGAACCTATTCCTACGCTTCCACTTCCAGGGCCGCGGCCGAAGCGCTGAAAATGCCCTGGGAAAGCTGTGACATCATCACCGGCCGCACCGATTACCATCTGCCCATCACCTCGCCGCAAGACGGCAGCAACTCCATCTTCACCAATACCCGCACCTGCTATGGCGCGGCCATGGACATGCTGGCGAAGATGAAGGAAATTGCCGCGGCGGATCTGGGCGGAGAGCCAGCGGATTACGACGTTTCCGACGAGCGTGTGCATCAGATCGCGGACAGCGGCGTCGGCATGACTTACGCCGAAGTCGCCCAGCGGGCGATGGAACTCGGCGGCAGGTACACCGGCGAGGCGGAGTTGCCCGAAGAATTGCACGAGTGGACGCAAATCGCCGTCTCGCGACTTGCCGGCTCGGCCTTCATGGGCGTCTACCACGATCCGGCCCATTCGAACAACCCGCCGGGATTCACCGTCACCTGCACCGAGATCGAACTCGATCTCGAAACCGGCAAGTACGAAATCCTCGACATGGTCAGCATCGGCGAATGCGGCACCGTAATGCATCCGCAAGGGCTGAAGAATCAGCTCGTCGGCGGTGTTGTCTGGGGAATCGGCCTGTCGGCGCTGGAGCGGCACCTGTACGATCCGCAGAACGGATTGCCGGCCAGCACCGGATACTGGCAAAGCAAGGTTCCCACCTACCTCGACACCCCGGTATCTATCGAAACCGGATGGGTGGACCTTCCCGACCCGGAAAATCCGGTCGGCGCCCGCGGTATCGGCGAGCCTACCCAGGGCTCGGTTTCAGCCGCCCTCACAGCCGCAATCTCGGACGCGCTCGACGGACACATCTTCGGCGCGGCCCCGATTACGACGGACATGATCATTAACCACATCGCAGGCACGCAGGAAGATGCGGTAGCCCTTGCCCAGAATAATTTCCGAGGTTGACATGGTAGCCACATCTCATGACGTAATGCCCGACATTGAGCTTTATCAGCCCGCTGATGAAGCGAACGCGCTCGAACTGGCGGATACGCTCGGTTCCGACGGCTGGCTGCTCGGCGGCGGACAGGACACTTACGGCTGGTTGAAAGACCGCAACAAGTCTCCTTCCGCGATGATCGAACTGACCGGGATCGACGCCTGGAAAGGGGTGTCCGAAACCGGCGACGGCATCGAAATCGGGGCGGTGACTACCCTGACCGAAATCGCCGAGCACCCGCTGGTCCAGTCGCGCTTCGCCCTGTTGGCGACCGCCGCCGGGCAGGTGGCGAGCCCGCAGATCCGCAACGTCGGAACCCTGGGCGGCAACCTGGTCCAGGACACTCGCTGCTGGTATTACCGCCGCGGCCTGAGTTGTTATCGCGCGGGCGGCAACATCTGTTACGCCGACTCACCCGAAGGACTCAACCGGGAGCATGCGCTGTTCGGTTCCAGCCGCTGCGTGGCGGTGAGCCCTTCCGATACCGCACCGGCCCTGGTGGCCCTGGACGCCACCATGGTGGTGAGCAGCGCGAGCGGACAGAGGCTGATCGCGGCCGAAGACTTTTTCGTCGGACCCGCGCGGGACATTCTCAACATGACCGTGCTCAACGAAGGCGAGATTCTCACCGCGGTGCGCATCCCCAACACCTGGGCCAATGCGGAGTACTACTTCGAGAAAGTGGCCGACCGCAATGTCTGGGATTTCGCCCTGGTCAACATCGCCTCGGCGATGCGGGTCGAAGGCGGCGTGATCCAGGATGCGCGCCTGGCCTGCGGCGCGGTGGAATGCGTTCCCCGCCGGCTGACGCAAGTCGAGAACCTGTTGCGCGGTCAGGCCCGGTCCGAGGATCTCGGCGCCGAGGCCGGAGAACTTGCCGTGCAAGGGGCGCGGCCTTTGAACTACAACCATTTCAAAGTGCCCCTGATGGCGAACCTGGTGAAGCGGGCGGTCAGGGCTTGAGCCCCGGCCCGCTGCCGAACCTGAACATACCTGAATTTCGAAGAGGTCTACAGTTGTGGAAGAAGGAATAGTGCGCTATCGGCGGGACGTCTGGGGTGAGGAAGTCATCCTCGGCGTCTCGTGGGATCTGCTCTGGGTGGTTGCGGTCGCCGTACTGGTGCTGCTTGCGGCTCACGCCATCGTCATGGCGGTGCTGGTCAACCGCAAGATGGACAAACCCAGCGCTGACGGCCGCCGCGTGTTGCGGCACGAAACGATCGACCGGTGGTTTCACTGGATCATGGCGGTCAGCATACTCCTGCTGATCTTCACCGGGGTGGCGCCGATCATCGGCCTGCGCATCGCCTGGCTGGAGATTCACTGGATTTCCGGATTGTTACTGACTTTCGTGGTTGTCTTCCACATCATTCGGTCGCTGTTCTGGCAGGATTTCAAATCGATACTCCTGGGGCCGCGCGATTTCGGCGAACCCTTCGATTCGGCCAAAAAACCGGGCAAGTACTCGTTCGAGCAGAAAGGCATGCACTGGGCGGTGACCATCGTCGCACTGACGGTGATCGTGACCGGCATCCTGATGTTCGTCCAGATCGACACGCCGTTCTGGGACCGCACCAACAGTATGGCGGAAGATCAGCTCGGGCTGGTGTTCCTGCTGCATGGCCTGTCCACCCTGGCGCTTGTCGCGCTGGCGGCCACGCATATGTATTTTGCCCTGCGGCCGGAGAAGATCTTCTATACCCGGTCGATGCTGACCGGCTGGATCTCCGAAGAGGAGATGGCGGCAAACCACGACACCACCCGCTGGTCTCCGAAAGAAGCAGATTGATACCTGCGAGTTGCATGGACGCTCTTGCCCGTCATTCTGCGCGTAGCGAAGCGAAGTCGCAGAATCTCCTTCATCAGCCCCAATCCGGGATTGGGGCTGAATTTATTGTCTGCAAGAAAACTGCAGGAAGCAAAAGGTTCCCACTGTGAGCAAACTCGAAGACGATATCGAAACGATAGAAGCCGGCTATGAATTCCTGCTGGCCTATGCCGCCCAGGGCCGTCCGGCCCAGGCGGAAACCGGCCCGGGGCCCCATGCCCGGCCCACGATCGAAGGCATGAGCAAGGCCGTGCAAAGCCTGCAGGACTCCCTCGGCGATTCCGACAAGGAATTCGAGCGCGTCATCGCCGAGGACTGCGCCAAGGCCGGCGCCGCGATGCGCTTCATCCTCGCCCAGGACAGGATCGGCTCGGAGATGGTCGACAACCTGAACGCCTCGATCCACCTGCGCGCGGTGCTGACCGACCTGTTCCTCTATAGTGAAGTACTCAGGCCGCTGCCCCTCGACACCGCCCAGGGCAACGTCCAGACCTACGATCCCTCTTCCGCTAATTGACCGGATTATTGCGCAAATAATCTTATATTGCGTAATTCCCACCTTATTTCTTGCGCGATTTATTTTATTTTGCGCGAATAGCTTGTATATTGCGCGTATATATTTACGCGCAATAATTTAGTGAGCAAAGTGGCGAGACGAATCGATTCAGCGAATTTGCAAGCGATCGAGGCGACCGTGCGGCAGGGTGGGAAGAGCTTGACCGTGTCGCAGATCAGCGAGGCCCTGGCATCGCCGCCGCCGCGCCGCACTCTGCAATACCGCCTGAAGCATCTCGTTCGCGGTGGGCGTCTGGCAATGGAAGGCGCGGGACGCGGAGCGCGATACTTGGCGCCGGTTCGGTACGCCGTCTCGACCGGTCCCTCCAACTGGCGAGTTTCAACCCCGGAAATCCCGGCCGAGCCGATTCTGAAGCTTTCGGCGGCGGGCGCCGAAATACAGTCGATCGTTCGGCAACCGCTCGACATGAGAGAGCCGGTTGGCTATAACCGGGACTTCCTCGATTCGTATCGGCCGAACCAGACTTTCTATCTTTCGCGGGAAGAGCGGGACGAGCTGCGTCAAATCGGCGTTTCGAAAATGGTCGAAGAATACGCGGCAACCCACGCCAAAAAGGTGCTGGAACGGCTACTTATAGATCTGACCTGGAATTCGAGCCGCCTGGAGGGAAACTCTTATTCCATGCTGGAAACCCGTCGCCTCATAAGCCTTGGAGAAGAAGCCGAAGGCAAGCATTGGGGCGAAGCCCGGATGATTCTGAACCACAAGGAAGCGATCGGTTTCCTGATCGAAAACAAAGATGAAATCGGCTGGAATCGATACACGATTCTGAACCTGCACAATTTGTTGTCGGAGGGCTTGCTCGATGATTCAGATGCGGAAGGCAGGATTCGACAAACCGAAGTCGGCATATCAGGCTCGGCCTTCAAGCCGCTGGGAGTGCCGCAAATCGTGGAGGAATGCTTCGACCAGCTTCTTGCGAAAGCCGCCGCTATAAACGACCCCTTCGAACAGGCATTCTTCGCACTGGCGCAGCTTCCCTATCTACAGCCTTTCCTGGACGTAAACAAAAGGGTGGCGCGCCTGGCCGTGAACATCCCCTTGCTCAAGTTGAATCTCACGCCGCTTTCCTGGGACCGTGTGCGGAGGGAGGCCTACATCGCAGCCTTGCTTGGCGTGTACGAATTGAATCGAACCGAGTTGCTGCGGGATTTGTTCATCTGGGCCTACAAGCGCTCGGCCGCCAGATACGAATCCGTCAGGCTGGTTGTGGGCGACCCGGACCCGTTCAAAATGAAACATCGCGATTCGATACGCGGAATCGTCGGTGCCATAGTAAGAGAACGCATGAACCAGAAACAGGCGCTGGTATACATTCGCGAATGGATAGAGCGGAACATCGCCTCGCAAGACGCCCAATTGTTCCAGGAACACATCGAACGCGAACTCCTCGCCATGCACGAAGGAAGAATCGCCGGTTTACGCCTCAAACCCGCGGAATTCGAGGAATGGCAAAAAATCTGGAATGCCTGATGGGCTACGTGTATTGGTTATTCTGACTGTAGGGCAAGAACTAATTTGGAAAATATCCCACCGGAAGTGGCCAACCATCTGGAATGTTAGGGATCCCTTGGCATCCTTGATTCGTAACTGTCAATTGAGTAATTTTTGAATCCCCGGTCTCATTTCCCAAGTGTACTGGGAAAAGATATTCATAAAAGAATCGCGCAAGTGTAATGCCTAGATTAATTGGTTTAACTGGATACTCATCTTTGCTTACGAATGGGGAGTATCTATGATGTACGCTATCGGGAATACTATCAATAGCTTCATCAAGCCAGCCCGTATTCTCGATGACTGGATCATTGCAGCGAAATAGTACTGTGAATGCTGTCTCATCTACTTTTCTCCCAAGTAATTCCCAATCCCATTTCACTCGTACGGTCTCCTAAAGCCTGTATACTTCAGCCTCAATGAATTTTCTGTACTGGGAATATTCATTTGCAAATTCTTTTGACTTTCTCCTGATGGAATCTTGAAGTGTGATTGGAAGGGATTCGAACAAATCTTTGATTTTGTGTCCATCTTCAAACATGAATTTCTTGGTTTCTCTATATTCGGCATGAGCTCTGATCGCTTTGAGACAAAGTTCAATTGATTGACAAATATTCGTCATTACGACTCTCTCTCGGTCCAAGTGGTTTTTCGTCAGTGGATTAAGCAGTTTTTCCATGTCCATGGCGTTATGGACATGCGCTGCTGGACGTACTGGAACAACATGATCCAACTCCGTTTCACTTCCACCCCGACGTGTTCTTTCGACCATGAGGCATCTGAAACTGACAAATAGGTCTGATAGGTTGTAGATGTCAATCAATTTTCCTGCTGCATAGAATGTATATCCTCTTTGCCAAAAATTGTGGTGCTCTGCGGAGCTAGGCTGAAGCTTCGGCTTTGATAGTGAGTACCCGTTTTTTATTTTGTTTATGTTGAAAGTCTCGTTCTCGATGCGCCAGCGGGCGCGGCCCGCCCGCATCAACGCCTCGGCGTTCGCCTCGGCGATCTCGATGTCCGTGACCCAGGAGAAGCGTTGTTCCTTCTTGCCCGGACGGGTCTCCCGGCATTCGAGAAAGTTCACCTCCAGGTCGAAGTGCGCCTCGTTCAAAGGCGCGCCGTTGAGATAGCGGTAGCGGCGCGTCACGCCGCCGGCGTCCACCGTCTCGAAGGTCCGCGTCCCCGGCGTGGCCTCCACCCACTCGAACAGATGCTTGTGGTCCCCCGGCTTCGCGCCCAGCACGAATCGCATGTCCAGCGACCGCAACAACTCGATGTGCGGCCCGTTCGAGGCCAGCGCGTCCTCCACCACCAGCAACTTCAGATGCGGATGCTCCCGACGAACATGGGTCAGCAGCCGCTTCGCGGCGTTGCGCTCGCAGTCGTTCTTCTGCGACCCGTCCTCCCGCACGATCGGCTCCGGCGCCAGCGGAAACACCTCCCGGTGCTCCGGATGCACCAGCACCGCCCCCAGCATCTGGTGATAATACGTCACCCGCCCGTCCCGGTGACGCTTCTCGCAGCAACGCTTGCAGCGCACCCGCGATGAGGAAAAATACCCCGTGCCGTCCACCGACAGCAGATAATGACCCAGCCAGGTGAACCCCTCCAGCCCCTTGCCTCGCTGCAACACCGCGAACAACCGCTTGAACGCGCCCCGCAGCACCGAGGGCTCCACCTCGTCCAGCCGCTCCCGCAGCGCCGTGTCGCACGGCGCGTCAACGATACCGTACAGATGCTTCAGATTCTCCCGGATCAACCCGTCGTCCCGCGCGCCGCGATCAAACTGCAGCAGGGAGGGAAACTTCAGCCCGAACACCGCCAGACCCGACATCAGATAATCCGGCAGACCCCGCTTGCGGCCCCGCACCGAATCCGGAATCCGCTCGAAACACTTCCGAACCTCCCGCAACAAACCCGGCGCGCTCAACGCGCCGCGCAACGCAAGCTTGGCCATGACAACTCCCCTCAACACAGAGACCTCATGACCGTTTATCCGAATCCAGCACGAAAAGTTTACGAAAACCTTTTTTTACGGCAATCGCAAACCGTTGATTTCATTGATATCTGATTTGCAGCGGGAATCGCTGTAGATATACTCAAAATTATGCCACCCGGCATGGAAGCGCCGTCTTATCACCGACTCCGGCACATTATGACCCCCTTCCGACACCCGCTGCCGTACGCGAGTTATGGCCAATTCCGGGTCAGACAGACGCAGATAGAACAGTTGGACGAAGTAACCCCGCTCGCGCCAGCAAGGGATCAAACGGGAATAGCCGCGCCCACTCAGAGTCGTCTCGAAGGCAAAACTGGACCCAATTGCAACATGTGCGTGGATAGTTCCAAGCAATAGTCGGCCAGCTTGGAAAGCCACTGAAGACTGTTGGAAAGGACTCAATCCCGCCGCTATCGAATCCGCATTAACGAACGAGAGGCATCCCTCCTCATGCGGCAGAAACTCAGTCGCGATAGAAGTTTTTCCAGCCCCATTCGGTCCAGCCAGAATCAAAATCTTGCCGCCTTCCCCCATCTATCCCTCTCTCAAACCTGCCCCACTAGTTTCGTGGTTTTCTATGCTAACATCCAATATCTTCTCTTTGCGATAAAATCTGATTGCTAATCAATTGCACTGGACGCTGTTTTTGTTGATACGCCTCATTGATTATGTGAGCGTTCTTGATTTGACCGGGTAATTTGCCCAAAAGAACAAACATTAGCTTGCGGCTCCAATAGATTGCAGTCGAATGGAGTGGTCGCACGTACTTGAGCCCACGGGATATCTCTCGATAGTGATCCTCGAATGGGTAATGCATCTGACGCCCATGTTGAAAGACACAAACAAGAGTGCGGTCGGTGATTTTTCCCCAGATGGTCGAGATGTCGGAGTATTTGATGTGTTTCTCGTTGACGGTCTTCGGTGGCTGAAATCCAATGTCCGGATCCAGAAACAAAACTCTGTTTCGACTATTTTCGAATGGAATATCTGAAAAATATTGGACTCGAAATTCTGAGCTATTTTGAAATTCAATATTCGGTTTGTGTAAACGAATTTTGTATTCTCTGCCCATGTAACGCGGAAGTTTAGATATTTCAGCTAATTCACGATTTCTCTGGAGATGCCTGCAAAATGCCTCTACTTTGGCGGATGCAGGAAATTGTGAAGGCGAAGTCGTTCCTTGCGTTGAAGCATCTGGTAAGGTCATCATCGGGATTACGTCTAAAATTGGTGCGCCAAATTCGTTGACTAGAAAGTCCAAGTAATCCCATTTAAATGCGTCCTTAGAATCTCCAAGATATTGCAGTTTCATTCATTACCCCTGTGACTACTCATTTCAATGTCGGTATGAACACATTTCCATGGTGTAGCGGAATCGCCTTTGAGCCAACTCCATTACAAATCCATCGTATCCAGCGGAATCACCTCTTGGCAAGCCTTTGGCGTCAAGAGGATCGTATGCACACAGGAGCCACCCTGTTTCCCCAGATCATGTATTTTCTTCCGTGGAAATCGTTTCATCGATTCGTGGCCCGGTATGAAGGCGACCGTCGCGTCCGCACACTGTCCTGCGCGGAGCATTTCCGCGTATGGGCCTTCACCCAACTGACCTACCGCGAAAGCCTCCACGACATCGAGACGGTGCTTTCGGCGCAGTCGGTCAAGCCTGTACCACGTGGGCAATATCACAATAATCGTCGCGCCCACATTCTGATTCAACCGGAGTCGCTCCGGCCCATCAGACTGGTATTAGCCCCCCCCAGACTGATGAGATTCTGCGACTCCGCTTCGCTTCGCGCAGAATGACGGTGGGGAATTACGCAACCTGCTCTCAGTCACAAGCTCTGCTGTGGTTATCGGCGGAAAATCCCGGTAGCATCCGCTGCCGGTTAGTATGCCCAATTTCGGACTTCTTAAGCGAGCATTAGCAGTAAATGATTGATTTTCCACCACGCCTGGACCTGGCTCGCCTGCCGACGCCTTTGACCCGGATGGACCGGCTTTCGGCCGAATTTCCCGGCGTCGATATCTGGGTCAAGCACGACGAGATGACCGGTGTCGAGGTTTCCGGCAACAAGGTTCGCAAGCTCGAATTCATTTTCGCGGAAGCGTTGGCGCAAGGTTGCGACACCGTCATCACCTGCGGCGGCGTACAGTCTAATCATTGTCGCGCCACCGCCGTACTCGCCGCCCGCCTCGGTCTCAAGGCGCATCTGCTGTTGCGCGGCGAACGCCCGCCCGAGTTGTCGGGCAATCTGCTGCTCGACCGTCTCAGCGGCGCCGAAATCAGCTACATTTCCCAGGCAGACTGGCACACGCACGAGGATTACGGGCGCGAACTGCAAGCCGATTACGAACGACGCGGCCATCGCGCCCTGTTCATCCCCATCGGCGGCAGTGACGCCATCGGGCTATGGGGATACATCGCCGCCTGCGAAGAACTGCGGGAGGATTTCGAACGCACGGGAATCGAACCCGACGCCATCGTCGCCGCCACCGGCTCCGGCGGCACCCAGAGCGGCTTGCTGGTCGGCCGGGAACTCGCCGGTCTGCGCGCCCGGATACTTGCCTTCAACGTCTGCGACGACGCTGCCTGGTTCGAACAAAAGGTGCGCCGGGACGTGGCGGCCTGGAGCGAGCGCTACGATGCCGCATTCGATGTTGAAAGTCTGGCCATCGACACAATTGAAGGCTACATGGGGCCGGGATATGGCGAAGCGGGCCCGGAAGTGTACCGGACCATCGCCTCCGTGGCGCGCCGGGAAGGCGTTTTCCTCGATCCGGTCTATACAGGAAAAGCCTTTAATGGCATGTTATCGGAACTTCGCAAGGGAGAAAGCGGATGTCTGGCCGGGGCCGGCACCGTGGTTTTCATCCATACCGGCGGCCTGTTCGGCGTATTTCCGCACCATCTGCAATTTGATTTTTTACAGGATCCAAAACATGAGTAGATTTGTCTTGCTACTTTCTTTCGCTGCACTGGCCGCTTGCGAACCGGGTGCGGATTCGGTCGCGCCGGCAGAGCCGGAAGCTCCGGCGCCGCCCGCGGCTTTCGAAGCCGCCGGAGCGGAAAGCGCCGACACCTATGCCGACGGAGTCGCCGGCGCCACCGTGGCCGAAGAATCGGCGCCGGGCAATTTCGTCGACGGTGAATTCGAAGCGGTTCTGCTTTCCAACACGCGGCAATTGGTCACCGAAGGCCTGCGTTCGGGCGAAGGGTATTTCAGCGCCGACGGCGAACGTTTCATTTACCAGTCGGAAGTGCCCGGCGACAATCCTTTCTACCAGATTCACCTGATGGACCTTGCCACGGAAACCGCATCCGTGGTCTCGCCGGGCATTGGCCTTACCACTTGTTCCTGGGTCCATCCGACGCTCGAACGCGTCATGTTCTCTTCCACACACGAAGATCCCGACGCATTGGCGAAACAGGCCGAAGAAATCGAGATCAGGCAAAGCGGAATCGACCGTCCCTATGGCTGGGACTACGACCGCCACTACGAGATCTACCAGACCGACAGCGATGGCGGCAATCTGATCAATCTGACCAATGCCGACGGCTACGACGCCGAAGGCTCCTATTCCTCCGACGGCTCGAAAATTCTGTTCGCGTCCAATCGGGAAGCTTACAGCCGACCCCTGAGCCGTGCAGAAAGGGCGCTGCTCGAAGACGACGCCTCGTATTTCATGGACCTGTACATCATGGACGCAGACGGCGGCAACGTAACCCAGCTTACCTTCTCGCCGGGCTACGACGGCGGCCCGTTTTTCAGCCCGGACGACAGCAAGATAGTCTGGCGGCGGTTCAATCCCGACGGCAACAGCGCCGAGATCTGGACGATGAACGTCGATGGCAGCGAAGCGCGGCAATTGACCGCCGAAGCCATGGTGGCCTGGGGGCCGTATTTTCATCCGAGCGGCGAATACATCATCTATTCAAGCAACCTGATCGGAAATTCCAATTTCGAATTGTTCCTGATCGATGTCGACGGCTATGGCCCGCCGGTGCGCGCCACCAATACCGATGGCACCGACATCCTGCCGGTATTTTCGCCCGACGGCAGCCGGCTGGCCTGGAGTACGACGCGCACACCGGACGGCGCCTCGCAAATTCACATCGGCGACTGGGACCACGCCGCCGCAATGGAGTTGCTCGGCCTGAACTGATCCGGAGCGCCATATGCGGAAACCGTCCCGAAATCTGTTTGCCCGCCTGCTATGCTGCCTGTCCCTGACAGCCGCGGCGCAAGCGGCTTTGGCGCAGGCAGCTGACTCGCCGGAACTGATTCACCACAGTCTGCAAGTCAGGCTCGATCCGATGGCCGGCGAAATCGAGGTGCTCGATACCGTCACCTTGCCGCCCTCGTTGGCTGGAAGCCCGGCCGAATTCAGGCTCAACAGCAATCTGGAAGTCGCGCCGGGTGAAGTAAGCCGGCAATTCGCGTTCGGCCTGCCCGCCGGCGTCCTGCTCAATACCATGAGCGGTGAAGTCGCACCGACCGATGCCTACCGGGTCGAAACCGGCGCCGACGGCAGTTTCACCGTCAGCTATCGCGGCCGTATCGCCGAAGTCGTGGAACAACAGGGCGTCGAGTACGCGCAGAGCTTTTCCGAAACCACGGGCATCATCGATTCCCGCGGCGTGTATCTGAGCAAGGCAAGTTACTGGGTTCCCGACTTCGGCGATTACCTGGTCAGTTTCGACCTGCGCGTGGAATTCGCCGATTCGGCCCGGGACTGGCTCACCGTCAGCCAGGGCGACCGCTTTGGCCCCAACGGCTGGAGCAGCGGCGATCCGATGGAGGAAATCTACCTGATCGCCGCGCAATTCACCGAATACTCGCAAATGGCCGGCGATGTCGAGGCGCTGTCCTATCTGCGCACACCGGACCCGAACCTGGCGATCCGCTATCTCGACGCTACCGAACGATATCTGCAACTATACGAGCCCATGCTCGGCGAATATCCCTATTCCAAGTTCGCGCTGGTCGAGAACTTCTGGGAAACCGGCTACGGCATGCCTTCGTTCACCTTGCTCGGCTCCCAGGTTATCCGCTTTCCCTTCATTCTCGAATCGTCCTATCCCCATGAACTCCTGCACAACTGGTGGGGCAACGGCGTCTACCCGGACTACGAAAGCGGCAACTGGAGCGAAGGGCTGACGGCCTATCTGGCCGATCACCTGTTCCGCGAAATGGACGGTCGCGGCGCCGAATACCGCAAGGACATGCTCGCGCGTTATCGCAATTACGTCGCCGAGGAAACCGATTTCCCGCTGACCGAATTCACCACGCGAGATTCGGCGGCTTCCCAGGCGGTTGGATACGGCAAGACCCTCATGCTCTGGCACATGTTGCGGGTGGAACTCGGGGATGAGTTGTTTCTCGAAGGCCTGCGGCGGCTGTACGCCGATTATCGCTTCCAGCGCATCGGCTTCACGGGCATCGCCGAGTTGTTCTCGGAGGTTGCCGGCTTCGACCTGGGGCCGTTCTTCGCCCAATGGGTCGATCGCACCGGGGCGCCCGAGATTTCGGTGAGCGTCGACGAAGTGGGCAACAATCAGGCGCAGATCCTTTTCGCCCAGGTCCACAGCGGAGAGCCTTATGAATTGAACCTGCCGCTGGCGTTGTATTACGCCGGCCAGGAAGGGCCGGAAATCCATTTCGTGCGCCTCACGCAGAAATTTGAAGGCGTAGTCGCGCCGGATTACGACCGCCTCGAAGCGGTGCTGGTCGATCCCTGGTTCGATATTTTCCGCAAGCTCGACCGGGAAGAAACCCCGCCCACGGTGGGCGAGATGTTCGGCGCGCAGGAAATCGCCTTTCTGCTGCCGCGCGAGAACCGCGAACAGTGGCGGCGCCTGGCGGAAGCTTTCGCCGCGGGCGTAGATGCGCGCATCCTGACGGAAGAATCGATGAGCGCCTTGCCGCCGGACCGCTCGGTGTGGGTGCTGGGCCGCGAAAATCCCTTCGCCGACGCGGCGCTCACAGCCACGGCGGCCTATGGCGCGGCGGCGGGCGCCGAAGACGTCGTTCTCAACGGCCAGCCGCTGCCTTTCGCCGACCGCAGCACCGTGATCATCGGCCGCCATCCGGCCAATCCGGAACTGGCCATCGGCCTGATCCACGTGGACGGTATGGAAGCCATGTCAGGCATGATCGAGAAACTGCCGCACTACGGCCGATATTCCTATCTCAGTTTTTACGGCGAGGAGCCGACCAATGACGTCTCGGGAGTCTGGAACAGCCCGGACTCGCCCATGCAATGGCTGCGTCCCGGCCTGGCGTCCGCGCCCGCGTTCTCGCTGCCGCCGCTGGAAGCGCTGGCGGACTTGCCGCCGAAGTATCTGCCCGGACAGTTTCTGCGCCACGCCGAATACCTCGCCGGCCCCGAACTGGAAGGACGCGGCATCGGCAGCCGCGGCCTCGACGAGGCGGCGCTTTATATCGCCGAACAGTTCCGCGCCGCCGGCCTGCAGCCGCTCGATGGCGACTTTCTGCATCGCTGGCGCGAATCGGTGGCCGGGGCCGGAGAGGTGGAACTGGCCAATGTCGTCGGTCTGCTGCCCGGCATTAATCCGGAGTTGAGCGCACAGCCGATCGTGGTCGGAGCGCATTACGACCATCTGGGCAGCGAAGGCGGAGAAATTCATCCCGGCGCCGACGACAATGCGTCCGGCGTCGCCATCCTGATCGAAACCGCGACCAAACTTGCACGCGCGTTCGGCCCCCAGCGGCCGATACTGTTCGTCGCATTCACGGCCGAGGAAGCGGGATTGCTTGGATCGCGGCGCTTTTTGCAAGAGCCCCCCGGCGGCTACAGCGATTTCTTCGCCATGATCAATCTGGACTCGGTGGGCCGCCTGGAAGGCCGCAGCTTGCAGGTTTTCGGCACGGAAAGCGCGTATGAATGGCCCTTCATGGCCCAGGGCATCGGCTTTACCATCGGCGTGCAATCCGAGTTTCCCGTGGCAGCCATCGCGAGCAGCGACCACGCGAGTTTCCTCGAGGCCGGCATCCCGGCGATTCATCTCTTCGCCGGCGCGCATGCGGATTTTCATCGCCCGTCGGACACCAGCGACAAACTCGATACCGCCGGCATGTCGGATATCGCGCTATGGCTGGAAGAAGCGGTGGTCTACCTCGGCGACCGCACCGAGCCCTTCCGCGTCACGCTGGAAAATGCGCCCGAAATTCCGGCGCCGGCCCAGGGCGCCGGGTCACGCAGGGCGGCGCTCGGCGTAGTGCCCGATTTCGGCTGGACCGGCGAAGGGGTGCGCGTCGACGGCGTGACTCCCGGCAGCGCGGCGGAAGCCACCGGAATACAGGCAAACGACATCCTCCTCCGCTTCAACGGCGAAGTTGTAGACGACCTGCAAAGTTATTCTGAATTGTTACGAGAGGTCGAGCCTGGTGATTCTGTGCGCCTCGAAATCAGAAGGCAGCGGCAGTTATTGGAATTGGAAGCCGTACTCGGCGAGCGTTAGCGAAACCTGTTTCACAACACCATCGAGACAATCACGCCCGCCATTACGGCGAGACTTACGGTTACAACGAGCTTCCAGAATAATTTGCTTCTTGTTTCAGCCCAAACATATTTTTCTTCTTCAACGAAGATTGCATGATCAAGCTTACGAGTCCACATCAAAATAGGTTCTCCTGTCGATTGTCCGTAGCATTGATTCAACCATGAAAAAAGGGAATGAATACGCTCGAATCAGGGCAAAGCGACGAGAAATTATGATGAATCATGGCAGTGCGGATTTCCTGTTGAAGTCCGCTCCCGGGCTGCCGATCAAATGAAATTGATTGTGACTAATCCTTGCCCTGATGGCAGGCGTATTTCGGGATGCTGTATAGTCATTCGATCATGTCTTGCACTCTGAATTTCCGGATCCGGAAAACTCTACCGCATTTTTTCACTGCCCTGCTGCTTGCCTCATGGGCCTGCGCCGCCATGGCGCAAATGCCGCAACTGACCCGAGTCGAAGAAGGTGAAGCCAATATCGAGCTGGACGGTTTCGTCGACGAGCCTGTCTGGGACCGCATTCCCGTGGTTGACGGGATGCGGGTAATCGACCCGGACACCCTGGCCGAAGCCCCATACGAAACCCATGTCCGCATGTTCTATACCGAGCGCGGCATCTATATCTCGGCTGTCAACTATCAGCCTCCCGGCAGCCTGATTGCGCGCATGACTTCGCGCGATACGCGTCTTGACCGCGACGGTTTCGTCGTGGGGCTCGATACTTCGGGCGAAGGGTTGTACGGCTATTTCCTGCGCCTGAATCTCGGCGACTCCATGACCGACGCAACCTTGCTGCCGGAACGGCAGATGAACATGCAATGGGACGGTTCATGGAGTGGTTTCACCCAGGCGCTGGAAGACGGCTGGAGCATCGAGTATTTCATTCCCTGGTCGATGGTGGCGCTGCCCCAGGCGGGAGACACCCGTCAGATCGGCTTCTATTTCGAACGCCAGGTCGGGCATCTCGGTGGCGAAGCATGGTCCAACCCTGCCTTGCCGCGAACCGTGAACGAATATTTGTCGGCTTTCGAGAAATACGAGTTGCGCGATATCGAACCGCGCCGGCAATTGACATTTTATCCTTTCGTTTCAGGCATCCAGGACGGCATAAGCAACGATGGGGAGTACAAGGCCGGCACCGAAATCTTCTGGCGGCCGACGACCAATTCGCTGTTGTCGGCAACGATCAACCCGGACTTCGGCAACGTCGAATCGGATGACGTGATCGTCAACCTGACTGCATTCGAAACTTTCTTCCCCGAGAAACGCGCGTTTTTCCTCGAAGGCCAGGACATCTTCAACGCCACCGAGCGCACGGGCGGATTCATGCGTGGACCTTCGGGCCCGCTGACACTGCTCAATACGCGGCGCATCGGCGGCGCGCCGCATTGGGGAGATATTCCGGATAACGTCAATGTCGTACCGACCGATTTGAGCGATCCCACCGACCTGCTCGCAGCGGGCAAGTTCACCGGTTCGGCCGGCAACTGGCAATATGGCGCCTTGTACGCCACCGAAGACGACACGACGATCGAAGGCAGGCTCGACGACGGCACTCCGGTTGGCATTCACGCCACCGGCCGCGATTTCGGCATCGGTCGGCTGTTGTACGAAGACACCAGCGGCGGCGGCCGCCGCTCGATCGGCTGGATGGGTACGAATATCGCTCATCCGGAAGTCGACGCCACGGTCAACGCAGTCGACTGGGGCTATTTCTCGGCCGACAACCGTTGGGTGGTAGACGGTCAGGCCATGTACAGCGACGCTCATGGAGTCACCGGCGCCGGCATTTTCAACGACGTCAGTTTCCGGCCCCGGCGCGGAGTCAATCATTCCTTCCGCTTGACCCTTCTCGACGACGAACTCGAAATCAACGATCTGGGCTTCAGCCAGCGCAACGATTCGGCCGCCTTCGATTACGCCTATTTCAACATCGAATCGGACGTTCCCGGACTGCGCGACCGCACGACCAGCGTTTTCGTCACCAATCAGTGGAACACCCAGGGCCAGCCGGTGCGCCTCGGCGCGTTTTTCAATCGCAGTTACACGTTTCTCAACAGCGATAACTTCAGCTACAGCATGCGCTGGTTTCCGGAACGCGTAGACGACCGCCTCGGCCGCGGCACCGGCGATTTCATCGTGCCCCACCGTTTTGGCCTGAACGCAATGTACCAGTCCGATCTGGCCAAACCACTGGCCTTGATGATCGGCGTGACGCTGGAACAGGACGAACTCGGCCCGCCCCGCAATTCGATGCAGGGGGGAGTTTCCTGGCGCCCGATCGACCGTTTCTACTTCGACCTGATGCTGAATTACGAGGATAGCGAAGCCCTGCTCGTGCATCGCGGCGGGGGCCGCTATACGAGTTACGAGGCGCATACCTGGTCACCACGAATCGAAACGAGCTTTTTCATCACCGCCAAACAGCAGTTCCGCCTGACCTTGCAATGGACCGGCCTGAAAGCTTACGAAGACAGGTTCTGGACCGTGAACCCCCATGCCAGGGAATATCTGCACGACGTGGCGAAACCAAACGACACTTCCGATGATTTCGTCATCAGCCGCATGACCTTCCAGGCCCGCTATCGCTGGGAAATCGCGCCCTTGTCGGACCTGTTCGTGGTCTACACCCGCGGCGGCAATCTGCCGCGCAGCAGTTTCCTCACTTTCCAGGACATGCTGGAACAGTCCTGGAACATGCCCGTGGTCGACACCCTCGCGGTCAAGTTACGCTATCGTTTCGGGTCTTGAGAGATGTTGCGAATCCCCTTGTTTTCCGGTCTGTTGCTCATGCTTGTTTCCGCCTCCGTGTATGCCCAATCAGGGAAAATCGTCATCGCCCATCGCGGCGCCAGCGGCTATTTGCCCGAACATACCCTGGAAGCCAAGGCCATGGCCTATGCCATGGGCGCGCATTACATCGAGCAGGATCTGGTCATGACGCGCGACGGCAGCCTGATCGTGCTGCACGACATCACTCTCGACCGCACTACCGATGTGGCGGACAAGTTTCCCGACCGCGCCCGCGCCGACGGCCGTTTTTACGCGATTGACTTCGACCTCGAAGAAATCCGGCAATTGCAGGCCACCGGAGGCTTTCGCCTGGTGGACGGCGAACCCCAGGCGGGGTTTCCCAACCGGTTCCCGTTGGGAAAATCGGAATTCGGCGTGTCCACTTTCGAAGAGGAAATCGAATTGGTCCAGGGACTCAATCATTCGACCGGACGCGACGTGGGCATTTATCCCGAGATCAAGCAGCCGGAATTCCACCGCGCCGAAGGCAGGGACATCAGCAGCGCTGTGGTCGATGTGCTGAAACGCTATGGCTATACCGAAAAATCCAGCAAGGTGTTTCTGCAGACCTTCAGTTACCCGGAGCTGGAAATCATCAGCAGCGAGATCATGCCCGCGGCCGGCATCGATATCCGGCTGATCCAGCTCCTCCGCGACCGGGACGCCTACCCCTGGATGTTTGATGACGAGGGTATGCGCATCCTGGCCGAACACGCCGACGGCATCGGCCCGGCCCATCCGCTGGTCATCGATCCGGAATCGGCGCCCGGGGACTTGCGCATCAGCGCGCTCGTCGAGCGCGCCCATGCCGCCGGACTCGAGGTGCATCCCTACACTTTCCGCGCCGACCCCGGACAATTGCCGGCCTACGCGGAAAATTTCGACGACCTGCTCGAACAGCATTTCTTCACCGTCGGAGTCGACGGTCTGTTCACCGACTTCCCCGACCTGGCGGTGCAGTTCCTGCAAGCCCGTTTGTCCACGGCTGCCGCGCCGCGGCCCGGGGCGTATTGAATCCGGCTGGTGGTCGGGCGATGATGTGTGCCGCGACTATTACATCGGCGAAGAAGAGAATGGCCGCCTGTGGGTCTATCGCGAGCGCGACGGCGGGCGGCACTGGTATCTGCACGGCTATTTTGCCTGATTGACGAGGAACTACCGCGATGCAAAGAAATCCCGTGACCTGGTTCGAAATTTATGTGCAAGACATGGCGCGCGCCAGGAAATTCTATGAAACCGTGCTGGGCGTTGAATTGCGGCCCATGATGGACGATCTCACGATGTGCGGATTCCCCGGAGGGCCCGACGCGCACGGCTGCACCGGAGCGCTGGTGCATTTCGAGGGAGTGCCCTCCGGCGGCAACAGCATCATGGTGTATTTCAATTGCGAGGATTGCGCCACCGAGGGAGCGAGGGTGGCGGAAGCCGGCGGCACGCTGGAACGCGAGAAGATGACCATCGGCGAGTACGGTTTCATCGCGCTGGCCAGAGATACCGAAGACAACATGTTCGGTCTGCACTCCCTGAGGTAAACACGATGAGAGCGACTATCCCGTTTCTATGGTTCGACGGCAACGCCAGGGAGGCGGTCGAGTTCTATTGCTCGATCTTCCCCGATTCGGAAATCACCCGCATTTGCCACAAGCCCGACGAACCCGGCGCGGGCTCCGTGCTGACCATCGAGTTCAAGTTGAGGGGAGAGGAGTTCATCGCCCTCAACGGCGGCCCGCAATTCCAGTTTTCCGAAGCGCTTTCGCTGATGATCCCCTGCGATACCCAGGAAGAGATCGACTATTACTGGGACAAGCTGGTCGAAGAAGGCACCCCGCTCGCCTGCGGCTGGCTGAAGGACCGCTATGGCCTCTCCTGGCAGATCACCCCGGCCGAATTCTTCGACATGATCGACAGCGAGGACATGGAACACAATTCCCGGGTCATGGCGGCGATGAACACCATGATCAAGTTCGACCTCGAGACCTTGCGAGCGGCGAACCGGGGGGACTGATTTCTCCGAACAATTCCATCCATTGCCGCACGGAAGCTCTGATGAATCGGAGCTTCCTTACATGAAGTCCCGGGACGAGGTTTCCATCTCGCCCAGCCAGTGACTGAGGTCGGTCAACCGGTGGGCGATGAGATGGATCACGTCGCCGCTTTGCTGCACGTGTCCGATCACGCCGAGCAGGCGCGCCCGCCGCACCACCGGGCGCTGCCGCTCGCTTAGCGTGGGCCAGACCACCACGTTGACCATCCCGCTTTCGTCTTCCAGGGTGAGGAAGGTGACTCCCGAGGCCGTCATCGGCCGTTGCCGGCAGGTCACCAGTCCGGCCACCTTGGCCCCGCGGCCGTCGCCGATCTCGCCAAGTTCCTGCGCCGGCAGGACCTGGAAACGGTCGAGACGTTCGCGAAACAGCGCCAGCGGATGCCGGCGCAAGCTGAAACCGGTGGCGGCATAATCGGCGGCGATGTTCTGCCATTCGTCGGGCACCGGCAGCAATACGTCTACTTCCGGAGCCTCGGCGCCGAAACCGGTAGCGGCGAACAGGCCGTCGGCGGCCCCCGTTCCCGCGCTGTACCAGAAGGCGCGATGCCGGTCGCCGGCGAGTTCGCGCAAGGCGTCGGCGGCGGCCAGCGCTTCCAGATCCTTCTTGCCGATGCCGCTGCGGAACACCAGTTCCTCAATGCCGGAGAAGGCACCGCCGGCCCGAGCCTCGCAGATCGCCTCGGCGGCCTTCCGCGACAGACCCTTCACCTGGTTGAAACCGGTTCGCAGGCGCGGCTCGAGCACTTGCAGCGAATGTTCCCGCGGCGGCGCGAAACCCGCGGGCGTCTCCAGGCTGCAATCGGCCAGGCTGTGATTGACATGGACCGGCAACACTTCGACGCCATGGGCGCGGGCGTCGCGGATCAGTTGCGCCGGCGCGTAGAACCCCATCGGCTGGCTGTTGAGCAAGGCGCAGCAGAAGGCCGCCGGATGATAGTGCTTGAGCCAGGACGAGACATAGGCCAGCAAGGCGAAGCTCGATGAATGGGATTCCGGGAAGCCGTAATCGCCGAAACCGAGGATCTGGCGAAAGAGCCGCTCGGCGAATTCCTGCTCATAACCGCGCTCAAGCATGCCCTGGATGAGTTTCTCACGATACGGCTCGAGCCCTCCCTTGCGCTTCCAGGCCGCCATGGCGCGGCGCAACTGGTCGGCCTCGCCGCCGCTGAAGCCCGCCGCCACCATGGCCAGTTTCATGACCTGTTCCTGGAAGATCGGCACCCCCAGGGTCCGTTCGAGCACCTCCTTCACTTTCTCGCTGGGATAGACGATTTCCTCTTCCCCGTTGCGCCGGTTGAGATAAGGGTGGACCATGTCTCCCTGGATGGGCCCGGGACGCACGATGGCGATCTGGATCACCAGGTCGTAGTAATTGCGCGGACGCAGCCGCGGCAACATGCTCATCTGGGCGCGGGATTCGATCTGGAACACGCCGACGGTGTCGGCCCGGCCCATCATGTCGTAGACCTTCGGGTCTTCCGCGGGGATGCGGTCCATGCCCAGGGGCCGGCTGCTATAGGCGCTGACCAGTTCCAGGCACTTGCGAATCGCGGTAAGCATGCCCAGGGCCAGCACATCGACCTTCAGCAGGCCGAGGGCTTCGAGATCGTCCTTTTCCCACTGGATCACGGTGCGGTCCGCCATCGCGGCGTTCTCGATGGGTACGAGCCGGGTGAGCGGCCCCCGGCTGATGACGAAGCCGCCCACGTGCTGCGACAAATGCCTGGGAAAGCCCTGCAGAGCCTTTGTCAGCGTCAGCAACCTGCGCATTCTGGGATCGGTGTAGTCGACGTCGGCGTCCTGCAGTTGCTCTTTCAGGTTCTGGCCCCACCAGTGGATCGACTTGGCGAGATGATCGATCAGCCGGGCCTCCAGCCCCAGCGCCTTGCCCACGTCGCGCACCGCGCTCCGGGGCCGGTAGCAGATCACCGTCGCCGCCAGCGCGGCCCGGTCGCGGCCATAGCGCTCGTAAATGTACTGGATGACTTCCTCGCGCCGGGAATGTTCGAAATCGACGTCGATGTCCGGCGGCTCGTCGCGCTCCCGGGAGATGAAGCGCTCGAACAGCAGCTCGATCCTGGACGGATCGACTTCGGTGATCCCCAGGCAATAGCACACCGCCGAATTGGCCGCCGAGCCCCGCCCCTGGCAAAGAATTCCGCGGCCGCGGGCAAAATCCACCACGTCATGGACGGTGAGAAAATAATGCTCGTAACGCAACTCGCGAATCAGCGCCAGTTCCTTCTTCACCAGCAGGCGCACCTTCGCCGGCGCGCCTTCGGGCCAGCGCCGCCGCATTCCCCTGATTGTCAGCCTCCATAGCCAGCCATGGGCGGTATAGGCCTCGGGCACGAGTTCGAGCGGATATTCGTAGCGCAACTCATCGAGCGAGAAATTGCATAGCCCGGCGATTTCCACCGTCGCCGCGAGCAACTCCTGTGGATACAGCCGGGCAAGCCGGGCGCGGCCGCGCAGATGCCGCTGGGCGTTGCATTCGCCGTCGAGACCGAGTTCGGCGATGGTCCTGCCGAGGCGTATGGCGTCGAGAATATCCTTCAGCGGACGCCGCTCCCGCACATGCATACAGGCGCCGCCCGCGGCGCACAAGGGCAGGCCATGGCGCCGGCCGAGTTCGCGCGCTTGCCGCAGCAGGCGGCGGTCATTCCCGCGCAACAGCGCCTCGACCGCAATCCAGGCCTGCCCGGCAAATCCCTCCCGCAGCCAGACCGCCTCCTCCTCGACGGCATCCCGCGGCCGCGAAAAATCCGGCAGCCACAAAAGCAGGCAGTCATCGGGCCGGTTCCGCTCGAACATGGCGCGGCCGATGCGATAACTGCCCTTGGGGCTGTCCCGCCGCGCGCAACTGATCAGATGACTCAGTTCTCCATAGCCCTTGCGATTGCGCGCGAGCAGTACCAGCCGGCTGCCTTCCCGCAAGCGGAACCCGGTGCCGACGATCAACTTCAGGCCGTGTTCCTTCGCCGCCACATGGGCCCGCACCACACCGCTCAGGGAACATTCGTCGGTAACGGCCAGCGCCCGGTAGCCAAGCGCCCGGGCGGTCTCCACGAGTTCTTCGGGAAACGAAGCGCCGCGCAGAAAGCTGAAATTGGAAATGCAATACAGTTCCGCATAGGCCGGCAAGGCCCGCGGCGCACCGGCGGGAGAATCGGCGAAACGGGGCTTCGCCGCCGTGAACGGCTGCTCGAACATGCCGGCTCCGGGCTGAAACTACTGTATGAATTTACAGTATTTCAGAGCGCCTGGAAACCTGCATGCAGAAGCCGGATGGACCTCTTACAACCGGTAGCGGATGCCGAGTTCGATGAAGTGGGTCTTCTGTTCGGTCAGCGCGTTGGCGCTGGCGTTTTCATTGAGGCCGGAAAACTCGATGTCGCCGCTGGCCTGATAGCGATAACCGAGCTGGATCAGGGTCGAGTCGGAAAGCTCCCAACTTACTCCACCGCCGAAATGGTAGGCGGGGGTCGTGTCCTTGGGCGACAATTCCGGCACGAAGCCCGGCGGCAAGGCTATGTTGGGAAGTCCATTGGCGGAGGTGATCGCGTTCGCCACGACCTGGGCGAGCCCGTTGGTGTCGTATTCAACGTCGCCGAAATCGACCGCAAGCTCGCCGTACCCCGCGCCGATGTACGGTGTCCACTGGCCGGCAGTATCGAAGTCGTACCAGACATTCAACATGGTGGCGGTCTGGGAAGCCGCCCCGCTGACGGGTAGTTCGGTAGTTTCCGTCAACTGGAAGTTGAGGAGGGGAACGGCAACATCGTTGTAGAACAACTTGCTGACTTCAGCCGAGGCATGATAGGCCTCGAATTCGATGCGCAGGCCGCTTTCGAAGGCGTAGCCGAAGGAGCCTCCGATCTTGTAGCCGGTATCGAACTCGTTCAGCGTGGTCGCCTCGTAACCCAATGTGAACGGCACGAAATTCTCGCCGTTGGTAAAGGATTCGGTATCGTCGATGAACATCAGCGGAATCGTGGCGCCGACGTACCAGCCGCCGCCTTCGCCGGTCTGGGCCCCGGCCTGGGGCGCTGCCAACAGAGCAACCAGTGAGATTGAAATCGCCAGGGTAGCGGATGTTCGGCCAAACACGTTTCTGTCCATATTCATGATCTTTTCTCCTCGATTTCGAAAGTGGTTGTGCCTTGCTGTGTGCAAATCAAAAGAATGACCGAAAACAATTCAAACCGCAATTCGCATTCCTGATTCCGGGCGTTATCATTCGCTGACTGACGACAATCGGAAATCCAGACATGAGTATAATTTCCCGCCCCCGGGTGCGTACCGTTTTCGCCTCCCTGTTGCTCACGGGCCTGTTCGCCTGCAGTCCCGGCTATGACGTTCTGATCACCGATGGGCTGATTTACGACGGCAACGGCGGCGCGCCCTATGTGGCTGATATCGGCATCAACGGCGACCGGGTCGCGGCGATCGGCGAGCTGGACGGCAATGCCGAACTCACCATCGACGCGAGCGGCCTCGCGGTGGCGCCGGGCTTCATCAACATGCTCAGTTGGGCCACCGATTCCCTGCTCATCGACGGCCGCAGCCAGAGCGACATCCGACAGGGCGTGACGCTCGAGGTATTCGGCGAAGGCCGTTCCGAGGGGCCGCTGAACGAAGCCATGCAAGCCGAAATCACCGCGCCCTGGGCAGGGGAATGGACCACCCTCGGTGAATATCTCGAATTCATGGTCGAGCAGGGCGTGTCGCCCAACGTCGCCTCATTCGTCGGCGCGACCACGGTGCGCATACACGAACTCGGCTATGAAGACCGCGCGCCGACCGATGACGAACTTCAGCGCATGCGCGACCTCGTGCGCCAGTCCATGGAAGAAGGCGCCCTCGGTCTCGGCTCTTCGCTGATCTACGCGCCGGCGTTTTATGCCAACACCGAGGAACTGGTAGAACTCGCGAAGGTCGCCGGTGAGTACGGCGGCATGTATATATCTCACCTGCGCAGCGAGGGCAATCGCCTGCTGGAAGCGCTGGACGAGTTGATCCACATCGCCAGGGAGGCGGACATTCCCGCCGAAATCTACCACCTGAAGATGGGCGGAAGGGAGAACTGGGACAAATTCGACGATGTCGTCGCCAGGGTCGAAGCCGCCCGCGCCGAGGGGCTGCGCATCACCGCCGACATCTACACCTATACCGCCGGCTCGACGGGCCTCGACGCCGGCATGCCGCCCTGGGTGCAGGAAGGCGGCTATGCCGCCTGGGCCGAGCGCCTGCAGGATCCGGACACCCGCGCCCAGGTGCTGCAAGAAATGACCACTCCCACGAACGAGTGGGAAAACCTGATGCTCGCCGCGGGCCCGGAAGGCACCTTGCTGGTCGGCTTCGAAAATCCCGAGTTACGTCGCTACGCCGGCATGACCTTGGGAGAGGTCGCCGCTGAGCGGGGAACGAGTCCGGCGGAAACCGCCATCGACCTCGTCGTCGAAGACGGCAGCCGGGTGCAGGTCGTCTATTTCCTGATGTCGGCCGGGAATGTGGCGAACGGTGTAGCCCTGCCCTGGGTCAGTTTCGCCTCCGACGCGGCGTCAATGGCGCCGGAGGGAGAATTCCTCGATCGTATGACCCATCCCCGCGCCTACGGCAATTTTGCCCGGGTACTCGGCAAATACGTCCGCGACGAACAGGTCATCACCCTCGAAGACGCGGTCCGCAAATTAACGAAACTACCGGCCACGAATCTGGGCATCCGCGACCGCGGCGAACTGCGCGAAGGCTTCCACGCCGATATCGCCATCTTCGACCCGGACGAAGTGCAGGACCACGCAACCTACGACGACCCGCACCAATACTCGACCGGCATGGTGCACGTTCTGGTCAACGGAGTCCCGGTCCTGCGCGATGGCGAACACACCGACGCCCTCCCCGGCCAGGTCGTGCGCGGCCAAGGGTGGGAAGGATGGAACCAATAACGGGCGAGGCATGCGTCGCCCGCTTGTGACAGATCGATTACTCCGACCCTTCTTCCGCCTCCAGCGCTTCCTGGGCTCTGGCGCCGCGGATGATGTTGGTCATGCCGTAATTGCCTTCGTGGCAGGCGTATTCGTAAAGTTGGCCGGCCACCTTGGTCATCGGCACGATCACCGTCAATTTGTCGGTGAAGGTCGACGGATCGTCGATGGTCCACTCGTAATCGACGGTAAACTCGTCGATGCGGGTGAATTTCTCGGTCAGCACCTTGTCGGCAGAATGTCCGAACCCGCCGAAGCTCTGGGTCAGCCCGTTGAAATTGCGCGTTTCCACGACCAGCGTGTCGCCGTCGTAATAACCCCGGGAATCGCCTGACCAAAGCCCGATATCCTCATCGAGCGGCGGCAACTCGCCGATAGGCACGACGCGGGCATCGTGAATCATCTCGGTGAGGATGACCGCGGTGTCCCTGTCCTGAATGATCTGCACGTTGTTGTTGTACAGGCTCGGCATGAACGGCGGGCCGGAATTGAAGCCGACGATGCAGCGCTCCGACAGCCCGCGGTCCTCCGGACCGTCCTTGCCGATGCCGCCGACAACGAATCGTACCGGCCGCTGCCGCCCTTCCACGTCATCGCCAAGCCCGCCGAAGACGATATCCACGCCTTCGACCAGCGCCGGCATCTGCCCGTTGGTCGGATAGACGATATGCGATGTGCGAATGCGATCGGTAATACCGGCGCTTTCGACCCAAAAATCGTTATAACCACCCGGATCGTTGGTCTCGTCAGCCCGCGGCACAGCCTGATCGGATGCGGCGTCCGCCGCGGCCAGGCGAGCGCGTAATTCCTCCACTTCCTCGGGCGTCATGAACTCACGGTCGCCGAATCGTGCAGGGCGCGTCAGCGGCACATTGGATGAGAAGTTCCACACGCCTTGCAAGTCGGGCTGTCCCCACTCCGTGCGCGGCGCAACGAAATCATCCTGCGCAATCGCCGACCCCGAAATCAGCAACAAAATCAGGCCATAAATCTTATTCATGGAAAGCAGCGCTCCACTCTAAATCAAAGAGCTTCACCGTAGACCCTTTCCCACCCCGAATCAAGCAGCCAAATTTCCCTTTCATGGGTTTGTGGCTACAATCCGTCGCCGTCGGGCGGCGTAATATGCAGCGGACGCCGTGAATACATCCATGTAGGCTCGGGCTCGGCTTCCTGCCTCGCACGCCCGCTGCATATTACGCCGCCTGACAGCGACTCACATCGTTCAAATTCAACGACTCTTTTTCGAAGAAACCGATGCAAGGGTATTGCACAGCGTAAGGAGCCGTGAGGGGGAGCGCCTGTTCGCGTCGTGGGAGTCGGCGCGTGCCATGGATGGCCTAAAGCGGCGACGACCCGATTCGAACCTCGCCATGGATGGCGAGGTGAGATTAAGCGAACAGGCGCTCCCCCTCGCGGCCCCGCTCGAAGCCGCGAACTTAACTACTTAAAATGTCTTTCCGATGGTGAAGACTACGGCCTGGCTGGCGTCGGGATTGCCGTTGGCGTCGAACTGGCCGTTGCCTGCGCCGAACTCGTCGCTGCTGAAGATTGCCGCTACGCCGAAATCGATCTCGCTGACCGTGAGCCCGTAGCCGATTTCAATGTAATTGCCGTCGAAATCGCCGCCGAACTGCCCGATCGTGCCATACAGTCCATTTTCGGCGCTGATCGTCGCCGCGAGAAAATTGTAGTCCTGTTCCGGCCCGTCGAAATTACCGTAGGTGCCGAAGGAGTATTCGACTCCCAGCATGCCGTAGCCGAAATTCAGGTTCAGTTCCTCGTAGGTGTCGTCGAAGTCGCCGGTGTAGTAGTAACCCGTGAAGCCAACGCCCAGGGAGAATCCCGCGTCGGTCTCGACCCCGTATCCGAAATATCCGTCGACCTCCAGACCGTCGCCGACATCCGCCGTCCAGCCGCCGGCGTAGAAGCCGCCGTTGGCAAAGTCGATGCCCGCGCTGCCGGAAGATTCCTTCTGCAACAGTCCTCGATAGTAGTACTCGGAAGCCCAGCCTATGTTGTATGAAACTTCCTGTGCGCTGGTGACGCCGGAAAAACCGAAGCCGGCCAGAAGCAAAGCCCCCGCGGCGAGTAAAGTAGCCCTTTTCATAACTTCCTCCAATCCAATTCAGTTTATGCATGCCGAACGCATGCGGGGATCACCAAGTGATGCCTGCCGCGCTGCTTGCCAAATACCTGCAATCTTCAGGCCAACTTCAAAAATCCCAATAAAACCCGAAGATACTCCTGCTCTGCGCAACCCTCTCGAACACCCTATGCATCAAAATGGTGCATCGCAATCGTCCCGGAGTACATCGTCCCGGAGTACAGATTGATTGATCATTGGCCCGTAGCTGCCTTATGCTGCCCGTCTGCTGCGAAAACATCGAATGAGGCAAATCGTCATGTCATCAACAAGCATGCCCGTGAACCACCCGTTCAGGATATTGTCCGGCGCCCTGTTCGCGCTCCTGTTGAGCCTGCCCGGCTTGACCGTTCAGGCCGACACCGCCTGGCCCGAAAGCGAAGACGGCGCCGCAAGCGCCGGTTTCACCGAACAGGGTATGGAAGAGCTCGATGCCGCCATGCGCAGGATCGTCTCCGACCAGGATGTGGCTGGCATGGTCTGGCTGCTCGTGCGCAACGGCAAAGTCGCCACCTTCGATCACGCCGGTCTCGCCCGCGTCGACGACGACGCGCCCATGACCAGGGACAGCCTGTTCCGCATCTATTCCATGACCAAGCCCGTTACCGGTGTGGCGCTGATGATGCTGCACGAGGAAGGCTTGTGGGAGTTTGACGACCCCGTCAGCAAGCATGTGCCCGAATTCGCCGGGCTCAAGGTCATGACCAGTTACGATGAAGAAGGCAACATGGAACTCGCCGAGCCGTCGCGTCAACCCACCATGCGCGAATTGCTCAATCATTCCGCGGGCTTCGGCTACGGTCTCAGCGGCCAGGATCCGGTCAACAACGCCTTCCGTGAAACACGCGCGCTTGCCTCGAATGATCTCGATGAGTTGATCGAAAATATCGCCGACATTCCATTGCTCTACGATCCCGGTGAGGAATGGGTCTATTCGATCGCTGTCGACATCCAGGGTTACATCGTGCAGAAGCTTTCGGGCATGCGCTTCGGCGAATTCCTCGAACAGCGAATGTTCCTGCCGCTGGGCATGAACGACACCCGTTTCTACGTGCAGGAGCAGGACCGCTCCCGCTTCGCCGAGGTGCATAACTGGGATGAGGAACGCGGTACGCTCGTACAGCGCCCCCATCGCAGCGACCGGTCCAGCTATCTGGATTCGAACCGGATCGAGTCCGGCGGCGGCGGACTCGTCTCTTCAACTCACGACTACGCGCGCTTCCTGCAGATGCTCGTCAACGAAGGCGAACTCGACGGCGTCCGCATCCTGACGCCGGAATCGGTGCGCATCATGCGCACCAACAGCCTGCGGGACGAATTGCTCATGCGCGGCGGCGCGGACCGGGCAGGCGCGCCCGGCACGGGTTTCGGCGTCGACTTCGCGGTGATCTTCGACCCCGCGGCGGCGAACAGCCCGCAAGGGGCGGGAACCTATTACTGGGCGGGAGCAGCCGGCACCTGGTTCTGGATCGACCCGGTGTACGACATGTTCTGGGTCGGCATGATCCAGGCCCAGGGAGCGCGCCGTCCGGGCGCGGCCAACATGCGCAACGTCTCCCTCGACATCATCTACGACAGCCTGATTCGCTAAGGTAGCGGAATCTCCGCTGCGTCGGGCACGCCATAGCCCCGCTGCACGGCGGGGCGGGCGGCGATGCGCACATACCAGTCGCGCAGCCGCGGGAACCGGTCGAAATCGATCCGCTGCCATTCGAAGCGCGAAATCCACGGCCAGGTGGCGATATCGACGAGGGAATACTCGTCCGCGATGTAATCCCTATCCTCAAGGCGCCGGTCGAGCACTCCATACAGCCGCTGCGTCTCCTTCGAATACCGTTCCTCCGCATAGGGCGCCTTGCCCGGATTGAACTGGAGGAAATGATGAGTCTGGCCCAGCATCGGGCCAACGTGGGCGACCTGTAGCATCAGCCAGGCCAGCGATTGCCAGCGGTCGGGCCCCGGCGGACACAGCAACTTGCCTTCGCGCTCGGCCAGGTACAGCAGTATCGCCCCGGACTCCATCAAGGACATGTCGTTCTCGTGATCGACGATCACCGGAATCTTGTGATTGAGCGTCAGCGCGTCGAATTCAGGTTCGTGCTGATTCCCCTTTGTGATGTCGATGGGAATCACGCGGTAATCCAGCCCAAGCTCTTCGAGCATGATGGAAACCTTGCGCCCGTTGGGCGTGTTCCAGGTATAGAGATCGATTCCGGTTTTTTCCGTTTGCTGCATTGGCCGGGCTCCTGGCGCTGCTTCGAGGGTATGCAATGTGGCGCAAGTATAACGCCTCCGGCGGCGACCCGCGCCGCGGGTGAAATCACTATTTCGCCTCGGAATCGAGCAAAAGGGCGGAACCGCGTCTAGCCTTTGTTTCGCTCCAATTCACCAATTTTATTATCATCCCTCGGGAAAGGACTTGAAAATGAATCGTTCACTACGCTTTTGCGCAATTTGCGCTTTACTCGCCCTGTTCACCGCCTGTGCGGCGAATCCCAAATACGCGCCGGACAGACGCGCACCGACCTATGCGGAAGTCGCCGCGCACAACTCGGTTATGCCGCTAAATCTGCAACTCAGGTGCGGCCGCTTGCACAGCACGGGCACGTATGTAAAGCGCCGTGTCTGCTGGCTGCAGCAAGACATGCACTTGCGGCAATACCAGCGCCAACCCATTTGGTTGCCTAATTCGCCCGCAGATTCGCAAAATCCGGAGGATCGTGAAGATCTACTCGATCATATTCCGATGCCAGAGAATATTTTAGACCTGTAGCGCAATTGAACAGAACCACGCGCTCGTCGCGGCCGATGCGCCCGCTCGACAGCTCCTGTTTCAGCGCGGCCAGAGTCGCGGCGCTTTCCGGACAAAGCAGCACGCCTTCGCGACGAGCGCATTCCGATTGTGCGGCCAGGATGTCCTCGTCGCTGACCGCGACCGCGAAACCGCCACTCTCGCGTACAGCATCGAGAATCAGAAAATCACCGACCGCCGCCGGCACGCGGATGCCGGCGGCGACGGTTTCCGCGTCTTCCCAGGGCTCGGCGTGGCGGCTGCCTGCCTCGAAGGCGCGCACCATGGGCGCGCAGCCCTCCGCCTGTACCGCGACCATGCGCGGCCTGCGGGACCCGATCCAGCCGATGGCTTCGAGTTCGGCGAAGGCCTTCCACATGCCGATCAGGCCGGTGCCGCCGCCGGTGGGATAAAGGATGACGTCGGGCAATTGCCAGTCGAGCTGTTCCGCGAGTTCAAGACCCATGGTCTTCTTGCCTTCGATCCGGTAGGGCTCCTTCATGGTCGAAGCGTCGAACCAGCCCATCTTCTCGCGGCCGGCGCCGACGAACTTGCCGCATTCGTTGATATAGCCGTTGGCGAGATAAGTATGGGCGCCGAAGAACGCGGTTTCCTCGATGTTGATCTTGGGGGTGTCTTCCGGGCAGAAAACCCAGGTTTCGATATCCGCCGCCGCACAATAGGCGGCGAGCGCCGCGCCGGCATTGCCGTTGGTCGGAATCGCCATGCGCCGCACGCCAAGCTCCTTCGCCATCGCCACCGCAAGCGCCAGACCCCGGGCCTTGAAGGAGCCCGTGGGCAGGCGACCTTCGTCCTTGATCAGGATTTCGGCGCAGCCGTATTCCTCGCACAATTTTCGGGCGGGCAAAAGCGGCGTCATGAGTTCGCCGAGACGCACGACGTTCTCGGAGCGCCGCACCGGCAGGAATTCCCGGTAACGCCAGAGTTCCGGCTCCCGGTCGATCAGCACCACCTTGCTGACGGCGTCCGCCAGGGCGTCGAGGTCGTACCGCACGAGCAACGGTTTGCCCGCTTCGGACAAGCCCTGCAAGGTGTCAGCCGGATACCGCTTGCCGGTATAGCTGCATTCCAGGTGCGTTACGAAAGTCGGATATTCGATCATCGTGCCTGGCTGAACTCTACTCGACCCGATTCGAGTATTTTTCGCGGAATCTTTCGTACAACTCCTGCTGGGTGCCGAACAGGTCGATGTCGCGGCCCTGGATATAGGCGCCGAGCACCTGGCTGCTGCGCATGTCGAGCGCGTCGCCGATGGAAATGAACATCGTCGCGTCCTTGCCCGGCTCGAGCGAACCGACGCGGTCGTCGACGCCGAGAATGCGGGCATTGTTCAAGGTGACCAGGCCCAGGGCGGCTTCGCGGTCAAGCCCGTGGGCCGCCGCGGTGCCGGCGAAAAATGGCAGGTTGCGCTGGGATTGCAACTCGGCGTCGCCGCCGCCGATTCCCACTTCAATTCCCGCCTGCTGCAAGAGGAACGGCATCTTGAACGGCGCATCCACATCATGCCATTCCATGCCGGGCAACGCGTGCACTTGCTCGTAAATCACCGGGATGGATTCCGCCAGCAGCAGATCCTTCACCTGCATCGCCTCGGCGCCACCGACCAGAACGATGTTCTGAATTTCGTAGGAACGCGCGAATCGCACTCCGCTGATGATTTCCCTGGCGTCGTCGGCGTGAAGGAACAGTTTGCCGCTGCCGTCGAACAGGCTTTGCATGGCGGCGAGGTTGAGATTCAGCGGTTCGCCGGTGTATGCAACCGCATCGCGGAACAGGCTGTGCAGTACTTCCACCTGGGCCTGATAGTCTTCGTTTTCGACCCGTTCGAACCGGCCGCTATCCGGATTGCGCCGGTTGCGCTTGAAGCCCGGCCAATGCAGGTGCTGGCCGTCGTCAAGCGCAAGCGCCGCATCCTCCCAGTTCCATCCATCCAGCATGAATATGGACGAGCGGCCGGAGATCATTCCGCCTTCCGGCGTTACCTGGGCGGTGAGAATCCCGTTAAAGCGCGTGGCCGGTATCAGTTCGGAATCGGTGTTGTAGGCAATGGCGGAACGAACGCTGGCATTGATATCGCCTTCTTCCACCACATCGTTGGTCGAACGGACGTTGGCGATTTCCAGCAATCCCAACGTGGTATTCGGCAATACCAGCCCCGGATAGATGTGGCTGCCTTGCACGTCGATCACCAGATGACCGCTGGTGTCGATCCCGTCGGCGGCCGAGCCCACGGCGGTGATGAGGCCTTCGTCGAAAGTGATTACGCCGTCGCCGATGACAGCCCCGTTGCCGACATGAATGATGGCGCCGACCAGAGCGATGGGTTCGCCTTGCGGCGCCGCGGGGGCCGGCACTACCGCCCTGGCGGCAAAAGCCGCGGAGAGCAGGACCAGAGAGCAGAGTATCTGAACCGAATTTCGCATTTGTCCTTCCCCCTATTCGCCGCGATTCGTTATGGAAGCGATGATGCGCGCCCGCTCGGCGGCAATCGCCTCGCGCAAGGCCATGTCTTCCTCTCGATCATAGAAGGGCGCGCCTTCGACCCAGGTCGTCTCCGCCACGGCGTAGATAGACAGGGGATGATCTGACCAGAGCACGAGGTCCGCGTCCTTGCCCGGCCGGATGCTGCCCATGCGGTCGTCGAGATGCAGCAGCATGGCCGGATTGAGGGTCACCATCTTGAGCGCGTCGACTTCGCTCACGTTGCCGTATTTCACCGCCTTCGCGGCTTCCTGGTTGAGCCTGCGCGACATCTCCGCGTCGTCGGAATTGATCGCGACGACTACGCCGGCCTGTTGCATCAGCGCGGCGTTATAGGGAATCGCGTAACGCACTTCCCACTTGTAGGCCCACCAGTCGGAGAAGGTCGAGCCTCCGGCGCCGTGCTGGGCCATCTTGTCAGCGACCTTGTAGCCTTCGAGGATGTGGGTGAAGGTGTTGATGTTGAAGTCGAACTGCTCGGCTACGTGCATGAGCATGTTGATCTCTGACTGCACGTAGGAATGGCTGGTGACATACATGTCGCCGTTGAGCACGTCGAGCATGGCCTCGTGCACGAGGTCGCGCCGCGGCGGCACGGTCTGCCGCTGCTGTGAAGCCGACAGATCGTTGTATTCGTCCCAGGCCCGGCCGTATTCGCGCGCCTGGGAGAAGGCGTTGACGAACACCTGCTCGACGCCCATGCGGGTCTGCGGGTAACGCACGGAGGCGGGATTGGTGCTGCGCTTGACGTTCTCGCCGAGCGCGAACTTGATGTATTCGTCGGCGTCCTCGATCAACAATCCATCGGACGCCTGTCCCCAGCGCATCTTGATAATGGCCGACTGGCCGCCGATGGGATTGGCGGAACCGTGCAGCAACTGGGCCGCCGTCACGCCGCCTGCGAGATTTCGGTAGACATTGATGTTCTCCGAATCGACCACGTCCTTCATTCGCACCATGCTCGAATTGGTCTGGGTCTCGTTGATGTTGAACAGGGCGATATGGGAATGTTCGTCGATAATGCCTGGCGTGAGATGCTTGTCGCTGCCGTCGATTTCCATGGCGCCGCCGGTGTCGAGACCATCGCCGACCGCCTCGATAAGACCGTCGCGCACGAGCACGTCGGTGATCAGGGCGCCTTCGTCCTCATTGGTCCAGACGGTGGCGCCGCGGACAACGAAATCCCGGGCCTGGGGCAATTCGGTGCGGCCGTAGGCGCTGAATGGATACAGCACCGGCGAAGGCAGTTCAGCCACCTCGACAGTTTCCGCTTCCGCCTCGGTTCCGGCGGCGTCACCGACCCGGCTCAATTGCCAGGAAAGCGATTCGCCCGCGGGAGTGAACGCGTTGCCGCGCCAGCCGCCGGCATCGCTCCAGCCGGTCAGGCGGATGCGATTGCCATCGTCGTCCCAGGCGAAATCGAGCGTGATCAGATCGTCGACCAGTTCGATATTGGCCATGTCCGAATCGCCGTCCGGGTCGAGCGTCGCCTCCGGGTCGGCGCCGTCGAACTCGATCTCGAGCAGCATGGTCCGGCCGTCGAGCGCCAGTTCATAGCGGCCGGCGTTCTCCTGCCGTCCCGGATTGATCAGGTAGCGATTGCCCTGAATCCAGCTTTCGAGCAACACATTGTCTTCATCGAGCAATTCGCCCGTGGTGACGAGAAAATTCGCCAGGGCGCCGGGGGCGAGTTGGCCGACGAGGCCGGAAACGCCAAGGGTTTCGGCCGGGACGGTAGTCAACGCGGCGATGGCGGTTTCCGCCGGCAGGCCGTTACTCACGGCCTTGCGCAGATTGGGCCAGAAATCATCGCCCGCGCCGAAACTGGTCAGCGAGAAGTCGATGCCCTGCTCCGCCAATAAGCGCGGATTGAAAGGCGCCAGTTCCCAATGCTTGAGCGCTTCGAAACTGACCTCTTCGGCATCGAGCGGGTCGGCCACTTCAGGCGCTTCGGGAAAATCGAGCGAAACGATCAGGCTGGCGCCGGTGGCCGCGATCTCCTCCGCCCGCCGATAGCTGTCGCCGCCGGTCTTCAGCACGTATTGCACGCCGAAGCCATCGCCCATGCGATCGGCGGTCAGCGCTTCCTGCCAATTTTCGACTTCCATGATCTGGGGCAGATCCTGCACCTGGTTCCAGGCCTCGAGCGTGGCGTCGGTAAAGGGCCGCGGCTCCTGGCCGCCGAACCATTCGGCGTCCATGTAAGTCTGGCGCAGCAGCGCGAATGAACCCATCAGCGAAGTCGGCATGGCCTGGATCGACGTGCCCTTGTCGAGAGAATAATGCGCGGCCGCGTCGGCGACCACGACGGACTCGCTCGCTCTGTCGTCGCCAAGCGTAATCAAGGCGGAAGTGCCGCGGGCGATGCCATCGGGGCGCAAGCTCAACACGGTAGTGAAGCCGCGTTCGCGCAGGTCCTCACGTTCGTCCTGGTCTGGAACGAAAGCGGCGACGGCGCGAAAGTCGGCGCGGATTGCGTCATTGACATTGCGCGCACGGTCGTCAGGCTGGAGATTCTCCCCGCCGCCGTTTTCGTCCAGCGGCCGTTCGAGTTCGGGAACGCCGTAGTCGGTATAGATATCGATCAGGCCGGGATATACATACTTGCCGGCAAGATCGATAGGAAAATAGCCGTCGGGCACATCATCATCGTCATTGATCTCGACGACGCGACCCTCACGAACAAGCAGATTGCCTCCGGCAAGAATACTGCCGTCCGGCTGAAAAATATTCGCGTTGCGAAACGCATAGGCCCCGGCGCGCTGATCGGCAATACCGTTCGGTGTAAGGTTTTCCTGGGCGGACACCGGCAGGCAGACAAACAGCGCGGCGGCCGGCGCCAGCAGTCTGATGAGCATGATTTGGTCCTGATTATTCGAGTGAGTTGAATCTTAACGCGTTTTCGGGCCCCGCGGGACCGCCAAATAATGGAACACCCACTATTAATGGCTTCCCACCGTTAGTGGCTCCGATCCGTCGCCGTCGGGCTGGGGGGTATGCAGCGGACGCCGTGAATACATCCCTGTAGGCTTCGGGCTCGGCATCCATGCCTCGCACGCCCGCTGCACACACCCCACCAGACGGCGACTCACACCGTGCGTTGTTATGAGCCCGTGTAGAAATCCGGTGCGTTGCGTTTTACTACGGGGGATGTTGCGGCCCAGGCGTGGCAGGTGTCTAGGATTCCGGGGCGGGCGCGATCACGGGTGTGATCCTGGTCGGTCTTGTGCCGGCGGTGATTCTTGAACGCCCACAAGGTCTGCATCGCCACTGTCGCCATTGGAAACATTAATTCTGTCAGATGTGTGCAGCCATTTACGCCGCCGACTTTCTGGCGGATGTTCCGGCGCCAGCCGGGGCCCATCTTGATGCCGGCAAGGGATTTGTAAGCGTCGACGATCTCGTGACAGTTCTCGAAGGGGCCGTTTTCGGTTACGGCGATCACGTCCCGGATCACGAATTCGTCATCGATGGTGACCCGCAGCAGCATCTCGTGCAGCGGCTCGCCGACTTCGATCGTGCCGCGGAAGTGGTTCTGGAAACTGTAGGATTTGACATCGGTCATGTGAGCTTCGATGTCCCACAGGCCATCTTTCCGCCGATATCCTTGATAGCTGATACTGCGAGTGTGTAGAGGCTCCCTCGCCTCGGCTTCGGGCAATGGCATCTGATGGTTCCTGATTTGTTTGGGGTAGAGGGGCGAGCGGAATTGTAACCCAATCCACTTATAATATGCGTCAGTGACTCAGTCCTCGGGTTGCCCTGCTGATCAGGGCCGCTTCACACTCCTATCACTCCTCCAATCCTTGCGCGTGTTTCAGCGCCTTTTTGTCAACTGTTGCCAAACGACGCTCAACCTTTTTTACGTCTTCAGCGGGCGGCAAATTTTCGGGGCGGATGCCGCGTTCCAATAGTGTGTCACGTACGGCCTGGTTGTTGGTGACATGCTCACGGGAGATTGGCGGCTCGCTTTTCAGCGTGTTTTCACGGGAATTGTGAATGGTGATCTCTGTGGCGAAGTCCTTGGCCTTGAGGATGATGGTGGGCGCGAAATCGGCCAGCGGGCGACTGGCAGGCACGCGCCACCGCGCCTTCATTGCTTGAGTGCTGTTTCCGAACAATGCTTGATCGCCTTTACTGCGAATCAGGGCGAAGTTGCGATTGCCGCCGGTTTGCTCGTAGATGACATCGGAAAGCTCTTTTTCCGTTGCCGACAGCTTTTTTCGGGCCGAGACCCGCTCCTCTTCCAGCAGCCGCTGCTCGATTAGTTCCGCCTTGCGGGTCTGCATGGCGAAGTAGGTCTGCGCGAAAGCGATTTGCTGTTTTCCCGGATCGCCATTCTGGGCAATCAGATAGCAGGCATAGCGGGTCAGCATGACGTCACTGATTTCCCGCTGGCTGCCGGAGCCGAGTCCGACCATTTTGCCGATGTCGGCAAAATGGTCGGAGATTTCGTGACCCGATGTCTCACAGGCCGTTTTTGCTTTGGAGATAACGTTGAGAAAATTATTCCACTTGGAATAGTCCAATAAGTGCTGCAGGTCTCTGGCCAGCCAGTATTCCACACCGTTTTCCGTCTCCTGGGCATGTCCCTCGAAGCTTTCCGTCAAGGTGTGGACCAACTCATTTTTCACCGTTTTCCTCCTTGTCGCTCATACTCCGTCCATTCCGTGTACCCGTCCTCAAGTTCGCGTCACGCAGTATATCCGGCAAGACCCGCCGACAATAGTTTTTTGGAAAAATGGAAGATCGGCATCTCCCGCTGGGGCGGGGCAATCCTGGCCGCGTCGCAGGCGATGAAATGTAAGACTCTCTTTATTCCGAAGAATCTAGTGCTGATCAAGGCTACCAAGGAGTTCGAGTAATCAATCCTTTCGCCCGGTTGCGCAACCAATAGCCAGTTAGAGACCTCTAGGAGTCTGTCGGATTTAGATTGAGGTAGAATCGTATTCAGTTTGTTGCGGGGTGCTTATCCGATGTCGTCGAAGTTTCGCGCGGTGGACCGGGACACGCTTTATCTTTTGCCGCCGTCGGTGCAAGACTGGCTGCCGGAGGATCATCTGGCGCGGTTTGTGGTGGAGATTGTGGATCGTCTGGACCTGAGCGGCCTGGAGCGCCGGTACGGCGGGGGCGGCAAGGATCCGTATCATCCTTCGGTGTTGCTGGGGCTGTTGTTTTACGGTTACGCGACGGGGGTGTTTTCGAGCCGCAAGCTGGAGCGCGCGACCTACGATTCGGTGGCATTCCGTTTCATTGCGGCGAACGCGCATCCGGACCACGACACGATCGCGGGTTTCCGCAAGCGTTTTCTCGGGGAGTTGCAGGGGTTGTTCGTGCAGATTCTTTCTGCTTGCGCGGGAGATGGGATTGTTGCGGCTGGGCAACGTGAGTCTGGACGGTACGAAGGTTCGGGCGAACGCGAGCAAGCACAAGGCGCTGAGTTGGGGGCATGCGAAGCGTCTTGAGGATCAGTTGCGCGGCGAGGTGGCGGAGTTGCTGGAGCGCGCGGCGCGGGCGGACGCCGCGGAGCCCGGGCTGGACGTGCCGGAGGAGTTGAAGCGGCGCGAGGACCGTCTTGCGGTGATCGAGGCGGCGCGGGCGGAGATCGAGCGCCGGGCGCGGGAGCGCCATGCGGCGGAGCGGGAAGAATACGAGGAGAAGCTTGCGGCGCGGCGGGAGAAGGAGAAGGCGACGGGACGCAAGCCGCGCGGCCGCGCGCCGAAGGCGCCGGAAGCGGGGCCGCGGGAGAAGGATCAGGTGAATCTGACGGACGCGGAATCGCGGGTGATGCCGACGGCGGACGGATTCCAGCAGGCGTACAACGCGCAGTCGGGAGTGGATGTCGAGAGCCATCTGGTGGTGACGGCCGATGTGGTGGACCGCTGCAACGACAAGCGCGAGGTGGAACCGGCGCTTGCGGCGCTGGGCGCGCTGCCGGGGGCGTTGGGAAAGCCGCCCGGGCTGTTGGCCGACGCGGGGTATTTCAGCGAGAAGAACGTGGAACGTTGCGAGGCGGCGCAGTTGACGCCGTACATCGCCGCGGGCCGCGCGGCGCACAACCCGCCGCTGGCGGAGCGTTTCGCGTCGCCGCCGCCCTGTGCGGAGGACGCGGACGCGGTGACGCGCATGGCGCATCGGCTGCGGACGCCGGAAGGCCGGGCGCTGTACGCGCGGCGCAAGTCGACCGTGGAAACGGTGTTCGGAGTCGTCAAGGAGACGATGGGATTTCGGCGCTTCCATCTGCGCGGACTGGAGGCGGTGCGCGGAGAATGGACGCTGACCTGTCTGGCGTGGAACCTGAAACGGATGCACACCTTGCGTTGAGGCGCTCCATTCCCCATTTTCCGACCGCAAGCGGACATTGGCGACGCTGTCATGCCGAATACGCATGTGGGGGCGATACCATACCGCCCCGGCGACCGAAATCGGGAATCGCGCGGTCCGCGGCCGCCGGCATGAAATGTAACCGACGACCGACTTGCTCGGCGGCTTCAACAATCTAAAACCGACAGACTCCTAGCATCTGTCATTATCACAAATCATCGCTTTGAGTGGCCTCGGGCAGCATGGCGGTCCTTAGCGATCATCCGTGCGATCATCCGTTGATGGGGTGTTCCCTCTTTGATCTAATGGACTATTCACGAATTCGGACCGGACCTAGAACATGAAAGTTGTATTCTCCGCAGCCCTAGTTGGCGTACTGACCATCATGCTGCCCGAAATGACGAACGCCCAAGACGTCAATTACGCTGCCCTGTTTAATCGGTGCGGCCCGGTTGATCTTGTAGTTGCTGGCACTGAAGATGCCGAGAATCTGAATATCGTCAATAGGGCGGAAACGATGGCCGAAAGTCGCATGAGGGCTGCCAGGATTTACGGGGAATTTAATTATCCAGAGCTACTAATTGCCATTGACATTGATGCCGGTGGAGAAGGAGAAATGACGATTTACACTTACTCGCTTGCGTTCCGAAAACTTCTCACTGATTCGTATGGTGCGGAGATGCCCGGTACGATTGAAGAGTATGGCGGCTACGGAGCCGCGACCTATGTCGATTCAGAAGAAGTTGCCGACGACATAATCAGCAGTGTCTCCGAACATCTAGATCGGTTCATTCTTGAATATTCTGCGGGCCAACGAAGGCTATTGCGAATAGACCGGCTTCAAATCCTTAGTTGTGTCGGCCGCTCGCCCTCGGCTGCCACTCCTCGCTTGCAGGCAACACAGTTTTGGTATATATAACTGGCTATAGATTGGAGATTGATCATGACTGATGCCGCACAGCAAAGGGCAAACCGAAACTACCGCGCGCGCCTGGCGCAGCGTGGAATCAAGCGATTCGAGGTGATGGCGCTGGAATCGGATCGGGAATTGCTGCGCGGGCTTGCGCGCCGTCTGGCCGAAGAAGGACCGGAAGCGGATCAGGCCCGGACCACGGTGAAGGCGTTGGTTGAGAACAGGCAACCCGAGACGGGCGGTATTCTCGCGGCGCTGCGCCGTTCGCCCCTGGTCGGGGCGGATCTCGACTTTTCGCGTCCGCGCGTCAATGGACGAAGGGTCGAACTTTGACGCGCTATCTGCTCGACACCAACATCATCAGTAATGTAGTCAAACCCCAGCCATCTGCGCCGTTGCTCGATTGGATGGCCGCACAGCAAGACGAAGACATGCATATCGCTTCGCTCACCATCGCGGAGGTGTGGCGTGGCATTCTGGAGTTACCGGGCGGTCGTAAGAGAATTGCTCTTGAAACATGGTTCGCGGGTGAGGAAGGACCGCAGTCGCTGTTTGCTGGGCGAATTTTGTTGTTTGACGCCAAGGCCGGACTCATCTGGGCGCGCCTGATGGCGGAGGGAAAAGCCGCAGGTTACCCACGAAGCGCTCTCGACATGATCCTGGCCGCAGTGGCGCTGGCGAACGATTGCGTGGTGGTGACGGATAATGAAAAAGATTTTAAGGGCCTTCAGTTCTTGAACCCCTTGCGGCATTAAGCGAATGGGAAATGGAAAGAGTGATGGCGCAAGCGTTGCCTGATTTCAGCCCTTTCGATACAGTCTGACTTGATCTGATCAAATAGAAAGCTATATGCCAACCGTACTAAGCCTCCGTGAAGCCAAGGCGAAGTTTGCCGAAATTGTGGAACGCGCCAGCTTGGGCGAAGACATCATCATCACCCGAATGGGGCGCGCAACTGTCCGCATTACACGCTTCGAACCCGCGAGTCCGAACCGCCACCTCGGCCTGTTGGAAGGACAAATCCGTCTGGCCGATGATTTCGGCGAGTGGCCTGAAGACATCGCCCGCCACTTGGGTATTCGCTGATGAAATTTCCTGGTTCAAGATCTGGCCTTCTCATTCCCCCGGAACGGAATTGAGCTTGTCGAGAATTCTATCATATACCCAAAATGCGGGAGCCAGTGCCAGAAAACTCCAGTTTCAGCCTGCGTCACAAATGGGGGAGCTTACGCTTGGACTCTCGAATCGGAAATTGCATATCATCCCGTCGGATTTTCGGAGTAATCACCGCCATGGGACCACTAGCAGGAATTCGGATAATCGAGATGGCCGGCCTTGGGCCGGGCCCGTTTTGCGCCATGATGCTTTCCGACCTCGGCGCCGAGGTGATCCGCATCGATCGCTTGAGCCTGAAAGGTAAGGGCGACCGCGCCAACGTGCTGTCGCGGGGGCGACGGTCGCTGGCGCTGGATCTGAAGTCGGCCGCCGGGAAGGAAACCGCGCTTGCGTTGATCGATCAGGCCGACGCGCTGATCGAGGGCTTTCGGCCGGGCGTGATGGAGCGGCTCGGGCTGGAGCCCGATGTTTGCCTCGAACGCAATCCGCGGCTGGTCTACGGGCGCATGACAGGCTGGGGGCAGTCAGGCCCTTTGGCCAAAGCCGCCGGCCACGACATCAATTACATTTCCATCGGCGGCGCGCTCGGCGCCATGGGCTATGCCGACCGGCCGCCGGCGCCGCCGCTGAATCTGATCGGCGATTTCGGCGGCGGCGCCATGTATCTGCTTTGCGGCCTGCTTGCCGCATTGCTGGAACGCAACCAGTCCGGCCGCGGCCAGGTCATAGACGCGGCCATGACCGACGGCACGGCGAGTCTACTGAGCACTTTTTACGGACTCATGGCCATGGGCATGTGGACCACCGAACGCCACAGCAACCGACTTGACGGCGGCGCGCCGTTCTATGGCAGCTATGAATGCGCCGACGGAAAATACATATCGGTCGGTTCGCTTGAACCCCAGTTTTATGCCTTGCTGCTGGAAAAAGCCGGCATTGAGGATCCACTGTTCGAACCGCAATACGCGCAGGAGAACTGGCCCGCTGCGCGCGAGAAACTGGCCTCGATCTTCCGCACTCGCACCCGCGAGCAATGGTGCGAGCTGATGGAAGGCACCGATGTCTGTTTTGCGCCCGTGCTTGACCTGGCGGAAGCGCCGGATCATCCGCATAACAAGGCCCGGGAAACATTCGTCGACTTCGAAGGCGTCGTGCAGCCTGCACCGGCGCCGCGGTTCAGCCGCACCCAGGGCGCAATCCAGTCGCCGGCAGCCCTGGTGGGAGAGCACAGCGAGCAGGTTCTCGCCGACTGGGGTTTCAATAGCGAGCGCATCGAGCAACTGAAAGCGGCCAACGCCATCTAGCAGGCCCCGGGGAGCGACCATGTCATACCAGACCATCATTTACGCAGTGGCGGACTCGATTCTCACCTTGACGCTGAACCGGCCCGACAAACTCAATGCTTTCACCGTCGAGATGGGTCATGAATTGATCGACGCCTTCGATCGCGCCAGCGAGGACGACGCGGTAAGCGCCATCGTCGTCACCGGCGCCGGGCGCGCCTTTTGCGCCGGCATGGACTTGTCCGGAGAAGGCAATGTATTCGGCCTGAACGAGGCGTTCGAGCCTGACATAAACGACATGCACGAGCGATTGCATGACCCAGAGATCGAAAAGGGCGTGCGCGACCTCGGCGGCCTGTTGACGCTCGCCATCTTCAGATGCAAGAAGCCGGTCATCGCCGCTATCAACGGCCATGCCGTCGGCATCGGCGCCACCATGACCTGCGCCATGGACGTGCGCATCATCTCCAGGGACGCAATGATGGGATTCGTCTTCAACCGCATCGGCATAACCCCGGAAGCCTGCTCGACCTGGTTCCTGCCACGCATCGTCAACATGGGTACCGCGCTGGAATGGATCTACCGGGCCGACCTGATCGGCTCGAAGGAACTGAAGCAAAGGGGATTCGTCACTTACCGGGCAAAGGGTAAGGAAGTTCTGGAAAAAGCATACGATCTGGCGGGGCGCATCTCGCGGCACAGCCAGGTCTCGGTCGCGCTGGCGCGGCAGATGATGTATCGCAACGTTTGCCTGACCCATCCACGCGAAGCACACGAAGTGGAGTCCCTGGCGATCTACTATCAAAGCCGAACGAGCGGCAGGGAAGGCGTGCAGGCCTTCCGGGAAAAACGCCCTCCGCGTTTCAGTGACAAGGCTTCCGCCGACATGCCGCGTTTCTATCCCTGGTGGGACGAGGCCGAGGACAAGTGACGCGCCCGAGGACGGACCTATAACAATGCCGTGTTGCGTTAACCTGAATTGCCGATGTATAAATTGAATGTGGCCGGTTTATCTTGCCGGCAGCGCTCAGGATTCGGCAGAGGAGTGACGCCATGGTTATCCTGCAAAGCACCTTCCAGCTCTTTCCCGAAAAAGTCGACGAAGCCCTTGACCTGATGCGGGAAATGATGCGCCTGTGCACGCACGAACACGGCTGTCGGCTTTACCGGTATTTCCAGGGAATCGCCGATCCAGGCGAAGTCCTGCTATTGCAGGAATGGGATGACGCCGAAAGCCTGCAAGGCCATTACGAGACCGACCACATGGAACGATTCGTCAGCCGTCTCGGACCGCTGTTGCGCAGCCCGATCACCACGAGAAGCTATGTTTCCCAGGACGAGGAATCCATTCTCGGCGTAAACGAGGAAAGCACCGCGGAATCGCACCAGGCGATTCACTGAGGGGCTGACGGCTTGACCTCGCCGCGGTCCAGCCGTGCGAAATAGTCTTTCGCCGCGGTCCGCACCCGCGGCGCCAGCACCAGGGTGGAAAGCATGGTCGGAATGGCCATCGTGGCATAAGCCCCATCGAACAGGTAAACCACGGCTTCCAGCGACGCCACCGCGCCCGCGGTAATCAGCGCCACGTACGTCCAGACATAGTATTTCTCCCGCCGTGTGCCGAACAGGAAGGCCATGCACTTGCCTCCATAATAGGAATAGGTAAGCACGGTGGTGGCCCCGAGCACCACGACCATGAGCAGCACGAGCCAGGAGCCGAATCCGGGAAAGGCCTGTTCGTAGGCGAGCGAAGTCAGGGTCACGCCGACAGCGTCTTCCTGCCAGACTCCGGTGACCAGTATCGCCAGCGCCGTGCAGGTACACACGATCAGCGTATCGATGATCGGCCCGAGCATGGCCACGAGCCCTTCGCGCACGGGTTCGTTGGTCTTGGCCGCGCCATGGGCCAGGGATTCGGTGCCGAGCCCGGCTTCGTTGGAAAACACGCCCCTTTGCACACCGATCAGGATTACCGCGCCGAGGGCGCCGCCCGCCACTGCCTCACCACTGAAAGCGTCGCGAAAAATCAGCGCGAAAGTCGCCGGAATCTCTGCCGCATAGATGACCAGAAGCCATCCGGTAATCACGAAATAAAAAACCACCATCAAGGGCACCAGCCGGGCGGTCCAGGCCGAGATGCGCTGGATCTTGCCGACGATGATCGCGAATGCCGCTGCCGCCAGCAGCAAACCCGTGACGAGGTCGAAAACAAAATGATCGTCGGCGCTGGCAAGCCCGGCCGGAATCGCGATCACGTCACGCAGGATCTGCACGACCTGATTGACCTGGAATACCGGCAAGGTGCCGAACATGCCGGCAACGGCGAACAAAGCGGCAAACGGCATCCATTTCCGCCCGAGCGCCTCGCGAATGACGTACATCGGACCGCCTTGCAACTTGCCGGTATCGTCGGGGCCGCGGTACATCACCGCCAGACTCGCGGTATAGAACTTGGTCGAGGCGCCGACCACGGCGGTCACCCACATCCAGAACACCGCGCCGGGCCCGCCGAGCGTGATCGCCAGCGCCACGCTGGTGATATTGCCGAGACCGATGGTGCCTGCCAGGGCCGTTGCGAGCGCCCGGAAGTGTGTGATGTCGCCCGCGGCCTCGCGCGAATCATAGCGGCCCAGCAGCAGGTCCACGGCGTGTTTCAAGTAGCGAAACTGCCGCAGCCGCGAATGGATCATGAAGAAAAGCCCGCCGCCAACGAGCAATACGACCAGTTGCGGGCCCCACATGAAATCGGCAAAGGCGCCCAACGCGCCCTCGATATAATCCATGGCGATACTTTCCAAGGCCTTCAGTGGGCGGTTGTGAGGGGGCACAGCTTAATGCAGCGGCAGTCAGACTGCCAAATCTCCCGCATCATTCCAGGGCCAACCGCTTCGGCGAAGTCCGCGATTTGCGGCGAGCAGCCACTCCAACCCCATGGGTAGTTTGAGGGAACAAATATTGTTGATAAATTAAACCTAACATGCACATAACCTAGGTTTGTGGCAAAATATGCCTCTTTTTCTCATTAGAGAGGAAATCCAATGCTTCTACGGCTAGGAGTTGCCAATCACAGCTCCATTCGTGACTATCAAGAGATTTTCTTGAGCGCGTCCAAGCGAATCAAGCGTAAAGGGCTGGTTTGCCCCATGCCGACGCTGAAGGAAGAAGCAGTTCCCGCCGTTGCGCTCTATGGCGGAAATGCGACGGGGAAGTCGAACCTCATTGACGCAATGGCCAATTTACGGCAATTGATCATCAATTCCCACAAATCGCTAGGCGCCACTGACAAGATTCCCAGAAATCCATTTCGACTCGACGACCAGAGCGTTGAAGAGTCATCTCGTTTTGACTGCACGTTTACGACCGGACAAGACACACCGGACGACCGCAACCCTCACGCAATGGAGAGCGTTTATGAGTATGGGTTCGAGTATGTCGATATCGAGATTCGGCACGAGTGGCTGTATCGAGTCGTGCGCAAGGAGAGGCAAAGCACTCAATTACTGTTCGAACGCAAGACAGAGAATGGCAATGTTCGCGTCACTTTTGGAAGTCAACTTCGAGGTGAGAACAAGACAATTGCCAACCTGACACGCCCAAACAGCCTGTTTCTCTCCGCTGGAGCCCAAAACAACCACCCACAACTGACCGAGGTGTATCGATACTTTGCGGAACAGTGGACAGTAATTCCATACCCGGGAGCTATCGTTGATTATTTTGCTCCGAAGCGCCTTGCCAATTTCGAACACATGGAGCGTCTGATGTCATTGGTGCGCCAGGCCGACATCGGCATAGTCGATATCGAAATCGATGCCGAAAATGAGGAGGTCAAGGAGGAACACGCAGGATTGGTGCGGGACATTTCCGAAGTGGTATTGAATCGTTTGGAGTCGAATGAGGAAAAAGATCAAATGGCAGTGGAGTCGTATTTTGACGAATTTCTTCCACAGCAGCAGCTTCGGCTTATCCACTCGGGAGTTGGAGGGCGCGCAACTGCCTTGGACTATCCCCTGGAGAGCAAGGGAACAAGAACCCTAATTTCAATGCTTGTCCCGGCGCTTGAGGCACTGACCCGCGGTTCCCTGCTTGTAGTCGACGAAATTGATACCAGCCTTCATCCGAGCCTGGCTCGAGCATTCATATCCCTTTTCGTCAACAAGGAATCGAACGCTCACGGCGCGCAACTCATCTTTTCCACCCATGACGTTTCACTGCTCAATAGTGGAATTTTGCATCCGGACGAAATCTGGATGACAGACAAGAGCGGCGAAGGCGACACCCGGTTCACTCCGCTGACGGAGTTCAAGCTTCGCTCCCGTGATGACATAGAAAAAGCCTACCGCCTCGGGCGTTTCGGGGGCGCACCGGTTGGCGATGAATTCTATTTGGATATCAGTCGCCAACAGATTTCCGCAGATTCATGAGCCGATTGAGACGCATTGGGCGAAAACCGGCTGTACGTTCACCGGCTGCGCGAATTGTCGTCGCCACGGAAGGTAAGGTAACGGAGCCGGAATACCTTAAGGCGTTCAACCGCACATATGAAAACTCTTCGGTGAAAATAGTCCCGATTCTTGTCGGCGGTCTCACTTAGCTTGTGCTTGAGACCGGCAATGATGTTCCGCATCTCATTCAGGGCTACCTCGTGCTCTTTGAATTGGGGCTCTAGCTCTTCCAGCGACTTGTCTGTGATCTTGCGCGCTATTTCCGTAGCCAAGCGTGATTCCCGATCCTTCTGTCTGGCTTTCAGATCTGTTTGACGATCATCCAGGTGCTTGGCCGTAGCCGCCAACTCAGCCTTCCGTTCAGAGGGAAGCCTGGTCACCAAAAACTGTTCTTCATTTGAAAAGCCAACGGGCGCGAGTGCTGCGGAGAATTTGGTTTCCAGACCTCTCAGTTCTGGCTCTCGTAGGACGATGCGTTTCTTCAGAGATTCAACATGGGCCTGCGCAGTACTCCATTTTTGTTGGAACTCAATATGCCGTTCTCTGATTTGCTTTTCGGCACCTTCCGCATCAGAAATCGCCTTGTTTAAACGGAGTTCCTCATCGTCGGGATTCTTGTCGCCGTACAGTGCATTGCGCTCATCACTTCCGGTGGCAAGTTCTTTTTTCAGGGAACCCAGACGTTCCAGCTTTTCGTTCAGAACGGTACCTTGAGTTTCGATAACCGCATCCAGCCGCTTCACCTCAATGTCGGTAGCGGCAACCTGTTTCTCGATGTCCGTCTTTTTCTTGACCTGGGCCTGCCACCTCTTCAACCGCGCCCTAAGGGATTCGATCAATGATGAAATGTCCGTTTCAGGGATGTCCGAAATACCAAGCGGCTGGAGTTTGGTAGAAACCACCTGCCTGCGTTCGACAAAATCAACACGGAATTTCTCCAGGCCGTCCTTCAATTCGGATAAGGCTTTCTCGGCGGCCTTCCTGTCATTAGCCGCTGCTAACTCTTGCTTTTCAGCCTCATTCAGGTTTTTGCGGGCCAGGCTTTCTGCTTCTTCGAGTTTCTTGATGGCGGCTTCCTGATCCTCTGCTTCGCTAATCAGCCTCGTCAATGCGTCGATCTTTTGTTCGGTTTCATCGGGGACAGGGACATTCCCTTCCGCAAAGGGGTGTTCGGTTGCGCCGCAAAGAGGACAGAGCTTGCCGTCTTCCAGTCTTGTCCGGTGATCTTCAAGCTCCACTATTTTTGTCAGGAAAGCCATCTCACGCAGCAAGGTCTCCTTCTCGGTGCGGTATTCTCGCATCAAGCGGTCCCCCAGTAGCTGGCTCAAAGCATCTTTGCCCTGCTGAAGCAGTTTTGATGCTCCCTCCAGCTCCTGTTTCCGAATGACCGATCGCTTCTGACGGTCGTCAAGTGACTTTGTCGCTTGGTCCAAGGCATTCGCGGCCTTGTCGTGGTCGGTCTCCTTTTGAAGGATTTCGTTTTGCCTGGCGAGCAGGCCGTCGAACTGTTCTTCAACGCCAGCCAGGCCGCTGATCAGCCATTCATCCCGTGCATGCTCCTTGAGGTAGCCGTTAACAAGTTCCAGCGTCTGATGAGCCGTGGATCGTTTATCCTGCTCTTCTAGCCGGGCTTTCTTGTCTGCATCAATCTTTGCCGCTCCCTTTTTACAGCCTTCATCTTCTTCCAAAATAGCCTTTATCTGATCTGCAAGTTTCTGATCGAGGGAGCGAACCTTTTGCAATGTGGGTCCGGCCGCTTTCAGCTCATCCTTGACCCGAGCGCTTTGTTGTTCAGCCGCTTTCATCGTCTCAGCCTGTTCCTTGGCGCAGGATTCCAGTCCAGGAAGAGCCTCTTCCTCAACTTTCAAACCTGCTCTGTCATCCGCCTGCTGTTTGCGCGTGGCGGTCAGCGTTGCGTATGCGCCGTCCAGTGAAGCGGCACTCAAAGCCCGGCCCAGCTTTTCACGATCCGGCTTGAAGACCTCGAAATCGACTTGCAGCTTGCTCGCCTCTTCACCCAGATTGACGATTTCGTTATTCAGCCCACCAATCGTGGTGAGCCAGGCAATGGCCTTCCCGGTGCCAGCGGATTTGGCGGCAAGGTCTGTCTCTTCCTTCTGCTTTGTCTCAAGTGCCCGCCCAATCTCCTGTTCCTGCTCCGGCTCAAGAATCACGATGCCTGCCGTTTCAGCCTGGAGCAGGTTCAGTTTTTCCCTCTCCTCGCGCTGGCGCTCATGGACACGGATGGAAATCTGGCTGTAGATCTCTGTGCCCGTTATCTGCTCCAGGATCGGAGCCCGATCATCCGGTGCCGCCTGAAGGAACGCGGCGAAGCCGCCCTGGGCCAGCAACATGGATCGGGTGAAACGATCAAAGTCCATGCCGGTAGCCGACTCGATCTGGTCGGCTACACCTCTGATCTTGGATTGGAAGATCTCGCCGGAATCGGCATTGGCAATTTCGTGTTTCGGGGCCTGGAGTGCACCATCCGGCTTCTTTCGTGCCCGGTGTTGGCTCCAGTGACAGCGGTAATGCCCGGACTGGGTTTCGAAGGTCACCTCAGCAAAGCATTCGCCGGTCTGACGGGACATTATTTCGTTTCCGCTCTTGGTGACCTTGTTAAGGCGAGGCGTCCGTCCATAAAGGGCGAGGCAAATAGCATCAAGGATGGTGGTCTTCCCCGCGCCGGTGGGGCCGGTAATGGCAAAGATTCCGTCAGACGCAAAGGCCGGGTGCAACAGGTCGATTTGCCATTCGCCGACCAGTGAGTTCAGATTCTTGAAGCATACCTGCAGTATTCTCATCGACAGGCTCTCTATTCCGCCTGCACATCGTCTTCATAGAGAGACGTGACCGTTTCCTGGTAGGCTCGAAGCAGTTCAGGCCGCTGGTCTTCAGGCACGTCGTGAACGGTAAGGCATCGTTCGAACACGTCGTTCACGTTCAGATCGTCGAGTGTTTCCTCTTCATGGATTTGTCTCAGCGCCCGGTCGATGATGCGGTTGCTCTTTATCCGGAGGATTTCCATTTGGGTGCCGGAAATTGCAGCTTCCAGTCGCTCACGCAGGTCGCCTATGATCTCGTCACCTTCATAAATGACCTCGAGCCAGCCTTGGAAGTCCGTTGCAAACAATTCGAGCATGCGGCCTGAGATGCCGTCCCAGTCTCCCTTGACGCGCTCAAGCCTTTGAAACACCGGCACGTCAATCAGTTGTATGGATGCAGTGGTGCTGTGGCCCTTCTCCTGATCAAAGACAACCTGGCAAACGCTCTTCTGCTGTTTTGCCTCTCCGAACCCCATGGGCAGTGGAGAGCCGCTGTACCGTATTGTTTCTGAGCCATCCACCTTTTGTGGGATGTGGAGGTGCCCAAGCGCCAGGTAATCAAAACACGCAGGGAAAATCCCGGCTGTCACATGGGCCAAGGAACCAACATAGAGTTCGCGTACTCCATCGCCGTCGACGGTTTGCCCGCCAGCGGTGAACAGATGTCCCATGGCGACGATGGGAATATCAACCCCAAGTTTCTCGCGCTTCTGCTCGGCCAAGGCGGCGACGATGGCGTAATGTGTGCGGATGCCCTCAATCAGCTTTCGTTCTTTATCCTCGACGCTCTCACCCGCTTCCGCCACGCGGATATCTCTGTCGCGAAGGTAGGGCACGGCGCAGACTATCAATTCCGGAGCATCCTGCTCATTACGGAGCACGAGCACTTCGTCTTCTGGGGATTCAGTGCTACTACCGACCACATGGACATCAAGGACCTTGAGCAGCTCCTTGGGTGCATTGAGAAAGGACGGCGAATCGTGGTTGCCCGCAACGACGATGACATGCCGACAGGATGAGGCGGCCACCCGGCACATGAACCGGTAATAGAGCTCCTGAGAACGATTACTCGGAGCACTGGTGTCAAAGACATCACCCGCTACCAGAAGCGCATCAATTGAATTTTCTTGAATCGTCTCAGCCAGCCAGGTCAGAAAGGATTCGAACTCCTCGTAGCGTTTTCTGCCATAAAGAGTGCGCCCAATGTGCCAGTCGGATGTATGGAGGATTTTCATTGAGCCTTCAGCATAACTGGTGTTGTCGGTCTGTTTTTAAATTCTGTTTGCCACTGTTTTAATTCATTAAAATCTGCCTCCAACTCATCTGGTTCTGGAAGCGTAACTGGCGCCTCAAGTGGTTGGGAATGTTCATACCTCGAATACTTTGTGATCAGGTCATCAAAGTATTTGCAGTCTGGTTCTGAGATCTTAGCCAGATTGCCAATTTTTCCCATCGTATTTATTGCCCGTCTATACCGCTGGACAACATCCGACATGAGTTCGTACTCAACCATTCGTTCAAGCAGAATCCTGAATTCACTACAGATAGCCTTCGCTTGTGACTTGTAAGCATCAAAACCATTTTCATTAAATTGCTTCTTCGCCTTTGGGAGTTCACAATTGATCAGCGTATTGAGTGCTTGTAATGGTTTTTTAGCTTGTAGAGGAGTGTTTCCCGGCTCACCAACACCCCACGGTTCTTCACGAATACATATTATTTCAGGCTTTATGCCAAATTTTTTGGCGTAGCCCTGAACCATCGCCAGAAGTGATAGACGATGGGTAAATATGATAACTTGCATCTCGGAAGCGATAGAGCAAAGACGTTGAACAACTGACTCTTCGTAATTTTGATCAAGTGAAGATATTGGATCATCAAATACAAAGGGAGCCGGATAGGTTCTGCCTGTGACATCATCAAGAAATGCCGCAATGGAAACGATCCGATTTTCTCCTTCGCTCAAGACATCGGCGAGATTATTGTGAAAGGTTTCAGAAGTGGTCGGCCAAATTTAGACAGTCTGTTAAGGTAGTTTTCGAGTACTGGGAGGCTGTCCGATGAAGAGGCGGAGATTCAGCGCGGAGTTCAAGCGCAAGGTGGTATTGGAGGCGATGCGCGGTGACGATGCGTTGCGTGTGGTTGCGTCGCGCCACAATGTCAATCCGAACCAGGTGAGCAAGTGGAAGGCGGAGGCCCACGAGGGACTGCTGGAGGTTTTCCGCCAAGGGAAAGGCGTCGGGGAATCGGAGTCTGGACGTTTGATCGAGCAACTGTACGCGCGGATTGGCGAGTTGACGGTGGAGCGGGATTTTTTTCTGAAGGGTTCGCGGGGCTTGGGCGGGATGAGCAAGTGAGGCTGATCAAGGCGGACGGGAGTTTGCCGCTGTCGCGCAAGTGCGAGCTGGCTGGCGTGAGCCGGGCATCGCTGTACTACGAAGCGAAGCCGCCGAACGCGGAGCGGCTGCTTCTGCGGCGGCTGGTTGACGAGTTGTACATGTTGTTTCCGTACTACGGCACGCGGCGCGTGAGCCTGCACCTGCGCCGCGCGGGCCACGACGTGGGCCGGGACCTGGCGCGGTCGCTCATGGCCGAGGTGCGTTGGCGGACGGTGTATCCGCGTCCGCGCACCTCGGGCGCGCAACCCGGGCACAAGATCTACCCGTACCTGCTGAACGACTTGGAGCGGATCGCGCCCGGCGAGGTGATATGCGCGGACATCACCTACATACCGATGCGGGGCGGCTTTTCGTATTTGGTGGCGGTCATGGACTGGGCGAGCCGGTTCGTGCTGTCCTGGGAGTTGGACAACACGCTGGAGGCGGGTTTTTGCGTGAGCGCCCTGGAAGAGGCGCTCGACCGCTACGGCGCGCCCCGGATCTCGAACACGGACCAGGGCGCCCAGTTCACCGGCGAGGCGTATCTGCGCCCCCTGCTGGACCGCGACGTGAAGATCAGCATGGACGGCAAAGGCCGCTGGGTCGACAACCGGTTCATCGAACGGCTGTGGCGTTCGCTGAAGTACGAGTCGGTGTATCTTGAGGAACTGACCGGCGGCCATCACGCGCGGCGGGTGATCGCGTCCTGGCTGGACCACTACAATCACCGGCGCCCGCATCTGGCGCTGGGCGGGCGGACCCCGGCTGAGGCGTATTTCGCAGATCGGAAGACGGAAGGCCTGGAGGCCGCGGCGTGAAGATTCGGCGCCGCCCCCCTTCCGCGCTCCGGTCGCTACGCTCCCTGCGCACGGAAGGGGGGCGAAAACATTATGAAGATGGTGGGAAAGAAGGAAAGCGAGGGCTTGAAATCAACGAGAAATCTATCTTAACTTTGCCCTCAAACTGTCTAAATGGACCCGACCACCTCATTCTTTGAGTTTTATTTTATGGAGTGCTTTCCCTTTCGGCGTTCTTGTTTTTACGAGCTCAACCTTTAACTGTGATGCGCCTAGCACCTTCAGTTCCCTATTGAATCTTTGCACAAATGCGTCAGTGATCAATGCTTCCGCCAGTTCCTCTTTTTTCTTGGACAGTGCCATGGTGTTGGTCGACTTTTTTGCCTCATGAATCTGATTCAGAAGCTTCAAACGTTCAACATCTTCATCAATGGCGGTGCGGTGCTCAGACAACCACTTTCTGGCCCGCAGGCTGTTTAGCTTTTTCTTGATCTCCTCTCGATTGTCGCTTTTGGCGTCTTCGTCATATTTTGTCGCGAGTTCACCGAGGCTTTTCGATTGGGCGTTGGCTTCATCGATCCATTTCGGTGAGAGCAGAGGATCGGGAATGGCTTCTTCGGATTCGATCCCAGGGAGCAGGTCTAATCTGGCCTGCAATTGAGCAAAGAAATCCGTCACTTGGTTGGCGACTTCATCCTGTGGAATCCCAGCCGCATCGATACGTGTCTTCAACGTCTCCGATGTCGGTAGCGCCTCGATAGTTTGACTGGCGGTTTCATATTCCTTGGCCGCATCCGTTGCCGTTTTCTGCATTTCGCCCTTCACGAAAATTTCGAAGGAGGTCAATCTCTCTTTGGCCTCCTGGGTCAAGGGCTGATGGCACAGGACACAATGGGAACCATCAGAAACATTCGGATACTCGACTTTTTTGTAGGCAGTCGATACGGAGTAGTTCCGGGCCGCTTCCCAAAGCTCTTTCCAGACATCAGACCCGATGCCTTCCAACTCGCTACCGGAAAATACCTTTCCGCCGCCGTATCTGCCGCTGTCTTTTTGAGAATCAACTTCTTCTTGGCGGCAATGATCCGCCGGTAATTCTTGTCCGATAATTGCTCCAGATACTTTTGGGCATCCTGGACCAGATTGTCGATATGCTGTTTCTGCTTTCTAAGCTGTTTCGCTTTTTCCGCCGGTGCCTGTTCGGCAAGGCGTTGCTGCTGCGTTTGCAATTCAGTCTCGTTAACGCTGCTAAATGTGCAATGCTTGTCGATGTCCTGGGTGCTGGTCTTGGCGCTGATAGCTTCGTACCAGACACCTTCAGGAGTTACCCTCTTGTCAGCCGGGATATTCGGCTTTTTGGACTGATGCTGGTTGGCCTCGGTGTCCAAGGCTGATGCGACCTTATCGCATGCGAGGATGAGCGATCTGAAAAATGATAGGACGGGCGGCTCGTAGCTCACCTCATCTTCGCTGCTGACAAAGACCTTTCCAAACGAGGTGTCGAAAATATCAACACTGTTGAGGTCATCGCAGATACCTTGCCCTGACCAGGTATGACTCTTCGGTACGCCGTTCTGCTCAAACGAAATGCAGGCTTTCTGCACGGCAGAGCTGGGCTCATAGACATTGCAGTGAAGGGTGCCTGTCTCGCGGGCGCCGCATACATGCTTGAGGAGTCTGACGTAACCGGATTTGCCTGACCCGTTGTTGCCGTAAACAATCGTGATATTACCCTTACCAAACTCAAGTGGTTTTTTCGGAGCAAGGGCGTTTACTCCTTCGACATCACTGATTGAGCACAAACGCACGGTACCTGCAGCGCCCTGGGAGAACGCAGTAGCGGGAAAGGAACAAGTCGATTTGGGCAGCTTTCCATCGAATTCCTGCTGGCACAGGCTTGCGAGCTCAGAGAAATCTTTGTCGGAAAGCTCGGACTGCTGAAGCAGCCGAGTAGCCGCAATCTGGAGCCACTGAGGGCGCTCTGAAAACCATTTGGACAGTGATGCCGATACGCCGCTCATGTAATTCCCCTTCCTTTCCGTTTTTTTTGGTCTTTAGCCCGAATATTGCATGAGCGAGGCGGGCGAGGTGCCCGTATTTCGATATAATTCAGGTAGTTAAGCCGATATCGATGGACACCCCGCCCATGGCCATGGCCATGGCGGATTGTAATCTGGAACCCATTCGTTTTCCATGCTGCAAGGGCCGCCTTGTGGAGGCCGGTTTTTCCGGCGGCGCGATCACTTCCGACGGCGGCGCATTGCTGTTGCGGCAGCCGGTTTACGCACTGGCGCTGGGATACGAAGAACTGAACGACCACGACGAGTTGCGATCGGACCCGACGCTTAAAAACGGCGGTGGATGCCGAGGAAGCTTTGGCCGGCGCCTCCACGCTGTGCCGGGGCGAACTCGCCAACGCGTACGTCGGCACGATCCGGTTGAGACTGCTGAAGATCGGCGCCGTCGTGCTGCGCAATGCCCGCCGTGTACGGTTGCTGCTGTCCAGTTCGTGTCCCCAACGGGCGCTGTTCCACACCGCCGCGGCCCGGCTCAAACCCGGATAAGGGCGCTTTCGCAAAAGTGGCGCGCCGCGCTAATTGATGATACAAATCCTCGGAATCTAGGGCCAATACATCGAGTATTTGTATCAATGGGAAAACCTCATACTCAGCGTGAGCTGGCTCAGACTCTGCTCGATAAGCGAGGGATAATGCGCTTGGTCGAGTTGCGCGAGGCTGGCGTGACCGCGGCAACGATGAGTCGAATGGAAAAGGCCGGTGAGGTTATCCGCCTGTCGCGGGGCGTTTATCAGCTACAAGAGGCCGTCCTGGACCCGAACCACAGCTTGGCGGAAGCAGCGAAGGGAGTGCCCAGGGGCGTTGTGTGTCTCGTTTCGGCGCTGGCGTTTCATGGCCTGACCGACCAAATACCCCCGAAAGTCTGGATGGCGATCGGATCCAAGGACTGGGCGCCGCAGCGTATCGGCGCGAGTATTCGCATCGTGCGTTTCACAAACAGCCTGCTGACGGAGAGCATCGAGACTCACACGATCGAAGGTGTGTCCGTAAAAATATTCAGTGTGCCTAAAACTGTGGCGGATTGTTTCCGGCATCGCGGCAAAGTCGGTCTGTCTGTCGCAATCGAAGGGCTTCAGGAAGCGCTGAGGCAGGGAAAGGCAACTCCCGCTAATATTGCCCGTGAAGCCGAGAAGGGCGGAGTATCGACCGTCATTAGGCCGTATCTCGAGGCACTGACCGCCAATGCCTAAGGAGGTCAGGAACGTCGGCGCCTCCGTTCGGGCCCGTCTGCAGAATCTCTCGCGAGAATCAGGACAGAGCTTCGAACTGATACTCACTCGCTACGCGCTCGAACGCCTGCTTTACCGCCTCAGTATATCTGCCTATGCCCACCGGTTCGTGCTAAAGGGCGCGATGCTGTTGATGAGGTGGTTCACGGACCCGCACCGGGTCACTCGTGATCTGGATTTGTTGGGATTCGGCGATCCAAGCCCGGATGCGATGGTCGCGGCATTCAAGGAAATCTTCGCAACAAACGTAGAGGATGGCATCGACTTCGACTCGGATGCAGTTTGTGTCGACCAGATTCGGGAAGGTCTCGAATACGGCGGACTGCGGCTGCGCTCGACTGCGTCGATCAGTGGCGCTCGTATCGCTGTGACGGTCGACATCGCATTCGGAGACGCGCTGGAACCGGGCGCCGAGATCATCGACTATCCGTGCATGTTGGACTTTCCGTCTCCTCGCCTGCGCGCTTGTGCCCGGGAAACTGTAATTGCCGAGAAATTTCAGGCAATGGTGGCGCTGGGACGCGCAAACAGCCGCATGAAGGATTTCTACGACATTTGGCTCCTCAGCCAGTCGTTTACTTTCGACGACGACCGGCTGGCCCGTGCAATCGCTGCGACCTTTGAACGGCGCGAAACCGAGATCCCATCCGAACTGCCAGATGCTCTTACTCCGGTTTTTGCCGAAGACGAGCAGAAGAAGCATCAGTGGAATGCATTTTTACAGAACGCGGCTCTAGATCCCGGCAGCTTGGCTGATGTGATCGAAGGAGTTGCCGGATTCATCATGCCTCATGCCCTCGATGCAACAATGATCAGCAGGAGCCGATGATGTCATTGGATCCGAGCCGCCTCATTGCCGCCCTTGCGCGCGACCGAATCAATCTGGACCTAAAAACACTCGACCTGTGCTTTCTCGCAGGACTTTACCTGCGGGCTGATCGGGCATCGCTTGCGTCTTTCGAAGAAGATGTGCTCATCGACCTGTTCGAACAGACATGCGATGTGGTCGATCCGGGCGCGGAACGGCCGCGCAAACGGGCGACGCACGCCATCCAAAGGCTCCGGGACCAGCGCATGCTGGCCCGGGTGGACGGGGCGGGCATCGTTCGATCCGGCGAATACACGCTGACACGACTGGCCGCCGCAATCGTCGAGTACTTCCTCGCGGACGAAACGCTCACGCGCGAGAGTTTGACACTGCTCACAAACACACTGCAGGCCCAACTCGCCGAGATCCTTGCGGCAGCCAAGCGCGCCGACACCAAGGATACTTGGCGGGAGCGTGTGGTGGCGCCGTTACGGGTAACGGTTGGCGATCTTGTTGCTGGCATCGAACGCCGGCAACGCGGGCTTGATTCCCAGCAGGAAGAGGTGCAGACGGAGGTCTCCAAGCTGTTGCAGGCGGATTGGTTCGACTCGGTCGAGCGATGCCAGTCTCTACTCGACACGACTACCAATACGTTGCGAGAACTCAACGAAGTCCTCCTTCGCGATACGCATCACTTCGTCGCGCTGCTACAAGAGATTCAGGCTCTGGCTTCTGGCGCGGAGCAGGCAGAGCCCGAAGCAGCCGTGCAACGCGTCATCGAGCATGTTGATCGGATCGCAGTTTGGGGCGGCGCAAGGCAGCGAGCGTGGACGGATTACTATCAGTATGTCCATCGTTACCTTCGCGACGTTGTGCGCCTCGACCCGGACCAAGCATTGAGCCAAAGTCTGCGCGACCAAATCGCGAACTGGCCATCAACGCCTTTTCACTTGCTGGTGGCTGCAGCGGGTTCGATCCGACTGTTTCGTCCTATCGAGTCGCGAGTGGAGCGACCGGCTGTGGCAAGGCCACGCACGGTTCGCGAGGTCTGCCTCGATCTTGTCGATCTTGAAGATGCGGACTTGGAAATCGAATCATTGGTCGAAGGAACGCTCGCCGCAGGCGCTGGGTCACTTGCCGAAGTTACCGAGCGGGTATTGCCCAAATTTCCTGCCCACCTACACTACGCCGTTACAGGCCGCGTGGCCGATGTGCTTGCTAAAAGCCCCCTAACACGTAGCGCCTACGAACGCCCGTGGCGGAACGTAGCGCCGAACCTGGAACTGGAGGATTGGGTCCTGCGGAGAGAGGGGGCGCCACGGTGACAACTTCCAGTTTTCAGTCCCTCGAAGAAGTCATTTCCGACGGGCACTTTCCCGAGGTGGATCTCGCTCTTCGCCGCGGGCGGCACGTCGGGCGAGACGACGGGTCCGACTATGACTATCTGGTCGATGCCCTGGAGCATCTTGAGCCATTTTATCGCCGGTTCGGTTGTGAGTTGATGCAGCAGGCAGACGGGTACTTTTATCTCCTACCTTCGGGAGATCGACTCGGTCGGCGCCAGTTGTCCGCTGGCGAAATGCTGGTCGGCCAGACGCTTGCGTTGATGTACCTTGACCCTGCCACCCTGCAGCACGGTGGCATGGTACAGCGCGAGACGCTTCTGCAGAGGCTCTCGGGGCTATTGGGAACCGAGACGCTTTTCCGCACCCTCAACCCAAGGCGCCGCAAGTTCGACGAGCGGGTCGCCGCCGAGACAGTCCGCACAAAAGTCGCCGAGGCCCTTCGGCGGCTCTCGGATCTTGGATTCATCGATGTAATGGACGACGTAATGCTCCGCCTTCGCCCTGCGTTGATGCGATTTGCAGAGCCGGTACGTGGCCTTAGCGACCGGCAAGCCGCATTGGAGAGACTGATTGAGAGCGGTGAGATTAACCTTGCGGATGCAGATGAAGAGGATGGCGACGATGGAAATGGCGCAGAGGACGAGGGGTGAGCGGATGAGCCGTACGTGTGCCCGGGCTCTCGTTCTCGTTAACTGGAAGGGAGTCTTCTACGAGCGGTATCTCATCGACCGACACGTGACCGCTCTCGAAGGAGCCAATGGCGCTGGCAAGACAACGGTAATGATCGCAGCCTACGTCGTGCTCCTCCCGGACATGTCGCGGCTGCGTTTCACGAATCTCGGAGAGACCGGTGCGACCGGCGGGGATAAGGGCATCTGGGGGCGTCTGGGCGAGCTCGGTCGGCCTGCCTATTCGGCCATCGATTTTACCCTCGCATCGGATCATCGACTTATAGCGGGCGTACATCTGGAGAGGAAGGGCGAACCATCTGTTGAGCCCACTCCTTTCGTCATTTCGGGTCTTGACGCGGATGTTCGCCTGCAAGACATTCTTTTACTCTCTCAAGGTGACCACGAAGCGGTTCCCGAACTGAACGAGTTACGCGAGAACGCCGCTCGCCTCGGTGGGCGCATGCAGGTGTTCGGCACCGCACGTGACTACTTCGCCGCTCTGTTCGATTACGGTGTCGCTCCACTGCGCCTGGGGTCGGAAGGAGAGCGCAACAAGCTCAACGAGATGCTGCGTACTAGCATGACGGGTGGTATCTCGCGTACGCTGACATCGGAGTTGCGATCCTTCCTCTTAAAGGAAGAAGGCGGGCTGGCCGACACCTTGCAGCGCATGAAGGCCAACCTTGATGCGTGCAAACGAACGCGCACCGAGGTCCAAGAGTCACAACGGCTCGAAAGAGAGATTGGTGGCGTATTCGAGGCCGGTCAGACTATGTTTGCCGCAGCCTTTTTCGCGACCCGCGAGCGTGCGGATGAGCTTCAGCGCCGCCTGGTCGAGGCTGAGAAAGCACAACGCAAAGCAAAGGAGCAGCTTGCAGACGCCGAGGATCAGTTCGCCCGCGTCTGCGATAAACTCAACAAGAAAACGACTCGTCAAGAGGCTCTGGCTGCGGAGGTCGATACTGCCGAGGAGTGGCTCCGGCGCCTCGAACAAGCACTTTCGGCTGCCGAAGAAGTGGCGCGCTGGCGCGGGAGCCAGTCTTCGGCTGAAGAAGAAACTCGAATTGCTGCTGAGGCTCGCGCGGCGCGGAAAAATGAACGAACGCAGCGACGGGAAGCTCGGCGTCGCTGCCAAGATGGTCACAACCTCGCTGCCGCGGGCCTCGCAGACCTTCAGGATGGACTTGATGAGTTTCATCGCCGCGCCGGCGCATATAGACAAGTGCTTCGCCGCAAGGGCGAGGCGGAGCGACTGCTCAAAGCTGACGAACTTGCCATCGGTACCGTGGCTGACCGGATTGCCGAGAATAGAAGGCAACTTGAGCAAGTGGATCGTTCTCGGCGCGATGCGAGACAGCGGCTCGCTGATGCCGATGAGCACGGGCATGAGCACGCAACAGCGCTAGCAGCGTTGGAACTGATGGCAAATGGGACAGTTAAATCGCGTGGCGCCCTCCCAAAAGCACGACAGCAGCTTCGCCATTTTCGGGATCAAGAGGCGCTGGCCGGGCGCCTAAGCACCATTGCCGCTGAACTCGCCGAGGCCCGCAAGCTTGCTGGCCGACAAGCCAAGGCCAGGGAGCAGGCTGAAAAGATAGGCATATCCCTCTTGGGGCAGCGGTCTGCCCGCGTCGAGATCAGCGAGCACCTTGAGCAGGTGGAGCAGGAGCGGGAGCGGTTCCTGGACCAAGTCCGCGAAGCTCAAGCGGGCCTGTCTGACTGCCAGCGAACGCTGGACGTTGCACGTGCGCGGCAAAAGGAGTTTAGCGATCGCGAACCGGTCTGGCGCGACCTCGCAACTCGCGCGAAGCATCTGGCGGACGAACTCGAGTGCTCCCTGACTTCGCTACCAGAGCTTCAAGCCGCACGCGGGACTATTGTGCGGCAACTCGCCCAGGTTAGGACAACCGAATCCGAACTTGTCGAGAGGCGAGAGAGTCTTCAATCGGCGGCGCGAGAACTCCTGGCCGCCGAAGGGCCGTTCGATCCCGAGTTGCTGCGACTCAAGGACGCCTTGGGTGCGGAACTTCTGGCCAGTGCATTCGAGGATGCGTCACTCGAAGATGCCGCCGTGCTAGAGGCGAGGTTAGGGCCACTGGTGCAGGCTCTTGTTGTGAATGACCCTGCAACAGCCGCTAATCAGGTACATGGCCGCTCGGAGTCACTGTCCGATGTGTGGCTTGTGAGCCGTGACGAGGACGCCGCTCGACTTGGCGCGGGCGCGGCCCACCAGAGCGCGGAGACGGATGATGTAGTAGTCTCGGAGCAGCGGGCCATCCGCGTAACGCGAATCCCGACTCGTCCTTGCCTCGGTCTGAAGGCGCGCGAGAAAACCGCGGCGGAGTTTCGTTCCGAGGCCAACGAGTTAGATGCGCAAATCGAGACTGTTCGGACTGAACGACGTCGGGTTGAGCGCTTGGTGGAGGATGGCGAAGCGCTGCTTGCGGGTCAGACCGTGTGGTTGAGCGGCGACCCGGCGCCGGCGCTCGCAACGATCCTTCATCAGCTATCGACGGTCAAAGAGCAACAGGGAGTCCACCGCGACGCCGAAGCTCGACATCGGGAGGCCGCACGCCAGTTTGCACCACGCATCGAGTCGCTTCGAAGATTGCTCAGTAAAGCCGAATTGCTCGATTCCCCAGACCATGCCCACCGGCGAGACACACTCAAGCAGGACCACGATGCGGCGCAAGCGGCCCAGGCTGAGTTTCAGCGGTGCAGTGCAGCTGCCCGAGTGGTCGAGGACAGGCTCAACGTGCTGCAGCGAACACCACTTACTGAGGCGGAAGTTACGGTTCTCAAAACCGAGCAGAGCCGGCTCTCGGATGAGCGCGACCGCCTCGATGCCGCTATCGAGGCCATGGAATTTGTTACTGCCAACGTTGAGGCACTGAGCTGGGACGACGCGCCCGCGCAGCTCGAAGCGAACCAATCTCTGGTTCCTGCACTCAAGGAGCAACTGCGCCGGGCGGAGCATGCCCTCAACTTGGCCGAAGCAGCGTTTGAGTCCGCTGAAAAGGAGTTCGAGTGCGCCACAGCCAAATGGCAGAATGCCGATGGTCGTCGCCGTGCGGCCGTCGAACAACTCCAGGCAGCGGAACGGCGGTTCATGGAGATGGAGACACCAAATCCTACCCAGGAGGCTGTAATAGCCGCGCGTGAGGCGCTGCACCGACTGAAGGAAGAGGTGAAGTCGATTGCTGCCGAACTCGATGTCTTGAAGACTACCAAGGGGCGTCTCGATGCCGAGCAGGCGGAAGCTAGACGGAAGTATGATGAGGCAGAGGAGAAGGTCACCCTTGAACGCCGTGAGGCTCTTCCAGCGCTTAAGCGCTGGAAGAGCCTGAGAGAGACTGCAGCGGAGCGAGATTTGCTCACCAGCGTTCTTTCGTCCGAAAACAGCGACATTAGTGGGATCCGCGGGCACGTTAATCTCGTACAGGAGGCACATAAGCAAAAGGCAGTGCTTGTGGAGCGGCTGCGTGTTGCCCGCAGGGCGCAGGATCTGCTGGCCAAGGTCGACAAGGATGTCGCGGGTGCCGATGTCAGATTTGCCGATGTCTACCTTGAGCTCTGGCTGGCCGTGCGCGATTGGTTACGCCGCCGTCTGCCAGCGCAGGTGGCGGAAGTGAATGACCCGCGAGAAGCATTACTGCGACTGCGTGACCAACTGACCGTGTTGGCAGACCGTCTTGCTCGACAGGAAGACGATCTCCGTGGCGCTAGCGAGGATGTCGCCCGCGGGATTGACGTTCAGGTCCGCAAGGCACGCAGCCAAGTCAGCCGCCTCAACCAGAACCTCGGGGACGTCAGCTTTGGCAGCATCGAGGCGATCCGCGTAAGGGTTCAGTCTGTGGAGCGGATGGAGCAGGTGCTTCGGGCGCTGCGCAAAGGCGCTGTGCAGGGGCTGCTGTTCCAGGAAGACCTGCCTATCGAGGAAGCCTTGAATGAGATCTTCCGGCGCTTCGGCGGTGGACAGCGACTGCTGGATTATCGTGAATACGTCCACCTGCAGGTGGAGGTCCGTCGTGCGGCCGGTTCTGACTGGGAGGTTGCGAATCCCACCCGTCTCTCTACCGGCGAGGCAATCGGCGTCGGTGCTGCACTGATGATGGTGGTGCTCGCAGAATGGGAACGAGATGCAAATCTGCTGCGCGGTAAGCGGGCTCACGGGTCACTGCGCTTCTTGTTTCTTGACGAGGCCAACCGCCTCTCCCACGATAATCTTGGGGTCCTCTTCGACCTGTGCCAGACACTCGACCTGCAATTGCTTATCGCCGCGCCAGAGGTGGCCAGAGCAGAAGGCAATACAACCTATCGCCTGGTACGACGCGTCGATGCAGACGGGCGCGAAGAGGTGCTCGTTAGCGGGCGAAGAACGAGGACAGAGGCATGATCTGGGAGAGCGACAACGCACGCTTGGCGTTATTGGAACTACTCTCGCGTGGCAGCCTCAAGCAACGACGCGCTCAGTTGGAGGCATACGATGCTCTCGCCGATCTTCCCTGGACACGGGCGACTGGTCGCCGCGACGAGATCGGTTTGGTAGAGGATCGCAGATATGAGCTTGCAGGCTTGATCGACCGGGTCTGGCCAGCGTGGCGCGATGTGCTCGCGGACCTGATAGCAGCGGGGCTAGCGCCGACGCCCGACGGCTACGGCCAGTTGCTCGATAGGGAACGTGCCGCCGCCATTCCTAAACTCCCGGAACGTATTAACCGACGCACCGCCGCATCTCTAACTGCCCCGCACTCAAAGGCATCTCTCACGGAAGCTAGAAGAGGTGCGCTCGGTGGGACCGACACCTCCCATGACGGCTCCGTCAGGTTGCGACCGCCGACTGGACTGTCGGCACAGACTGCAAATGGGGTGGTCGACCTCAGCGGGATCGCGGCGGTGCTTGGCGAGGTATCGATCCCGGAGCGAGTTTTGCTCGATGGTCTGGCCTTTGTGGGGACCATTCGCGCCGTGCTCCTCGTTGAGAACCTGGGGGCGTGGCGAGACCTGCACCCTCCCCAGGGCTGGCTTGTGGCCCACGTGCCGGGTTGGGACACCGCTGCCGTCCGTCACTTGTTCGATCGTATCGAAGGCGTTCCTATCCTGCACTTTGGTGACCTAGATCCAAACGGAGTGCGAATCATGCTGCACTTGCGCAGGCAGGCGCCGAATTTAAAGTGGTTTCTTCCCAATTTCTGGTTCGAGCTCGCGGACGTGTGCGGACTCCGAGCCCCTTGGCCCTGTGACCTCGACCTGGACTTCGCCCCTGTCCTGGTTCGTGAACTCGCCGCGCGTGGTCTCTGGCTTGAGCAGGAACGCATCGTCCTCGACGAGCGCATGGCAGAAGCTCTTGAAGCGGCATTGACTGTTGAACCTTGCCAAGAGCCGGCGCAAAGACTGTAACTGGAAACCTCTTCTTCAGTTCCAGGCATTCGAGGAATTCGAAACCGAAGATGATTGTTATGCTCGGTGGAACGGCATCGGTCGCCAGAAGCAATTGATTCTGATACAGCCAATTCGCCTAATCTACTATTGGCCTTGCTCTTGGAGTTCTGTTTCAAGTAGGGCGCGACGAACTGAACAGGGAAAATCCTTGCGATCCGGGATCGGCAATACGATGTCCTCGGTTCCGGGCGAGGCAAGTAAATCTGCGATATTGCGGCTGTTCTGCCCGGGTTTTTGCTTGTCTTCGCTATCTTCAGGGGATGTTTTCCCCGAATCGAAACTGCGCGTTCGGGCGGCGCTGCTGCAGGTGTTCGATGAAATAGTCCCAGCGGCGCTTCATGAACCAGCGAGAATTGAGGAAGCCGTGGCCGGAGTTCGGCAGGACGATGAGGTCGAAATCCTTTTCCGCCTCGATCAGGGCGTTTACCAGCAGCATGGTGCTGTTGGGATGCACATTGGTGTCCATGAGGCCGTGGGCCAGCAGCAATTTGCCTTGCAGGTTTCCTGCTAACAGCGGGTTTGACTGGTTGTCGTAGTTGGACAGTGAGTAGCCCCGCACCGGGTCGGTCTCGCCGCTGTATTCGAGCAGGCCCTGCCAGCGCTCGGCCCAGTCGTCCTCGTAGTTGCGATTGTCGTGATTGCCGGCGCTGGATACGGCGACCTTGTAGAAGTCCGGATAGCGCAATATGCCGGCTGTGGACGCGAAACCGCCGCCGGAATGGCCCCAGATGCCGACCCGGTCGAGGTCGATCCAGGGATGCCGCTCGGCGAGTTGGCGGATCGTGCCGATCTGGTCGGACAGGCCGTTGTCGCCCATGTTGCCGTAATAAATGTCATGGAAGGCCTTGGAGCGGCCCGGCGTGCCCATGGCGTCGACTTCAACGACGACGAAGCCGAGTTCCGCCAACGCCTGCTTGTCGCCCCGCGAGGGCAGGAAGCGGCGTGTGCCGACGCTGGAGCCGAGCGGGCCCGGGTACAGGTAATTAAGTACGGGATAGCTTCGCATGGGGTCGAGCATCGTCGGCACATACATCAGGCCATGCAGATCGGTAACGCCGTCCCTGGCCCTGACGGTGAACGGCACGGGCGGATTCCAGCCGGCCAGGAGCAATGCCTGGATGTCCGTGTTTTCGAGCGTCGCGAGTTCGGCGCCATCGAGCGTTCGCACAATCGTTGCCGGCGGGGTTTCGGGCGTCGACCGGGTATCGAGAAAGTACTCGCCGGAATTCGACCAACTGATTTCGTGATGCGCCGCCTCGGGGGTGAGCAACTCAAGCCCTTCCCCGTCGAGGCCGACTCGGAACAAATGGTAGAAGTAAGGGTCTCTGCTTTCGATATTCGAGGCCAGGAACCAGATATTTCCCGACTCAGGATCCACCCGCTGGATATCGAGAACCAGCCATGGGCCTTCGGTGATGCGGTTTTTCAGCTCGCCGCTCGCCAGATCGTGCAGGTACAAGTGGCCCCAGCCGTCCTGTTCGGAAAACCAGATGAACTCGCCGCGCTCGTGCAGCACCCGCCAGTTTTCGCCGATGAAGCCCGCCATGTAATGTGTTTCGGATTCCTCGCGATATACGTCCCGAACGCTGCCGTCGTAGATGTCGGCGACGCGCAATTGGGCGATCTTGTGATCTCGGGATGAAGAAATGAAGGCGAGGCGTTCGCTGTCGGCGCTCCATTGCGTGTCGAGAAAAACTCCGCCGTCGCCGACGACGTGATCGCTCGTGGTCGAACGATGGGGGTCGGGCGGCATGTCGAGGAACACCAGGCGCGGCTCCGGATCGAGATGAATCACCAGCCGTTCGATCATGAAAATATGCTGGTCGCCCGGCAGCGGATACTTCCATATGTCGACTTCGGAGCGTCCGACCCTGGTATCCCAGAGTACGAAATCGCCGACTTCGCGCCCATCGTGACGGAAGGTGGCGATCTTGTTCGAATCCGGTGACCAATTGAGCACCGGGCCGTCGCCGCGAATCCAGCCGGCGTTGTCGGTGGCGTAGCCGTAATTTTCCACGCCGTCGAAGGTCAACTGGGTCAATTCGCCGGTGGCTGTATCGCGCACCCACAGGTTGTGTTCGCGGATGAATGCCGCGCGGCTGCCGTCCGGGGAAAGAAACTCGTCGGGAGGGTCGCGTTCCAGTTGCCGCGGCGCGTAATCCTCTTCCAGCGCCAGCGAATAACGGCTTCCATCGAAGTTGAAACTGAGCAGTTCGCCGTCAGCCGTCAGGCGAATGCCGGTAAGCGTCAGTTCACGGGAATCGACTTCGCGCCCAAGCAGGCCACCCAGGGATTCCGCGAGACGGTCGTTGTCGAGCAATTCCCGCCGCTGGCCGGTGGCAGGATCGAACAGCATGTAAGTTTGCGCGCCCAGGTCCGAGCGACGGTAGACGAGCAGATCGTTTTCCTGCCAGTAGTGCGCGACGATGTGGCCGGAAAGCAAGGGAGCGGTATTGGGGCCGAGCATCCGCTCCGCGCGCTGATACTCCGCTTCGCTGACGGATGCCGGTGGCGGCGCCTGCACAGGCTGGTCCGGCGCACAGGCGGCGGTCAGGCCGGCGAACAGGACCAGTATTGTTCGGGCGGTCGTCCGAAACATCTCGGTCGGCTCACAATAGCGCATCGAGTATCAGTCTGGTCGATTCGACGATACGTTGATCCCGGGGTCGCAGGTCGGGCTCGAAAGAGTTGCCGGTAAGATGTTGCACGCCGCCGATATAGCGAACGGCGATCTCGTTGGCTTGCTCTTCGGTGAACTGCTGGTCGCGGCTTTTCACCATACCACGGGCAAACTCCTTGGAGAAGGAAACCGGTTTGCCGTTGCGCCTGAGAATCTCGCCACGCTCATCCAGTTTCCAGAAGCGGCTCGAATCCATGGTGAACAATTCGTCGGCGACGACGATATCTCCGTCGCTATTGAGTCCGTGCTCCGTCTTGGTGTCCACCAGCACCATGCCCTTGCGGGCCAGATAACCGGAAACCAGGCCAAAAGCCATCAGGCTGGCGTTGCGGATATGGGCGTATTGCCCCGCCGTGCACACCCCGGCGCCGATCAGCGAAGCGGCATCCGTGGTGGCGTCCACTTCCGCCTTGGTACTCGGTGTATCCATCAGATAAGGCAGGCGGCCGTCGGGTTCGAGTTCGTCGACGATCAGGTCGTGGCCGGCGTAAGTCAATTGGCCAAGTCCCTCCTCTTTCGCCGCGAGCCAGTGCTGGTAGAGCGATGTGGAAGTGCTCGAAACCGCCATGTACATCCGCAAGACGTTTTCGAGGCCGAACAGTCGCAGGTTTTCGGCGGGGATCACGGTCGAAGTCGGATGCAATCCATCGACTTCGAATTGCGAACTGCCGAGTATGGGCTCCACCAGGCGCAACATGTGGTCGTGATTCAACGCCAGGATCTGGTCCTTGAACGGAATGGCGCCACGGTTTACGTCGTGGGTGGAAATGCGATTGTTGCGGAACATGAGCCGCAAGGGCCGGCCGCAACTGCTGCGCAAATCTGCGCCGAAAACCGAATCGGATACCTTGCCTTCCTGTACCGTGGTTCCGCGCAGGCGCGGCAACTCTCCGTCCTCGATCAACTGCCGTATCGGGCGGCCGACGTTTACGCGGGGGCCGTATTCGGCCACCAGTTCCCGAATTGATTTTTCATCCAGCATACGGTTTTCCGCGGACGGGATTGAATGGTGCCGCCACCAAGAGTCGAACTCGGGACCTGCTGATTACAAGTCAGCTGCTCTACCACGGCTGAGCTATAGCGGCACTGCGATCGGATAGCTGCGCGAGACGTCCCGGAACGATGTCCTGTAGTCCCCGCGCAACAGGACGGCAGATATTACAGAAACGCTTCGCTCGGTTCAATATCCCGGGCGGAACCGGTCAGATTCTCAAGTCGTACTTTTCCCGCAGCCAGTCGCGAATCCATTGCCTGGACTCCTCGGGAATCGTCGTCGCCAGGCGATACATCCGCCGGGCCGCGGGTCCGACCAATTGATCGTAGGCCCCGAGAGCCGATTCCTTTTGTTCGATGTACTCCGGCGAACGAATGACAGCCCGCGCCGCCTCGCGGTACATCGCGAGCACTTCCGGTTCGGTTTCCGACGAATCACCAGAAATTTCTGCGCGCCGAATCCGGCCGAAAAAAAGGCGAACCAGGATTCCCAGGCGACTCCGCCGGGTTGTCGTCCATGAACGGTTTCATACACCTCGCCGAAATGGGGGAGTTCGGGAAAGACCGGGTCGCGCACGAGTCGGCCGGATTCGTCCAGCGCTCCCAGGCTGAACAAGGGAATCGCCTCGCCCGCCTCCACCATCGCGGCAACATTCGCCAAATACGCGGCGGAGGTCTGGAAATCGATCGTCGCCTCGCCACGCTCGAAGGCCAGCCGGCCGGCATCTCTGCCGCGCATGCCGAAAATCGCCCTGACATCCAAGCCAAGCAAATCGAAGGCGAGCAGCGGGACGAGATCCACCGAGGTCGGGCCCTGGCTGCCGTACATCAAACGCCGCTCTCCACCGTCGAACAAATCTTCCAGCCCCGAAACACCCAAGTCGGGCGACAGATAGACCACGCCTCCCGTCGGCGAGATCATCAGCGCTTCCCAAGCGTCGTAATCGAACCTGACTCTCGGGTCTCCGAGCAGGTGCGCGAATTGTGTGCTGGCCGAAGTTCCCAGCAGCATGGTACCGTCGTTCGGGGCCTCCAGCGCGTAACGGTTCACACCGCGAATGGAGCCTCCCCCGGGTGAATTGACGATGGAAATACCGGGTTTCGCCGGCAGCGCGGCGGACAGGAACGGAGCGGTGAATCTCGCCCAGGTGTCGGACCCTCCATCGGGCGCGAATGGAATTATCCATTCAACCACCGGGCCGGGAAAGTCCGCGGCGGCGCCGGCGGCGGCATGGATGTAACCCGCGGCCAACAGCAGGATGCGAAACAGTTGCCTTGTCGCGGTCATCACGATCACCTTCGATTTGCTACTCTGGGTATCCGCCAGCGCATTGAATGCGCGCTCGCTTGCTGGATACGTTACAAATTTGCGCAGGCCAATGAAAGCCTTGATTATCGAAGACAACGACGAAATCGCCGAGTGCATGAAAATGTCACTGGCCGATATGGCGATAACAACCGACCGTTTCGCCGAAGGACGCCGCTTGTTCGACGCCACCCGCGTCTCGGAATACGACTTGCTGATTCTTGATCTGAACTTGCCGGATCACGACGGCCTGAAATTGCTGAAAAAACTTCGGGACGCCGGCGATCAGACGCCCGTGTTGATCGTTTCGGCCCGAATCAATCTCAGCGACAGGGTGTCCGGGCTGGACGTAGGCGCCGACGACTATCTCACCAAACCCTTCGAGTTGGCCGAGTTCGAAGCGCGCGTGCGCGCCTTGTTGCGACGCCGGCAAAGCGCCCGCACGCCGATGCTCCGCTTTCGCGGCCTCGCCTACGATCAGAACAGCCGCGAGTTCTCCGTCGGCGGCACCGTTCTCAATCTTTCTCCGCGCGAGCGGAGCGTGCTCGAAGCGCTGATTCGGCAAGGCGGCGCCGTCATCACCAAGGAGCGCATTTTCGAGCATGTTTTCAATTTCGACGATGAGGCGGGATTGCCCGCGATCGAGCTCTACATCCACAGATTGCGAAAGAAGTTGGAACACTCGGATGTAACCATTCGCACCAAGCGCGGACTCGGCTACGCGTTGGAGCGAAAACCGGACCAGAAGCGGAAATGAAGTTTCCGGCCACAATCCAGGCCCGTCTGCTCGCATGGCTGGTGGTGCCCCTGCTGTTCATGAGCGGCGCGCATCTGCTGAGCACCTGGGTCGACACACGCAATACCTCGCGCGACCTGTTCGACCGCTTGCTGGTTACCCTGGCCCTGACCATCTCAGAACATGCCCTGGCAACGGGCGGCGACCTGCTCACCGACGACGCCATCGAACTGATTCGAACAACGACCAACGACAACCTGTACTACAAGGTGATCGGACCCGGCGGCGCCTTCGTCATGGGCTACGAGGACCTGCCCGAACCCCCCGGCGGAGTGCGCGTGCTCGAACGCAATATCCAGTTCTACGACGCCAGCTACCTGGAACAACCGGTGCGCGTGATCGCGGCTTCCTCGCTGGTCGACAATCCCGACTTCAGCGGATGGATGACGACTTTTGTGGCGCAAACCACCTCCGACCGCGAGGAGTACGTGGCATCCATCATGTACAACAACATGCTGCGGCTGATCGCGATGATCGCGGTGGCCTCGGGCCTGCTGCTGGTCGGCGTCGCAATCGGATTGCGTCCCCTGCGCTGGCTGCGGGCGACGGTTCAAGAGCGCGACCCGAAAGACAACTCTCCGCTGCGCCGCGACGGACTTCCAACGGAAATCAACGATCTGGTCACGGAATTGAACCATCTGCTGGGCCGGGTGGCGAAGCATTCCGAACTGACGAAACGGTTCGTCGCCGACGCCGCGCACCAGTTGCGCACCCCGGTAACCGCCTTGCTTTCGCAATCCGAACTCGCCCTGCGCCGCGCCGAATCCGAAGACCGGCGCAACGAAGTCGGCAAGATCAGGGCAAGCGCCCGGAACATCGCCAGACTGACCAATCAACTGTTGAATCTGACCTATGCCGAATCCGTGGCGCTCACCGGACACCAATTCGAAAGCCTGGATTTGGCAAAAATTGGAAGACACGCCGCGGAATCGTTCCGCGAAATACACCCCGACGCGAATCTCGAACTCGAACTCGAATCCGCTCCCGTCGGAGGCATTCGCCTGCTGCTGCTCGAGGCGATCGGCAATCTGCTGGACAACGCGCGCAAATACGCCGGAGTGAACGCGGAAATCCGCTTGCGCACGCGGGTCCGGAATGGAAAATCCTTCGTCGAAGTAATCGACAACGGCCCGGGAATCGAGGCGGCGGAGCGGGAGAAGGTGCTGGACCGTTTTTATAGGAAGAACAGCGCCACACCGGGCTCGGGCCTGGGTTTGTCGATCGTGCGGGAAATCGTCGGGGCGCATTCGGGACAAGTGGAAATCCACAGTGGCGAAGGCGGCGAAGGAACGCGCGCAAGCTGCGGTTTTCCAACGTCGAAAACCGCGGCGGGCGCCGTGGAACCGCCCCGCGCCTAGCCGAAAATCGCGAGATACGTGAAATTCGCGATCATCAGACTGGTCAGAATATCAACCGCCCAACGATGAATCCTGTCGTTCGTCCCGCGCAAAAGCTTGCCGCCGACCCAGTTGCCGGGGATGCTGATGAGGCCAACGAACACTCCCGCCAGCAGCAATTCTCCCGTGACCACGGCGGCTGCCCCGAACACCGAAAGCTTCACGATATTCATGCACAAAGTCACGCTGGCCAAGGTGCCGACGAAGGCCATCCGGCTCATGCCGGCGCCGAGCAGGAACGGGGAGAGGAAGAAGCCCGGACCAACCACGTTCCCCGCGAACAGGCCCCAGAGCGCGCCGACGCCCGTCAACAGTTTCGGGCCGGTGCGAATCCGGCGACGACGCGCCCAGAGGGCCAGACCGAAAGAGACGGCGAGAAACACGGCGAACACCGTCGCCACGGTTGCGGGTTCCAGCAAAGGAAAAACCGCGGCGCCGGCCGCGGTGGCGGGCAAGCCGGCGAGCAGCACCCGCCGCGCGGCGGGCCAATCGGTTTCGCGCCAAAAAATCAGCGCGCGCGAGGAATGACTGAAGATCAACGCGCAAGTCATGATCGGAATGGCGAGCTTTATGCCGATCATGTGGGACAACACCGAAGTCATCACCACACCGCCGGCCACCCCGGTGGCGCCATGCAACACCCCGGTAGCGAAAGCCAGCAGCGCGATTGCCGGCAGCAACAAAAGCGAAATTCCAGCCGTCTCAAGCACTGGAGATTTTTTTGTCGGGAGCGTGCGCCAGCTTGCGCTCCAGCAATCCGACAAGACGGCCACCGAACAGCGACAGCACCAGCATCGCGATGAACGCCATCGCCACCGGCCGCTCGAGCAGGTAACTCCATTGGCCGCCGCTGATCTGATATGAGTAGATCAGTTGCTCGTCGGCCATGCCGCCGAGCAACAAGCCGATGACGCAGGCGGGCACGGAGTAGCCGTGGCGCTTGAACACCCAGCCGAGCAAGGCGAATACCATGACCGTTACCGGACCCGCCAGCGAGCCCACAAGCCCGAACGAACCGCAGACTGCGAGCACCAGCACCGACGGAATCAGGTAGCGCATGGGCACCTTGATGACATTGGCCAGAACCGGAATATAGAGCAGCCCCAGTAGAATCAGCAGAAAGGCCTGACCGAGATTGGCGAGGATGATGGCGTACACGATGTCCGTCTGCTCGCGGATGAATTGGGGGCCGCCGGTGATATTGTGCATGGTGAAAGCGGCGAGCATCACCGCGGTGGCGCCGCCGCCGGGAATGCCCAGCGCCAGCAAGGTGGCCATGGACCCCGCCTCCGAGGTGCTGTTGGCGGCCTCCGAAGCGACAACGCCCGCCGGGTTGCCCTTGCCGAAGGATTCCGGGTCGCGGTCCCCGCGGCGGGTTTCGATATAGGAAAGCAGATTGGCGACGGAAGAGCCCACGCCTGGAACCGCGCCAACGAAAACACCGATCATGCTGCCTCTGACGATGATCCAGGGATAGGTCACCGCTTTTCTGAAGCCGGCGAAAATCTCGCGCACGCTGACCCGGCGCGCGGCGGCGTCGTCCACCAGATATTGGCTGTTGACGGCCCGGAACAATTCCGACGCGGCGAACATACCCATCATTGCCGGAATCACGGGTATGCCATCGAGCAGATAATCGCTGCCCAAGGTGCCGCGGGGCACGCCAGCCTCGCTGTAGCCGATTGTGCCGAGCATAAGTCCGGTCAGCCCGGCGATCACGCCTTTCAACATCCGCTTCCCGCTCAAACTGGCGATGAGCATGATGCCCCACAGGATAACCGCCGCCATTTCGGCCGGCCCCATCCGCAGCACCAGTTCGGAAACCGGCCTGATCAACAGCAACAGCACGCCGTATCCGATCAGCACGCCGAGGCAGGAAGCGCCCAAGGCCACGCCCAACGCCGTGTTGTGCTCGCCCTTGCGCGACATCGGATAGCCGTCGAAGGCCGTGGAAATGGCCGATGATGTGCCGGGTATGTTCATCAGAATTGCTGGAATGCTGCCGCCGAATCCTCCCCCGGTGAAAATCGAGGTGAGAAACAGCATGGCCTGCATAAAGTCCATGTACAGGGTGATGGGCAGGAAAATCGCCATGGCCATGGAGATCTGCAGCCCGGGTATGGCGCCGAAAGTCAGGCCGATGAGAATTCCCGGAATTACCACCATCCACGGTTCGATTCCGGAAACCAGCAGCGACAGCCCCGCGCTCAAAGCCGTGAAATCCAGCATCGGTCTTCCTCAGAACCCGTCCCGCAGCAACAGCATCGGCATGGGATAGGGCAACATGATGGAAAAGAACAGCGCAACGCAGCACGCGAAAACCAGCGCATAGGCCACCGCCCAATACCAGTGCGACTCGCCGTGCGCGAGCAGGAACAGCAGCACGAAAACAAAGGTGCCGACGTCGAATCCCAGCCAATTCAAACTGAGCACATAGCCGCAAAACAGCAGAATCGCCGGCGCCACGCCGCGCACGCTTTCCAGATCGGGCTCGACGGGCGTGGGCGCGATCAGTTCACCGACGAAGGCCGCGCCGCACAAGGTCAGAATGATTACCGTGAGAGGCAATACCAGGATCAAATTGAAAATGTGGGCGGACGCCGAGTACGCGCTCCACAGGTACCAGCCCGCCAAGGCGCCCAGGGCGAGCAGCACGAACAGATCCACCAATTGGTGCGCGCTCAAGTTCTTCACGGCGTTCACAACTCCAGCAAATAGGAATAATTTCTGAAAGTTTCAAAATTGGAACGCATGAGCCCGGCCGAAATTTCCGGCCCGGTCCAGCGATAGCCGATCTCCGACCGCTCCAGCAGTTCCCGCAACTCCGGATTCTCCAGCGAGCGCCTGATGGCGTCGGCAAGTATTTCGAAGCGCTCGGGATGACGGCGTTTGAACTCGGCGGAAGTCGCGTATCCGCGGATGCTGCCGGGAAGGACCGGGGCGCTGACGCCAAGCGGTTCCAGCGCATCGTTCAACAAAGGCACGTCCCAATTCGGATGCCGGCGGTTGCTGACAATGGCGAGCGGCCGCAGGTACTCGCGGATGCTCTCCGTGCCCAGGGCGCTGATCACGATGAAATCGACGACTCCGCCGGCGACCGCCGCCCGCGCGGCTCCGCCGTTGTTGTAGGTGACCAGATTGAGATTCCGCTGGGGGATGCCGTTGATTTCAAGCAGCACTTTCGCCATCAAATGCCCGGCCGAACCCCTGACCACGGAAGCGCGCACGGTGCCGGGCCGTTCGCGGACCCCGCGCAACAGGTCTTCGATGCCGATGAATCGGGAATCCTTGTTCAGGGCGATCAGATCTTCATCGAACCACTGAAAGTTCAGGTAGGCGAAGTCGTCAATGCCGTAATCCGCGTTTCCCTCCAGGATGGTGTTCGAAAGGTATGGCGAAAAAGCGGAGGCGAACACGGTGTAGCCGTCATGGGGACGGCTCAGCACATAGTTCGCGCCGAGCAAGGTGCCCGCTCCCATCCGATTGATCACGGTGACGGGCTGGCCCAGTTCCCGCGCCAGATAGGTGGACATCGAGCGCGCCATCCGATCGACGCTGCCGCCGATGCCGAAACCGACCACCACGGTGACCGGCGCATCCGGATAAATATCCTGCGCGAAGCCCGCACCCGCGGGAAACAGCGCCGACAGCGCGCAAAATACGACGGCGGCGAGCCGGGCCGGCATGGTTGGATTGTCGATTCGGCGCTTCACTCAATCATTCGCCCGATAATCCACGGCGAAGGCGGCGACCGGCTCCAACCCGGTTGCCGCAATCCGCGGCGCAATCGCTTCCGAGCTCAAATAGTCGAGCAATTCGCGGGCGCCTGCGCTGTTCTCGGCATTGCCGGGAATTCCCGCCGAGAACATCGTCACCCGCTGCAATTCTTCCGGTATGGGGCCGGCGAATTCCGCACCCGGAATCGAAAGAATTTCGCTGATTTGCTGAAATCCGATTTGCAAATCCCCGCGCGCGACCACGGCGGCGACCCGCTCGCCCACGACGCGCACGGTTTTGGGCTCGATTTCCGGCCAGACACCCAATTCGGGCCATAGGGATTGCGACAGGTAAGTGCCGCTGACACTCGCGGAATAGCCGATCGATTCGGCCCCGCGCAGCACCTCGACAAAGGCTTCCACGGTGCCGATGTCCGGCGTTTCCGCCCCGGCGCGAACCGCCATGCCGATGCGGGAACTCGCCAAATCCCTGCGCGACTCCCGTTCAACCTTGCCCGCGGCGATGAGATCGTTCAGCGCGGGAAGCGACAGGATGACGACATCAAACAACTCGTTGCGGTCCAGCCGCATCGGAATCGAATCGTAGGCGCCGCCCGTGGACGCGCCGTACTCGGTGACCAACGACATGCCCGCTTCCGCTTCGAACAAAGGCGCGAGTTTATCGTAGGCCGCAGCAAAACCTCCCGAAGTCACAACCTTGACGGTACCGCCCGCGGCATTCGCCGATGGCGCGGGATTCTCCGGCCGGCAGCCGCCGAAAACGGCGACGGATACAACCATCAGCGCCGCAAGCGGGAGCCGTAAGTAACTTTGCTTTGCTCTTTTCATCTGTCGCAGACACTCCAATAGCGGATTTTCATTGCCTGCCCAGCGTATCAATGCAACTCTTTCAACTAGCTTTCATTCGTTTTCGCGGCGCGCCACCGCGCGAGCCGGTCAAGGATCACCGGCAACAGCAGTGTAAGCAGCGTAATCGCCATTATGGCCGCGGTAATCGGCCGCTGCCACAAGAATTCCCAGGATCCATCCCAGATCAACAGGGCGCGCCGAAGATTTTCCTCCATCATTCCGCCAAGAATGAAACCCAGCAACATGGGCGCCACCGGAAAGTCCAGCAGCCGCACCACCACGGCGACCACGCCGATGACGACCATGAGCGTGAGGTCGAGCGTGTTGAATGAAACCAGGTACACGCCCATCAGCGAGAAAAATAGGATCATGGGCGTCAACAACCGGCGCGGCAGCAGCAACAGGCGCGAGATGAAAGGGATCAGCGGCAGATTCAACACCAGCAAAATGACGTTTCCGAAGTACATCGACACGATTACCGCCCAGAAGACATCCGGATGGTCCACATACAGCCTCGGGCCCGGCTGCACGCCGTAGGAAAGCAGCGCGCCAAGCATGATCGCGGTGGTCGCCGAACCGGGAACACCGAGTGTGAGCAAGGGCACGAACGAGCCGGTGGACGCGGCGTTGTTCGCAGCTTCCGGCGCCGCGAGCCCGCGCTTGCTGCCTTGGCCGAACTCTTTCTTGGCGCGTGCCGGAGCGATACTGCGCTCCATTCCATAGGCGAGAAACGAGGCGATGGTGGCGCCGGCGCCGGGAAGTATCCCGACGAAAAATCCGAGCACCGACGAACGGCCGATTACCGGCGCGACTTCCCCTACTTCGCTTTTGCTCAGCGCGAGCGAGCCGATTCGCTCGGCGCCGCCCGCCGCGACATCATTGTCGCGGCGCCGATGCGCGCCCTTGAGCACCACCATGAGGGCTTCCGCAAGCGCGAAGGTCGCCATCGACAACAGCAGAAAACTGATGCCGTCGTAGAAATCGGTGATGCCGAAAGTGAAGCGCTGCACTCCCGACGGATCCCCTCCCACGGTCGCCAGCATCAAACCCAGAAGGGTCATGCACATCGCCTTCATCACCTGGCCCTTGCCGGAAAACGCCGCGATCGCCGTGCAACCGAACAACATCAGCGCAAAGTAATCGGAGGAATGGAAACTCAGGCTCGCGCGCGCCAGCACCGGCACGAAAAGCAACAGGAAGACCGCGCCGATGGTGCCCCCGGCGAAAGAGCCGTAGGCGGCGATGGCGAGAGCCTTGCCCGCTTTTCCCTTCATCGCGAGCGGGTGTCCGTCGAAAGCCGTGGCGACCGCCCCCGACACTCCCGGCGCGTTGATCAATATCGCCGACGTGGAACCGCCGAAGACCGCGCCATAATAAACACCGGCCATGAGTATCATGCCCGAGGACGGGTCCAGACCGTAGGTCACGGGAATCATGAGGGCGATCGCCGAAACGGGACCGAGCCCCGGCAACATGCCGATGAAAGTCCCGGCGAAGCAGCCGAGCAGGACCATGCCCAGATTGACCGGAGTCAAGGCCGTGGAAAGGCCGATTTGCAATCCTTCAAGCATTTTCCGCCACGCCCGCTTCGACGGGAAACAAAAAGCGGATGAGATCTCCGCTGTCGATGTACATGCCGAACAATACCGATGTGATCAGCCAAGTGGCGAACACCAGCGCAAGCGACAAGCCCGCCACCAGTAGCAATCGCCGCTCGCCCATGATGAGAAAGCCCGCGGCCAGAAAGAGGAAAGTGGCGAGATGGAAACCGAGCGCGCCGAACAGCATCGAGTACGCCAGCATCGCCAGCACAAGTCCGCCGGCGGGAGCCCAGTGCAGATTCCGCAAAGCGGTGGCCGGTCCTTCGCCTTCGCGCTCCGGAGAGCGGCGCAGCAGAATCGTCATTGACACGGCGATCGAACAGGCGGACAGGGCGAAAGGCAGGGTGCGCGCGGAAAAGAACTCGGATTCCGGCAATTCGCTCGTTGGAATGTCGAAAGCGAAACGAAGATAAATCAAGGAAAACGCGAGCAGGAGCGCGGCGCCGATCTTGTCCTTGCGACTCAGAAAGTTCATCCCGGAATAATTCCCGTTACCGTATCATGCCGAGTTGCCGCAGCAATTGCCGCATTTCTTCTTCCTGACGGTCGAGGAACTCCAAAAAATCGCCGCCGCCGATATCGAGTTGGGTCCAGCCCCGCAATTCCAGCGTCCGCCGCCACTCTTCCCGCTCGAACATTCGCGCGAACAGCGTTCGATACTCTTCCCGCCGTTCTGCGGACAACCCCGGCGGGCCGAAGAATCCGCGCCAGTTGACGAAAACCAGATCGACCCCTTGGCTGGCGAGACTCGGCCAGACGGCATCGCGCGCCGGGTCGGCTGGCGCGGTGGTCGCGAGAATGCGCACCTCGCCCTGGTCGGCCAAGGCGATCGCTTCGCTCAAACCGGTCGACAGCATTCCCGTTTCCCCCGACAACAATCCCACCATGGCCCGCCCTCCCGCACCGTATGGAATGTAGCGGAGCCGCTTCGGATCCGTGCCCGAATTGAGGAAGGCGAGCGCCGCGACAACATGATCCATGCTGCCGATTGACGAGCCGCCGGCGATCGGCACCGCGCGCGGGTCGGAGGCGAAGGCTTCGATCACATCCGCCCAATTTTCGAATGGGGAATCGGCGCGCACGACCAGGGCGCCATAATCGGCGACAACCGTAGCCACGGCGCTGAGATCCCGGAAAGATTGCGGATAGATGCTTCGCAGCGAGCGCAGGATGATCGGCGACGACGAGATCATGAGGGTGTCGGCCTGTCGTTCCGCGGTCTCGATCAAATGGGCCAAAGCCTGGCTGCCCGCGCCGCCGGACATGTTCTCATAGGACACGGCCCCGACCAGCCCGGTTCTCGCCAGCACATCGCCGACGCCGCGGGCGGTCGCGTCCCAGCCGCCGCCCGCGCCGCCGGGGATCAGAAAGTGGATTCTTTCAGCGGCCAACGCGCCGCCGGCAAAGCACAACACGGCGAGAAACAGCGCGGCGCGCGTCCGCGCGCTCATCCGAACACCGGGTTTTTTCCGCCGCGAGCCGAATTCAAACATGGCCGGAGTCTGCGCAAGACGATGCCAAAAGTAAAATTTTTTCTGTTTCACGCGGCCGCCGAAAGCTAACTGAAAGAATCGGTGGGCAAAATGCCACGCTCGGGCTTGGTGCAAAACAAGCATATTCATCGAATTCAATCAGGGGAGTTTCACAAATGAAAACCCGTTTTCCGAACATCAGGCGCGATGTGCTGGCATCGACCATCGCGCTGTTGACGGCGGTCTCGGCCGCGTCGCAGGCCGAGGCCCAGGATTCCGGAGCCAACCAGTTGGAGGAAATTGTCGTCACCGGATCATTGATCCGCCGGCAGAACATATTCGACGGGCGTTCTCCCGTCCAATCCCTGCAGCGCGAAGGACTGGAAGCGACGGGGGCGGTGCAGGCCGTCGAAGTACTCAAGAATCTCACGCAGAATTCGGGATCCAATCTCGCGTCGGAACAGGGTCCGCAACAAGGCACTTCCCAATTCAGCTTGCGCGGGCTCGGACTCGGTTCGACCCTGACGCTGGTCAACGGCCGCAGGGGCGGCATCTCTCCCGTCGCCAATGCTTCGGGCACCGATTTCCTCGACATCAACACCCTGCCCTTCACCATGATCCAGGGCATCGACGTGCTGACCGACGGCGCTTCCGCGACCTACGGCTCGCAGGCGGTGGCGGGCGTTGCGAACATCATCACCCGCAAAGGCTTCGAGGGCTTTGAAGTCAGCGCCGGCTTCCGCAACGCCTCATACGATGCACAGGACATCGGCTTCGCTTTCGGCACCGAAACCGACAGCGGCCACTTCAATCTCTACGGCGCCTACTACCAGCAGGACCGCAATTTCCGGCTCGATTTCCCCTGGTTGCGGACGCGGGTTTACGACCCGAACGGCGACGGCAACATCACCGAGGGCTCGCTCGATTCCGGCAACGGATCGCCGGGCACTTATTTCGCCGCCGTAGACAGCGACGGCAACGGCTTGTTCGAGCCGGTGTCCACCTCCGGCAGCCGCAGAAATCCGGACCCCGATTGCCTGGAGGCGGGGGGCTATTTGCAAAGCAACCGCTGCCGCATGGACTTCGCCAATCAGCGCTCGATCATTCCCGAAGAGGAACGGGTGCAGTTGTTCGGGGAATTCGATCATCAACTGGGAGACAGCGTGCAGTTGTTCGGCGAAATCGGCTACTCCCGCAACCAGGTGCGCGACGCCATGGGCCCCATGGTGTTCGAAAACGGCAATATCGAATTGACCCCCGGCGGCGGCACCAACAATTTTCAGCATGTGCCGGCAAATCATCCATTCAATTTCTGGGTCAACGATCCGGCCAGTTCCACCGGCATCAGCTATATCGGCCCCAACGCCTGGAACGAGGCGGCGCATGGTCCCATGGCCGCGGACCTCGCGATTCAGGCGCGTCCGCTCGGCGCGGAAGTCAACGGCGAAGGCGGGGCGGCGGACGTCATCACGGATTTCAACAATTACCGGCTCATGGGCGGCCTCAACATCGACCTCGCCAATTCCTGGACCGCGACCGGCCACTACGCCTTCTCCGAATCCCGGTTCACCCGCGAAGAACCCCATCAGTATGTGGCCGATGTGTATACGGACCTGTTGCAACGGGGCGCGTGGAATCCGTTTGGCACCCGACTCGTCAGCCCCACCCTGGTTTCGCCGCGGGACGGAGTTTCCGTCGCCGGCAACGATCCCGATGTGCAGGCATTGTTCGACGGCTTCGGCGTCAGCACGGCCCGCACCCGGGAATCGGTGATCGAGGGAGTCGCCTCGGGCGAATTCATCGAAACCGACGCCGGTCCGATCTATCTGGCGGTCGGTGCGCAATACCGCGACCTCAGCCTGGTCGACGTTCCCGACGGACTCGAAGGAACCACCGCGGGCCGTCGTTCGGGCAGGTTGTTCAGAACCACGGGCGAGCAGCAGGTCTGGTCGGTTTTCGCCGAATCCATCATTCCGATCAGCGATTTCGGCGAGTTGCAGGTCGCCCTGCGGCACGAGTCCTACGATGTGGCCGGAAGCACGACGGATCCGAAGATTTCAGCCCAGATTCGCGCATCCGACTCGATCTCGCTCCGGGGCTCCTGGGGAACCTCGTTCCAGGCGCCCAGTCTGAGGCAATTGGCCGGCGCCACCTCCAACGGAACCCTGGACGACCCATTCGACGACAACTTGTCGTGCAACATGCAAAATCCCCAAGGGCAAAGGGACAACAACACCACCCAGCGTGTGGCCGGCGGCGCCGACCTCGGCCCGCAAAGCGCGGAAAACCTCAATCTGGGCATCCTCTTCAATCCAGGCGACAATTTTCGGGCGAGCATCGACTATTGGAGTTTCGACTACGAGGACGTGATCGCGCAGAACCAGTCTTTCCAGTCCATCGTCAACGACGACTGCGCGGATGACGGTATCGCCAACGACCCCCGCATCACGCGGGTCGGCGGACAACTGGCGGCCGTGGCCGCCGCTTTCGTCAACGTTGGCCAAGTGCAAACCGACGGCATCGATGTTTCCGCCGAGTACGATCTGAACATCGACGCGGGCAATATCACACTGTTCACCAATGTCACCAACATCCTCGGCTTCGACGTGAACTCCGGCGGCGGCTTCAGCGACCAGCTCGGTGTGCGAAACTTCCGCAACGGCTTCGCCCCCACGCCGGAAATGCGCTACAACGCGGGGGCCAATTTCGCATCCAACAATCTGGTCGCCAATCTGACCTACCGCTACATTGACGGTTACGGCAACGACCAGAACAATCCGATTCCCGAGATTGACTCCTGGGGAACGATCGACGCCAGCGTCGCCTACACGATTCGCGATCTGCTCGGCAACGACTCGGAGGCGACGATTCAGTTGGGCGTGATCAATGCCACCGACGAAGATCCGCCGGGATTGCGCACCAACGCCGTCGGCGCCGAGGAATTCGACCAGCGTCCGGGCTACGACGGACAAGTGCATTCCATTTTCGGCAGGGCCGCCTACGTGAGGCTGAAGTACCTGTTTTAGGGTTTGGCGTTCGGCGCGGTCCCGCGGCCGGGGATTCCGTGTTCAGGAATCTCCGGTTCCGCTCGACCGCCCGTTCCAGATGAAATTGTTGGCGGCCATGAAGCCGGCGACGTTGCCGCAATCGAAGCGGCGTCCGCGGAAACGCCAGGCAAGCACCTTGCCTTGCCGCGCCTGGGTTCTGAGAGCGTCAGTGATCTGGATTTCGTTGTTTCGACCCGGCGCGGTATTCCGCAGGATGTCGAAAATGTCGGGTGTGAGAATGTAACGCCCGATTACCGCGAGATTGCCCGGGGCTACTCCGGGTTCGGGTTTCTCCACCATGTCCGACACGCGATACAGGCCCGGAGCGAGTTCTTCACCATCGATGATTCCGTAACTTGAAGTTTCCGCCGATGGAACTTCCTCTATCGCGACAATGCTGCATCGATGCTCATCGTACAAAGCGGCGAGTTGCGCCAGTACGCCGGCGTCTTCGGTGACGCAGAAATCATCCGCCAGCAGCACGGCGAAGGCCTGATCGCCGATCAGGGTCTCGCCGGTGAGGATGGCGTGCCCGAGCCCCCTGGCCTCAAGTTGCCGCGTATAGGAAAAACGGCAATCCCGCACGAGGCGGCGAATGTCCTCCAGCAGGGACTCGCGTTCGGAACCGGCGACCTGGCGTTCGAGTTCGTAACTGATGTCGAAATGGTCTTCGAGCGCGCGCTTGCCCCGACCGGTGACGAAGGCCATGTCCGAAATGCCCGCACGAGCGGCCTCTTCCACGCCATATTGAATCAGCGGTTTGTTGACGACTGGCAACATTTCCTTGGGCATGGCTTTGGTCACCGGCAGGAACCGGGTGCCGTAACCGGCCGCGGGAAACAGGCATTTGCGAATTTGCGGCATCAGTTCTCCACCCGGCCGTAGTCGTCTTTGTAGCGGACAATGTCGTCCTCGCCCAGATAATCGCCCAACTGCACTTCGATGACTTCCACCGGTTCAGTGCCGTCGTTGCGAAGGCGGTGCTTGCTGCCGAGCGGAATCACGGTCGATTCGTCTACGCCGAGAGTAAACTCCCGATCATCGCAAGTCACGACACCCCGGCCGCGAACCACGGTCCAGTGTTCGGCGCGCCGGGCGTGTTTCTGCAAGGACAGCGCCGCGCCGGGATTGACGACAAGGTGCTTGACCTGGAAACCGGGGCCCGTTGCCAGACTTTCGAAGCTCCCCCAGGGTCGATTGACCAGGCGGTGATGCTCGGCCTCGCTCCGCGCCTGTTGCCGCAACTCACGCACGATTTCGCCGACTTCCTGCGCTCTCGCGCGATCCGCCACCAGCAGCGCGTCGGCGGTGTCGATGACGAGCAGGTCGCGCAGGCCGAGCGCGGCGACCAGGCGCGAGCCGGCCTGAATGTGGGTGTCCTTCAGATCGCGGCCGATGACGTCGCCGCTAAGTGAATTGCCTTGTTCGTCGTGCTGGGCAAGGTCCCGAACCGCGTCCCAGGCGCCCAGGTCCGACCATCCGGCGTCGAGCGGCAACACCGCTCCGCGGTCGGTATGCTCCATGACGGCATAGTCGATCGACAGGGCGCGGCACTCGGCGAAGGCATCGCCGGGAAAGCGGCTGAAATCGGCGCCGCGCTCGATCCGCGCGTGAGCCTGGCGGCACGCGGCGAAGACGTCGGACGCGTGGCGCTCGAGTTCCGCCAGGTAAGCGGCGGCGCGAAACAGGAACATGCCGCTGTTCCAGAGATAATCGCCTGAAGCGAGATAGGCTTCAGCGGTGGCGACGTCGGGTTTTTCGACAAAGCGTTCGAGATTGCGGGCGGTTGACCGCGCCAGTATCTCGCCCGCCGCCATATAGCCGTAGCCGGTGGCCGGCGCGTCCGGCACGATGCCGAAGGTCATCAGATATCCGTCTTTGGCGAGCGTCTCGGCCTCGCCGATGGCCGCGAGCAGGCGCTCGGGCCGGGTGATCGCATGATCGCTGGGCAAAATCAGCAATACCGCATCGGGATCGGTTGCCGTGGCTTCGAGCGCCGCCAGCGCCGCGGCCGGGGCGGTATTGCGTGGCGCCGGCTCGAGCAGGATGCGAGAGCCGGCAATGTCCGCGCTGCGCAATTGTTCCGCGGCCAGAAAGCGATGACGTTCGTTGCAGACGATGATTGGCGCTGTGCCGCGTTCGCCGAGACGAAGCAGCGTTTCCTGGAACAGTGTGTGTTCGCGTTCGGGAAACGACACGAATTGTTTCGGCAGCGCAGCCCGGGAAATAGGCCACAGGCGCGTTCCAGCGCCGCCTGCCAGCACTACTGGAATCAACATGATAGGAACCCGCAAGGCTGCCGCGCATGATAGCAGAATCATTCCGCGACGATTCCGGGCAATTGCGGCGGAAATCAATTAGATGTCGATTATTCGAACAGGTCAGGATAAACTCGCAGCCTCGAAATGAAGCAACGGCGCGCATGTCCGCAACACCCCGATCGAACAGTGATTTTGTAAAGAAGCAATCCTACGACTACGAGGAATTGCTCGATTGCGGCTATGGCAGACTGTTCGGCCCGGGCAATGCCAAGTTGCCGGTCGGCAATATGCTCATGTTCGACCGCATCACTGAAATCAATGAGCAGGGTGGGGAATTTGGACGTGGCTCTATCAGCGCGGAACTGGATATTCGACCCGACCTCTGGTTTTTTCCCTGCCATTTCCCCGGCGACCCGGTCATGCCCGGCTGCCTCGGTCTCGATGCCTTGTGGCAGCTTGTAGGTTTCTTTCTCGGCTGGTCCGGCCACCCCGGCCAGGGTCGTGCGCTGGGCTCGGGTGAGGTAAAATTCACTGGAGAAATATTGCCCACCACCAAAAAGGTGCAATACGATCTTTCCATCAGCCGGATTATCAACCGAAGCCTGGTAATGGGTATCGCCGATGGCACCGTTTCGGCGGATGGCGAGACTGTCTATACAACCAAGAGGTTAAAAGTAGGTCTGTTTACACCTGAACAATCTTTCCAATAACGACCAATCCACGAGGAACATATGCGACGCGTCGTAGTGACCGGAATCGGTGTCGTTTCCTGCTTGGGCAACGACAAGGATTCGGTGCTGCAATCCCTGCGGGAAGGCCGCAGCGGCATCAGATTCAACCCCGATTATGCGGAAATGGGCATGCGCTCGCAGGTCAGCGCGCGCATCGACATCGATCTGAAAGAGCGGATCGATCGCAAGTTCCTGCGCTTCATGGGCGAAGGCGCGGCCTATGGCCATATTGCCATGGAACAGGCCATTGCCGACGCCGGTCTTGAGAACAGCGAGATTTCCAGCGAGCGGATCGGCATCGTGATGGGTTCCGGCGGCGGCTCGCCCAAGGACCAGCTCGAATCCTTCGACGTCATGCGCGATCGCGGCATTCGCCGGGTCGGCCCCTATCGCGTGCCCCGCACCATGAGCAGTTCGGTATCCGCCTGTCTCGCCACCGCCTTCGGCATCAAGGGCGTGAATTACTCGATATCGTCCGCCTGCGCGACCAGCGCCCATTGCATCGGCCATGCCGCCGAACTGATTCAGTTGAACAAGCAGGATCTGGTGTTCGCCGGCGGCAGTGAAGAAGAACACTGGACGCTCGCGCACATGTTCGACGCCATGGGCGCCTTGTCCACCAACTATAACGACGTCCCGGAAAAATCATCCCGCGCCTTCGACCGCGACCGCGATGGCTTTGTCATCGGCGGCGGTGGCGGAACGCTGGTTGTCGAAGAACTCGAACACGCGCTGGCGCGGGGCGCACGAATTTATGCGGAACTGACCGGCTATGCCGCCACCTCCGACGGTTACGACATGGTGGCTCCATCCGGAGAAGGCGGCGCCCGGGCCATGCGGCTGGCCCTGCATGGCCTGCAGGGCAATGTCGACTACATCAACACTCATGGCACCAGTACACCGGTCGGCGACTTGTCCGAGTTGAACGCCATCCGCGAGGTGTTCGGCGAGGACATTCCGGCGATCAATTCCACAAAGTCCTTGAGCGGGCATGCATTGGGCGCGGCAGGCGTGCACGAGGCGATCTTCAGCCTGCTGATGATGGACAACGATTTCATCGCCGAGTCGATCAATATCGACCAACTCGACGAGCAGGCTGAAGGATTTCCGATCATGTGCGAGCGCCGCGATGAAGCAGGGCTGAATCGAATTCTATCCAACAGCTTCGGATTCGGAGGCACTAATGCCTGCCTGGTCTTCGATCGCCATGCGGCATGAAATGCGCATTTCCACAACAGCTTTTCTCGCCGGCCTGACGATCCTCACCCTGTCGGCGCTCCCGGCGCTGGCGCAATTACCGGTCAGTTCCGGTGATACGACGGGCGGGAACAATCAACGCGTATTGTCGATCGCGGAAGCCTTTCCCTGGTATGTCAGCGAAGCGGCGCCTGGAGAATTTCGCGTCGTTTTCGATCCCGCCCCGGAACATTATCTGTATCGCCACGCGTTCGACTTTCGCCTGCAAACCGGAGCAGGCGAACAGCCGCTGGAATTCCGGCTGCCGCCGGGCCTTGCGAAAACCGACCAGTTTTTCGGTGACATCGTCGCGTATTACGGGCAAGTGGCGGCGGAACTCGATATCGTCCGGGACTTTCCGGAAGGCGCCATATTGCTGATCGAGTTTCAGGGCTGCGCCGATTGGGGCTTTTGCTATCCTCCCCAGCAGGCGCAATTTGAGTTGCCTTCTTTCTGATTTTCGAAAATAACTGCACTTCAACTCAATTTCTGCGAAAATGCGCCGAAGTTTATGCAATCGGCGCGGATCAGCGCCGAAGTTGACAGTTCGGGAATATTGGTATGGCGAAAATCCTGACCTTGCACGGGCCCAATCTGAATCTGCTGGGACATCGAGAGCCGCATATCTACGGCAGCGACACGCTCGACGACATCAACAGCCGCTTGCGCGAGCAATGCACGGCCGCCGGGCATGAGTTCGACGCCCTGCAAAGCAATTCCGAATCCGCGCTGATCGACCGGATCCAGTTGGCCCGAATCGACGATACCGCCTTCATGCTGGTTAATTTCGGTGGCTTCACGCATACCAGCATAGCCATTCGCGATGCCATTCTCGCCGCCGGCGTGCCCATCATCGAGGTGCATCTGTCGAATCTTTTCAGCCGCGAGCCTTATCGCCACAAATCGTATTTTTCCGACATTGCTGTCGGTTGCGTATTCGGACTCGGCGCCCAGGGCTATGAACTGGCAATGCAGGCGGCCTGTCGCAAATTGGCGAACTGACCGCAAACCGGGGGGAACACATATGGATATCCGCAAGGTCAAGAAACTTATCGAATTGCTTGAAACTTCCGACATCGCGGAAATCGAGATCAAGGAGGGCGAGGAAGCAGTCCGCATCAGCCGAGCATCGAGAGTCCAGCCGGCCGCCGTTGTGCCTGCCCCTGCAGCGGCTGCGCCTGCCCCGTCCGCCAAAGCGGAATCCGAGCCGGAGCCGCCGGCCCCCGCCGCCGAAACCGGAGAACTCGTGGTATCTCCCATGGTCGGCACCTTCTACCTGGCGCCCGCGCCGGCATCAAAGCCGTATGTCGAAGTCGGCCAACAGATCAAGGAAGGCGACGTCATCGGCATCGTGGAAGCCATGAAGATGATGAACCAGATCGAATCGGAGTTCAGCGGAGTAGTGGCGGCGATCCTCGTTGAAGACGGCAAGCCGGTGGAATTCGGCCAGCCACTGGTTCGGATCGTCTAGGCACTTTTTTATTGTTCAGGAACACCGCCGTGCTGAAAAAAGTTCTCATCGCCAACCGCGGCGAAATCGCCTTGCGCGTTCTGCGCGCCTGCAAGGAACTCGGCATTGGCACGGTAGCGGTGCATTCCACCGCCGATTCCGACCTGATGCATGTGCGACTGTCGGACGAATGTGTCTGTATCGGACCGCCGAGCCCCACCGAAAGTTATCTGAATATTCCCGCCATCGTCAGCGCCATGGAAGTCAGCGAAGCCGACGCGGTGCATCCCGGCTACGGTTTCCTCTCGGAAAACGCCGACTTTGCCGAACAGGTCGAGAACAGCGGCTTCATTTTCATCGGCCCAAGCGCCGAAACGATTCGGCTGATGGGAGACAAGGTGTCCGCCATCCAGACCATGCGCGAAGCCGGTATTCCCACCGTACCGGGTTCCAACGGCCCCCTCGACGACGATCAGCAACGCAGTCTCGAACTGGCGCGGGAAATAGGTTATCCGGTACTGATCAAGGCAGCGGCAGGCGGCGGTGGGCGTGGCATGCGCGTGGTCAATCACGAAACCAATCTGTTGCAATCGATTTACGTCACCCGCACCGAGGCGAAGTCGTTTTTCGGTTCCGACGCGGTCTACCTGGAGAAATACCTGGAAAATCCGCGCCATGTCGAAGTGCAGGTGATCGGCGACGGCAAGGGCAACGCCCTCTATCTCGGCGACCGGGACTGCTCCCTGCAACGCCGCCACCAGAAAGTGATCGAGGAAGCGCCCGCCCCCGGTATTCCGGATGCCGTGCGGAAGGAAGTCGCCGAGGCCTGTATCAACGCCTGCCGGCGGCTGAAGTATCGCGGCGCCGGGACGCTCGAATTCCTGTACCAGGACGAGCAGTTCTATTTCATCGAAATGAATACCCGCGTGCAGGTGGAACATCCGGTTACCGAGATGATTACCGGCTTCGACATCGTCAAGGAGCAATTGCGGATCGCCGGCGGTGAGTCGCTGTCCGCCAGCCAGGACGACATCTCATTTAACGGACATTCGGTGGAATGCCGCATCAATGCCGAAGATCCAGCCAGCTTTCTGCCGAGTCCCGGCAAGGTTACGCTGTTTCACGCCCCCGGCGGGCCGGGCGTGCGGGTCGATTCCCATCTCTATAGCGGCTATACCGTGCCGCCGCACTACGACTCGCTGATCGCCAAGGTCGTGACCCACGCCCAGGATCGCGAGCAGGCGCTTGAGCGTATGCAGATCGCGCTCGAGGAACTGCTCATCGACGGCATCAAGAGCAATGCCTCGTTGATGCGAAATCTGGTTACCGATCCGGAAATCCGCAAGGGCGGCTACAACATTCATTATCTGGAAGGCAAGCTCGCCCGCTGATGCCATGGCCGCAATTGAAGTTGCGCCTGAGTAGCCGGGATCTCGAAGCCGCGGAAACATTGCTGTGGGGACGCGGAGCGCAGTCGGTGAGTTTTATCGATGCAGCCGGCGAGCCCGCCGACATGGGACACCCATCAAGCGAAAACAAGGAACAACCACTTTTTGAACTCGAACCCGGCGACACACCGATCTGGAACCGACTGACCCTGACCGCGCTGTTTCCCCTTGACGCGCAACTGAACGGCCTGTGCCGGGACTTGCTGGCTGCCTTTCCCGACAGCGAACCGGCAATCGAACAATTGGCGGAAAAGCAATGGGAGCGCGTCTGGCTCGAAGACTTTCGTCCCCTGCAATTCGGCGAGCGATTGTGGGTCTGCCCGTCGAACCATGCACCGCCGGATCCGTCAGCAGTCAATATCATACTCGACCCCGGTCTGGCCTTCGGCACCGGCACCCATCCCACGACCGCCATGTGCCTGCGCCGGCTTGCAAGTCTCCAGCCCGAAGGGCTCAGCGTCATCGATTATGGCTGCGGCTCCGGCATTCTCGCTATCGCTTCCGCATTGCTCGGCGCCTGGCCCGTATTCGCGGTAGATCACGATACCCGGGCGCTCGCGGCATGCCGCCAAAACTGCTGCAGCAACGGTCTGGGCGAAACCCGGGTCAGCACGGTCTCACCGGAACAACTCCCCGCCTTGCAGGTCGACCTGCTGCTTGCCAACATTCTCGCCGAACCGCTGCTCGAATTGCGCGAAAGCTTCTCAGCCCTGGTCAAACCGGGCGGCATGATCGTTCTTTCCGGAATCCTTAAGCAACAGGCAAAACGATTGAGGCAAGCCTACGATGGGGATTTCGACTTCGAACACGCAATTTCGGAAGAAGAATGGATATTGCTCGAAGGCCGAAAACCCTTGTTTGACACCAATACAGCGCTGTAGTGGAATTCCCGCTTCTTATGAATTTGAGTGTCACACGCTGCCCGAATTGCAGCTCAACTTTCAATACCAGCCAGCGGCAGCTTGAGTCCTCCGGGGGTCTGGCGCGCTGCGGCGCATGCCTGCGCGTTTTTCCAGCCGCGGACAACCTGGTCGAACCCGGCGAGGATTCAGATCCGGCGGATTCGGTCTTCATCGGTCAAGCCCCCACGGGGACGACGCAGGCGCCTCCAGCCAGGAAGAATGATTCGGACGACGTAACTCTTGCGGAACCCGTGGCGCTGCCTGAATTCGAATCCCGACTCGAAGTTCTGCCGGAAGACGGGCACGAGGCTCTGGGGCAACTGCGGCCCACATCGAACCTGCGGGCCGGAAAATCCTTTAACTGGATCGCTTTCACCGGCAAGACGACGTTGGCGCTGATGTTGCTGTTGCTATTGTCGGCGCAATATCTCTGGCGTTACATGCCCGTATACAGCCAGGTTGACTGGCTGCGGCCCCATTACGCCCGGATTTGCGTACTGGCCGGCTGTGAACTGCCGACATATTCCCGCGCAAGCAGCTTACGCAACGACAACACGGCCCTGCGGACCCATCCGGATTATCCCGACGCCTACTTGCTGGTTGCCCAATTTCACAATGCCGCCCCTTTTCCGCAGCCCTTTCCCGTAGTCGTGCTTCGATTCACTTCGCTCGACGCCCGCACCGTCGCCGTGCGCGAATTCGCGCCCGGCGAATATCTGCCCCCGGGCTTGCTTGCCCTGGACCTGATGCCTCCGGATTCCCCAGTCCAGTTTGAACTCGAACTCATGAATCCGGGCCCCGAGGCGGTAAATTACGAAGTTTCCTTCCGGGCGCCTTGAACGATCGATTTCCCCCTTTCGCAATCCGGGCCGTGAGGCTATTATCGGGACTACAACAAAGTCCGATCTTCTCCGCGCATCCAACAAGAAAACCAAGCGGACAAAAATGCAGGCTCAGCATGAAACAAGCCGGAGGCGATTTGCGCGATGAGGTGCATAACTCCGTCGATCATTATTTTGAGAACATGGATCGGGAATCCGTGACCGATCTGCACAGGCTCGTAATGTCCGAAGTCGAGTCCTCCCTGCTTGTCAACGTCATGCGGCGCACGGGCAATAACCAGAGCAAGGCCGCCGTGATGCTCGGCCTCAACCGTGGTACGCTACGCGCCCGTCTCAAGTTATACGGTCTCATCTAGCACGCAAACCCATGACATTAGAAGATTCCGCCCCGATTCGCAGGGCGCTGATAACCGTTTCCGACAAGACCGGCCTCGTGCCATTCGCCGCCTCGCTAGATCGGCTGGGCATTGAAATACTTTCCACCGGCGGCACCCACCGGATGCTATGTGAAGCCGGAATCGCGGCGGTCGAAATTTCCAGTTACACCGGCTTTCCGGAAATGATGGACGGTCGCGTCAAGACCCTGCACCCCAAAGTGCATGGCGGCATTCTCGCCCGGCGCGATATAGATCTTGAAGTCATGGAGCAACACGGCATTCCGCCGATCGACCTCGTGGTGGCCAATCTCTACCCCTTCGAGCAGACCGTCAGCCGGCCGGATTGCGAACTTGCCGAAGCCATCGAGAACATCGATATCGGCGGCCCGACCCTGCTGCGGGCGGCGGCGAAGAATCACCGCTTTGTCGCTGTCGTAGTGGATCCCGCGAATTACGAGCCACTGGTCGCCGCTCTTGAAGCCGGCGCGGGTTCGCTCGACCAGGCTACACGATTTGAACTCGCGGTTGCGGCTTTCGAACATACCGCCGCCTACGACGGCATGATCGCGAATTACCTCGGCGCCCGGGTCTCCGCGGACGGCGCGGCCAATGGATTTCCACGCACATACAACAGCCAGTTCCGCAAGCAGCAGGAATTGCGCTATGGCGAAAATCCGCACCAGGCGGCCGCCTTCTATCGCGACCGCGAACCGCCCGCGGGCAGCATCGCCGGCGCCGCCCAATTGCAAGGCAAGACCCTTTCGTTCAACAACATCATGGACGCCGATACCGCCCTCGAATGCGTCAAGTCCTTCCGCGACAGCGCCTGCGTGATCGTCAAGCACGCCAACCCTTGCGGGGTAGCCGTGGCGGAAACTCCTCTGGCGGCGTACCAGGCGGCATTTCAGACCGATCCGACATCGGCTTTCGGCGGCATCATCGCCTTCAATCGGGAGCTTGACGAGGAAACCGCCGCCTGCATCGTCGAGCAGCAATTCAGTGAAGTGATCGTCGCCCCTTCGGTGTCGGAACCGGCGTTGGCGGCCACGAGCGCGAAGCAGAACGTCCGCGTGCTGGCCAGCGGGCAATGGCCCGAACAACGCCCGGCCGGACAGGATCTGAAACGCGTCAACGGTGGCCTGCTCGTGCAGGACGCCGACTTGCAGGAAGTCAGCGAAGACGAACTCAACGTGGTCAGCCGGCGGACGCCGGACGAGAGCGAGATGCGGGACTTGTTATTCGCCTGGACCGTGGCGCAATACGTCAAGTCAAACGCCATCGTCTATTGCCGCGGACTCAGGACCATAGGCGTCGGCGCGGGCCAGATGAGCCGCGTCTACAGCGCCCGTATCGCTGGAATCAAGGCCAGCGACGAGAACCTTGAAGTGGCCGGCTCGGTGATGGCGTCGGACGCTTTTTTCCCGTTCCGGGACGGCATCGACGCCGCAGCGGCCGCCGGTATTACCGCCGTGATCCAGCCCGGCGGCTCAATGCGCGATACGGAAGTGATCGCCGCCGCCGACGAACACGGCATGGCAATGGTGTTCACCGGCATACGCCACTTTCGGCATTGAGGAAAAAAGACTGATGAAGGTATTGGTAATCGGTTCCGGCGGACGAGAACACGCCCTGGCGTGGAGATGCGCCGAATCGCCCAAGGTGGAAAAAGTGTTTGTGGCGCCGGGAAACGGCGGCACCGCAACGGAACCCAAGGTCGAGAACATCCTCATCGAAGTAACGGATTTTGCCGCCCTGGCCGATTTTGCCCGGGAACAGGATGTGGCTCTTACCATCGCGGGCCCGGAGGTACCGCTGGTTGCCGGCGTCACCGACTATTTCGAGCAAAGGGGATTGCCATGCTTCGGCCCCGTGCAGGCCGCGGCGAGGCTCGAAGGATCGAAGTCCTTCAGCAAGGATTTCATGCGCCGCCACGGCATTCCCACCGCCGCTTACAAGGTCTTCACCGAGGTTGAGCCTGCCGCGGCCTTCGTACGCGCGCATGGCGCCCCCATCGTGATCAAGGCCGACGGCCTTGCCGCCGGCAAGGGCGTCACCGTTGCCCGAACTGAAGACGAAGCCATCGCAACAATAAAGGACATGCTGTTCGGCAACCGCTTCGGCGAAGCAGGACATCGCGTTGTTGTCGAAGAATTTCTGGCCGGCGAAGAAGCGAGTTTCATTGTCATGAGCGATGGCGCGAATATCTTGCCGATGGCCACCTCCCAGGATCACAAGGCGCGCGACGACGGCGACAAGGGACCCAATACCGGCGGCATGGGCGCCTATTCTCCGGCGCCGGTGGTAACCGATGAAGTTCACGAACGCATCATGGAACGGGTGATCCGCCCGGTAATCTCCGGCATGGCGGCTGACGGCCATCCCTATGTAGGCTTTCTGTACGCCGGCCTGATGATCTCGCCCGATGGCGATGTAAATGTCGTCGAATTCAATTGCCGCTTTGGCGATCCTGAAGCCCAGCCGATCATGATGCGCCTTAAGTCCGATCTGGCCGGACTTTGCCTTGCAGCGCTGAATGGAGACCTCGACAAGGTCACGACGGAATGGGACCCGCGCAGTTGTCTTGGTGTGGTGCTTGCCTCGGGAGGCTATCCCGGAAGTTATACCAAGGGCGCCGTGATCTCGGGCCTGGACCGTAAAGTGGGTGAAGACCGGAAAGTCTTTCACGCCGGCACGACGCGCAAGGAAGGTGCAGTCGTCACCAATGGCGGCCGCGTACTTTGCGCCATGGGTCTCGGCGAGGACATCTCCGCCGCAAAAGAGGCAGCCTATGAACTCACCCGAAGCATCCACTGGGAAGGCGTCCAGTTCCGCGGCGATATCGGCTATCGCGCGGTGGGCCGGAAAAGCGCTGATTCCGCCTGAATTGCAGAATCTCCGATTCTGGTAGAATCACAGGCATGAGCCGAACCACCAACCATTCATTTGTCGACCGCCTGCTGATCGGATTCGATGAGGCGTTGCGGACCTGTGTGCCCGGTTCCAGCCAGGCCGGGAGAGAATCTCCGGGGCAGGCCCAGCCCGAAACCGAACTCGACGAATCCCGGGCGCGCGATGTGGCCGGACTCATGCGCATCAATCATACCGGTGAAGTCTGCGCCCAGGCGCTGTATCGCGGCCAGGCCGCGACCGCCAGTCTCGGCGAAGTTCGCGAAGCGATGGAAGAAGCCGCGGCGGAGGAAATCGACCACCTGGTCTGGTGCGAGCAGCGGCTCGATGCCCTCGACTCGCGTCCCAGCCTGTTCAATCCGCTGTGGTACGGGATGTCATTCGGCCTCGGAGCAATTGCGGGACTGGCCGGTGACCGATGGAGCCTGGGATTTGTCGCCGAGACCGAAAAGCAGGTCTGTGAACATCTCGAAGATCACCTGCAGAAGCTGCCGGAAGACGACCGCAAGAGTCGCGCCATTCTCGAACAGATGCTCATCGACGAGGAGAAGCACGGCACTACCGCCAAACAGGCCGGCGGCGCCGACCTGCCCGAACCGGTGCGCTCCGCCATGACCGCCATGGCGGGAGTAATGAAGCAAGTCACCTACCGCATCTGACATTCCCCGCCCGCCGGAGAAACGGCAGCGGATACTCTCGCCTCGGGGTTAGGAACTTACGTCACGGCTACGGTTCACCTACTGGTTTTCTTCCACGATATCGTAGTCGTGGGTGATTTTGACGCCGCCCTGTTTCAACATGATCGAGGCCGAACAGTATTTTTCGGCGGACAATTCTATCGCGCGGGCGACTTGCGCTTCGCTGAGATTTTCGCCGGCGATGCGGAAATGCAGATGGATCGATTCGAATACCGCGGGTACGCCATCAGCGCGCTCGGCGCTGACCCGAGCTTCGCAGCGGCTGATCTTCTGGCGGGCCTTGCGCATGATGGTCACAACATCATAGCTTGAACAACTGGCGACGCCGAGGGCGACGAGTTCCATCGGCCGCATGCCCATATTGCGGCCGCCGCCTTCCGGGGCGCCGTCGATGACTACCGCATGGCCGCTGCCGGATTCCGCCACGAACATGACGTCTTCTACCCAGTTCACTCGTGCTTGCATAGTTGACTCTCCGGATTATTCCTTGCCGCCGGCCGCGCCGCGCAGCATGTTTCGCAATTCGGCGCCCGGTTCGGGAGCGCGCATGAAAGTTTCGCCGATGAGAAAACCGAAAACGCCCCGATCCATCATCACCCGCATGTCGCCCGGCCCGCCGATGCCGCTTTCGGTGATGAGCAAACGGCCGGCTGGAACGTGTGGGAGCAGGTCGAGAGTGGTGTCAAGGCTGGTGTGAAAGTTGCGCAGATCGCGGTTGTTGATGCCGATCAATTCGCAATCAAGCTGCAGCGCGCGCTCGAGTTCCTCGCGGTCGTGGACTTCCACCAGTACGTCCAGATTCAGCCCGGCGGCGCAGGTGGCGAGTTCCGCCAATTGCGAATCGGTCAGCGCCGCCACGATCAGCAAGATGCAGTCGGCGCCGGCCAGGCGCGATTCGGCGATTTGATATGGGTCAATCATGAAGTCCTTGCGCAGTAACGGTAGCTCCGTGGCGGTGCGGGCCTCGCGCAGATGATCGAGGCTACCCTGGAAGTATTTCTCATCGGTGAGGACCGAAAGACAGGCGGCGCCCGCCTCGGAATAGTCCACGGCGTGGCGGCCGGCATCGAAGTCTTCCCTGATCAGTCCTTTCGAGGGCGATGCGCGCTTGATCTCGGCGATGACCGCAGCCTTGCCGTTGTCGATTCGCTCGCGCACGGCGCCGGCAAAATCACGCGGCGCCGACGCACCGGCCAGTTCGGCTTCGATACTTTCCCACGGACGAGCCGATTTGGACGCGGCTACTTCGCCACGCTTATGCGCGATTATTTCTGCGAGAATGCCAACAGAGTTCATGACCGCCTCGCGCTTCAGGCGCCAAGGGACTGGCTGAGATCCACCAGTTCCCGAAACTTGTCCAGGGCAACGCCGCTTTGCTGGATGGCGACGGCTCTGGCGACGCCCGCCGCCGGGTCTTCGCTGAGCCCGGCGGCGTATATCGCGGCGCCGGCATTGAGCGCGACGAGTTGTGCGGCCTTTTCGTGTTCCCAGGCCAGCGCCTTGTTGACCAACTCCAGGCTTGCCGCCGGACTGTCTACGCGCAGGTCGTCGATGTCGCTGGCCTGTTCCAGCCCGAGCGCTTCCGGAGTGAGTCGGTATTCGCTGATCTCGCCGCTTTTCAATTCGCCTACCCTGGTGGCGGCAGCGATACTGATCTCGTCGAGTCCGTCCTCCGCCGCCACAATCAGCACGTGTTCACTGCCGAGTTCCCTGAGTACTTCGAGCAATGGCCTGATCCAGGCGGCGTCGAACACGCCCATGATCTGGTTCGGCGCCCCGGCCGGGTTGGTCAGCGGCCCGAGCAGATTGAATATGGTGCGCACGCCGATCTCGCGGCGCGCGGCGATGACGTGTTTCATGGCGCCGTGATGCGCCGGCGCGAACATGAAGCCAACGCCGACCCGGTCGATCAGTTCGCCGACCAGGTCCGGCCCCAGAGAGAGATTGTATCCGGCCGCTTCGAGCACGTCGGCGCTGCCGCTCTTGCTGGTCGCGCCCCGATTGCCGTGTTTGGCGACCCTTGCGCCGGCGCAGGCGGCGACTATCGCAGCCGCGGTGGAAACGTTGAACTTGTTGGCGCCGCTACCGCCGGTGCCGCAGGTATCGACGAGGTGCGAGCGATTACCGACTGTTACCGGCGTCGCCAACTCGCGCATGACCCGTGCCGCGCCGAAAATCTCCCCCGCCTTGACGCCTTTCATCTGCAGACCGACGAGCAGGGCGGCATTTTGCGCGTCGGTGGATTCGCCGGACATGACATGAGTCATGACTTCGACCATTTCCGGTGCGGCCAGATCGCCGCCGGCGGTCACACGCCTGATCGCATCTTTAATGTCCATCGGATTTCCTCCAGGCCTACATCCCGCTTCCGTTTTCTGTTCGTTCGAGAAAATTGCGCAACAGGTCGTGTCCGAATTCACTGACTATCGATTCCGGGTGAAACTGTACGCCTTCCACATCGAATTCCCGATGTCGCACACCCATGATCTCTTCGCGCTCGCCGCCGATTTCGGTCCAGGCGGTGACTTCCAGGCAGTCGGGCAAGGTCGCTGTCTCGACTACCAGCGAATGATAACGGGTTGCCGTGAATGGCGAATCCAGCCCTGTGAATACTCCTTGCCCGGTATGGTGAATCTTGCTCATCTTGCCATGCATGACACGCCCGGCGCGCACGATTCGCCCGCCGAACTGCTGGCCGATGCTTTGGTGTCCCAGACAAATGCCGAAAATCGGAATCTCGCCGGCAAAGCGCTCGACCAGCGCCAGGGAAATCCCCGCCTCGTCCGGCGTGCATGGCCCGGGCGAGATTACGATCTGCCGTGGTTGCATCCCGGCAATCTTCTCAAGACTGATCTCGTCATTGCGGAACACTTCGACTTCAGCGCCGAGTTCTCCAAGATATTGCACAACGTTCCAGGTGAAGGAATCGTAATTGTCGATCATCAGCAACATGGGTGTCCCATCCGGGCCGCCATCCGGGCCGTTAGCGCCGCACATGCTATCAGAATTCGCGAAAAGGCAGTCGCTATGCGGATTATCACCCTATACCACCATCAAAACGTAAAGTGGCCTCTAAAGCGGACATATATCAGGTCTTAAATATGATTGATATTTGATAACTGCCTGTTATATAAATTGTTAATTTTCTCATAAACCGGACATTAAATCGGACATTATGGTGGCCACAGATAGACGGGAAGACATTGCGCTCATGGAACCCATGCGGATTCGGGAGGATTCGCCGCACCGCGGAGAACTGACCGAACTCGCCTTTGAACTGGCGGCAATGTCCTCGGGATTCACAAAGAGCATTCCGGATGGAGTGAAATCGCCCCTCGCAACATTAGTGCGAGCCATGAACTGTTACTACTCCAATCTGATCGAAGGGCATCACACCCATCCGGTCGATATCGAGCGGGCCATGAACGAGGACTACGCCAACGAGCCCGAGAAAATGGACTTGCAGTTGGAAGCACGCGCACATGTCACCGTTCAACAATGGATTGACGACGGAGGGTTGGCTGCCAGCGCGTTCGAAAGCAAGGCCATTTGCGAGATTCACCGTCGATTCGGAGAGCTCCTGCCGGATGCATTGCTTTCAGTGGATGATCCGGAATCTGATGGGCAAGTTCGCATGGAGCCCGGCAAACTGCGCACGCGCGATGTGAAGGTCGGTCGGCACGTCGCGATCAGCCCGGACGCACTTCCGCGCTTCCTCGCCCGATTCGAAAAAGTATATGGCGGTCTGGGCAAAGCCGAAACCATTCTGTCTGCCGCCGCGGCCCATCACCGGCTTGTTTGGATTCATCCATTCCTCGACGGCAATGGAAGAGTCGCCCGCCTGATGTCCCATGCGTCCTTGCGCGAAGCTCTGGACACCGGCGGACTCTGGTCAATTTCCAGGGGGCTCGCCCGGCGGGTACAAGATTACAAGTCTCATCTGCAAGCCTGCGATTCAAAGCGCCGGGGCGATACGAACGAGCACGGCCACCTGAGTGAACAGGCACTGATCAACTTCACCCGTTTCTTTCTGGAAACCTGCATCGACCAGGTTCAATTCATGATAGGGCTAGTTCGGCCCCAGGGGCTGCGCGACCGCATCCTTATCTGGACGGAAGAAGAAATTCGCGCGGGCCGGCTACAGCAAAAATCCGGCGCCATTCTCGAAGCCGTATTGTTCCGCGGAGAATTGCCCCGCGGCGATGTGCCCGCGTTAGTCGGAACCGGCGACCGGCAGGCCAGACGCATCGTATCGGGGTTGATCGAAGCCGGGGTCTTAACCTCCGAAAGCTCAAGAGCGCCTTTGCGTATCGCTTTTCCCGCCAAATTAACTGATCGTTGGCTCCCTGGATTGTTCCCTCAATTTACGTAACAATCGAAATAGATGCCTAGTCCGGTAATTCTTTACATTCTCCAACTGAAGGAAGGCGGTCACGCTCGAATACCTCCGAATTGGCTAATCGAACTTGTTGCCATGTCAAAGATCTTTGATTCGTAAATTGAGCAGGCAAGTAAGATCGTGCAATTTTCTCCGGCCCATTGAAGATCAGCTCTGCTTGACAAGATTCGAAATTGATACTGAAGAACAATAAGTGGTCTGCTCTTGTCATTGTGTTTCGAAAGGCTGGGCCTCCATTTGTTCCTGTGGCTTTCACCTGCACGGTTCGACCATCTGGTGCTCTGCCGTCTATACCAACTTTCGATTTCCGATTCTCTAGCACGAGCCCAAAATACTCGACTGCAATTGCCTCGCCTAAATCACCTACAAGGTTTCCATCAAGGGTAAAATTCAAGTACGAATCGCTTTCGTTTTGCTTTAGAACATTGCGATAGTGATCCCGTACAACATTTCTTGCTCGAATTAGGTCACGTACTAGAGGAGGCAGTTGAAAGCAAATTGGCTTCATTGAAGTCTCCGACGGTCAGTTGCATCAAGAGTGACGAGATGCAGATAGCTTTTACATTAAACTAGGTTACTGGCACAGAAGCATATTCTTATAATCCACTATTCTAGAAGTCAGGATGAAAATGTTCCCGTTTGAAGCATCTTCAAAAGAGCAATCAGGTCAATCATTTACCGTTATGTGGCTTCGGAAAGATTTGCGGTTACGAGATGATTCTGCCCATTGTGCCAAATCAGCTTCAGGGACAGTGCTGTCTGTCGTTATTCTCGATGATAAGAAATTTGGAGAATTGAATATGGATAATGTGTTTATTTAGTATAATTTTCCATCCTGTTGTTTGCGATATTTTTGGTTAGACGTATGCCTGCATTTGTAATTACTAGCAGTATCACCGCGTGCACGAGTAGACCAAAACCTGCACCAAAATGACCACTAGTCATATAAGTCACAGCAGTCGTAATGCAAATCCAATATATGTGTAGAAACGCAACCGCCAATGCTGCAAGAGGCCATGCCACCGTCAATTCTCCAATTGTACTTGCAGTGGAGTTATTCGACAACATCACTGTTGCAGTGATGGAAATTATTGTAAGCAAGAGAATTAGCGGAACATACATTTGTGCCGGCGGAAAAATAGATACATCCACTAAGTAACGACTCCTTTCATCTTTGAAACAGTTTCTCTTACCTCTTTTTGATACTTATCAAAGAGATAACCCTTTGTGTTATTAAATGCATTTTCACTTAAAGCGCGACAGTCCAATAACCTATAGTTTCTTTCTGATTCTTTGCGCCCATGATTAGACAAGTAAGCAATTCGACCATTATCCGCAATTTTGTAGTGCGTCTGGCCAGGAGGGCGACTGGAATCAATACCCGCAGTAATATTTACGCCATATTCGTTTTCTAGTTCCTTAATAAAAAGCAACTCATTGTCATCGTTAAAAAAGCAATCGATTTTGAAATCTCTTACTTGTCGCAGTTTTTCCTTTATTTTCGTAACAACTTCTTCTTTTTGGTAAATAGACTCCTCCATATCATCCCCATCATCGAAGATTTCAATGCATTCCTCCGCATCTTCTATAAGCTGCAAGAAGTCATTCTTGGCCTGTTCGTCAGTATTGTCACCACTAACGATCTTGACCAAGGACAAATGTCTGGCACGAAGGAAAGTCTTGCAAAGATTTAAAAACGGCTTGTAGAGAATCCAAATACTTACAATCAGTATTACAGCAGAGATTCCAAGCACAGCTACGGATTCCGGCATCTTACCTCTCCGACTTGTAGTAGGCCAGCACAAGACCCACCACATATAGTGGATTGCTAATCACCTTTGGCTGGAAGGGAGAAAAGAGTAGCACTCCTGAATAATCATACGCAAATGCAATTTTTTCAATACCCAATGTCAGTCACAGAGTTCAGTCGTCGATTCGAAGGGAGGCCGCGTTGAGCTGGACGGCTCGCATTATGGCTCTGGCCTTATTGCGGGTTTCTTCCCATTCCATGTCGGGCTGGGAGTCGGCGACGATGCCGGCGCCGGCCTGGACGTAGATCTTGCCGCCGGTGATGACGGCTGTGCGGATGGCGATGGCCATGTCCATGTTGTCGTTCCAGCCGATGTAGCCCATGGCGCCGCCATAGATACCTCGCCGGTCCGGTTCGAGTTCGTCGATGATTTCCATGGCGCGGATCTTGGGTGCGCCGCTCAAGGTGCCCACGGGCAAGGTTGCGCGCAGTACGTCGAGCGCGCTGCGGTCGGGCAGGATTTCGCTCTCGACGGTGGAAGCGATATGCATGACATGGGAATAGCGTTCCACGAACATCTTGCGCGGAACGCGCACCGAGCCGATTTTCGATACCCTTCCTGAATCGTTTCGGCTCAGGTCGATCAGCATGAGATGCTCGGCCACCTCCTTTTCATCGGCGAGCAGTTCCTGCTCGAGCGCGAGATCCTCTTCCTCCGTCGCGCCGCGGTGGCGCGTGCCGGCCAGCGGGTGGACGGTAATCTTGCCGTTTTCCACCCGGGCGAGAATTTCCGGCGAGGCGCTGACGACGTGGTGGTCTTCAAGATTGAAGAAAACCATGTAGGGGGAAGGATTCAGGTGGCGCAATGCGCGATACAGATGCAACGGTTCGCCGCTGAAGTCTCCCGACATACGTTGCGAAAGCACCACCTGCATGCAGTCTCCGGCGACGATATAGTCCTTGATCCGCTCGACGGCGCGCTTGAAGTCCGCCTCCGGAAAATGCTGATGGTAGTCGTGGTCTTCGATGGTTCCCGCGCCGTTGGGCGGCAGTTCCAGTTTGTCTCCGAAGCGCCGTTCCAGTGCATCGAGCCGCTCTTGCGCCGCGGCGAAACCGCCGGCCGCGACTGGGTCGGCGTTGACAACCAGGGTCGCGGTTCCCATGAGGTTGTCGAAGATGACTATTTCATCGGCCACCATGAGCAGGATATCCGGCGTGCCGATGTCGTCGCGTCCCCTGGAAGGCCCGATCCGCGTTTCCGCATAGCGCACGGTATCGTATGAAAAATAACCTACGAGTCCGCCGTTGAATCGCTGCTCGCCCAGAATATCCGGCGCGCGGAATCGCGATTTGAATTCGGCAATGAAGGGAAAAGGATCGGCCAGTTCGTGCCGCTCGACCACTTCACCGTCGGTTTCCACGGTAACCTCGGTTCCCACCGCCCGCAGCAGGGTGCGGCATGGCAGCCCGATAATGGAGTAACGGCCCCATTGCTCGCCGCCCTCAACCGATTCGAAGAAGAAACTGTATGGGCCGTCGGCGAGTTTCAGATAGGCGCTGAGGGGCGTTTCGAGATCGGCCAGCACCCTGCGCGCGACCGGAATCCGGTTGCAGCCCTGCTCCGCAAGCTGCCGAAAACGCTGCTCGTCCACTATTGTCTCCGTCGCTTGTGCGGATTCATCAGGCCGGGGGACGAGCCTGTTCGAGTTGGTCGCGCATGGCGTCAATGGTGGCGCGATAATCTCCGCTGTTGAAGATTGCCGAGCCGGCCACGAACATGTCGGCGCCGGCCTCGGCGATGGCGCGGATATTCTTGACGCCGACGCCGCCGTCGACTTCGAGCCGGATCGGATTTTGCGCCCCGTCGACGATCGAGCGCGCCTGACGCAGTTTATCGAGCGTAGCGGGAATGAATTTCTGGCCGCCGAATCCCGGATTTACCGACATCAGCAGCACGAGATCGATCTTGTCGAGCAGATATTCCAGGCAGTTGAGCGGTGTGGCGGGATTGAAAACCAGCCCCGACTTGCAGCCATGTTCGCGAATCAATTGCAGGCTTCGGTCCACGTGGTGACTGGCCTCGGGATGGAAACTGATATAGCTGGCGCCTGCTTTGGCGAAATCCGCGATCAATCTGTCCACCGGGGTTACCATCAGATGCACGTCGATGGGCGCGGTGACGCCATGCCTGCGCAGGGCCTCGCAGACCATCGGGCCGATGGTCAGATTGGGCACGTAATGATTGTCCATGACGTCGAAATGGACGACATCCGCACCCGCGTCAAGCACGGCGTCGACTTCATCGCCAAGCCGCGCGAAATTCGCGGAAAGAATCGAAGGCGCTATGAGGTAGTCGTTCATCCGGCGCCGCACCCGAAAGATCGTTTGGCGGCATTCTACAGGGAATGCCGGTAGTTATGCCATGAAGCGGGAATTCGCCTCGTGCAGGCGTTCCGGCGTGCCGATGTCCATCCAGTCGCCATCGTAAAGCTCTCCTGCGACCTGGTCGCGGGCCATGGCCGCACGTAAAAGGGGCGCCACGGAAAGCGGTTCGGGTTTCAGACCTGCGAACAGACCGCGATGCATGACGCTGATGCCGGCAAAGGTAAGCGGCCCAGCCGCCACGCCGTTGTCGTCATGTACGCGGCCGTTTCCGTGCAGAAAGAAATCGCCGTTCGGTTTGGCCGGCGGATTCGGCACGAGCACCAGGTGCGCCAGGGTTCCCGTGCCGTCGACGGGACGCAGGCCCGCGTAGTCGAAGTCGGTCCAGACGTCGGCGTTGGCTACGATGAAGGACTCACCTTCGAGCAGGGGCAGGGCCTGAACGATGCCGCCGGCGGTATCGAGCAATATCGATTCCGGCGAATAAGAAATTTCCAGCCCGAAACGTGAACCGTCGCCGAGTACTTCCCGGATTCTGTCACCGAGATGAAACAAATTGACCGCAACGTTCTCGATTCCGGCCCGGGCAAGTCGCATGATCTGATGTTCGATCAACGTGTTTTCGCCGACCTTCAGCAGCGGCTTGGGTGTGGATTCAGTAAGGGGCCGCATGCGTTCGCCGAGTCCGGCCGCGAGCAGAATCGCTTGCATCAGGTAACCACCGGCAATTTTTCTCGGGCGCGCACCTCAAGCTCCTGTCGAAACCAGGAAAACAGCGGCTCCATCTCCCGGTATTCCTGTGCGACTTCACTGAAATAGTCCATCACCAGTGGAATATCGGCCAGAAATCCGGGTTTGTGATCGCGGATCGTGAGCCGGCAGAAGATGCCGAGCACCTTCAGGTGGCGTTGCAGCCCCATCAGGTCGAAATCGCGCCGGAATTGCGCATCGGAAATTCCGGCGACAATGCCGCGGGATCTTGCGCCTTCCAGGTAATACCCGATCCAGCCCTCGAGCCGGCGACGATCCCATTGGATGTAACAGTCCCGCAACAATGAAACGAGGTCGTAACTGCAGGCGCCGCGGACCGCATCCTGGAAATCGAGTATTCCGGGGCGATCCGATCCGGCCTCCGGTAACATCAGGTTGCGCGAATGATAATCGCGATGCACCGCTACCTGGACCTGGGAAATGGCCGCTTCGCAAAGAAAGCCGAAGCAGTCGTCGAAAATCTCCAATTGCGCGGCGTTGGGCTCGACTTGCAGCCAGCGGCGGCAGAACCAGTCGGGAAACAGTGACATTTCCCGGGCCAGTTCCGTCTTGTCATATGCGGGAAGTTCGCTTGGGTTCACGTGTTGCTGCAAGTCGAGCAGGCTGTCGATTGCGGCGCGATAGAGCCTGTCGGCAGTCTCGCTGTCACCGCTTTCTTGTGCCCGCAGCAAACGGGGGAGATAAAGTTGATCGCCGAAATCTTCAAGCAGCATGTAGCCCTGCTCAATATCCGCGGCGTGGAGTTCCGGCGCGCGCAACGAGGCGGCGCGCAGCAGACGGCAGACTTTGACGAAGGGGCGACTGTCTTCCTTTCCCGGCGGCGCGTCGACGGCGATACAGGAAAATTCCGCCGTGGGACGAGCGCGAAAATAGCGTCGGTGGCTCGCGTCGCCACTGACGATTTCCAATTCGCCCAGTTCCGGGGCATGCGGCAGCATTTGCCGCAGCCGGGCCCGGGTCCAGGCCGTCAGACCGGCGCGGCGGCTGTCGACCGCTTTCGTCCGCTTCACCTCGCCTTGCCTTGCATTCGGACTTCGTTCCATTATGATGCACTCGCCCTGCCTCAGCGCCGGGCTTCGCTGTCAGGAATATCGACCTCTCATGCCAGCTGTTGAATCCGGATACAGGATATTGCCGGCCATCGCATTGTTGGCCGTCAGCTGCCATGTGGCCGCCGCTGAACAACAGTCGATTGCACAGACAGAAATCGAGCGCCTCGACTGGGTGCCGGTGGAAGCCATGTCGGCGGAGCAACGCGCGGGGCTCGCACCGGCCTGTTGCGGCGCTTTCGTCGATAGTAGCAGATCGCCTGACGACGCCTCAGGCCCTGACCTCAACGGCGCCCAGACGAGGTTTACCACGGCCGAAGGATTCACCCAGACCGGACCGGACACGATCGGCATCAGCGGCGAGGTCACGGTGGAGGAAGGCGCGCGCACCATTGCCAACGACGGCGACACGGTCATCGACAATGCCGCGGGCACGTACGAACTCGAAGGCGATGTCGAATTTCGCGAGCCCGGCATACTTTTGCGGGGAAATTCGGCTTTCATCGACAACGAGAACGATTTGAGCGAGGTCCGCACGGCCCGCTACGTTCTGCATGAAACCGGCATCCACGGCAGCGCGAGCGCCATCGTCTACGACAGCGAATCCGGCCTCATAACGATGGATAACGGCGAATTCAGCCGCTGCGAACCTGCCGATCCGTTCTGGACCATCGCATCGGACGACATGACGCTCGATCCGGCGCGAGGCCGCGGCACAGCCCGTGACCTGCGCCTTCGAATCGGCGATACGACCGTTTTCCGCTATCCCTTCGAATTGACATTCCCGCTCGGCGACCAGCGAGTCTCCGGAATTCTGCCGCCGAGCATGGGCTCCACCCGCAGTGGCGGATTCGATTTCGAACTGCCCTACTACCTGAGCCTGGCGCCCCATTACGACGCCACCGTCATGCCGCGCCTGATCAGCGACCGCGGCGCCATGCTCGGCGCCGAATTCCGTTATCTCGCCGAACGGTCGATGAATACCGTAAACCTCTCCTGGCTGGGCAATGACAGGCTGTACGACCCCGAGCTTGCCGCGATCCCCGGATCGGGATCGCCGCCCACCGCAAATCGCTGGTTCGCCGGCTTCCAGCACAACGGCCTGCTCAGCGAAAACTGGCGAACCATGGTGGACTTTACCGCGGTCAGCGACCGGGACTGGTTCATCGATCTCGCCGGCGGCGGACTCAATGTCACCACGCGCAATCATCTGAACCGGCAAGCGCGGCTGAGTTACGCGTCCGAAGTTTTACAAGCCGATCTCGATGTGCAGCGCATTCAGATCATCGATCCGCTGATCGATGCCCTGAATATCGCCAAGCCCTATGACCGCCTGCCGCATTTCCGCTTTCGCACCGGAATCGATCTCGGCGCGAATTTCCGCTTCGGCCTGGCGGGCCAGGCAGCGCACTTCGACCGTAAACTGGATGAAAGACTGATTTCCAGGCAGCACGTCGACAACGGCGCCCTGGCCACCGGCAGCCGCGTCAATGTCTCGCCCCGGCTGGACTGGGCGCTGGAAACCCCCGGCTCGTTCCTGCGCGCCGCGGTCAGTTACGAGCATCTGAATTACCAGCTTGAGCGGCAGGCGCTCGGCAGCGCCGCGGACCCGAGCCTGGGCATGGCGGGCTACAGCATCGACGGCGGACTGATCTTCGAACGCCGAGGGGAAGAGGGAAACGGTTTGCAGACCCTGGAGCCACGGCTGTTCTACCAGTATCGGCAACACCGCGATCAAGGCATGTTGCCGCTGTTCGATTCAGCCGAATTGAACTTCGGATTTCCGCAATTGTTTCGCGAACGCCGTTTCAGCGGCGGCGACCGCTTCGCCGACGCCGATCAACTCGGCATTGCCATAACGAGCCGCCTGCTCGACAGCAGCGGCCGCGAGCGCGCCCGCTTCAGTCTCGGCCAGATTCATTATTTTCGAGACCGCCTCGTCAGCCTCGCCGACCCATTGCGTCAATGGCAGCCGCTTTACTCGCCGGTAAGCGATACTTCGGCCCTGGTGGGAGAGGCGGAGTACCGTTTCGGGGCAAACTGGCGCCTCGGCGCCGACGTACAATGGAATGAGCACTATCGCGAGGTCGACGAAGGCAGCCTGCAATTTCGCTATCAACGCGACAGCGAGCGCTTGTTCAATTTTTCCTGGCGTCATCGTTCGCTGTTGCAGGCAACTCCATACATGCTCCGCGCGGGAATCGACCCGGACATTCGTCAAACCGACATATCCGGCGCCTGGCCGCTGTCCGCCAATTGGAAATTGCTGGCTCGCTGGAATTACGACCATGCCAATTCGCGGAACCTGGAAGCCTTTGCCGGTGTCGAATACCGTAACTGTTGTGCGACGATTCGCGTAATCGGGCGGCAATGGCTTGACGAATATGAATTGTTTGTCCCTAATGTCCCCTCCAACCGCGGCATTTTCGTGCAAGTCAGCTTGCACGGACTCGGCAATCTGGCCGGTGGCGGATTGAGCGATTTGTTGAGTGACGGAATACAGGGATTCAGAGATCCAGATTATGAGTAAGTTCTTCTCAGCCGGCTCGTGGCCGGTTATTGCCGCGCTGCTGGCCTTGCTGCCATTGACCGCGCAGCAGGTATACGCCCAGGAGCGCCAGATGCTCGACCGCATCGTGGCCATCGTCGATACCGGCGTTGTGCTGCAAAGCGAGGTTGACACCCGTCTCGCGGACATCATCACCAACGCCCGGCGCAGCGGCCAGCCCGAACCCGACCTGGAAGAGATCTACGACGACGTGCTGGAGGCCCTGGTGCTGGAAAATCTGCAATTGCAGATCGCCGAACGCATCAATATCCGCTTTGACGACGACACCATCAACCGGGTGCTCGGATCGATGGCGGAAAACAGCAACATGAACTTCGATCAGTACGTCACGACCCTGGAGCAGGCCGGCGCTTATCTGCAGACCCGGGAACAGGTGCGGAAGCAGTTGACCTTGCAGGAACTGCAACGCGGCCTGGTCAATCAGCGCATTCGCATCACCGACCAGGAAATCGAAAACTTCATCAATTCGGAAATGGGCCAGGAACTGATGCAGGCGGATTACTTCCTGAATCACATGGTTGTGCCTTTCGGCGCCGAGGAAGCCGACGAGTTTCGACAAGGGAAAATGCAGTACGCGGGCGAACTCATCGCGCGTCTGGAAGCCGGCGAGGAATTCGAAGCCGTGCGGGCGGAAGCCATGCAAGGCGGACAATTCCAGGTCACCGCCACCGATTTCGGCTGGCGCAAGCTGGATCAGATTCCAGCATTGTTCAACGCGGCGGTCGAGGAAATGAGCGTCGGCCAGATCGAGGGACCTTTCGAGGCGCCCAACGGCTTGCATATCATCCAGTTGACCGATCAGCGCGGGGGCACTTCCCAGTTCGTGCAGCAGACTCATCTGCGGCACATCATGCTGAGCCCGAACGAAATACGCAACGAAGACCAGTCCCTGGCCGAGATCAGGCGCATGCGGCAGCGGATCCTGGACGGAGAGGAGTTCGCTCCGATCGCCCGGCAGAATTCGGACGACGCGGCTTCGGTAGTAGCCGGCGGCGATCTCGACTGGATCAATGAAGGCGGAATGCCCATCGAATGGGAAGTCGTCGTAAACGAATTGGAAGTAGGCGATCTGAGCGAACCGGTGCGCACGGACACCGGCTGGCACATCATCGAGGTGCTCGGCCGGCGGCTGACCGATCTCAGCCAGGAATTCACCAGGGCCGAAGCCGAAAATGTGTTGCGCAATCGCAAGTATGATCTTGAAATGCAAAACTGGCTGATCGAGATTCGCGAAGAAGCGTTCGTTGAATACGTCGAGTGAGAAGCTGAGTGAGAACCCGATTGAGAACATGCACCCGGTTTTCAGGCTCGCGCTGACTCCCGGCGAACCTGCCGGCATCGGTCCGGACCTGTGTGTGCAACTGGCGCAAAATCCCCCGTCCGGCGTCGAACTGATCGTCTATTCCGACCCCGAGTTACTCAAACAACGCGCTGCCGAACTGGGTATGCAGTTGCGGCTCGCGGCGCCCGGCGCAAAACCGCGACCATGCACGAAAGGCGAATTGCGGATTGTGCCGATCGAACTGGCGGCGCCGGCGCAGGCCGGCGCACTGAATCCGGCCAACTCGGCCTGCGTGCTCGATAGCTTGCGCACTGCCGTCGGGCATGTATTGGACGGCCATGCGGACGCCCTGGTGACCGGTCCTGTCCACAAGGCAGTCATCAATCAGGCCGGCTTTCCGTTTTCCGGCCATACCGAATTCCTCGCCGAAGCATGCGGTTGCGAAACGAGCGTCATGATGCTGGCGACACCGGGCCTGCGAGTGGCGCTCGCCACGACCCATCTGCCGCTGAAGGAAGTTTCCCGCGCGATCACCCGCCAACGGTTGATCGATGTACTCACCATATTGGAGCAGGACTTGCGCGGGCGCTTCGGTATCGCGCGGCCCCGCATCCTCGTCTGCGGACTGAATCCACACGCGGGAGAGTCCGGCGAACTCGGCAGGGAAGAACTCGAGATTATCGAGCCCGCGCTCGCGGAATTGCGCGCCTTGGGCATGGACCTGATCGGCCCGCTTCCCGCCGACACGCTGTTCACGCCGCGCCGGCTCGACGATGCCGACGCCGTGCTCAGCATGTTTCACGACCAGGGCTTGCCGGTGCTCAAGTTCAAGGGTTTCGGCAATGCCGTCAACGTCACGCTCGGCCTGCCCATCGTCCGCACCTCGGTGGATCACGGCACGGCGCTCGATCTGGCGGGAAGCGGCAAGGCCGACGAAGGCAGCCTGCGCTACGCCATCGATGTGGCGCTTGCAATGTTGCGCGCGGGCGATCCGTCGTGAACGCCGCGGGCCGCGGTCATCGGCCGCGCAAGCGTTTTGGCCAGAACTTCCTGCGCGACCCCAACTATATCCGCCGCATCGTGGCTGCCATAGCTCCGGGGCCCGGCGACCATTGCCTGGAAATCGGTCCCGGCGACGGCGCGTTGACTTTGCCGCTGGCGGAGGCCGCCGGCCGTCTCGATTGCATGGAAATCGACCGCGATCTTGCACAACGGCTCGAAACCCGTTTCGCGGGACGGGAAAATGTGCGCATACACCGCCGGGATATCCTCAAATTTGATCTGGCCGAACTTGGCGAGATCGCCGGCGATTTGCGGGTGATCGGCAATCTGCCATACAACATTTCGACTCCGGTGCTGTTTCGCCTGCTCAAGATGTCGCATTCCATCACCGACATGACCATCATGTTGCAACGGGAAGTCGTGGAGCGCATGACCGCGGCGCCGGGCAATCGGAACTATGGCAGACTGAGCGTCATGCTTGCCTATTATTGCGCGGCCGAACGGCTGTTCCCTGTGCCGCCGGAAGCGTTCCGGCCGATACCGAAAGTCCATTCGGCCGTAGTGCGGCTTCGCCCTCACCGGCAGCGGCCGGCGCAGGCCGCGGACGAAAACTTTTTTGCCACGGTTGTGCGCACGAGCTTCGGCCAGCGCCGCAAGACTCTGCGCAACAGCCTCAAGTCCCTGGCCGCTGCCGAAGTGCTTGAACAATTGCCGGTGGACCTCGGCGCAAGACCGGAGCAACTAGGTCTGGCAGACTATGTGCGCATCAGCGACGCGATTTCGGCGGGAAATGAGAAATGAGAAATGACCAATCCAGCCGACCAGATTGAAATCGCACCGATTGCGGTGTATCTCGAAAGCCAGTCCGACCCCGAGGCCGGCCGCTTTGCGTTCGCCTATACGATCCAGATCACCAACAACGGGCCGGAACCGGTGCAGTTGCTTTCAAGGCACTGGTACATCACCGACGCCCACAACGATGTCGAGGAAGTCGAGGGGCCGGGAGTGGTCGGATTGCAGCCCGTGATCGACCCGGGCGAAACATTTCAATACAGCAGCGGCGCAATTATCGAAACCAAAACGGGAACCATGCATGGCAGCTATCGGATGGTGGCCGGCAATGGCGAAAGTTTCGACGCGCCGATTCCGATGTTTCTGTTGGCGCCGCCGCAAACCATCCATTAGGCGAGCGACATGAGCAATTACGCGATCGGGGACATCCAGGGCTGCTACAAGCCACTGAAAAAACTGCTCAGGAAGATAGATTTCACCCCCGGAAAAGATCGGCTGTGGTGTGTGGGGGACCTGGTCAACCGGGGACCGAAATCGCTCGATACCTTGCGTCGTCTGCAGGATATCGACGATTCGCTGGTCGTCGTGCTCGGCAATCACGATCTCCACTTTCTGGCGGTCCACGAAGGCTGCACGCCAATACGCCGCAAGGACAGATTGCGGGAACTACTGGCCGCCAGGGATTGCGACAAACTCGCCGACTGGCTGCGGCTGAAGCCGCTGGCGCATTTCGAGACCCTCGAAACCGAAACCGGCCCGCGTCCTTTTCTGATGGTTCACGCGGGAATTGCGCCGAACTGGTCGGTCGACAAGACACTTGCGCTGGCCGGTGAAGTGGAAGCAGCCTTGCGCGAGAAACCCAGAAAATTCCTGTCCAATATGTACGGAGACGAGCCGAGCCTGTGGCATGACGACCTGACGAAACAGCGCCGATTGCGCACGATCACGAATTATCTGACCCGCATCCGCTTTTGCGACAGCGAGGGCCGTTTGCGGCTCGACCTGAAAGAAGGCATCGACACCGCGCCTCCCGGATATGAGCCCTGGTTCCGCTGGCAGCGGGTCAGCACGGAGACCGATATCGTATTCGGCCATTGGGCCGCGATCGAAGGCATAACCGGCCAGGACCGGGTCCACGCTCTCGATACCGGCTGCGTCTGGGGCGGAACGCTCACGGTGATGCGTTTGGAAGACGGTAAAAGATTCTCGGTGCCGGGGTGAGGGTGAGGCCCGGTCGGCGCAGCCGACAAAAAGCATCGCTTTTTGAGGGCCGAACGACCCGGCATGGATGCCGGGGCTGGGGCCAATCGAAGCCACCGAGCTCGCGCCATGGACGGCATGCACCAATTTCTCCACTACGCACTCTATAATATGGATTCATCCGGCAAGCCAAGACTTCCCAACATGAGAATCTACCTGGTAGGCGGCGCGGTTCGCGACAAGTTGCTCGATCTCCCGGTCGTGGAAAAGGACTGGGTGGTCGTCGGCGGCAGCGGCTCGGATCTCGAACGACTCGGCTATCGCCAGGTCGGCAAGGATTTTCCGGTCTATCTGCATCCCGAAACGAAAGAACAATACGCGCTTGCGCGCCGGGAACGAAAGATTGCGCCGGGGCATACCGGTTTCACCTTCGATACCGACTCTGAGGTAAGCCTGGAAGAAGATCTTTCGCGGCGTGATCTGACCGTAAACGCCATAGCCGAAACCGAAGACGGCGAACTTGTCGATCCGTACGGTGGCCGCGAGGATCTGGACAAACGCTTGCTGCGGCACGTATCGCCGGCCTTTCGCGAAGACCCGCTGCGCGTCCTGCGAGTCGCCCGCTTCGCCGCGCGCTTCAGCCATCTCGGTTTCGGCGTGGCGCCGGAAACGATGGAGTTAATGCAGGAAATGGTTGGGCGCGGCGAACTCGCCGAACTTACCCGGGAACGCGTCTGGCAGGAAACAGAGGGAGCCTTGCGCAGCGAATCGCCAGAGGAGTTCTTTCGTGTATTGCGCGATTGCGGCGCCTTGCAGGTGATTCTCCCGGAAGTGGACCGGCTGTTCGGGGTGCCGCAACCCGCAAAATACCATCCGGAAATCGACACCGGTGTCCATACGCTGATGTGTGTTCAGGCGGCGGCGCGAATTTCGGACGATCCAGTGATGCGCTATGCGGTGCTGTTGCACGACGTCGGCAAGGGCGTCACCGACCCTGCCAAATGGCCGAGTCATCACGGCCATGACCAACTTGGCGTACCCCTGGTAAAGGAGATCACGCGGCGGCTGGGCGTACCGCGCGAGTACGCGCAAACCGCCGAAGCCGTTTGCAAATATCACACCTTGCAGCACCGGGTGCGCAGTTTGCGGCCGGCAACCGTATTGCGCCTTTTGTCAGGGCTCGATGCAATCCGCCGCCCACTCAGATTCGAACGCTTTCTACTGGCTTGCCTCGCCGACGCCCGCGGCCGCACGGGTTTCGAAGACTGCGAATATCCCCAGAACGAATACCTGGCGCAAATGCTGGCGGCGGTAAACTCCGTCGATGCCGACAAGCTGCTGCGGGACAAGCCCGAAGCGGACGCCGGCGAACTGATCGCTCGTGGCCGGATCGACGCCATTCGCCGCGCTCAGGCTGAATTCGTTCATTGATGACGGCGGGAAATTCTTTCTCATCCGAAGCTCCCGTGGCCTTGATCACCGGCAGTGCCCGGCGCATCGGCGCCGCTATCGCGCACAAGTTTCATGAACACGGATATCGCGTTTTACTGCATTGCCGAAACTCGACCGATGAAGCGGTAGCGCTGGCTGCCAAATTCAATGCGCGCCGGAAAACTTCGGCGGGAGTACTGATTGCCGATCTGACATCAGCCGAAGTCGGCGAGTCGCTTGCACAACAGGCTCTAGCGCATTTTCAGCGCGTCGATGTGCTGGTCAACAATGCTTCGGGCTATTACTCGACGACTTTCGGCGAAGTGAGCGCGGCTGCATGGGACGATTTGTTAGGCAGCAATCTGCGCGGCCATTTCTTTCTCAGCCAGGCGCTTGGCGAAGAACTGCGCTCGCGCGGCGGCGCCATCGTCAATATCGGCGACACTCAGGCGGACCGCCCCCGCCGCGGTTTTTCCGCCTACGCGATCGCCAAAGCGGGACTGAAGACGATGACCCGCTCGCTTGCGGTGGAACTCGCGCCCTCGGTGCGGGTCAACGCCATCGCGCCGGGCTCCATTCTCTGGCCTGATTTCCTGGCGGACGAATCGGCCCCGGGAGTCGCCGAGGCGCGACATGACATCCTGCAATCGATCCCCATGCGGAAACTCGGCGACCCAGGCCATATCGTGGACCTGTGCTGGTTCCTCGCCATCGAAGCAGACTACATGACCGGCCAGACCATCCGCATGGACGGCGGCCGATCCCTCAGTCCTTCCTGAGCGAACCCGCCAAACCATACATGCGTACCTCCCGATCATGCATTGCGGCATTTACATTTCCCAGGTCATCCGCGTTATAAATGGCGGGCTGAACTCGTTACAAATAGTGGGTTGGAAACGTTACATATGGTAGACTGATTTCATTACAAATAGTATGTTGTAATCGTTACAAATGGTAGGTTATAGTTGTTACAAATGGTCGGTTGACGAGAATCGTGGACAATTACACAACAAGACTTGCCGATACCGAACTGGCTGAGCGGCTGGCCGCGGCCGGTGCGGTGCTGATCGAAGGGCCAAGGGCCTGCGGCAAGACCGAAACAGCCCGCCGAATAGCCGCGAGCGCGGTATTGCTCGATATCGACGAAAATGCGCGCGATGCAATGTCCCTGGACCCCTCGCTCGTACTCGCGGGAAAAACTCCGAGACTGATCGACGAATGGCAAGTCGAGCCCCGCATCTGGGATCACATCAGACGCGCGGTCGATCAACGCGGCGACAGCGGACAGTTCATTCTGACAGGATCGTCCGTGCCTGCGGACGACATTACCCGGCACACCGGCGCCGGCAGAATCTCTCGCATGCGGATGCGCCCCTTGAGTTTGCGGGAGATGGGAGTGTCAAACGGAAAGGTTTCCCTGGCCGGTCTGCTACGGGGCGACTTCGACGGAAGCGGCCCAACCGAGTTGTCGGCGGGAGAATTGGCTGAACTCATCTGCCGCGGCGGTTGGCCCGGCGACCTGAATCGTTCCGTCAAGGCGTGCCAAACTGCGAGAGTCGACTATCTCGATGAAATTCGCCGCGCGGACATTTCACGAACCGACGGCGTGGCCCGCGACCCGGAAAACGTGGGACGATTGCTTCGTTCCGTCGCGCGCCATGTGGCGACTACAGTAAGCGCCCGCACACTTGCGGCCGATGTCGGCGGTGAAGATCAGCCGGTAAACCGGACAACGGTTCGTGAATACCTGAACGCACTGGGAAGACTGATGGTGACAGAGGAACAGCCGGCATGGCCGCCGCGATTGCGGTCGCGATCCGTGCTTCGAAAAGCTCCGAAAAGGCACTTCACCGACCCTTCGCTGGCCGCCGCGGCCATCGGTTTCACTCCGGACCGCCTGCTCAAGGACCTGAAATATCTTGGCTTTCTTTTCGAGTCGATGGTATTCCGGGACCTGTCGGTGTACGCCCGCGCTTGCGATGCCCAGGTCTACCACTACCGGGACAATACTCTCAAGGTCGATATGGTGGTCCAGAATCGCGCGGGCGACTGGTGCGCTCTGGAAGTAAAGCTTGGAACGGGACTGATAGATACCGCGGCGGATGCTCTGTTGAAATTCCGCGACCGGCTCGATCTGGGTGAAGTTGGCGAACCCGGAGTACTGGGGGTAATTACCAGTTCCGGCTACGCCTACCGGCGTCCGGATGGCGTCGCCGTTATTCCTGTTGCCGCCCTCGGCCCCTGACCCGGCAAGTCGAGTTTGACCGGCTCCAAAGGGTGACGCGATTTGTCGAACTCTCGCCAGATTTTGGAGAATTCGGGACCATTGGGCTCCAGCTTGTGATTCGGCAGCAGTTCGACCAGGGGGCCCAGGATAAAGGCGCTGTCGAGTACTTCCTGATGGGAAACCGTCAGCGAGCCGTGAGCGCCGTCGGCTGCGCCGGGTACGAAGACATCGATATCGATAGGTCGCGGGGAAAGACTCGGTTTGGCCGGGTCGCGGCCCAGGCGCAATTCGAGTTGCTTGAGCCAGGCTATCACTTCCGGCACTGCCTCACTGGTTTCCGCCAGCGCGGCCATGTTGAGAAAATCGGCGCCGTCAAACCCGACAGCCGCGCTGCGATAAACTCCGGAGCAGCGCAGCCGGCCGAACCTTGCTTCCAGTTCCTCGAGCGCCCGGCCGATATTGACGGCGGCATTCTCATTGCTGCCGATGCAGAAAACGAGCAGGGTCACGACTCAAGCATCCGACGCACTGTCCGGTTTACGCCTTTCGATAATCACGCCGGTGTCCTTCGAGCCGGTAACCGCGCCGGGTTTGCCGACCCGCAAGCGCAGCCAGGGCACCGGAAATTCGGCCAGAACGATTCCGGCAACGGCCTCGGCGAGAGTTTCCACGAGCATGAATTCGGATGCGGCGACAAATTTCGCGACCCGATGAGAGATCGCCTTGTAGTCGAGCGCATCGGCGAGGTCGTCGGAGCGCGCGGCGGCGCGGATATCGCAGCCGAGATCGAGATCGATGCTGACGGTCTGCTTGCGTTCACGCTCCCAGTCGAACACGCCGATGACGGTCTCGATTTCGAGTTCTCTGATATAGACGATATCCATTGCCGCTCCGCGAGGTTCAGATCGCATTCAGGGATTCCAGCGGCCAGCGCGGCCGTACGTCGATTTCCAGCCCGGCGCGCTCGCCCGCCAGCAGGCGCACGCAACCGGCGTATGCGATCATCGCGCCATTGTCGGTGCAATAGCGCGGCGCGGCATAGTGTACCGAATCGGCGCCGAGTCGCTCTTCAAGCACCTGCCGCAGCCGCTTGTTGGCGCTGACGCCTCCCGCAATGACCAGCGAACTCAGCCCGGTCTGGCTTATGGCGCGCCGGCACTTGATCGCCAGGGTATCGACCATGGCTTCCTCGAAGGCCCGGGCGATATCGGCCCTGGTCTTGTCGTCCAGTTCTCCCTCGCTTTGGCGCTGCTCGGCGATTACCGTACGCACATAAGTCTTCAATCCGCTGAAGCTGAAATCGAGGCCGGGACGTTTGGTCATCGGCCGGGGAAAGTCGAACCGGTCCGGATCGCCCTGCTCGGCCAGTCGCGCCAGATGCGGACCGCCGGGGTAAGGCAGGCCGAGCATCTTGGCGACCTTGTCGAAGGCTTCGCCGGCGGCGTCGTCCAGCGATTCGCCGAGCATGGTGTAATCGCCGATGCCTTCGGCCCGGACCAGTTGGCTGTGACCTCCCGAAACGAGCAAGGCGAGAAAGGGAAAATCGAGTCCGCCGCCTTCCAGCAGCGGCGCCAGCAAATGTCCTTCCATGTGATGCACGCCCAGGGCGGGAACACTGAGCCCCTCGGCCAAGGCGCGGCCAATCGAAGCGCCGACCAGCAAGGCGCCAACCAGGCCAGGCCCGGCGGTATAGGCGATACCGTCGATCTCGGACAATTCCAGTTTCGCTTCAGCGAGCACCTCGCGAATCAGCGGCAAGGTCTTGCGCACATGATCGCGGGACGCCAGTTCGGGAATCACACCGCCATAGCGGGCATGTATTTCCACCTGGCTGTACAGTCCGTCGGCGAGCAGGCCGCGCTCGCTGCAATAAATTCCGATTCCGGTCTCGTCGCAGGAAGTTTCGATGCCAAGAACGATCAAGGGACTAACCGATTATAAGAGCTGAATGAAAAAAGGCCGGGACTCTCGTCCCGGCCTTTTTATTTTGCCTGAGCCAAGCTCAGTTGAGAACTGTCATTCTCAGAAGGTTACTCCGAAATTGACAAACACATAGCGTCCCAGCGCATCGAAGAACGCCGGGAAGGTGTTGCCGTTACCGGGAGCGGTGCCCGCATCGGAACTGACCTGCGGGTCGGTGTCAAGCAGGTTACTGACGCCGAGCGTGGCAGAGTAGTTCTCGGAGGCGCTCCATTCGGCGGTCAGATCCCAGTAGGTCTCGGCATCGAAGTTGATGCTGTTTCCACCCAGGTCTTCGGTTTCGCCGAGATAGCGCATACCGAGGGCGATGCGCACGTCGTACTCGGTGTACAAGGTTGCCTTGTAGTTGCCGCTCCATTCGGGTGCGGGGTTCTTGCCGCAAGCGGCGCCCCAATAGCCGTGGCACTCGGTGGTCGGCTCGCCGGGCAGTTCGATAAAGCTGTCCTCAAGCACATTGGTGGTCACGCCCTGGATTTCCATCGGGCCCATGGGCGTTTCGAAGTTGTAGTCGAAAATGAAGTCTACGCCGGTGACCTTGCTTTCGCTGATATTGGTGGTCAAGGTGTTGATGTAACCACCGGTCAGCCAAAGCGACCCGGTTTGCGGATGCCGGTTGATGTTGTTGCAAAAAACGGCATTGCCGGTATCCAGACACTTGTCCAGGGTAGTGGACGCAGGGATCGAGCCGATGCCCTCTTCGATGCTGATGTCGAAGTAGTCGACTGTCAGCGTCAGCCCATCCAGGAACGACGGAGTTAACACCGTGCCGAGAGTAATGGATTCGGATTCCTCCGGCGCGGTCATCGGGTTGCCGCCATATCGGATGTTGTACTGGTCGGCGGGCGACTTCAGGTCAGTGCCGTACAGCGAGGCTGAAAGGCCTGTGTTGGCGCATTGGGCCTGGGTCGCGGTCATGTTGAGGCCGCATGGGTCATCGTCCAGGTCGGTCAAGCTATCGCCTTGCGCTGTATACAACTCAGACAGGTTGGCATGACGAATCGCGGACTGGAAAGAACCGCGGATCGCGATGTCTTCGCTCGCCCGGAAAAACGCACCCAACTTGAATGTGTCGGTTGTCTGGCCGGTCGAGTAATCCGCGTAACGGTATCCCGCGTCGAGACTCAGGTTGTCCATTACCGGAATACCGAGTTCGATGAACAACTCGTTTACGTCGTAGGCGCCGGACAAGGGAATCGCCGCGCCGCCCGAACCGGAACGGTCACCGGCGATGCTGGGCGCATCGGGGCTGTAGTCCGTCTTCAGTTCCTTGGTTTCATAACCGAAGGCCGCGGAAACGGGACCCGGCGCACCCGGAATTGTGATCGGGGTTTCGCCGGATACGATGCCTTGCAGAATGCGCTGCTTGCCGGAACCGCGGATAAACGTGGACTGCGCGATATAGCTTTGCAGATCCGCTCCGCCGTCAAGGATGGCCTGGATGCCACCGTCTGCGGGAAGGCCGCCGCTGAACAGGTTATAGGGAACACAGTTCGGATCGGTGCCGTTCAGAACAGAGACACAAGTGGGCACGCCGTTAATGTTAACAACATTGACTGCCCGGTTGATGTTGGTCACCGACAGGTCGTTGCGATACTCGTTGACGTAATCGACTTCCGACAACTGATAGTTGACGTCATAGGTCCAGCTACCGGTAATGTCGCCGCGTACGCCGTACACCTGGGTGACATTGTCGTAGTTGGTGATGCTCTGTCTCGGCGCGCCTTCCACATTTCGCTTCAGCGAGTACAACGGTGCGTTGTAACCAATGATTTCACCGTTGGTTACCGCGAGATCCAGAGCGGAAATGTAGCCGAGCGCCTCGGCGCCGCTGCTAAAGTTGGGCGCGTGGTCGCCGCCCATGCCGATCCAGTCGCTGCAAGCCACCTGGTATTGCTGCGCGGAAAGTTGCGCGTTATAGCAAGGCAGTGACGAAATGTTGCCGAAAGTACCGGAATACGCGATCTGCGCATTGGACTCCGAAGACATCGAACGGAGGCTGGCATAGGCTTCGGCGTTCTCGTTAATCTCGAACTTGCCGAAGAAGCCGGCATTCACGCGATCGTCCGGGCGCTGAAAGAAGTTGGTCGGATTGTAATTGAAAGTCTGACCGGCGCGGGGTACGAACTCATCGCCCTGCACCTTTACGTCCAGCCGGGTCACACTTGGGTCTACGTTTGTATAGCCATTGGCGCCATACAAGCCGAAGTCGGCCCAGCGGCCAGGAGGAATCGTCGAGGAGCCGCCGCAGCCGCCCTTGCCTCCGGTCAGTGCGCAAGCCGAAATATCGTAGTCGCCTTGCAGGATCGGCGCGGTATCGGTCTTTTCAAGATAACCGGTAATATGGCCGCGGCCCTCAAAGGCCGAACCGCCGAATGCGATCGCAAATTTGGTGGTATCGCCCGTGGTGATGTCCTCATCCGCAAGCGCGTAATCGTAGGATCGCACCAGGTCCCTCAGTTCGCCGTTGTCATTGGTATGCTGATAAAAGCTGTGAGTAACTGCGGCCTTGAAACCTTCGAACTCGTCGTCAATGATGAAGTTGACAACGCCGGCTACCGCATCGGAGCCGTATACCGAAGATGCCCCGCCCGTGAGTACGTCAACGCGTTCAATCAGTAGCGAAGGCACGGCGTTCAGATCGGCGCAGTTGCCGCCGTTAGTGCCGCCCGGCGCCATACGCTGGCCGTTGATCAGCACCAGGGTGCGCGAACAGCCGAGATTGCGAAGATTGACCGTCGCGCGGCCGTTGGAGCCGTTAGCAGCCGTAATCGCCTGTCCAGGCGCAATTTGCGGCAGGTCGTTCAGATAGTCCTCTACGCGGGTGATACCGCGGTCTGAAATATCTTCAACCTGAATCGTGGTGATTTGGGAAGAACTGATCACATTGGGGCTGCGAATACGCGAACCCGTCACGATCACCTCTTCCAGTTGCTGGGCCTCCTGGCCCTGGGCCAGCGCGGTCGATACCGCTCCAGGCCCCATTACAAAGGCACCGCACATTAGCAATGCCCAACGCTTGTTGGGTAGCATATCTATCCCCTCCAGAATGTAATTCCTGATTAATTTTTATGCCCTAAATTAGGGCAGCGGCGCATTATCGCACACGTTTGCCCGATTCTGTCCACTTTTTCGACATTTTTCCAGCTGCTTCTCCCGCTAACGGAGAAGAACCGGCTTTTACGTGGCGCACCCTATCCAGGAGGAAAGGAAACTCTGGGAAGTGCTTCTTGAACCGCTGCTGTCCAGAATCTGATTTTTGTCTCGCGGCATTATGCTGAATTTCCATTCCCAAATTGCCCGTCAGGCAAGTACGCGCACTTGCTCGGACTCGGCTGCCTTGCCCAGCGCCCGGTCCAGCGTCGCGAGCGACCTTTGTTCCCGAATAGCCAATTCCAGATATAGTGCGTCGTAGACGGAAATCCGGTAGTCGCGCGCCAGACGCATAACCGTTGCGCCGTCAGCGGCATGGTCCAGAATTATGCCCAGGGCCTCGACGGCCCCGAGGGCGGCGCTGGTCTGGGATGGGGAAATCCGCCGCCGCCGTTCCGCCATGATCAGCACGTTGCGCAACTCGGCCCACCAGATTCCGGGAGCGATTGCGCCGCCGCCGCCCACCTGGTCGAGAATCGAGTCCGCTTCGGGAACGCTTTCATCCGCCAGCAGCCATGCGCAAACCACGGAACAATCCAATACGGGACTGTTCATTCCCGCCCTTCGTCACGAAACTTCAGAATCTCTTCGACAGTTCCTTTCCAGTTGATTCGCCTCCGCAGCCGGCGGATATTTTCCACGGCTGCAGCCGCGCGCTTCCTGTCGGACGATTCGGGAGGCACCAGCCGCGCGACAGGCCGATTGCGCTTGGTAATCGTAATGGTTTCCCCCCGTTCGACCGCGTCGAGCAAACGGGACAGATGCGTCTTGGCCTCGAACGCGCCTATATATCGCATGGCGGCTCCGATTTATAAACTAGTTTTCTAACTGGTTGTTAATTTTCGGCAATATCGAATCAACTGTCAACGATAGCAGGGGACACCCACCCCTTCAGGCCTGGATTCCATGGCGCGCCCGCTGATGGAACTGATCGAAGTGAGTGTCTTGAGATAAATCCCTTGCTCACACATGCTCCCGCAGCCGAAAGGCGTTTACCGCGAGCGCCCCGGACCCGATGGGATGGCTTTGCCGTGTGCGGCAAAACACCATGACCGGCGAACGCGCATTGCGCAGCAACGGCTGTGCCGATAGCGCCTGTCTGACATCCCGTTGGGTCGGGAGTTCTTTCCACTTGCTTTCGGCGAGCGTCAACTCGCCGTTGCGCTCGATCACGAAATCGACCTCCCTGGACTGGTCGCGATAAAACCACAACGATGCCTCGGGAGCTTCGATGCCGATGTATTTGCGCAATTCGCCAAAGACAAAGGTCTCCCAGATCGCCCCGATCAGATAGCTTTGTGCGACAACGGCGCGATTGTGACCGAGCAGAAAACACAGCAGCCCGACATCGTTGAAGTAGAGTTTGGGCGACTTGGCGAGCCGCTTGCCGATGTTCTGGAAATAAGGCTCAAGCAGGGTGATCTGTTCCGTGGCCTCCAGCACATGCAGCCATTGATCGATAGTCTTGTGACTTACGCCCACTTCCTTGCCCAGTTCGGTCTTGTTCAGCAACTGGCCCGAGCGAATCGCGCAAGCCCGCATGAATCGGTCGAAGTCGCGCAACGAAGTGACGTTCAGAATCTGGCGCACATCGCGTTCGAGATAAGTGGCTTGGTAGCCGCGAAAGAAATCCGCCGGCCGCAACTCAAGATCCTTCCAGAGTTGGGGCATGAAACCGCGGACGAGTATTTCGGCGATGCCCTCTTTCGATTCCCGCTCGGAGAAGGCGTTCCCCAATTCATTGATCGACAGCGCCTCAAGCTCCAGGACTCCGCAGCGGCCGGCCAGCGAGTCCGATACTTCCCGCATGAGTGAAAGTTTCTGCGACCCGGTGAGTATGTAGCGTCCAGCCGCTTCCCGATTGCGATCAATCTCGACTTTGAGATGGCGAAACAGCTTGGGCGCGTATTGCACTTCGTCGATCAGCAGCGGCGCCGGATGCCTGCTCAGAAAGGATTGCGGATCCTCCTCGGCAAGTTGCGCTTCGGCGGGCAGATCCAGGCTCACGTAATGGTGGTCGGGAAACAGTCGGGTCAGCAAGGTCGTCTTGCCGGTCTGGCGCGCGCCTGTGACGATGACGGCGGGAAAGTGTCCGGCAAGGCGCCGAACCGATGCGGACAAGTCGCGTGGATAGACTATTTCTAACAATTCCGGGAGTCCTGCCTCCAATATGTGGAAGTCAAAGTACAACTATTTCGGAATTTTTTCCACCGGGAAACAACATGGTTGTCCCATGACAGGCATCGAGTTAAGCGAGCAGGAACGCAATATCCGCGTTTTTGCAATCGCCGAAGCCTGAACGGGTCGGTCGCCGGATCGCCCTACTTTTTCTTTGCATTTCGGAGGGCTGGCCAGTAAGATATGCGCCCTGATTTTCGGCCCCCTGTGGGGGCTTGCCATGCAAGGTGCTGAATGCCTCAAGTCAAACTGAAAGAGAACGAACCCTTCGATGTGGCGCTGCGCCGCTTCAAGCGTTCCTGCGAAAAGGCCGGCATCCTGGCGGAAGTGCGTCGCCGGGAGTTCTACGAAAAGCCGACCTCGGTTCGCAAGCGCAAGGCGGCTGCCGCGGTCAAGCGCCATCAGAAGAAGCTCTCGCGGGAAAGCCGCAAGTTACAGCGTCAATACTGATCGCCCCTCTCCCCAATCCGCCCGTAACCGGACATGAGCCCTTTACAAGCCCAGCTTCGTGAAGCCATGAAGGACGCCATGCGCGCCAGGGACAAGCCGCGCCTTGAGTCCATTCGTCTTGCACTGTCGGAAATCCGCAGGGTCGAGGTGGACGAACGCATCGAGTGCGACGATACTCGGATAACCGGCATACTCGATCGCATGGTCAAGCAGCGCAGGGATTCCATCACACAATTCGAGGCCGGCGGGCGCGAAGATCTGGTGGCGAAGGAACAGGGCCAGATCGAGGTCCTCAAGGAATTCATGCCCCAGGCGCTGACCGGCAAGGAACTGAGCACGATTGTCAAGGAAGCGGTCGAGCAGGCGGGCGCGCAATCCATGCGCGACATGGGCAAGGTAATGGCGCTGATCAAGCCGCAGGTAACCGGACGCGCCGACATGGGCGAAGTCAGCAAACAGGTCCGACACCTGATCTCCGCCGATTAGAAGTCCGGCAACAGGCTTCGACGGGCCGCCGCCGGGGTGGGCACTTGCGGCGGGCGCCGTGAATACGGGCCAGCCGCCAAGCACAGCTTGGCGTCGTTCCGGCTGCGCATTAAGCTACGCTTAATGAACGCTTGCCGTCACCCAAGTAGGCTCAAGCTCGGCATCCATGCCTCGCATGCCGCCGCAAGTGCCCACCCCGGCGACGACCCTCGAAAAACTTATTACTATGGTCGGTCACGACAAATCCGGCACCGGAATCCACCAGACATGGCGGGATTAATTCCACAGAACTTTATTGACGAGTTGCTCAACCGCGTTGATATTGTCGAAGTAATCGACCGGCGCGTCACGCTCAAGAAAGCCGGCAAGATTATCAGGCCTGCTGTCCGTTCCACCAGGAAAAGACCCCCTCTTTCAGCGTTCAGCCTGAGAAGCAGTTTTTTTATTGTTTCGGATGCGGCGCCGGCGGCAATGCCGTCGGTTTCGTCATGAAGTTTCAGAATCTCGGCTTTCCGGAAGCCGTGGAAGTGCTGGCCCGCGACGCCGGCATGGAAGTGCCGCGGCAGGAGAGCCCGGCGGACGCCCGTCGCGGCGCCGAGCAGCGCGCCTTGTACGATTGCCTGGAGCGGGCGAGCAAATATTATCAGCAACAGTTGCGGCGGCATTCCAAACGCAACCGCGCCGTCGACTGGTGCAAGTCCCGGGGGATAAGCGGAGTGACCGCGCGCGAGTTTCAACTCGGATACGCGCCGCCTGGATGGGAAAACCTGGTAAGTGAACTGGGCGCGGATGAGGTGGCGCGCGGAAAATTGCTGAAAGCGGGCCTGGTCATCGCCCGCGAAGCGAGCAAAAAGGAAGATTCCGACAGATCGCCGGTCTACGACCGTTTCCGGGACCGCGTGGTGTTTCCGATTCGCGACAGCCGCGGCCGAACGGTGGGATTCGGCGGCCGCGTGCTCGACGACGGCACGCCGAAGTACCTGAACAGCCCTGAAACGCCGGTATTCCAGAAAGGGCGCGAATTGTACGGCCTGTACGAGGCGCGCAAGAGCAAGGCCGGCAAGTTGATGCTGGTGGAAGGTTACATGGATGTCATCGCTCTGGCCCAGGCAGGCATACGCAACGCGGTCGCTACTTTGGGAACCGCCACCAGTGCCTGGCAGATTCAGCGCATGTTCCGGCACGCACCAGAAATCGTGTTTTGCTTCGATGGCGACGAGGCCGGCGGGCGCGCCGCCTGGCGTGCGCTGGAAACCTGCCTGCCGCTGATGGCGGACGGAAAGAGCGCCAGATTCCTGTTTCTTCCAGATGGCGAAGACCCCGACAGCATGGTGCGCAAGGAAGGCACTGAGAATTTTCTCGAACGGGTCGAAAACGCGCAGCCGCTGGAAACGTTCTTTTTCGAACACCTGAGCGAAGATCTCAATACCGATTCGATCGAGGGCCGGGCCGCTCTGAGCAGCAAGGCCATGCCCCTGATTCGCAAATTGCCCGAAAGCGTATACCGCCAACTCATGATAGACCGGCTCGCGGAAATCACCGGCGTTGAAAAAGAAGCCTTGCTCAAGCCCGCGCCCGCCGAGCGCAAGCGGGAATCCGAAAGCGAACCACCGCCCTGGCTGCGGGATTCCCCGGAATTCGAACCGCCGCCTGATCGGACTTCGGGTTTCCGTCGAGAGAAACGGCGAACCGGCGCGCCTATGGTGAAACCCAAGAGCCTCATAGCTGTTGAATTGTTACTCAGGGCTCCGACGAGAGTTGTAGAAGCCTCGGAGCCGAAAGTCGAAAATCTTTCAATACTGGCTGATTCGGGAGAAGACGGAACGATTCTACTCTTTGAATTGATTGAAATGGTATTGAAGGATCCCAATAAAGAGCAATTGTATTTTGTGCTTTTGGACCACTGTTACAAGAGAGATAGTGTACGGGGAATGCTGACCCTGGTTCTGACTGGGGAGAAGATCACCCCACCTCACGGTGTGGAAGACGAGTTTCTCGATATTCTTCTGAGATTGCATTCCCAGTGCGAGGAATTGCTTGACGATAAGCAACTCATGGATCAATTGCGCGTCAAAGATAAATTGCGAGCCAAAACTGCCGCTAAACGGCATACGGAGGCATGATTTCCGGCGCTTTTTTGACTTTTGCGTATACACCGCCGACAGGCGCCGTTTATAATGCCCGGCTACCCTAAATTTGCGCTGCTTCGGCCATGCGCGATACAGGCAAGGAATTCATGACAGATTCAATCAAGCCACTTGCGCCCAAATCCAATCTGAAATCATTGATCGCCAAGGGCCGGGAGCAGAGCTACCTGACCTACGCCGAAGTCAATGACCATCTGCCCGAGCAGATTTCGGATCCGGACCAGGTTGAAGATATCATCCAGATGATCAACGACATGGGCATCAAGGTCTATGAGACCGCTCCCGATGCCGATTCGCTGATCCTGAACGATGAAAGTGACAGCAGCACCGACGACGTGGCAGCCGCCGAGGCCGCCGCCGCGCTCGCCGCCGTAGCCAATGAAGCCGAAGCGGGCAGAACCACGGATCCGGTGCGTATGTACATGCGCGAAATGGGTACGGTGGAGTTGCTCACGCGCGAAGGCGAAATCGTCATCGCCAAGCGCATTGAAGAAGGCATGCGCGAGTTGATGAAAGCCATGGCTTGCTTTCCCGGTGTTGTCGAACATGTCCTGAACCAATATGAGGCGATCAAGGACGATGACCGCCGGCTCAAGGAACTGATTTCCGGCTACCTTGACCCGGAAGACGACACTATCCCCGGCCGCCCGGCCGTCAAGCCACCGGTCGCCGGCAGCAGCAAGGACAGCAAGGACAATGATGACGACGATGACGACGCCATTACAGGACCCGATCCTGAAGAAGCCCGCGTTCGCTTCACCGCCATGCGCAAGCAATATCACCGCACTTGCGAGGTTGTCGGCAAGTTCGGCCGTGACGACGAGCGCTCGCTCGCCGAACTCGATGCCCTTGGCGAAAATCTGAAGTGCTTCAAGCTCACGCCGCGCCAGTTCGACCCGTTGCTCCTGGAAATTCGCGCCATCATGAACCGCGTCAAGCGCAACGAGAAGTACATCATGACCTTGTGCGTACGCAAGGGCAGGATGGACCGCAAGGAGTTCCTGACCACGTTTCCCGGCAACGAAGTCAACGAACAATGGCTCGAACTGCATATCGATGAAGCCGGGGCAAACGCCGGCCTGTTGCGCAAGGTCAAATCGGAAGTGTTGCGCACGCAGAAGAAATTGCGCCTGCTCGAAGAGGAATGCGGCCTGACCATCGCCGAAATCAAGGACATCAATCGCCGCATGGCGATCGGCGAAGCGAAGTCGCGGCGGGCAAAAAAGGAAATGGTCGAGGCCAACTTGCGTCTGGTCATTTCAATCGCCAAGAAGTACACCAACAGGGGCCTGCAATTTCTCGACCTGATCCAGGAAGGCAACATCGGCCTGATGAAAGCCGTGGACAAGTTCGAGTACCGCCGCGGCTACAAGTTCTCGACGTACGCCACCTGGTGGATCCGGCAAGCCATCACCCGTTCCATCGCCGACCAGGCGCGGACGATCCGCATTCCGGTCCACATGATCGAGACCATCAACAAGCTGAATCGCATCTCGCGCCAGATGGTTCACGAGAAAGGCCGCGAGCCGACTCCGGAAGAACTCGGCGAGCGCATGGAAATGCCCGAAGACCGCGTGCGCAAGGTGCTCAAGATCGCCAAGGAGCCGATTTCCATGGAAACTCCCATCGGCGACGACGAAGACTCGCATCTCGGCGATTTCATCGAGGACAACACCATCGCCAATCCGATCGACTCATCCGTAGGCGAGGGATTGAAGGAAGCCACGCGCGACGTGCTCGGCAGCCTGACCACCCGCGAGGAAAAGGTGTTGCGAATGCGTTTCGGCATCGAAATGAACACCGACCATACGCTGGAGGAAGTCGGCAAGCAGTTCGATGTAACCCGGGAACGTATTCGCCAAATAGAAGCCAAGGCGTTGCGCAAGTTGCGGCATCCTTCCCGCTCCGACCATCTGCGCAGCTTCCTCGACGAGTAAGGCCGTCCGGTAGCGAATACGCGCGGCGAACACAGGGCCTATAGCTCAGTTGGTTAGAGCACCGGACTCATAATCCGTTGGTCCCAGGTTCAAGTCCTGGTGGGCCCACCACTCCTTCGCTACGCTCAGTCATGGTGGACTTTCCCCCGATAATTCCAACCCGAGGACAGATCATGAAGAAATTGCTTGCTTTCGTATTCGTCGTCTCCTTCAGCTTCAGCGCCCACGCGGACCCGAGACTCTATATTTTCGACTGCGGCCATCTGGCCATTCCCGACGTCAGCGCCTTTGGCCTGAGCAACGATGAGACATCGGTCAGAGAATTGTTCGTGCCCTGCTACCTGATCGAGCACGAAGACGAACTGATGATCTGGGACGCCGGCCTGCCGCTGGACATGGTCGGCCCGCGGCAGCCCGACGCCAATAGCTGGTACGACACCTCGATCATCGATCAACTCGCGGAGATGGACATCTCCCCGGACGAAGTCGATTACGCCGCCTACTCGCATTTCCATTACGACCACGTCGGCGCGGCCAACGCCTTCGCCAATGCGACCCTCCTCATCCAGCAGACGGAATTCGAGGCCGCATTCGAGACTCCGGAAACCAATCCGGTATTCAGGCCCGAGCTTTACGACCAGTTGCGCGATTCGGACAAGATCATGCTGGACGGGGACCACGATGTCTTCGGCGACGGCAGCGTGACGATCGTTTCCGCACCGGGCCATACACCCGGCCACCAGGTGCTGAAACTCGAACTTGAGAATTTCGGCCCCCTCGTGCTTTCCGGCGACCTGTACCACTTCGAGGCAAGCCGCCGGCTGCGCCGAACCCCGGTTTTCAACACCGACGCGGAACAGACGCTGGAATCCATGGACAAGGTGGAAGCTTTGGTCGAAGAGACGGGAGCGACATTCTGGATCGAACACAATCTGGAATTGGCGGAAACGCTGGAACTGGCCCCCACGTATTACGACTAGACCAGACCAGTCCGGCGGCCGTCCGGTGTACGACTTCCGATGAAATTGCTGTACTATCAATTCGAATCGGAATGGGCTTCACCCGGAGCCCGTTCCATATAGTCTGGAGGTACCCGATTGTGAAGATCGAACGAAAGTACTTGCAGTTGGCAGGACTCGCTACGGCTTTTGCCTTCGCGGCGGGAATCGCCCAGGCGCAAGCTCCCCATGAAAACGGGATCACCTACAACGGCGAGGCCGGCAGAATCATCAACGAGAATTGCGTGGTCTGCCACCGCGAGGGCGGCATCGGCCCGATGGCATTCGAATCCTACGAGCAGGTACGGCCCTGGGCGCCCCTGATCCAGTTCAGGGTCGCCAATCGTGAAATGCCTCCGTACGCCTACGACCATGGCATCGGCATACAGGAACTGCAGGGCGATTGGCGGTTGGCGCAGGAAGACATCGATACCCTGGTCGCATGGGTCGATCAGGGCGCCCTGCTCGGCGAGCAGGACATGGAATTGCCGCCGCCGGACGTGCGCGATCTCGACGAGTGGAACTTCACCGATCAACTTGGCCCGCCCGACCTGATCGTGCCCTCGATTCCCATCGATATTCCCGCCAGTGGCAACGACATCTGGCACAAGCACATGGTGCCGAGCGGGCTCGCCGAAAACCGCTGCATCCGCGCCGTTCAGGTCAAGCCCCGGGGCAACGCGGCCACCGTGGTGCATCATGCAAACTCGAGAATGATGACCATCGGCAATGACGGCGAACTTGAAAGCATGAGCGAAAGCATGCTCACGGAGTACGCCATGGGCAAATGGGGCGAACTGATGCCCGAAGACGTGTGCCGGGTGCTACCCGCAAATGCGCTCGTTTCCTGGGACATCCACATGTACCCCGGCGGTATCGGCGCCACCGCGCCGGGAAAGATCATCGAGGACAATGTGGTCGAACTCGGCCTCTGGCTGCATCCGGAAGGCTTCGAGGAATCCGTGGCTTTCAAACAGGATCTGAAGTCCTACGAGATCGGAATTCCGCGCGCGGAGCGGGAATACAACCTGGTGATTCCGCCACACGGCGAGATCATGACCCAGGGCTTTCATTCCTTCGACCACCCGATCCGCATCGACAGCTTTCAGCCTCACGGGCACCTGCGACTGGTTGCGGCTTCACTGGAAATCTATCACCCGGATACCGGCGCGCTGGAGCCGATCAGCCAGGTTTCCAACTGGAGCGCGACCTGGCATCACAGCCACATCTTCGAGCCTGACTCGGCGCCGCTGGTGCCTGCCGGCGCCGTGCTGGTTTTCAAGCAGTGGTATGACAACACCGCCGACAATCCCAACAATCCCGATCCGGATCAATGGGTTTCCGGCGGCAATCGGACCACTGACGAGATGACTCATGCATGGGTAGCCATCACACATCTCGACGAGGAAGGCTATCAGCGGCTACTGGCCGAGCGCGAACAGGCATCGGCCCGCAGCCTGGCCGGTTCCGGTCGGGAGTGATCCGATATTGAATTAGCCCGAACAGAATTAGCCCGAACTCTTGTCGGATGGCGGCGACTGCATTAGCATGAACTTCAACTTAATCTTCATGTGTGGATGCCATGTCGTCAATTTCCATGGTCGAACTGAGACAAGATGCCGAAGGCGTGCTGCGCCGGGTAAAGCGGGGCGAGCAATTGATCCTCACTTACCGCGGTAAACCCGTAGCCCGCCTGTCGCCCTATGATTCGGCAACTCCCCCCGCGGATGATCCCTTCTATCGACTGATAGACTCCGCCGCCGACGGCGGCGAATCGCTAACAAACGAAGAAATCGACAAAATTGTTTATGGACAGTGAGATTTTTGTCGATACCGGCGGGTTCTATTCGATGCTCGTGTCGCGGGACCGGATGCACCGGCGCATCAGGGATTTCATGACGCAAGCCATTCGCGGTCGCCGAAAATTCGTGACCACGGACTATGTGCTCGACGAGACCGCGACGTTATTGCGGGCCAGAGGATTCGACCGGCTCACGCCAATCTTGTTTGAGTCGCTCGATTCAACTCTTGCCATTCGAATCGAATGGACGACTCCCGAAAGATTCCGGGAAACCGGAACTTTCTTCCTGCGACACGCGGACAAGGCCTGGTCGTTCACCGACTGCCTGAGTTTCGTTGTGATGCGTGAACTGGGACTTCGAGAAGCTTTATCCAGCGACGACCACTTCAGGCAAGCGGGTTTCACGCTCCTGTTGGAAAATTCCCGCTCCGAAGTTCACGACTCCCCGCTCGAGTTCAAGGCGGAGTCCGACCGGAACTTGGGTTAATCCTCGAAACGCACGTAGCGCTTGAGGGAGCGCGGGCCTACCTCCGCACTGTAGATTACGCCGTCCTTGTCGGCCGCCACACCTTCGCCGCCACTGCTGACGCGATAGGGACCGTTGTTCGCATCGAACGGGTCGGGAATGAAGGCGTGCACTTCACCGGTGCGGGCGCTGCCGACGCGGATACCGCGCAGCCATTCACCGCGTCCGCGCTGTTCGTTGGATTCCGAGTCGACTCCGTACAGCACGTCGTTCCCGTCAATAAAAATTCCACTCAGGCGGCTGAACTGATGCCATTCATCGAGCAAATTGCCGTTCTGGTCGAATATCTGAATGCGGTTGTTGCCGCGGTCGGCGACAAACAGTCTGCCCTGGGAATCCATCGCCAGGCCATGCGGAGCGTCGAACTGGCCCGGCCCCGAGCCGGGCGAACCCCAATCCATCAGGTAGTTGCCGTTGGCGTCGAACTTGACGATGCGCCCGTTGCTGTCGCCGCCATGTCCGTCGGCGACGAAAATGTCACCATTCGGCGCCACGTGAACATCGGAAGGCATGTTGAAATGGCTTTCGTCGGTACCTGTGACCCCCGGCGTGCCGAGAGTCATGAGCCGGTCGCCTTCGGGACTGAACTTGACGACGATGTGGCCTTTGCCCTCAATACCGGGTGGCAGTGTAAACGGTGCGTCGGTTACCCAGACATTGCCGTCGGGGTCAACATGAAAACCGTGCGGAACGGCGAAAATGCCGCCGCCGAAACTGCGCACCATTTCTCCGTCGGAATTGAATTTCAGCACAACCGGCAGGTCGGATTCGGCACAACCCCGAATCGGGAACGCGGGCCGGATAGAGTCGGAGCCGCAGCGTTCGCCGATCCAGACTGATTTGCCGTCCGAGTCTATATCGACCGAACTGGTCGCGCCCCATTCGCGACCCGCGGGCAAATTGGCCCAGCCGGTATAGATCTGGTAAGGATTGGGGGGGTCATTGACCGGCTCCATGTCGGCCTGCGCCAGAGCGGCCCCGGCGAGTATCGTCATGCAAAACAATAAAACAGTCTGAATCGTGGTTTTCATTTGGAATTTCCTCCTGGTTCAGTCGCGTCCGGCGGCTTCGAGGCCGAGCCGCAAGGCATTGGCCGCACCGGTTGACAAGCCGCCGTCGGCGCCGACGGTCACAAAGCGAAAGCCCTGTTCGATGCGCTGTTGCACAGAGCCTGGGCCGGTCGTAATCGCACATGGCACGTCGTGCTCAAGACAGGCGCCGAGCACGGTCTGAATCGCTGCTTCCACTTCCGGCGCCGCCGGACTCGCATAGCCCATGGAAGTACTCAGGTCCGACGGGCCGATAAAAATTCCGCCAAGGCCCGGAACGGTAATGATTTCATCGATGTTCGCAACGCCCTGGGGTGACTCGATGAACATGATCGAGAGCAATTCGCCCTGGGGGTCGAGCGGCCAGACATCGGCTTTCGCCATGTAATCCGGGACGCCCCAATACCAGACGGCATTGGAAGGATTGCGCCCGCGCAAACCGGCGGGCTCCATGTCCGGAGAACCGTTCACTTGCGGATACCGCGTGGCGCGAACCGCAAGTTCGGCCTGTTCCCGATTGTGAATCGCGGGAAACATGATGCCGTAAACACCGACATCGAGAACCTGCTTCGCCTGGGCAATCAATTCCTCTGCGCCGCCAGCCGCGGGAATGCGCACCAGGGGCATCACGTCCGGCTGCAAATTGCCTTTCGCCATGATCGACCGCTTGTTGGTCATGCCCAGCAGAAACAGCCGCAAACGCTCGACATCGAACGGCGCGTGCTCCATATCAATCAAGATGAAATCAAGCCCGGAACTGGCCATCGAGCGAGCGTTATTCAACGAATAATCAAACGACAACAGCCCGAAAGCAGGCTGATCGTCCTCGAACAATTCAATCAGTTTATTGACCCGCGTATCGGACTGCGCCGCGGCAACAGAAATCCAGCCCAATGCAAACATCAAGGCAAGAACCTGGAAAATTTCCCGAACCAAAGTTTTCATAAGCAGCTTTCCTTACCCCTGGGTTTCGCACACAGGTGAAATCGGAATTAAGATGTCGAAGCCAATTCGCCCGAAGTCATGCACTACGTAAGGGGCCGCGAGGCGAGAGCGTCTTTTCGCGTCGTAGAGGCGTCGCGATACATGGACGTGTAAAGCGACGCCGATTCGATTCGAGTCGAGACAGGATGTCTCGGCGAGATTTAGCGAAAAGACGCTCTCGCCTCGCGGCCCCGCTCGAAGCCACCAACGTCCAAGACTTACAATTGCACAATAGCGTCAGTGAAGGCCGCCATCACCTCCCCCATGCGAGGCACCCAGCGCATCACCACCAGCAGATCGTTTTCCTGGTCGATCCAGATATAGTTGCCGCCCGCGCCGCTGGCGTAGAAAGCGCTTTCCGGGGCGTTTTCGACCGCTTCCTGGTCCGTGTTCAGCCACCACATGTAGCCGTAGCGCTTGAAAGCCGACGAAGGCTGCTGCACCGCATCCACCCAATCCCGTGAAACGAGCTGCTCGCCGTCCCAGTTGCCGTCGCGCAGGAAAAGATAACCGAAGCGGGCATGGTCCAGCGTGCTGATGAAGAAGCCGCCGCCCCAATGCGCGCCGCCGGAAGGCGACTGCATGCGCTGGCCGTCGATCTCGACCCAGGAATTTTCATAGCCGTGCCATTCCCATTCCTCGCTGGCGCCGATCGGGTCCATGACCCGCTCCCTCAGAACGCCGTCGAGGGGCTCGCGCCAGACATTGAGCAACGAATAGGCGAGCATGTTTACTCGCACGTCGTTGTACTTGTAAAAAGCGCCGGGCTCGTGCATTTCGCGGTTGATCGCCTTGGCCGGATCGTAGTCGTGAGGGCGATCGGCCCAATCAGGCTTGCCCCAGAGCGTACCCGCCCAGTCCGACGACTGCTGGAGAAAATGCTCCCAGGTGATCGGCGCGTTATGCGGGTCATCGAAGCTCTCGTGCGGGAAATAGTCCTTTACCGGATCGGTCATGTCTTCGATCAGACCCTCGTCCAGCGCAAGCCCGGCCATGGTCGAGAGATAGCTCTTGGCGACGCTGAAGGTCATGTCTTCGCGTTCGATGTCACCCCATTCGGCGACGACGTAGCCGTTGCGAACGATCAGCCCGGATCCTTCTTCCCGGCGCTTGACCGGGCCGAGAATGCTGAAATGAGGCTCACGGCCGAAACTGCGTTCGATGAACTGGGCCATGTCATGGGGCTCGACCACGGTGTTGTCCCTGGCCAATTGCACCGCCTGCGCCAGTTTTTCGCTGTCCATGCCCACTTCTTCCGGCGCGCGCCGCTCCCATTCCCCGGGTGGTGGATAGTAAAAATCCTGGGCGAATCCAATCTGGGCCGCCAGGGCCAGTAGTAACGCCTGAATCAGAATACGGACAGGCTTGCGGAATATGTGCATCGGCGCCTCCAGGAAGATTATTCGGTGACGTTCACAGTGATGTAGCCGTCGTGGTACAAGCCGCCGTCATCGGCCCTGCCCCAGAGCACATAGGCGCCGGGTTTGTCGAAGGTGGCGGTTATCGAGTATATGCCGTCTTCCGGAATAGGCGGCGGCAGAAACAACGCGCCCCAGGGCGAGTTCGCGCTGGTGCGGGTATCTTCCCAGACTTTTACCTGGGGCGGGTCGATCGTGACATCGCCGGGCCCGCGATACTTGTTCCAGGAAAAGTACAGGCCATTGACCTTGTCCACGGTCACTTTCGTGGGCGGGGACGACATGCGCCGCTCCATGATCAGTTCCGGCGTGACGAAAGCCGAGGCCAGCGGCCCTCCCGCGAACTCGGCGAAGCGGCGCGCCTCTTCCACGGGATCGGTCGGCTCGGGCAGGCCGTCGTCGGCCACCAGGGTATCGAGCACGAGCGGTTCGCCGACCGCTACCGTGCGGATATCGTCGCCTTGCACCGTGACAACCGGAGGAATGTTCGCGCGCGATTCCGGGCTGCTGGTGCCGGCGCCGAGAGAGCCGGTTTCGGAAGCGATGACCATGTTGTCGACGAGGTAGTCATCGCGCAGCGTGGCATAGGCTTTTTTCTCGACACCGTTAACGGTCAGGGTCCAGACGAGTTCCCGGTCGCCCCAGTCCGCGGGCACCGCGACTTCGAAGGTAAAGCGATTGCGGCGCGGCAGAAAATGCGCGGGTTGTCCCCGGTCCGCATCCCCCGGAGAGAAGAAATTGTGTTCACCGACCGGAACATCGGGAGATTCCTCCCAATTCTCGTTCATGTAGCCAAACATCATGTTGAAGCCGCCTTCGTCATTCGGGCGCCAGCCCTCGAATGCCGGCTCCACGGGCTGGCCGCTGAGATAAGTTTGCGCGCTGGCGCCTCCGGCAAAAAATACCGCCAAAGACAAAATCGCGAACATTTTTCGGGACGCGCCCGAACCGCTTGAAAAAAGCATTTTTCTTACAATCCTCTTGAGTCAGTCCGAAGACTCCGGCGCCGGGGCTGCCGGCACGGGCGCTGCCATCGGTGAGACCAGGGGAGCGGCGCACAGGGGGCAGCCGATGACATGGTCGTTCGGTCCAAGATTGAGCGCCTGTCTGCGCTCCGCCATTTCTTCCGCGAACTGCTCATCGGTGAGTTTCACCCGCATGCCGAGGTCGATGAACATATTGGTCACCGAACGGTTGCCGGAACCCTGCCAATTGCGGGGGTCGGGAACGTTCGGATTGGTCTCGGTATTGTTCATGTAGCCGACGATATGCAGGATAGTTCCCTTGGGCAGCAGCGGCTGGGCATTGTCGGCATAGGCATAACCGCGCACCCAATTGTGGTCGTAGCCGACGCAGGAAAGCGTCTCTACGGTATAGCCCCAGATCGCCTCCAGGCACATGCGTTCGCCCGGTGCGTGCAGATGGGGCTCGAAAGTTACGATCTTGATGTTGTCCTCGAGCGCCTTGTAGGCGTGCAGTTCCTGGTTGTTCCGGTTGCCGGCGATGCTGATGTCGACGCCGTTGCCGAGCCCGAGCACGGCTCGTTCGTACTTGGGCTGGTAACCTTCGGGATGAAAGCGAAAACCGATTTCAAGATGGCCCGTGGTGTCAAGGCCATTGGAATGCAGATGGACGGAGTCCGACACGATATAGGTGCCCTTGCGCAGCAATCGTCCGGAATCCTCATCGAAGATATCGGCATTGCGGCCGACCTCATGCACCGGCCAGGAAGTCCTGTTTTCGTCGATGCGCTGGCCATTCTCGTCGATTTCCGCGGTACTCCAGATCATGTGGTGAAAGATGTATCTCCCACCGACTGTTTCGCGGCCGGTGCCAGTCTGATAATTGACGTCGTTTACCTCGACGATCTCAACCGATTTGACGTAACGATCCTCTTCCAGCGGAACGGGGATGCGGTCGATTTCGCCCCACCAGTCCGGTGTGCCGGCCAGCTTGGTTACGGGATTGGTCCTGACGATCAGGTCGGGCTCGCCGGCGGTCCACTTGACGCTGTCATCGAAAACCAGCGGTTCCGGCGCATCGGCCGGGTCCCCCGCAGGCGCGCCGGACCTCGCCCAGTTGGAAATCGCGACGATTTCCTCGTCGTTCAGCGAAGGATCGTTCTTGTAATCCTGAATGCCGATGTTCTTTTCCATGTACCACGGCGGCATGGCGCCGGCGCGGTCGCGCAGGCCGGTCTTGTACTCGATCAGGCCGGCGAACGGAGCGACTTGCTCATAAGTGACCAGCGGCATGGGCCCTACGCCGCCAACGCGATGACAATTCTGGCAACTCCTTTGCAGGATCGGTTCGATGTCCTTGTGGAAGTTGATCTCGTCCTGCTGACCAAAGGCCGAAAGGGGGGCCAGCAGTCCGAGCAGCATGAGCGGCAGACTGACCGGGTTGAGTCGGAATCGATTCGACATATTCAGTTCCTCTTGCTTGTTATTGCTCGACGGAAAACCACAATGATCCCCGATTCTATATGATTCTCCGCCGATCATGAAGATTCTGCGACTTCGCTTCGCTTCGCGCAGAATGACAAAGGGGGAACTCGTCATTCTGCGCGCAGTCGCAGAATCTATCAATCGGCTGAACGATTAATGCCAACCCTCAGGCAACAAAGGCTTCTTTTTCCTCTTCGGTTACTTCCTTCATGCTCAACTTGATCCGGCCGCGGGCATCGAGGTCCAGCACCTTTACCACCACCTCCTGCCCTTCCTCCAGATAATCACTGACATTCTCAACCCGGGTCGGGGCAATCTGGGAGATATGCACGAGGCCGTCCTTGCCGGGCAGTATAGTGATGAAGGCGCCGAAATCGACGATGCGGGCCACGGTGCCGTTGTAGAGCTTGCCGATCTCCGCTTCCGCGGTAATCTCCTTGATCCGATCGAGGGCCGCGTCGCGGGACTCGGAATCCTCGCCGTAAATGCGCACGATGCCGTCGTCGTCGATATCCACCGCCGCGCCGGTCTCCTCGGTGATGGACCGGATTACGGCGCCGCCCTTGCCGATAACATCGCGAATCTTGTCTTGGTCGATGCGAATGGTGGCCATGCTCGGCGCGTTTTCATTCACTTCCGACCGGGCTTCGGAAATCACCTTGCCCATTTCGCCCAGAATATGCTGTCGTGCATCGTGAGCCTGTGCCAGCGCCTTTTCCATGATCTCTTCGGTGATGCCCTGAATCTTGATATCCATTTGCAAGGCGGTCACGCCCTTGGGAGTGCCCGCCACCTTGAAGTCCATGTCGCCGAGATGGTCTTCGTCGCCGAGTATGTCGGTCAGCACCGCGAAACGATCGCCTTCCTTGATAAGGCCCATGGCGATGCCGGCAATCGGCGCGCGCAGGGGCACGCCCGCGTCCATCATCGACAGACTGGAGCCGCAGACCGAGGCCATGGAACTGGAACCGTTGGATTCGGTGATTTCGGAAACCACCCGAATCGCGTAGGGAAAATCCTCATCCGATGGCATCAGCGCCGCGACGCCGCGCTTGGCGAGGCGGCCATGTCCGATCTCCCGACGTTTCGGGCCGCTCATGAAACCGGTTTCCCCTACCGAATAGGGCGGGAAGTTGTAATGCAACATGAAGCCTTCCTTGTGCGAACCTGTCAGTCCCTCGATCAATTGCGAATCGCGTATGGCCCCCAGCGTGGTAACCACCAGCGCCTGGGTTTCGCCGCGAGTGAACAGCGCCGAACCGTGCGCCTTCGGCAAAATGCCGACTTCGACTTCGATCGGGCGCACAGTTCGGGTATCGCGGCCGTCAATGCGCGGCTCGCCGTCGATAATCCGATTTCGAACTGTGCTTTTCTCCAGCGCCGAGAAGGCCGAGCGCACGTCCGATTCTTCGATGCCGGCCTCGCTGTCCGTCAACGCGGCAGCGGCTTCCGATTGCAGCGCTCCGAGGGCATCGTAACGCTCCATTTTGCCGGAAATCTGGTAAGCCTCGGTGATGCGGCCGGCGAATTGTTCCTCCAGAGCCCCGGTCAATCGCTCGTTTTTCTCCGCCGGCTCCCAATTCCAGTCCGGCTTGCCGACTTCCGCCTTGAGTTCCGCAATTGTGTCTATGGCTACCTGCATCTCCTGCTGGGCAAACAAGACCGCGCCCAGCATCTGATCTTCGGTAAGTTCATTTGCTTCGGATTCGACCATGAGCACGGCTGAGCGAGTGCCCGCCACCACCATGTCCAACGCAGACTCCTGGAGTTGTTCGAACGATGGGTTGAGGATATAGCCGGCATCGACGTCCAGGCCGACCCGGGCTGCCGCGATCGGTCCCGCGAACGGTATGCCGGATATAGCCAGCGCCGCGGATGCGCCGATCATGGCGGCAATATCGGGATCGTGATCCTTGTCGGCGGAAATCACCGTGCAAATGACTTGCACTTCGTTGAGGAACCCTTTCGGGAACAATGGCCTGATCGGCCGGTCAATGAGCCGGCAAGTCAGGGTCTCCTTCTCGGTGGGACGCCCTTCGCGCTTGAAAAACCCACCGGGGATTCTGCCCGCGGCGTAGGTTTTTTCCTGATAGTTGACGGTCAAGGGGAAAAAGCTGGCGGTTGGCGATGCCTCTCTTCGACCGACCACGGTCGCCAGCACCTTGGAGTTGCCCATGGTGACGGTAACCGCGCCCGTTGCCTGCCGGGCCATCTTGCCTGTTTCAATGGTGACCGTCTGGTCGCCGAATTGAAACGTCTTCGTTGTGATATTGAACATAAGTAATTCCTGATGGCCGCATCTTTTGAGACGGCCTTGATGTATTTGTTCGCCGCCTAGCGGCGCAGTCCGAGCCGCTTGATCAGATCGGCATAGCGATCCACGTCCTTGCTCCGCAGATAGTCGAGCAGTTTCTTCCTGCTGTTGACCATCCGGATCAGGCCGCGGCGTGAATGGTGATCGTGAATATGCTGCTTGAAGTGTGCTTGCAGATCGTTGATGTTGGCGGTCAGCAAGGCGACCTGCACTTCGGGGGAGCCCGTGTCTCCCTCGCTCGTTGCGTAATCCTTGATGATCGTCTGTTTCTCTTCTGTCGTTAAAGCCATTTCTGTCTCCAATTTCAATATGCCGTTGTCCTCGCGGGGGCCGCTCTCGCGCGGCCTGTTGCGAATCCGGCCTCCCTGCTTATCCAGTCTGACCGCGCATATTGGCAGTCCACTGGCGTTCCTCTCAACCTTTCCGGCCGATCAGCCGGCGGGTTCCGCGATCAGACGCTTCGGCGCAACCTTGCCATCGTCGTCGATGGCGCCGATACCGATAAAGCGTTCCTGATCACATGTGCTGTGATACATCCTTACCATCCCCTCGGCAGGCAGGTGCCGTACGAGCACCGCCTGACCGCTGCGAATCTGCTTCGCCGCGATATCCGGCAACAATACCGCCGGAAGATCTGCCAGCGGCTTGTCGATCGGCGCCAGATAGCGATCGATTCCGTCCAGGCCCCTGGTTTCCTTTTCCTGTTCCAGGAAGCCGGCGGTAACACAGTCCTCTTCAACGAACCTGCCGGCCTGCAAGCGTCGCAGAGCGATTATATGGGCGCCGCATCCCAGCAACTGCCCCAATTCGTCGGCGATCGTGCGAATGTACGTACCCTTGCTGCAGGCAAGTTCAATCTCAATCTCCGGCGGATTGAAATCCGTCAGGGCGATTTCATGTATCGTCACCCTGCGCGGCTCGCGCTCGACCACCTTGCCGCTGCGGGCCAGCTTGTAGAGCGGCGTTCCCTGCACTTTCACCGCCGAATGCATCGGCGGCACTTGCTCGATTTCGCCGCGAAAACTTTCCAGATCCCGCTCCACCTGCTCCCTGGTGACGGAAAATTCCTCGCACACCGCTATCTCCCTGCCTTCGCTGTCGCCGGTGTCCGTGCGTACGCCGAGCTTCATGCGTGTGCGGTACTTCTTGTCCGAATCCAGCAGGAATCGGGAAACCTTGGTCGCCTCGCCCAGGCAAAGCGGCAAAACGCCTGTGGCCAGTGGATCGAGGCTGCCGCAATGACCGGCCTTGCTCGCCTGGAAAATCCGTTTCACCTGCTGCAAGGCGGAGTTCGATGACAATCCCGGCGCCTTGTCCAGCACGATCAGTCCGCTGACATCCCTGCCCCTGTTCCGCCGGCCACGCATTCAATTCTCCTCCGGCGATCCTGCCGCGGTCACGAACGCCGTTCCCGATCCGAGGCCAGCGCGGTGTCGATCAACTCGTCGAGTTGGCGGCCCCGTTCGATGCTGGCGTCGTAGTGAAAGCTCAGCTTCGGCACCGTACGCAATTGCAGGCGTCTTGCCAGCAGGCTGCGCAGATAACCCGCCGCGCCGTTCAGCGCCGCCGTACTTTCCTTCTCCGCTTTCCCGGACGGCTCTTGAGCGGCATTGCCGCCGGCGAGCGAGGTCACGAAGACCTTTGCATGGGCCAGATCCGAGCTGACTTCCACGCCCGTAACCGAAACCATGCCGATGCGTGGATCGTCGATTTCGAACTGAATCAGCGACGCAAGATCGCGCTGAATCTGATCCGCCACCCTCTGGGCGCGGGAATTGCTCTCCATCATGGCATGCGCTCCGGCCCGGCGGGTCCTGACTCACCGTCGCCAAGTCCAAGGAAGCTCCGATTCATCGGAGCTTCCGCGCGGCACACGGATGTGCCGCCGAATTCGATGGCGCAAGCCATTGAATTCGAGAGCAAAACAAAACCACGCTTTTGTTTTGCGGCAATGAAAAATTCCATGGAGGGAATTTTTCAGCATAAACTAAAGACTCCGCGTCACTTCGGTGGTCTCGTACACCTCAATCTTGTCGCCTACCTGCACATCCTTGTAGTTGCGCACGCCGATGCCGCATTCCATGCCGTGACGAACCTCGTTCGTGTCGTCCTTGAACCGACGCAGGGATTCCAGTTCCCCTTCGTAAATCACCACATTGTCGCGCAGTACACGGATCGGCTTGCTACGGAAAACCGTTCCCTCAAGCACCATGCTGCCGGCAATCTGACCGAATTTTGGCGAGTTGAAGACATCGCGCACTTCGGCCACGCCGACAATTTCCTCGCGAAGCTCCGGCGCCAGCATGCCGCTCATGACTGCTTTAGCGTCATCGATCACTTCGTAGATCACGTTGTAATAGCGCAATTGCACCTGTTCGTTTTCGATAATGTCCCGCGCCGCCTTGCTGGCTCGCACGTTGAATCCGATGATCATGGCGCTGGAAGTGGCCGCCAGGTGCGCATCGGTTTCGGTGATGCCGCCGACGCCGGAAGCAACCACATCCACCTTGACTTCGTCGGTATTCAACCCGGCCAGGGCGCCGGCGATGGCCTCAAGCGATCCGCGCACGTCGGTCTTCAGCACGACCTTGAACAGTTTGACGCTGTCCCTGCCCATATCGACCAGCATGCTTTCCACGCTTGCCTGCTGCCGGGCCTGCTGACCTTCCTTGTGACGGTCGCGGCGGAACTCGGCAACCTCCCTGGCCTTTCGCTCGTCGCTGACGACAACGAATTCGTCGCCCGCCTCGGGTACGCCGTTCAGGCCGAGGATCTCGGCGGGAATCGACGGACCCGCGGATTTCACGCTTCGGCCCGTTTCGTCCACGAGTGCGCGCACCTTGCCATATTCATGACCGGCGAGCACAACGTCGCCTGAGTTGAGCGTACCGTTCTGAACCAGCAAGGTGGCGACCGGACCGCGCCCCTTGTCTAGCCTGGATTCGATTATCACGCCTTGGCCCGGCACGTCGGCATAGGCCTTCAGATCGAGCAATTCGGCCTGCAGCAGAATGGCTTCGAGCAAACTGTCGACGCCTTCGCCGGTGTGGGCGGAAACGGGAATGAACTGGGTATCGCCGCCCCAGTCGTCCGGAACGACTTCCTGCGCGGCGAGTTCGCTTTTGACCCGCTCGATATCGATGCCTTCCTTGTCGATCTTGTTGATTGCAACGACCAGGGGCACTTCCGCCGCCTTGGCGTGCTGCACGGCTTCCAGGGTCTGGGGCTTGACGCCGTCATCCGCCGCGACCACGAGTACGATCACATCGGTGGCCCTGGCGCCGCGGGAACGCATGGCGGTGAAGGCGGCATGGCCCGGAGTGTCCAGGAAACAAATGAGGCCGGCTTCCGTTTCGACATGATAGGCGCCGATATGCTGTGTGATGCCGCCGGCCTCGTGGCTCGCTACCGATGCCTTGCGTATATAGTCGAGCAATGAAGTCTTGCCGTGGTCGACGTGTCCCATGACTGTCACGACGGGCGCCCGCGGCTCCTCGATCTTGCCTGTTTCCAGGGCAATGGATTCGGCGAGTTGTTCCTCGATGGCGTCCTCCGAAACGAATTTGGCGCGATGACCGAGTTCTTCGATCACCAGGGTGGAGGTGTCCTCGTCGAGCGTGTGATTGATTGTCGCCATGACTCCCATGTTCAGCAGAATCTTGATAATCTCCGCCGACTTTATCGACATCCTCTGGGCGAGTTGGGAGACTGTGTTGGCCTCACCGATCGTGATTTCTCTCGAAATGAATTCCGTCGGTTTTTCAAACGCGTGCTGCGATGCGAGGCGGGACTTGGCCTTGCGGCCCATTCTGCGGCCTCTGCCGAGATCGTCGATGTCGCCTCCTTCGAGTACGAAATCGTCGTTGACGTGAATCGATCTCCTGCGCTTTTGCGGCGGCGCCTTCGGGCGCAAATGAGATTTGCGTTTCTCGGCCGGGTCGGCGGACTCGGTCTTGCCGCGAACACGGCGCTTTGCCGGGGCTTTGGCCGAGGGCTTGGCCGCACGACCGGCATCGGCCTCCGGCGGCGGGGGCTGGACCGGCTCCGGCTGGGGTTCGGGATGGGCTTCGGCTGCAGAAGGCGCTTCCTCCGCGGCTTCCGCGGCGGGCTCCCTGACTTCTTGCCCGGCTTGCGGTGGTTCCGCGACTTGCGGAGTATCCGCGGGCGCCGCCTCCGGCGCGGATTCCGTCGCCGCCTGTTGCTGTTCCGCTTCCGCGGCTTCCGCCGCTTCCGCTCTCGCGGCATCCTGCTCTACGGCGCTGCGCTTGATGTACGTGCGTTTGCGGCGCACTTCGACATTGACAGTCTTGCCGCGGCCATGGGAGCCCGCGGTACGCAGGGTGCCGAGAGTCTTGCGTTTCAGCGTGATCTTGCGGGGGGCGGCGTCATCCTCGCTGCCGCGTCCTCTTTTTAGAAGCGCCAGCAACTTGGTCTTGTCGTCGGTGGAAATCAGATGGTCCGCTTCCGTATGCGGAAGTCCCGCTTCCTTGATCTGGGAAAGCAGTTTCTCCACCGGCATTTTCAGTGTACTGGCAAATTCACGAATGCTTACTTCCGCCATTCAAATTCTCCCGTAGGCCACAGTCATCCGGCGCCCTGGGCGAACCAGGGCGCGCGCGCCGTCATGATCAACTCGCCGGCTCTCTGTTCGTCCAGACCTTCGATGTCGATCAATTCGTCGATGGACTGCTCCGCCAGTTCCTCCATGCTCAAGATGCCCTTGCGCGCCAAATGCAGCGCCAGTTCATCGTCCATTCCTTCCATGGTCAGCAAATCCTCGTTCACGTTTGCCGCCGACAGATCTTCCTGGGAAGCGATCGCCCTGGTAACCAGCGCGTCCTTTGCGCGATTGCGCAACTCGTTGGCAATGTCTTCATCGAAGCCGTCAATCGCCAGAATTTCATCGAGCGGCACGTAGGCGATTTCTTCCAGCGAAGTAAATCCTTCCTGCACCAACACTTCGGCAAGTTCTTCGTCGACTTCCATCGACTCGGTAAACAACCCGACCAGGGAACTCATTTCCTGTTGCTGTTTGATTGCCGCGTCTTCCAGACTCATCACGTTGATGGTCCAACCGGTCAACTCACTGGAAAGGCGCACATTCTGACCGTTTCGGCCAATGGCCTGGGCCAGGTTTTCCTCTTCCACGGCTATATCCATGGTGTGCCTGTCTTCGTCGACGATGACCGAGGCCACTTCCGCCGGCGCCATGGAATTGATCACGAGTTGTGCCGGATTGTCGTCCCAGGGAATGATGTCGATGCGCTCGCTGGCAAGCTCGTTGGATACTACCTGCACTCGTGAACCGCGCATTCCGACACAAGCGCCTACCGGGTCGATGCGCCCGTCATTGGTGCTGACCACGATTTTCGCCCGCGATCCAGGGTCCCGCGCCGCGGCGCGGATTTCGATGACTTCTTCGGAGATTTCCGGTACTTCGATCCTGAACAGCGCCTTGAGCATTTCGGGCGAAGTGCGGCTCAGGAAAAGTTGCGGGCCGCGCTGTTCCGAGCGCACGTCCATGAGCAGCGCCCGCAGGCGATCGCCCATGCGGAAACTCTCGCGGGGAATCATCTGATCGCGAGGCAGGCATGCTTCGGCATTGCCTCCGAGATCGACGATGACCACATCCCGGGTAACTTTCTTGACCGTACCGTTGACCAGGTCGCCGACCCGATTCTTGTATTCGGCGATGACGATTTCGCGTTCCGCTTCTCGTACTTTCTGTACGATGACCTGCTTGGCGGTCTGGGCGGCGATGCGGCCGAATTCGACGTTGTCGATCATTTCTTCGATCGTATCGCCAAGCTCCAGGCCTGAGTCCCGCTCCTTCGCCTGCGCGGGGGTCAGGTGACAGCCTTCCTCGAATTCTTCGTCGTCTTCCTCGAGCACGGTCCAGACCCGAAACGTCTCGTACTCACCCGTTTCCTGATCCACGGATACCCGGCAGTCGATGTTGTCCCGGTCGTGGAACTTGCGCGTGGCCGTAGCCAAAGCGGATTCGATGGCCTCGAAGATAACGCCCTTGCCCAGACCCTTCTCGTTAGAGACGGCGTCTGCGACCATCAGAATTTCTTTGCTGTTCATCATCTTGTATTCACTCTTTTCGAACCCCGCGGCTTCGAACCCCGCTGCCTGCCTGGTCGCGACTTGCCCGGGCGGGACTTTGCGGTTTCCACCGCCGGCGGCGCCAGTCCGGCCCGCTCGATATCGGTATGCAACATCTCGTAAGTCCTGCCTTCCACCAGCAATGCCACCTTGTCTGCCATAACCTTTTCGATCACGCCCCTGTAATTGCGCCGGCCATCGACCGGGACACGCAGGCGAACGTTCGCCTCGGCGCCGATATAGCGTTCGAACTGCGGCAAGGTAAAAAGCGGCCGGTCGATGCCCGGAGAGGAGACTTCCAGGGTGTATTCCCCCTGGATCGGGTCTTCCACGTCCAGAATCGCGCTTACCTGGCGGCTTACCCGCTCGCAATCGTCGATCGTCACTCCGGACATGCAATCGATGAAAACGCGCAAGGTTACGCGCCGGCCCTGCCGCAGATGTTCGATGCCCCACAACTCCAGGCCCAGCGCCTCGACCGCGGGAGCAATCGCCTTGCCTATCTGTACCTCGCCCTGTTTCAACGGCGTTCGCTCTCTCGTTTCCCGACTCGTTTTCCGTCTCGTTTCCTGGGCGCCCGGCCCTTTTCGTCGGGCACAAAAAATGGGCCAGCGGCCCACTTCTGAAAGTCCCCGTTGCCGTTCACGCCTCTGTGAACAGCGCAAGGTTAAGTCAACCTGCTACAGGAGCCACGTACACATATCTCTCCAAAATGAGCGCGTTACTATCCGATCCGGAGGGAGCCCGCGTCCGCAAAACGGCGAATTGTACCGAAAAGTTTCCGAATATGACAGTATCGCGGCAAAAATCTCCGGCTCCCGGGACCGTGGCCCTCGCACTGATTCCCGCCGGTGGCGATCCGGGTTCCCCTGCTAATAGCGTTCGATTTGCTCGAACGTTCTCGTCGGCCGATACCGCTCCAGTCTCTCGATTGCCGCGTCCTCGATCATCTCGCGTGCAACCAGTTGCCCGACGACGGGCGCCAGTGAGACGCCGCTGTGCATGATGGCGATATAGATGTCGCGCCTGGCCGGGCTTGCGCCCAGTACCGGGTGACCGTCGAGCGGAAGCGGGCGCCAACCGATATAGGCGGCCTCGATTTCCGCATCCGCTATTTTCGAAACGAATCGGGTTGCGATGTCCCGTATCCTGTCACCATGCTGCCGGGCGGTGATTTCGTCCGGAAAGTCGTTTGGACTCCCTTCCAGGCGAAGCGCATGCGCTTCGTTTCCCGGCGCACCATCCTGCTCCCCGAGAACAATCCTGCCATCGTCTCGCTGATGCATGTGAACTCCGGGCGCGACGATTACCCGATTCATGAGTCGTGGCATTGGATTGGTGAGTGCGATTACGCCCGGGGTCGATCTTTGCGGGATGTCGATTCCCGCGATGCGGCCGGGAGGACCGGGCGCGGCGCCGGTCGCAAGCACAAGCCGGTCGGCCCCCAGGGATCCAAGGGAAGTCTCAACCGAGGTCAGCCGGCCGCCGGACATCGAAGCGTCCAGGAGTTCACAAGGGTAACTGACCGTTGCGCCAAGTCGTTCGGCGGCGGCGAGCAGTCTTTGCGTGGCGATGACCGGGTCAACCGCGCCGTCGTTCGGTGAATACGCGATACTCACCCCGGAACTGATGTTCAGGTCCGGCTCGAGTTCCGCGATTTCCGACGCGCCAACCATTCGCGCGGGTTCGCCCCATTCGGCCTGTTCGGCGATTTGCGCGGCGAGCAGTTCCTGTCTTTCGTCATTGTCGAACCATTCCAGCGACCCACCCCACCGGACCGGCAATGTCAGCAACTGCTGCAAATCCTTCCAGTTCGCCACACCTTCCTGGGACAGCGCATGGTAATGGCGCGGCTGCTTGGCCCATGTGGCGTTTATCCAGGCAAACGTTCCCCGGCTGGCGTGGGTTGCCGGGCCCAGCTTGTCGATGACGGTGACGGAAGCCCCTGCCCTGGCAAGGTGATACGCAATAGATGCGCCGACGATTCCCGCTCCCGCGACCACAACGCGCAAACGATTCGTTTCGGTCGGCAGTGGATCGCAGCCGGCAAGCGCGGCGGCCACGAGAGATTTCAACAGCGTTCGCCGGTCCATGGTTACCTGTGAGCGCAAATGCCCGTCGGGTCACGAATCGTCATACTACCGCAGACTATCACCGGCCAGAAACGAGTTCGGCCCGGAGAAACGCTTGTTCAAGAGCGCGTCCGGGCCGAACAGGATAACGTTGGTAGCGGGGGCGCGCTTTAGCCGAAGCTGTCATTTGATCGAAGTTTCGGTTTGAACCGTCTGGCACCGCGATTCATTGAACGAATCTGGCGCGGTCACATCTGATCCGCACCGTGGCCAGACTGGTGCATACCGGCGGGCGGCGGCGTCTGGACTTCGCCAAATCGAACTTCCGCCTCGACTGGCTGCTGTACGCCACTCGGCAACTCGAATAGCAACAGCAACGCACGGCGATGCGTGACCTCGGCCGGCAGCGGCGGGAGCCCCGACGCTCGCAAATCCAGGAACACGGGTCCAAGACCCAAATCCCGATAAATCCCGGCAAAATCCGAGAGTCTTCCTGCCGCCCCCGTCGCCGAGGCCAGCGTCGTGACGAAAAACGGCCAAGTCCAGCCTCGATAAGCCTTGGACGGTCCTTTTCCGGGAATCAGGAACAAGACGGCCGCTTTCGTGCCGGTCAACTTTCTGCGCTATACTTTTTCGCATGAGGGCACAGGCAATCAGACGCGGTATCCAGCCGTCCCGAGGCTTCGCCGGCGAGTCGCGCGGAGCGCTTCGCGTCCGTGCCGCCGGCTGACAGCGCGCTCGACATGGGCATCCGCGCTTTTATAGAAAGTCTTCGCCGCTTCAACCGCCTGCCGCCCGCGAAACGGTCGTTCGTGATCGAGGCGGTGCTGACTCTGCTGCTGGCGTGGTTGCTGGCGCGGCTGGTCCCGGCGCGCTATTGGTTGCGGTTTCTCGACACCACGGCGGGGCCGGCAGGCGATGAGACCGGCGGCAAGGGCGTTTCCGGCCGGCCGGACGTCGTTCGGGAAGACGCGCGGCCGAGGCCGCGGGAGGCGGCGCGGCGCGAAACGTCCGGCCCGCACGTCCCGCGTCAGGTTGGGCGCCTCATGGGGAAAGTGGTTCGCCACCTGCCGATTCGCATGCGCTGCCTGCCCCAGGCAATGGCCGCGCAATGGATGTTGCGCCGCCGCGGCGTGGGCAGCAAGTTGGTGTTTGGCGTGCGGCGCGGCGAGGCCGCGAAACGTCCGCTGGAATTCCACGCGTGGCTGACCGTAGACGGTGAATGCATTGTCGGCGGGGGTGGAGTCGAATCGTTCGCGGCTTTCCCGCCGTTCACCGCCGGGAGGGGCGTCCGGTGAAGAATCGAAGCGCGGTCGATGGACTGTTCGCGGGCTTGCGCGCGGCCCTGGGCGTGGGTCGGCGCGAGGCGAATCTCGCGGCGCTGGAGCGGGTTGACGACTGGAATGCCGTTGCGCGTCTGGCAGGGCGTCATCGGGTGGTCTCCCTGACGTTGCGGGGTTTGCGCCGCTCCGGAGCGGCGTGTCCGGAAGCGGAAGCGGCGCTGGGTCCGCCGCGCGCGGCGGCGAACGCGCGGGGACTGTCCCAGCTCGCGGGGCTGCGCGCGGCGGTGGAAAGTCTCGGCAAGCACGGAGTTCCGTCGCTGGTGCTCAAGGGGCTGCCCCTGAGCGTGCGTCTGTTCGGCACGCCGCTGGACAGGGAAAACTACGATATCGACCTGCTGGTTCCGCCTTCCGCGACCGCGGCAGCGACCGCGGCTTTGACCGAGGAAGGGTGGAAAATGCGTGTGCCGACGTTTGAGCCGACGCCTGCCCGCGACCGCTATTTCGAACGCTATGTGAAAAACAGGGTTTTCGTCGGCCCCGGCGGGACGCTGGAACTGCACCACCGTCCGCTGAACAACCCGTTCGCGCTTCCCGCGCGTTTTGAAGACCTTGCAGCCGACTCGGCTTCGGTCGCGGTCGGCGGAGAGACTTTTCCGACGCTGGGCGACAACGACCTGCTCGTTTATCTGTGTGTCCACGGCCAACTGCATCGCTGGAGCCGCCTGAAGTGGCTCTGCGACGTAGCCGCGCTGGTTGCCTCGGTGGAAGAAGACGGATTCGTCGAGGCCGTCGAGCGCGTCCGGCGCCTGGGCCTTGCGCCGGGACCCGTGTTCGGAACGGCGCTGCTGCTTTGCCGCGACGCCTTGCATCTTGAGTTGCCCGCGGCCGCGGCGCCCCTGGCGTCGGGCGCCTGGACCGGGCGTCAGGCCCGCAAGACGCGGAATCTGTGGAACCGGCCGGGAGGCGGAAGAGGGCTTCAGGGGGCGGCGCGGCGAATCGACGAGATGAGAACTGCCTTGATTGTCAATCCGGGTTGGCGCGGCGCGGCGCACGAATTGGCGAGACTGTTCGCCTCGCCCTACGATCTGGGCAGAATCAATCTGCCTGATCTACTGTTTTTCCTCTATCCGCTGTTGCGCCCCGCACTCTGGCTGGCGAGTCGGCTGGATCGCATCAGGGCGCGGGCCGCGGTCGATGCGCGGGTTCGGCTCAAAGCGCGATGAATACAACGCCCAAACCGCCCTTGGCGCCGGAAGGGACGCGCATTTACGTCGTCGGCGATATCCATGGCAGGGTCGATTCGCTGGCTAAACTGCTGGAATTGATTCGCCGCGACGCCGCCCGCGAACGCGCCGCCCGGCTTGTGCTGGTCTTTCTGGGTGACTATGTGGACCGCGGCCAGCATTCGCGTCAGGTAATCGATTTGCTGCTCGCCGACCCTGCGCCTGGGTTCGAAACGGTGTTTCTGAAGGGAAATCACGAAGCATGGCTGCTCGCATTCCTCGAAGACGCCCGGATTGGGGAGCATTGGCTGGTCGGAGGCGGCCACGCCACGCTGCTGAGTTACGGGGTCGCGCGGCCGGCTCGGGCGGCGACAGCGGAAGGACTGGAATTCCTGCGGAGCGCCTTCGCCGCCGTTTTCCCGGAAAACCACAGGACCTTCCTGTCCGGAATGGCGAACATGCATGTGGAAGGCGATTACGCGTTCGCGCACGCGGGAATCCGGCCTGGAGTGGCGCTTGCCGAACAGCGGGAAGAGGACTTGCTGTGGGGCAGCCGGGATTTCACAAAGGACGCACGGGACCACGGCAAGTTGATCGTGCACGGCCATTGGTACGCCCCCGAACCGGCAGTCCGCGACAATCGCATCGGCATTGACACCGGCGCCTTCGCCACCGGTCGGCTGACCTGCCTCATGCTGTGGGGCGCTTCGCGGAAATTTCTGTCCACATGAACAATTCGGGCTCAGGCGCGAAAACTGCTCGGGAGAAAAGCGCGGCCCATGCGCAGCGCCCGCTGATCTTTCTTGCGCTGATCGCTTTGACCTTACTCGCCCCGTTGCCATTCGGCGCCTACCCGGAGTGGGCGTGGGCGGCCTTGTCCTCCGCTTACGGCGCGCTGTTGCTGTGCTGGGGCGTGTTGGCTCTGACCGGACGCATTCCGTACTTTACGCCGCCGGCCTTCCTGTGGTGGTCCGCGGCGGCGCTGGGGCTGACCTTGCTGTGGGGACTGCTGCAGACGACAGAATTCATGCCTGGCAGTTGGGTCCATCCCCTGTGGCGGGATGCCGCCGAAGCGCTGGGGACACCGCTTCGCGGCGCGATTTCGCTGGATCCCGCGGCGGGCAGGAACAGCGTATTGCGCATGGCGACGTATGCGGGCGTGTTCTGGCTGGCGTTCCAGTACGCGGTGGACGACCGACGCGCCGGCTACGCCTTGCGCGCCGTCGCGGCGGGCTCGGCGTGCTACGCGCTGTACGGCGTGGGCGTGATTTTTTCCGGCGCCGAAACCATACTGTGGTTCGAAAAGACGGATTTCGCGGACGCGGCCACCGGAACGTTCGTAAATCCCAATTCTTTCGGCGCCTATTGCGGCATCGGCCTGCTGTGCGCGACGGCTGCGCTCTGGCGCCAGTTCTCCAGCGGAGCGGCGGAATGGATCGGCTTCAGGGAACGCCTTCGTTTTGCGCTCGTGAAGTTCCTGCCCCAGAACGCCCCGATGCTCGCAGGGTGGCTGTCGCTGGCGGCCGCCTTGCTGCTCAGCCTTTCGAGAGGCGCGTCCGCTGCCACCGCGCTGGCGCTGCTGGTTTTGTTCGCCCTGCTTGCCGCAAGACGCGGTATGTCTCTGCGCGGAGCGCTGTTGCGGATAATCGGGGCCGCGCTGGTGGGAGGCGCGTTGGTGGCGGTGGCCGGACAGTCCCTCGAGCGGCGCCTTTGGGAAATCGGCCCCGACTTCGCCCAGCGCTCGGAAATCTGGTCGCAAACGCTGGAAGCCATCGGCGAGAAGTCGTTGCTGGGAACCGGACTCGGCACTTTTGAAGCCGTCTACCGCAGTCAACGCACCGCGAACATTCGGCCGGGCGTGATTATGGCGCACAACGATTATCTGGAGCTGGCGCTGGAACTTGGCATACCGGCCGCGTCCCTGCTCGTGATCTCGGTCCTGACGCTGGCCGGCGGTTGTGCGCGGGGTATCTGGAAGCGACACCGGAACATCGAGTACCCCGCGGTCGGAGTCGCGGCGTGCGTCCTGGTGGGAGCGCATTCCCTGGTGGACTTCAGCTTGCAGATTCCTGCGGTAGCCGCCACTTTCTCGCTGGTTATTGGAATTGCGGCGGCGCAAACCATACCCAACAAAAACAAGGGGGGGGACGAAGAGACTTCGACGCAAGTCCGACCGACGTCAACTGAGTGAACAATAAGTTTGAAGCCACGCAAGATGCGGTGGTATGTCGATTCAATGTCTCGCCGCTTCCTGCCACACATCATCGGTGTCGTTTGTCTTCTGAATCCGTTTTCCGATTCATTGCGATTCAAGTAGGCCTGGGATAAGATGCGGGCATTATGGAAGTACAAGTCCCTCACCGGCGGCGCGGGAGCGCTTGAGCGGGATGCTGCCGTGCCTTATCTACCGAATTCCGGCTACGTTTTCGCGGTGACCGAAAGCAGTTGGCTTCGCTCTAGAGGACGTTTGCCGCACGTGTCGCGATGAGTCTGCGGGTTTCCCTTACCCGAACTTTCCTTGTTCGCTGCGCGGGCGCGGCGACAAGCCTGGGCTACGGACTGCTGCTCGCCGATGTGCTGACTCCCGCGGCGATGGGAGAATTCACGATCGCCGTGTCCGTGGCGGTCATCGCCGCGACGGTTTCGAAATTCGGCCTCGACGCCTACCTGATGCGCCGAGCCGCCGGGCGGCCGCAACGATCGGCGAAGATATCGATACGCTGCCTGTGCGCGGCGGGCGCAGCGGGCACTCTAGCCTGGGTGCTTTGCGTATGGGCCAGCCCTGGCGTTGTCGCGGTAACGGGCATCTCGTTCAGCGTGTTACTGCTGGGAATCCCCTTTCTCGCCATGAGTTATGTGCTGAGCGGCTTGCTCAAGGCAGGCGATCTTCCCGCTGCCGCGGTCTTCCTCGAATCCGGCGCATGGCAAAGCCTGATGTGCGCTTGCGCTGTTTTGATGAGCTTTAGCGGTAACGACTCCCTGCTGGTTGTGGCCATTTGTTTCGCGGCGGGGAACGCGCTGGTGTTGGCCGGGTTTCTTTTCGCGGCGTGGCGCCTTGTGTTTCGCGGCAAATGCTCGGCAGCGCGCATCCCCTCGTCGTTGCACACCGGACTCGGAGAAGTGGCGGCGCTGGCCGGGGCATCCGTTGGAAATGTGTGCATGCGTTGGACGGACGTCTTGTGGCTCGCCTGGCAACTGGACCCGGAGGAAGTCGCGGTGTACGTGGTTTGCACGAGACTCGCCGGCGGCATTGCCGTTATCGATAATGCGGTCAACTCCGTGGCGGCGCCGAGATTCGCGCGTCATTTCGAGCGTGGCGAAGCACGACTGCTACGGCGGGAACTCTTGCGCGCATGCGCAATCTCGGGGCTATTGGGAGTTTCGGGCGCGGCGGCGCTAATGCTGCTGGCGCCGCTAGTGCTCAATCTGTTGGGCCCTCCGTATTCGGATGCGGTCGGTGTCTTGCGGCTTGCTGCGGCGGCGATGGCAGCGCAGGTGGCGCTGGTGCCCATCGGTCATCTGGCCCAAATGTCGGGGCGGGCGGCCGATCATCTGAAAGCGGTGGCGGTAGCGTTAGCGCTTCAGCAAACGGCATTCCTGCTGTTGATCCCGGAGTTTGGCATGGTGGCGGCTTTGTTCGGGTTCGCGCTGTCGAGGGTATTTGTCTTTTTGCTGACCCTGATCCTGTTGCGCCGCCGGACTGAACTGGGCTTGCTTTCGCCATGATTCCATGTGGCAAAACTCCATGACGCTATTTTGGATTTATTCCCCGGAAAACGGGCGTGATACCAATCCTGCTGTCGGCAAATGCGCCGACTCCCTGGCGCTCTTCCTCGTGGCCCACATCATGAACTTGTCTGCGAACATGAGGGCGAATGTGGGATAAGCGAAATACCATGCGTAGGTCTTGACGAAATTGTACGCTTCGGAGCGAAACAATCTGTAAGCGAGAATCAGGGCAAAAACGGTGAAAATCTGGCGCATGGCCGTTTGTGACCGTTCCAGCAGTCCGAAACACGCTCCGAAAAATGCGAAGTGCAACGCGACGCCGCCAAGTCCGTTCGCCGAATATCCCTCCCACACGCCGCTGAACCCGTAGCCGAGCCCTGGAAACAGGATTACCCGTTCCGGGTAGAACTCCCGGAAAAACCATTCGGACAAAGCGTCCTCTCCGGGTTGCATGACAAACAGGGATTTCAATGCGAGCAGGTATCCATTGTGTGGCAGTTCCACTTCCGGCCTCGTCATGAGCAACATGGTATGCCTGATCCAATTGGTGTACTCGCCGAGGTCAATATCTACCGCATAAGATCTCCCGAGCAGAACTTGATACATGGATGGTTTGAAGAAAACAGTCAACGCCAGCGAAACGACCAGGATGCTTACCACTGCGGCAGGCCGGAGAATTCGGTGGCGTTCGAGAAAGTAGCACAGGCAAAGCAAAATAATGGAAAGATCGTATCTTGAGATGGTTATGACCGCCAGAATCACACCATGCGCGACGATGAAGTACAGCAGATTCCGATCGTGCTTGAACCCGAAAGAAAAATACCGGGCCAGTACGATGGGCAGGCAGACGTTGATGAAGTTGGCAAGGTAGAACAGTGCGGTGCGCGGCCGAATGACGGCAAAGCGTTCGATTCGGTCGGCAACCAGGAACTCCAGAGGGCCGATCAGCAAAATCGCCGCCGCCTCGAAGGCCAGCGCCACGCCCACAACAAAAAGTATGGCCGTGTGGGACGGCAGATATCCTGAGAGCCGGCTGGAACTGACCGGTTGACCGGCTCCGGCAAGCCAATAGGCAAGGTTGAATCCACTCACGGCCGCGACAGACATCCAGCCGATTTGTTCCAGTTCGCCCGCGAATTGCTGCCCGGTTGACAGACGTGAGATTGTCAATCCGAACGCCATATACATGACGGCGAGCAGGTTGAAATAGGTGCCGAGCTGCAAAATGTATCCGTGCCGAACGCAGTGCCAGGCGCCGCATCCGCCGCAGACCGTCAGCAACACCCATATTGGAGTCATGCCGCTAGAGCCCTCTCCGAAAACGTTTCAGCCAGTTGACCCAGATCCAGCGCAGGGGATAGTCGAAGCTGAAGCGCGGTGGACCGCCTTCCGCCGGCGTGTCGGGGCCGAGGCCGGCCGCATCGAGAATGAAATCCTCCACCGGCGCGCGTCCCGCCAGATGCGCGACTTCTCGCGCCTGAAAGGTCATGCGCCCAGCCCCGGGGTCAAGCATCGAGGCCAGGACTCCGTCGATGTCGGTCGAGCGATGGATGCGCCAGCCGGTCTGCTGAGTCAGCGGAGCATCCCGATAATCCAGCGTAGCGGTTGGCGTTCCCGCCAGCATCGCCGTGGTCGCTATGGTGGAGGGCGTCGTAATCAAGCACCGGTAGCGGCGGATACACCGCGCGAAGGGTTCTCCGGTGTCGTTGTCGCCGGATGCGATGCCGAGCGATGCCAGCAAATCGCGGTCGCCGATGCGAAAGCGGTAGTCGGAGCCAAGCCGTTCCAGGCCGACAACGACTCGTTCGATCAGTTGTTTCAATCTCGCTCGCCCTCGTCAAAGGCGGGAGTCCGGGCTGTCGCAATGAGGAATGCCGCGGTTCGTTTCGGCGGCGGGTCCCCGCTCTCGTCCGGCGCCGCGCGGGTTGGCAGCCAGGCGTGGGTGCGGACGCCGAGCGCGGCTAAGGCTTCGTAGGACCACCGGTCCACACAGGCGATGTGGGTGTACAGCATCGGATCCATCTGGCGCAGGCGCACACGCAGGTGCGCGGGATTGCGGTAGGCGTTCGCGGTATCGTAGATACCGTCGAAAAGGTACAGCCTCGGGACCCCGCGCGAGGCCGCCAGTTCCAATATATTCCGCGCGACGACGCTTGTGTCGATGCAGTTGACGACGACGCCGACATCCCCGAGCCGGCGTGACAGCGAGTCCGGGCGTATCACGCCGAAACGGGCGACATGGCGCAGCCGCTCCAGGTTGACACCCAAGTCCCGCAACTGCCGGGAGGGCTGCAGAAAGAGAATGTTCAAATCAGAATCCGAGCATACTGGCCAGCAGGTCCGCGCGGTCGGCCCGGATCGCGGCCCGCGCCGTCCCGCGGACGTCCCGGTTCCAGGAGTGGCGCGCCTTTTCCACGATCAGGGCGCGTTCGCTTTCTTGCAACTCGCTCCAGGTTTCAAGGCCGGTTTCGACCAAAAGCAACAGCATTGAGTGACGGCGGTCTTCATGCGGTCCGCTCCGCAACGCCAGGCGCAATGGCGAGACTTTTTCGGATGACGCCGCTCCGAGGGCGGAACGCGCCTGAACGAGTCGCATCCAGCCGTATGGATTCATTGGCGCCGAACCCAAACCTTTCGTCAGTTCGGTTTCCACTTCCATGAGACTCCGATCGGCGGGCCCCATCGTCTGGTACTCACCCAAAATCATACGGCCCAAAGCGATATCGGTATGGCGCCTGGCAGTCGGCCGCCATAGCACGGCGGCTTCGCGCGAGCGAATCAGACGCTCCAGATCGGTTTCGTTCAAGACTTCTTCGTTCTGCAATCGTCTCAACATCGAATCGCCCGGCGTCTCCAGCAAATCGGATACAGCAACGGGAACCGCCGCCAGGAGGACCGCGGCGCCCGCGGCGGTCGCGGTCAATGCCGCCGCGAAGCTCGAAAGAAACCGGGGCAGCCTACCGGGGAAATCCACAATCAACGGGCATAGTAACTGCTGTACTTCGAGGACAGGCCGTAGGGTTCCGGACCGTACCCGTACGAGCCGTAATTGTACGAGTAATATCCCTTTCTGTGACCCTGGGCCATCGTCAACACGGCGCCGCTGATGCGCGTCCGGAAATCCAGCAATTGCTTGACGCCTGCGTTCGCGACTTTGCGCGGCGTGTTCGTCCAGCGCACGGCGTATACGGTATCGTCGACGCACTTGGCGAGATTGACCGAATCCGACACCAGCAGCACGGGGGGCGAATCGACAACGATGAAATCGTATTCGCGCTTGAGTTCGGCGAGCAAGTTCGACATGATTTGCGGGCGGACGATATCGGTGCGGACCTTGAGCGACTTTCCAGCCGTAAGCACGTCGAGTCCCGACCTTTCGTCGCGTTGAATTGCCTCCTGGATGGTTTTCTCATGCCCGGTCAGCAAATGCGCGAGACCGAAATCGTCCGTCAGCCCCAACCGATTCGCGATTTGGCCATGGCGGAAATCCGCATCGACCAGCAGCGTTTTCCGTCCGCTGCGCGCGGTCAACCGCGCCAGCGCGATGGCGAGAAATGTCTTGCCCTCGTTGGCGACCGACGATGTAACGAGCACGGAAATCGATTCTGGCTCTTCGGCATGGGTCGCAAGCAGTCCGGTGTGCAGCATTCGCAATGACTCGGAGAAAGCCGACATGGGATTCTCCAGCACATGGTCGATCACCGGGCCTTCCGCTTCGACCAGCATTGGAATCGTTCCGAACGAACTGACTTTCAAACCTGTTTCCAACTGTCCGCTGTGCCGGAATCCACGTTCGAACACTTGCTCGGCAACAAACACCGCCAACAAGCTCAGCAGCGCGGAAACCACAAGCGAGATTCCCATGGCCGCCGTGACATTCGGCCACGCCTGTTCGGTCGGAACGGTGGCGCGCGAAATGATCCGCGCGTCCGCTGAAAAAAGATCCTCCTGGTCTCCGGTTTCCATGTAGCGCGCCAGAAACACGTCGAACAGCGTCTGATTCGCCGAGGCCTCGCGCTCAAGCACGCGAAGCCGGGCCTGGGAGGATGTCAGCCGCGAGGCTTCGGCCTTGAGTTCCTCCAGACTGCCTTCCAGGGCGCGCTCGCGCGTGCGCGCCACCTCGAGACTGCTCTCAAGGCTGGTAACGATGCGCTCGACCTCTTCGCCGATCTTGGCGCGGATGTCCAGCAACTCGGCGGTGATATTGATCATGCGCGGATGCCGGGACCCGTATTCCTGGGCCATCTGCGCGCTTTCTCCGAACAGCCCGGCCTCCTGCAGCCGCAAATTCTGGATCAGCGGCGCAGCGAGCACTTCGGGCGTGGAAAAGATGCCGCCTTCCGAACCCATCAGTTCCCGGGCCTGACGCAGCTTGGCATCGGCTTCCGAAGTCGTTGCCCGGGCGACGATCAACTGTGAGTTAACCTCGGAAATCTGCTGTTCGATGAGGATGGAATCACTGGTCCGGGTGAGGCCCTGTTGCTGGCGGAAATCCTCCACGGCCCGCTCGGACTGTTCGACTTGCTTCCGCAGATCGAGCACCCGCTCGTTCAGCCAACCGGCCGCCTGCTCGGTTGCCGCGAACTTTTCCTCCAACAGTTGCCGCAGATAAACTTCGGACAGCGTGTTGGCGACCGACGCCGCCAATTCAGCGTCCTCGGCCGTGACACTGACGGTCACCACGTTGGAAAGCCTGACCGGCTCGACGCTCAGCGCCTCGGACAAGGCCGTGACCGTATCGTCGCGGACTCTCAGCGCTGCCTCCTCGGGTGTTGGAGGCGGAGCGGCACTGTCGCCGGACAGCGCCGTGCGCAACGACTGGGCCAGCCATGACAATGGATTGCCGAGCAGCGAGGGCGGACGCAGTTGGGGATTGAACTCGGACGTTGCCACAAGATCGAGTTCATCCACCACCGCCTCCGCCAATGAACGAGATGCAAGCACCTCGACCTCGTTCTGCACGGTTGCCCGATCCGGCCGGAGAGCCTGGAGCACACTGTCTATATCGACCACGTTCGCCGAGCGGGTGCCGATGAGAATTTGCGCTTCGGAGGTGTAGCGGGGGGTTAGCTGAAACACGATCAGCGCCGAGACAAGCAATGTCAGCGTCACGGTGGCGAACATCAGCATCCTGTATCGCCACAACAGGCCCAGAGTATCGAGCAATACGGGTTCGACGGGGGCTGGCGGCGCAGCGGCGTTCGTTTCTGGGTTTGAGCGTGTATCCATATCTTTACGGAGCCCGTCCATCACAAACCACTCATTTGGCAATCCAGGCGAACACGGTCAATCGCGCCTGACTCGTGCCTGACGATTATATGCCGCCACCCTGAATCACTCAAACTGGCCGTTGCGGACGAGAGACAGCTTGCCCGGATTCCGGTTACCATTCGGCATGCTTGCCTGTGTGCGCGGGGACGCACGGAATTCCGGCGCCGGCCGATCCCTCGGGAGTACGCAAAGAAGGAGAAGAATGCCCGGTGAAACCGACTGACCATTCCATGCGAATCTGTCATGTCATTGAGTCCGGCGCTACCGGAGCACTGGAAATGGTGTTGCTGGCCGCCGAGACGCAACGCGCCAACGGGCACCGCGTGCTTATCGTTTATTGCAAGCGGCCCGGCGCTCCCGCCGATCTTCGCGTCAGGGCGCACCTCGATATTCAACTGCTCGAGTTGCGAATGCGTCCTTTCGTTCCGTACCTGCCGGCGTGGTTCCTGCGTTGCGCCCGCGAACTTCGCCGCTGGAAGCCGGAAGTACTGCTTCTGCATGGTTCTTTCGCCGGATTCTTCGGGAGATTCGCGGCGGGGCCGCGCTTCGGCGGCGGCGTGCTGTTTTGCACTCATTGCGTTTCGCTGATGCATCTCGACTTTTCCTCCTTTCATCGCGCCGCGTTCCGCATTCTGGAGGGGCTGGCGCAGGCCGTCTGCCCGGCGGTATACGTCGCTTGCACCCGCCCGGAACAGGCGGTGATTACCCGGGAAACAGGGGCGCCCGTCCGACTGCTGGAAAACGCGGTCGACGACCGCGTACTGACGTTTCGCCGGAGCGGCCGGGAAAGGACCGGTTTACGGCGGGTGGTTACATGCGCGCGCATCGCGCCGCAAAAGGATCCGGAATCGTTCGCCGAGATCTGCCGGGCGGTGCGGTCGGTTCGTCCCGAGGTCGAATTCGAGTGGATCGGGGACGGCGACCTCAAGGCGCGCCGGATCTTGCACAGGGCGGGTGTACGCGTCACCGGATGGGTAGACCGCGAGGACGCGCTTCGCCGTGTTGCGAACGCTTGTATGTTCCTTACGACCAGCATATTCGAAGGCATGCCCGTTTCCATCCTAGAGGCCATGTTCCTGGGGGTTCCCGTGCTCTGCCGCAGAGCCGACTGGAGCGCGGCGATCGTGCGCGACGGAGCGACGGGGTTTCTTTTCGACGACACCGACGCCGCGGCGGCGATCTTGCTCTCGGCGGATGCGTCCTCGCGCGCGGGGGTGGCCGAGGCGGCATATGAAGCGGCGAGCGTTCGGTTTTCGCGGAACAGGTTCGCGGCCGATCTCGAACTCATCTGCCGGGAAGCCTGGACTCGCGGGCGAGTCCGAAGCGGGAAGCGGTAGCAACCCCGCAACCTTCGCGATGCACAACGCAATCAGCTTGAAGTCGAGCAGGGGGTTCATGTTGGCGATGTACAACCGGTCGTAACGCAGTTTGTTTCTGGCCGTGATTTCGTACCCGCCGCGCAATTGCGCGAGGCCGGCGAGCCCCGGCGGCACTTGCAGGCGATCCGGGAAGGACGATATGCGGCGATCGATCCTGGCGGCAATGTGGGGCTGTTCGGGGCGCGGCCCAACCCAGGACATCTCGCCCCGGACGATGTTGACGACTTGCGGCAATTCGTCGATGCGCAGGCGGCGCAATATCGCGCCGACGCGGGTTGGACCCTCGTTGTTTTCCGCGATGGTTCGGAATTTGATTATGTTGAAGCATCTGCCGCCCTGTCCGGTACGTTTTTGCACATGGAAAACCCGCCCCCCGTCCTCCAGGCGGATGGCGGCAGCGACGGCGACCGCGAATACCGTCCAAAGCGGTGCAAATGGGACGAAAGCCGCGAAAAGCAGCGCGAGGTCGAAATAGCGCTTGTATCCGGATTCTATGCGGTACATTGCGCAGCCCCGTCGGATTGACACCAGCGCCAAAGATCGGCGCATATTCGGTTCAAGTCGTGTTCGGCGGACCACCCAAGTTCTTCCCGCGCCCGGCTCGGGTCGCACTGAACCGTCGCCAGCTCTCCCGGTCGCTCCTGAACGATGCGGCGGGGAATCGTGACACCGCTGACGCGCTCGAACGCATTTACCACATCCAGCACACTGTGGCCGCGGCCGGACCCGAGGTTTCGTATAGACAGACCGGGCTCGACAAGCATGCGCTCCACCGCCAGAATATGCGCCCGGGCAATATCGACCACATGCACATAGTCGCGAACGCAGGTGCCGTCGGGCGTGGGGTGGGCGCCGCCGAATATCTCCAGTCGCTCCCGCTGGCCGACCGCAACCTCGGTTATTCGCGGCAACAGGTTGTGCGGGTCGTCGACGGAGCGTTCACCGATCAGGCTGCTGGGATGGGCGCCTCCGGCGTTGAAATATCTGAGGATGGAAACGTTCCAGCGCGGGTCGCAGGCATGCACGTCGCGCATCATCTCCTCCGCAGCCAGTTTGGTGCGCGCGTAGGGGCTCGCCGGGGCGATAGGCGCGTCCTCGCAAACCCTGCCTTCGGATGGCGCGTAGACGGCCGCCGTGGAACTGAATACCACATTCCTGACCTCGTGCCGCGCCATCGCCGCGAGCAGTTGGATTGTGCCGCCGAAGTTGTTCGCGTAGTAGCACAGCGGAGCGGTCACAGACTCCCCCACCGACTTGAGTCCGGCAAGGTGGATCACACCGCCGATGTCGTGCCGGTCGAACAGGGCGTCGAGCCGGTCTCGATCCCGGATGTCGCCCTCGATGAATGGCAACGCCTGTCCCGCAAGTTCCGCGAGCACCGGCAGCGTATCGGGCGTGGAGTTGCAAAAATTGTCCAACAGCATCGGCTCGAAGCCTGACGCCAACAGTTCCAGTGCGGTGTGGCTGCCGATATATCCTGCGCCACCGGTGATTAGGATCTTCATGCCAATTCGGAACAGGCTCGCGTCCGGCCTAGAACAGCCGCTCCGGCACCCGGATCACATCGCCGGGCAGCACCTTGTCGTTGACCGAAATTTCGTGCTCCGCGCGCGTCTCGTCGTTCGCCCGGATAACCAGCACCCGATTTCTCCTGGCCCGGTAGCTGAACCCGCCGCCGAGCGCCACCGCTTCGACCGCGGTCATCCCGTTCACATAGGGATAGGCGCCGGGGTTGTTCACTTCCCCGATGATGTAGAAAGGGCGGTACTCAAGTACTTCGACACTGACCCGCGGGTTGAGCAGATAGTCCGGCTTCAGCGCGTCCACGACGATCTGTCGCGACTCGCCGAGCGTGACCCCGTCGAAATTGAGCACGCCAGCCAGGGGCAGGGAAACGGTCCCCGTTTCGCTGAGCAGAAACTCCCCGGTCAGATCCTGGTGGCCGAAAACCGTGATGCGGATGCGGTCGCCCTGGCCGAGCACATAGTCCGCGGCGTCTTTTTTCGGCGGCGTTTCCGCCGCGTCGGTCGACAGCGGCGAAAGCGCAAGAATCAGGCAGAGCGCGGCAGAGAATGCGGCCCGACCGGCGCCCCAGCCGGTGCGAAGCCTCTTCGGGAAGCAAGCCCGTTCTCGGCGCGGACTCATATGCTGAACCGCAAGTTCAGATAGACGTAGCCCTTGTCGTAATTGTCCCGCTGAAAAGTCGAATCCCTGCGCTGCACGCGCCAGCCGATATCCGCCTGCGTCAGCCTGTTGAATTTCCATATCGCCCGCACCGTGCCGGTGAAGATTTCGTCTTCCCGCTCGATGCCGACATACTCGTTCGTGTTCAGGCCGATGTCGCCGCCGATCAGTATGTTGCGGCGCAATTCGTGGTCAAGACCGACGGTCAGCGAAGTCGCCAGGTAGCCGGACGCCTGACGCAACGCGGATTCGTTCACGATGCGCCTCGCCGTGCCCCGGACCGTCGTGAGCAGAGTGGGGTTCCAGGTCAGCACGCCGCCGTAGCTTACGCCGTCCACTTCGGGCAGGCGTTCGTCCCGGTCGTAGGACTGCTTGCGGTAGCCGGCGAACAACTCGCCGCCGAGCAACGCGCCGATATCCAGGCTCACGCCCAGGACCGCCTCCGAACCGTCGGAATCCCGCGCGAAAAGATCTTCGCCCTGAAGCCGGTCGTAGCGGCGGCTGAAGCGCGTCGCGCGCAGAAAAAGCTCGTTGCCCGGCGAGACGTCGAGACCCACCCGCGCCGAGACTTCCCTCTCCTCCCGGTCCCGGTCGTCCTGCGTGAGAATACGCCCGGTAACAGCGTCGACCGCGTTGTCGTAGGCGAGCCCGGTATAGCGCCCCTCGATGCCGAAAGAGAGGCGGTTCAGACGCCGGAACGCTTCGACGCCCACGTCGGTCATTTTCCGCGATACCGGCTCAAGGGCGGTGAAGGGGGATTCCGGGTCGCCGCGCTCCTCGTGCAGTTCACGCAAGGTCAAATCGGCGCGCAGCCATGCGTCGCCCGAAATGTCGACCCTGCCGGCGAGGCTCGCGAACCAGTTCAGGACGTTCTCGCCGTCCGCCTCCGCGAAGTCGCTGGAGTCGAGCCCGGCGTCTACCTGAAGCTCGTGGCGGCTCCATTGGGACACGCCGAAAATTCTCGGGCGGAGGTAACGTATGGTGTCCCGGGTTTCGTCTTCTTCGGCCAACCGGTAGATGTTGTCGTCTTCGGCCAGACCCAGTTCAAGGGAAGGATACAGGGTGAATCCACCCCCCCCCCCCCCCCCCCGAACCCCGTGGGATCCCATTCCGGGCGGGCGCGGTTGAGCACATCCAGTTCGACCGCGGCCGCGGCGTCCGTCTGCGCCGCCAGATCTTGCGCGGACAGCACCGCGGCGCCCAGGGCGGCCGCCAGGAGCAAGCCCGATGGGCGAACGCGCGGGACGCGCCTGCCCGCAACCATGATTCTGCAGTTCATTGAATTTCGCATATGTGGTTCTGTTCTGGCAAGGCTACCGCTACTGCACGGGGCTGACCTGGGCCGGGTTCTCGACCGTGGCTTGCGCCCGGTCGAGCTCCCGCTGTTCGGTTTCCTCCGGACTCGGCGCCGACCGCAGCGCGGGAATGGCCGCGATCACCGCCGCGCCCGGCACGTCGGAATTGCCCTGCGTCACTCCGAGTCCGATCGCGGCGATCAACGAGGAATCGGACCCCGCCTGCAGGACCGCGAACGCGGCGATCGCGGTCGCGAGGCCCGCCGCGCCGGAATCCCCGGCGTTTCGGCTGATTATGTCGCGGATGGCCTGACGCAGCGTCTCCGGATCGTCCGCGAGTTCGCGCACCGCGAGCTCGATCTCCCCGGCGACCGGCGCCGGTATGACGAACCGCTCCTCTTCCGTGCTTATGACAACGCTGCCGTCGGCCTGGACGCTCACGGAATGCTGGGCCCAGGCCTGGACGCCGGTCAACAGCGCGGCGGCGGCCAAAATCAACATCGCTATGGTTCTCATCGAATCGTCTCCCACCCGCTTGCGGGCGCCACTCACTATAGAATAACAAATCGCTCGACAAAAAACACTTCGCCGCTGCCGCCCGATTGTAATACGGGGGGGGGGGGTAAAGCAGGCGCGCGGGTCAGACTCGCCTGCCCGCAACAACGACTCCAGGCAGCGGCCGCTTCGGCGCAATTCGGTCGAGATTCAATTCCAGGCTCATTTTCCCTATTATTGGAAAACACCGTGGCGGGGCGGCTGTCGCGGAATCGGTTGAAGCGTCATGCGGGTATTGGTGGTTGGAGGCGCGGGCTACATCGGATCGCACATGGTCAAGCGTCTGGGCGCGGCGGGCTTGGAGGTCACGACGCTGGACAATCTGTCGTCCGGCCGGCGCGGCGCCGTAACCTGCGGGGATTTCGCGGAAGGCGACCTGGGCGACCGGAATTTGCTGGACGAGTTGTTCCGTTCCGCAAGTTTCGACGGCGTGATGCATTTTGCCGCGCATATGGAAGTCGCGGAGTCCGTCGAGAATCCCGCGAAATACTATGGAAACAACGTGGCCGGCACGCTTGCGCTGCTCGACGCCATGCGGGAGCACTCCGTCAACCGTCTTGTTTTTTCGTCTTCCGCCGCGGTGTACGGAGAACCCCGCCGGCCGCGAATCGACGAAAACCATCCCCGGAATCCGATCAATCCCTACGGCCGAACCAAACTCATGGTCGAAGACATCCTGCGCGATTACGATGCGGCCTACGGCCTGAAATCGATGTGCCTGCGCTATTTCAATGCCGCCGGCGCCGACCCGGGCGGCGAAATCGGCGAGTCCCACGAACCCGAGACGCATCTGATTCCGCTCGTGCTGCGCGCCGCTTCCGGCCGCGCCGATTCTGTCACCGTGTTCGGAACGGATCACGACACGCCCGACGGCGCCTGCGTCCGCGACTATGTGCACGTGAACGATCTTTGCGACGCCCACCTGCTCGCCATGCGCGCGCTTTGGAACGGCGCCCCGAGCGCCGCCTACAACCTCGGCAACGGCAACGGCTTTTCGGTGCTCGAAGTGATCGACGCGGCGAGAGCCGTCACCGGCCATCCGATTCCGGTCGTGTACGGCCCGCGCCGGGCGGGCGACCCCGCCCGTCTCGTCAGCGACGCAAGCCGCGCGCGGGCCGAACTCGGCTGGAAACCGCGCCACCCGGAACTCGAGACGATCGTTGCCCACGCCTGGAATTGGGAACTGAAGCTGTGCGGCCGCCGCCTCAATCCGGTTCCATGATCCGGTAGCCGAAATGCTCCAAAAGGTCGATGCGCCTGTTGAACACGCGGTTGAAGGCCCTGATTTCCGGGGCGCCGAGCCGTTCGATCTGCCGGCGGTTCATGTTGGTGAGCGTCTCATCGTACATGCCGTCCTTGACCCGCAGGCGCTGGCGCAGCTTGAGATCGTCGAGTTCGGGAACCAGTGCGCGAATCTTCTCCTCGACCGTTTGCGGGGTATCGCACATTTCCTCGTAGGTGAAAAAGGCGCCTCGGTCGCCGTGCCGCTCCAGGTTCCGGCGCTGCAGGGCGAGGCAGGCGACGACGTGCCGCGCGACCGCGGAGGGCAGGTCGCCGGCGAACGCGATGGCTTTCCTGGGTTGGTTCCTGCAGATGCCTTCGCAGACGGCGTAGGGGTCGCGCACCATGAACAGGAACCTGGCGTTTCGAAAATGCCGCGCGATGTCGTCCGCGTGAAGCAGGAAATACGGCGTCTTGGTGTAGAACACCGAGGCGCCGGGCTCGCGGGCGAACGCCTGGAAGTACCACGCCTTGCGCGTGAGCGGCCAGTCGTAGGCGCCCCGGTCGGCCAGGCGGTCCCGCCATTCGGGCTCGCTCCAGATCAACCCGCCGTGATCGAGGTCGGTCGGCCCGGCGAATCCGAGCGCGAACTGGCCCTCCCGCGGCAGGTTCCAGGTTGCCCGGCTGGTAGCCATCGCCTCCTGGAGAAAACTCGATCCGCTGTTGTTCGGCGCCATCCCGAAAAGGTGCGTGCGGACGGCGCGCTCCAGGTCATGCATCGCCCCGTAAACCAGGTTCACGGCGGCTTCCCGCCGCGCAACACGCGGGCGACCTCCCGAAGATTCGCGGCTTTCAGGCACTCCAGCCACGCCTCGTGCCACCAGACATACGCCGGATGTGCCGGATGGGGCGCGCAATGCGGGTCCCCGTCCGTCCAGCGCAGCATTGCGGCCGTGAGCCAGGGCTTCACGGGGCCGGTGAAATGCAGCACTTTTGCGTCCGTCGGCGCCAGCCCCTCGCGCGCCGCGATCGCCTCCGTCATGTGCAGCGGATAGTTGTAGGTCGAACTGACGAGGCTTTGCCGTCCGGCGAAATGCCGGTTCAGCAGGAGCTGGTCGGTGTGGACCGTGTCCGCGCCGCGCCAGGTTTCCGGCGCCACGAGGTCCAGTAGCTCCGCGTAGGCGCGCTCGCCCGTCAGACCCTCGTCGATGAGCAGAAACCCGGAATTGAACGTCCGCTCCAACGCTCCCGCGGACCCCGCGAGGGCGGGATTGTCGATCGGCCGGAACGTACCCGCGTCGCGGCGCCGTCCCGACACGGACACCAGGTCTCCGCAGCAGACCAGCGCGTCCCGGCTGTCGAAGAGATCCTCGACCGATCCGCGGAACAGGATGTCGCTGTCGCAATAGAGCACTTTGCGGTAGCCGACGATGCGGAACGCTTCCAGGACGTAAAAATCGGAAAGCCTCCGCTGCACAGCCAAAGGCGAGCCGGCGAGTCCGGCCAGACGCCGGCGAAGCGCCGGGCGCACCGGTTCCAGCCGCAGCGTCGGGCAAGTCCGCGCAAGCGCGGCGCGATGCTCACTGGACAGCCCGTCATGGAACAGCACCATTGCGCCGCCGAAGCCGGGGTGGCGCAATAGAAACGAATGGGCCGCAACGACGGCGCCGGGCAGGAACTCCTCCGTGGCCGCCAGCGCAACGCAAACGTCCGCAAAATTCCGCCCCCTAGGAGTCTGTCGGTTTTAGATTGTTGAAGCCGCCAAGCAAGTCGGTCGTCGGTTACATTTCATGCCGGCGGCCGCGGACCGCGCGATTCCCGATTTCGGTCGCCGGGGCGGTATGGTATCGCCCCCACATGCGTATTCGGCATTGTCGCGTCGCGAATGTCCGCTCGCAGGCGGAAAACGGGGGGTGGAGCGCCTCAGCGCAAGGCATGCATCCGTTTCAGGTTCCACGCCAGACAGGTCAGCGTCCATTCTCCGCGCACCGCCTCCAGTCCGCGCAGATGGAAGCGCCGAAATCCCATCGTCTCCTTGACGACTCCGAACACCGTTTCCACGGTCGACTTGCGCCGCGCGTACAGCGCCCGGCCTTCCGGCGTCCGCAGCCGATGCGCCATGCGCGTCACCGCGTCCGCGTCCTCCGCACAGGGCGGCGGCGACGCGAAACGCTCCGCCAGCGGCGGGTTGTGCGCCGCGCGGCCCGCGGCGATGTACGGCGTCAACTGCGCCGCCTCGCAACGTTCCACGTTCTTCTCGCTGAAATACCCCGCGTCGGCCAACAGCCCGGGCGGCTTTCCCAACGCCCCCGGCAGCGCGCCCAGCGCCGCAAGCGCCGGTTCCACCTCGCGCTTGTCGTTGCAGCGGTCCACCACATCGGCCGTCACCACCAGATGGCTCTCGACATCCACTCCCGACTGCGCGTTGTACGCCTGCTGGAATCCGTCCGCCGTCGGCATCACCCGCGATTCCGCGTCCGTCAGATTCACCTGGTCCTTCTCCCGCGGACCCGCCTCCGGCGCCTTCGGCTCTCGACCGCGGGGCTTGCGACCCGTCGCCTTCTCCTTCTCCCGCCGCGCCGCAAGCTTCTCCTCGTATTCTTCCCGCTCCGCCGCATGGCGCTCCCGCGCCCGCCGCTCGATCTCCGCCTGCGCCGCCTCGATCACCGCAAGACGGCCCTCGCGCCGCTTCAACTCCTCCGGCACGTCCAGTCCGGGCTCCGCTTCGTCCGCCCGCGCCGCACAATCAAGCAACTCCGCCACCTCGCCGCGCAACTGATCCTCAAGACGCTTCGCATGCCCCCAACTCAGCGCCTTGTGCTTGCTCGCGTTCGCACGAACCTTCGTCCCGTCCAGACTCACGTTGCCCAACCGCAACAACCCCATCTCCCGCGCAAGCGAAAGAATCTGCACGAACAACCCCTGCAACTCCCCCAGAAATCGCTTGCGGAAACCCGCGATCGTGTCGTGGTCCGGATGCGCGTTCGCCGCAATGAAACGGAATGCCACCGAATCGTAGGTCGCACGCTCCAGCTTGCGGCTCGAAAACACCCCCGTCGCGTAACCGTAAAACAACAGCCCCAGCAACACCGAAGGATGATACGGATCCTTGCCGCCCCCGCCGTACCGGCGCTCCAGGCCGCTCAGGTCCAGACGATCCACAATCTCCACCACAAACCGCGCCAGATGATCCTCCGGCAGCCAGTCTTGCACCGACGGCGGCAAAAGATAAAGCGTGTCCCGGTCCACCGCGCGAAACTTCGACGACATCGGATAAGCACCCCGCAACAAACTGAATACGATTCTACCTCAATCTAAATCCGACAGACTCCTAGAAGTCAAGGAACTGCAACGCCCTTTTCAGCGGACCGTGACGCCGGTGCCGGCGAAAGCGATCCGGGTCCAGGTCGCGCACGAGGCGCTCCATGTTCAGGTAGCGGCTTCGCGGCGGCGGCGCGGCGGCGGCTATGATCGAGCGCGCTTCCGCGAAGGCCTCGACAAGCGATTCCCAGAAAGCACGATACCGAACCGGGTCCGGCCTGCTGTGGCGCCGCCGCACGATCTCGGGCAGCACTTCGCGCTGGGAGCGCAGCATCAGTCTCCGTGTTTCGCGCCCGCGCATGAACTGCTCCGGCGGCAAGCCGAGGACAAATTCGAGCAGGCGGCGGTCCAGCAGCGGGTAGCGGTACTCTATTCCCGACCGTGCGCCGCTCGCGGCCCAGGCGTCGATGCGCTGGCTGAGATTCCCCCACTCAAGCAGATAAAGCTGGATATCGCGCACACCAGCCACCGGCGGCGGCGGCGGCATGGGCAGCAGGCGGGTGCGCCGGGCGAAATCCGGGTGCAGGTAATAGCTCGTGGGCGGCAGTGGCGGCTTTCCAATGCGCATCCGCCATAGCGTTTCTGGCAAGATTCTCAAGGGAGTCGCCCAGACTAACGGCAGCGCGGCCTGGCGGTCTTCCCGGACGACGATGCCGGTCACGTCGTCGGCCATAAGGCGGAAGCCGCGGTCAACGAGGGCGGCCGCGAGAGTTGACTTGCCGGCGCCGCGTTCGCCGGCGAACAACGCCGCGCCGCCTCCGGTCTCGACGGCGCTCGCGTGCAGCGTGAAAACGCCGCGCTGCTGCAGGCACGCCGCAAGCACCGCCCCAACAGGAAAGCCCGCACATCGCTTTCGCTGCCGACGCTATCGACGACGATCTCGCGCCCGTCGCGGACGAAATAGCGCGCGACGTCCTCGACGGTCAGCAGCAAGGCGCCGGGCGCCGCCTCCCACCGACCGAAGCGGGTTGCCGGGCCGTCGAGCCCGCGCGGCGCGGCGCCGCCGCGGATAACGACATCCGGCGCCGCGCGCGGAGGGGCCGGGCGGAAAGGAACGGCGATGTCCGAACGGAAATCCAGTCCGTAGGCGGTGGTCAAGTCAATGGCTTGCGCACGGCCATGGGTTCGCCCCGGGTCGGCGCCTGGATCCATTGGTTTCCTGTCGTCCGGTTGACCGCGGTGCAAACGTGGGGCCTGAACCGGCCCGACTCGCTCCCTGCTCCGGCTGCAAGCAACCGTCGGCTCGCGTTGGTGGGAGAAGCAGCTAACTTGACAGGACACTAGCTCAACATTGCGATCGTATAAAATTCGGTTTCCGATTGAACCGGGTTACGAAGCAGAGGGTTGGTTTGTGTAGCTGCCGAAAAATTCACAATCTTCACAGTCGGCGTGCTCCACGGGCTCAAGGCGCGTTCCGTCGCGGATTTCGCCACCGTAGTTATCGACGCTCCCGGTTTTCCCTCTCTCATGAGATTATCCTACAATCAGGCAATGCCTGCGGATAATACGACAGACTTGATCGAAAATCACGAAAGATGATCGTCACCGACCATTTCGTCTACATTCACGTCTCGCGCACCGGCGGGACCTTCCTCAACAGGCTGATCATGGCCGAGGTTCCGGGCGCGCGGATGCTTCAACGCCACGGCCACCTCGAAGATCTGCCGGCCGCGTACGCGCGCCTGCCCGTCATCGGCTTCGTTCGCAACCCCTGGGACTGGTACGTCTCGATGTTCCACAACTACCGCCGCAAGCGGCAGTTCGTCTTTCAAATCCTGTCCGGCGGGGGCGCGCTCGATTTCGAGCGCACGGTCTCCCGGTTTCTGAATCTCGGAGACGGCAGCGTCGAGAGCGGGGAACTGTTGCGGCGCCTCGCGGCGGCCGCCCCCGAGGCCATCGATGCGTCCCGCCCGGGCCAAAATCATTTGCCGGGGCTCAGATCGAGCCACTTCTCCGATTACCCCGCGGGCATCGGCTACTACGGCTGGCTGTTCGATCTCATGTTCCTCTCCCGGCGCGAGCGGAAGATTTTTTTCGGCCGTTTCGAAAATCTCCGGGAGGAAGCGCTGCGGCTGTTCGAGGAAACCGGCGCGCCGGTCACCAATAGCGTCGCCGCCTACCTCAAGCTGGCGCCCCCGCTGAATTCGAGTCCGCGCCCGAAGCGATACGCCGACGCCTATAGTCCCGAGTTGAAGGAACTCGTCGCCGAAAGGGAGCGCAAGTTCACGGAAAGATTCGTCTACGAGTTCTCTTGAGCGATGAATCGAAGGTCCGGAATCCGGTCGGCGAGCCCGCCCCCGGGTGAACGTTCCGGCGGTTTCGGACTACGGTTGCGGGTCGGCGGCGAGATGGCGCTCGATGCGGCTGGCCAGTAAATCGGGGGAAACGCCCCCGGCGGGCTGCGTCACGAGCGTGACCGGCACGCTCCGCGACAAGCGCGCCAGAGCGTGGAAGTGCCCCTCCCGGTTTCCCAGGCCGTCAACGAAACGGCGGCGGTGGGTATGCCTCTTGAAGCTCCAGAAAGCCCCGGCAGGCTTCGTCCGGCTGAATTCGAGAGCTTCGGTTTTCCTTTTTCCGAGCACGTAAGCGGCGCGGATTGTCTGCGGTTCCGCAGCAAATCTTTCCGCGGGCAGCAGGTGCTTGTCGATACCGTCCCGCACCCGGCGCCTGCTTTCTAGCGGAAGACCGAGCCGGGCAAAGGCGTCGGACCACAAGCGCAGATTCGGGTAGCCGGGCATCGCCCGCGGCGGCTCTTGCGGGGCGGCGGCGCACACGGCGGCGATGTCGTCGGTGAGCACGTTGAAGCCCCGGGCCGCCAGCGCCGCGGCCAACGTCGATTTGCCGGCGCCGGATCTTCCCAGGAACAGCGTCGCGCCCCCTTCCGAGTACACCGCGCTGGCGTGCAGCGTGAGCAAACCGCGCTGCTGCAGCAGCGCGGTCCAGACAGAACCCATGAGATAGACCGCCGCGAGTCCGTCTTCGCCGTCGGGGCGCTCCACCACGACCTCGCGGCCGCCGGTCACGCGATAGCGAAGCTTGTCCTCGACGCGCAACAGGAAATCACCGGGCGCGGCCTCCCAGCGCCGTGAAGTCCGCCGGGGCCGGGGCAGCGCTTCCGGCACCGCGCCCAGGCGCACGACGACATCCGGCTCGCCCGGCGCCGCCGCGCCGAAATGCGGCAACGCCACCTCGGAACGAATGCGCAGACCGTAAGCGGCGTAATAGCCGGATTCCTTCATCCGTTTTCCGCCGGATGCCCGTCGAACACCTCGAAAATGAAATGCACGCGGTCCCGGCCACCGCCGTTGAAGGCGCCGTGGGGCAGAACGTTGTTGATCTCGTAGGCGTGCCCTTGCCGCAGGTGTCGCTCAACGCCGTCTACGATGACCACGGCGGCGGGCTCGGTGCGAATGGGAACGTGAATCTTGTGCGCGCGGCGGGTCGCTCTTCCGCCGTCGATATGGACGTCGATGCCGTGGCCGGCGGCCAGCGAGGCGAACATCGCCTTGTGATACGCCGGTTGAACGAAGTCGTAGGGGGCGCTTGCCCGGTCCATGACAGGGAGAAGCGAACGGCTCCAGATTTTCCAAGCGGGATACGAGTCGAAAACCCGGATATCCTGAAAATCGCAGAATCGGAAGACGATGTGGCGGGTGTGGTGGAAGCAGGCGAATTTGTTCGGCTTCTTCTCGTCCTCCCCGCGCCAGAGGTTCTCGGTGAGGCGCTCCAGGACGGCCGTCAGTGGGGCAATGTCAACCGGCCCGAGCGAGCGGATGCCGGAGGGGGGCTTGCGCACGAACGGCGGGTTCGCGTCCGGCCCGGAGTCCGCGGGAACGCGGAGTGCGGATTTCGACGATTCGGACTGACGCCGGGCCTGAGTCATGGCGCCGCGGAGATCAGCCCGAGGCCGGCAAGATTATCGAGAAAGTCGGCGAGGTCGTTGAGGCAGGTTTCGCCGTCGACGTCGAATTCAGCGGTCAGCGCATCGCGCAATTCCGTCATGGACGGCTTGTCCTCCAGCAGCATCCAGATGCGGGCACCGACGGGGTCGAGTTCGTAGTACTTTGCCGATTCGGGGTCGAGCATCACCACCTGATCGTCGAGTTCGGTGAACACCACCGATTCGCTGCGCACGAGAGGGGCGGAAATTGGTAAGGACATGGCAATGCGTCGCTTGAAACGTGACCGGGAAACCTATTGGTTTGTCTATTGTTTGTCAATCAGCCACTGCCCCCCGGCGCCGACCGGCGTCCATGGCGCGAATGGAAGGGCTGCTCCAAGGCCGCTTGGCCGAAGCGAGGTCTACCCCCCCCCCCCGCATTTCGCGCGAACCGGCATGTGCAGGTGCGCGATTTTGCATTCTCAAGTTCTTGTCGCCCATAATTCAGTCACTCTCCAAATAGTAAATAGTGGAATTTCGGTGGGGACCAAGCCCGCATGCTCTCACTTTTCCCGCCAAAGGGAAAGAGGAAGGAGGGCTTGCGCGCGCGAGGGGCGGAAGTCGGCAATGCCATGGCAATGCACCGGTTGAAATACAATGGGGAAATCTATAAATTTAAACTCCCTGTTCCAGTCAACCCCTCTCCCCCGCTCCGGAATTGCATCGATGGATTCACCAAACGCGCGCCGCGCGGATTTCGATCGCCGGTCATACGACTATCGAGCCTACGGATTGAATTTCAATTCGGATGTCGAACTGCCCTGGCCCGCCGCGGCGCCCGGCGGCGAGCCCGATGTCGCGATTCGCCGCGGCGCGGTTCCGCCGACGCTCGGTTCGCCGGTGGACGAGCGCGGTTGCTGGCAGGCAAAGCCGGGCGCCTACCTGCTCGCAGTGGACGGCGCCTCCCGTTGGCTGGCCACGGAAGGGGGACGGCAGGTTCGGGTCGCGCCCGCCTCCACCGGCGGGGACATCGGCGTCCACCTCCTCGATTCGGTTCTGGCCGCCTGCTTGCAGATGCGCGGCATCCTTACCCTGCATGCGAGCGCCATCGCCACCGCGGAGGGCGCGGTGCTGTTCGTGGGTTCGGTCGGCATCGGCAAGTCCACCCTGGCCGCGGCTCTGGTCGACCGCGGCTATTCGCTGCTCGCGGACGGAATCGTCGGCGTCGTCGTGGACGGCGGCGGAATGCCGATGGCGCTCGGCGGGTTTCCGCTGATCCGCCTGTGGGCCGATGCGATCGATGCTCTTGACGAATCCTGGGGACAAGACGCCGGAGCGCCGATTCGGCCCGGAATCGAAAATTACCCGGTTCCCGCACGGCGCTTCCGCGCCGAGGCATGCGCCGTGCGCACCGTGTACGTTCTTTCCTCCACCGCGGATACGGAAGTCGTCATCGAACCGCTCCCGCCGGTCCGCGCGGTCGCCGCCCTGATCAGGAACACCTTCCGCTTGCGCCATTTGCGCGGTCTCGGCGAACAGGACAACCACCTCCTCGCGGTGGCCGCCGTGAGCAGACAAGCGGAAACGGCGCATCTCGTGCGCCCGGGGGCCCACTGCCCTCCCGCCGCCCTGGCGGCCCGGGTGGCCGAACGCCTGCCGGCGGCATGTCCCTGATTCCGCTCGCTTCCTATCCCAAATCCGGCAACACCTGGATGCGGGTGCTGCTGTCCAACTATATGGCGGAGGAAGCCGAGCCCGTCTCGATAAACGCGCTGGCGGGAGGAAATATCGGCAGCCGCCATCAGTTCGACGAGCGGCTCGGATTGTCGTCCGCGGCCATGACCGGCGACGAAATCCTGCTCCACCGGCCCCGCTTCCACGAATCGCTGGCGGCGGAGGCGGATTCACCGGTCTTCGCCAAAACGCACGAACCCTTCCAGCGTTTGCCGGACGGCGCATCGCTGTTCGCGCCGCCGTCCTTTTCCGGGGCGGTCTGCATTTTCCGCAATCCGCTCGATGTCGCCGTCTCCTTCGCACACCATTTGCAGTGCGGAATCGGGCGCGTGATCGAGATCATGGGGGATCCGGAGGCGTACCTCGGTCCAAATCGAAGCGGCATTTATCCCATGCTTCCGAGCCTGATTTCGGACTGGAGCGGCAACGTGTCGAGCTGGCTAGACCAGAAGGAACTGCCGGTGCAGGCCGTCCGCTACGAGGACCTGCACACGGATACGGAGACCGTACTCGAGGCGGTTGCGGACTTCGCCGGCCTGGCCCCCAATCCCGCGCGGCTGACCCTGGCCGTGGAAAATTCCCGTTTCCACCGGCTGAGCGAACAGGAAAAGCGCGTCGGTTTCGGCGAGCGGCCGCCGAACCTGCCGAATTTCTTTCGAAAAGGGCGGATCGGAGACTGGCGGAGCGTCCTCTCGCGCGATCAGGTGCGGCGTGTGGTGGAGCGGCACGGCCCCGCGATGGCCAGGCTGGGATACCTGGACGAGGTCGAGCGCTTTCTGGCCACCGACGGGCGGGCGCGGCGCTAGTCCGTTTGCCAGTCCAGCAACTTCAAGGCGCGAGAGAGCTTGCCGGGATGCGTGCGCTTGCGGGGAAACACCCCGGCTTCCATATGCGCGCGCAGCTTGTCCATGTCGAGATACGCCGCCCTGGCCGGCGGTGCGCTGCGGGCGGCAAGTTGCCTGGAAATCGCCGGCAGCGCCTCGTCAAGCGCCGCCATCGTGGGGCGGGCGCGGGCCGGATCTCTCTTGTTGGAGCCTTCGAGGACGGCTGGCGGCAGCACGGACCGCAACGAGCGCCGCATGAGCCAGCGCGAGCGGGCGCCGTGCCGGAACTGCTCGACCGGCAAGCCCAGCACGAACTCGATCAGGCGGCGGTCCAGCAGCGGATAACGGTACTCGATGCCCGCCCTCGCGCCGGACGCCGCCCAGTCTTCGATGCGGGGAACCAGGAACGGGCTGCCCAGGCGCTCCAATTGGGTCCGCCGAACGCCGTTGAGCCGCGGGAGTCCCGGCCGTCGTCGCCGATGCCTCCGGGAAAGCGCCGGATGGGCCATGGATATGTGGGCGCGGGGCATTCTCCCCCGGAGCAACGCCGCCGCGACGCTCGTCGGCGGCAAACGCAATTGCGAGAGCACCGCGTGCCGCGCCACGAATCGCCACGGTCGATCCGACACCGCGCGCGCTTCCCGCAGCAGCCGGCCGAGACGTCCGCCGCGCAGCAATTCGGCGTAGTAGCCGGTGCCGGCGCAGGAAACGCAGTCGTCGCCGCCCCAGCCGGAAAGAATCACGCGCACGCCGAGTTCGGCGGCGCTTCGCTGCACCAGCGACTCGTGCAGCAGTGTGCCGTCGCGGTCAGGGAATCGGGTGACGTCGCGGCGCAGCATGTCGAGCGTGTGGCCGGCGGATACGGAATGGTAACGGGGTTCCAGCCCCTCCTGTTCGCAAACCGACTCGATGAGCCGATACTCGTCCGCCTCTTCCTCTGTCTGCGCATCGCCCGGCGGCGGATGCCAGCAGAACGCATGGGGCCGCAGGCCCCTGGGCCGCAGTTCGCGGGCCGCCAGCACGGCCACGCTCGACGAGTCCAGCCCGCCGCTCACATGCACGCCGAGCGGGTGCGCGCCGCACAGGCGGTCGCGCATCGCTTCGCGGTAGCGGTCGAGCAATTCCGCTTCGTAGTCTTCGTCGGAGGCGCGGCGGACGGAGGGCGCATCCTCTGGACGCCACCAGCGCCGCGCGCGCTCCGCTTCGGCGCCGACGGCGATGCTGTGGCCGGGCGGCAGACTGCGCACGGCGCGGAAGAAGGTGCTGCCGTCCGTCGGGACGTGCATCAGAAACGCGGCGACATGGGTTTCGTCCAGACCGCCATCCACCCCCGGCGCGGCGAGTGCGGCGTCCACGTCGCTGGCGAAGGCGAAGCGCCCGCCGGGCCCCGTGGCGTAATAGAACGGTCGGGCGCCGACGGCATCGCGCGCACAGAAAAGCACACGCTCCCGATGGTCCCATATTGCGAAAGCGTAATCGCCGTGCAGGCGCGCCGGGCAGTCCGCGCCCCAGCGCTCGTAAGCCCGCAGGATCAGTTCCGAATCCTGGACGCCGGCTTTATCCGGGCCGGCGATGCCGAGGGCGTCGGCGAGTTCGGCCCGGTTGTCCAGGCGCGCGTCGGCGACGACGGTCAAATCCCGGTCGGCGCATCGCGCTTGCGGCGCGTCGTTCTCCCCGGCGTCGGCCCACAGTCCCCGATATCCGAAGGAGACCGCATCGCCTTCGACCCGCCCGGCGCACCCCAAACCCGGCAAGGCGGCCAGCATCGCCTCAACGGCATCGGCGTCCGCTTCGCCCCGGTGGTAAATGCCGCAAATCGCGTGCGCCAATGGCCGCCTCCCGTTGTCTTTTCGGTCTTTCGCTCGCCTCGCGCGCTGAGAGTCTGGCGCCTCGCCCTGCTTCCGGGGCCAACCGCGGACGGTCAAAGGTTAAGACTGTGTCGGTCCATCCTGCGGATAAGTCGCATTTTCTTCATAGTTGCGCCGGAGTAAATAACCGTCCTCAGTGTGGCGTGCGACTCTCATCAGGCTGCGCACGGCGGGCGCGCTCCAGGGCTGCTTGGAGGAAGACTCCCCCCCCCCCCCCGAATTCCGCACGATCAGGCGCGGATGCGCGGTTCGAAGCAATTGGTTTTTCATGGGTAACCTCCAACCAGACGACACTAGCGCAAATTATATAGGAGATAGAGATGATCGTCTCGTTACAAGACCAATCGGCGATCGCTGTGGAATTGCATCCGATTCATTTACCAAACGCGCGTCGCGCGGATTTCGATCGCCGGTCATACGACTATCGAGCCTACGGATTGAATTTCAACTCGGATGTCGAACTGCCCTGGCCCGCCGCGGCGCCCGGCGGCGGGGCCGATGTCGCGATTCGCCGCGGCGCGGTTCCGCCGACGCTCGGTTCGCCGGTGGACGAGCGCGGTTGCTGGCAGGCAAAGCCGGGCGCCTACCTGCTCGCAGTGGACGGCGCCTCCCGTTGGCTGGCCACGGAAGGGGGACGGCAGGTTCGGGTCGCGCCCGCCTCCACCGGCGGGGACATCGGCGTCCACCTCCTCGATTCGGTTCTGGCCGCCTGCTTGCAGATGCGCGGCATCCTTACCCTGCATGCGAGCGCCATCGCCACCGCGGAGGGCGCGGTGCTGTTCGTGGGTTCGGTCGGCATCGGCAAGTCCACCCTGGCCGCGGCTCTGGTCGACCGCGGCTATTCGCTGCTCGCGGACGGAATCGTCGGCGTCGTCGTGGACGGCGGCGGAATGCCGATGGCGCTCGGCGGGTTTCCGCTGATCCGCCTGTGGGCCGATGCGATCGATGCTCTTGACGAATCCTGGGGACAAGACGCCGGAGCGCCGATTCGGCCCGGAATCGAAAATTACCCGGTTCCCGCACGGCGCTTCCGCGCCGAGGCATGCGCCGTGCGCACCGTGTACGTTCTTTCCTCCACCGCGGATACGGAAGTCGTCATCGAACCGCTCCCGCCGGTCCGCGCGGTCGCCGCCCTGATCAGGAACACCTTCCGCTTGCGCCATTTGCGCGGTCTCGGCGAACAGGACAACCACCTCCTCGCGGTGGCCGCCGTGAGCAGACAAGCGGAAACGGCGCATCTCGTGCGCCCGGGGGCCCACTGCCCTCCCGCCGCCCTGGCGGCCCGGGTGGCCGAACGCCTGCCGGCGGCATGTCCCTGATTCCGCTCGCTTCCTATCCCAAATCCGGCAACACCTGGATGCGGGTGCTGCTGTCCAACTATATGGCGGAGGAAGCCGAGCCCGTCTCGATAAACGCGCTGGCGGGAGGAAATATCGGCAGCCGCCATCAGTTCGACGAGCGGCTCGGATTGTCGTCCGCGGCCATGACCGGCGACGAAATCCTGCTCCACCGGCCCCGCTTCCACGAATCGCTGGCGGCGGAGGCGGATTCACCGGTCTTCGCCAAAACGCACGAACCCTTCCAGCGTTTGCCGGACGGCGCATCGCTGTTCGCGCCGCCGTCCTTTTCCGGGGCGGTCTGCATTTTCCGCAATCCGCTCGATGTCGCCGTCTCCTTCGCACACCATTTGCAGTGCGGAATCGGGCGCGTGATCGAGATCATGGGGGATCCGGAGGCGTACCTCGGTCCAAATCGAAGCGGCATTTATCCCATGCTTCCGAGCCTGATTTCGGACTGGAGCGGCAACGTGTCGAGCTGGCTAGACCAGAAGGAACTGCCGGTGCAGGCCGTCCGCTACGAGGACCTGCACACGGATACGGAGACCGTACTCGAGGCGGTTGCGGACTTCGCCGGCCTGGCCCCCAATCCCGCGCGGCTGACCCTGGCCGTGGAAAATTCCCGTTTCCACCGGCTGAGCGAACAGGAAAAGCGCGTCGGTTTCGGCGAGCGGCCGCCGAACCTGCCGAATTTCTTTCGAAAAGGGCGGATCGGAGACTGGCGGAGCGTCCTCTCGCGCGATCAGGTGCGGCGTGTGGTGGAGCGGCACGGCCCCGCGATGGCCAGGCTGGGATACCTGGACGAGGTCGAGCGCTTTCTGGCCACCGACGGGCGGGCGCGGCGCTAGTCCGTTTGCCAGTCCAGCAACTTCAAGGCGCGAGAGAGCTTGCCGGGGCTGCGTGATAGAATAGGGGAGTGAAGTCGTAGCCGGAGTGGATCGCATGATCTGGTTTTGGCGGAGGCGCGAAAAGATGAACGAAGGGGATCGGGTGAATCCGTTCACGCCCGGGTTCGGCAGTCAGGTGCCGCCGGTCGTGGCCGGCCGAGGGCGGGAAAAGCGTGAGTTGGCGTATGCGATCGAGAGTGTCGTTCGAGGCGGCCACAATGCCAGAGATGTCGCCCTGGTTGGGCCAAGGGGAATGGGCAAGACAACGATGCTGAACTGGTTCAGCGCACATATCGAGTCGGAGAAAAAAGCGGGGCGAATCTTGTCTAAGGTCAGGACGATCGGGCCGATCGCGGAGATAGGCGGTGATGGCGACCCGAACAGGCTATTCAGGAAGAGAACGTTGGCGTCACGGTTTGGCAAGGTGAGCTTAGGAACCAGGGTTGCAAGTGCGAGTTTCGATATCAAGGACGATAGTTATTTTTCGGAAATCAGAACGATCGTTGCGGAGACCAGGGAAAGTCCATTGGTGTTGTTGATTGATGAGGCTCATGAGTTGATGCCGGAGCAGTTGCGGAAAATATTTCATATCACGCAGGATGCAAGAAATGACAAGGCTTCGGTGATTGCGGTATTGGCGGGGACGCCGGATTTGAAATCGACCCTTGAACTTGCCCGAGTCACTTTCGCTGAAAGAGGGAGCTATATCGATATAGGTCTGATTGACAGGGACGCGGCTGAAATGGCAATCAGGGATCCGTTGAAAGATATCGGCGGAATAAACTTGAAGGGAAATGCGATCGATGCCGTATTGAACGATGCGCAGGACTATCCGTATTTCGTACAGTTGTGGGGCCAGCAATTATGGCGCGTAGCGAAAGAAAACGGGAAGAGTGAATTGGACATCGAGGACGTTGAGAAATGCGCGCCAAAGGTGGCGGGCGAGCGATTGAAATTGTACGCCAAAAAGTTCGAACGCTGGGGTGCGATTGAGGAAAGAATGTTTCTTGCGGCAGTCTCCTCCAAGGTAAAGGACGGGCTGAGGGTAGGGAAAGAGGCGTTGGTGGAGTTGGGTAAGGATTATCTGAAAAGCCAGGGACAGGATCCGGATAATTCGGAAAAATATGTCGATAAGATGATCAAGGAAGGCGTGGTTTGGAAAAGGGAGGAAGACGAGGTTTACGGCCCTGGCATGCCAAGTTTTCTGGGGTACATCACCGGGCGGGCAGAACGTGTGGAGAAGGAGTTGGCGGAGACAAAAGGCCTCGCGCACTAAGAGTCTGGCGCCCTGTCCTGCTCAAGAGAGTCTGCGCTAGGACAAAGGAGTATCAAAAGGATACATGGGATTTTCATGACCATTGACGGTGTCTTGAGCGATGAATCGACCATGTATGAGCCGGTGGCCACGTCCGTGCGAATTGCTGAATGATTAACCTTGTAAATCGGTAACAACGTGCCCAATATACACGATTAATGATACCAAGGCACTTGCAGAACGAACTGGAAGCCGCGCTTTCCCGACAAGCGGCGGTGCTGCTTGTCGGTCCGCGGCAGTCGGGCAAGACTACGCTCTCGCTCGAGCTGGCCCGTGAGAGGGACGCGGTCTATCTGGATCTGGAGGATCGGGACGATCGAGCCCGGCTGACCGAACCTAGATTGTTTCTCGATGCACTTGAGGACCGACTCGTCGTCCTTGACGAAATTCACCGCGCACCGGAATTGTTTGCCTCGCTGCGAGGCGTCATCGACCGTGGCAGGCGGCGCGGAAAAGGCGTTGGCAGGTTCCTGATTCTGGGTTCGGCGTCGGTTGACTTGCTGAGACAGTCGAGCGAGTCGCTTGCCGGCCGGATCGAGTCTCTGGAACTCATGCCCCTGTCCCTGCTGGAAATCGAAGACAGCCCGCCTGCCCGGGACTCACTCTGGCTGCGGGGCGGCTTTCCGCAATCCTGGCTTGCCGCTTCGGACGGAGACAGCCTCGTTTGGCGCAGAAACTTCATACGAACCTATCTCGAACGCGACATCCCGCAGTTCGGCCCCAGAGTACCCGCAACCACGCTTGAGAGATTGTGGACCATGCTCGCTCACAAGCAGGGAACCCTGCTCAATGTTTCGACTCTGGCCCGCGCGCTTGAACTCAGCGCGAGAAGCGTGAGCCGCTATATTGACCTTTTTGTCGATCTCATGCTGTTGCGACGCTTGCCGCCCTTGCATGAGAACGTCGGCAAGCGGCTCGTCAAGTCGCCGAAAACCTATGTTCGCGACAGCGGTCTGGTCCACTCCCTGCTCGGAATTCCGTCCCTTGAGGAGCTTTCGGGGAACCCCGTAATCGGCGAAAGCTGGGAAGGATTCGTCATCGAGACGCTTCTGGGTCAGTTATCCTGGCCTTCCAGAGCGAGCTTCTACCGCACCGTATCCGGAGCGGAAGTCGACCTGGTGCTGGACTTCGCGAACGGTCGACGCTGGGCTATCGAAATCAAGCGTTCGCTATCGGCCAAAATGAGCCGCGGGTTCCATCTTGCGTTATCCGACCTCAAGCCAACTCGCGCTTTTGTTGTCCACGCGGGCAACGAGCGCTATCCCCTGTCGAAAACCGCGGAGGCGATCGGAGTCAGGGAACTCGCGCTGGTTTGCCGCGACGCAAGTTTCACGTAGCGGTTGCCGACTCAATCCGGTTCCATGATCCGGTAGCCGAAATGCTCCAAAAGGTCGATGCGCCAGTTGAACGCGCGGTTGAAGTCCCTGATTTCCGGGGCTGAGGCCCGGCCGTTTCCATTACACGGCGCGCCCGGAGTCCAGCGTCAGCACCCGGTCCGCCTCGCGGAGCAGGGCTTCGCTGTGGGTAACGACGACGACGGTCGCACGCCCGCGCAGGCGGCGCAGCGATTCGACCACGCGGTCTTCGTTGCCTGAATCGAGTTGGCCGGTGGGCTCGTCGAGCACGAGCAGCGCCGGTTTGCGCAGCAGCGCGCAGGCCAGCGCCACGCGCTGGCGTTCGCCGCCGGACAGCCGGCCGCCGCGGTCCCCCACCACGGTGTCGAGCCCGTCTTCCAGGTTATCCACGAAATCCGCCGCCGCGAGCCGCAGGGCTTCCCGCATTTCAGTCTCCGTCGCGCCGGGGCGCGCCCAGGAAAGATTGGTCCGCACGCTTTCGTGGAGCAGGAACGGATCCTGGGCGATGCTTGCCGTCAAGCGCCGCCAGCGCCTCCGGCCGGACGCGGGCAACGGAACGCCGTCCACCAGAATTTCGCCGCGTGTCGGCGCCAGCAGGCCGAGCAGCAAGTCCGCCAGCGTGGTTTTCCCCGACCCGGAAGGGCCGGTCACGGCGCATATGCCGTTCGCGGGAACGTAAAGGGAAACGCCGTCAAGCGCCGGCCCGGACGAACCCGGATAGTCGAAGCCGATATCCCGCGCCTCGATTCCCTCGCCGGGCGGCGTCGGCGTTTCCCCCGCGCCCGCCGTTTCCGCTTCCGCCCGCAACTCGCGCATCGTCCGGGTCGTTTCGGCATGGGCGGGCAGCGAGTTGGCGAAGGATTGCGTCCACTGCAGCAGATTCAGCGCTGTGGGCGTGGCCCGGGCAAACACCAGAGCGAGCAAAGCCAGTTCCTGCAGCGTCAGCCGGGCGCCGGCGATCGCGTACCAGGCCAGCCCCGCCAGCGCCGCGGCGGCGCCGAATTGCAGCGCCGCGCGCGCGCCCGCGCTCAGCGCGGTGAAGGATATCTGCCGCTCCCGCACCTCCGCGGCCTGCCGCCGGAAACGCTCGACGTGCGCCGCTTCGGCGTTGTTGCTCTTGGCGGGTTTCAGACCGTCGAGAAAGTCGGTCGCATAGCCGCGCAACACGCGGCCGGAGTCGGTGAGCTGCCGCCCCAGCGCGTGCGAGCGCCGCACCAGGGGAGGACCCGCCGTCGCCAGCGCCAGACCCGCGACGCCCGCGGCCGCCGCCACCGCCGGCGAGACGGCCACCGCTACGGCGAACTGGATCGACGCCAGCGTGGCGCCTACCGCCAGTTGCAGCAACTGGAAAGCCGCGGCGCCGACGCGCGCTACATTGTTGGTCAGCATGTGCTGAATATCGGATCGGCGCAACCCCAGCAAATGTCCCCAGGACGCCTCGGCCACCGCGGCGTACAGGTCCATGCGGACGCTATCCGTGAATTCCAGCCGGAGCCGGGTCGTCAACACGCCGCGGCCCCATGCGGAGAGGGAACGAACCGCGGCCAGAGCCAGAAATACGGCCAGCACCCCGGAGAGATTGAGCGGCACGCCGAGCGACGCCGCGATTCGGGATGCCGCCTCGACGACCGGAATGACTTCGCCGCCGACGTCGGCCAGACCGGCCGCCTGCAGCAAGGGAACGATCATCAGCAAGCCGAACGCCTCGGTCACGCCCGCGGTGAGCAACAGCAGGGCAGCCAGGGCGCAGCGCCCGGGGGAGGCGGCGGCCAGGTCGCGGGCCAGCGCCCAGGCCTGCCCGGCCGCATTCGACCCTCCGGCCTGCTCCTGCTCCCGGTCAGTCGTCATCTCCCGGCCTCGTTGTCGCCAAAGCACGGATTGTGCCAACTGCGGCCGCGATTCTCCACCGCTTCGGCGCGCAGAGTCGCCGAATCCGAACCTGAATTCCCGGACAAGGACCGGCCAGAACTTTCCGAGTCCGGCCCGTGATCCTTCCGCTTTTCTTCGACAACACCTCCAAGAGTTCGGGCAGCGGTTTCCCTGTGTCTTCAGGGATGCCCGAGAGTGTCCCGCCCGTTGATTTTTCCACAGGAGTTGTCATGACTAGCGAAAGCTCGGCTTTGCGCGAACGACCGCGTGAAAAACTGTTCGATCTGGGGGCCAAGAACCTCAGCGATGCCGAACTGGTTTCCTTGCTGCTCGGCAGCGGCGGAAAGGAAAGTTCCGCGCTCGATCTTTCCCGCGAATTGCTGCATGAATTCGATGGGCTCGCGGGCCTTCTTTCGACTGATTTCCGGCAAATTTCCCGCGTCTCGGGCATCGGTCCGGCCAGGGCCGCGAGTCTGGCGGCAATGCGCGAACTCGGCCACCGACAGTTGTACGCTGAAGTGCAGGGCCGCGACGTGCTCAGCAGTTCCCAGGGCACCATCGACGGCGCCGCCGTCTATCCGCGGGAAGTCGTGGAACGCTGTATCTCCTACAACGCTGCCGCGGTTATTTTGGCCCACAACCATCCTTCGGGAATCGCCGAACCGAGCCAGGCCGACATCGCCATCACGCGCAAGTTGCGCGTTGCGCTCGAAACCATCGACGTCCGCGTCCTCGACCACCTCATCGTCGGTAGTTCCCAGGTCGTCTCGCTGGCCGAGCGCGGATTGATGTAATCAACAGCTCTGGCCTCTCTGGGGTGCTGGCAAGGATTGGCTGCTTCCATCGAAACATTCCTTAAGAAATTTCCATATTGCCCTTGTCCGCGAATGTCCCGCCAATATGAATCAGGCTGGGCCGGAAGTGTGATACGAGCATGGAAACCCCCTTTATTTCGTGATTGACAACGTTGGCTTGAGAGTTCAAATCAGCCCTTTACGTACCTTTGTACGGGGAGGGCATTCTCAATGCGGGGTGACAAGATTGGCCATGAGTACACGGAGCTGGCTCAGGAAACTGCCAACGGCCAGAATGGACTGGAATCACGAATCGACGCCGTCGTAATGCAACTTGCCCAGATTATCGGGCGACGCATTGCGCGAGACCAATACAAAGCAGATTTTGACTCCAAAACCCCACAGGAGGAAAATATCCGCAACAAATAGGAGCCGGCGCATTATGACCTTGAGAGCCGCGATTTACGCCCGCTATTCATCCGACCAGCAACACGCAACATCCATCGAGGATCAGTTTCGTATCTGTCAGGAACTCGCAGACCGCGAGGGGTGGAAGATTTCCGGCAGTTACCGCGATGCGGCAATTTCCGGTGCCAGCATGTTCCTGCGCAATGGCATCCAGTCCCTCCTTGAGGATGCACGGCGGGGACTGTTTGACGTGGTAGTTGCCGAGGCGCTGGATCGGATGAGTCGTGACCAGGCGGATGTGGCCGCGCTGTACAAACACCTTCAGTTCTCTGGCGTGGTCGTTGTTACCCAGGCGGAGGGGGAAATCAACGAACTGCACATCGGACTCAAGGGTACGATGAACGCACTGTTCCTGAAAGACCTCGCGGCAAAGACGCGCCGCGGCCTTAGGGGACGGGTGGAACTGGGCAAATCGGGTGGTAGAATTTGCTACGGCTACGAAGTTGTCAAGACACTTAACGCTGCGGGTGAGCCTGTCCGTGGAGGACGGCAAATCAAGCAGAAAGAAGCCGATATTGTGCGGCGCATCTTTCGGGAATTTGCAAGGGGAACAAGTCCACGCGCGATTGCTCGACGCTTGAACGAAGATGGCGTATCCACGCCTTCTGGCAAACCTTGGACCGACTCTGCCATCCGGGGGCATCAAAAGCGAGGCACAGGCATCATCAACAATGAACTCTACATTGGTCGCCTTGTCTGGAATCGGCAGCGATTCATAAAAAATCCCGATACGGGCCGCAGGGTCGCACGCATCAATCCTCCGGAAGACTGGATAGTAACCGAGGTTCCAGAACTCCGAATCGTGGATGAAGCTCTTTGGCAGGAGGCCAAGGCTCGACAGAAAGCGCTGTCGGAGAAGTATTCCGCCATAGTTGCGGCCAGTAGTGCCGTAAACGGTCTCAACCGCATGCAGCGTCCTCGTCACCTTCTTTCGGGCCTGCTTGAGTGTTCCGTCTGCGGCGGATCCTATTCGATCGCTCAGAGAGATCAGTATCACTGCTCCACCAACAAGACGAGCGGCACATGCTCGAACGGCCGGGGTATCAGACGATCCAATCTTGAAGAGCGGGTTCTCGCCGGCCTCAAAGACCGCCTGATGTCTCCTGAAGCGGCTGAGCAGGCAATAAGGGCCTATACCGAGGAAACCAACCGACTCAATTGGGAGCGTCGTGCTGCAAGCGCCGCCGACCAGAAGGAATTGGAGCGCCGTCAGAAAGAGCTTGAGGTCCACCTGTCCGCAGTTCCCGCTGACGTTCCAGACATTCATCCTCGAGTCGCTGACATTTACCGTCGCAGGGTCGAGCGGCTGGCAGAGTCACTTGCCAACCCGGATGACCGCGACAAGGCGGCTGAAGCTATCCGTGGGCTCATTAAACGCATCGTGATATCGCCTGGAAAAAAGCGTGGCGAAATGGACATCACGCTGTGTGGCGACCTCGGAAATATTATTCAGTGGGTTGCGAACAATACTGGGGAGAGGACGAAAGGGGTAACAGTCACTCCGCAAGGCGGAGTGACTGTCTCAGTGGTAGCGGGGGCAGGATTTGAACCTACGACCTTCGGGTTATGAGCCCGACGAGCTGCCAGACTGCTCCACCCCGCAACAAATCAAGAGCTTGGTCAGAACCGGAAATTATAGTAAACGGCCGGCTCAGCGTCAAGAATTCGTCGCATTGTGTAGCGAACAAATAAAGTGTCCGGTTTTAGAACACGTAAAGTGTCCGGTCGTACAGTGGTTGTTTTTCGAGGCGACCGGGAGGCTGTATGGGCGTGGCGCGACGGAAACAGGACCGGAGGTTGGCAGTGTTCGAAGACACGTATTCGATGTGGACGGAGCGTCGTTTGACGCAGGCGCGGGCGGCGGAGTTGCTTGGGGTTTGCGAGAGGACGTTCCGGCGCTGGGTGGACAGGTATCGGGAAGAAGAGGCGGAGGGGGGGCGGCGTGGAAGCCTTGCGGGACCGCCGCGTTTCGCGCGCTTCGCACCTTGCGGCGCCGGTGGACGAGGTGATGCGGATGGTGGACGAGTACCGCACGCGGTATTGCGGCTGGAACGTGCGGCATTACTACACACGGTACCGTCGGGGCGGCGGGGAGCGCAGTTGCAACTGGGTGCGGACGAAGTTGCGGGAAGCGGGCGCGGTGCCGCGGGGCAAGGGCCGGGGCAAGCACCGCAAGCGTCGCGAGCCGGCGCCCTGCGCCGGGATGATGCTGCACCAGGACGGCAGCGCGCACGAGTGGACGCCGGGGGTGAAGTGGGATCTGATCGTGACGATGGACGACGCCACCAACGAGCATTACTCGATGTTCTTCTGCGAAGAGGAGGGTCTGTGGAGCAGTTTCCGGGGCATGCGTGAAGTCATTGCGTCCCGAGGCCTTTGCTGTTCGCTGTACACCGACCGGGGCTCGCATTGCTGGACGACTCCGGAGGCCGGGGGCAAGGTGGACAAGGAGCGGCTGACGCAGTTCGGGCGGGCGATGATGCGGGACCTGGGCATCGACATGATCCCGGCGTATTCGCCGGAGGCGCGGGGCCGTTCGGAGCGGGCGTTCCGGACGCACCAGGACCGGCTGGTGAAGGAATTGGCGGAAGCGGGGATCACGGAGATGGCCGCGGCGAACCGGTACGTGCGAGAGACCTGCCTGCCGGCGTTCAACGCCGAGTTCGCCCGTCCGCCGAAGGAGGACCGCGCAGCGTTCGTGCCGCTGGGTGCGGCCGCGGACCTGGACGCGATCCTGTGCGAGCTGCACGAGCGGGCGGTCGGCCGGGACAACTGCGTCCAGTTCGAGGGGCTGAAGCTGCAGTTGCCGTCGGATCGGCATCGGCCGCATTACCGCAAGGCGCGGGTGAAGGTTCGTCGGCACATGGACGGCAGGCTGTCGGTGTGGCACGGACCCCGGCTGCTGGGACGCTACGCCGCGGACGGGCAATACCTCGCGGAGGCGTTGGCCGATGCGGCCTGATCGGCGCGGCGCGGGCACTGCGCTACGGTCGCTACGCTCCCTCCGCGCCGTGCCCGCGGCAGGATCGAAATCCGCGTCGGGAAAGCGGACAGTTTATATGTTTTAAAACCGGACACTTTTATTTGTTTACAACAAGGGGAACCAGGCCATCCCGATCCCCCTCCGCCAACTTCCCTGCGTTTTATTCCTCGTGCTGGTAATGGCCCATCAGCATGCCCGTGGCCAGGACGTGACCGTCGATGGCTTCGAGCAACTGGTCCTTGTTCAGGCCGGGTTCAAGGCCGAGGTCGGCGTCAATCGCGTAGACCCGGAAGTGATAGGCGTGGAGATGACCGTTGTCTGGCGGGCGCGGGCCGAAATAGCCGGGCCGGTTGAGCCCGTTGTGGCCGTTGATCGCGCCATCGAGTCCGTCAATGCCCATGACTTCGGCGTCGGTCGACATTCCCGCCGGGATGCCGGAAGCGCTGGCGGGAATGTTGTACATGACCCAATGAACGAAGGGATTCTCCATCATGCCGATCGTGACGACTTCCGGGTCGTCGCAGATCAACGCCAGTTGCACCGTGCCTTCCGGCAAGTCCGACCAGGACAGGTCTATCGACGTGTTGTCCCCGTAGGCGGAATTCGCCAGGGGAACCATGCCGTGATGCTCGAAGACGGAACTCGTCACCGTAACAGTTTCGGGTACGTCCTGCGCGAATGCGGCAAACGAAAACAGCAACGCCAACACGGCGCCTGCAGCAAAAAACGACTTCTTCATCGAAAACTCCTCGGGGGTTGTGTTTGTCGGCGCAATACTACAGTTTGCCGGCGGCGTTGACTAATCGGCGGAAATCGGCTCGGCGCCGTAAACGGTGATGCCATCCAGCATCACCCTGGCATCCTCGGTGGGATTGAGCAATCTAACTTCCACTACATGATCCCCGCCCGGTAAATCGTATTGCCAGAAAAGGTAGAAACGGCGCGTGACAAAATTTGTGGGCCATTGCGCTGTTTCCACCAACTCGCCATCAACGCGAAGTTCCGCCGTGAAAACATGATCTTCATCGCCGTCTGCCTGGGCGGCGCCCATCAGGGCGAAGCCGATGCCATTGAATTCGAATGTGTAGGACTCGCCCATCTCGACGAAAGTGCGCCCACGGCCTTCGCCGGATCCGAGTTGAATATTCTCTTTTGCGTAATGGTTCTCGAAGGAATCCTCGAATGGCACGACTTCGGGCGTCTGCACCGGAATAGTCACGCTGCTCTCACTGACGAGTCCTCCTTCCCGGCGAATCATTTGCAGGGCGTGGCGGTAGGACATGTCGTAGGCTTCGTTGAGCGAGATCGTGGTGTAGGCAAAATCGAGACTTTCCACATCGGACAGGCCCTGTTTCCAGAATTCGGGAATCGCGTCATAACCGTAAATCGTGCCGAGTATGCCGGCGGCAGAGGCCGGGTTGCAGTCGGCGTCATCGCCGGCGCGCGTGGCGATTTCCATGGTCCGGCCGAAATCGCCGTCGCCGTATAGCAGGCCCAGCACGACCCATGCCGCGTTGATCTTGGCGTCGATGTTGAATGGGTTCATGAGCCCTCTCGGGCCAAGATCGGTATGCGCCCACTCCCGGTTGATGCCGTCCCAGGCGAATTTCCAGTCGTCGGGATTCTCCTCGTGCAGGGCGATGACATGGTCGATGACCTTGTGGAAATCGCTTTCTTCGGGAATCACGTCGATCGCGCGGTCGACGATGGTCTCGATGTCGTCCTCTATGAAAGCCAGCGAATACATCGCCGCGATAAAGACGCCGCCGTACCAGCCGTCGCCGTAATTCATGATGTGGCCGATCTTGTCGCTCACTTCGATCGCCGAATTGACCATTCCCGGCGCCATCAGGCCGGCGAAGTCGGCCTCGATCTGAAAGTCGATGTCGTCAGCGGCGGGGTTGTTGCGCCAGTGCCCCGATTCGGGAGGCGTGAGGCCGTTCAGAATGTTGTAACGGGCGACCTGGTTGGCGAACCAGAGGCTGTATTCGGCGTTGGCGAAAGCGTTTGCGAATGACTGCGCGGGCGCGTCGAAGCCCTCGTCCTCGTAGACCTGAACGAAGGAGAGGTCCATGTAGATATCGTCATAGGCGCCCGGACGCTCGGTGAAGGTTTCCAGCAGGTAGCCGTCGTACCAGGGTATTTCATGGTCGTCGGGAACGCGCCTGCTGTTGAAGCGGAACTCGACGGGAAAGCCATAGGTTACACCGATGGTTTGCGCGGCCCAGGCTCCCTTGATCTTGTCTCTCAATTCCGCCGTCGACAGCGTTACGGAGTCTTCCGCCGCCAACGCGGACACCGGGAACAGTACGCAGCTTGCCACGGCAAGGAGGCTGCCAAGCAATTCCATCGGTTTGCGAATAGTCAACGCGATCTCCCGGGTTTGTTAGCTCTTCCAACTCTTCATTGTGAATCATCGGGCTCGGCTGCGAGAATTTTCCTTTGAAATGGCTCTTGTGCGATTTAGCTACTTACTTTCAAGTGGAATCGCGGTACCGCGCAAGATCCTCGGAAGTGACCTCCGATGCTGGGACCAGTCGGTAATGTCTCTCCTGCACGACTCGGATTTCTTCGTTCTCCATCGTTACCTCGAACATCGCGATCAAGTCGTTCTCGGCGAATTGGGTGAGGATCGGTCGGCAGATCAGGTCGGGTAGTCTTTGTCGACACCACAGGAAGTCCTGTTCCGATTGAACGACCGACAGTTGATCGCTTCCGCCCTTTGCTTGCACGGGCAGGATGAACTGCCTTCCCGTGCTGTCGACGGCAACGTAAATCTCGTCTACTTCTATCTGACCGATGTCAGGAACCGTGGTACGCAAATGATTCTGGAGCGAGTACGCCGATACCCCCAGGAACACGTCTATAAGACGGTTGTATCGAATCTTCGCCAGAAGCGCCTGCTCGTCCGACATGGAATGGGCGGAAACTATTTCCGGGGTGGCATCGGGGATCTTGATCGTCATCAGCGCGGTGTTGGGAACTATGCGATTAACCGTTACCAGGCGAAAAACATAGGCAGCCGACCCGGCTCCGCGAATTGTCCATTCCCTATCGGCAGGCGCTGTATCCAATATGGCCTGTGGTAACGGGCGTCGATAACGAAACGAATACAGTATGTCCCCGAGGTTCTTGGGAACGGACACGCCGAGTGTTCCCGCCGCGTCAACCAGATCGTCTCTTACAAACTCGACTTCGACATCTCCCGGCCGGTAGCGGTCCAGAAATACCCGCTCGATTATCTTTTCGTAACTCATGCACTGGCGCGAGCGAGTTCTCGCTCAATATCCCGCTGCTTGCGCTTCGTGGCGCCACTTTTCCGGTCTCGTTTCGCAATGGGAACGTCCACGCTCCAATAGGCAGCGGCTTCTGTCATGTCCATTCGCAGCAGTTCAGTGGGGCCTAGTGAGACAGATCGCCCGGGAGAAGCAGGCGCGACGCCGAGCGCCTCCCTTACCGAAGCGGCGACCGCTCTTGCCAGGGGCGGAGGCACCGAATTGCCGATTTGCCGCCCACCGTGCCACTTGGTGACGTGAAAGCGGAACCAGTCCGGAAATCCATGCAGCCGCGCCATTTCCCTCACTGTGACGCAGCGGTCGTAGCGATAATGGATCGGTCTGGGACTGGTGAATGCGCCACGAGCGGAATCCGTGCCGGCGCGCAAGGTATTCGACACTCCGCTCGCGGCCAACTTGTAAAATCGTGAAATGGGTTCGACAGAGGCGGGCTCGGTACTTCGAAATCGTCGTCTAGAAATTTCGGTATGGCCCGTTCGCAAACTTGCCGTCATGAGGTGCGGATCCCACTCGCGTTCATAACCAAAGTGCCAGGCGTCGGTACTGAGGCACCTCATCTCTCTGGCGTAAGCGCTCATTTTTGGGGTTGGCTCTCTAATGGGCACGCTGTCGGAGGAATTCAGTTCGTTGAACTGTTCCGCGTCCGGCAGATCGTCCAACGCGTCCTGGCATGTCGGCGTGGGCACGAGAATTTCGGCGATCGGATAGCGGGGAACCGCAGCGCCTTTGGCGCCCATTAAAAATAGCCGTTGCCGGTCCTGGGGCACGCCGAAATGCCGCGCGTTCAGGACTTGCCAGGGAAGCGTCACCGAATAACCCGCCGCCTCGAACTCAACGGCCAATTCGTCAAGGAGTTGGCGGTGCTTCCCGACGGTGAGTCCGCGAACGTTCTCAAGTACGAACACAGACGGCTGGAGTTCGACGACCAGACGGAGGAAATGTTTGACGAGTTGGTTTCGCGGGTCGTCGAGAGCGCGCTTGCCGATCATGGAAAATCCCTGACAAGGCGCGCCTCCGACGACTACGTCGATCGGCGCCGATAACTCTCGGCTAATAGCTGCTCCGGAAATCTTTGTTGCGTCTGCACAGTGCATCCAACACATCGGAAAATTGAATTCGTGCGTGGCCGCGTGAACGGGGTCGATCTCGATAGCCGCCGCAACGTCGAATCCGGCTTGCTCGAAGCCGAGGCTCAATCCGCCGACGCCGGCGAAAACGTCCAGAACGGTCGGCCGCCTCAAGAGAGTTCCCCCTCCAGAAAGCGAACCAGACGCTGCTTCAGTGATTCCATGTGTGCTATTTCGCATTCCCAGACTACGCAAACCTCCCATCCCTTGCCCATGAGGTCGCGGATATTCCTCGCGTCCCTGGCGATGTTCTTGCTGATCTTGTCTTTCCAATAATCTAATCGGCTAGAGGGTAGCTGGCCCTTATTGCAATTGTGGCCGTGCCAAAAACAACCGTGGACGAAGACTACCTTGCGCCGCGTCCGGAACACCAGGTCGGGGCTGCCGGGCAGGTCGCGCCTGTGGAGGCCGTAGCGGTAGCCCATCCGGTGCAAAAGGCGGCGCACGGCCATTTCGGGTCCGGTATCCTTCTGCCGAACCGCGGCCATTATCCTTGATCTGACGTCAGGTGTGCGATTGTCGACCACTTCGGATACTGTATAACCCCATAGCGGATTTCGCAATGAAACCGGGAAACCGGGAAATCCCTCCCAGACGCCTGTAGCAGAATGTAGATTGATCCTGTTGAACCAGCAGTTCTCATTTTGGCCGTGAAGCCGAGCGATTGCTGATTGCCGATGGCGGCTTGACATCATAGAAGGCGGGGTCTATGGTGCGGGTCATGGGCAACCCGTGGTTCGGATCGAAGGCGACGTCGGGGCTGTGTCAGGCGCTGATCGCGCTGATGCCGCCGCATGCGGTGTATATCGAGACGCACCTGGGCGGCGGCGCGGTGATGCGGCGCAAGCCGGCGGCGCTGCGCAGCATCGGCATCGACCTGGACGAGCGTGCGCTGTCGCGGTTCGCGTGCGGCCATGCGGTCGAGTTGGTGCACGGCGACTGCCATGCCTACCTGTCGGAGTTCGCGTTCGACGGCTCGGAGCTGGTGTACAGCGACCCGCCGTACCTGCACAGCGCGCGCAAGTCCGCACGCCGCTACCGGCACGACTACGAGGACGCCAACCACGCGGCGCTGCTGGAACTGCTCCGGGGGCTGCCGTGCGCGGTGATGGTGTCGGGGTATCCGTCGGCGCTGTACGACGAGCTGCTGGGCGACTGGCGCAGCGTGTCGCTGCAGGTGATGAACCAGGCGGGCGTGGTGACCGAGAAGGTGTGGTTCAACTTCGCGCCGGACCGGGTGCACTGGGCGTCGTGCGCCGGGCGCAACTTCACACACCGCCAGGCCGTCAAGCGCAAAGCGGCGAGTTGGGGCCGCCGCTACGCGGCCATGCCGCCAGCGGAGCGTCTGGCGGTGCTGGCGGCGCTCATGGCGGTGGAGGCGCAGGCGCCGCCGTGAAGTTCCTCGCGCAGCATCTCGACCGGCTGCGGGCGTGCTTCGCGCGCATGCCGGACCCGCGCCGCGGCAGCAACCGGCGCTACGCCATGGCCGACATCGGCATGGCGGCGCTGTCGGTGTTCTTCATGCAGTCGCCGTCGTTCCTGGCGCACCAGCGCGCACTGGCCGAGACGCGCACGCGCTCGAACGCGCACACCCTGTTCGGCCTCGACCGCATCCCCTGCGACAACCACATTCGGCAACTGCTGGACGGCGTACCGGCGGAACACTTCGACGACGCGTTCCACGACCTCGCCGCGGACCTCGACGCGCACGGCGCGCTCGAACCGATGCGCCGCCTCGACGGCTGCGTGCTGGTCGCCCTGGACGGCACGGAGTTCTTCCGTTCGCGCAAGCTCCACTGCGACAACTGCTCGACCCGCAAGCGCAGCGACGGCGACGTCGAGCACTTCCACCAAATGCTGGGGGCCACCGTCGTGGCGCCGGGCCAGTCGCGCGCGCTGCCGCTGCCGCCGGAGTTCGTCCAACCGCAGGACGGCGCCGCCAAGCAGGACTGCGAACGCCAGGCCGCCAAGCGCTGGCTGGCGCGCCACGGCCCGCGCTGCGCCGCCCTGCGGCCGGTCTACCTCGGCGACGACCTGTACGCCTGCCAGCCCGTCTGCCAGGCCATGCTCGACGCTGGCGGCGACTTCCTGCTCACCTGCAAGCAACCCAGCCACAAGACCCTCTACGAGTACCTCGACGGCGTCCGAACGCCCACGCGCCGCCGCACCGCGGGACGCGGCGCGAAGCGCCGCATCCACCGCTACCGCTGGATGAACGACCTGCCCATCCGCGACGGCGACGACGCCATGCGCGTCAACTGGCTCGAGATCGTCAGCGCCAAACCCGACGGCAAGGTCACCTACCGCGGCGCCTTCGTCACCAGCCTCGACGTCGACCGCGACAACGTCGCCGAACTCGCCGACTGCGCACGCGCCCGCTGGAAGATCGAGAACGAGACCTTCAACGTCCTCAAGCAGCACGGCTACCATCTCGAACACAACTTCGGCCACGGCAAGGACACCCTCGCCGCCGTGCTCGTCATCCTCAACCTCCTCGCCTTCGCACTGCACACCGCCTGCGAACTCGCCGAAACCCTCTGGCGGCAGGCCCGGCAGCGCCTCGGCACCCGCTTCCGCCTGTTCGAGCACCTGCGCACCATCACCGAATACCAGGTGTTCCCCTCCTGGACCGCGCTCTTGACCCTGCTCGCCACCGGCGGACCCCCGGCACAGCCTCCCTGACCTCCGCGCCTCGGCAACCCAATCAACCCAACCGCAAAAAAACCATGAAACCCTCAACACTCACCCGACAAGGACAAAATGAGAACTGCTGCTGTTGAACTTTGTAACTTCATGATCTGACGGGGCAATGCTATTCTTGGTCGGACATGGCAAAGGTTCCCTCGGACATGATCAAACCGCTTGCATTCGGCATGGGCGTTGCGGCATCCGGCTTTCTGCTGGCCGCAGAGGCTCCTGGCGCCGCGGGCGATGCCGCCGCGCAGCGGGGGCTGCTCGACCGGTATTGCGTCACCTGCCATAACCAGGCGATCGTCAACCTTCCCGAAACGCCGGGCGAATCGCAGCTTTTCGCCCAACTGCGCGACGTTGGCCTGACGCTCGACACCGAAAATGTGTCCGATGTTTCAGAGAATCCCGCGCTGTGGGAGAACGTCGTGCGCAAACTGCGCGTAGGCGTGATGCCGCCCCCTGAGAATCCGCGCCCGGACAAGGCCAGCTACGACGGATTTCGCGCCTGGCTGGAAGCCGAACTCGACCGTGCAGCCGCGCAACGGGTCAATCCGGGACGGGTAGAGGCGTTTCATCGCCTCAATCAGACCGAGTACCGGAACGCCGTGCGCGACCTGCTCTATCTCGACATCGAAGTCTCCGAACTTATTCCTCCGGACCCGCCAGACCGGCACGGCTTCGACAATAACGCCGAAGTGCTGTCGCTGTCGCCGGCGCTGATGGAGCGCTATGTCTCGGCTGCGCACAAGATCGCTGAACTCGCCGTGGGCGCCACGCCGCGTTCGACCCTGATCAAGACCTACGAAGTGCCGCTGAACCTGATCCAGGACGACCGGCTCAGCGAAGAGTTGCCTTTCGGCTCACGCGGCGGCGCCGCGTTCGAACACAACTTCCCGGTCGACGGTGAATATCGGATTACCGTCAAGTTGCAGACCAACTACGTCGATTTCGTGCGCGGCTACGACACGCCCCACGAGATCGAGATCAGTCTCGACGGCGAGCGTCTCGAGACTTTCGGCTTCGGCGGCGATGCGCCGGGAACTCCGGCGCCGTACAGCTTCGCGGGCAACATTCGCGGTAGCGACGACTGGGAAGAATTCATGATGGTCTTCGCCGAGGAAGGCTTCGAATTCGAGATTCCGGTCGAAGCGGGCCCGCGCATCATCGGCGCGACTTTTCCGCGCGAGATGTGGGAAACCGAAGGTATCCTGCAGCCGCGCCTGTTCGGCTACCACCTGGCGGTAACCGAGTTGCCCGACGCCAATCCGAGCCTGGGCAGCATCTCGATCGAAGGTCCCTTGTCGGTTGACGGGCCCGGCGATACGCCCAGCCGGCGGCAAATCTTTTCATGCAGTCCCGCCAGCGCCGATGCGGAGCCGGCGTGCGCCAGGGAGATTCTTGGCACGCTGGCGCGCCGCGCATATCGCCGCCCTGTGACCGAGAGCGATCTTGCCGAGTTGTACGAATTCTACGAGACCGGCCGCCGCGAAGGCGGATTCGACACGGGAATCCAGTTCGCTCTCGAGCGAGTGCTGGTCTCACCCGACTTCCTGTTCCGCATCGAACAGGATGCGGCCGACGCCGAAGCCGGCGCCGTATACGCGATCAGCGATCTCGAACTCGCGTCACGGCTGTCCTTCTTCCTGTGGAGCAGCATTCCGGACGACGAGCTGCTCGATCTGGCCGAACGTGGCGCCTTGCGCGAATCCGGGGTTCTGGATTCCCAGGTGGAGCGCATGATGGCCGACCCGCGGGCAGGCGCCTTCATCGAAAACTTCGTCGGCCAATGGCTCTACTTGCGCAATCTCGACGGCCACTATCCGCTGCCGTCCGGCTTTCCCGAATTCGACGAAAACCTGCGCGAAGCTTTCAAACGCGAGACCGAACTGTTCATCGACGATCAGATTCGCTCGGACCGCAGCTTGCTCGAATTGCTGAGCGCCGATTACACCTATGTCAACGAACGGCTCGCGCAACATTACGGAATCCCCGGCATCTACGGCAATCGCTTCCGCAAGGTCGCGCTCGACGGCGGCCGGCGCGGCGGCCTGCTCGGCCACGGCAGCCTGCTGACGGTGACTTCGTATCCGAATCGCACATCAGTTGTGCTGCGCGGCAAGTACGTACTGGAAAATCTGCTCGGCGCACCCCCACCCGAACCCCCGCCCAATGTGCCGGCGCTCGAGGAAGCCAACGAGGACGGCAGGGTGTTGTCGATGCGCGAGGCGATGGCCCAGCATCGGGAGAATCCGGCTTGCCGCTCGTGTCACGCGGCCATGGATCCGCTCGGTTTCGCGCTGGAAAATTACGATGCCGTGGGCAAATGGCGCGACCTGTATGCAGGTCAGCCGATCGACGCCTCGGGCGCGATACCCGGCGGCGCCGAGTTCGACGGGCCGAATGGACTGCGGGATCTGCTGCTCGACAAGCCCCGCGACTTCGTTGGCGCGGTGACCGAAAAGCTCCTGACCTATGCTCTCGGGCGCGGTCTGGAGTACTATGATATGCCGACGGTGCGCGCAATCGTGCGCGCCGCCGAAGAAGACGAATATCGCTGGTCGTCGGTGATCATGGGCGTGGTCGAAAGCGCCCCGTTCCAGATGCGCAAATTAGAGACGAGTATCGAGATATGATCATTCTCAAGAAGAAACTTTCCCGGCGCACAATACTGCGGGGTCTGGGCGCGAGCCTGGCGCTCCCCCTGCTCGACAGCATGACGCCGGCGCTCGCCAATACGCAGCCCCAGGCGACACGCCGGCTCGGCGTGGTCTACGTGCCGAATGGCATGGCGATGAAGGCCTGGACACCGGCCGCCGAAGGAACGGACTTCGAACTCACCCGGATTCTGCGGCCCATGGCCGCCTGGCGCGACCGCATGCTCGTGCTGAGCGGGCTCAATGGCGTGGCGAGCAATGCCGGAGTGCACGCCAGCGCTTCGACCCGTTTTCTCACCGGCGCGACACCCGCCCGCACGGAGAGCGATCTCCAGGCATCGGTGTCCATCGACCAGTTCGTGGCGCGCCGGCTGGGCCAGGAGACTCAACTCGGCTCACTGGAACTCGCGCTCGACGAAAACGACGTGTTCGGCTCCTGCGATATCGGATTCAGTTGCTTGTACACCAGCACCATCGCCTGGCGCGACGCGAATACGCCACTGCCCATGGAAACCAATCCGCGGCTGGTATTCGAGCGCCTGTTCGGCGACATCGGCACCACCGATCCGGCCGTGCGGCTCCAACGCATCCGCAAGGACCGCAGCCTGCTGGATTCCCTGAACGAGCGTGTCGCCGAACTGAACGGCAAGGTCGGCGCCGGCGACCGCGCCAAGCTCGACCAGTATCTCGATGCCGTACGCGACGTCGAACGGCGAATCCAGATGGCCGAAGCGCAAAGCAGCCGCGACCTGCCCGAGTTGACGCAACCATCTGGGGTGCCGGACACCTACGAAGCGCATGCCAAGCTCATGTTCGACCTGCAGGTGCTGGCCTATCAGACCGACCTGACCCGCGTCATCACCTTCATGATGGGCCGGGAACTGAGCGGCCGCACCTATGCGGAGATCGGCGTGCCCGACTCGCACCATCCGACTTCGCATCACCGCAACGACCCGGCGCTGTACGAGAAGATCACGAAGATCAACGAATTCCATACCAGCCTTTTCGCCTACTATCTCGACAAGCTCGACGCGACGCCGGACGGTGAGGGAACGTTGCTCGACAACTTGCTGCTGCTGTATGGCGCAGGCATGTCCGACAGCAACCTGCACGACAACCGCGAGTTGCCGCTCGTGCTGTTCGGCGGTGGCGCCGGCAAGCTTCAAGGCGGCCGTCATATCCGCTATCCGGCAGGTACGCCGGCCAGCAACCTGCATCTGACGATGCTCGACAAGATGGGTATGCCGGTGGAGCAGTTGGGCGACAGCACCGGCCCGCTTGAATTGTTGAGCGAGGTCTAGCGCCGCGGCAGGAGTAAACCGATGTTCGGGACGCTGTCTCAAGTCAGGAACAGGCTCATCGCCGGCCTGGCGCCGGCGATTCTCCTTTTCGCAACCGGCGCGGCACAGGCTTCGGATGCAACCCTGATCGAAGCGGCCAGGCATCAGGATGCCGAGGCCGTTGCAGTTCTGCTGGATGGCGGCGCCGACCCGGACGCACGCCAGGCCGACGGCGCGACCGCGCTGCATTGGGCGGCTTTCCGGCATGACCCGGAAATGGCAGCCTTGCTGATCGAAGCCGGCACCGACGTCAACGCGGTCAACCGCCTGGGCGCCTCGCCACTGTTTGTAGCGAGCGAAGGCGGCCATGCCGGCCTTATCGAGCTATTGCTTGAAGTCGGCGCCGATCCGAATCTCTCCTTGCCGATGGGTGAGGCCCCCGTCATGACAGCTTCGCGGACAGGCTCGGCCGCGGGCGTTCGGCATTTGATCGCAGCCGGAGCGGACGTGAACGCAGTCGAGCGCTCGCGCGGACAGACTGCACTGATGTGGGCGGCAGCCCAGGGGCATATGGAAGTCGCACGAGAGTTGATCGCCGCCGGCGCCGAGCTGGAAGCGCGCTCGACCGTGCGCCCCCGGCTCATGTATGCCGACGCATCGAACGGCGGCGCTTTTGATCAGGGAGTCGTCGAACGACTCGGCGGCTATTCGCCGCTGTTGTTCGCGGCGCGCAACGGCCATGGGGGAGTGGCCCGGTTGCTGATCGAAGCGGGAGCGGATATCGACGGTGTGGCAGGCAACGGCGCGAGCCCGCTCGTGGTGGCGACCCATAGCGGACACTTCACTTTGGCGCGCCGATTGCTCGACCAGGGCGCAGACCCAGACGCAATGGGCGCCGGTTATAACGCATTGCACGCCGCGGTGCTGCGCGGCGAGCTCGAAATGGTGATCGCGCTGCTCGAACATGGCGCGGACCCGAACGTGCGTCTTGAACGGCCCACCCCGACACAACGCGCTAGCGAAGACTGGGCTTTTCGAACCCCGATGATGAGCGCCACGCCCTACTGGCTGGCGGCCAACTTCCGCGAGGCGGAAATCATGCGCGCGCTAAAGCGAGGCGGAGCGGACCCTTTTATGACCACGCTGGAGAGTTACCGTCGACTGCGTGACAGGGAATCCCGCGTCAATCCGCCGCCGCCCGAGGTCGTGGGCGGATTTGCAAGTTCCTTGCAGGCGGCAGTGAGAGGCGCCAGCGACCGTGATCGATATTATGTCCTTGCCACCGAAGACCCGGTCGGTGAAGAGAGGTTGGCTCTGGAAGCGGTGATCACTGCTGCCGAGCACGGCGTAGACATTGACCAGGCCGACTTCACCGGCGCAACCGCGCTTCACGATGCGACGGCGAGAAACCTCTTGACCATCGTAAGGGAATTGGCCGAGCGCGGAGCCGACGTAAACGCCGTGAACGGCCGCGGCCAGACGCCACTCGACATTGCCGAGGCGCCGGCGATGCCGAACACATTGAATCTGGAATCGAACGCGCCCATCCCGGAAGAGACTGTGAGTGAGATTCTCCGGGAACACGGCGGCTTGAAAGCAGCGCAACTCGACACCGCCGACGACTTTACTCAGCCTGCCGGTAGGTAAGTTGACACCAAGAGAGTCTATCAACCTGTGACGGGAATTAGAGTTAGAAGACAATGATCAAGTGCGTGCAAGTTGATGCGGGAGCTAATGAATCTTGACCGTTCAGTAACCCTTATGAAAAACCAGCAGCTTAGCCAACGCTTGCGCGGGCGTACGTCACTCACAGCCTGCGCGGAGCGCCACTCGGCGGCTTATCACCCCAAAGCAGCTTTCCATTTTCAACGACATAGGTGAGCGGTATTTTCGGGTTGTTGATGTCCTTTTCGCCGTCATCGTGCCACTTGGTCTCCCATTTCGTGTAAAACGACTCCATACCCGTTGGAGTCATCAAGTAGATCGAGATCAGCTCGATGTTCTGGTACACGGCGAAGACCCAATCGACCTTCCGGTACTTGGCGATAATCGTTGGATTCATGTGATGATGTGTCGAAAAGCTTCGCGTTAAGTTGATGTTCACGGACTTCATCTCGTACTCATCACCACTTTTGCCCACGGCATCGTTGCCTTCTCGCCCTGGTATGTTAGTCAAGCCGAGAAGGAGTAGAACTTGAAGAATCTTCCCACCGTTGTCTTGAAAAATGTCATTGATGCCGTGACTTGTGGCCAGATCTTGATACTGCCGGATCGCGGGCCAGAGTCTACGCAGTTTCTCAGCGTCCTCGTGAGGTTCAAAGCTCACCCTAACTCCTTGCGCAGCAGGTCGACGGGAGACACCTCAAGCGCAGCGGCAAGGCGCTGAATATTGTCTATCGAAATGTTACGCTCACACCGTTCCACCGACCCGATATAGGTTCGGTGGAGACCGCAAGCATGGGCAAGCGCTTCTTGGGAAAGACCGCGCTTCAAGCGCTCTCGGCGCATGTTCTCAGCTAGAATCGCCCGAAGGGGCAAGGTGTCACTCTTCACGGCGCATAGCAGACCTTGTTGCGGAGGACAAATCTACAGACTATAAGTGGCAAAATGACCCCAGCATATACGACCGACCTAGGCAGTGCCTTTGTAGGCGACTCTCGCGAACTGCTGGCCGAGTTGGACGACGGCAGCATCAACCTAGTTGTCACGAGTCCGCCGTTTGCCCTGCAACGCAAGAAGGAGTACGGCAATAGAGAACAACACGAGTATGTTGATTGGCTGGCAGATTTTGCTTCTTTAGTACACGCGAAAATCACAAAGGACGGCAGTTTTGTAATAGATATAGGTGGAGCATATGAAAAAGGCCACCCTGTTCGCAGTCTGTATCAGTTTCGAGCCTTGCTAAGGTTTTGCGACGACATCGGCTTCCATTTGGCAGAAGAATTCTACTGGCACAACCCGTCGAAACTTCCTAGCCCCATAGAGTGGGTAAATAAGCGAAAAATTAGGGTAAAGGACTCTGTCAATACTGTTTGGTGGTTGTCCAAGACTCCGTGGCCCAAAGCTGATGTTTCGAAAGTGCTAGCACCCTACTCCGACCGTATGAGGAAGCTGATCCAAGACCCCGATAAGTTCTACAAGCCGAAACTGCGCCCGTCCGGCCATGACATCAGCAGAGGATTTGCAAAGGACAATGGCGGGGCTATCCCCCCTAATCTGCTCATGTTCCCCAACACAGAGTCTAATGGACGCTATTTGTCGGGATGTAAAATTGCGGGGATAAAAGGGCATCCAGCCCGATTCCCTGGAAAGTTGCCGGAATTTTTCATCCGGTTTCTTACTGAGCCCGGTGATACGGTACTCGACATCTTTGCTGGTTCGAACACTACTGGTGAGGTTGCAGAATTTCAAGGTAGACGATGGCTCGCGTTCGAGGAACGGGTCGAATATGTGGCTGCATCCGCATTCCGGTTCACTGACGACAGAGATAACTTGCATGACATCTTTGATCGCATAGCGAAGGGAGAGACAGTTTCTCTCTCAAATAGACAGCAGCAACTGATCCCTTTTTCGGGTGTGCTAGAAGGATTTTATCTGAAGATGGATGAGTGAAATGGCTTGCTGAACCCCCGACTAATCCAAGCTAGTCTCAAGGGGAGTATTAAAATCCTGTTAGAAAAAAATCCCTCACTTCATACTTTGTCTCCGCCATGAACGTACTGCATTGGGGGTATCGGACTTAGGACTAGCTTCATTCCACCGATCCCAAAATGCTACGGTCTGGCTGTCAGGTTTCATTTCCGGTTCAGATACACGGACTCGAGTGGGTAACAAGCTTGCATCACCAACAACCAGCGCTTCGCCGACGTCCAATACGGGCAGAAGGTCCCCGAAACTGCCAAGGCTATCGGGCAAAAGTCGCTTGATGACGCTTTGGTCATCACCATTGGTTAACCGCATTGCAATCACATTGTTGCATTGACTTAGTACCGTTCGGTTCACCTCTGATGGGCGCTGGCTGATAACTACTAGTCCTATACCGTATTTCCTACCTTCTTTGGCAATTCGCTCAAAAATTTCAACAGCCAAGACATCGGCGCTGTCAGCCCGCATTCGCTCCGGAATATACAAATGGGCCTCATCACACATGATAGCGATCGGATGGCGCTTGTTATTCTGGGTCCATAGGCTCGTTGAGAAAACAATCTGCGCCAGCAGGCTCACCATCAGCGGTAAAATATCTGACGGCACTTCGGAGAAGTTGATAATCTTGATTCCACCAGATTTTTCATTCTGCGCCCCTCGACCGGCAGAGATGACGTGAACCATACGCTCTAGCCATTCCATATTCATACATTCTTCCGGCGGTTGAAACAAGAATGCAAGGCGACGATCATTCCATTTTGCCTCCAGCCTACCAATTAAGCGGCTCAATTTACCGTGATAAGGTCCCTGCTTATCGCCTCGTGCGCCAGGAACCATCTGCACATCAAGCATCTTCAGTTCTTCCAGCACGGTGGTGATGTTGAATGGAACAGGACTGTCTATCGTGAAATTGTCTAATATTTCCTTGTGCTTCACAGGATCAAGCGCTGCTTTCTTCGTGTCCACAATTGTACGTGTCATGATCATGGACTGATTGGGTGCATTTTGGTCACTTCGGTCGACAAACATTGAGATCAATGCTTCGTACCCCAATAGCCAGTAAGGCAAATGTAATACTCCTTCATCCAGTCCTCGCTTGTGCTCAATATCGGTCGGTCCCGCTATCCTGAGGTGTTTGAATGCCTTGCTCTTCAGCGGGCTGTATTCCCCATGGATGTCGAATAGGACTACGTTAGCTTGTGACAGTTTTGCGATTTGATTCAGTAACCTAGCAGTCGTCCAGGATTTTCCAGAACCAGTGCTGCCAACAACAACTGCATGCCGTTGAAATAGCTTGTTGCCATTTAGATAGGCCACGGCCTCATCATCAAGCGTAAAATGTCCAAGAGACAATTTTGGCCCTTCCGCATTGACATCGGATATTACCTGCATGAATCGAGTTAGCCTCTCCGTTTCTAGGGAAAAACAGTTAGCATCAATCTCGGGCACAGTCTCTAGTGTACGGCGAAAAACGTTCGGGTCGTTACCAACATGATCAAGAAGCGTCCCAATTAGAGTTATCTTGACCAGATTGTTCTCGTTGGGTATGAGTTCTTCTTCGGCCAACTCAGTTTCATCGAGATCTTGGTTGTCTGGCTTGCGGGTTATTCTGACGACCACACCGATCAAATGCTGACCAGGCTTGCTACTCTGGAGAACTACTAAGCGATTGACTTGGAGGCGTTTTAGTCGGTCAAGATCATCAACGCGGATGGTAACCGCTGTAGTATCAACCGAAATCACGCTACCAAGTGCTTCGTGATCTTCGAAATCAAAAATAGACATTCTTGCTTCCTATATGACTAAATTATTAAACCCGGGAAGTGACCACAAATTAGCGGTCGGCACTTCAATTCCGCTTGGGTTAGACGGTGAGTAAACCTTACTGAATTCACCGGCTTGCTCTATACCCAAATAGTTTGTTCCGGCTTGGTTTTTAAGGAAGGCTTTAGCCTCTTTCGTTAATGTCTGTGCAAGCACAACGATTGGCACATTCTTTTCCCGGCACCTTTCAACAATCTTTGGATGGATGTGTTGATCTCGAAAGCCAAAACCTACGCAGAGAAAGGCTAGTGCCCTTTTAAGCGCCATATCTGCTCCGTTGATCGTGGTCCGAAATGGGTCTTCGTAAGTCTTCTCATATTTATTGAGTCCAGGGGTTACTATCAGTGGTGTGTAGTTTCTGTGTGGCAATTCAAATACTGGTAGGCCTACGATCCTCTCATCAGTAGTTCGAAACCAGTCTAACGACCCATGGACTTTCCAAATTTTCACAACTCGGGATGCCTTGGCCCCATGTCTGAACTTTACTTGGCCGCTGCTTTCCCATTTCTGCACATAACCCGGTGCAAAACCGGTTTGAAACAGTATGCCCACAGAGTTGCAAGCATACTCGACAACACGGTCATAGTTTGTCGTGACAACGTGGAGTTGGGATTGAGTGCTGTTGAACATGCCTGACAATAGTCGGCCAAGGGCGAACTTTCCGCCGTTCGACGCAGCAGCATCCAGCAGCGCTATATCCTTTGCATTTACGCACTGCCAGGTTAGTGCAACAATTTTTGCCAGCAGAGAATTAGGCAGAGTTATTCCTTCGAGTGAAGCCTCTAGGTGATCGCCATTGGTTAATGCTGTCTCCACAAGTAACCAAGCGCTTTCTTCTGATTCGCCGTCAGGTTTCAAATTCTCGCGTAAGTAGTCTCTCAACGCATCCATGCTGGGCATGCCTAGTGGCATTGAGGCACCGCTTCCAAGCACGATTGTGGGACAGCCTTGAAAACAGGATTGGGCAGCTGTGGCTATGTCTTCAATTTTCATTCGCCTTCCGTTAGCGTTCGGCAGGGTTCAAGGATGGGCTGGGTCGCGGTATTCAACCAAGCCTTCTATACAAATTCCAGCTAATTCTGGTTTTTAACTCTGAGTCTGGTAATCCCGGCTAGTCAAAATTGGTTCTTCAGTGTGAATTCAGCCGAGAATTTGGGTCGTATGGCCTGTTCAGCGACAGTCAAGATTAAACAATATGTTATTTGCGATCACTACTGTCTGGTTAAAACTCGAATAATTTCAATTGCTTGTCTTCCATGTCATTTTCCGGGGTTTGGCCGGCATCCGGAAAACCCTTGTCCAGCGGGATTTTCTCGAACAAAGTGACCGAAAACACCTGCAGCAAAGTGTAGAGCGATGCGTCCAGTTCGAGGCGTTTTTTGACTATGGCCACCAGCACATACACGGACACGGCGACCCAGATTTGTGTCTTCACGGCGTTCACGGAAGTACCGTAGAATTTCTTGATTCTCAGGTGCTGCTTGATCCATTTGAAGAACAGCTCGATCTGCCAGCGCGCCTTGTACAACTCGCAGATGGTCAATGGCGGAGGGCCGAACAGATTGGTAAGAAAGACGAGGGTCTTTTGGGTTTCCGGATCCTTGAAACGGATGCGGCGCAGGTGGCGGGGATAGCGCTTGCGGCTGTAAAAACCCGACAGCGCCACGGTCTGATCGCAAACGATTCCCCGGGGCCGGTCGTTCGGCGCCGAGTACACGCGGCGCAGGTCGGCGTTCGATTTGGCGCGGGTGACAAAGAACGCGCCCGCCTCGTGCAGCGCAAAGAGCCGCTCGAAATCGAGGTAGGCCCGGTCCATCACGTACACCGCCGCCGGTTCCGGCATCAGCAGGTCGAGCGCGTTGACGTCGTGCAGCTTGCCGTCGGAAACGTGGATGAAGCTGGGAATGTTTCCGCGCAGGTCGAGCAGCGTGTGCATCTTCACCGCGGCCTTGGCTTGACGGAACGGCGCCCAGGGAAACAGCGACAGGCAGAGATCGATGGTGGTCGAATCGAGCGCGTAGACCGTGTTCGACAGGTCCAGCCCCAAATCCTCTTCGGCGTAGAGCTTTCGGGCCTGGACGATCAGCCGCTGCGCGAACTCGGCGAAGATGCGCCAGTCCCGGCGTTCGTTGGCGTCGGCCAGGGTGGAACGCCGGACGGGGGAGCGGATGCCCATGTGGTACAGCTTGGCCGACTGCGCCGAAAGCACCGCCTCGATGTCGCGGAGGCTTTCGCGATAGGTCAGTTGCGCGAAGGCCATCGTGCGAAAGTGATCGGTGCACGGAAGCGCGCGGACCCGGTGGTTGCCGTGGTAACGCTCGACGATGCGGGAGAAGGTCGTCCAGGGAAGAAAATCCATCAACTGCGCGAAAAGGGTCTTGCCTGTGTACACGATGCGGCCTCCGGGAACGTATTCCCGGAAAGTCGCCTGAAACCGCGCCCGCGTTCAAGTCGGCACCACAAAAAAACGCTGATAAGTATCGTATAATCATGTGGTTAAGAGGCTCTTTGCCTCAGTTAACCGGACAGTAGTGATTTGCGATGTTGACTTGAATTCGCAGTTACTGCGACAACGCGTAGACCACCAACTCCGGCACAGGCGTGGTGAGAACACTCAAGGCAATGTACTGCTTGCCATCGACGGTGTAACTCATCGGCGCCCCGCCCGGGTTCGCGGGCAATTCAACGCTCGCCAACTCCTCGCTGGTCGCCTTGTCGCGAGCAACCAGTTTCGGGCTGCCGCCGGTGTTTTGCGCGTGAATCAGCAAACTCGCTGTCACCAGCACCGAATGGCGGCCGCCGCCGCCGAGTGGCGGCAGATCAATTCCTGCCACAGCGGGATTGTTCTCTACCCCCGCCGAAGCCGCGCCGTTCGGAACCTGCCAGAGAATCTCGCCCCGATTCATGTCGTAGGCAGTTATCGTCGAATACGGCGGCTTGAGAATCGGCAGACCCCGCGGTCCGGGCACGCCCTGGTTCGACAGGCGCGTGTAGTTGAAATTGGATTCGCCGGCGTCGAGAGTGGCCATAAGCGGCACCGTGGGATTGTTCGACGAAGGCAGGAACAGAACCCCGGTTTCCGGATCCACTCCCGCACCCGGCCAGTTCGCGCCGCCACCCGCTCCCGGCAACAGGATCGTGCCGCGATGGCCATCGTCATCCGGAAGGCTCGGGGGCGTGAACAATGGCCCATAGGTGTAATTTTCCAGTATTTCCAACGCCTCGGCGCGTAGTTCCGGCGTGAAATCGATCAGGTCGTCTTCGCTCAGTCCCTGGGTCGCAAAGGGCGGCGGCCTGGTCGGAAATGGTTGGGTAGGCGAGGTTCTTTCGCCGGGTATGCTGCCTTCCGACACGGGCCTCTCTTCCATAGGCCAGACCGGCACGCCGGTCGCGCGGTCGAAGACGTAGACGAATCCCTGCTTGGTGACCTGGGCGATGGCCCTGATTTCCCTGCCGTCGACATTGATGTCGATCAGGTTCGGCGCCGCGGGCGTGTCGTAGTCCCAGATGCCGTGATGGATCATCTGGAAATGCCAGACGCGCTCGCCGCTGCCGGCATCGAGCGCGATCAGGCTCTGGGTGAAGAGATTGTCGCCGGGACGGTGACCGCCGTAGAAATCGTTGGTCGGCGCCTCGGTCGGCAAATAGACATAGCCGAGTTCGAGATCGGCGCTCATCATGGTCCAGACGCCACCGTTGCCGGTATAGCGCCAGGATTCCTCCTGCCAGGTCTCGACGCCGAACTCGCCTTGCTGGGGGATGGTGTGGAAAGTCCAGATCAATTCTCCGCTGCGAACATCAAAGCCGCGAACCCAGGTCGGCGGGCGTTCCTTGAATCGGGGCCGGTTGGAAGTGATCTGCTGTACGACTACGACATCCCCCACCACCACCGGCGGTGATACCGCGCCGAGAGGCTGGGCGCCCTGCCAGTCCATGCCGTCGCGTTCGGCCCTGGGAATGCCTTCGGTCATATCGACCCGGCCACCGGCGAACTCGGTGTCCACTTCGCCGGTTTCGGCAATCAGCGAAAATACATAGCCGTCGTTGGTGCTGACGATCACTCGTGATTCTTCACCATCGCTCCACCAGGCGACGCCGCGATGATGAAAACCCAACGGACTGATCGACGGTCCGGACAAATAGACCTGGGGATCGTGAGTCCATAAGGTCTCGCCGCTGGCCGCATCGAGCGCCGCGACCTGATTCAGCGCGGTGAGCATGTAGAGTACGCCGTCGATCATGAGTGGCGTTGCCTGCAGCCGGCCGAATCCCGGTGGTTCCGAGTCGGCGCCGAGCAACGCGGCCAAGTCGAGATCGGCATCGATGGACCGCCAGCGCCAGGCAATTTCGAGATCGCCGAAATTGTCCGCGCCGATCTGGCTGAGAGCCGTGTACTTGGTGGAGCCGGCATCGGCGGCGTAGCTCGGCCATTCGCCTGCGGCATCGCCGTATTGCCCGAAGGCAGCGACACAGACAAAAAGAAATCCACTCCCGACACAAAAGGAAGTCAGAGTCTTCAGACCAGACCGGCCGTTCAATTTTCTTCGGTCCATAATGCTCTCAATCCTTCCCGGCCCACGCGCTGTCCGCGAAGATAGACATCGTTGATCAGCCGGGTGTTATTTATGTCTTCGAGCGGGTCGGCGTCCAGGATGACAAAGTCCGCTGCCTTGCCTTCCGCAAGCGATCCCACGGTATCCAGCCCGAATGCTTCGGCAGCGCGTGACGTACTCGCAACCAGAGCTTCCATCGGGGTCATGCCCATACGTACGAACAAGGCCAACTCCACATGATCGGCATAGCCGAAGAAGTCTCCCACGGCGCCGGCGTCGGTACCAAGGATTACCTGATCTTTCAGTCTGAGCAGATTGGCCGCCAGCATGGCCGAGCGTTGTTCCTCGGCGGCACTGCGCTCGGCCGGAGGCGGTGAGTAGTTCTCGTTCAGCGACTCTAGCACAGCGGGCGGAACCTGATCATGGAAGTAAGGGTCGCGGAATGCCGGGATGTACCACGGCTCACGCTTGGTGATCATGCCCAGGGTCGGCACGATGTAAACATTGTTGCGCCGCACCATTTCCAGGTATTCGTCGTCTACGTGAGCATCGTAGGGCATGTGAATGAAGCGCCGGTTGCCCGCCGCGACCAGCGCCTTGTGATCCGCCAGGGTCGTGGCATGCGCGATGATGCGGATGTCCTGACTCGCAGCCTCATTCAATACAGCCTGATATATCTCCGGCGCAACCTTTATTTGTGCGCCGCGGCGCTCGTCCCGGACATCGATCCAGATCTTGGCGATCCGGTAGCCGCGCGCGGCTAGATCGCGCACCGTGCGGACTCCCTGTTCCGGGTCCGCGACTGGGTTCACTCCCCAATAATCGGGATCGTCGGTGAATCGCGGATTCGGGCCGCCTCCCGGCGAGCCCAGGGCGGGGATGACGGTCTTGCCGGTCAGATCGTGCGTGATGTCACAGCCGGGATTCGCGACGCCGACATCAAGTATGACATCGCCGCGTATGCGCAGCGTCGCATTGTCGAAAACCTGGCCGGCGCCATCGATCAGGCGCGCATTCGCGAAGCAATCGACCTGAGCCGTGTCCGGCTCGGCTGCAGGAGATTGCGCGAAGACGCCGAGCGCCGCAACAACAAGCGCAACGCCCGACGGCGCGGTAATCACACGGTGTCTGTTCTTGCCCATCGGTTGCCGCCGCAAATCTTGATTCATCTTATCGCAATCACGGGCGGTAGTTTCAGTGTTTTTTTCTGCCTTATATCGCCATCTTACTTTACATTTAGACGTCTGAATGCATAATTAACCAACATGATTGAACGCCCACTCTGGTTGACCCGCATCCACTACGCCTGGACAAGGCGCTCGATCGTCTGGCTTTCCGGCGTACGCCGCGTGGGCAAGACGACAATTGCCCGTATGTTACCTGACTCGGTGTACATGAATTGCGACTTGCCCTCTACAGTTCGCTCGCTTGAAGACCCGGAACTGTTTCTCACGGACCAGTCGCCGCGGTCCATTCTGGTGTTTGACGAAGTACACCATCTGGAAGACCCCAGCCGGTTGCTGAAGATCGCCGCCGATGAATTTCCCGAGCTGAAGATCCTGGCGACCGGTTCTTCCACCTTGGCAGCTACGCGAAAGTTTCGCGATTCGCTGGCCGGGCGCAAGCATTCCATCCACCTTTGCCCGGTTCTCTGGGAAGAATGCGGCGATCCTTTCAACGCGCCGGAGCTAGACCGCCGGTTGCTCCACGGCGGCTTGCCTGAACCATTGCTGGCCGCCGGCAAGGACCCGGCCTTTTACAGCGAGTGGATCGACAGCTTTTACGCGCGCGACATCATGGAGTTGTTCGGCATCCGTAACCGGCAGGGGTTTTTGGCGCTGTTTCGTCTTTTACTGCGGCAAAGCGGCGGCCAACTGGACTATTCCCGGCTCGCGAATTCGGCCGAACTGAGCCGAGGCACCGTCAAGACGCATATCGAGGCCATGCAGATAGCACACGCGATTCGCTTGCTGCGCCCGTTTCACCGGGGAGGCAAGCGCGAAATTGTCAGCCGTCCCAAATGCTATGCATTCGACACCGGCTTCGTCACCTTCGAAAAAGGCTGGGATACGATCCGCGACGACGACAGGGGATTGTTATGGGAACACCTTGTGCTGGACAGCCTGTGCTCCCGATTCGCCGAAAGCGACATCTTTTACTGGCAGGACAAGTCCCACCGCGAAGTGGATTTCGTCATCCGGCACAGTCGTGACCGGGTCGACGCGGTGGAATGCAAGATCAATCCGGAAAAGCTCGACGCCACGCCTGTCAGCGCGTTCCGGAGCCTCCATCCGAACGGGGAAAACATCGTCATCAGTCCGGCGGTAAGAAAACCGTACAAATTCCGCCGCGGCGGCCTGTCGTTCACCGCATGCAACACCAACGATTACCCGCGATGATTTTCAATCATCACAATCGCTCTTCGAGAAAAGCGGCCGAATCTTCAGCGTTCATCAAAGCGACAACCTTGTCGGGATCGATCCGGAAGGTGATATAGGTGGCGTGATCGGGGATCTCGATGAACTCGTGACCCGTGCCTGCCGGTATCACGAATACGTCGCCCGCCTCGAGATCGGTCGTCACGCCGTTGCGCACATCCGCGGCATTGTGTCCCGGGCCATTGAGATTGGTGACGTTGTAACTGTCCGCGGCTCTCGGAACCGGGTCGACCAGTTCAGGCCCGGTGAGCACGGTGCCCCCGCCGGAAAGCATGTAATAGACTTCCGTAACCAGGCTGTGTTCGGCCACCCGGTTGGCGCGCTCCGCCAGGGCATTTCGATGCACCAGCGAAACCTGCACCTGAGTGCGGCCTACATCGAGCGAGCGAATCTGCATATCGCCCACCGCTTCGCTCTGCCCGAGTTGCACATATCGCTGAATCTCTTCCAGCGGCACCAACTCGGCCTGGCACATATCGCAGGATGGCTCGACGGTTCGCTGCGCCGAGATTCGCCCGGCAAGAAACACCACCGGCAACAAGAGGAGCAGCCACAATAGTTTTTGAGTGAGATTGATTGAATGGTTCATCGATTTTCCCCGTCACCAACAAGTTCGAAACGCCAAGTCCGATTCTATGCTGAATCGGGCTCCTGAGTGCATACGCGCCGCAGGCAGGCGGCGCATAAATCAATCGGAAGCCAGGGAAATTACCGAAATCAAGTCTATAATCCCGGCTTCGGAGAGGTGCCGGAGCGGTTGAACGGGCTTGATTCGAAATCAAGAGAGGGCGCAAGTCCTCCCAGGGTTCGAATCCCTGCCTCTCCGCCAGACAGTTCCGAAAGATGGAGGGGGCTGCGCCATCGGAATGGCGGATACCGGCGATTCCGGCAGCGGCGTGTTTCGGCCCCGGGAACAGCCGGGCCAGGCAACGATTGTGGAGAATACAGATGACTTTATCACTTCCCGCGAATGAAGAATGGGCGGCGCTTTGCGCCGGCGACGGTGAATTCCGGTTGGCCTCGCGCTTCTGGAATGGCGGCCTTGTGCTTGAGATCGGCGCGCAGTCGCTGGCCCTTCGGGTTCGCGACGGCGAAGTGGAAGCCGGCGTCCCTTCAGGAATCGATGGTCTGATTCGCTATTCCGCCCCCGAGGCGCTCTGGACTAACTTGCTGGCGGCGACTCCACCGCCATTTTTCAATGACATCGCCCCGGCCCTCGCCCTCGGGCTGCAAGTCGTCGCGGACCCGGTGCTGCACGCCCAGTACTACGGCGCCGCGAAGCGGGCAATAGAATTGCTACGCCCGGATGGGGCGCAGGGCGACCCCATGCGCGCGGAAACAGCCGCACCAGGAACCTATGACGCACCTGTAGGACGCTATGTCCATCTCGACCTCGGCGGCCACGATTACCGCGTCTATTTCGAGGAAGCGGGCCAGGGCATTCCACTCCTGCTGCAGCACACCGCGGGCGCCCATGGTAGCCAGTGGCGGCATCTGTTCGAATACCCCGAGATCTCCAGCCGCTATCGGCTGATCGCCTATGACCTGCCATTCCACGGCAAATCCATGCCGCCGGGCCTGCGCAAATGGTGGAGCGAGGATTACCGGCTCGACGCGGAGTTCCTGCGCGCGGTGCCACTGGCGCTTTGCGATGCCCTCGGCCTGGGAAACCCGGTGTTCATGGGTTGCTCCGTGGGTGGCCTGCTCGCTCTCGACCTCGCCCTGCATCACCCCGACCGCTTTCGCGCCGTCATCTCGCTGGAAGGCGCTTTGCGGATCGAATCCACCGGCAGCATCCCCGGCCTCTGGCATCCGGCGGTGGGCAATGAATACAAGGGCCTGCTGATGGAAAGCCTGACGGCGCCGCTCTCACCTCTTGCGTATCGCAAGGAAACGGCCTACGTGTACGCTTCCGGCTGGCCGCCGGTGTTCCAGGGCGATTTGCACTATTACATCAATGATTTCGACCTGACCGGGCGCGCGAATGAAATCGACACCAGCCGGGTCGGCGTGCACATCCTCTCGGGGGAATACGACTACAGCGGAACACCTGCCCTCGGCAAGGCGGCCCACGAAGCCATCGCCGGTTCGAGCTGGCGGGAAATGCCCGGCATGGGGCATTTTCCCATGACCGAAAACCCGGAGCGCTTCATCGAGTATCTGCTGCCGGTGCTGGACAGGATAGCCGACGGCCAGGACTGAACCAGGAGACGGAAAGACTGCCCGAAGGGCTCAGCCGGCCAACAGCCTAATTCTCGATTACCGCGACGGCTTCGACTTCAACCAGCAACTCCGGAATGACCAGCCCCGGCACACCCACCATGGTCGATGCGGGCTTGTTCTGCTGGGTGAAGAACCCCACCCTTGCCTCGTTGTACGCGGACACTCTTTCGCTGCTTATGTCCACGATATAGGTGCGAATCTGCACAACGTCTTCCGGAGTGGCGCCCGCCGCCTGCAACTGCCGCCGCAGATTGGCGAAGGTGTATTCAACCTGTTGGCCAAAATCCGCGGGAATCTCGCCGTCGGAAATACCTACCTGCCCGGAGACATAAATCGTCGTCACGCCGCCGTGACTCGTGCTTACCACGTTTGAAAAAGTCGATCCGACATTGAAGAACTCTTTTTGCAGGCCATCCGATTCCGCCGCGAAACTTATGTTCGCGCATAGCAGCAACGCCAGCGCCCAAGCGCCGGACCCGATGTTACGAAGTCCAGTGAAGTGAATCATCCCCGTAATTCCGTTCATCATGCCTACCTCGCTTTGACCGGTAATTTCCTGAATATCCGAAGTATCCACCAATATCTTCACTATTGCATGAAACCACTGGCGCGGGTTATGCAAACACCTTTGAGGACTCAAGTTGCCAGGGCAGTCTTGCCTTCATTGCCACCTTCGATCTGGACCGTGACGCGAATGTCTGCATCAAGGGATGCGAGCATCTTCATTAGCCGGTCTAGCGTGAATCGCCGCAGATCTGCGTTGCGCACCCTTGAAAAGTCGGCTGCGGCAAATCGGGTCAGCGCAGCGGCCTTCCTCACGGACAGACCGCGGTCATCAAGAACGGAAATAATGCGGCTGGCAATAACCGCCTTGGCGTGTTTCAGATCCGCCTCCGGGTCACTGAAATCGCGAAAAACGTTGCCGCTGCCTTCAATCAGCTCAAAGTCGATTTCGTTCATGGCGATAACTCCGATTTCAATCGCTTAAGCCGCTTTGCGACCCTCTCGCGGTACGCATCGCATGTTGTCATATATCACTACACCACTCAAGACATTGCCCGCAATTACTGACGGGTGGTGTCGATTTGCACCGAATAATCGCCATGGGTTTCGAGTATGTATACTCTTACTGCCTAACAAAGACCGGTTGGTGCAGAAAAAATTTTCAGGTGGCCAGAAAATCAAAATTCACGAAGCTAAATCCCAATTGTTGAAGCTTGGCAAACTTGCGTGGCTGGGCGAGGAAGTCATCATTGCCAAAGCGGGCGAACGATGGCTGCGCCTGACGCCGTATCGGGAAAATCGACTGGAACGAAAAATGGGAGGGCTGGAGGATCAGTTCTCGATGTCCCCGGATTTTGACGACAAAGATGAAGTGCTTGTGAAAGACATCGAAGCCTCAACGATCATTCCGAGTGAGGAGAGTTGAGGTGGCGGATGCACAGGAACCAGTGGCTGTGGCTTTCGAATCAGCGAACAGCGCGACTGATGCCGAGTGGCTCAGCTCGGTCCTTCGCCGTGGGCAATCGACACGCGTTTCCTCCGTCATTCCCGGCGGGTTCGAGGCCTATGCGGTGTTGCGCCACCCGGCTTACCGGTGCGTCAGCACCAGGAAAAACCTCGTGGATATCCGTTACGGCAAGTACATACGCAGTGAAACGATACGTTGGTCAGAAGTGGCAAAGGCCGATCTTCCGGTCGTTTACGGTCGTACCAGTTATGAGGAGTCCGTGGACAGCGTGATTCGGGGAACCCAGTACCGTCGTCTACCCGACGGAAAATGGGTCAGGGACATTTTGGCGATTGGAGGTTTGAGCCAGCTGGTCCGGGACGGCGATGAATGGATCGAAGGCCCAGAAGAAGGGCGCCTTGAACCCGAACTCGCGCGATCGTTGCAACGAATACTGGCCAAGTTTACCGTCAGTTCCGGTCCGTGCTGGTTCGGGATCTGGGAGGGTTTCGGATTCCTGTCGGATTCACAACGTCAGGCGCCCATGATAAGTACGAAGCATCGTAGCTGGCTTCTCTTTCGAGCGCCGCTTGCAGCCATGGACCAGTCCTTCTTCCCTGACTTCCCAGGCCATTATCCGGCCAATCTAGTCTGGCCGGAGGATCGAAGTTGGTGCGTGGCCACTGAAATTGACCTGGAAGCGACTTATGTCTGCGGCAGCGAAGAACTCATCGCCGCCGTCCTGGAGGAGCCCTCGCTCGAATCCGAACGCGTGAGCATTGACGATCCTTTGGCCATGTTGCGCAATTTGCTGCAACCGGTCGTGGAAAAGCCACCTGATGCCTCAATGCGGGAAGGTTTCGAGACGCGGGAAAGCCCCCACCGATTCAGGCCACCCCCCATGACGCGGATGGAGCGACTGGTGAACTGGCTGCAGTCATTGCCCTGGAAACGGCAGGGACATTCCTTCGAATTCAGAGCCTACAAGACTCTGAAGAAAAGGAGGCCTCCTGGAGGACCATGAACATGCCATTGACGAGAGACTTTAAAGAGACAATTCAGGCACGAGTCGAGAATGACGCCGAATTCCGCCAGTCACTTCTGGAAGAAAGCTGGGAGTGCATTTTGTCCGGCGAGATCGAGGTCGACAAGTCGATACTGCGCGACTACATCAATGCGAACATAAGGATTCGGGAGAGTTGCGGCTAGTCGGATTCATCACTGAAGCTACCGTCGGCGATCACAAAGCAATGGGAAAACCATCAGGTCAATAGATGAGTGGCCTATGGGTTGCCCCTGGATGCAAGCCCCAACGCCAAGAATATTTCCACGGAGGGCGAATTGATAGCCGCCACGGTTGTCAAGGAATCCTTGACAACTGCATCTGATGGAAAGCAATGAAAGAGACTCTCATCAGGCCATTAAGTGAGTATCCCTGGAGGACTCGGAAACAGGATTAGCATGGCGCCACCGTCAAAGCCAAAAATTTATCACATCGTCCACGTAGATCGACTGCCGTCGATCATCGAGGATGGTGCGCTTTGGTCCGATGCCGCGCTACGGAAAAATCCACGACCGGGCACGTCGATCGGCATGAGCGAAATCAAGCAGCGAAGACTGGAAAGTCAATTGAGCAGTCGCCCTGGCCTGTGCGTGGGCGACTGTGTGCCCTTTTATTTCTGCCCTCGCTCGGTAATGCTGTACCTCATACACAAGCGCAATCGCCCCGGGCTCGAATACCTGGGCGGCCAAGGCCACATCGTGCACCTTGAGGCCGACCTCCACGAAGCGGTGACATGGGCGGACCAACAAGGGCAGCGCTGGGCATTCACGCTTTCCAATGCGGGTGCGTTTTACTTCCAGGACCGATGCAACCTGTCGCAATTAGAGGAAATCGACTGGAATGCCATTCAGGCGCGGCAGTGGCAGGATCAGTCTGAAGGGAAACAGGCGGAGTTTCTGGTGGAGCGATCTTTCCCCTGGGGTCTCGTGCGACGCATCGGCGTACTTGAATCCGGCGTTCACAACATGACCATGGCGGCATTGCGCTCCGCCGAGCATCGGCCTGAAGTCACGGTCGAACCAAGATGGTACTATTAGTTATGAGGCTCGGGAGCCCATGATCAGATTCACCACCGGCGACATTGTCACCGAAGATACCGAAGCCCTGGTCAATACCGTCAACTGCGTTGGCGTGATGGGGCGTGGCATTGCCCTTCAGTTCAAGAAGGCGTTTCCGGGCAACTTCCACGCCTATAGCGAAGCTTGCGAACGGGGCGAGGTCAATCCTGGCCGCATGTATGTCTTCGACACCGGCACTCTTACCAATCCCCGATACATCATCAATTTCCCAACCAAGCGGCACTGGCGCGGCAACAGCCGAATCGAAGACATCAACGCCGGTCTGAAGGATCTCGTCAGGGTGATTCGCGAGCGGCGCATCCATTCCATTGCAATTCCGCCACTGGGTAGCGGCCTTGGCGGGCTTGACTGGGACGATGTTCGCCCGCGCATCGAAAAGGCATTTCGAGGATTCGACGATCTGCAAGTCGTTGTCTTCGAACCACGAGGCGCGCCTGCCACAGAGGACATGGCGAAAAGCAAGGAAGTACCGAGGATGAATGCAAGCCGCGCGGCACTGATCGGACTGATCGATCAATACCTTCGCGGACTGCTCGACCCGTTCATCACTCTGCTGGAAGTCCACAAGCTGATGTATTTCATGCAAGTTGCCGGGCAGCCACTCAAACTCAAGTTCACCAAAGGTCCCTATGGTCCATATGCCGAAAACCTCCGTCATGTTCTGAATTCGCTGGAAGGCCACTTCATCTCAGGGTACCGCGACGGTGGCGATATGCCCGACAAGCAGTTGGAACTGGTGCCGGGCGCTCTGGAAGATTCCGGCAAGTCGCTTAACCGCTCACCCAAAACACGGGAACGATTCGACAGGGTGGCCGATCTGGTAACGGGATTCGAGTCGGCATACGGTCTTGAACTGCTTTCCACGGTGCATTGGGTTTTGACACATGACCGGCCAGATTCCCGTCAAGAGCTCGTAGATCAAACTTACGCGTGGAATAATCGAAAGAGGCGTTTCTCTCCCCGACAGATTGGATTGGCGGCGGATGTGCTGGCCGAAAAGGACTGGGTTAAATTCGCCGAATCGCATGGAAAACTCATTAGCAGGTATGGACGATGATCCGCTGATAATCGGAGTGGAGTATAAGTCCGGTAACAGTGAGTACAGAAATGACTTGCACCCGGAGACAACCGTCAAGGAATCCTTGACAGTTCGATCTTGGGAAAATCACCAGATCAAGCGCAAATTCCTAAACACATCGGGACGCTCATCGAATCATTCGGCAGGAGTCCTATGAGGCACCGTTGCAAAAATTCCAACTCTACAACATTGATCCCATTTACACCGCAAAGCAGCAATGAGAAATCCTTCACATCTTAGGCTATGTGTCCCTTGAGCATCCTTAAGATCGCTCAATTTTTGGACTCATACTATGATATCCTCAACGACCTCTTCATCAGAATCTTCGACAACTGATGTTTCTGACACAGATCTTGCTACAAAGACTCTACTAATGAGCCTTTCTTTAAGATTTGCACGGCGGACCTCGTAGAAGTCCTTAAAGTTTTCAAAACTTAGACTAACATCATCTAACAACAGATCACTAGCAGTAACGTGTACCGTCTGATCTTCGAGCCAGTCACTCAATTCCCGATCGCCTTTCGACAGATTCTGAGAGTCATTTAGTAAGTGTAGATTGGTGATCGAGTTCCAATGAGCAGGATCCTCATAAAAGGCCAATAATTCGCTGTCTTTAGCAATAAAGTCACATTTTTTTAGTTTCCCCCTGTCAAATTCTGACCTAGGATGCAAATGGTCGATATGATAGATTCGATTGGGGTCCATTTCAGGCAAAAGTAAATGCAGCAACGCTCGGCAACGGCCTTCCCCGTACTGGATGTTTAGCATGCTCTCGATGTATTCGTCATCGAAACGAAGATCCTTATTTGTCGCTTTGTATCGCTCAATTATGGCGTCCAAAGGAAATTCACAATTATCAATATTTTTGTTCAATACTTCTCGCATGCTAGTGAGGATGGTATCTGCTTGCCCTCCAAATATTCCTTTGAGCAACACCATGTAGAACCACCGACTGATTTTTGACCTCTGGCCTTCTACTTTTGTCAGGTTATTGATAATTCTATACAAGCGAACTCCATTAGCATTATTCTTGTAGAGATAGTAGCAAATGGGAATTACAGCATTTTTTGATGTAAGAGATTGCGGATTTATTCCAAAGTTTCGAATCAAAAGAAATGTTGCCCTTATACATTCTTTTATTTCTTGCCACTGCACTTGAATCAGTTGGACTTGCTCCGCCTTGAAGTTCTGTACTCTAAATCGGACATCAGTATCAATCAGCATTAAGCACGTCTTAAGAATCCAATCTCGCTCAATATAGAATCCCATTTCAACATTCTGATGTATCTGTTTGGAGAGATCATTGAGCTCTTTCCGGAAATCACCATCCCAGTGAGCTACCGCAATAGAAACTAGCAAGTTTGCGAAATCAAGCTTAGTTCCTCCACTATTAGTTCGAATAAAGACATCCAAAACATGATCGATTTTTTGGCTAGTCTCCTTAAAATAGTGGATGATTTTCTGGGAATGGATTGAATTGTAGAGCTTCAGAAGAGTTTTACGGGCAAATTTGATATTGCTGAGATCCCGTTTCTCTATTTCCGGTAAAATAGTTTCCAACCAAATGTCATCGGGACTTTCACGATGAGGTAGATTTAGTACTTCGTGTAAGCAATACCAATGATGTGGGTTCGCGTTATCCCGAAGAGATGCTTCATATTGGTGTTGCGTTAGAAACCTGAAGTTGTAGTACATCAAGGCATCATCTTCTTCTGTTTTTGTTGGCTGCTCCAAGTCCAAGTAAAGTTTACGAGGAGGAAGCACTCTATCATCCTGCGTGTTTGGCCACCAGACACGCGGTTGCTTGTAAGCGTAGGTGCTACACAAGCCGATATAAAGTGAAGTGAGTCGCTGCTGACCATCAATAATGGCGTTGAAATTTTTGAAACTGGAGGTCGTATTTACATGCGGATTTTCTTCATTGAACCGCTGACAGTACGACTTCAGAAACTCGTAAAATTTATAATCCTTCTTTATATCGTCATCCTTGATTTCCCAAAACATGAAGGTGTTTATAGGGTGCCCTCGCATAATCGAGTCGAAGAGTACGCAGATTTGCTGGCTGCTCCAAACGAAATTACGCTGAATTGCAGGAAGCAGGAAGCCCCGATCATTAATTCCCGCGATTGCTTCTCTTATGGTAATCGCTTTTTCGTATTCCCCTGCCATAATCTGTTCATCTCCTTTAAACTTACACAAAATATGCTACGCGCCGTTAATACAAGGGCAACCCCAGCGCCACCAGTTCGGGCTCGTCACCAAAACTGCCGACGGCAACCACGATGTATTGCCTCCCCTCATGCATATAGCTCATCGGGGCGCCAGTCGTGCCTGAGGGCAGGTCGGTGCGCCAGACTTCCTCTCCTGTGAACTTGTCGTAAGCCCGGAAGGCGGTGCCCCACATGTTGGGTTGGGTGCCGCCGTGGTTGTTGCTGCCTACGCCTATGAAAAGCAGCGTTCTCGTCAGGAGCGCGGCGGGGCGGCTGGCGATGCCCAGGGTGGGCAGGTCGAGTTCGTCCAGGTCGGGATGGTCGCTGAGCGAATCGCCGTTGGCGATCTGCCAGATGTGCTCGCCGGTGTTCATGTCGATGGCGGTAATGCGGCCCCAGGGCGGCTTGGTCAGGGGGATGCCGTCGAGGTAAGGCGCTTCGCGGTTCGGGCTCCAGTACGGCATGTCGGCGTCAGGTTCGTCAGTTGGTACGAGCCGGTAAACGCGGGGAATGTCGTTGGCGAAGCCGTAGTAGTAGCCGGTTTCGGGGTCGAATGCGCCGGTGTTCCAGTTGGCGGAACCCCAGGAGCCCGGCAAGGTCAGTGTGCCCTGGTTGCCGCCGGGCTCATCGCTGACGATGTAGTCACCAGGCAAGAAAGCGAAAGAGCATTGCGGCAGGCTTCAGGCATGGCTAAGGGATCTCCCGATATTCGAGCATGCGAACGAGTTGTAGCAAGTCACCTGTCCGCTGGCAAGTTGTCAATGGATCCTGCGACTGCGCGCAGGATGACAGTTGGGGCTGCAGGACGACAGTTTGGGGTTGCTGGATGACAGTTTGGGGTTGCTGGATGACAGTTTGGGGTTGCTGGATGACGGCGCGAAATAATTGACCATGGTCATGACCATGGTATTATCCCTGTATTGAACTACCGCCACAGGTGAACGTGAATGGAAACCGACATCGGCACAAACGAACCGACGATCAAGGCTTCCGAATTCAAGGCCAAGTGTCTCAAGTTGATGGACGAAGTTGCGGAAACCGGAAAAGAGTACGTGATTTCGAAGAACAATCGACCGATAGCGCGACTCGTGCCTTATCGAACCAAACCGGCAAGCCTGTTCGGTATCGACAAGGAAGAGGTAGAAATTCTGGGCGATATCATGGAACCGATCGAAGTCGAATGGGAAATGGATTCAAGCCGGGGTTCCTGAAACTTGTTGCTCATCGACACGCATGTCTTGTTGTGGCTTCGCACTGGCGACAAGCGCCTTGGATCGAATGCCCGAACCCGGATGGATCAGGCATGGCAATCCGGCGAGCTCGCCGTATCGTCGATTTCGTTCTGGGAAATCGCGATGCTCAAGAGCAAGCGCAGAATCAGTCTTCCCTACACGCCGGAACATTGGCGGCGGGTACAGATCGAACAGGGATTGATCGAAATTCCGGTGGACGGGGCGATCGGTTCGAAAGCCGCGAGGCTCGCCGAATTTCATGCCGACCCCGCCGACCGCTTCATCGTCGCCACCGCTATGGAAAAAGGCTGCCGGCTGATCACCGCCGACGGGCGCATCCTCGACTGGCCCGGCGAGTTGGCTCGGCTGTCGGCGCTGGACTAATCGAACCGGCCCGGATTTCCGAAGCGTCCGGTCGATGCATGGATAGCAACTGCGAACCGCCTCAGGCCGACATTCCCCTGCCGGCGACGCGCCAGATCGCTTCCACCCGGTCGTTGCGGATGGCGTAGATGTGGTCGTAGAGATTCACCACGGGGTCGCAATGCGAGACGATCAATTCGAGCTTGTCTCCGACCTGGTACGTGCGCGAGGCATTTTCGCCATAGCGGATGGTGCCGAACTCGTCCGAGCCCGAGGTGTAGCTGATGTCGGTTTCGCCCTTGACGACGGGCCAAGGACGATTGATCGTGCATGCCTTGGCGCCTGCGTCGGACGTCGCGCGGCCGGCGTATTGATCGTTCAGCACCGTGGTCAGGATCGTCAGCGAGGGCTCGAAATCCGAGTAGACCGCATCGTCCTGTTCGCCGCCGATTTCCAGATACTGGGCGTCCATGAAGACATAGCTGCCGACCTGAACATCGGTCAGTCCGCTGACCTCGTGATCGATATTATAGGTGCCGGTGCCGCCGCCGCTGAAGATATCGGTTCTCAGGCCGGATCGTTGCAGCAGTTCGAGAGTGTCCGCGGCGGGCGCCATCGCTTCCAGGGTTCGAGCCCTGCGCGCGGCGAAGCCCGCCACATGTTGCGAGGCGCCGTCGTAGCTGAGCATGCCTCGAAAGCGAAGGCCGGGGAGTTGGTCGACGAGTTGCGCGAGGCTCAAGGCGGGTTGTCCAGGCGGCGTGCCGGTGCGGCCCATGCCGGGGTCGACGTCCACGACCACGTCCGCGACAAGATTCCTGGCTACCGCCGCCTCGGACAACAGCCGCGCATTGTCCATGGAATCGGTTGCCTGAACGAAACCGGGACACTCCTCCGCCAGCGACATGGCCCGATTGATCTTGGTCGGCGTGACATTGGTCGTGGTCATGAGAATTTCTTCGATGCCGTTGCGGAACATGACCTCGGCTTCGCTCACCTTCGCTGTGCAGATTCCCACCGAGCCGGTATCGATCTGCATCCGGGCGATCACCGGACATTTGTGCGTTTTCGCGTGGGGCCGGCTGGCGATTCCGTTCGCGCCCATTGTCGCCTGCATTTTTGCCAGGTTGGTCTCAAGCAGATCCAGATCGACGCATAGCGCCGGCGTGTCGAGTTCCCATTTCGAGACATCGACCTGCATCTCGCCGTCAACGAAGAAACTCTCGATCTCGGCCGTCGTATAACCACGCACCGAGGTGGGAATCCAGATCGCGGCCGCGCCGCTGGCCTGCAGGAATCGGCGCCGATTGAAGTTGGAAGATTTCATGAAACTGGCTCCTGTCAGCGTGCCGCCCGCCCGAGATAACGCTGAAAAGTCTGTTCGATGAAATCGTCTACGCCGGGAACGAACAGGACGGCGAGAATCGTAAGCACAATGGCAGCGGCCACGGCCCAGTAAAACAGTTTCATAATTCAATTCCCCTACCCGTGAAGCCCATGGCAGCCACTGACGAGATTCTGCGACTTCGCGCAGAATGACGGCACGGGCGGCACACAGGGGCGACCACTAATTCCGCGGCGCCGCTTCGAAGACCCAGACGCCACCGGCCTCGATCCCCGCTCTTGTCGTCTGCGATGGATACTTGCCGGTGATCGCGGCGGCGATCGCGTCGAGTTCGTCACCGGACTGAATGCGATTGAGTTGACGTTCGTAGCGTGTGCCGTTGATGCGAATGATCGCCCGGCCGTCGCGTTCGGCCTGCACCGGCCACTGCTTCCAGATACGCCCGACCGTTGTGCTCATGTAGCCCGACCAGACGTACAACTTGCCTTCGGCTTCGGCGATCCAGATACGCCGGGATTGCGCCGGGTCCAGCAATTGCAATTCGACCGTTGGAATCTCGTTGACGAAACTCCAGTCCGGCTCCGGTCCGGTATACAACTCTCCCGCTACCAACGGTCCGCCGGAAAACACCCGGTTGGGTCCGTCGGCGAAGCGCTGCTTCACTGCGGCAGTGGCGACCGCCGCGACCGGAATCGCCAGCAGGCAGGCCAGGATAATCAGAATTCTCAGCATAAGTTGCATCAATTTCCCCTCTTCAATACTTGCCGGTAATTACGGCAAGCGGAAAACGAAAAGCATGTTGCCGCCGCCGCGTTGCTGAAGCTCCGGCGTCAGCATGCGATAGGTGACGCCGCCGCCCGCGGCGATGGCGATGTATTGCACGCCGTCCACAGTATAGGAAACCGGGAAGCCGCCGGCCGTGGAATTGAGAATCTGCTCCCAAAGCACTTCACCCGAGTCGGCGTCGAAGGCGCGGAAGCGCCTGGCGTCATCCGAAACGAAGACCAGGCCACCGCCGGTGGTGAGTACCGAACCGCCAATGCCGGCGCGTTGCCGGTGGGTCCACAGCGCTTCTCCGGTCGCCACGTCAACCGCGCTCAGCAGGCCAACCTGGTTTTCCAGTTCCGGCGCCGCGACGATGCGGGTCGTGGCCGAGCGGTGATGCAAGCCGACCACAGGTTCGACCGGATTCAGGTAAAAGTCCATGCAGGCATTGTTGGTCGGCGAGTAAACTGCGTTGGTCTGCGGGCTGTAGGCCACGGAATTCCAGTTGATGCCGCCGCGGGTCGTCGGGCAGACGAATTTCCTCTGCCTGATCTCGGTGATGTCGAGATCGATGTTCGTTATTCCCTTGTTGTTCTCGATGTCGACGCCGACGATGACGTTCTGGTAATTGGTCTCGCGCGCCCAGAGGAACTCGCCATTCGCCGCGTCGAGCGTCCAGATGATGCCGGTCTTGCCGGGTATTCCGGTGATCACCTTGCGCCGTTCGCTGGAGTCGATGTCGGGATTGATCCAGGAAACCGCATCGGCATCCGGCGCCACTTCGCTTTCGACGACGATGCGCTCGAATGGGTGATCGAGATCCCAGTTGCCGCCGGGAATGTGCTGAAAATACCATTCAATTTCCCCGGTATCCGCATCGAGGGCGAGCGTGGAATTGGTGTATAGCACATCGCCGCCGTCGGTATCGCGCTGGATCGAACCCCAGGGAATGGGCACGGCCACGCCGATGTAGATCAGGTTCAGTTCCGGATCGTAACTCGCCGGCATCCAGGCCGAGCCGCCGCGGCGCAGCTCGTTGGGCACGTCGCCCCAGGTTTCGCCGCCCGGCTCGCCGACTCGCGGTACGGTGCCCGTGCGCCAGAGTTCCTCGCCGGTATCGGCGTCGTGGGCGGTGACCCAGCAACTGGTATTGATGTAATAGCAGCCCGACATGCCGGCGATGATCTTGCCGTCGAACACCTGGGGCCCGCCGGAATAGTGCTGGCCCACCGTCCAGTCGCCCATGCGGCGTTCCCAGGTCACCTCGCCGGTGTAGACGTTAAGCGATACGAGATAAGCGTCCCTGGTGGCGAGCAGGAGTTGATCCTTGTATAGCGTGCCGTTGCGGTTGGCGCAGGACAGCGGCGCCGCGTGATCCACTTCCGGACGGCGATATTCCCAAAGCAGGCTGCCGTCGCGGGCGTCGAGCGCCTCGATGAAATCACAGGCCTGGGGCAGGAACATGACACCGTCGTGCACCAGCGGCGTGGTTTCCTGCAAACCCGGACCCATGGTCCAGGCCCACGCCAGTCGCAGGTCGCCGACGTTGTCCTTGTCGATCTGATCGAGCGGGCTGTAGCCCCAATGGTTGGCCGTGCGGCGCCACATCAGCCAGTCGCCGTCCGGTGGGTCGCTCAACTCTTCCAGTGTCACCGGGGTATAGGTTTCCAGGGGCGATTGCGCCGTTGCCGTCGAAAGGGCCGCGGCCAGACCCAGGAAAACGGCGGTCAGGCAGAATCGGCGCGTGCTGGAACTTTGCATGCTGGGTTTCCTGTCAGTTGAAATTCGGGAAAGTTTGCAAATGTTTTGGGCCGGAAGTCAGTAAGGATAGCCTTCGAGCCTTGGCTGGCCGGGGAACCAGTCCGGGACGCGGGCGAAATTGGTGCGATTGGGCATCTCGATATTCGGCAGGTTGTCCTGGTTGAGCACCATGTCTTCCTCGATCACATCGTTGAGGAAAAGCAGGTATGCCACGATCGAATAGACCTCGTCGGGAGTGAGCGTGCCTTCCATGCCCAGAGGCATGCCCCGGTTGATGTAATCCCAGACGGTAGTCGCATAAGGTGAGCGGATCGGCAACACCCGGCCGTAATCCCATGGGTCGTCCACTTCTCCCACATCGCGTTTGATCAGCCGCGGCGCCGTCGCCCCGGTACCGTTCAGCCCGTGGCAGACGAAGCAGGTTTTTTGCACGTAGAGTTCTTCGCCCTCTGCTACGCTGCCGCTACCGGAGGGAAGTTCGTTTCCGTCCGGACTGATGGCGATATCCCATGCGGCCACTTCCTCGGCGGTAGGCGCTCTGCCCAAGCCGTAAGTGGGGGACTGCGCCTGAGCGCAGACTCCCACTGACAGCAAGAACAAGCCGAACAGTTTATGCAATCGCATTGTGAACGTTGCCGTCGCTGTCGATTCTCCAGGGCTGGATCGAATTGTCCTGGCCCTTTACCCTGACCTGATCCGGTGGCTGATTCCAGAATGCGGCGACCTGGGCGCGACTTGGCTGCACCTGCCCCAACTCATCGGTGCAGCGGGACTGAAGCTCGCATTCGTTTCCGTCCCAGGTCCAGTTCATGCTGAATCGGGTGTGCGCCATGGGCTGCGGCTCGCCGCGGATATCGGCGTCCTGCCAACTGCGGCCGCCGTCGGTGGAAATTTCCACTCTGGCGACTTTACCGCCGCCCGACCAGGCCAGGCCGCTGATCTCGTAGAAGCCGGGCTCGGGTAGCCGCTGGCTGCCGGAAGGGAAAGTGATGACCGACTTCGGCCCGATCTGGTAACCGAGGGCCGCGGTGGCCGGGTCCTGGGTCAGGTGACCGTAATCGTTGTAGGTCATGTAATACTGGTCCACGACCTTGATGCGCCGCAGCCATTTCACATTGAAAATGCCTTCGAAACCGGGAACGAGCAGCCGCAGCGGGTAACCCTGCTGGGGACGCACCGCCTCGCCGTTCATGCCATAACAGAGCAGGCAATCGTCCATCGCCTTGTTTATCGGAATCGTCGAAGCCCCTTTCACTTCCTCGACGCCTTCCGCGACGATCCATTCACCGCCGTCCTGCACTCCCGCTTCTTCAAGCAGAGTGGACAGCAATACGCCGGTCCATTCGGCGCAGCTCGTCATGCCATGCGTTTCCTGCACGGTCGTGTGGCTGCTGCGGGAGCGATTGCCCGCGCATTCGATGAAATGCAGGCGGGTCACCGAGGGGAAACGCCGCAGTTCTTCCATGGTAAAAACGAGTTCGCGGTCGACCAGGCCATGAATCATCAACCGATGCTTGGCCGGGTCGATGTCGGGCACGAAAGAGCCGCGCGTGGTGCCCACATAGTGCAGCGAAGACGGCGTGATGACTCCCACCGATTCCTGCAGCGGAGCGGCTATGTGGAAATCGAGGCCGAAGGCGTCGGGCGAATGTCTGCCGCCGTGAGGTATGCGTTGCGAATTTTCGAAACGGGAACGCTTGCCATAACCGACAAGCTCGTCCGTGCCGACTATCATCCCTTCGGGGTCCGGCAATTGGCCCGATGCCGGTTTAGCCGCGGCCAGGCCCAATCCACCGGCCAACGCTGCTCCGCGTTTCAGAAATTCCCTTCGATCAGATTGTTTGGAACTCATCGTCCTCTCCTGATTAATTGCAATTGCATGCATACCGGGACTTTGCTTCAGGTACTATGTAGCCTAATTCTCGATTCACGGCAAGAAGAGATAACAAAATGATCCATTCGCGCAAGATTCTGTCCGCCCTGATATTCGCAGGCCTCATGCCGTTCGCGGGCAAGTTCGCATCCGCCCAGGTAGGGTTCGCGGATGCCGAACTTTCGATCGAACACGTCGCAGGAAACGTCTACATGGTGCAGCGGCCGGGCGGCGGCGGCAATATCGGCGCCTTTATCGGACCGGAAGGCGTTCTGCTCGTGGATGCGCTGTTCGCGCCGATGTCGGACCAGGTGGTGGCGGCTGTAGGGGAAGTCTCCGATAACGAAATCCGCTTCCTGATCAATACTCATATCCATGGCGATCATGTCGGCGGCAATGCGAATCTGGCAGAAATGGGCGTTCTGATATTCGCACATGAAAACACCCGCGTGAAATTTCTCGAAGAGCGCAGCCATTTCCCTAGAAACGGCGGCAGTTTCGCGCCCCAGCAGCCGGTGGCCGCGCGGCCGGTAGTGACGTACAACGATTCGATATCGTTTCACCTGAACGGGGAAGAAGTTCGCGCCTTTCTGGCGCCGCCTTCGCATACGGACGGCGATACTTTCGTCTACTTCCCCGAATCCGACGTGCTGCATCTCGGTGACGTGTTCAGAACCACGAGTTACCCGATCGTCGACAAGTTCAACGGCGGCACCTTGCGCGGGACGATCGCGGCACTCGATATGGCCATTGACATGTCCGGCCCCGAAACCAGGGTCATTCCCGGCCATGGCCTCGAAATCGTCGGCCGGGCGGAAATGGTGGAATTCCGGGACATGATTCTCGACATCCGCGACCGCATATACGCCATGATTCGCCAGGGCATGCATCTCGATGAAATCATGGCGGAGCGACCGACCGCGGACTACGATGCGCAATGGGGACAGGAAGCAAGCTGGACCGCGATCGACTTCGTTCCCCTGGTCTATTACGAGCTTGGCGGTGCGGGACGGCTTGAGGACCGGCAATAGCAGGGAAGGAGAATGAAATCGAGCAGATTCAGGCCGTTCGCGCTCATTTCGGTCTCGCTTGGCGCGCTCCTGTCTGCGGAATTTTCCGCGGGTCAAGCTACCGATGCGGAGTTCGCGATCACGCTTCCCAGCGCCAGAGTCGAACTGCGTGATGCGCCTTCCGAAAGCGAGTTGCTGGCCCCGACCCGCGTGGTCGTATTGGGCACCGGTACGCCGATTCCAGACGCCTTTCGGGCAGGCTCGAGCATAGCGGTCATTCACAAGGGCGAGAGCTATCTGTTCGATGCCGGCGCGGGGGCGGTGCGGAACGCTGTTGTCGCCCGTTACAAACACGATATTCCTTCGCTCTATCCGAGCCTGATCTGCTGCGTGTTTTTCTCGCATCTGCATAGTGACCACACGATGGATTTTTCCGAACTCGCGCATACCATGTGGTGGCGGCGCAACGCGGGTCTCCGGGCCTGGGGGCCGGAAGGAATCGAGCGGATCGCGAGCGGATTGCTGGAAATGAACTCGGTCGACATCGAGTTGCGAACCGGCGGTCTGCAGCCGGTCCAGAATCCGGACGGCTTCAGGGTCACGGCCCAAACCATCGAGCCCGGAATACTGCTGGAAAAGGACGACCTCGTGGTCGAGGCATTTGCCGTCGACCACGGCGATATCCGCCCGGCATTCGGATTCAAGGTAACGACCGACGACCTGTCGCTGGTGATCAGTGGAGACACTGCCTATAGCGAAACGCTCGTGGAAAAGGCGCAAGGCGTGGACCTGCTTTTTCATGAAGTGATCAGCCAGCAGGGCCTGTTACAGAACTCGCCCGGATTTCAGCGCTATCACAATGCCGCCCATACCACATCGGAAGAACTGGCGCGGCTGGCGAACATCGCCCGGCCCGGCTTGCTCGTGCTCTACCACGGACTGTATTACGGCATCGAAGAAGAAATGGTGCTGGATGAGGTCAGCGCCATTTACGACGGCGACGTGATCCTCGCCGATGACCTGGACGTTTTCCCCGAACGCTGACCAAATTAAAATGTAAATGCGAATCTTTATCATTTGTATTTACATCGGAAAATAATTCCGCTATTCTCCCCTCCGCATTGACGCCAGCGGAGCAAATCATGTTCGACAGGAAACAGATGTCACGGCAGACGAGACTTGGCAAGATACATTCAATTTCGAGAACATTACTTGCCGCTTGCTTCGGAATCGCGCTGGCGGGACCGGCGGCGGCACAGGAAAGCGGCGACCGCGTCGAAGAGCTGATCGTCAATGCGACGCGGCTGCCGCGCACGATCGAGAACATCGCCGGAACCGTGACGCTGGTGACCGCCGAGCAGATCGAGCGGGAAATGACCGAAGATCTGGACGACATCGTCCGTTTCCAGCCCGGCGTGTCGATCAGCACGGCCAGCCGGGGCGGCAATGAAGGATTCAGCATTCGCGGCATCGGCGGTAATCGGGTGCTGACGGTCGTAGACGGCATTCGCAGCAACGACATCTACGATGCCGGCCCGGCAACCTATGGCCGGGACAACATCGACACCGACAACATCAAGACCGTGGAGTTGATTCGCGGTCCCGCTTCAGTCCTTTACGGCGCCGACGCCATCGGCGGCGCGGTCATTCTGACCAGCAAGGATCCCCGCGACTACCTGGAAGAGGACCGAAACACCTTCTTCGGTCTGCGCGCCTCCACCGCCGATGCGGACGAGCAGAATCGCGGCGGATTCACGGCGGCGTTTCAAGGTGGCGATCTCGGCCTGCTCGCGCAATACACGCATCGGGAATTCGCGGAACAGGAAGTGAACGGACCCGGCCGCCTGAATCCCCAGGACGGAAACTCCGACAGCCTGTTGCTGCAATTGAATTGGGACCTGTCACCCAGTCAATTGTTGCGATTCAGCGTCGACAACTTCGTCGAGGAAATCGCCACGCAACTCGAATCCGACATCGGCCGGTCGGTTTCCGCCTCCCAGGGTCTGGACGACACCGAGAGACTTCGCCTCGGCATCCAGTATCAATGGCAGGCGGGCCTCGCCGTGTTCGACGACCTCGATGCAAGCGTCAACCAGATGGATACCGACGCCACCCAATATACCGAACAACAGCGCACCAGCTATTCCTTTATCGATCCGCGCGACCCACGCACCTATCGCGGCACCGGCGCCTTGCGGCAATCCACCCTCGATTTCAATCAGCAGACTCTGGCGCTGAACCTGAATCTGCGCAAGACGACCGAGACGGGTTCGGTGACCCACGCGATCGCCTATGGCGCGAACCTCGAGGAAACCGACACCCAGCGGCCGCGCAACCGTTGCGAAGAGGATCTTGCGAGTGGGCGGACAAGCTGCCGGATTTCCGAGTATCCGTTCGCACCGCCGGAAGTATTTCCGAACAAGACCATTCCGGATACTTCCACCACCCGCTCCGGGTTATACCTGCAAGATGAAATGTCCTTCGGGGACGGCCGATTTACCTTGATCCCCGGCGCGCGATATGACCGCTATCAAATGGAAGCGATACCGGACCCGACGCTGGACGGCACCGGTCAGATCAGGCACTACGGCTTTGCAGTCGAATCGATCGACGAAGGCGCGGCATCGCTGAGTCTGGGCGCGCTCTACGACTTCGATGAAACCTGGTCGTTGTTCGGCCAATACGCTGAAGGCTATCGGCCACCGAATTTTGCCGAAGCGAACCAGTCATTCGTGAACCTGGGATTCCAGTACGCAACGGTCCCCAACCCGGAGCTTGCCGCCGAAAACAGCAAAGGATTGGAAATCGGAGTACGGGGAAGTTTCGCGAACGCCTTCCTGAGTATTGCCGCGTACCGGAACCGCTATACGAATTTCATTGAAAATACGTTTGTCGGAACCGAAGGACCCATCAGCCTGTTCCAGAACCGGAATATCGGCAAGGTCGAAACCCGCGGCGCTGAATTCAACGGGCAGTTCATTCTGAACGAGCAATGGCAAATCCGCACCGCGCTTGCCTACGCCCACGGCGATAACGAGACGGAATCGACTCCGCTCGATTCGGTGGAGCCGCTGACCACGGTAGCCGGACTAAAATACGACGCGCCCTCGGGGCGCTGGGGTGGCGAACTGCTGCTTACGGCGATCGGCGAAAAGGACCGGGTTTCCGCTATCGAGCATGTAACGGCCGATGCTTACGACGTCGTCGACCTGATCGGCTATTTCAATGTTACCGATGCGGCGCGCCTGCGGTTCGGCGTGTTCAACCTGACCGATGAACTGTACGCGCGCTGGATCAATATCAGCAGCCTGAACGCGGATCCAGTTTCCCCGATCGAGAATGCTCACCAGCCCGGGGCGAACTTCCGCATCGGCCTGCATATTGATATCTGACTTCGCAGCCCCAAGGAAAAGACCATGAATAACAAGAAATGCGGACCGTTGCTCCACTGGATTTCGATCTGCGCGGCCGCAATTGGGCTCGCCTCCTGCGCCGTGGCTCCCGCGGCGGAAAATCCCTTCGCCGGCGAAGAACTCAATTACGGCGTGATAGTGATGGCCCATGGCGGCAGCGAGGAATGGAACGCGCATCTGGAGGCGGCCGTAGAGCCGCTGCGCGAAAACTATCCGGTGGAAATGGCCCTGGGCATGGCGGACGCCGGCTCAATTGAGGAGGCGGTCCGTAACCTGGAATCCCGGGGCGTCAATCATGTCGGTGTCGTGCGAGTATTCGTTTCCGGCGAAAGCTGGTACGACCGGACCCTGCAGATTCTCGGCGTACGCAACGGCGCGCCTCCCCGGCCGGATCAAGAGCGGCTCGAGGAGATCAGGGCCAACACGATAATGCCGATGGGCTTCTGGAAAGTGGATACGGACCTGGGCTTTCACGTCAGTGTCGAAGGTCTGGCGGACGCCGCAGAAATCGACGAAGTCATAACTTCGCGAATCCGCGGCCTCAGCTCTGACCCCGGCAATGAAGTTGCCGTTGTGATCGCGCACGGTCCCGGCGACGATGCCGAAAACCAGCGCTGGCTCGAAAAGATTACGCAGCGCGCCGGGAGCGCCGACGAGCAACTGGGTTTGCGGGAAATCCGGGCTTTTACCCTGCGTGAGGACTGGCCGGAAAAAAGAAGGGAAGCGGAACTGGAAATCCGGGCGTATATCGAGCAGGCAAACTCCCGTGGATTGACGCCGATCGTGGTGCCATTCCGCCTGCAGGGGTTCGGCCCTTACCAACGCGTTCTGGAAGAACTCGATTATCGCGCCGATGGCCTGGGCCTGCTTCCGCACTCGAACGTAGCCTTGTGGGTCTCAAGGCAGGCGGACCGGTTGCAATCCGAAGCTGCAAGCCATCACGAGCAATTGATTTCCATTCCCTGAAAGTATGCCGCAGCTCGGGCGAGGCATGCCTCGCCGCTACATGGCGTATCATGTTGCGCGTTGACAAGACCGGGACAGAAATCGAATGAAGAACGTACCCATCATCACCGCGCAACAGGCCGCCGCCAGGGTCCGTTCCGGCGACGCGCTGCTCGTCGGCGGTTTCGGCATGACCGGAACTCCCGTTCACCTGCTGCACGCGCTTGCTGAAACCGGCACGCGCGATCTCACTTTTATCGGCAACAACATCGGCGAGTCCGGTCTCGGCGGCAGCCGGCTGTTGCGCAACGGCCAACTCAGCAAGATGATGGGTTCTTTCTTCACCAGCAATCCCGAAGCGGTCGCCGCGGCGCAGTCCGGCGCCATCGAAGCCGAGTTGATTCCGCAGGGAACTTTTGCCGAAGCGCTGCGCGCCGGCGGCGCGGGCATCGGCGGATTTTTTACGCCGACTTCCGTAGACACCCAACTTGCCGAGGGCCGCGAGACTCGTGTCATAGACGGCCGCAAGATGATTTTCGTCGAGCCCGTCCGGGGCGACATCGCTTTCGTACGCGCCTGGCGCGCCGATACCGCGGGCAATCTGCAATACCGCATGACCGAAAGTAATTTCAATCGGGCAATCGCGACCGCCGCCGACACCGTCATCGCCGAGGTGGAGGAAATCGTTCCCACGGGCGAGATCCACCCGGATGCCATTCACACGCCCGGCTGTTTTGTCGACTACCTGGTGCAGGAAAACGTGCGGCTGGACCATCTGGGCACATCCGCCTCGATCGCCGACAGCGGCAAGAAGTCGAACCCGGTGCGCATGGCAATCGCCAGGGTCGCCCTCGGGCAGTTGCGGCGCGGAGATATCGTCAACCTCGGCGTCGGAATTCCGACCCTGGTAGCCGATCTCATCAGCCCGGACGACGGCATCATTCTGCATTCGGAGAACGGCATGCTGGGAATGGGACCGGAACCCACTGAGGGCGGCGCCATGGATTTTCCGGTCAATGCAGGCAAGATTCCCGTAACCGCCCTGCCGGGCGCGAGTTATTTCGACAGCGCCGATTCATTCGCGATGATCCGCGGCGGCCATATCGACGTTGCGGTCATGGGCGGTTTGCAGGTCGATCAGCATGCCAATCTCGCCAACTGGGCGGTGCCGAACCGGCCGCTGCTCGGCGTTGGCGGCGCGATGGATCTCGCGACCGGGGCGAAGCGGCTGGTGGTAACCATGACCCACACGAACAAGGACGGCACGAGCAAGGTCGTGGAAAACTGCGATTTGCCGCTGACCGCGAGCGGCGCGGTAAACGTCCTGATCACCGAACTTGCGGTATTCGAGTTCGATGGCGGCGTCATGACACTGACCGCGTTGATGCCCGGCAGTTCGATCGAAGACGTGAAGCGGCATACGACTGCCGACTACCGAATCTCGGACCGGCTGGAAACCATCGCCGCCTGATTCAGTCGTTCAGTACCGTTCTGAACCCGGTGTGGTTCGTGCCGAGGCCGATGTCCGCGGCTTGCCGCGCCGCCGGCCGATAGCGCAGGCAATAATTCGGCGCACAAAGGAAGGATCCTCCCTTGATGACTTTCACCGGCATGCCGCCGTTCTGATAGTCGAAACTCTGCTCTTCCGCCGGACCGGCGGGGTCGGCGGATTCTCCCGGAATATGTCTCGGGGCGTACCAGTTGGTCGTCCACTCCCAGGCGTTGCCGATCAGATCGTACGCGCCGTAATCGTTTTCCTCGAAACAGCCCACCGGCGCCAGCCCTGCATGATCGTCTTCGCCGGTGTTCGCCACCGGAAATTCGCCCTGCCAGGTATTCGCGCGATGATGACCGTCCGGGGCGAGTTCACCGCCGTCCCAGGGCCAGGTCCCATTGCGTTTGCTGCGCGCCGCGAGTTCGAATTGCGCTTCGGTGGGGAGTTCGCGGCCCGCCCAGTCGGCGTAAGCCTTGGCGTCTTCCCATGCGACATGCACGACCGGATGACTTTCCATGCCTTCGATCATGCTGCCCGGACCCTGGGGCCGGCGCCAGTTGGCGCCGGGCACAAAAGACCACCAGTTGGCCGGCGCCCGGCCTGCTTCGGGCGGCGTAAACACGGCGGAACCCGGCGTCAGCGATTCGGCCGGCACACCGGGCCAATCTTCGGGGTCCGGCTGCCTCTCGGCCAACGTCACATAGCCGGTTTCCGCAACGAACTTCGCGTATTGTGCGTTCGTCACCTCGTGACTGTCGACCCAGAATCCGGAAACGGTGACTTCATGCGCCGGCCCTTCCTCGGGATACGTGTTGTCATCTCCCATGACGAAGGTCGCGCCGCCGATTCGCACCTGGCCGCCGAATTCCTGCAGGCAGCTTTGCGCCGCGGCGGCCTGCGCCTGCCCGGCGCCGACAGCGAATGACATCGAGATTGTCGCGATCAACAGAAAATTGGGCGGCTTTCCTGACTTGCCGGGTCTCATCGGGTTTTGTGCCATGGCGGTTTGGTGGAAGAGGGAAAATAGCAATTTTCATCAACTGGTGAAAGGCGGGCATGCGTTGACATCGCGGAAGAACGCGCACTAGTATCGCGTGGAAATTTCACTGACCACCCGAACCGCGGAGGAAACGCCATGACTGCCAGCCGCAATATCTTTCTGACAATTCTCGCATCAATGATTGCGCTCGCCGGCAACGCGATCGCTCAGCAGAACTCCCTGCTGCCCGATTATCCGAACTCCTACGAGATCGTCAGGGATCTCGTGGAAATGCCCGACGGCCGCGCGATGGGATCGAGCAACGCGGTCGATGTCGACTCCGAAGGAAATATCTGGCTGTTCGAGCGTTGCGGGATGAACAGTTGCTCGGATTCGGATGTGGACCCCATTCTGAAGTTCAGCCCCGAAGGGGAGTTCCTGTTCAGCTTCGGCGCGGGGATGTTCGTTTTCCCGCACGGAATCATCGTCGACGACGATGACAACCTGTGGATCGTGGACGCGGGCGTGGAAGACGGCGTCAAGGGCAACCAGATCTTCAAGTTCAACCAGCAAGGTGAAATTCTCATCGAATTGGGCCAGCCAGGCATTCGCGGCGAAGGGCCGGACCTGTTCAACGAGCCATCTGATCTGGCGATCGGTTCGGACGGTTCGATCTATATCGCCGACGGTCACATCAATCCCGAATCGAATCGCCGCATCGTGCACATGACCGCGGACGGCGAATTCATCGAGGCCTGGGGCGAGCGAGGCACCGGACCGCTGCAGTTTGACTGCCCCCATTCCCTGGCGGTCGATTCCCAGGGCCGCATTTACGTCGGCGACCGCACCAATAACCGCCTGCAGGTGCTTTCACCGGATGGGGAACTGCTCGCCATCTGGACGCATTTCGGCAGGCCGAGCGGCGTACGCATCCACAACGACACGCTATACGTCGTGGATTCCGAGTCACGCGCGGCGGAAGGTGAATACGGATTCAACCCGGGCTGGCATCGTGGCATCTATGTGGGAACGCTCGACGGCATCATCACCGACTTCATCCCCGACCCGAGCCCCAGCGGCGGCACGAGCTTTCCGGAAGGCTTCTCGGTTGACGGCAGCGGCGTCATCTGGGGCGCCTCGGTTGGCGACCGGGAAGTGCTGAAGTTTGTGCAGCAATAACAGCGCCGGGGAGACTGAAGAAATGTCGTTGCCGGATTATTTCGAGGATTTCGAAATCGGGACTACGCAGAAATTCGGCAGGTATCACGTCACCAGGGAGGAAATTCTCGAGTTCGCCGAGAAATACGACCCGCAACCGTTCCATCTTTCCGACGAGGCTGCCGCGAAAACGCTGTTCGGCAGTCTTTGCGCCTCCGGCTGGCATACTTGCGCCATGGCGATGCGCATGATCGTCGGAAACATGACCGGCGGCGGCAAAGGTACGCTGGGGTCGCCCGGCATCAATGAACTGCGCTGGACCAGGCCGGTGTTTCCGGGCGATACGTTGCGCATGGAATCGACCATAATCGACAAGAAGGAATCGCGCTCGCGCCCGGAAATCGGCACGGTATACATGCAGAACAAGGTGTTCAATCAGAACGATGAACTGGTCATGAGCAACCAGCCCATGGTCATGTTCAGGAAACGCAATCCGGGCTGAATCCGGCGGCGGCGGGAATTTCGGCGACAGTCGGCCTTGCCGCTACCGTCGCAGCTCCGGCAAATCGCGATACAGGGCAAGCGCTTCGGGATTGGCCAGCGCGTCGGTGTTCTTCACCGGCCTGCCGTGGACCACATCGCCCACGGCGAGTTCGACGATCTTTCCGCTTAGCGTGCGGGGTATGTCGGCCACGGCAATGATCTTCGCCGGCACATGGCGCGGCGTGGCGTCGGCGCGAATCGTCCGGCGAATCCGTTGCCGCAGTGCATCGCTCAGCGTCACGCCCTCTCTCATCACGACAAACAGCACCACGCGCACATCGCCTTCCCATTGCTGGCCGATGCAGATGCTGTCGATGATCTCGTCCAGCTTCTCTACCTGACGATAGATCTCGGCGGTGCCGATGCGGACTCCGCCCGGATTGAGCACAGCGTCGGAACGGCCGTGGATGACGACTCCGCCGTGTTCGGTCAACTCGCCCCAGTCGCCATGGGTCCACACATTCGGGTACGCATCGAAGTAGGCGCCGAGATACTTCCTGTCGCCGGGATCGTTCCAGAAACCGATGGGTGCGCTCGGAAAAGGCCTGGCGCAAACCATTTCTCCCTTCTCGCCGATTACCGGCTCGGCGGATTCGTTGCGAAACTCTATCGCCATGCCGAGGCCGGGACACTGAATCTCGCCTTCATGGACGGGCAGGCATTCATTTCCCAGCACAAAACAGGAAACAATGTCGGTGCCGCCGGATATGGATGACAGGCACACATCCCGCTTCACATCGCGGTACACGTACCGAAAGCTCTCGTGGGAAAGCGGCGAACCGGTAGACAGGATGGTCTTGAGCGCCGACAAGTCGTGTGATTCGCGGGGAACCAGATGTTCCTTTTCAATCGCCGCGATGTATTTCGCGCTCGTTCCGAAGACCGAAATGTTCTCCTCTTGCGCCATGTCCAGCAAGGCTGCCGGGCCGGGATGAAACGGCGAGCCGTCGTACAGCGCCAGGGTCGCGCCGCTGGCAAGCCCGCAGACGAGCCAGTTCCACATCATCCAGCCGCAGGTCGTGAAATAGAAAAACACGTCTCCAGGCCCCAACCCCACATGCAGCCGGTGTTCTTTCAGTTGCTGGATCAGGGTACCGCCGACGCCATGGACAATGCACTTGGGCACGCCGGTAGTGCCGGACGAGTACATGATGTAAAGCGGATGATCGAAGGGAAGCTGTTCGAATTCGAGCGCGGGTGTGTTTTCTGAAATCAGGTAGTCATCGAGCGGCACACCTCGGCGGATATGGTGAACATCCGCGCGGATTCCCGCGACGGGAACGACGACTACCCGCTCGAGACTGCCGATTTTCCCGGCGATCTCAGCCACTCGTGGCATGCAGTCGATTCGCTTGCCATTGTAGAAATAGCCGTCACAGGCCAGCAGAATCTTCGGAGCGATCTGGCCGAACCTGTCCATGACCCCGGCAAAACCGAAATCGGGCGAACACGACGACCAGACCGCGCCAATGCTCGCGCAGGCCAACATGCCGATCAGCGTTTCCGGCACATTGGGCATGAAAGCCGCGACGCGGTCGCCCGGCGCGACTCCACTCGCTTTCAGCGCAGCCGCCAGTTGCGCAACCTGCTTATGAAGTTCGGCAAAACTCAGGCAGCGCCGCCCGCCATTCTCAAGCCGGGCGATCACGGCGATTCCATCGTCGCGGCGGCACAACAGATTCTCCGCGAAGTTGAGGCGGGCGCCGCTGAACCACTTGGCGCCGGGAAACTTGTCACCGTCGGCCAGCACCCGATCCCAGGGCGCTGACGAAACGATTCCGGTGAATTGCCAGACCTGTCCCCAGAAAGCTTCCGGATTATCGACAGACCAGCGGTGCAGTTCGCCGTAATCCTGAAATCGCAATCCGATCCTGTCTTCCAGATGGCCCGTGAAACTCTGCATCCCGCTTGCGCTGATGCGCTCAACCGGCGGCTGCCAAAGTGGATCGTTCAATTGCGTTCTCCTTACACCCGTTTCATGCGCTGCCTGGTTTGGCGCGTTCCGGGTTTGCCCATAGAAAGCCCGAACAGTCTTGGCAAGGAGGACAGATGCCGATGATCCTTACCCGGACTCGCGGAACGGTTTTCGACCGTTCGCGAATATACCGCGACTCGGCTGCCGGAAACACGGCGAGAGCCGGAATCTGTCTGCTGCTCGCAGCTCTATTGAACCTGGCGCAGCCGACAGCGGCCCAGGATTCCGACTCCCCGACTCGGGGCGTGATGGAAGTTTCATCAAGACCTGGGGGCAGATCAGCGCCATCGCCATGTTGCGCGCCTACGACAAGTTGACCGGAAAGGAGTTGGGCGCCGTCGAATTGCCCGGGCGAGCCTCCGGCTCACCCATGACCTACGAAATAGACGGCGTGCAGTACCTCGCCGTAGCGGTTTCCAGCCCCAACCTGCCTGGAAGGCTGATGGTGTTCAGCTACGGGGATTGAGGGTTGTCCTGAAGTTCCCCGCGTTCATCGGGATGGATGCTGAGCAATGCCGTACCAAAACTTCCGTCGCGCTGTTTTCGTCCCTTTAGCTAGATGAGGATGTCCCGGCCTCTCGGCTGACCTTCCTCCACCAGTCACGCGACTACCCACTATTCAGTCTGACCTGAAACTCGCCAACTACCGACAGGATTTCATCGAACGTCGGCACCTCGCCGAAAAACATCTCCTGCTGCATGCTTTCATAGTCCGCCTGCCAGGAAACCCGATCGGCTTCCGTGGGCAATAACTGCAACTGGCTGGGGTTCATAGTCGAATAATCAACCCACGTATATCGAAAGTAGATTTTCCGGTGGGCGGCGATCCGTTCAAATAGACCCAAATTCCGAGAAGCTTCTTCGCCGATGCCAGCGAGGATCAACCGATACAAGTCGTAATAGTGCCGCGCCACCTCCTTTCGGCGCGGCTTGTCTTTTGGCCGAAAGGTCTCCTCGTGCAGGAGCATTGCCTTTTCCCAAAACGTGCGTACTGGCATTACCGACTTGACTCGCACTTCCGGTTCGGACAACAAATTTGGAAATACGTCGCTTAAATAGGGCCTGATATCGATGGATCTGGTTGGGTCCGTATCGGAACGTCCGACCATCTCGATCTTGACTCTGCGGCGAAGATAGTCGGCCTCCTGTTCTGGGAAGGCAGAAGGGTAGAACAACAGCAAAGTCTGCTTATCACGGTCGTCCGGGTCGGGTTTAAGCGCCCAATCAAGATCCCCTGACAGTTCCGACGAAATTGATTCGGTGAGCATCGGCTCAATACTGTCCCTGATTACCAGTTGACCGGATTCTTTCAACGCTTTCAGGCGTTTCTCCTTCTGCGTCTTGCTGGGCGCATTTTCTGGTGCGTTGTCTCCACCAAAGCCGAGAGCATCTCGATCAATCACGATATCGATGTCTTCGGAAAAACGCTCAATGAGGCTCCAGCACTTGGACAGTGAAGTGCCGCCCTTGAACGTCAGGTATTCGCCCCATTCGGGCAATTCGAGCAGCTTGCGCAAGGTCCAGCAAACCCAGAAGTCCTTCTCAACTGCGATCTCGGGCAGATTCAGTTGCGCACCGGCTTGCGTGCAAACCAGTCGGCGGCGTTCTTCCGGTAGATCGATGAATTCCTTCATGTCGCGCTTCTCCGTCTGGCCAGCGGGCGAATGATATCGGCGATCCAGGCCGGAGCGTATCGAATATCCCCTATCAGTTGCTTGCGCGCCGCGTCATCGAGCTGATGATCGAGCCGCTTGATTATTTCCGAATCGACATTCTCCCTTCCGAGGTGGCGCAGGGCCTGAATGACCAGCCCACTAATCTTGCCCGCTGTGGCCATATTTCGGGGAGTGGTGTGCTTCAGGAGAACTTGCCGCTTGCTGACCTGGACGGTCCGGGTACGGCCATCCGTCAGATAAACTACCTTCATGGGAACCTGCGTGGAAAGTCCAAGTAGATTTGCGGCGTACGCCCCGGATGGTTGCAAACGGGTGGCATCACGACCGGCCAAGGCGCGTGCTATGTCATCCGTCGATGGCTGTAACTGACCCAACTGGGGGTCGATTTTCGGGTAGTCATAGAGACCCCGGGCCAGCTTGCGCACAAGGCCACTGTCCCGATGCCGCATCAATGCGAGATCGATCGCACGGCGGGTGCCGAGATCCTTGAAACTATCGGGCGTAAAGACCCAGCCCCGCTTGCGGGACTTGATCCGCAGGAGAATCTTGCTGTCGGTGCTGTCGCTGCGCCTGCCCATAATTTATGAAAGAAATATATATATCTTTTTCTTTCAGATGTACAGCGATATCGAGCTGAGATTGCGGTGTGAAACTCCAAATGCCTATGGTGTGGAGAGTTGGCAATATGTCCCCGCAACCAAGGCGAACTGAAGGCTGTCCACGCAATGGGTGTCCCACGCTTGGGGGCCGCCAAAAAAGCAAGGGCCTCCGAAGAGGCCCTGCGCCCTGCGGTCGAGACCACAGGGGGAGTAGTCGTCACAATAATCGGAAATAGCGGATTACTCAAGAAAACAGAGTATTCAAAATCTCAGAGACTAAAGCTCGGGGTCATCAGGGAGCGGAATTCCACGCCCCATTTTTCTCCTTGCCGGGTAATGACCCAAACTGCGGGGATGGTGCGGTAGCGCTCGCCATTGCTGTTGTAGCGGCTGAACTGGAACTCGAAGACCACCTTGTTGGGCGTTATGTGTACCGGGGTGATGTTCTCCGCTTCGCTACGGCTCCAGTCTTCCACATCGCGCAAGCGCTCGAAATTGACCGTTACCGGAGCGGCGCCGCGGTCTTCGCCATAAAGAAAATTCAATTCGAACAGCATGGCCTGTGGAACGTGGTTGACGGCGAAAAGGGCTTCGTTGTCGGCGGCGTTGAACGCCGCGAAAAACTCGTGCAGCGCCGCCGTCGCCGCCGCTTCAGCGCGTTCCAGCAGACTCGCGTCCAACTGCTCCGGACGGGGGCCGCCGGAACGATATTGCATGCCCCACCTGCCGTCCTGCAAAGTCATGACGTAAAACACCTGCGAATTCGAAATGATCTCGTCATCGGCATTGTAGCGGCGGAAATCGACCAGGAGATTGACCTTGGTCTCCGATACCTGCAAGACCTCGAAGTTGTCGAAGGTGCTGCGGCGCCAGCCCTGGCTGCGCAACAGGTCGAAATCCTGAACGAATTCCGCGGGCGTATCGACAATCACCAGATTCCCCGCACCGTGCGTAACGTGCGGAAAACTCAAATGTTCGCGCAAGGCTCCGTTGTCCGCTCGATTCCAGTCTTCGAGAAAGGCCACGAGTTCCTGTTGCGCCAGCACCGCGCTTTCCTGCGCCATGACCGCTCCACTCGTTGCCACCACCACGGCTGCCAGCATACCGCACAAGATTTTTGATGCTTTCATGCACCTAAACTGCATTGGCATCGAAAGCCGCTTTCACATCGGGCCGGACCAACGCAAGCACCATGCCCAGACCAAACAGGAAACCAAATACTATTCCTGCATAAATCGCGAAATCCAGGTCGATCATTGTAAGTTCGGCAACCGATTCCAGAGTGGCCGGCATGGTCAGCGCCGCGATCAGGTAAATCGGCGTCAAGACGAGCGCGAGCCAGCCCAGAATCAGCGCCAATGCGCGCCATGTGCCGTTCAGCTTGAGCAGGCCATAGGCGAAAAACCAACTGATTGCCGCCTTTACCAAAGCCAGTATCGCTAGTGGGTTGACCAGGGCGAAAACAAGGAAATAAACAACATTCAGCAATGCCGCAAACAGAAACAGGCCGGCGATATATTTGACGGGGGAAGGGATGTTCGTATCCAGAAACAGATTTTTCATCGCGGCATACTCGTTCGATTTCTGTAGACTACGCCCAATGCCGGCGCCCGTCCACGATTACCCGCCAGAGCCGGGCCGGAGTAAACCGGATATACAGGCATGAGCAACGTTACTACTTATCGCACAGCCCCGGTCGCATCCCGCGACATGCCCGGCGGCATTCCCTACATCATAGTCAACGACATAACCGAGCGATTCAGTTTCTACGGCGTCCGAGCGATTCTCGTCATCTTCATGACGCAATACCTCATGACCGGCGACGGGCTTCCGGCAACGATGACCGATGAAGAGGCGACTACCTGGTTCCATCTTTTCACGGCCACGGCGTACTTCCTTCCCTTCCTCGGCGCGATTCTTTCCGACGTCTATCTCGGCAAGTACCGCACGATCATCTTCCTCTCGCTCGTCTATTGTGCGGGGCATATGGCCCTGGCGCTCGACGACACCCGGGCCGGCCTGTTCCTCGGGCTAACTCTTATCGCCTTCGGTTCAGGCGGAATCAAACCCTGCGTGGTCGCCAATGTCGGCGATCAGTTCGGCCGCAGCAACCAGCATCTGATGTCACGCGCCTATTCCTGGTATTACATGGGAATCAACGTCGGCTCGGCGACCTCGTCGCTGGCGACGCCCTGGCTGCTCGTAAATTACGGTGCGCCGGTCGCATTCGGCGTACCGGGCTTTTTCATGGCCATGGCGACCCTGGTGTTCTGGATGGGGCGCTACAAGTTCGTGCATATTCCACCGGCGGGCAGGACCTGGCTCAAGGACATCGCCGGCCCCGAAGGCGTGCGTGTGATCAAGCGGCTGGCGATCATCTACGTGCTGGTGGCGGCTTTCTGGTCCCTGTTCGATCAGATGGGCAGTTCCTGGGTGCTGCAGGCGGAAAACATGGACCGGATGCTGTTCGGCCGTGAAGTGCTGTCCGGACAGTTGCTGTCGGCGAACCCGTTTCTCGTGATCTTGCTGGTGCCGGTTTTCACCTATCTCGTTTATCCGTTCATGGGCCGCTTTTTCACGGTAACCGCCAGCCGGAAAATGTCCATGGGCATGATTCTCGCCGTGACGCCTTTCCTGGTAACGGCATGGGTCGAAACACAGATCGGCAATGGCGCGACGCCGAGCATCGCCTGGCAATTGCTCGCCTATCTGCTGCTGACTTCGGCCGAGGTATTGCTCGTCATTACCTTCATGGAGTTTTCCTACACCCAGGCGCCGCAAAGCATGAAGTCGCTCATCATGTCTTTCTTCTACCTGTCCATCTCTATGGGCAATCTGTTCACCGCCGGCGTGAATTACTTCATCCAGAATCCCGACGGTTCAAGCAAGCTCGAAGGCGCGATGTATCATCTGTTCTTCGCCGGCTTCATGGCGAGTGTGGCGCTGATCTTCGCGGTCTACATGATGTATTACAGGCACGAAAACATCGTGCAGGACGAAAGCGGAAACTGAACATGGAACCACATGACTATTCCGGCAGCCGCGCGCTGTTCGAGCGGGCCGGCCGGGTGATTCCCAATGGCATTTCCGGTCACTTCAATCCGGTAGTGCAAAAGCCCCACGGGACCTACCCCTATTTTGCCCGGAGCGCTGAAGGCGCCCGCTTCCGGGACGTCGACGGCAACGAATACATCGACTATATGTGCGCCTATGGCCCCATGATCCTCGGCTACGGGAATCCCGTGGTCGATTCGGCGTACCAGGAACAGATGAAGCTGGCCGACACCTGTACGCTCGCCTCACCGGTCATGGTCGAACTCGCGGAGTATCTCGTCGAACTGGTTCCGGCGGCGGACTGGGTCACTTTCGCCAAGAACGGGGCCGATGCGACCAATATGGCGGTCCTGATGGCCCGGGCAGCAACCGGACGCGACCGGCTGATCGCGATCGAGGGTGGCTATCATGGCTCCTCGCCCTGGATGCAATCGGCCGACCGCAGCGGCGTCATACCCGCCGATCACGAAAATGTCATCCGCATCCCCTGGGACGACGTCGATGCCTTGCGCCGGGTTCTCGACGAGCACGAAGGCGAAGTCGCCGCGTTCATCGCATCGCCCTATCATCATCCGGTGTTTCGCGACAACGAGTTGCCGGCGGAAGGATATTGGGGGGAAGTGCACCTGCTGTTGAAGAAGCATGGCGTAGTGTCGATCTGCGACGATATCCGCTCCGGCTTCCGCATCGACATGGGCGGCTCGAACGAATATTTCGGCTATCGCCCCGACCTGATCTGCTTCTGCAAGGCGATAGCCAATGGCTATCCGATCTCGGCCGTTGCAGGCGCGGATTCCCTGAAAGAGGCCGCCGGCAGCATATTTCAGACCGGCAGTTTCTGGTATTCAGCGGGCGCGATGGCGGCGGCGCTGGCCTGCCTGAAGGAACTGGCGCGGACCGACGCGCCTGCGCGAATTCTGAAAATCGGCCGCAAATTCACCGAAGGACTCACGAATATCGCCGCCGGGCAGGGCCTGATGCTGAAGGCAAGCGGCATGCCTTCCATGCCATATCTGCGCATGGAGCACGAATCCGGCATCGAATTTCATCAGGCGCTATGCGGCGAATGCGCCCGGCGCGGACTTTTTATGGCTTCTCATCACAATCTGTTCGTATCCGCGGCGCATACCGAGCAGGATCTGGAGCGGACTTTCGCTATATTCGAAGAGGCGCTTGCGGCGGTGCAAGTGCGGAGTTAGCCGCTCCTGGTCACGGATAACGAGCGGCCCGCAATCGCGAAATTCTCAATGAGGATTCCGGAAAACTTGCCGACATATTTCGATATTAGGGAACCGAAAGCAAAAATTCGGTATAAAGAGCACTAAGTACAAGGAACAAGAACTTGATTCTCCGGAGATTTGCGATTCTGGCCGCATTCTTTGCGGCATCTGTCAGCGTTGCGCAGGCACAAACCCTGCGCGGCTCAAGGGATTCCGTGCAACGGCAATACAGTATCGCCGTGCAGGATGGCTTCACTTTTGTCGCCAGATCCAGCGAAATACCGAACCTGGTCGAGAGCGGCCAATTACTGAGGGTCGTGGAAAATCGCAACCTGACCTTGCACGATGTTTCGAATCCCTATGCAAGGCCCGGGGTCAAATTGCTGATCGACAGGCTCAGCGCGCAATATCGCAGAGCCTGTGGCGAGAAGTTGACGGTCACTTCCCTGCTGCGCCCGCAAAATCGACAGCCGGCCAACGCGGCCTCGAATTCCGTGCATCCCGCGGGCATGGCGGTGGATCTTCGAATTCCAAATCGCGGCAGATGCCGCTCCTGGCTGGAACAGACGCTGTTGTCACTGGAAGGATCCGGCTTGCTCGACGTAACCCGCGAACGCAATCCGCCACACTATCACGTCGCGGTTTTTACTACTCCGTACAAAAACTACGTGGCTACTCTTACGAATTCGAATCAGGATCAGGAATATCGAGTGCGCCGGGGCGACTCGCTCTGGGAAATCGCCCAAACGATGGGAATCTCCCTTCCACAGTTGCGAGCTGCAAATGGAATCTCGGGAGACCACATCGATGTCGGGCAGCGGCTGCAAATTCCGGCAATCGCCTCGAACACGGCAGTCAATGCCACAACAACCGTCGACAAAATCGAATACAAGGTTCGCAGGGGCGATACGCTTTGGCGGATCGCCAGACGATACAACACCACCGTGCCGCAGATCATGAGGCAAAACGGCCTCAACAGCGACCTGCTGGAGGTCAACCAGGTCCTGCAGATAACCCCCGGCGGCTCGAGCTGAGCGATCAGGTTCGGCTCACTCCGGCGGGTCTACTCACTGGAGTAATCGATGAAAATCACAAATGCTGTTTTCTTGCTGGTAGTTGCGGCCTATATGCCCTACCTGGCCGCACAGCGCTTGCCGGCCATTGATCCGGACAACTATTCAGAAGAGCAGATGCAAGCCGCGGCGGACTTTGAAGCGGCGAGAAATCGCGCCGTGAGCGGGCCGTTTGAACTCATGATGCACAGTCCGGCGGTCATGAGCCGGGCGCGGGCGTTCGGGGATTACCTGCGTTTCAATTCCGCGATCGGCAATACGCTTAGTGAACTGGCGATACTGATCACGGCGCGCGAATGGGCACAGGACTACGAGTGGTACGCGCACTACCCCATCGCGCTTGAAGTCGGCATCGACCAGGAAATCGCAGATGCCATCGCCGAAGGCCGCAGACCGGCCAGGATGAGCGAAGACGAAGAGATCGTTTACGATTTTTCCATAGAACTTCACCGCAATCGCCGCGTCAGCGACGTGACTTTTCAACGCGCGCTGGAGCGATTCGGAAGCAAGGGCGTGATCGACCTGACGGGAATCAACGGTTACTACACGTTCCTGGCCATGCAGATGAACATGGCCCGGTTTCCAGTACCGGAAGGCGCGGCAAGACTGCCGCGCTTCCCGGATTGAACGATCGTTACTTCCTGTACAGCACAGTAAACTGGCTGGTCTGGCCCCGTATCGACGGGGAAAACACGCCCTCGGTCAGCGGGTCGTCCGGGTTCTTGAACATATCCGAGTTGTCCGCGACGGTAAGTCCGGCCTCTTCGGCCAATTGCGTTACCAGGCTTTCTTCGATGCGATGCAAGCTGTCGCCCGCTTCCCATCCAGAGCCGTCCGGCGCTATGTGATCGTTCGCGAGAAACACACCGTCGGGTTTCAATACGCGCGCGATTTCGCTGAAGCTGCCGGCCAGGTCGCCCAGGCTGTTGCCTTCGGGCGCGAAGCCCAACTCGTGCGGGCCCAGAATCCAGGTGACCATGTCGATGGAATTGTCCTCGGCGTCCAATTCGTCGAAATTGGTGATGCTAACCCGCACGTTCGGGAGTCGGTCATCCGCCGTGCGCATGTCTATGCCGTCACCGACAAAACCCATGAGTCCGGGCGGGTGTTGCAGAATTACACTGCCGTCCGGGCCCACCGCGCGACTCAATATCTCGGTGTAGTAACCGCCGGCGGCTTCCAATTCAAGTACACTCATTCCGGTCTGAAGTCCGGCAAATGCAAGCACTTCCGCGGGTCTGCGCCGTTCGTCGTTGGCGGCATCCTCGGCGGGCCGGTCAGGATGAGCCAGCGCCGCGGCCACGTCGGCGTCCGCGCCGGCAGCCGTACTGCTGAAAAGCGCCAACGCCACGAGAGAAAAACTGCATAAAAAACTCAATATATATCTAGTCAAATAGTTCATGTTTGGCTCCTCGCCTTATGTGTTGTGAATGTTATCAGGGATTGCGGTCATTCGCTTCGCATCATTACGGTGAGATATTCATTTGGGCTTGTGCGCGTTCCGCGTTACGCTTGGCGAGCCCGGCCCGTTTCCACTCACGACGAGGAGCACATGTTCAGCTGGCTTGAAACCACCGCGATCGCGAACTGGGTTGCGCTATCGCTATGGGCTTATCCGGCTTTGCTCAGCTTGCATATCGTGGGGCTGGCGGTCGTGGTCGGCATTTTCGTCATGCGCGACCTGCGGCTGGCGGGCGTCGTCCGACGGATCAATCCGCGAATTTTTCTGGATCTGGCCCCGTTGGCCTGGTTCGGATTCACACTCAATCTGGTCTCGGGCTTTTTGCTGTTCACTTCCCAGGCAACGATCTTCGCATCCAACCTGCCGTTCCTGATCAAGATAAGTTTCGTTATCGTCGGCATGGTGTTGGCGGTGATGATTCATTCGCGCCTTCGGCGACAGTCGGTTTCGGCGTCTTTCTATTTGTCGGTGCTGAATGAGGAAAGCACGCTGCGGCCGCTGGCCTTGCTGTCTCTTGCGGTCTGGGTAACGGTGATCAGCGCCGGCCGCCTGATCGCGTATTTTTGAATCGCCATGATTCGATCCTTCGCCAGCAACATCGCCGACAGCAGCCTGAACCAATTGATTTCGGAAATTTACTGGTTATGGCCGGTGCTGGAAATCTTCCATTTCCTGGGGCTCAGTATCCTGCTTGGCGCGCTTGTAACTATTGACGCGCGCTTGCTCGGGTTGGTGCGGAATTGCGACGCCCTGGACGTCAAGCGGTTCGTACCCCTGGCCTGGGTCGGATTCTGTATAAATCTTGTCACCGGCACACTGTTTTTCATCGGCGATCCGATGCGTTATGCCATCAACATCGGATTCCAGTTGAAAATGCTGTTGATCCTGATCACCGGCCTCAATGTCGTGGCGTACCAACTGCAGGTCCGGCCGCTCATGGCGGGCTGGAGCGCGGGCGCCGCAACCACACCGGCTGCCAAGCTCATCGCCATAACTTCGCTGCTGACGTGGACCGGCGTCTTGCTGCTGGGAAGGCTGATTCCCTACGTTGGGGCAGGATAATTCCCGCAAAAATCCCATTTCCGCTTCCTTATCCGCACAAAAATCCCTATTCTTGGCCCAGAGGAAGCGCTAATGCCGAAAAAATCCGCCATCAATTTACTGGAGGGAATGCCCGAAGCGTTCGTTTCGGACAAAACCACCACCCGCGCGGTCTCGCGCGCGGTCAAAGCCGGCAAACTGCGCAAACTGAGCTCCAGGCTCTATACGCGAAACCTGACCGATCTACCCGAAACCATTGTCGCCCGCAACTTGTGGCAAATCGTAGCCGGCTACTTCCCGGGCGCCCTGATTGCGGACCGCACGGCGCTCGAAAACACTCCGGCGAGCGACGGTTCCATCTGTCTGATTACCGAACGCGGCAGGGACGTAAATTTACCGGGTCACACATTGCGGCCGCGACGCGGCAAAGGCCCGCTCACCAGCGACCGGCCGTTCATAGCCGGCTTGTACTTGAGTTCGATAGCCCGCGCCTATATCGAGAACATGCGCCGGTCGCGGTCGGGGAAGCGCCTGGCCCGCTGCCTTGGGCGTGCAGAAGTGGAAGAAAGACTGGACAAGCTGATTCGTCGGTCCGGCGCAGCAGCGATAAACCGCCTGCGCGATGAAATCCGCACGATCGCTCCGATGCTCGACAGTATCGACGAGGCGAAATCTCTCGATACCTTGATCGGCGGCCTGCTTGGAACCCGGGACGCCGAACTCACCTCACCCGCGGCTATCGCCCGCCAGCAGGGTCTTCCCTACGATCCGGAAAGGCTCGCGCTGCTTCAGACCCTGCACGGCGCCCTGCGTGACCTGGCGCCGGTAACTCGCATCGCAACCGAACGAACCGCGCAAGGCGAGGAGACGCTTGCCTTCTTTGAAGCTTACTTCTCGAATTTCATCGAAGGAACGGAATTCGCGGTCGACGAAGCCGCCGATATCGTGTTTCGCGGCGTCATCCCCCGGGAAAGACCGGAGGACGCCCACGATGTGCTTGGAACCTGGCTCCTGGTTGCCGATGCGGAGGAGATGCGGCGCAGGCCGATAGACTCCGCGATGCTGGAAGACCTGCTCAGGTCCCGCCACGCCGCAATCATGGAAAACCGGCCCGGCAATCGTCCGGATGAATTCAAACAAGTGGAAAATCGGGCCGGATCGGTGGTTTTTGTCGCCCCGGAATTAGTGGCCGGCACACTCAAGCAAGGTTTCGACCTGAGCCGGAGTCTCGAAACTCCATTCCAGCGCGCCGTTTTCATCAAGTTTCTCATCGCCGAAGTCCACCCGTTCGCCGATGGCAACGGGAGAACGGCCAGAATCATGATGAACGCCGAACTGGTCTCCTGCGGCGAAGAACGAATCGTCATACCTACAGTTTACAGGGCCAACTATCTTTCCGCCCTGAAGGCTCTGTCCCAATCCGGCTGGCCCGAACCACTGATCCGCGTGCTCGATTTCGCCCAGAAATGGACGGCCGCCATCGACTGGCGTTCGATCGAAGAAACAGTGGCGGAACTCCAGACCTGCAACGCTTTCCTCGATGCCATGGCGGCGGAAGAAGAAGGCAAACGCTTGCGTATGCCGGCAAATCAATCGTAGCGCGAGGGGAAGAAACGCACCGCTCCGCGCGAAGCTTCGGGGTCGCAGTCGTAGGGCAGCAACTTGTAGCCCTCGCTCGCGGGAATCCAGCGCGCGGTGTAGGAAGTCGGCTCTTCGAGGAACATCGGGTCTTCGACTTCCAGCGTAATCCAGAGGTCGTCACCGTCGCGCCAGTATCGTTCGCGCACGATTTTCTGCGATGACGACGGTATGCCGTTGTAGTCGTCGAAGCCGACGATGTCGAATACGAAATTGGTCGTCGTCACGACCAGCGCACCGTCTTCGTAATGGCCCGAGGAGAATCCCTGGACGCTGAATTCATGGGGTTTCGCCTGGCGGCCGTCCAGCCAAACCGTGCGAAGCTGGTCGTCCTTCTCGTAGCGGAACAGAACCCTGTCGGGCCATTGGGTAACTTCCATGTTATACGGGTCGTATTGAATGGCCGGCGACGATGCGGGCTGGCAATCGTACTTGGGGGCTATGATCTCTTCCCAGACTTCCTGGTAGGCCAGCGCCCTGGCATTGAGCATGGGGAAGTTCTCTTCGGTCCACGGCATGTTCGGACCATTGATCGGGCGCGCACGCGGCGAGCCGTCCCAGACGCCGGTCAGGTTCGGAATCTCCACGCTGCTTTCCTGGGCATCGCTCCGGTTGACGCCCCAGGCGGCAATCATCGCAAGCGCCAGCGAGGCGAGCGCCACTTTCCCCGCCAATGCCCTGGTTTCGGGTTGTGAATTCACTATTGCACGTCCTCTTCTTCGACTCTGCCACCCGACAGAATCGGGCTGCCGTCTTCCCGCGTCATGCGTACGCAACACAGGCCGTAGCTGCCTTCCGCCCGAGACTTGCTGCCGGTCATCTTGACGACGGTGCCGGGAGTCAGCGAATCCGGCGTCCAGCCGGTGCGCCGCAGGCTGATCGGCGCACCAAGTTCAACCTGCCATTCGATAAGCTCACCGTCGGCCTCGGGAACTTCGACAAATAGATAGGCATGAGGGTTGCGGAAAACGAAACGGGTTACGGTTCCCTGAATGTCCACCCGGTTTTCGGGATCGTAGAACGGTCCGCTGGCGTGGTGGGCCAGAACCGGAGCAAGAAACATGCCCGCAACGAAAACAAAAGCGGTAGCGAGTGCTGGGAAAAGCGTTTCCCTGCCGGCGAGTCGTGTATGCATGAGTTGCCTCCCGTGTAGGGCTTGGGCTTCGATTATATGGCCAATCCCCGCTGAATTGGCAATTAGATTTCCCGGGCTAGTCCGGTAAGGCGAAAACGAACAGATTCGAGCCTCGGCTCGGACGCAGTTCGCGCGCCAGATTGGTCTGGGAACTGCCCGTGTTCACCGCGATGTATTGCTTGCCGTCGACAGCGAAGGATATCGGATAGCCCGACACCGGCGAACCGAGATTGATTTCCCACAGCACTTCCCCGGTCTCGTGATCGAACGCGTGGAAACGGCCGTTGGTGTCGCCGCCGAAAACCAGGCCGCCGCCGGTGGCGACCAGGGACATGACGCCGGCCCGCTGCTCATGCAGCCAATTCGTGGCGCCGGTTTCCGCCGAAATCGCCCGCACCGTGCCGACGTTGTCGGTTCCAGGGGCGATCTGGTGCCGATAGGCAATGGAGTAGATTTCCAGTTGCTGCGGAACGCCATCGCCGGAGACGACTTCATTGGCCGAATCGCTGAAAACATCGGCAGTGGCCATCATGTTGGCGCAGGAATTCGTCAGCGGGTAGTACATGGTGTTGGTCAGCGGACTGTAGGCGCCGGCCTCCCAGTCCTTGCCTCCCATGATGCTTGGGCAGACGAAAACGATCTGTTCGGTTTCCCTGAATATCACTTCGGGATTCTCCGTCACCGCACCGGTGGCGCCGTCAATATCGACGATCACATTCTGCTCGACCGTCGATGTCGCCCACAGAAACTCGCCGGTCTCTCGGTCCAGGGTGTACACCACGCCGGTCTTGCCCGGGATTCCGGTGATGACCTTGCGCGTTTCGCCCGCCTGCAAGTCCGGATTGATCCATTGCACGGCTTCCGGATCCGGCGCCACCGAAGTTTCGACCAGAAGGCGTTCAAAGGGATGGTCGAGGTCCCAATGGTCGTTCATGTGCTGGTAATACCAACGGATATCGCCGGTTTCGGCTTCCAGCGCCAGGGTTGAGTTGTGGTAGAGGTGCCGCAGGTCCGCGCCGCCGAGGAAGAATTTTGGCGCCGGAGACGTGACCGATGTGCCGAGAAATATCAGATCCAGTTCCGGGTCGTAACTTGGCACCATCCAGGAACCGACATGCTGGCGCTGCTCGTATGGCACGTCACCCCAGGTTTCGTCGCCGGGCTCGCCTGGGGCCGGAATCAGGCGCATTCGCCATGCTTCCTCTCCGGTCAGGGCATCATGCGCGGTGATGATGCAGGCCTCGGGTCCGCCCCATGGGCGGCAACTGCGGCCGGAGATCGCCTTGCCGCCGGCGATTATGGGTCCTGCGGAGTGCGTCGCGGCATTCTCCAGGTAGTCGAGAATCTGTGTTTCCCAGACCATCTCTCCACTTACGGCATCCAGCGCGAATATGTGATTGTCGTCACTGGTATTGATGATGTAGCGGTCGTAAATCGCCAGGTTGCGGTTATTGGCGGCATTGCCACCCACCTGCTCGTACAGGCCTTCCGGAATGGGGCGGCGATTTTCCCACAACAGGTCGCCGCTGGCGGCGTCCAGCGCCTGTATTACATCGCGCGTCTGGGGAACATAAAGCACGCCGCCATAAGCAAGTGGCGTGATCTCTCCGGTGCCCATGTCGAGATCCCTGGTCCAGACCATGCGCAGATCCGCGACATTGTCGCGATTGATTTCATCGAGCGGACTGAAGCCCCAGGCGTTCAGCGTGCGGCGGAACATCAGCCAGTCGCCGTCGGCGGGGTTCTGCAGGATTTCGTCCGTAACCGGCACGAAATCCTCTGCCGCCAGAAGTGGGAGCGAGGTCGATCCCAGGCACAAGACGGCCAACAACCGGATTGACCGGATGCGGCGCGATAGGTGGAGTATTGATTTTCCGGTCATCGGACATCTCCTTGGTCAACACGATCCGGCGGTAGCGGATTGTGCGCGGAAGCCATTGATAGCAAAAAGGGCCGATCTATCCAAGCACGACAGATTCTGCGACTCCGCTTCGCTCCGCGCGGAATGACGATGAGAAAATTGTCATCCTGCGCGCGGAATGACGATGAGAAAATTGTCATCCTGCGCGTAGTCGCAGGATCCATCCCTTACCCGAGAAACAGTCGCCAATGGTAGACTTGTTTGCTTGACCGGGCTTGCGGGGGCTAGTATGAAGACAAATCGAACCGGAACCGATCCGACCGCATGAAGACTCTTGTTCATGGCCTGATTCTGTTCGGCCTCATTTTTACTGCGGGCCCGGCCATGGCCCATCACAGTTTCGCCGCGGAGTTTTCCTACGAACATTTCGGGACCAGGAAGGGCGAAGTCGTCGAGGTGCATTACGTCAATCCCCATACCCGCATATTTGTCGCGGTTACCAACGATTCCGGGGCGGAGGAGATCTGGGACGCCCAGAGCCACGCCATCAGCACCGTGCTCCGGGCCGGCTGGCAGAGGGATACCGTAAGGGTCGGTGAAAAGGTGGCGCTCGAGGGCTTTCTCGGGCTGGAAAATTCCCGCAAGTTGTGGATCAGCAAAATGACGCTTGAGGACGGAACGGTTTTTACCCTGAGCGCCGGAAACTGAAGCATGTTGAAGACCGTTTACGGAGGAATTGTGCCTGACCCTGTTTTCAATCCCGCAAGAATCCTGTTCGGAATCGGTTTTCTCGCGGCGGCGGGCATGGCGTCCGCCCAGGGCGTACCGCTACCCATCGAGTCACTGCCGCTGGGCAAGGACATCGGAATCAGTTCGGGGCAGACGGTTACGCCGGCTTACGAAGGCTGGTACCAGGACGACGACGGCCTGATCGCCTTGTCGTTCGGTTACTACAACCGCAATACCGAAGAAGTGCTTGAAATTCCCATCGGCGATTCGAATCAGATCACCGGCGCGCCGGACGGCAATACCGATCAGGGCCAGCCGACCCGGTTCGAAGTCGACCGCCAATGGGGAGTTTTTATCGTGAAAGTTCCCGACGGCCATGACGAGCCGGTCGTCTGGCGCCTGCGAAATCAGGGTCGGACTTTCGATATCCGGGCCAATCTGCATACGGACTACATCATCGACGCCATCGCCGGCGACGCCAACGGCAATTTCCCTCCGCGAATCAAATTTGCCGAAGACGCGGACTGGGGCCATGGTCCCGCGGGAACGACTGCCGGACCCTTCGAGGCCCGGGTCGGGGCGCCGCTTGAATTGACCGCCTGGGTCGAGGACGTAGGGGAAGTGAATCCGCTTTTCGCCCAGTTTTTCGGCGGCGGGGGCGGACCTCCTCCGGTTACGGTAGCCTGGTTCAAACAACAGGGACCGGGCGCGGTGGCGTTCAGCGAGGACAGCGCACGGGTGCCCGGTGAAGGCGGTACGGCGGCTACGGAGGTCACTTTTACCTCGCCGGGCGAATACCTGCTGCGCGCCCGCGTGACGGAGTTCACCGGCCCGGCAACCGCCGGCCACGCCCAATGCTGCTGGACAAACGGTTTCATACAAGTGAACGTGAGTGAATAGAGTCGGTATCGCCGATCGAGACCGGCGGTCTCCTGGAGAAAATCGAATGAGCAAGATGCAGAAAATCGAATGGCAATCGCTGGCGGCCTGCGCCGTACTGGCATTGCCGACGCTTGCCCACGCCCAGGAGGAAGTTTCCTGGGCCGAAGACGTCATGCCGATCTTTCAGGCCAAGTGTCAGGAATGTCATCGCCCCGACTCGATCGCGCCCATGCCCTTGCTGACCTACGAGCAGGCAAGCGCATTCGCGCCACTGATCCGCTACCGCGTCGAAAATCGGGTCATGCCGCCCTGGCACGTCAACCCGGACGTCGGCATCCAGGATTTCATCAACGAACGCGGCCTGACTCCACAAGAGCGCGAGACGATTCTGGCCTGGGTTGACCAGGGCGCCCCCCAGGGCGACATGAGCCAGGCGCCCGCCCCGCTGGTATTCGACGAAGCCCTGGTCTGGCGCCTGCAGGAACAGATGGAATCGCCGCCGGACCTGGTTGTTGAGTCCGAGCCTTTCGACTTGCCGGCGGTCACACAGGACAAGTGGTTCCGGCCGCTCGTTCCAACCGGGCTGACCGAAGAGAAGTGGGTCAAGGCAATCGAGATTCGCCCGAAGGACGCGCAAACACGTCGCGTGGTGCATCACGCCCTGGCTTTCCTGTTGCAGGAAGAAACGGAAATGGTCGGCCTGCCCGAGGATGCGGACATCCCTCTCGGCCCCCGCCTGTTCATGGAATGGGCAGTGGGCAAGGCCGGCCAGATTTTCCGCCCCGACTCCGGCAAACTGATGCTGCCTGATTCGCAGATCCTGTGGGAAGTGCACATGCACGCCATGGGCGAGCGCGTACCCAACGCGCAGGTTGAAATCGGCGTCTGGTTCCACGAAGAACCGCCAAGACATCGCACCATCCTGAGCATGCTCGATGCAAGGGGGCCACGCAGCCTCGACATCCCGCCCAACGAAATCGCCGTCACCCAGGGAACGTTCGTGCTGGCGGCGCCGGCTCGGCTGGAAAATTTCCAGCCCCACATGCATATGCGCGGCAAGGCCATGTCGATGGAAGCGATCTATCCCGACGGCGACCGGGAAATGCTGGCCTTCGTCGACAATTTCCAGTGGAACTGGCAGATCAATTACGTGTTCGGCGAAGACGCGGCGCCGCTGGTGCCCAAGGGCACGATGATCATCACCACGGCCTGGCACGACAATACGGAAAACAACCCGTACAACCCGGATCCGACCCAATGGGTCGGCTGGGGCGACCGCACCGTAGACGAGATGGCCCACAACTGGGTCGATGTGACCTATCTGGGCCAGGAAGACTACGAACGGATGCTGGCGGAACGTAGCGCGCGGCTGGCGCAAAGCCAGGCTGAATCGGAATAGTTTCAGCCCGGTGAGAATTTTCGCGCTCATCGCTTCGCTGTTCCTGGCCGGGGCTTGTCTGGCCCAGGTCGAAGGCGACTGGATGCTGACCCTGAATCACCAGACCGAGCGGCTGGGCATCATTTCCTTCGAGCGCGAGCAGGAAGAACTGAAGATCTATGTGGACGGCGGTCCGGTCGAGTACACGCAGGAAGGAAATCGCCTCGAAATGGAAGTCGACTATCGCAACGCCGGCGGCAGGCTGCTCAGCAGGACACTGAGCGGCACGATCGAAGGCGATGTCATTTCGGGAACCCTGACAGCCCCGCACGACGGTTCAACGGGAACCTGGCGAGCCGATCCCCGGATTCCGGATGAAGTATTGCCGCCGGCTCCGGTTGATTTCAGCGGAATCTGGTCGCGAATTTCCGCCGGCATGGAAAAAGTGCATCTCGACTTCACCGATTCGGCGCAGGCATTGGTCGACGACTATCACTATCTCGACGATCCCGCGCTGCGTTGCGTTTCACCGGCCCTGGTGCGGATTTCCGGCTGGCCTTATCCACTGGAGGTCCTGCAGGACGAGAAGCAGGTAACCATCCTCTACGAGAGTTTTCGTGAAGTGCGGCGGATCTTTCTCGACGGCCGCGATTTTCCAGCAGACCTGCCCGCGACCGCCATGGGCTATTCCATCGGTCATTGGGAAGGGAGCACCCTGGTGGTGGAGTCCTCGCTGCTGAAACCGGCCTTCGTCGATCAGGCGGGACAGCCGATTTCGGCAAACGCGCGAGTGGTCGAACGCATATCCATGAGCAAAGACGGCAGCAACCTGCGCAGCCTGCTGACCTTGCACGATCCGGAAAACTACCGCCGCCCCATCATTCGCTACCGGCAATGGCGCAGAACCCCGGACACGACCATTCTGGAGTACGACTGCGATTCCTATCCTTTCTATCGCGGGCTGGAGTACGAAGGAAGACTGGACGAATTCTGGGAAAGGATGAGCCAAAGACGTTGAAACCGGGCGGCTGCAAGGCGCAGTTTCCGGCCCGGAACCATCAATTCAAGAGGAAAAGTAATGTTTCAAAGACATTGGATTCACGCGGCAACTGCTTTCGCATGGATCGTCGCGGCGCCCGCGCTGGCGCAATCGGACGGCGGAAACCCGGAATTGCTCGCGGACTTAGGGCCGGTTACCGCGGAGATGCTGGCCAACCCGAGCGCCGGCGACTGGCTCATCTGGCGCAAGACGTACGACAGCCACGGTTTCAGCCCGCTTGACCAGATCGACACCGAAAACGTCGATCGCCTGGCCGAGGCATGGCGCATACCGCTCGGGCAGGGCTCGAGCATGGCGACGCCGCTGGTGCATGACGGCGTGATGTTCCTGGCCGATACCAACGATGCGGTGCTGGCGCTCGATGCGCGCAGCGGCGAGGAACTATGGCGATACGAACACGAAACCGGAGCCGACGCGACCGCCGGACTCAACGGCAAGTTCGGCATCGCGATTTACGGGACCAACCTCATAGTGCCCACGCTCGACTTGCGCCTGCTCGCACTGGACTTCCGCACCGGCGAACCGGTCTGGGAGCACGCCATCGCGGTTACCGCGGACAGACCCAACCGCTACTCGCTGCGCGCCGCACCATTGCTTGCCGACGGCGTGATCGTTCAGGGCGTTACTGCGACGATGGTCCCCGAGGGAGGATTCATCATCGGCATAGACGCCGGCAGCGGCGAAGAACTGTGGCGGTTTCAAACGGTCGCCGGGCCGGACGATCCCGGCGGGCACACCTGGAACGACATCGCCCTTTCGGAGCGCCAGGGAGGCTCGGTCTGGGTCACCGGCAGCTACGATCCGGAACTCGATCTGGTCTATTTCGGCCCGGCGCCCACCTACCACACCGCGCCGTTGCTCGATCCGGTGGACATGCAAGGCGTCAGCAACGACGCGCTGTACACCAATTCGACGATTGCCCTGCGGCCGCGGACTGGCGAACTGGCATGGCACTTCCAGCACGTGGCGAACGATCAATGGGACCTGGACTGGTCTTTCGAGCGGCAAATCATCGAAGTCGACGTGGACGGCTCGCCCCGCAAAGCGGTAATTACCGCGGGCAAAATGGCGCTTTACGACGCGCTTGACGCGGCCACCGGCGACTACCTGTTTTCCATCGACCTGGGGCTGCAGAACCTGGTCGCCTCGATCGACCCGCAAACCGGCGTAAAAACCATGAACCCGAACGCGCGGCCGAATGCCGAGAATGCCGTGCTGATCTGCCCGCAGCCCATCGGCGGCCGCAACTGGATCGCGGCGGCGGTGAATTCGGAGAGCAACATGCTCTTCCTGCCGCTGGCCGAGACCTGCATGATGGGCGGGCCGACCGGAGGGGATTCCCAGTTACTCAGCACCGGCGCCGCCATTTCGGGGATAGCGCCCCCCGACAGCGACGGCAATGTCGGCCGCTTGCAGGCGATAAATCTCGAAACCCGCGAGTTGGCCTGGAGTTTCCGCGAGTTCATGCCGCCTTCCTCGGCAGTACTCGCAACCGGCGGCAGCCTGGTTTTCGGCGCCGCCGTCGACCAGTCGTTCAAGGCCTTCGACCAGGCCGATGGCGCAGTTCTTTGGAGTACTAACCTCGGGGATATCGCCGCTTCGTTTCCGATCAGCTACAGCGTAGAGGGGAAACAGCACATCGCCCTGGTAGTCGGCCAGCCGGGCTTGCACGCACAAGCCCTGATCGGCCACGCCATGCAGACTTCAGGCGACATTTCCCGTTTCGCCGGACTCACTCGCGAAGGCCCGGCCCTGGTGGTTTTCACTTTGCCATGAGCCTCAGGCCACGCAGAACCAATCGGAGGAATTCACCATGAGAAAGTATCTTGCGTACGCCGCTGAAACCAGGACACTCTGGCTGACATTCGCGGGGACCTTGATTTTCCTGATCCTGGTCTTTCCCGCCCTGCCGATCGGCGGCGAGATGCTCGACTTGAAACCGAGCTACAGTCACTCCGAAGCAATGGCCGCTCTGGAAGGCTACGGCACCGAAGGAAGAATGGTCTACGCATGGTCAAGCGCGGTGCTCGACACGCTTTTTCCCTTGGTGTACGTCACCTTCTTCGCGGGACTGATCTATCGCTTCCGCCCGGTTGAGCGCGCCTGGATACTGTCTCTGATCCCGATTTCGGCGGGAATTGTCGATCTTGGCGAGAACATCCAGATCATCGCCATGTTGATCCAGTACCCGGAAGTCGGGGAAACCCAGGCCGCATGGGCGTCGACTTTCACTATGGTCAAAGGCATGCTCGGGCCGGTGTACCTGCTCCTCGGCATCGCTCTTGTGCTGCTGGGGCTGGCAAAGCGTCTGCGCGCCAGAATGCGCTAACAGGGTTCCTGAACCTGAACGGTTCCTTCAATCCCTCAATAGATCGACACTCTCCCGGTCGATCGGTTTAGTCTCAACTGTGCTTGGCCGCGATCTCGGAGACGAGGCGGGATTCGTCGGGGAACTCGCCGGTCTGGTGTTTCGAGTAGACCAGCGATCCATCGACTTGTACGTCGAAGATGCCCCCGCCGCCGGCAATGAGCTGTGGAGAAACGCCAAAGCGGTCTGCAATCCTGGCTGCCAGACTGACAGCCTTGGGCTTATAGTTTCACTGTGCGCAGTAGGTGATCGAAATATCCATGATGACTCAGTCTCGTTACCGGAATTCGTCGCCGCATGTCTGAAGCAGCGGGGACCAGATCGCGATTATACTAGTCAGTTGCCTGTACAGGCGAATAACGCCCGGGCGAAAACCGATAACACCACCGGTTGCCATGAATCTGCACTCCGCCTGCCACGACATTGACAATTTCGAGGACGTTCAGGAATTCTTCCACAGTCGCGGCTGGACGGATGGGTTTCCCGTCGTGCCGCCGACGCCCGAAGCGGTGGGAGCCTGCCTCGAATGGGCGAATCTGCCCGCCGGCGAACTGATCGGCGTCGAGCCTGTCAGGGAACGTGCGGTCACCGCCGAGAAGTTGGCGATCAATGCCGTCATGGCAGGCTGCCTGCCGAGCCATTTCCCCGCCGTGGTCACGGCCTGGTCGGCGATGTTGCAAGAGGAGTTCCTGCTGCATGGCGCGACCGCCAGTACCGGCGGGTGCGCGATTCTGGTGATTCTCAATGGGCCGGTGCGGCTGGAAATCGGCGCTGTTAGCAGCTTCAACGCGCTTGGCGGCGGCGACCGGGCGACCGCGGTTATCGGTCGCGCGATCCGCTTGGCGCTGATCAATATTCTCGATGTCAGTCCTGGCGCCATCGATCGCTCGACGCTCGGCCACCCCGGCAAGATCAGCTACTGCCTTGCGGAAGACGAGGAAGGCTCCGGCTGGCCGTCCATTGCCGAACTGCGGGGAATCCCGGCGGATGCTTCCGCGGTAACCGTTTTCGCCGCCGGCGCGCCGCGGCAGATCATGAACGAGTGGACCACTGAGCCGGAAGAGATTCTCGAAACCTACGCCGCCGAGATGCGGGCCAATATGCGCAATTACTCGATCTGGTCGGGTAACTATGTGATCGTCGTGCCCAAACAGCATCGCGATCATTTACGGTCGGCCGGATGGAACAAATCGGACATTGCAGAGTTCATTTACCGGAAAGCGCGCATCAAGCGTGGCGAATGGGCGAAGGTCGGCAAGGGCGCGGTGGTTCGCGGCAAGAGCGATACCGAGTACTGTGCGCTGCCCTCGCCCGATCATCTGCTGGTACTGGCGGCGGGCGGGCCGGCGGGCGGCTTCGGCGCGATCATTCCACCCTGGCTCGGCCTGAAGAGCCAGGCGGTCACCTTGCCGATCGGCGCCTGCATCGATTGCGGGCCCGAGTCGGACTAGCGAATGGGCGATAATCAACAGGCTCGTTGCCCTCCAGACAGGACCGAACCCGATCCAGTGTCGTCATGCGGCTGGAGCTGAGTCTCACAATCAATCTCCATGATTACCGAAACTCTCGTTCACCATCATCTAGCATTGGACAACTCTCCTCCTTGACATAAATACAGCTCGTGATTAAATGTCCGGAAACGTTTCCGGAATTTGAAATAATGAACCCACTGAATTCAAAGACCGAATCTGCGAACCGCGTTGTTCGGCATCGCAAGGCAGTAAGCGGTTCCGGCGGAAAACGTGTAGAGGTCACGGTTCCAGCAAACGATGCCGGCTTGATCAAGGCTATCGCGGGAGCCCTTCGCTCCGGCGGCAAAAGAGCCAGAATGGTTCGGAAAAGCCTGCAACCGATTTTAACGATTCCCAAAGCGCGTACCGGCAAGGAACTGATCGAATTTCTTCGCCGTTCTCCATTGGCCGATATAGCGCTGGATTTCGAACGCGATCGTTCAACCGGTCGTTCAGCCGACTTTGACTGATGGCCTGGTTGCTCGATACCAACGTTATCAGTGAAACCACGAAGCCAAGGCCGAATCGTTCAGTCATAGACTGGATCGAAGCCCGGGCAGCAAGCGAACTGTTTCTGTCGTCTCAGACCTTGGGTGAGTTGGTTCGGGGAGCCAGAAAACACAAGGATTCCAAGCGCCGAAATCAGCTTGAACTATGGATCGCACAAGATCTCTCGCAACAATTCGAAGGACGAATACTTGTGTTCGACGGCCCTGCCGCCGTGGTGTGGGGGCAACTGATGGGCGACGGTGATCGCAACGGTCGAACTCCTTCCGCTGCCGACGCCCAAATCGCTGCCCTGGCGATTCGACACCAGATGATCCTGGTAACCCGCAATGAAAAAGATTTCTCCCGGTTCGACCTCGAATTGCTTAACCCGTGGCATGGCTGAATAAAAGGCAACTCCGGGCCAGTCTCGACGAATCCGGGCTCCGCACTATCATTGAAACCTCCCCTTTACCGAGTGATGTGAGCTACGCGGGCAATTTCACACTTGCAATTGGCGCCCCTTCCAATTTTCGATATATTTATTATTTTAATATATATAGACTTTTCATTAATATAAATTGATTTTTATCTCTAATTAAATTATTTTTATGGTTATTGCTTGGAGGCGAAGATGACAGACTGGTCTTATATCACCGATCTGACTCGAAATCGGACACTCAAAATCGAACGTGTCAGGATCGTTGAAGACGATGTAACGATTGACGGTGATTTCGAATTACCGCCGCTGGCCGGATTGTCGGTGCCTGATCAAGTGTTCGTTGCGTTTTTCGTGCAATGCCACGGCTCCATCAAGAAAATGGAAAGTTACTTCGGGATCAGCTACCCGACCGTCAAGAAGCGACTGGAACGCATTGCATCAAGCTTGAAGTTTGTGGAAATCACACCCGACGGCGACCTGACTGACCTGACACTGAGCCGAATTGAAGCGGGTGAAATTACCGCTGACGAGGCGATCGAAATTCTGGCAAACGCCGGTAAAGACTACTGATCCGAACTTGGGAGATTCGTTATGACTCATTCACGAAAAAAAGTATTGGACATGCTTGCGGAGGGAACCATCAATTCCGCAGAAGCGGAGGGTCTGCTTGACCAGCTCAATGCAGGCGGAACCGAAAGACATTCGAACAATGGAGCTTCCGCAGGCGCGGCAGGAAATGGCGAACCGAAGCACCTGTACATCAAGACCGAACCCAAAGGCGATGCTCTGGAAACGGAGGAAGCGGTAGAGATTCGAATTCCACTGGTACTCGCCCGCGCCGGAATGAAGCTCGGATTGCTGATTCCCGAGATACTTGCCGACAGTCTGGAAAATCATGGCGTGGGAATTGATCTGAATTCACTCGACCAGTCGAATTTGGAGGAGCTTGTCGGCTCCCTGTCGAAAAGTCCGATCGTTATCGATACAAAGCAGGTAAATTTGCGAATTTACTGCAAGTAGCGTTGATGGCTCTGAAATTCCGCCGCACCGAGGCGCCGCGACCCTTATGGCCATGAATCCGAAATCCGCCACGTACGAGATTGAGAATTTCGCAGAGGCTCAGGAATTCTTCCACAGCCGCGGCTGGACGGATGGGTTTCCCGTCGTGCCGCTGACGCCCGAAGCGGTGGGAGCCTGCCTCGAATGTGCGAATGCCTTGTTTGATTTCCATTGCAGATCGATCCACCGTTTACTGGCGTCCGGCGCGCTCTGCATCGCCGGAATATCGTCGAATTTTTCGATAGCGGCCGAGCCGGAGCCGATACTGCTCAGCATCGAAGGACATCTCGTCGGCCGCATCGAATCCCTGGTCGATGCAGATAATCCGGCTCGTGTCATCAGCGCTTACTACGGTCTGATACCGGAAGAACAAAAAGAATTTCTGGAGAGGCGCCGGGAAAGTCTCGCGAGTCTGCTTCCTGCCTACCGGGTTGCTTTCACTGCCGCCGATAGCGCCGAGCTGGCGCAGGTAGTCTCCGATATCGATACGCAATGGGCTGAAATATTGGCGATACACGCCCGGGAGTTTACGCGGGAAGTACAGCAGATTCTTGTGGTCGCATACGGCGAAGTCTTTCCGTTCCTGGTTGCCATTGAGTGTTAGCCTGGGACAAAATGCCGGGACTGAATTACGAAAGTTGCTTCGCGAACGCAACAGGTGGGGAGGCGATATGAGATTGAGTCTTTCTATTGGACTGGTAACTCTTGCCGCGGCGCTGCTGCAGAATTCGGCAGTCGGTCACCACGCATTTTCTTCCGAATTCGATATCGACAAGCCGATTCAGCTTCGCGGTGTTATCACGGGCATGGAATGGGTGAACCCTCACACCTGGTTGCATATGGACGCGGAACTGGAAGACGGAACGATACAACAATGGATGCTGGAAGGCGGCACGCCCAATACGCTGTTGCGTGCGGGATTAACGCGGACGATCCTGTTGCCGGGCACCGAGATTCGCGTGCGCGGATACGCCAGCAAGGACCCGGATTGCACACCGAAATGCCGCGGCAGCGGACGTGACATTACCTTCGCTGACGGGCGCAGTATTTTCATGGGATCTTCCGGCGTGGGCGCCCCGCCTGAAGAAAGGCAGTGAAAATGAGTCCAGTCGCAAACACCAGACAGTTGATGGTAACAGCGGTCATTGCAGCCGCCCTGGCGGCGTGCTCGCCGCAAACCCCGGAAACCAATGAACCCGCACCACCGGATACTCAGGGGGCGGCGACGCCAAACCTGAATGGAGTCTGGCAGGCGCTTGGCGCTCCGGGCTGGAATCTCGAAGGCCACACCGCCAGCAAGACTCCCGTAACCGGCGTACTGGGCGCCTTCGGCGGCATTCCGGCGGGAATGAGCGTCGTCGAAGGCGGTGAAATTCCCTACTTGCCTGAAGCTCTGCCGCAAAGGGATGCGAACCGCGCGGACTGGACCAACCTCGACCCGGCGGCAAAATGCTACATCCCCGGCATTCCCCGCCTGACTTATATGCCCTTTCCGTTGCAGATTCTGCAAACCGACAGCAAGATCTTCATCGCCTACGAATTCGGCGGCAACAGCCGGGTCATTCACATGGACCGGACCGGCACGGAAGCGCCGCTGCCTTCGTGGATGGGCTATTCACTTGGGCGTTGGGAAGGCGACACCCTGGTCGTTGACGTGACCTCGCAAATGGCCGAAACCTGGTTCGACGCCTCCGGCAACTACCACAGCGGCTCGCTGCACGTGGAGGAGCGGTACACGCCCATGGGCCTGAACCACATCCAATACGAGGCCACGATTACCGACCCGGAAGTATTCAGCCGCCCCTGGACCATCAGCCTCCCGCTGTACCGGCGGCTTGAGTCCAATGCCAGAATTCTCGAATACAAGTGCGTCGAATTCGCCGAGGATCTGTTGTACGACCATCTGCGCAGGGGCTATGACGGGCCCAGGGACCTCGACGGAACTGTGCGATCCGATCCGGAACCGGCCGCGCCGGACCTGTAACGACTTACGGAAACCTCGATCAAATCAGCAGGTACGAAACATGAACAGTCTTGCGAAACTAGTAACCGGCCTCGGCGCAGCGCTGCTTTGCCAGGTCGGATTCGCCGATGTCCCGATGAAACCCTGGGGCAAACCCAGCCTGCAGGGCAACTGGGATTTCCGCACCGTGACGCCTTTTCAGCGCCCGGCCGCGTTCGCGGACCGGGAATTTCTTTCGGCGGAAGAAGTCGCCGAATATGAGGCAGCCGTGCGCGACGCCAGGGCCGCCCGGGAAGCGCAGGAATTTGACGGCGAGCATGACCAGGGCGACCTCGACGCGGGCTACAACTCGTTCTATCTGGATCAGGGAACGACCATGACCACCACCATGCGGACTTCCCAACTGATTTATCCGCCCGACGGCCGCATGCCGGCCATGACCGAGCGCGGAAGGGAAACCGCCGCACATTTTCGCGCCCTGCAAGCGCGTTCGCCCCAAGGCCCGGAAGACCGCAATCTGTTTGACCGATGCATACTCGGTTTCAATGCCGGCCCGCCCATGCGCTCGGGCGCCTACAATAACTTCATTACACTGGTACAGACCGAGGACTACATCGTCATCCAGACCGAGATGGTCAACGACCACCGCATCATTCCCACCAATGGCGGCGAAGCCCTGCCCGACAATATGCGCTTGTGGAAGGGTGACTCACGCGGTGAATGGGACGGGGACACCTTTGTCGTCACAACCAGCAACTTCACCCATCTGAGCCGATTCAGCGGTACCGGCGAGAACATGGTTCTTACCGAACGATTCACGCGCCTGGACGAAAACCGGCTGGAATACGAATATACGGTGGACGACCCCGAGATGTATGAAGACAGGTTTACCGCCGTCGTTGAGATGCAACTCACCGACGCGGACCTGTTCGAGTACGCCTGTCATGAGGCCAACTACGCGATGCCCCTGATGCTCAGCGGGGCGCGCAAGCAGGAAGCGGCCGGAATCGAAGACGACACCTGGCTGCCGAGTTGGAGCCGGTAACGATCAGCCGCTAGTTCGCGGCCTGGCGATCCGACTGCCACTGCCGCAGCAGTCTCGCCTGCGTCACCACGAATGCCCTGACGGATTCCAGTTGCTCCGCGGTAAGCGCATCCGCGAAATCCGGCATGCCCTGTTCGGCACGTGAACCCTCGAGCACGATGCTTTCGAATTCAGCATGGGTGTCCCTTGTCATCAACCGCAGGTCGGGCGCGACGATCGCGACTTCGGAAGGAATGCCGATGCCGCCGTGGCAACTCGCGCATTGCGCGTGATACAGATCATCGCCCAGCGAGACGTCTTCCGCACCGTATTCGTCATCGGGTTGTTCGGGAACTTGCGACTGCACGATTTCCGCGACCGGCAATGTGGCCTCGCCTCCCAACTTGAAAACCACGACAGCGCCACCGAGATCGATCGCCCGGTCGCCGTTCATCATTGAAGCCACGTACTGGGTATCGCCGATCCGGTAACTCATCACGGAGGTGGAGCGAAAAGTGCCGGGCGCCTGGAATCGCCAGACCGGTTCGCCGTTGTCGGTCTCGCGAACCACGAATTCTCCCGTGCCCTCGCCCTGGAACAACAATCCTGAACGGGTTGCGAGCACGCCGCCGTTATAAATCTCCTGCAACGGCTGACGCCATTTGTATTGCCCGGTGATCGGGTCGAAGGCGCCGACGAACGCCCGGGACTCCGGTCTCGGTTCCGCCTGCTCGATCAGACGGCGGCGGTATTCGCCCTCACCCCAGCCGAGGCTCAGTCCGCGCTCGCGAATTTCATACACCCCGGTTTCCACGAATGTTTCGTCCAGCGAATAGAAATTGGCGATATCGTGGTAATAGAAATACATCAGCCCCTGGTCGTTGTCCCAGGACTGGGGTTCCCAGTTGTGCGCGCCGGAATTGGCCGGAAGTATCCATTGCGGATTCACTTCGTAGACCACATCCGGATTTTCGACGGGCCGGCCGGTTTCCATATCGACATGGGTGGCCCAGGTGATGCCTTCGGTATAGGCATGGGCGCGTAACAGCTCCCCGTCTTCCCGATCGATTACGTAGAAAAACCCGTTCTTGGGCGCTTGCAGCAATACCTTGCGTGTTTCGCCGCCGAGTTCGATCTCTCCGAGCGCCATGTCCATGGCGGAACTGAAATCCCAGTTGTCGCCCGGTGTGGTCTGGTAGTACCAGTTCATGCGGCCGGAATCGACATCGACGGAAACGATGGTGGACAGAAACAGATCGTCTCCACCGCCCGGGGAACGTATTTCCCGCGGCCAGGGAGCGCCGTTCCCCACCCCGATGTAGAGACTGTTGAATTCCTCGTCGTACACCAGCGAATTCCACGCCGTGCCCCCACCGCCGTACTTCCACCATTCGCCACCCCAGGTCTGGGCGGCGAGTTCCATTTCCGGATGCTCGAAAGGCTGGCTCGGGTCGCCGGGAACGAGGAAAAAGCGCCATTCGACTGCGCCGGTTTCCGCATCGTAGGCGGTAACATAACCGCGGCGATGGCCGGACTCGCCGCTGCCCTGGCCGATGTAGACCTTGCCGGCAGCGGCCCTTGGCGCTCCGGTGATATTGAAGCGGCCCAGACCTGCCGGAATCCAGGTATCCACGTCCCAGACTTCTTCGCCGGTGCTTGCGTCGATGGCCAGCAAGCGGCCGTCGAACGTCCCCACGTACACCCTCCCCTCGTAAACTGCGACGCCCCGATTATGAGCGGGACCGCAACAGGCGAGACGCGCATAGCTGCGATCCACTTCCGGGTCGTAACGCCAGATCTCATCGCCATTGGCCGCGTCGAGCGCATACACCACGCTCCAGCCGTTGGTGACGTACATTACGCCGTCCACGACCAGCGGCGTGCCTTGCATGCGCATGTTGTAGTCACCGATCGTGCGGGTCCAGGCCAGGCCAAGGTCGTTTATGTTGTCCGGTGTGATCTGTGTCAGTCGGGAGAAACGCTGTTCCTTGTATGTCTGTCCGTAAGTCAGCCAACTCCCGGGTTCGACTTCCGGAGATGCGACGATTCTCGCATCGTCCACATCGCCCCTGCCGCCCGCCTGCTCCGCCCCAAGCGCTGAGGCAACACCCGCCATTGTTCCCACGACCGCCAGCAAGATTGCCGACGCCCGGTTTTTCTTTCCGCTGGAATATGTCATTTCAATCGATCCGCATTTCTACAACCGCCACAAAGGGACCTTTTACATTTTTGCTCCCAAGGAAGAAAGTCTCGCCTGTCGTCATCGATTCGCTTTCGACAAACGCGGATAACTTCTCTTCATGATCACTGGCGAAGTCGAGGCTGAAGTCGACTCCTTCCTCGGCGTATTCAAGCGCTTTGCCCGTGGCGGCGCGCCGAAAGCGCTCGATGATGCGATCAGCGTATATATCCGCGAGCAATATGCTGCCTGCCGGCGCATTACCGCGGACATCCCGCATGGTTTTGCGGACATCGGCCTCGGACAGGTAAAGAGTAACCCCTTCCCAGAGAAAGAGGGTTTTCCTGCCCGGGTCGTAGCCTGCCTCAAGCAATTTCGTGAACGCGTTCTCCTTGCTGAAATCGACCTCCACGAATTTGACGTGCTCACAGGACATGCCCGCCTTGTTCAGCGATTCACGTTTATGCCGCTGCATGCCGGCCTGGTCTACTTCGAATAGAGCCACGCCATCGCGATTGAATTCGCCGTACGCACGCATGTCGTAACCCGCACCCATGATTACAAATTGTTCGACCTGTGCAATTTGCCACTCGATAATCCGGTCGAAATACAAGGTTCGCGCCGTGATCAGATCCAGCAGACTTTCCGAGCCCGGTTCCGGCACGCGCGGGTACAGGAACAGCCAGAGCCCCGCCAGGGAATCGTTCGGTAATGTGGCCGCCAGTTCGGCGCTCGCCTTATCGGGCCGCAGGCCGAAAATGTGCATGGTCCAGCGACCGTTCAGAATTTCTATCGCGGACTGGGAAACGCCCAGCCTCTTGCTGATAACCAGTTGCTTGTAGGCAACCAGCACGACACCGAAGATCGCAAACGGAATAAAAACGATTTGCAGCGGAATATAAATAATCCAGCTCAAGACAGACACGGATACTCCTTAAGGACCACCGAACCCCGGCGATTCAATCCGGCGCTGTCCGCTTGGCGATGCCAAGATTGGCGCCCCAAAATGCAGCGATTACCTTGACGATAAGCGACAGCAAAATCGCAGCAGTGAAAAATGAACTCAATGGTATATCGATCAGTATGGGAAACATGCCCCAATCTATAAATAGATAGAACCCGATCGTCGCTGCCGCGAACCGCAACGGAAACCGCACTCGGCCAGTTTTCAAAAGCCAATAATTGCAACCGAAAAACGCAATGGGCCCCAGAATGTAGGAAGACCATGGAGCGATCCAGTTAGCCGCTTCACTATAAAACTCCGGCGGATGGCCCGGCTCTATGAGATATGCGTATACCGCAACCATGGGAAAACTGGCGGCAAGGGTGAGCACCAGCACAAATACGGCCACTCCAAGCGCCTTGGCATACTCCGCGAAATTCATGAATGCCCTCCTGCCTTGTATGCTGTCTGGATCCGAAACTCGCTTTGCAATTTGGCCCAATGTGCTTTCAGACCAGCCTGGTGAACCGGGTCCATAGGCAAGTCAGCTAGTGCATTCGGCCACAGTTCGCGCGCCTTTTCCATCGTATCGTCCAAGTGCGGCTTGATCGTGCGCCATGGAATTCCGGACTTTTCCGCCCAGTATTTGAAATTGGCCATCCCCACGCTATACCAATTTTTTGTTTTTCCGAGATTCAAGGCGAATCTCTGTTCATCTTCGAAATAGACCTTGGTCGTCACGATGTCGTATGAAGGTGACAATCTTGGTGTCAACTGATCCGGGTAGTACAGGCTCCAGTTCTTGAGATGGGCATCCCCATTGGCTAGCAGGATGTTTACCAGCAGTCGCCGGGCAAATTGCTGCGCGTCGGCCAATCCATCACCAGAATACTCATAAATTATTCTGCCGATTTGCTCGTAGTTGGCAGAATCATATTTTTCATGAGGGTACTTCGCCAGGACTTGCGCGAAATCCTCCATGTGAATGCGTTGTTTGCCACTTCGATCAAATCGCCTGATCGCAAAGGCCAATTCCTCTTCCGGGAGACTGGTCCGTGGAAGATTTTTCAGTTTGCTCACTTCAATCAATTTGAATTCAGGAATGTCTATTCCTGACAAGGCCGCCAGACTCATTGCCGTGAATTCATTGAGTGGAACATTTCTGTGCTTTACGGATGGCGTTTTGACAATCCAGCCCCCCAACTCGTCGCCCCCGTACGTATTGAAGCGGCCGTCTTTTTCCTCATCCATGGAAAATTTCATTTGGACGCCTGCCAACGAATACTGATTTGCCCGTTCACTCATATCGAACCGTTTCGCTTTTGCGTAACCGAGACGATTCAAAATTCCAGGAGGAATGTCCGCCGGGTCAGCCGGCTCGACAATCAAAGCACCCGGCAAGTCCTTGCCGAGATACGCCAACAGACGAAACTCGTCATCAACGTGAATTTTCAATCGTTGTGCGATCAGCTTTCTCAAATCTCCTTCCGGCAGCAGGTTGGATAGTGTCGGGTAGAGTCTTTGATTCCGCGCCCAGGGTTCCGCCATTGTTTTTCCGGAACGTGCAAATTCCGGATGCGTGATAAGACTGAAGGTTGGACGGTTCGGGTCGCTCCTGTATTCGTCAGCGAAGTGCAACACGTTCCGGCCGTTTTCGAATCCCGCAAGATAGCCCAGCAGCCAATCGTGGATACGTAACCGGAGCAGACTAGCTGTGTTGCCCTTATCGTCTTTCATTCGTCATCCCCAAGCATGCCCCGCCAAGGGTCGTCTGACAGCGGCTGGGGGTCGTTCGATTGACCAGCTAAAGCATAGGCGCCCTCGTCAGCCAGGCGCACGCCCGCAAGAACGGCTTGCACCGTGACCAGGTCTTCCTCGGGAATCAACATTAGCTGACTTTTGAGCCCTTTTGCGACAAGTTCGAGCGTATTCAGCCGAGGATTGCCTCTGGACTCCAGTTGCTGGTATTGCTGGCGCGAAACGCCGATGCGCAAAAACATGTCGTGCTGCTTAAGTCCCAACGCGATTCTGCGGGCTTTGAGCTGATTCAAAATCGACTTCATCAAAGAAACCTGTAAATTGCTTTTTTCTAAAATGAAGCATATTAATTTCTTTTGGCGCCTAAAACAATTAATATATTTCTTTGGGAAAAGTGGAGAAGCTATATTCCGGCCAAGTTGGCGCAAGATACGGAACTGGATTACATTCTCTTGCACAGGGCGGTTCGCATTGGCCGCAAGCCCACCACAACTGTTGAACGACCATGTTGAAAAAGATACTCGTCGGTCTTGCCGCAATAGTCGCATTGCTGGTCATCGGGGCCTGGGCGCTGCTGTTTCGGTCTGATCTTGCGCGAGAGGAACTCAGCCAATACATCAATGAGGAATCCGAGTTCATCGAGTTGCCCATGGGCGCGAACATGCACTACCGCGACCAGGGAAACATGAGTGGGCCCGTCATCGTGCTGCTGCATGGTGGCTACGGTTCGCTTCAGAACTGGGAATACTGGACGCCCTGGCTGCAAGACGATTACCGCATGATCTCCATGGACCTGCCTGCGCATGGCCTGACCGGACGAACGGCAAGCGACCGGTATACTCGACAGGACATGGTTCAGTCAGTAGGCGAACTGCTAAATGAACTGGGAGTGGACAGCTTTACCATGGCAGGTCATTCAATGGGAGGCGGCGTGGCGCTTCAGTACGCGCTCTCATACCCCGAGCAGGTCAACGCCATGATCCTGGTCGGCCCGGAAGGAATTCCACCTGAAGGCGGCTATGATTTGGAGGGTGTGTTTTTTGAAGATCAGCTCGACCTTGAGGGCGTACTGAACGACAAGTCCTTGTCCATAACGGAGCGATTACTGGGCAGGATTGGCTCGCCATGGGCGGTGGAAGCCGCGCTTCAAACGATGTACGCGGACCCGGATAGCGTGACACCTGAATTAGTAGCCGAATTCGGAAGGATATTGCGGCATGAGGGAAACCGCTACGCGATAACGCTCATGTTCCGCCAAGCTTTGGCCACCATGGATATCGAGGAGGATTTGGCGCCGCGGGCTCACGAAATCGAGCAACCTGTGTTGTTGCTTTGCGGGATGGAAGACGCGCTGGTGCCGCCCGATGTGTGCAACAGGGCTCACGACTTGTTGCCCAATAGCGAATTGAAGATCTATGAAGACGTTGGCCATTTGATTCAGATGGAGGCAACGGAGCAATCCGCTGAAGATGTGCTTGCATTCCTGAGGCAGAGATGACGATTCGCGTGCTTGATCCGACGAGCGAGACCCACGGCGCCGACAGAAATCCGGCGCCGCGGCCGGCTTCCCTTGAGGGGGCGACTGTCGGCTTCATCTCCAACGGCAAGGAGGGAACCACCGGCTTCTTCGCTCATCTCGACCGGCTGTTGCGGGAGCGGTTCCAGGTCGCGGAAGTTGTGCATCGCACCAAGGCTAATTACAGCGCGCCGGCGGAGCAGGACATTATCGATGAGGCCAGAAACTGGAATCTTGCCATCACCGGGCTGGGCGACTGAGGCAGTTGTTCGTCGTGCAGTCTGCATGACGCGGTCAGCGCCGAAATGGCGGAAACGCCGGCGGTTGCGGTGATGACGACCCGCTTTGTTTCCGCGGCGGAATTGATGGCGCGGGTGCTCGGCTTGCCCGGCTACCCGTTCGCGGTAATCGAGCATCCCGTCAGCAGCGCCTCAGATGCCGAACTCGCGCAACGCGCCGGAGTGGTGCTGAAACGTATTGAAGACATGATACCCGCGACGGCGTTCGAAACGGGCGCGGAATAGTCTGGAGCCGTTCAGCGCGGACTCCCATGAAATCCATCAAGGAATGAATTGCACAATGAGTCTATTTTGATGCCGCCGGCAACAAGGGCGAGTGGCGCGCTGCTGCCGATTTTCTCGCTGCCGTCGCGATTCGGTATCGGCGATTTCGGCGAACACGCCTATCGGTTCGCAGATCGATTGCAGGCGGCCGGACAGAGTTATTGGCAGGTGCTGCCGCTCAATCCGCCAAATTCCCAGGCCGGCGGGTCGCCTTATGACAGCAGCTCGAACTTCGCCGGAAATCCCTTGTTGATCGACCTGGTGGCTCTCGCCGGTGCAGGACTGTTGACGGACGATGAGTTGTTCCCTCCCCAGGACTTGCCGCCCCGGGAAGTTGATTATGAAGCGGTGACGCGTTTCAAGATGGCGGCGCTGGAATTAGCCAGCGCCCGATTCGCGGCAAGCGGCGGCCGGAACGAATTCGAGGACTTTCGCAGGCAGCAGCAAAACTGGCTGGACGATTACTCGCTTTTCATGGCGCTGACGGCGGAATTCCCCGGCAAATCCTGGGCCGATTGGCCGGCCGGACTGCGTGACCGCGACTTGGCCGCGCTCGCGGATGCGCGCCGGCGGCTGGCAAGGGAAATCGAGCGCTGGCAAATCCTGCAGTACTTTTTCTTCCGGCAATGGCAGCGGCTCAAGAGCTATTGCAACGAAAGAGGCCTGTTGATCTTCGGCGACATGCCCATCTATTCGAACCTCGAAAGCGCCGATGTCTGGGCCAACAGCGAAATCTATCAGCTTGATCAGGACAAGCGGCCGACGGCGGTGTCAGGCGTTCCACCGGATTATTTCAGCCCGGACGGGCAACTCTGGAACAACCCCCTGTACGACTGGCAGGAACTTCAAAGGCAAGGTTTTGCCTGGTGGGTGGAGCGCATGGGTGCCCTGTTCGACCGTTTCGATATCGTTCGCATCGACCATTTCCGGGGCCTGGTGCAATGCTGGGAGGTTCCGGTTCCCTGTGAAAACGCCATGCACGGGCACTGGCGCCAGGTTCCTACCCATGAACTGTTCGACGCGCTGAAATCGGCTTACCCGCAATTCCCCGTCGTCGCGGAAGATCTGGGCACGATCACTCCGGATGTCGTGCAAGCGCGGGATCGTTACGGCCTGCCTGGGATGCTGGTGATGCAGTTCGCCTTCGTCGACGATCACGACGACAATCCTTATCTGCCGCAGAACCATCGCGAAAACTCGGTGGCCTATCTGGGCACGCATGACAACAATACCGCACGCGGCTGGCTGGAAGAGGATTGCGACGAGGCGGTGAAGTGGCGGCTGTTTCATCACATCAGCTATAGCGAAGATATTGGAGAAAATGTGACGCGCTTGCTCGAACTGGTCATGTCTTCGCGGGCGCGAACCGCTATCGTCAGCGTCCAGGATCTGCTGGCGCTTCCTTCCCGGGCGCGCATCAATGTCCCGGGAACGACCACCGGCAACTGGAGTTGGCGGTTGAGCGAGGCGGAATTCGAAAGTATCGACTGGGATCTGCTCGCTGAGCTCAGCCGGCAGAGCGGCCGCCAGCCAACTGAATCTGCGGGCAGCGGTATTACGCTGTAGTCAAATTCGATCAGACACCAAGTATTATATTTTGAGTGCGGCGTGGCCCTTATTCGTCAGGCGATACTTTTGGTGGCTGCTTGTCGGAGCGTCGGGAATTGTCATTTCTATCAGTTCCGCCTCAATGGCTGGCTTCAGGTATCTTGCGCGAAAATGCTTTTCGTCGCTTAACCCAAGCTTCTCCTGGATTTCAATCCGTCTCATTTCACCGTCTATGGCATCCAAAAGTCTTGAAACTTCGGGGGTGACTTCGGGGGTGACTTCGGGGGTGACTTCGGGGGTGACTTCGGGGGTGACTTCGGGGGTGACTTCGGGGGTGACTTCGGGGGTGACTTCGGGGGTGACTTCGGGGGTGACTTCGGGGGTGACTTCGGGGGTGACTTCGGGGGTGACTTCGGGGGTGACTTCGGGGGTGACTTCGGGGGTGACTTCGGGGGCACTTCCTGAGCTTGAAAATTGATCAGAATCATGTCTCGGCTTCTGTTGCGTATGATCGATTAGTTCCGCCGATCTTCGATACGAAAGAAGTGCCGATTTTCCTTCAATAGAAACAAAGCTCACAGCAAACTCATTTCCACTGGAATCCGTCAACAGAAGCTCTTCCTCAAATTCAATATGCACAGGCTGGGTCTTGCCTCCATTGATTGCCACGTTTTCGGCATATAAATACTTGCGTCCTTGAGTATCCAATATCGGATTCAGCCTTCCCGCAAGCCCAGGCACGTAGCCGGTAGACTCAGCAAATATTGCGGAACCACCATTCGGTGACTCGTTCAATCGGATACTAAGTGCACGATCCGCTGGCATCCATTTTCGTTCCAAATGTGGTAAGAATCCTTCTTTAGCCGCGAATACTGTCATTTGCTGACTTGGATCATGTAAATGAACTTCGGCTTTCCCGCTAATATCTGTTTTGGATTGCTTCCAGGTCTTGTTGGGAAACAGAACCAGAACGCCAGCATCCTCAATTGGTTCACCATTACAATGCACGTCGATAACAAACGGGAGCCCAATTTGTGTGCCCTTCGCGGCAGGTCGCTTGATTCTCGCAATGAAATTATTCGCCGAAACAAATTCAGGTTCCCGCAATCCTGCTGCAACGCACCGTTCTATCATGTCAACCGTTCCGGTTCCCATTTGTTCGATATAGCCACTCAAATACATTGACTTCGCCAATAAGGGATTCCCTGGAACTGACTGATGCGGTTCACTGAGATTATCCACAGTGAGCGATGTTGGCAGGCTCCCGGAATTCAAGACTTCCAGTCGGTCTGAGAACAACATAACCTGTACGCTGGCACTATCTGTATAATCCCTGTGTGCAACCGCATTAACGATGGCTTCAGTAACGACCTCTTTTGGAATCTCGTAAGCCCTGGGAATCTGAGTATGCTCTGCTCGGGTACCCACCGAGAAAGCAATCTTGCTCAGTACAAAATCAACAGCCTGATCCACCATCTGAAAGACCGTCCCCTGATAGATCTGAAAAGAGGGGATCGGCTTGGTTGTTTTTGTCCCGTGAAAATGTGCGCACTTGACTTCCGAAGAGCGCAAAAATCTCTGCGGATCCTTGCCAAACAGAAGAATAGCGGCGTTGGTCAATCGATCCTTGTTCAACAGATTCAAATGTCGAAGCAAGTCTTCCGGTGACGAATTTTCGCCAAGCGGAAACTGCCTGGTTTCACGTGCAGCACGGATAAATCTATGAATCTGATCAAAATCCAGATCGTCAAAATTGGAGCCGTCACAATGCGCCATATCAAATGGGCTGTGTCGCAATAATTCCCTGATTCCCAGATACTCCACCAAGGCAGTGTAAAGCTCAATCTTCAGGTCTTCTACCCCAGTGAATTTCCTGCGAACTACATTAGTCTCCGCCTTGTCGATAAGTGCCTGCATTTTACCTTTACGCGAGCTTGCATTTGTTCTCTTGATAAAGATCAGTCGCTGTTTGCCCAAACTTGTTGCGAGGTCAAACTCCTGTTCCGTTGGCGATACACCGGAGGAATGCTCAAATCCGTATTCATTTCCAAAAATTCCCAGGTATATTTCGCAATCTTTTACTTCCCCCAAATAAAGTTGATCAGGTCGATGATCGGATGCCGGGAAGTCCTCAAACAGGAATACATCGAAAAATTGTCTAAGCAGAGCATCGCTTCGAACATAGTCGCGCAATGCTGCCCGTTCTGACACGAATTCATTTTGCACGCTGCTGACAAATATTCGAATCTTTTCCACTCTGCTCAATCCAGTTTCTTCAATTTCAATCTGCTCATTCCGAAGAAGACACTACAGTCAATCTTGCTGTAAAGTCGCCATATAGCTGCTCGCAATACTCTCGCGCCGAATCCTCCCAACTGAATCTGCGGGCGGCGGCTGCCCGGCAGATGTCTTCCCAGCGCCCCGGCGAGCGGCGCTTCAGCGACAGCGCCTGTCTGAATTTGCGGACGAAGGCGGCGGCCTGATGGGCCTGGTCGCGGCCGGTAAAAGTGAAACCGTCGACATTGTTTTCGATCGTGTCTTTCAGGCCGCCGACGCGATGCGCGAGACAAGGCTGGCCCGAGCGCATGGCCAGCATCTGGCCGATGCCGCAAGGCTCGAAGGAACTCGGCATCAGAAAGAGGCTGCCAATTGCGTAGATAGTCTGCGACAAGGGCTCGGAATAGCCTTTGAGAAACAGGAAATTTTCGTGACGGGAGGCGCAGCGGGTGAAAAAGCCTTCGATCTCCTCATCACCACTTCCCAGCAAGACGAAAACGTGATCCGGCGGCAGCTCTGCGAGGATATTTTCCAGGCAAGTCCTGCCGTTTTCCATTGCCACCTCGAACAACGCCGTTTTCTGTGGCGTCAGCCGCGAAATCGACGTTATCCAGTGCGCCGGCGGTCGTTCGCGCCATTGCGCGAGCCGCTCAAGGGCAATGAAATGGGCGCTTTCCACCTGGGGGCCGTCACCGATCCAGTGAAATACCTGTTGCCTTGCTGCATCGACAAGTCCTTCCGATGAAGGCAATGCGAGATCGGGCTCGCCGTATTCGCAACCGTTGAGGATACCGCTCAATCTGCCTGCCCGATGGGCACGCTGCAGGTCGCGTTCGAGACCTTCGCCGCCATGGAATCCGATCTCGGGCTGGTTGCTCTTGCGGATTTCCCTGGCGTAGGCAGGCGAGACCGTATGCACCTTGTCGCAGAGATTGATCGCCGCGCGCAGCGGATTGAAACAGTTCGGATATCGGGGATCGGCTATTGCCTTCCTCTTGAAATTCAGCCCCGGGAACCAGGCGTCCAGCGAAGAGTCGTCATGGGCGAAGGGCCGGATGCCTTGCATGGCCAGATTGTGGATCGTGACTACCAGCCGGGCGTCGGCGAGGCGCGCGTAACGCGGGTCGAAGCGGGCCAGCAAGGCGGCGAAGGCAGCGTGCCAGTCGTGCAGATGAATGACGTCGACTTCTCCCAGCCGATCCTCGGCCAACAATTGACAGGCCACGGCGCCGAACAGTGCGAACTTGGACGCGTCGGAAGCGAACGGGCGCTCCGGCGGATCGTCGCAATAGATCCGGCCCGCCCCGCCGACAGCGAACAGCGGATGATCGAGCAGCCAGCAGCAAACGCCGCTGTCCTCATCACGCAATTGACTGACTTCAACCTGAAGCGTTGCCCCGCGAAACCGGACCTTGAGCGGGCGCCGTGGTTCGGCGCCGGTCGATTCGGCGAAGCGCTGGTAGCCGGGCATGACGACGTCGATTTCGTGCCCGATCCCTGCCAGCGCCCGGGGAATATCCCTTGCAACATCACCGAGACCGCCGATTTTCGCGCCGGGAATCGAGCCGTTTTCAGCGGCAAGCATGCAGATTTTCACGTCACTGCCACCCGCGATCAGGTAATCACATCAGGCGCCGTTCGTCCGGTGAATTCGGCTATGCCGGCAATTTCGCCGGCCGCTTGCAGGGTTTGCGCGAGCATTCGCTGGGTATCGAGCCCCAGGAGCGCCGGATCGGTTTCGTACTTGTCGCAATACAGGCGCAAGGTCGCGTTCGACGTGCCGGTGCCGGACAGGCGGAAAATCGCGCGGCTGCCGTCATTGAAGAAAATACGCACGCCCTGCTTTTCGCTGACGCCGCCGTCGACCGGATCGGTGTAGGCGAAATCGTCCGCGGCCTGAATGCTCAACTCTCCTGCCTGCCGGCCCACGAGTCCCGATACTCCTTCGCGCAGACGGCTGATCATTTCTCCCGCCCGCCCGGAGTCGAGTCCTTCGAAATCGTGCCGGGTGAAATAATCGCGGCCGAATCGCTGCCAGTGCTCCCGCACGATGGAACGCGCCGGTTTGCGCGACTCCACGATGATATTGAGCCAGAACAGCACCGCCCACAAGCCGTCTTTTTCCCTGACATGATTCGAGCCGGCGCCGAAGCTTTCCTCACCGCAGATCGTGATCTTGTCCGCGTCCATCAGATTGCCGAAAAACTTCCAGCCGACCGGCGTCTCGTAACAGGGGATTTCCAGAACCTGCGCCACCCGGTCCAGCGCACGGCTCGTCGGCATGGACCGCGCCACGCCCGCAAGGCCCTCCTGATAAGCCGGAACAAGTCCGGCATTGGCGGCCAGCACCGCGAGAGAATCGCAGGGATTGATGTAGAAACCGCTGCCCAGCACCATGTTGCGGTCGCCGTCTCCGTCCGAAGCCGCGCCGAAGGCCAGTGGCGCGTCGCCATTCATTCGTTCGACCAGTTCACGCGCATGAACCAGGTTCGGGTCCGGATGTCCGCCGCCGAAACTCTCGTCGGGCGCGCCGTTGATCACGGTCCCAGGCTCCGCGCCAAGCCGATCTTCCAGAATCGCCCTGGCGTAGGGGCCGGTGATCGCGTGCATGGCGTCGAAGCACATGTGGAAGCGGCGGTTGGTGAGTAACTGGGAAATCTTTTCGAAATCGAAGATCGAGGACATCAGCTCCGCATAGTCGGCAACGGGATCGATGATCTCGATTTCCATACCCCCGAGTTCCCTCCGCCCGACCCTTCCGAGTTCAATATCGTCGGCTTCGATCGTCAGATACTTGTCGATGGACAGGGTTTCCCGGTAGATATTCCCGGTCACCGCTTCCGGCGCGGGGCCGCCGTTGGCGCCGTTGAACTTCACGCCGAAATCCGCGTCCGGTCCGCCGGGATTGTGGCTCGCCGAGAGGATGATGCCGCCGTCGGTTTCGTACTTGCGAATTACGCAGGACATCGCCGGAGTCGAGAAGAGCCCGTCCCGCCCGATCAGCAATTTGCCGAAGCCGTTGGCAGCCGCCATCCTGGCGATGATCTGGATTGCCTGGCGATTGTAATAGCGCCCGTCGCCGCCGACCGCCAACCGCTTGCCCCGGCAATCGCCGAGCATGTTGAAAATCGCCTGGACGAAATTCTCCAGATAATGTGGTTGCTTGAACTCGGCAACTTTCTTGCGCAAGCCCGAAGTGCCGGGTTTCTGGCCGGCGAATGGATTGGTGTGGATGGTCTTGACCGCTGTCATCTCGTTCTTCTCCCCTCCCTGTCATTCCGCGCGAAGTCGCGGAATCTCGTCGGCGGCAACGCGAAATCCGGGAAGATTCTGCGACTTCGCTTCGCTGCGCGCAGAATGACGTTGGCGCCTCGTGTTCAAACGTAGCCCTCTGGCTGCCCCAACATGCCCCGGGTCACGAGAACCACGCCGTTTTGTGAAACGCGGAAACCGCTGGCGATGTCCTGTTCCCGGTCGTGGCCGATCACCATGCCGTCGGGAACCCAGCAGCCCCGGTCGACCACCGTGTTTTTCAGGCGGCAATTCCGGCCGATATCGGCGCCGGGCAAGATCACTGAGTTCTCCACGGTGCCGTAGGAACGCACGCGGACGCTGCTGAACAGCAAGGATCGCCGCACCACGGCGCCGGAAATGATACAGCCGCCGGAAACCATGGAATCCACCGCCATGCCGCGGCGGTCTTCATCGTCAAAGACGAATTTTGCCGGCGGCAATTGCTCCTGGTAGGTCCAGAGCGGCCAGTGCGGATCATAGAGATTTAAACGCGGTTCGGCGCTGATCATTTCCATGTTCGCCTGCCAGAACGCATCCAGCGTGCCGACATCGCGCCAATAGGCGCGCTCGCCGGTCTCCTCGTTACGAAAGGCGAAAGCCCTGACATGGTGGTCGCCGATCAGCGAGGGAATGATGTCATTGCCGAAATCGTGACTCGACGCGGGATTCCTCGAATCCTTTATGAGCTGTTCGAACAGGAACTCCGTGCGAAAAACATAATTGCCCATCGAAGCCAGGGTAAGCTTGTCGCTACCGGGAATCGGGGTGGGGTTTGCGGGTTTTTCCTCGAAGCCGATTACCCGGTTGTTTTCGTCGATCTGCATGACGCCATAGGCATTTGCCGCTTCCTCCACCGGCACTTCCAGGCAGCAGACCGTCATGTCGGCGCCGCTTTTCGCGAAGTCCATTAGCATCTGGGAATAATCCATCTGGTAAATATGATCACCGGACAGAATCATTACAAATTCCGGCTGTTCGGCACGGATGATATCGAGATTCTGATAGATCGCGTCCGCCGTGCCCTGGTACCAGTCGTCGGAGTATCGCTGCGAAGCCGGCAGCACTTCGACGAATTCCCCGAATTCCTTTTTGAAATGGCTCCAGCCGCGCACCAGGTGCCGAACCAGCGAATGCGCCTTGTACTGGGTCAAAACACCGATGCGGCGGATGCCGGAGTTGACGCAATTCGACAGCGGGAAGTCGATAATGCGGTACTTGCCGCCGAAATACAGCGCCGGCTTCGCCCGCCAGTTGGTCAGTTCATACAGTCGGGAGCCGCGTCCGCCCGCCAGTATCAGGGCCAGGGTTGCGCGCGTCAGACGGCTTCGGGGTGATCTGCCTTGCAATGGTTTCTGCAACGGTCTTGCCTCCGGTGATTGGTTACTTCTTGTCGTTGGCGAACCAGATACCGTCCCGATAATCCCTGATGGTACGATCGCTGGAAAAGCGGCCGCTGGACGCCACATTCGCAATGCTCATCCGCGACCAGCGCGATTTGTCCGCGAATGCCGCTCCGGCCCGGCCCTGGGCTTCCACGTACTCGCGGAAATCCCCGGCTGTCATCCAGGGCTCATGGGGGCTGAGAACGGCGGCGATGATATCCTGAAACAGGCCGGGCTCGGCCAGATCGAAATGTCCGCTATTTATCAGATTCATCACTTGTGCGAGATCGCTGTCGCCGGCGATGATTTCATCGGGCCGATATGACAGGCGCGCCTCGCGCACCTCATTCGCGGTCAGTCCGAACAGGAAAAAGTTCTCCTCGCCCACCGCCTCGAGGATTTCGATATTGGCGCCGTCAAGGGTTCCGATCGTAACCGCCCCATTCATCATGAATTTCATGTTACCGGTGCCCGAAGCTTCGTTGCCGGCGGTGGAAATCTGTTCCGACAGATCCGTGCCTGGGCAGATCACCTCCATGGACGTGACCCGGTAATCCGGCAGGAACGCCACCCGCAACCAGTCTTTGCAGGCCTTTTCGCGGTTGACCACGGCAGCGACGTTGTTGATCAGCTTGATGATGCGCTTGGCCATGACATAGCCCGGCGCCGCCTTGCCGCCGAACAGGACGCAGCGCGGCTGCAAGCCGGCGGTTTCACCGCGCATTACGCGATCGTACACATGAACGATGTGCAACACGTTCAGCAGTTGCCGCTTGTATTCGTGAATCCGTTTCACCTGCACGTCGAACAGCCACTCGGCATCGAATTCGACTTTGCATTCGCGCCGCACGAGGTCCGCCAGGCGCGCCTTGTTCTCATGCCTTACGACCATGAAGCGGCGGCTGAATTCGCTGTCGTTGGAATGGGCGCGCAAGGCTTGCAGTTGTTCCAGATCGCGGACCCAGCCGTCACCGATCGTTTCGGTGATCAACTCGCTCAAGCCCGGATTGCAATGGGCCAGCCAGCGCCTGGGAGTGACGCCGTTGGTCTTGCTGTTGAACTTGCCGGGCCACAATTCGAAGAAATCCCGAAACAGGGTTCGGGTCAGCAGATCGCTGTGCAATTCGGAGACGCCGTTGACCGAGTAACTGCCGACGATGCCGAGATAGGCCATTCGCACTACGGGCCAGTCGCCGCCGCCAATGATCGACATGCGTTCGCGGCGCTCGGCGTCACCAGGCCATCGATCTTCCACCGCGGCCAGGAAACGTTCGTTGATTTCATAAACGATGTCGAGCAGGCGCGGCAGCAACTGCTCGAACAGGCTGACCTGCCAGACTTCGAGCGCTTCCGGCAGCAAGGTGTGGTTGGTGTAGGCCATGCAACTCGAAGTAATGTCCCAGGCTTCGTCCCAGCCCAGCCCGTGGTCGTCCATGAGCAGACGCATCAGTTCGGCGATGGCTACCGTGGGATGAGTATCGTTCAACTGGAACACGCATTTTTCCGCAAAGCCGCTGAAATCCTCGCCATGATCCCGGCGCCAGCGCCAGATCACGTCCTGCAAGCTCGCCGAAGCCAGGAAATATTGCTGCCGCAGACGCAATTCCTTGCCGGCCTCGCTGGCGTCGTTGGGGTAGAGCACCATGGTGATCTGCTCGGCGAGATTTTTTGCCGCGACCGCGTCGGTGTAGCTGCCTGCGTTGAATTCTTCCAGATTGAACTTGTCGGTCGCTTCGGACTTCCACAAGCGCAAGGTATTTACCGTTTCGTTGCGGTAACCGGGAATCGGCAGGTCGTAGGGGACGGCGAGCACGTCCGTGGTATCGACCCAGCGCACCTGCAATTCGCCGGACTCGTCGACCTGTTTTTCGAGACGGCCGAAGAACTTGACCAGTCTGCTGGCGTCGGGGCTCTCGATTTCCCACGGATTGCCGTAACGCAGCCAGGGGTCGGGCTGTTCCACCTGGCTGCCGTCCTGGATCGTCTGTCGGAACATGCCGTATTCGTAACGGATGCCGTAACCCGTGACAGGAATTTCCAGCGTTGCGCAACTGTCCAGAAAGCAGGCCGCCAGCCGCCCGAGTCCACCGTTGCCGAGACCGGCGTCGGCTTCCTCGTTCTCAAGGTGCTCCAGTTGGCAGGAATAGGCCTTGACCGCTTCCCGCACTTCATCTTCGATCCGCAAGTTGAGCATGGCGTTGGTCAGCGTACGACCCATGAGGAATTCCATGGACAGATAGCTTACGCGTTTCACTTTTTCCCGGCGGTAGCGTTCGCGCGTGGCGCGCCAGCGGCCGATCATGCGGTCGCGCACGGTTATTGCCAGTGCGGTATACAGGTAATGGTGGGAATCGCCGATCTCGTCGCGGCCGAGCGTGAACTCGAAATGGCGTTTCAGATCGCGGCCGATGTCTTCGGCCGAGTCGACAGGCGCATGCGAATTTTCCTTCATGACGGGTCGCCCTTTTCCGCAGGCTCGCCTGATTCAAGGGGCGGATTGCCGAGAATTCCGATCGATTGGGCGGGCAGTTCGATGCTGGCGCCGGCGGAAAATTCCGCTTCCGCATTTTTCTGTTCGATTTCGGCCGTACTTATAACCATCTTCCAGATTCCTTCGGGCCGGTCCGGCAAGCGGAAACTCTCGGCATGTTGCGAGGCATTGAAGATGACCAGCAGGCGCCGCGAGTCCGGTTCGCCGCCTTCGGTCAGCAGGTAGCCAAGCACCCGGCGTTCCTGCTCATGCCAGTTTTCGTCGCTCATCTGATTTCCCTGACCGGTCAGCCACTGTATGCCGTCGTCGCCGGTTCCGTCGGGGCGATGCCGGTATTCTCCGGCCTGCAGGGCCGGGAAGCGCCGCCGCAAATCCAGTAACCTGCAAGTGAATTGCCGCAGGGACTCGCCCTGGGGCGTTATTCCTTCCCAGTCGATCCAGTTCAGGCGGCTGTCGTGACACCAGGCATTGTTGTTGCCTGACTGGCCGCGGCCGAACTCGTCTCCCGCGGCAATCATCGGCACGCCATGCGATACGGCCAGGGTCGTCAACAGGTTTCGCTGCCGGCGCCAGCGCCTCGCATCGACCTCGGGATCGTCGGTCGGACCTTCCACGCCCTGGTTGTCGCCGTAATTGCTGCCGTGCCCATCCCGGTTCCGTTCATGGTTCGCTTCGTTGTGGCGCTGCTCGAAACTGACGAGATCGCGCATTGTGAAGCCGTCGTGGGAAGCGGCGTAGTTGATGCTCGCCCAGGACCGGCGCCCGGCATGTTCGAACAGGTCGCCCGAGCCGTGCAGGCGGCGGGCGAGTTCCGGCAACTGCTCCGGGTCACCGCGCCAAAAGCGGCGAATGGTATCACGATAGCGGTCGTTCCACTCGCTCCAGCCGGCGGGAAATCCGCCGAGTTGATAGCCGCCAGGGCCGATATCCCAGGGTTCGGCGATCAATTTGACTCCGGCAAGCACAGGGTCCTGGGCCAGAGTCTGGAAAAACGGCGCGATCGGATCGAAACCGCGTTCCTGGCGGCCCAGAATGGCTGCCAGATCGAAACGGAAGCCGTCGACTCCCATTTCACCGGCCCAGTAGCGCAGGCTGTCCATGATCAGCCGCAGCACCTGGGGATGCGCGATGTTGAGCGTGTTTCCGCAACCGCTGTCGTTGACATAGAAACGCCTGTCGCCGGGTAACAACTGGTAGTAGGTCAGATTGTCTATGCCCTTGAAACTGAGCGTCGGGCCCAGGTGATCGCCTTCGCAGGTGTGGTTGTAGACCACGTCGAGAATGACTTCCAGGCCGGCGTCGTGAAAGCGATCGACCATCTCACGAAAGCCGGCGGCGCCGGCGGCGCCGAGATAGGCGGAATGAAGACTGAAAAAATTCAGGCTGTTATAGCCCCAGTAATTCACCAGTCCCTTATCCAGCACATTGGGTTCGCTGATGAATGCGTGTACCGGCATCAACTCCACCGAAGTGATTCCGAGCGCTTTCAGATAGGCGATGACCCTGGGCTGAGCCAGCCCCGCAAAGGTGCCGCGCAAGGGTTCCGGGACATCCGGGTGAAGCCGGGTGAAGCCCTTTACGTGACATTCGTATATGACGGTCTGCGGCCAGGGCGTAAGCGGCCGGCGATGAACAGGCGCGGACGCGGGTCCGGCGGTTACGACCGCCTTCGGCATGTGGTCCGCGTTGTCGCGCCGGTCAGGCGAGAGATCGAGTTCGGGATGGCCCGGTTCGTAGCCGAAATGAGAAGGGTCGGGGCGGAACTCGCCCGCCATGGCCCTGGCATGGGGATCGAGCAACAATTTCGCCGGATTGAACCGATGGCCCGCATGGGGCGCATAAGGGCCGTAGACACGATAGCCGTAGCAGGTTCCCGCTTGCAGTCCGGGGATGTACCCGTGCCAGACGCCGTGCGTGCGTTCCGGCAGAAACACCCGGCCAGCCGGCTTCTCCCCGCGCTCGTCGTAAAGGCACAACTCGACTGCCTCGGCATGAGCCGAGTACAGCGCGAATCGCGTTCCTTCGCCATCGAAGCGCGCGCCCAATATGTTGGGATCGCCCGCTTCGATGCGTCTATACCTTCCCGTCATCAAGGCCCGTCATCAACTTCCGTCATGCAAAAACAGCACCGTGGCCAGCGGCGGCAGCGTTACCACCACCGAACAGGGCTGGCCGTCCCATGGGATGTCCTGGCTCCAGACGCCGCCGCCATTGCCTTGCCCGCTACCGCCGTATACTTCGGCGTCGGTATTGAGCATCTCCCTATAGCGGCCCGGCTCGGGCGCGCCCAGCCGATAGTGCAAGTGACATTCCGGGGTCATATTGGATACCGCCAGTAATACGTCGTCGTCGCCGCGCCGCAGCCAGGCGAAGACCGATAACTGGCTGTTGTCGGCCTGTACCCACTCGAACCCTTCGGGCGATATGTCGCGTTCGAACAGCGCGGGCGTGCGCCGATAGAGGAAATTCAGATCCCTGACCAGTTGCAACAGGCCGCGATGGCTCGCGTGTTCGAGCAAGTGCCAGTCCAGGCTGGCGTCGTGGTTCCACTCGCTGCGTTGACCGAATTCACCGCCCATGAACAGCAGTTTCTTGCCGGGCTGAGCCCACATGAAACCGTAATAAGCGCGCAGATTGGCAAATTTCTGCCAGTCGTCGCCGGGCATCTTTTCCAGTAATGAAGCCTTGCCGTGCACGACTTCGTCATGACTCAGCGGGAGCACGTATTTCTCGCTCCAGGCGTACAGGATTCCGAAAGTCATTTCGTGATGGTGGTACTTGCGGTGAACAGGGTCTCGCTGCATGTATTGCAAAGTGTCGTTCATCCAGCCCATGTTCCATTTGTAGCCGAAGCCGAGTCCGCCCATGTCCACCGGATTGCTGACGCCGGGCCAGGCGGTGGATTCCTCGGCAATCATCATTATGCCCGGATGCCTGCGATACACGCTGGCGTTCACCTGGCGCAGCAGTTCGACGGCTTCGAGGTTTTCACGGCCGCCATGCCGGTTGGGCAGCCATTCGCCCTCTTCCCGGCTGTAGTCGAGATAGAGCATGGAAGCTACCGCGTCCACGCGCAGTCCGTCGACGTGAAATTCCTCGATCCAGAAATTCGCGTTACTGAGCAGATAACTGACGACTTCAGCGCGGCCATAGTTGAAGACCAGCGTATTCCACTCCGGATGGAATCCCTGGCGGACGTCCTCGTGCTCGTAAAGACAACTGCCGTCGAATCGGCCCAGACCATGGGAATCGCTGGGAAAATGCCCCGGCACCCAGTCCAGCAGCACACCGATATTCTGGCGATGGCATTCGTTGATGAAATGTTTCAATTCGTTCGGAGTACCGAAACGAATGCTCGGCGCGAACATGCCGACGGGCTGGTAGCCCCAGGAGCCGTCAAAGGGAAACTCGCTGATCGGCATGAGTTCAATATGCGTAAATCCCATGTCGAGCACATAGGGAATCAGTTCCTGCGCCAGTTCCAGGTAACTCAGATAGCGATTGTCGTGCTCCAGCTTGCGCCGCCAGGATCCGGCGTGAATTTCGTAGATCGAAACCGGCCGCCGCAACAAGTCTCCGCTGTCGCGGGCTTCGAGCCAATGCCGGTCGCTCCAGCGAAAGTCCTCTTCCAGCATTATTCTGGAAGCGTTATCCGGCGGATGCTGCATCCCGCGCGCATACGGGTCGGCTTTCAGCGGCAGCAGATTTCCATTGGAATCAATGATTTCGAACTTGTACAGATCGTGATCGTGCGCTTCCGGGACGAATGTTTCCCACACGCCCGAACTGAAAATCGGCTGCATGGTATTGCGGTTGCCGTCCCAGCCGTTGAAGTCGCCGACAACGGAAACCCGGCTCGCGCCGGGCGCCCAGACCGCGAAACGCACGCCGGCCTTGCCGCCGACCGTGCAGGCTTGCGCTCCGAGCCAACGATACGCGTGTTCTGCCGTACCTTCGTTGAAAAGGTATATGTCTTTCTCACCAGGCATGGGTTCAGTTCATCTTCGCGGAAGCTCTGACTTATTCAGAGCTGCGTCGGGGGAGCCGGTCGAGCAGGAGTTTCGCGCCGGCGTCGAGTTCTTTGTGGCCATCGTCGTCGTTATCGCTATCGTCAAGCAATTGCCGTGCCAGTTCCTTGCCCAATTCAACACCCCATTGATCGAAGGAGTTTATATTCCACAAGCTGCCCTGGACGAATACCTTGTGTTCGTATAGCGCGATCAGCGCGCCCAGCGATTCCGGAGTCAGCCGGTCGAGCAATAGCACATTCGATGGGCGATTGCCGGGATAGTTGCGCCAAGACGGCAAGTTTTCGGACTGTTTGCCCTCCATCAGTGCAACGGATTGGGCGACCATGTTGGCGAGCAACACCCGATGATGTTCCGGCGAACTGAGTTCGTCCTCGCCGATACCGATGAAGTCCACCGGCACGAGATGTGTGCCCTGGTGCAGCAACTGGAAGAAACTGTGTTGACCATCGGTGCCGGTCAGTCCCCAGACGATGGGGCCGGTGGCCTGGTTGACCTGTTCGCCGGAAAAGGTCACCGATTTGCCGTTGCTTTCCATGTCCAGTTGCTGCAGATAGAAAGGCAAGTGCCGCAGGCGTTCGCAATAGGGAATCACGGCATGGCTTTCGGCATGGAGAAAATTGGCGTACCAAAGCCCGAGCAGGGCGAGGATCACCGGCATGTTTCGCGCCGGCGGGGCCGAGCGAAAATGCCGATCCATTTGTCTGGCGCCTTCGAGCAAGCGGGCAAAGTTGTCGTAGCCGGCGGTGATCGCGATGGTCAGCCCGATCGAGGACCATAGCGAATACCGGCCCCCGACCCAATCTCCGAACAGCAACAACTGATCTTCCGGAATTCCTGCCTGCATCGCCTTCGCGGGTGCGGCGGTTATGCCGATGAAATGCGGCGAGGCGAAAGGATTGTCGATTCCCAGCCTTTCCTGAAAGCTTTCTTGAAAACTCTTTTGAAAGCTCTCTTGAAACCAGGCGGCCGCCGTATTCGCGTTGAGCAAGGTTTCCTGGGTAGTGAAGGATTTGCTCGATATTATTACCAGGGTGGTTTCCGGGTCGAGACGGCTCAGCAGGGAACGAATAGGCTCGCCGTCCACATTGCTGAGAAAATGGCAGCGAACGTCCTCGTGGGCGAATTCCTTCAGCGCCTCGCAGGCCAGCTTCGGCCCGAGGTCCGAACCGCCAATGCCGAGATTGACGACATCGCGCACCGGCTTGCCGGTGACGCCAAGCCACTGGCCGGCGCGAATTCGCTCGCTGATATCCTTTATGCGGCCCAACTGCGTTTCGATTTCGCCGGAAAGTTCGCCCAGCCCGTCCGCTTGCAGATCTTCGGGCGCGGCGCGAAGTGCCGTGTGCAGCACAGGGCGCTCTTCGGTGGTATTGATCGCCTCACCGCGAAACATCGCCTCCCGGTGCGTCGAAAGAGGCGAAGCTTCCGTCAGCCCGGCAAGCGTTTCCATCACTTCATCGGTGACCAGGTTGCGCGAATAATCCAGATAGAGGCCGGCTGCCTCCAGCCGAAAATTCGCGGCGCGCTCTGTTCCGAGCGACTCCCTGAATTCAATATCGCGAACGGAAGCAGCCAGGGTTTTCAGCCGCGGCCATTGGCTTGAATCGGTGATGACGAATTTGTCCAAGGAATGCGGAGTCTCAGCGTGGCAGATTCCAGTCGAAGCGGTGGGTCACGCCTTCGACGGCTACCGGTTCGTTGTCGACCAGGCGCGGCTGGAAGCGCAGGCGCGCGGCAGCCTGCCGCGCCGCGACGTCGAACACCCGCGGCGGATTGGCTTCGATAACTTCCACATCCCGTACGCCGCCTGACTCGGTGATGGTGAACCGGACCATGACATGGCCTTCGATTTCCTGCTCGCGGGCAAACTCGGGGTATTCGGGAGTTACGAAACTCGCCGACAGGTATTCCCTGAAACTGGGCTCCTGACGGGGAGTTTCGACCAGCAACTCTTCCCGGTTTTCCAGCTCGAAAAGAAACACATAGCGCACGTCGCGCACCATGCGATTGAGTATGTTGTCGAAGTTCATGCGCCGGGCGGCATTGACGGCGGCCCGTTCGAAATAGCCCGGCGGCTGCTGATTGATCACGTCGATCGTATCGGGAATCACCGTACCGCTTTCATCGACGGTAAAAGCCAGCAGGACCCAGCCTTCCACGCCGAGGGTCCGGGCCTGCATGGGATAAACGGGCTGGGGCGCATTGAGAACGATCAGACCGCGGGTGGAACTGGGCGGCGCGCTGGCGGTGGAAGGGGAACCGGAAAAACTTTCAAGAACGACGCCGCCGCACCCGGCAAGTGTGACGGTCAGCAAAATCGCCGACATTGTAACCAGCAGTCGATTGCACATTTATTTTCCGACGGAATCGTCGCGTTTGTCGTGACCGACTCTGATTATAACCTGCTTGCGCGGCTTGAGAATTGACGGGCGGGTCAAAAAGTAGCGCTTACCCTGAAAGCAAGTTCCATACCGCTGCTGTTGCAATAGTGCTCGATCTCTTCGACGATGCCGTCCACGGTGGCGCCGAGAAACCGGGTTCGCTTGCGGCAATACTCGCCTTCGGTAATGTTGCGCGACTCCAGCCGAAAGGTGAAGTTCTCGAACGCTTTCTTTTCCACGAACGCCATCAGGAACGGATCCTCGATGCGTTCCTCGATGTCGATGATGTCGATTTCCGTCCGGCCGCTGCCGCCGTTGGACGAATGCGAATAGAACATGCCGTAGGTGAGACCCTGTTCAACCATGTCATTGCGGAATCCGACATTGGTCGACCAGCGTTCCGACCCCGGCTGCCTGCGCTTCTGGCCAAGAAAGGGGTCGATGATCTCGGAATCCCGCAAACGAACGCCGGTGGTCAGCAAGGCATTGGGCATTCCGAGCATCGGCAGGCGCGTACTTACATCGAGATTCAGTCCGTATCGCTGGCCATCTCCGATATTGCCCCGGGCCGAACGAAGGTCATCGGGGCTCGGCGAAACGTCGACCCGCTCGATCACGTCCTGGAGATCGCGATACCAGAGTTGGGAATTTACCACGCCAAGATTGTTGGGCAGGCGCATTTCCAGATTCAGTTCGTAACGCCAGGACTGTTCCTGGCGAATTTCCGGGTTGCCCGCCTGGGTATTCTGATCGTCGTCGTTGTAATCGGCGGAGGCGCTGAAATCGGAAAAGCTCAGTTGCTGCACGTCTTTTTCGGCCCTGGCGCGCAACTGAAGGCTTGGAGTAATGTCGAATCGATAGTCGACCTTCGGCTTGACGAATTGGAAATCGCGCGAATTGAATACGTCGCCGGACTGCTCGATGGTGGACGTTTCCATCAACAGCGAACTTTCCAGCGACATGCGCGGATTCACTTGCCAGTTGTGCACCGCGAAGCCTTCGTAGCGAATTTCCTCGACGGTCGACTCGCTGTTGTCCACGGACACGGGCACAAGGTTGCCGTATGCAGGCGAGCGCTCGCCGGGGATGTCGAGGCCCATGCGCAGGCCGGAATCGCGAATGGTCTGGGCGCCTTCCACGCCGACTTCCAGACCTTGTTGACCGGCCACGTCGAAGGTATAGGAAGTGCGCGCTATTCGCTCCCGGTCACGGCCGAGATTGCGCAGGAACAGATCCGGAACCCTGGTTTCGCCGTCGGGAAGGTCAAAGCGGTTACGGGTGAATTGAAAATCCCGGTCGTTGACGATGAACAGGAAGCGATAAGTGCCGGCGCCGGAGAAACTCCGCTCATAGTCGCCGCCTACTTCCCACGAGTATCGCTTGCTGTTGTTGTCTTCGCGTTGTAGCTGAATTCGATCGTTGACAAGATCGTGGATGCTGCGATCCCGATAGGAAGGAGAATCGCCGCGAGTCTCATACAGTCCGTTAAGTTGCAGCACCTGGTTGTCGAAGCGGTAGCCCACATTGGCGCTGACCTGGTACTCGAGATCCTCCCGGACGCTGTCCTCGAAACGGATCTCCTGCAGATTGTAGTCCGGGTCGTAACTGAGTTCGCTGCTGCTCGATGCGTTGTAACGCGGGCTTGCCTCCACGTGCAGCAGATAATTGAGGTCGCCGCTCTGGCCGCTGTAGGAAAGCTGGCCGCCGGTATCGATGGTGCCGTCCTGCGAGCGGTCGGATCGAATTTCGACCGTGGTGCTGGAAGTCGACAGCACGTCGAGCAGGACGACATTGACGACCTGGGCGCCGCCGCGTATCTCGATATTTTCGGAAGTTCCGCGGATGATCTCGATGTAATCGACCTGTTCCGCCGAAATGCGGTCGAGTTGATCGCGGCTTCCGGAGTTCTTGCCGGTGATGCGCTGACCGTTGATCAGTACTTCGCCTTCGCCTGAGCCGAGTCCACGCCGACCGCGGTTGCCCCCGCCGCCACCGCCTCTGCCCATAGCCAGGTCGATTCCCGGAATCCGGTAGAGCATGTCATTGACCGAGACCGGCAGGAATTCAGCGAAATAGGAAGCCGGATAGACAATCGTGGAATCGTCGGTCGTGTCTTCCGGGCCCGGTACCTGCTGGGCGCCCGCCGGCAAACCCCAGGCAAGCAGCAAACCCGCGGAAACAAGGGTAAAGATGTGTGATTTGAACTTCATGATTTCTCTGTCCAGCCGGGCCGCGGCAACCGGCAGCCTTTCCCTGATTTGAACGCAGGGCAGTATACCGACCTCATCCGGCCGATTCTGTGACATTTTGTAGGATGGCGGCCAATGCCCCGCTAAAAACGCATACTTCCACAATATCGGCAGAAGCTCGCCACGCTTCTGCCACGATTCACCGTTCAGAGCGGATGCAGCACTACGGGCAGTTTCGTGTAACCGTGAATAAAGCTGGAATATACGCGGGTCGGCGCGCCCGTCACTTCCACGCGATGGAAGCGCTTGAGGATCTCTTCCCACAGTATCCGCAACTGCAATTCCGCCAACCGGTTGCCCATGCAGCGGTGAATGCCGAAGCCGAAAGAAACGTGGCGCCGGGCGTTCGGCCGATCGATGCGGAAATCGTCGGGCCGCTCGAACATTTCCGGGTCGCGATTCCCCGATGCGTACCACATTGCGATCTTGTCGCCGGCCTTGATGTGCTGCCCGTGCAATTCCGTATCGACTTTCGCGGTGCGCCGCATATAGGCCAGCGGGGTCTGCCAGCGGATGATTTCCGACACCATGTTGGGAATCAGGGAAGGGTCGCGGCGCAGTTTCTCGTATTCATCGGGAAACTCGTTCAATGCGAGTACGCCGCCCGAAATCGAATTGCGCGTGGTGTCGTTGCCGCCAACCACCAGCAGCACGATATTGCCGAGAAATTCCATCGGCGGCATGTCCCGGGTCGCCTCGCCGTGGGCCAGCATCGACAGCAGGTCGGCCCGCGGCGGCTCATTGACGCGCTGATTTCGCAATTCGGTAAATCTCTCGAGACATTCCAGCATTACGCGCCAACGATGCTCATGGCTTTCCGCGACTCCGCCGCCCGGAATCGCCGTGGCCATGTCGGACCAGTACGTAAGCTTGTACCGGTCCTCGAACGGAAAATCGAACAGGGTCGCGAGCATGCGCGTGGTCAGGTCGATCGACACGCGCTCCACCCAGTCGAACTCCTCGTTGACCGGAAGTTCGTCGAGAATACCGGCGGCGCGCGCGCGGATCGTGGCGGAAAGTTTTTTCAGGTTTTCCGGCGCCACTACCGGCTGCACCGCCTTGCGCTGCGCGTTGTGCCGGGGCGGATCCATGGCAATAAAGGAAGGCGCGTCAAACTCCGGCAACATGTCGACGATGCCTATGGTCGGCTCGGAAGAGTAGATCGCCGGAGAAGTGTCGACTTCCATGATGTCCGCGTGTTTCATCACCGACCAGTACGGACCCACCGCGGAACGCCGGCAAAAATGCACCGGACACTCCTCGCGCAGGCGTTTCAGGAACGGCATGTGTTCGTTCGCTTCCCAGATGCCGGGATGCGAGAGATCGATGTCTTCGATGGGCATGGTCCGCGGATTCCTGCCAACCATGCTCCATTTGCCTGGTTTGCGGCTGGATTTAGCGGTTACGGCGTCGGTCATTTGCGTTTCTTTTTGCGGTCACTGCCCTGTCGCGGCGGCGCGGCTAGAACTGGAATTCCGGGGTCGTCACGACCAGGCCGTCGAGATGTTCGCGAACGGTGATCTGGCAGGCGAGCCGGGAATTGGACCGGCGCTCGTCGACCATGTCGAGCATGTCCTCTTCGTCCTCTTCCATGGGCTTGAGCTTGCCGAGCCATTGCTCGTTGACGTAAACGTGGCAGGTGCCGCAGGAACAGCAGCCGCCGCAATCGGCGTCGATCCCGGGTACGCTGTTGGAAACAGCGGCCAGCATCAGCGAGTTGCCGTCGGTTGCCTCGACGGAACGTTGCGTCCCGTCGTGTTCGATGAATGTAACCTTGATCATCAGATCGTCGCCCGGTCGGAATTGCGCAAACATACCAGCATGTTCAGGCGAACGAAAGCGGCGGCGCCACGTACCGTTCGTCGCCCGATTTCGGTCAGCTCATGACTAGTACCCCCAAGGCACGGGAATGTTGTACTGCCGCAGCGTGCCTTCCACGGTCGGCCTGGCGAGGCGGATTCGTTCCGCGTCCAGCAGGAAGGAAAAAATGAGTCCGAGCCCCAGGATGAGCATGCCGATGAGGAAACAGTAGATTACGGGCCGGTCAGGAGGTGTCGAAGGGAACCAGTTCGGCCCGGTGTCCGAACGCGATGGCGCGATACAGCGCCTCCCAGTCGGGGACGAAGAACTCCAGGAACAGGCCGCGCAGCCTCTCCCACAGGTATTTCGAACGGCCCGCCTTCTCCCGCGCCGCCCGGAACAACGCGCAGCAGCGCTGTTGCGCCTGATCGATCAGGAAGGCGAGCATCATCAGTTGGGCGAACACCGTCGCCAGATGCCGCTTGCCGTGGCCGAAGTTGTGCTCGAAGCCGTAGCCCTGGTTCTTCAGGGTGTTGAATGTCTCGTTCTCGATGCGCCAGCGGGCGCGGCCCGCCCGCATCAACGCCTCGGCGTTCGCCTCGGCGATCTCGATGTCCGTGACCCAGGAGAAGCGTTGTTCCTTCTTGCCGGGACGGGTCTCCCGGCATTCGAGAAAGTTCACCTCCAGGCCGAAGTGCGCCTCGTTCAAAGGCGCGCCGTTGAGATAGCGGTAGCGGCGCGTCACGCCGGCGGCGTCCACCGTCTCGAAGGTCCGCGTCCCCGGCGCGGCCTCCACCCACTCGAACAGATGCCGGTGGTCCCCCGGCTTCGCGCCCAGCACGAATCGCATGTCCAGCGACCGCAGCAACTCGATGTGCGGCCCGTTCGAGGCCAGCGCGTCCTCCACAACCAGCAGCTTCAGATGCGGATGCTCCCGCCGGACATGGGCCAGCAGCCGCTTCGCGGCGTTGCGCTCGCAGTCGTTCTTCTGCGACCCGTCCTCCCGCGCGATCGGCTCCGGCGCCAGCGGAAACACCTCCCGGTGCGCCGGATGCACCAGCACCGCCCCCAGCATCTGGTGGTAATACGTCACCCGCCCGTCCCGGCGGCGCTTCTCGCAACAATGTGCGCAGCGCACGCTCTCCGAGGCGTGAAAGCCCGTGCCGTCCACCGACAGCACGTGATGGCCCAGCCAGGTGTAATCCGCCAGCGCCTTGCCCCGCCGCAAAGCCGCGAACACCCGCTTGAAGGCGCCCCGCAGCGCCGCCGGGTCCACTTCGTCCAGCCGCTCCCGCAGCGCCGTGTCCGACGGCGCGCGCGTCACCCCGTACAGATTCCGCAGATTCGAACGCACACGCTCCTCGCTCCGCGCGTCCCGGTCAAAACGCAACAGCGACGAATACTTCAGCCCGAACAACGCCAGACCCGACATCAGACAGTCCGGCAAGGTCAGACCCCGGCCCGCGACGGAGTCCGGCACCCGCTCGAAACAACCGCGCGCGATGCGCGGCAAACCCGGCGCGCCCGGCGTCTTGCGAAACAGCGACTTGGTCATGGTTCGTCACCTCGGCAGAAAAACCGCTTGCATGTCACTGTTTTCGGCCAAAAGTCCGCGAAGAAAAATATTCGCAACCGCCGGAAAAACCCGGAATCAATAGCGCGGGTTCGCTCCCGCCTCCCCACCCCCACAACAAGAATCGCCGCCGAATGCACACGCGGCTCTGGTTTGTGTTTTCCGCGAAATCTGATATAAAGTCCCGGAACCGCGCCGCGCCCCCTCCGGGCGTGCGTCCGGTATTTTTTCCTCTTTACTTGAAGCACACTGCGGGGAGCGACCGTGAACGATAAGAAAAATCGAGGCTTGACGAAGGGAATCGCAGATTCCATCATGAGTTACAATCAGCCGGATCGCCGGATCGCCGGATCGCCGGATCGCCGGATCGCCGGATCGCCGGATCGCCGGATCGCCGGATCGCCGGATCGCCGGATCGCCGGATCGCCGGATCGCCGGATCGCCGGATCGCCGGATCGCCGGATCGCCGGCCATGAGTGCGTCCGGCGCGCGGCTTCGCCGGCTGCGCTCCCGCCCGCCGTCCTCCCCGCCTGACACTTCCCACTCCGCCGGCGGGCGCTCCGCAGCCCCCCGCCAGCCGCATTCTTCCTCCGACAGCTTCGGTCCTTCGTCCGCCCGCGCCGAAACGGGCGCGCGTCCCTTCTCCCGCCGTCTGCGGCGCGGCCTCGCCGCGGCGCTGCTGAGCCTTCCGCTGCTCGCCGGTCTGGCGACCGGGGCCGTAGCGCAAACGCCTCTCGCCGACAGAATCGTCCCGCCGGCCACCCTGACGGTCAATGAGGGCGACGGAAACATCGACATCACCCTGCCGGGGAAGCCTGGATATGATGAGGACGATATGCATATCAGTTCCACGACCGGCAGTGCCACTCGCGGCACCGGCAGCGTTTGCCAAGCTGGAGAGGATTTTCTCCTTCCCAGTACGAATTCGCATAGCATTAATGTCAGAATTGCGGACACAAGTCACACATTCAGCGGATTCACCATGTGTGACGACAGCGACGATGAAACCGACGAGACATTTACGGCGCGTTGGCAGTCAACCGCCGGTTCTCCCTTCAACGGCAATGCCGCGAATTGCGCATCCACATCGTCTTGCACCAGCGAAATCACCATTCGCGACAACGACCCCACGGTGGTGACTCTCGCCCGCGTGGGCAGCGGCGCGGTGACCGAGGGCGGCAGGGTCGAGTTCACGGTGACGCTGGGCCGCGCGCTGGTGGCGGGCGAGACGATCGACGTGCCGCTGTCGATCTCCGGCACAGGGGTGACCACCGGCGACTGGAGCCTGGGGGCGAAGTCCGGTGCGGCCAACACGGGCGTCGGCCTGCGCGATGTCGGCACGGCGACCCCGAAGGTGCGCTTTTCCGGTGCGGGCGCGCAGACGGCGACGCTGGAGCTGACGCCGACGAATGAAGGCACGACGGAGGGCGCGGAGACCTTCACCGTCGCGCTCGGCTCGAACACCGCCTTCGACGCCGCCGCGCTCGGCACCGATGTGGGCGGCGGCGCGGACCCGCATGGCACGGCCAACGCTTTCACCGTGGTCGTGAACGACGGCGGCGCGGCTCCGCTCGCCGCCAAGCCGTCCACGGTACGCGAGGGGGGTGTCAGCTTTGTCACCGTCACCGGTTTTCCGTCCAGCTGGGGCGCGCCCCGGATAAGGTCCCTTGCCGGCGCCACGGCGTCGCTCAGGTGCGACCATGTCGATGACGGGCTGCCCAACCTTTTTAACAACCTCGATGTCTGCGTCGGCCTGGCCGACGGCACCCGCACCCTGGGGCATTGGGACGGCGTCGCGTACAGGCTGACGCTGACCGTGGTGGCCGACGGCGTGGCCGAGAACGAAAGCCTCACGGTGACGTTCGAGGATTCGACCGACGCCAGCAGGACCAGGACGGCCGACATCGCGCTCGACGACAGGTCGCCCCTGCCGTTCATCAGCCTCGAAGCGGTTGTCGGCACCAATCCCGGCCTCGTGGTTTCCCCGTCCCCGCATGCCGTCACGGAGGGGGGTGCGTTCAACATCCGGGTGAAGATGGATCCCTGGTTCAGGCTGGCCACTCCGGTCACCGTGAACTACTACCTCGCCGACTACCACGGCGAGCGTGTGGTCCGGGGGCCGAGCCTCTGGGAGCCGTTCCGGCCGGTGGAAGAGAACCCCCGGAGCATCGAGATCGCGGCCGGGCAATCCGCTACGGTCATTCACATACCGACCGTGGCGAGCCCCGACCTCGACGGCGACAGCAAGGTGGAGGTCATCCTGCTGGGCGGCAGGGACTATGCGACCAGCACGGGCAAGCTGACGCTCACGGTCCAGGACGCGGACCCGGTCACGAACATGGACGACAACACGCGGGCGCAGATGCTGGCCACGCCCTCGACGCTGACGCTCGGCGCCGATGCGGCTTCGGTGACGGAGGGCGGCGAGGTGACCTTCACGGTCACGGCCGCCCCGGCGCCGGGCTACGACCTCCCGGTGCACCTGGGCGCGTCGGAGGAGATGGGCGCGGGCCTGGACTATATCGGGCTCGAACGGGCCCGCACGGTGACGATACCGGCGGGCGCGACCTCGGCGGCCTGGACGGTCACGACCTGGTCGGACGACAAGCGGCGCGCCGACGGCACGGTGGTGGCCCGGATCAAGCCGGGCGACGGCTACACGGCGGGCACGCCGTCGACGGTCACCGTGGCCCTGCTCGACGACGACGCGCCGGCGGCGGACCCACCGCCGACGGACCCACAGCCAACCGATCCGCCGCCGACCGATCCACCGCCGACCCCGGCGGTGAACCCGGCGCTGGTGGCGGACGTGCGGGCGATGGCGGCGCAGACCCATCACGGCGCGGCTCACGTCAATCGCTGGCGGCGGGTACTGATGGCCTTCGGTGAGGGAAGCTGGCCGGGACTGACGCCGATGACGGCGGCGGAGGCCGAAGAGAACGCCCGCCGGCACAGCAGCCCGCTGTGGCCGCGCATCGCCGAAGTTCTGGCGGCGCGGGAAGCGACCTCGGCGGTGGAATCCGCGCCGGCGGGCGGCGTTTCCGCGCAACTGCTGGCGGACGTCGCGGACTGGACCGGCGAGACGCACCTCGGCGCGGAACACGTCGAGCGCTGGCTGCGGGTGCTGCACACCCTGCAGGGCGTGGCCAACGACGCCGTGATCGTGCTTCCGGCCGAGGCGCGGCTGCTGGTCCCGCTGGACCCCGGCCGCTGGAGCCCGGTGGCGGAGGCCATCGAACGGCTGGAAGCCCGGGCTTTCGCCGATGCGCTCGGGAACTGAGCGCGGGGCCGGTCGAAGAAGCCCCCGAAAAGCTTTTCGGGGGCCAGCGGTTTCCGCTGACGCCCCCCCACCAAAACCGCTGCGCGGGTTTGACTCCCCCAAAGGGGGGAGTATCCGGCTCCGCGCGGGATTCGCGCTCTGCGTCTTGCGAAACAGCGACACGGTCATCATGCGTCACCCAAACACGAAAAAACCGTCCGCATGGCGCCGGCCGCGGCCAAAAGTCCGCGAATAAAAATTCTCGACCCCCCGGAAAACCGCGGCATCGATGGCGCGGGGAAATTAGCGGGAGTCGCTGAACCAGCGCCGAGAATATCCACGGATCGCGTTCTGTCATGAGAATGGCGAACACGACCATCTGGCTGGCGAGAAGTATGCGGAACACGGTCACGCGGCCGATGTGGTCGGAAAGCAGGCCCCAGAACAGCCTGCCCAGCCCGTTGAAAAGCGAACTCACGGCAATGAGCATCGCCCCGTATTCGGCAAGAATCAGTGGATCGAGCGTCGGGTCCGCCAGACCCCAGACATCTTGCAGCAGCGGGGACTGAAAACTGATTACCGAAATGCCCGCGGAGATATTGAAGAAGAAAATGAGCCAGATGAGGATGAACTCCCGGGATCTGAGGCAGCGGCGAACGAATCGGGGATGATCGGCACCAACGGGTTCGGACGCGGGTGGAGCGCCGCCGGTCGGCGCGAAATTCTTCGGCGGGTCGCTGATAAACAGGCTGAACGGAATCAGAATGGCGGCGAAAATGATCCCCAGCCACATGAATATCTGTGGCAGATCCTCTTCGGTTTGCACGACCAGAAAAGGCGCGAGCAACCGGCTGAAAAGAAAGGCGCCGACGCCGAATCCCATCACGACTATACCGGTCGCAAGCCCTTTCTTGTCCGGGAACCACTTGGCCGCGGTCGCGACCGGGGTGACATAACCGAAACCTATGCCGGTACCGCCGATCACGCCATAACCCAGGTAGAAAAGCAGCAGGTTGTTGTATTCGAGCGCAACAGCGGCCAGCAGATAGCCCAGCGCAAACAACGCGCTGCCCGCGAGGGCCAGTTTTCGCGGCCCCAGCCGAGGCAGGGCCATTCCCGCCCAGGCCGCGGCGATGCCGAGAGAGAAAATGGTGATGCCGAATGCGATCGCGGTGTCGGTATTGCTCCAGCCAAGCTGGCGCACGAGCATGGTCTGGAAAAAGCTCCATGCGTATACGGTGCCAAAGCAGAGTTGTAGTCCTGTGCAAAGCAGGATAATTACGGTTCGTGGAACGGCAAACATGCCCTTGCGCCTAGGACGGCCTCGGATAGGCGCCCGCCCCGGTTTTCTCCGAATCGGCCACCCTGGAGAAATAGAGAAACAGCCGCGCGAGTTGCCCTGCCTCGTCGTCGCGTTCCAGCAGCGCGCTCTTGACCGCCTCCCCCTCCTGTTCCGCCCGGGCGAGTTCCACGGCGTAGGCGAGCAGATTTTCAACCGGCTTGGCCGCAAGGTTCATGAGCAATATGGCCGCGATGATGCCGACCAGGAAAATCGACGAAATGAGGTACATCTGGCGGCCGACCGCTTGCTGGATTTTCAGGGAGATGACGGCCTTGTCCATGCCGATATGAACGGTTCCGGCGACGCCGGCGAGAATCGGGCTGCCGACTTCGACATAGCTGTCGGCGCCGGACAATTGCCGCTCCACCGATTCCGTGTTCGCCGGGTCCGAGGCGAGAATCACCTCCGGTATGCCGGGCACGAAGGTATGCGCGATGCCCCTGCTGTTGGATTCATATTCCTCGGAAAGCTGTGAATCCACTGTAGCGATACACACCCAGGAAGTGGAAACCGCGATGATCCCGAACAGCAGAAAGATTCCGAAGAGAGGTCTGCGAAACAGTTTTTGTACGTTCATGTTCATATTCATGGTTAGCCGAACCTTGCTTGCCAATCGTCGAGTGGAACGAATCTGCCCTGATCCACTACCGTGTAATAAAGTCCTTGCATGCCCTGTCGGCGTTGCTCGGAAAACGAGACGGGTTCGCCGATGCCAAGATCGAAGTCGCCGACCGAAAACACGGCCTCCTCCAATCGGGAGCGGGTGGGTGAATCGCCGAGCCGATCGAGAATTTCGGCCATCATCCTGGCGTTTACGAATCCTTCCAGACTTACGAAGCTTTTCTCGAAAGGTACGTAGTCCGGCTGAAACAGGGGCTCCGGAACCTTCGGGTTATAGCGCTGCATGAGTTCTCCGTATTCCCTGACGACCGGAATCGACTCGTCTTCGTAACTCGGAACCACCTGCGAGTTCACGAGAAAGCGGGAATATCGCTCACTGTCTTCGACACTGTCGGTTATGAGTTGCAACAGGTTCTCGCTGCCGACGAAGGACAAATTGGCGATCGGAACCTCAAGCCCCAGATCGATCGCGTCGCGGAGAAACGCCGCGCAGGCGCCATACGCGCCGATGCAGATAACGGCGTCGGGGTTCGCTCTTCTGAGTATTTCCACCTGCTGGCGCATGGAGCCTGAAAATTGCGCGCCGCGCGAGTAGGTCGCCTCGCCCACAATCTGCTCCCCGTGCGCACCGAGCGCCTCGCGAACGCCGGCCCAGCCGCTGCGCCCGTAAGCATCGGCCTGATAGAAGACGGCGATGCGCCGACGGCCGATGCCGAGAAAGTTCTCGACCAGTCCCTCGGTTTCCTCGCGGTAGGAAGCACGCAGATTGAAAGCGAATTCACCATACGGAGGCTCGCGTTGCGGCTGCGCGCCCGTGAACGGAAAGAACATGTACACGTTCTCTTCCTGAAACTTCTTGAGGATGGGCAGAACCCGCGTGACGGTCGGCGTGCCGACATAGCCGAACAGGGCGAATACCTGGTCGCGAAGCAGCAGTTCCATCGTATTCTGAACCGAAGGAACGGGCTGATAGCCGTCGTCGTACAGTTTCAGCGTGATGCGCCGCCCGCGAATTCCACCTTGTTCATTGACTTGCGCAAAGCAGGCCTGTGCGCCGCGATAGAGTTCGATGCCCAATCCGCGGGAAGGCCCGGAGAACGCGGCTGAAGTGCCGAGCACGATTTCGTCGCTCGACACGCCTTCATAGGTTCCCGCCGCGGTGCCGGCCGCCGCTTCCTGGGCAGAGGCCGGGCCTCGGCCGAGCCAGGGCGAAGCCACAGTTCGCTTCGATGATTGATTGGACTTTGGCCGGGTACCGGCATAGCCTTGGAGTCCCTTTTGAAATCGACCGCCCCATGCAGATCATGAGGGCCTGCCAGGAGAATTTCATGAACAAGCATATCAAGTCCCTGGTGGCGATTTCCGTCCTGATCTGGGCTTGCTGTCTTTCTCTCGTACAGGCAGCCGAGTTCGAATCCCGATCCGCCGAACTGCGTTCGACAGTCGAGGCGTACTTCGAGGCCTCGCTCGAACTGAACCCCTTGCAGGCCACGTTTCTTGGCGACAAACGCTATAACGACCGGCTGGCGAACTATCTCGGGCCCGATCACCGCGCCGCCTCGGCGGCGCTTTATCGCGATTATCTCGAACGGATCGAGGCCATCGATCCGGAGCAACTCGGCCGCCAGGACCGGCTCACCTGGGAGTCCTTCAAGCTCTCGCTGGAGAACAATCTGGAGATCGGCGAATTTCCGGAGCATCTGCTCGCCATCAATCAGTTCTATTCCTTCGCCAATCAGTTCGCCCAACTCGGCAGCGGCACGAGCGGCCATCCTTTCGCGAACGAACAGGACTATCGCGACTTTCTGTCGCGCATCGACGATTTCGTAGCGCTGAACGATCAGGCCATCGCAAACATGCGGGTGGGCCTGGACCGGAATGTGACGCAGCCGCGAGTGCTCATGGAGCGCGTGGTCGACCAGCTCGCCGCCCTCGACAGTGATTTTTCGAACAGCGTGTTTTATGCGCCGATCGGGAATTTTCCCGAAGAAATGTCCGAAGACGTGCGTGAGCGGCTGGCCGAAGACTTTGCCCGGGCTTACGCAGACCAGTTGCGCCCCGCCTATCGAAGACTGCATGACTTCATTCGCGAAGACTATCTGCCGCGAACGAGAACGAGTGTCGGACTATCTGAACTGCCGCGAGGAGATGACTGGTATGCGACCCTGGTCAGGCATACGACCACAACCGATCTGACGCCCGTCGAAATCCATGAAATCGGCCTGCGGGAAGTGGAGTCCATTCACGGTGAAATGCGCCAGGTCATGGAAGAAGTCGGATTCGACGGCGAACTCAATGAGTTCTTCGAATATCTGAAGACCGAACCGAGTTTTTATTACGACGAACCCGAGCAACTTATCGAAGGCTACCGGGCCATGTCCGATCACGTGCAAAGCCTGGTGGCGAATCTGTTCGAGACCTTTCCGCGGTCGGAGTTTGAAGTGCGGGCGGTGGAGGCTTTCCGCGAAGCGTCCGCGGCCGATGGTTCGTACCAGTCGGGAACTCCCGACGGTTCCAGGCCCGGTGTGTTCTTCGCCAACACCTATGACGTAGGTTCACGTCCCCAGTGGGAAATGGAGTCGCTGTTCCTGCACGAGGCGATTCCGGGGCATCATTACCAGATTTCCCTGCAACGCGAACTTGAGGATTTGCCGAGCGTCAGGCGCTTCGGCGGCTACACCGCATTCGTCGAAGGCTGGGGGCTTTATGCCGAATCACTCGGCGAGGAACTCGGTCTTTACACCGACCCGTACCAGTATTTCGGCGCGCTCAACGCGGAATTGTGGCGCGCGATCCGCCTGGTGGTCGACACCGGACTGCATTCGATGGGATGGACCCGGGAAGACGTGCTCGCCTACATGTTCGAAAATTCCGCCTCCGGCGAGGCAAGCGCGGTGAGCGAAGCCGAACGCTATATCGCCATTCCCTCCCAGGCGCTGGCCTACAAGATCGGCGAACTCAAAATCAGGGAACTGCGCACTCGCGCGGAGACCGAATTGGGGGATAGATTCGACGTTCGTGAATTCCATACCCAGGTACTCATGGACGGCGCCCTTCCACTCAGCCTGCTCGAAGCCAAGATCGACGCCTGGATCGAATCCCGGTAACTATTCAGGATCGGGGCGCCAACCTCTTGGTCATACTGCAGCAGTTCTCATTTTGGCCGTGAAGCCGAGCGATTGCTGATTGCCGATGGCGGCTTGACATCATAGAAGGCGGGGTCTATGGTGCGGGGCATGGGCAACCCGTGGTTCGGATCGAAGGCGACGTCGGGGCTGTGTCAGGCGCTGATCGCGCTGATGCCGCCGCATGCGGTGTATATCGAGACGCACCTGGGCGGCGGCGCGGTGATGCGGCGCAAGCCGGCGGCGCTGCGCAGCATCGGCATCGACCTGGACGAGCGTGCGCTGTCGCGGTTCGCGTGCGGCCATGCGGTCGAGTTGGTGCACGGCGACTGCCATGCCTACCTGTCGGAGTTCGCGTTCGACGGCTCGGAGCTGGTGTACAGCGACCCGCCGTACCTGCACAGCGCGCGCAAGTCCGCACGCCGCTACCGGCACGACTACGAGGACGCCAACCACGCGGTGCTGCTGGAACTGCTCCGGGGGCTGCCGTGCGCGGTGATGGTGTCGGGGTATCCGTCGGCGCTGTACGACGAGCTGCTGGGCGACTGGCGCAGCGTGTCGCTGCAGGTGATGAACCAGGCGGGCGTGGTGACCGAGAAGGTGTGGTTCAACTTCGCGCCGGACCGGGTGCACTGGGCGTCGTGCGCCGGGCGCAACTTCACACACCGCCAGGCCGTCAAGCGCAAAGCGGCGAGTTGGGGCCGCCGCTACGCGGCCATGCCGCCAGCGGAGCGTCTGGCGGTGCTGGCGGCGCTCATGGCGGTGGAGGCGCAGGCGCCGCCGTGAAGTTCCTCGCGCAGCATCTCGACCGGCTGCGGGCGTGCTTCGCGCGCATGCCGGACCCGCGCCGCGGCAGCAACCGGCGCTACGCCATGGCCGACATCGGCATGGCGGCGCTGTCGGTGTTCTTCATGCAGTCGCCGTCGTTCCTGGCGCACCAGCGCGCACTGGCCGAGACGCGCACGCGCTCGAACGCGCACACCCTGTTCGGCCTCGACCGCATCCCCTGCGACAACCACATTCGGCAACTGCTGGACGGCGTACCGGCGGAACACTTCGACGACGCGTTCCACGACCTCGCCGCGGACCTCGACGCGCACGGCGCGCTCGAACCGATGCGCCGCCTCGACGGCTGCGTGCTGGTCGCCCTGGACGGCACGGAGTTCTTCCGTTCGCGCAAGCTCCACTGCGACAACTGCTCGACCCGCAAGCGTAGCGACGGCGACGTCGAGCACTTCCACCAAATGCTGGGGGCCACCGTCGTGGCGCCGGGCCAGTCGCGCGCGCTGCCGCTGCCGCCGGAGTTCGTCCAACCGCAGGACGGCGCCGCCAAGCAGGACTGCGAACGCCAGGCCGCCAAGCGCTGGCTGGCGCGCCACGGCCCGCGCTGCGCCGCCCTGCGGCCGGTCTACCTCGGCGACGACCTGTACGCCTGCCAGCCCGTCTGCCAGGCCATGCTCGACGCTGGCGGCGACTTCCTGCTCACCTGCAAGCAACCCAGCCACAAGACCCTCTACGAGTACCTCGACGGCGTCCGAACGCCCACGCGCCGCCGCACCGCGGGACGCGGCGCGAAGCGCCGCATCCACCGCTACCGCTGGATGAACGACCTGCCCATCCGCGACGGCGACGACGCCATGCGCGTCAACTGGCTCGAGATCGTCAGCGCCAAACCCGACGGCAAGGTCACCTACCGCGGCGCCTTCGTCACCAGCCTCGACGTCGACCGCGACAACGTCGCCGAACTCGCCGACTGCGCACGCGCCCGCTGGAAGATCGAGAACGAGACCTTCAACGTCCTCAAGCAGCACGGCTACCATCTCGAACACAACTTCGGCCACGGCAAGGACACCCTCGCCGCCGTGCTCGTCATCCTCAACCTCCTCGCCTTCGCACTGCACACCGCCTGCGAACTCGCCGAAACCCTCTGGCGGCAGGCCCGGCAGCGCCTCGGCACCCGCTTCCGCCTGTTCGAGCACCTGCGCACCATCACCGAATACCAGGTGTTCCCCTCCTGGACCGCGCTCTTGACCCTGCTCGCCACCGGCGGACCCCCGGCACAGCCTCCCTGACCTCCGCGCCTCGGCAACCCAATCAACCCAACCGCAAAAAAACCATGAAACCCTCAACACTCACCCGACAAGGACAAAATGAGAACTGCTGGTGGTGGCGGTCGACAGTTCCCGGTGGGGCAGGTTGATCGATCCCGGAATGTGTTCGTTCGCATAGGATTCGGCCGAACGGCCGTCGACCACGACAATGGCTTCGCCGTTGCCCAAGGCTTCATAGACGTCCCACGAGTCCATCTCGTGAGCGAGCTTGCTCTTATAAAAGTTCATCTGTTCGATATCCATGCGCATTCCGTTTTCCGGCCGGTTCAGGGCCAATTTTAGCTTGATACAACATATCCATGGGGCGCCCACTCCGGCTTGAGTCGCCCGAACTGCCGGGTGGGCGTCCCGACTTGGAATCATCCCAGAAACTCCAGTCGCGGGCGATTTCGAGTAGTTGGCCGGCTTCAATCTGTCGAGTTCACTCTACAATTTAAATTGTGTAGAGTGAACTCGACACTTCTCATGTTGTTGCGTCACACATATCCATGGGATACCCATCCCCCGCAGTGGTCTTTCAATGGGTGTCCTTTGGCCGCCATTCTCGTGGACCAAAGCTGGTATTAGTTCGGCGATTCCGTACCGGGGTCGAGCTCGAAGCTCGCCATTCGGAGCGTCAGATCGTCCCACTCGAACCGGATTCGTATTCTGCCGCCGCTGGGACAACACGTGGCGTCGCTAGCCCTCCTGGCCGTAATTTCATATGTCATCGTTGGCAATGCTTCTGCGAGTTCATAAATTCCACCAGGATAAAATCCGTCCGGCATGCGTTCTCTCAAGTCCCGCAACCAACTGTGTGTATCGATTTCCACCCAGTCACCGGAGCGCCAGAGCCAGTATTGATCGTGGGAATATTGTTGTCCGCTCCAGCCCGAACCGAGTCCTTGAGAGTACAAGATCGGCCCATGATCAGTTTGTATAATTTTCGGCGCACGGAAAATCCTGTACCAATCGTCTTCCCACTGTTGACGTACAGCAAAGACACTTGCCATCCGGCTATCCGAAGAGTCTCCTTTCAGTAGAACAAGAGCGTTAAACTCGGTTGTAAATACGAGCCTATCTTCCGGCCTGTACCGAGAGTCATCGTGATATCTGGCGTAATAGAATTGGATTCCGTCAAATTCGCTGATTAAACCGAACTCCGCGACCGTGCAATCGCCGCCTCCCACGGTTACTTCCTCCGGCCACAGCGGTATGCAGCGGGACTGAAATTCCGCAAGAGTCCATGTGAGCGGTTCCGTTTCAGAGTTTTGCGCAACCGCCACAAAACCCCACAATGTTGCCGCGATCAGCAGATACAATCGAAAAAAGTGATTCATCGGGCTCCTCTCGCGGTCCCGTTCGAAGTCACCAAATCAGAACGTTGCGTTGGCGTTAAAGGGGCTCGCGGTTCCGCCCTCGATCTGGTTGATCTGGATCGATACCATGAACTCCCAGCGCTGATGCCGCTCGGCCGCTTCCGCCACCGCCTGCAAGTAACCGTTGTCCACCAGCGGTAATCCGAGATTTACCTGCGTAAGCTGGTGAATTGGCCGATTGATGCCTTCCACGCCTGAGGGCTGCACGTCGTTGACCGCGTCGCCCACCAGGATGGCCACATCGCGCTCCCGCAGCCACGGCAATACCGAAGCGTGCAGGCCCGCGCCGCCTTGCCCGTACGCCCACGGACCCAGATCGTCGCGACGCGCCCAGCGCCCGGTGCGCACCAGCAATGCGTCGCCGCTGCCGATCGTCACGCCCGCGAATTCCTCCCAGGCTTCCAGGTCTTCCACGTATATCGGCGTACTCGGGTCGAGATAATCGACGCCGCGCATGAGCGGTATGTCCACCAGCACGCCGCGAGTCACATAGGAAGTGCCCATGCGGTCCACCGCCAGATCTTCGCAGCCGTTGACCGTCAGATTCTGGTCGTAGCCATTGAAAATGACGAAGCGGCCGTCGATCTCGGTGCGGTAATGGCACAGCGCGTCGATGTGCGAAAGCATGCCGTCATGGAGCGAGAACTGGATTTCATCGAGCGCGAACGAAGGTTCGCCGGTCACTGGATCGACCCGGCTCATCCAATGTTCGTAAGGACCGAAGGACTGGCTGTCCATGGCCCGCTCCTTAAGCACGAAATGCTGCAAGGTTACGGTCTCGCCGACTTCCACCAGCGCTGCGGCCTGCACAGTCTTCTCGGGAGTGATCAGGTTCAGCGCGCCGCGCTGATCGTCCGGCCCCCAGCGCCCCCAGTTGGAAAGCTCCTCTTCCCACTCCGCCAGCGTCTCCAGCGTCACCAGCCTTTCGGAATCCTGCGTCGAAGGGTTGACCTGGAATTCCTGCGCCGCGATATGCGCGCCGGACAGGGCGAGCAAGAGGGCGGCCGCGAATGGTGCGGGAGTAAATCTGAAGATTCGGGAATTGCTCATTGTTCTGGTCCTCCGGCATATTTGCCGACATTGTGAAATCGGGGAAAACAACAATATAACACTGCCCCGGCGAGCCGCGTAAAGAGCTTCAGCGCTGGAATCTCAAGGTCAAAAAGTAAAACAGCAATCCGCTGACAATGATCGCCAGTGAGCCCAGGGCCTCGACCGGGCGGTTGATCAGCGTAAAAGTGAGCGTCCAGCCCATCACCGTCAGATAGATCAGGGGTGGAAGCGGGAACAGGAAAGTGCGATAGGGCCGCGGCAGGTCCGGTTGTCGCCGACGCAAGACAAAAACGCCGAATACCGCGGCCGAGCTGTTAAGAGCCATGGTGAAGCCGGCAAAGACCAGCACCGACTCGAAGGTCGAGGTCAGAATAAACGTCAGCGCGACCGCGGTCTGGGTGTAAATGGCAACGGAGGGGATGCCGTGGCGATTGGTGCGGCCGAAAAATCCCAATGCCGGAAAATCCTCGCCGATGACCTGGATAACCCGTGGCCCGGCCATCGTCATCGCGCTGACGGTCGAGATCAGCAGCAAGGCAAACACGAGGCCGACAAACTGGCCTCCGGCCGTCCCCAGGGCGGTTTCGGCGACGATTGCGCCGACTTCCACCTGGCCCACCATCGCATCCATCGGCGCGACATAGAGAAAGACGAAGTTCAACAATACATACAGAACGGTAACGACCGAGGTCCCTGTGACCAGAATCCAGGGCAGGTTCCGCTGCGGATTGTCGACTTCGCTGCTCAGATAGGTGGCCGCGTTCCAGCCGGAGTATGCGAAGCTGACATAGATCAGCGACACTGCGAAAACGGAACTCGTCAGCACCGCCCCGTCGCTTGCCTGGGGAAGGAAATTCACCGGCTGCGGCTCGTTGGTGACGAGCAGCGCCAGCAGACAGAATCCCAGGATAATGACGATCTTGAAATTGGTGAAAAACAGTTGTGTGCTGCCGCTGGTGCGATGGTTGGTGGCGTGGGCCAGGGCCATGACAATCACCAGCGCGGCGGCCACCAGCTTGCGCATGCCGTCGCTCAATCCGTCGGGGAATACCGATGACAGGTAAGCGGCGAAGGTCATCGCACCGAGCGCCGTGGGCCCGGCAAAGCCGATAGTCGATGAAATCCAGCCCGAGACGAATCCCGCGGCGGGATGGTAGATCCGGCGCAGCAGATTGTACTCTCCACCGGAACGAGGCAGAGCCGCGCCGAGTTCGGCGTAGGTCAGCGCACCGCCAAGCGCCACCAATCCGCCGATGGCCCACAACATGATCAGGGCAAATCCCGAACGGATATCCACCAACTGAAATCCGAGGCTGGTGAAAACCCCGGTGCCAATCATGTTGGCGATTATGACGGCGACGACGGTGAAAGAGCGAAAATTGCTGGATGACATGCTGGGGGCCGACGGTTGGGACGTTTGATTATCAACGGACAGCCGGTTCGAGTCCATGACTGAGGATGGGTCCTGCGACTGCGCGCAGGATGACGGACTCTCTTTCGCTCTGACGGCCGACTCACTTCCCTTCTGTCATTCTGCGCGGAGCGAAGCGCAGTCGCAGAATCTGCCGCTACGATGTCTCCCTTGCAGTTGTCGGAGTCTGCTACCATCTGGCCAAAGATGGGAGTTTGCAATGTATAAGTCATTGTTTTGCATTGCCGCCGCAATGCCTCTATTGGCCGGAGCCGCCCTGGCTCAGACGCCGGTCGGCGATACGCCCACCCGCGCGCAGGCCGCGGACGGCAGCTTCATAAGCTGGCGCGAGCACATCATCGACGATTCAGTGGTGACCGGCGTGCCCTTCAGCGGCAGCGACGGCCTCGTCATGGGAGATCTCGACAAAGACGGTTACGAAGACGTGGTTTCGGTCCACGAATCCGATTCCGAGTACGATTCGACGCAATTCGTTGCCGGATTCGAGCCGCCGCCGGCCGGTCATGTGCGTATCGCATTCGCATCCGAATCGCCGGACCGCTGGACCAATATCACCCTGGCCGAAGGCGAGGAAGCGCCGGCCCCGGAAGACGCCGCGCTTGCCGACATGAACGGCGATGGATATCTCGACGTATTGGCGGCCGCGGAACTTTCCCACATCATCTACTTGCAGAACCCCGGCCCCGGCGCGCGCGAGGAACATTGGCCGCGCCTGATTTTGCCGATGACCCGGGACCGCGGCTCCTACATTCGCGTTTTCGCCGCCGACCTTGACGGTGACGGCATCCCAGAGGTCACCGCTCCGAACAAGGGCGCCCAGACTCCGGGTCCGGAAGACTACGCCCGCTCGACCCCGGTGGAACTGTACAAGCTCGACGGCGACCCTCTCGACGGCGACTCCTGGCAACGCCTGGTACTCGGCAATTACAGCATTCCGCAAAACGCCGAACCGGTCGACCTCGACGGTGACGGCGACCTCGACATCATGGTCGGTACGCGCGGCGAAGGCCGGCTGGTGTTTTTCGAGAACCTCGGCGGCGGTGATCTCGAATTCGCCGAACACGCGATCGGCATCAATGGCCCGGCCATGTCCGGCTTCAATCTGGAATACGCCGACCTCAGCGGCGACGGCCGGCTGGATATCATCGGCGCGGCCGCCCGCGGCATTTCCTGGATCGAACAGCCCGAGCGCAAGGGCGACGCCTGGAACGCCTTTGCCATCGGCAGTTTCGCTCCGGATAGCGTGACCGGCATGGAAATGGCCGATATCGACGGCGACGGCGATCTCGATGTCATGGTCGGCAGTTACAGCCGCGGCCTGCGCACTGGCGACGGCGATGTCGATATCAACGATCCCCTCGGCCGGATCGGCTGGTTCGAAAATCCGGGCAACGCCAGGGCCGACTGGACGCGCCACGACATCTCCCGGCGCAAGCGCGGCATGTTCGACAAGTTCATCGCCCGCGACCTCGACGGTGACGGTGACCTTGATTTCCTCGGCACTCGCGGCAACAGCCATCCATACGACGGCGTATTCTGGCTGGAGCAGGTACGGACCGCGGAACCGGTAGCCGCTTTTACAAGGTCCAGAGCCGTTGAAAGCGATGAGGCGCCTTTGCCTTGAATATCCGCCGGAACATCGCAACGATACTTTGCCTGCTGCTGACGGCCGTGGGCGCTGCCGCCCAGGCGCAGGCTCTTGAATTCCGGGTAAATCCGGACTGGCCGCAACTGCCGCTCGGCGACAATTGGCTGACCGGCGGCCTCGGCGGCATATGTGTCGACGACCGGGACCATGTCTATCTGCTTAACCGGCAGAACGTGGTCGAAGACGATCTCGACGGCGCACGGCTCGCCCCGCCCATCATCGAACTGAATCCTGCAGGCGAAGTCGTGCGCGGCTGGGGCGATCCGGAATTGCTCGGCGGCAGGCTGCACGATTGTCACGCGGACGCCGAAGGCAATCTCTGGATTGTCGCCGCGGCCACCGGCCATATTCAGAAATACGACCCGGCGGATGGCAGCCTGCTGCTGCAAGTCGGCGAATCCGGTCGTTTCGATTCATCCGACGGCAGCCGCCAGGGCCAGCCGCTGAATTCCGACAGCGCGCAATTCTTCCTGCCCTCGGCCATCGATACCGACGGCAATGGCGATATCTATGTGGCGGACGGCGAACTGCCCGGCGGCAATGCCCGCATCGCGGTGCTGGACCGCGAAGGCAATTTTCTGCGGCAATGGCGCCTGCGCCGCGATCCGGGCGAGGCGGACATCATCGAACTACCGCATTGCATTCGGGTTTCCGATGACGGGCTCGTTTACGTTTGCGACCGCCGCGCGGATCGAATCCAGGTCTTTGACCGCCAAGGCGAATTCGTGCGCAATATTTCCGTCGGTTTCTCGCCCATGAGCGATCCGGCCGGACGCGCAAGCGGCGCGCGCGGCACTGCCGTTGTGCTCGACTTTTCGCCCGACGCGGAACAAAGTCACATCTATGTCATCAACCAGAACAGCGTCATGGTCGATGTACTCGACCGCGACACCGGCGAAAAACTCGCGAGTTTCGGCGCCGGACCCGGACGCTACCCGGGGCAGTTTGAACTGCCCCACGGCATTGCCGTGGATTCCCGCGGCAACGTCCATATCGCCGAACAGGAAGGGCGGCGCGTACAACAATTCGCTCCCGTGACGCCTTGACCGAAAGGAACATCCGGTCGCGCGTCGCATTCTGAAACCGGGGGGTCGGAAATGACAGATCACTCACCGATTCCGGTTCGTCCGCGGCTGCCGCTCATGTTGCTGATTTCGCTGCTACAGGGATTGGCGCTGTTTCTGCTTTGGCGCGCGGCAGAGAACCAGGTCTGGCCAAGCCAGACTCCGGCGGTGAATTTTCCGCTCTGGACGATCGCGGTAACTCTGCCGCTGTTTCTGTTGCTTGGCCTGGAAGATCGAAACGAGCGCAAGACGGCGATAGTCGTCGGCTCGTTTTGCGCGCTGCTGGCGCTGCTGGGAGTCTATATCGGTTGGCAGGTAACGCCGTTCGGCGAGTTTCCGCCGGATTCGATTATCGCCACTTACGTCCTGCCGCTGCTGCTGGGATGTTTCCTCGCCTTGCTTTTCCTCCGGCCCATCGTCCATGGCAGGACTCTGGACTACGCGGAAATTTTTACCGATTCCTGGCGCAACGCCCTGGTGGCTGCGCTGTCCTGGGCGCTGACGCTGGGAGTATTCGGCGTATTGATGCTCTGGGGCGAGTTGTTCCGCGTCATCGGCATCGAGTTTTTCTTCGATTTGTTCACCGAAGACTGGTTCCTGTTTCCCGTGCTGGCCGTCGTCGTCGGTCTGGGCATTTTCATCTTCCGCGGCCTGGCCAACGTCATCGGCGGCATCACCGGCCTCTTGCAGGGTCTCATGTGGTTGCTGCTGCCCCTGGTGCTGACGGTAACGGTCCTGTTTCTCGCGGCCCTGCCGTTCACCGGCCTCGAGCCCTTATGGGACACCGGCAACGGCACCGCCCTGCTCATGGCCTTGAACCTGTTTGCCCTGTTCGGCCTGAACGCCGTTTACCAGCGCGGCGACCTCGAGCCGTATCCACTGCTATTGCATCGTCTGCTTTGCGCCGGCATCGCCTTGCTGCCGGTGATATCCCTGCTCGCGCTATACGGGCTTTACCTGCGGGTCGACCAATACGGCTGGACCGTGGCGCGCTGCTGGGCGCTGATGATCAGCCTGCTGATCACCTTGTTCTCTCTCGGCTATGCCGGCAGCGTCGTCCGTTTCCGGGAGCAATGGACCGGCAAACTCGCCCGCGTCAATCTGCCGATGAGCATATTGATGATCGCCCTCGTTCTGCTGGTGAACTCCCCCTTGCTCGATTTCCGCAAGATCTCGCTCGCCAGTCAGCAGAACCGGGTAGACCGCGGCGAAATCGCCCTGGAAGAATTCGATTTCTTCGACGCCCGCGAAAACATGGGCCGCCCCGCATACCTCTGGATGCAGCAAGTCATCGAAGAAAACCGGGAATCAAATCCGGAACTCGCGCAACTAGTGTCCGAACCAGTCAGACCAACTTTCACCGGATTTCCCCTGGACCCGGCAAACAGGATCGATTTCCGCAACCAGGTCACCTACCGCCCCGCCCCATTCGCCATACCCGACACCTTGCTCGACGCCATGCAGACCTCACCCGTAGCCGAATTGCTTCGGTCCGACCAGGTCGACGAGCTGACCCTGTTCCAGGCTGACCTCGACCTCGACGGAACCCCCGAATACATCCTGGCGGCGGATTATTTCAACACCGTGATGGCCGGCGCATTCCGCCTCGAAGACAACGCCTGGAGAGAACTGCAACTGACGCCTGACCAGAACGTCCCGGAACCCGGCCAGTCCCTGACCGACGGAGAAATAGAAGTAATCCCACCCCAATACAACAACCTGCAAATCGGCGAAATAACCCTGCGAGTCCTGATCCAATAAGACAGGGGGAGTTTGCGAGAGATTCTGCGACTACGCTTCGCTTCGCGCGGAATGACAGGAGGAGAGCATAAGGACCTGCACAATGTGAGTCGCCGTCTGGCGTGCGGTCTGCAGCGGGCGTGCGAGGCAGGGATGCCGAGCCCGAAGCCTACATGGGTGAAGGCAAGCGTTTATGAAGCGTAGCTTCATGCGCAGCCGGAACGACGCCAAGCTATGCTTGGCGGCTGGGCCGTATTTACGGCGTCCGCTGCAGACCGCACGCCAGACGGCGACGGCTCGAAGCCACTTTTCTACATCAACCCATAAATCGCCCGAATTCGGTGGCTTTCGCTGTCAGTAACGTAAACCACTCCATTGCGAATACAAACCCCGTGCGGCCGATCCAGCATGCAGCCCAGCGGATCCCCGTCCGGACCGTCGCCGCGCTCGCCCGTGCCGAGCACCGTGTCGACTATCCCCGACGTCAGCGACATCCGGCGAATGACGTGATTTTCCGTATCGACGATATAGAGCGAATTGTCGCGGCTCGAATAAGCGATGCCTTTCGGCCCGTTGAACGTGCAATCGAGCGCTGCCGCACCATCTCCGCCATACCCCCGTTCGCCCGTGCCCGCAATACGCTCAAGTCGGTCGCCGGCCAGATCGAGCCGGTACACCGCGTTGCCTTCGCGCAGCACCAGGTAAGCCATGCCGTCCGGCGCCACATCGATCGAACGCGGCCCCATCAGCGGCGTTCCCGTCATCGGACCGCTGTCCGGCGTCTGTTCCCGTTCCCCGGTACCCGAAATCGTGCTGATCACCCCAGTCTGGCGGTCTACCCGTCGCAAGCGGCTGTTGCCGATATCGCAGATCAGCAGATTGCCGTCCGGATCGAAAGCGATGCTGTGCGGCTGGCGCAACTGGGACAGCACCGCCGGCTGGCCGTCGCCGGCATAGCCCGGCTCGCCATTGCCCGCAAGTGTCGTAACAAGCCCCAGGCGCCCGTCGATGCGCCGCACCGTGTGCGAATCGCGCTCGACGATGAAAAGGTTGCCGCTATCCCAGCGAATCTCGTGCGGGGCCGAAAACGGCGTCTCGGCGGGGACGCGCGATTCCGCTTCCCAGCCCTTGTCGCCATTGCCGGCAACCGTGGAAAGCCGATTGGTTTCGAGATTCACGCGGCGCGTGCGGCCCGTGTCGACTTCGCAAAAATACAAGGCATTGTCCGGACCGAACACCACACCATAAGGATTGTTGATCGGCGCGGCAGTTGCTTCCGCGCCCCCGCTCGGCTCAGGCTCAAAGCCGGCGATACCGGTTCCCGCAACCGTCGCAACCGTGCTTTGTTGGGCCAGCAGGGGCCGCCCGGCAAGACCGAGCCCCGCGACCGCCCCGGTCTGCAGAAATCGCCGACGAGTTGAATGAAACATGGTTTGGCCCTCCAATGAATAATCCGAATATACCGCAATCCATCCATCAGGCGAGACCTCTAGTTGCAGTATTCTCCCTGGTGAGTCGGTGGCGGACAGGGGGTTGCGGCGGCATGCGAGGCAGGACGCCGAGCTTGAGCCTCCAGGGATGGATTCACGGCGGACGCCGCAACCCCCTGTCCGCCACCGACGGTTCGAGGCCACAAATCAGATCAGGTGGATATTGTTCCGGGTTTTGGGGTACAACGACGATTCTGATTCCGGCTTTGAGGAAAACAAGATGTGTGACGAGAAGACCCAGCTACGCGCCGACGAATTTCTGCGCAACCGCGGCGAAATCAGCCGGCGCGAATTCGGCAAGGTTTCGGCTACCGTGGGATTGGGCATGATGCTGCCGGCGGTGGCCAATGCCCAGGAACTCGACGAAAGAGACGTGGAAATCACGACCCCTGACGGCGTCGCCGATTGCAATTTCATTTATCCCGCTTCCGGCAGTCACGCGGCGGTGCTGGTCTGGCCCGACATCCTCGGCCTGCGGCCGGCGTTCCGGGAAATGGGCCGGCGGCTCGCCATGTCCGGCTATGCCGTACTGACCGTCAACCCGTTCTATCGCAGCGCCCGCTCGCCCGTGGTCGGCGAAGGCGCCAGCTTCGGCCAGCCGGAAACGCGCGAGATCGTGCTGCCGATGGCCAGGCAACTCAATGCCGATACGCATTTCACCGATGCGCGGGCATTCATCGCCTGGCTGGACGAGCAGCCCGAAGTAGACACCAGCCGCGGCATCGGCGCCACCGGCTATTGCATGGGCGGGCCGATGGTCATGCGCACGGTAGCCGCCGTGCCCGACCGGCTCGGCGCCGGCGCGACTTTCCACGGCGGCGGTCTGGCGACCGATACCGACAACAGCCCGCATCTGCTGATTCCGGAGACCCGGGCGCATATGCTCCACGCCGTCTCCGAGGATGACGACGCGGACGAACCGGAAGTCAAGAATACGCTGGCGGCGGCATACGAATCGGCAGGCATTCCAGCCGAGATCGAAGTCTACGAAGGCACCTTGCACGGCTTTTGCTCGATCGACTCGCAGGTCTATCACGAAGACCAGGCCGAACGCGCCTGGAGCCGGCTGCTCAACCTGTTCGAGACCGCGCTCGCCTGAAACGCCAGCCGTACATCATGCGGCCGTAGAAGTTGAACCACTTGCGGCATTCCTCGTCGTCGAAGGGGTAGTCCGCGCCGAGTTGCCGCGCCGTGACCAGGCCGGTCACGAAACAGGTTTCCTGGCTGTTGATGAGCGTATGGGCGCCGCAATGCCAGCTCCGCCGCCTGCCCTGAATGAAGCGGAACAGGTGGACGAGCAACGCGATATGCCGCACGTCATGGACGATGTGCTGGAACCACCAGCGCTTGACGATCTTGCTTTCGTCGATGCGGCTGATCGCGTTATAGGTCACCAGGCAGGGTTTGTCCGAGCGCTTCGCCCAGGGCTGCTGGTTGTGCATGATGTAGGTGATTTCGTAGTTGTCCGGCCGGGCGGCGTATTGCTCGATATGGTTGCTGCGGGTGTCCAGGGGCTTCGCCTCGTTTTCCGGCAGCAGGGAAGCGTCCGAGTGGACGATGGCGTGATTGTGCAACTCGCTCTCATAGCGGATTGACGACAGCAGCCAGGTCTCGAAAAACCCCGGTTTGTCGAGCGTCATCAGTGTCTGGTTGGCGTTGCAGGCGAACACCACGTCGTCGAAGGTCTCGGCAGCGCCGTTCTCGTCCAATACGTCCACGCCGGATTCCCGCCGGATCACCTTGCGCACCGGCCGGGAAAGATAAATCCTGTCGCGAAAGGGCTCCGTCAGCCTTTCGTAGATGTTGCGCGTGCCGCCTTCCCAGGTCTGCATCGGAGTGGCATTGACGATGTCGAAGAATTCCAGGTAGCGGGCGAACAGCGAAGCCGGCATGTCGAACACGTTCGTCGCCATCAGGAAGTTGACGAACATGGGTTTGAGCACCTTGTACCTGAAGCCTCCGGAATATCGACCGAAATTCAGCACCGTGCCCATGCTGAGGTAATTGAAGGGGTTGAGCGCGTTGAGAAATTTCGACCGGGTCCGGTTGAGCGCGCCGAACCATTTCATGCGTTTCAGCAACTTCTGGAATCTGTCGATTTCCTCCTGCAACTGCCGGGCGCTTTCGGTGTCGAGGTCGTGTGCATAGATCTCGCCGTGATATTTCACGCTATAGCTGAATCTCGTATCGACCAGCTCGACGCCAAGCTGCCGCATCAGCAGCAGGACGAATTGCGGTAGTATGTTCCGCAACCATGCAAGAAGCGTGAGCAAGCAGGTAATGGACGTTGCTTGACTTGACCAGAAACAAAAGGGACGCGCTGGAAGAAAACCAGCAATACCAGGCAGCCATTCTGCCTGGCGTTTCCCGGACTTTTGCGCTGACCATACCGGCTCTGCCGAGCCGTCTTGCGTTGGTTGTAACCAATGCCTATTTGCTGTGCCGCATCGCGGATACGATCGAGGACGATCCTCGCCTGGACTTCGCGGAGAAAGAGGCGAATCTCGAGCGTTTTCTGACCACGGTCAAGGCTCAAACGGACGCGAGCGCCTTTTCCGCTCAAGTGACCCCGCTGCTGTCCCCGGAAATTCCGCCGGCCGAACGCGAACTGATGCGCAACGCGGATCGGGTAGTCGGCGTTACCCATTCGTTTACCGAAGCCGAGCGCCGGATTCTCGAGCGCTGCGTGTCCGTCATGTGCATCGACATGCCGAAATTCCAGCGCAACAGCAGCCTTGCGGGACTGCGCGATTTGCCGGAACTCGACGCATATTGCTATGCGGTCGCCGGGGTGGCGGGCGAGATGCTGGTCGATCTGTTCTGCATTCAATGTCCGGAGCTCGAGGAAAATCGTCCGCAGTTGCGATCCCTCGCCGTTTCTTTCGGCCAGGGGCTGCAAATGACCAATATATTGAAGGACATCTGGGCCGATCGCGAGCGTGGCGCCTGCTGGTTGCCGCGCTCGGTGTTCGACAATGGCAGGCTCTCGCTGGAAAACCTGGGAGAGAATCACCGGACCAGCGAATTCCAGAGCGGTCTGCGTACACTGATTGCAATCGCTCACGGACACTTGAGGAATGCGATGGAGTTCACTTGCCATCTTCCCGCCAGGGAAGCCGGCATGCGCCGATTCTGCCTGTGGGCTCTCGGTCTGGCGGTGCTGACTTTGCGGAAGATCCAGCACAACCCGGAATTTACTGCATCCGATCAGGTAAAAATTTCCCGGAATTCCGTGCGGGTCACCTTGTTTGCAACGAATCTCATGTTGCAAAACGATCGAGGATTACGCTGGCTCTTTCGCCGGGCCGCGAAAGGACTGCCGACAAGTCCGGACTAGTCGTTTTCCGCCAGTCTGGCGCGCCGCCGACGTTCAAAGAGGCCGAGCGCGTGCAGGGCGAATCCGGTATCCCAGGATGCGCTGCGCGCACCGGTTATCCGTGTTCCGTTTTCCTCGTCTTCCCAGACCCAGCCTTCGAGGCTGTCCAGTGCCTTGTGCAAGTCGGCATCGTCGGGGTCGCACAGCCACAGGGAGAGAATGTTGAGAAATCCACTGACCGGGGAAATACTGGTGTGGCTGGAACTTTGCAGTTCCCAGCGAATGCGTTCAACCAGTTCTTCGCGGCAATGGGCGCGCAGGCGCTTGCTGTGAATTTTTTCGTAGATCCCTGTCAAAGCGTAACCGGCACGCAGCCATATGCCGGGCCGGGCGAACAGATCGGCCTTGCGCAGGCGATTGCGGCCGGCGACGAAATCGATTCCGTCAAAGCCTTCCGGGAAAAGTTCTTCGCGCAAGGCTTCGATTACGGGATTCACCGGAAGCTGGAACCGGCATGAATATATGGTTGCCATCGCCATGTAGATGAGCCGGGTGTGGCAGTACCAGTTTGAAGGATGCAACGGCAATCGCCGCGGCAGGCTCCACAATTCGGGCAGCACGGCGTTCACCCCGCGCCAGTCGTAGAGATTCAGCAGCGCCAGCCAGAACTTGCCCCAACTCGGGATGCCCAGGACCCCTTCTTTTTGCATGAATTCGCGGGCCGGCCTGATCAAGGGGTCGTCCGGCCCGACTTCGAGCAGTCTGGCCGCGACGTAAACCAGGGTCGTGACGAACAGGCGCCGCGGCGTCGGAATGCTCCAGCATCGAAATCAGGAAGGCGCCGGAAAGCTTGTCCAGGGCGGACTGTTCATCTGCGCCGCTCGAACCGTGCGCCTTTTCCAGTTCGCGAACGCCCCGCACCAGCCAGGTGAGCCGAGCCGCCAGCGTACGAATCATGACTTGCGCCCGGCGCCGGGTGAGAATGCCGTTGCGCCGCCAGAGTTCTCCGGCGAATCCGGTCGCCACGGTCACGCTGAAAGCAGTGCCGAGCCGCGTTACGGAAGAGTCCTCGCAGGCAAGCAGGCGCATGGTCCGGGCCCGGACCAGTTTGCTGGCCCGCCAGTTCCGGTAAACGGCCTGCCGTAACACCGACGACTCCAGCCGGTGACCGCGGAACACTTCGTACAGCCCCATGGCGAGAAGTTGCGGCGCCCTGGTCTCCTTCAGCCGACGGCGGAATGTTCGAATACCAGGCCCGCGGAGTCTTCCGGGTAGGGCAACAGGATGGATTCCGAATGGTCCTCCGGAAAGACGACGAATCCCTTGCCGGGGGAAAATCCCGGCCGCCCATCGAGATTGACGCCGACGCCTTGCAGCATCCTCACCGCCGGCGGATGCAGCCATTCTCCGGCAAGTCGTTGCGCCGCCTTGGGATTCGCTTCGAGCAGGGCAACCCTGGCGCCCTTGCGGGCATGGGCCAGCGCGCACAAGCTGCCTACCGGGCCCCCGCCGACGATGGCTATATCGTAGCGTGGCAGCCCTGTGGCGCTCAGTGGAAAATGCTCGCTTGCGAGCGGCGTCGATAGCGAAGTCGGCATGGCAGCCTGGGTTCTGTCACCCAGCTTCCATAATTCGGTGCGGGAAACGGGGTGTCGAGTTTGAATTCGAATCGATCCAGCAGCACGGTCCAGATTGCCTTGATCTGCAGGATGGCAAAGTTCTTGCCCATGCAGCGGTGTTTGCCGCCGCCGAAGCCGATCAGGGCGTGGGGGTGTTGCTTTTCCTCGCTGGCAGGCGGAGCGAAACGGTCCGGATTGAACTTTTCCGGGTTTGCGAAAACATTCGGCAAGAGATGTGAAAGCGCCGGTGACACCACGGCCAGCGCGCCGGCCGTCCTTGTATTGGGCCTCCATGAGCGTTTGCATGAAATCTTCGGATTGGGCGCCCGTACGCCGCCTTTCGCGCATGATGCCGCTGAAGATTTCGGTAATTTTTCTCCGCGCCCGGTCGCGAGTCAGATGCGCCGGAGTCGGCAGCCGCGGAAAAAAGAAGCCGAGCGTGTTGATGCCGTTCTGAAGATCGTGATACGCCTCGGCGAATCCCGAGTCCACCTCGTTGCGGATTTCCTCGCCGAGAAAGCAGCGGCTGGCGATGTTCACCGTGAGTTCGTTCATCGCATGGGGCAGGTCGAACTCCCCCTCCTGTCCAAGCGAGTCGGAAAAGCTTTCCGCTTCCTCGAACATGATGCGGACATAGCGCCGCATCGCCGATTCCCTGAGCGCGGGGAACAGGAATCCGAGTTGCTCGGTCATGAGTTCGGAGGAAACGTCGTAGGCTACGCCGCGCCCGAAAATGGGCACGGTAAACTGATACACCGACTTGGCGTCGAGGGTTTCTTCCGGCGCCTTGAAGTAAGCGTGGTGGGCTTCAGGCCCGGCAAACACGACGAATTTGCGCGGACCGATCCCGAACTGGAAAAGCTCGCCGCGCTCGCGCCGGCCGCGGCACAGGAACGCGACAGGGTCCCGCTGGAATTCCCGCAGATGTCCGAGCAGGGGCAAGCCTCCGCTCATCTCGGGGACGGCCTTGGCCGCCTCCGCCGAAACCTCCGCATTGTGGGATTGAAGCGCCATCGAAATCCTCAGTAAATGAAAGGCGCCATCACGAATCGCACACGCTGCGTATAGCGATTCCAGAGTTCGCCGTACTTGGCGCGGCAGCGTCGCTCGTCGCGGCGCGATCTTTGCACCAGCAATCCGGCCAGCCACGCCGGCAACAGGAAAGGCGCCCAGGAAACGAAGCCCGTGGTCAGCGCAAAGGAAAGATAGATGCAGATTTCGCCGGTGTAGTTGAGATGCCGCCCGATGCCCCAGAATCCCGAGACGAGCAGACGGCCGTCGAGCGCTTCCGCGGGTTTGCCCCAAATCATGGAATCAGGGTCCTGTTTGAAGCGGTGTTTCTGCTCGTTGGCGCCGCGGAACAGCCAGAATCCGAAAACGAACAACAGAACGATGCCGGCGGCGGCGAGGGGCGGCAGTCCCGGCCCGGTTGCGTCGACCAGCCACCATCCGGCCAGGCAATAGAAGAACGGCACGAGCGCGTAATCGCCCCAGACGAGCATGCAGCCGAAGCGCTCGCTGATGATGTCCCAAGTGTGGATCATGCCTTGCTCGAACTGAAAATAGTTGAACACATAGGCAAACGTGAAGGCCTGGTAGAGCGCCATCCCCAGCGTCAACTGGCCGTAGGTCTCGTATTGCGCGACGGCGAACGAGATATTGAGCAGCGCCAGACCAATGAGGGAAGGACGATAACTGAACATTTTCAGATCGACTCCCAGCAGGGTGGGGTTGAGTTCCCGGCCCATGAAGTAGCCACGCCAAAATCCTTGCGGCGCGTTGGGCGCGCCCTCGCCCCGCCGGTACAGCCAGCCGGAAAGCGCAAACGAAAAAACATTCGCCATCACGAACAGCGCGGCAAAATGCGAATGCAGCGCCGAAAGCGAGAACCAGCCGAAAAACTGGCAAATGGCGGCCACCGCCACGACCAGCAGGAACAGGGCGAATCCGTTCAGCCTGAACTCCCTGTTGCCGGCTTCGGCGTCGGCAAGAACGAGCGTGCGGCCAGGCACGAACATCGAACCGGCAAAAAGGACAACGAGGAAAACCAGCAGCATGACCGCCGCTGCAAGCAGGGCATCGCCGGAGAGCGTCATCGGCGCCAGCCCGGCGTCAGGCGGCGGCATTGCCGGGCTCCGCTTCCCGCGCCAGGTATTCCTGCCACTTGCGCACGGTCACTCGCTGGAAGGCGCTCACTACCGGATTCACCTCGATGGAGGGCGCGTCCCAGTGCTGCTCATACCCGAGTTGCTCCGCCTCCACGGCGACCCGGTCCTCATCGAGCAGGGGGCCGATCAGCAGACGATTCGATACTTTCATTACCGCGGTCATGGCGAATCGCGGGAAGCGCACCGGCAGCAACGGAAATTTCAGCGACTTGAAATAAAACAGGAAAAACGTCCGGGTAGTGCGTTCGTCAATGGGCAGCACGAACAGCCAATGTTTGATTTCGTCGTCGGTGTTCGACCATTGGTACGGATACTGGTAGCAAAGTTCGATGTGGTTGGTGTTCAGCCGTCCGTGATCGACGAACAATCCGGAGATGGGCCCGCGTCCGACCTTCGTGTCGTAGGCGAGATGCACATCGTCGCCTTCGGTTTCGCACCGGGTCAGCGTGGCGCCGTCGAAGGGGCGGTACTTGCGGTGCAGGTATGCGTGGGAAAAGTCGCTGACGTTGTCGATTATCATCGAATGGTGGGCCGTACAGGTAAAGGCGATCAGCACGCATGCCCAGCGGTCGCGCCCCTCGATCTCCGGAATATCGGGAATCCGGCGCTGTTCCGCGAGTTCGGGATTGCCCGGGAACAACCAGACCAGGCCGTTGCGCACTTCTTCCACCGCGTACCAGTAATCCGGGTCCATGCCGGCGGCCCGGGATTTCTGGCGCAATCCCGAAGCCTCATTGAAGCCTGGAGGTGGGCTCACTGCCTGATTCATGCTGAACTTTCCCCCGCGGTAACTTGAATATCCTGCTCGCGCACCGGGTTTTCGATCCGGCTTGCCGATTCTTCACATGGCGGTTTTGCGTTCGGATTGGCGATCGCCTTGCGCTCGTGATAGTGAAACGCGTACGCCTGGTGCACGGCGGCGCGGATGGTCGTAGGCCGGTAGCCGAGTTCGTTTTTCGCTTTGGCAAGATTCGCATGCCGGCGTTTTTTCAAAAGGCGGATGGCCCCGGGCGTGAATCGTTGCGGAAAGTCCGGATGAAAGCGGCTGAGGTAAAAGCTCGCAACTTCCGAAAACGGATACATCAGGTTGGCCGGAATCCGCCGATTCGGGCGGGGAACTCCCGAGACCTCCTCGTACAGGTCGACGATGTCGGAAATGGTCTTGTATTCGGAACTGAAAATGTATTTCTCGCCTGTACGCCCTTTTTCCATGCAGAGCAGATGGCCTTCGACGATATCCCGCGCGGCGACAAACTCGAAGCCGCCGTCTACATACGCGCGCAGCTTGCCGTCGGTGTAGTCGCACATGGTTCTGCCGAGACGGGAGGGCAGGTAATCGGCCCCGCCCACGACCGCGCAGCAGGTCGCGACAATGACATCCTGACCCATCGCAACGGCGCGCAGGCACTCATGTTCGGTAAGAATCTTGCTGCGCTCGTAGGGCATCGTGCGTTCCATGGGATAGAACTGCATCGTTTCGTCGCTCGGCGCCGACGGATCGTCGAGGTCGTGCCCCACCGCACTGAAGGAACCGGTGACCACGACACGACCGGCTTCGGTCTCGCGCGCGGCCTGCAGCACGTTGCGGGTGCCGAGAACCGGCGCCGCGGCGGAACTGGCGGTTGCGGAAGTGTCAGAGGCCAATTTGTCATCCCGTACTTGGACTGCCGCTATTTTTCCCGCTGCGGTTTTCTTGCCGACGAGCCAAAGAATAGCAAGGGGCGAGGCATGCCTCGCCCCGATTCAGACCGTCAATCCACGTTTACTTTGCTGGTCCAGAAAATATCGATATTTCCCAGGCTGTTGTCGGAGCGCGTCGAAAACCAGGTAATAGAGTCCTGCCCGGGCGGAAACGCCGGACACATGTCCGCGCCCGCGGTATTAACTTGCGGACCGAGATTGAAAGCCGGCCCCCAACTGTCTGTGCCTGCCGCCGCCGCGCCCCAGATGTCCATGCCGCCGTATCCGCCCGGCCGGCTGGAAGTGAAATAGACCGTACCGTCTTCGGCCTGGCTGAAGTGGAATTCCTCGCCTTCGGTATTGATGTTCGGACCCTGGTTGACCGGCTCCATCCAGTTGCCGGCCGTGTCCTGGCGCGAACAATAGATGTCGGAGCCGCCGAATCCGCCGGCCCGCCTTGAAGCGAAGCACAGCGTTTCGCCGTCCTGCAAGATCGCCGGGCAATGTTCGTCGCCTTCGTCGGTGCTGATCGGATACCCGACGAGTTCGGGTTCGGTCCATTGACCGTTCACCTTGCGGGTCACGAACACGTCGTTGTTGTTTTGCGGGCTTGTCGTCGCCAGCCGGTCCGACTTGAAATAGATGGTGTTGCCGTCGGCGGTGATCCAGGGTTCGCGGTCGTCGCCCTTGCGCAAGGGATCGACATCGGTGGCCGGGGCCGCGTTGACCGGAATGCCCATGTTCACCGGAGTGTTCCAGGTGCCTGATTCCTGGTCGAAAGTTGCGATATAGAGATCTTTCGGGTCACCCGGAGCAACGGCCATGTCCTGCCGTGCGCTGCAATAGACCATGGTGCCGTCGTCGGCAAAGGTCAGTTCGCCTTCCGCCCACATGGTGTTGATGGGAGCGCCGAAATTATGCACCGCCAGGTCGACCCAACTGTTCTGGGCCTGGGAGGCGCTGCCTGCGGCGAGCAGGGCGCCGGCGATAATCAGCTTTTGCGATATGCGTGACATGTTTGTTTCTCCTCTTGTCTAGGTGCGCGACTCGACGCGGAAGGTCCACCAGTGGTCCGGTCGCACCGCATCGACATCCGGTGTCGGATTGTAGGGGTCGTCGCGGAAATTCTGCAATTTGGTGATCCGGGCGGTCCAGGACTGGTCCATCACGGCCGGGTCCATCACCCGATTCAGTTTCACGGGGTACACGACTCCGTCCAGACGCAGCCGCCCCGGCGAGTCCGTGCCGACATGACTGGCCCAGTATTTGCGATCGCAGACCGAACAACTGAGATACAAATCCCCCGCGGGGGTCGCCATGCAGTTCAGGTTGATGGCATGGGGCCGCCAGCCGCCGGCGTAGATCTGCAAGGTGCAAAGCGGCACTTCGTTGGCGAAAGTCCAATCCTCGACCGACTCGTCCCCGGCGCTGCCGAACAGGTAAAAGCCGGGCGCCCGGTCGCGGGGATATGCCATTGTCCAGTAAAGCAGGGCGAGCAAGGCAAGGACGAGAATGCCCAGGCCCGTGCGTTTGGCGATAGTTGCGGTGTTTGCCATTACTGCGGTCTCCTCAATTTGTGTCAAGCCGGCGTCAACCGGCTGTTCAATCGAAAATCCAGCACCATTTGTTCGCTGAGGCTGTGGCCGAAACCGGGCTCGCCCGGCGCCAGCACATAGCCGTTATCCACTTCGCAGGACATCGCGTCAAGTATATCCGAGCCTTCCGGAAAGCTCTCGGCCATGCTGCAACTCGGTGAAGTCAGTGCAACCGGAAACCCCCAGACCGAGCCTCCCCGATGCGGGATTATTTCCTTCCCGGCCGCCTCCACGAGGGCGGCGATGCGGCGGCCCGCGGTCGTGCCGCCGCACCAGGTCATATCCGGTTGCAGAATATCCGCCGAATCCAGATTCAGCAAGACATTGAAGCCATGCTCGGTGTATTCGTGCTCGCCGCAGGCGATCCGGGTCCAGCCTTCGCCGCGACCGCCGATCGTCTCGACCAGTCTCGCATAACCGAAGACATCGTCCGGCGACAGCAACTCCTCCATGAAATACAGATTCGCGGGACGCAACTCCTCCGCCAGCGCCAATGCCCACTCGACCGTGCCGTCGCGGGACACGCAATCGGTCATCAACCGCACATCGGGACCCAATGCTGCGCGCGCTTCCAACACGGACTCGACATAACGCGCGCGTGCGGCTGCGGGCATGCGCGGTCCTCCGGCAGTGGTGCGCTTGAAGTTGCGCACTCCGGCGGCCTGCCCGGCAAGAAAGTCGCCATTGGTCTGATAAATCTCGATTCGTTCCCGGTCCGCTCCGCCGAGCAATTCATGAACGGGCATGCCGCGATAGATGCCGAGAATATCCCAGAGCGCATTGTCGATCGCGCTCAGCGCCATGACGAATAAGCCGCGTCGGCCGTAGAAAACGCCTGAGGTGTACATCTGGTCCCATAGCTGTTCGACATTGAGCGGATTGGCGTCGAGCAACAGATGCGAGAGGTGCCCGTCGATGATTTCGCAGGCCGCGCTGCCTCCGGCGCCCATGCCGAATCCGGTTATGCCCTGATCCGTCTTGATGATGGCGATAATCGCCGAAGGCAATTGCTCGAACGGTCCGCCGAATCGCCAGCGACGCGGGTCGTCGTCGCCGTCGAAGCTCGGGGCGTCGAGCAATCCGTCGGAGCGTTGGTTGATATAGATGGGGTAAGCGCGTACCTCGCGAATGCGAAGCTCGCCGGACTGGGAGAACACCGGCGCCCCGGCGCTGGCCGCGGCCGCAAGAGCCGCGAACTCTCCTGCCTGGCGCAAGAACCGCCGCCGTCCAGGGTCCATCGGGTGATCAGCCATCAGGAATATGTACCGCCTCTCCGGATTTCCTCCCGAAATTAGCAGAATCGCATTCTGATTACATTGTCGGGCGACACATGCTTCGCTTCCGCTTGAAAAGGCCTGAACCGGCCGCAATAGACAAGATATCGGGCTTAATCTATTCTCAATGACCCGTACCGGGTCCTGACATGGGGTCTTAATCATGAATCATTTCATCAGTTCAAGCGTGACCGCTCTGGCCCTTCCCGCGGCAATGCTGTTCGTTCTGCCGACGCAGGCGCAGCAGGATTTCAGCGATGTTGAAATCATCCCGCATCACGTGGCCGGCAACATGTACTACCTGCAAGGCGCCGGCGGCAATATCGGCCTGTCCGTCGGCGACGACGGCGTGGTGATGATCGACGATCAGTTCGCGCCCCTGACCGAGCGCATCGTGGCAGCCATCGCCGAACTCAACGACGGCGATATTCGCTTCGTCATCAACACCCACGTGCACGGAGACCATACCGGCGGCAACGAGAACCTCGGTCGCATGGGCATCGACATTCTCGCCCGGGACGAAGTGAGACTGCGGCTGGCCGAGCAGACATCCGGCCTGGCTCTGCCCGTGCTGACCTATGACGGCAATATCACCATCCACCTCAACGGCGAGGAAGTGCATGTGTTCGCGGTGCCGCCGGCTCATACCGACGGTGACAGCTTCGTTCATTTCCGCGGGTCGGACGTGATTCACGCGGGTGACGTGTTTCGCACTACGTCTTTCCCGTTTATCGACCTTGCCAACGGCGGCACTCTTGACGGCACCATCGCGGCGCTCGGCATGCTGGTCGGACGCGCAGGCCCGGATACGCGGGTCGTACCCGGCCATGGCGGCGTTTCCTCCCGCGCCGACGTCATGGAATTCCGCGACATGATCATCGAGACCGCCAACGCTGTGGAAAGCATGATCGGTCAGGGTATGGATTACGACGGAGTCGCGGCGGCCGACCCAACTGCTGCCTGGAACGACCGTTACGGCGACCCGGAACGATTCCTGAGCGCGGTGTACTCCGAACTTGGCGGACAGTAATCCCGACGCGGGAAACTCGATGCCTTTGCGGCTGGCGGCGGTCCTGCTGCTGGCCGCATCCGCTTCCGCCTTTGCTGCCGAGAACGGCGGTGGAAGCCTTGTCGAAGATTTCTGGCAGGCAGTCTCGGCCGAAGAAATGCGCGCCAGCGAACAGGCGTTGCTTGCGGCGGCCGACGACGTCACCACCCTGTATGCCTGGCTGAAGCAAGGCCCGGCATTCTCGCCTGACGTCGAAACCGGCGCCTGGGAAGGTTCGCGCACCGGCGCCGACGGTCTGACCTTCCGCTATGGCGTGGTAGTGCCGGAAGGCTACGATCCGGAAGTTTCCTATCCCGTCGAGTTCCTGCTGCATGGGGGCGTAGCCCGTCCCGAATGGGGGCCTGGCGTCGAATGGTGGCGTTCCGGCTATGCGAACCTGCAACGGGAAGACCGCATCATCGTGGCGCCCGCGTCCTGGCGCGAGGCGTTCTGGTGGCACGACAATCAGGCGGATAATCTGCCTGCCGTATTGCGCGAGGTGAAGCGGCTTTATAATGTCGACGACAATCGGGTCAGCTTGACCGGCATTTCCGACGGCGGCGCCGGCGCCTTCTTTTTCGCCTTCAAGCAGCCGAGCGAATGGGCGTCGTTCCTGCCATACATCGGTCATCCCGGAGTGCTGCGCAACCCGCAAGGCCGCGACAACAACCGGCTATTCTTCGAAAATCTGACGGCCAAACCGCTGTACATCGTGAACGGCGAGTTGGACCGGCTCTATCCGGCGGCCTCATTGCAATCCTTCGTCGACGTGTTGGAAGAGGCCCAGGTCGAATATGTTTTCCGAGTGATCGAGGGCGGCGGCCACAACACCCGCTGGCTGCCGGAAGAGACTCCCGCCATCGAACGATTCAAAACCGAACATCCGCGGGATCCGTTCCCGGAATTCCTGCAATGGGTGGCGGACCGGGATGACCGGTACAACCGCAACATGTGGCTTCGGCTCGACCGGATGGAGAGCCCCGATTTTCTCGCGGTATTGAAAGCCGAGCGCGAGGGCAACCGCTTCACGGTGGAAGCGACCGCGGTCGCCGGATTCAGCCTGTTGCTGAATCCGGAAGAAATCGATTTCAGTCAGCCGGTAGTGGTCGACGTCAACGGCGAGACGGTGTATGACGCCAAGGTGGAGCAAAGCGCGGATACTCTGCTCCGATGGGCGCGCGAGACTTTGGACCGGCAGGCGCTGGTGACCGCCGAATTAAGAATTTCCCTGCCTGCCGAATGAGCGTTCGCTAACGGATTTCTTCCATTCGATTCCGCAGCACCGAAAGAATGATGTTCAGTTCGCGGAAATAGTCGTAGTCCTCGTTCAAGCTCGCCATGGCCTCGTTGAATCTATCGAATTGGTCGCTCGTTTCGGCCAACAGCCCTTCCGTATCGAGCAGTTCGTCCAATCCGTCCTGGTAGTTTCTGGCATTGCGGGAGCGGGCCTCGATCAGGAAACTCGGCTCGCAGGCTTCTCGCGAAATGTTGGAACCGGTAGGCGTGTAATCGTGGCAAATAACGTGCAGGGAATCGTTTTCGGTGCGAAGATTGAAGACTCGATAGACTTCCTTCTCGATCTTGTCGATTTCTTCTCTCAATTCGGCAACGCTCATGGCGTCGATGTCGATTGCGCCATCGGCCGCCTGCAGCGCCATGGCGAAGGGCAAAAGGCACAGGCAGGTAATGGCGACAGTAAGACGTTTCATCGGACTACCCTCATCAGTGTGGTCAACTAGGCTATTATATGCGCGGGCCGATCCAGCGCCACAAAAAATTAGAATTGCGATTCAGCCAAACAAGGGATATTCACCAGATGAACGATGATTTTGAGATCGGCGGCCTGCGAATTGCCGCCGAACTGGCAGCTTTTGTGAATGGGGAACTGTTGCCGGAAATCGGCCTGGGCCAGGAAGACTTCTGGCCGGGATTCGAACGGCTGATCAATGACTTTGCCGGCCGTAACGAGGAATTGCTCGTACACCGGGACCAACTGCAACAGAGAATCGACGAATGGCACCACGGCAACCAGGGTCCGGAGTTTGACCGCGGCGCATATGAGTCGTTTCTGCGCGAGATCGGTTATCTGCAACCGGCGCCGGAAGATTTCGACATCGAAACGGCCGATGTCGATCCGGAGATGGCGACCATGGCCGGGCCGCAACTCGTCGTGCCGGTCAAGAACGCCCGCTTTGCCGTCAACGCCGCCAATGCCCGCTGGGGATCGCTCTACGACGCGCTGTATGGCAGCGACGCCATCGCCGAGGCCGGCGGCGCCGAACGCGGTGGAGGCTACAACCCCGTGCGCGGGCAACGCGTGATCGATTATGTGCGCAACTTTCTCGACGAAGTATGTCCGCTCGAAGGGGCGAGTCATGCCGACGTGCGGCAATACCGCGTCGATGAAGGCCGGCTGCAAGGCGACTGCGGGTCGACCGTTCACGGGCTGGGAGATCCGGAGCGGTTCGCGGGCTATCGCGGGTCGGCGGAGGCGCCGTCCGCGTTGCTGCTGGTCAATCACGGACTGCATATCGAAATCGTAATTGATCGCGAACACGAAGTCGGCGCCGCCGACCCGGCGGGAGTCAGCGACGTGCTGCTGGAAGCCGCCATAACCACGATTCAGGACTGCGAAGACAGCATTGCCGCGGTCGACGCCGCCGACAAGGTCGAGGTCTACCGCAATTGGCTCGGTTTGATCCGGAGCGATCTGGCGGAGACCTTCGTCAAGGGCGGCGCTTCCATCACGCGGGAACTGGCCGGGGACCGCGAGTATCGGTCGCCGCGGGGCGAAGTCTTGCGGCTGCCGGGCCGCAGCTTGCTGCTGGTGCGCAATGTCGGTCATCTCATGCGCAACAACGCGATCTACGACAGCCGCGGACGCCAGATCTTCGAGGGCATCATGGACGCGGTAATCACTTCGGCCGCCGCCTGTCTCGATATCCAGGGCCGCAACCGGCTGCGCAATTCGCGCACCGGCAGCATTTACATCGTCAAACCGAAAATGCATGGGCCCGACGAAGTGCAATTCACCTGCGATATGTTCGCGGCAGTGGAAGAATTGCTGGGGCTTGAGCCGCTCACCATAAAGATCGGCATCATGGACGAGGAGCGGCGCACGACGGTTAATCTGAAACGTTGCATTTACGCCGCCAGGGACCGGGTGGTCTTCATCAATACCGGTTTTCTCGATCGCACCGGCGACGAAATCCATACCGGCATGCACGGCGGGCCGATGCTGCCGCGCGATGAAATGAAAGCCTCGACCTGGATCGCCGCATACGAGGACCACAATGTAAACACCGGGCTCGAATGCGGACTGCCCGGAAGAGCCCAGATCGGCAAGGGCATGTGGCCCATGCCCGACCTGATGGCGGCAATGGTCGATCAGAAAGTCATGCATCCCATGGCCGGCGCCAATACCGCCTGGGTGCCCTCACCGACCGCCGCCGTTCTGCACGCCATGCATTATCACAAGGTCGATGTTTTCGGCGTACAGGAGGAATTGCGCAAGCGGCCGCCGGCGGCCATCGGCGACCTGCTCGAAGTGCCCTTGCTCCCCGAGCCGTCCGCCCTCGGCGACGAGCGCATTCAGCGCGAACTCGACAACAATATCCAGGGCATCCTCGGCTACGTCGTGCGCTGGATCGATCAGGGCATCGGTTGTTCCAAGGTGCCGAACATCGACAATGTGGCATTGATGGAAGATCGCGCGACCTTGCGGATATCGAGCCAGTACGTCGCCAACTGGCTGCACCATGGGCTGATCGACGAGGCGCAGGTGGAAGAATCGCTGTTGCGCATGGCCACCGTGGTCGACGGCCAGAATGGCGCGGACCCCCTGTACGAGCCGATGGCGCCGAATCCGGTCGGCTCTTTCGCGTTTCAGGCCGCCAGGGATCTGATCTTCCAGGGCGTCAGAGAGCCCAACGGCTATACCGAACCGGCCCTGCACCGGGTGCGCCTGGCCAAAAAACAGGCCATGCGCGCCGGCGATTGACCAGAACAGACCGTCTGCGGATGGATCCTGCGACTGCGCGCAGGATGACTGACTGCGCACAGCCCCCACCTGTCATTCTGCGCGCAGCCCCCCCCACCTGTCATTCTGCGCGTAGCGAAGCGAAGTCGCAGAATCTATCGGTTCGCAAAAGCCCGAATTCAGTTCTCGCCGCCGGTTTCTATCTCGGACATCACCTCAAGCCGCCTGGCGCCCTGCAATATGCCGAACATGCCGTAGTTGCCTTCGTGGCAGGCGTACTCGTAGATCGGTTCGTCAATACGTGACAGCGGATATTCGCCGTAGAATTCGTCGGCGAAAACGCTCGGATCGCTGACCCTGAAGCCGTAGATCAGTTTGTAGTCGGATTCGCGGCGGAAGGTTTCCGTGATGGTGATATTGTCGACGGGCAGGCCGCGCAAGCTGTGCCAGTCGTTGAAATACTGCGTTTCCACAACCAGCGTGTCTCCTTCCCAGCGGCCGATCGAGTCTCCCATCCACTTGCGTTGCGCCTCCGCGGCCGGATTGCGTTCGCCTTCGATCCTGATGATGCGCGCGTCGTGCACCATTTCCGCGACAATTGTCGCATAGCCCGGAGATTGCACGAACTGCAAATGGCTGTTGTAGATGACCGGGCTCATAACCGGCCCGGACAGGTTGCCGAAGCCTACCAGACAGCGTTCACCGAGGCCGCGCCCTTCAGGGCCGTCGTTGGTGCGGCCCTGGCGCCCGCCCCGCGCGGCCAGCAGGCGCTCGCGGGCTTCCGGAAGCACTTCGGGGAGGCGCCCGTTCGCGGGTTCGACGATCGCCGAAGTACGGAATTCGCCATTGATCGTCGGCAGGAACTGCGCGTCGTCGCGCCAGAACAGATCGTAGTTGCCGATTGGAGGTAGCGATTCGGCCACTTCGGGCGGCGGCCGGTTCGGGTCAAGCGGCTCGTTGTCCGCATCGAATCGCTCTTGCACGTTGCGTTCGAGCGCCAGCACCTCTTCTTCGGAATAGGTACCCTGTTCGCCGAGTTCTTCCGGTCGCTCGAACGGCATTACGGTGGCGTGCTTCCACACACCCTGGAAATCAGGCACGCCCCACTCGGTATAAGAAATCTCGTATTCCTGCGCACTCGAAACGGCGCAGAACGCGGACAAGCTCATCAAGGCAAAAGCTTTTCTGATCATTCCGAAACTCTCCCTTCGCTTTTCGGGCAGGCTATTCAGTTTGCCACATGGTGTCAATTTCGTTTGGCATGTTCGGTTCGTACGGCCTGAAAAAGTCACGCTGCGGCCAGGTCCAGTCGAAAACCGTCGTAGCCGAAAGCCGGCCGGATCGTTTCGCAGTCTTTGTCGCTGACGCCTTCACGGCGGCAGAATTCATACCAGCGTTCCCGCACGATACACTCTATATTGTCCACGATGGCACGGGCGTCGTCGGCTTTCAGCAAAAAGCGTACTGACTGCGAAAGCAAGTTTTCCGCATGCGCGTAGCGACCCATGTCGCCGCATTCCAATGCCAGGTCTCGGCGTTCGACACTTATCGGCATAGCCGGGACCAGGTCATAGGCCGGTGATAGCCTCCAGTGGTTTTCGATCGCAAGCACGGCATGATTGCGCGGGTGGTCGTCGTTATTTGTGATCAGTGCATTGAAGCACATTCGCCTGAACAGCTCTGCCGCGTCCGCTTCAGGATCGGCCGAAATGCGGCGCAACTCTTCGGCTAAAAGCACATAGGACCACTTGCTGCGATCCTGGTGGCTATCTTCCGCGCGCAGGAGCGTGAGCGCGCTCAGCATGCGCGCGCGCCGGTAGCCTTTGTTTGTTCCCACCCGGTCGAACCGTTTTACCAGCAGGGCGTCACGGTCGCCGATCGTAGTCAGTTTGCTTTCTGTTCTGTGAATGCCGCAGGCATGCGCCAGCTCCAGCATCGCCCGCTCGACTTTCGCATGGTTCCACTTGTCGTCAGGTCGGTTGAACTTTGCGATCCATAGTGCGCCATCGTCTTCGACGACCGCCTTGGGGCGGGCGCCACCCATCGAGGTCCCCGCAAGCATGAGTTCCTGTGCTTGCTCGGCATCGGCGCCTTTCGGCAATTCTTCATCCTGGATGACGGCATCCGCGAACTCTTGCAGCTTGCCGAGATCGAGGTTGCGATTGAACTCCGTTCTGGGAGCCGGGGGTTCTTTGTTCAGGCCGAAACCCAGAGCGCCGGCGCGGTCGTCTGGCGAATGCAGCAGGTAGTCCATCTCATCGGGATCCGGCGATCCCAAATGCCGTTCAATGACACGTCGGCCCCAATGATCGGGGCTCGCATCGCGAAGAGAACCAAACATTCCCTTGAGCAGATTCGTCTCATGGGTTTTTGTGCCGAGCTTGAGCTCGATCGGGTCGATCGGCACGGCGTTGTCGCGGGCAAGATAGCTCTTGCCGTATATAAAGCGGCCCGTGACGATGCCATGGCGGTCTATCGTGCGACGGTATCGTCCTGCCGTGACGAATTTGGTTCCTCCGGGCAGGACGATGTAAACAAAGCAGTCTCTAGAATTCATTGTCGAGTTCCTCTGGCTTTTCGGCGCGCGCGCGCTTACGGCGCATGGACATGGCAAGTCCGGTCTCATCCGCGGTCGGGTCCGCGAGTTGTTCCATCGGGCCGAGCAGATCGTAGGTCCAAAGAAGAGCGGTATACGCCGCAATTCCAGTTGTGATCTTTCCCTGCTCGGCATCGGATACGACGCGAGGGCCGGTTCCGATTTTGTCGGCCACATCCTTGATCGTCAGGTTACGGCGTAACCGGGCCGTACGGAGGTTCGCGCCCAAGCGCTCGATTGCCTGTTCGACCGCATAGGGCGGAGCTTGAGTTAGCGTATTCTTCTTTGACATCTGCTTTATAAATTCTTTTATATCGGATAAATTGCTCTATAAAGCATATCAGTGAGTTCTTCATCCAACAAGATATTTTGGATTTGAAAGTTCGATAGGTAGGAGCTGCGTAAACTTTCCCCTCGGTAGCTACATCGAATCTGCTGATGTTCGGAAACGTGTTTTAGAGGCGAATTACTTGGATCCACCAATACGGACGTTCCCAACTCAGTCGAAGGTCGGCGGGTCCCGCATGGGTTCGCGCGGCGGTAGTTCAAGGTCCACTCCGTTGGACGGACCGAAATATTTTCGGAAGATTTCCACGATGTTGTCGGAATTCGATTCGGGAATCAACATAGCTCCGGAACCACGGTAAGGCAAGAAATCACGGTAAATTCCCCGGGGGCAGGAGGCGCTTTTCGAGTTCGGCGAGATGGGCGGCTTCGAAAGGTTGGGCGATGAACTCGCGATAGCGCTCCATGGGGCTTTCGGCGGCGGCGATGTATTGTTCGAACCAGCGGTGGCGCGTGAGGAAACGGGGACGGCCGCCGAAAGCGTTGACCGCGTAGCTGGACCAGCGGTACAGGCCGGGGTGATCGACGGCGCCGCTGGCGAATGGCCAGCGTTCGATCATCTTCTGGCAATCGAGGAAGAGTTGCGCACTGTCCATGATCGCCAGGAAAGGGCGGTTCTGAAAGACCGCGATGTTACGTTCGAAGCGCTCGTTGAAATACTCCGAATAGCAGCCGTTGACGAAGTCGAGCAGGGAGAACATGCTCTTCGGCATACCCGGCGTGAGCAGCAGCCATGCCTCATTCGGCAGCAGCGCATAGGCGTGCAGTTGCACATGGTAGACCTTGAGGCAGTTGAGCAGCCGCAACTGGAAATAGTCGTGGCAGGCCTCGTCGAAGAAGGCCGTGCCCTGGATCTTTGCGCGATTTACCAGAAACCAGGTGCGCGCGGCGGGATTGCTTGCTTCTGTCATGGGCTCGTTCCTCCGTGAATCGGAAATCTCCTTGCGTCATGCCGCCTGCGCGGCAGGCAGGCTGATCTGCCGCGTTCCCAGCCGCGCCAGCGCCGGATTGTGGGTTACGAGAACGATAGCGATGCGCAACTCGCCGATGTTTCCGAGAATCTCTTGCGCAACGGCATCGCTCAGACAGGCGAGGCTCTCGTCGAGCAGAATCAGCCTGGGCCGCTTGTACAACGCCCGGGCAAGCAAAACCCGTTGCACTTGCCCAGCCGACAGGCTGTTGCCGAGTTCGCCGACGCGGGTATTGAATCCGAGCGGCAGGGCCAGAATCTCGTCGAGAATGCATGCCCTGCGGCAGGCGTCTTCGAGCCGTTCGTGGTTGTGGGGCTCGTCTTCGAGATTGATGTTGAAGGCGATGTCGCCCGCGAGCAGGCCGTCGCTGTGCAGCACCGCCGCGGTAGCCGAGCGCAGGGCCGAAAGCCCAAGAGCGGAAAGGGGAATGCCGTCGTAGTACAAGGCGCCGGCAGCCGGTTTCTCCAGCCCTGCGAGCAGTTTCAGCAAGGTGGATTTGCCACAGCCGGACGGGCCGGTGACGACCAGCGTTTCCCCCGGCTCGACCGAAAAATCCAATGCTTCGAAAATCGGCCGCTCGTCGTTCGAATACCGAAAGCCGAGCCCTTCGCCGCGAACCTTGCCGCTGAAAGCGCGGCTGAGCGAGCGGGCCATGGCGCCGCTTTCCTCGGCTTCCTCGAGGGCGATGTCGGCGATGCGTTCGAGGTCGAGCTGCATGAGACGCAATTCCGCCAGTTTCGGAAACATGGCGAGCACCGAAGACGAGAAATGCTGTTTCAGGAAGATAAAACCCATCAATTGCCCGATGGTCAGGTTGCCGCCGGCAATGAGGCTTGCGCCGATGAAGATGATCAGGATCTGCTCGACGCCGAACAGCAGGCCCTGGCCTGAACCGAACCAGAGTTGAAAAGTACCGAGCTGGTAACCGGCGTTGGCGGAATTGACGTAATGGTTCTGCCAGTCGGCGCTGCGCTGTTCTTCGATGGCGTAGTTCTTGATTACCGAAGCCCAGCGAATGTTCTCCATCAGCCGGCTCTCGCTTTTGGCCGCGCGCACGATGCTTTCCTGGCGGCGCAGCTTCTCGCCCGGCAGCGAACAGAGCTTGAGCAGCATCGCTACGATGACGAAAGTCAGGCAGATCGTCGCCAGCAGCGGTGAATAGACGTAAAGCAGGATCAGCGAAAGAATGGACAGCAGGCCGTCGACGAGCACGGTAATCATGTCCTGGGAAATCAGCGCGCTGATCTTCTCCACGGAAGAGAAACGCGAAACCAGATCGCCCATCTCCCGCCTTTCGAAAAACCGCAAGGGGAGGTTCAGGAGATGCTCGAACAGTCCCGACACCATCTCGAAGCCGAGGCGGATCGAGAATTGCATCGTCACCAGCGACCGCACATGGCCGAGCGCGATTCTCGCCAGCATTAACAATCCGAAAAGCAGCGCTACGGCGAGCACCAGATCCATGTCGCCGCGCGCCAGACCCTGATCGATCACGAGTTGCAGGTACAAGGGGCTGAGCAGGGAGCAGACCTGCACGAGCGCCGACAGCAACAGGATCAGCGTCATGCCGCGCGCGGTTCCCCTGGAGAAACGCATCAGATCGCGCAGGCGCAGGCGGCGCGCGGGCGCATCGCCGCCGACGCCGCCGGCCGGACTGAATTCAACGGCGATGCCGGTAAAATGGCCGTCGAGTTCATCGAACGGATATTTTCTTACGCCCACCGCCGGGTCGTGGACGACTACGCCGCCGCTGCCGCATTTCTTCAGGACGACGAAATGGTCGAGATCCCAATGCAGGATCGCCGGAGTGCTCAGCCGCTTGATGTCCCCGATTTCCAGTTTCAGCGAGCGAGCTTTCAGCCCTGCCGCTGCCGCCGCCCTCGTCAGATGTTTCAGGGAAGAACCGAAAGCAGGCAGATTGCTGCTTTCGCGGATCGAGCGGATATCGGTATCGCGGCCGAAATAACTGACGATCATTGCCAGGCAGGCCAGGCCGCATTCATTGGCTTCGGCCTGGAAAATCATCGGCAATCCGCCGCGCCGGGCGAACAGTCCATTCACCATATCAGGCCTCGCAGGGATCGCAGGGGTTTGAAGACAAGTCCGATCAGGGGCGCCTCATCGGTCACGATATTGGCCTGAAACTGCATGCCCGCGAGCAGCCCGTGTTCTTCCGGGCCGCTGACGGTTTGCCGCTCAAGCGAGGCCCGCACCCGGTAAACCGGCTCGTTCAGCAGGCTGAGCGGCAGCAATTGTTCCCGCGGGTCGAGGCGGGCGCCGGCGACGCTGTCGATGGTCGCCCGGTAACGGCCGTATTCCCGGTAGTCGAAAGATTCGTAACTGAGCAGTACCTGCTGGTTCGCGGTAACTTTCCCGATCACCCGGGAAGGGACGTAAAGCTCCGCGGTGAGCATGGAATGTTCCGGGCCGAGAAAGATCAGCGGCTGTCCGGCACGAAAACTGTCGCCGGGGCGGACGGCGACAGTGGCGACCAGGCCGGCCCTGTCGGCGCGCAGCTCCACCGACTGCCGGGTTTCGAGTTGCCGGATTTCCGAGGAAAGCTGGTCGATTTCTTCGTCCAGGGCAAGGTCGAGCCGGGACTTCGTCAGTTCCTGCTGCCGCATATCGGCTTCGAGACCCTTGAGCCGTATTTCCTGTTCCGATTCCTGGCGTTCGGTTTCGGCGGCTTCCTGCTCTAGCTGCAGATGCGCGGCATACGCTTCGTCGAACTGGAAAGTGGTGATCGCGGCCGCTTCGAACAATGATTCGATCTGCAGCAGATGCCGCTCGCTGACCCGGATGCGCTCGCGCAACAGGGCCCGTTTCCGCCTCGTGGTTTGCAGGGAATCGCCGGAGTGAGCCAGCAGTTCGCCGTTTCGGCGTATGGCGAGTTCATGTTCCTTTTCGTGCAGCGGCAAATTCGCAAGCAGTGATTCGCGTCGCTTGCGCATGGCCTCGATCTGCAAGTCATGGGCCTCCGAAAACTGGCTGACCGAAGCCAGGGATACTCTCGCCAGCGCCTGGCCGGGCCGAACGGATTCGCCTTCCGCGACCAGCACTTCTTCCATGCGGCCCGAGCCCCCTATGGAGAGTTTTTGCAGGCCTTCGAGGGGGACGAGCAGTCCCGGCGCCTGTTCAGTAACCTTGTAGGAAGTCATGGTCAGCAGCAGGCCGGCGCTTACGGTGATCGCAACAAGAACAAGGACCGCGTTGCGTAAAAGGTTCTTCCCCCCGGCCAGCGGGCGGGACTCCGCGGCCCGGTACTTCCGCTGAAGTACTTCCGGCCGGATCAAATGCTTTCTTTCCATGGCGCAATCTCTTGAATGGCTCTCGTTCAGTCTGTACCGGCGAGCTTTTCCCCGATCCTGTCCACCAGATCACGCACGGTCTTCAGTTCGGCCAGTTCCACTTCGTCGAGTTCCACCTCGAAGCATTCCTCGAGTTCGAATACGATCTCGAACATCGCCAGCGAATCGAGTTCGAGTTCCGCGATCGGGCTGTCCATGTCGATGGCCTTCCGGTCGGCCTTATCCGTGTAATGGGTGAGCAGTTGCAAAGTCTTGTCGCGTACCTGCATGAGTCGTCTCCTTTGATTGAATTTCACCGGCGGCGCCGGCCTGGATGAAATAGAGCGGCAAGGCGCCGAGATAGCGCCATTGCTCGGGATTGAGGCGGAAGAACGGTTCGAAAAAGCGCACAAGCTCCGCGGTAATGCGGCGGGCCGCCCGGGCCAGCGATTCGCCGCGGAATCGCTCCGGCTCTATCTGCGCGCCAAGTACGAGCCGTTCCCGCTTGCCGTCGAACCAGTTGATTACCGGCAGCAAGGGAATGCGATTGGTCAGGCTCAGCATCGCCGGACCGCGGGAAAACCAGGCCTGGCGGAAAAGGAAATCAGCTTGTATGCGGCCGCCGAATTGTTCGCCCAGATCGCAAAACGTAATAAATTGAACGCCCGGGCGGCGCAGCAGCGGCGCCAGGCCGGCAATGCCCGCCTCCCGCGCAAGCAGTTGCGAGTCCGGTCCCATCGCGTTCGCGCCGAACGCAAATTTCATGTTGGCGAAATAGGCCGCGCTGCCGGGCGCCTGGGACATGAACACGACCTTCGCGTGGGGGGTGACGGTAGCCCCCAACAGGTTCAGGCCATAGATGTAGTCGCCGAAGTGATAGGACGTAAGCAGGCGGGAACGGGGGTCGTCCGCGAGCAGTTTCCGAAAGCCCTGTTCTTGCGGAAAGTCCAGGCGGGCCACATGCCGCCGCAGATCGGCCCCGGCAAGGCGGTTATTGCGTCGGCGCTCAAGCTCCGCCAGCCATTTCCGGTTTGCCGCGAGCAGTCGGCGGGTGCGCCCGCGCGGTTCGCGCAGGAAAGCCGAGACGGCGGCCACCTGTTCCGCGGGAAATTCGGATTCTTGCCGGTTCATGATTGCGCCCTGGTCTGAGAGAGTGCGCATTAATGTAGGCGAGGGTTTGCGAGCCTGCTAAATTTTCACTAAAAATAATTTGGCTGTATCCGGCTTTCGGGGTTGGCGGCATTTACGCCGTTCCGTTATCTGTATAATTTGCCTGCCCGACTCGGGGCGGCGATCGGAGAGGGGAATGAACTCGGCGAACGGCTACCTGCAACATGTCGCCTTCCTGCAGGATCTGTATGAGCAGGCCATCGGCGGAGAGTTCGAAGGCGTGCTCCTGCATAGCGGCGGCGAGGATTGTTACTTTGCCGATGACCGCGCGATCCCCTTCCAGGCCTATGGCCATTTCGGCCATTGGCTTCCCGTCAACCGGCCCGATCAGTTCCTGCTGGTCCGGCCCGGGCGCAAGCCTGTTTATTACCAGGTCGTACCCGCGGACTACTGGTACGAGCAAGACTTTCCCATCGACGGCCAATGGCGTGAAGCCCTGGAACTGCAGCCGGTGGCGGCGGTCGGGGAGATGCCGGCGCCGGGTAAGGGGATCGCGTATCTGGGGCCCGATTCCGCTATTGCGGAGGGCATGGGAGTCGACTCCGAAAATTGCAATCCGGAAGCGCTGGTCCACCGGCTCGATTTTGCCCGCGCCATCAAGACCCCGTACGAAACCGAACAGATGCGGGCAGCCAACCGGCTCGCGATACGCGGCCACCGGGCGGCCCGTATGTGCTTTCTCGCGGGCGGCAGCGAATTCGACATCCATCTCGCTTTTCTCGAAGCCTGCCGGCAAATTGAAGAGGAATTGCCTTATACGCCGATCATCGCGCTCGACGAGAAGTCGGCGATACTTCACTACCAGCACAAGCGCCGGCAATTGGCCAATCCGGCGCGAGTGCTGCTGATCGACGCCGGCTGCCGGGTCAATGGCTATTGTTCGGACGTGACCCGAACCTGGACCGGTCATACGGCAAATCCGTTGTTCCAGAACCTGGTCGCCGGAATGGACGTATTGCAGCAGGAACTCGTGCGGGAGGTCAGGCCGGAACTGGAATATGTGGATCTGCATCTGAGCGCGCTGTGCAAACTGGCGGATTTGCTGCTTGCGCTCGGGATCTGCCGCGGCGACTCGGAGCAACTTCGGGATGAGAAAATCCCCCAGTTGTTCATGCCCCACGGCGTCGGACATCTGCTCGGGGTCCAGGTCCACGACGTGGGCGGCCGGCAGCGAGACGCCGCGGGCGCCCAGTCGCCGCCTCCCGAGCATTCTCCCGCCTTGCGCACCACACGCGGCATGGCGGAGGACATGGTGTTTACCATCGAGCCGGGTTGTTACTTCATTCCTCTGTTGCTAGAGCCCGTGCGCGAGTCACCGGCCGCCGCGCTGATCGACTGGAATGCCGTCGACGCCTTGTACGACCATGGCGGAGTGAGAATCGAGGACAACGTCCGCGTCACCGCCGACGGCGTGGAAAACTTTACTCGGGACGCAATGGATCCGGCGCCTGCAGCAGCCGCCTGATCTCCGCGAGAGTCAGTTCCAGCGCCTGCTGATTGGCGGCGATGACGGCCTTGCCGGCCGCGCCCATTCGCTCGCGCGAACCGTGGTCCTGCAGCAGTTGATTCCAGATATCGCCAAGCTCGCCGCTGTCCGCCGCGCTGCGCAGGGCGCCGGCATCTTCCAGCAGTTCGCAGACCGCGGCAAAATTGAACCGGGAAGGGCCCGTGGTCACGGGCAATCCCAGCGCAGCCGGTTCGAGCACATTGTGGCAACCGTTATCGACCAGGCTGCCGCCGACGAAGGCGATATCGGTGCTGGCGAAATACTGCATCATCTCGCCCATGGAATCGCCGATGACGATCCGGGTTTCATCTTCAAGACTCCCGGCGCGGCTGCGTCGTCCGGTGGCGAAGCCTGCTTCGGAGCAAAGTTCGAACACCTGCCCGAATCGCTCCGGGTGGCGCGGCACGATCAGCAATCTGGATTGCGGGTGTTTGTCGAGACAGCGCCGAAACGCCTGCAAAACGGCTGGTTCCTCGCCTTCCCGCGTACTGGCCGCGACGATCAGTTCGCGCTCGCCCTTCCAGGCTTCGATCGGGGCAAGCGGCGGCGTTTGTCCGCCCGGTCCATGCAAGGCGAACTTCAGGCTTCCCGTTACCCGCGGCGCTTCAGCGCCCAGTTTCCGGAATCGCGCCGCGTCATCCTCCGCCTGGACGCAAATCGTGTGAACCTGCCGCAACATGTTCCGGGTAAGGCCCTTGACGCGGGAATAGGAGCGCAGGGATTTTTCCGAAAGGCGGCCGTTCGCCAGCAATATCTTCAATCCCCCGCGGTGCGCCAGATGAATGGTGTTCGGCCATAGTTCGGTTTCCATCAGAATCAGCATTTTCGGCCGGAAGGAGGCAAGGAACCGGTTCACGATCCATGCTGCGTCGTAGGGCGCATAATGATGAATTACGCTGTCTCCCATTTGCTGCCGCACGCGGTCCGCGCCCGTGGGAGTCATCGTGCTGACGACGAATTGCAGCTCCGGCATCTCGGCTTGCAGCGCCGACACCAGCGGCGCGGCCGCCATGCTCTCGCCGACGGATACCGCATGCAGCCAGATGGTGGTTCTTGCCGGGTCAAGGGAATCCGGCGCCCGGATGCGGCCGAATCGTTCGCCGATTCGCTTCCTGTACGCAGGCGATTTGCGCGAGCGCCAGAGCAGCCGAATCCATATCAACGGCAGGGCCAGGGTGAAAATTACGCTGTAGATCGCTCGCTGCATGGGGGAAGCCGGTCCGTGCGCGGACGGACGCCCCATGAACTGCCGCTGTGTCTGCGGTATTCTTGAGCCGGCCCGGCCACAATGCGGGAAAAGTTAAAGGATGCACCCCGGCTATTCAACTGACATCGTCATATTCGGCGGCGGCGTGGCTGGATTATGGCTGCTCAACCGGCTGACCGCCGAAGGCTATCAGGCGATACTGCTGGAGCGGGAGCGGCTCGGCGGCGGGCAGTCGATCAATTCCCAGGGAATCATTCACGGCGGGCTCAAGTACGCCCTGCACGGCGCCTTCGGTGGCGCGTCCCGGGCGATCGCCGACATGCCCCGGCGCTGGCGTGACTGCATCGAGGGACATGGCGAAATCGACCTGTCCGCCTGCCGGATTCTCAGCCCGCGTTTCCAGCTCTGGTCAGGCGCCGGCCTCGGCGCCGGCATGAAAGCCTTTCTGGGCAGCAAAGCGATTGCCGGCAAGACCGAACCGGCGGCGCCGGAAGAAATTCCAGAAATATTGCGCGGCCGCGGCACTGTGTACAATCTGCCCGATTTCGTGATCGACGGTGCTTCACTGATCGAAGCGCTGACTGCGCCGCATCAAAGCCGGATTCACTCAATCGGACTTCATGAATCCGCCGATTCGGAGAACTGTATCGAGTTCACATGCGCCGCCGCCTGCCGCGAATTGATCTTGCGCACGACGGGGAAACCGCTGACGATCAAGGCGCGGCGCTACATTTTCTGCGCCGGCGAGGGCAACGAGAGATTGATCGAACTGGCAGGCCTGCTGCTCCCCCGCTGCCAGACGAGGCCGCTCAAGATGGTTTCGGTCAGCGGAACTTCGCTACCGCCGATCTTCATGCATGTACTCGGAGAGGGTTTGAGTGCCACGCCGCATTTGACCGTTACTTCTCATGTCAATAGTGTCGGTGAGACGGTGTGGTATCTGGGTGGACAACTCGCTGAATACGGAACAGGGCGTACCGACTCCGCGCAAATCGACGTGGCAAAAAGTCACCTCGCCGATTTGCTGCCCGAGGTCTACTTGAACGATCTCCGCTGGTGCTGTCTCGACATCAACCGGGCGGAACCGGCAAACCCCGGAGGTCGCAGACCCGAAAATGCCGGCGTGAGTGCGGAACAGGACATCATCGTCGCCTGGCCCACCAAGCTCACACTCGCACCGGTGCTTGCGGACATGGTGATGCGAAGCCTGCGCGACGATGGAATCGAGCCCGGAGCGGGCCCGAACCCGGATCTGACAGCGGGGCGGCTCCCGCCTGGACTGCCCGGCCCACCGCCGCTGGCGCGGCCTTATTGGTACTGAGTTCATGTTGCCCAAACGCGACCTCGGCACGACCGGCATGCGGGTTTCCTGCCTCGGCCTCGGCACGGTGAAATTCGGCCGCAACCAGGGTGTGAAATACCCGGAAGGTTTCGAACTGCCTTCCGACAGGGAAATCACCGCATTGCTCGACCTGGCCCGGGAAGCCGGGATAAACCTGCTCGACACCGCTCCCGCCTATGGCAGCAGCGAACGGCGAATCGGCAGGCTCTTGCCGGACCGTGACAACTGGCTGCTTGGCGCCAAGGTCGGGGAAATCTTCGAAGGAGGCCGTTCGCGGTTCGATTTCTCCGCCGCCCATGTACGCGAAAGCATCGAACAAAGCCTGCGTCATCTGCGCACCGACCGTCTCGACTTGGTGCTGATCCATTCCGACGGCAACGATCTCGACATCCTCGACAAGTCCGACTGCCTCGAAACCCTGGAACGAATGCGCCGCGAAGGCCTGCTGCGCGCCGTCGGCATGAGTTCCAAGACCATCGAAGGCGGCCTGCGCGCAATAGAACTCGTCGACGTGCTCATGCTCACCTACAACCGAACCGACACCAGTCAGAAGCCGGTAATCGACCAGGCGCAAAAAGCCGGCAAGGGGGTCCTCATCAAGAAAGGCCTTGCCAGCGGCCACGCCGTCCACGGCGCCGTCCAGGACCAAACCCCCTCGGTCGCCGACAACTTCCGCTTCCTGCTCGAACCCCCCGGCATCTCCTCCGTAATCGCCGGAACCATAAACCCCAGCCACCTCCGCGAAAACATCGAGGCGGCAAGCGACGCTCGACGAGGATCTTCATGAGTTTGGGCGGGATAGTGAGCTGATGAAAATCGAAGAGTTCACACTCGAGCGCATACAGTCGTTGTACGAGAATGTCGTCGAGCTGAATCTGTCCGACAGCGGTGTCCATCCGATGTCCTTGAACGATCTGCTGAGCGACGCCGAGATGAGGGAATTACAGGCGCTGGAGCTCGGCTACGGTTGGACGAACGGCGCCGTTTCGCTGCGTGAGACCATTGCGGCGTTGTATGAGAGCCGGACGCCGGACGAAATCATCGTTACCAACGGTTCCGCGGAAGCCAATTTTCTGCTGGTCATGTCGCTGCTTGATCCCGGGGGCGAGATCGTCGTGTTCACACCCAACTATTTGCAGATCTGGGGGTGGGCGCAAGCGCTGGGCGTCAACGCGAAGAAGGTGCGGCACGATGGCGATGCCGACTGGCAGCCCAGGCTCGCCGAACTGGAAGCGGCGATATCCGCCAGGACGCGCCTGATCACGATCTGTCACCCGAATAACCCGACTGGCGCCATCATGCAGCCGGAAGGTATGCGCGAGCTGGTTCGAATTGCCGAAAATCACGACATCTATCTGCATGCGGACGAAGTCTACAAGGGCTCGGAGTTGTACGGTCCGGAATGCGAAAGTTTTCTGGACATTTATCACAAGGCGATAGTGACCAATGGGCTGTCCAAGGCCATGGCCTTGCCCGGACTGAGGATCGGCTGGCTCGCCGGTCCCGTGGAGGACATCTATACGTGCTGGCAAAGGAAGGACTACACGTCGATCACGACATCGGCGATCAGCGAATATGTCGCTGAGCGCGTGCTGAAACCGGAGCTGCGCTCCAGGATCCTGCTGCGCAGCAGGAAGATTCTGCGGGAGAACCTGGCATTGTTGCAGGACTGGATCGATGCGAATGCCGAACAGGTTTCGCTCATTCCGCCGAAAGCCGGCGGTATGGCATTCGTACGCTATCACTTCGAAGCGAACTCGACGGAACTCGTACACCGGCTGCGCGAGGAGAAAGGCGTACTGCTGCTGCCGGGCGATGTGTACGGACTCGACGGCCATTTCCGTATCGGCATTGGCTCACCGCGCAGCCATCTTGAGCCCGGCCTCGAACGTATTGCGGACTACATGCGGAAAAACCATTAGCGTAGCAGGCTTGCCGCCAAGGTTCGTATTCAGACCTGGTCCGGCGATTCGTCGCCCGCCTGGCGCATTTTCTCGACGATCGCGGAAGTGGAGCAATCGTCGATGAAGGCCAGCACCCGCACATCGCCTTCCCAGGACTTGACCAGTTCACCGCCTACCACTTCGTCGAGTGTGTAATCGCCGCCCTTGACGAGCACGTCCGGCTGCAATTCGCGCAGCAGGCCCTCCGGTGTGTCTTCGCTGAAGCTCACTACCCAGTCCACGGCGCCCAGCCCTGCCAGCACCCGCAGGCGGCGGTCGAGTGGATTGATCGGGCGGCCCGCCCCCTTGAGCTTGCGCACCGAGGCGTCGTCGTTGATCGCGACGATCAGGCGGTCTCCCAGCTTGCGCGCCTCGTCAAGGTAGCCGACGTGGCCGGCGTGGATGATGTCGAAGCAGCCATTGGTGAAAACGATGCGTTCGCCGTGGTCGCGGGCGTCCTGCACGGCGATGCGCAATTGACCGGCGCTCATGATGCCCCGGCCGCTGCCCTGTTCGGCAAGCAGCGCGCGGCGCAACTCGGGAGCGCTGATGGCGGCCGTGCCCAGTTTGCCCACTACCAGGCCCGCGGCCAGATTGGCCAGCACCACCGCGTCGGTCAGCTTTTCCCCCGCCGCCAGCGCCGCCGACAATACGGAAATCACCGTGTCTCCGGCGCCGGTGACATCGTAGACTTCCTGCGCTCTCGCCGGCAGATGCAATTCCGGCGCGTTCGGCCGAATCAGCGTCATGCCGAGTTCGCCGCGGGTAATGAGCATGGCCTCGAGTTCCAGCCGGCTGATGAGTTCCTCGCCTTTCGCCACGAGTTCCGTCTCGTTGGCGCTCGGGCCCATGATGGCTTCGAACTCGCCCAGGTTCGGCGTAATCAGGGTCGCGCCGCGATAACGCGAAAAGTCGTTGCCCTTTGGATCGACGATGACCGGAATCTTCCGTTTCCTGCCGAGTGCGATCAGTTCCCCGATATCGCCGATTCCGCCCTTGTCGTAATCGGACAGCAGCAGAACCTGGGCTTCGGCCAGCAGACCGGCGACCTTGCCGGCAAGGCCTTTGGTGTCGGCCTGGTTGAAACGTTGTTCGAAATCGAGCCGAATGAGTTGCTGCTGATGTCCGATAACGCGCAACTTGGTAATCGTGGGTTTGTCCGGAGAACGCAGAAACTCGCAATAGACGCCGGCGGCTTCGAGCCGAGAACGCAGTTCATCGGCGGTATCGTCCGCGCCGACGACACCGACGAGGGTGGCGGCGCTGCCGAGCGCGGCAATATTCAGGGCAACGTTGCCGGCGCCGCCCGGCCGGTCTTCGCGCTTGCCGACGCGCACGACGGGCACGGGCGCCTCGGGCGAAATCCGCGAAGCCTTGCCATGCCAGTACCGGTCGAGCATGACATCGCCGACGACGAGCAATCGGGCGTCCTGAAAGGCGGGCATGGTGGGCTTCATGGGCTGTTTGCTCATGCTGAACAGGCGAAGCGGATCATAGCATAGCGGTTCCGCCGCCCTGTTGAAGCGAAACGAACCCGGATACAGTCTTGCCAATTCCGAAAGCTGTCGGTATCGTTCGCTTCATAAGAAAGAAACCTTATTGATCCTGAAACGGGTCTGCGCGAGGTGACGATGCGCTCACTGTCAGTATCTGACCTGGTGCTGGCGGTCGCCGTGCTGGCGATCGCCGGTTTCCTGCCCATTACCGTCCAGGCCCAGTCCGACGCTGAATTCTTCAGTCATGAAATTCGCCCGATCATGGAGCGCACCTGCTGGAACTGTCACGGCGCGGCGATCCAGAGTTCCGGGCTCGATCTGAGCACTCGGGAAAAAGCCCTTGAAGGCGGCAATCGTGGCCCGGCCATCGTGCCGGGGGACGCAGCCGCCAGCCGCCTGTTCCGGCAACTTGCGGGCATGGAAGGTCCGGTCATGCCGCTGGGCGTGCCGCTGCCGGACGAAGATGTCGAAAAGTTCCGCGCCTGGATCGAAGCCGGAGCGGTGTGGGACGACGGGCCGGCTACCACCGTCGCCGCCAGCGAATTCTCGACTTTCGTCACCGACGTGCCGGCGTCGGCGCGCGACTATTGGGCATTCCGGCTCCCCGAGCAGGCGCCTCTGCCCGACGTGGCGCCCCTTGAGGAAAGTTTCGACCATCCCATCGATCGCTTTCTGGAGCGGAAACGTCAGGAGCAGGGCGTTACCGCGGCGCCGCGGGCCGAGAAGGCGGCACTATTACGCCGGGCGTATCTCGATCTGCTGGGCCTGCCGCCGACCGTCGAGGAACTCGAATCATTCCTGGCCGACACCGCCCCCGGAGCCTGGGAACGGCAGATCGACAAGCTGCTGGCATCGAAGCACTATGGCGAGCGCTGGGGGCGCCACTGGCTGGATGTGGCGCGTTACGCCGACTCCGACGGCTACGAGCAGGATGTTGACCGCGCCGACGCCTGGCGCTATCGCGACTACGTCGTTGGCGCCTTCAACAACGACAAACCCTACGACCGGTTCATCACCGAACAGGTCGCCGGCGACGAACTCGACGAGACCACCCATGAAACCCGCATAGCCACCGGCTTCTTGCGCGCGGGACCGCGGGTGAACTTCCGCGAGAAGGACAACCCCGAGCGGCGCTGGGACTATCTCGACGATGTCGTCGCGACCCTGGGCCGGGGCGTGCTGGGCATGACTATCCAGTGCGCCCGCTGCCACGACCACAAGTTCGATCCGATCCTGCAGAAAGACTATTACAGCATGACGGCCTCGATTTTCGGCTACGTGGAAACCGATTGGCCGATGCTGCCGGATGAACAGGCCCTTGCATACCTCGCCAGGACAGCGGAACTCGACGAGCGGGTTTCGGCAGTCCGCGAACAGATCAGGGAGATCGAGCAGCCTTACCTGACGGAACTGAAAATCGAGCGTATTCGCAGGGAGTTTCCCGGAGATGTGCTGGAGGCGGTGCTCACGCCGGAAGAGGAGCGCAGCGACGGGCAGCAGTTACTGGCCGCGCAGGTCCTGACCATCGGCGTGCCGCGTGACCAGGTGGACGCCGCCATGCCGGAGCCGGACAAGGTCCGCCGGCAGGCGTTGCGCCGGAGAATCGAGGAAATCGAGGCGCAGCGGCCGGCGCAGCCGGCCATGATGGAAGTCGTCACCGACGGCGATTATCGCTACACGCCGGATCGGGCCGGGGACAATGTCCTGGGCTGTCCGGAGTGCCGCATCAGAATGGAAGAACCGGGCAGTTTTCTGCATCAGGGCCCCGGCGACTATGAAGTGCCGTCGGCGCCGTTCCTGATTCGCGGCGACCCGTTCAGTCCCGGCCCGGAAATGGAGCCGGCCTTTCTGACCGTGGCCAGCTTCGGTGACCCGCCCTCCGAAATTCCCCGGCCCAACGGTCGCACTTCCGGGCGCAGGCTGGCCCTGGCGCAATGGATTACTTCGGAAGACAATCCCCTGACCGCGCGGGTCTGGGTGAATCGCGTCTGGCACCATCATTTCGGCCGTGGCATCGTCGCCAGCCTGGACAACTTCGGCGTGGTCGGCGACCGCCCCAGCCATCCTGAACTGCTGGACTGGCTGGCGGTTGAGTTCATGGAAAACGGCTGGAGCACCAAGGACCTGCATCGCCTGATCATGAGTTCGGAGGCCTATGTCATGGCCTCGTCCTGGGACAATGAACAGAACGCCGCCGCGGACCCCGAGAATCATCTGCTGTGGCGCTACCGGCCGCAGCGCCTGGAAGCCGAAGCGATTCGCGACGTAATGATGGCGACCAGCGGCGGCATCGATCTGAGCATCGGCGGCAAGCCGGTCTTTCCCTATATTCCGCAGGAAATTCTGGACACCGCCCAGGCTTACGGCCGCTGGGACAACCAGGTCGACGGTCCGGAAGCATGGCGCCGCAGTCTCTACGTCTATCGCCGCCGTACATTGACCTTCCCGTTTTTCGAGACATTCGATTTGCCGGATCAGAACATCACGGCGGCCTATCGCAATACCTCGACCGTAGCGCCCCAGGCATTGACCCTGATGAACAACGAGTTTGTGCTCGGACAGGCGCGCCTTTTCGCACGCCGGATAGAAGAACAGGCCCCTTACGACGTGGACCGGCAGGTGGATCTGGTGTATCGGACCGCCCTGGCCAGGGCGCCCGCCCCGGAGGAGGCCGACCTGGCGCGGCAACTGGTGGTGGGCGGCTCGCTGGAAGACCTCACTCATGTAGTCTTCAACCTGAGTGAGTTCCTGTACAGGAGATAGCGACATGCATGACAAGCCGAAGAAGAAATTCTGGTCGCGCCGGGACTTTCTCATGCAGTCCGGCGGCGGTATCGCCGGCCTGGCCCTGGCCTCGCTGATGCACGATGAACGGGTGTTCGCGCAATCGGCGCCGCCTGTCGGGGCGCAATGCGCGGAGCAGTTTCCGGGCGCGTTTGCGCCGAAACCGCCGCATTTCACCCCGCGGGCGAAAAACGTCATCTCCCTGTTCATGAGCGGCGGGCCGAGCCAGATCGACACCTTCGACTACAAGCCGTCGCTGACCAAGTATGCCGGGCAGCCGCTGGAAGACCTGATCGGTGAAAAATTCGCCGTCCGTCAGGGTATGCCCGGCCCGTTGATGCCAAGTCCGTTCGAATTCAGGCAATACGGTGAGAGCGGTATGTGGGTCTCGGAATTGTTCCCGCATCTGTCCGCGCATGTGGACGATATTGCCTTCGTCAAGTCCCTGTACGGCAGATCCAACGATCACATCCAGGCGACTTACGAAATGCAGACGGGCCAGATCAGTATGGGCTTTCCCAGCGTGGGCTGCTGGGTGACCTACGGGCTCGGCTCCGAAAGTTCCAGCCTGCCGGCGTTCGTGGTGATGACGGACTATCGCGGCGGGCCTCTCGGCGGGCCGAACGACTGGGGTTCGGGTTTCATGCCGGCCAGCTACCAGGGCACGCTGTTTCGTTCCAGCGGAGATCCGATCGTGGACCTTGAAACGCCGGAATCGATGACTCCGGAGCGGCAGAGGGCGCGTCTTGAAGTGCTGGCCCGATTGAATCGCATGGACATGGAGAAATATCCGGGCAATTCTGAACTGGCCGCGCGGATTTCCTCCTACGAACTGGCCTATCGCATGCAGGGCTGTGCGCCGGAGGCCATCGACATTCGTACCGAGTCCGAGGCCACCAGGAGTCTGTACGGGCTTGACGACCCTCTTACCGAGCCGTTCGGCAAGCAGTGTCTGATGGCGCGGCGCCTGGTGGAGCGGGGCGTGCGCTTCGTCCAGCTTTTCATGGGCGGCGTCGGGGTTCAGAACACCGATACCTGGGACGCACACAGCAACCTGGTGGAAAATCATACCTTGCACGCCGCGGAATCCGACAAGCCGATCGCCGGGCTGATCGCCGACCTGAAGTCGCGGGGAATGCTGGATGACACGCTGATCTTGTGGCACGGGGAGTTCGGCCGCATGCCGATTTCCCAGCGCGGCGTGGGCCGCGATCATAATCCGGGCGCCCAGACCGCACTGATGATCGGGGCCGGCATTCAGGGCGGCCAGGCGATCGGCGCTTCCGACGAATGGGGTTACAAGGCGCAGGAGCAGCCGATCTCGCCCCACGACTTGCATGCCACGATCCTGCATCTGCTCGGTCTCGATCACGAAAAGCTGACATACCGCTACAGCGGCCGCGATTATCGTTTGTCGGATATTAGCGGCAAACCGATTCCGCAGATCATTGCCTGATCGCCGCCGCCGGCCGGATGCGTCCGGCGAGTTTGTGCGCTTGCGGCAATTTACCGGTCCCCGTTACTGGCCCGTCTGGGTGTTTGTCTTGCTCGGCAGGGCGGTTGCCTGGCTGCCGTATTCCTGGCAGGTCGGGCTCGGCGCCGGAATCGGGCGTCTCGGCTATCTTCTGGCGCGGCGGCGCCGGCGCATTTGCGAAGTCAATTTGCGGCTGTGCTTTCCCGAGCTGGATGCCGGCGAGCTTCAGCGACTGGTGCGCCGGACCTTCGTTTCGAATGGAATCGGTCTCATGGAGGTCGCGATTTCCTGGTTCCGCGACCCCGAAGACTTCCGCTCCCGCGTCAGCATCGACGGGCTGGAGCACCTGCAAGAGGCCGTGGCGAAAGGCCGCGGCGTGCTGCTCGTCGCCGCACATTTCACCACGCTCGAAATCGGCGGTTTCCTGCTGAATCTGTTTCACCCGATGGCGGTCACGTATCGCGCACACGAAAATCCGCTGTTCGACGCCGTGATGTTCAATTGCCGCCGGCGTATTCATCCGCGCGTGATCGAGCGGCGCGACGTGCGCGGCATGGTGCGCTGCCTGCGTGAAGGACTTGTCGTGTGGTATGCGCCGGATCAGGATTACGGCGCGCGCCGCGCGGAGTTCGTGCCATTCTTCGGCGTGAAGGCGGCAACCATCACCGCAACCGGCCGCTTTGCCGAATCGAACGGTTCGCCCGTGCTGTTCTTCAGTCATTACCGGAAGTCCGGCAATTCGGGCTACCATCTTCGCATCAGCCCCGAACTGGAAGAATTTCCCAGTGGCGACGAACGCAAAGACGCCATCAGAATCAATCGGCTGGTCGAAGAAGCGGTTCGCGAACGACCGGACCAGTACTTGTGGTTGCACCGGCGCTTCAAGACCCGGGAAGCCGGCGACCCCGGCCCCTACCGTTAACATCGCGGCGGCCGCGCCATGAGCAATGCCATCGACAGCATCAGCGCACGCCTGGAAAACGTGGACCCGCTGCTTTGGGCCGTAGCGGCAAGCCTGCTGCTTTCCGTCTATGCCGCCATTACCGTCTCCATACCCAACGACGACGCCTTCGTTTACATACGAACGGCGGAAATCTTCCAGCAGCAGGGCATCGGCGCCGCCTTCGATCACTTCGCCTGGGCCGGCTATTCCGTATTGATCGAACTGACCGCCGCCGCCGGACTCGAACTGTTCACCGCAGCCTACCTGTTGAACGGATTGTTTTTCGCCGTCCTGACTTACGCGTTCATCGGCATTTGCCGCGAGTTTTCCGAAGACCGCCGACTGCTTGCGTTCGCCGCACTGACCATATTGCTGTTCCCCGAAATCAACGAGTACCGCTTCCAGATCCTGCGCGACTCCGGCTTCTGGGCTTTCTCGCTGCTCGGCATCTGGTGGCTGATTCGCTATGGCGCCGAAGGCGCCTGGAAGTTCTGCCTGTACTATTGCGCCGCAATGCTGCTGGCCGCGATCTTCCGCCCCGAGGCAATACTCTACTTGCTGCTGGCGCCGATTTGCCTGCTGTTCGACCAACGCCACCAGCGTGCGAAGCGCTACCTGCTTTGCGGCCGGGCGCTCACCGTCGCGGCCGGCGTCCTGTTACTGTTTTTTCTGGCGGGTCTGGCGCTGAATCTGGATATGCTGCAACAAATGATTACACAGGGCTCGGTCTACGTTCCCTTCCTGCAGTCCCTGTTCGACCCCGGCAGCCGGGAAATCGCCGAAGCCATTTTCGGCGAACACGCCGCCACCTATTCAGGCCGCTACCTGCCCCTGATCCTGCTTGCGGGACTGATGGTCATCCTCATCGCCGAACTGCTCTACGCAGTCGGCATGCCCTTCACTCTCATTCTGGCCTGGGGCTGGTGGAAGAAATACTTGCTGCCCGACCGCGACATGGCCCTGCCAATAATCGCGTTCGCCGTGATCAACCTGCTAATCGTACTGGCCTTCGTCCTGGTGACGCGCTACCTGACCAGCCGCTACGCCATGACATTCAGCCTCACCCTGGCCCTGGCCGTCCCATTCATAGCACGCGAAATGCTACAGCGCGCACCGCCGGGCACGCGACTCGCGCCCTGGCTGCTAGCCCTGTTCTTCGCATTTTCCGCCGTGGATTCCTACTACACCTTCGGCCGCTCAAAGACCTACATCCAAGACGCCGTAGAATGGCTGAACGAAAACCCCGACCAGAACACCCAACTACTAACCAACAACCGCGCAGTCGCGTACTACAGCAACAAAATCACCGAATACGACCAGGTCCAACCCCGCCTCACCGAACAGCAAATCCTCGCAATGGCGCCCGGCGACATCATCGTCGCAGCAACTTCCCCAGCAATCGAACAACTGCTCGCCCAACCAGAGATCGCCAATTTGCTGGAGCCGGCTGCCACATTCCCGAACGCCCAGGAACCCCTGATACAAATCTACCGACGCCAATAATAAAAAACGCCCAACCAGTCATCTCGATGCGAGTCGTTGGCGGGGTGAGGGAGTGTGCAGCGGGCGTGCGAGGGTGAGGCCCGGTCGGCGCAGCCGGCAAAAAGCAACGCTTTTTGAGGGCCGAACGGCTCGACATGGATGTCGAGACTGGGGGTTGGCAAAACCACGGAAGTTGCGCCAGGGACGGCTTGCAAAATGCAAATGAAGGCAGTCAGCGGAATGCATTCAAGGCGACCGCTGCACACCCCTCACCCCGCCAACGACGGATTACCCAAAAACCTACCAGGAATCTTCTTCAGGACGCCGAGTAACAAGAAGATTCTCCAGGATCAGATATTTCAACCCCGAATTCACGAACATCTCCACCGCGTGCTCAGGCGAGCAGACCAGCGCTTCCCCAGGCCGGCTCATGGAAGAATTGATCAATAGCGGATTGCCCGTCTTCTCCCTGAACAGCGTCAGCAACCGGTGGAAATCCGGATAGTGCTCCGCGTCCACCACCTGCACCCGCGTGCTGCCGTCCGCATAGGCGATGCCCGGATAGCGGGAGCGCCAGGCTTCGTCGATGCAAACGCCGATGCAGCGGTACCGGTCCTCCTGCTGGCCCGAAAGCATTTCGTCACTGGCTTCGGCCAGAATCGAGCAGGCAAAAGGCCTGCGTATCTCGCGAAACTTGACCTGCTGATTGATCAGATCCGCGTTGTTCTCCTGTTGCGGATTCGCCAGCACGCTACGGTTGCCGAGCGCGCGCTGGCCGAACTCGAGACGGCCGCGGAACCAGCCTACCAGCTCTCCCGCCGCCAGCAATTCCACCGCCTTGCCATGCGGGTCTTCGAGTTCTTCCCAGACCGGTTTGTCGCGATGATTGCGGCAGGCGTCGATGCATTGCCGGGAAGAGAATTCCGGCCCCAGCAACATGCTCTTGACCGGCTGGAGCCTTGTTCCAGATTGACGAATCGCGTGGGCAGCGGCGCCGATGGCCGTGCCTGAATCGCTGCAGGCCGGGTGCACGATCAGCCGCTCGACCTTGTCCCAGGCGGCAAGCCGCTGATTCAGGCGGATATTCATGGAGCCAGTACCGGCCACCGCCAGAATGCCCGTTTCGGCAAGCACGTCGCCCAGATAATGATCGATCAATTGCATCGCCATATCTTCGTACAGTTTCTGGATTGCGGCGGCGTAATGCAGGTATGGATCGTCGACCAGATTTCCCACCCGGCGCGGTCCCAGCATGTCTACCAGCTTCTGGCTGAAATAATGACCCTGGGACCTGGCCTTGTAGCGGCGCAGGCCGACCGTGCCGATCATTTTGTTGTTGACCCTGAATTTGCCGTTGCGGCAGGTTGCCAGCGGCGACAGATCGTATTTGTCCGCATCGCCGAGCGGCGCGATGCCCATGACCTTGAGTTCTCCGTCGAGAATCTCGAATCCGAAATAATCGGTCAGCGCCGCATACATGCCGCACAGGGAATCCGGATTGTGAAACTCCTTCCGTTTGCCGATGCGGCCGTTTTCGCCGACGGCGAAAAGCATGTTGGAATACTCGCCCTTGAAGTCGTTACAGAAAATCGCCGTTTTCCGCTCCGGCTCGTTCAGCAGATATGCGCTGGCGGCATGAGCTATCTGGTGTTCGACAGGCACGATCCGCGCCTGCTTCGGCGAGATATGCAATTGCTCCAGCATCTGCCGCAAATTCCTGAGATAGCGGCGGTAACGGCGGTTACCGTTGAACAGGCAGTCCAGGCTTCGGTCGGGCGCATACCAGTGGCGCCGGGCGTAATGCCAGCGGGCCGGGCTGAAAATGCTGATCGGGCTGTAGGAAATCGCGATCCGGTCGATTTCCGACGCACGGATTCCGGCGATCTGCAAACATTGCCTGACCGCGTGATAAGGCATCTCATTGCGCGCGTGCCGCCGCCGGGTCAGCCTTTCCTCTTCCACCGCCGCCACCAGTTCGCCACCGCAAAACAGCGCCGCCGCCGGATCATGCCCGATCGCCCCGGCCAGCCCGAGAGTATATTCCCCCATGCCTCGCCTCTATGCTTTCCTCTCTCGAAGTAACCGGCAGTTTTATCGTTCGAGAAAATCCACTGCCGCTTTCGTCATGTTATACAGTTCTTCGCTTCGCCCATAGCGCAAGCCGTTTTCGCTCCAGGGCGCGCCATCGTGTTGCTCCAGCATTTCCCGCAGGCGTCCGTTCAACTCCTCCTGGCTGAAAGGTTCGCCGCAGACCTGGCCCGAGCCGGCCTTCAGGATGTGCGGAGCATAACCGCAAGAGGCCGTCGTCAGTACCGGAAGTCCGGCCACGGTGGCTTCGAGCAGCACATGGCCGGCGCTTTCCGAATAAGCCGGATGCAATAACAGGTCCGCCCCCTGGTAGAGGCGCGGCACATTATCCTGCCCCGGCAGCACTCTGACCCGCTCGCGGATGCCGAGTTTGCGCGCCAGGGCGTGGACCGGCGCGAATCGGCCCTTGCCGACCAGAACGTAGCGGCAATTCCCGGCGATTGATTCGGGCAGGGAGGCGAGGGCGCGCAGGGAACGGTCGATGCCCTTTATGCGAAAGCCCGAGCCGATTTGCAGAATCAGTTTTTCGTCCCCGAACAGTGACAGTTCCTCGCGGCAGCGCCGGCGCGTTTCCGGATCGCGGGCAGCGACCTTGCGATCCTCCGAAAGTCCCGGCGGCAGCAGATGCAGACGCTGGGAGCAACCGGGAAAATGCCGGATGTACTCGTCCCGCTGCCGCTCCGACAGCACCAGCGACCTGGTTGCGCTGTCATCGCCGAACACGGCTTTTTCGTAGGCGCGGAAATGACGGAATCGGGATGTGAAACGGTAATAGACACCGCGTTGGGTTCGCGCCTTTTCCGCGAAACACGAATCCGCGGCGAAATACACGTCAAGCAGGGGCATCTTGTTGAATCCGATCACCAGATCAACCGGGTCCGCGGCCAGAGCCCGGCGCACCTGTTCGGTGTAATTGCGATATTGGGCCAGCCGGCCGAAACCGCGCGTCTGAACCGGCACTATACGCAGGCCTTCCGGTTTCGGACCGCGCCAGTGCATGGCGTATGCAATCACTTCATGGCCGCGGCCGATACATTCCCGCGCCAGCCGCATCATGTCGCGCTGCTGGCCGCCGTGGGGAAACCAGGCATAGATGAGGAAGGCGAATTTCATGGGGTGGCGCGGCCGTCGATCAAACGTTCGAATTGCCGCCAGACCTCGTCTGGCTTGTGTGCCGCAAAGCAGGGAGGCCGCACCTGGGTCGATTCGTCATGCACCGAATCGAAGACCGGCGGGCCATGGTAGACGCAATGCTTCTTCATGCAGGGAGCGCATTCGATGTTCGAAGTCAGATGTAGTTGGCGCGGGCCGAATGTGCCTGTCAGGTCCGGATTGGTCGGCCCGTACAAGGTGAGCGCCGGCTTGCCGAGCGCCGCCGCCAGGTGGCCGAGCCCCGTATCGACGGCGATCACCCCTTCGGCCCTGAGCATGTGTTGTGCGAGGCCGGACAGCGTCTGCCTTTCCAGCACTGTTGCACGGCCGTTGCCGCCGGCGATCAGTTCGGCGCGGCGCCTGTCCCGCTCATCGCCCCAGGGGAGCAGGATGCGATAACCGGCCACGGTCGCGATCTCGCCGAGTTTGCGCCAGTAGGCGTCGGGCCAGTGCTTGGTGGCCCAGGTGGTGCCATGAAGAAACAGTACGGAGGGGAGCTTTTCGAGTGGGTGTCCCTTGTCTGTGAGTGGGTGTCCCATGTCTTTTATGCAGGAGACGTCGATGCCGTAATCGACCAGTTGCTTGCTGTAACGATAGTTGAGCGCCCGGGAGAACAACTGCCGCACCCGGTCGACCGCATGACCGTTCCAGGGCACCGAATACGACTGGTTGTAGAACAACGACGAGAGCGGTTCCCGTGAGGTCTGGTTGCTCAGGCCGATGGTAAGTCCTTTCGACATGCGGCTGATGATGCCGCTCTTGATCAGCCCCTGGGCATCGATCACGAGATCGTAGTGTTCGGACCGCAATCGTTGCCGGAACGAGCGGACTTCGCGATTGAACCAGGTTTTCAGGAAATTCCGGCGCCAGCGGCGGATCGAAACGGGAATCACCTTGTCGACGGCGGGATGCCAGCCGGGCACTTCGACGAAGTTTTCTTCGACGACCCAATCGAATACCACGTCCTTGCGCGCCTTGGCCGCGTCGGTGACAGCCGGCAAGGTATGGATGATGTCTCCAAGCGAAGAGACCTTGACTATGAGAATCCGCAATTCGCCGCTTCCCCGGAGTGTTCTTCCCGCAGCCTGTCGATGGCGCCGGCCACCGTCGCCGGTTGCATCCCGGTCAGACAGCGCAGGTGCCCATATGGGCACTCGCGCCGGTAACAGGGCTGGCATTCGATGCCTGTAGCAAGCAATTCTACCTTGCCGGAGAGAGGAGGCGTAAATTCGGGCGAACTTGAGCCATAGATCGCGGCCATGGGTTTGTCCAGCGCCGCCGCGATATGCATCAGGCCCGAATCGTTCGATACCACGACGGTAGCCGCGGACAGCAGATCGATCGCTTCGCCCAGACTCGTGCGCCCGGTGAGATCGCGGTAGTCCGAGGCCAATTCGGGAGCGATTCCGGCGGCAATCTCGGCGGCGATCTCGCGATCGTTTTTCGAACCGAACAACCACACCTGCCAGTTCCGGCGCAGATATAGCCCGGCCAGTTCGATGTGTCCGGCGGCGGGCCATTGTTTCGACGGTCCGAATTCGGCGCCGGGGCAAAGCGCCAGAATCGGCTTTTGCCGATCCAGACCCAGGCGCAGGCACGACAAATCGAGTTCCGCCGGCCGCACCTGCAATTCCGGTTTCGGCCAGTCGTCGGCGAGAGGACTGTCGGCGGACCGCGCAAGCGCTACGAAACGTTGCGCCATAAGCGGGAGTTGTTCCTTGTCGAGGCGGCGGCAGTCGGTCAGCAACGGATCGCGCCACTCACCGCGCCAGCCGATTCGCTCGGGGATCGCGGCATGAAACGGAACCAGCGCCGACTTGAAGGAATTGGGCAGTACGATGGCATGGGTAAACCCGCGCCCGCGCAGCTCCCGGCCGATTCGCCGGCGCAACAGCCAGTTCAATTCGCCGTGATGAAAAGGCGAGTCGAAACTTTCGGACACCTCGGGCATCCTTTCGAGCAGCGGCCTCGTCCAGGCCGGCGCCATGACGGTGATTTCGTTGCGCGGATTATCGGCCTTGAGCCGCCGGAACAGTGACTGGGCCATGACCATGTCGCCGATCCAGGACGGACCGACGATGAGATATTTTCCTGGATTGCCGGAGTCTTCGTATCGAGAACTGGACTCGAGACCGGCGCCGGGGGTCATTCGACCAGTTTCACCCAATCGCCGGGTTCCGGGCTGCCGATGGGGTAATGGCCGTTGAGCAGGCGCAAGGTCTCTTCCGGATACTCGCTGATCTTGGAATCGGCCGCGGCAACGGCAAAATCGAAATTCTCATCCACCACGATGTAGCTGATGCGCAATTCCTGGGCCAGGGCTATTTCGCCGCGTTCGATCGGCCGGAAACTCTTGATCGACTCCAGCAGCATCGCATCGGCTTCATCCGCCCCGGTTGTCGGCAATTCTCCACGGAAAAAATAGGCGCGCGGACCGAAATAGATTGCGGCGACGCGTTCCTTGCGGCCGGTTTGAGAGTTCTGGAAGATGCCGGTATGGCCGCGCAGGCGGAATTGTTCCAGGGTTTCGGGCTTCTCCAGTGCGGCGCCATGCATCCGGCCGATCAGAAATTCCTGCGGTAACACGTTGTTTTGCAGTCTCAGCGCTTCGACCCTGAGCGATCCTTCACCCGGCCCCGCGCCGGTCGCGGTCGTCGTGGTTTCGCTCACCAGCCAGTTGTCCGGGAAAACCATGGTATAGCCGAGCAGCGTCTGATAGTAACGATTGCGGGTTTCATTGGTTTTCGCCAGCCGGCTTTCGCCGACGATCAGGCCTTCGGTGACTTCGCGGAACCGGCTGTTATCGTCGATGTAATTCGCCTGCGGATCGAAATCGCGCACCTGGGCGATGATCTGTTGCAAGCGCTGATCGCTGCGCGGATGGGTGGCGAACAGGCCGTGATAACCGCCGCCGCGGTTGGTGGTGAGGCGCGTGAAGTCCTGGTGGTTCTTCAGCACCGTCAGCGCATCGATCATGCCGATAGGGTCGTAGCCGGCATCGCGCAGATACTCGGCGCCGAGTTCGTCGGCCTCGAGCTCGTGTTCGCGGCCGAAACCGCTAAGGCCGGCCTGGGCCCATATCGAGGCAACCTGGGAGATTTGCGAGCCGACATAGCCGCTGCCGGTGATTACCGCGGTTGCGAGCCCACCGACCTGGGCCGCGGTTCGGGCCAGGGTATTTGACGCGTGTTGCTGCACCGAATGCCGGGCGGTGATATGCGCGACTTCGTGCGCCAGCACTCCGGCTAGTTCGGCCTCGGAATTGAGGAAGGTGATCAGGCCGCGGTTGACGTAGACGTATCCGCCGGGCAAGGCGAAGGCGTTGATTTCCGGGCTGTCGATGATGAAGAACTGGTATTCGAGGTCGGGTCTGTCACCGACCTGGGCGACGCGGTTGCCGATTTCGGTCACATATTCGTTCATTGCCTCGTCTTCGTAGAAGATCGAGCTTTGTACGATCTTTTGGTGTTCTTCGAGGCCGATCTCCTTTTCCCGGTCGCCGGACATGAGTACGAGGTTGGGCGAGCCGGTCGCCGGATTGACCGCGCAGGCATCGAGCAGCATCAGCGCGGCGAGAGAAAATGCGAACAACGGCCATCGCAGTGTCGCGATATCCCGGATGTGTCCTATAAATCTATTCATTTTGCCGACCTCCGTCTCGCTTGCGCCGGCGGGCGAGGCATGCCTCGCCCCTACGCTACGATCAACTGTGTCAACTGCCAATCACGAAGTCTTTCAACTGGTCACCGAGCCGCTGGCAGGCATTGGCCTCGACTCGCGCGATCAGCGGGATCGGAATCACCAATGCGGGTACAAAGGATTGGCCAGAGGCGTCGGTGCTGATCGTACCCACGTCGTTAAAATTGTTAACGTCCCAAATTTCGGATCTAAAACTTGCGTCATCTTCCCAAGTACCGTAACCGAAACAGCCGGCGCCACCTGGAGCAACAGTGCACGAGATTGATCCCTGCCGGTTCAGTCGTTCTGTGAAACCGTCTACCCAGATGATGTAGCGTACGCCGAAATCACGCATGGTCAAAGCGACCTGTTCCTCGACCATTAGTCGTGCAAGTTGCTCGGGTTGCATCGGCGCCGTGCGAGGTTCGAACCAGGGAAACATCGCGTCGAGAAACTCCTGTTCCGGAACTACTCCGAGACCGTTCGCGCCCTGGGCAAGGCGGTCGGCCACACAATCGACGAAATCGCCGCTCGTTTCACGATTGCCGGCTTGGCGCCGGCCGAGGATCACCACGGTTTCGTGGCTTGCTATGCCGGTTTCACCCTGGCGGAACTCATCGACCGTGGTGCTGGTGCATCCGGCGCACAGCATCAGGACAAGAGGAATCAGTTTGCCTGCTACGCCGTCAAAAAGTTTCATCGGATTTTCTCCGTCGGCTTCATCGATTTGCCAGCCAGGCGCTGATTTCGGGCACTCGCGCGAAACTCAGCGCGAAAGTGGAAGCCAGATCCCGCAACGCCACGACCGCCGCATCGTTGATGGCGGATTCCGTGGTCAGAAAAGTTTCGGTGGGTGTCTTGCCGTATGAGGTCAACTCCCAATCGGCCAGATAGGCGCCTTCCGCGGTCAGCAGGCGCATGTTGTACTTGATCCAGACTTCGTACACGTCGAGCCGGGTCTTGGCCGGCAGGGCGAGCTGGAATTCCTCGATGTTGGGCACGAAGATGGCGTCGGCGCCGGAGTCAGCCGCGGCTTCCAGGTTGTCGACGAACGTCACGTTGTCGAACATGGCCGGAAGTACGGCGTTGAACAACTGGATATGTGACTGGCCGCTCTGGATATAGTATTCCTCCTGGCCGGTTTCGCTGTATTCGGTATACATGAAATCCAGCAGGTTGTCGTCGTAGACCACGGCCAGGTCAATCGGCAGCTTGCCGATGTTGGGCGTGGGGAAGCTACCGCTGATCACCACGCTGTTGGCGCCGCAGGCGCTGAGCAGCAATGCCGGCAGCAAAATTCTGCAAATCGATATGGCGGGATTCGTCATCACCGTTTACCTGAAATCGTTCAAGCCTACAAATGTACCACCATTCCGCTGCGTCAGTTCCCGCATCAGCGAGGCGTAACGATAGCCGCTTTGCTGAAAACGGGCGGAACCACTCAATATTACCGGAAAACCGATGCCATGGATGCGTACCAACCGGTCGCCGTTGGCGTCTTCCACGTTGATACGGTCGATCGTGCGCAGCACCTGTTCGATCGAACCGCCCTGCTGAAAATCGTCGCCCAGCACGTACACACTGATTTTCCTGTCCGGGGAATAGAAGGAGCCGATGGCCGCTGTCACGCCTTCCACCGGACTGCTGTTGCTGTACGGGTCCCACGAACGCAAGGTGGAAATGATCTGCACGCGGCGCGACGGAGTGTCGGGAATCCATTGGCCGCGAAAGGAATCGAACATGTAATCGCCCATGTCGTTCATCACCTGGATGCCCAGCACTTCGGGATAGACGTCAAGCGTTTCCTCGATCACCTCGAGCATTCTGCCCCAGGCGTTTTCGTACATGCTGCCCGAGGTGTCGATGACGAAAATGATGTACTCGCTGTCCACCGGTATGCCGCCGATGTAACTGCTCTCCTGCACCTGGGCGGTATCGAACAGGCGCTGCATCTCTTCGGTGAGCGTCTGCCGCGCGAGCAGCAACTGGCCGATTTCCTCGGTCGTATCGTCGCCCTGTTCCCGGGCCAGGGCGTAATCGCCTTCGAGCGCCTGCCGCTGGCTGCGCAGACTCGCAATCATCTGCTGCACGCTGGCATTGCGACTCTCGGCGGAATTCAGTTCCTGCCGCAATTCTTCGGTTTGCGAGCGAATCGCGAACAGTTGTTCCTGCAATTCCTGGATCACGCCGGCGGGCAGGGTTTCGGTCACTTCCTCGGTGATGGGCGCCGCCGACTTGGTGATCATCAGCAGGATGATGATCGCGCCGAAACCACAGGACGCCACATCCAGGAAGGATATGCTGAACTGTTCGGTTTCGCGGTTTCTGCGTCTCATCTTGCTGCCTTTCGGTCTGTCATCAGGGCCAGTCTTTCGACGGCGCCAGGAAAGAGCCCCTGGTCGCCATCGCCATTTGCCAATACGCGGCGGCCGCGCTCGGGTCGCCTTCGAGCGGCATCAATATGATATTGACCGGGATGCCGCCCGGAAGTTCGTTCATTGCGTCCTCGAACAACTCCACCCGATCGCGGGGCGTTACCAGACCGCTCGCGGGACCCGGGCGGTTGACCGTCGGCAGGCCGTCGGTGATCAGGAAAATGTTGTCCGGCGGCGGCGACATTCCCGCTGCGAGCCGAAAAACCTGTTCCAGATTAGTGCCGTCTTCGGGCACTGTGGCGCGCAGAACGTCGACTGCTTCCTCGAGTTCGTCGCGGTCGGCTACTTCGCGCCAGTCTTGAAGATCACCCGGCAGCGCCGAGGTGACTTCGGTGTTGAAACTCCAGATCTGGTAACGGCTGGTCACCGGAATCTGGGTCGTGATCCAGTCCACCGCGCGCAACACTCGCCGCCATTTCGGCGCTTGTACCTTGCGCTCGTCAGACATGTTTCGCGTTCGGATGATATTCACCAGGGTCTCGTCGAGCATGCTGGCCGAGGCGTCCATGAGGATCAGGATGCGCTGGCCGCCGAGAAACATGCCCGACAGGTACTGCCGGTTGCCGTCGCCGAGAAACTGCCGCACGTTGTTGCCGGAGCGGTCGAATTCCTGCGCCATCAATTCCTCGATCTGTGTTTCCAGGGATTCGATATCCGACAGCAGACGGTCGCGCAATCGATCGCTGTCGGCGCCGCTGTTGTTGAGCAATTCCAATTCCCGCCGCAGGAGTTCCACCTGTTCGCGCAATTCTTCGGCTTCGACCTCGCCGCGCACGAATTCCTCGCTCATGTCCGCCAGCAGGTTGCGCAATTCGAGATTGCCTTCAACACCCTCGGCGATCTCGCGTTCGAGCATGTTCAGTTCGAGGTCGAGATCAGGGCTGCTTTCCACGACCGAAACCGTGGACGTGTGGTCCAGGATCAGGAAGATCAGGATCACCGCGCCGAAGCCGCAGAACATGACGTCCAGAAACGCCAGGCTCAGGGGCGTTACGCCGCGTCTGCCCTTGCCGGATTTACCCGCCATCGTTCACCTCGATCATCAGCAATTCGTCCGCGAGTTCGGGAAAGCGGATGCGATCCCCGAGCTTGAGCGGCTGCTTGCCTTTCACCGGTACATCGTTAAGCCGGAATTCGATTTCACCGCAGTCGAGCAGGACTTCGGACTGTATTGTTCGAATCCTGCCCAGGGTCGTGGACGGGCCGGGCAGATCGAACTTGAGCGCATCGCCGCCGCTGCCGTTCAGGTTGGTGACCAGAGGCAGATCTCCGACGGGCACAGCCCGGTTGCGGAACAGCACATGGGTCGGCGCGTCGGCCGCGGCCCGGGGCCGCGTGTCTCCGCGCGGCGCGTCCTGGTCGGGCAGGGCGCGAATCCGGTGAACGCCTTCGCCGCCCCCGATCAACTCGTAGTGGCGCAGGCAGGCCTGGGTTACCGCTTCCGGCCGCGCAACGCGCAACGGTCCGACTTCACCGAGAGCGGAGACCGCTCCCGGCAGCAGCGCCAGCCGATGATCGACAAGAATTCCGGCGCCGGGCGCCTCGGTCAATGGCCGCAGCGAACGCAGGAGTTTCTCGTATGATCTCTTCAGCCCTGTCAGTAACTGGTCGTGCGGCAGTTTTGCCGTATGGGTGATGGCTCCGGCTTTCAACTCCATCACCAGGTTGCCCTGTTCGCCGGACTTGTCGCCGATCCAGGCGGCGAGCATGGAATACAATTCCTGTTCTGATCCCGCTTCGTGTTGCGGATTGAAACGGCATTGCCGGATGAAGGCGTCGTTAGCGATCCGCATCAGCACGTCGAGCAGTTGCTGACGGCCGAGTTGCGGAATCGGCACGATATTGTCAACGGTCAATTCGCCGTCTTTTCTGACCAGGCGAGTCAGCAGCATCTGGTGCAGGTAGAGACCCGCGTGAACGATGTATTCCTCGCCTGTCGCGTCCGCTGCGGCGGCGAGGGCCGAGTCGATCATGCCGCTGACCCGGAACGGGCATTGGCTCGCCAATCCGAGCAGAAGTCCCAGTTGCTGACTGTTGTAATGTCCGGGAACCGCGAACAGGACGTCGTCTTCGATCGCCGCCTCCCGGGCGAGTTCCAGCAACTGGCTATAGGCGAGATCGGCATGGTGGCGGATGCGGCCGCGGACATGCAGCGGCTCCATGTTCAGTTCATGCCAGAACTTGTCGTAACTGCTCGTGGGAAAAATCTTGTGCTGCTTTTCCGCCGCTTCCCCAAGCACCACTTCCTTGCCTTCCAGCAAGGCGAATCCGGGGCTGGCGGCGATTATGCCGCCGGCGTCCCCGACCTGCAGCGAGACATCGTTCAACTCGATGACTTTCAGGCTCATGCGTGATGTTCTCCGTCAGGCACTTGCAGCCGTCTGACCAGGCGGTCGTCGCAATAATTCTGGCAATCGAGCACCAGCCGGTCCTGGAGCAACTGCAATTGATGCAGCAGGAGCATAAGCAGGATGCTTACCACGAGCGCCACGAAAGTGGAGTTGAAGGCCACGCCCAGGCTCTGGGTCACGCCGACGATATCGCCCGCGACGGCCTGGTAGGCCTGGCCGAGCGCCGTGCCGATGCCTCGCACCGTGCCGAGGAAGCCGATCGAAGGAATCGCCCAGGCGATATAACGCACGATCGTGAGTTCGGTTTCCAGGTGGTCGGCCTCGGTTTCGCAAGTGTCCTTGATGGTAGTGGAAACGTCCTGGATGTTGCGTGTGGTCTGAAAGCGATGCAGTCCGGCCAGCAGCGCCCGGGGCAGCAGGCGGTCGCGCTCCTTTTCCGGCAGCGCCTGTACCGGGCGCGCGTAGTTGCGCGCATCCTCGGGCAGGATACTCATGCCTTCGGAAAGTTGTATCAGGGTGCGGTCGAGCAGGGCGCGCTCGCGTACGGTGGTCACGGTCTTCATGCCGATGATCGACAACGCCCAGAGGAAGAGGATGATGCAGGTCTCCTGCTCGACATTGCGCATGATGATGTAGACCGAGCGCTCCGGCACGTAGTCCGGATCGCTTTGCTGCAAAATCGTCTGCTGTTCCTGGATGAATTCCGCGTTGGGCCGGATGATCGCGACATAGGCCGCGTGCACGATGATTACCGCGGTAATCAGCGCGGCCAACTGGTAAAGCGTCTGGTAAAGCAGTCCGTTTCTCATGGTTTCGTATCCATCGATTCAATTCTCACTCAAATATCCGCCGGGAATGAAACGCCGAGGTCGCGCGATACCTGCTCGGTGGGAACGAAGCGCTCGAATTCTTCGTCCTCTTCGTCCTCTTCGTCCTCCTCGTCCTCCTCGTCCTCTTCGTCCTCTTCGTCCTCCTCGTCCTCCTCGTCCTCCTCGCCGGACTCTTCCTGCTGCGCTTCGGTCTGTTCCAGCTCCACCTGTTCCTGTGCCTGTCCCTGATTCGGGGCCTGATCGTCCTGTTGCTGGTCCTGGGCCAGCACGGCGGCGCCGCCGCACAAGGCGGCAAACAGCAACAGCTTCATTATCCAGGTACGCATGACTTACTCCTCCTCGAGGTAGCGGGCTACCCGAAAGCCGACGTCATAGCGCGGCTCGACGCCGAAATCACGATAGGAAAGCCGCATTTCGGTAATCGAGGCCTGGGTCCAGCTCGAACCGCGTATCGTGTGGGCTTCCCCGGTTTCGGCTCCGAGCGGGTCGGCCGGAACCGCTCCGCTCAATCCCACCGAACCATAATAGTCGTGCATCCATTCGGCGACGTTTCCGGCCAGGTCGTACAGCCCCCGATGATTCGGCGAGAACGATCCGACCGGCGCCGTCACCGGCGCCCCGTCGTTGTAGTCCTGCAGCACCAGTGTCAGAAAAGAGCCGGCGCCCCGGTCGGCGAAGTTTCCTGCGCCGGGAGGCGGCGGCAGGGATTCACCCCAGGGATAGCGCAGGCTGGCCCCGGTGCCGGCAACGCGCGCGGCCCAGGCCCATTCGGCTTCGGTAGGCAGGCGATAACCGTGGGACTCGGCATCGAATCCGACGACCTGGCCATTGGCCACTTCATAAAACGGCGACAGCGATTCCTGTTCGCTGAGCCAGTTGCAGAACAGCGCGGCCTGTTGCCAGGAAACCCGCACCGCGGGCTGACTGCCGTTGTCGAGGGTCATGCCCGCCGTCGTGCCTGAGCTGTGCTCCGGCTCGAACCGCCGGAACTGTTCGTTGGTGGTTTCGGTTTCCGAAAGATAGAACGGCCGCTCAAGTTTCACTTCGCGCAATGTTTCGTTTGGCCTGCGGCCGGCTTCCCGGCGCGATGATCCCATGGTGAAAGTGCGGCCTTCCGGGAAAAACAGTTTCATCGTCTGGCCGGCGGCGCTGGTCACAACGCTGATGTTTTCAAGCCGGACCGCCTCCAGCGACCTGAGACTGGCGCGGATGATCTGGTCCAGGCCGGGACGAGGGATGAATTCGGCGGTATAGGGCACATAGCCGTTGCTGCGAATTTCGATGGTCTGGCTCGCCGCGAGCAGTTCCACGGTCTGATTGGCCGATCCGAGCAGTTCATCGTTGACGTACAATTCCGCGTCGGCGGGTTCCGCCTGCACCTGTACGCTGACGAGTACCGGGTCGAGTTCCAGTTGCAGGTCGTGTTGCTGATCCGCGCGGATTTCCAGATTGGTCCGTTTCGAATGGTAGCCTTCCCGGAACAAGGTGAATTCGTGGGTCCGGCCCGGCGGCAGGGAAACTTCCAGCGGTGTCAGTCCCTTGAACTCGCCGCTGACGGTGACGCTGGCGCCGGACGGGTCGGACTGGACAAAAACCAGGCCGTCGGCGGGCTCAAGCGTAACCTCGGGCAATTGCATGGATTCGCCGGCGACGATTTCGAGTTGATCCTGCCAGGCCTTGTGCCGCGGCAATCGCAAGGTCAGCAGGCGACCGCCTTCGAGGATTTCGGCAGTCAGCGGCGTTTGTCCGACCGGTTCACCGTCCACCAGCACTTCGGCGCCGGGCGGCTCGCTTGCCAGACTCACCTCCGCCCAGGCGGGCTGAAGTTCGACTTCGAAATGCTGTTCCACTTCGCGGCCTTCAACGCTGATGTTCCGGCTGAAATCCCGGTAGCGGTCGAGGCTGACCACAAGTTCGTAGTCGCCTGCTTCGACCGGTGCGTCGCTGACCGGCGTGTTGCCGACATCGGCGCCGCCGACGCTGACCCGGGCGCCGGCGAGGCCGCCGGCGCTGACCGAAATCCTGCCGGGAAGGGGATTCATTACGTATTGGCGGGTTTGCGAGGCTTCCTCGCCCACGGCCAGGATGATGTCGCTGTCGTGATAACCCGGATTGCTGAGCCGCAGCCGATACTCGCCGCTGCGAAGCAGGTAGCGGGGGCCGATCATGAAGCTGAGGCCGTCGCTGAGTTCAACTTCGGCCGTAATCGGTTCGACCTCGATGAAAACCGACCTGGCTGTCAGTACGAACCAGGCGGCGAAGCCGCTCAGGGCGGCAAAAGCGGCTATGGCGCCGTAGAGCCAGCGCCAGCGAAAGACGAAACCCGGCCCATCCCCCTTCGGCGGGGTAAATTCGACCGGGATGATCGGCTCGATGTTTTCCGGTTCACGTTGCTGCATGGATTCAGCGCCTCACGCCCAACCGGTCCACGCATTGTACAATGACCTGCGCGGGGGTCTGTCCGAAACCGACGGTGAATTCCTCTCGCACTTCCCGGTATCCCACGCGCCGGCCGAGCGCGATATAACGGCCCGGTTTCAATGACAGGCTGGTCTGCTCGAATACACCGAGTTCGGCGACGCGCAGAATCGTCACCGCAGTCAAATTGTCCGAAGCGAAGCGCACTTCGACCGGTATCTGCGAGTTGGCCAGCAGGGCTTCGAGTTCATCTAGTTGTCCGTTCAACTTCGGCCCGGGATTTTCGATCGTGCGGCCTGTGTAGTAGACGTCGAGCGCTTCCCGGTGCACCTCGTCTTCGTTGAAACGGTAGGGATTGGCGATCGCCTCGGTCAGCAGGCCATCGAGCAATGCCCGGCGCGCGGCGTAGTCCCTGCCATTGAGAGCGAATACCACGTTCGGGTCGATCCCGAGCACCTCGTCATAGGTCTCTACGGCCTGCTGCCATTGCTCGGATTGCTCGGCGGATTCGATCCGGCCTTGCAGACGCCCGATCTCGACCGAAGCCACCTGGTTGCGGGTTTGCTCGATGGCGGCCTGGGCTTGCTCATTGTTCACGCCAAGGCCCGCGGCCCGCTCGAATTCGGTAATGGCGCCTTCAGGATCGCCCCCATCGAGCATGGCGAAGCCGGCGGACATGACGGCGGAAAACTCCGCTTGGCTGATCTGCTCCGAAACGTCGGCGATACGCGCGCGCACCCGGGTGCTGCCGGGGTCCAGCGCCGCCGCTTCCCGGTAAGTCTCGAGCGACCGTTCCAGGTTTCCGGTTCGCGCCAGTTCATCCGCGCTATCGAGCAGAACGGCAAATTCGGCGTAATTTCCGGCCCGTTCCAGCCCGGACCGGGCGACGGCATTGCCGGGGTCAAGCAGCAGGGCAATGCGAAAATTCTCTTCAGCCACGGCTGGGTCGCCTTGCAGCAGGGCGTCTTCGCCGGCTGCGAGCGACTGATCCAGCCGCGCCGGCACGGACTCCAGCAGTTCGTTCAGCGCGTCCGCCGCTTCCTGGTAGGAGGAGTTGGCCTGTTCGAATTCCCGGTTGCGGTAGAACTCGTCGCCGGTCCGCGCGACTTCCAGCGCGGCGGCATAGGCCTCGCCGGCCCATTCCTCGACCTGCAACGGCTCGAGCTCGGCCTGGGTGTCCAGAATCAGGGCGAGAACGTCCTGGGCTCGCTGGCGCTCGCGTGCGAGCACCGCTTCTTCAAATGGGGAAAGCTCTTCCCGGACTTGCGCGGGAGCGGGAGCCACCGGTTGCGGCGCCAGTTCCGCGCGGCGTTCAAGAGGCAGTTCGTAATCGGAAACGACTACCGGCAGGACAAAAACAACCAGCAGTGCGACCACGAGCAACAGACCGACGCCCAGCCACAACCAGGGCGAAGGCCGATTGGTTTCCGGCAGCGGCAGCGCTTGTGCGTGGGCGGCGCTGTCATCCGCTTGCTCCGGCGATTGCTGTGCGTTTTGCTGTTCCGGCATGCGTTGTCATTCTACGGGAATCTGTTGCTGATCCGTCGGTCCGTCGGCGGCCCGGAGACGATCCCGGGCGGGTTCATGATTAATTGCTCGTTGCCGCGGACGGCAGTTCGGCCCGTTCGGCGGCATAAAGGTCAGCCAGAATCTCGCGCCACTGTTCGTACTGTTCCTCCACGGTGCCGGTCAGGGTAATGGTCTGGTCTTCAAGACCGATGACCCTCGGCGCCACTTCGCCTTCCAGCGAGGCGCCCATCTCTTCCAGCGCCTGCATGTGGATTCTGGCTTCGGCCTGCTTGTCGAATCCGCTCTTGATCAGATACGCGCCGGCGCCGACGCTCGCCGCGCCGCCGACCTGGGTCACATAGTCGCCGCCGTTGGCGGCGGCGGCCAGACCGCCGAGCACCACCGCGGTGCCGATGATGAAGCGCCGCCTCGCGTTGTCTTCGAGTTCGCGCAAGGCCAGGGTTTCGTGATAGCTCTGCTCGCGCCAGGAATCGTACGGTTCGCGCATTTCGCGGGAGAAACCGGAATAGTATTCCTGCACGGTGTCCAGAAACATGTAGTCGCGCTCCCGAATCTCGCGGATCCGGCGCAACGAGGGGTCGGATTCCGCCGGCAAGGCGGTGAGCATGTAGCTGCCTTCCCCATCCGAATCCAGATAATCCGCGAATGCGTCGGGGGAGAAGCGCTGGGCGAAGCGCATTTCGGAAACCGCCCTGATTTCGGCGATGCGTTGATCGGTCATGTTTGTCTTGCGCCAGTCAAGCAGATCGTTTGCAATGGAGTTGTAAAGCACCTGGAACGGGTCGTTCTGCGTCCGCTGCCCGGGTTCGTAGCTGAACTGGCTGATGGCCTCGCGATACTCCCTGGTATACCAGTGGCGGCCGGTCGCGTCGCTGACCTCTACCCGCATCGCCATACTTTCGCCGGTCGATTGCAGGACCGTGCCCTCGACGAGGATGTCCATCGGGCTCGCATCGTTGGGCATTACGTAGACGATGCCCCAGTTGCCGGAACGGATCAGCGTTTCGGCAAGCATGAAAGGGGCGTAACGGGATTCCGCCAGCCTGATCTGATGGTTGGTGGTTTCCTCTTCGTCGCTTTCGATCTCGTCAAGCCCGGGATCGAACACCGCTACGCCGACGTCCATCAGGAACTCTTCCGGAATCGCTTCGGTGTCGGTGACGACCGGTTCATAGGTCGTTGTGCGCACCGTATGGGTGGCGCAGCCGCTTGCCATCAGCGCCACGAGGCCCAAGAACATAAATCGGCCCGTACATCGCCCAACAAATTGTGAAAATGTCTGTTTCATCGATCCTTACCTTTACCCTATTGGTCGACAGCTATACCTGTGTAATTTCTGTACTCGTCCCAGAGCGCTTCGCGCAACTCCGGGTCGGGCTCGGTCATTGCCGCCTCGCGCAATTGCCGCGCCACCACGTCATCGTCCCTGCCGCCAGGAATATCCTCGGGCGGCGGGAATGTCTCCTGCTCATTGCCGTCGCCCGGTGGGCCACCGGGCATGCGGGGCGCGCCGGCTATATCGGCGCCGCCGGGCCCGTTGGGCAATCCTCCGGGCATGGCGCCGCCGGGCTGCTGCGAGCCGCCCTGCCCGCCCGCCCGGGATTCATCGCCCCCGGCGCCGCTGCTTCCCGCGCGGTTCGCCGCGCCCCGGGCGTCTGCCTGCTCCTGACGAAGAATTTCGTCGTATACCTCGTAGGTGCGGCTCAATTGTCCATCGAGTATGGCCGCTCTTTCCGCCGCGGTCATCGCGCCGCCTGGCTGCCCCGCGCCCTGACTGCCCTGGAATACGCCACCGCTGGGCAAGGTGTCAAGCGAGTAGTCGCCGCCGCCGGGCGCGCCCGGAAGTCCGGGAGCTCCTGCTGCGCCCGCGTCCTGGCCGTCAGCGCCGCCGCCGGCATTTCCCGGCAAATTACCCCCGGCGGCTGAATCACCCCCACCGGACAAATCTCCCGCCTCGCCGGTGGAGGTGTCCCTGCCGTCGGCGCCGTCCCCGGGCGGCTCGGCTCCAGGTTGCGCGCCGTCCTGTCCTGAAGGCGGCATACCGCCGGCCGCGCTGCCAGGGTCGCCGGGGTTCGACGGGGATGGCGCGCCCGGCAGACCGGGCGGATTGGACAAGGTCGGCAGACCGGGCGACGAAGGCATTCCGCCGGGGCTGGATTGTCCCGGCGTCGACGGCGACCCGCTCTGACCGGGCTGGGAAGGCGATGAAGGCATGCCCGCGGGATTCGACTGTGACGGGGACGAAGGCGACCCGCTCGAACTCGGCGAACTCTGCGAGGGCGTCGATGGTGAACTGCTCGGCGAGCTCTGACTTGGCGGAGACGGAGACTGCGGGCCCTGCGACCCACTCGGTTGCGATGGAGTCGGAATACTGCTGGTGCTCGCCGAAGTCGATTGGGATTGGGACTGGGATTGCTGTGAACTTTGCTGTTGCGTCTCACAGGCGGCCAGACCCGCGATCAGACCGCAGGCCAGCATGAGCCGCATAAGAGAAGCGGACCTGATGATGAAACCTTGCATATGCCAGTCCTCGCCGGTTAACGCATTCAAGAGTCGCTTACCTTGATATGTTAACCCCGCTTAACCAAAGCTTAACATTTCAGTACCAGTATCTGTACCTGAACCGGTTCCCATCCGCACGCGCGGTGTCGCCGTCGACCAGTACGGGGCGGAACAGGGAATCGCGGACGTTGCGCCGGATCCAGCCATGTTGCGAATCGGTCACCGGCGCCAGGGCGCTTACAGTTTCTACATTTCGCACTTCACCCCATTGCGTGACGTCGAATTCCAGATCGACGAAATCGTAGTCGACTTCTTCGACATCTCCCATGAAACTCACGTTTTCAATCATCCATTCGCTATTGTCGAACGCAAATACGGGTATTTCACGTACTTGCCCGAACAATTGCCGCCGCAATTCATCGGCATTCTCTTCTTCCGCCAGCACTTCCCAGGCTTCCCGGTACATGCTTCTGGCAGCCGTGCGCCGGCTGAACAGCAAATACCAGTCCGCTACCTGGGCGGTGGCTTCGGCCAGTTGTTCGGCTTCGCCATCGCGCCCCAGATAGTATTCCCTGATAGCGAGCAGGGCGTCTTCGCCTGAGCGAAAACCGGTCGGAACGATCGGGAAATGCCAATACAGCATATCCCGCAATGTTTCCTGGGGCGCCCTGAACTGGGCCCGGGCCAATTCCCGCAGCAGATCCTGATTGCGGGCCACGAGGTAGGCGGTCCGCGCCACGCCCCGCAGGTACTCCAGATAGCGCTCATCCTCCGGGCCGAAATGGACTTCGACCATGCGCGCGGCCGCCTTGAACAGCATCTGCGCCGAACTCAGCCGCATCGCCAGCGATTCGCCCTGCCGGAGCGTAAATGCGCGGGTATGCCAATTCGCGAAATCGCCCAGAGCCGGGATCAGTCGGGGATCATAGTTGCCGTAGAACTTCTGCTGGATATAGAAAAGATAATTCTGATAGACATCGACCTGGGTCCAGTTTCCCATCGAGACGTAACTGTCGATCATCTGTTCCACCAGCGGCGCCTGTTCGATGGTATGCAGACCGGAGTTAATGCGTTGTACATGGATCGCCCGTTCCTGGGTTTCGATCGCGGCAAGATAATCGCCTTGACGATGTTGCAGCGAACCCAGCGAGCTCAATTGCTCCACCAGGCTGTTGTCCCAGGCCCCGGACAGGATTTCCGAATCGGCGATGGCTTCGTTGAAACGCTGTATGTTCTGCATTCGCTCCTCGAACTCGGGGTCGAGTTCGGGGCTTTGGGGAGTTTCCGGCGGCGGCAACTCAAAATCGGTTGCCTCCGAGACCGGCACCGCGGGTTCCAGGAAAAGCACCGAGTAGCGGGTTTCGGTTTCCGGCTCCTCTCCTTCGCCCGCTTCCTGGGCCAGGGCCGTTGCCGCGCTCAGCCACAAAATGGCCGGAACGGCAACAAAGCTTGCCGTTCGGAATCGGAATGCGTTCCGTTCGCTGCGGTTCATGATGCGGAAACAGTGCTGCATGAAAGAGTTTTCAAGAGATGTTCGAGGTTATAACACCCGGCGATATTGCCCGCAATACGGGCGGCTCTGGACCGGAGATTCTCTACCGGGTATCGTTGGCGACTTTGTTGTTGCCGAAGTCGGGAGAATTTCAGATGAAAAGCACCACCAGACCCCTGCTTGCCATTCTCGCAGCTATCGCTACGCTCGCCTACGGTCCGTCGGCAATCGGACAGTCCGGCACCAGTGTAGATGAGGGCGACTGGCCGTTTTACCACGGCGGCGAGTTTTCCCAACGGTACTCGCCGCTGGATCAGATCAATGCAGACAATGTCCAGGAACTGGAGATCGCCTGGCGTTTTTCGACGCAAGGTATCGGGCCGGACCCTGTTTACAACAATCCCGCCACGCCGCTGGAAATCGACGGAATTCTTTATACCAATGTCGGCAGCACCCGTAACGTGATGGCCCTCGACGCCACTTCCGGCCAGATTCTCTGGATTTACCGGTACCAGGAAGGCGATCGATTCGACGAGGCGCCCCGCAAGGGCTCCGGCCGCGGAGTCGCCTACTGGACCGATGGCGCAAAGAAGAGAGTGATCGATATAAGCCCCGGCTATCACATGGTTTCCCTGGATGCCGACACCGGTATTCCGGATCCTGAGTTCGGCGACGACGGCACCGTGGATTTGATGGTCGGCGTGCGCAATGGCGACGACCCGCGTTTCCCCTACCCGGATATCGGCCTGTCCGCTCCGCCCTTCGTGATGAATGACGTGATCGTCGTCGGCGCCGCCCACCGCACCGGCGGACGTCCCCGAGCGAAGATGAACACCAAAGGCGATATCCGTGGCTTCGATGTGCACACCGGCGAGCATTTGTGGACCTTTCACACCATTCCGGAAAGAGGTGAGGTCGGTTATGAGTCCTGGCTCGACGAAGGCGTCGAGTTTACCGGTAATTCCGGCGTCTGGGCGCCGATGTCCGGGGACCCGGAACTCGGTCATGTCTATCTGCCCGTGGAAGACCCGACCGGCGACTATTACGGCGGCGACCGCCCGGGCGCAAACCTTTTCTCCAGCGGCATTGTGGCCCTGGACGTGCAAACCGGCGAGCGGCAGTGGCACTTCCAGTTCATTCACCACGACATCTGGGACTGGGACGTACCGGCGGCACCGGTGCTGATCGATCTGCCCAACGGCCGGGATGTGGTCATGTCGGTGACCAAGCAGGCATTCATCTACGCCTTTGACCGGCATACCGGCGAGCCCATCTGGCCGATCGTGGAGCGTCCGGTGCCTTCCGGCGACGTGCCCAACGAGTGGTACGCGCCCACCCAGCCCTTTCCCACCCGGCCGGCGCCCTTCGATATTCAGGGCTTTACCGAAGACAATCTGATCGACTTCACGCCGGAACTCAGGGCCCTGGCGCTTGAGGCCATTGCCGATTTTCGCCTCAGCCCGAGCTTGTTTTCACCGCCATCGCTTGCCGACGCTCCCGATGGCACCCGCGGTCTGCTGAGCCTGCCTTCCTCGACCGGCGGCGCCAACTGGGAAGGCTCGGCCATCGATCCCGAAACCGGCATTCTCTATGTGCCTTCCAGAACCCAGCTCCAGGTCCTTGCCCTGTCCAAGAATCCCGAATCGGATATCGACCTGAGCCAGGGATTCGGCGTGCGCATACCCCGAATCCAGGGCCTGGAAGTCGTCAAACCGCCTTACGGCCGAATCACCGCGATCGACATGAACAGCGGCGATCACCTGTGGTGGATTGCCAATGCCGACACTCCGGAGCGCGTAGCCAATCATCCGCTGCTCGAAGGCGTGGATCTGCCGCCCACCGGAGTACCCACCCGCGCCGGCGTCCTGCTGACCAAGACACTGCTGTTCGTGGCCGAAGGTAACGGCAGCGCCGACGCCGGCCCCACCATGCGCGCCATCGACAAGGAGACAGGCGACATCATCGCCGAGATCGAACTGCCCGATAATCAGGTAGGTCTACCTTTCACTTATGAGCATGAGGGCACACAGTACCTGGCCATGTTCGTAGGCGGCGGCACCCGCGGGGTGGCTGAACTGATCGCCTATACGTTGCGTTGAGGCGGATCGCTTATGCCTCGAACAACCAGAAAAGGTCGGAACTGCGGTCAGGAGGCTATATGGGTTGGGCAAAACGAAGGCGAAGGCAGTGTCCAAACCTGTGGGAAATTTGTGTTGTAAACAAATAGAAGTGTCCGGTTTTAAAACATATAAACTGTCCGCTTTCCCGACGCGGATTTCGGTCCTGCCGCGGGCACGGCGCGGAGGGAGCGTAGCGACCGTAGCGCAGTGCCCGCGCCGCTCCGATCAGGCCGCATCGGCCAACGCCTCCGCGAGGTATTGCCCGTCCGCGGCGTAGCGTCCCAGCAGCCGGGGTCCGTGCCACACCGACAGCCTGCCGCCCATGTGCCGACGAACCTTCACCCGCGCCTTGCGGTAATGCGGCCGATGCCGATCCGACGGCAACTGCAGCTTCAGCCCTTCGAACTGGACGCAGTTGTCCCGGCCGACCGCCCGCTCGTGCAGCTCGCACAGGATCGCGTCCGGGTCCGTGGCCGCACCCAGCGGCACGAACGCCGCGCGGTCCTCCTTCGGCGGACGGGCGAACTCGGCGTTGAACGCCGGCAGGCAGGTCTCTCGCACGTACCGGTTCGCCGCGGCCATCTCCGTGATCCCCGCTTCCGCCAATTCCTTCACCAGCCGGTCCCGGTGCGTCCGGAACGCCCGCTCCGAACGGCCCCGCGCCTCCGGCGAATACGCCGGGATCATGTCGATGCCCAGGTCCCGCATCATCGCCCGCCCGAACTGCGTCAGCCGCTCCTTGTCCACCTTGCCCCCGGCCTCCGGAGTCGTCCAGCAATGCGAGCCCCGGTCGGTGTACAGCGAACAGCAAAGGCCTCGGGACGCAATGACTTCACGCATGCCCCGGAAACTGCTCCACAGACCCTCCTCTTCGCAGAAGAACATCGAGTAATGCTCGTTGGTGGCGTCGTCCATCGTCACGATCAGATCCCACTTCACCCCCGGCGTCCACTCGTGCGCGCTGCCGTCCTGGTGCAGCATCATCCCGGCGCAGGGCGCCGGCTCGCGACGCTTGCGGTGCTTGCCCCGGCCCTTGCCCCGCGGCACCGCGCCCGCTTCCCGCAACTTCGTCCGCACCCAGTTGCAACTGCGCTCCCCGCCGCCCCGACGGTACCGTGTGTAGTAATGCCGCACGTTCCAGCCGCAATACCGCGTGCGGTACTCGTCCACCATCCGCATCACCTCGTCCACCGGCGCCGCAAGGTGCGAAGCGCGCGAAACGCGGCGGTCCCGCAAGGCTTCCACGCCGCCCCCCTCCGCCTCTTCTTCCCGATACCTGTCCACCCAGCGCCGGAACGTCCTCTCGCAAACCCCAAGCAACGCCGCCGCCCGCGCCTGCGTCAAACGACGCTCCGTCCACATCGAATACGTGTCTTCGAACACTGCCAACCTCCGGTCCTGTTTCCGTCGCGCCACGCCCATACAGCCTCCCGGTCGCCTCGAAAAACAACCACTGTACGACCGGACACTTTACGTGTTCTAAAACCGGACACTTTATTTGTTCGCTACAACCTGTGGGAAATTTGTGTTGTAAACAAATAGAAGTGTCCGGTTTTAAAACATATAAACTGTCCGCTTTCCCGACGCGGATTTCGGTCCTGCCGCGGGCACGGCGCGGAGGGAGCGTAGCGACCGTAGCGCAGTGCCCGCGCCGCTCCGATCAGGCCGCATCGGCCAACGCCTCCGCGAGGTATTGCCCGTCCGCGGCGTAGCGTCCCAGCAGCCGGGGTCCGTGCCACACCGACAGCCTGCCGCCCATGTGCCGACGAACCTTCACCCGCGCCTTGCGGTAATGCGGCCGATGCCGATCCGACGGCAACTGCAGCTTCAGCCCTTCGAACTGGACGCAGTTGTCCCGGCCGACCGCCCGCTCGTGCAGCTCGCACAGGGTCGCGTCCAGGTCCGTGGCCGCACCCAGCGGCACGAACGCCGCGCGGTCCTCCTTCGGCGGACGGGCGAACTCGGCGTTGAACGCCGGCAGGTATGTCTCTCGCACGTACCGGTTCGCCGCGGCCATCTCCGTGATCCCCGCTTCCGCCAATTCCTTCACCAGCCGGTCCTGGTGCGTCCGGAACGCCCGCTCCGAACGGCCCCGCGCCTCCGGCGAATACGCCGGGATCATGTCGATGCCCAGGTCCCGCATCATCGCCCGCCCGAACTGCGTCAGCCGCTCCTTGTCCACCTTGCCCCCGGCCTCCGGAGTCGTCCAGCAATGCGAGCCCCGGTCGGTGTACAGCGAACAGCAAAGGCCTCGGGACGCAATGACTTCACGCATGCCCCGGAAACTGCTCCACAGACCCTCCTCTTCGCAGAAGAACATCGAGTAATGCTCGTTGGTGGCATCGTCCATCGTCACGATCAGATCCCACTTCACCCCCGGCGTCCACTCGTGCGTGCTGCCGTCCTGGTGCAGCATCATCCCGGCGCAGGGCGCCGGCTCGCGGCGCTTGCGGTGCTTGCCCCGGCCCCGGCCGCGCGGCACCGCGCCCGCTTCCTGTAACTTCGTCCGCACCCAGTTGTAACTGCGCTCCCCGCCGCCCCGACGGTACCGTGTGTAGTAATGCCGCACGTTCCAGCCGCAATACCGCGTGCGGTACTCGTCCACCATCCGCATCACCTCGTCCACCGGCGCCGCAAGGTGCGAAGCGCGCGAAACGCGGCGGTCCCGCAAGGCTTCCACGCCGCCCCCCTCCGCCTCTTCTTCCCGATACCTGTCCACCCAGCGCCGGAACGTCCTCTCGCAAACCCCAAGCAACTCCGCCGCCTGCGCCTGCGTCAAACGACGCTCCGTCCACATCGAATACGTGTCTTCGAACACTGCCAACCTCCGGTCCTGTTTCCGTCGCGCCACGCCCATACAGCCTCCCGGTCGCCAAGAAAAACGACCACTGTACGACCGGACACTTTACGTGTTCTAAAACCGGACACTTTATTTGTTCGCTACACCTGTGGGAAATTTGTTGACATTTTAGGAATAGCGCCTTAGCTTAACGACTTGCGTCTGGGAAGAGTCGCCAAGCGTCTCGATTTGGGGTCCAAGACCCTAAAACCCCAGTCGCTTTTTTTTGCCTGTAGGAGTGGCCGGGTTGCACTTGTGCTATGTCGATGAATCAGGCACACCGGAAATTCCGGGGACCACTTCTCATTTTATCCTTGCTGGAGTTTCCATTCCTATTTGGCACTGGCGCAATGCCGACCGGGAAATAACAAGGATTAAACAGCGATACGAGCTTAATGGCGCAGAGATACACACCGCATGGATGTTGAGGAAGTACATAGAACAATCACGGATTAAGAATTTTGAACGATTGCCGTCAGGAAGCCGACGAAGCAGAGTTGAGGGACAACGAGCCTCTGAACTTCACAAGCTTCAGAAATCCAGCCCCAAACGTTACCGACAAGCCCGAAAGAACTATTCTCACACCGAAGCCTACATCCACCTGACTTGGGATCAGCGGCGCGAGTTTCTCCGGGAAATCGCCGACTGTGTCGCGAATTGGGGCTTTTCTCGGCTTTTCGCAGAATGCATTGACAAGGCTCATTTCACTGCAGAAGATAAAGATGTCTCAGTCAGCGAGCAAGCGTTTGAGCAGATCATCTCCAGATTTGAAAGATACCTGCAAGCTACTGACACTTCTCAGGAACAACGTAACTTTGGCTTGATTGTTCACGACAATAATCAGACTGTCGAAACCAAACATACTCGTCTAATGCGAGATTTCCACAAAAGGGGCACTCCGTGGATATCTATCGAACGCATTATTGAGACTCCACTTTTCGTTGATAGTCAACTGACCAGTATGGTCCAGATTGCTGATTTGTGCGCCTATGCTTTGAGGCGTTTTCTTGAGAATGAAGAAACTGATTTATTCAACAGAATTTTCGCCCGAGCGGACCGGGTTCGCAGTCGCGCAGTGGGCGTTCGCCATTACACTACATTTGCCTGTAAGTGCGAAATATGCGAAGAGCATAGACAATTCCAGTAAGACCGAGTTGTAGAAGAACCAGAATCACCAATTTGCTTCGACTCGACCGCAATGATTCCGTTCTGCTAGCAAAAACATTAAGCAGTTCTCGTTATCGCGTATTGGCAGTATTCGGCTCACTCAGCCAAAGAAGAAATTTTCGATATCATCGAGATGGGAAACTGACGTGGACATTTCAGAAGTGCTGAAAGCTACATGGTTCAACGATTATCGGGGCAGTCGAAAGATGGAATCCATATTCCACGCCAATGACACTCCCGAATACTAATTCTATAGGCCAATTCCCATCAATCAACACGTTCCAGGAACAGGTTGCCGAAGTCGTCGCGGCGGGCTTGCCAGGATTCGGCGATATATGTGGTGGAGGCGTATTCGGGTACGGTGGCCGGCCCGGTTACGGTTTCTCCTGCACGTAGCAGGCGCAGTGTTTTTGACTCCGATTCGTCGCCGGGAGCTTCCTTTTCCGGCGGCAGATCGAAGGCTGGACCGGAGAACCAGGCGCGCAGACGGACATTGACCGCCTCGGCTGGTGTTTCCAGCGCGTAGCCGTAGCGGCGCCGATGCAGTTCGTGGAACTGATCCAGGGTCGCAATCCAGCCGGACCAGGGCACGTTCAGGGTGTATGTCTGTCCGGTGTAACGCATGTCGATGCTGAATCGCGTCTGCAGGTTCGCGATATCGAGCCCCTCGCCGGTGAATTCGGCATTGGCGAGGCGCGACAATTGTTCGAACTCGCGTTCGATCAAAGGCGTCGGATCGTCTTCCTCCGAGCGCTGCAAGGTTCGGGAGAACTGCCGTCCCTGGTCGGCGACGGCCATGCCGAGCGCCGACAGGACGCCGGCGTAAACCGGCACAACCGCCCGGCGGATGTTTAGCGCTTCCGCGAGCGCGCAGACGTGCAGGCCGCCGGCGCCGCCGAAGCTGACGAGAAGAAATTCGGCGGGATCGAAGCCCCGGTTGACCGAAATGCGGCGAATCGCTTCGACCATGTGTTCGTCGGCGATGCTGACGATACCGCGCGCGGTGGCCTCGACATCCAGGCCGATGCTGTCCGCGAGTTCGGCCACGGCCTTGCGCGCGAGATCGATGTCGAGTTCGAGACCGCCGGCCAGCGGCGCCCCCGCCGGCAGCCGGCCAAGCAGCAGGTTGGCGTCGGTAACGGTCGGCCGGGTTCCGCCCTTGCCGTAACAGACCGGGCCCGGGTCCGCACCCGCCGACTCCGGCCCGACCTGCAACATGCCGCCGCTGTCGACGTAGGCGATGGAGCCGCCCCCGGCGCCGATGGTATGCATGTCCACCATGGGTACAGAGACGGGAAATTCGCCGAGCCGGCCCTCGCTGGTGATGCCGATGGGTCCGTCGAGCAAGGCGACATCGGTGGAAGTGCCGCCCATATCGAAACTGATCAGTTTGCTTCGTCCGATCTGGCGGCCGAGATACGCAACCGCCGCCAGCCCTCCCGCGGGACCGGAAAGCAGCAGGTTCACCGCGGAGTCCGTCGCCTTGCCGGCGCTGATGGTTTCGCCGCTCGATTGCATGACCTGCAGCGAGGAACCCGCCGGTAAATGGGCCAGACCCGCTTGCAGGCGGCGCAGATAGCCGCTGACCACCGGCCCCAGAAAGGCATTCAGCCAGGTCGCCATGCCGCGCTCGTATTCCTTGTATTCCGGCAACACCCGCGAGGAGCGGGAAATGAAGACCCCGGGCAAGGATTCGCGCAACGCCTTCTCGATAGTCTCCTCGTAGCTCGGGTCGAGAAAGGAGAACAACAGGTTGATCGCCACCGATTCCGCTTTCAGTTCGCGCAACTTCGCGGTCAATACAGTCAGGTCGTCTGCAGTCAGCGGATCTATGGTCGCTCCGTCGGCGCCGACCCTGCCGCCGGTTTCCAGGCAAAGCGCTTCCTCCACCGGCGGCGGCGACGGCTCGAATTCGAGTGCGTACAAATGGGGACGAGTCTGCCGGGCAAGCGTCAGCAGGTCGCTGAATCCGCGGTTGGTCACGAAGGCGGTACGGGCGCCTTTTCTCTGCAACAGCGCATTGGTCGCAACGGTGCTGCCATGCACGATCTGCAGGGCTTCGCCGCCAGGACTCAGCGCCGCAAGCCCTTCAAGCACCGCGAGTTCCGGCGCCCGAGGCGTCGAGGGTATTTTGTAGACGGACAATTCGACATCGCCTGTGGCCGTGGACCGCACGCAGAGAAAATCCGTGAACGTGCCGCCCACATCGACGCCGATCCGAAGCATCGGAGTTTCCTTGGCCATGATTGGGAGCCGGTGTCCTGTACATTACGGCGGGGCCACATTATAACTGTCGCTCCTCGCTTGAACATCGCAGCAGGAGGCACGATTTGCCCGAACTTCCCGAAGTCGAGACTACGCGCCGGGGCGTGGCGCCCCACGTACTCGACCGGCTGATCGTCCGGGTGGTGGTGCGCGAACCCCGCTTGCGCTGGCCGGTGCCCGATGACCTCGCGGAAGAACTTCCGGGAAAGCGCTTCACTTCGGTAGGCCGGCGCGCGAAGTATCTGCTTTTCGAGTGCGGGAGCGGGGTGCTGCTCGTCCACCTTGGCATGTCGGGCAGTTTGCGGATAACGCCCGCGGACGAATCTCCCGGCAAGCACGCCCACGTGGATATCGTGTTCGATTCGGGCAAGGCGTTGCGTTACACCGACCCGCGCAAATTCGGCAGCTTGCTATGGCAGCCGGCGGGTTCGAGTGAGCATCCGCTGCTGCAGCGGCTTGGGCCTGAGCCGCTCGGGGACGAATTCGGCGGCGCCCTGCTGCATGGCGTCAGTCGCGGGCGCAAGACCGCGGTCAAAAACCTGATCATGGATTCCCGCGTCGTCGCAGGGGTCGGCAACATCTATGCCTGTGAAGCCCTGTTTCTTGCCGGCATCCACCCGGCCCGGGCCTGTGGCCGCATATCGGCCGCGCGCTATGAAAAACTGGCCGAGGCGATTCGGCTAGTGCTTGGCGAGGCGATTCGCGCCGGCGGCACGAGCTTGCGCGATTTTACCGGCGGCGACGGCAGGCCCGGCTATTTCAAGCAGCAATTGAACGTCTACGGGCGGGAAGGCGAAGCCTGCGTGCGCTGTTCCGCCGGCCTGCGCGAGTTGCGCCTCGGCCAGCGTTCCACGGTGTTTTGCCCGTCCTGTCAGCGCTAGGTATTTGCGGTAATTGCCTTCGCCACCGACGGATGGACGAAATTGGAAATGTCCCCGCCATAGGAAGCGATTTCCCGCACCAGGGTGGAGGAAATGTAGGAAAGATGTTCCGCCGGGGCCAGGAAAACCGTTTCGATTTGCGGCGCCAGCACCCGGTTCATGCCTACGAGCTGGAATTCGTATTCGAAGTCGGCAACCGTGCGCAGGCCGCGCAGGATGATGTTGGCGCCGCATTCCTCGACGAATTTCGTCAGCAGGCTATCGAAACTGCGCACTTCGACGTTATCGAGATGTCCCAATACCTCCCGCGCCAGCGCCAGGCGGGTTTCGGTCGGCAGCGAATTGCCTGTTTTCAGATTGGCGTCCACCACGGCGACGATGATCTTGTCGAACAGGCGCGAGGCGCGCTCCACCAGATCGCTGTGGCCATTGGTAATGGGATTGAAAGTGCCGGGATAGACAACGGTTTTCATGGCGGCCGATGCTTGGGATGAAGCCGGCATTCTAGCCAATCGCCTTCATGCTAACAAACCAGAAAATCGGCTATGGCCCGTTCCAGCAGGCTGCCCCGGGCGCCGAAGAATCCGACGTGGCCGCCGCTGCCGGTCAGTTCCAGGCGCACGTTGTCCGGCAGCCGCGCCGAGTCCGGCAGCGAGGCCGCGGGAACCAGCGGATCGTCTGCGCTCTGGATCAGCAAGGTGGGTGTCCTGATTTCGCACAGCAACGGCAGGCTGCTGCATCTTGCGTAGTAGTCCGCCGCGTCGGCGAAGCCGTGCAGCGGCGCGGTAACGCGATCGTCGAACTCCCACAGGCTGGCGATGCCCCGCAATGGGCCGAGTTCTTCGAGCAAGGCAAGTTCGGCGCGATTGCCATTCTGCCCGAACCTGGTTTTTTTCGTTGCCAGATCCTGTTGCAGGCGGCCGAGAAAGTAGCGGCCGTAGAAGCGGGTCAGGCCGCGGCCGAGAGCCGCGGAGCATTGCGCCAGGTCGAAGGGCACGGAAATGCTTACCGCTCTTTCCAGTCCGGCCGGACCGCCGGTTTCCGCCAGCCACTTGAGCAGCACGTTGCCGCCGAGAGAATATCCGGCGCAATGGAAGGGATTATCGGGAAACTGTTCGCGCAATTTTCGAAATACTTCACCGGCATCGGCGGTAACACCCGAATGGTAGCTGCGAGCCTTGTGATTGGGGTCGCCGCTGCAGCCCCGAAAGTTCATCACCACGCTGGCCGTGCCGCGCAAGAGCAGATGGTTCTGCAGCGCCTGCACATACAACGATTCGGAACAGCCGCAAAGGCCGTGAAGAATGAGAACGATGGGTTCGCCCGGCGCAATTTCGTCCCTGGGCCGGACCCAGGCGAGATCGATGAAGTCGCCGTCATCGAGCCGCAGGCGCTGGCCCTGTTGATCGACCTTCACTCCCGGACCGAATTTGCGCCGCAAGGACTGCATATGGCCTCCCGGCAGCCACCAGGCGGCGCGAAAATCGGTCAACGCGGAAGGCGCGGTTCCCTGTTTCATTCGCGCCGGGCCAGGAAATAATGCACGTCGCCGGCGGAGCCGGCTTTTTCCATGGTCCAGTTGTCGGGCAACAGTCGCGGCCGCACTTCGGTCTCGGCTTCGAGATAAATCAGTGCAGGCTGGGCAAGCAGGCCGCTGCGCTCAAGCGTTTCGCAGGCCTGGGGCAACAGTCCGCCGGCAAAAGGCGGGTCCAGAAACACCAGGTCGATGCTGGCCGGAGGCTGTCGGGTCTGGCGCAGCCAGTCCCAGGCCGATGTGTGATGGACTTCGGCGTGTTCCGCTTGCAGGATATTCGCGTTCTCCGTCAGCGCCCGGCACGCCGCGGCGTTGCGCTCGACCAGGATCACCCGGGTCGCTCCTCGGGACAGGGCTTCGAATCCGAGGGCGCCGCTGCCGGCGAAAAGATCCAGGCAGGTTTTGCCTTCGACTTCTTCCTGCAGCCAGTTGAAAAGGGTTTCGCGAATCCGGTTCGGGGTCGGACGCAGACCGTCCATATCCGGAAAGTGCAACAGCCGGCGGCGCAGATCGCCGCCGATGATGCGCACGGCGCTCTTCTTCCCGGTTCGGGCTTGCCTGTTATTGACCGATCCTTGTGAACTCGTTCCCATTAGCCGATGCATTCCTCTTTGTTCGCCGGGCGGGGGTGGTGATAGCATAGCCCGCCGCCAAATTCGAGAACATTTCATGCTCAAGTTCGGTAAATCTTCCCGTTCCGGGAACGAAGAGCCCGGATCGGACATTGAGCGTTCAGGGTTGTTCTCGCGTCTCAGGCAAGGTCTGAGCAAGACTGGCGCGCGGCTGCGCGAAGGCATGACGGGGCTGGTCGCCGGGCACGGCCGGATCGATACCGAACTGCTTGACGACATCGAAACCAGGTTGCTGTCCGCGGACGTGGGACTCGAAGCCACCGACCAGGTGATCGCCGGACTGCGAAAGAAGCTCGACCGCCGCCAGTTGTCCGACCCGGAAGAATTCGTCGCCGCGCTCAAGGATGAACTGGCCGGCATCCTGTTGCCTTGCGAGAAGCCTTTGCAGGTGACATCGCAGGGCCGGCCGTTCGTCATACTCATGGTCGGCGTCAACGGCGCCGGCAAGACCACTACCATCGGCAAACTCGCGCGCCGGCTGCGAGACGACGGTCAGTCGGTAATGCTGGCCGCGGGCGACACCTTTCGCGCCGCCGCCGTCGAGCAGTTGCAAGCCTGGGGCGAACGCAACGACGTGCCGGTCGTCTCCCAGGCAGCCGGCGCCGACAGCGCGGCGGTAATCTTCGACGCTTGGCAATCGGCCCGGGCAAAGGGAATCGACGTACTGATCGCCGACACCGCCGGCCGCCTGCACACCCAGGAAAATCTCATGCGCGAACTGGAGAAAATCGTGCGCGTATTGCGCAAACAGGACGAGGGCGTACCCGATGAAATCCTGCTGGTGCTCGATGCGACCACCGGCCAGAACGCAGTGAATCAGGCGGAAAGTTTTCACCGGAGCACTTCCCTGACCGGAATCGTGCTGACCAAGCTCGACGGCACCGCAAAGGGCGGTGTTGTATTCGCCATCGCCAGGCGTTTCGGAATTCCCTTGCGTTTCATCGGCATCGGCGAACAGGCGGGCGACCTGCGGCCCTTCGCCGCGCGCGAATTCGTCGAAGCTCTGTTCAGCGATTGAATACTCGAAAATTTTGCCGTACGGAACTTGAATTCTTCCGCCTTGTCCATATAACTGTCTTACAGGAGACTGACGAAAGCACCGATATTTGCTAGAATTCCAACGTGTTCCGATTGATTTACGGGATACATGAAAAGACTGCAAGGTCTTGACAATATTGCAAAAAAACCGGATGATCCCCGGTTGCTCGCAAAGCGGGCAAGTAAGGAAAAGGGGTAAAAAAGTGAGCGGTAGCGTCTCTACAGCAATGCAAACAGTCTGGCCAGCCAGTCCCGGACGGGATCTGACTGCCTACATTGCAAGCGTGAACAATATCGCGGTGCTGACTCCCGAGCACGAACTCGAGCTCGCCCGCGATTACTTCTACGAAGACAACGTGGAATCCGCGCGCCAACTCGTACTCGCGCATCTGCGATTCGTCGTGCATATCGCCAGAACCTATTCCGGCTATGGTCTGTCCCAGGCCGACCTGATCCAGGAAGGCAATGTGGGCCTGATGAAGGCCGTAAAACGCTTCGATCCGAACGTGGGCGTGCGACTGGTGTCATTCGCCGTGCACTGGATTCGCGCGGAAATGCACGAGTTCATCTTGCGCAACTGGCGCATCGTCAAGATCGCCACCACCAAGGCGCAACGCAAGTTGTTCTTCAATCTGCGCTCCGCCAAGAAGCAACTCGGCTGGCTCAACAACGAGGAGACCGTGGCGCTGGCCGACGATCTCGGTGTCGACGCCAAGGTGGTCAGGCAGATGGAAGGGCGCATGAGCGCCTACGACAGGCCGTTCGACGCCGATCCGGAAAGTTCCGACGACAACGATTTCCGGGCGCCGGCGAACTACCTCGAAGACAAGGGCGCCGACCCCGCGATTCAACTGGAAGAATCCGAGTGGGAGGAAGTCTCCAGCGCATCCCTGCACCAGGCCATGACGCAGCTCGACGAGCGCAGCCGGGACATTCTGCAAAAACGCTGGTTCTTCGAAGACGCCAAGGCGACCTTGCACGAACTTGCCGACGAATACGGCATATCCGCCGAGAGGGTGCGGCAGATCGAAAAAGACGCCATGAACAAGATCAAGGCGCGAATGTCGGCCTGACCTCTCCCCTGCCGGGGCGAACCATGAGCAAAATCTTTCTGTTACTTGCCGCCGGCAACGGGTTTCTCGTGGTCGCGCTCGGCGCTTTCGGCGCCCATGGACTGAGCGCCAGACTTTCCGCGGAAATGATGGCTACCTATCAGACTGCGGTGCAATACCATTTCTATCATTCCCTTGCCTTGCTCGGCGTCGCCTTGCTGAGCCTGCAATTCCCGGCCGCGACCTTGCCAAGAGCGAGCGGCTACCTGTTCCTGGCGGGCATTGTGCTATTCTCCGGCAGCTTGTACCTGCTGGCGCTGACCGGCGTTCGCTGGCTCGGAGCCGTCACGCCGATCGGCGGGCTCGGATTCCTCGCCGGCTGGCTCTGCCTCTGCATTTTTGCGCTTGGCCGACAATTTTGAGTCGGCGAATCTGAAAGGCCTCGCATGGAATTGATAGTCAACGGAGAACCCAGGGTCCTGCCGGAACCGATTTCCGTGGCGGATCTTGTCAGCGAACTCGGCGTTACCGGCCGCAAAATCGCCCTGGAACGTAACGGTGAAATCGTGCCTCGCGGCGAATTCGCCACAACCATGCTGGCGCCTGGTGATAAACTGGAAATCGTGCAGGCGATCGGAGGAGGCTGACATAAACGTCATGACCCAGGCCGCGGAAGACCCCTTGCTGATAGCGGGCAGGAGCTACCGTTCCCGGCTCATCATCGGCAGTGGCAAGTATCGGGATTTCAATGAGAACCGGGCTGCTCTCGACGCCAGCGGCGCCGAGATCATCACCGTCGCCATCCGGCGCGTCAATCTCGGACAGAATCCCGGCGAGCCCAGCCTGCTCGATATCATCTCGCCCGATGAGTTCACCATTCTCCCCAACACCGCGGGCTGCTACAACGCCGGGGAAGCCGTTCGCACATGCAAGATGGCGCGGGAGTTGCTCGACGGTCACAGGCTCGTCAAGCTCGAAGTTCTGGGCGACAGGAAAACCTTGTTCCCCAATGTCACCGAAACCCTGAAAGCCGCGGAAACGCTGGTCAAGGACGGTTTCGACGTGATGGTCTACACCAGCGACGATCCCCTCGTGGCCAGGGAACTGGAAGAGATCGGCTGCGTGTCGGTGATGCCTCTCGGCGCCCCCATCGGATCCGGGCTCGGCATCCGCAATCCCTATAACATCCGCATGATTCTCGAAAACGCCACTACGCCGATAATCGTCGATGCCGGAGTGGGAACTGCGTCCGATGCGAGCATCGCCATGGAACTCGGTTGCGCCGGCGTGCTCATGAACACCGCCATCGCGGAGGCGAAAAAACCGGTGCTGATGGCTTCGGCGATGAAAAAGGCGGTTGCCGCGGGCCGCGAAGCCTTTCTCGCCGGGCGCATGCCGCGCAGGCTGTACGCCAGCGCCTCCTCCCCCGAAACCGGAACTTTCTTTCCTCCTCTGTGACCGCCACACCGGAAATTCCGGCGCGCAGGCCGGTTCGCAGTTACGTAATCCGTTCCGGGCGGCTGACGGGTGGTCAGCTCCGTGCGATCGAACAATATTCTTCGCGATTCGTCATCGAATTCGAACCAAAGCCGCTCGGCATGCGCCGAATTTTCCCACTTGAGCAGCCACTGACGGTGGAGATCGGCTTCGGTTCGGGTGAGTCGCTGCTGCAAATGGCGCGCGAGCAACCGCAAGTCAATTTTCTCGGAATAGACGTCTACCAGCCCGGCATCGGCCGCCTGTTGCAAGGCATCGTTGAGCATGATCTGGAAAACGTGCGGCTGATCCGCCACGATGCGGTGGAGGTCTTCGCCGAAAACATTGCCGACGAAACACTTGACCGCGTACTCATGCTTTTCCCCGACCCATGGCCGCGCAAGCGCCACCACAAGCGCCGGCTCGTGCAGGAGGAATTCATGCGGCTGGTGCTGCGCAGGCTCAAACCGGGCGGCGAGGTACACCTGGCAACCGACTGGCCGCCCTATCTTGAATTCATGATGGAAGTCATGGAAGGCATCTCCGGCTACAGTAACCGCTTCGGCGCCAACGCCTGCTGGGAGAAACCGGAGCGTCCATTGACCCGGTTCGAAATGCGGGGCAGGCGGCTCGGCCACGAAGTGCGCGACTTGTTGTACACAAAGACCGGACCAACGTAGGGGCGACACAAGCGTCGCCCGCAAACGCCATGAAGAAACCCCCAAGGGACAATCTATACGCCGGCAACATGATGCCGGGCGATTTCGTCTTCGACGAAAAAGTAGCCGCGGTGTTCGAGGACATGATCCACCGCTCGGTTCCCGGCTACACCACGATCATCGCGATGACCGCCCGCCTGGCGGAGACGAATTTTCAGCCCGGCAGCCGCATCTACGATCTCGGCTGCAGCCTCGGCGCCGCCAGCCTCGCCATTGCCAGCCGGATGCGGGACCGTCCCTGCGAGATCGTCGCCGTGGACAGTTCCCGGCCCATGCTCGACGGGCTCGAAGAGCGGCTCGCGGCGCTCGGCGGCGGCCCGGTGGAATGCCGGCACGAGGACATCCGCGAATGCATCGTCGAAAACGCCTCCGTGGTCATTCTGAATTTCACCTTGCAGTTCATAACGCCCGCGGACCGGGACCGGCTCCTGCGGCGGATTCACGACGGCATGGCTGCCGGCGGCATATTGATCCTGTCGGAAAAGATCATCCTGGGCGACCCGCGCCTGAACGAGTTTTACATTGAGATGTACCATCAGTTCAAACAGGACATGGGGTATAGCGAGATGGAAATCAGCCGCAAGCGCGCGGCGCTGGAGCGTGTGCTGTTGCCGGAAACCCTGGCGGCGCACAAGGCGCGTCTTGCCAGAGCCGGGTTCGAATCGGTGGAACAATGGTTCCAGTGCTTCAATTTCGCTTCCATGGTGGCTTGCAAGCGGGACGGCCGATGAATTTCGCGCCCCTGCTTGCGCAATTGGGCGGCACTACCCTTTCTTCCCTGGAAGATTCCCTGTCCGGAGAAAGCCTGAGCCGAATCCGTCACGGGGACATTCGCCGCCGCCTGGAACAAATCGGGCAGTTGCCGCAAATATCCCCTTTCGCGATTGACTTTGAAGGGAAGGCGCTCATCGGCGGCCCTGCCGACTGCGACGAGGAAACACGACGACGGTTGCGCAACCAGTTGCTGGATTTCCTGCCCTGGCGCAAGGGCCCCTTCGAGATATTCGGCATCGATCTCGACGCTGAATGGCGCGCGGATATGAAATGGGACCGGCTCGACGGGCGAATCACTCCGCTTGCTGGGCGAAAGGTGCTCGATGTCGGCTGCGGCAACGGCTATTACTGCTTCCGCATGCTCGGCCGGCAGGCAGGTCAGGTCATCGGGCTCGAGCCGCATATTCCCTATGCCATGCAATTCTGGGCGCTGAAATCGTTCGTTCCGAATGCAAACTGCTGGGTGCTGCCCATGGCGCTGGAAGATTTCCCCGGGCGCAGCGGCTATTTCGACACGGCTTTTTCCATGGGTGTGCTTTATCACGTGCGCTCGCCGCTCGACCATCTCGCACTGCTGCACGACTGCCTGCGCCCCGGCGGCGAACTCGTGCTGGAGACGCTTTTCGTCGAGGGAAGCGAAGGCTACAGCCTCACGCCGAAGGACCGTTATGCGCAGATGCGCAACGTCTGGTTCATTCCGTCGATCGCGACGCTGGAACTCTGGCTGGAACGTTGCGGATTCGCAGACTGGCGAATACTGGACCGAAGCGTTACGACTTCGGCTGAGCAGCGCGGCACCGAATGGATGCCTTTCGAGTCGCTGGCGAACTCGCTGGACAAGGAAGATCAGACAAGGACGATCGAAGGCTATCCCGCCCCGGCGCGCGTGATGCTCACCGCCCGGCGGTCGAACTGATCAAGGTTACTTGATCTTGGATTCCTTGTAGATGACGTGCTTGCGCACGACCGGATCGAACTTGCGGATTTCGATCTTGTCGGGAGTGGTGCGCTTGTTCTTGTCGGTGGTGTAGTAGTGGCCGGTGCCGGCGCTGGAAACCAGTTTGATTTTCTCTCTCATACCCGAATCCCCCGCCCGCGAATGTCGGCCAGCACCTTGTCGATGCCGTTCTTGTCGATGATGCGCATGCCCTTGGTGGAAATACGCAACTTGACGAAGCGCTTCTCCGATTCCACCCAGAAGCGATGGCTCTGGATGTTCGGCAAAAAGCGCCGCTTGGTCTTGTTCTGCGCGTGGGAAACATTGTTGCCCACCGCCGGCCGTTTGCCGGTAACCATGCACACCCGCGCCATCTCGTTGACCTCAATTGAAGCCGGCCCCGCAGCCAGCCATTTCGAAGAGGCGCGATTTATACCAGAACACCCCCTTCAGGGCAAGCCGCGAGTGGTTACATCAAGCCCCTTTCGGCCAGGGAGACGACCTGGGAACTGCCGACGATAAGGTGGTCGAGGACGCGGACGTCGATGGTTTCGAGCGCGACGCGCAATTTTCGCGTGATGGCGATGTCGGCCTGGCTCGGTTCGGCGATTCCCGAAGGATGGTTGTGGGCCAGGATCACCGCGGCGGCATTGTAGGTCAGGCAGCGTTCGACGACTTCCCGCGGATAGACAGCGGCGCCGTCGATGGTGCCCTGGAACAGCTCGTCGAGCCGCAGGATGTGATGCTGGTTGGTCAGGAAGATGCAACTGAAGATCTCGCTCTTGCAGTAGCGGAAGCGGGCGCGCAAGTATTCCCTGGTGGCCTGGGAGCTGCTCAGCACGTCGCGATTCTGCACTTCGGCGTATAACTGGCGGTGGCCGAGTTCGCGCATCGAGGCCAGGCTCGCGGCCTTGGCCGGGCCGATGCCCGGCACGCGGGAGATCTGCCTGAAATCGGTCGAAAGCAGGCCCGCAAGCCCGTCGAATCGCTGCAACAGATCCCGCGCCAGATCGAGCGCCGACTTGCGGTTCCCGCCGCTGCCGAGCAGCAGCGCCACCAATTCGGCGTCGCTGAGATTCTTGGCCCCCACTTCGAACAGTTTTTCCCGCGGCCGTTCGAGCAACGGCCAGTCCTTGATAGTCATCGCGTCTCTCCGGTTCGGAAATCAGCGTAGTCGGGTTTTCGCGGATGGCACTGTTTTTGCGAAAAATCGATTTCGGGATTAATCGATGCGGGCGAAACCAATGCAGGCAAATTGCTTCGGGAAGGGCTTGCTGCTAGTCTAGCCGTCCTTTCTTTCCATGCCTCCGGAAAGCCGCGCCCGGATATGCCGACGCTAACCAACAAGCGCATTCTGCTGGGCATTACCGGTGGAATCGCCGCGTACAAGTGCGCTGAACTGTCCCGTTTGTTCACGAGGGCGGGGGCCGAGGTGCGCGTGGTCATGACTCGCGCGGCGCAGGAGTTCGTTACCCCGCTGACCATGCAGGCCCTGACCGGCAATCGGGTGCATCTGGACCTGCTCGATTCCGAAGCCGAGGCGGCCATGGGCCACATCGAACTCGCGCGCTGGGCCGATCTTGTGCTGGTGGCGCCGGCGAGCGCCGATTTTCTCGCCCGTATCGCCCATGGTCGAGCCGACGATCTGCTTTCCACGCTGATTCTGGCGACTCCGGCGCCGATCGCTCTGGCGCCGGCAATGAACCAGGGCATGTGGTCGGATCCGGGCACCCAGCAGAATCTGGCCGAAGTGCGCCGCCGCGGCTACCGCCTGTTCGGGCCGGACGAAGGCGATCAGGCCTGTGGCGACGTGGGGCCGGGACGGATGGTCGAGCCCGCCGAACTGCTTGCGGGCTGCGCGGAATTGTTCAGCGGGGAGCCGCTGGCGGGAAGACATCTGCTTATTACCGGAGGCCCGACCCGCGAAGCGATCGACCCTGTGCGATTCCTGAGCAATCACAGTTCCGGGAAAATGGCCTACGCCCTGGCCACCGAAGCCGTGGCCGCCGGCGCCCGGGTAACCTTGATCAGCGGTCCGGTAGCCCTGCCCACTCCGGACCGGGTAACTCGAATCGACGTGGTCGGCGCCGAGGAAATGTTCTCCGCGACCATGGAGCGTATCGCGGACGTCGACGCGTTCATCGGCGTGGCGGCAGTGGCCGACTACCGCCCGGCGAATCGGACGGTCGAGAAAATCAAGAAAGACAAGGCAAGCATGAAAATCGATCTCCTGCGCAATCCGGACATCATCAGCGAAGTAGCCGGGCTGAATCCGCGTCCGCTGGTCGTCGGGTTCGCCGCCGAAACCGGCGATGTGCTTGCGAACGGCCGGGAAAAGCTCGAACGCAAGCGGCTCGACCTGCTGTTCGCCAACGATGCCACCGAGACCTTCAACAGCGACGAAGTGGCAGCGACCGCCATCAGCGCGGAAGGCGAAATTGAAATTCCCCGCGCCCGCAAGGAAGCCGTGGCGAGAAAAATGCTGGGAATGATCGCCGAACGCTTGTCCGCTGCCGCGGATACCGCAAGCTGAAGCAGCCCGGAGCATGAGTATGCGGCCGGCAGCAATGGCGCCTGTTCCAGCGGAAATTTTTCGCGCCTACGATATTCGCGGCATCGCCGGAGAACAGTTGAGCAGCGAGCTGGTGCGGCGTATCGGCCAGGCGCTGGGCAGCGAAGCGCTTGCGCTCGGCATCGACTCGCTGCTTGCCGCGCGGGACGGCCGGCTGTCAAGCCCGGAACTGTTCGAGGCGCTAGGCGACGGCATACGCGCGTCCGGCTGCAATGTCGTCAATCTCGGCATCGTGCCGACTCCGTTGTTGTATTTCGCTACTTGCACAAGCCCCTTCGACTCCGGCGTCATGATGACGGCCAGCCACAACCCGTCCGATTACAACGGCCTGAAGCCGGTGTTCAACCGCACCAGCCTGAGCGCCGATCAGATTCAGCGGGTCCGCCTGCGCATAGAGCAGGATCGGTATTCCAATGGCGCCGGGCGCACGAGCGACCAGCGCGTGCTGGAGGAATATCTGTCCGCCATCGCTGCCGATGTGCGTCTCCAGCGTCCGCTGAAAGTCGTTATCGATTGCGCGAACGCGGTTCCGGCCGTGGTCGCACCGGCCCTGTTCGAACGTCTTGGCTGCGAAGTCGTGGCGATGTACACGGAACTCGACGGCAACTTTCCCAACCACCATCCCGACCCCACGGTAAGCGAAAACCTGGCGGAACTTTCTCGCACTGTCGTGGCGTGCAAGGCAGATCTGGGCATCGCCTTCGACGGAGACGGCGACCGCCTCGGCCTCGTCGATGAAACCGGAGCCATCGTCGAAGCCGAATCCATCCTGCAGTTGCTGGCGGAAGACATCGTGCCGCGCTACACCAGGCCCAACATCGTTTACGACGTCAAATGCAGCACCCGCCTGCCGCGGCGCATCAGGGAACTCGGCGGCGAGCCTTGCATGCGCCGCTCCGGGCATTCCTTCATGAAACTCGCCATGCGCGAGACCGATGCTCCCCTGGGCGGCGAGCTTTCGGCGCATATCTTCATCAAGGATCGCTGGTACGGATTCGATGACGGCGCCTATGCCGCCGCCAGGGTCGCCGAACTGCTCGCGGCCAGGGCGGAGCCGGCGAGCGTTGCGCTCGGCGTGAGCCGCGAGGGATGCAGAACGGAGGAATTGCGCCTGCCCGTGCCGGAAGCACGCAAGTTTTCGCTGATGGAAACAATCACCGAAGTGGCGGACTTCAAACAGGCGGAAATTATCAAAATCGACGGGCTGCGCGTAGAATACGCCGACGGCTGGGGCCTGGTACGGGCCTCGAACACCACGCCGGCCCTGCTTTGCCGCTTTGAAGCGGACTCGCGGGAAAGGCTGGATGCGATTCAGGCGGAGTTCCGGGAATTGATCCTGCGCGTCGACGATTCGCTGCAACCGCCGTTTTGACTACCAACCGTTTACGGAAATTCGCGCCATGTCGCTGAGCGTCAGCAGAGCCCGCACCATCGCCAGAATTCTGACCGAGTCGCTTCCCTATATTCGGAAGTTCGCGGGCAATACGGTAGTGGTGAAATACGGCGGCAACGCCATGGTCGACGAAGCTCTCAAACAGAGTTTCGCGACCGACGTAGTGCTCATGAAACTGGTCGGCATTCATCCGGTCATCGTCCATGGCGGCGGCCCCCAGATCGGCAAGCTGCTCAAGCAATTGAACATCGAATCGCGGTTCGTGGACGGCCTGCGCGTAACCGACAGCCGCACCATGGACGTGGTCGAAATGGTGCTCGGCGGCCAGGTGAACAAGGAAATCGTCAGTCTGCTCAACCGGAACCACGGCAAGGCCGTCGGCATCAGCGGCAAGGACGGCAATCTGATCCGCGCGCGCAGGCTGAAAGCGCGGGCGGGCGCGATCGACAGCGAACTCGTCGACCTTGGCCAGGTGGGAGAAATCGTTTTGATCGACACCCAGGTGCTGGAGATGATGAAGGCCAGCGACTTCATTCCCGTCATCGCGCCGGTCGGCACCGACGAAGACGGCGTCAGTTACAACATCAACGCCGATTCGGTGGCCGGCTCCATCGCCGGTGTGCTTGGCGCGGAAAAACTGATCCTGCTGACGAACGTGGCCGGAGTGCAGGACGAGGCGGGCAATGTGCTCACCGGGCTCGATGTCAGGCAGGTCGAAGAACTCGCCGGCACGGGCATCCTCGAGGGCGGCATGTTGCCGAAAGTGGAGTGCGCGCTCGACGCCTTGCGCTCGGGCGTGCAAAGCGCCCATATCATCGACGGCCGCGTCGAACACGCGCTGCTGCTGGAAATCTTCACCGACGAGGGCGTCGGCACTCTCATCACCGGTTGATTCGAACGGAGTTCAACCGACGCCGTATCGCTCGCGATAGTCCTGCACCGCGTCAACGTGGGAGTGCAGTTCGCTGCCCTGACTGGCGCCGAGGTAGTCGATCACATCCGCAAGGTTCACCACGCTGATCACCCTGGTTGCGAATTCCTCCTCGATTTCGCTGATGGCGGAAGCCGGCCCCTCGCCCCGTTCCTGCCGGTCCATGGCGATCAGGATTCCGGCAAGCTCGGCGCCCTTGCCGCGCACGATGCTCACCGATTCCCGCACCGCGGCGCCGGCGGTTATGACGTCGTCGACGAGCAATACCCGCCCGGCGAGATCGGCGCCGACCAGCGAACCGCCTTCGCCGTGGTCCTTCACTTCCTTGCGATTGAAACAATAGCCCGCGTCCAGGCCGTGATCCCGATACAGCGCCATGGCGGTGGCCGCCGCCAGCGGGATTCCCTTGTATGCCGGGCCGAACAGCATTTCGAAGGGTATGCGCGATTGCAGGATCGCCTGCGCGTAGCTGCCGGCCAGGAAAGAGATTCGAGCGCCGGTATTGAACAGGCCGGCATTGAAGAAATAAGGGCTGACGCGGCCCGACTTGAGTGTGAAACTGCCGAATCGCAGGATTCCGTTGTCAATGACGAATTCGAGAAACCGGCGCTGGTAATCCTGCATGTGCTGTCCTGCTACTCCGCCAGCGCCCTTCGCTGGCATTCGATCAGGCCGGCGATGCCGTTCTCCGTGAGATCCAGCATTTCGGTCAGTTGCGACCGGCTGAACTCGCCTTGTTCCGCGGTGCCTTGCACTTCGATGAGTTTACCCGTTTCCGTCATCACCACGTTAAGGTCGGTTTCCGCCGTCGAATCCTCGTCGTAATCCAGGTCAAGCAATGCAGAATCGTTGCAAAGCCCTACGGAGACCGCGGCCACCAACTGCCTGAGCGGATTGCCGGCAACAAGTTTTTTCGCGACCATGTAATCGAGGGCGTCCGCCAGCGCTACACAGCCCCCTGTTATCGCTGCCGTGCGAGTGCCGCCGTCGGCCTGGATCACGTCGCAATCAATCTTGATCGTATGCTCGCCCAGGGCCGGCAAATCGACCGCCGCCCGCAATGCGCGTCCAATTAGCCGCTGGATTTCCAGGGTTCTGCCACTCTGGCGCCCCCGTGCCGCTTCCCGCTGCATGCGCACGCCGGTCGACCGCGGCAGCATGCCGTACTCGGCCGTGATCCAGCCTTGACCGGAGCCTTGCAGAAAGGAGGGAACGGAAGAAGCTCTCACACTGGCGTTGCACAGAACCTTCGTTTCGCCGAACTCCACGAGTACCGAACCTTCCGCGTGCCGGGTGTAATTCCGGCTCAGCCTGATTTCGCGCAATTGCCGGGCTGTCCTGCCATCCGTACGCAAGGCTTCGGTCATGGGGTCTTGTTCCTGATTTGAGATTGCGCGCATTATCCCGGAAGCAGCAGGCATTTGCGACCCGGGCCGGCGGAGGCGAATCGAGGCAACGCGCTGACCGCCAGTGCGCTAGAATTGGCCTGCGCCAGGAGAGACAAGCAATGTTGAGCATGACCGCGTTTTGCCGAAAACAGGCCGAACTGGAACAGGGGACACTGATCTGGGAGATCCGTTCGGTCAATCATCGATATCTGGAAACCTCGATTCGTCTGCCGGAAGCCTTTCGCAATCTGGAGCCCGCCATTCGCAAGACGGTCCGCAGCCGCGCGAATCGGGGCAAGATCGATTGCACCCTGCGATTCCGGGAATCGGATGCCTTGCCGGGCGAATTGCATCTGAATTCCCGGATTCTGGAAAACCTCTCTGCGGCAAGCGATAAGATTCACGATGCTTTCGGTGATTCGCGACTTCCATCGAGCCTTGATATTCTGCGCTGGCCGGGCGTCGTTCAGACTGAAGAAAACGAAAACAGCGATCTGGAACAGGAGGCCGTGTCGTTGTTCAACGGGACGCTCGACGAGTTTCTCGCCGGGCGCGCCAGGGAAGGCGAAGAAATCGAAATCGTGGTGCGCGAACGGGTCGCCTCGATTCGGGAAATATTGGCCGAAGTGCGCGCCTCGATGCCGGAGATACTGGCCGGGCAGCGGCAAACATTGCTCGAAAACATCGCGGAGTTGCAGGTCAGCCTCGAATCGGGGAGAGTCGAGCAGGAAGTGGCCTTGCTCGTGAACAAGGCGGACATCGCCGAAGAACTCGATCGGCTCGACGCCCATGTCAACGAGCTTGAACGGTTGACGGGCGCCGGCGAACCGGCGGGCAGGCCCCTCGATTTCCTGATGCAGGAACTGATGCGTGAAGCCAATACCATTTGTTCGAAGTCAGCGGCGATCAAGACGACCCGCAACGCGCTCGATCTGAAAGTGCTGATCGAACAAATCAGGGAGCAGGTACAGAACATTGAATAACAACATCGAACAAGACAGTTCCAACTCCGGAATTCCGGCGCTGCCTTTCGCGGCGCTCGTCATCGTGGCGCTGGCCGCCCTGGGCATGGTCATACGCTATAGCATTTTTGGCCATCTGAGCCTGGTCTATTGCGTTTTTGCCGTTTTCTTTTCAACCAATCTGCTGATCTGCTTCTGGGAAGTCAGTCTTTACCTCGGGCATGACCGCATCGATCAGCGGGCCGAACATTGGCGCAACCTGCACCGGGAAACCGGGGTTTCACCGGCAATGGGTTTTCTCGGATCGAAAGTCCCGCCTCGAAAAATCCTGTCGCCGGCATTCTGGGTGGATGTCTGGGCGTCCTATTGCCACTACGACGACGCCTATAAGGACCGGGGCTCCTACGCCTTCAACGTGGACGTCGCCAACGGCTTCACGAGCTGGATTCCGACACTGATCCTGTATGCCGCCTACACGGTGAGCTTCCTGCCTGCCGTCGCCACCGGGATAATCGGTGCGATGATGTTCTGGCTATGGGTCTACAATAGTTCGCTCTACTGGTTCAGTTTCCGCGTTTCCGGGCGCCACAAATCGATTCGCCCGTTCGACATGTGGGTATATGTTTTCAGCCTGAATTTCGTCTGGATTGTGATTCCGGCGTTTGGCCTGTACGTCTCGATTCGCCTGATACTCGACGGCAACTATCAGGTGCTGGGATTCTGACGCCGCAGGCGAGGATGAGGTAAATCATGCGTATCTTGCTGTTCCTGTTGACTAATCTCTCGATATTGCTGTTGATCAGCGTCACTTTTCGCGTGTTCGGCATCGAACGGATGCTGCTTTCGAGCGGCACCGGTCTCGATATGAACGCGTTGCTGGTGTTTTCCGCCGCGTTCGGATTCGGCGGCGCCTTCATTTCGCTGGCTCTGTCGAAGTGGATGGCCAAGCGTTCCATGCGCGTGCAGGTCGTGGAGTCGCCATCGAGCCAGCAAGAGCGCTGGCTGCTGCAAACCGTCGAGCGCCAGGCGCAACGCGCGGGCATCGGGATGCCGGAAGTGGGGATTTTTCCGTCCGACGTGGTCAACGCCTTTGCCACCGGAATGCGGCGCAACAACGCACTGGTCGCGGTAAGCAGCGGCCTGTTGCGCAAGATGACCCAGGAAGAGGCGGAGGCCGTGCTCGCGCACGAAGTCGCCCATGTCGCCAATGGCGACATGGTTACGATGGGATTGCTGCAAGGCGTGTTGAATACCTTCGTGATCTTCCTGTCGCGGGTGATCGGCCACACCGTCGACCGGGTAGTGTTCAAGAACCAGCGGGGATTCGGCATCGGCTATTTCGTCGTTTCCATCGTCGCCCAGATCGTGCTGTCGATTCTCGCGTCGATCATCGTCATGTGGTTCAGCCGCTGGCGCGAATTCCGCGCCGACGCCGGCGGCGCCAATCTGGCGGGTCGGCAGAAGATGATCGCCGCGCTCCAGCGCCTGCAACAGAACCAGGCCGCGGACCTGCCCGGCGAACTCGCCGCCTTCGGTATCAACGGCGGCCGCCCGACCGGTCTGCGGGCGCTGTTCATGTCGCATCCGCCGCTGGAAGACAGAATAGCCGCCTTGCAGAAACCCGGAGTCTTGTAAGATTGGATTCACCATGACGAGCGGCGCGCTTTTCATCGTTACGGCCCCTTCCGGCGCCGGCAAGACCAGCCTGGTCAGGGAACTCGTCAAGGACGACGATGCGCTTTGCATCTCCGTCTCGCACACGACGCGGCCGAGACGGGAAGGAGAGCGCGACGGCGTCGACTACTTCTTCGTGGACCGCGAAGAGTTCCAGCGCAAGCTCGCGGAAGAAGCGTTCCTCGAACACGCCGAAGTCTACGGGCACTTTTACGGCACCTCGCGCGAATGGGTACAACAGCATCGCGAACAGGGCCTTGACGTGATTCTGGAAATAGACTGGCAGGGCGCGGAACAGGTCCGCAAACTCGACCCGACCGCCTGCTCCATCTTCATCCTGCCACCGTCCGTCGAAACCTTGCGCAGCCGGCTCGAAACCCGAGCCCTGGACGACGAAAAAACCATCGACCGCCGCATGCGCCAGGCCCAGCAGGAAATCGCCCAGGCGAAAAAATCGGAATACCTTGTTTTCAACGACGAATTCGAACGCGCACTGGCCGACATCCGCGCCATCATCAGAACTCGCCGTCTACGACGAGAAGAGCAACTGAATCGCCACGCCGAATTACTGCATTCACGGTAAGGCAAGGATCCGATGCCTTATCTTCATCAGTTCCCGCCATACATACATCGCAAGGAAGATTCCTTCCGGGTCTGCGCGGAAATTCTCTTTGAAAGACGGCGGATTTTCGATACTGGGTGCACTAGCCCAATTGCGGAGATCGTGCGGATTCCGAAAAAGTACTTTAGGAACAGATGGATATAGGATTCGAGAAAGGAGACGCAACTTCCGATAACTGGAATTATCAGGAGTAGGGAGAATAGCTTGTCTTTTATTGGCAGTCAATCCGAGTGCGCAAATTATCTGGTTGCGGTCTAACTCTTTGAGAATTATATCTTTTTTACGCTGGGCGACGCTCACCCCGATCGGCCCCGGTGTCCGGGGCATTCTCGCACGGGGGCCGGGCGCGGTCAGTTTCCGCCCGCCCCGGCCTCGAGGCACTCGATGGCGGTCACCACCGGAACCCACCGTTGCCAGCCCTTGTCGGCGTGGGTCTGCGCTTCCGCGGAAAGCATGATCGTGCTGTCGTTCGCCATCCCCTTTAGCGTGTGCAGCACGCGCAGCCAGCGCTCGACGTGGGCCGCGCCGTTATGCGTCTCCCCGGCGTAGCCCTCCACGTCCGACAGCAACTCCGGCGAAACGCAACCCGCGGGGGGCTCGGGCGTTACTACCTGCTGGTCCGTACCCTGCTGGTCCGTGTCCTGCCGATCCTGCTGCGACCCGACCGATTCCAGCGCATTCAGCGCGGCGACCACCGGAACCCACCGTTGCCAGCCCTTGTCGGCGTGGGTCTGCGTCTCCGCCGCATAGCCCCGCACCTGCGCCACCAGCGCCGGGTCCACCGCCGGGGTCGGCGGTGGATCGGTCGGCGGCGGATCGGTTGGCTGTGGGTCCGTCGGCGGTGGGTCCGCCGCCGGCGCGTCGTCGTCGAGCAGGGCCACGGTGACCGTCGACGGCGTGCCCGCCGTGTAGCCGTCGCCCGGCTTGATCCGGGCCACCACCGTGCCGTCGGCGCGCTGCTTGTCGTCCGACCAGGTCGTGACCGTCCAGGCCGCCGAGGTCGCGCCCGCCGGTATCGTCACCGTGCGGGCCCGTTCGAGCCCGATATAGTCCAGGCCCGCGCCCATCTCCTCCGACGCGCCCAGGTGCACCGGGAGGTCGTAGCCCGGCGCCGGGGCGGCCGTGACCGTGAAGGTCACCTCGCCGCCCTCCGTCACCGAAGCCGCATCGGCGCCGAGCGTCAGCGTCGAGGGCGTGGCCAGCATCTGCGCCCGCGTGTTGTCGTCCATGTTCGTGACCGGGTCCGCGTCCTGGACCGTGAGCGTCAGCTTGCCCGTGCTGGTCGCATAGTCCCTGCCGCCCAGCAGGATGACCTCCACCTTGCTGTCGCCGTCGAGGTCGGGGCTCGCCACGGTCGGTATGTGAATGACCGTAGCGGATTGCCCGGCCGCGATCTCGATGCTCCGGGGGTTCTCTTCCACCGGCCGGAACGGCTCCCAGAGGCTCGGCCCCCGGACCACACGCTCGCCGTGGTAGTCGGCGAGGTAGTAGTTCACGGTGACCGGAGTGGCCAGCCTGAACCAGGGATCCATCTTCACCCGGATGTTGAACGCACCCCCCTCCGTGACGGCATGCGGGGACGGGGAAACCACGTTGCCGGGATTGGTGCCGATAACCGCTTCGAGGCTGATGAACGGCAGGGGCGACCTGTCGTCGAGCGCGATGTCGGCCGTCCTGGTCCTGCTGGCGTCGGTCGAATCCTCGAACGTCACCGTGAGGCTTTCGTTCTCGGCCACGCCGTCGGCCACCACGGTCAGCGTCAGCCTGTACGCGATGCCGTCCCAATGCCCCCGGGTGCGGGTGCCGTCGGCCAGGCCGACGCAGACATCGAGGTTGTTAAAAGGGTTGGGCAGCCCGTCATCGACATGGTCGCACCTGAGCGACGCCGTGGCGCCGGCAAGGGACCTTATCCGGGGCGCGCCCCAGCTGGACGGAAAACCGGTGACGGTGACAAAGCTGACACCCCCCTCGCGTACCGTGGACGGCTTGGCGGCGAGCGGAGCCGCGCCGCCGTCGTTCACGACCACGGTGAAAGCGTTGGCCGTGCCATGCGGGTCCGCGCCGCCGCCCACATCGGTGCCGAGCGCGGCGGCGTCGAAGGCGGTGTTCGAGCCGAGCGCAATGGTGAAGGTCTCCGCGCCCTCCGTCGTGCCTTCATTCGCCGGCGTCAGCTCCAGCGTCGCCGTCTGCGCGCCCGCACCGGAAAAGCGCACCTTCGGGGTCGACGTGCCGGCATCGCGCAGGCCGACGCCCGTGTTGGCCGCACCGGACTTCGCCCCCAGGCTCCAGTCGCCGGTGGTCACCCCTGTGCCGGAGATCGACAGCGGCACGTCGACGGTCTCGCCCGCCACCAGCGCGCGGCCCAGCGTCACCGTGAACTCGACCTTGCCGCCCTCGGTCACCGCGCCGCTGCCCACGCGAGCGAGAGTCACCACCGTCGGGTCGTTGTCGCGAATGGTGATTTCGCTGGTGCAAGACGATGTGGATGCGCAATTCGCGGCATTGCCGTTGAAGGGAGAACCGGCGGTTGACTGCCAACGCGCCGTAAATGTCTCGTCGGTTTCATCGTCGCTGTCGTCACACATGGTGAATCCGCTGAATGTGTGACTTGTGTCCGCAATTCGAACAAAAATGGTATGCGAACTGGGAAGGAGAAAATCCTCTCCGGCTTGGCATGTGCTGCCGGTGCCGCGAGTGACACTGCCGGTTATGGTGACAAAGATTTCGTCCTCATCAAATCCAGGCTTCCCCGGCAGGGTGATATTGATGTTTCCGTCGCCCTCATTGACCGTCAGCGTGGCCGGAGGAACAATTCTGTCGGCGAGAGGCGTCTGCGCTACGGCCCCGGTCGCCAGACCGGCGAGCAGCGGAAGGCTCAGCAGCGCCGCGGCGAGGCCGCGCCGCAGACGGCGGGAGAAGGGACGCGCGCCCGTTTCGGCGCGGGCGGACGAAGGACCGAAGCTGTCGGAGGAAGAATGCGGCTGGCGGGGGGCTGCGGAGCGCCCGCCGGCGGCGCGGGAAGGTTCAGGCGGGGAGGCCGGCGGGCGGGAGCGGAGCCGGCGAAGCCGCGCGCCGGACGCACTCATGGCCGGCGATCCGGCGATCCGGCGATCCGGCGATCCGGCGATCCGGCGATCCGGCGATCCGGCGATCCGGCGATCCGGCGATCCGGCGATCCGGCGATCCGGCGATCCGGCGATCCGGCGATCCGGCTGATTGTAACTCATGATGGAATCTGCGATTCCCTTCGTCAAGCCTCAAGCCTCGATTTTTCTTATCGTTCACGGTCGCTCCCCGCAGTGTGCTTCAAATAAAGAGGAAAAAATACCGGACGCACGCCCGGAGGGGGCGCGGCGCGGTTCCGGGACTTTATATCAGATTCGCGGAAAAACACAAACCAGAGCCGCGTGTGCATTCGGCGGCGATTCTTGTTGTGGGGGTGGGGAGGCGGGAGCGAACCCGCGCTATTGATTCCGGGTTTTTCCGGCGGTTGCGAATATTTTTCTTCGCGGACTTTTGGCCGAAAACAGTGACATGCAAGCGGTTTTTCGGCGGAATCTGGGGGACACCCATCCTAAATTTTCGCGGGACTTGGCGTTCTGGAAAATCCGGACTATACCTACCTTTAAGGAAGCAATTGACTTGCAGGTAGAAGATGACCCGGCCCCGCTCACAAATCGTCTCGCTGGCGAACACACCCTATTACCACTGCGTTTCCCGCTGCGTGCGGCGAGCCTTCCTGTGCGGCGAAGACCGGTATTCAGGCCAGAATTTCGATCACCGCAAACCTTGGCTGATGGGTCGCCTGACATTGCTGGGCGAAGTCTTCGCCATCGACATCGCCGCCTACGCGGTGATGAGCAATCATTATCATGCGGTCCTGCATGTGGATCAGGACCGCGGCCGGTCCTGGGGCCGGGACGAGGTCATCCGCCGCTGGCTGTGTTTGTACAAGGGCGACCCATTGGTGCAGTGCTACCTGCGCGGGGAATTACAATCCGAAGAGCATTTCCAGCAACTGGACTGCATCGTCGAAACCTGGCGCGAACGCCTGACCAGCATCAGTTGGTTCATGCGCTGCCAGAACGAATACATCGCCCGCCGGGCCAACCAGGAAGACGACTGTAAGGGCAGGTTCTGGGAAGGGCGCTTCAAGTCCCAGGCGCTGCTGGATGATGCGGCCTTGCTGTCGTGCATGGCCTATGTCGATCTGAATCCCGTGCGGGCCGGCATCAGCGAAACGCTCGACGAATCGGAATTCACCTCCATTCAGGCGCGCATTCGTGGAACGGCGTCGGTAGACAACGATTCGACGGAATGTCCCACTCCCGGACTGATGCCGTTCCAGACCGGTTCAGAACGCGACCGGGAACCGCCCGCATTGCCTATTGGGCTCCGGGACTACATTGAACTGGTGGATTGGACGGGCCGGATCGTGCGTGCGGACAAGAAGGGATTCATTCCGCAAGAGGCGCCGTCTGCATTGCCAGACTTGAATCTGAACCAGACGCAATGGCAAATGCTGGCGCTCGAAATTCAAAAGGATTCGATCACGATGTTCAACGGTCTGGACAAACTGGCGGCCAGAGAAAGGCGCCCGGCAAGAAAAGTCGCGTAGATTGGCCCGACCTCGATCTCATGCCTGAACGGGCAGTTTTGCCCGTGCCCGCGAAAAAGTACTCCTGACCGTCAATCCCGAACCGGACCCGAAATTCTTCAATCGACCATCAAGTTGAATTGGATTCATGTACACCGATTTGACCGATGGGTGTCCCGTAATCGCGCCATGGGTGTCCCGTAATCGGAACTGTTGAGTTCGATTCAGGCCTCGTGTATTGTTCACTTGTTTAGGTGAAAATGTAAAACTGTGAATATGTGAGAGGCGGTCAATGAAGAACATTACCTTGTCCATCGACGATGAGACCCATCGTCAGGCGCGTATCCGCGCCGCGGAGATGGGCACTTCCGTGTCGGCCCTGGTGCGCGGCTTTCTGCAAAGCCTGGACACTCAGCGAAGTTCTGTTGACCCATCGTCACTCCAATCCGCCGGGGAAGTGCGCGATGGTCCTGATTTTGGTTACCGCACCAGTTCGGTAAGGCCTCCTGATCCGGAGCCCGCGGAAACTCCCTTGCAAAGGCGGCGCAGAATGCTCAATGAAGTCTGGACCGATTTCGACAAGCGGGGCATTGGACTTCGCTCAAGTGGAAATCTGTCTCGCGAGGAACTCTACGAAGAAGCGATGAAGTCCGAAATCGATGAGATTCGTTGATACCAATATTCTGGTTTACGCCGCCGGCTGCGACAAACTGTATACCGAAGACCTTAACCACGAACAGGATTACGGCGGCATACAGGCAATCAATCCGTTCCAGTGCTAATTTCGGAAATGCCGCCGATGCAATCGGCGGTGGAATCCAGTAAAATCTCCGGCCCCGCAGATTCCGGACTTCGTTGTACAATGGTCCGGTGAAATCGACAGGAACCGCACATGGCACGTATTACAGTTGAAGATTGCCTGGACAAGGTGGACAACCGTTTCGAACTCGTCATGGTCGCCAGCAAGCGCGCCCGGCAGTTGCAGACCGAAGGCAAGGACCCGCTCATTGCCGAAGACAACGACAAGCCCACGGTGCTCGCATTGCGCGAAATCGCCCAGGGACTCGTCGGCCCCGAAATCCTCACGCAAAAGCCGGAATTGAGAATGGAGGAACTCGAGCAGGAAATGGAAATCATGCTGGAGCAGCCCGAGTTGGCGGAACCGCCGCCGCCCGAGCCCGAAGCAGGGGACTGAACGGGGCAGGAGGCGCATATTGACAGCCCTTCAGACTGAAAACATCGACACGCTGGCTGAGAGTCTGTCGGGCTATCTTGCAAGACAGCAGATCAACCTGGTGCGGCGCGCCTATTACTACGCCGAACAGGCCCACGAGGGCCAGCTTCGACGCACCGGCGACCCGTATATCACACACCCGCTCCAGGTAGCCGGCATCCTCAGCAAGATGCACATGGACCATCAGTCGTTGATGGCGGCCATGTTGCACGACGTCATCGAAGACACCGGCATTACCAAGACCGCGATCAAGTCACAGTTCGGCAATACCGTGGCGGAAATGGTCGACGGCGTCAGCAAACTGAGCCAGATCAAGTTTCGCTCCCAGGCCGAAGCCCAGGCCGAGAATTTCCAGAAGATGGCGCTCGCGATGTCGCGCGACCTGCGCATCATCATGGTCAAGCTCGCGGACCGCCTGCACAACATGCGCACGATCAAGGTGCTGCCGCCCGACAAGCGCCGCAGGATCGCGCGGGAGACGCTGGAAATCTACGCGCCTATCGCCAATCGTCTGGGCATGAACGACATGCGGATCGAGTTCGAAGAACTCTCCTTCGAAGCGATTTACCCCCTGCGCTACCGCCGCATCGGCGCCGCGGTGCGCAAAGTGCGGGGCAATCGAAAGGAAGTCGTGACCAAGCTGCAGATTTCCCTGGAAGCCTGCCTCGAACGCGAGGGACTGCCGGGCAGGACCATTGGCCGGGAAAAGCATCTTTACAGCATTTACGACAAGATGCGCAGCAAGCGGAAGTCCTTTTCCGAGATCATGGACGTCTACGCCTTCCGCATCGTCGTCGACCGGGTCGACACCTGTTATCGCGTGCTCGGCGCCATTCACAGCCTGTACAAGCCGGTGCCGGGTCGGTTCAAGGACTATATCGCCATCCCCAAGGCCAACGGCTATCAGTCCCTGCATACGACTCTGTTCGGCATGCACGGCCTGCCTATCGAAATTCAGATTCGCACCGAGGAAATGGAAGCCATGGCCAATAACGGCATTGCCGCCCATTGGCTGTACAAGTCGAGTGAGGATATTCCGAGCAATGCCCACATCCGGGCGCGGGAGTGGGTCAACGGCCTGCTGGAAATGCAGCAGCACGCCGGCAACTCGCTGGAATTCATCGAGAACGTCAAGATCGACCTGTTTCCCGATGAAATCTACGTGTTCACGCCGAAGGGCGAGATTTTCGAACTGCCGGCCGGCTCCACTCCCGTGGACTTCGCCTACGCGATTCATACCGATGTCGGCAGCACCTGCGTAGCCTGTCGCATATCGCGCCGGCTCGCGCCGCTGAGCGAGCCGCTTGAAAGCGGCCAGACCGTGGAGATCATCACCGCTCCGGGCCACAAACCGAATCCCGCCTGGCTCAGTTTTGTCGCCACCGCCAAAGCGCGCACGAGCATCCGCCATTTCCTGAAGAGCCAGAAGCGGTCCGAATCCGTTGCTCTCGGCCGCCGCCTGTTGACCAAGGCGCTGGCCAGCTTCGGCGCCAGCCTGAATTCGATATCCCGCGAAGCCGTCACCACCTTGCTCGAACAGTTGCGGCTCGAATCGCGGAACCAATTGTTCGAGGAAATCGGCCTCGGCAATCGCATGTCTCATGGCATGGCCCAGCGCCTGGTCGCCCTGAACGAAAACCCCACCGGCGACGAAGTGCTCGGCAATCTGCTCGTGCGCGGAACGGAAAGTTCGGTGATGAACTACGCCCGCTGCTGCAACCCGATTCCCGGCGATCGCATTACCGGCTATATCAGCGCGGAGCGCGGCCTCGTCATTCATACCGACAACTGCAACAACGTCGCCGAACTGCGGGCCAACCCGGAGAAGTGGGTCGAAGTGAACTGGGATCCGGAAATCCAGGGCGAGTTTGCTGTTGAGGTCAAGGTGGAGCTTGAACATCAACGCGGCATCATCGCCACCCTGGCCACTGCCATCACCGGCGCGGAAGCGAATATCGAGAAAATCAGCACGGTCGAGCGCGACGCCCATTTCAGCATCGTCAATCTGCTGATCAATGTGAAAAACCGTGTGCATCTGGCGCGGGTCATGCGCAAGATCCGCATGATCAAGGCGGTAACCCGGGTGACCAGGGTCAAGGCCCGCAAGACTCGCCGGCCTACCGGACGCGCTGATTCCGTCACTCATTAGGCCGCGGCGGGTTGGCCCGCGCGCGTAACGGGGAAAATTCCATGCCCGAATCGCAAGTCATTCAAACCGAAAAAGCGCCCCGGGCGATCGGACCGTATTCCCAGGCCGTGCGCTCGGGCGCGCTCGTGTTTCTCTCCGGCCAGGTTCCGCTCGACCCGGAGACCATGCGGCTGGTCGAGGGTGGCATCGAGGAACAGGCGGAGCAGGTTTTCGACAATCTGGCCGCGGTCGCCGCGGCGGCGGAGTCGAATCTCGGCCAGGCGCTGCGAATGACGATCTATCTCACCGATCTCGGCAACTTCAAGACTGTCAACGAAATCATGGCGCGGCGCCTCGATGCGCCATATCCGGCCCGTGTCACCATCGGAGTCGCCGCGTTGCCGGCGAATGCGATGATCGAGATCGACGCGATTCTGAGCGATTGAAGCTACTGTATCCGTCCAGATGACCGGCCCGCCGCTGGACCAGATCCCCATTGAGCGCCTTACCGGCGTCGGCCCGAAGTTGAAGGCGCGGCTGACGGACCTCGGCATCGAAAGCGTCCAGGATCTGCTGTTTCATCTGCCATACCGTTACGAGGACCGAACGCGCATCACGCCCATCGGGCAGGCTTTCTTTGGCGATTGCGTCCAGGTGCAGGGCGAGATAGTCGACAGCGGCGTGCAGTTCGGCCGCCGCCGCAGTTTGCGCTGCGTAGTCCGGGACGATACCGGCTTGCTCAGCGTTCGCTTCTTTCATTTCAACGCCATTCAACAGACCCGGCTCGCCTCCGGCAAAACGATTCGTTGTTATGGCGAAGTGCGCTACGGCCGCGGCGGAATCGAAATGTATCACCCCGAGTACCGCATCCTGTCCGGCGAAGCCGCAGCCGACGCGGTTCCCGATTCGCTGACTCCCGTCTATCCCACGACCGAGGGCATTCACCAGAACCGCATTCGCAAACTCGTGCAGCAGGCCCTGCAAATGCTGGCCCGCACGGAAAAACTGCCGGAACTGCTGCCGGCGCGTTTCCTGCGTGATTTCGGCGGGATTGACCTTGCCGAATCGGTGCGCCGGTTGCATGAACCGCCACCGGATCTGCAACTCGACCTGGCGGGACGAACCGACAACAGTCCGGCGCGCTGCCGGCTGGCATTCGAGGAACTGCTCGCCCACCGGCTCTGCATGCGTCGCCTGAAACTCGACGCTTCGGCCTTGCAATCGCCGCGCCTCGGTGGCCGTCAGGCGCTGCTCAAGCGATTCGTGGATTCGCTTCCCTTCAAGCTGACCGAAGCGCAGCGCAAGGTCTATCGGGAAATTCGCGAGGATCTCGCAAGCCAGGCGCCGATGATGCGCCTGGTACAAGGCGATGTGGGCTCGGGCAAGACCGTGGTCGCCGCCCTGGCGGCGCTGCACGCCATCGAATCGGGCTTCCAGGTCTGCCTCATGGCGCCGACGGAAATTCTCGCCGAACAGCATCTGGATACTTTTCGGCAATGGTTCGAAGCATTGCACGTGAGGGTCGGATGGCTCTCGGGCAAGACCCGGGCCAAGGCGCGAAAACAGGTGCTGGAAGAACTCGCCGCAGGCGAATGCGATTTGCTGATCGGAACCCATGCGGTGTTCCAGGAAGCGGTCCGTTATCAGCGGCTCGGGCTGATCATCGTCGATGAACAGCACAGGTTCGGCGTACATCAGCGGCTCGCATTGCGCGAAAAGGCCGGCAGCGGCCAGATGCGCCCGCACCAACTGGTCATGACCGCGACGCCGATTCCAAGGACGCTGGCGATGAGCGCCTATGCGGACCTCGATTGTTCGGTAATCGATGAATTGCCGCCCGGCCGCAGTCCCGTCAACACCGCCATGTCTTCGAACCAGCGACGCGACGCTGTGGTAGAGCGCATCGCATCGGCCTGCGCCGGCGGCCGCCAGGCCTACTGGGTGTGCACCCTGATCGACGACTCCGAAACCTTGCAGGCCCAGGCGGCGGAAGCCACCGCCGAACAACTCGGCAAGGCGCTGCCGGGAATCGGCGTCGGGCTCGTTCATGGCAGACTGAAGCCGGCGGAAAAGGCCGAAGTCATGGAAAGGTTCAAGAACGGCGAAATCCAGTTGCTCGTGGCGACCACGGTGATCGAAGTCGGCGTCGACGTGGCCAATGCCAGCCTGATGGTGATCGAGAATCCGGAACGCCTGGGGCTGGCGCAATTGCATCAATTGCGCGGCCGGGTCGGCAGGGGCGCGACGCAAAGTCATTGCCTGCTGTTGTATCAGCCGCCGCTGTCCGAACTGAGCCGGGAACGCCTGCGCATCATTCGCGAAAGCAACGACGGATTTCTCATCGCCGAGGAAGATTTGCGCCTGCGCGGGCCCGGTCAATTGCTGGGCACCCGGCAGACGGGCCTGATGAGCTTCAAGGTGGCGGACATCAGCCGCGACAGTGACATGCTCGAGCAGGTGCGCGATATTTGCGATGAACTGCTGACCAGCCATCCCGCGGTGGCGGAACCGCTGATCCGCCGCTGGCTCGGCGAAAGCAGCCATTACGCGGATGTCTGAGCGATGAAACGATTTATCGAACGATCGCGCCGGAAACTCTCTCGAAAACTCGCCCTTTGGCTGGAAGAAAGACCCGGGCTGCGGGAAAAGGCGATCGCCTACTTCTACCTGACGCGCCTGCACCGCCCTGTCGGAATCTACTTGCTGTTATGGCCGACGCTCGGCGCCTTGTGGTTAGCCTCGATGGGTGTCCCATCTTTCGGGCTGGTGTTCATATTCATCTCCGGCACGGTCGTCATGCGCTCCGCCGGCTGCTGCATCAACGACTTCGCCGACTATCACATCGACGGCGAAGTGCTGCGCACCCGCGAGCGGCCGCTGGCGACCGGGCAGCTCGACCGCCGGGACGCGTTGTACGGATTCGTCGCGCTGTCCCTGATCGGCTTCACGCTGGTGCTGTTCACCAATCTGCCGACGATTTTGCTGGCGGTAGCCGCCGTGCCCATCATCGTCCTGTATCCCTTCTTCAAGCGCGTAACCCATATGCCCCAGGTGGTGCTGGGCGTGGCCTTTTCCTGGGGAATTCTTATGGCCTTCACCGCACAGGCCGGCAGCCTGCCGGCTTCGGCCTGGCTGCTGTTTCTCGCCAATTGTCTGTGGACCATCGTCTACGACACGCAATACGCCATGGTCGACCGGGAATACGACCGGCGTATCGGCATGAAATCCACGGCGATCCTGTTCGGCGACGCGGACAACATGATGGTCGGCCTGTTGCAGGTCATGTTTATAGCCGCCATGTGGCTGGCGGGGCGGCAATTCGACCTCGGCCTGCCGTATTACCTGTCCCTGGTCTGCGCCAGCCTGTTGTTCGCCTGGCAGCAGATCCTGACCAGCGACCGCCAGCCCGAGGCCTGCTTCAAGGCCTTCGTCAGCAATCAATGGGTGGGAGCGCTGATCTTTCTTGGCATCGTAATTGCGTTCGTAATTGCGTGAGTCGGAAAAATGCGCGGAATCGGGCATTTGTGAAGTCGTGTAGAATGTCCGCTTCCCGAATCGGGCCAGCCGATTGAACCTGCGGTACTTCCCGTATGAACCCGGAACGAACCAAGGCAACAATCTTCGATGTCGCCCGGCAAGCCGGCGTTTCCATCAAGACCGTGTCGCGCGTTGTGAACAATGAGCCCAACGTGCGCCAGCGAACCCGGGACAAGGTGCTGCGCTCGGTGCGGGAACTTCGGTACCAGCCCAACGCCGCGGCCCGCGAGTTGGGCGGCAAGCGTTCCCGGGTAGTCGGCCTGATCTACGAAAACGCGCAGGAGTTCAGCTATCTGAACGACTTGTTCAACGGCGCGCTTCACATTTGCGAACCCGCCGGATACACCTTGCTGTTGCGGCCGCTGACCTTGCCGGACCCCGAGATTACCGAGCACATCAGGCAATTCGCCCTGAATGCGCGAGTGGAGGGCTTCGTGTTGCCCGCACCCCTCGGCGATCTGCCCGAGGTGCCGGCCCTGCTGCGTGAAATGAAAATTCCTTTCGCGGCGATCACGCCCCGGGAACCGGCGCCGGATGAGATCAATATTCTCTGCAACGACGAAGCGGCGAGTTTTTCGCTCACCGAGTTGCTGATCGATCAGGGCCACAGGACCATCGGATTCATCAAGGGCCATCCCGACCATGGCGCAAGCGCCAAGCGCTTTGCCGGATACCGCCAGGCGCTGAAGAAACACAGTCTGCCTTATTCGGCTCGCCTCGTGCGGCAGGGATATTTCGATTTCGACTCGGGTCAGGCCGCGGCGGACAAACTGCTCAATCTCCCCGAGCCTCCGAGCGCCATCCTTGCAAGTAACGACGACATGGCGGCCGGCGTGATCTTCGAAGCGCGGGGGCGCGGCCTGAGCGTTCCCGGCGATCTTTCCATCGCCGGCTTCGACGACACCCGATTTTCCTCGCGCATCTGGCCGCCGCTGACCACGGTGCGGCAGCCGATTACAAAAATGGCCGAAACCGCGGCGGGCCTGCTTATCGACAAACTCAACGGCAGCGCCGCGAAAGCGCCGGAAGCGCCGTTCGAGTGCGAAGTAGTCATCAGGGAATCCACCGCCCACCTCGCTTGAAACGGAATCTGTCGGCCGAGCGATAGATCCTGCGACTACGCGCAGGATGACAGTCCCCCCCTTCCCGTTATTCCGCGCGAAGCGAAGCGCAGTCGCAGAATCTATTGTTCCGCAGTCCGCCCGGTTTTGTTGACAACGCTGTCAGCTTGCTGGTAATAGAGGAACCTGAAATCGAATTCGGGATTCCAACATGCCGGCAGAGCAGACCCGGACCGCGAATGCGGGCGGTTCATATATCTGGTTGACCAGCCTTAGCGCGGCGCTGGGCGGTTTCCTGATGGGTTTCGACGCCTCGGTAATCTCCGGAGTCGTCGGATTCATTGAAGACGAGTTCCAGTTGAACGAGATTCAGCTCGGCTGGGCCGTCGCCTCGCTTACCCTGACCTCGACCCTGGCCATGCTCGGCGCGGGTCCCCTGAGCAATCGCTTCGGCCGCGTCGGCGTACTCCGGGCGGCTGCCATGCTGTTCTTCGTATCGGCGATCGGCTGCGCATTCGCCCCGGGCTACTCCTTTCTGGTCGCCGCGCGCATGCTCGGCGGATTTGCCGTCGGCGCGGCGCTGATCGTGGCGCCCATGTATATCGCCGAGGTCGCACCGGCCGCGATTCGCGGGCGGCTGGTTTCCCTGAACCAGCTTAATATCGTGATCGGTATCTCGGCCGCGTTCTTCAGCAACTACCTGCTGCTGCAATTTTCCCAGGCGGAAAATCCCCTGATCGCGCCGGAATCGCTCTGGCGCTGGATGCTCGGCGTGGAAGCGTTGCCGGCGGTGCTCTACCTGTTTGCGCTGCAATGGGTGCCGGAAAGCCCGCGCTGGCTGCAGTTGCGGGGCGGCAACGACGATGCGCTGAACATTCTCGTCCGGATCAACGGCAGCGAGGCCGGCAAGCGGGAACATGAAGCGATCAAGGCAAGCCTGGCTTCCGAAAAATCCGGCGCACCGGCGGGGTTCGCCGAGTTGCTACGCCCGCATCTTCGCCTCGTGCTGCTCATCGCGCTGACGATCGGCATCGTGCAACAGGCCACCGGCATCAATGCGGTGTTTTTCTATGCGCCGATGATTTTCGAGCAAAGCGGAATCGGCAACGACGCTGCTTTTCTGCAGGCCGTACTCGTGGGACTGGTCAATCTGCTGTTCACGATCGTGGCGATCCTGTTTATCGACCGGCTCGGACGAAAACCACTGTTGTTCGCCGGCTTGGCCGGTATCGCTTTCTTCATGTTGTTACTGTCCTGGACTTTCAACCAGGCTACATACGAGTTGAGCGAAGAGTCGGTCGCCACGGTAGCGGACGCGGATTCCCGCACCGCGCTGGAACCGCTCGTGGGGCGGCAATTCGACAACGAGAACGCCTTGCGGGCCGCGTTTGCCGAGGCGGGAATCGGCGATGCCGGCGGCCTTGAGTCCGAGCTGGTCGCCGGGGCGATAGAAGTCGACACGGTCATGGTGCTGACCGGAATCCTCGGTTTCGTCGCCTGTTTCGCGTTTTCGGTGGGGCCCATCATGTGGGTGCTGTTCGCCGAACTCTTCCCCAACTACGTCAGGGCCGCGGCAATCTCTTTCGTCGGCCTGGTGAATTCCAGCATCAGTTTCCTGGTGCAGATGCTGTTCCCCTGGGAACTGGCCGCGCTCGGCAGCAGCCTGACCTTTCTCGTCTATGGAATCGTGGCCGTCGCCGGTCTTGCCATGCTGGTGCGGATCATGCCGGAGACGCGGGGCAAATCGCTGGAGGAACTGGAACAGGAATTGGCGTCGAGGAGCGGGTAATGAACTATATGCGAACAAAATTGACGGGGCTGGTCTGCACTATTGCCCTGAGCGCCGGCGCGGCGGCCCAGGACGGCCCCGTTCCGGTTGAAATCCGCGGCGAACCGGGCAGCTTCATGCTTTATCGCGGCGGCGAGCCCTACCACATCAGGGGCGCCGGCGCCGAGACGCTCGGCGACCTCGAATCGCTGGCCGCCAACGGCGCCAATTCGGTGCGCACCTGGCGGCTGGGCGACGGCAGCGTGCTCGATATCGCGCATGAACTTGGGCTGACAGTCGCGCTATGCATCGAAATCACCCGCGAGCGGCACGGCTTCGATTACGACGACGAAGAAGCCGTAGCGCGGCAATTCGAGGAAGCGCGGGAAACCGTGCTGCGTTACCGCGATCATCCGGCCCTGCTCGCCTGGATCATCGGCAACGAAATGAACCTCGAGTACGAGAACCCGCGCGTGTACGACGCCATCGACGACATCTCGCGCATGATTCACGAACTCGACCCGAACCATCCCACTACCTCGACCACCGCCGGCATGGGCGCGGACCTTGCGCGGGTGATTCAAGAGCGGGCGCCGGATCTGGATTTTCTGAGCGTTCAGGTCTATGGCGCGGTGTTCGATCTGCCGGAAATGCTGGCGGAAGTCGATTCGGAAATGCCGCTGATGATCACCGAGTGGGGCACCATTGGCCATTGGGAAGTGCCCCTGACCGAATGGGACGCACCGATCGAACTACATAGCTCTGACAAGGCGGCCGTTTACCGCCGCGCTTACGAGGAAATGCTCGCGCCGATGCAAGGCCGGCTGATCGGCGATTACGCGTTCCTGTGGGGGCAGAAACAGGAGCGCACTCCGACCTGGTACGGCGTTTTCACCGCCGATGGGCGAAGCACCGAAGCGGTCGACGTTCTGCACCGGATCTGGTCCGGTCAATGGCCGGACAACCGCGCGCCGCTGATCGGGGAATTGCGGCTCGACGGCATGCAGGCGGATGAAAACGTGCGGCTGCGGGCCGGAAACAAATACACGGCGGCGGTCAGCGCCGAAGACCTCGACGGCGACGGCCTGATCTTCGACTGGCGCGTGATGGAGGAAAGCACCGCGACCCAGACCGGCGGCGACCGTGAAGAAGTACCGCCGGAACTCAATGGCCTGATCGCCGATCCAGGGCTGCCGGAAGTCAGCTTGCGGGCGCCGTCCCGGCCCGGCGCCTACCGCCTGTTTGTTTATGCCGGTGACGGCCAGGGCCATGTCGCCCACGCAAACATTCCTTTCTTTGTAGATGAATCTTGAATGGTTCGGAGAATATCTTGATGTCGGATAAGGATCAGGAAGGGATTCTTTCTGCCTGGCTGGAGCGCATGACGCTGCGCCAGAAGATCGGCCAGATGACGATGGCCGAACGGCTTTCCATCACGCCCGAAGACGTGAAAAATCACGCGCTCGGCGCGGTGCTGTGCGGCGGCGGCTCCCACCCGGGGGAAAACGAACCCGAAGACTGGGTTGCCATGAACGATGCCTACTGGCAGGCGGCGGTGGGAGACGAGGACAGCCCCGGCGTTCCGGTACTCACCGGCGTCGACGCGGTCCACGGGCACGGTAATCTCAAGGGCGCGACGGTGTTCCCGCACAACATCGGCCTCGGCGCCGCCGGCGACCCGGAACTGGTCGGCGAAATTGCCCGCGCCACGGCCAGGGAAGTCCTCGCCAGCGGACTGGAATGGAATTTCGCTCCGGCGCTTTCCGTCGTGCAGAACTGCAAATGGGGCCGGAGCTACGAAAGTTTCGGCAGCGACCCGGAACTCGTCGCAGGGCTCGGCGCCAGCTACGTCAGAGCTTTGCAGGCCGAAGGCGTCATGGGTTGCGTCAAGCATTGGGTCGGCGACGGCGGCACCTGGCAGGGGATGGACCAGGGCGAGACGACCTTGACCTGGGAAGATCTCGAAGCGACCCATATCGCGCCGTACTACCCGTCGTTACGGGAAGGCGTGATGACGGTCATGGTGTCCTTCAATAGCTGGAACGGCGACAAGTGCCATGGCCACCGTTTCCTGGTTACCGAATTGCTCAAGGAAAAACTCGGATTCGAAGGCATCGTGCTTTCCGACTATGACGGCATCGATTATCTCGACGAAGACTACGGCATGGCTGTCCGCAAGTCGGTCAACGCCGGTATGGACATGTTCATGATCTCCGAGCGCTGGCAGGAGTTCATCGACGCGCTGGAGCGGCAAGTTCTCGATGGACATGTGGACATCGCGCGAATCGACGACGCCGTGCGCCGCATTCTGCGCTGCAAGTTGCGTTTCGGATTGTTCGACATGCCGCGTCCGGCGGGCAGGCCCGGCATCGGCAACGCGGAGTTGGCCTGCACAGCCCACCGCGACCTGGCGCGCAGGGCGGCCCGGCAGTCACAGGTGTTGCTCAAGAACGAGCGGGAAGCGCTGCCGTTGCAGCGCGAGCAACGAATTCTGGTGGCCGGCAAGAACGCCCACAACCTCGGCCATCAATGCGGCGGCTGGACGGTAAGCTGGCAGGGCGAGAAAGGCAACGACACCATTACCGGAGAAACCATCTGGGAAGGAATCCGGGCGCTGGCGCCGAACGCCGTGCTCAGCGAGGGCCTCGACGGCAACGACGCCGACCCGGCGCGCCATGACATCGCGGTCGTCGTCATCGGCGAAACGCCATATGCCGAAGGTCACGGCGATATCCGCCCGGACGATCGTCTCCTGGCCGAAGCCGGTTCGAGAATCAACGGCCTGATGAATCCGCTGGAAGCCTATGCCGGGACCTTGGTGCTTGCGGACGTCCACCCCGAAGATCTCGCCTGTATCCGCAACATCGCGACGCGGGGAATCCCTGTAGTCACCGTACTGGTGTCGGGGCGGCCCCTGATCGTGAATGAGGAACTCGACGCCTCGGTAGCTTTTGTCGTGGGCTGGCTGCCCGGCGCCGAAGGCCGGGGCGTGGCCGAAGTACTCATGGGAGACCACGATTTCAGCGGTCGATTGCCAACGTACTGGCCGGGAAAATCCCAGGCGGATGGATTGCTTGCGCGGACCGGCGCAAGATTCCTTTTGGGCTATGGAAAACAATTAAATGAAAATCATGTTGACAACGCTGTCTGTGTAGAATATAAGTCAGCATGACAACGTTATCATTTTTCTCGCCAATGCGGCGGGATCAGGTTAAATCACTACTCCGCGCCACGCCGTAAGGCTGAGCCCGGAAAGGTGAAGGAGAGAATCAAGGTGGCTGTCAGGAATTACGCAAAGTCGCAGTTGGCCGCGGCGGTGTCGCTCGCATTGGCCGGCGGAGTGGCATATGGGCAACCGGCGGAACAAGGGGCGCAGGCGATCGAGGAGATCGTCGTAACCGGAATCCGTCAAAGCTTGAGAGCGTCGATGGACCTTAAGCGGAACAGGGACGGGGTCGTTGACGCAATCACCGCCGAGGACATCGGCGACTTTCCTGACAGCAACCTTGCTGAATCCTTGCAGCGGATCACGGGGGTCTCCATCGACCGTGAACGCGGCGAAGGCGCGCGGGTAACGGTTCGCGGCTTCGGCCCGGACTTCAACCTGGTGCTGTTGAACGGCAGGCAGATGCCGACGACGAGCGGGCTGGGTCGATCCTTCGACTTCGGCGACCTCGCATCGGAAGGCATCTCCGCGGTGGAAGTCTACAAGAGCGGCCAGGCCGACGTGCCCACCGGCGGCATCGGCTCCACCTTGAACATCCGCACCACCCGTCCGCTGGAATCGCCGGGCCTGAATTTCACGGCGGCGGCAAGCGGACTGCACGACACTTCCACGGAAAAGGGCGACAGCCTGACGCCGGAAGTATCCGCACTTTTTTCGAATACTTTCGCGGACGACACCGTCGGTATCTCCTTGAGTGCAGTGCGGCAAGAGCGCAACAACGGCGCCGGCACCGTCAGCGTCGGCGGCTGGCGCACATTCCCGGGCGAGACCGACAACTGCTGGTGCGGAATCGGTCCGTCGGAGTGGGGCGGTATTCCGCCACATACGGACCCCAACCAGCAGAATCGTCCCGGTGAAGGCGACCTTTACTCGGTCCCCCAGGTCATCGGCTACGAAATCGCCGAATGGGACCGCGTCCGCACCAACGGCCAGCTCACCTTGCAGTACCGCCCCGCCGACAATCTGACGGCGACGCTGGACCACACCTATTCCGAACTCGAACTTTCCCGGTCCTACAGTAACCTGTCGGCCTGGTTCAACTTCGGCGGTCAGGAAACCCTCTGGAACGACGGTCCCCAGGCCAGCCCGCTGGTCTATACCGAGAATTCGTCCAATTCGGACTTTTCCATGGGCGGCGGCGAAGACGCATGGCGCACACAGAACGGTTCTACCGGCCTGAACCTGCTCTGGGACGTTTCCGACCAGTTGTCGCTCGAATTCGATTATCACGATTCGAGCGCCAAGCGTTCGCCCAACAGTCCGTTCGGAGATTCCGCCCTGCTTTCGACTGCGGCTTACTCCCGCGACCGGACCACGGGACATTTCGGCAACGATCTGCCGATTCTCGAATTGGGGCTGAACGATCCGCTTTCGCCCGACGACATGATCGTCACCGGCAGCGTGTTCACCAATAACCTGTCCAAAATGGACCTCGACCAGGCGACGGTTTCGGGTACATACGAAACGGACTTCGATTTCGTCGAGTCCATCGATTTCGGCATCCAACTCACCGAGGTCAACAATCGTTCGGCCGGGTCGGTCGTGCAACGCGATGCCTGGGGAGGCGTGACACAGCGCGGCGCTATCGCCGATTTGCTGACTCCGGCTTCGTCCGCGAGCGCGTTCGACAAAATACCCGGGGGCAGCGACCCGCGCAGACAAACGGAATACTACACCTTCGACATGTCCGACCTGATCGCCAGGACCGAACAACTCCTGGCCTCGGGCGACGCGAGCCCGTTTTCCGCGCCGCATAGCGGCGACTGCGCTTCCGACCTTTGTGCGTCCAGCGTTTTCAATTCCGACCGGCGCACACAGGAAGAGTCACTGGCAGTGTACTTCCAGGCCCACATGGCCACCGAACTCGGCGATATCCCGCTGGATATCCGGTTCGGCATGCGATATGAGGAAACCGACATTGCCTCCCAGGCGCTGTCGCCGGCTTTCACCGGCATCAACTGGGTCGCCGGCAACGAACTCTCGGCGGTGCAGGGCGATCCGGATTTCACTTCGCTGGAAGGCAACTATGGAATTGTCCTGCCGAACCTCGACTTGAAGTTCGACATCACGCCCGACCTGGTCGCTCGCGCCTCGATCAGCAGAACGCTGACGAGGCCGAACTACGGCGATATCCAGGGTGGCCAGACGATCAACCAGTTGCTGCGCATCGACGGCGGCACGGGTAATCGAGGCAACCCGAATCTGTTGCCCTTCGATTCGCTGAATCGGGATGTCTCGCTTGAGTGGTATTACGCTGAAGACAGTTACGCCGCGATCGGTTATTTCCTCAAGGACGTGGAGAACTTCATCGGGACTTCATCGGTAGTCGAGGAGACTTTTGGACTGCCGCACCCGACGCTCGGTCCCCTCGGTCAAGAGGCAAGAGCGGCCACGGGTAGTTCCGACGGCGGTACCCTGTACGACTGGATTCTTTCGAATCGAGCGGATGCGGCCGGAGTCGATGCCGCCACCGGAGTCATCTCCGGTGTAGCGGGCCGCGACCCGGCATCGCCTTTCAATCTTACCGTGCCGATAAATATCGAACAGGCGCAGATGGAAGGCTGGGAACTCGTTGTCCAGCACAACTTCGGCGATACCGGATTCGGTGTGATCGGTAATATGACGATAGTGGATGCGGACGTGGGCTACGATAACTTCAGCCTCGCCCAGCAATTCGTCCTTACCGGGCTGAGCGACTCGGCAAACGTCATTGGCTTCTACGAAACCGAGGACTTCAGCATCAGGCTGGCCTACAATTGGCGCGATGATTTTCTGGCGGGTACAGGTCAGACCAATGTGGGCGCCGGGCCACCCACTCACATTGCTGCCTACCAGCAACTGGATATGGGCGTGAATTACTGGGTCACCGAAAACTGGCAAGTTTTCTTCGACGGGCTGAACCTGACCGATGAAACGACCCACGTTTACGGGCGTGACCCGATCCAGACGCTCTTCGCCGCTCAGTCCGGACCGCGCTACAACATCGGATTCCGCTACAAGTTTTAAGTGGCGTTCGTGCAACGAAAAAGGCTGCCCCCAGGGGCGGCCTTTTTTGTATTATCTGCCCCCGGACAGACTGGGTCATGTGTTTGCCATGTCGGGCTAGATTGGTGAGGCGATGAATCGGCCAACGCGGAGAATCGTCATCGTGGGTGGCGGCACAGCGGGCTGGATCACAGCTTGCGTGGTCGCGGCCGAATCCAGAAAAAGCGGCGAAGACGCGGTCGAAATCGTTCTGGTCGAATCTCCCGAGATCCCCATCATCGGCGTTGGCGAGGGCACCTGGCCTTCGATGCGCATGACGCTCCAGCGCATCGGCCTGGCCGAAGACGATCTCATTCGCGAATGCGGCGCCAGCTTCAAGCAGGGCACCCGCTTCCGCGGCTGGTCTGGCCTTCCCGCAGCCCCGGAATACATCCACCCATTCAGTCTGCCGCTGGAGTACTCCGATCTGAACCCGGCGATTTTCTGGCTCGCCCATGGCGGCGCCTCCTCCTTTGCCGACATGGTGACTCCACAGGCCCGCGTGATCGAGCTTGGCCTGGCGCCGAAACAGGCGGGCGCGCCGCAATACGCGTTCACCGTGAACTACGGCTATCACTTCGATGCCGGCGCTTTTGCCGGACTGTTACATCGGCACGCGGTGCGGAAGCTGGGTGTGCGGTACATTTCCGGCAATGTAGAAAATATCGAACCACGCCCGGACGGCGACATCGAAGCGGTCATGCTCGATACCGGAGAGCGCGTGGCGGGCGATCTGTTTGTCGATTGCACCGGTCAGAAAGCGCTGTTGATCGGCGGACACTACGAAAGCCCGTTTGCCTCGGTCAAAGACGTTTTGTTCAACGACAGGGCAATCGCGGTGCAGGCGCCGTACGCCGACCCCGGCGACCCGATCACTCCCGTTACCTTGTCGACGGCGCAGCCGCACGGATGGATCTGGGATATCGGCCTCAGCAGCCGCCGCGGTATCGGTTACGTGCATTCCAGCGCCCATTCCGATGAAGAAACCGCTCTGACCGCGCTCAGACAATATGTCGAAGAGACGTCTCCCGGAGCCGACTTCAATCAACTCAGCTATCGCACGATTCCATTCACGCCGGGCTACCGCGAGGAGCTCTGGGTCAGAAACTGCGTTGCCGTCGGGCTTTCAGCCGGATTCGTGGAACCGCTGGAAGCCTCGGCTCTTGTGCTGATCGAACAGTCCGCTGCCATAATCGGCGAGCAACTCCCGCGTGACCGGGAAATCATGGATGTCGTCGCCGGGCGATTCAACGACAAGATGCGCTACCATTGGCAGCGAATCGTCGAGTTTCTGAAGTTGCATTACGCCGTCAGCGCTCGTGAGGATAGCGACTACTGGAAGGAGAATCGTGCGCAAGAAACCTGGCCTGACAGCTTGCAGGAAAAGATGATCCTGTGGCAGCAACAGCCACCCTGGCACGACGACGCGCCGCGATTGGATGAGTTGTTTCCATCTGCCAGTTATCAATATGTGCTCTACGGAATGGGCTTCAGACCCCGTTATGCCGGTACCGTCAACGCGCAGGACGAGCGGATGCGCAAGCGGGCCGATGAAGTATTCCATGGCGCACAAATGAAAGCCCAGCAAATGGCGCGCCTGTTGCCAAGCACGAGAGAATTGGTCACCACTATCACTAACCGAGCCGCCACCTAGATTGTCATGCCGAATTACGCACTGCTGAATAACGTAAACCACGCGGATGTAAAGATCATCACTGACCGCGCTGTCCGCTATGGCGACGGTATCATGCAGTCTCCGGTTTTCCCTTTCGAGTATCGCAATGCGCAGGCCTGCTATCCGATCCTGTTCCAGCAGGACAGCGCGGGCGATTATTCTCCGCTGGCGCTGTTCGGTTTTCAGGAGCGGGAAAACCTGTTTCTCGACGATTCCGGCTGGCAGGCGCCCTATATCCCGGCGATGGTGCGTCGCGAACCCTTCTTGATTGGATACCAGGAATCCACAAACGAGGGCGAGCCGGTGCGCACCCGGGTGCTTTCGCTGGACATGGACCATCCCAGGGTTAATACCGAACATGGCGAGCCGCTGTTCCAGCCACTCGGAGGGCGCACCCCGTTTCTGGAAAACGCGGCCGACCTGCTGGAGTCGATTTATCTCGGCATCGAACACAGCAAGACCTTCGTCGGCGCCTTGCAAAGACACGATCTGCTTGAGTCGATGACCCTGGAAATCGAGTTGAAAGACGGCTCGCGCAACCAGTTGATCGGCTTCCATTGTCTGAACGAGGAAAAGGTCCAGGGGCTGTCTCCGGAGGCTTTAGGTGAACTGAACGCCAACGGATTTCTCATGCCGATGTTCATGGTGATCGCATCCATGGGCAATTTACAGGCTCTGGTCGAACGGAAAAACGCAAGACATGAAAGCGGCCGCCAAGGCGAGTCCGATGTCTGAGCCTGCGCCGGTTAAAAATTTCGATTGCGCCGACGGCGCGATCCCGCAACAGGTGTTCGAATCGACCGAGCCGGTATTGTTGCAAGGGTTGGTGAGCAAGTGGCCTGCGGTCGAGGGGTGCAGTGGGACGATTCCCGACGCTGCCCACTATCTGGCGCAGTTCTGGCGCGAAGAGCCGGTCACGGTGTATGCCGGTGATTCTTCGATAGACGGCAGATTTTTCTACAACGAGGATTTCACCGGCTTCAATTTTATCGCCGGCAAGGCGAGCTTGCCGCAGGTCTTCGCCAAGCTCGCCGAAACCGGGCGCGAGGAACGCTTGTCGACGCTGTACATCGGCTCGACTCCCATCGACAAGTGGATGCCCGGTTTCCGGACGCAGAACGATTTGGAACTGCCCACGGACGACGCGCTCGCCAGCTTCTGGCTCGGCAGCAAGACGCGGGTGTCGGCCCACTACGATTTCCCCGACAATGTCGCCTGCGTGGTGGCGGGCGAGCGGCTGTTCACGCTATTCCCGCCCGATCAGATCGGCAACCTTTATGTTGGACCTGTCGACAAGACGCCGTCCGGGCAAGCGATCAGCCTGGTCGATATCAGCAATCCCGATTTCGAGCGCTTTCCGAAATTCGCTGAAGCCCAAAAACAAGCGAAAACTGCCTTGTTGCACCCTGGCGATGCGATCTTCATCCCGAGCATGTGGTGGCATCACGTCGAGTCGAGGGAACCGTTCAACATGCTGATCAATTATTGGTGGTGTACTTCGCCAAGTTTCATGGGTTCGCCCACCAACGCCCTGATGCACGCAATCCTGGCCTTGCGCGATCTGTCTCCGCGACAGCGCGAACTCTGGCGGGGCCTGTTCAATCATTATGTTTTCGAGGCCGACGAGGCTGTCTACAAACACATTCCCGAGCCAGGCAGAGGTTGCCTGGCGCCGCTCGACGAAGAGCAAGCCAAACGCCTGCAGACCGAACTGCTCAACAGGCTGAACCGATAGGCGATTGCGCGGGCGAGGCCGACCCTGGAGAGTACTGAAATGCAAAACCGCAAGATTCACAAGGTAGTCATCGCCGGCGGCGGCACTGCCGGCTGGATGGCCGCCGCGGCCTTGTCGCGGCTGCTCGGCAAGACGCTGGAAATCACGCTGGTGGAATCCGAAGAAATCGGCACTGTCGGCGTCGGCGAAGCTACGATCCCGACTCTCATCACCTTTCACGACCTGATCAAGGTCAAGGAACAGGATTTTCTGCGAGCGACCCAGGGCACTTTCAAACTCGGCATCAAGTTCGAAGGCTGGCGCGACGTCAACGAGGACTACATCCACTCTTTCGGCTGGACCGGCAAGGACAGTTGGGCCGCGGGATTCCAGCATTTCTGGCTGAAAGGCCTGCAGTTGGGCATCAGCCGCGAGTTCGGCGAGTATTGCAACGAATGGGCCGCTGCGGTGCAGAACAAATTCGCGGTGATGCCGAGCAAGGGCCTGAATTACGCCTACCACATCGACGCCTCGCTCTACGCGAAATTTCTGCGCGGCATGGCCGAGGAATACGGTACCGTGCGGCAGGAAGGCAAGATCGAATTCGTCGAGCAGGACCCGGACAGCGGCTATATAACGGCGATTCGCCTGCAATCGGGACAGGTGATCGAAGGCGACTTGTTCATCGATTGCACGGGCTTTCGCGGCCTGCTGATCGAGCAGACGCTCAACGCCGGTTACAACGACTGGAAGCACTGGCTGCCCTGCGACAGCGCCGTCGCCTTGCAGACCGAATCGGTCGAAGAGCCTATCCCCTATACCCGCTCGATCGCCCGCGAAGCCGGCTGGCAATGGCGCATCCCCTTGCAGCACCGGGTCGGCAACGGCGTGGTTTTCAGCAGCCGGCACTGGAGCCCGGACGAGGCGATTCAGAAGCTGCTGGGAAACGTCGAAGGCAAGGTGCTCACCGAACCCAGGGTAATTCGCTTCAACGCCGGCCAGCGGCGCAGGCACTGGTACAAGAACTGCGTCGCCATGGGCCTGTCTTCAGGCTTCATTGAGCCGCTCGAATCCACCAGCATCCACCTGATCCAGCGTTCGATCATCCGGCTGATGCAGATGTTTCCCTACGACGGCATCCGCCAGCCCGACGTGGAGGAGTTCAACAACCAGATGAAATTCGAAATCGACAACGTGCGCGATTTCATCATCCTGCATTACTACGTCACCAATCGGACCGACACCCGTTTCTGGCGCCAATGCCGCACCATGGACATCCCCGATTCGCTGAAACATCGCATCGAGTTGTTCAAGCAGGCAGGCCGCGTATTCAAGATTCCGACCGAATTGTTCGGCGAGAACTCGTGGATCCAGGTGATGCTCGGCCAGGGCCTGCTGCCGGAGCAATATCATCCGATCGTCAACATGATGAGCGAGGAGGAACTGGAGCGCTTCCTGACTTCCATTCACGGGTCGGTCGGAAAACTGGTCGACCAGCTTCCTTCGCATCAGCGTTTCATCGACCACTATTGCAAGGCGCAATCCGCCGGTTAAGAGAGAGGCCTTGTCATTCTGCGCGCGGGAAGACGATGCGCGCCCCACCCCGTCATTCTGCGCGAAGCGAAGCGCAGTCGCAGAATCTCCCACTAGATCCTGCGACTACGCGCAGGATGACGGTAATTCCCCCAGCAGCGCTTGCCAGTCAGGCTTCGTATCCGCTACCGCGATGAAATGAGGATTGCGCAGGTCTTCTCCCTTGTTGTAGCGCAGCGGCCGGAAGTTCGTATCGAACACCTCGCCCCCGGCGGCCGCGAGCACCGCATGGGCCGCCGCGGTGTCCCACTCGTAAGTCGGCGCCAGCCGGGGATAGATGTCGGCCTTGCCTTCGGCGAGCAGGCAGATCTTCAGCGAACTGCCCATGTTGACCATCTCCACCGAACCGAACTCGGCTTCGAGGCGCCGTAATACACGTTTGACGTGCTGGTCGAGATGGCTGCGGCTCGCGACCATTCTCAGCGGAGAGTTTCCGGATGTTTCGCCGGCTTGCATGGGAGTGGGCCCGGCGCCGGCTTCCTGTCGGAAAGCGCCATGTCCGGCCCCGCCCAGATAGCTCACTCCGCTCACCGGAACATGCACAACACCAAGTTCGGCGACGCCATCGCTGACCAGCGCAATGTTGACCGTGAACTCGCCGTTGCGCTTGACGAACTCCCGCGTGCCGTCAAGCGGGTCCACCAGCCAGTAGCGCCGCCATTGCCGCCGCACATCGAATCCCGGCTGCTCCGATTCCTCGGACAAGACCGGCAAGCGGGGTTCGAGTGTAGCCAGACCGGCTGCGATGACGGAATTCGCCCGCCGGTCCGCCAGGGTCAGCGGCGAGTTATCGTCCTTGTATTCCACTTCCACGCCCCCGGCCGACTCATAAACCTCCATGATCGCCGCGCCGGCCCGGCGTGCGATGGACTCGATTTCCCGCAACAATGCCTTCATATTGATTCCTTGACGCCGGTTGCTTTTCGCATCCCCTCGTTTATGCTGTGGCCGGCATTGGACGCAGGCCGCCATCGGGCGGCGGATTTTTCGGATACTTGCATGTCGGTTCCCATACCTCCCTGGTCGCGTGTCGACACCATCATGTTCGACATGGACGGCACCTTGCTCGACCTGCATTTTGACAACTATTTCTGGTGCGTGCTCGTGCCCGAGACCTACAGCGCCCGGCATGGCGTCAGCCTGCCTGAAGCCCTGGAACTGGTGCAGCGGAAAACCGACGAAGTCTACGGTACCCTGAACTGGTACTGCCTCGATTACTGGGCGCGGGAACTCGATCTCGAAATCGCCGAACTCAAACGCACAATCACCAGCAAGATCAGTTTGCGCCCCAACGTCGAACCCTTCCTGCGGACGTTATGGTACACCGGCAAGCGCATGCTGCTGATCACCAACGCCCATCCGGCGAGCCTCGAGATCAAGATGGACAACGCCGAGATCGCCGCCTATTTCCATCGCTGCATCAGCACCCACCAGTTGCATCTGGCCAAGGAAAGCCACGGCTTCTGGGAGAAATTGCAGGGTCTGGAGCCTTTCGACCCCGAGCGAACCATTCTCTTCGACGACTCCCTGCCCGTGCTGCGCTGCGCCAGAAGCGAAGGCATCCGCCACGTCTACGGCATCCACAAACCCGACAGCCGCCGCCCCGCGCTAGATCACGACGAGTTCCCCCTGGTCGAGGATTTCGGCGAACTGCTTCCCGGATTCCGGCCCCGCTGACCTTTTTTTGCCGAAAATTAGGTGGCGCACCCCTGACTTCACTAGACTGTTTCCACAGCCATTTTTCTGGCATGAAGTTGATGGGAGCGGGAGCATGAAAACCCAACGGAAAAATCCATTCAAAACGGGCTATGGCGAGTTTCCCCCGTATCTGGCGGGCCGCGATGCTGAACAGACCCTGATTTCTGAGTTGGTCGAGGAGCTGGCGGACAGAAACTACAATTTTTCCGACATCACCCTGGTGGGGCCGAGAGGTACGGGCAAGACGGTGCTGTTGACACATACGGAGCAAGTGGCAAGGCAAAAACGGGGCCTGTTTTCCGGGCAAAAAGTCCCGCATATCGTACGCGCGGAAGCCAGTTCCATCAAACGGAAAGCGGATGTGCTCAAGCTGTTTCTGAGCCGCAAGGAATTGGTCGTCGATTCTATCGAAACCGGCATCTGGGGATGGCGCGCGAAATTGTCGCTTGGCGGAGAATCGCTTAACAGCCTCTTCCAGACTGCAATTACGCGATGCAAGCGTCATCCGCTGGTATTGCTAATTGATGAAGCGCAGGAATTAAAGCCGAAGCATTGCGGTGTGTTGTTGCGAACTGCACAGGCAATCCGGCAATCGGGAGGCTCGTTCTTGCTGATTCTTGCAGGCACGCCGGGATTGTACGAAGTGCTCTACGGCGCCGGCGCGAACTTCCATGAAAGGGGCCCCAAATTCGCGCTGGGGCTGCTTGAACCGGAAGCAGCCGCGGACGCCATCCGCATTCCGCTGGCCCGGGAAGGAATTTCAATTCATGAGGATTCGCTCCGGCGAATCGTAGCCGACAGCCAGTGCTATCCGTATTTTCTGCAAGCCTGGGGAAAAGCGCTTTGGGTTGAGGCGGACAAGCGCGCCGCGACAGCGATTGACGATGCACTCCTCGTCGAGGCCTTGCCGGAAGTGAGCAGAGTGCGGCGGGACCTGTACGAGGATCGTATAGACCAATGGAAAAAGGAGGACCGGCAACTGCTGGTCGAAATCGCCAAGGCGGTCAAGGCGCGCAATTCGCTCAGCCGGATGTCATTGACGGAAATCATACAAAGCGTACTCGTGCGGCAGCAACGATCCAAAGACGAAGACGACGCTGTGACTGAAAAGCTGGTGGCGACGGATTTCCTGTGGAAGCCGCGGGGCTCCCGGGACTTCATTCCCGGGATTCCCAGCCTGGTCAGTTATGTCATCGATGCGGACGAAAGAAGTGGCGAGCAATTCGAGAGTGTCGGCAAGCAGTTCGAAGGCGTTCGGGAGCCAATTGCGGCGGGAGGACTCGCCTGGTAGCCCTTTAGCGGAAGTCTTGATCAGGAAAGCAAGGTAAGCTATGCCGCATGAACCGGCCATCCGATACATCGGAAATCAACGTGCGGCTCGACAAATGGCTTTGGGCCGCGCGCTTCTACAAGACTCGGGCGATCGCCCGCCAGGCCATCGAAGGCGGCAAGGTCCGCTGCGAGGGCATCCGCACCAAGCCCGGCAAGACCGTCGAGGTCGGCATGACGATCCGCCTGCAACAGGGCGACCGGGAGCGAACCGTCATCGTCGAGGGCGTCCGCAACGACCGCCGCCCGGCCCCCGAGGCGCAACTGCTCTACCGAGAAACCGAGGACAGCATTCGCCGGCGCGAGGAAATCGCCGTCGCGCGCAAGTCCGAGCCCGCCCACTGGCCCCCCGCAAGCCGACCCACCAAAAAGCAGAGGCGGGACATACGAAAATTCAGGGAAAAATAGAAATATCCCGTCAATTTCTGGATTAATTCAGAATATCCATTTACTCTCCCGTTGCCCCCTAATTTGGTTCACGAGAACTCACGCAGGACCGTACGCCGGGGACGGCGTAATCTATCCCCGGCAATTTTTCAACGGCGGGAACGATTCCGGAAAGGAATGGGCCCGCGACTGAGTAAAGGAGCTTTCTGTGGAAGGCGCATTTTCTGTAGGTGTGACGCTGGGATCACCCATTATGGCGCTGATAGCCACAGTGTTTTTACCCGCGGCCGTCTGGGATTCTGAATCTGGACGCTATCGGGGCTACTTTAACAAGAAGGCTGCGGGCATTCTGTTATTCGTCGTGTTCTTTTCCGGCTTCCTGGCGATACAGGAGGGAGAATCCGGGCCTGAAGTACTTTCAAGTGTGGGACTCTATCTATCTCTTGCGATAGTAATGTCCCGTGTGTTCGTAGAGTACTCCCACCACTACAAGTACAAGGTCTGGCTGCACCGTCAATACCACAAGCTCACAGGTCACGAAGACCCCCGCGAAGCATCGCCTTGAGCGGCGCTGCCCGATACGACCTGAACCAGGGCGCACCGCTTTATGCCGCGCTCAGCAGGTTGACATCATTAAAGGGTACTCATTCGTCAGTCGCCGAATTTTCCGCGAAGCTCATCTATCAAGGAATTTGTCACAACACCGCCTTGGGAGGGAAAGGGTCTGAAGCCGTAACTGCCAGCATCTTCAAAAATACTGCTGCTCTGGTTCTGGTTCAGAGCCTGGCGGAGCAACTGAGAAACAATCTGATCAGTAGTTTTTCGTTGCCTTTGCGCCAGTTCCTTGGCGGCCTTCAGTACGTCAGGGTCAAGGTCGAGCGTGGTACGCATGATCGTTCTCCCATGAAGGTGTTAAATCATAACCCATCAATCAAAGGGGGAGGACTCCCCGCCCTAAAACTTTTTTCAATCGAAATTACGCAGGTTCGCAACATCGTTACTAACCTTTAGCTGCAAGATTTAATTCAACTCAGCTAAAGGAGAAGATCGATGAGAGAACTTACGTACGAAGAGATGGAACAGGTGGATGGCGGTGTCGGGCCGCTCGCTGTGGGTGTCGTCTTAGGGGGCGCTCACGGCGCCTATTCCGGCTATCAGAGTGGTGGTGTGCCAGGCGCGATTACAGGTTTGGCTCTGGGCTCGGTTACGGGTTTGTTCGGAGGAGTGGCCGCTGCGGCCAGTGGTGTTGCCCGCGGAATGTTCGTCGCCTACTCGACCGCCACGTATATGCTCAACGACCGGGCAATGGATGGTTACAGACAGGGTAGCGGTTCCTGAGGAACTCGGAATGGAGAATTTGCGCAGTATGACGCGGACTCCATAGGAATTTGGGCCGGAGGGGGTATATCCGTCTCCGGCCGATTTTTTGATCCGGTTGCTTCGCGTGGTTGCGGTGATGGTGGAGACTTTGAGCTGGAATGGAGGTGAATTCGATGGAAGAAACGATATTTGAACAAGTGGCTGTAGGATCGATGATGATCGTGTTGGTCTCGATCATGTTTTTGCCGATGGTCATCTGGGACTCGCAAACCGGGCGTTACCACGGCTATCTGAACTGGAAATCCGCGAGTGTCTTGCTGTTCACGGCAATTTACTTCGGCTACAGGGCTCACGTTGCCGGCCACGATTCTTGGCAAATCTCCGCTGAAACAATCACCTACGTCGGTCAGGCGGTTATCGGCTCCAGGATTTTCGTGGAACTCAGCAATTACTCCATGCACAAAGTGTGGCTACACCGGCAGTATCACAAACTAACCGGCCACGAGGACTCATAGAAGAGGTAATACAATGGAAAACTTATTGGCTGGGCAAGAGGTTCTGGTTGCGTTGGGTCTGGCGATTATCAGTACTGTATTCTTACCAGCGGCCATATGGGACTCCTTGAGCGGTCGTTACCACGGCTACTTCAACAGGAAGACACTTTCCATCCTGATCTTTGTTGTGATTGCCGGAGGAGGTCTATCGATCGGTCACGGAATGCCGGGGCCGGACGTGGCTACGAACATTGGTGTCTATGTGACCGTAGTCCTATTCGTCTCCCGCTTGTATGTGGAATTCTCCCATTATCACAAGTACAAGGTCTGGCTGCATCGGCAATACCACAAACTGACGGATCACGAGGATCCTCGCGAAGCATCGCCTTGAGCAAAGCTGCCCTAAATTACGCAGTTTCGCACCATCGTTACTAACCTATAGCTGCAAGACACAATTCAACTCAGCTAAAGGAGAAGATCGATGAGAGAACTTACGATGGAAGAGATGGAACAGGTGGATGGCGGACATCAGAGTGGTGGTTTGCCAGTCGTAGGGATGGGACTCTCGCTTGACCTGATGCTTGGCAATATCGGGGGAGCGGCCGTCTGCCTTGGCGACGGAGCGTCCGGCATTGACCGGTTCGGGGCCGCGCGGCTGTCAAACTATTGGTATGGCCAGGCCGGCGCTTCCTGAAAACTGCGCAATCAGTGATCGATAAGAATCTGATGCGCACTAAGCGGTACTTCACGCCGGGGATGGGGTAATCCATCCCCTGGCACTTGACAGCAAATGACCAGTCATAAATACTGGTCACATGAATACGATTAATGCATCAGACTTCAAGGCGAAGTGCCTGGCCATTCTTGATCAGGTTCATGAAACGGGTGAACGCATCGTGATCCTGAAGCGGGGTAAGCCCGTGGCCGAGTTGTCGCGCGTGACAAAGGCCGAAGGTCGCTATCCGCAGGACAACCTGAAAGGAACGGTAATTGTAAAAGGCGACATCGTGGCGCCCGTGCTGCCGGAGGAGGACTGGGAAGTCCTGAAGTGATGAATGCGCTGCTCGACACCCACATCCTGCTTTGGTGGCTCGAGGACCAAAAGCGCCTGTCGCGTCAACAGCTTGAAGTGATTTCCGCCGCCAGTGCGGACTCTCCTCTGCAGGTCGCTGATATTTCCCTTTGGGAGATTGCCACGCTGTACAGTTTGGGACGCATCGAATTGACGATTCCCTTGCGCGAGTGGCTGGAAGACGCCGTTGCTCCGCCACTCGTGCGCACACGTAGTATTTCCCCGGCAATAGCGGCGGAACTGAATTCTTTGCCCGACTCCTTTCATCGCGACCCAGCCGACCGCATCCTGGTTGCGACCGCTCGTGTCCATGGGGCTACGTTGTTAACCAATGACCGCCGAATTACGGACGCGCAACTGGTCAAGACTCTAGGCTGACTCAAACCTGCCACCCCGCCTCCGTTTACAACCGGAACCGTGACGCGCCATTACATGAATCATACCCTCCTGTGTCATACCCTCCTGTTGACAATTCATGCATTGTCCATACAATGACGGACATGAAGTTTTTCAAATGGAGTGTTGAAAAGGAAAGAAAGCTCGATGAGTTGGGTTCACGCAACGGCATCAATTTTGCCGATTGCGTCATAGCCGTGGACGAAGGACGGGTGCTTGACATACTTCCGCATCCTGCAAAGGACTCCCGGAAACTTCTAGTTCTTGACATCGAGAACTATGCTTATGTGGTTCCGTTCGTCCTTGAAGAAGATGGGAGCGTGTTTCTGAAGACTGTATTTCCGAGCCGAAAGCATACCGATATTTATCTCATGGGGAAGAAGCCATGAACAAAAAACCAGACCGAAGCGCATATCTCGATGAAGACGAGCGCGAACTCATTGAGGCCATCGAACATGACGACTATGAACCGGGTAGCAGCCAGATGACCCCGCAATTGTTGCAGAGTCTTCGAGAGGCAGCCCGTAGTACGGTCACAGGACCCAGCATCAAGGTTTCGATCCGCATCCCACGAACTGACCTCGCCCGTGTAAAGGCCAGGGCGCTGAGCGAAGGCATTCCCTACCAGACCCTGATCAAGTCAATTATCCATCAGGCCGTCAGAAGTTAATCCAATAGTCGCTGTAAGATACGGGCTTTCTTACATCCGGCGCGGAGCCGACTGCCTTGAGCAGCACTTCATACTACAACCAGAACCGGGACGCCCTGTTTGAGCAGTATCACGCTTACGACCCGGAGGTGGTGCATCGCGCCTGGGCGCCGGAGCACCTCAAGGGGCGAAAGCCCGGATTCGCTTGCGACATCGGCGCGGGAACCGGCCGCGACGCCAACTGGCTGGCCGATCAAGGATGGGAAGTACTCGCCGTCGAGCCGAGCAAATTTCGCGAAATGGGACAGGAACAGACCCATCCGCGCGTTACCTGGCTCGATGACACGCTGCCGGACCTTCAAAAACTGCGCGCCCTGGGCCGGCGATTCGACCTCATCCTGCTGCGCTCGGTCTGGATGCATGTTCCGAAATCCAGACAGGAACGGGCATTCCGCATCCTCACCGAACTGCTGAATCCCTCCGGCCTGCTCGTAATCAGCCTGCGACTTGGCAGCGACGAGGAGGAAAACCGCTCGCGCGGCTTCCACCCCATCAGCGCCGATGAACTGATCCAGTACGCCAGGGACCGCGCCGTCAGCCTGCGAGGTCGATACGAGCATCCCGACCGGTCCAGGGAGCATATTCATTGGGAGTGGCTGGTTTTCGAGATGCCTGACGACGGCACGGGAAACCTGCCACTGCTGCGGCATGTAATCGTCAATGACGACAAGTCTTCGACTTACAAATTGGGCCTGTTGCGCACACTTGTCAGGCTTGCGGAAACTGCTCCGGGGATAGTGACGGCACGTACGGACGAATATGTCGAGATCCCTTTTGGCGCTGTAGGGCTCTATTGGTTGAAGCTGTATGGGCCGTTGGTGCTGCGTCACGATTTGCGCCAGCGACCACCTGGGCGAGGTGGATATGGCTGGGCAAAGGACGCCTTCTACAAACTGTCAGATTTTTCCTTGTCCGACCTTAGACTCGGCGCCCGATTCACTCGGGAACGAGCCGCCATAGTTACAAAAGCCATAAACGATGCCTGTCGCAATATCGAGATAATGCCGGCGCATTACATCACTTATCCGGGCGCCGACGACAAGCAGGTTTTCAAATGTGACTTCTCGACCGTGCGCAGCTCAACCAGGCCTGTTGTCTTGTCGCGGGAGTATCTGAACCTGTTTGGCCGTTTCCGCATTCCTGCCATGCTCTGGCAGACTTTGGGTCAATTTGCATGTTGGCTGGACCCGGTAATCGTGCGCGAGTGGAAGCAGTTATCCGCCGGCTGGAACGGGGTCGCAGACGCAGCGCGGAATGACGAGCGGGCCTTCGATTGGGCCGAGGCCAGCCGGGATACAAAGCCCGCATACTTTAGAGCAAAGGAAATACGAGATGCAGGTTCACCGTTAACCTGCGTCTGGTCCGCCGCGCGAATAAGAAAGTCACTTCACATCGACCATTGTTTCCCTTGGGCGCGCTGGCGCAATAACGACTTGTGGAATCTGCTTCCTGCAACCGAACAAGTGAATTTAAGAAAAAGCGACCGATTGCCTTCCGCGGAAACCCTGATGGAAGCCCGCAATCGCATGATCGATTGGTGGTCTGAAGCGTGGGTCGAAAATCCTCGTGAAGAACAGTTTTTCATGGAAGCCATCTATTCGCTGCCTGGCCTGACCGCGGACAAACCTTCGCTTGAGGAAATCCATCAAGCCACCCGCCACCAGCGCGCACGCTTGCGCCAGGACCAACAAATCGCCGAATGGGTCCTGTAAGCAAGATCAAGAAGTTGGATCCAATTCTGGATCAGTTCCGGCAACTCAGAATCTTTAATGTCGGAGGCAGCCGAGCACCGAATAAACCGCTACTCGTGCTTCTGGCAATTGGTCGATGCCTGCAAGGACACGAAAGACTTTCCACTTATGCCTCCTTGCAAGAAGAACTGAAATTCTTGCTCGATGAATTTGGTCCATTCCGAAAAAGACCACGTCCCGAATACCCGTTCTGGCGACTTCGAAATGACAGCGTCTGGGAGATTGATCGGCCAGAACTGGTTGATGAGACGACTAGAAAAGATGCGAAGCCTCCAAGCTTGATCCGCCACAACATTCGTGGTGGATTTCCCCAACCGATTGATCAAATTTTCCGCCAGAATCCCGCATCCGCCATGAGTGTGGTGAGCATGTTGCTGCACTCACACTTCCCTGCGACGTTGCATGCAGAAATCTTGCGAGTTGCCGGCATCTCGGCAGCATTGCCGGAAATCGAACCGGTTACGGTGGCGGAAGCTCATCCCGGGTACGTCATTTCCCGGCGACTGAAGCGGGAGGAGGGTTTTCGCCGGATCGTGCTGAAAGCTTACGAGAGTCGATGCGCAGTCTGCGAGTTTGCCGTGAAACTGGAGGGGAGTCCGGTTGCGCTGGAAGCGGCGCATATCAAATGGCACCAGGCATCGGGTCCCTCAGAATCTAGTAACGGACTCTTGCTTTGCGCGCTGCATCACAAACTCTTTGACAAGGGTGTTTTCACATTACTGCCGAGAGAACTCAAGGTCATTGTGACGGAGAATGTATCCATTACCGACCCCGGATTTGAGGATGCTCTGGGCAAATTCCACGAAAAGCGGTTAAATTTCGTGCCCCGTAAAATTGAAGAAAGACCCGCGCAAGAATTCGTTGCTTGGCACACGAAAGAAGTCTTCAAATCTCGCAGGCAGTTGCCGGCGCCGAACTGAAAGAGGCCTACGAGTTTCTCGACCGGCTGGAAACCTGGCTCGGCAAGGAGATCGCTCGCCTCAGCACCGGCCGCGAGTTCGATCACTGGCTCAAGGTCCACAACGGCATGCTCCCCTCGGCGCGGCAGCGCTGGTGTACCCGGACCATGAAAATCGAACCTTTTGAAAGATTTGTGGGGGAAGACCCGGTCGTTACGTATGTGGGAATACGGGCGGATGAGCATCGAGAGGGCTACATCAGCACAAAACCGAACATCAAGGCGGTATTTCCTTTCGTCGAGGACGGGATCGTGAAGGCGGACATCTTCCGCTTCCTGGAGGAAACCGTCGGCGTTCCGGAATACTACAAGTGGCGGTCCAGGTCAGGCTGCTATTTCTGCTTCTTCCAGCGCCAGGACGAATGGCTCGGTCTGAAGGAAAATCACCCCGAACTCTTCGAGCGAGCGAAGCTCTACGAAATGCGCAAGCGCGAACGCTATGATCTCGATGTCGCCAGCACCAGCCTCGTAGGAAGCGGCAACTACACCTGGAGCAGGGAAGGGACCCTCGACGAACTTGTAACGAAAGCCGAAAAGCGCAGAAAGGATTTGGGCGTCATCGCCAGCTCCGCGGACAAGAACAAGCGCTGGCAAGACCTCCTCCTCGAACAAGACGAAGACGACCCCGAAGACCAGGCCTGCCTGATTTGCTCGCTTTGATCCGCTCTCATACGTCGTCCCGAAAAACAACCCCAAAATTGGGTAAATCGCAATTTCATGAGCTAAGCTGATCGCCAACGGAAAGAGGTTTTTAGCCCATGGACCTGGCGTCAGCGCTGGCCCCAACTTTTTTTCACAATATTTGGCATCGGTTTGTTTTCCGCATCAAGTTTGGATCGAAGGCGAAACTAAGTCGCTGGTCAATTTGTCCAAGCTGCGCTCTGCTCCACAGCGCTTTATCCTCCATCCGCATCATGTTTTAATGTTGAAAATCATATTTTAGAGATAAGAAATGCAACAATTAATTTCCCGCGACCGATTGCTCTCCGCGGTTATGGAAAGCCTCGTTGAAGCTCCCGTGACGGCTTTGCTGGGTGCGCGTCAGGTCGGCAAGACAACCCTGGCGCGACAGGTGGCTTCCGCGTGGCCGGGAAGTGCCGCCGTGTTCGACCTTGAACTGCCGGCGACACGGGAGGCGCTGGCCGAACATCCCGAAAGTCTGCTGCGTTCGTGCGAGGGCCTGGTGATCCTCGATGAGGTGCAGCGCGTTCCCGCTTTGTTCGAGTTGTTACGCCCCCTATGCGACGACAGCGATCGCAAGGCTGTTTTTCTGCTTCTTGGCAGTGCGTCGTGGGACTTGATCAAAGGCGCCTCCGAATCTTTGGCTGGACGAATTTTGTTTGTGGATTCGGGTGGCTTTTCCCTGGAGGAAGTGGGTGCGGAAAACCAGCGATCGCTCTGGTTTCGCGGTGGATTTCCCCGCGCGTGGCTGGCGCCTTCAAGCGCAGCTTGGCGGCGCTGGATGCGGGCGTTTACGCGCACTTATCTGGAACGCGACATTCCCGGACTGGGTTCGAGAGTCTCGCCAGAAGCTCTCGGACGCTTCTGGCGAATGCTCGCCCACTATCACGGGCAAACCTGGAACGCCGCGGAATTAGCGCGCGCGATGGATGTCAGCGCAACAGCGGTAAATCATTATCGCGATTTGTTGGCGGGCTCTTTCATGTTGCGCGTATTGCCGCCCTGGTTCGAGGCGATGGGCAAGCGACTGGTGAAATCGCCCAAAATCTACTTGCGCGATAGTGGCGTTCTTCACCACTTGTTGGGTTTGGAGAAATTGGAGGATTTGTATCTGCATCCGCGTTACGGAGCGAGTTGGGAAGGTTTTGCTCTGGAACAAGCGCTCTTGGCCCACGGTGACAATGAGGCGTATTTTTACGCCACTCAAAGAGGCGCCGAATTGGATCTAATGCTTTTGCGCCGCGGCCGCCGTTGGGGGTTCGAATTCAAAGGCGGCGATGCGCCGCGCACGACCCGATCCATGCATACGGCGATAGCAGACCTTGGCTTGGAACATCTATGGGTGGTTTACCCGGGAGACTTGGAATATTCATTGACCGACTCGATCACCGCCCTCCCCTTAAAAAACATTCACGATACTAATCTGCGGCTATGAGGAGCATGGTTCAATTTTTCCCGATAACAAGGTATCCTTTTTTCCTTACATTGATTCAGAAAAGTTGGAGACTGTCATGCTCGCCAAACTGACATCCAAAAATCAGTTGACTCTACCCAAAGCGGTAACCTCGGCCGTTGAGCTTACCGACTACTTTGACGTAACCGCGGAAAACGGACGAATCGTGCTGACGCCGGTCCGGGTCAATCGTGCTGATGGCGTACGTGCGAAGCTGGCGGAACTCGGATTGACCGAAGCTGACATTTCGGACGCCGTTGCCTGGGCTCGTTCAGACAAATGAAGTCAGTCCGTGCGGTCTTGGACACAAACGTGTTGATTTCGGCGCTATTGTTTCAGGCGGGCGCATTTTCGTGGATGCGTGGCGCCTGGCGCTCGGGCGGACTAAATCCACTTGTGAGCCGAGAGACTACGGCGGAGCTGATACGCGTTCTCGCTTATCGCAAGTTTGCGCTCGGCGCCAATGAGCAGCAGGACTTGTTGGATGACTACTTGCCGTTTTGCGAGACAGTTTCCGTATTCGGCGCCTTGGACATCCCCAATTGTCGCGACCCGTTTGACCGTCCGTTTCTGGAACTTGCTGTCGTCGGAAACGCCGATGCGCTGGTTACGGGTGACTCCGATATTCTGATTCTGGCCGATGATTTTCCGGTCCCCATTCTGACCCCCGCGGTATTTCGGCAATCACGTTTCTTGTTGGAAGACGAGTGACAATATTCGTGTCATTCGTACGTGAGCCTTTTCTTTGCCTCCGCCATGACGCCTGCCTTCATTTCAGCAATGGACTTCGCTTTGCCCTTGTATGAGAGACACCCGAATACTTGTTCCGGGCGAGTTTCGGGGAAATCCTAAGCAGGACGCCTTCAGGGCCATTCTCCACGACGAGGCGAGTACCGGCTTCCCAGCGGCGGGCCTGTAGGATGGACTTGGGCAGGATAATGCGCCCCTTGGCAGAGACAGTGGCAGTAAGCCGATTCACCCCAAGCATGGCAGATTTTCCTATAAGACCGACGAATCGCCAGTGTAAGGCAAAAATCGAAAAAGGTAATGTCCGGTATCGATTGTGACCGTGATCGCTCAAGTCGCACCCTCCCCCGATTTTTGCAATAATGCCGCGACTTTTGCGAAGCACCGTTGTTTTTCCTTTCCGGAGTCGATGTGGCTGACGGTTTCGACGCTGCCCTGAAGCGCTACGGGCTACCCCTTTTTCAACCTGAATGGACCGCCATCTGCCGCGGTATCGAGAAGGAATGTCTGCGGGTTACGCCCGAGGGACGTATTTCGCGGCGGCAGCACCCGGCGGCGCTCGGTTCTGCACTGAAGAACCCGTACATCACCACCGATTTCTCCGAAGCCCTGCTCGAATTCATTACGCCCAAGGATCAGAGCATCGACGGCTGCCTGGGAATGCTGGAAGACATTCATCGTTTCACGCTGGCGAACATGGAGAAGGGCGAGATTCTCTGGGCTTCGAGCATGCCTTGTCCGGCGGGAATGGAAGGCGAGGTGCCGATCGCAAGTTACGGCAGTTCCAACATCGGCCAGCTCAAGCGCCTGTATCGCACCGGGCTTTCGTATCGCTACGACAGTCTCATGCAGGCCATCGCCGGGCTGCATTACAACTTTTCCATGCCCGACGAGTTCTGGCAACCTTACCAGCGCATCGTCGGCTTCGACGGTAGCTTGCAGGACTTCCGCACCGAGAGCTATCTGCATCTGATCCGCAATTTCCATCGCCATTCGTGGCTGCTGCTTTACCTGTTCGGCGCTTCGCCGGCGGCGGCGAGCAGTTTCGTCGAAGGCCGCGAACACCGATTGCAGCGAATGGAATCGGGAACGATGTATCTGCCCAACGCTACCTGTCTGCGCATGGGGCGGCTGGGTTACCAGAGCGACGCGCAGAAATCGCTGTTCGTCTGCTACAACGATTTGCCGCTTTACGTGGAATGCCTGCAGGACGCCATCAGGAAGCCGTATCCGCCTTACGAGGAAATCGGCCACAAGGTCGACGGCAGTTACCGCCAGATCAACGTCAACCTGCTGCAACTGGAAAATGAGTTCTACAGCACGATTCGTCCCAAACGGGTGGCGCGCGTCGGCGAGCGGCCGCTGGACGCGCTCGTGCTGCATGGCATTGAATATGTCGAGTTGCGCGCGCTGGATCTCAACCCCTTTCTGCCGCTCGGCATCGACGCCGAGCAAGTGCGCTTCCTCGATACCTTTCTGCTGCATTGCTTGCTGAGCGAAAGCCCGCAATGCAATCGCGCGGAGTTCTTCGAAGTGTCGGACAATATCCTGCGCGTGGTGGAAGAAGGCCGCGACACTTCGCTTGAACTCAAGCGCGGCGGCAAGCCGGCCCGGCTCGATGCCTGGGCCGGGGAATTTCTCGACGACATGAAGCACAGCGCCGCGCTGATGGATTATTTCCATGGCGGAGGTTATCTGGACAGCGTCGAGCGGCAGGCCGCGAAAATTCAGGATCCGTCGCTTACGCCATCGGCCAGGATGCTGGCGGAAATGGAGCGCGACGACTTGAGCTTCTGCGAATTCTCGATGGCGGCGTCAAAGCGGCACGCGAAATCCCTGACCGCGGAGCCCCTGGGCAAGGACGTACGCGAGTTGATGGAGACGACCGCCGCGGAATCGCTCGTTCGGCAACGCGAGGTGGAAGCCGCGGACAAGCAGACTTTCGACGAATTTCTGCGGGACTGGAACGCCTGGGAGCCGCTGAGCCATGCTATCCACGAAAGCGAGGCATAAGTTACCATTGGCCCGTGGGGGAGATGGGAGAGAGAGATAGATGAGACTGGCAATTCCTGACAATCGCATACTGAATTTCGCGATTTTTGTCTTCAGCGTTACCACCATCGGCATCGTGCTGTACATGCAGTACGCCATGTTTCTGCCGCCGTGCGGGCTTTGCATCAGCCAGCGCATATTCATCGTTCTTTGCGGCGTGACCTGTCTCGCCGGGGCGATACACAATCCGAGCCTGAAAGGGCAGCGCATCTATGCCGGCGTGGCGGCGGCGATGACCATTTTCGGCAGCTATTTCGCCGGCAGGCAGATCTGGCTGCAACACTTGCCCGAAGACCAGATTCCCGCCTGCGGCCCCGGCCTGAACTACCTGCTGCAAAACTTCCCGCTGGTCGACGCCCTGAACTTCCTGCTGCAAGGCGACGGCAATTGCGCCGAAGTGCAATTCCGCTTTCTCGGCCTGCTGACCATTCCCGAAATGGCCATGGTCGCTTTCGTAATGCTGTTCGCAACCTGCATGTTCATGCTGTTTCGCGATCAATGGGCGCAGACTGCTGGGGACTGATTCATGGGCGCCATACTTGCCCGCAGCGACCCATCCGAAAGTTCGGTGGGATATGTTCAACCCGGACCCCTGGCGGAACTCTGGTTCCATACCGGCACGGCCTGTAATCTCGCCTGCCCGTTCTGCCTGGAAGGCTCGAAGCCGGGCGACGGGCGATTGGAGAGGATCACGCTGGATGACGCCCGCCCCTGGATGGATGAAGCCGTTTCCCTCGGTGTGAAACAGTTTTCCTTCACTGGTGGCGAGCCGTTTATCGTCAAGGATATGGTCCGTATTCTCGACTACGCCTTGCGCCACAATCCCTGCCTGGTGCTGACCAATGGCACCGAGCCGGTGCTGCAACGACTGCCGGCCATCGAGACGCTGGCGGGTTTGCCGCATCCGCTGTCTTTCCGGGTCAGCATCGACTATGCCGATGAAGCGCGGCACGACGCCGGTCGCGGCGCCGGCAACTACCGCAAGGCCTGGCAGGGCCTGGAAGAACTGCATCGGCGCGGATTCAAGGTATCCGTTGCCCGGCAGCGCGATGACGATGAAGATACCGGTGTAGTCGACCGCGTTTTTCGCGAGCTATGTATTCGACACGGATTGCCGGGGGATACTCATATCGTTTCGTTCCCCGATTTCCTTACGCCAGGCGCTCATCCGCACGTTCCGGCCATAACCGAACATTGCATGACCACCTTCCATACCGGGGAAACCCGGGCAAACTTCATGTGCCATTTTTCGAAAATGGTAATCAAGAAGAATGGCCTCATGCGGGTGTATGCCTGCACGCTGGTCGATGACGACGATTCCTTCGATCTCGGCGGCAGTCTGAGCGAGGCCGAAGGCGTGCGTATCATGTTGCATCATCACCGCTGCTATAGCTGTTTTGCCCACGGTTCGTCCTGCAGCGAGATCGATGCGTACTAGTCCACTGGGCCTGGTAGACCTTGTTGGGCTTTTCTGTGCGATCAGTTATCTGGCGCTGGCGCTTCTGGCCAGGCAACCCGGGGAACCGGAGCTGGCGCAGTTTTTCGCGCTGATCGCATGGACCGGATTGCCGGTAATCGGTCTGTATCTGTTCGCGGTACGTCGGGACGAGCCCATTCCCGTCAGCCGGCTTGTATTCTGGGCGTTGGCATTTCGCATTTGCGGCCTGTACGGGGGGCCGCTGCTGGAAGACGATTTCTATCGGTACCTTTGGGACGGTTTCCGTTTCGCCACCGCGGGCACGCCTTATGGCGTCGCTCCGGAAGAGTTCTTCGTCGACCCGGCCGTGCCCGCGGCTTTCCAGGCGATCCTGAGCCAGGTCAACAATCCCGACTTGCAGACCATTTATGCGCCCGTCACGCAGTTCGTATTCCTGCTCGGCTACTGGATACAGCCGGCGAGAATAGAATCCGTACAATTGCTTCTCATCCTGCTGGACCTGGCCACGATAGCGTTGCTGCTGCGGTTGACTACGCCGCGCAACGTGATGCTGTACGCCTGGTGCCCCTTGATCGTCAAGGAAATAGCGTTTACCGCCCATCCTGATGGAATCGGCGTGTTCCTGCTGCTGGCCGCGATAGTACTGGCGAAGGAAAATCGGTGGCGCGGCATGGCTGTCCTGCTGGGTCTGGCTGCCGGCGCAAAGGTTTTCGCGGTTGTTCTCGCGCCGTTGCTGCTGGCTCGCGCCCGGCTGGTTCACTGGGGCATTTTCGTTGCCACGATAGCAGCACTGTATGCGCCGTTCGCGATCATGGGAGGCACCGATCTTCAATCCCTCTTCATTTTCGCGAGGGAATGGGAATTCAATTCCGCTGTCTTCGGATTGCTTGCAACCGTCATGGACCGATTCGACGCGCGAATCCTGCTGGGGCTGGCATATGCCGGGTTCTGGCTCGCGTACGCCCGGCAATACATTTCGCGGCAACAATTCCAGGTACCGCGCGGTGACTTGCTTTTCGGGGTCTTGCTGGTCGTGTCCCCGGTCATCAACCCCTGGTATCTGGTATGGCTGTTGCCGTTCGCGGCGATTTATCCAAGCGCCTGGGCCTGGACGGCCTCGCTTGCCGTGTTGCTGAGTTATATAACCGGACTAAACCTGTTCACCGATGCCGACATGCAAGCCTACGAGCAGCCGCTTTGGGCGCGTTTGCTCGAATTCGGGCTGATCGGATCGGCGCTGTTGCTCGACTTGCGACGGCGGCAAAATGCAATGACCGGTCAAGGCGCGTGATAGAGGTGGAGTTGACGTGTACAGGAATCTGAGTGTCGGCGTCGTCATCCCGGCCCTTGATGAGGAGAAGAACATCGGGGTCGTCGTCGGCGCCTTGCTCGAGCTGCGTTCGGGCTCGGAAGAGCAACGTCTGATCGACGACGTTGTGGTCTGTGACAATGGCTCCACCGATGCGACGGCGGACACGGCCAGGCAAGCCGGGGCGCGCGTGGTCGCGGAGCCGGTCAGGGGTTATGGCATGGCCTGTCTTACCGGCATCAGGGAATTGCGGGCGGTCGACGTGGTACTGTTTGTCGATGGCGACCAGTCCTGCGATGTGGGGCAATCCGGGAAATTGCTCGATGCCATCGCCGCGGGAGCGGATCTGGCGATCGGTTCACGTGTTTTGGGTAAAATGGAGCCGGGGTCGCTTTCCGTTCCGCAGTTGGCCGGCAACTACGTCGCAAGCCTGGTGATACGGCTTTTGTGGTGGCACAGGATTACCGACCTGGGTCCTTTCCGCGCGATCCGGACCGATGCGCTCGAGCTGATCGGTATGCGGGACAAGGCCTACGGCTGGACAGTGGAAATGCAGGTGAAGGCGATTCAACACGGACTGCGAATCGAGGAAGTGCCGGTAGCTACCGCGCGCCGCCGCTTCGGCAAATCCAAGGTGGGCGGCACGGTAAGGGGCGTGGTCGGCGCCAGCGTGGGAATTCTGTCCACGATTGCCAAATTGAAATTGCTGGCCCATTCAGGAAAATCAACGCAAGAACAAAAAACGGGAACCGGGGAAAACTGAAATGAAACGCCATATGACTGGAGCGAATGCAATAGTCCGTGCCGGCGCCATCATGGCCGCCATGGCTTGTTTGGCCGGCGCGGCTTTATTTGCCGGCACGGCCAGTGCGCAAAACAGGGCCGAGTTGATTCCGGTGTGGGACGCAAGCGATGAGTCCAATGCGTCAGTAATCGACCATACCGCCTGGCAGTTGCTGATCGACGAATACGTGCTGGAACACGAATCGGGCGTCAATCGGGTCGATTACGGAGCGCTCAAGGCCAGCGCTGACGACAGGGCCAGGCTGGACGATTATCTGGACATGTTGCAGTCACTCGATCCAAGACAGTACTCGCGGGCAGAGCAAAAAGCCTATTGGTTTAACTTCTACAACGCCTTGACCGTGAAAACCGTGATGGAAGAATTTCCCGTGGAGACCATTCGCGAAATCAGTGAAAGTCTGCTGGGAATCGGCGGCTTCATTCCGATCGGCCCCTGGGGAGACGTGCGCGCGCAAGTGGCCGGCATCGACCTCACGCTGGACAATATCGAGCACGGCATTTTGCGGCCAATCTATCGCGACCCCCGAATACACTACGGCGTAAATTGCGCCAGCATCGGCTGCCCGAATCTCATCACTACGGCGTTTACCGCCGGGAACACCGAGGAATTACTTGATAGCGCCGCCCGGGTATATGTGAATCATCCGCGTGGAGTCGACATCATCGACGAGGATTTCATGGTCATTTCGAGCATTTATACATGGTTCGTGGAGGATTTCGGGAGCAGTGAAGAAACCGTAATCGACCACCTGGTGCAATATGCCGAACCCGAACTTGCCGACCAACTCAGCAACTTTTTCGGCTTTATCGAATACGAATACGATTGGGCGCTGAACCAACCCTGAGGCCATCCGAATGGACGGCCCCAGGCAAACTAGCTCGACTGATCAGAAGAACGAGTAGTTGAGAGAAATGCCGAAGACATCGGAGGCCGCGGTGTTGCGGCCGTCGATTACCTTGGCGTAGGTGGCGGAAACATTGACCTGGTCGGAGACGACGAAGTTGATTGCCGGTCCGAGCAGGTGAATGTCTTCTTCGAGATCCGGGAAACGTGTCGGCGAAAACGGAGGTACGCCGATATTCAATCCTGAAGTCGCGTCCTCGATATCGTAGTTCAGGCTCACGCTGACCTGATTCGAAAAGAAGTAGCCGGCGCGGAAACGGTAAAACCAGTTCGCCGGGATATCGTGGGTATCGGAATCCCGATCCCGATAACCGATTTCGCCGGAGACCGCGAAACGGTTTGTGACGAATCTGCCCGCCATGGCCGACAGCTCGAAACCATCGCCGCCGTCGCCGATCGAATTGATCAATCCGGTTTCATAGTTTCCCGCCCTGATCAATCCGGCTCGCAAGGCTATGCTCGGCATGTCCGGATTCACGACTTCATCGACAACCCGCCAGGTTATTCCCAGGTTGATGTCGGTGAGATCGGAAATGTTGGCTCTGGACGGCGGCAGACCTTCACCTGTGGCGTAAGAGCTTTCCGCCCGCCCCAATTGAAAATCGAACGCTACGGCATCGGAAATTCCGTACGTGCCGGCAACCCAGAAAGTGTTCTGTGACAGCTCGTGTCCGCCGCCCGGAGTGGGAACTTTCGAAGTCTGACGGAAAAATTCGGTAGCTTCCTGACTGACATACGAAACGGCGACATTTCCGCCTTGCGGCGCCGGAAGCCAGGGCGATCCGGCAGCCAGTACTTGCGCACCGCTGACCGCCGCGATGGCGAAAACAACTATCCTGCTTATTTTTTTCATGGCAAAGCTCCTTTTTCAGACTGCCAACCTGTTTTGGTGATCCGCTTGATTTCGCGGGGATGCGTCGCGGCTACAGTCTGAACCGCCGGGTGAGGTAATAGTGAACCAGTTCCTGTTCATCCACTTCGCTGTCGCAGCCACTTGACTCGTCGCCGGGGCACAGCACGAGTATGTACTGATCGTCGGGCGTGCCCGGCTTTGAGGCGGCATCCCTGGCTTCGAGGCTCGCTCTCAGGCTTTCGGCGCGCGTCCGGTCAAGGTCGCCTGCCTGCAATGGACAGTCAGCGCAGGCGAGTTTTTGAAAAGTCAGCGCCTTTCCGAGCGTATAAGCGTCTCTTGGGCTGATTCCCGTGCCGGCCATGATCGAACCCGATGCATGGACAGTCATTGAGGTAAGTCCCCATACGGAACACAGAAACACGGATGCAAGCAGATATTTCATTTTGTGATCGCTCCCTTTTTTTTTGGATCCCCGAAGCCGGGGACCATTCCAGCGTGTGATTATATCTTCACAAACCTTTGGGACAAGCATTTCCGCTTATCAAAAACCCATTATTTTATTTCTTTAACCCCGCTGCCAGCGGAAATATCTCTCCAGCCAGGGGAATACCGAGTTCGGCATATGCGCCTTGCGCCAGGCATTGGCGGCAAACTTGTTGGCTTCCAGCATCGTCGGATAGATATGCGTCGCCGCGGCGATCTTGCCAAGCCCCATGCCATGAGTCATGGCCAGCACGAATTCGCCTATCAGTTCCCCGGCGTGGTGGCCGACGATTACGGCGCCCAGAATGCGGTCCTTGCCGGGTACGGTCAGAACCTTCACAAATCCCTGATTTGACCCATCGGCCAGTGCGCGGTCATGCATATCCAGATCGTAGCGCGTAACTTCGAAAGCGACGCCCTGCTCCCGCGCTTCCTCTTCCGAAAGACCGACCCGGGCCACTTCCGGGCTGGTGAACGTTGCCCAGGGCACTGCCTTGTAACTCACTTTGCGCCAGCCGCCGGCCAGGGCGTTCATGGCCGCGAAAAAGGCCTGATGCGAAGCCATGTGCGTGAATTGGAACGGGCCGGCGACATCGCCGCAGGCATAGATGTTGGGGTAGGCGGTTTGCAGGTATTGATTGACTTCGACCGAGCCCCCGGCAGTGAGTGGCATCTCCAGTTCTTCCAGTCCGAATCCTTCCACATTCGGTTTGCGTCCGAGCGCAAGCAGAACCCGGTCGAAATGCACACGTACGAAATCGCCTTCGTACTCCGCTTCCATGAAATGGCCGTTTTCGTCGCTGCCGAATCGAACGACCTTGTGACCGGTCAGCACATTGATGCCCTGGCGCTGAAACTGTTCGGCAAGCAATTCCGAAACTTCCGGGTCCTCGCGAAAGAGAATGCGCGGCGCCATTTCCACCTGGGTAACCCGTGAGCCGAGATTGCTGAACGCCTGCGACATCTCGCAGCCGATGGGTCCGCCGCCCACTACCAGCAACCGCTCCGGCAGGCTTTCCAGGTTCCATACCGAATCGGAAGTCAGGTAATCCACCTGATCCAGTCCGGGAATCGAAGGTACCAGCGGGCGCGCGCCCGTTGCCAGTATGATCGAGCGGGTCGAGATCTTGCGTTCGCCCACACTGACAACGTAGGGCGATTCGATTTTTGCCTGGCCCGATACGCACTCGACGCCAAGAGAAGTGAACCGTTCCGGTGAATCGTGTGGTTCGATGCGGGCGATGATCTTTCGTATCCGCTCCATTACGGCCGGGAAATCGACGCTCGCGTCTGCGTCCCTGATTCCAAAGTCGGATGCATTGTCGATCAGACGCTTGACATGGCCGCTGCGGAGCAGCGACTTGCTCGGCACGCAGCCGGTGTAGAGGCAGTCGCCGCCCATGCGGGCCTGTTCGACCAGCACGACTTTCGCCCGGGCGCCCGCGACTATGAGTGATGAAACGAGTCCGGCGGAGCCGCCACCGATGACGACCGTATTTACGTCGAACTTGCGCGGCCGTCCGAACCTGCGCGAAAGTTTGCGGCGCTGAATTCCGGCAACGATGAAGCGCGCCAGCAAGGGCATCACTCCGATCAGGGCGAAGGAAAAAAGCACCGAGCCGCTAACGAGTCCCGACAGCGAGGTTATGCTTGCGAGTTCGGACCCCGCGTTCACGAATACCGCTGTGGCCAGCAACATGCCGCTCTGGGTTGCGACATAGAAAGTTCCCGGTTTTATCGGGGTCAGGGACATCACCAGATTGACCAGAAAATACGGGAAAAGCGGCACCATTCTGATTGTGAACAGGTAAAATCCGCCGTCCTTGCGAATACCGCGATTGATGGGCGCCAGCTTGTCCCCGTAACGGTTCTGGACCCAGTCGTGGAGCAGCATGCGCGCGATCAGGAACGCCAGGGTAGCGCCGATGCTGCTGGCGAAGGATACGATCAAGGTTCCCCAAAGCAACCCGAACAAGGCGCCGCCGAGCAAGGTCATCATCAGGGCGCCGGGAATCGAAAACGCGGCCATGACCACGTACACGGAAAAGTAGATCAGCGCCGTCAAGGCGAAATTTTCCTGTGTAAACGTCTGCAAGGCGCCCAATTGCGATTGCACGAATTCGAGGCTGACGTAGCGCTCCAGGTCGAACACGAACCACGAACCCAGCACAGCGGCGACAAGTATTACTATCAGGAGTCTTACTTTTTTCATTTGCTTACCTTGGAATCGGAGGCCGTGAGTCTCATGAGGCGGCGATTGAACTGTGGAGCCGGGGACTGCATATGGTATGTTTCGCTTCCCTATGCCGAAGCATAAGTTCTCGCGGCGCTAATATAGTGCAGGAGCCCTGAATTGGCCAATTCATCTTCGGACCGCAAGTTCCCGATCACTCGCATGCGGCGCATGCGGCGCGACGAGTTCAGCCGCCGGCTGATGCGGGAGAATCTTCTCACGCCCGATGACCTGATCTGGCCGGTGTTTATCGTCGAAGGCGCCGGGGAGCGACAGCCGGTGGAATCCATGCCCGGCGTTTCCCGGCTGAGCGTCGACGAACTGCTCAAGGAAGCGAAGGAAGCCGCGGCGCTCGGCATTCCGGCGCTTGCCCTGTTTCCCTCGCCGGCCGATGACGCCAGGACTCTCGACGGCCGCGAAGCCTGGAATCCCGACGGGCTCGTGCAACGCGCGGTCGCCGAACTGAAATCGGCCCTGCCCGAACTCGGCGTGATCTGCGATGTTGCGCTCGACCCTTTTACGACCCATGGCCAGGACGGGATTATCGACGACGGCGGATATGTGCTTAACGACGAAACCGTCGACGCCCTGGTGCGACAGGCGCTGTCACAGGCCCGGGCCGGGGCCGACATCGTGGCGCCTTCGGACATGATGGACGGGCGCATAGGCGCCATCCGCGCGGCGCTCGAGCAGGAAGGCAGCATCCATACCCGCATTCTGGCCTATTCCGCCAAGTACGCATCTTCCTATTACGGCCCCTTTCGCGACGCGGTCGGTTCGAGCGGCACGCTGGGCGCAAGCAACAAGTATAGCTACCAGATGGATCCGGCAAACAGCGACGAGGCCCTGCAGGAGGTCGCGCTCGACCTCGCCGAAGGCGCCGACATGGTCATGGTCAAGCCGGGCATGCCCTATCTCGATGTCGTGCGGCGAGTGAAGGACGAGTTCGGCGTGCCGACTTTCGTCTACCAGGTCAGTGGCGAATACGCCATGCACATGGCGGCGGCGGAAAACGGCTGGCTGGACGGCGACGCGGTCATGCTCGAATCCCTGCTCGCCATAAAGCGCGCCGGCGCCGACGGCATTCTGACCTATTTCGCACCTGCGGCTGCCCGGCTATTGAGCTGAGATTCTGCGACTGCGCTTCGCTCCGCGCAGAATGACGATTGTATTGCGGTCACTCCGCGCCTTCCCGCGTCTCCCGCGTGTCATTCTGCGCGAAGTCGCAGAATCTGTCAGGGGCCGCTTGAATCCTGGCGGACAGCCCTTATCATACGCCTCTGATTTGTTCCCCCAGGAGTTCCCATGAGCGAAAATATCGTTCACGTATCAGACGACAGTTTCGAGCAGGATGTATTGCAGGCCGAGGGCCCCGTACTCGTGGATTTCTGGGCGGAATGGTGCGGTCCCTGCAAAATGATAGCCCCCGTGCTTGAAGAACTGGCCGACGAATACCAGGGCAAGTTGAAAGTCTGCAAGATGGACGTGGACGCGAATACCGAAACCGCTCCCCGCTACGGCATCCGCGGCATCCCGACACTGATCGTGTTCAACAACGGCGACGTCGCCGGCACCCAGGTCGGCGCCGTGTCCAAGTCGCAATTGTCCGCTTTCGTCGACGGTCTTCTCTGATCCCTCGCCACTGTGCGAGTCTCAAGCGGCTATTGATTGGTTTGTGCCATCCCTGGCACGAAGGATATCCTCCGCCATTCCCTTGGCAACCAGTTCGGTGGAAACCTGCCTGTCGCGGGAAAGCCTGAACACTTCCGCGAGCGTGGTTTCGATGCGCCCGATATGCGTGAGCCTGTCGCACTCGCTGGAACACTGGCGCTGGTGATGCGCTTCAATGATGCCGCCGGCATTGACGACGAAATCCGGGCAGTACAGAACGCCTGATTGACGCAGGCGCTCTCCGTCTTCCGGCGTAGCCAATTGGTTGTTGGCGGCGCCGCAAACTATGCCCGTGCGCAGTCTGGGGATGCTGTCGGCGTTCCAGACCGCGCCCATGGCGCAGGGCGCGACCACATCCACGGGCAGGAACAAGACTTCATCGCTGCTTATCGGCCGTACGCCCAGTTCCGCCGCGGCGCGTTCCAGATTGGCGGCATTGATGTCGGCGCCGTAGACGGTGGCGCCGTCCTCGATGAGCAGGCGCGCAAGCTTGAATCCGACGTGGCCGAGCCCCTGAATTGAAACCGCAAAGTCTTTCAGGCTTTCCTTGCCATAGCGGTGGCGCACCGCCGCGCGAATTCCGAGAAACACGCCATAAGCCGTGCTCGGCGACGGGTCGCCGCCGTGCTCGTTGTCATCCAGGCCGGCCACATACGGCGTTCTGCGGGCAATTGCGCGGATGTCCCCAACGCCGGTGCCGACGTCTTCGGCAATGATGTAACGGCCGCCGAGGGAATGAACGAAGTCTCCCATGGCTTCCAGTAGCGCCCGGGATTTCTGCTTTCGCGGGTCACCGATAATTACGGATTTGCCGCCGCCGAAGGGCAGCCCCGCGAGAGCGGATTTGTACGTCATCCCCCTGGAGAGCCGCAAGACATCGTGCAGGGCGTCCGCTTCGCCTGCGTAAGGGTACATGCGGCAGCCGCCAACGGCCGGTCCGAGCGCAGTGTTGTGTACGGCGATGATCGCTTTCAGGCCGCTGCGGCGATCATGGTGGAAAGCGACCAGTTCATGGTCGCTGAATGATGGGTGGGCAAACACGGTCATTTCGGATTCCCTGCGGAAAATGTGTATTTTCTCGCAAACACCGTAACAAGATTATTTAAATTAGCCGGGATCACCCGTATTATTTGGATAACTTATCTGTATATCTTTCAGAAACGGAATAAATATGCCGATTGAGCTAGACAAATACGACCAGGCAATCGTGAAACTGTTGCAGGCGGACGCCACGCTGAGTACGGCGGCAATCGCGGAGCGGGTGAACCTTTCTCAATCGCCCTGCTGGCGCCGCATCAATCGGCTCGAACAGTCGGGCCTGATCAAGGGCCGCGTGGCCTTGCTCGACCGCGCTGCCCTCGGCCTCGATGTGGTTGTATTCGCCACCGTCAACCTGACATCCACCGGGCGCCAGAACCTGATCGCATTCGAGCGGGAAATTTCCGGCCACGAGGAAATCGTCGAGTGCTACACAATGGCCGGCATCTGGGATTACCTGCTGAAGATCGTGACCCGGGACATACGGCACTACGAACGCTTCATGCGCAATACTCTTGCCGCCAGTCCGCTGATCCGGGAGTTGCACTCGCACATGGCCGTAACCGAAATCAAGAACGTCACCGAACTGCCGCTTGCTTGTTATCCGTAAAACTTTGCTTTACACTGCGCGCCAAGTTTCCCGGATCGCCCCGATATTGCAGGCTGGGCCTCCCGGAATTCCCGGGTTCGTTTGCAAAGGGGCTGCAAACCGGGAAATAATTAAAGCCCCGATCCGGACCCTGGCCTTCAATCGCGGCCACAAGTGTAAGCGCAGGGTTTCCCCTGCCGGACAAATTCACTGGATTCAACCTCGTCCCGGTCAGGTCCGGTTCAGACTCATTCGCAATTTCCGTAAACGGCGGTAACTGAAAATTTCTCAACTTTCCGTAAATCGGGTTCCATCCGACGCGCGCGCTTCGCAGACCGACCAGACGGTCCAGCAGGCCGCGCCTGATCCAGGCGGTAAATCCCTCATGAATTTGACAGAACTCAAACAGAAACCGATAGCCGAGCTGCTCGACACGGCTCATGAAATGGGGCTCGACAACGTAGCCCGAACGCGCAAGCAGGACATCATCTTTTTCCTGCTCAAGCGGCACGCCCGGAACGGCGAAGACATCTACGGCGACGGCGTTCTCGAAATATTGCAGGATGGTTTCGGTTTTCTAAGATCGGCTGACTCGTCCTATCTTGCCGGTCCGGACGACATTTACGTGTCTCCCAGTCAGATAAGGCGGTTCAATTTACGTACGGGAGACACGATCTCCGGCAAGATCCGGCCCCCGAAAGACGGCGAACGCTACTTTGCCCTGCTAAAGATCTCCGAAATCAACTTCAGCGTCCCCGAAACCGCCAAGCACAAGATTCTTTTTGAAAACCTCACCCCGCTTTTTCCGCAGGACAGGCTCGGACTCGAAATCGGAAACGGCAGCACCGAAGACCTCAGCGCCCGCATCATCGACCTCTCCGCCCCCATTGGCAAGGGCCAGCGCGGCCTGATCGTATCGCCGCCCAAGGCGGGCAAGACCCTGATTCTGCAGAATATCGCCCAGTCGATTACCCGTAACAATCCCGAATGCCGCCTGATCGTGCTGCTGATCGACGAGCGGCCCGAGGAAGTTACCGAAATGCAGCGTTCGGTGCGCGGCGAAGTCGTGGCGAGCACTTTCGACGAGCCGCCGACTCGACACGTGCAAGTGGCCGACATGGTCATCGAAAAGGCCAAGCGCCTCGTCGAGCACAAGGAAGACGTGGTCATTCTGCTCGATTCGATGACGCGCCTCGCGCGCGCCTTCAACACAACCCAGCCCTCTTCAGGCAAGGTGCTCACCGGCGGCGTCGACGCCCATGCCCTCGAGCGGCCGAAGCGCTTTTTCGGCGCCGCGCGCAACCTCGAGGAAGGCGGCAGCCTGACCATTATCGCCACCGCCCTGATCGAGACGGGCTCGAAGATGGACGAAGTGATCTACGAGGAGTTCAAGGGCACCGGCAACATGGAACTTCATCTCGACCGCAAGATCGCCGAAAAACGCGTATACCCGGCGATCAACGTGCGTCGTTCCGGCACCCGCCGCGAAGACCTGTTGACCACCGAAGAGGAGCTGCAACGCATGTGGATTCTGCGCAAGCTGCTTTCCTCCATGGAAGACGTGCAGGCTACGGAGTTCATCCTCGACAAGTTGAAGAACACCAAGACCAACGAGGAATTCTTCAAGTCCATGCGGCGAAGTTAGTCCGCCCCGTAATCCTCAAGGCCAGACCATGGCATTCAGGGACCTGCGTGATTTTATCGCCATGCTCGAAGAGCAGGGCGAGTTGCGACGCATATCCGCTGAAGTGGATCCGGTTCTCGAAGTCACCGAAATCAGCGATCGCACCTTGCGCGCCGGTGGGCCCGCCCTGCTGTTCGAGAACCCGAAAGGCTCGAAGGTTCCGCTGCTCGCGAACCTGTTCGGCACCACGCGCCGCATCGCCCTGGCCATGGGCCGCGAGGATCTGGAAGGCTTGCGCGAGGTCGGCAAGTTACTCGCCTTTCTGCGCGAACCCGCCCCGCCGAAGGATTGGAAGGATCTCTGGGAGAATCTGCCCAATTATCGCCGCGCCTTGCATGTCAGCCCGGCGGTGAAGAAGTCCGCGCCTTGCCAGGAGGTCGTCATCGAAGGCGACGATGTCGATATCGGCATGTTTCCGGTGCAGACTTGTTGGCCTGAGGACGCCGCGCCGCTCGTGACCTGGCCTCTGGTCATCACCCGCGGGCCGGAAAAGGAAAGACAGAACCTCGGCATCTACCGCATGCAGGTGCTCGGGCGCAACAAACTTATCATGCGCTGGCTGCCGCATCGCGGTGGCGCGCTTGATTTTCGCGACTGGAGGGCGGGTAATCCGGGGCAGCCGTTTCCGGTATCCATTGCCCTGGGCGCCGACCCGGCGACGATTCTCGCCACGGTGACGCCGGTGCCCGACACGCTTTCGGAATACGCCTTCGCGGGATTGCTGCGCGGCAGCAAGACCGAAGTGGTCAAATCCATCGGCAACGATCTGCAGGTCCCGGCGAGCGCCGAGATCGTGCTGGAAGGCACGATCGATCCTGATGAGACCGCCGAGGAAGGGCCTTATGGCGATCACACGGGCTATTACAACGAAGTCGAGACTTTTCCGGTTTTCACCATCGAACGCATAACCCATCGGCCCGATCCGATCTATCACAGCACTTATACCGGTAAACCGCCGGACGAACCGTCGATGCTCGGCGTGGCGCTGAACGAGGTGTTCGTGCCGCTGCTGCAGAAGCAATTTCCGGAAATCGTCGATTTCTGGCTACCGCCCGAGGCCTGTTCCTACCGGGTCGCCGTGGTGGGTCTCAAGAAACAGTATCCGGGCCACGCCAAGCGCGTCATGATGGGCATGTGGTCCTTTCTGCGTCAGTTCATCTATACCAAGTACGTTATCGTGGTCGACGAGGATATCGATATCCGTAACTGGGAAGAGGTGATCTGGGCCATTTCCACGCGCATGGATCCGATTCGGGATACGGTGCTGATCGACAACACTCCGATCGATTATCTGGATTTCGCCTCGCCGGTTGCGGGTCTGGGCTCCAAGATGGGGCTGGATGCGACCAGCAAATGGCCGGCCGAAACTGAGCGCACATGGGGGCGGCCGATCACAATGAGCGAGGAAGTCAAAGCCAAAATTGATGAGTTATGGCCATTATTGGGCCTCGATTGATTTTGGGGCTTCGATCCATCGCCGTTGGGTTGTGGCGGGTGTAGCGGACGCCGTAAATACGTCCCTGTAGGCTTCGGGCTCGGCGTCCTGCCTCGCACGCCCGCTACACCCGCCACAACCCAACGGCGACTCACATTGTGCAGAATCTCACTTCCTGCGGTGGGTCAATCAGGGGTGGGTGGTTTCGATTTTGGCTGGGGCAAGTTGGGGAGGGGTTCGGCGGCTAATTGGCGGTATTGGTCCAGGTGGGTTTTGGCGGCTGCTGTTTCGCCCAGGTTTTCCAGTAGTCGGTTTAGTTCTCCGTGGGCGGCGGCTGTGGGTTGGCGGGTGATGCTTGCTTGCAGGTATTCCTTGGCTTTGCCCCATAACTCGTTGCGGAGGCAGAGGCGGCCGAGGGTGAGTTGCAGGCCGGCGTCTTCCTTGTGTTTTTCTAGCCATTCCTCGGCCAGATTCAGGCGGCGCATGTCGTCGCCGAGTGGGAGGCTGCCGTAGAGTTCGATCAGTTCGCTGTTCCAATGTGCGGTTAACGCGTGTTCGATTGCTGCCGCGGCTTCCTTTCCTCCTTTCTGGCGCAATGTGAGCCTGGCGTAATGGCTTACCAGCGCGGGTGACTGGTGGAACTCGGTTGGCGCCTTTTTCCACATTTGCCGCAATTTGGCGAGGCTTTCTTCGCGGTCGAGACTGGCATCGCGGCCGGCCCCGGTAGCATGCAGGCGCTGGGCGAAGATATGCCGGCGCAGGCGCAGCAGTTCGGCCTCATCAAGCATTTTGTTGCGGTCCAGTACCGGCAGCAGTTTTTCCAGTTCGTCCCAGTCCTCCAGGTCGATATAGACTTGCTTTAGCAGGCCGAGCAGCGAGGCGTCGTTCAGTACCGATTTGCGCAAGTTGTTGATGGCCTTCAGCGCCTGGTCGGAATGACCGCCGTGCTGCAGCAGATGCGCGCGCACTATTCCCACGGTTGAGCGCGCGTGGGGATAGCGCCTTTCCGCGGTTTCAAGGGAATTGGTCCAGATTTCGGGCTGTTTGAGCTTGTGCGCGGCGAATGCCGCCGCGAGATGGTTGACGACGCTCGCTTCGCGCTCGCTGCTGCCTTGCATCAGCAGGTTGTAGGCCGACTGCCAGTTGCCGCGGAACAGGGCCATCATGCCTTCCTCTGTCTTGCCGCGGCGGCCGGCGTTGAACAGGCTGCCGACCCGCTGGCTTGCGCGCATCAGTTGCCAGGGATTGATCCATTCGAGCAGCATTCGCAGCAGGCGGTAGATCAGGTAAATCGCCACTGCCGCCACTGTCAGCGCGAGGAGACTGGTTTCGAAGGTGTAGTCGCCGAAAGCGAACAGCAGATAGCCGGGGTCGGCGGGCAGATCGGTGAATACGATGACCAGCAGCGCCAGGACGATGGCCGCCAGGGCATAGACGAACAGCCGGATCATTGTGGGTCGCCGGCCAGGAATTCGCCGACCTGGTTCAGCGATTGATTCAACACCGGCAGTTGCGGCGCAATGTTGATCAGCAGCAATTCGTTGAATTCCCCGGCGAGACCGGCCGCGCTTCCGCCGCCGGCGCCGGCATAACTCAGTAGTTGTTCGAGACCGGCTTGCAGGCTTGCGCGAAACATCGCTTCATCGCGCATCAACAGCGCGAGTTGAGCCTGCTCGATCTGCAGGCGGATCGATTCCCGGACGAATTCTTCCTGTCCGGCGACGAGTTCGAACTCGGGACGTTCGTCCCATCTGCGCCAGACGAATACATCGCCGAGAAACTCCAGCCCGGCGGCGATGAATCCGCCGTCCGCCACGGGTTCCGGTTCCGAGTCTCGACCCGCGGCTATTGATTCACGCAGACTTTGCAGCATGTCGAGTTGGGCGATTGCGCCGGCCAGGCTTTCCAGCCGGAAATAGATGCCCTCCCGGTCCAGCGGTTCAAGCGCGCGCAGTTGCGCGATTTCCTCGGCGATCGTCTGGCGAATGTAAAGCACGCCATCGCGCTGCGCTTCCGCGAGCGCCCGGTCGGCGCTTTCGAACAGGACGATAGCGCCGTCGACATCGTTTTCGAGTTGCAGTTTCAGGTTTGCGAGATTCAACAGGTATTCGGCTTCTCGAATCTTCCAGCCGAGTTCCGGCTGCACCTGCAAATTACGCTGCGCCGCGCTGACTTCACCGAGTTGCCGTTGCAGCGCGTCGGTTTCCTGGCGCAGCCGCTGTTCCATTTCGCGCAGGGGAGTCATATCCATCGGCGCCGGTTCCGCAGGCTCGGCGATCTGCGTCTGCATTGATTCGATCGTTGCCGTCTGTGCCGCGATGGTTTCGGAAAGCCCGGCGTTCTCGCCGGCCAGCTCATCCTGCCGCCCCTGCATGACGGCAAGTTGCATCAGCAGGTAGCCGGAAGCGGCGAGCACCGAGACGAACAGGAACAGCAGGATCAGAAAGCGATTGCGCGCGGTTTGCGATTGCCGCGCCGCGCGGCTTTTCGCATCCGTCGATCTCCCCTTGGCGGGTTCGGCCCGGGTTTTCTTCGGTGTTTCTGTTTGCTCGGCCAAGCTGGCGTCCCTCGTGCGTCAATTCTCTCGCTGCTTCCAATGCGAGGCGAGCGCCTCGACTGTCGCTTTCACCCCAGCGTCGCCGGCGTCGATGACCACGGTGAATCCATGTTGCGCGGCCAGTTCCGCCACGCGTCGCGAAGGCACTACTACAGGCGTTTCCAGAAAGTGGTCCGCTTTGTGGCCGTCGCCTTCATTCGCCTTCAATGGTAGCGCGAACGGACGATTTTTGGCAGGTGTCGCGGGCTCGGTCGAGCGAGGCAATTCACCTTTGCGAGCCATAGTGGCCTTACCGAGCAATTCGCGCCAGTGTGCCAGCGCTTCCGCACTGGTGACAACGGCGATGTCGGGCGGACATTGGGCAAGAATTTTCTGCAGCCGTTCGGCGGCGCCTGCCGCCGGCGCCCGGCAATAGACTTCGAGATAGTCCACGATCGCGCCTCGCCGCCGCAATGCCTCCGCAAGCAACTCCCGGCCGCCTTCGCCTCGAAAGATCGCAATGCGCCGGTCTTTCACATCTTCCAGTTGGGGCAGGTCCAGCAATGCTTCGCTGCCGCTGCCCGCGGCCGGGCCATGTACCGGACGGTCGAGTATCGATGCGGCTTCCCGGGCGGTTGCCGCGCCAACCGCAAGCACTGTGGCTTGCGGCGAAATCACCGCGCTGTTTTCGGAGATCTGTCGCGCACCGAAACGGACAGCATTGACGCTGACCAGTATCAACAGATCGTAGTCCTGCAAGCGGGAAAGATTTTCCCTGAGCCGCGTTCCGGCCTCGGCGTCCTTGATGGGTCCGATCACCAGCAGGGGCAGGCATATTGCTTCGCCGCCGCGGGATTCGATCGCCTCGATCAATTCCTTTTGCCGGCCGGCGGGCCGGGTGACGAGAACGCGGCAACCGACAAGCGGAAGTTCGTTCAAGGCGCGGCTCCTTCACGCAGCCCGGCGATGATCCGGTCAGCTCCGCGCTCAAGCAGTTCGGCGGCGACCCTGCGGCCGAGTTCCCGCGGCGCAGCATCGGGCCAACTCCGCTCGCTGCGCACGATTTCACTGCCGTCGGCATTACCCACCAGTGCTTGCAGATGCAATTGGCCGGCTTGCAGGCGCGCATGAGCGGCGATGGGAAGTTCGCAGCCGCCATCGAGCGCCAGGGTGACTTCGCGCTCCGCGGCGACCCGTGCCGCGGTTTCCTCGTGATGCAGACACGCCAGCAGTTCACGAGTCGTCTCGTCTCCGGCGCGGCATTCGACGCCGATGGCGCCCTGGCCGGCCGCCGGCAGGCTATCGGCGATACTGAGCCTTGCGCTGATGCGCTGTTCGAGTTGCAGTCGAATCAGACCCGCGCTCGCAAGAATGATCGCGTCGTATTGACCTTCGTCGAGTTTGCCGAGGCGCGTGCCTACGTTGCCGCGCAAATCCGCGAGCCGCAGATCGGGCCGCAGGCATTTGAGCTGGCACTGGCGGCGTAAGCTCGAAGTACCGACCACGGCTTGCGCGGGTAACTCCGCGAGGCTGCCGTATTCGTTCGACACCAGGGCATCGCTGGGATCCTCGCGCTCACAGATCACCGCCAGCGTCAGACCGTCGGGAAACTGTGCCGGAACGTCCTTCATGGAATGCACGGCGATATCGGCTTCGCCGTCGAGCATCGCGCGTTCCAGTTCCTTGACGAACAGCCCCTTGCCGCCCAGACGCGCCAGAGGACTGTGCAACAAGCGGTCACCTGTAGTAGTGAAGCCCAGTATCTCGACTTCGAGTCCGGTATGAGCCTGCTGCAGGGAAGATTTGACGAAATTCGCCTGCCACATTGCCAGCGGGCTGTTGCGGCTTGCGATTCTCAGGGCGGTTCGAGACATGTCGCGGACGGGCGAAGGGAAGACGCCGCCATTCTACGCAATCAGGCAGTTTTTGTCCGGCAGTCGATTCCGGCGCCGGGTTGGCTTATGCATATAATCCCCGTTAGCCTCAGGACGGTCTGCCCGCTGTCCAATCTCAAGTTGTGTGACGAGTATCTTCAAAAAAACAAGGACAGCCCCTCTCAGTCTCATATGTGCTGAACCCGCACACCTCCTTTTTGCATGTTGTAATCGTTTCGATTACACTGCTTCGATGATACGGACGTTTCGCCACAAGGGACTCAAGCAATTTTTCACCGATCCGCGTTACAGCGACAAACGTGGAATCAATCCAGACACGGAAGCGCGGCTGATCGTGATTCTCGACGCGTTGGACGTTATCGAGAAGGCGGAAGAAATGAATATCGCGGGATTGTTTTTCCACAAGTTGAAAGGCGACAGACAGGACGAATACAGCGTTCGCGTTACCGCCAACTGGCGTGTCACCTGGAAAATGGACGGCGAAGACGTGATCGGCGTGAACCTGGAGGATTATCATTGATGAACCGCAAACCTTCGCATCCCGGAGCGTTGATCAGGAACGTGGTCTTGCCGGAGACCGGATTGACCGTCAGTTCCCTTGCCGAGCGTTGTGGTGTGGCGCGAAACACCATGTCGAAAGTCGTGAACGGCCGCGGCGACGTCACCGGAGACTTGGCTATTCGACTGAGCCGAGTACTCGGCAGCACCCCAGAGTTCTGGCTGACCATGCAGGCGAAACTGAACTTGTGGCTGCTGGAGCAACGGAATGGCGATGTTTACAGCCGAATGGAGCGGGTTCAAATCGGCTGAACGCGAATCAACGCTCGAATTCCCCTTCCTGTTAATCGCATGAATTACATGCTGCTATAATCGCCAGCCTTTTCGAGGCGGGCCGACCGGCGGCGGACGAACATTGTGAGCGACAAGTGCGACAAGCGCGACAAGAAAGGCGAGGCTGGCGCGGGAAAGCCCAACAAACTTTGGGGCGGACGGTTTTCCGAGTCGACAGACAGTTTCATCGAGCGATTTACCGCATCGGTGGGCTTCGACGTGCGCCTCTTCAGGCAGGACATCGCCGGTTCGATCGCTCATGCGACCATGCTTGCCGAGGCCGGAGTGCTGACCGAAGAGGAAGCGCGGCAGATCGTCAGCGGGCTTGAAGCCATACGCGCCGATATCGAACAGGGCCGGTTCGAATGGTCGGTCGAGTTGGAAGACGTGCACATGAACATCGAGGCCGCCTTGACCGCGCGTATCGGCGAGGTCGGCAAGAAGTTGCATACAGGCCGTTCGCGCAACGACCAGGTCGCCACCGACCTGCGGCTCTACGTCAGGGACGAGATCGGCGCGATACGCGGCCTGCTTTTGAACTTGCAGTCGGCCCTCATTGATCTCGCCGAGCGCGAAGCCGATACGATCATGCCCGGCTTCACCCATCTGCAATCGGCGCAGCCGGTGACTTTCGGCCATCACATGCTCGCCTGGTACGAAATGCTCGCGCGCGACGATGCCCGGCTGGCGGACTGCCGCAAGCGCGTGAATGTCTCACCGCTCGGCGCGGGCGCCCTCGCCGGCACGAGCTTTCCCATCGACCGCGCCCGCACCGCGGAACTGCTCGGATTCGATGCGCCGGCCGGCAACTCGCTCGATGCTGTCAGCGACCGGGATTTCGCCATTGAGCTTGCGGCGGCGGGCAGCATTCTCATGACGCATCTGTCGCGGATTTCCGAGGAACTCGTACTCTGGATGTCGGCGCAATTCGGTTTCATCGATCTGCCCGACCGCTTCTGCACGGGCTCGTCGATCATGCCGCAGAAAAAGAATCCAGACGTGCCGGAACTGGTGCGCGGCAAGGCAGGGCGCGTCCAGGGCCATCTGCAGTCGCTGCTGACCCTGATGAATTCCCAGCCGCTTGCATACAACAAGGACAACCAGGAAGACAAGGAGCCCGTTTTCGACCTGATCGACACCCTCAAGGACTGCCTGTTCGCCTATGGCGAGATGATCCCCGCCATCGAATGCCGGCGCGAGGTAATGCGCGAAGCCGCCGGACAAGACTGCGCCACCGCCACCGATCTGGCGGATTACCTGGTGCGCGGAGGCCTCGCTTTCCGCGACGCTCATGCAGTGACCGGAACGACCGTGGCGTACGCGCTGGCGCAGGGCAGGGAACTGCATGAACTGACGCTCGAGGAACTGAAAGGATTTTCCGAGCTGATCGAAGCCGATGTTTACGACATTCTTACCGTGGAAGGTTCGGTCTCCGCCCGTGATCATTTCGGCGGAACCGCGCCGGCACAAGTGAGAGCCGCGGTGAAACTGGCGCGAGAAACACTCGCCGGACGCGATTCCAGCTAGCGCGAGGCCGGCGCGAGCAATTCGATTTCATGGTCCAGGCGCCGGTTGCCGCGCAGGCTCCGGCCCCTGTTCCCGCAAATTGCATTGCCGGAAGCGAATTCGTACCATCATGCGAAGACCGGGCGCTGCCGGGAGCGTATGAAAAAAATCCTGATCCTCGATGACGATGAGAAGCTGGGCCTGCTGCTGACGCAGTACCTGGAACGGCACGGCATGGAATGCCATGTGGCCCTGACGCCGCCGCGTGGCTTCGAGATGTTGAAAAAACTCAAGCCCGACCTGTTGATTCTCGATGTCATGCTGCCGGTCATGGACGGTTTCGAGGTCTGCGGGGAAATTCGCTCCAAGACCTCGATCTACGGGAACCTGCCGATTCTCATGTTGACCGCCCACGCCGAGGTCAACGACCGAATTGCCGGCCTCGAACTCGGCGCCGACGATTATCTGCCCAAGCCCTTCGAGCCGCGCGAGTTGCTTGCCCGCATCCAGAACGTCCTCCGCCGCAGCCTGGACGATTACGATTTGCGCGAAATCAAGCAGATCGAAGGTCTCGACGTGGACGCATCGCGCAGGGAAGTGAAACTTGACGGTGAAGTGCTCGACCTCACCACCATGGAATACGAATTACTGATCCTGTTCATGCAGTTTCCGAACAAGACCTTCTCCAGGGACGAACTCATGAACCGCTTGCGGGGAATCAACGCCGAGTTGTTCTCGCGGGCCGTCGATACCCTCGTGAGCCGCCTCCGGCACAAATTGAAAGATACCTCGAAGACGCCGCGATTCATCAAGACCGTCTGGGGCCGCGGCTACACCTTTGTCGGCCAGCAGTTATGAACGCGCTGATCCAATCGATCCGGCGCTCGCTGTTTCTGCGGCTGCTGCTGATTTTCGGCACCACGGTATTGCTGTTCTTCGTCATTATCTTCGGATCCCTGCGGCTGGTTATCAACACCGGGAACACGATCGACGCAATTCCGGATTTCTTCACCCGCAACATCGATTCGATCATCGACATCGAGAGCATCGGTTCGCCGCCGAATCTGGCCAACGCCATGCGGCTGGCGGAGGAACTCGGCTGGACGATCCAGATCCGCAGTCCGATCATGCGCTGGAGTTCCGATACCGATAATCGAATCGACGTCACCCAGGCGGAATTCGACCATTCCCTCAGTGCCGACGCCGAAATACGCCGAATCGGCGGCGAAGACATCATCATGGTGGAACGCGGCGGCTATGAGTTCTATCTGTATCAGCGCGCAGTCCCGGAGCCGGCCATCAATTCCCTGGTGCTCTATATCGGCTTTGCCCTGGCCGCGCTGGTGCTGCTGACCAACTATTTCATGGTGAACCGGCTGCTGTCGCCGGTGCGTCTGCTCAAGCAGGGCGCCGAACGAATTCGCAACGGAGATCTCGGCTTCCGCGTCGACAGCGACCGGCAGGACGAACTCGGAGAACTGACCGAAAGCATCAATCACATGGCGGATTCGCTGCAATCGATGCTGGAAGCCAAGCGCCAGTTGCTGCTGGCGATCAGTCACGAATTGCGCTCGCCATTGGCGAAGGCGAAACTGCGGCTGGAATTTCTCGAAGAAAGCGATCAGACCAATCAGCTTCGCGAAGACATCAACGACATCGACTTGCTGATCGCCGATCTGATCGAAGCAGAACGCCTCAACCAGGAACATTCGGAACTCGTGGCCGAGGCCGTGCGCATCGGCGGCTTCGTGCGTTCGGTCGCCGACCAGTACGTGGAATACAAGGGCAGCCTGAAAGTCAGGATCGCCAGACCCGACCTGGAATTCCATATCGACAAGCTGCGCATCCGGCTGCTGCTCACCAATCTGCTGAACAACGCCGTACGCCATGGCGAGAACAAGCCGATCCAGGTCAATGTGTCATTCCGGGACGAGACGGCCGAGATAGAAGTAATCGATCATGGCGAGGGAATTCCCGCGCAACATCTGAAGCAGATCGCCGAGCCTTTCTATCGTGCCGACAGCGCTCGCCAGCGCAATACCGGCGGCACCGGACTCGGTCTTTACCTGTGCCGCCTCATCGCCGAAGCCCATGGCGGCGCGCTGGATATCGAAAGCAAGGTCGGCGAAGGCACCCGCGTAATCGTGCGCCTGCCGCGCCGGCCGCGCGCACCGGCAGACTAGTCCGCACTGTGCCCGGCGTCCGCCCTATGCCCGGCCCGGTTGGCGCCGTCTCGCGCGCATCAGGAAAATGCCCAGCACCAGAACGCTGAGCAGCACCGGCACGAGCAAGGTATTGAGCCATCTCAGATTATTGCCGAGGCGTTCGATGTCTTCCGTCAACTGGAACTGGACATCTCGCAGACGGCGGCGCGTGTCGATCATTTCCTGGTTGAACTGATCGATCTCGCCCTGGATTTCGGGAGCGATCTGATCGAGAGGCTCGCCTTCCTCGTTCTGGCTCAAGCGCGCGATTTCAGCTTCGGCGTCCGCGAGTCGAGAGAGCAATTCCGCTTCTTCCTCTCGTAGTCGGTCATCTGCCTGGCGCTGCATTTCGATGACGCGGTTGAACGGGCGCGAATAGGTGCCGCGACTGCGGATGCTCGCCAGATTGGCGCCGCCGGCGAGATTGTCGAGGGCGTTGATGATCATGTCGCCGTTATTGGCGAAAGGCTGGGGAATTCGCTGGCCGAGAAATTGGGCCACCTGCACCCACATGCGGTCCGACATAAGATCGGTGTCGGCGAACAGCAGAATGTTGACCGGCTCTCGGGACTGAGCGATATGCGGAGGGGGTTCTTCTTCCGCGTCAGCCTCGGATTCTTCCTCTTGTTCCTCCGGCGGTGGCGGAGGACCGTCCGGAAAGGCGGAGTTCACAACGCCGCTGACGCGTGCCGCCAGGGTATAGCTCTCTTCCGTGGGCTCGAACTCGTCGAACAGCACCGAAAGTTCGGTGATGTCCTGTATCAGCGACGCTTCCATCAGCATGGAATTGCTCGAGGATTGCATCAGCGGCTCGAACAGAGTAGCGGCGCCTTCTGCCTGGGCGATCACCCCGGCCGAGGAAATATTGATCGTCTCGAGCCTGCTGGTGATGATGTCGTCGCCGTCAAGATTGGCGCGCTGCATGCCGAGCATGCCGAGATGGGGTTCAGGGCGCGAACCCTGGCCCATGGAAACGCGCAAGGCCAGATTGCTGTCCGCGAGCACCTTGCTGCTGTCGTATTCCACGCCCCAGGCTTCGAGCAGCCCGGGCAGGTCCGAACTCATGCCCGCGGGAACGAGGACGCCCTGGGGCGAGCGCGTCACCAGCGAATCGGCGTTGGGGTCGAGGAAGGCGATTACTTCGCCGCCGCGCATGACGTGCTGGTCGATGGCGTAGAGCATCTGATCCGACAGATCGCGCGGATGCACGAGCATGAGGATATCGACGTCTTCGTCGATGCTCTCGTCGATCTCGCTGATGCGGCGCACTTCGTACAATTGCCGGATGACGTCCATGACGAACCAGGGCTGGAGCATTTGCTGGGTCCCCGGATCGAAACCGCCGTCCACGTCAAGATCGGTCAGCAAGGCCACGACCCTGCGTTCAGGGTTGGCCGCCTGCATGATCAGCTTGACGAATTCATATTCGAGAAAGGGTTCCTGGTCGGGCCGGATCAGCGGCATGGTTTCGGAAATGCGCAGGGTTTCCGGCGCGCCTTCGGCCAATTGCTGCGCCGCCACGAGCCCGAAATAAATGGCTTCACCGCCCTGGGTGACCGGGACGGGCTGGATACCGAAACTGTTGGCGAGATCCTCGTCTTCTGAAAAGGGCTCAGGGTCGATCATCGCCAACGACAGGCGTCCGTTGCTCGCGATCACGATTTCCCCGAGGAGTTCCTGCACGCGAGTGGCGTAAGTGCGAATCTGAGGCACGTCCTCGGTGGCCGAATCCGAATAGAAAAAGCTCAGTTCGATCGGATTCTCAAGGCTTGAGACGATATCCCGCGTCGCGGGAGCCAGGGTGAACAGGCGATCTTCGGTCAGGTCCAGGCGCCAGCCCGGCAGCAGGGAAATCACGGCAACCGCGAACAGCAGGGCGGCTGCGATCAGGACCAGTCCAACCAGTGATACAAGGCGTCCGGTTGTCATATTCCTACCTTCCTAATTCGCTTTCTTGATTTCGATGACGATAGCGCTGGCCAACAGCCAGGCGGCGATGAACACGCTGAAATAGAGCACATCCCGGATGTCCAGCACGCCCTTGGAAATCGAATCGAAATGCGTCAGGAATCCAAGCGCCGCAACCGCGTCGACGATTGTCTGGGGCGTCCAGTCCGGGAAGGCGTTAAGCAGAATCGGCGAGCCCATGATGACGAACAGGAAACAGATGCTGACCGTCAGGATGAAGGCGATCACCGAATTGCGGGTGCTGGAGGACATGCACGAGCCGATGGCGAGATAGGCCCCGGCCATGAACCAGCTACCGAGATAGCTCGCCACGATCACGCCGTTGTCCGGGTCGCCGAGATAGTTCACGGTGATCCAGATGGGGAAGGTCAAGAGCAAGGCGATTCCGGTCAGCACCCAGGCGGCGAGGAATTTTCCGAGCACCGCATCCGCCAGTTTCACCGGCAAGGTCAGCAGCAATTCGATGGTGCCGGTCTTGCGCTCGTCCGCCCACAAGGCCATGGCGATGGCCGGCACCATGAACAGGTAAAGCCAGGGATGGAAGCCGAAGAACGGCATCAGGTCGGCTTGTCCCCGGGCGTAGAAGCCGCCGAGTTCGAAAGTGAAAATGCCGTTGGTGATGAGAAAGATCACGATGAACACATAAGCCAGCGGAGTGGCGAAATAACCCATCAGCTCGCGCCGGAATATGATTCCCAGGTTTTGCAGTGAAAGCCTCTGCATCATGCTGCCTCCTGCCGGCCCGCTTCTTCGGTCACGGTGCGAAACACGTCTTCGAGTTGTCCGCGCCGCACATGGAACTCCTCGACGGGCCATTGCCGTTGCTGGGCGAGTTCGGAGACGCGCGCGAAAATCGGCTTGCCTTCCGAGAGAATCGTGAAACTCGTCTTGTCCATCCGGTCCTGCTCGATGCCGGCGATTTCCGCCACGCCTTCGAGCTCGCCGGCCAGATCGAGTTCGCCGGCCAGCCGCACTTCGACCGCGTGGTGGTAGCGCGAACGCGCTTCAAGTTCGGCCGGCGTGCCGTCGGCGACGATCCTGCCTTCATCGATGATGATGGCGCGGGTGCATACCGCGGTCACTTCTTCGAGGATGTGAGTGGAAACGACGACGATCTTGTCCCTGGCCAGGTTGCGGATGAGTTCCCGCACGTGGTTTTTCTGGTTCGGATCGAGACCGTCGGTGGGCTCGTCGAGGATCAGCACCTTGGGGTCGTGCAGAATCGCCTGGGCCAGACCCACCCGGCGCTTGAATCCCTTGGACAAGGTTTCGATGGTCTGATGCGCGACGGATTCGAGCGCCACGTCGCCCATGACGCCGGCGATCCGCCGGTCGGCTTCTTCGCCGCGAAAGCCGCGAATGCGGGCGATGAAGCGCAGAAACTCCAGCGTCGTCATGTCGCCGTAGCAAGGCGCGCCTTCCGGCAGATAACCGATCAGCGCCTTGGCCTCAAGCGGCTGGCTGCCGATATCGAAACCGTCGATGGTGACGCTGCCGGCGCTCGGGGCGAGAAAGCCGGTGATGACCTTCATCGTGGTCGATTTGCCGGCGCCGTTCGGCCCGAGAAAGCCGAGCACCTCGCCTTCGCGAACTTCAAAACTGAGGTCGTCGACCGCGACGACCTGATCGAATTTTCTGGTCAGACTCTTGATCTCAATCACTGGTTCGCAGATCTCCTGTTTATGCCGGAACTATCCGGACCCGCTGACGGGCGCCCGCTTCAGGCACGCAAATATATGTTTGCCTTGCTCAATTTTCAAGTGTGAGGCCGGGGCAACCTAGCCGATTGGATGTGCAGTATCCAATGGGTCGAGCAGCGTGGCGAGTAAGGCATGTACGGGTTTGCAGAATGCACGTGGTAGCTGCAGCAACCCGAAAGGTTGACCTCTCTTCGATACTGTGTAAATTTACAGTCATTCTGCCGATAACATAGTCAAGTGTACGGCATACGCCATCGGCGCCACGCCTTATGCCGGCCCCGCATGGGACATGTGAATGATACAAGGGAAACAGATGACAGCGAATGCAGCAATAAGTCGGAGCAAACTGATTGAGCCAAGGCCGTTCTTGAAATGGGCTGGAGGAAAGACTCAAATCATTAATGAGTTGCTGAACAAATCACCAAAAGCGTACGGAAAGTATATTGAGCCATTCATAGGCGGCGGCGCGCTATTCTTCGCATTAAAGCCAAAGAGTGGTGTTATTGCAGATTCAAATCCCGAACTTATCAATGCATATCAGAGTGTGGCCAATGCTTTGGATGATGTAATTCATCATTTAGAAAAATTTCAATATTCCGAAGACGAATTTTACCGTATTAGAAAGCAAAATTTTGAAGAGCTTAGCCCTGTGTATGCGGCGGCCAGAACTATATATCTCAATCGCACCTGTTACAACGGACTATACAGAGTTAACAAAAATGGTCAATTTAATGTGCCATTTGGAAAGTACAAGAATCCAACAATTTGTTCATATGGCACGTTGGAAACTGCCTCAAAAGTTTTGCAAAGCATAGAAATAATCCATGGAGATTATAAAGAAGTCCTGAAAAGTATGGCTAATCCCGGAGATTTTGTTTATCTGGACCCACCATACCTTCCAGTCTCAGACTATGCTGATTTTAAGCGATATACGAAAGAACAGTTCTATGAGGAAGACCATAAAGATCTAGCAAAGGAAGTTAGACGATTGAATAAATTGGGCTGCCATGTAATTTTGACTAATTCAAATCATCATCTTGTATATGAGCTTTATGCGCCTTATGACATTGAAGTTGTAAGAACTAGAAGAAGCATAAACTCCAAAGCGGATTCAAGGAGAGGAGAAGATGTAATTGTCAGTTTTGGGCCGAACCGTTATCTTGATGTTGTTAGGCCGCCAAGCACGATAGATAAAAAGGTCCAAGATTATCCCCCGACTCGCTATATGGGTTCGAAAGAAAAAATATTGCCATATATTCGACAAGCCGTTGAAAGGTTTCAAGTGAACTCAGCGACAGATCTGTTTTCAGGTTCTGGTGTGGTGAGTTATCTTTTTAAGTCTATGGGAAAGCAAGTATTTTCAAATGATTACATGGCAATGAATGCGATGTTTTCCAAGGCAATGATCGAAAACAGTACTCAGACGCTTGATCAAGACGAAATTGAAAGCCTATTTTTGATTCCAAGGGGGCGTATAAACACTTTCGTGCAAGATACGTTTTCTGGCATTTATTATTCAGACGAAGATAACCTATTTATTGACATAGTACGGTCAAATATAGGAAGTTTGCCAAACACTACCAAACAAGCTATTGCGATGTCGGCATTGATTCGCGCTTGCATTAAAAAAAGGCCTCGAGGAGTCTTCACCTATACAGGATTGCGATATGACGACGGTAGGGCTGATTTAAGGGCCAGCATGGAAGAACACGTTCGAAAGGCTGTGAAATTGATTAATAGGGCTGTTTTCGACAACGGGGAAGAAAACGAGTCTAGACAAGGAGATGCTATGAATTGCGATTACAAGGCCGATATTGTGTACTTAGATCCACCGTATTATAGCCCCCTTTCCGATAACGAATATGTTAGGAGATATCATTTTGTGGAGGGGCTTGCTAGGAATTGGCAAGGAGTAGATATGCAGTGGAATACTAAGACTAAAAAGTTCAAAAACTACCCAACGCCATTTAGTAGCCATGCAGGCACTGTATCAGCTTTTGAAGAGCTATTCTCTCGGTTTAGAGGAAGTATATTGTTAGTTTCTTATTCTTCAAATTCGCTTCCAACAAGAGAGGAAATGGTGGATCTAATATCGAAGTACAAGTCAAATGTGGACATCATTGATATTAATCATCGTTATAGCTTTTCGAACAAGAAAAATGTTTCTCGTAATGATGTCAAAGAGTATCTTTTTGTAGGACACTGATATGCTTTGGCACATTGGAAATACTACGGTCAGGTCACCGTATAGAATTAGGGATGCCCTAAGGGTTCTCAGAGGTACAGAGTTTAATGGAAATTTGTCTGGAAGATCACAGGAAAACGCATTCGCAGAACTGCTTCATAACAAGGACGTATTACATTCACCTCGAGTACAAGCACAGCAAGATGCCTCTGATCTAGGCAGAAAATGGCGTTCCGCATTGACACAATTGGGATTCATTACCCCAAAGCTTACTAGTCATTTAGCTGGTGGGGTTGTCGACCCATCTCTATTTCCTATTACTGAACCCATAGAGTCTCTTTCAGGAAGGCCTTATGAAATAACACCTAATGGTTACAGATTAATAGAATCCAATGTTGTAACGGCACAGCAGGAATGTTTTTTGAGAGCGCTTGTCAGCTATCGCGTTCCTTCGGTCTTGGAGCAGAGAAGAGGAATAGATGTATCGCCATTTTCACCATTGCAATTTGTCCTCAATATATTGCAAGGCTTGGAATCCAAGGGCGAAGAAGGGAGGTTATCATTTCAAGAATTTGCATTCTATGTGCAAACCGCATCTCCAGCAGATTGTGTCGATGAGGTAGTCGGCAACATTTGTTCCTTTAGGCTGCGGAGAAAGAAACATAAGGGTTCTAAATGGGTTTTCGATAAACGATATTATCAAGATATCTCAACAAGATTGAACGTTAGGGCTGGGACGCTAAACGATTATACGGACCTATCGTTCAGATATCTTAAGGCAAGCGGGCTATGTCAGTCGCTTGGTAAAGGAATTATTCTAGCTCCTGCTCGCAATCGAATGGCACGTCTATTACGTTCAATTGAGATAGTGGATGTACCTGAAGAGCAATACCTACGATCAATATGGTTAGGTGCTGATCTACCAACAGATAACAGGAAAAATAGCTACTTCGTTGTTCAAGGACTGGTACAGAGAATTAGAGAAAATGGCGAAGAAGTATCTGAAGTAATAGAAGATCTTCCGTTCGAGAAGTTGGAGGCATTAAGACATGAGCTAGAACTTAGAGTCTTGCAATTATCTGAAAAATGTTACGCAGAAAAACAGTCAGAAGAACTGAGTGAAATAGTTGCATGGATTGAAGCAATAACTAGTAAAGGGCGACGGGCAAAAGTAGGTGAAGGAGAATTTGTAGTTGTACCTAAGGGTGAAGCGCCTGCTTACTTAGAGTGGGTTATATGGAGATCATTCCTCGCGATTAACAGCTTATGTAACGATCCTTGGGAATGCAGAAGATTTAGTATTGATCAAGATTTCCTGCCAATTTGTTGCGCGCCAGGTGGTGGCCCAGACTTGGTATTTGAGTTTGAAAACGCAATAATTGTAGTGGAAGTAACTCTAACTTCGTCTTCTAGACAAGAAGCAGCCGAGGGCGAACCAGTTAGGCGGCATGTTGCAAGGTATGTCGAAGAATTCAAAAAACCTGTATATGGATTATTTTTGGCGGCTTCAATTGACAGTAATACAGCACATACGTTTCGATCTGGTGATTGGTATCTTGATGATGATAAAAAAATCGCATTGGATATTGTACCAATGACATTAAGTGATTTTTCTAAATTTCTAATTTCTGGAGAGAAGGATCTCCCAAGTATGCCCAGTCGGCTAGAGGGATTATTAATTCAATGCAGAGCTAAAGCGAACCAAGAAGCGCCAAATTGGAAGCAATCTATAAGCAAATTGGTAGAGCAGCACTCAGGAACATAGACTGTGTGGGATGACAACCTATATATAGTCTATCAAATGATAGCCCCGAATGGGTTTCTCGATTTTATTCACGCTCCATCCTAGTCGTGGTTCGGAATCGCTGCACTTCAGGGCTCCTACCAAGTCACGGATCCTCTAACCCGCATTGCAGACAACGATTGTAATCTACGCGGATAGTATTATAGTTGATCTGTGCAGTACAAATTCTCCACCTGCTTCTGGTTGCCATAGAAGTTCACGGTCTACGCGGAATCGGTGGCAATTTTACGAAGTGCCGCCAGATCAAACACCCCGTTCTTGAAGCGATTGCCGTCGACGGAACCGAAGTTGGCAGAGCGTACTTGCCTTAGCGAATGAATTGTCGAGTCACTGGGGACATTACCGGTAATCAGTTGATTTCTCCTGAACGTGTCCAAACCGCCGAAACAGGCGGTGAACACGCCCTTGATGTTAGTCGATTCTTACCTAACCCTAGCGTCGAAACGGGGGCCATCCGTTTAGTACACCAACATCATGCTGCAGACGCAATCGTACTGTTGAGCAGGAAGTGGTTCGTGTCCCTACTGTATTGTTCTTCGCCGTAATTGGTGTCGATGAAGCCGAGTAGGCCCGCATTTGCGGCTTTGCGTAGATTGAGTACTAGTGGGCGTCCCGCCGGCGTGTAGCCGCTAGGATACTCTACGCATGTACGTGGTAGTTAAAATATAGGAATGGAGAAATCCAGGCGGGGTCGTCGAATTGGTCCACGCTTTAACCTCTCGGGCCACTACAAATTACTCTTGTCCACGCTGAGTAGGCCGTAACTGATAGACTTGCCGCACGAAAATACATTGAAATTCGGTACTGCGAGTTCTTGAAGGCCTTTCTGCAGTTTGCTATACGTGAACTCTGACCAGAAAACCAAGAGATTTTAGCGCTTTTGAAGTGCGTCCATTCCTTGGGGGGAATTTATCTGGCAATGCCCATCCGGCAATCTCACCAAGTGAGCTTATGCCAAGTCCCGGAATCTTCCATTTGGGATCATTTATACATTGCCATAGACGGTAAGGTAACTCGTCTTCGATCCCTTCATACAAAATGAAGTTAAGAATCGCTACAACTCGTTTGCCATCTATTGTTCGTTCATTCCATATTTTCTTTGAAAGCGCGGCCAACTTATCTTCGACAGTGTACGAAAATCCATTGTCAGGAAGACCGACAGTCTTGTTTCGAACTCGACGAGAGTATTCATATATTGCATTTACGCGCTTACAGATTTCCAAGAAATTTGCGGAGTCAAGCGATGCTAGAGACGGTTCTGATAAACTGGACTTCAAATAGGGTGCCTTCTCGTTTAATGTCACATCTTCTCCAGTAGGGGCATTTGAAGTGGTTCTCCACCAGTTGAGAGCATCTATCAATGCTTGTTCCTTCCTATTCTTGTTTCGCTCGAATAATTCTTCATGCCGAGAGCTATTTCCTTTACGAACGTGATTGTAGTAGTGAGCATGAAGAAACTGATCAGCCTGCGCTCCAATGTCAGCCGTATCTCTAACCCAAGTGGGTCTGTATTTCTCGTCACTTACTTTAACTCCAATATCTCCTAATATCTGCAAAGTAGAATTCCACTCTTCAACGAAATCCTGTTGTCTTCTGGACTGTGTTGTAACTAGGACTGGCCATCTGTTAAGGCTGGAGTGACTCCAAAATTTTTCTGAATTTGGTATTTTCTCTCGAATTTGGGTTGCGCGAGATTCCATTAGATCAAGCAATTCTTTTGTAAGGGGGGTTGAGTTATTTTCCAGGGTTTCGAATAAAAATAGCAAATCTTGCACCATCTTTTCATCTAGCTCATCTTCCTCAAAAAAACATCCTGCCTCAACATTTTTAATCCAAGCGCTATTGGTAAGATTTGCAGATCCAATGTATACTCCTACGCCACGCCACCAAATTATTTTTGCGTGATGGTGTTCAACAAGTTTGCACGTAAATGTGCCAGATGATTTTTCAAGAAAGTTCCTTAATATTGGTGTTCTTACTGCCACATCATCGCTTAATCGTCCGTAGTATTTTAATGGAATATTATGTTTCAGACACCAGTTAAAAAGCAATTCACTATCCGTAGCATAGGCCACAGCTGCCAAAACGTTATCAGTTTTTTCTGCAAAATTGTCAGTATAGAATCGAAGATAGTTCCCATTAATGCCGCCTAAAGCAAGATCCATACTATTTCCCTCTTCTAGTTAGTTCTTGTCCGTAAACTCCGTTTTCTGACCGGTCTTTCGTTCACCGATTCCGCCCGACTGGCGGCGGTCGGCCCCGGCAGGTGCGTCTTTTTCTTGATCCGGTGCGGGGTTGCGTCGTTTTCGGCGTGATCGGGCCCGCCGGGCCGTGCTGGGGCGGAAGTCGGCCCCCGGCGGGCGGTTCCGGTACTGTGCCGTTCGGTTTCGGGAGTTTTTGGCGGGTTATCCCGGCCGCAACCGCGCCAGCCGCACCAGGTTGTGCGCGAAGACCGCGGAATGCACCCATGCCTTGAATCGGGCCAGACCGCGCCAGCGGCAACGCCCGAGCCCAAAGCAGCGCTTCAGCCAGGAGATGCCGGCCTCGACCCCGGCGCGGAAGCGGCGAAGCCGGGCGAATATCCAGGGCGACGGCGTCATGTCCTCTTCCTTCAGCCCCCGCTTCTTGCTGAACACCGTGTGTTTCACGCCCATCTCCTTGGCGCGTTTCAGGTTCTCCCCGGAGGCGTAGCCGCCGTCGAAGGCGGCGTGGGTCGGCGGCTTGCCGTACCGCGCGCAATGCCGCCGAAGCATCGGCAGACAGCGGGCGCTGTCCGCCGGATTGCCGGACTCCACCACGACATCCAGCACCAGGCCGCTTCTCCCGGTCGCCAGATTGATCTTGTGGCCATAATGGGTTTCCCGCCCGCCCTTGCGGATAATGTCCGTGTGCGGCTCGAACAGGCTCACGATCTTTTCCGTCGCCGGAACGTTTTCGCCAAGTTCGACGCGCCGCGCGGTCTGAACGACCACCGCCTTCAGCAAGCCGGCGTAGTGGTCGGCGCATTCCAGCCATCGCGCGGACCAGGGCGCTCCCGATTCCCTCACCGCGGGACGGGCCGCTTCCAGATCGCCGAGCGTGTCGGCGGCGATCCGCAGCAACTGCCGGTACAGCTTGGCCCGCGCTTCCCCGCCCCGTTTCGTCCGCGCCGCCAGACAACGCCTTTTGGCCGCCCGGCGGCGGTCGCGGCAACGAACCGCCTCCTTGCCCAGCTCCTTCCGCGCCGCCAGCAGCAAGCCCGTCAGCACCCGCACCCCATCGTACAGCAGCCGGCTGTCCGACGGGGCCGGAATGTGCGTCTCCGTCACCGTGCTGTCTACGCGCACCCAGGCGCCGGTTTCCTCCCCGGACGCTTGCGCCGCCTCCAGCAAACAGCGGTTGACGCGCTCCCAGGTCTCCGCCGACACCGCGCCGACCCCCGCCTGCAAGGCGGACTTCTTCGGCGGATCGAGCGGGTCCACGCGCGCGAAACGGCAAGCCGACAGCGAATCCCGCAACGCGAACGCCAGACCGCGCCAGGTCTCGCCGCGCAGATGCTTGACCACGGCGCAGCGCAACACCGATTCGCAACTCAATCCGAAACGGCCCCGCTCCGCCTGGGCGCCGAGGTCGACCGCCACCGCGTCCAGCAGTGCGGGATGCGCGTCCAGCCAGTCCGAGATCGACTCCAACTCCTCGCCCAGGGGATGGTCGACAGGCCCCGGTTCGTATAGACTCATCTGTGTCGTGCGCTTCAGCCGCATGGCAAACCCCGGTGTTTTGTGGTGTCTTTGTTTTTGCCTCGAAAACAATACAAAGATACCCAAAACGCCGGTTCTTATCCAGGAAAAACCACGCTTTTATTCGACAAATCAAGTGGTTAAGAATTTACGGACAAGAACGAGTTAAATACCATTTTTTAATTTCAAGCCGCCTAGGAGTCTGTCGGATTTAGATTGAGGTAGAATCGTATTCAGTTTGTTGCGGGGTGCTTATCCGATGTCGTCGAAGTTTCGCGCGGTGGACCGGGACACGCTTTATCTTTTGCCGCCGTCGGTGCAAGACTGGCTGCCGGAGGATCATCTGGCGCGGTTTGTGGTGGAGATTGTGGATCGTCTGGACCTGAGCGGCCTGGAGCGCCGGTACGGCGGGGGCGGCAAGGATCCGTATCATCCTTCGGTGTTGCTGGGGCTGTTGTTTTACGGTTACGCGACGGGGGTGTTTTCGAGCCGCAAGCTGGAGCGTGCGACCTACGATTCGGTGGCATTCCGTTTCATTGCGGCGAACGCGCATCCGGACCACGACACGATCGCGGGTTTCCGCAAGCGATTTCTCGGGGAGTTGCAGGGGTTGTTCGTGCAGATTCTTTCGCTTGCGCGGGAGATGGGATTGTTGCGGCTGGGCAACGTGAGTCTGGACGGTACGAAGGTTCGGGCGAACGCGAGCAAGCACAAGGCGCTGAGTTGGGGGCATGCGAAGCGTCTTGAGGATCAGTTGCGCGGCGAGGTGGCGGAGTTGCTTGATTGTGCGGCGCAAGCGGACGCCGCGGAGCCCGGGCTGGACGTGCCGGAGGAGTTGAAGCGTCGCGAGGACCGTCTTGCGGTGATCGAGGCGGCGCAGGCGGAGATCGAGCGGCGGGCGCGGGAGCGCCATGCGGCGGAGCGGGAAGAATACGAGGAGAAGCTTGCGGCGCGGCGGGAGAAGGAGAAGGCGACGGGACGCAAGCCGCGCGGCCGCGCGCCGAAGGCGCCGGAAGCGGGGCCGCGGGAGAAGGATCAGGTGAATCTGACGGACGCGGAATCGCGGGTGATGCCGACGGCGGACGGATTCCAGCAGGCGTACAACGCGCAGTCGGGAGTGGATGTCGAGAGCCATCTGGTGGTGACGGCCGATGTGGTGGACCGCTGCAACGACAAGCGCGAGGTGGAACCGGCGCTTGCGGCGCTGGGCGCGCTGCCGGGGGCGTTGGGAAAGCCGCCCGGGCTGTTGGCCGACGCGGGGTATTTCAGCGAGAAGAACGTGGAACGTTGCGAGGCGGCGCAGTTGACGCCGTACATCGCCGCGGGCCGCGCGGCGCACAACCCGCCGCTGGCGGAGCGTTTCGCGTCGCCGCCGCCCTGTGCGGAGGACGCGGACGCGGTGACGCGCATGGCGCATCGGCTGCGGACGCCGGAAGGCCGGGCGCTGTACGCGCGGCGCAAGTCGACCGTGGAAACGGTGTTCGGAGTCGTCAAGGAGACGATGGGATTTCGGCGCTTCCATCTGCGCGGACTGGAGGCGGTGCGCGGAGAATGGACGCTGACCTGTCTGGCGTGGAACCTGAAACGGATGCATGCCTTGCGCTGAGGCGCTCCACCCCCCGTTTTCCGCCTGCGAGCGGACATTCGCGACGCGACAATGCCGAATACGCATGTGGGGGCGATACCATACCGCCCCGGCGACCGAAATCGGGAATCGCGCGGTCCGCGGCCGCCGGCATGAAATGTAACCGACGACCGACTTGCTTGGCGGCTTCAACAATCTAAAACCGACAGACTCCTAGGCCACAGAGTCTCCACATTGCATGCTCCCGCGCGTATCTCCTCGCGCAGGTGCCGAGCAGGAAGAAACTTTGGCGGGGCGGCTTGTTGATGCGCTAATAGGTGGAAAGCATGCCGCCGATTTTACATGAAAAACGGCGGCGACATGGACAGCCCCGTAGGGCCTACAGGCCGCTGAGGTCGATGCCGGTGGCGGGCCTGTGCTCTTCGGCAGGTAGGTCGAGCGCGAGCGGGCGGAGATACAAACTCTTTCGGAGTTAATTCCGAAAAAGTTTTCGTGCAAGCTGTTTGTCAAAGCAGCCACGCCAAGAACGGCATACACAAATTAGAATGCAGGGAGATTCTGCGACTCCGCTTCGTTTCGCGCAGAATGACAATGAGGTGTAGTGGCTGCGTTAGCGGATAGCGTTTGCGATGTGATCATTGATCAGATTCTCCACCAATTCCTGTTTGCCGCTGATCTGCGCGGGTTCCGCGGAGCCGGCGGCGATGTCGCGTAGCGCCGCCAGATCGAGTTCCCCGTTCTCGAAGCGTTTGCCGTCTCCGGAGTCGAAGCTGCTGTATCGTTCTTGCGCCAGAGTGCGCATTCTCGGGTCCCGGCGCACGCTGTCGGCTATGAGCAAGCCTCGGGCGAACGAGTCCATGCCGCCGATGTGGGCGATGAACATGTCTTCGATGTCGGTCGATTCCCGCCTGACCTTCGCGTCGAAATTCAGCCCGCCGCTTCCAAGGCCGCCTGCTTCGAGCACCACCATCATGCCGTGGACGCAATCGTACAGGTCGAGCGGGAACTGGTCTGTGTCCCAGCCGTTTTGCGGGTCGCCGCGATTGGCGTCGATGGAGCCGAGCAGTCCCGCGTCCGCGGCCATGCGCAGGTCGTGAGCGAACGCGTGTCCTGCCAGCGTGGCGTGATTCGCTTCGATGTTCAGCTTGAAATCACCCGCCAGCCCGTATTGGCGCAGAAATCCGATTACCGTCTGGGCATCGAAATCGTAATGATGCTTCATCGGCTCCATCGGCTTGGGTTCGATCAGGAAAGTACCGTCGAATCCGATCGAACGGCCGTAGTCCCGGGCTTTTTCCAGGAACATCGCCATGTGTTCGAGTTCCCGGCGCGTGTCGGTGTTCTGCAGGCAGGCATAGCCTTCGCGTCCTCCCCAGAAGACGTAATTGCCGCCGCCAAGTGCGACGGTTGCGTCAAGCGCCGCTTTTACCTGGGCCGCGGCCCGCGCCACCACAGCGAAATCCGGATTCGTCGCGGCCCCGTTCATGTATCGTGGATGAGAGAACAGGTTTGCCGTGCCCCACAGCAACCGCAAACCGGTTTCGCGTTGTCGTTCGCCGGCGAGTTCGACCATGGCGCGCAGATTTTTTTCCGATTCCCCGACCGAGACGCCTTCGCTGGACAGGTCGAAATCATGGAAGCACCAGAACGGCACGTTCAGCTTGCTGAAAAACTCGAATGCCGCGTCGAGCCGATCGCGCGAACGGTCCATCGCGTCCTCGCGTTCCGCCCATGCGCGCCCGCGCGTTCCGGGGCCGAACGGGTCGGCGCCCTCGGCGCAAAACGTGTGCCAGTAACAGACCGCGAAACGCAGGTGCTCTTCCATCGTCTTGCCCGCCACGACCCGCGCGGGATCATAGGCCTTGTAGGCGAGCGCGTTGTCGGATTCAGGTCCTTCGTACTGGATCTGACCGATGTCCGGAAAGTACTCCCTGTCTCCGACGAAGACTTTTCGATTCATGTTCATTCCTCTTACCGTTCCGGGCCAATTCCGGTTTCAGGTATAAAGCGAAGAAACTGCCGCTGCCGCCTGCTGATACAGGCCGTAAGCGTCTTCGTAGAATTTCACCGCGTCGCGCCGGGGCTCGCAGCACTTCTCGCCGTCCCGCGTCAGATTGGCTTCGGAAAGTTCGGCCATTGAGGCGCCGGGCTCTATCATTTGCATTGCCTGCAAGGCCGCGCCGAAAGCGGCGCCTTCCTGTTGTTCGTACACAGTGACTGGAGCGCCGCAGATATCGGCGACGAGTTGGCGCCATTTGCCGCTCTTGGCGCCGCCTCCGGTCAATACGATTTCGCTTGTTCCAGCACCGAGGGCGGCGAGTTCGTCGACGCCGAATTTCAATGCGAATGTGGCGCCTTCGACCGCCGAGCGCAGGAAGTTCTCCGGCTTCATGTTGCGGCCGTCGAGACCGACGATGCAGCCGCGGGCTCTTGGGAGATTCGGCGTACGTTCGCCATTGAAGTAGGGCAGCGTTATTACTCCTTCCGAACCGCGCGGCGCGGACTCCATGCGGGATTCGAACTCTGTCAGGTCGGCGCCCAACAGTTTCCGCATCAGCTCCGTCGTGACGGTGCAGTTCATCGTGCAAAGCAATGGCAGCCAGCCGCCGGTCGATGAACAGAATGCGGCGATGTTGCCCCCGGGGTCGATGACTGGCTTGTCCGCAAAGGCATACACCGTGCCCGAGGTGCCCATGCTCATGGTTACGATGCCGGGGCGGACATTGCCGGTGCCGATGGCGCCCATCATGTTGTCGCCGCCGCCGATGGCCACCGGCATGCCCGCGGGAATGCCGAGTTCGGTGGACGTATCGGCGCGCACTTTGCCAATCGCTTCGTTGTCGATACGCAGGGGAGGCAGGCATTCGCCCAGATTCCGGTCGGGGTCGACCGCGCGCAACATGGCCGGCGACCATTCGCGCCGACGGATGTCGAGCAAGCCGGTGCCGGAAGCGTCGCCCATTTCCATGCAGCGCTCCCCGGTCAGATAAAGATTGAGATAATCGTGGGGCAGCAGAATGGCGTCGAGCTTTTCGTATTCGCGCGAAAGGTTCTTCTTCAGCCAGCGAATCTTCGATGCCGTGTAGCCGGCGAGAATCGGATTTCCCGCGTGTTCGATGCAGGCATCGAATCCGCCGGCCTCGCGCATGATCTCGGCACATTCGATTTCGGTCGAGGTATCGCACCACAATTTCACCGGTGCGAGCACTGTATCGGCTTCATCGACGGCGACGAAGCCATGTTGCTGGCCTGAAACCGCGATCGCCCGTGTACATGCGCGGAGTTCCGGATCGACCCTGGAAAATGCAGTCTTCAGTGCGGACAGCCACCAATGGGTATGCTGCTCGGCCGTACCGCTTTCGTCCTGATGGAGTTCCAGCGGCGCGGATTCCACTGCTGCAACCTCGCGGCGATCCACATCGTAAAACACCAGCTTGATCGCCTGCGTACCGAGATCGATGCCGACTACGCTGTTCAAGTTCGCCTTCCCATTTGTTTTTCCAACCCGGCTGTCCTGTTTACAAGACACGCGTAATCGTAGATTCTTGACCCGCCCGAAACAAGGACCGAGCCCTTGCCTTCACTCAGTACTCTCGACTGGATCGTCATCGCCGCCTATTTCGGCGTGCTGCTGGCGCTGGTCATGGCCGTCACGCGCCGACACCAGACCTCGACCGATTACTTCCTTGCCGGCCGTAATGTCGGGTTCTTCGCCATCGGTGCGTCGATATTCGCCTCGAACATCGGCTCCGAGCACATAGTCGGTCTGGCGGGGCAAGGGGCGTCGACCGGCCTGGCCATGGCGCATTACGAATTGCATGCGTGGATCGTCGTTCTGCTTGCCTGGGTGTTTGTTCCCTTTTATTACCAGGCAGGCGTGTTCACCATGCCGGAATTTCTCGAGCGGCGATTCGGGCCGAAACCACGCTGGATTCTTTCGCTGGTTTCGCTGGCGGCCTATGTGCTGACCAAGGTTTCCGTCACCGTTTATGCCGGGGCCATCATTTTCCGGACCTTGTTGCCGGACACCTTCGGCAGCCCCGACGCGGCGTTCTGGGTCGGCGCGGTCGTAACCGTTCTGCTCACGGGAATGTACACTGTCGCCGGCGGTCTGCGAGCCGTGCTGTATACCGACTCGGTGCAAGCCTTTGTGTTGATCCTCGGTTCGGCATCGATCACCTGGTTCGGGCTCCAGCAACTGGGCGGCTGGGGCGAATTGCAGTCCTTCGCCGCGGCCAATGTCGCCGATTACGCACTATGGCGACCCTTGTCCGATCCCGAATTCCCCTGGCTCGGAATACTCGTCGCATCGCCCATTGTCGGCATCTGGTACTGGTGCACCGATCAATACATCGTGCAACGCACCCTGGCGGCGAAAGACCTGCGGGCGGCCCGCCGCGGCGCCTTGTGGGGCGCCTTTCTCAAGGTCTGGCCGGTCTTCATCTTCCTCGTGCCGGGGCTGATCGGCGCCGCATTGAACGACCGGGGCATGTTGCAGATTCCGATTGACGCGGCAGGCAATCTTGCCGGTGACCAGGTCTTTCCGACGATGGTGGTCTCGCTGCTTCCGGCCGGATTGCGCGGGCTCGTGGTAGCCGGATTGCTGGCCGCGCTGATGAGTTCCCTGTCCTCGCTGTTCAATTCGACCGCCACGCTGTTTACGGTCGACGTGTACGCGAAGTTCAGGCCGAACGCCTCGGAACAGCAGATCGTCAACGTCGGCCGGCTGGCGACGGGCGTCGTCATCGTGCTCGGCCTGATCTGGATTCCGATCATGCCGGCGGTCTCCGAGGGCGGGCTTTACCAATACCTGCAGAATGTGCAGAGTTACCTGGCGCCGCCCATCACCGCGGTCTTTCTGCTGGGGCTGTTCAACCAGCGAATCAATGCGCGCGGCGCGGTCTGGGGGATGGGTCTCGGCTTCGTGCTCGGCATGACCAAACTCGGTCTGCAAGCCGTTTTCGGCAGCGGAAAGATCGAAAATCCGGTGTTTCTCGCGGCGATCGCCGATTTCAATTTTCTGTATTTTTCCGGCGTGCTTTTCCTGATCAGTATCGCCGTGATCATCGTTTTCTCCCTTGGCGGCGAGTCGCCGAAGCCCGAACAGATTCGCGGCCTGACCCTGGCGACCATCGATCGCGAGGCCGTGCGGCAAAGCTGGAATCGCAATGACGTGATCGCCACCGCGGTCATATTGAGCCTGGTTGCCGCGGTCTACATTTACTTCTCCTTCTGGGTTTAAAATGGCGTCATGACAAGACACTTCCCGGTTTCAGCCCGGCTTGCGCTATTGTTGACCGGGTTCCTGTTACTGGCCGCATGCGGCCAGAAAGGTGGTCTGGTGCGCCCGGAAGCGGCGGATTCCTTTGCACAGTCCGGGCCGGCTGCCGTTATTTCTCTTTGAGTCTCTCATTCAGAGCCGAAAACGATGGACCACTTTCTGTATCGTGGCGATGAGTTGTTCGCCGAAGACGTAGCTGTCGCCGAAATCGCGGAAAGCATCGGTACGCCTTGCTACATCTATTGCCGGGCAACGCTTGAGCGTCATTACCGGGTCTACCGGGAGGCGCTCGGAGAACTCGACGGTCTGATTTGCTTCGCGGTTAAGGCCAATTCCAACCTGGCGGTGTTGAATGTGCTGGCGCGCCTCGGAAGCGGTTTCGACATCGTCTCGGGGGGCGAGCTTGAACGTGTGCTCGCAGCCGGCGGCGATGCGAGCAAGACGGTTTTTTCAGGTCCGGGAAAGAGTGCGCGGGAGATCCGGCAGGCGCTCGAAGCAGGTATCCGCTGTTTCAATGTCGAGTCGGAAGCGGAACTCGAACGAATCAATGACATCGCCGGGAAGCAGGGTCGCGTCGCTCCCGTTTCGCTACGCATCAATCCCGATGTCGATGCCGGCACGCATCCCTATATCGCCACCGGCCTGAAGGAAAGCAAGTTCGGCATTCCGGCCGAACGCGCTTTCCTGCTTTATCGGCGCGCCGAACGTCTGCCGGCTATCGACCCGATCGGCATCGACTGCCATATCGGATCGCAATTGACCAGCGTCGCGCCTTTTCTCGACGCCATAGACCGGTTGTTGCCGATCGTCGAGGAACTTGAAGGCGAGGGCATCCGGCTGCGGCATTTCGACATCGGCGGGGGTCTCGGCGTTCGTTATAACGACGAGGCGCCGCCGCAGCCGAACGAAATGATGCGGGCGGTCGCGGGCCGTTTCCGTGGCCGGGAGTTGAAACTCGTCATCGAACCCGGCCGTTCGATCGCCGCCAACGCCGGAATCTTTGTAACAGGAGTCGAGTATCTGAAGTCGAATTCGGCACGCAATTTCGCCATCGTCGACGGCGCCATGAACGATTTGCTGCGTCCCGCGCTGTACGACGCCTGGCAGGAAATCATTCCGGTCCGCCGGCGGCATGGGGAAACGACCGATTACGATGTCGTTGGACCGGTTTGCGAGTCGGCCGATTTTCTTGGCAAGGACCGTCAACTTTGCCTGGAGCCCGGCGACATGCTTGCGGTGCGCGGCGCGGGCGCCTATGGATTCGTCATGAGCAGTAATTACAATTCTCGAGAGCGCGCGGTGGAAGTCATGGTCGACGGCGACACGTATCACGTCGTGCGGCGGCGCGAGGAACTCGGCGCCCAACTTGCGCTCGAGTCCATCCTGCCAGGCTGAAGTGGGCGTAACCGGGATCGACGCAATGCGAATCAATTTCACCAAGATGCACGGCCTGGGCAATGACTTCATGCTCATCGACTGCACCGCGAAAAAGTTCGATCTGCCGGCGGACCGAATAGAATTTCTCGCCGACCGCAGGCTCGGCGTCGGCTTCGATCAATTGCTGGTGCTCGAGTCGAGCACCGACCCGCAAGCCGATTTCCACTATCGCATCTTCAATCCGGACGGCCTGGAGGTGGAACACTGCGGCAATGGCGCCCGCTGCCTGGCCCGATTCATTGCCGACCGAGGTCTCAGCGAACGCAATCCGATAGTCGTATCCACCGTCAATCGAACGCTCGAATTGCGGCTTCTGGACAACGGCGATGTGTCGGTGGACATGGGCAGTCCGGACTTTGCGCCGGCGGCGCTGCCGTTCCATGCCGGGCGCCGCGAGGCGGTTTACCGGCGCGAAATCGAAGCGATCGGCGCTGATGTAAGCTTTGCCGCCTTGTCCATGGGCAACCCCCACGCGGTAATTCCGGTTGAAGACCTGGCGAATGCTGCCGTAAAGACAATAGGAAAGGCGCTTGGAAACCATGCGGACTTTCCCGCCGGCGTAAATGTCGGCTTCATGCAGGTGGAAAACCGCAATCGAATCAGGCTGCGCGTGTATGAAAGGGGACCGGGAGAAACTCCGGCATGCGGCAGCGGCGCCTGCGCAGCGGCGGTCAGCGGAATCGAGGCGGGCCTGGTCGACAGCCCGGTAACGGTAGCGCTGATCGGAGGTGAGTTGAAAATCGACTGGCTGGGCGGTTCGGCGCCGGTTTTCATGTCGGGGCCGGCGCAAGCCGTTTACGAGGGAACCGTCAGGATATGAACAAGAAAGCAATCATCACGGCGGGTCAATCCGGCGTCGAAGCGGTTGAATTGACAGCCGAACAGGTAGCCGGATTTCTTGGATCACATCCGGAATTCTTCCTCGAACACGAAAATCTGCTTACGGAACTCTCCTTTCCGCATGACTCGGGCAAGGCGGTATCGCTGCTCGAACACCAGGTCATGCTTTTGCGGCGGCGATTCGACAATACCAGCCGCAAACTCGGCGAATTGCTCGAAAACGGACGCCGCAGCGAACAATTGTTCGGTATCACCCGGGAACTCGTATTGGCGCTGCTGGAAACGCGCAATGCGGAACAGGTCATCGCCGTATCCCGGGGGCATCTGCTCAGCCGCACCGACGTCGAAGCGATGGAAGTGATTTTCCTGAATGACGCAGGACGGATGCCCGTCGGCGAATTTCGTATTGAGGACCGGGCGCTGGTCCTGGAAGAGTTTTGCGATGTCTTCAGATTGAACAAGGCTCATTGCGGCAAGCAGAGCGAAACGCTCCTGCACTGGTTGTTTCCGGAAGGCTGTGTGCGAATCCAGTCGACAGCGCTGTGTCCGATCAGTCCGAATGGCGAACCGTTGGCGCTGTTGGCCCTCGGGCAGCGCTCTCCGGACCATTTCACCATCCACATGGAAACGCTTTTTCTCGATTTTATTGCCGAAGTCATGGGAGCCATGTTCACATTGCACTTGGAAGCCGCCGCTGAATAGCCCCAGGCGGCCAGGTACAGGACTTCATGGCGAGCGAATCCCCAAGCCCGCAAGCAAACCCGCAATCTCCGCTGGTATCCATTATTTGCCGGACCATGGGCCGGCCCGAACTGGCTGAGGCGCTCGCCTCGGTCGCCGGGCAGACCCATTCGCCGCTGGAAATCGTTCTGGTTGACGCCGCCGCCCTCGGTGAGCCTGCTTATCGGGAGGCGTGCGCCGGCAACACCATCGTTCTCGCATTACCCGAATCACCTCTGTCTCGGCCGAGCGCAGCCAATTTCGGTCTGGACCGCGCTCGCGGAGAGTATCTGCTTTTTCTCGACGAAGACGACTGGATCGCGCCCGATCATGTAGAGCATTTGTTGAATTGTCTGACCGGCCTGCAAGGCATGCGCGCGGCCTACAGCAGCACGCGCAAGACCGATGTCACGGGAAAGGCCACTCTGGAGACTTTCCAGCAGTCGTTTGACCGGCTGTTACTGATGCGGGACAACTACATTCCCATTCACTCGATGCTTTTCGCCCGGGAACTGCTCAAAGAGGGTTGCCGGTTCGAAGAGGACTTCGAAATTTTCGAGGATTGGGATTTCTGGCTGCAATTGAGCGAGCACACCGATTTTCATCACGTCGACCGATGCACGGCGTTCTATCGCGCCGGCGGGGCGTCCGAGACCGGCGATCCCGGAGACTACTTGCGGCGATTCGATCCGGAGCATCAACTCGGCAAGGCCAGGGTCGCGGTCTACAACAAGTGGCTGCGGCGCTGGAACGGCAATCAACTGAATGAATTGCTGGGAGCAGGCCAGCGGGAACAGAGCGAGAGAATTGATCGAATCAGTGAGTTGGGTCGGGAACTTGAGCGTCTGGCGTTGGCGAAACAGAATACGGAGCGGAAACTGGGCGAACTTCACCACGAACGAGAGGAACTGAAACGCCAATGGGCGAAAGATCGCAAGGCACACTTGCGCACGGAAACCCGCCTTAATGCGGCTATCAAGGCACACTTGCGCACGGAAACCCGCCTTAATGCGGCTATCAAGGCACACTTGCGCACGGAAACCCGCCTTAATGCGGCTATCAAGGCACACTTGCGCACGGAAACCCGCCTTAATGCGGCTATCAAGGATTTACAGTCGGCAAACGTGGACCTGCACGAAGCAGTTCAGGAACTGCGGCAAAATCTGCAAGCTGTATTGAATTCCCGCAGTTGGAAACTGACGCGCCCGTACCGCGCGCTGGGGAATTTGCTCAAACCTCGCGCCCCCATGCCACTGGATGCCCAGGCAATCGAACCGCGCGATGTCGCGCCGGATAAGGCCGAAGCGGCAGCTCCAGAAACCGAAAAACGCACCGGGCCCGCTGATTTCAAGGCCGAATTCGACCGGAAGGCCATACATGCCATGGACGAATTTTTCGCCGGCAACAAAAAACTGACCGTGCCGGCGTCGGACAATCCTGCCGTGTCGGTTCTGCTCGTTTTCTACAATGAGGCCCATCTCAGCCTGATGTGCCTGCGGACGTTACTGGAATACGCCAATGTTCCTATTGAATTGATTATCGTGGACAACGCTTCCGGCGATCGCACCGGCGAATTGCTCGACCGGCTCGAAAACGTAAAGTCGGTCAGGAACGAGGAAAACCTCGGTTTCGTGAAAGCCGTCAATCAAGGCGCGGAACTCGCGCAGGCCGATTTCCTGTTGCTGCTCAACAACGACGCCTTTATCGAACCCGGCGCACTCGGCGCCGCCCTGGGCGTGTTGCGAAAAGACGCGACTGCCGGCGCCGTGGGTGGCCGCATCGAGGCGCTGGACGGAAAATTGCAGGAAGCGGGCAACATCATCTGGCGCGACGGATCCTGCGCCGGATACGGCCGCGGAGAAAACCCCGAAGACGGCGCATTCCGTTTTCGCCGGGAAGTCGACTATTGTTCCGGAGCGTTTCTCATGTTCCGCACCGCCCAATTCCGTGATCTCGGCGGATTCGACGAAGCATTCGCTCCGGCCTATTACGAGGAATCGGACTTTTGCCTGCGGCTCGCACAGCGAGGTCTGCATACGATCTACGAACCTGCCGTCAAGGTGCGTCACTATGAATTCGCCAGCACCGGCGGCATGAAAGCCGCGGCGGCCCTGCAGGAAAAAAATCGCGCACTGTTCCGTGAAAAGCATGCGGAGTATCTCAAGAGTCGACCCGAAGCCGACCCCGCTCGAACCTTGCATGCCCGCGCGAGCAACGACCATCCCAATCTGCTGCTGATCGACGACTCGGTGCCTCACGCGAGCCTGGGCGGCGGCTACCCCCGTTGCCGGCATATAGTCAGCCTGCTGTCGCAAATGCCGCTGAATGTCACTTTTTTTCCCTTGCACTTCCCGAACGATAATTGGGCCGAGGTCTATCGGACCCTGCCGGAAAATGTCGAAGTGCTGCTGAACCGGGGGCGGTCGGGCCTGGCGCAGCTGCTGGCTGAACGGGCGGGCTTTTACCGCCATGTAATGGTCAGCCGCCCCACCAACATGGCGTTTTTCAATCAGGTGCTGCAATCCTTGCCGCGAGAAGCCCGGCAGTTCGACATCATTTACGATGCGGAGGCCGTGTTCGCCGGCCGGGAACTGCTGTGGCGCGAGTTGCAAGGCGAAGCCATCGATGAAGACGAAAAAAAGCGTGTCATCGCACAGGAACTCGACCTGGCCGCCGAAGCATCTGCAGTGCTGACCGTCTCCGACGCGGAGGCAGGTCTTTTTCGGGAACACGGCCTCGAACGTGTCCTGGTGCTCGGCCATGGAATGGACCTGGTCCCCGAGCCGGCGCCGTTCGACGGCCGCCGGGGTCTGCTTTTTGTTGGGGCGCTGAAGGACGAACACTCGCCCAATGTGGATTCCCTGCTATGGTTTGCCTGCAATGTGCTGCCTCTCATCGAACGTGAAATACCCGGACTTGACCTGAACGTGGCAGGCCACACCGCCGCGCCGTCGCTGCTCAGCATCGAACGGCCGAACATTCATATGAAAGGCAGACTGGAAACCCTGGAAGGTTTGTATCGGGATTGCCGCGTGTTCATCGCGCCGACGCGCTTCGCCGCCGGCATTCCCCACAAGGTGCACGAAGCCGCGGCCCACGGCATACCCGCGGTCGTTACGCCGTTACTGGCCCGACAACTTGGTTGGCGGCACGATCAGGAAGTTCTGGTGGGAGAAGAACCCGAGGAATTTGCCGAGCAATGCCTTCGCCTTTATCGAGAGGCCGATTTGTGGGAGCGGCTCAGCAAGGCCGCCCGCGAGGCCGTTGCCAGGGACTGTTCCGAGGCGCGGTTTCGGGGAACCCTGCAAGAACTGTTCGGCCCCATCGATCGAAATTGAGCATACGCCCGTTGGTGTTCCGCTCAATACTCGACCGGTATGGCGTCGAGGCTGCGCCACAGATACCAGGAAGCGACCGAGCGCCATGGCCGCCACGGTTCGGCGATTGCCACCATTTCTTTGGGACCAGGCCGAACGCCACCGTTAAAGTGATTTCCGATGGCTTTCTGGATGCCGATGTCGTCGACCGGCAACACGTCCGGCCGCAACAAGTGAAAAATCAGGAACATCTCAGCAGTCCAGCGGCCGATGCCTTTCACCTGGACGAGACGTTCGATAACGGCCTCGTCGTCCATTTCGCTCCATTGCTCCTGTTGCAGCGAACCGTCGATGAAATGTTCGGCCAGGCTGAGGATATAGCGCGCCTTGGGCCGCGACAGCCCGCATTCGCGCAGACTGTCCTCGTTTTCCCCCGAGACAGCCTTTGGGGTTATCTCTCCTACATGCGCGAGCATCTTCTGCCAAACCGATTCCGCCGCCTTCACTGAAATCTGCTGACCCACGATCGAGCGCGACAGTGAAAAGAAAGGATCGTGCCGAGGCCGAAGAATGGATTCACCGGCAAGCTGGATGACCTTGCCTAGAACGGGGTCGGCAGCCGCGAGCGCTTGCCGGGCTTCTTCCCAATACGGCGCCGGGTATGCGTTCCCGCCTCCCATGATTCTGGACATTTCAGTGATGTACCCCGCAACTCGCCTGACGTTCGGTTGAAAACAGCGGAACCGCATCGGTGTTGGCGGCCAGCAGTCCGGCGTGGTCGAACGGATAATCCGCGTAGTCCGCGCAAACGAAGTACTGGCCGATTTTGTGGGCGCAATGGGCGGGCAGCCCGCTCGACTCGAATGCCGGCCCGAAACCGGTAAGCAGCGAACCATCAACAAAGCTTGCCGCGATGTCCGATGTCTGCGTCCGGATCAGGTCGTCATAGGGATTCCCGGACTGTTTTCGGTACACGATCAAATCCGCCGCCATTCCGACTGTCAGGCGGCCGGTGACACTTTCCAGGCCCATGGCATAGGCGCCCTCCGCCGTTGCCATGCGCCAATAGTCGATCCCGGAAAGTTGATCGCCCCAGGCTTCGTTGTCGATTCGGTCGGCGCAGCGAAACTCTTCCAGCATGTTGTACGAGCCTGAATAAGACCAATCGGTGCCGATGGCGATGCGCGCCCCCGACTCCAGCGCCAGCGGGATATCCACGGTCGCGTTGTACAAGGCAACATTCGAGCGCGGTGACCAGACCAATGTGACATCCAGGGCGCTCAGCCGTTCGATGTCGGTTGATTGCAGACCGACGCCATGATTGATCGAATAGCGGCGGCCCGGGTTGGCTGCGACGTAGTCCAGGAAAAATTGCCCTTCGAGCACGGCGGTGCAGTTGATTCCTTCGGCGATGTGCGGAACGAAAGACATGTCTGCCGGAGTATCTGTCAGGAATTCCGGATCGACAGGCGCGGGGCCTCCGTAAGGGCAGGAATATTCCGCGAACATCGCCGTTGCGTTCGGGAAAGGGAAAATCTGCGTATCGGCCCGATATTCGTATTCCGGTTCGTCCAGGTAATAAGCATTCTTCAACAATCCCGCCACCGCATCGCCACCGCCCAAGGTAGTCGTCCCCCCGAACAGATGCCGCAACTCGATCCAGAATCTCCCTGCCTCGTCATCCCGCCTGCCCCACTCGATGACATAATGGCCCCCGGGCCTGCCCGGCCCTGCCATTGCTCGCGATGGGCGTACACCGGCTCCAGCAGGGGGTCTGGAAACCCGCCGCTGGCGGCGAGATGTTCATGGGCGTTGACGAAGCCGGGCGAGACATACCAGTCCGCGCAATCGATCACCGTGGCTCCGCCGGAATTCGACCCGATCTCATCTGCATCGCCCACCGCGGAAATCACTCCGTTCTCAATGAGAACGGCGCCCGGTGCAGCCGTCTCGTCGCCTCGCACCAGTTGCCCGATAACGATTGTCTGCCCGGAGTCACCCGGCAAAATCCGGCACGGCCGCGGCTGATCGACGACGGCTGCCGCGTTTCCGTCCCCGCTCCCCGACATCCGCGCCACCCCGCAACCGGAAAGCATCGCCAGAGCAATGAGCCAAGCAAGGCGTTGAGTTGCGAAATTGCGGCTTTTTCTCATTCTTCGACTACTTTTCATTTGGCGCTCAATCCCCTGACCGTTTCGGCTTATAGCTTATTTCCAGCCATATGCCAAACGGGTCAGGGTCAACCCTTTTTTTAGTTATCAGAAAGTGATAACCTATGTCGATGCAAGAGACAGACAGGGACCCGTGTCTAGATACACTGCTTGAACTTCACGGACAGACTTTTGTATTGGACGAAGCAGGCCACTGGGTGAAATTCAGAGTGGCTCAAGTTGAAGTCACCTCGGAACGGCCCCACGGACTGAGCTACTCGCTGACTCTGCATGGGCCGGACGGAATTAGGGTGGCCGGATTCGATAACGCGCACTCTGTACGAAAGCGTCAGGGTCCACAACCAAGGAAAGGTCGCACTTTGGACCATAAACACCGGTTTCTAACTGTCAGACCATATGAGTACACGGATGCTGCGGCCTTAATTGAAGATTTTTGGAAACTGGTGGATGCGGTGCTGGATGAAATAGGGGTGATTCCATGACCACACTAAGGGTAGGCATAGCAAGCTATGAGCAAATGAAGGCGCGTACGATTGCGATTGCTCGAGGAGACCGCGTAGTTACCAGAGACGAGCCAACAGTTTGGTTCACGTCCATAGAGAGTTTCGCGAAAATACTTTCAGAGCGTAATCGCGAACTGCTTGCATTGATACTTGAGGAGACGCCGGACTCGCTTACCAGACTCGCTGAGCTTGCGGGGCGCAGCAAGTCGAATCTTTCGCGAACGCTGAAGACAATGTCGCGATATGGTCTCGTGGAACTTTCTGAGGGAGAACGAGGCACTCTAATTCCGCAGGTCACTTACGACAGGCTAAACCTTAATGTCTCATTAGTAACTAAGGAGAAATACAAAGTGTCAGAATCGTATTCACATCGACGTGCAAAGAATAAGGCCGCCGGCCAACGTGGACGGACCGAAGTCAGACTCCGTGGCAACCAACGGTTGGATGCGCTCACGAAAGGTGGAGGCCGAGCTACTGAAGTTGAGCGAAGTGGAAATGCTGCTGGACTACGAAAGGCTGCTAGTCGCTTGAAGAAAAGCGGTGCCCCTCAAAAGGTATTACAGGTGCCGCAGAAAGATATGAAGGCGGCAAGTGCCGCAATGCGAAAGACTGGAATCGGTGGAACCGTGAAAAATATGAGTGGTACAAGAAAAACTCGAGTGCGGAAACCGAAGAGGTAGTTGGAATTTGCAACAGAGATTTGACTAAGAGATGTCAATTATCACAACGCCTCGAACACTTTTCGGGTGCTGCTCAGGCCTGCTTCGAGAGCAGGATGAGATATGGTCAAATCTGGTGTACGGCAGGTTGGTCATGCGGCCTCTCTGCTGCTCTCATCGATCACTTCTTCGCCGTCCCTGAACTTCACTCCCTCGATGACCTTGCCGAGATGCCGGAAGCCGCGTAGCCGCTTCCAGGATTTCTCGGTGCTCATCCCCATCTTGTAAATCATCGACAACATCGTCTTCCGCGTCACGCAACCCTTGGCCCGCGAACTCCGGTGGCGGATGGTCGCGAACGCCGATTCGATCACGTTCGTCGTGCGCAAATGCGTCCAGTGTTTGGCCGGAAAGTCATAAAACGCGAGCAACTCCTCCCGGTCCCGGCTCAGGCAGCCGGCGGCCTTCGGATACTTGTCCTGATAACACGCCAGCCAGCGATCAAAAGCGCGCTCGGCCCGATCCTGGGTTTCCGCCTGCCAGATCTCATGCAGACCCTCCTTCGCCTTCGCCTGGCTCGACTTGGGCAAGTAGTTCAGCACATTGCCCGACTTGTGCATCCAGCAACGCTGGCCCCGCGTCTCCGGATACACCTCCGACAGCGCCGACCAGAATCCCAGCGCCCCGTCGCCCACCGCCAGCTTCGGCGGCTTCTTCATCCCTCGATCCTTCAGCCCCAATAACACTTCCCGCCAACTTTGCGTCGATTCCCGCTCGCCGTCCTCGACCGCCAGAAAATGCTTCTCCCCTTTGGCATTCACACCAATCACCACCAGCGCGCACAAGCGTCCTTCCCCGCCGCGCAAACCACTGTGAATACCGTCCGCCCAAATGTACACCCAGTCGTCAGCCAGCTCACCGCTCCGCCAGGCATCGTACTCCTCCCACCAATCGCGCTTCAGACGACTCACCACATTCGGCGACAGACCCCGGGCAGTCTCTTCCCCCACCAGGGCCGACACCGCCTTGCGCATGTCCCCGGTCGAAATCCCCCGCAAATACAGCCACGGAATCGCCCCGTCCAGACTCGCGCAGCGGCGCACGTACCGCGGCGCCACCGCGGAATGAAACGGATCCAGCTCGCCCGAACGACCCCGCGCCTTCGGCACCGCAACTTCTACCGCGCCGATCCCGGTCAGAATCTGACGTTCCGGAAGATAGCCGTTGCGAACCACCCGCCGCCGGCCGTCCGGCAGCCGCTCTTCGCTGTAAGCGGACAGGTATTCCTCAAACTCCGCCGCAACCGCCACTTCCACTAGCCGCCTGGCGTTCCGGCGCAACAGGTCGGTCAACGGATCGTCCGTGGCTCCCGCCGCTGGCGCGGACAGGGAAACTACATTATCTTTGCTCATGTGCGGTGCGCTCCTCTTGCTGATAAATGGATCGGCAAACCCAATTTCAGCAGAGAACCACCGCACGACTCAACTCACCCGTACACCAGATTCGAGCATAGCTCGAGCAGGATGCAGATAGACCCTATTTTAACTGCGCCGGTGGGTTATCAAGTTTGAGTCAGGTGGTCTTGTCTTTAATTAATCGCACTTAATGAGAATTGCTGACGATCAAGTATGGCTGTTCATCCAGTTCAATGACTCGAATGACATAAAGTATTAGTCGCAAGTTTAGTACAAAAAATACTGCAAAAGCTAAATAAGTAAAGTATGGAAGGGTGCCAGTGTAATAACTTGAATAACATATCAGTAGCCAAATTATGTATTGAGCAAGAATTAGGCGAACACCTTTCTTCTTTAGCCGAAGTCTTGCTAACCAGTTATTCATATCGTAAGTCTACACCCCCAATATCAATTAGTTCCAAAGATCAAACATCTATTTGTTGACTCTCTAATCATCGTCATAACACTTCAAAGAGAAGTATGAATTCTTAATCTGATTGAAAAACACATTATATACGCTAAATAGTGCCAGAACGATGCCTGCGGCAACTAAATGTTCCAAATATATAGATAGGAACACAAGGAAAGTAAACCCGACTCCTACAATAACTTGTGGTATTAATGATACCTCAATGAGTTTATGGCAATATAAACATCTTGCTTGTTTCGTAAGTTCAGAAGTCAGAATTTTTCCATATTCGCAATTTGGACAAGATCTTTCTTTTAGAAACATATTACAACCCACACCAACATCGCATGTAGCCTTCGTTAGAAGAAATATTCTTGTTAAAGTGAAGTGATTGGATCCAACTGGACAGTTTGAGGGTAAAGTTAAGATGGTTTTTCCGTAATTAAAAGCCCTCGTTTCCTGCTATTTCTCCCCAATTTCGTCCGGGAGCGCAGCGACCGGAGCGAAGCCCTGAGGCAGTGCGGATCAGTATCTCTCATGCCGCAGCTTCCCTAGTTTGCGTACTCTGTTCTGCGAAGTACATCTTGGCGGCGTACTCCCTGCCAACGTCAAATGCGGGCGTCGGTGGTAATAATAGTCCAACCAAGAGGCGATGACCTACCGTGTGTGATGGCCGCCAGTCAACTCTTCCGAACATATGGTTTCATATTTCGATGAGCGCCAAAGGCGTTCGATTGAGGTGGTCCCGCTTCTTTTGGACAGTTCGTTACGGTGTGCTCCAATGCCGACAGGAGGCATGAGCATGGCCAGGAAGAGACGCCGTTTCACGGCGGAATTCAAGAAGCGAGTAGCGCTGGAGGCGCTGCGGGAACGCGACACGGTTCAGGCGGTCGCGGCGCGTTTCGAAGTACATCCGAATCAGGTAAGCGCCTGGAAGCGTCAGGCTGTGGGAAGTCTCGGGGAAGTGTTTTCGGGTTCCGGGCCGAAACGTGGCGCCGACCAGGAAGCGACGATCCGAGACTTGCACGCCAAGATCGGCGAGTTGACGGTGGAACGGGATTTTTTTCTGCGCGGGTTGGAGCGCTGAGCCGTTCCGAGCGGACTGCCATGATCGACCGCGGTTGCGAGTTGTCCCTATCCCGGCAGTGCGCGCTGCTCGGTGTGAGTCGTTCGTCGCAGTATTGCCCGCCATCGGGTGAAAGTGCACGAAACCTGGCGCTGATGCGCCAACTAGACGAGTTGCATCTGGCACATCCGTTTTACGGCAGCCGTCAGATGGTACGCCATCTGCGTCGCGACGGGATTGTCGCCGGTCGGCACCGGGTGCGCAGATTGATGCGTCTGATGGGCATGGAGGCGATCTACCGTAAGCCGCGCACCAGCGTGTCCAACCCGCAGCACCGGGTGTATCCATATCTGCTGCGCGGATCTGGTCATCAATCGTCCGGACCAGGTGTGGTGCGCGGACATCACCTATATTCCCGTTTCCGGCGGCTTTTTCTATCTGGTTGCGGTCATGGACTGGGCCAGCCGGCGGGTGTTGTCGTGGCGGTTGTCGAACACGATGGATGTCGACTTTTGCATCACTTCACTTGATGTAGCTATAAAAATTGCGATTCTATTCGCGGACACGCCGATACCCATTCCTGCGTGTCTTTCTTCGCACGGTACGATAAATAATACGCTGCAATAATCCCACCCGTGCCCGGAGCAGCGAGCATAGGCGCAAGCTTCTGCGCTGGTTTCGGCTGAGAACCGCTTCGTGCTGGCGCAGGAACGCGCTGGCCTGGCTGCCTACCTCCAGCAAGTGTGGATTGGGCGCGGCGGCGATGAGGCGGCGCCAGTGGGACCAGCGTGTGATTCTGGCCGTGGTGTGGCGGCGGGCGCCGATAGTGTTGGCGTCGTGCTGACGATAGCGGACCGTGGGTTCCGCGATATAGGCGACTTTGCCGAAGGCGCTGGCGGTCAGCGCCAGCCACCAGTCGTGCATGATGGCGTCGGTGGAAATCGGCAGCGCCCGGCGCGCGAGCGCTTCGTTGATGAGCGCCGTGCAGCCGGTTACGAGATTGCTGATCGTCATGTCGGAGAAACGATTGCGCTCGATGTCGAGCCCCTGGTAGGCGGCAAAGGAAGGCGCGACATGATCGTTTTCGAAGGAAACGACTTCCAGGTCGCTGTGAACGAGGACCGGAACCGATGGATCTCCCGCTTCGGTCTCGCGCATCAGATTCATCTGACGTTCGATCTTGTCTTCGCGCCAGATGTCATCCTGGTCGCAGAACATCAGGTAGGGCGATTCCAGCCCGAGTTCCGCTGCCTGATCGAGCGCGGTTTGCATCAGCATGGCGAAACTCGCGCAGGCTCCCCGATTCTCCGGGTCTTTCGGCAAAAGAAGAAAACGGTTCGGGGAGCGGGCCGCATAGTCTTCGAGCACCTCCCGGCTGCCGTCGCTCGATCCGTCGTCGCGCGCGACGACGATAAAGTCCTGCCGGGTCTGGCGCTTGAGCGAATCGAGTTGGTCGGCGAGAAAGCGTTCGCCGTTGTAAGTCGATAACAGGACGACCAGCGAGGGAACCATGGGCTATTGCAATTGCCGGAAATCGCGGATGCCGGAGCTGATGTGTTTCCAGTACTCCGCCCGCTGCGGCGAACTTGCCAGCAGCCAGGCCGCCTTGAGCGCGAATCGGACTATGTCGCGCACCTTCCAGCCGATGGGCGAATATCGCCGCGTATACAAGTGAATGCGATTGCGGCTCGAATAATAGGTCCGTGAAGGCTTGTGCTGGGCCATGATGCCGGCTCGCACGAGAGGATTGAGGCTGCGTTCGCCGATCAGGTGATAGAGGATTGCGTTGTTGGTGCCGACCAGGTCGTAGCCCCTGGAGCGGGCGCGGAAACACCATTCGAGATCCACGTTGTCGATGAAATAGTCCTCGCGCATGAGGCCGATTTCAGGCATGTGTCTCGCGATCAGCATGGTGCCCGAAGTGATCAGGAAGTCGGCGATGAAATGGGATTCGCTGCGCGCAAAGGGCCGGTTGGTGCGGAACCAGAGCCGGTTGAACAGTTTGAACGGCGTCTGCCGGCTCGTCTGTGGGTTGATGATGCGCGGCCCCATGGCGGCGATTCCTTTGCTGCTGTGATCGTGCACTTCCTCGTAGGCGGCGACCATGCGTTCCACATAGGATTCGCAAAGACTGCTGTCCTGATCGAACAGGAAGATGTAGTCGTAGCCGTGTTGCGTCGCGCGGGCGATGCCGATGTTGAGCGCCCGCGCCAGTCCTTCGTTCTGTTCTCGCTTGATGATGCCGAGACAGTTGTCATAGGCGGTGATCGACTCCTCAAGCCGCTCGATCGACGGCGAACCGTTGTCGACCACGAGGAAATTCGTTTCCCGGTTCAATTGCCCGAGCATGTCCAGCAGCGGAGTGATGTCCGGGTAATAGGTGACGACGATGGCGCAGGTATTGGTCTTGCCGGCCGGGGACATCGAACTCAGGACCTCGCGTTTTCCGGAGTGTCCGGAGAAACTTCAATCCGCTGCGGCGCCAGCCGGGCGACCGCCATGAAATAGAGAATCGAGCAGATGCCGATGCTCAGACCTGCCACCACTCCGGCATCGAGGATGCCGCGCCAGGGCTGAGGCAACTGCCTGGCGACCGCGATAAAGCAGACAATCATCGCCGTCAGCCCGATAGTCGCGATCCTGCGCCGGCGTGTTGCGTGCACGAAACCCATGCAGAACAAAGGCGCCAGCAGCACGAATCCCGGCCGTGGGTTTTGTACGAGATATCGCGCCCGCACAACGACCCGCGGTGCGAACCCGAGATGAAATCCCTTGTAGCCTTCGGCATAGGACATATAGACCACGCTAAAGATCAGCGCCGCCCAATGCAACAGGTTCAGCCGCAAATCCACAAGTTCGAAAGCCAGGGGCGCCAGCCGGTAAATCGCAAACACCAGCAAGGCCACCACTCCGCCCAAACCCCAAGCCAGCCCAAATATTCTCAACACACCACCCTCACACAAGAGCCGCGCATTATAACGGCTAGGGCGATCTCTATTGAGTGAATTTCCATTCCCATGCACAATGCCGCCCAAACCCAACCGCATCCACGCGCATGACACTAAAACTCGGAGTCGTGATGGACCCCATCGAGTCCATCACCGTCAAGAAGGACACCACCCTGGCCATGCTGCTCGCGGCCCAGGCCCGCGGCTGGAGCGTCCAGTACATGCTCCAGCCCGACCTTTACCTCGGAGATAATGGCAGTCGGGCCAGGGTCAGGGAACTTGCCGTGCGCGACGACCCCGACGACTGGTTTGACCTCGGCGCGACAAACGACATCGCCCTGGGAGACCTCGATGTAATCCTCATGCGCAAGGATCCGCCCTTCGACATGGATTACATCAACTCAACCTATCTGCTCGAACACGCCCAGGCAGACGGTGTGCTCGTGGTCAACGAAGCGCGCAGCCTGCGCGACTATAACGAGAAGATGTCCGCCACCGTGTTTCCGCAGTGTTGCGCGCCTTTCCTTGTATCCGCTAACGCGGAACTATTACGGGCTTTTCACGAAGAACATCGGGATGTCGTTTACAAACCTCTTGACGGCATGGGTGGGACCAATGTGTTCCGGGCGCGGTCCGACGATCCCAATGTCGCGGTCATCATCGAATCCCTGACCGACCACGGCCGGCGCCAGATCATGGCCCAGCGCTTCATTCCCGAAATTTCCGCCGGCGACAAACGCATCCTGCTCATCGACGGCAAACCCGTTCCCCATACCCTGGCTCGCATCCCTGCCGCCGGCGAAACCCGCGGCAACCTGGCCGCCGGCGGCGTCGGAGAATGCCGCGAATTGAGCGAGCGCGACCGTTGGATATGCGATCAGGTCGGTCCCACTCTTGCCGACCGGGGGCTGCTCTTCGTCGGGCTCGACGTCATCGGCGATTACCTCACCGAAATCAATGTCACCAGTCCCACCTGCATGCGGGAAATCCAGTACGCAACCGGATTGGACATTGCCGGTGAACTTATGGACTGTATACTGGGTAAATTGAATCTAAACGATTGAGCGTCGAGGCGAAGCGTGGAGCGTTCCGAAAGGGCAGGCCAGGGGGACCGATTCGTGTTCACGGTCTTTCTGTCGATTTGTGCCCATGCCCTGATCATACTCGGAATCGGTTTTTCCCTGCCCGCCGAAAGCCGCGACGAATCTCCCCTCGATATAACCATCGCCAGCTATCGCAGCGAAATTCCGCCGCAGGAAGCCGATTTTCGCGCCCAGGAAAATCAGACCGGAAGCGGCTCACTCGATCTGGCAGCCGCGCCGGCGACCCTGTACGAATCCGAATTTCACGCCGAGACCATCGAGGAAGTGCTGCCACTGCCGCAGATTCCGGACAGTGGCGAGGAAAACGCGGTGGCCGAAGTGATTGCCGCCGAAGGCGATCTCGCCAATGCCGATCTTGCAGGTGAAAACAGGGCTGAAGCGGCAACCGACGAAATCAGTCTTGCCATCGCCAGCTTGCAGGCGCAACTCGACCGGCGCCGGCAAGCCTACGCCAAGCGGCCTCGCACCTACACCATTTCCTCCGCTTCGACGCAGAAGAGCCATGACGCCCTGTATCTCGACAACTGGCGCCGGCATGTCGAAGCCGTGGGTAACCGGAACTATCCCTTGGAGGCCGAGCACCTGCGCCTCTACGGCAGTCTGCGGCTGCTCGTTTCGCAAATGCCCGACGGCAGCGTGAACGAAGTGGAGATTCTGTCTTCCTCGGGGCATGAATTGCTCGACCAGTCCGCGGTGGACATAGTGCGCATGGCAGCGCCCTTCGAGCCCTTTCCGGCTGAATTACGATCCGAAGTTGATATACTCGAAATCATACGCACCTGGCGGTTCCACGAAGCGGAGGGACTGACCAGCTACTAGACGTACCTGCACGGGGACTTGCATGACAGGCGCCACGCGCGTCGGCATGAATCAGCATGAGTACTTGGGTATGAGTACCGGGGACAGTCTGGAAAATCAATTTCTCGTCGCCATGCCGCAATTGGCGGGCACCTATTTTGGCAGTTCGGTCACCTATTTGTGGAAACACGACGATTCGGGCGCAATCGGCATCGTGGTAAACAAACCGCTGCAGGCCAGCGTCGCCGACATATTCGAAGAACTGGAAATCCGCAGCGAAGCGGGTGAGCGGTACTTTCGCGAGCGGCAAGTACTGGCAGGAGGCCCGGTGGAAAGCGACAAGGGTTTCATCCTGCACGATGCCGGCGAACAATGGGAATCCTCGATCGGCATCACGCAGGGAATCACCATCACCACCTCGAAAACCATCCTCGAAGCGATCGCTTCAGGCAAAGGCCCGAACAACTATCTGGTCGCACTGGGCTGCGCCGGCTGGGCGCCCGGACAACTCGAACAGGAGTTGTGCGACAACGTCTGGCTGACAACGCCGGCAAGCAGCGACCTGATCTTTTCCGAAGACTATGCGGGCAAGCCGCGCGCCGCGGCGGCGCAACTCGGCATATCGCTGGAGAAACTTTCCCCCGAGGCAGGCCATACCTGATTGACCGCAATGACCCTGAGCCTGTTTCCCGACGATCTGAGTTCCGAGTTCTCGGCGCTCGCATTCGACTTCGGCACGCAGCGCATCGGCGTCGCGTTCGGTCAGAGCGTAACCGGAACCGCCAGCGCGGTCACGGTGTTGAAAGCCCGCGACGGTCAGCCACGCTGGAACGAAATGGCGCAACTCGTCGAGCAATGGAAGCCGGACGTTTTTCTGGTTGGATTGCCCTACAACATCGACGGCACGGTCAGCGAATTGCTGGGGCGCGCGGAGAAGTTCGCCCGCCGCCTGCAGGAACGATTCGACAAACCCTGCTACGGCATGGACGAGAGACTTTCCTCGCGGGAAGCGATCGAGCGCCTGGTCGAAGCCAATACGACCAGGACCGTCAGGAAAACCGCCATCGACCATATCGCCGCCCAGATCATCCTCGAAAACTGGTTCAACGAAATCCGCGTTAATTCCTCATAGTCCGAACGCAGCCATGTCTCGCGCCTGGGCGCGAGCCTGCGCCAGGCTGATCGATCCGGCCGTGAGCATTTCCGCCAGACTCTGATCGAGCGTGCGCATGCCCAGCGCCGCACCGGCCTGCATGCACGAATAAATCTGGGCGATGCGGTCTTCGCGAACCAGATTTCTCACCGCATTGGTGGCGATGAGCAGTTCCCGGGCGGCGACGCGTCCGCCGCCGGTTTTTTTCAAAAGGATCTGGGCGATCACCGCCTGCAGAGACTCGGAAAGCTGGGTTCTCACGATGGCCTTTTCGCCGGCGGGAAATACGTCGATGATGCGATTGACTGTCTTGATTGCCGATGCCGTATGCAAGGTAGCCAACACCAGATGGCCGGTTTCCGCGGCGGTCAGCGCCAGCCGAATCGTTTCCGGATCGCGTAGTTCGCCGAGCAGGATGACATCGGGATCTTCGCGCAATGCCGCGCGCAACGCCGCCGGGAAGCCCCTGGTATGCAGTGCTGCCTCGCGCTGGGTGACCAGGCAGCGCCTGCTTTCGTGAATGAATTCGATAGGGTCCTCGATGGTAAGGATATGTCCCTTTCGATTGCGGTTCACATGATCGACCATGGCCGCCAGCGTGGTGGACTTGCCCGAACCCGTCGGCCCGGTGACCACAACGAGGCCGCGTGGCAGGCCGGCGATTCCGGCGATGGCATCATCCATGCCGAGTTGTTCGAGCGAGAGCAACCGTGACGGTATCGCGCGAAACACCGCGCCTGCGCCGTTGCGTTGCAGAAAGGCGTTGAGCCGGAAACGCGAAAGTTCCGGTATCTCGATCGCCAGGTCGACTTCTTCACCGGACAGGAAACGCTCGCGCTGGCCGGCATCGAGACATTCGTCCATGCAAGCCAGTACGTTTGCGTCATCCATGGCCGGCGCGGAAGTCGCGCACAGTTCGCCGTCGACCCTCAGCCAGGGCGGCTGCCCTGCCGAGAGATGCAGATCGGACGCCCCGCGTTCGATGCACAATTCAAGTAATTCCCGTAGCGCCATAGCGGTTTCCCTCCTGATTGGCCTTACCCCCTGGTCGTACTTGCCATGTACGCCCCTGGTCGTACCTGCAATGGTAGACTTGATGGGCAAAAACGCTCGATTTCGGGAAAATTCTTCTGGTCTCTTCCGTGAACGTGACTGACATCGCCGCCAACCTGAAACAGATTCGCGCCCGCATACGGGAATGCGAAGCGCGCTACGGCCGGGCGCCGGGCAGCGTGTCCCTGCTTCCTGTCAGCAAGGGCCAGCCGCCGGAAAGGATCGAGCAGGCGTATCGCTTCGGCATACGCGATCTGGGCGAGAGCTACCTCAAGGAAGCTCAGGACAGGATGGCGCTGGCCCGGGACCGCAACTGGCATTGCAACTGGCATTTCGTCGGTCCGCTGCAATCCAACAAGACCCGCGGCATTGCCGCGGTCTTTCAATGGGTGCAAAGCGTCGAGCGCGCGAAGATTGCCCGGCGGCTGAATGACCAGCGTCCAGCGGGTCTGCCGCCGCTTAACGTTTGCGTACAGGTCAATTTGTCGGAAGAACCCGGCAAATCCGGTGTGAGTCTCGGCCAGGCCGAGGATCTCTGCCGTGAGTTCGAAAACTTGCCGCGACTGCGCCTGCGAGGATTAATGGCGATTCCCGCGCGAATCGCCGATGAACGCGTCCAGCGCGAGGCATTCCGCATCCTCGCCGGCGAGTTTCACCGCCTTCGAAAATCCTTCCCCGGCATGGACACGCTCTCCATGGGAATGAGCGCCGATTTCGAAGCCGCAATAGCTGAAGGCTCAACGATGATCCGCCTCGGCGAAGTGCTGTTTGGAAAGCGCCCCCAATAATTATGGGATAGAATGACCGCTTTTCTCGGAACGGCTGGGAGAGACGCCGTGGCGGCGCAGAACATCGGATTCATCGGCAGCGGCAACATGGCCCGCAGCCTTGTGCTCGGCTTGCTCGCCAAGGGCCGGAATCCCGCGCACATTTACGCCGCCGATATCGATGCCGGGAAGGTGGAATGGCTTGTGCGCGAACATGGCGTCAATGCCGCCGGCCACGAACAGATTGCGCAGATTTGCGATCTCATCGTACTTGCCGTGAAACCGCAATCCATGTCTGAAGCCTGTGCTTCGCTGAAGGCCGCGCTGGCAGGCCGCGGCCCGGTCATCATGTCGCTCGCCGCCGGTGTGAACCTGGCCCGAATCGGGAAATTGCTTGGTTCCGGGCTCGCGCTGGCGCGCTGCATGCCGAATACGCCCGCCCTGATCGGCGCCGGCGCCGCGGGCTTGTACGCTAACGAAAACGCAAGCGCCGAACAGAAACAGGACATCGAAGACTTGATGAACTCCGTCGGCGTTTGTGTCTGGTGCGAGCTTGAATCAGATCTCGATACGATTACCGCGCTTTCAGGTTCCGGGCCGGCCTACTTCTTCCTGTTCATGGAAGCCATGCGGAACGCGGCCTGCGGCCTCGGCCTGGAACCCGGCGTAGCTGATAAACTGACCGGCCAGACCGCTCTCGGCGCCGCGGAGCTCGCTCGCGCCAGCGAATGCGGGCTCGCCGAGTTACGCGCCCAGGTGACTTCTCCAGGCGGCACCACCGAAGCCGCGATCGCCCGCTTCGAGCAAGGCGGGTTGCGGCAACTGGTCGATGAGGCAATCGTCGCGGCAACCGAGCGGGCCCGCGAACTGGCCCGGGAAAACGGGTAGGAAATCAAGATGAACACATTGGCTACGGTCGTGGGCGCACTTGGCGGACTTTACTTGCTGGCGATACTCCTGCGTTTCCTGCTGCAAGTGGCGCGGGCGGATTTCTATAACCCGGTGTCACAGGCAGTGGTGCGGGTGACGGACCCCATGGTGCGTGTTTTCCGCACCTTCATTCCCGGCTATCGAAACCTGGATTTCGCCGCTCTGGTGCTGGCTTTTTTCGTTGAAGGAGTCGCCATCTGCGTACTGATCCTGTTATATGGCGGCGGCATACCGGGCGTAGGATTCATCATTACCTGGTCGATTTTGGGCGTGGTGTATTTCATCATCAATATCTATTGGTACGCGATCATCGCGTCCATCATCATGTCCTTCGTCATGCTTTTTTCCGGCAACATGAATCCACATCCGATCCTGCTGCTGGTCTGGCAGTTGACCGACCCGGTGATGGCGCCTTTCAGAAAGATCATTCCACCGATGGGCGGCCTGGACTTCTCGCCCATATTCGTTTTCATTCTGTTGCGCTTTATCTTGAATTTTCTGAATGAAAATTTTAGTTCGCAAGGGGTCTCGCTCGTCGTGATCGGCATTTAGCCATACAGGGACGCGGCCTGTGAGGCCGCGCCGCTCGCGCACGGCAACAGGCAGTCATGAGCAAAGAAAATGAGCAGAACAGCGTCGGACTGGTTGAGCCGCAACGCTTTGATTTCGACGAGCCGCTGACCTTGCGCAGCGGCAAGGTGCTGCCTGCTTATGAATTGATGGTAGAAACCTACGGCGAACTGAACGCGGACCGTTCCAACGCCATTCTTATCTGCCATGCGCTCAGCGGCGATCATCACGCCGCGGGCTACCATAGCGAGGACGACCGCAAACCGGGCTGGTGGGATACCTGCATCGGACCGGGCAAGCCGATAGACACCAATTTCTTTTACGTCGTATGCCTGAACAATCTCGGCGGTTGCGGCGGCAGCACGGGTCCGGCTTCGATCAATCCGGAAACCGGCAAGTACTACGGGCCGGATTTTCCCATCATTACAGTACGCGATTGGGTCAACAGCCAGGTCCGGCTTACGGATCGGCTGGGGATAGAAAAATGGGCGGCGGTAATCGGCGGCAGCCTCGGCGGCATGCAAGTGCTGCGATGGGCCATCAGTTATCCCGAACGGCTGCACCACGCCATCGCCATTGCCGCGGCGCCGAAACTTTCGGCGCAGAATATCGCTTTCAACGAAGTGGCGCGCCAGTCGATCACCAGTGACCCGCATTTCCATGAAGGGCACTATCTGGAACATGGCGTCTACCCCAAGCAGGGATTGATGCTAGCGCGCATGGTGGGGCATATCACCTACCTGTCCGATTCGGCCATGGGCGCCAAGTTCGGCAAGGACGACGCTGGTCTGCAAGGGCAGAAAGGCAATTTCGGCCGCGATCTGCGCACCGGATCGCTGAGTTTCGGGTTCAATGTCGATTTCGAAGTGGAAAGCTACCTGCGTTACCAGGGCGAGCAGTTTTCGGAAAAATTCGACGCCAACACCTACCTGCTGATGACCAAGGCGCTGGACTATTTCGACCCGTCGGTCGACTACGAAGGCGATCTCTCGCGCGCGTTCGCCGGGTCCGACTGCAAGTTCCTGTTGGTCTCCTTCAGCACCGACTGGCGTTTCCCGCCGGACCGTTCGCGCGAACTCGTCAATCAGTTGCTCCAGGCTGGCAAACAAGTGAGTTACCTGGAAATCGAGGCGGATCAGGGGCACGACGCATTTCTTCTGCCGATTCCGCGTTATGCGAATGCGCTTTCCGCCTATCTCGGCAATGCGCACAGCGAGCTTTGCGGCAATGCGTCCTGACCAGGAAATCATCCAGCAATGGATCGAACCCGGCAGCCGCGTGCTCGACCTCGGCTGCGGCGACGGCGCCTTGCTTGCCTACTTGCAGGAGGAAAAAGGCGTGCGCGCCGTCGGGCTCGAGATCGATCCGCTCAAAATCGAGAAATGCCTGGCAGCCGGGGTGGCGGTAATCGAACAGAATCTGAACCAGGGCCTGTCCAATTTCGACACCGGAAGTTTCGATACCGTGCTGCTCGCCCAGACTTTGCAAGCACTCGACAATCCCGCGGAACTGGTGCAGGAAATGTTGCGAATCGGCAAGAAGGGGATCGTTACTTTTCCCAATTTCGGCAACTGGCGCAGCCGGCTCGACCTGTTGCTGCGAGGACGCATGCCGGTGTCGGAGTTCATGCCGCACCAGTGGTATGACACACCCAACATCCATTTCTGCACGGTCAGGGACTTTGACGTTCTTTGCAGGGACGGGAACATCGACATACTTGCCCGCACCGTGGTCAATTCCCGCCACGAAGGCAGTTGGCCGATGAGGGCCTGGCCGAATTTTCTCGGCGAAGTCGCCATCTACCACCTGACGAGAAATTAGCGATCGATGTCCAGAATCGTGCTTGCCAGTGGAAACAAGGCCAAATTGGAGGAAATGCGCGCACTGCTGGCGGGCAAGCAGGTCGAGTTACTGTCCCAGGACGAGTTCGGAATCGATGCCGCGGAGGAAACCGGCCTGAGTTTCGTGGAGAACGCATTGATCAAGGCCAGGCACGCCTGCCGGGAATCAGGGCTGGCCGCCATCGCCGACGATTCGGGTCTCGAAGTCGATGCGCTCGACGGCGCCCCCGGGATTTATTCCGCGCGTTACGCTGAATGCGACGGGCCCGAGGCGGATGAGGAGAACAATCTGAAATTATTGTCCGAAATGGAACAGGTGCCAAAGACCGAACGCAGCGCGCGCTTTCAATGCGCCATAGTCCTCATGCGGCATGCCGCGGACCCGATGCCCCTGGTTTGCCAGGGAACCTGGGAAGGAAGCATTCTTTTCCTCCCTCGCGGCGAGAACGGCTTCGGCTATGATCCGCTGTTTTTCGTTTCCGGCGAGAACTGCACTTCTGCGGAACTTCCGTCGGCGCGCAAGAACGTCCTCAGTCATCGTGGCCAGGCCATCGGCAAATTACTGTCATGCTGGAACTACCCCCTTTAGGTTTGTATGTCCACATTCCCTGGTGTGTGCGCAAGTGCCCTTATTGCGATTTCAATTCACATGAACGCCCGGGCGGGCAAATTCCCGAAGCGCAATATGTCGAAAGACTCGAAGCCGACCTGAAACGCGAACTCGCCCGGTCCGACGGGCGGGTGGTCCGGACGATCTTCTTCGGAGGTGGGACACCCAGCCTGTTCCGGGCGGAGTCATTCGAGCGGCTGCTGGAGATCTTGCATGCCGGCGGCCGGCTTGCTCCGGGGGCGGAGATCACGCTGGAGGCCAATCCGGGTACGGCGGAGGCCGCGCGGTTCGCTGGATACCGCAAGGCCGGAATCAACCGCCTTTCCCTTGGCGTACAGAGTTTCAACGATATCTCCCTCGCCAGGCTCGGCCGCATCCATGACGGCGCCGAGGCGCGTTCGGCCATTGCCATGGCGCGCTCCGCCGGTTTTGACAACATCAATCTCGATCTGATGTTCGGCTTGCCGGGCCAAAGCCGGAAACAGGCGTTGCAGGACCTGGAAACCGCCATCGACTTCAGGCCGGAGCATATCTCCTGGTACCAGTTGACGCTGGAGCCCAATACCGTGTTCTGGCGCCGGCCGCCGCGATTGCCGGAAGCAAGCGCTGTTGACGAAATGCAGGAAGCCGGCCTCGACCGGCTCGCGCGCGCCGGTTATGAGCGCTACGAAGTTTCCGCGTTTGCACTTGAGGGCAGGGAGAGTCGGCACAACATCAACTATTGGGCGTTCGGAGATTATCTCGGCATCGGCGCCGGCGCACATGGCAAGTTGACCGAACCGGCTTCAAATCGAATTTTCCGGACCAGAAAGACCAGGCAGCCGAAACACTTTCTTTCGCCGGGCGACCATACCGCCGTGGAGGAAGTGCAAGGGAACGAACGGTCGCTGGAATTTCTCATGAATGCCCTGCGCCTGGGCGCCGGTTTCAGCGCCGGCGAGTTCGAAAGCCGCACAGGGATTGCTTTCGGCGCAATCAAGGAGAAGATAGAATGCCTTACTACTCGGGATTTGCTGGAAATAAAGGGACGGAATGTCCGACCGACCCAACAGGGTTATCGGTTGCTGGACAGCATTCTGGGAGAATTCACTTGAGTAAGCCATTGAACAAAATGAGCTGTGAACCATGCCGTTTCGGCGGACACGCAGTGACCGACGCGGAGGCCCACGAATTGATTATCAAGATTCCCGCGTGGCGGCGGGAAACCACCCGTAAAGGTGTAAAGAGGTTGTTGCGGGAATTCAGTTTTATCGGCTTTGACGAAGCTTTCGAGTTCTCCGGACGTATCGCCGAACTCGCGCGGGAGCAGGATCATCATCCGACCATGCTGGTCGAATACGGCAAGGTAACGATCCGCTGGTGGACGCACAAGATCAATGGCCTGCATCTGAACGATTTCATCATGGCGGCGAAAACCGACGACATCTTCAAGGGAATGACCAAAAGTCGGAACTGACCATGCCTGTCAAAGCTTTTGAAAAAAACCGGGGCCTGCTTCCGGGCCTCGGCAAACTGGTCAGTCTGGCCAGCGTCAGCTCGACCAATCCCGGCATCGACATGAGCAACAAGCCTGTCATCGATTATCTGGCGGAACGGCTTGAAGAGCTTGGTTTTGCCTGCGAAGTGTTGCCTTCGCCATCGACAACCGGCAATGAAAAGTTCAATCTCATCGCGACTTTCGGCAGCGGGCCGGGCGGAATCGTACTGGCCGGCCATACCGACACGGTACCCTTCGACGAACAGCTCTGGAGCGCCGATCCGCTGAAATTGAGCGAGCGCGACAACCGCTTGTACGGACTCGGCGTTACCGACATGAAAGGCTTTTTCCCGATCGCTATCGAAGCGGTCCGCCCGCTGCTCGATCAGGAATTCCACGAGCCGCTGATCATCCTCGCGACCGCCGACGAGGAAACTTCGATGCAGGGTGCGCGGACGCTGGCGGAAATGGGACGGCCGCGAGCCCGCTCCGCTGTCATCGGCGAGCCGACCGGCATGCGTCCGATCCGCAGTCACAAGGGCATCATGATGGAGTCGGTTCGGCTGCTCGGCAGCAGCGGACATTCTTCTGACCCGGGACTTGGCCGCAACGCGCTCGACGCCATGCACCTGGTCATCGCCGACCTGATTGATTTCCGCCGGGAATTACGCGATCGATACCGCGGCGATTTTTTCGAGATTCCTTATCCGACGCTGAATCTCGGCGTTATCCACGGCGGCGACAATCCGAACCGGATTTGCGGGCATTGCGAGTTGCAGTTCGATATTCGCCTGATGCCGGGCATGCATATCGAAAGCATCCGCGAGGAGATTCGCCAACGCGTGGAAGGCGTTGCCGGACCATTGCAGATGGAGGCCGAACTCGTGCCGCTGTTTCCGGGAACGCCGGCGTTTTTCGCGCACGAACAAAGCGCCTTGCTGAAAGCTGCCGAAAAGCTGACCGGCCACGACGGCGCCAGCGTCGCTTTCGGCACCGAAGCGCCTTTCCTCAAGGAACTCGGCATGGACACGATCGTGCTCGGTCCCGGCAGTATCGATCAGGCCCATCAGCCCGACGAATACATGTCGATGGAAATGATCGAGCCCTGTATCGGGGTATTGCGAGAACTGGTGGGTCAACATTGTCTGCGGGATTGAACAATGAGCGAAGGTAACCAGATGATCGAGTTGTTCCGCTCGGCGGCGGCCTATATCAATGCCCACCGGGGCAAGGCATTCGTCATATTGCTGCATGGCGAAGCGCTTGCTCCCGGCAATTTGCCGAACATCGTCTTCGACCTGAGCCTGTTGCACAGTCTCGGCGTGCGCATGGCGCTCGTGCATGACGCGGCGGAAGCCGAAGCGGAGGCGGCCGCCGGCGATGCATTACCCGTTACCGACGCCAAGGCCATGGAGCGCATCCGGCAGCGGGCCGGCGGCATCGGCATCGAACTCGAAGCCATGTTTTCCCAGGGCACCAGCAAGTCTCCCATGCACGGCGCCGATATCGCGGTGCGAAGAGGCAATTTCATCAGTGCAAGTCCGGCCGGGGTCGTCGGCGGAGTCGATCTGCAATACACCGGCAAAGTCCGGAAAATCAACGACGAAGCCATTGGCCGGGAGCTCGCGCAAGACAAGATCGTGCTGTTGCCGAGCCTCGGTTATTCGATCACAGGAGAGGTCTTCAACTTGCAGCCTGGAGAGGTCGCGACCGAGACTGCCAGGGCCCTGAAAGCTGACAAGCTGATCCTGTTCGTTCCCAGCGACGGCGTGAGCGACGAGAAGGGCGCAGCATTGCCGACCTTGAGCATCGCCCAGGGCGAAGAATGCCGGGACCGCCTGCTGGCGCGAAACGATAAGGAATCGCGCAGCGCGGGCCTGGCCCTGCAAGCCGCCTTGCGCGCCAGCCGCGCCGGCATTCACCGCTGCCATCTGATCAGTTGCCGGAAGAACGGCGCGTTATTGCAGGAGTTGTTCACGCGCGAGGGCAGCGGCAGCCTGCTCAGCCGCGACGAAGCGCATCTGTTACGCCGGGCGGAACTTTCCGATGTGCCCGGAATCCTGCAATTGATCGCACCGCTGGAAGAAGACGGTTCGCTGGTGCGCCGTTCCCGGGAGTTGCTCGAAAACGAGATCGGAAATTTCAGCATCATCGAATGGGAAGATACCCTGATCGCCTGCGCTGCCTTGTATCCGGTCAACGGACAATTCGGCGAAATCGCGTGCATTGCCATCGATCCCCGACATCGCGATCGCGGGCTTGGCGAACGCCTGCTTGCAAGTCTCGAGGATCAGGCGCGAGAGGCGGGAATGGACGTCCTGCTGGCCTTGACCACGAGCGCCGACCACTGGTTCCAGCGTCATGGATTCGAAAAATCGGGGCTCGATGACCTGCCCGCCGAACGCCGCGAGTTTTACAACGTCCAGCGAAACTCCAGGATCCTCCGCAAGCAATTGTAGGCCTGGAGGTTCCAGACAGCACCTTGAGGTAAACGAGGAGCTAAAAAATTCCAGCCTTTTCATTCTTCCCGTCCTATGGTAGTTTGTCGTTTCGGAGCTGAATGCCTTGGTTGAGAGTGACCAAAAAGACGGCAGCTTAGCTGCTCATGCAGTTGGTCTTTTATAAACCTGCTGGCAAGCGTAGTTACTTAATCGCTCTCTTACTACCGTTTAAGTCCAGCATTGTTTATGAAGGGAGAACTCGCATGAGTGATCTGTCCAAACTGTGCGCCGATCATTTGCGCACGACCTACACGTCTCAGACATCAAGTAAACTTAAAGCCTCCCACGCCAGAGAACTGGTTGCGGCCTTTTTCGGGTATAAGAGCCATGCGGCCCTTATTGCTGAAAAATCCTACCCGTTGAATAAGTTGGAAGAGGCTGCAATCTTTGTTCCTGATATTCCCCTGATCGAACATCGGAGATCATGTTTATTAGGATTGCCAGAAGATTTTCCGGAGTCTCGCAGGCTAGCCCAAATTCTATCCACATTCTTACAAGAAGAAGAGTACTTTGGTGGGAATGTTTGGCTCTACGATTCGCTAGAGACATACGTTATGGAAGAGTTGTTGATTGAAAACGATGATGTGATATCGAACTCCATAGCTGGTGCAATGGCTGAAACTAACGCTGAATTTACGGAGTTCCCATATTACGAGGACGCGAAAATCGAGGATATGGGGGAAGCACTCGAAATTAGTGTTTTCGGCAGGTTTCAAGGTACAACCATAGATAAGCCATTCTGCGGCGACACTATTGATATGGATGTAAAGGTCACATTGCCCCGAATTGCAGGAAAGCGCGGATTTCTGGATTTTGATATCGACGTAGGAGAGGCGGTCAATGATGACTGGGTTGACTCAGAACTGCAAAAAGAAATTTCGTACACAGTAGAAAGCCAACTTGCAAATGAACTTGGGGTTACTAATAGTGAATTGGAATTGTTAGAATGGGAGACGCAGGAGATTGCCAGTAATGACGGACTCATTTACGGTTACATTCTGACCTTTTATGAGAATTGCCCGCCTGAGGTATTAAAAAAGATCAAAGGGCTGTCCAAAGAATTGACAGTTCGAGTCAGTGTAAACGCTTTTCAATAGTCACCTGTCCAAATTACAGGCGGCCGTGTAGTTGGGAGGCCTATAAACTATTGTAGCGCTTCTCATGGGATGCAGTTATACAGGAATCCTCGGCAATTGCGTCTGCATCTAATTCGTTCTCCGCAAAAATGATTTTGATGTGGAGTTTATCGGTTTGCTTGGCGGACTGAAAGACTTTGTCATGAAGAATGGCAAACGGCACATTCAGTTCTTTGCGGGTCCACCATAATAGGCAGCAACTTTGATGGGCATGCCTAGTACGAAATGAGCTGGCGAATAGGAAAACTGTTTCGCAGTTTCGACGGTCTGCTAACCGTTGGTTTCGATAAGCGAGGCGTGACGGCAGAAAAGGAAATGGCAATAACCTGCGTCAAGTCTTGAATTTATTGGAAGGTCAATTTGTTTCGGTGCGCTGCAATGGCGTTAGTCCTGGGAATGCGTTTCCGAGTGAAGAAGTTCACCGGGTGCCAGTTCGAATCCGTCCTTGTCAGAGGGCGTAAGGTGTGTGTTTTCGCCATACTGACCAAGCCAACGTGCGAGCAGATCAACAACTGTATCATTTAGGTGTTCTTGATCATCTTCGTAAACGACTTGAATGAGGTTCCGCAATTGCTGCCGGTTCATTGGAATAAGCCTATTCTCGAACGAATTGCGAACAATACGGAATACAGTTCTGTCTTGCAAAGCGTTCTTTATCTCACTTTTTCCTAGTCTGACATTGGGAAGACCTAGAGCCATTCGATCCGTTTCGGTCTTATCATCATGCTCTATTTCCCCTTTCATGGCGCTTAGGAAAATCTCGGGATCGGATCTAGGACTCCATGCCCTTGTTGTAACATCGCCATCGGCGACAAACTTCATGTCTGGCCCAAGCGGCAGGGCAGGTTTTGATGTATCTAGCATCGCCTCTAGCACACCTGCTACATCATCCAGTTCGGCATCCACTTCCACTAGCAATTCAAGATTTCCTTTGGGATATCCAGACAATCCACTTTTGGTGGCATTGGCGGAACCGACAATAGCGCACCCGTCGGCGACAAAAATCTTAGCGTGCAATGCAGGGCAGGCAAACATCTGTGTACCAAACTCTCTAGCAATGTCCCATGCCCGCCAATCGGATGCGCCGGAGGCAATATTTTGCGCTGACCAGTTTGTGTAAACCATCGGCTCCACATCGTCTGGTACCTCCGTCAATAGCGTGCGAAGTGTGTCCGCAGAGAGGTATGCGGAAATGACAAGAACGCGTTCTTGAGCACTTCGGAATAGCGAGCAAATTCGGCCTAGGGGATCGATCAATCGTCATCTCCCCTGAATAGACGATTTGCAATCTCGCTCCAGGTTGTCAAATCGCGGTGCATTTGCGCTGCCCTTTCATCGTCATACCTTTCCGCTTCCACCTGCATCCTGGCATATGCTCCAATCAGACCGCGAATTATCCTGAGCGCGTCCAGCGCATCGGGTTTTGACTCTTCGTCCTCATCTGGATTTTCATCGAGTAACAGTGCTGCCAGAGCGTTGCTCAGTGGGTGCTTCTGGTGAAAATGCACCACCATGTGGGTGGGGCTCGCTGAAGCTCGGAACATCGTAGTACTGGTTCCAAAGGGATCGCTTACAAAGTCTAACTTTAGATTGTTGCGAATCACCTCTTGGGGACGACTCTCTCTGGCCAATCCATCGCCAGATAGCGAATTTCCGTAGACTGCTTGGGTCCCATCGGGATCGGAGGAAGGTGGGGCACTATCCATGGGAAGTTTCTGCTCGCCGGTAGCCAATCGAGTACCTTGGTCTACTAGTTCGTGGGTAGGAGCAAGCGTAGGATCAGTGGGTAAAAGCCCAGTTCCCCCCGGCCGAGTCCCAGTACGCTGTGCTTTGACAAGCTTTGCCATTGCATCCAAGCGTTCTCTGATTACTAATGCGATTCTTAAGCATTCATCATATTCCCACTCTTCGGTGTTACCTGCATTTTCTCTCTCCCGTATAGCATCTTTGATATCTTTACGGCTCTTGGAGGCGAGATCAGTGAGTCGGCGCACCTGTTGCTTGTCGTTAGTTACTCCGATCACCTGATCGAGTTCAGGGTCGAAATCCACACTTACAGAACAAAGCGCGTCGATTTCAGGCGCGAAGTATTCCTCAAATCAAGTTCTCGCGCTAAAGCAATTAGCCCTTCTGTGGACGAAATTCGCGGAGTGGCCAGCAATCTCCCCTACATGATCCACTGATTTGATTGCATTGTTTTGTAGACTGCGTTCTAATCCCGTTCGAATCGAAAATCGGAAATACCATAAAATATATATAATAAACAATGTGTTGCAGCCTTACGCTTCTCAGTCAAACTGACGATCTCCTCATAATAGAAGCCTCATTCGATTCGATTTCTAATAAACTCTGGGTTGGAGCGAAAAATCAGTGCGGCTACCCTGCAACCGCCCTTTACCGGATCCAAGGCGCCGAACGTTGCCCGGTTGATTGATTTCGTCAGCGACCACACTGCCGCGGGAGAACGATTTCGAGAATTGATCGTGATGGATGCCTTTACGCGGGATGGCCTAACCATCGAATCGGGCAAGATCTTGCAAAGCGCCGATGTAGTCAGCTTATTGAGCCGGGTCACTGCCGAGCAAGGAACGCCGAAGCGGATTTACCACATCTGATGGGACACCCACTCCAACCGCCGGGCGGCTTGGCGGGATGGTTGTCCCAGGACACTTGGGAGAGCGGCTTGCGCCTCTTGATTACAGCGACTTCAGCACGGAGGATACAATCTGAATCAATACTTCACGCAACACGGTTGCTCGCCCCTACAGCAAATTCGTACGAATCAGGCAAGACACTCAGCGACCAGGCGCCGGGACTGACCTGCCAGATACAGGGGTAGCGACAACAAGCGGTAGTTGACCGGTGTACCGTCGGCGAGTTTTTTGGTGTCCTGGAGCAGGCTGGGACGGTCGGTATTGAACCGCAACGCGAAATCCCTGCGTTTTTCCTTCAGGAATCGATGCAGGGACCGCAAGGAACCGGAAGATCCGGCCTTGACTTCCACCGGCACGACCACATTCCCCGAGACCGTGACGTAGTCCACCTCCGCGGAAGCGTTCGGCGCCTCGCGGACCCAGTAGAAGAGTTGGGGGGTTTCATAAGGCGCGCCGCCAAACAGCAGTTGCTGTCCGACGAACTGTTCAGCCATGGCGCCGCCATTCACCAGCGTCATGTCCATTCCGCCCAGGTCGAGGAGGTTTAGGCCCAGGGCCGAACACATCAATCCGACATCCAGATAAAGGCACTTGAAAGAACGGGAGTTCGCCTCGGCGGCCAATGGCGCTCCGTTGGAGGCGGAGTGCAATACCTTGTGCGCCACCCTTGCCATGCAGAGCCGGGACAGGGCATCGGCCAACTCGGCTGCGCGGTGGTCCCGGCTGACTTGGGAGTATTTGAATTTGCGCCCCACCATTCCCGGCAGTGCGTCAAATACCATCTGCGTTCGATCGCGGGTTCGTCCGTGACTGTATTTGGCGAAGTCGTCCCGGTATGTAGCGACAATACTCTGTTGTACTCGATGCACTCGGGGCAAGGCGGACACATCGTCCTCCACCGATTTGACGTAGCCGGCTACGGCTTCCGGAAGGCCGCCGACGACCCAGTATTGCGCGAGCAATTCAAGGCACCGTCGATGAACCGGTTCGGGCAAGGCAGATTCCAGATCGGCAAGGGAAACTTCGCGCAAGTGTCTCGCCAGCTTCGCATCGCCGGAGGCTTCGATAAAATCCTCGAACGTCATGGGTCCGATGTGCATGTATTCCACGCGGCCGACTGGCATGGAAAAATTAGTGTCGGCAAGGACAAGCTCCATCAGGGAGCCAGCCGCCACGACGCACAGGTTCGGCATTTCCTCATAGAAGTAGCGCAGGGAGGCCAAAGCATCGGGTGACGCCTGAATTTCGTCGATAAACAACAGGGTCTTTCCGGGCTCGATCGATTTACCGGTCAGCAACTCAAGCATGGAGATTATGCGGCGCGGGTCGCCGTACTCGAATGCCGCGCGTAGCTCCGGATTGCGTTCCAGATTCGCCGTGAAGAGCGGTGCGTCCACCGATTTGGAGAATTCGCGGACCAGCGTCGATTTTCCGACTTGCCTCGCGCCGCGGATCACGAGAGGTTTCCGCCCCGGCTGATTGAGCCAGACGTTCAGATTGGCAATTTCCTCTCGTTTCAGTATTTCAGGCATGGGGCGCTCGTACTATTGCAATAAATACCTGTATAAATATCAGTGCAATTGATATTTATCAAGGTAATAATGTCAAATTCCGTCTGATTTGAGCCTTGTCCAATATTCGCGGCAACCATTCAATCGGGCGACGGATGGTTTGCCTCGGCGCTTTGGCGCCGACGCAAGAGGCAGATGCTGTAGTCGAAGGGGTTTTCTTCGTCGCGGGGGTACTCTTCGCGGGAGAGTTCTTGCCATTCCGACTCATCGAACCCGCTCAGGACGGTGTCGCCGGGTACTTCGGCGTGGATTCTGGTGAGATGGAACAGGGTCGCTTGGGGCAGAGCGAGGCGGTACAACTCGGCGCCGCCAATAACGAATGCCTGTTCGGCGCCATCAATGGCGGCGATGTTTTCGGCCAGACCAAGCGCCGCTTCCAGCGATTCCCGAACCCTGGCGCCTTCGGCCTGGTAGTTCTTTTGTCGCGTCACGACGATATTGGTGCGTCCGGGCAAGGGTTTGCCGATCGATTCCCAGGTCTTGCGGCCCATAATGATGCTATGGCCCATGGTTGTGCGGCGGAAATGACGCAGGTCTTCGGGCAGGCGCCAGGGCAACATGTTGTTGTTGCCGATGACTCCATTGCTCGCCATGGCGCAGATCAGCGCAAGTTTCATTTTCATTGCCTGGTTCTTGGCCTATATGCGCCTATACCGAAAACGGATAGGCGATCGGCGGATGATGCCGGTAGTCTTCCACTTCGAAGTCGTCCAGGCTGACCCAGGTTTCCAGGTCTTCCAGGCTCTTGATGTCGGGATTGATCCGCAGACGAGGCGGCGGATAGGGCTCGCGCGAAAGTTGCACGTCGCGCATCAGCTCGAGCTGGTCCTGGTAGATATGAGCGTTGACGATCTTGTGAAAGGCGCGCGCCGGTGGGTGGCCGGTGATCCGGGCAATCAGCGCGAGCAAGGCGAATACCTGCACCTGGTTGAAATTCAGGCCGAGGGGCACGTCGCAGGAGCGCTGGTAACTGGTCAGATACAACTCGCCGCCAAGCAATGAAAAAGTGTGCGAATACATGCAGGGCCGCAGGCAGCCCAGGTGCAACTCGCCGGGGTTGTAGAATGTGAGGATTTCGCCACGGTCGTCGATGCCCGCGGAAAGATGATCGACGATGCGGCGTAACTGATCCAGGCTGCCGCCGTCGGGCTTGCGCCAGTGGCGGCCTTGCACGCCATACACGCGGCCCATGTCGTCTTCGCCCTTGCGCGCCGGATTTTCCAGCCACTCGCGATTGTCGTTGGCGTTTGCGTCCCAGGTCTTCGCGCCGAGAGCGCGGAAGTCGGCCGCGTTGTCATAACCGCGCAGATAGCCGAGCAACTCGGCGATCGCCGCCTTCCAATAACTCTTGCGAGTGGTGATCAGCGGGAACCGGTTATCGGCGACATCGTATTCGAGATCGGCGTTTATCAAGGTAAGACAGCGCTTGCCGGTGCGCGCGTTATCGACCCATTCGCCTTCGTCGATGATCCTGCGGCACAAATCCAGATACTGTCGCATCAGCCGGCCACCGATTCGCGCACCGGTTGTGAACGCGACAGCCACAGCAGCAACAGGCCGAACACGAGCATGGGAATGCACAGCAATTGACCCATCGTCATCCAATCGAAGGCAATGAAGCCGATGTGGGCGTCGGGTTCGCGGGCGAATTCGACAATGAAACGGAAGCAGCCGTAGCCGAGCAGGAACATGCCGGATACCGCGTATTTCGGCCGTGGCCGTGACGAGAACCACCACACAAGCACGAACAGCGCGAGACCTTCCAGCGCCATCTGGTATAGCTGGGAAGGGTGCCGCGGCAGGGCGTCGACATAGGGAAAAACCATGCCCCATGGCAGTTCCGTCGGACGTCCCCACAACTCACCGCCGATGAAGTTGCCCAGCCGGCCGGCGGCCAGACCCAGGGGCACGGCCGGCGCGACGAAATCGGTGACCGTGAAGAAATCCCGTCCGATCCTGCGCCCGTAAAGCCAACTTGCCAGCAGGACCCCAAGCAGCCCCCCGTGAAAGGACATGCCGCCCTCCCAGACGCGGAACAGCCATACGGGGTCGGCGAGGAAACGGTCGAAGTTATAGAAGAAAACCGAACCCAGACGGCCGCCGAGCACCGCGCCCAGCGCGCAATAAAACACCAGGTCGGAAACTTGCTCGGAACTCCAGCCGTTGCGTCGCGCCCGTCGATTCCCCAGGTACCAGGCGGCGCCGAAGCCGACGATGTACATGATCCCGTACCAATGGATGCTTAACGGTCCGATGGAAAAGGCAACGGGGTCGAACTCTGGAAAAGTCAGCATTTGGGGGCTGGTCTGAAATCGATTGAACTACGGTGAAAGTTGCGGGAATGGTAACACCCCGCTGTCAACCGCTGCTATTCCGGGCGTCGATCTCGACGCCGTTGTGCACCAGCCTGGTTGACCAGGGAATCGGATTGCGCAAGGCGTGGTGCGCCATGCATGCGCCTTCGGCTTCCTCCAGCAGGGCGTGGACCGTTTCCGGCGGCTCGGGACTATCGACGATGACGTGGGTCTCGACCATTTCACATGCGCCTTCGGTGCGAAAACCGAGTTCGCGCATGGTTCCCAGGTTGGTCATGAATCGTATTCGCTGCTCCAGACGCATGGAAGTGATTTCGATTTTGCGCGTATTGAGGATGTCGGTCATGTGCGTCATCAGGCAGAAGCCGATGCCGGCGGCGAAAAACGCCAATGGCGGCGGCGCCCGGTCGTCGCCGACGGGAGGTTGCTCGTCGCAATACAGCGTCACCGGGCTGAAGCCCGGAATATTGACCTGGACCGTACCCGTTTTCTGCTGCTTGTCGTGCGCTTCCGCCACCAGGTTGACTTCGAACCGCAACGGTTCGGGCGGACGTGATTTGCGGAATGGTCCCGGCTCGAACTGCCCGGGCGCCGGTGTGCCGTCGGCCTGCTCGCCGACGTGGAAATGTCGTTCGTGAAATTTCATGTTCCTGTTTCCATCAAAGCCATGTAAGAGACTACTGCATCAGCCATGCGGTCGTCGCGGGTCTTTCCACCGCTATGGCAAAGCCGGTAAGATTGCGCTCCATGTGCCTGATCGTCGTTGCCCATCGAATGTCTCCGGAATTCCCGCTCATACTGGCGGCAAACCGCGATGAATTCTTCGACAGACCGACGCATCAGGCGCATATGTGGACGAACGGGGCCATCATGGCCGGCCGCGACCTGCTGGCCGGGGGCACCTGGCTCGGCGCAGGTCTCAACGGGCGCTTCGCCGCGGTGACCAATGTCCGCGAACCCGGCGGTAACGGCGCGGGTTTGCGCACGCGGGGCGAATTGCCGCTCGATTTTCTCACCGGAGATTTGCCGCCGGCGGAGTATCTGAAGGAACGGTCAGGCCGTTTCGACGAATACGCCGGTTTCAATCTGCTCGTGGGAGATCTCGATACCGTGTATTACGCCAGTAACCGGGCGCCCGGAATCCACGAGGTGGATTCTGAAATCATCGGATTGTCCAATGGCCCGCCCGGCTCGGAATGGCCCAAGGTCGTGCTGGGCAAGCGAAAAATGGCGGATTTGTTGGCCGGTGACGCCGTCATGAATAGCGATGTACTCGTTGAACAGATGCACGATCAAGGCAAGGCCGACGACATCGATCTGCCGGATACCGGCATACCAGGTGAGCAGGAAAGCCGCCTTTCTTCCATGTTCATTCCTGCTCAGCCCGGTGGTTACGGCACCCGCTGCATCAGCGTCCTCATCCGCCAGAGCGATGGTCTGTGCCGCTTTTCAGAGCAGAATTTCAATGCCGAAGGCAAGGTCACCGAACGTCAGATCTTCAACTTCTCCCTTGCGCGGCAGGCATCCGTGGATGCGGCCGAAAATCAGGACGCAATCCAGTTGGCGGGGTGAAGGCAAGCGTATTCGAAGCGCAGCTTCGAGCGCAGCCTGAACGGCGCGAAGCTATGCTTCGCGACTGGGCCGGAGTGGTCAGTTAATTCGTTGCGAGCGCAGCAGCCGGTCGACACCGGCCTCGTACAGCGCCATATCCACGGCATTGCTGATCAGTTGTTCGTCTTCCATCTGCATGATCTTGCGTAACAGGCTTTGCGCGGCTTCCAGCGTCATGCTTCGAATCACCGATTTCACTTTCAACAGGGCGGAGGCGTTCATGGACAGGATATCGAAGCCCATGGCGACGAGTATCAGGGCGGCGCCGGGGTTGCCGGCCATTTCGCCGCAAATGCTCACCGGCTTGTTCTCCGCGTGCGCCTGGTCGACCACGAATTGCAAGGCGTTGAGTACGGCCGGATGGTAGGAGGAAAACAGGTTTGCCACCCGGGGATTGTTACGGTCGACCGCCAGCAGGTACTGGGTCAGGTCATTGCTGCCGATGGACACGAAGTCCACCCTGCTTGCCAGCGCCCGGGTCTGATAAACAGCAGCGGGTAATTCGATCATTACTCCGATGGGCGGGAAGGGCAGTTCGGCGCCTTCCTGCAACAGTTCGTGGTACGACTTGCGAATCAGCGTGATCGCGGTTTCAACCTCGCGTATGTTGCTGACCATGGGCAACATGATTTGCAGGTTTTCCAGGCCGATGCTCGCGCGCATCATGGCGCGCACCTGGGAGGTGAAGATCTCCGGGTGATCGAGCGTTACTCGGATGCCGCGCCAGCCGAGAAAGGGATTCGCTTCTTCGATGGGAAAATAGGACAGCGCCTTGTCTCCGCCGATATCGAGCGTGCGCATGGTGACGGGCTTCGGCGCAAAAGTCTCCAGTTGTTCGCGATAGATTTCGGTTTGCTCCTGCTCGCTGGGAAAGCGCTCGGCGATCAGAAAGGGCACTTCGGTGCGAAACAGGCCTATGCCTTCCGCGCCCTGGTCGAGCGAACGCACCACGTCTGACATCAGGCCGGTATTTACCCACAGGGAAACCCGGTGCTTGTCCGCCGTTTCGCACGGCAGGTCCTTCAGCCCTTCCAGGCCCCGGGTCAATTCCTCCTGTTCTCGGATGGTCGTGCGAAATTGTTCGAGCAGGTGTTCGGAAGGATTGGTTATCACTTCACCCTTGTAGCCGTCCACGATCAACTGTTTGCCTTCGAGTTGGTGGAAAGGCAAGTCGACCGCGCCCATGACCGTGGGCGTACCCATGGAGCGCGCCAGAATGGCCACATGCGAGTTGCCGGATCCTTCAAGTGAAATCAGGCCCTTGAGCTTCTCCTTGGGCACTTCCATGAGGACCGAGGCGGTGAGTTCTTCACTGATGAGGATGGTGTCCGGTGGATATTCCGGCTTTTCGGGCTTTTCCTGCTGCAGGTGGGACAATACGCGTGCGCAAAGATCCTTGATGTCCACCGCGCGTTCCCGCATGTATTCGTCTTCCATCGACTCGAAGGCGCGCAAGTGTTCATTGGCGACCCAGGCCAGCGCCCCCTGGGCCCAATGACCCTCGCGGATACGCTCGACCACCTCGTTGCCGAGCGCGTCATCGTCGAGGATGCGCACGTACGCATCGAACAATTGTCTTTCCTCTTCCACCAGCCGGCCGGCCACCTGCACGTTGAGTTCCTTCATTTCCTCCCGCACCGCATTCAGGCAGGAGTTGAAGAATTCGATTTCCGCATCGATGTCGTCGACCGTTCGTTCCGGGATATGGCTCAAATCCGCGTGCGGAGACACCACCACCGATGTGCCGATGGCGACCCCTGCGCAGCCAGACACGCCGGTGAAAGCCGTGTCGAATATTCGCTGTCCGGAGGGACTGATGCCTTCAATGGCGCCGGTCGCCTCGGCGTGGGCGATTACTCCGGCCAATTGCGCGGACAAGGTGACCAGAAAGGCTTCCTCGCCTTCGTCGTAGCGGCGCCGCTCGCGATGCTGCACCACGAGCACGCCCAACACCGACCTGTGATGAATGATGGGTACGCCGAGGAAGGCGTGGAAGTCCTCCTCGCCGGTCTCTTCCAGGAACCGATAGCTGGGATGCAAGGGCGCGTCGCGCAGATTGATCGGCTCGGCGTGTTTGGCGACGAGGCCGACCAGGCCTTCGCCGATTTCCAGGCTGACCCGCCCGACCGCTTCCTTCTTCAACCCCTCGGAAGCCATCAGCACGTGACAATGGAAATTGCGGTCAAGCAGGTAGATCGAACACACCTGTGTGTGAAGCGCTTCCCTGACTCGATTGGCGATAATGTCGAGCGCCGATTGCAGGTCCTTCGCCGTGTTGACTTCCTGAACTATGCCGCGGAGTCTTTCGAGCATGCTTTACCAGAGGTCGGCCCTCGCCATTGGCGACGACCGTACCTTTTCCAATTGCGTTCAATTTGCCGAAGATACCCGAAAAGGCTGCGCCGGTGTTCTTTCTCCGGCGCGGCCGCTAACGTACTTGTCGCGAGCGCCGCGAAGCTCCCGCAGCGCCTTCCGGTAGACATCGCGTTTGAAATCCACTATCCGCTTCACCGGCTCCCAGTAACCGACCCAGCGCCAGTCATCGAACTCGGGCCGTACCGACCGGCTGAGCGCGATACGGCTTTCGTCACTGTTCAGGCTGAGCAGAAACCATTTCTGCTTCTGGCCGATGCAAAGCGGGGCCGGACCCCGCCGGACCAGCCGTTCCGGCAGCCGATAGCGCAGCCAGCCCCGCGTCCGTTTGAGGATGCTGACATCCGCCTCGGACAGCCCCGTCTCCTCTTGCAGTTCCCGGTACAAGGCCTCCTCGAACGATTCTCCCGCCTGTATTCCTCCCTGGGGAAACTGCCATGCGTTCTGGCCGATGCGTTTGGTCCAGAGCAATTTCCCGGAGGGGTTGCAGATTATGATGCCTACGTTCGATCTGAATCCGTCCGAATCCAGCACTTTCCTGATTCCCCGGTTCGAAGTGCGGTCATTGTTTCACAACAAGTCGCGGTCAGGCAAACCCGCAATCGACCCGCAATCAAATAAAATTTATAATTTTCAGTATGTTAAATATATGCTTGCGTGACGCCACATGAATCGGCGGTTAGCCTTGTTCGATCTTGACAATACCTTGCTCGCCGGCGACAGCGATCATGCATGGGGAGAATTCCTTATCTCCCGCGATCTGGTGGACGAAAAAGTTCACCGGGAAACGAACGACAGCTTCTATGCGCAATACCTGGCCGGAGTACTCGATATTCATGCCTGGCTGGCCTTCACTCTTGAGCCGGTCCGCAAGTTCAGCGAGCCGCAACGTGATAATTTGCTGGCTGAATTTGTCGATCTGCGCGTACGGCCCATGGTGCTCGAAGCAGGGCTGGAACTGGTGCGTGAACACCGGCGGGCCGGAGACCTCTGCATGATTCTGACGGCGACCAACGATCTGATTACCCGGCCGATCGCAAAACTGTTCGAGGTTGATGTATTACTGGCAACGGAAGCGGAGATCGTGGACGGCTCAATCACCGGACGCATCCGCGGCACGCCCTGTTTCCAGGAAGGCAAGGTGAAAAAACTGCAAGACTGGCTGGCGCGCAACGGCGGCTTCGAGATCGGGAATAGCGTGTTCTATTCCGATTCAATCAACGACCTGCCGCTACTGGAACTCGCCGGCCAGGCAGTAGCGGTCGACCCGGACGAAAAACTAAGAAGAATCGCCCGGGAAAGAAGCTGGAAAATCCTAAGTCTACGGAGGATTTCCACAATGTGAGTCGCCGTCGGGTCGAAGCCACAATCAATTTTCTGTCAAATTGTCAGCGTACGCGGGAATTGTGCGTAGTTCTCCCAGCGGCTCACTTTTTCGGGAAACTCGTCCATCGTCGGCTGTACGTTGCCGTTGATGTCGGTGACGCGCGAAACGATGGTATGGTCCCCCGGAGCGGGATTGTCCCAGTTGAACGTGAACAGTTTCCAGGAATATTGCGTGTTTTCCTCGCTCAATTCCGCTGGCTGCCAAGGGCCGCCGTCAACGCTGACTTCCACGCTTTGCAACGGTGTGCCGTCATTCAGCACAAATCCCAGTACGCTGTATTCGCCGCCGAGTTCGGTAACCCGCACGATCGCGGATTTCAACTGGATCGCGGTAACGGAATTTTCCACCCAGCGTTCTTCGCCGCCGACCATGACGCGTTTCAGGGTCACATAGTCGCGGCCCATGAACCGGCCCATGTAGCGCGTATCCTGGACGTGAATCTGGGTTAGCCATTTCACGTTGGAAACACCGTACCAGCCGGGCACGAGCAGGCGTAGCGGCTTGCCGTGAAAGACCGGCAGCGCTTCGCCGTTCATTTCGTATGCCAGCAGATTGTCCGGCCGCATCGCATCCGAAATCGACATGCTGCGCGCGAAGGCTTTCTCGACTTCTCTTTCGCGAATTTCCTCCATGCCCACGTCGGCGCCGAAAAACACCACTTCCTTGGCGCCTTCCTGAATGCCGGCTTCCTCCAGCATCGCGCGCAACGAGCAGCCGCGCCAGTTGGCGTTGCCGATCAGGCCGTTGAAAAGGCCGGGACTGTTTCCACCGCATTCAAAACCGGCCTGCAGGTCGACCGCATTGCGCTGCATGAGATCGTCCAGTGAAAACTCGAGTTCGCGGTCCACCATGCCGGTAACCCGGAGCCGGTAGCCGGCGTTGTCGACTTCCGGCTGGCCGTAATGCTGCACGACATAAAAGTCGTCGTTCGAGGTTATGTGGGAATCGATCAGCCGCGTGTCCTGGTAATGCGTCGCTCCGGGGCGTTTCCCCCGGACCTGGAAAGCCTCGGGAACATCCGTGAATGGAACCAGTCTTTCGCCCTGGGCCAATGCTGGGAGTACCCAGCCGGGCACGGTTGCGGCGCCCGCGGCAAGTACGCCGGCTCCCTTGAGAACCTGCCGCCGGCCGCCGTCCTGAATGTCGTGTGGATTCATTTTTTAGCGCTCTCAATCTCCGATATTCGAGCGCAAACCATAACACATCATCCCCGCTTTGTACGCCCCCGGCGCTCGCGCTGGAAACGCCGAGAATGTGGGCTATACTTTGTCCCGCTTCAGCGAACCCCACTCATACATGACGTCTCCCGTACACAACTTTTCCCTGAGCAGGCCATTGCCGGGTGAATCGGTTCTCGCATGCTGGGAGCGACTCGCCGGGTTCAGGCGCTGGCCGTCATGGAACCCTGAATTTCGAGACGTCCAATGCGTGCCCGCCGGAGAAGCGGGGCGGGGAAGCGTATTCGAAATCGAGACGGCCGTCGGCGGAAAGCTCGAATGGACCATTGTCCACTGGGAACCGAAAATCAGGCTTGCATTCACCATGCAGGACCGGTTTCACCAATGCGCCTGGTGTTTCGAATTTCCGGCGGATTCGGCGCTGGATGAGCGAGGATTGAAATTCTTGCTGGAACTGCAATACAAGCGCGGAGCAGGCCTGCTTGGCTGGTGGCTGCGCTGGCGCGCGCTCCGGCGGGCCAATCGATTTCTGGATTGTCTATGTCGTGGTTAGATTACGATTTAGGCCGCATTGTGATACTTTACCGCTTTGGGAGGGGCGGAAATTACGAAAGGAATTGGCAGGCCATTGTGCATGAAGTGGTCCGAGAACTACAAACAAACAAACAACATAAGTCGATAAGAATATGAGCAGCAGACCAAATGCAAAATTTTCTCCAATAGCTCTCGACGTCAAGAAGGACATTCGGAGCCTGCGACTTCAGGCCGGGTATTCCATGAACGAGGGCGCAAGACTACTCAATATCTCCCGCAAACAACTCGAGGATATCGAGACGGGCCGCAACTACGGGTGCCACATTGAACTTGAGCTTCTCGCCAAGATCAAAGCGGTTTATGGCGCCTCGATAGACGCGATGATCGGCGATCTGCCGAGCAATACCGCTTCCGAGTATTTTTCCAGGCCTCGCAAACGCATCGGATCCCGCGGCAGGTAGTCGCAGCGCCTGCGGCGCCTGGTCTTCGATTCCCGACCGGCACCGGCTTCGCGGCCGGCCGATTTGGCCGAAAAAACCACTCAGTGTATACTGCGCCGCTTTGGTTTGAACCTAGCGAGGAGCTGATGGCGACTAAATCGAAGAAAAAAGTGTCCGCGGATAACAGCCGGGAAGACTTGGCCAGGCACGTTGCGGACTTTTTGAAGGCTGGCGGAAAAGTACAACAGATTCCCACCGGAGTTAGCGGTCAGACATCCACCAGCGGACCGCGCCAGATCGTCTTGAGTCACAAATCCAGCACCTGATCCGGAGCCCCGCGGGCTCCGTCTCCATTTCCCGCCTGAAGTCCCGCAAAACCACGGTATGTCAAAACTGCTGTTTCGAATGCGCCATGTGCCCGAAGACGAAGCGAGCGAGGTGCGCGACCTGCTCGAAAGTCACGGCATAGAGTATTTCGAAACCTCGGCCGGACTCTTCGGAATTTCCCTTCCCGCCATCTGGGTAAGGCGGGATGAACAGTTCGAATCAGCGCGTGAGCTGCTCGACCGATATCAGGAACAGCGGCGCGAGCGCATTCGAGCGCAATATCGCGAGGCGCTGGAAAAGGGCGAAACCAGAACCGCGTTCGACAAGTTTCGGGAAAATCCGGCACGATTTCTCGGCAGTCTCGTCGTGGCGGCGCTGGTGTTGTATTTTTCGGTGTTGTTTTTCTTCAGTTTCTGAAGTTTAGTCAGGAAATTCGCGTGGCGGGAGATCGATTCGGACCGGCGGGCGCGGCGCCGCTCACGATCATCTGCCGCAACTTCCATTGATCTTCGTCCGCGACCTCGCCGAGAAAACCGATTTCGCCCGCGACCAGCACCGCGAGCGGCGCCCCCCCGCAATACAACACGCGATTTCGCGTCAGTCTCGGCAGCGAACGCTCGGGCATCAGTAGGTGCAGCAGGTTCAAGGGGTCGGCGGCGGACAACACGAAATGCCGGTTCTGCCGCTGTTCACGGCCGAACTTGCGCATTTCGTCGACGGTCTCGGCGCGGGAGAACTGCTCGCCCTGCAATCCGGCGATGAATCTGCCGCCGCGAAGTTTTCCGCGTAATTCCTGCTTCCGGAGCGCAGTCAGCAGCACCCGCCAGGGCGGAGCCAGTGCTTCTCTCGCAACCAGCGAACGGCAGACCACACCCCAGCGATCGAGGTAGATTTCGAGCAGGCGTTGCAACTGGTCTTCGTCGAGTGTGTCCCAGACCTGCGGACGGCGCCCGGAGGGCTCCGGTTCACGAGGCTGCCGGCCAGGTTTCAGGCAAGGTTTCAGACCAGGTTTCAAAAAAGTATCGAGCAAGCTCCAGCGACCCGCGTCTTCCACACCGAAAGTCAGCGCGCGGCGCCGCCTGCCGCCGGATTTCCTGTGTTCGGGAAGCAGCAACGCGCGCAGTCCGACAAAGCTGTCACTGCAAACCCGGCCGAGGCTGACGAGTTCGGCCAGGCCTTGCTCGAGTTGCGTGCGCAACAGGCCGGTCCGGGTCTGGAGTTGGTCAAAAAAGCTGGCGCCATGGGTTTCGAGATCCTGTTCCACGCGGCGGGCGTCTGCGCCTGGCTCCATGGGTTCCCGGGATTCGGCCTGTTCGCCGGCGAGCGCCTGCCAGATATCGAGATTTCGCCGCGTCGCCATGGTGATTGGAGTGGTCTTTATGGGGCTGCCGCCGCGCATACGGCCCGCGGGTAGACTGTATCGACCCCAGGCGAGCCGGCCGCTGATGCTGAGCAGGTCCAGCCATTGCGGATCGTAGTTGCCGATGCGGGCGGGGTAAATCCCGCTTTCCCAAGAAGCCGCGGGCGCACAAGCGCCGTCGAGCAGGCGGATGCACTCCTGCAATTGTAACTGGCCGTCGAGAACGGGCATCGACTCGGTTGCTTCGCAGGCGCGCAATCCGTGCCGCCGGAACAGGAATTCGGTGAATGTCTCCAGCGAGATCGGCTTGATGTTCTTGCGATGCTGGTCGATGGTATAGCGATGAATGCGTTGCAGCAGGCGCCGCTCGCACCATTGCACCGGACCGCCACGGGAGGCGGGCGAAAAATGGCCCTGCACGGCAAATCCTTCGGTTTGCAGCGCAAGCAGCGCAACATCCACCGACTGTTCCGAAATGACATCCGCTTGCGTCAATTCGTTTACGAGTTCAGGCGCGGTCACCGGGCCCAGCCCGCTCAGGCGTCCGCGGAGGATGTCGCGCAGGGCGTCCTCGGCCGTCCAATTCTCTTCCCGCAGGAAATCGGGAAGGCTGAAGTCCGGCGCCGTTTCCGGAAACAATGCGCGAAAGCGCGGCAGCATCTCCGTGGCCAGCCACAGACCGCCGGCCCGGCAGATTCGGCCCTGTTCGCGCAATTCACCGGCAAATCGTTCACCGGCGTCGAATTCTTTCTCCGTCATAAAGCCAAGGGTCAGCAACGCGTCATGCAATTCCTCGGCATTGTTCACCAGCGGCCAGGCTTCGGTTTTAACCCGTTCGATCGCTTCGCCGTCGAGCAAGCTGAAGTCTTCCACTTCGGCGGGGTCGAGCCAGGAACGATTGCGGATGGCATTGGTGCGGCGTTCTTCGAAGGGCGCATCGTCCAGGAAGGCATAGGGACGCGCGTTGATAATCTCCTGCGCAAAAGGCGAAGGCTCGCGCAAGTCGCGGCTCACCAGTTCGAGTTTGTCCTGTTCCATGTCTTGCAACAGAGCGATCAAACCGTCGATGTCCATGGCTTCCGTCAGGCAATCGTGGACAGTCTGCAATACCAGCGGATGATCGGGAATTTCGCGCTTGCCCGTCAGATTCTCCTGGCAGGCGATCTGGTCCGGAAAGACATGGGCGACAAGATCCTCGGCGTCCATGCGCTGCCATTGGGGCGGCACCCTCTGACCATTGCGATTGCGCTGGATCGCCAGCGAGCGGGTTGCGTTCCAGCGCCAGCGTACTTCGAACATCGGCGCGTCCAGCATGGCCTGGACAACGACTTCGCGCACAGTCTTGCTGTTGAGATAGCGAAATACTTCATCCAGCGGAAAGCTGTGCACCGAACCGAGCGACAGCACAATGGTGTCTTCGTTGGCCGCGGCCTGCAGTTCGAAATTGAATGTCCGGCAGAATCGCTTGCGCAGGGCCAGCCCCCAGGCCCGGTTGAGACGGCTCCCGAACGGTGCGTGCAAGACGAGATGCATGTCGCCGACTTCGTCGAAGAATCGTTCCATGACTATGGTTTCGCGCGTCGGCATCACGCCCAGGCTGCGCATGCCGGCATGCAGGTAGTCGACGAGTTGCGACGCGGCTGCGGGGACCATGCCGAGTTCGCCGGTCAGCCAGGCGTTGGCCGCCGCGGCACCGCCTTCCTCCAGCAATCCGGAAAGACGGCCGCGAAGTTCGGAAACCGTCTCGGACAACTCCCGGCTGCGGCCGGGACCTTCGCCGAACCAGAAAGGAATCGTCGGCCGTGCGCCATGGGCGTCACGCACGCGCACCTTGAGGCCGTCGATGCGGATCATCTGCCAACTATGGCTGCCGAGCGTGAACACGTCGCCGGGCAGGGATTCGAGCGCGAAATCCTCGTTCAGCGTGCCCACGACGACGTCCTGGGGATCGAGTACGACCTGGTAGTCGAACATGTCGGGAATCGCCCCGCCATTGGTCAGCGCTACCAGGTTGGCGCCGCGCCGCGCCCGGATGCGCCCGTTGATGGCGTCGAGATGCAGCAATGCGCCACGCCTGCCGCGCCGGGTCGTATAGCCTTCGGCAAGCATCCGTACCACTCCGTCGAACTGGCTCCGGTCGAGATTCCGGTAAGGCCAGGCGCGTTGCACCAGGGCAAACAGTTCATCGAGTTCCCGCCCTTCTTCACTCATGGCTGTTTCGGCGATGATTTGCTGCGCGAGGATATCGAGCGGTTGTTCCGGCGGATGAATGCGGTCGAGTTCTCCGTCCCGGATCGCGGCCAGCAGGGCCGCGGCTTCCACGAGGTCGTCCCGGCTCAAGGGAAAGAGGATGCCTTTCGGCGTGCCGTCGATGGAATGGCCGCTGCGGCCGACTCGTTGCAGGAAGGCGGCGATGCTCTTGGGCGAGGAAAATTGCACGACGAGGTCGACATGACCGATATCGATTCCCAGTTCCATCGACGCGGTGGCAACCAGTACCTTCAACTGACCGGATTTCAATTGCTGTTCGGCCGCGAAACGATGGTCGCGGCTCATGCTGCCATGATGCGCGCTGACCACACCTTCCCCGAGGCGTTCGCCGAGCGCGAGCGCCAGGCGTTCCGACAGGCGGCGGGTGTTGACGAAAACCAGGGTCGTGTTATGCGCGAGGATCGACTCGACCAGCCGCTCATACAGCTCCTCCCAGACCTCGGCGCTCATCACGGCGGACAGCGGCGAACCTGGAACTTCGACCGAAATCTCCATATTGCGCTGAAAGCCGGAGTCGATGATCTCGCAATCTGTCCCGGCGGAATTGGCGCCGGTCAAGTAGCTCGCGACTGTCTCCACGGGCTTCTGCGTGGCGGATAACCCGATGCGCTGCAACGGCCGGCCTCCTTCCCGGCTTACCAGGTCTTCCAGCCGCTCGATGGAGAGCGACAGATGCGAGCCGCGCTTGTCGCCGAGCATGGCGTGAATCTCATCGACGATCATTGTCGAAACGGAAGCCAGCATGGCGCGGCCGCTGGCGCTGGTCAGCAGCAGATAAAGGGACTCCGGGGTCGTGACCAGAATATGCGGCGGGTGCGCCGCCATCTTGCGGCGCTCGGCGGCGGGAGTATCTCCGGTGCGAACCGCCAGCCGAATTTCCGGGGCGGCGCCGCCGCCGAGCAGTTCGGCAATGCCGGCCAGTGGAATCTGCAGGTTCCGGTGAATATCGTTGTTCAGCGCTTTCAGCGGAGACACATACAGAATCTGCACCCCCGAAGGGAGTCCATTGCCTTGACTCACGAGCCGGTCGAGCCCCGCATAAAACGCGGCCAGGGTCTTGCCGCTGCCGGTGGGCGCCGCAATCAGCGTGTGGCTGCCCCGCCGAATCGCCGCCCAGGCATCAGCCTGCGCCGGAGTCGGCGCCTTGAACTGCTGCTCGAACCAGCGCCGGCAGGCCGGATGAAATTCCTCAAGCGACATCGAATCACTCGCCGCAAATGGCAAAGCCCAAAGTAGAGAACGCCGATCAGTATTGCAACTTAGATATGCGCGGAATGGAATCAAAAAGCACCCATCCCGTCTGCCTTCATGTCATCCTGCGCACAGTCGCAGGATCTCCGCGGAATCCCGGCGAGATTCCGCGACTCCGCTTCGCTCCGCGCGGAATGACAGTGTTCCCCGTCATTCTGCGCGCAGTCGCAGAATCTCTTGGGCTAATAGCGTCACTTTGGGACATCCATGTCTCGTTCCTCGCTGACGACGCCTCCAGGCACTGCACGCGCGACCCGCGAGCTGGAAGGATCGTGCAGGCGCCCTCCTCGTAGTAGACTCGCAACCCTGAATCTTTCGGAGTCCGGTGGGCGGCAATCCATCCCATACCGGAAAATGACAGGAGATCAATTTGTCAACGCAAGAACTCGTCATTCAATCTGACGTTTCCATTGAAGACTACAGTGGCGGATTCATGCCTGCGATCTGCCAACTCATTGGCGCCATCGCGTCTCATGACGGTGTTGTTACCGCGGAGGAGTATCAGGCTGTGGTCGTCGTCAACAAACGACTCGTATCCATCGTCGACAGTCCGCTGTTGATCAATACGTTAACTCTTCGCTCACTTCTTGAACCTCTAGGCTTCAATGACGCAATCAAGCAAGTAAGGAAAGCTGCAAGGGACCAGGATCCGGAGCTCAAGCAATACGTATTCCAATGTCTGCAACCTTTGCTGTCTATACAAAGGACTGATCAGGGGAAGGCTTTGCGGTCAATACAAAAAGCACTGGAAATCGAAAAATCGGGTCCACTGGGTGAAGTAGCGGAATCGTTCCGATCAGGATTGAAAAGTGTATTGGGTCGACGAACATCGTATGACAGGGTCAGGGATTTTGCTCTCGCATTCGACGACAAGCAATTGCTTCAAGCGCTGGAAGAAAGTGGCCGTGACGTTAACGATAAAAAGCTACAACACGCACTGATATTTTCCAAGACTAATGCAATCGAGTCTTGTCGAGAACTGGAAAACAGGAACCACGAATTGGATTTATTGAAAATAGCGAATCAGCAATTGACGTCCATGGCTGAAACCATGATCGAACAAACTAGTTCTTGTCCGTAAATTCTTAACCACTTGATTTGTCGAATAAAAGCGTGGTTTTTCCTGGATAAGAACCGGCGTTTTGGGTATCTTTGTATTGTTTCCGAAGCAAAACAAAGACACCACAAAACACCGGGGTTTGCCATGCGGCTGAAGCGCACGACACAGATGAGTCTATACGAACCGGGGCCTGTCGACCATCCCCTGGGCGAGGAGTTGGAGTCGATCTCGGACTGGCTGGACGCGCATCCCGCACTGCTGGACGCGGTGGCGGTCGACCTCGGCGCCCAGGCGGAGCGGGGCCGTTTCGGATTGAGTTGCGAATCGGTGTTGCGCTGCGCCGTGGTCAAGCATCTGCGCGGCGAGACCTGGCGCGGTCTGGCGTTCGCGCTGCGGGATTCGCTGTCGGCTTGCCGTTTCGCGCGCGTGGACCCGCTCGATCCGCCGAAGAAGTCCGCCTTGCAGGCGGGGGTCGGCGCGGTGTCGGCGGAGACCTGGGAGCGCGTCAACCGCTGTTTGCTGGAGGCGGCGCAAGCGTCCGGGGAGGAAACCGGCGCCTGGGTGCGCGTAGACAGCACGGTGACGGAGACGCACATTCCGGCCCCGTCGGACAGCCGGCTGCTGTACGATGGGGTGCGGGTGCTGACGGGCTTGCTGCTGGCGGCGCGGAAGGAGCTGGGCAAGGAGGCGGTTCGTTGCCGCGACCGCCGCCGGGCGGCCAAAAGGCGTTGTCTGGCGGCGCGGACGAAACGGGGCGGGGAAGCGCGGGCCAAGCTGTACCGGCAGTTGCTGCGGATCGCCGCCGACACGCTCGGCGATCTGGAAGCGGCCCGTCCCGCGGTGAGGGAATCGGGAGCGCCCTGGTCCGCGCGATGGCTGGAATGCGCCGACCACTACGCCGGCTTGCTGAAGGCGGTGGTCGTTCAGACCGCGCGGCGCGTCGAACTTGGCGAAAACGTTCCGGCGACGGAAAAGATCGTGAGCCTGTTCGAGCCGCACACGGACATTATCCGCAAGGGCGGGCGGGAAACCCATTATGGCCACAAGATCAATCTGGCGACCGGGAGAAGCGGCCTGGTGCTGGATGTCGTGGTGGAGTCCGGCAATCCGGCGGACAGCGCCCGCTGTCTGCCGATGCTTCGGCGGCATTGCGCGCGGTACGGCAAGCCGCCGACCCACGCCGCCTTCGACGGCGGCTACGCCTCCGGGGAGAACCTGAAACGCGCCAAGGAGATGGGCGTGAAACACACGGTGTTCAGCAAGAAGCGGGGGCTGAAGGAAGAGGACATGACGCCGTCGCCCTGGATATTCGCCCGGCTTCGCCGCTTCCGCGCCGGGGTCGAGGCCGGCATCTCCTGGCTGAAGCGCTGCTTTGGGCTCGGGCGTTGCCGCTGGCGCGGTCTGGCCCGATTCAAGGCATGGGTGCATTCCGCGGTCTTCGCGCACAACCTGGTGCGGCTGGCGCGGTTGCGGCCGGGATAACCCGCCAAAAACTCCCGAAACCGAACGGCACAGTACCGGAACCGCCCGCCGGGGGCCGACTTCGGCCCCGGCGCGGCCCGGCGGGCCCGATCACGCTGAAAACGACGCAACCCCGCACCGGATCAAGAAAAAGACGCACCTGCCGGGGCCGACCGCCGCCAGTCGGGCGGAATCGGTGAACGAAAGACCGGTCAGAAAACGGAGTTTACGGACAAGAACAAACTAGAAAGCGGCTACATGTGATTCAGAGAAGAGCTGACAAACAAAAGTCACACTTCGAAGAAGACATAAACGCAATGTTGGACGATACCCAAGTGGAGTTGGAGAAAATTTGGAAGGATCGGGTTGCTCGCACGGCTCGTGACAAGCAGGCAGCTTTGCACAAACCGCGAGATGACGAAGCGGTACTAGTTCTGAGTCAGAGGATTGACAAAACTCGAAACCGCTACAATTCCGTAATGTCGGATTGGAGTGTGGAATACGAATCTTTTTGCAACGAACTTGCAGATTCAAGAAAGATCTTTTCATTCAGTATGAATCGCAGAGAATTTACGGAGTTAATCCCTTCCGCATCAATTCAATCGCGCCTTATGTCATCTCTAGACTCGTTCTTGTCCGTAAACTCCGTTTTCTGATGGATCTCTCGTTCAGCGATACCTTCCGATTCGCGGGTATTGGGCCTGGGAGGGGCGGTTTTTCCTTGATCCGGCAGCGGTTTGCGTCGTTTTCGGCGTGATCGGGCCCGCCGGGCCGCGCCGGGGCCGAAGTCGGCCCCCGGCGGGCGGTTCCGGTACTGTGCCGTTCGGTTTCGGGAGTTTTTGGCGGGTTATCCCGGCCGCAACCGCGCCAGCCGCACCAGGTTGTGCGCGAAGACCGCGGAATGCACCCATGCCTTGAATCGGGCCAGACCGCGCCAGCGGCAACGCCCGAGCCCAAAGCAGCGCTTCAGCCAGGAGATGCCGGCCTCGACCCCGGCGCGGAAGCGGCGAAGCCGGGCGAATATCCAGGGCGACGGCGTCATGTCCTCTTCCTTCAGCCCCCGCTTCTTGCTGAACACCGTGTGTTTCACGCCCATCTCCTTGGCGCGTTTCAGGTTCTCCCCGGAGGCGTAGCCGCCGTCGAAGGCGGCGTGGGTCGGCGGCTTGCCGTACCGCGCGCAATGCCGCCGAAGCATCGGCAGACAGCGGGCGCTGTCCGCCGGATTGCCGGACTCCACCACGACATCCAGCACCAGGCCGCTTCTCCCGGTCGCCAGATTGATCTTGTGGCCATAATGGGTTTCCCGCCCGCCCTTGCGGATAATGTCCGTGTGCGGCTCGAACAGGCTCACGATCTTTTCCGTCGCCGGAACGTTTTCGCCAAGTTCGACGCGCCGCGCGGTCTGAACGACCACCGCCTTCAGCAAGCCGGCGTAGTGGTCGGCGCATTCCAGCCATCGCGCGGACCAGGGCGCTCCCGATTCCCTCACCGCGGGACGGGCCGCTTCCAGATCGCCGAGCGTGTCGGCGGCGATCCGCAGCAACTGCCGGTACAGCTTGGCCCGCGCTTCCCCGCCCCGTTTCGTCCGCGCCGCCAGACAACGCCTTTTGGCCGCCCGGCGGCGGTCGCGGCAACGAACCGCCTCCTTGCCCAGCTCCTTCCGCGCCGCCAGCAGCAAGCCCGTCAGCACCCGCACCCCATCGTACAGCAGCCGGCTGTCCGACGGGGCCGGAATGTGCGTCTCCGTCACCGTGCTGTCTACGCGCACCCAGGCGCCGGTTTCCTCCCCGGACGCTTGCGCCGCCTCCAGCAAACAGCGGTTGACGCGCTCCCAGGTCTCCGCCGACACCGCGCCGACCCCCGCCTGCAAGGCGGACTTCTTCGGCGGATCGAGCGGGTCCACGCGCGCGAAACGGCAAGCCGACAGCGAATCCCGCAGCGCGAACGCCAGACCGCGCCAGGTCTCGCCGCGCAGATGCTTGACCACGGCGCAGCGCAACACCGATTCGCAACTCAATCCGAAACGGCCCCGCTCCGCCTGGGCGCCGAGGTCGACCGCCACCGCGTCCAGCAGTGCGGGATGCGCGTCCAGCCAGTCCGAGATCGACTCCAACTCCTCGCCCAGGGGATGGTCGACAGGCCCCGGTTCGTATAGACTCATCTGTGTCGTGCGCTTCAGCCGCATGGCAAACCCCGGTGTTTTGTGGTGTCTTTGTTTTGCTTCGGAAACAATACAAAGATACCCAAAACGCCGGTTCTTATCCAGGAAAAACCACGCTTTTATTCGACAAATCAAGTGGTTAAGAATTTACGGACAAGAACTAGACTCGGTAACGTCAACTATTCTCAAGACTGGTGGCGTGGCTGGTGTGGCCACTGTTGCGATTGCCGGAGTGATGGGAGTCGGCACGGCCGTAACTCTTCTTATGAACCCAGTCGGATTGGGCGTGGGCGCAGGATTAGCTTTGTCCGGAATCTACAAGTTTTTTTCCAGTCCACAGGAGCGAATATTGCGGGAGGCCGAGGCAAAGGCCGAAGAGACAGTCCAGAATCTTGGAAAGCTCTGCGAAAAAGCAATAGGTGAGCATGCTGACGCTGTAGACGAATTGGTCGGACAATTCTACCTTGCGGCGGAATCCATCTATACTCCCATAGCGAAGGAAGTGGCGATATCACAGCGATTCCCGCTGCAAATCAGATATCAATGAAATCAACGGTTTGCGATTGCCGTAAAAAAAGGTTTTCGTAAACTTTTCGTGCTGGATTCGGATAAACGGTCATGAGGTCTCTGTGTTGAGGGGAGTTGTCATGGCCAAGGTGGAGTTGCGCGGTGCGTTGAGCGCGCCGGGTTTGTTACGCGAGGTTCGGAAGTGTTTCGAGCGGATTCCGGATTCGGTGCGAGGCCGCAAGCGGGGTCTGCCGGATTATCTGATGTCGGGTCTGGCGGTGTTCGGGCTGAAGTTTCCCTCCCTGCTGCAGTTTGATCGCGGCGCGCGGGACGACGGGTTGATCCGGGAGAATCTGAAGCATCTGTACGGTATCGTTGACGCGCCGTGCGACACGGCGCTGCGGGAGCGGCTGGACGAGGTGGAGCCCTCGGTGCTGCGGGGCGCGTTCAAGCGGTTGTTCGCGGTGTTGCAGCGAGGCAAGGGGCTGGAGGGGTTCACCTGGCTGGGTCATTATCTGCTGTCGGTGGACGGCACGGGGTATTTTTCCTCTTCGCGGGTGCGCTGCAAGCGTTGCTGCGAGAAGCGTCACCGGGACGGGCGGGTGACATATTATCACCAGATGCTGGGGGCGGTGCTGGTGCATCCGGCGCACCGGGAGGTGTTTCCGCTGGCGCCGGAGCCGATCGCGCGGGAGGACGGGTCGAAGAAGAACGACTGCGAGCGCAACGCCGCGAAGCGGCTGCTGACCCATGTTCGGCGGGAGCATCCGCATCTGAAGTTGCTGGTGGTGGAGGACGCGCTGGCGTCGAACGGGCCGCACATCGAGTTGCTGCGGTCGCTGGACATGCGATTCGTGCTGGGCGCGAAGCCGGGGGACCACAAGCATCTGTTCGAGTGGGTGGAGGCCACGCCGGGGACGCGGATGTTCGAGACGGTCGATACCGGCGGTGTGACGCGCCGCTACCGCTATCTCAACGGCGCGCCCTTGAACGAGGCGCACTTCGACCTGGAGGTGAACTTTCTGGAGTGTCGGGAGACCCGTCCCGGCAAGAAGGAACGACGCTTCTCCTGGGTCACGGACATCGAGGTCACCGAAGCGAACGCCGAGGCGCTGATGCGGGCCGGGCGCGCCCGCTGGCGCATCGAGAACGAGACTTTCAACACCCTGAAGAACCAAGGCTACGGCTTTGAGCACAACTATGGCCACGGCGACAACCATCTGGCGACGGTGTTCGCGCACCTGATGATGCTCGCTTTCTTCATCGATCAGGCGCAACAGAGGAAATGCCGCCTGTTCCAGGCGGCGCAGGCCAGGGCGGAACGGCCCCTTTACTTCTGGCAAAAGGTGAGAAGCCTGTTCACCACCCATATTCTGCGCGACTGGGGGACGCTGTACGGCGCTATCGCCTTCGGTGTCCGTCCCCGCGAGCCGGAGTTGCTCGACACCTCGTGAGGGTGCGCCGCGGCCGGTTGCGCGAAAAGCCGGTTCTTCGGGGCAGCACAGGGTAGCCGAAATCAGCATCCGGCAAAGCGCGGAAGGAGTTGCCGCGCCGCGACGTCTCCCACCGGCCCGATGAGCGGCTTTCCCCGGCGTCAGGCAATCGCCGGCTCCGTTAGCGGGAGAAGCTGGCGATATCAACAATGTGTTGTGAATATCAACGAAAGGTGATTGCCGAGATTTCGGAGAACACGGAGCGATATGTCGAGAACATGCTGGAGAATTGAACCGTTGTTCATCATACGAGGCTAAATCTGAAGTATCGATCCTGCCATTTCAGTCTAACCGCCCCAAACTCCTTACCGGACCAGCTAGGAGTTGAACTCGATTGCAGTTGTATGCTGGCGGTTAGATTGCTGCCAATTTCGAGATAATTCTTCGAAGTCTTTCCGCGAGCAAGTCCTTATGCTGAGGTGCAATGCTGTGACTGACAGACCATGCTTTGACGCCCTTGCTGGAAGCGTTTTTGGTAAAATTGTCATTTGCGAATTGCGCTACCCATCGGTCAAGCAACGACCGCAGTTCTTCGGGAACTTCGGGCTCAAACAGGTATGCGCCGAAAGTGAATTCTCGCGTATGCATCCATCCCCTTCCAGGTTCCGTAAAAATCCAGGCAACTGTGACTGGTTGCCGCCAGGCCGAACATTTCACTCGAATACTCAAACCCCAGTTTTGCCCGTAGTGAATTTCACCTCCTGACTGCTTCGCTGAGTCGATCAGGAGCCCCGCCAATTCCCGCGCCTGATCATCGGAAAACTTTACAAGAAATGTTTCACGCGACAATCCTTGACCGGGTCGAATTGATTTGGAAATCCCCGATGTCCTCCCTATGACTCGGGGCACCAGCGTTTGAGACGATTTGCCGTCAAATTTTTTAATTTCTACTGCCATCACCTCTATGCCCGGCATCTGCGCGTTGAGAAACTCTACAATCCGGGCGAGGGTATCGGGAATCTCGTCTGCAACGAATAACAGGCGCAATCGTTTTGCCGCAAGATTTGTGGATACGTTCTGCCAAAATTCATCCATATCGGGCTCGTCATCTGATTTGAGCAGTTCTGCTAGCTCAAATTGCGCATCGCGCCCTTGCTCACTTGCCTTGCGCTCGAATTCTTCACGCAAATCCTCTGCCGACCAAGTTTCGGATGCGTGCGCGGCATACTCCAGAAGTTGACCGACTATCGCACGTCGGATTTCCGAGTTCGAACTGCGCTTCAATTCCACTAAAGTAGGTACAGCATCCTGGTCGATAAGCAGGTGATCGACTGCCCATCTAGCTGAGCCTCCGGAGGACTCCGCGATGCCTTTCTCGCGGGTGACAAGAATCCAGCGTCGCGCATCGCCCGGACGAATTTGTTCACCGTCAAGAATCTCAGGGTGCTCGGCAACTAACGCTTGTAGCTCATCTTCTGTAGCAAACGGTGTTTCGTCGAGAGTGCTGAATTGTCCATTGGCGGACGACGTGTAGATTCTTTCGGGCATTGTGATTTCCTTAGCGGACGATTAGCGATTGACCGACCATTCCTGATAGTTGATAGCGACGAGATAGAATCAGATACCCACACCCAAAGCAATGGAGATCTTCCGGCCGAATAGGGTAATTCCGAGACTCTACAATGGGTAGCCTCCTGCGAGTGCTACACCTGCCAGCAAATAGTTGACGAATTGTAGCCTATTGGCTACAGTGCGCGGATGCTTGCTGTTCGCAAAACGGAGGTTTACGCCAAGTGGCTCGATGGATTGAGGGATCTGCAAGCCCGGGCTCGCATCCTTGTTCGAATTGAGCGCCTTATCGAGGGAAATCCAGGTGATGTCAGGCCAGTTGGGGAAGGTGTTTCCGAACTTCGGCTCGACTATGGACCCGGTTACCGGGTGTATTTCAAGAAGCGGGGCGATACGCTCATTGTCTTGCTGGCCGGCGGGGATAAGCGGACGCAGAGCCAGGACATAAGAACAGCTTTGGACCTCGCGAGAAACTTGTAGGTGGCTACCATGACCAAGACTTCAACCTCACATTACGATGTAGCCGAACACCTTCGAACGCCGGAGGAAATGGCCGCATATCTGGAGGCTTCACTCGAAGAAGCCAATGGCGATGCAACGTTTATTGCAAAAGCGCTTGGCGACATCGCCCGCGCCAAAGGCATGTCGCAAGTGGCATCAGATGCGGGCCTGTCCCGCGAAAGCCTCTATAAAGCTCTTTCAGGGAATCGTAACCCAACCTTGGAAACTGTACTTAAAGTCGTTCACGCTCTTGGCCTGAAGTTGCGCGCCGAAGCTGTGTTTAATTCGGATGCGGCAGAAAAACAAGGCGCGTCGGCACGGTAAATTAATGTTTTGAGACGTTCAGCGCTTTCAGCGGAGACACATACAGAATCTGCACGCCCGAAGGGAGCTTGTTGCCTTGACTGACGAGCCGGTCGAGCCCCGCACAAAAAGGGGCCAGGGTCTTGCCGCTGCCGGTGGGCGCCGCAATCAGCGTGTGGCTGCCCCGCCGAATCGCGGCCCAGGCATCAGCCTGCGCCGGAGTCGGCGCCTTGAACTGCTGCTCGAACCAGCGCAGGCAGGCCGGATGAAATTCCTCAAGCGACATCTGATTACTCGTCCCGGGGGTTTACGCGACTCCCCGATAAATAAAGCCAAGCAGCAGCGCGAACAAACCGAACTGCGCGACTAGATATCCGGTTTCCATCATGATGAAACCGACCGCATGTGGCACATTCTGTTTAGCGACGAAAGCCAGCACATGCGATGTCCAGAAAAACAACCCCATCAGGCCTGCGAACTGAAAGGCGCGCACAAAATCAGCACTGCCCGAATGAAATAGCGGATAGATCAATGCCAAAGCCACGCCCTGGATGATGACCGTCGCCAATCCCAGGACGACGTTAGGCTCCCCTGCGAAATAACCGAAGCTCTCATATTTCTCTTTGAATAGTCCGAGATGCCAAGCCAATGCGAGTGGAAAAACGATCACGACATAGCCCGCCGCCGACAAGAGTATCTTTGTCATTGGCCAACATTCCTCATCTGATTTGCATGTTCTTCCGGCTGGACTGTAACGCGCCGGACGCTACCGCTCAAGCGCCGCTCGCCCCCATCGGTAGACAAGCAGGGGGCTGGTCGACGACGTTTGCGGGTTGATGGAATCCGATAGGCAAGCACCTACTGGGCGTCGTGAAAAATTATTCCTAGGAGTCTGTCGGATTTAGATTGAGGTAGAATCGTATTCAGATTGTAGCGGGGTGCTTATCCGATGTCATCGAAGTTTCGCCCAGTGGACCGGGACACGCTGTATCTTTTGCCGCCGTCGGTGCAGGACTGGCTGCCGGAGGATCATCTGGCGCGTTTCGTGGTTGAGATTGTGGACCGTCTGGACCTTGGCGCTCTGGAGCGCCGGTACGGTGGGGGCGGGAAGGATCCGTATCATCCGTCGGTGTTGCTGGGGCTGTTGTTTTACGGTTACGCGACGGGGGTGTTTTCGAGCCGCAAGCTGGAGCGTGCGACCTACGATTCGGTGGCTTTCCGTTTTATTGCGGCGAACACGCACCCGGACCACGACACGATCGCGGGTTTCCGCAAGCGATTTCTGGGGGAGTTGCAGGGGTTGTTCGTGCAGATTCTTTCGCTTGCGCGGGAGATGGGGTTGTTGCGGTTGGGCAACGTGAGTCTGGACGGGACGAAGGTTCGTGCGAACGCGAGCAAGCACAAGGCGCTGAGTTGGGGGCATGCGAAGCGTCTTGAGGATCAGTTGCGCGGCGAGGTGGCGGAGTTGCTTGATTGTGCGGCGCGGGCGGACGAAGCGGAGCCCGGACTGGACGTGCCGGAGGAGTTGAAGCGGCGCGAGGGCCGTCTTGCGGTGATCGAGGCGGCGCAGGCGGAGATCGAGCGGCGGGCGCGGGAGCGCCATGCGGCGGAGCGGGAAGAATACGAGGAGAAGCTTGCGGCGCGGCGGGAGCGGGAGAAGGCGACGGGGCGCAAGCCCCGCGGTCGAGAGCCGAAGGCGCCGGAGGCGGGTCCGCGGGAGAAGGACCAGGTGAATCTGACGGACGCGGAATCGCGGGTGATGCTGACGGCGGACGGATTCCAGCAGGCGTATAACGCGCAGTCTGGGGTGGATGTCGAGAGTCATCTGGTGGTGACGGTCGATGTGGTGGACCGCGGCAACGACAAGCGCGAGGTGGAACCGGCGCTTGCGGCGCTGGGCGCGTTGCCGGGGGCGCTGGGGAAGCCGACCGGGCTGTTGGCCGACGCGGGGTATTTCAGCAAGAAGAACGTGAAACGTTGCGAGGCGGCGAAGTTGACGCCGCACATCGCCATGGGCCGCACGGCGCACAATCCGCCGCTGGCGGAGCGTTCCGCGCCGCCGCCGCCCTGTCCGGAGGACGCGGACGCGGTGACGCGCATGGCGCATCGGCTGCGGACGCCGGAAGGCCGGGCGCTGTACGCGCGGCGCAAGTCGACCGTGGAGACGGTGTTCGGGGTCGTCAAGGAGACGATGGGATTTCGGCGCTTCCATCTGCGCGGACTGGAGGCGGTGCGCGGAGAATGGACACTGGCCTGTCTGGCGTGGAACCTGAAACGGATGCACGCCTTGCGTTGAGGCGCTCCACCCCCCGTTTTCCGCCCGCGAGCGGACATTGGCGACGCTGTCATGCCAAATACGCATGTGGGGGCGATACCATACCGCCCCAGCCACCGAAATCGGGAATCGCGCGGCCTATGGCCGCTGACATGAAATGCAACTGAGGACCGCCTTGCTCGGCGGATTCAACATCCTAAAACCGACAGACTCCTAGCGTCCGACGACGACCACTACGCAATTCACTAACTCCATGACGAGTCTGTGCGCGATAGTATCCGCGCGAACCATTCCTGGGTCTCTCGCGGACGGGAATAATGACAGCACAACCTTGCATCGGTGTTAACACTGAAGCTCGAGACTGCAATCGGGGGCGATTTTCGACAAGTACGAATTCTCCCCCGGTAAATTCTGACTCAGCATCACTAAGCATAACTACTACCTGGAGTGGGAAATACACATCCCCATAGAGATCCTGATGCAAACAATTGTAGTCATGAGCCTTGTAGCTGAGTAATAGAGGCGTTGGTCTGCATTGCAGGTTTCGATGACACTGTTCAACGAAAGTGTGGTGAAGGTTTGGCCAGCGTATATCCGTTCCCAGTTTTTTGGCCCATTGATTTGCTATTTGAGAAAGGGGTGGATACAAGGATTCCCTTAATTTTTGCACGATACCAGGCAACGGATACGAGAAATATTTGTATTGACCAGAGCCAAAATTGTAGCGAGACATATCAATAGTGCTACGAAACGATTCGGGTGAATCATCGTACAAACCAGTGAGCGAATCACATTCAACTGAAGAGAGTAATTTACCTGTTTGCGCATATCCGTCCCGGTCTATATTTTCCGTGAGAGTGTTCCAATCCAATGCAGCAACTCTCTCACGAATGTTCATTTCGCTGCCCTGTTCGCGCGTTCGCCTTCGAGCAGGATTCGCTTTCGATCCAATCCCCAGCGGTATCCGCCCAGGTCGCCGTTCCCACGCAAGACTCTATGGCAAGGGATCAACACACCGATTCGGTTGGCGCCGCAAGCCGATGCCACTGCGCGGAATGCCTTCGGCTTGTCAATTTCTTTTGCCAACTCTCCGTAACTGAGGACATCTCCTTCCTTTACGCTAAGCAAGAACCGCCATACCTTCAATTGGAAAGCGGTTCCTCGAAGATCCAGCGGCAGGTCCGGGCGCGGTGCGTGACTTCCTACGTGTTCGTCCAGCGCCTGGATCCATCGATCCAGATCCGGTCCTGCAGTGCAGGTCGATTCACTGAATTTTGCTTTCGGAAATTCTGTTTTCAATTGCCCCAGCAGCTTTTCGAGGCTCTCTCCAAATTGTGCAAAACAAACGCCACGCTGAGTTTCCGCCATCAGAAGCGGTCCAAGTGACGAATCACGAAAGGCATAAAAAATCTGCTCTTCCGCGCCACCTTCTCGATAAGCTGCCGGTGTCATGCCCATGGTTCGGGAAATTTCACCGTATACGCGGCTGGGCGAACCAAAACCTGCAGAATAAATAGCATCGGTAACGGTTTCTCCCTTTTTGAGAGCGTTTTTGTATCGTTTGAGACGGCTGGCGTCCTGGTATTCTTTTGGAGTTACTCCGAGTACCGATTTGAATGTTCTTTGAAGTCTGGAAGGGGAAAGGTTCGCCATTTTCGACAAATCAGCCAAGGTCAAACGATCATCAGAGTGCGTTTCAATATGTCGAGCGACCTCGACGACTCTTTCCATGTCTTGCTCCAGGCATTCCGGTCGGCACCTTTTGCAAGCACGGAAATCAGCGCTCAATGCAGAATCCAAATCCAGAAAAATGCGGATATTCTCCGGTTTGGCCGGTCGTGACGCGCAAGACGGTTTGCAAAAAACTCCCGTGGTGACGACACCATAGAAAAATGCGCCGTCATACGAGCCGTCGCGACTGGATATCGCTTCAAGCATTTCACCGCTTGACGGAACTCTAAGCCGGCTCTGCCTGTTTGATTGTGGATTCATGGTTTTTCTGCCTTCAGTTGGTCAATGACTCAATTAGGCTATAGCGAGACCGAAACGCCTATCCGAAAACAGGCGTCCAATTTTTCATTTCCATTCGGGGCGGTGCGCAACATTTAATTATGTAAATTCCAGTTTTAACTTTGAAATTGCATAAATATTGATTTACCATTGACGGCATGATCCCCCGAGTTCTTGCCAAAGCCGCTCTGGCGGCATTCAAGAAATATCCTGTCGTGACATTGACCGGGCCGCGACAGTCCGGAAAAACAACACTGGCCCGGAGCGCCTTCGATCTTCCCTACGTCAACCTTGAAGCGCCGGACGAGCGCGAATTCGCGATAAGCGACCCCCGCGGTTTTCTTGCCGCATACGAAGACGGCGCCATAATCGATGAAATTCAGCGCGCGCCGGAATTGACCTCCTGGCTTCAGGTCAGGGTCGACGAATCCAACAGGCCGGGACAGTTTCTGCTGACCGGCAGCCATAATTTTTCCGTTCGCCAGCTTTTGAGCCAATCCCTCGCCGGAAGAACCGCCCTGCTTACCCTGCTGCCTTTTTCAGGTGAAGAACTGTCGGGTGCGGGCATGACCCGGACCAACTGGTTTCAACACACGTTTACCGGCGGATATCCACGTATATTCGAAGCCGAACTCGAACCGACGCACTTTCACCGCGACTATATCGGTACCTACCTGGAACGGGATGTACGGCAGCTCAGCGCGGTGCGGGATATTACTCAGTTCCAGACGTTCCTGCAGCTATGTGCGGCTAACATCGGGCAAGTTCTCAATCTGAACCAGTTGGCGAGAGACTGCGGCATCAGCCAGACTACCGCGGGGGATTGGCTGAATCTGATGGAAGCAAGTTATGTGCTGTTCCGGCTAAAACCCTGGTTCAGCAATATCCGCAAGCGCCTCGTCAAACGCCCCAAGCTCTATTTTCATGATACCGGCGTAGCATGCTATTTGCTTGGCCTCACCAGCCCGGAGCATGTCGAGCTTCATCCGCTACGCGGAGCCTTGTTCGAGAATGCCGTGGTGAACGAAGTCATGAAGTTCGATCTGAATCGCAATCGGGCCGCGGAATTATTTTTTTTCCGGGACAGCAACGGTAACGAAGTCGATCTGCTTTACCGGCGCGGCCTCGATCTGCTGCCGATTGAAATTAAATCTGGACAGACCGTCAGCAAGGATTTTTTTCGGCTCATTGATAAATTTCGCCAAAGTGTCGAAGCCAATGTCGGCGCGGCTGTCTACGGCGGCACGAACGCCAGGCGCTACGACAACGGACAATCGGTTGTTCCCTTCCATCGACTGACCGCTTTTCTCGACTCACTTCACTGATTGCGCGAGGTAGCCGAACGCCTCCGGACTTCGGCGGATTGGCGGCCCGGCCTGTTGACAAGCAGGCGGCCGGTCGGCAACCTTTGCGCGTTGAGTGAAACTGATCGGCAAGGAAGTGGAATATGAACGAACCGGCGCCTGTTGCCAGCTTTTCCGAACGTGTTTCCGGTTGGCTGGGAAACGTATGGAGAGACAACCGCAACTTTCTGTTGCTGCTTTGCGCGATTGTGTTTTTCAAGAGCGCGATTGCCGATCTCAGCTCCATTTCCGGCGCTTCCATGTTGCCGACCCTCGTGGACGGCGACAAAGTCTGGGTCAACAAGCTCGCCTATGACGTGAAAGTTCCTTTCACCGATGTCACCCTGGCCAGACTGTCCGATCCAACCCGCGGCGATATCGTCATCATCGACAGCGTTCAGGCGCGCAAGCGGCTTGTAAAGCGCATCGTAGGCGTACCCGGAGACCAGGTCGAGATTCAGAACAACGCGCTGATCATCAATGGCACACCGGTCGACTACGAGGTGCTGTCGCGGGAAAGCGGCGAGATGATCATCGAAGAAGCTTTGCCCGGACGCAATCATCAGGTCCGACTGACGCAATTTCGGAGTTCGAACCGCAGTTACGGACCTGTAATCGTTCCCGCGGATCGCTATTTCGTGCTCGGCGACAATCGCAACAGCAGCGCCGACAGCAGGGTATACAGTTTCATACCCCGCGAGGAGCTCATGGGCCGCTCGCGCTCGGTCATTTTTTCTCTCGACAGCGATAACTATTATCTGCCTCGCGGCAGCCGGTTCATGGAAGGGCTGGAGTGACAGGATTCGGAGTCCCTGCTGGTGTAAGATTGCGCTGAACGAGTGGGGGATGCGGGTAACGCCCGATTATGTGGAGATGAAAAGCATGCAAATCCGAGTTTTACTGGCCGGAACGATGTTGGCCCTGTTCCTTTCCGGAAGCGCTTTCGCCCAGGACTTTGCCTGGGCGCCGGACTTTCCGGCAGGAGCGGCGCTGCCGCCGATTTCGGCGGAAGACCAGAACGGCGAAGTCCGCACGTTCGATGATCTCGTGGGCGGCAACGGCATGCTGTTCATGCTCAGCCGCTCCTTCGACTGGTGACCCTACTGTAAATCTCAGCTCGTGCAGCTGACAGAGATTGCAGTACAGTTCGAGGAAATGGGGTTGTCGGTGGTAGCGATGACTTACGATTCGGTGGAAATGCTGAAAACCGTCGAGGAAGATCAGGGAATAGATTTCGCGTTGCTGCATGACGAGGACGTTACCCACGTCAACGCCCTGGGCATCAGGAACATGGACTATGAGGCCGGTCATCGCGCCTACGGCATTCCTTATCCGGGCATATTCCTTGTCGATTCGGATGGCGTGATCCGGGCGAAGTTCGCCGAAGAAGATTATCGCGACCGTCCGGATTTTAAATTTGTTCTGGAAGCCGCGGCCAGCCTGTAAAGGCGACGCATGCGGGCGGTATTGGTATTCGCCGTTGCGGCTGTGACCGGAGCGGCGGCTGCTCAAGGCCCGTCCACGTTTGAAATTCCGAGAACCTCCGCAGCGCCCGTGATCGACGGGCGCGTGGACCCGGCTGAATGGGCCGGGGCCGCTCGCGTCGAGGTCGATATCGAGTACCAGCCCGCGGACAATCGGCCGGCGGACGTACGCGCGGAAGCGCTGATCATGGAAGACGGCGAAACGCTGTTCGTCGCCTTTCTTGCCGAAGACCCCGACACCGGCAGCATCCGCGCCTATTTCAAGGACCGCGACGCCATTGTCGTGGACGACTGGATGTCGGTGGTGCTCGATACCTTCAACGACGAACGCCGCGCCTACGCCTTTACCGTCAATCCTCTCGGTGTGCAGGCGGATGCCATCTTCGACGACGTGAACGGGCGGCTGGACGATTCCTGGAACGGGATCTGGGACAGCGCAGGCCGAATCATCGAAAGCGGCTACAGCGTGGAACTGGCGATCCCGTTCAAGCAATTGCGTTTCAGCGACACCGATTCCGTGCAGACCTGGGGAGTGGATTTTGTCCGTCGGTATCCACGGGACCAGGTGACCATGATCTCCAGCAATCCGCGGGACCGCGACATATCCTGCTACCTGTGCCAGATTGCCAAAGCTGACGGTTTTGACAATCTCGAACGCGGCCGAAACCTGGAGATCATTCCGACGGTCACGGCAAGCGCGAGCAAGGACCGTCCTTCAGGCCAGGGCGATTGGCTGGGCGCGGACGAATCGGAAGGCGGTCTCGACGTGCGTTGGGGCATTACCCCGGACATGTATCTGAACGCGACGCTGAACCCGGATTTTTCCCAGGTCGAGGCGGACAGTCCGCAACTGGACGTCAACAATACTTTCGCGCTGTTCTTTCCCGAGCGCCGGACGTTTTTCCTCGACGGTTCCGATTATTTCGAGACCCGGCAGAACCTGGTGCATACCCGCACCATCGCCGAACCTGAATATGGCGCCAAGCTGACGGGTAAAAGCGGTGCGCATACCTTCGGTCTGCTGGCGGCAAACGACCGCAGCACCAGTTTCGTCATTCCCGGCAGCCTGCGTTCGAGCACCGCCTCGCTGGGCGATACTCCCAGCGATGTCGCCATCGGCCGCTACCGCGCGGACATCCTTAGCAATTCCACCATCGGCGCGCTCGTTACCGATCGGCAAGGTAGTGGATACCGGAATACCGTCATGAGTCTGGACGCCATGCTGCGTCCGACGGATCAGGACACAATCGCCATTCAGGCCATGCGTTCCCGCTCAAGCTATCCCGGCCAGATTCAGCGCGACTTCGGCCAGCAGGCGGACATTGCCGGCGACAATCTGTTCGTGGAGTACAGTCACGCCGACCGCCGCTGGGACTGGCGCGTGGGCTATTTTGATGTGGGGGAGGATTTCCGCGCCGACCTCGGCTTCATCAATCGGGTCGATTACAAGCATGTCGTCACTACCGTCGGACATACCTGGCGCTGGGACGGCGAAGGCTTCTTCAGCCGCATCCGCTTCGCCGCCGACTGGGACCGCACCGAAGATCAGTCCGGACTCAAACTGGAAGAGGAAACGGAATTCTTCCTCAACATGAACGGGCCGATGCAGTCCTTTCTCAATGGCCTGTTCGGCGGCAGCAAGTCCTGGTGGAACGGCCAGTACTTCGACGAACAGTTCAATCAGGTCCAGGTCGGATTCAGTCCGTCAACGGACCTTACCCTGGGCATGCGTATCCGGATCGAAGACGTGGTGGATTTCGCGAATACGCGTCTGGGCAGATCAAATCGGTTCGGACCGCAAATGCGCTATCAATGGGGACGACACCTGCAACTCGACCTGGAACACACGATCCAGCAATTCGACGTCGATGGCGGACGCCTGTTCACGGCCCGGCTCACCGACCTGCGCAGCATCTGGCAGTTCGACGCCCGCAGCGCCCTGCGTTTCACCTTGCAGCACTCGGATACCGAACGCGATCGATCACTGTACACGTTCCCGGTGCAGCATCTCCACCGCGAGTTGACCACGCAATTGCTTTACAGCTTCAAACTGAATGCCGCGACGCGTTTTTTCATCGGCTATTCCGACGCGGGCTTCCGCGACGACAGCTACCAATCCCTCGTCGAAACCAACCGCACCTGGTTCGCCAAGTTCAGCTACGCCTGGTTGCCCTGAGGGGTGTCAGTCTCCGCGCAGGGCGCGGGTGATCGGCATGCGCGCGGCCTGCAAGGCGGGAAACAGCCCACCGGCCAGACCCAGTGACAGAGCCCAGACGATTCCGGTAACGAGAATCTCCGGGCTGACGGCGAAATCGAACGCCACCTGGGAGAAGGAGCCCTGGTTTAGCGTCGAAACGGTGTAACCGTTGAATCCGAACCAGGCTACGGCGGCGCCGAGCAGGCCACCGATCAGCGCCAGCGCCACCGACTCCGCCAGCACCGAGACCACCACCGGCGCCGAACCGAATCCGAGCGCGCGCAAGGTCGCGATTTCCACGGTGCGTGTCGAGACCGCCGCATACATCGTATTGAGCGCGGCGAACATGGCGCCGACCGCCATGATCAGTGCAACTCCGTAGCCGAAACCCGTGATCAGGGCCGTCAGGAATTCCGATTGACCGCGGAAGAACTCTTCCTCGGTAGTGACCGCAAGATCGATCGAGGGATTGCTGTCGAATTCCGCCTGCAGCGAGTCGGTCGCGCCGGGCTGCTCCAGTTGCAAACGCATGGAACTGATCAGGCTGAAGCGCCGGAATGCGGATTGGGCTATCGCAAGGTCGGTCCACAGTTCGGATTCGTAAGCGGATCCCTCGGCCTCGAAGATTCCCACGACCTCCCACTCGGACTGGCGCAATTCCACGGTCGCGCCGAGTTCGATTCCAAGGAACTGTTCACTGGCGGCGCGGCCCGCGATCAATTCACTGCGTCCGGGATTGAAGTTGCGTCCTTCGATTATCCGCACTTCCGGGCGGATTCCGAAAGCTGACTGTTCCACGCCGCGGATCACGACGTTTGACGGAAGCAGGGTGGCGCGTTTGGGGATATCCGCCACCGTGTACAGCTCACTGCTGGAAAGCCGCACGCCGTCGAGCGTACTGACGAATTGGCGCTGCCGATTGTCAATCGTGCTGCTCAATTCAGCGGACGAACTGCCGCCTCGCAGCACGATGGCGCGGTCCGGCGCCCCCGACCGGTTCAGCGTCGCCGAAAATCCCGCGGCCATCGCCAGAATCGCAACCAGCACCGCCACGACGCCGCCGATACCCACCACGATGACCGACGAACTGCCCAGCCGCTGCGGCAGGTTGCGCAGGTTCAGGAGAGATATCTGGAAAATTTGCGACCACATGATTCAGGATTCCGTAGCGGCCTTACTTGCGCAGGGCCTCGACCACTTGCAAGCGTCTTGCGCTCAGCGCCGGATTCAGACCCACGATCACTCCCAGCAGCAGGGCGATTCCCACTCCGCTCAGGGTGGTGGCAGCCGACATTTCGATCTGTCCCAGGAATCCCTCCAGTTCCGGGCTCAGCGCCTGGAGCGCAATCCCGGACAGCGCGATGCCGATGGCCCCGCCAATGCCGCAAAGCAACACGGACTCAAGCAGAACGAGAAAAGCCACCCGCCGATCCGTGAAGCCGAGCGTTTTCAGCACCGCGAGTTCGGGAATACGTTCGCGCAGCGCCTGGGTCATGGTATTGGCTGTGAGCAGCAGAATGGTAAAGAACACCGCGCTCAGAATACTGTTCATTATCAGTCCGATGTCGCCCACCTGGGCGGCGAATTGACGATTGGCCTCTTCTTCGGTGGCGGTGCGGGTCGGGTTAATGGAGTTTTCGAATTGCGCGTCGATCCTGGCCGACACTTCCGCTGCCTGATCCGGATCGGACACGCGCACCATGAAGTTGCTGACGATACCCTGGGTTTCCGGCACCCTGGCTTCGTCGAAATACTCGTAGTTGAACAGGAACGAAGGGAAATCCGTATCTTCGTCCCCGACCCGGTAGGTGCCCACGAGTTCAAATTCCCACAAGTTGCTTCCATCCCCGCGCAACCAGATATCCCCCTCGATCGGAATGCGGTCGCCGATTTGCCAGCCGAACTCCTCCGCCAGTTCGGCCGACGCCACCGCGGCCGTTCGAATGCGCTCGAATTCGTCGAGTTGCAGCGGATCGATGATGTATTCGGAATACATGTCGAAATAGAAGCGCGGCTGTACCGGAAACTTGGGGAAAAAATTGATCGGATTCTGGTACGTGCCGCCGAACCAGGTCATGTGGGTCGCTGCGTCAACTCCCTCAACCGCCTCGATCTGCGCCAGGTGGCTGATGGGAAGCCCGTCGACCATCGAATACTTCGGCGACACCATCAGCCGGTCCACTCCTGCCACATTGACGCCCATTTCGAACGCGCCGGCTATCGAACGGAGCAGGCCGAACAGGAGGAACGCGGCGACGATGGAAAACAGCGTCAGAAAGGTCCGCACGCGGCGGCGAAACAGGTTGCTCCAGATCAGCGGAATGGATTTCATGCCGCCTCCCGCACCAGGTTGCCCTTGTCCAGATAAAGCGTATGACGCGCGTGGCTCGCGGCCTTGGGGTCATGGGTGACCATGATGATGGTCTTGCCGTGTTTGCGATTGAGCAATTCGAGCAGATCGAGAATCTCGTCGGCGGTCTCGCGGTCGAGATCGCCGGTGGGCTCGTCGCAAACCAGTATGCGCGGGTCGGCGACGATGGCCCGGGCGATGGCGACGCGCTGTTGCTGCCCACCGGAAAGTTCGCCGGGTTTGTGGCGGGCGCGGTCAGCCAGACCGACGATAGTCAGGGCGACATCGGCATTGCGCTTGCGTTGACCACCGCCGAGACGGGTCAGCAGCAGCGGCAATTCGACATTTCTGCGTGCGCTCAAGATGGGCAACAGGTTATAGAACTGAAAGATGAAGCCGATGTTGCGCGCGCGCCATTGCGCCAGCTTCCGGCTGGACAGGCCCACAAGTTCCTGGCCGGCGACTTCGATGCTGCCCGCAGTGGGCTGATCGAGCCCGCCGATGAGGTTGAGCAAGGTGGTCTTGCCGCTTCCCGATGGCCCCATCAAGGCCAGAAAGTCACCTTCCTCGATGGTCAGATCGATATTGTCGAGTACTTCGACGGTTTGTTTGCCTTTGGTGAAATGCCTGGATACCTGCTGCAGTTCGACTATGCTCACTTACTGTGTTCCTGTGGTCAGTTGATTGGGCTGCCGGCGCCGGAGGCTGCGATTTCCACTGCCAGGCCGTCTTCCAGCCGCTCGCGCAGGGCAAGATCCCTGGTGTTTACGACGCGCTCGCCGGCCGCGAGTCCGGCTACCACCAGCGCTTGGACGCCGATGGATCGGCCAAGTTCGACCTGACGGCGGCTGACGCGGTTGTCCGCGACTATCCATACCAGGGTCCGACCGCCCTCGCGCACTATGGCCGAGTCTGGCACGAGCACGCCGTCAGGCAGCGGCTCGCTTTCGGTCCCGGGCAGCACGGCACCGCCGGCGTCTTCCATGAACGCCACCCGTACGCCCATCTCCGGCATCACTCTTTCATCGCGGTCGAGGAAACCGATTCGCACTCTGACAGTCGCCTGGTTGCGATTGGCGGCCGGGATGATGGCGATCACTTCCGCGTCATATGGATCGTCTGGCCAGGCATTGAGAAGAATCGTCGCCTGCTGACCGGGGTAGACTCGATTGATATACGCTTCGTTTACGTCTACTTCGACTTCGAGCGATTCCATGTCGACGATGGTGCAAATGCCGGTGGCAGTGAATCCGCCGCCGGCGGCAACAGGAGAAATCATCTCGCCGGGTTGTGCCGCCTTGGCGATGACAACGCCGGCGAAGGGTGCGCGAATCTGCATGTCCTCGAGCAATTGACGCTGGATCTGCAGCGCCCGTTCGGCGACATCGATATCGCGTTCGGTCTTTTCCAGCCGCGCCCGCAGGGCTTGCAGACTGAGTTCGTCACGGTCGAGTTCGGCCTGGCTCGCGAGCCGGTTCGCCGCCAGGTCGCGAGTGCGGCCGAGATTCAGTCCGGCCTGGCGAATCTGCACTTCCAACTCTTCCACCGAAGCCCGCGCCGAAGCGACCTGGGCTACCTCCATACTCAACTGGGCGCGATTCACACTGTCATCGAGTGTAGCCAGTACCTGGCCTTCCTCGACCCGCATACCTTCTTCCACCAGCACTTCCATGACCTTGCCGGTGACCTTGGAACTGACCGTCGCCATGCGCCTGGCGATGACATAGCCCGTTGCGTCGAGCACACTTTCGCTACTTGCCGAAAGTTGTTGTTGAGACGCCTGGGCAACGGTCGTGTCGACCGTCAGCGCCTGGACCTGCTGCAAGGGACGAAAATGCCAGAAAACGAACGCCGCACCCGCCAGCAAGGCAATCGGCACGAACCAGCGCAAAGGACGAAAGCCCGCCTCGGCCCGCGCTTCCCGGTCGATCTTCAATTCATCCAGCAGCGAATTCTTGTCCATTTGGGCACCTTCGGGTGGAACCCCGTCCAGTGTACTACCCCCCACAAAGTTTGTCGCCGAACCAAAGCCCCCACCAACCCCGTAGGGAGCAAAAAATGTAGGGCGTTGCGCGGCACGGTCGAATGTGCCAGATTGCGATATGGTGGGTTTCCTCTTTCCGACGAATGTCCCCATTTCATCGGTCAGCGTTCAATTGAAAACACTCTAGGCAGGTGCAGCTTGGCTCTCTAGCGAACTTCGGGGTACAATCCGTCCTCGGCGGAGTGTTCTTTGATGTAAGCCTAGAAGTGGTCGGCCAAATTTAGACAGTCTGTTAAGGTAGTTTTCGAGTACTGGGAGGCTGTCCGATGAAGAGGCGGAGATTCAGCGCGGAGTTCAAGCGCAAGGTGGTATTGGAGGCGATGCGCGGTGACGATGCGTTGCGTGTGGTTGCGTCGCGCCACAATGTCAATCCGAACCAGGTGAGCAAGTGGAAGGCGGAGGCCCACGAGGGACTGCTGGAGGTTTTCCGCCAAGGGAAAGGCGTCGGGGAATCGGAGTCTGGACGTTTGATCGAGCAACTGTACGCGCGGATTGGCGAGTTGACGGTGGAGCGGGATTTTTTTCTGAAGGGTTCGCGGGGCTTGGGCGGGATGAGCAAGTGAGGCTGATCAAGGCGGACGGGAGTTTGCCGCTGTCGCGCAAGTGCGAGCTGGCTGGCGTGAGCCGGGCATCGCTGTACTACGAAGCGAAGCCGCCGAACGCGGAGCGGCTGCTTCTGCGGCGGCTGGTTGACGAGTTGTACATGTTGTTTCCGTACTACGGCACGCGGCGCGTGAGCCTGCACCTGCGCCGCGCGGGCCACGACGTGGGCCGGGACCTGGCGCGGTCGCTCATGGCCGAGGTGCGTTGGCGGACGGTGTATCCGCGTCCGCGCACCTCGGGCGCGCAACCCGGGCACAAGATCTACCCGTACCTGCTGAACGACCTGGAGCGGATCGCGCCCGGCGAGGTGATATGCGCGGACATCACCTACATACCGATGCGGGGCGGCTTTTCGTATTTGGTGGCGGTCATGGACTGGGCGAGCCGGTTCGTGCTGTCCTGGGAGTTGGACAACACGCTGGAGGCGGGTTTTTGCGTGAGCGCCCTGGAAGAGGCGCTCGACCGCTACGGCGCGCCCCGGATCTCGAACACGGACCAGGGCGCCCAGTTCACCGGCGAGGCGTATCTGCGCCCCCTGCTGGACCGCGACGTGAAGATCAGCATGGACGGCAAAGGCCGCTGGGTCGACAACCGGTTCATCGAACGGCTGTGGCGTTCGCTGAAGTACGAGTCGGTGTATCTTGAGGAACTGACCGGCGGCCATCACGCGCGGCGGGTGATCGCGTCCTGGCTGGACCACTACAATCACCGGCGCCCGCATCTGGCGCTGGGCGGGCGGACCCCGGCTGAGGCGTATTTCGCGGATCGGAAGACGGAAGGCCTGGAGGCCGCGGCGTGAAGATTCGGCGCCGCCCCCCTTCCGCGCTCCGGTCGCTACGCTCCCTGCGCACGGAAGGGGGGCGAAAACATTATGAAGATGGTGGGAAAGAAGGAAAGCGAGGGCTTGAAATCAACGAGAAATCTATCTTAACTTTGCCCTCAAACTGTCTAAATGGACCCGACCACCTCAGACATCACCTACATACCGATGCGGGGCGGCTTTTCGTATTTGGTGGCGGTCATGGACTGGGCGAGCCGGTTCGTGCTGTCCTGGGAGTTGGACAACACGCTGGAGGCGGGTTTTTGCGTGAGCGCCCTGGAAGAGGCGCTCGACCGCTACGGCGCGCCCCGGATCTCGAACACGGACCAGGGCGCCCAGTTCACCGGCGAGGCGTATCTGCGCCCCCTGCTGGACCGCGACGTGAAGATCAGCATGGACGGCAAAGGCCGCTGGGTCGACAACCGGTTCATCGAACGGCTGTGGCGTTCGCTGAAGTACGAGTCGGTGTATCTTGAGGAACTGACCGGCGGCCATCACGCGCGGCGGGTGATCGCGTCCTGGCTGGACCACTACAATCACCGGCGCCCGCATCTGGCGCTGGGCGGGCGGACCCCGGCTGAGGCGTATTTCGCGGATCGGAAGACGGAAGGCCTGGAGGCCGCGGCGTGAAGATTCGGCGCCGCCCCCCTTCCGCGCTCCGGTCGCTACGCTCCCTGCGCACGGAAGGGGGGCGAAAACATTATGAAGATGGTGGGAAAGAAGGAAAGCGAGGGCTTGAAATCAACGAGAAATCTATCTTAACTTTGCCCTCAAACTGTCTAAATGGACCCGACCACCTCAGATGATCAGGTATCGGTAGATTTCCTAGACGACAATGAGATTATCGAGGAAGTCCTTGGGGAGGGCGGTGTCGCATAAGATAAAAAGCTATTGTATCCGCATTTGGCAGCGTAGGCAGTTTGAAGTCTTCAAGGCAATGGAGAAATTTGGGGGGAGAGGTGGCATTCCTGATTTTGCCTTGTGTCAGGATTTCCGGCCTTGTGGGAACAATTGGCGCCGGGGGGAGCGGGAATGATGGGAATACACACTTGCCTTTTTGACCGTCATGCAGCCGCCGGTGCGAAAATAGTCGATTTCTCCGGCTGGGACATGCCGCTGCATTACGGTTCCCAGATCGAAGAACACCACCAGGTGCGCAATGCCGCGGGCGTGTTCGACGTGTCGCACATGACCGTGGTCGACGTAGCCGGAGCGGACGCCGAAGACTGGCTGCGCTATCTGCTGTCGAACGATGTGGCGCGCCTCGAAGCGCCCGGCAAGGCGCTGTACAGCCTGCTGCTGAACCACGATGGCGGCGTGGTCGACGACCTGATCGTTTATCGCACCGGGGCCGGATACCGCATGGTGTCCAATTGCGCCACGCGCCGGAAAGTGCTGATCTGGCTGGTGCAAAACAGTACCGGATTCGCAGTCCAGATCGAAGAACGGCCGCATCTGGCGATGATGGCCGTTCATGGTCCGGATTCAATCTCGCTGGCCTGCGAGGCGCTGCCGGCGGATACCATCGAATCGGTACGCGGACTGGGTAATTTCGAATCACTCGAACACGGCGACCTGCTGATTGCACGAACGGGATACACGGGAGAACTGGGCCTGGAAGTGATCCTGCCCGCGGAACAGGCCGGCGCGTTGTGGGACAAATTGCTCACGGCCGGGGTGAAACCCGCCGGTCTCGGCGCCAGGGATACCTTGCGCCTCGAAGCCGGCATGAACCTCTACGGCCAGGACATGGACGAAATAACCTCGCCGCTTTCCGCAAATCTCGGCTGGACCGTCAGCCGGCGCGACGAAGACCGCGATTTCATCGGCCGCGAGGCGGTGTTGCGGCACAAGCAGCGGCAACAGGACGGGGAACTCCCCATACTCGCAGGGCTGGTGCTCGAAGCGCGCGGCGTTTTGCGCAACGGCCAGCAAGTCCTCACCGACAAGGGCGAAGGCGTCATTACCAGCGGCAGTTTTTCTCCTACATTGAAGCAGTCCATCGCTTTAGCTAGAATCCCGAAGGGCAGCCGGAACTGTCAGGTCGAATTGCGCGGCGCCAAGGCTCCGCTGAAGATCGTGAAACCCGGATTTGTCCGATACGGCAAGAGAATTTTCGAATAACTCCGCCGCGGCGGATTGCCGATTACCACCGCGACGGCAAGAGGGAACTCCGGTGTCCAATATTCCAGACGATTTTCACTTTACGCCCACCCATGAGTGGGTCAGGGTCGATGACAACGGAGTCGCTACGGTCGGCATAAGCGAGCACGCGCAAGAAGCCCTGGGCGATATCGTATTCGTCGAGTTGCCGGAGCCGGGCACGGAGATCGCGGCCCGGGCCGAAGTCGCGGTAGTCGAATCCGTGAAAGCCGCTTCCGATATCTACAGTCCGGTCAGCGGCGAGATCACCGAGGTCAACGAGGCCCTCATCGACAATCCGCAACTGGTGAACACGGCGCCGTACGACGATGGCTGGATCTACAGGATGAGCGTCAACGACGAAAAGGACCTCGATGAACTACTCAACGCGGAGGCCTACGCGGACCATTGCTCGGATGAGTAGCGCCTCCCTCGATTCGCTGCTCTACCGCAACGAATTTGTCGATCGGCACATCGGCCCGGATGATGACGAAATCCGGGACATGCTCGCCGTGCTCGGTCTTGAATCCCTTGAAGAACTCGTGCGTCGCACAGTGCCCGCCGCCATCGCCGGCGGCAAAGAGCTTGCGCTGGCCTCCGCGGTACCCGAAAGCGAAGCCCTGGCCCGGCTGAAAGCCATCGCCGCGCAAAACCGGCCCGCCCGGTCCTTCATCGGCATGGGCTATTACGATACCCATCTGCCGGCGGTCATTCAGCGCAATGTGCTGGAAAATCCGGGCTGGTACACCGCCTATACGCCTTACCAGCCCGAAATTTCCCAGGGCCGGCTCGAATGTCTGCTCGCTTTCCAGCACATGACGATGGACCTGACAGGGATGCAACTCGCGAACGCCTCGCTGCTCGATGAGGCTACGGCCGTGGCCGAAGCCATGGCGCTGGCGAAAAGACTGTGCCGCAACCGCGAGGCCCGCGATTTCTTCGTCGACCGCGACTGCTTTCCCCAGACCCTGGACGTACTGAAAACTCGCGCGGAGTGCTTCGGATTCAATCTCATCGTGGGCGACCCGGACGACATGCCGGAGCAGGGATTGTTCGGCGCCGCGCTGCAATATCCCGGCATGTCCGGGGCCGTGCGGGACCTGACCGGCACGATCGGCCGCCTCCACGAGCAGGGCGCGAAAGCAGTGGTGGCGGCGGATTTGCTGAGTCTGGTCCTGCTCAAGCCACCCGGTGAAATGGGCGCCGATGTAGTGACCGGCTCAAGCCAGCGCTTCGGTGTTCCCATGGGCTACGGCGGCCCCCATGCCGCTTATTTCGCAACCAGGGACGAATTCAGGCGCGCGGTGCCGGGCCGCATCATCGGCGTCTCGAAGGATTCGCGCGGGCGCAAGGCGCTGCGCATGGCGCTGCAGACCAGGGAACAACATATCCGCCGCGAAAAGGCCAACAGCAATATCTGCACGGCCCAGGTGCTGCTCGCCAATATCGCGGCGCTTTACGCCATGTATCACGGGCCCCGGGGTCTGAAACGAATCGCCGGCCGGGTGAATCGGCTGAGCGCGATACTCGCAGTGGGTTTGCGGCAAGCGGGTCTGAACGCTCCCGCAAGCGGCTTCTTCGATACGATCTGTGTGCCGGTGGACGAGGCGCAATTTTCCGGTATCGCAGGCAGGGCGGAGGAGTTGCGGGTCAATCTGCGTTTTGACAAGACCGCGGGCGTGGTCGGCGTCAGCCTTGACGAGTGTGCTGTTCCCGCCGATGTCGAGTTGCTCTGGCAGGTTTATCTGGGTGAGGCGGCGGCGCAATTGTCGGTGGCCGAGGTCGACGGGAGTCTGCAGAATGCCCCGCCGCCTGTCCCGGCCGAATTGCGCCGTGATTCGGATTTCCTGCAGCACCCGAACTTTACTCGATACCATTCCGAAACCGAGATGATGCGTTATCTGAAGCGGCTCGAGAATCGCGACATTTCACTCACGCACGCGATGATACCGCTCGGCTCCTGCACCATGAAGCTGAACGCCACGGCGGAGCTGATGCCGATCTCCTGGCCCGAATTCGCGCAGCCGCATCCGTTCGCGCCGAAAGAGCAGGTGGCGGGGTACCTGCAGATGATCGGCGAACTGGAAGACATGCTCGCCGAGATTACCGGATTCGATGCGATCAGCATGCAGCCCAATTCCGGCGCACAAGGCGAATATGCCGGCCTGCTTGCAATCCATAAATATCTCGCGGCGAAGGGCGAAGGCCATCGCGATGTCTGCCTGATTCCGACTTCGGCCCATGGCACCAATCCGGCAACCGCCATCATGATCGGCATGAAAGTCGCGCTCGTCCGTTGCGATGAATCCGGAAACATCGATGTCGACGACCTGCGCGCGAAAGTCGAACAGCATGGCGGTCAGGTCGCGGCGCTGATGATTACTTATCCATCCACCCATGGCGTTTACGAACAGGATGTGAAGGAAATCTGCGGGATCGTTCATGACGCGGGCGGTCAGGTATACATGGACGGCGCCAATCTCAACGCCCAGGTCGGACTGACGAATCCGGCCCTGATCGGCGCCGATGTCGCCCATGTCAATCTTCACAAGACTTTTTGCATTCCCCATGGCGGCGGCGGTCCGGGCATGGGTCCCATCGGCGTCAGGGCGCATCTTGCGCCGCATCTGGCCAATCACTGCCTGGTCGGGCTCGATGGGCCGGATGCCGGGAACACGGCGGTGTCCGCCGCCCCCTGGGGCAGCGCCGGCATTCTGCCGATTACCTGGATGTACGTCACCATGATGGGCGCCGAGGGGCTGCGCAAGGCGACCGAGGTTGCGATCCTCAACGCCAATTACATGGCGCACAAGCTCGGCGCGCATTTTCCGGTGCTCTATACCGGCCAGAACGGCATGGTCGCGCATGAATGCATCATCGACCTGCGCCCGATCAAGCAGACCACCGGCGTCACCGACGAAGATATCGCCAAGCGATTGATGGATTTCGGTTTCCATGCCCCGACCATGTCGTTCCCCGTGCCTGGAACGCTCATGATCGAGCCGACGGAGAGTGAGTCCCGAGTGGAACTCGACCGCTTCATCGATGCCATGATCCACATCCGCCAGGAAATCGACGCCGTCGAATCCGGAGTCTTCGGCCGTGAAGACAATCCACTGCGAAATGCGCCGCATACCATAGACGACATGCTCGACGAAGACTGGCAACGCTCATACACCAAGCGCCAGGCGGCCTTCCCGCCCTGCAAGGAACCCGTCGACAAATTCTGGCCCTGCATCAATCGCATCGACAACGTGTACGGCGACCGCAACCTGTTCTGCGCCTGCCCTCCGTTGGAAAACTACGAAGAATGTTGATTCCCACGAGGGATTTTAGGCACGTATAGGTGGATCCGAAATTTCAAATTTGTTCTCGCTTTGACCGCGGCATTTACTTCAAGTTTGAGTCTTTCCGCCGAAGTGGACTCCCTGGTTTCGCCGGGAGGGCAGCCTTTTCTGCACATTCAAAACGACCAGTACGAAAATGTTGTCATGCAAGTGTATTGGCCATCCAGTTGGTCATTCGAGGATGCGCTCAATCCAATGGTCCCGTTGATCAGTACACAGGTTGTCTATACCGGCTCCGCAGAAGGGGTGGACTTAACTGAATTGGCGCAACGATTGGAAGAACTGGAAGCACAGCGCAGCTTGGGTCCCACCACGGAATCCGTAACTGGCGCTGTTGTGACTTCCGCAAACAATTTCGAAGAAGTTGCCGAGCTTCTGAATCTAGTGCTTTCCAATCCGGCTTTTGATCCCGATCATGCGGATCGTACCAAGCTAGCGTTAGCAAACCGCATTGGCCAACTGCGTCAGGGAGTCGATGCCAATACCGGGGAACTTGCGAGGAACCTGATAATGCAAGACAACCCGGCAAGGGGTTTTTTCTCCTCTGCGGTGGAAAGTGAATCGGTCATCGAATCAGCCACGCTTGATGAGTTGAAGCAGTTTTATTTTCAAACCGTGACTCGTAGCCAGCTATGAATTCTCAGCCACTGCGCTCGCTCTCACCAGCCGTCTTCGCATATTTCAAATTTCGGGAGCGGTGGATACCGACAAGCTGGCATTCGCGAATGAGACGATTCGGCAAACTTATGAAGAGTTTCGCGAGAACGGCCTGGACTCGTCGATCGACGGAATCAAGCGAAGGTCCAGTGCAAATATGCGGAACAATATGGAGAATCCCAGAATTCTGGTTCCATTGGTCATGGAAAGCGTATTAAACGAGTTTCCTGCCGCCAGGGCGACTGAACTCCCGGGTGAGATTGAAGCCATCACTCCTGAAGACATAAATGAGCGCTTGCGCACAGTTTTCCCTCCAGTGGCAGATTTTTTAACGGTCATTGTGACTTCAGACCCCGACATTATTTCCGGGGCATGCGTAGTTGAAACTCCGGAAGAATATCGTAAATGCCTCTAAACTCTGCTTAAGTTGCGACCGACCTGGAGAATTGCCTTGAAGATCATTTATTGGATTTTTGGGGGCCTGCTGGCCTTGATCGTGGCGTTCGGCGTGCTTCAGTACGCTGCATCGGAACGAGTCGAAGTAGTCGTGTTGCACACACTGAATGAAGAGGGAGAGCAAGTGACCACGAGGCTATGGATTGTCGATCACGACGGACATCCATACTTGCGCGGCGATTCGGGTTCCGGATGGTTCAATCGGGTCCAGGCTAGCGATACCGTCTCCTTGACGCGCAACGGCGAGGCATCGACCTACACTCATCAAATCCGGAACGAAAACCTGGACACGATCAATCGGTTGATGCGGGGAAAATATACCTGGGGCGATCGGCTGGTATCCATGTTCGGCGGAGACGGGTCGCAATCCAACGCAATCGAGTTAACCCTCGCGCCACCTTGACGTTTCATCTGGAATCGTCGCCATTGAGTGTCCATCAATGGGGCGAAACAAAGTCCAGTTCTTCTTGACTGATCTCATGAATGTTCGCTAGATGCTGTCGTAGGGCCGCGCGGCTGACCTTCAATCTGTTTGCCAACTTGCCAATTTCGCCCTTGAGATCATGCGGGCTTGTATTTGGCGGCAGTTTGGCGCGTTTTAGTGGCATAAGTAGCATGGCTGCGAAGGCATTCGCCCTCTGTTCAACGGTTGGCGAGGCCCACGGAGTGCTCGTGTGCGTTAACGGTCGCGCTGAAGTTCGATCAAAAAGGATATGGCACAACTCATGAGCCATAGTGAAGCGTTTGCCTCTATGTTCGTTTTTCAAGTGATCCAGATTTACCAGGATTGTGGGTTTCAAGCTGGCTCCAGCTAGCGCAACGCCTCTGGGACCATGCCTCCCCAATTTAACTTCCTTGACTCGAACGCCGAGGTTCTCCAGCATGGTTTCAATTCGACTCTCGCTGGCTCTTGGCGCCGGGTCAATCTCATCAAGAACTTCAAGCGCCAGCGCATAGCCATTATGCCATGGTGATAAATGCACCCATGCCGGCTGTTCAGACACCAGGCTTTTGAGCGTGTCCGAATCTCCAGCTTCAGAACGCGCGTTGAAGTACTCTGCCAGTAGTTTCGCCGCTGCGGGATTTGTGATTTGTGGAGACAGGTCGCCAAACATCGCTACTTCCGGTGAAAGAGTGCCCAGCCAAGGCGCTTCCTGGGGCTGAAGCGGATTCTTCAGTTTTTTCAGTTCGTTGAGGATTGTTTTCGTCAGCGGCCCAGGTTTCGGGCTTGAATCGAGATACCAGGACACAGCGGATTTGCCGATGGAGCCGGCCTTGATCTTTGTCCAGGAATCCGCCAGTTCAGACTTCCATTCGAAAGCGATGGAATCATTTGGTTCCAAAAACCAATCGATCGCCGATGCCAGCGTATCGGCGACACAATTCACGGAAGCACGGGCCACCCCACTTTCGGCCATGAACATAGCGGCTTCCGCACCGGGTTGAATGCGGTTGCCCCACGATAACTCGATCTCATCTTCCATGCGTTGAAAGAAAACATCGGGCAGGATGCCTCCTTCCGAAGCGCTTCGCAGTGAATGTCGACCGGCCCATTCCTGCCATGGGTAAAATCTGGCTGGATCGTCACCAGCGCTTTCCAGCGTTGCAAGATACGCGTCCCGCGCCGAACACGAACGTCTGTCAACGACGGTTCCTCCTTGAGGCAATCGTTTTTCGTGAAGCAGCGGCATCCAGTTATCGACAAGCCACCTGAATACCGGGGCCAGAAACCAGCGCACTTCTTGAACATCTGTAGTGATTCCATCGGTACCTTGCAGCCGAATATCGCACAAGTTCACGCCCGCAATCCAAAGTCGCCAGGCTCCCCATGAACCTTCGCTTTCTTCCGGTTCTGCGGTAATCGAATCGGGAAGTAGGGCGAACTCCAGAGCAAAGTCCGCCTTGTCGCCGAAAGTCTCGAAATTCATCATTGCATTACTTGCCAACCTTTCGTCCCCCAAAGCATCCCTGACGTTTTCACGCGTACGGTACGTTCTGAGGTCCTTTTTGCTAATCAATCCTTCTTCCAGCCACTTTATCTTCAATCCATGATCCATCTTATCCCATGCCTCGGGATAGCCATGCCAGATTTCCGTTTCGTCTGAGGAGCGAGTCCTCATCCCGACGAATCCTACTCCGTCCCGCGTAGCCTGAAGTCTTTTGCCTACGAGACAAGCCGAATCGAGCAACTCTTGGGCGACTTCGACACTCCATTTGGGGCACTTCACGCCGGGGTTATGCGCCGTAATCGGCTCGCAGTGCCTGGGACTCGCTTCATAAATCCTTTTGGTCCCCGCCTTCATCGTGTCGATCATGCCTCGCGGTGAACTTTCCCCGCTCCACTTCCCAAATCTATCCCGGCTTGCACGGAAATTGTAGTCTACACTGAATCAAACGCCCAATTTCTGGACTGAATTGCTCTAGTCCGAGCGAAACATCGCATGGCCAAACTGAAATGTTGTCGTTAGTCTGGGTCCGATTGAACCAGGAAGAATATCGCGAGTGCCGGTAAACAAAACAAGCCTTTAGCCCAATAACGCTTCGCGGTGGTAGAGGCGCACACAGACCCAGGTGAGGATCGCTCCGACCGCGAGCGTGCTCAAGGCCGAAACGGCAACGTGCAAGCCGTTTACCGGTTCGTTGCTTATCATGTCGACAAGAATCAGGTGCTGGCTCAGCACCGGTACGAACATGTATTCAAACCTCGGCTGCAGTGTCAGGAAGCTGACGATCACAATCGGCAGCGTCGGCGCCAGCAGCACGAATCCCAGCCAGGTCTGCGCTTCCTTGTAGCTCTTGGTCAGCGACGCAAACAGTGTCATCCAGGCAGCGCCCGTCGGAACGAAAGGACTAAGCAAAAGGAACGCGGCAAATACGACGTTCAAGGAGAAGTTCGGAGTCATGCCCAGTTGCTCAAGCGGAACGAGTTTCAGCGCGACGAAGATCGACATCAGGCTGAGTAATAAAGAGGCCGACATGAACACACAGACTGCCGCGATCTTGCCGAACATCAAATGAGACCGCGTCACGGGCAGCGACAACAAAGGCTCAAGCGATCCGCGCTCGCGTTCTCCCGCCGTCGCGTCGATCACGAGATACATGCCGCCCAGGAGCAAGGCAAAGAGAAAGAAATAGCTCATCATTCCCAGCAGAATCGCGGAACGTCCGCTGGGGGTCGAGACGTCGATTTCGTCAATGTTGAGCGGCCGCAACGTCGCCGGATTTACGCCGCGCGCGGAAAGCCGAATCGTGGCGAGAGTCTGGTTGTAGCCGTAAAGCGCATCGCGAACGCGGCCTACATCGGAGTCGCCCGCGGTATTGGCCTGGTCCGAGTATAGTTCGACCGTTGCTGGAATCATGTCGGCGAGTTGTTTGCCGAAGCCATCGGGAACCAATAGCACCACATCCCAGGTGCCCGTCTCTACTGCTTCCACGGCGTAGGCCGCGTCGGCAGTGCTCTCCACGATGTCGATGTTGCGGCTTTCGAGGTAGCGCATCAGATTCGGTGCGTGCCCGGCGCCGATGACCGGCAGCAAGATTGATCGCTCTTCGTCATCGAGGAAACGTTCGATTTGCATGCTGATGAGAAACACGAACATCAATGGCATCATGAGCGCCATGAGCAGCGCCACGGACAGCGAACGTCGGTCGCGAAAGTTATCGACGATTTCCTTCACGAAAACGACGAGGAAGGCGCGCATCATTCGTTTTCCACCATCTCAAGCGCGGCAACGAAGGCGTCTTCGAGATCTTCGCGGCCTGTGCGTTCGCGTATTCCGGCGGCCGAGTCGTGAATCGCGACCTTGCCCTTCGCGATGATGCAGATTTCGTCGCACAAGGCAGCGACTTCCTGCATGACGTGACTCGAAAACAGTATGCAACGTCCGTCCGCTTTCAACTTTTCCAACAGTTCGCGCAAGCCGCGCGTTGCCATGACGTCGAGACCGTTGGTCGGTTCGTCGAGAACCAGGTTTTGCGGATCGTGCACGAGCGCCCGCCCGAGCGCGACTTTCGTAATTTGGCCGTGCGAGAATTCACCGGCGCGGCGGTTGGCGAAATCGCTTATCTCCAACACCTGGACGATTTCCTCAACCTTGTCATCGATTACGTCCTTGGCGAGATCGCAAAGGCGGGCGTAATAGGCGATGTTCTCGCGCGCGGTGAGACGCGGATACAAACCCGAACCATGCGGCAACGAACCGATTCTCCGACGCGCCGAGAGACTGTCGGTCACGACATCGGCGCCGTCGACTGTCGCCGTTCCGAGATCGGGTTTCAACAGGGTGCACAGTATGCGCATTGTCGTTGACTTGCCAGCGCCGTTCGGTCCGAGCAATCCCGTTATCTTGCCGTCCGGGGCATCGAAGCTTACGCCGCGGACGGCATGGACCTCACCGAAGGATTTGTGAATTCCCTCTACCCGGATCACGGGGTCGGCCCCGAGAAGTCGACGAAGAAAGGCATTACGAAACTGCGCTCCATGCATTGCGTATCAAGCGACGACAGATCGGCCGAGTCGATGAAATCGGCGACGATTTCAGGTACGCAGCCGACGTTTATCTGCCCGTGGCCCTGGTGCTCGCCGATCAGGTGAGTCGCGTTTTCCATTTCTGCCATGGCGAGCGTGGCCCAGGCCGGCGGCGTGATCGGGTCGGCCGTTCCCGACAGCAACAATACCGGAAGCTCCGTTGCCAGCGGCGTCTTGAATTCGTCGTCGATCGGGCCGCTCGGCCAGACCGAACAGATTGCCTCGAGCGCCTCGAGTTGCAACGGACCCATGTAACTGGCGTTCAGCAAATCGTAATCGATCGTCGCGGAGTCATAGAACGGTACGTCCTCTGTGCACATGACACTGTTGTGCATGCCGAGCGACAAGCTGTCCATGAGCGAGATCGAGGTCATCAGGTATTGCGCCGCGAGCGGAGCATATCGCTGTTCGCCCGCTTCGTGCACGAGCAGCGGGATCAGCGCGATAGAATTCGGACTGTAGGCCAGCAAACGAATTGCGCCCGCAAACTCGTTGCGACCGAAAGTCAGCGCCTCGGGCCGGCCGTGGTTGGGGTGCGGAACCTCGATTTCGACGGGCGCATCGGTCAGCGTCCGGACTACACGCTGGAAAGTCTTGTCGATTTCCGGGAAGCGATCGCCGCATTCGGCGTCCTCGATACACCGCGCCAGAATGTTTTCGACAGCTCTCTGACTTTCCGTTGCGATTTCAGGACCGAGCGCTTTTTGCGGCGCCGCTACGCCATCGAGAATCACCGTGCGCGTCGATTCCGGATATTGCCGGGCGAAGTGCTGAGCGACACGCGATCCGTAGGAAACGCCATACAGATTGAGTCTCGTGTAGCCGAGTGCTTCGCGTACGGCTTCGAGATCCCGCACCGCGACGCTCGTCGTAAAGAAGCGCGGATCGTGCGGTAACTGATCGAGGCACGTCCGCGTGAATTCAATTGTCAATTCGATCGAATACTGCCCTTCGACGATATTGTCATCCATCTCGCAATCCATCGTCGCCGACTGTCCGGTGCCGCGTTGATCGACGAGCAGGATGTCGCGGTCGCGCCGCACGCGTTCGAAAGCAGCCGGACTGGCCGTGTAGAACTGAACGGCGCCCTGGCCGGGGCCGCCGGTTAGAGGCACCAATGGATCGGCCTCGGGAGAAAGGTTGAGCGCCGGCACGACAGCAATCCTCAACTCGATTTCTCCGTCTGCCTCACCGAAAGGGTCGAGTGGCCGCGCAAGCGTTGCGCAGCGAGCCTGCATGCTTGGCATGCCTGGACCGGCGCTGATTCGGCAGTCCTCCAACTCGACGGGTTGCGCGGCCGCGAAAGTCGAAAATAGCAGCGCAAGCAATGGCAAGGCACATCGGATCATGTTCAGTCCTGCTGCATCGAAATGGCGCCATGTTGGTCGAATTGATGCGACTAGTAAAGTTCCTTGCAGTATGACCAGCAGTTCTCATTTTGTCCTTGTCGGGTGAGTGTTGAGGGTTTCATGGTTTTTTTGCGGTTGGGTTGATTGGGTTGCCGAGGCGCGGAGGTCAGGGAGGCTGTGCCGGGGGTCCGCCGGTGGCGAGCAGGGTCAAGAGCGCGGTCCAGGAGGGGAACACCTGGTATTCGGTGATGGTGCGCAGGTGCTCGAACAGGCGGAAGCGGGTGCCGAGGCGCTGCCGGGCCTGCCGCCAGAGGGTTTCGGCGAGTTCGCAGGCGGTGTGCAGTGCGAAGGCGAGGAGGTTGAGGATGACGAGCACGGCGGCGAGGGTGTCCTTGCCGTGGCCGAAGTTGTGTTCGAGATGGTAGCCGTGCTGCTTGAGGACGTTGAAGGTCTCGTTCTCGATCTTCCAGCGGGCGCGTGCGCAGTCGGCGAGTTCGGCGACGTTGTCGCGGTCGACGTCGAGGCTGGTGACGAAGGCGCCGCGGTAGGTGACCTTGCCGTCGGGTTTGGCGCTGACGATCTCGAGCCAGTTGACGCGCATGGCGTCGTCGCCGTCGCGGATGGGCAGGTCGTTCATCCAGCGGTAGCGGTGGATGCGGCGCTTCGCGCCGCGTCCCGCGGTGCGGCGGCGCGTGGGCGTTCGGACGCCGTCGAGGTACTCGTAGAGGGTCTTGTGGCTGGGTTGCTTGCAGGTGAGCAGGAAGTCGCCGCCAGCGTCGAGCATGGCCTGGCAGACGGGCTGGCAGGCGTACAGGTCGTCGCCGAGGTAGACCGGCCGCAGGGCGGCGCAGCGCGGGCCGTGGCGCGCCAGCCAGCGCTTGGCGGCCTGGCGTTCGCAGTCCTGCTTGGCGGCGCCGTCCTGCGGTTGGACGAACTCCGGCGGCAGCGGCAGCGCGCGCGACTGGCCCGGCGCCACGACGGTGGCCCCCAGCATTTGGTGGAAGTGCTCGACGTCGCCGTCGCTGCGCTTGCGGGTCGAGCAGTTGTCGCAGTGGAGCTTGCGCGAACGGAAGAACTCCGTGCCGTCCAGGGCGACCAGCACGCAGCCGTCGAGGCGGCGCATCGGTTCGAGCGCGCCGTGCGCGTCGAGGTCCGCGGCGAGGTCGTGGAACGCGTCGTCGAAGTGTTCCGCCGGTACGCCGTCCAGCAGTTGCCGAATGTGGTTGTCGCAGGGGATGCGGTCGAGGCCGAACAGGGTGTGCGCGTTCGAGCGCGTGCGCGTCTCGGCCAGTGCGCGCTGGTGCGCCAGGAACGACGGCGACTGCATGAAGAACACCGACAGCGCCGCCATGCCGATGTCGGCCATGGCGTAGCGCCGGTTGCTGCCGCGGCGCGGGTCCGGCATGCGCGCGAAGCACGCCCGCAGCCGGTCGAGATGCTGCGCGAGGAACTTCACGGCGGCGCCTGCGCCTCCACCGCCATGAGCGCCGCCAGCACCGCCAGACGCTCCGCTGGCGGCATGGCCGCGTAGCGGCGGCCCCAACTCGCCGCTTTGCGCTTGACGGCCTGGCGGTGTGTGAAGTTGCGCCCGGCGCACGACGCCCAGTGCACCCGGTCCGGCGCGAAGTTGAACCACACCTTCTCGGTCACCACGCCCGCCTGGTTCATCACCTGCAGCGACACGCTGCGCCAGTCGCCCAGCAGCTCGTCGTACAGCGCCGACGGATACCCCGACACCATCACCGCGCACGGCAGCCCCCGGAGCAGTTCCAGCAGCACCGCGTGGTTGGCGTCCTCGTAGTCGTGCCGGTAGCGGCGTGCGGACTTGCGCGCGCTGTGCAGGTACGGCGGGTCGCTGTACACCAGCTCCGAGCCGTCGAACGCGAACTCCGACAGGTAGGCATGGCAGTCGCCGTGCACCAACTCGACCGCATGGCCGCACGCGAACCGCGACAGCGCACGCTCGTCCAGGTCGATGCCGATGCTGCGCAGCGCCGCCGGCTTGCGCCGCATCACCGCGCCGCCGCCCAGGTGCGTCTCGATATACACCGCATGCGGCGGCATCAGCGCGATCAGCGCCTGACACAGCCCCGACGTCGCCTTCGATCCGAACCACGGGTTGCCCATGCCCCGCACCATAGACCCCGCCTTCTATGATGTCAAGCCGCCATCGGCAATCAGCAATCGCTCGGCTTCACGGCCAAAATGAGAACTGCTGCGCCACCACGGCGTCGCTTGACAAGTCCAGAACCTACGTCTGCTATTGCGACGGCATCGGCTGCAACGCATCTACCAAGACAGCGCTGAAACTGCTGACACTCGGTTTCGAGGTGCGTGAATTGATCGGCGGTCTGGACTGGTGGAAACGCGACGGCTACGCCACCGACGGCGAAAAAGGCCGAGTCGGTAAACCGGTAGTCTGCGGTTGCTGATTCGGTATCGGCCACATTGTTCAGGACGCTTGCTGAAGGTCTTTTTGGGAATTCTCGTACACATCGAGATCAAAAATTCGTGCCGAAATGATTTCAGCCATTGGAATAATTATCTGGAAATCATCGAACTGTAATTTCGACGCGGTTGATTGGTTATTTAGGGATTCCCGAATCATCGGAGCATAGTTAGTTCTTGTCCGTAAACTCCGTTTTCTGACCGGTCTTTCGTTCACCGATTCCGCCCGACTGGCGGCGGTCGGCCCCGGCAGGTGCGTCTTTTTCTTGATCCGGTGCGGGGTTGCGTCGTTTTCAGCGTGATCGGGCCCGCCGGGCCGCGCCGGGGCCGAAGTCGGCCCCCGGCGGGCGGTTCCGGTACTGTGCCGTTCGGTTTCGGGAGTTTTTGGCGGGTTATCCCGGCCGCAACCGCGCCAGCCGCACCAGGTTGTGCGCGAAGACCGCGGAATGCACCCATGCCTTGAATCGGGCCAGACCGCGCCAGCGGCAACGCCCGAGCCCAAAGCAGCGCTTCAGCCAGGAGATGCCGGCCTCGACCCCGGCGCGGAAGCGGCGAAGCCGGGCGAATATCCAGGGCGACGGCGTCATGTCCTCTTCCTTCAGCCCCCGCTTCTTGCTGAACACCGTGTGTTTCACGCCCATCTCCTTGGCGCGTTTCAGGTTCTCCCCGGAGGCGTAGCCGCCGTCGAAGGCGGCGTGGGTCGGCGGCTTGCCGTACCGCGCGCAATGCCGCCGAAGCATCGGCAGACAGCGGGCGCTGTCCGCCGGATTGCCGGACTCCACCACGACATCCAGCACCAGGCCGCTTCTCCCGGTCGCCAGATTGATCTTGTGGCCATAATGGGTTTCCCGCCCGCCCTTGCGGATAATGTCCGTGTGCGGCTCGAACAGGCTCACGATCTTTTCCGTCGCCGGAACGTTTTCGCCAAGTTCGACGCGCCGCGCGGTCTGAACGACCACCGCCTTCAGCAAGCCGGCGTAGTGGTCGGCGCATTCCAGCCATCGCGCGGACCAGGGCGCTCCCGATTCCCTCACCGCGGGACGGGCCGCTTCCAGATCGCCGAGCGTGTCGGCGGCGATCCGCAGCAACTGCCGGTACAGCTTGGCCCGCGCTTCCCCGCCCCGTTTCGTCCGCGCCGCCAGACAACGCCTTTTGGCCGCCCGGCGGCGGTCGCGGCAACGAACCGCCTCCTTGCCCAGCTCCTTCCGCGCCGCCAGCAGCAAGCCCGTCAGCACCCGCACCCCATCGTACAGCAGCCGGCTGTCCGACGGGGCCGGAATGTGCGTCTCCGTCACCGTGCTGTCTACGCGCACCCAGGCGCCGGTTTCCTCCCCGGACGCTTGCGCCGCCTCCAGCAAACAGCGGTTGACGCGCTCCCAGGTCTCCGCCGACACCGCGCCGACCCCCGCCTGCAAGGCGGACTTCTTCGGCGGATCGAGCGGGTCCACGCGCGCGAAACGGCAAGCCGACAGCGAATCCCGCAGCGCGAACGCCAGACCGCGCCAGGTCTCGCCGCGCAGATGCTTGACCACGGCGCAGCGCAACACCGATTCGCAACTCAATCCGAAACGGCCCCGCTCCGCCTGGGCGCCGAGGTCGACCGCCACCGCGTCCAGCAGTGCGGGATGCGCGTCCAGCCAGTCCGAGATCGACTCCAACTCCTCGCCCAGGGGATGGTCGACAGGCCCCGGTTCGTATAGACTCATCTGTGTCGTGCGCTTCAGCCGCATGGCAAACCCCGGTGTTTTGTGGTGTCTTTGTTTTGCTTCGGAAACAATACAAAGATACCCAAAACGCCGGTTCTTATCCAGGAAAAACCACGCTTTTATTCGACAAATCAAGTGGTTAAGAATTTACGGACAAGAACTAGTTAAATGTGATCTTCAATTCCTGGGATTCTTTGTGGCGGTAGCCGCTAATAACTGGAACTAGCGCAATATCAGATTCGCCATGACTCATAATTCCACTTTCTCGGGCCAGCCCAATATAGGATTTTCCACTTCGAAGTGAGAGTTCAACAAGCTTCCGCTGCTGTATGGATTCCGCAATGAGAAGTTCAACCAGGTCACCACTATCCCTTGCGATTTGGTGAGCTGCTTTGGTCTTGCTATAGCGTCTGTTTAGAACATATGGCAGAGACACCGCCAGAAGAACGCTCAGAATTGCAGTGCTGGAATAGGGAAAGGGGGCGTAAGACTCAATAAATTCAATTGAACACGGAACAGACCAATACAGAAAAAGGTCGATCAATCGAGCAACTGCGGCCAAGAGTCCACCAACAAATGCTGCCCTGAAAAAGACATGGTAGCCTGATTCGCGAAGAATACCGTAGCGAGTGCCATTGTAATTCTTCAGGAACCAGTATCCTCCGAGCGCAGGGATCAGAAACCATCCAAGGTTCAAGGTGAGTCCTCCGTGACAAGTAAGTATTAAGCGTATGCGCTAATTCTTAGGCGAATTTTGAGGACTATTTGAAGGGAGGATTTTTGCTGCCTTGTCGAGTAGCTCCCGCGCCTTGGCGCTACGAAGCAATTCGTCCGTTTTTACATACAGCCCGCCTCTGGCATTCACGTGAATTTCGGGCTTGTCTCGCTTTGCTTCGTTCGACATGAGTTCATCTCATTAGTGCCATAGCTTCGTGCTCTGACCAGGAAATTATCCCTTACTTGGTGAGAAAAGGCCACTCACCTCAATGCGCGCTGGCGGTCGGGGCTTTCGGCGTCCAGTACGAATGAGACCGGTACGGACTGGGGCAGATAGCAGATCGCATCGTCGCAAGCCTGGTAGTTCAGGAAACCGGAAATCGTGATCGTGTCCATTTCCGCGAGCGCCGCCTCGGTTTCCGCAGACCCCGCCATCACGATTTCCTGCAACAGCGTGAACGGTTCCTGAAATACCGGCACGTACTCGTCCAGCGGCGCGAAATAGTAGATTTCCGAATCCGGGTATTCCACCGGCTCCATCCGATACATGTCGGAGGGCACCAGTTCCAGGCCGATCACACGATAACCGTTGGCCTCCGCGCCCGGCGCGTAAACGTGCATGTTTTCGTTCGGCCGCACTTCCATGGCAATGGAAAACCTCGTGCCCACGCTCACGCCGGTATTGCTCGGCCAGGCGGTGAAGTCGAGTTGCGGCGAGGAACCCTCGATCGCTTCGATGGGCGAAACTCCGATGCCTTCCTTGAGCAGCACGTTCGAAGTCGTGTTGCGCTCGCGATAGAACTCCTCGAAGTAGCGCGAGGTGACGCGACCGTTCGCGTCGACCATGAACGTGCCTGGGTACGGCGTGCCGACTATGAGGCCGCTCGCGCCGAAGACCGAGACGTAACGGGCCACGTCTGCCATTACGTCGGGATTTTCGGCGTCGGGCCCAAGCCCTTCCGCGGCAACCGTATTGAGGATGCCGTAACGGGAAATGACTTCCGAGCCTTCATCCGCAAGCAGGGGAAAATCGATGCCGCGGCGCTGGGCGAAATCCTGCAATACCGCGGGAGAATCGTAACTGATGGCCGCTACGCCGATGCCGGCGTTTTCCAGCTCATCCAATCGTCCTTGCAACTCCACGAGTTGCGCTTTGCAGTAGGGTCACCAGTCCGCCGAGCGGTGGAACAGCAACATCGCACCATTCGGCCCCATGACCGATTCGAGATCGTGGGTGTCGCCGAACTGATCCGTGAGTTCAAAGTTCGGAACCTGCTCGCCGACCTGGGGTCCGAGATCGGCCACTACGATCGGCTGTCTTTCCGCGGTCTCGGCCGCGTCCTGGCCAACGGCGCCGCCGGCGAACGCCAGCAGGGCCGAAAAAGTCACCGCTACCGGAATTGTGTGTCGTTTCATCAGTATGATTCTCACCTGTGCGTGATTGCCGCCCATTCTAGCAACGGAATCGGCAATTATAGAAATATTCTGCAAATTCCTACTTTTGCGTACCTAAAGTACGAGAAAGTAGGAATATATTGAGAATATTTTCTGTAAATGCTACTTTCTCCGACTTTAGGTCGGAGAGGGTAGGAATATGCTCCATCTCGTCGGGGAAACCATCGACAAGCATCGCGCCCAATATGGCGTGGAGACCGGCAAACTCGTGCAGGTCATGCGGGGAATCTATGTCGCGGCGGATGCCGATGCCGATGCGGTGTTGTTCGATCACGCGCCGCGAATCGCCGCCTATCTCTACCCCAGCACATATCTATGCGGCGCCAGCGCCGAACTGCTTGCGCCTACACCGGACCACCGCCTGTTCCTGGGCAGCAATCGCAATGAACGCACTCGGCTGCGCAATCTGGAAATCGTACAAACACGCGCTCCACACTCAGCCGAAACGGAACAAGTCGAAATTTCTGACTCCCTTGGCAATTTAAGAGCCCGGCGGTCTACCTTGCGTTTCCGATACCTGGAGTCCTTTCGCCGGCGCAGCGAAGCCGGGGCCGCAATGTCTACCGCGTTGCAAAGCGACATCGCCGCGCGTCTGGTCAATGCGGCCGGCGACACACAATCGGCGGTTATCGAGTGTTGGCGACTGGCCGAAGCCAATGGATGGCGCAAGGAAGCGGGCCGGGCGGAAGCGTTTATCGTAACTCCGCTGCGCGAGACGGCGGCGCGAAGTAAAACTCTTCATGTTGGCTGGCATGGGGAGCAAATCGGCGTTCTATCTTACGACGGTTCTGCGTGGCGCTGGGACCAGACCGCCCGGGAAGGCGCGATTCCCGTTCGCGCCGGAGCGCCGGGGGGTCTGCCGCCGTTCATCGAGAGCCTGCTGTCTGAAGGCTGGCTTGCGCGCGTCCAAAAGCCGAAAACTGAATTTGATCGGGTAGCCGCCGGCAAGCGCTATACGTCAAATATCGTTATTTCGGCGGATGCAGAGGATCTCCGGGAAATCTCGCCCGATGTTCTCGAAGGGCGACTTGACTCATTCGCACGAGACGGAGTCTTCACAGGCGGCAACGAAGGACTCGAATCTACTACTGATCAATCGCTGGAAGACCGCATAGCCGAAACCTTCGCGTCCGCGCAAACTCCACGCATGTCCGGCGTCCAGATTAAGATGTCGATAAATCTCTCGACCGACGGCTTGTTGCGGCCATTCGAGGACCGAGCCTTTACGCATATCCTCAAACCATCGCCGGGCGCCGGATTCGAAGAACTTCCCCGAGTCGAAGCCGCATGCCTGGCGGCGGCCCGCGCCTGCGGTTTCGAGACCTCCGCCCATGCGCTCGTTCCAATGCCCGGCGGACTGTCCGACGCGCTGCTCGTCGAGCGCTTCGACATCCGGCGGGACCATAACGATCGCCGCAAGATCGCGCTCGAAGACATGGCTTCCGTGCGCGGAGTCGCACCAACCGAAAAATACGAAGGCTCCATCGAACAAGCCGCGCGGGCGCTCCGGGGCGTCTCCAGCGAGGTCGAAGCCGACATCGAGACATTGCTTGCGCGCGCCATATTCGCCTGGCTCATCGCCGACGGCGACTTTCATTTGAAGAACATGGCCGTACTGAAGGTAATTCCCGAGGGCGCGAACAGCTTTACGTCCGTCCGCCTCGCGCCGGTTTATGACGCGGTAACGACGCGAGTCTTTCCCGGTCTTGCAAACGATCAAATGGCGCTGACGCTGGCGGGCAAGCGCGATCAGCTATCAAGCGGAGATTTCGTCAAGGCGGGCGCGACCATGGGCCTGAGCGCCGCGGTGGTTCGCGATTGTGTCGAATCCATGCGTTTGCGCCTGAGCGCGCATATCGGGAACCTGGGCTCCGTCTCGGGCCGCGTCAATCAGGCAATTGAAATCTGGAAGAACAGAATCAAGTCCGCCAACTCAGGTTGAGGTCGCGACGCGATTGGGCACACTCCCGCAGATAGAGATTGATGAGGCTTTGGTAAGGAATGCCCTTTGCTGTGGCCATGGCCTTGAAGTAGGCAATGGTGTCTTCGTCGATCCGAATCGTAACTTGTTTCTTGAGCCGTTTTGCGTACGGGTTCGCGGAAGAATCTAAAAAATCGTAATTGTCACGCATTTCTGTGCCCTTCATAGGAATTTTCCCCGACTGGTTCGCTTTCCTGGCTTAGATGCCGCGTGGACCTATGCCGAAGACAACTTGTCTAAATGCTCGTCCGGGTCGCGCGAATACTCCTGATTGTGCGGGAAAATTGACCTTAAGGATACGAATGACGGAAAATCCCAAGCATGGCCCGCGACCGCTGCTGGCGTATTCTCCAGTTCGAGGAGTGAGCGAATGAACGATCTTCTTCAGAAAGCATTCGAGAGAGCGTCCACGCTGCCCACGGACGAACAGGAGAGATTTGCCCGCTTCTTGTTGGCTGAACTGGAGTCCGAGCAGCAATGGACAGAACTTTTTTCCCGCCCGGAATCCGAGGAATTGCTGGACCGGCTGGCGGATGAGGCTTTGTCCGACCACCGCACGGGGCGAACCCAGTTACTGTTCTTGGGCCCGGAAGACCTGTAAGCGTACGATCTTTGCGAAGGAGAACTTTTTAGTGCTTTACCGCTGAGGTGATGGATTCCGAGCGGCAAGTTCCGCAATTGTCGTCCGCAATGCCTGCATGAACTCATTAGCGTTATTCCAGTGGTTGATGAGGCCAAAGTCTTTTGATTTGTCTAATGGTAAATTTGCTAACGTCCATTTTCTCAAAACCCCAGCGCCGTGTGCTTCTGGTGTCCTGACAGTGTTTACCATCTCGATTATCTCGCCAAATACATTTAAAAATGGGTATGGAAATTGAATGCATACATTCCCACTATCAATTTCTTTTACTACCTCCATTTTCTTTAAATGTATTAACCATGTTCTAACGATATTGGTAAGACAATTTTGTAGATTAGGTGAAATTTCTGGCCAATTTTTAGCATGCCGAATAAAGAATGACTTTTTACTTTTTGCCTTTATATATTTTTCATATTTCTGGTTTTCATAAATCAAAAATAGTACTCCCATATATTTGTCCCAGAAGGCGCGAATCCGAAAAGAAAAAGCCGATAAAGAATATAGAATATTCATTTTTCCGAAGAATAGCTCATAATCTTCAAACACTGAATTCGAATCTATTTTTCCCGTATCCTTTAGTCGATTGTGTATGCTTACTGCAGAGAGCATGTCCTTCATCATGAACAAATAGGTCAATTCAAGATCAATATATGCATTCAACAACTTTCCATTGATACGGTCTTCCTTTGAGTGAACACGCGAGTACTTATAGATATTCTGAATGTGGACTCGAACGTCATATGGTGCGGATGTCACTTCCCCATAGCGGCTCAGTTGTTCCGTGAACTTCTCTGCCTCTTCAAGCGAAGTGATGCTGAATGTTGCTGTGGTCTGCTGTAATTCATCCCCAATCATGACCTCATGCCCTGTTGATCGTCTGTCGCCGCCTGCGACGTACAGAGTTCTTCTTTATTCTGGCTCCAAGCGGCGTGTACATTTCCTCATATAGCATAAACAGATGTTCGACACGCTCACGTTCAGAGGCGAAGCCTTTGGGGTGGTAGAGGCGATCCACAGCGCGGTCGACGGCATTGTGTGCCCTGCGGAGATTTGGGGGCATCAAGGCAGGATCGTAGAGTTCGGCGAGAGTTGCTTCGGGATGGGCGGCACGGGCATCAAGTACTACCTGTGCCAGGGGGTCAAGTTTGGACAGATCCAAATCGTTGGGCGGCATTGGGAATGTGTTGTATACAACGCCGACAGAGTACATATAGCGGCTTTCCAAGCGTCCGGAGATAGCACGCATCCAGGCCATATGCATAGTGGAGGTCAGCAACGCGAATTCGATTAGCGTGGCATCGGGGAGAATCCTCAACTTCTGGTTTGCGATCACATCGGATTTGAGCCACCCGATTGGAACGTACTCTCTTCTTTCCGAACTTGTATTCGGAAAAACCAAGTAAGGATTTGAAAGTCTTTCATCAACTCCAACCCTTGTAGGGTATGCGGCCATGTCAACAGTGCTTTTTCGTTCGCTGTCGCCTCGATACTCTTTGATTCGACGGATGCGACTAGTAACCTCAGGCAATTTGCGCAAGTCCGATGGTTTGGAATCAGCAAGGTACAGTATCCAGCGATGAAATCCATTGATGAACTCATCTCCGCCGATGTACTTTTTGAAGTACACGTTGGAATCTGGTTCTCGAACGACGAACTCCTCATACTCGTTCTGCTTAAATGTCAGGATGCCGTTGTCAATCATCTGAACACCGGTCTTCAATCGCCGCGCCCCATTGATTGGCCTGCTTTCCTTTCTTACCACCAAATGTGGATTTGACAGCCCGCTAGCGTCGAACAGATACGGTGAAAGCGCGGAGTGGCCACTTTCCTCAGGCTCGCCGTTTACATCGGGATAACTGAACAGCCGCTTTTGCGACCGCTCGGCTTCACGCCGGTCGAAGCCGAGAATGACCACATGCACATGGGCCTTGCCACGGGCGTCCGATCCCCAGGCGAAGGTACGGTGGGCAAAGGCGATCTCCAGTTCGCAGCGTTCGAACAGCACGGGCCAGAGTTGCGCGACCTGCTCGCCCTGAGTGATCGAATTGGTTGCCACGAAGCCGATCCGGGCTTCGCTTTGCTGCACATATTCACCCGCCTTGATGAACCATGCCGCGACGTAATCCAGCGTACCGCCACTCTTGCCGAGATTGGCGATGCGGCGCACCTGAACACGCTGTCCTTCCTTTTGTTCCTTCGCGCCGCGAAACGGCGGATTGCCAAAGACAAATGAGCACTCAGCGGGCAGCAACAGTTCGGACCAGTTCGTTTCCAACGCATCGCCGTGGACGATATTGGGCGATTTCTCAAGCGGGATGCGCGCGTAGGTCTGGCCGAACTCCAAGCTCAGCCGGTTGTTCATGATGTGGTCCATCATCCACAGCGCGGTTTCTGCGATACGGGCCGGGAATTCGCCTAGCTCGATTCCGTAGAATTGGTCCACGTCCACAAGCGAAAGCGTTTCGGCAAGCGCGTCCATTTGCCGCTGGCCTTGCCAGTCCCGCGGATAGATTTCCTTCAGTATTTCTATCTCAAGTTGTCTAAGTTCCCGGTAGGCGATAATCAGGAAGTTACCGCAGCCGCATGCCGGATCGAAGAATCTAATGCCGCCGAGTTTTGCCTGAAATTGCCTCAGCGTCGCCAAGCGACCGCGGCCTCTCCGCTTCCGAAGTCGCTCGAATTCGGCGCGTAGGTCGTCCATGAATAACGGTTCGATTACCTTGAGGATGTTCTTCTCGGTGGTGTAGTGCGCACCTTTTTCACGGCGTTCTTGCGGGTCCATCACCGACTGGAAAAGCGCACCGAAAATCGCGGGTGAGATTCTCGACCAGTCAAAACGGCAGGCGTCAAGTAACATTCCGCGCATGGACGAGTCGAAAGCTGGAATTCTCAATGGTCCGTCGAAAAGCTGACCATTGACGTAAGGGAAGCTTGCAAGGTCTTCGTCGAGCGTGGTTTGACGATTTTCGATTGGCGTGTTGAGCACTTGGAACAATTGGGATAGCCATAACCCAACATCGGACCCGTCTTCCCGAGTACGGGATTCGAGAAAATCAAAAAAAATGTCGCGGGGCTCAAAGACGCCCGTGTCGTCGGCAAACAGGCAAAACGCAATTCGAACGAGATATCGTTCAAGGTCGTGACCCCGGTAGTTCACGGCTTCCAGCGCGTCGTGCAGTTTGCCGACGAGTTCCGCTGCTTTTACGTTTGCAGGGTCCTGATCGCGGAAGGTTCGACGCTGGACGCCGATTATGAATCCAAATCTCTCGACATGGCGCGGCAACTCTTTGAGCGGGAACGAAATCTCTTCCCGTTCGTCCAGATCATGTAGTTCGAAAGTTTGAAAATCGCTTAACAGGATGTAGCGGGGGCACTCCTCTTCAGAAAGCGCGTCAAAGTACTCTCCGGCCTGAGCATAGGCTTTTTGAAGATCGCGGCCGGCGCTCTTTTGCTCAACTAGTAGCGTTCCAGGCCAGAACAGGTCAATGAATCCGGAACTGTTGTCCAGCTTCGCCACGTGTTGCTCGAAGCGCGCGACCCTACGGAGCTTGATTCCGAAAACTTGGAAGAAATCATTGTAGAAAGTCTGCGTCTCGCCCTTTTCGTAGGAAGCATCTCGCCATTCCTCCGCAAAGGCAGCTGCTCTTGCTCTTATTTCATTCCATGACAGGCGCATCTGGCCGAGTTCCAAATTATGAAGGGCGACGCATGCGTCGCCCTTACATTATTCCGAGACAATTGTGCGGTGGGACTATTCCGTATCCGCCACCTGGGGCTGGCTGCCGTCGCCGGGGAGGCCCATGGACTCGAGGCGGCGCCAGCCGGCCAGGATGCCGCGCATGCCGTGGTTGCCCTCGTGGCAGGCGTACTCGTAGATCGGGTCTTCGATGCGCCGCAGCGGGAATTTTGCCGACCAGGGCACGTCCCAGGTCAGCGGGTCTTCGATGGTGAAATCGTAGTCCAGCGTGTCGGCGTCGATTCGGCGGATGCGCTCTTCGATCATCGTTTCCCTTGATGCGCCGGAGCGGCTGTTCTGGTCGAAGTAGAAATGGCGCGTGTTAATGACCAGGGTGTCGCCTTCCCAGCGGGCGATGGAATCGCCGTCCCATTTGAGCTGGCGTGTCTGATGCTCGTCGTCGAAGCGGATGACCCGCGCGCGATGAATCATTTCGCTCAGAATCATCACATGGTCGGCGGTCTGCACGATCTGGATGTTGTTGTTATAGGCGCCGGGGATCAGGGGCGGTCCGGCGCCGCCGCTCATCAGGCAGCGGTCCGCCAGGGTGCGCGCTTCCGGCCCGATGCTGTTGGTGCGCACATCGGCGCGGATGCGGGCGCGTTCCTGGCCGGATTCGTTCAAGGCCGGCATGCGTCCGTCGGGTGGATCGTAGATCAGCGATGTGCGGCGGTCGCTGATCGTCTCGACGCCGCGTTCATACCAGAACTCGTTATAGGAAATCACGCCGGGCGGATAGCCCGCTCCTCCAACCGAGTCAATGATCAGATCGCGGTTCTGGCGCCGGTTCTCGAACGCCTCCCATTCCGCCGCTTCTTCTTCGCTCAGCACTTCCCGGTCCGCAAGTTCAGCCGGGCGATTGAGCGGCGTTAACGTCCGATACGTATAGATGCCCTGTAAATCGGGATGCCCATGCTCGGTGCGCGATACATCGCCCGGCTGGGCTAAACCGGTCTGGCCGAACAACAGGAAAGCCGGCCCAAGCAGCAAGCAAATGAACGGCAGTGCCGAAGTTCGTGTATTCACAGTCTCCTCCCTTCTCAACCATGCGCTGTATTGGACGAAGTTACGTTATCGGCAGAATTTCGCAAGTGATTTTGTTTAATGCGAAATCTATATTGGGGCTAATTTTGGCATCTAAGGCAGGTGTTTCTATAATTCGAGACCACAAAAGGCAATTGCTCGTCCACCTCACTTAAAAATTGGAGTTACGTCATGGCAGACAATTCAGCGATCGAATGGACCGATGCGACATGGAACCCGGTCACCGGCTGCACCAAGATTTCACGCGGGTGCGACAATTGCTATGCGGAGCGATTCGCGGAACGATGGCGTGGCGTCAAGGGCCATGCCTACGAGCAAGGATTCGATCTCCGACTCTGGCCCTCGCGGTTGAACCAACCCAATCGCTGGCGAAGGTCGCGAATGATCTTCGTAAACTCCATGAGCGACCTGTTCCACAAGAATGTGAACCGCAGCTTCATCGACCAGGTTTTTGACACGATGGAACAGGCTGACTGGCATATATATCAAGTGCTGACGAAGCGTAGTTCACTAATGAGGGACTATCTGATTGCCCGTTACGGTCAAAAGACAGCGCCCGCACACATCTGGTGTGGAGTTTCCGTGGAGGACCGCTCGGCTAAAGTGAGAGTAGAACACCTGAAAACTGCTCCCGCTACAATTCGATTCCTTTCGATTGAGCCCCTACTTGGCCCTGTAGGCGATATTGACCTTGAAGGAATCTCGTGGGTAATTGTTGGAGGAGAAAGTGGACCTGGAGCCCGACCAATGCACCCAGACTGGGCGCTTGAAATAAGGGATAACTGTCTATCTACAGGCATTCCGTTCTTTTTTAAACAATGGGGAGGAACCACTCCCAAAACTGGAGGGCGGTTGTTGGAAGGAAAAGAATGGAACCAGGTGCCTCGCAAGCGATCTTTAGTCCGACCAGTCGAACCAATCCCCGAATTGGCCGCGATCTAATCAACAGTTTTACCCACCCAATAAATGGAGTTAATGGAATGGCGTCACCAAAGTCTACTACTTGGAAAATCGAGCCTCCCACAAAAGCAAAACATGAAATTCTCAGAAGATATCTTCAGGCGTGGGTGCCGATTTTAGCATATGGTGGCTTCCCACAAGTTTTGTATATTGACGGTTTTTCTGGGCCAGGCAGCTATTCAAACGGCGAAGATGGATCTCCAATTATTGCACTTAACGCTGCGCTTCAGGGATCAATTCCAGCAAAAACAAAAGTTCAGTTTGTGTTCGTAGAAAAGGACGGATCCAGAGCGGAAAGTCTTGCAGAAACAGTTCGAAACTTGGATCTGCCTAAAAATGTAAGTGTACAAATAATTGGTGGCAAGCCCATGGAGCAAGCGTTCTACGAAATACGAACCAAGTATTGTGACCATTACGGACGATTGCCACCTACTTTCGCTTTTATTGACCCGTTCGGATGGACAGGTGCCCCATTTTCCATAGTACAGGAGATTATGCGCAACCAGAGCTGTGAAGTATTGGTTACATTCATGTATGAAGAAATTAACCGATTCATAGGCCAAAAGGACCAAGTCAATAATTTTAATGAATTTTTTGGCACGAACGAATGGGAAGGAGGTGTAGCGCTAACGGGACCCCAATTGCGAAAACAGTTTTTTCATAAACTATATTCTCGACAACTACTAGAATCGGCAAACGCCAAGTATGTACGTTCTTTCGAAATGAGAAACAGGAAAAATGTTGTTGATTATTTTCTTTTCCACGCAACAAATAGCTATTTGGGGCTAAAAAGAATGAAAGAGGCGATGTGGAAAGTTGATGAGTCCGGCGAATTTACCTTTTCGGACGCTACCGATCCTAATCAATATGTATTGTTCGAGAAAATGCCAGACCTTCATCAGTTAGAGCAACTAATAGTATCAAGATTTGGATCAAAGGTGACCACTGTCCAAGAAATTGAAAAATTCGTCGTCGAAGAAACTGCTTTTCGGGAAAATCACTACAAACGTCAAATTCTCAAGAAGCTTGAGACCGCAAATCCACCCGTCATCGAAGCTGTTAATCCGCCATCGGGCCGAAGGCGTGGAACTTTCGGAAATGACAGACTAAAGCTTCGATTCAAATAACGACATATCAGCATTTCAATTTCCCCGAATGCTGGTTATAGATATGTCATATTGTGAGTAAACTTGCCGCTGGGCGCATCATAGTGACAGGAGATACCCGTGAACGAGCACAATAACGGCCAGTTGCGGCGCGTGCTGAAAGGATTCGACGTGCTGGCGCTGGGCTTCGGCGCGATGATCGGCTGGGGCTGGATCGTCCTGGCCGGGGGCTGGGTGCTGGACGCCGGCTCGTTGGGCGCCGTGGCGGCATTCTTGTTCGGCGGCATCGCCATGTTGCTGATCGGGCTCATCTACGCCGAACTGGCCTCCGCCATGCCCCAGGTGGGTGGAGAGCATGTTTACAGCCACAAGGCGCTCGGGGATGTCGGCTCGTTCGTCTGCACCTGGGCCATCGTCTTCGGCTATGCATCGGTCGTGGCGTTCGAGGCCGTGGCCTTGCCTACCGTGATCGAGTATCTGGCGCCGAACTACAAGGTCGGACTCCTGTGGACGATCGCCGGCGGCGAGGTCTATGCGAGTTGGGTCGCGGTCGGCGTTGCCGGCGCGTTGTTGATGACGCTGGTGAATTGTATCGGCGTACGCACTGCCGCATTCCTGCAGAAGCTGGTCATCCTGCTGATTTTCGCGGTCGGCTTGCTGTTTTTCTCCGGCGCGCTGTTCAGCGGTTCGGGAGCGACGATGGAGCCCCTGTTCAGGGACGGATTCAACGGTGTTTTGCTTGTGCTGGTCATGGTCCCGTTCATGTTCGTGGGCTTTGACGTCATTCCCCAGGCCGCGGAAGAGATCAATCTTCCGTTCCGGAAAATCGGCATGCTGATTGTCGTCTCGGTATCCATGGCCGTGCTCTGGTACATGCTGATCGTTCTCGGCCTGTCGGGAGTGCTTGGCTCCGCAGAGATCGCAAGCACTGAGTTGGGCGTCCCCGAAGCCATGAATTCGATTTTCGGCGGAGCCTGGGCGGGAAATCTGATGATCCTGGCCGGTGTGGCCGGCATCATGACGAGCTGGAACGCCTTTCTGGTGGGCGGCAGCAGGGCCGTGTACGCCCTGGCCCGATCGAGAATGCTGCCGGCATTTCTCGGCAAGCTGCATCCCCGATACAACACGCCCGTCAACGCAATTCTGCTGATCGGGGGCGCCTCAATGCTGGCGCCGCTGCTCGGGAGAGAAAGCCTGGTGTGGTTCGTCAATGCCGGGGGCCTGGGCATTGTCATCGCCTATTCGCTGGTGGCTGTATCGTTTCTGGTGCTGCGAAGGAAGTTTCCGGAGATGGAACGGCCCTGGAAGCTGCCGATGGGGGAATTTTTCGGCGGCGCGACCTTGATTCTTTCGCTGGGCATCATGGTGCTTTATTTCCCGGGAAGCCCCGCCGCACTACTGTGGCCGCAGGAATGGCTGCTGTTCGCGGCATGGATGACCGGCGGGTTTGTGCTCTTTATGTTCGCGCGCCTCGATAAGGGCGCCGCGTGAGCGCTTTCCAGAAATCGACGCCGGTACGGATTATTTCGTCGTTGAAGTCGTAGGCCGGATTGTGCAAGGCCATGGCTTGCGCGCCTTCCGTGCCATTGCCGAGCAATATGAAAGCGCCGGGGCAATGTTGCAGAAATTCCGCGAAATCCTCGGAAAACGTGACCGGCCCGTAGTCCCGGTCGACTTCGCTGACGCGGGCGGCGGCGTTCGCCATGATTTCAGCGCAACCGGCATCGTTCACCAATGGCCGGAAAGACGTGCTGTAGCTCACTTCCCCTTGCGCGCCATGGGCCGCGCAGGCGCCCTGAACGATCTCGTTCATGCGCCTTTCGATCATGCCGGACACCGGTTGTTCGAATCCGCGGCAATCGCCGGTGATCACGACAGTGTCGGGAATGATATTGCGCGCGCCGTCCGTGTGGATTCCGGTAATGGAAACCACCGCGCAGTCGGCGGCGGAAACGCTCCGGGAGACGATGGACTGCAATTGCAGAATGATCGAACCGGCGACGACGACAGGATCGACGCCGGTTTCGGGCATTGAAGAGTGGCCGCCGCGGCCGGTGACGGTGATCTCGAAATTGTCTTCAAAGGCGCAGAACGGGCCGGCCTTGATCGCGAACTTGCCGGCGGCCATGCCGGGGAGATTGTGCAATCCGTAAATTTCACGCATCGGGAATCGCTCGAACAGCCCGTCGGCGATCATGGCGGCGGCGCCCCTGCCGTTTTCCTCATCGGGCTGGAATATGAAATGGACCGTTCGCGCAAGCTTGTCGTCCCGCGCCAGTTCCAGCGCGGCGCCGATCAGCATCGTGCTGTGGCCGTCGTGGCCGCAGCCGTGGAACTTGCCGTCGTGTACCGAACAATGCGCGAAAGCGTTTTTTTCGGTGATCGGCAGCGCGTCCATGTCCGCCCGCAGACCGATGGCGGAATCTTCCGGCCCGCGGCGCAAACTCGCCACCAGTCCGCCGCCGATTCCCTCCTGTACTTCAAGACCGGACTGCTTCAGCGTCTCGGCGATAACTCCCGCGGTGCGCGCAAGCTCGAATCCCGTTTCCGGGTGCTTGTGCAAGTCCCGGCGAAAAGCCGTCAGATCAAGATTCGTCATTGCCGGGATCACCTTCGGTATTTATCACAAGCGGCTTTCCGGATTCGTCTTCCCGCAGGCAGGCCGCAAGCCCCGCCGCTCCCGAGGGCGTGCTCGCCAGGCCATGAGCGGCGAGCCGCGTCGCCGCCTGCGCGGCTTCCTCGTCGGAAACGCTGACGAAACGGTCGGCGGCAAGCCTGAGTATATCGAAGGCCAGCAATGAAGGGGTCTTGCAATCGAGCCGGCCCATATTGGAGACCGGGCCGCTGACGGTTACAAGCCTCCCCGCGGCCACGCTTGCCTGCAGACAAGCCGCGCGGTCGGGCTCGACCACCGTGATCTCGGGCTGCACTTCCCAGCTTTGCCTGATCGACCAGGCGAGCGCCGCGGCAAGGCCGCCCACGCCCGCCTGCAAGTACACCCGCGCCGGCCAATCTCCCGAGGCCGCGAAGGCCTCCCGCAGTTCTCCGGCGAGTATCGTGTAACCCTCCATGATCAGGCGCGCCGACTCAAGGCTTCCGGGCCAGGATGTGTCGGTCAGATGGGTGGCGCCCCTCCGCTCCGCATCGTCGGACGCCGCAGCAATACTCTCTTCGTAGGATTCACCCGAACGCAGGACTTCAGCGCCCTTGGCACGCAGGCGCAGGGCAAATGCTTCGGGTACGGTTTCGGCGATGTGTATGCGGGCCGACGCGCCGAACAATCGCGCGCCCGCGGCCACGGCGAGCCCGTGATTGCCGGCGCTGGCGGTTACGAAGCAAAGCCGGGAAGCTACCCGGCGCACTTCGTCCGATTCCAAAGCCGCCGGCTCGATATCGCCGCCTGCTTCGCGCGCGATAATCCTGGCGATGGCGTAAACACCGCCGAGCGCCTTGAACGAACCGAGGCCCATGCGGCGGGATTCGTCTTTCAGCAGGATACGGCGACCGTCGAACTCCGCAAGCGAAAGTGGAGTCACCTCGTACGCCGGGCAGGCCGAAATCCACTCGCGAGCGCCGGCGGTATCGAAGATGTTGTGTGAAATTTCCACCGCCGGTCCGGACGATCAGGCCGCCAGCGAAGCGAGCACCAGCCGGCGGCCGGAATAGGGCCGCCGACCATGCATTACCTGCATATTGTCGACCAGGGCCATATCGCCGGCCTGCCATTGCAGGTCTACGGTCATTTCTTCGGCGATTTCGGCCACGATCCGCATGTCTTCATCGGGAATCTCCGAATGATCGCCGAAACTGATCGAGCGTTCGGCCTCGTTGCGGCTGTCGCTCCAGCCGCGCCAGGCAGCGACAAGTTGATTGAAGAATACGCTCTTGCCGCCGGGCAACGTTCGCACCGCGGGCAGAGCCGGACTGCAGGCCCGCAACACGCCGCCGTCGAACCAGGACCAGCCGTACCCCAGGGATTTCAGGCGCGCTTCGGCCTCGACCCTGTTTTGCGCGCCAAGCAGCGCGCGCCAGCCCCGGCCCTGACCCGATTCCATGTCTTCGTCCGCGGGCATGAAGTTGATATAGCGCACGCCAAGCCGCTCGCAGCGCGCCACGAACTCGGGCAAACGATCCCGCAGGTGCGCAAGCAGCCGATCCGAACGGCAAATCGGAGTGGCGCCGCCTGCCTCGGGCGCCGCTTCGCAATAGAAGAACAGCCGTGTCGGATAGACGGGCGTCTGGGCCAGTTCGTGGTGCAGGTAGATCTCGACATCCGGCGGCGCTTCGTTGGCGGTAAACACACGCTCGGTGCGATGCCGGCGAACCGCGTTCGACAACGAACCCTCGTAGGGGAAGTTTTCCAACTGGAACGCGCCCAGGGCGGCGTCGAAATCCTCATCGCCGGCGATGGGGAATCCGCGGAAAACAATCACCCCATGCCGCTCCAGTCGATCGAGCAGGAGTTGCCGGCTCGCCTTCAGCCAATCGACCGCGGCATACAACCGCGGAACGGTAACGCGCGGCGCATAGATCAAGGGGAACCGGGTTTCCCCGGCCGGTTCGTCAGGCTCTGTAATTTCAGCAAACGAAAAATCCATGGCTCTCAATCATAAATCGGATAGAAGGTGTTGAAAGCCGCCTCGCAGAAGACTCCCGGGTCGTTGAAGCGGCGATTGCGGTTCAGGGCGCTGATTCCGGCCATTTCCTCCTCGTTCAGACTGAAATCGAACAGCGCCAGATTCTCGCGCAGCCGTTCCTTGCGAGAAGTCTTGGGAATGACGGCCGTTCCACGCTGCAAGGCCCAGCGCAATACGATCTGGGCCGGGCTGCGACGCAGTCTGGCGGCCGCCCCGGTCACGGCCGGCGCGGTCAAAACCGAATCCGCATCGGCGGCCATATCGAGTTCGACGTAGGACGCTGCGCCGAGCGGAGAAAACGCCGTCACCGCCAGACCGTATTGCCGCGCCAGCCGCAGCAGGGCTTCCTGTGTCAGGTACGGATGGGATTCGACCTGCAGGACCGCGGGCCTGATCCGCGCATAGGCAAACAGATCGTGCAACAGGCCGCTGGTGTAATTGCAAATGCCGATCCGCTTGACCAGACCTTGCTCAACCAATTCTTCCATCGCGGCCCAGGTGTCCGAGAGGGGCACGGGTGCGATTTCCATTACCGGGCGCTCTGCGGAGGGGTCAAAAAACCATTCCGGCGGGTAACGTTCGGCAAAATCCACATAGCGCAGCGAGATCGGAAAATGCACCAGGTACAGATCGAGATAGTCCAGGCCCAGGTCCGCAAGGGTTCTTTCACAGGCAGGGCGCACGTGATCGGGATGGTGGTAGGTGTTCCAGAGCTTGGAAGTTACCCACAAGTCTTCGCGCCGGCAAAGACCCGCCGCAAGCGCCCGGCGAATGCCGTCGCCGGCCTCGGCTTCATTGCCGTAGTCGGCGGCGCTGTCGAGATGCCGGTAGCCGGCCTCGACCGCATCGAGTACGAGCCCGGCGGTCTTGTCCCCGGCGATCTTCCACAAACCCAGCCCGACCGCGGGCATCATGGCGCCATCGGCAAGCTTGATTGTCGTTTCCATCTTCTTCCTCTCAGTTTTGCCGGTCGGGTTCTCAGCTTTTTTGCCCAGAGGGCAATAAGGCCGCGGCGGATACTCCCGGGCGCCACATCCATACGATCAAATTGCCGAGCGCCAGCAATCCGAGCAAGGGCCAGAATGCTGCACTAACTCCGTCCACCAGTCCAATGGGCGAAAACAGCAGATAAAGCGCGACGACGCAGGAGAGCAATGTTACCGCGCAGGGTATCGCGAAGCGCCAGGGCGTCAGGTCGACGAGTTCGCGGCGATGGAAAGTCCATTCTTCCTGCCGGGGACGAATCCAGCCGACCGCCAGCATGATCAGCACCTCGACCGCGAACAGGATCGCGTACAAGTGCAGGAAATGCAGACCGGTGCGCTCGCCGAAGACGAACTGGAACAACCCATAGGCGATGATGTGGAAAATAATGACGATCTTCGGCCCGAGCGCCGGCGTGCGACGGGTGAACAGGCCCACCATGACTATGGCGTTCACCGGGATATTGTAAAAACCGGTGAAAATTCGAACGATCTGCCAGAGTCCTTCCGGCGCGAATTGCAGCATCGGCGCGATGGTGAAGGAAACCAGCGCGATGCATATGCCGGCGCGCTTGGCGATGCGCAACATCTCGTCGTCGTCGAGCTCGCGCTTTTGCAAAGGCCCCCAGACGTCGAGGCAAAACAGGGTGGCGGCGCTGTTCAGCAAGGAATTGAAGGAACTGAACACCGCGCCGAGCAGTACCGCGAGAAAGAATCCGGCGGCGTAGACAGGAAGCACATCGCGGATGAGCCGCGGGTATGCCAGGTCGATGGAAGCGAGCCCTTCGCCGTACAGATGAAAGGCGATCACCCCCGGAATCATCATCAGAAAGGGCACCAGCACCTTGAAGAACCCGGAGAACAGTACGCCTTTCTGCCCTTCGGCGAGATTGCGCGCGCCCAGGGTGCGCTGGATGACATATTGATTGGTGCACCAGTAAAAAAGATTGGCGAAGATCATGCCGGTGAACAACGTGGCGAACGGCGTCGGATCTGTCGCCGAGCCGATGGCGTTCAACTTCTGCGTCTCGGTGGTGGCGAGAATCGTCAGCCCCTCGCTGATGCTGCCCGAGCCGAGCTTGGCCAGCCCCAACAGCGGCACCGCCAGGCCGACGATCAGCAGGCCGACGCCGTTGATCGTGTCGGAAACCGCCACTGCCTTGAGCCCGCCGAAGACGGCGTAGCCCGAACCGACCACGCCGATCAGCACTATCGTGAACACCAGGGCAGGAAACTGGCCGACGCCGAGCAGTTGCGGCATATCGAACAATTGCAACACCGCGATCGAGCCCGAATAGAGCACGCTGGGAATCGTGATCAGTCCATAACCGACCATGAACAGTATGACGGTCATCCGGCGCACGCCGTCGTCGAAGCGGTCACAGAGAAACTGGGGTAATGTGGCGAAGGCGCCGGCCAGATACCGGGGCAAAAAGAAAAACGCCATGCACACGGTCGCCACGGCGGCGGTCACCTCCCATGCCATGCTGCTAAGGTTGAAGCCGTAGGAGGAGCCGTTCAGTCCGATCAGTTGCGACGACGACAAATTCGTGAGCAGGAGCGAGCCGGCGATGAATGTGGCGCCAAGACCGCGGCCAGCCAGAAAATAGCCTTCGCGGGTGCGGGGCTGGCCCCGGGTCTGGCGGTAGGAAATCCACGCCACCAGCGCCATGAACAGCACGCAGCTTGCCACAGTGGCAAGCAGGTTTTCGGAATTCAAGCGGCATGCCTCCCGCGGGCGCCCGGAACCGGCCCCGATGATAGGGCAAAAACCATATCGTCCGAAAGCAACCGTTCCACGTTGACCTTGCCGGTTAGGCATGCACAATTACTGTCCCCGCAAGGGGGCCGACAACAATGAGGCATGAGGCTGATGAGAATTGCGCTATTACTGGTCGTGCCGTTTTTGCTCGCGGCCTGTTCGCGCGTTGTCTTTATCGAATCGACCAACCAGAACAGCCGCGTAAACTATGTGGTGATTCACGCCACTTCGGAAAATTTCGCCGAATCCGTCAGATTGCTCACCACGCGGACGGAGAATCCGGTCAGTTCGCACTATCTGATTCCCGCGGCAAACGACCCGAGCTACCAGCGCGGCCGGCTGCGCCTGCACCAGTTCGTCGACGAACAGCAAAGGGCCTGGCACGCGGGCCGCAGCTACTGGGCGGGAGAAACGGCGCTAAACGACCGCTCGATCGGTATCGAAATCGTCAACGAATTCGATTGTGTGACTGCGCCGGACGCGACTCCGGACAGCGGGCTGGAAGCCCTGACATGCGAATTTCTGCCTTTCAGCGAGGCGCAGATCGAGATGACGATCGAGTTGCTCAAGGGACTTCAGCAACGCTTCCCCGGAATCGATCCGCTCGACTTCGTCGCCCACTCCGATATCGCCATCATGCGCCGGTCGGACCCGGGCCCGCTGTTCCCCTGGAGACGGTTTTATGAGGAAGGCATCGGCGCCTGGTACGACGAGGAAACCCGGTCGCGTTACCAGTCACAATTCGAAATCGAACCTCCGACCGTCGAAAGACTTCAGTCCGCATTGCTCAGGCTCGGCTACCAGGTTGAACCGACGGGCGAGATGGACAACCAGACTCGCTTTGCGGTCCGTGCCATGCAATTGCGGTTCCGCCCCGCCGATTATTCCGGCGAGCCGGATGTCGAAACCATGGCGATCCTCTGGAGCCTGCTCGAGAAATACCGCCGGGGAGACCCGCCCTGATTGCTTTTAGCGGTGTATCTGTAGTATCAATCGTTAGTTAGTTTCCGGATTTTCCGCGCCCGGAAATTCCACTAGCGGAAAGCGCTGCCGTCGAGGGCGCACACATCTTCAAGGGGGAGCAACTATGCGGCTCATAATTTTCGTGGCCAGTCTGGTTTTCGTTTCCGGCGCCTTCGCCCAGGAGTTTCCGGAAGTGATCACTATGGAAACCATGCCGGATCACGGGACGAACTGGTTCATCATCAAGTCCGGCAATGGCGCCCGCATTTTCAGCGCCGAAACCGGCGAAATGTTCGGCACGATTTCGCTTTCAAACCGCACGCCGGCAGTAGCCCCCTACCTGCCGCGTGGCGAGTTTTACGCCGCGGAATCCTATTATTCACGCAATGTACACGGCGACCGCACCGACATCGTGGCGATCTACGACTATGCCAACCTGAGCCCGGTCGCCGAGATCGAGATTCCCAATCACATGGCGCGGCTGGGAGTGCGAAATCACCTCGGCCTGCTCGGCAACGGGCGCCATCTGGCGGTGCTCAATATGAATCCGGGCTATTCGGTAAGCATCGTCGATGTGGCCGACCGCGAATTCGTCTACGAGATGTCCACGCCTGGCTGCGCGATCATCATGCCGGTTGCGGACAACGACTTTCTGCTGGTTTGCGGCGACGGCACCTTGCAACTCAGCCAACTCGACATCAGCGGTTTCGAGGAAAACCGCGTCCGCTCGGATGTGTTCTTCAACGTCCAGGAAGACGCGGTCTTTGACCGCACGGCCCGAACCGCCGATGGCTGGCTGTTGATCACACACGCCGGGGTCATCTTCGAAGTCAGCACGGACGGCGATGAAATCAACATCAGCGAAGGCTGGAGCATCGTCGGCGAAGACGAATCCGGCTGGCGGCCCGGCGGCTTTGAATTCCTCGACGTGCATCGCGATTCCGGATTGCTGTACGTGGCCATGCATGAAGGTCCGGTGGACACCCATCACGATCCGGGAGATGAAATCTGGGTAATCGATCTGGCCAGCCAGCGCCGGGCGCACCGGCTGGAACTCGAAGACCCCGCTGACCATCTGACGGTTACGCAGGAGACTTCGCCGAAGTTGATCGTCGGCGCCAGTTCCGGAAGCACCGAGATCTTCGATGCCATGACATTCAGACACGAGCGCACGATCGACGCCCCCGGCGCTTCCATGTACGAGGACTTCTGATTCATGCTCGATCCGCTTTACATCAAGTTGCTGTCGCTGGCCTTTGCGCTGCTGCTGGCGGCGGCTGCCTGGCACAAGCTGAGCGATCGGGTCCGCTTTCGCGGCATATTGGCGGCATACCAAATGCTGCCCGAAGCGTTGGCAACTCCGGCGGCCTGGCTGTTCGCCATACTTGAAGCCTGCCTGGCCATCGCCTGGGCGCTGGGCTGGAATCTTTCGATGACCGCGGCCGCAACTGCCGCCCTGCTTGGAATCTACACATTTGCGATTGGTCTGAATCTGTTGCGGGGTCGCACTTTTATCGATTGCGGCTGCGGTTTCGGCGCTGCCGGCGGAAGCGGCCAGCAATTGAGCAACCGCCTTCTGTTGCGCAACGCTTTTCTGATCGCCGCGGCGCTCACGGCGGCACTGCCGCCCACGGCCCGGGAACTGCTGTTGATCGATTACGCGGGTCTGGCCGGCGCCTGCGTCGTGCTGGCACTGATATACGCCGGAAGCAACCAATTGCTGCTGAACGCACAATCGATCGATTCCTGGCGCAAGCCGGCGGCGGGGAGCGACCCGACATGACCCAGGCGCTGCTCGCCTCAAACATCGTCCTTTGGGTATTAGTCATCGGCCTGTCCCTGCTCGTTCTCGCCCTCGCCCGCCAGGTCGGTGTATTGCACGAGCGCGTGGCGCCCGCCGGCGCCCTGCTGCCCACCAACGGTCCGAAAGTCGGCGAACTCACTACGGCAATGGAAATCACTGCGCTCGACGGCAAGAGCGTCGCAATCGGCGGCGAAAAACCGGACCCCGGCGCCATGCTGGTGCTGTTCATCTCGCCGACCTGCCCGGTCTGTAAATCTCTCGTGCCAACGGCAAAGTCGCTGGTGAATTCCGAACAGGGCCGCCTCGCGCTCGTCTTCGCCAGCGACGGCGCGGAAAGCGAACAGCAATTGCAGCAGCACAGGGCCTATGTGAAGGACCTGCGCATCACCGATTACCCCTACGTCATTTCAATGCACCTCGGAATGACCTACCAGGTCAGCAAGCTGCCATTCGCGCTGCTGATCGGCAACGACGGAATTCTAAGGAGCAAGGGGCTCGTGAATTCCCGGGAACACCTGGAAAGTCTGCTGGAATCCATGGAGTCGGGAATCGCCAGCATTCAGGAATTCGTGGCGCGCCAGGCGCCCCATAAGCAGGAAGATCAGGAAGATCAAGACGAATACAAGTCCTCCGCCTTGGAACAGACATCATGAACGCAAATCGGATTATGGATCGCGGCTGGTATTGGGTAGATGAACATGCCCGCCGCACAACGCTGGCGCTTGCTCGACGCCTTTCACGCCGCAACTTTCTTTCCCGGCTGGGTCTGTTTCTGACGGGCGCGGCGGCATTGCCGCTCCTGCCGGTGGCCCGCGCCTTCGCCCAGGAAACGACCCTGCGCGAAGTCGGCGACCCGCAATCCTGCGAATACTGGCGCTATTGCGCCTTGAGCGGCCAGTTGTGCAGTTGCTGCGGGGGCAGCCATCGCACCTGTCCGCCGGGAGCGGAACCTTCACCGATCACCTGGGTCGGAACCTGCCGCAATCCGCTCGACGACCGGGAATACCTGATCTCCTACAACGATTGCTGCGGCAAGGCTGCCTGCGGCCGTTGCGGCTGCCACAACACCGAAGGCGACAAGCCGGTGTATTTCAACAGCAACAGCAGCACGGTACTGTGGTGTTTCGGCGTCGAACACACCAGTTATCATTGCACCGTGGCGCTGGTGCTCGGAGACGCCAGTCAGTAACGCCGGAGATTCACGAAAGATATGAGAGTTTTTTCCGCCGCCCTGCTCTTGATTGCCCTGCTCGCCGGTAACGCGGCGCTCGGCGCGAGCCCGCGCACGAATTATCTGCTCTATTGCAGCGGCTGCCACCTGCCATCGGGCATCGGCAACCCTCCCAATGTGCCAACCTTGCACGATGAACTGGGGCGCATGATGGTAGTCGAGGAAATGCGCCCCTACCTGGTCAAGGTGCCGGGATCATCACAGACGCCCCTGACCGACGCCGAACTGGCGGCCGTGGTGAACTGGGTACTCGTGGAATTCAACGCCGACACCCTGCCCGAGGACTTCCAGCCGATCTCGGCCGAGGAAGTGACCGCTTCCCGCGAAACTATCCTCGCCGACCCCTTGAAATACCGCATCCAGTACTGGAAGGACTACGACTTCGAATAGTTCCGTGCGCGCCCGGGACTACTCCAGCGACATCAAGGGCCATCAGCCACCACCACCGGGGGAATTCCCAAGTCCATTCCCAATACGGCGAAAGAGGAAACGAGGACGTCATCATCTCTCATCCTCAATCCTTCCGCGTCAACGATCTTTCCGTTGTCGCGTTCGCCCCAGACAACACGCCGCAGATTCGCAACATCGCCCGCGTGGGAGTAGCGCTTTTCTTTGTGCTTGAAGGACGCGAAACCTTCGAATAGCCGGACTTCGCGTGAGGGTCGGATTTCGTACAAGTCCCGCACAAGATGCATGGTTGCCAGAAGCGTGACAGCGCCCCCCTGCATGTACCAATATCGTGTTTTCCCGTTCTTCCTCTCTATGCTGCGGCCCGTCGGATTCCCGCCCGCATTGAACGCAACCGAAAGCGGCGCTTCGATGAGCAAATTCAATGGCGCCGTATCCGACTCCAATTCTCGCGCGATACAGGGCGCCAGATCACTAAAGCGGACATTGCGAGGCCGCGAATCGCCGATCGCAATGCCGCAACTTCTTTGGTCCCTCGAAAAGCCTGTATCTACGAACACCCATTGGCCGGAATCGCGACGCGCCTGGTCGCGACACCCCGCCACAATCATTGTAGCGGGATGCCGCTGCCTCGCATCGCCCGGCATTTCGGCATGGCGCCAATTCATACCCAGCACCCGCGAAACGTCGCATAGCCGCTGGTAACTGGCAGACTCATAGCGCGTCGCTTCGTATCGCTGAATCTGTTGCTCCTTAACTTCCAGACGCTTAGCTAGCGCTCGCTGGCTTAGTCCCGACGAAATTCGGTACTTGATCAGACCTTCCGCAAGATCCTCGACCGATTCGACGGAAATCACGGACGGATCGGTGGATTTCAGTTCCTCGTATTCCTTGAGTTCATCGCGCAAATCGGCAAGTTGACTTCGCATTGCGTCCAGTTCGGCATGCAGCAGCTTTGGATGAACATTGGGACGTTCGCTGGATGCTGCATCGAAATTTTCGATCTCGCGGGCGAATTGTGTCGCCTTTTTTCTTGTGATCCTGTACTGCCTTTCGTTTGTAATCATGGCAAGTGCTCCAGGTTGATCAAAACTATTCCCTTTTCGACTCCGTCGCGATCCGTTTTGAAGAATTCGCGATAGAGCATGCCGGGCCCGGCCAGCGCCGATGCCGGGAACAAGTCGCCGAAGTATTTCGCCTTCATGGCCGCGCGACTGTTGCTGAAATCTAGCAGGACCGGATCCAGCAAGTCCGGATCGACACCAGCCGTTTCCCAAGCGCAGTCATAGTCCCGGGGAAGCTGCTTCCCAGTGACAAAACTCCCATCCAGCAGAAGTTCCCCACAACCGGCTGCCGCCAAGTTGCGGCAGGCAGCCCGCAACCCTCCCAACAGTCGTGCTCGGTGCCTGTTACCAGCGAAGCGTAATTGGATGTCGCGCCATGGGACGGTGTGGACTCCCGAAGACAAGTAGCCGGTATGCTGGTCGAATGTGAGCATAAACACAACAATATAGTAGTGTTGTGGCACAATCAATCTGAAGCGGAAAAAAGCTCAATTTCGATAGCATTGATCGTACATCCACCTGCAACGAGTTATGCCGCCTAGCAATTCTGCCCTTCACGAATTTTTCCTCGACTAGCGGCCCATAGATAAGCGGGCAAGGCACAGCTCAGGCCGATGATCAGGTTAATTATGATGAACGGCCATGGCGCCGGGCCATTGGGGCGGCGCGAGAAAATGTATACCCAGAACACAAGCGATGAAACTACCAGGTCGGCGACGAATGCCGTCGATGCATCGTTTGCCGCCGCGGCGGCCAGGAATGCGAACAGATCAATCGGGTTTCCTGCAAAGTAAACGATTATGTAATACTAGGGGGCCACCGCGCCGACTATTGCCAGCAGTAGCCAGATGTTTCTCAGGTTCATTTCCTACTCCTTGCAGTTTTCGTTCGTTTCGTGAACGGCGTCAGTCTATCAAACGCTGGAATGACGGACGTTTGCACATGGCGTACACAGCCGAAACTAAATTGTCCCGTACGTGATTTTTCTTGACCTGACTCCTCCAAACTAGTGCTAATTGTCACGTTCGTGATAATTGGCTTGATTCAGGCTTTGTCCGAATGTGATATACAATTCCGTTGAGTTTCACGCTTCGAGGGAGGTTAGCCGATGACTTTATCAGCGGGCCGCATGGCGGCCATTTTTTGTGCTTCGGTCTCGCTGGCGTCCTGCAGCGGATCCGAGGAATACCAGGCGCGGCTGGCTGAGTTTCAGAGCACGATTCCCATCTGTGCTTCCGATGCCGAATGCGACGCGAAATGGAGTGCGGCCCGGGACTGGGTGGTCGCGAATGCCGACTTCAGCTTGCGCAGTGATAACGAAATGCGCATCGACACCCTGAACGCAGATAGCACTCGCAGCGGCACCGCCATCCAGGTCGACCGCGTCGAGGGTCAGAACGGCGAGTATCAGATCATCGTCGACGTTGAATGCTTCGCGGCCTTCGGTTGCCCCAGCGAGCTCGACATGAGGCTCGATTTCAATCGCACGATTAATGCGGCGCAATGAACCGAATGATTACTCGCAACTGCACGCTGTTGATTACATCATTATTGCTCGCCACATCCTGCTCGCCGGGGATGGAACAATGGATCAGCCTGTTCAATGGCGAAAATCTGGATGGCTGGACGCCGAAGTTCACTGGCTACCCGGCCGGCGTCAATCACCTCGATACTTTCACCGTCGAAGACGGCCTGCTCACGGTTTCATACGACAACTGGACAGATTTCCAGGGGGAATTCGGACATCTGTTCCATGAACGATCGTTTTCCCATTACTTGCTGCGCGTAGAGTACAGATTCGTCGGCGACCAGGTGGTGAACGGGCCGGCCTGGGCCTTTCGCAACAACGGCCTGATGCTGCACAGCCAGGCGCCGGATTCCATGACTCTGGAGCAGGAATTCCCCGCGTCGGTGGAAGTGCAGTTGTTGGGCGGCAACGGCGCGGACGAGCGGTCCACGGCTAATATCTGTACGCCGGGAACGCACTTTCGCCTGGAAGGACTGCTGATTACCCGGCACTGCACGAATTCAAGTTCGGACACCTTCCATGGCGACCAATGGGTGACACTTGAAGTCGAAATTCGCGGTAACGAACTGGTGCGTCACACGGTAAACGGCGAGGTCGTATTTGAATACGGGGGCCTGCAACTCGATGCAACCGACCTGGACGCCCAGAGACTGCTCAACAGCGGGGCGCCCGTGGCGCTGAGCGAAGGATTCATCGCCATCCAGGCCGAAAGCCACCCCACCCAGTTCCGCCGCATCGACGTCCTGCCCCTGTAGGGGCGAGGCAAGCGGTTACGAAGCGATAGCTTCGTGCGCAGCCCGAGCGACGCCGAGCTGTGCTCGGCGGCTGGAACGAGGCACGCCCGCCCGCGCATTGTGCTTAGATCGTTCCTTCCGCCAGCAGGTCGGCGGCGTAGTTTGCCGCGCGGGCGCTGAAGGCCATGTAGGTCAGGGACGGGTTCTGGCATGCCGCCGAGGTCATGAAGGCGCCGTCGGTGATGAACAGGTTCGGCACGTCGTGCGCCTGACACCAGCCGTTCAGTACAGAATCGGCCGGGTCGCGGCCCATGCGCGCGCTGCCCATTTCGTGGATGCGGTTGCCGGGGTTGGTGAGATTCACCGGCCCGGAGGAGATCTGCTCGCAGCCCGCGGCTTCCAGCATGGCGATGGCGTCCGTGCGCGCCTCTTCGAGCATGATTTCCTCGTTGCGGCTGTATCGCACTTCGAATACCGCAATCGGATTGCCCCAGCGGTCGCGTCTGGATGGATGCAAGGTCACCCGGTTGTCGGGATTCGGCAATTGCTCGCCGAAGGCGCCGATGGATATGCGCCATGGGCCGGGGCGGCGATGGGATTCCTTGAATTCGCGGCCGATGCCTGGAATCTGGCCGCTGGCGTTTCCGAGCGGGCTGGCGCCGCCCTGGTAGCCGAAACCACGCGAGTACGGCTTGTCGTTTTCGGTAACATTGGCGTAGCGCGGAATGTAGATTCCGCCCGGCCGGCGACCGAAAACCTTGCGGTCGTCGAAGCCGCGCATGATGCCGGCCGCGCCGGCGCCGCTGACATGGTCCATCAGATTGCGGCCGACCTGGTCGGAACGGTTGGCAAGCCCGTTGGGGAAGCTCTCCGAAGTCGATTGCAGCAATATCATCGCCGAGGCGATGGCGGAAGCGTTCAGGAACACGATCCTGCTGGTGTAGGTTCGGGCCTCGTTGGATTCCGCATCGACTATGCGCACCCCGGAGACGCGATTGGTCTCGGGGTCGAACTCCAGCGATTGCACGATGGCGTTGTGCACCATGGTCAGATTGCCGGTGCGCTCCGCCGCCGGCAGGGTTGCGTTCAGCGAGGAGAAATAAGCGCGGAATACGCAGCCGTGGTGGCAGCGATTGCGCAGTTGGCAATTCGAGCGCCCAAGCGAGCGTTGCTCTTCGGTTGCGTCGGTGAGGTGGGCGACGCGCGCCGGAATCACATTGCGGCCGGGGAAGGCGGTTTCCACTCCACTCTTGAAGGCCTTTTCCGCTTCGGTCAATTCGAAGGCCGGCTGAAATACGCTGTCCGGCAACTGGCTCAGGCCCTCTTCGCTGCCGGCGATGCCGACGAAGGTTTCCACTTTTTCATACCAGGGCGCGATGTCTTCATATCGCACCGGCCAGTCGATGGCTACGCCTTCGCGCTGGTTTGCCTCGAAATCCTGCGGGCCCAGACGATAGGTCTGGCGGCTCCACATGATCGAACGGCCTGCGGTGTGATACCCGCGCAGCCATTCGTACCTCGTGCCCTCGGCTTCCTCATAAGGATGTTCGTCGTCCTTGACCCAGAAATCCTTGTTGGATTCCTTGAGTGCGTACGGGACGCCGGGGTATTGCCGGAAATAGTGCTGCTTGATCTCGTCCTGTGAAACATTGTCGAAATTCGGGGTTTGCCAGGGCGCCAACTGGTCGGAATAGTCCCGCTCCGGGACGATTTCCGGACCCCGCTCCAGCACCAGCACTCTCAGACCCCGCTCGCACAATTCCTTGGCGGACATGCCGCCGCTCATGCCCGAGCCAACTACTATCGCATCGAATTCAGTCGCTTCAGCCATGATCAGACTCCTTGCCGGTCGGTTACGAGCACGTCCGGGTCCCAGCGGCCGGGAACCCCGACCCATTGCAGTTCCTCCTGTGCCCCGCCTTCGGTGGCGAAATAGGAACGGGTGACGTAGCCCTTGAAAGTGCGATAGCCGCCGAGTTCATCCGCTGCTTCCTCGAACGCGGAACGGTCGAGTTCGGCCAGCACGCGTTCGGCTTCGGCTTTATCGAGCGCCATGAAACCGCCGTCGGCCGACAGGCGGCGATCAATTTCCGCCAGCGCCCGGCGATGCGCGTCTTGCGTCTCTTCGCTGGCCCAGTCCGCCATCAGGCCGTCGACATAGCCGGGCACATTGACATCGAGCGCGCCGGGAGTCTCGGTGCGGGGGATAATGAGTTCGGACAGTCGCGACACCAGTTCCATTTCCTCCGGCGTATAAAAGCGGCCGGCTTCGCCGGTGGCGGAGGTTGTGGCGACCACGACCGGTGCGTCGCCGCAGGCGGTCAAGGCGGTCACGCCGCCGACCGAGATGATCAGTTCGCGTAAAAAATCGCGCCGGGTTTTCATGTGCAATTCTCCAGGGTCAGAATTCCAACTCGCGAATATGACTCAAGCTGTTGGCGACGGAAGTGAAGCCGTCGCCGGGGTTGTCGTGCTCGACGAAATAGTGCCGGATGCCGGCACTTTCCGCATGCGCGAAGATACCGGCGAAATCGATCGTGCCGCTGCCGACATCGACCATGGCGCCGTCGGCGGCGCGGTCCTTCACGTGCAACATGCTGAAACGGCCCGGATGGGCGGCGAAATAGTCCAGCGGGTCGAAGCCGGCGTTTACGATCCAGAACAGATCGAGTTCCATGTCGACGAGTTCGGGGTCGGTTTCCTCGAGCAGCAAGTCGTAGGGAATGCGGCCGTCGGTGGTCTCGAATTCGAAACTGTGGTTATGATAGCCCATCTTCAATCCGGCATTGCGGCATTCCTCGCCGGCGCGGTTCAGGGTTTCGGCGTGGCGGCGGTAGTCGTCGAGGCTGCGCTCGTTGCCGGGCAGGCTCGGCACGACGAGGTAGCGTTGTCCCACTTCCGCGGCGAATTCGATTTCCTGCGCCAGGTTTTCGCGAATCATGTTCAACTGGATGTGGGAGGCCGGCGAGACCAGCCCATTGGCGGCCAGGATTTCGCGCACTTTGCCGGCGCTTCGGCCGAAATAGCCGGCGAATTCCATTTCGCGATAACCCATTTCCGCGATCCGGGCCAGTGTGCCTTCAAAATCTTCGGTCATCTCGTTGCGCAAGGTGTAAAGCTGCAGGCCGATGCTGTCCACCCGCCGGCCCTGGGCAAAAGCGTTGGAGCCACCGAGCGCGGCTGCCGCGTAAGTCGCGCCTAGCATATGAAATACCTGTCTGCGTCGCATGATGATCCGAATCCTCTCACTGGCCTGGCCGAGCAAGCAAGCCTAAACCGATTCCCCCGCCCGCGCAAAACTTGCGCCACGGTCCTATAGTTCGCGCCACTGCCCATTGGCTTTCGAAGACGCCACCGCGGCTTCGACGAAACGCACGCCGCGGGCGCCTTCGGCAACCGTCGGCAGCAGGCCGTAGTCTTCGCTGTCGCCGCGCAACAGGACGGCGAAGTCACGATACAGGTTGGCGAAGGCTTCGAGGAAACCTTCCGGATGGCCGCCGGGAATGCGGCTGTCGCGCTCGGCGCCGCCCGATGCGCCACGGGTCATTGTTCGCGGCGCCTCGCCGAGTACGGCAAAGTGCAATTGTTCGGGCTGTTGCTGAAACCATTCGAGACCGGCCTTGTCGCCATAGACGCGCAGGCGCAGGCCGTTGACCTGGCCGGTCGCGATCTGGCTCGACCAGAGTTGGCCGCGCACTCCGCCGCCGAATCGCAACAGCACATGAGCGTTGTCGTCGAGCTCGCGGCCCGCAACGAAACTGTCGAGTTGGGCGAGCAGGCTTTCGACCCGGCAGCCGCTGACCCACTCGGCGAGATGGAAGGCGTGAGTGCCGATATCGCCGAGACTGCCGCCCGCTCCGGCCTGGGCCGGGTCGGTGCGCCAGGATGCCTGTTTGTGCCCGCTCGTCTCGAGATCGGTTGCCAGCCAGTCCTGGGGGTATTCCACCTGCACGACGCGGATATTGCCGAGCGCCCCCTTCGCCACGAGTTCGCGCGCCTGGCGAGCCATGGGATAGCCACTGTAGTTGTAGGTCACCATGAAGCGATTGCCGCCGGCGGCTACCGCCTGTTCCAGGTCTTCGGCCTCTGCCAGGGTCGCGGTCAGGGGCTTGTCGCAGATGACGTGAATGCCGGCGTCGAGAAATGCCCGGGCCACGGGATGATGAAGGTGATTGGGCGTGACGATGGCGACGGCTTCGATGCCGTCTTCCCGCGCCGCCTCCTCCCGCGCCATGCGCGCGTAGTCGTCATAGCTTCGCGGAATGCCGAGTTCCCGCGCCGACTCGCGCGCCTTTTCCGGGCTGGCCGAAAGGCAACCGGCGACGAGTTCGTAACGATCGTCCATGCGCGCAGCGATCCGGTGTACTTCGCCGATGAAGGCTCCCTTCCCGCCGCCTACCATGCCGAGGCGGATCCTGCGAAATTCAGTCATTCTCGATTCCCGTCACGCGCTTGTCCCGGCTAGTTTGCCGTGCCGGGAAGGATTTCGAAACCGGGGGCAAAATTTACCAGCACCGAACTCAATTGTGCCAGTACGCCGGAGTCGCCCGCGACCGACCCCTGGCCGGACTGCAATAACGCGTCGAGCGTGACGTTGCCCATGATTACCTGGTTCAGGTCTTCGCGGTCGATGCTGACCGTCGCATCGGGAGCCTCGGCCTGAAAGCCTTCAATGGCGCTCAAGGTGCCACCGCTCATTTCCACGACGAACCGCTCGCCGTTATCGGGGGTGAGAAAATTCATGGTGAAGTCCATGCCGTCGGCAAGCCGGCTGTCGACGCGGATTGCGACCGAGTCCCACCATTGCAGGGTGCTCATCGCTCGCGCCATGCCCGGGCTCGTTCCCCTCGGCGCGGGAATGCGCGGCATGCCGTTGCGCAATTCCTGGGCGGCAGCCAGGAAAACATTCCTCATGCTGGCGCTTTCGTACTGGTAGCCGAGTTGCTCGAAGACCGCGGCAAGCAGATTTTTCGCCTCCCGGTTGTCCGGCTCGGCGTAGACCAGCTTGTTCAGAATCTCCATCGCCAGCCGGTATTGGCCGCTCTCGTGCAAGGTCCGCGCCCGTTCGAGAATCGGCTCGGCGCCACCCATCATTTCCACGTATAGCGGCGCCGAATCTTCCGGCGAAAGCGGCGCCAGCGTTGCCGGATTGCCGTCCCAGTAGCCGAGATAACGATTCAGCACGGCGCGGGAATTGTGGAATTCCGAACCGTGATACTGCCGCACACTCCACTGTTGCCGCAGCGATTCGGGCACCTGGTAGTGGTTGTGAATCTCGTTGATGGTGACGCCCTGATTGGCCAGGTGCAGCACCTGGTTGTTCAGATTGGCGTAGGCGTCGCGCTGGGCGCGCATGACCTGCTGAATGCGCCCGTTGCCCCAGCGCGGCCAGTTGTGCGAGGAAATCATTACCTCGGCTTCGCGGCCGAAGCGGTACAGCGCCTCGTTGATCTGCCTGGCCCATTGCAAGGCGTCACGGACCAGGGCGCCGCGCAAGGTATAGACATTGTGAATTGTCGCGGTGATGTTTTCCGCCGCCCAGAAAACACGTTGCTCCGGGAACCAGGCGTTCATTTCGGCGGGAGCTTCGGTGCCGGGCGTGTTCTGGAAGACTACGCGCACGCCATCGATAATATGTTCCTCAAAGTCTTCACCGATAACCGTTGTAGGCGCGATCAGGCCGGTCGTGCCCGCCGCGAGTCCCTTGCCGATGGCCGAATCGACCCGGCCGAAGGGGCTTGCGGGGATCGTGCGGCCGTATTGCATCACCGCCCGTCGCGACATCGCCGGCCCGGCGTAGACATTTTCGGAAACGGCTTCCTCCATGAATCCCGTGGGCGCGAAGATCTCCACGGACCCGGACTGAACCTGTTCCTCGCTGACGACTCCGAGTACGCCACCGAAATGATCGACGTGGGAATGGGAGTAAACCACCGCGCGCACGGGCCGTGCGCCAAGAGTTTCATCGGCGAGCGCCAGCGCCGCCGCGGCGGTTTCGCCGGCCAGCAGCACATCGAACAGAATCCAGCCGGTTTCACCCATGACCAGGGTCATGTTGGCGAGATCGAAGCCGCGCACCTGGTAAACGAAATCGGGCACGACTTCGTACAGGCCGTAATTCATGTTGAGCAGGGCCTGACGTTGCAGCGAGGGATGAATCGAATCGAAGTCCTCGCCGGCCAGCAGAAAATCGTAGCTGCCCAGGTCCCAGACGACGTTGCCGCTGGAACCGGTGATTCGCCGCGAGTCGGGTTCGGCCAGGAAACCCCGGCGCGATTCCTCGAAGTCGCGTTCGTCCGCAAACGGCAGCGATTCGCGCAATTCGGCCTGCAAGGCGCGCGTGTGTTCGCTGGGTACGGCGCCGGCGGGATTGAAATGCTCCTGGGAGAACGCCAGGCAGGGCAAGAGCAGCAACGCGCAGCCGGCGGGCAAAATTCGGTGTTTACTCATGGTTGACGCTGCCCCGCTCTGGACATGCTCGTTTATACCGGCGAGATCCTGCGACTGCGCGCAGGATGACAGCCTCCCTGCCCTCATCCTGACAGTCTCCCTGCCGTCATCCCGACAGTGTCCCTACGGTCATTCTGCGCGTAGCGAAGCGAAGTCGCAGAATCTCTTTACAATCGCGAGCGTTCCAGCTCGATGTCGGCGTTGCGCCAGAGCGAATCGAACTGCCGCTTCACGACAACGGCGTCCTGCTCCTTGCCTTGCGCCTCGAGCGCCTGGGCCAGACCGAAAGTAGACCAGCCATTCTGCTGGTTCCACTCAAGATCCTCGCGATAGACGGCTTCGGCGTCTTCCGCGCGCCCGGCGTCGAGCAGTGCCGCGCCCAGGTAAAGACGCATGGACTGGGACCAGTCCGGCGGCTCGGTGTAGTTGTTGGCGTCCTGCATTTCCACCGCGGCCTGGTAATGGGCGATGGCCGCGTCCAGGTTGCCCCGGGCCTCGGCGATCTCGCCTTGCAGCGCATGTGTCGCGATTCCCAGCACATGGGAGGCCGGCGTGGGTCCGACACCGGTATCGTCTACCCCGTCGGCCTCGGCCTGGGCCTGGATATTGGCCAGTTGCTCCTCGGCCATATCGAGTTGACCGTCGGTCACATAAGCGCTGCCGAGCACATAACTCCACATGCCATCGAGGTAAGGCGTACCACTGTGGCTTTGTTCGCTTTCAAGGATGCGGTCCCACTTGCCGAAGACCTTGTCCACGACCCAGGAATGCACTACGCGTTTCTCGCCGCGATTCACCGCTTCGGTGGCCCGGCCGACACTGGCCGCGCCGCGTTGGGCTGCCTCGAAAGAGTCGGCGTAATTGCCTTGCAGCATGTTGGCGTAGCGCACGAAATCCAGCGCGTGGGGCGCATGGGATTTATGCGAAAGGGCATAGGTGCCGATCATCGGAAAGTTGTTGTCGCCCCAGATTTCGGCAAATTGCTGATCGACGATCTGGGAGCGCTCGTTGATGTCGATGGCCTTTTCGTACTCACCGACGCGCAGATAGATGTGGCCGGGCATATGCACCATGTGTCCGGAAATCGGCACGGTGCCTTCCAGCTTCTGCGCCGAAGGCATGGCCAGTTCCGGTTCGTTGGATGCTTCCATCAGGTGGATGTACAGATGATTGGCGCCGGGATGATCGTGTTCCGCGGCCATGGCGGCTTCAAATGCGGCGCGGGCTTCGGCGGTGCCGCCCCTGGGTGAACCGTCGGGCTCCCAGTAGTCCCAGCGGGTGGTGTTCATGTAGGCCTCGCCGAAGATGGCGGCGATGTCCGCATCGTCCGGATACTTGTGGTGCAACTCGCGCATGGCGCCGAGAAAAGCCTGGTCCCGTTCACGGTCGTCGGCGATCGCGTCCTTGTTGTAGAGGACGAAAAGCGCGTTGACCATGTCGCGTTCACGTTCGGTGCCGTTGTTGATGCGCTCGAGGGCGTTGCGGATCGCTTCCAGACCGGCGCCTTGCGGGTCGTCCGGCAGACCGGCGTAGCGGCTGTTGGGATTGGGTCCGGCGGCGTGAGCAAGGCCGAAATATGGCATGGGGTGGTCCGGGTCGTGGCGCGAGGCTTCCTGGTAGGAAGCGATGGACTCCGGAAAGTAAAAACTCCAGGCCATGCGCAGGCCCTGGTCGAAAAAGGCCTGGGCTTCGGGTGAATCGGTGGAAATCGGTCTGCTGTAGGCGCCGCCGCCTGGAATCAGAATGGCGAGAGCCTCGCCGTCCTGGGCCGCAGCCATGTTCCAGGACATCACGACCGCCATCCAGCCGGCGGCCAATATCATGATTTTTTTCACTGTTTGCTCCTCACAAGACAATCAAACTTCACAAACTTTCAAGGGCGACAAGTATACTCCCGCGTTTCCTGCTTGTCCGCACCGGGTTTTCCGGGGCGCGCCGATTGGAAGACGGACATTTCGTGGGTCCGTTCCGAAAGTGATGGCGCGTTTCAGACCAACTGGCTCTGCCGGCCTTCCCAGTAGGGCTTGCGCAATTCGGTCTTGAGCACCTTGTTTACCGACGATAGCGGCATGGGCTCACTGCGGAAACTGACGCTGACGGGACATTTGTAGCTCGCCAGGTTTTCCTTGCAGTAAGCGATCAATTCTTCTTCGCGGGCGCCGGCGTCCGCTTCCAGAATTACCACGGCATGCACCGCTTCGCCCCAGATCTTGTGCGGGATGCCGATGACCGCGCATTCCTTGACAGCGGGATGCTCGGTCAGCACGTTCTCCACTTCGATCGGATACACGTTTTCGCCGCCGCTGACGATCATGTCCTTGACCCGGCCTTCGAGGAACAGGAATCCTTCCTCATCGAGATAGCCCGCGTCGCCGGTGTGGTACCAGCCGCCGCGCATGGCCTCGGAGGTCAACTCGGGCTGCCGCCAGTAGCCCACCATGACGTTCGGTCCGCGGGCGAGAATTTCGCCGACGGTGTTGGGCGGCTGGTCATTGTCGTTTGCGTCGACGACACGGATTTCAACGTGGGCCGGCGGCCGGCCGACCGAGCCCAGCTTCGCCGCGAGCGGGCCGTCGGTCACGTGATAGACGGAATCGAGAATGGTGAGAATGGGCGAGGCCTCGGTCATGCCATAGGTCTGGTACTGGCGTACTCCGGGCAAGGCCCGCAGCAGCCGCCTCTGCAGCGCGAGCGACAATGGCGCGGCGCCGCAGGTCACAATCTTCAGACAAGAGAGGTCGTAGTCTGAATATTCAGGATGATCGAGCAACATCTGCACCATGGTCGGCACGAAGGTTGCCGAATCGATGCGATAACGCTCGATAGTCCCGAGCACTTCGCCCGCTTCGAATCGTGACATGACTACCGCGTGTGCATAAAGGGCGGCGCAATTGAAGATGCGCGCGCCGGCCGCGAGGTGGAACAAAGGACCGAGAATGATGAAATTCCAGCCCGGTTCCATGCGGTAGTCCGCGACCGCACAGGCGGTGTTGGAAAGCATGTTGCGGTTGCTGAGCATCACGCCCTTGGACTTGCCGGTGGTGCCGCCGGTGTAAAACAGCAGGATGGGGTCGTCGCCGCCGCCCGGACTGGTTTCCGCGTATGAACCCGCGGCAATTATTTCCGCCAGCGACGACTCGTAGTCGAGCGCGTCCGGTTCGTCGCTTTCGCCGCCGAAGACGATCACGTGACGGATACCGGGGCATTGTTCCTGCAGCGCCTTCGCGACAGCGGCGAATTCCGCTTCCGCCAGCAGCACCCGGGGCGCGCAATCGTCGAGGCATTCCCGCAATTCCCGTACCGCGAGCCGGTAATTGAGCGGCACGAACATGGCGCCGATGAGCGCGGGCGAGAAGTAGCTTTCGAAACAGACATCGGAATTGAGGCCGAGCAAGGCCACGCGATCGCCCTTGCCGACGCCGAGCCGTTTCAGCAATGTCGCGGCAGCGCGGCAGCGTGTCTCGACTTCGGCCCAGGTCCGGGTCGCGCCGTTGAAACTCACCGCGGGCGCGTCCGGCGCTCCCCGCGCCGCCTTGTGTAACAACTCGGCTATATCGGAAAATGTATTTCCGCAGATGACGGTCTCGCTCATGGCGCCGCTCCCGCGACCAGCCCGCGGTCGTACAGTTTGCCGATTTCGGCCGCGCTCAGACCGAGTTCCTGCGCCAGAATCTCGTCGGTGTGCTGGCCGAGCAAGGGCGCGGGCGCGGGCGGCGTCGATTCCAGACCGCCGAATTGCAGCGCCTGGGATGGCGTCAGCAGATTGCCGATTCCCGGTTGCTCGACGCGGCTGAATAGCGGATTGGCGCTGGAGCATTCCGTGTCCTTCTCGACCAGTTCCGCGACCGTCTGATACGGCCCCCAGCACACTTCATGCCGGTCCAGTTCGGCGCTCGCCGCGGCGAAGTCGCGTTGGGCGAACCAGGGCGCGAACAGGTCCGCCAGCCTTTCCCTGGCGCGGAATCTGTCTCCTTCGCGTTTGAAATCCATCTTCAGTTCCTTCTCCAGCGCATTTACCGCGTCACCGGCTCCGGTGACGGCGACGATTGCCTGCCATTGTTTCGGGCTGACGCCGACGATCATTACCCGCCGCCCGCAACGGCAGGCGAAATCGTAACCGAAACTGCCGAATACGTGATTGCCTGCAGGCTGCCGGCCCGCTCCGTTCATTTCCACCTCGGCGATGTATCCGAGATGGCCCATAACCGCCAGCGCGACATCGGCGAGCGCGATACGCACGAATTGTCCGGCGCCGGTCAAGCGGCGATGCCGTTCGGCGGCAAGCAGGCCGAGGGCGATCTGCTGGCCGGCCAGCAGGTCCCAGGCCGGCAGCGGATTGTTCACCGGACGCTCGCCGACCGCGCTGAGCCAGGGCAGGCCGAGCCGGCAGTTGACGGTATAGTCGAGCGCCGAACCGCCGTGCCGGTCGCCGCTCAGGCTCAAATAAATCAGGTCTTCCCGCCGCGCGCGCAGGCTCTCGTCGGCGAGCCAGCCGCGGGCGGGGAAATTGCTGAGGAAAATTCCCGCGTCCGCTCCGGGGCGGGCGATCAGTTCGCCGAGCAGTTCCTGCCCTTCCGGCCGGCGAAAATCGATGGCGATGGATCGTTTTCCCTTGTTCAGTCCATGCCAGTAAAGGCTGTTGCCCTTGCTGTCGACCGGCCAGCGGCGATAGTCGAGGCCGCCGCCGATCAGGTCGAAACGAATGACGTCGGCGCCGAGCTGGGCCAGGGTCATGCCGCCCGAAGGCGCCGCGATGAAAGCGCTGCCTTCGATTACCCGCATGCCCTTCAGAATTTCCTGCAAGAAACTTTCTCCCCAGAATAGGCCGGATTCAACCGGTCAGCAGGTAGCCGTTGTTGATGACGATCTTGTCCTGCTCCAGCGACTTGCAGCGGAACGCCACTTCATCGCCATCGCGCCAGATCTCCGTGCGAATGGTGTCGCCCGGATAAACCGGCGCCGAAAACCGCAGCCGCATTCGCCTGAAGCGGTCAGGGTCGTAGTCGCAACAGGTTTTCACCAGCGCATGAGTGGCGACGCCGAGCGTGCACAATCCGTGCAGGATGGGTTCGCGGAAACCGGCGTTGCGGGCTATCCCGGGTACGGCGTGCAATGGGTTGTAGTCCCCGGACAGCCGGTAGAGCAGCGCTTGCTGCCGCAAGGTCGGCAGGTCGCAGATTTCGTCGGGCTCCCTGACGGGAACGGTGTCGGTCCGCGCGGTCTGCTTGCGCTCGCCGCCGAAGCCGCCGTCGCCACGCGCAAGTATCGTAGTGATAAGGGTGGAGATGTTTTCGCCGGTCTCGACGTCGCGCACTACCCGGTCGGAAACGATCAAAGCACCGATGCGGTCGCCCTTGTCGATCACTTCGGTAACGCAGGTCGTCGCCTCGACAGTGCCCGAGGCCGGAAACGGCTTGTGCAGGATGATTTCCTGGCCGGCGTGCAGCACCTTGACCCAGTCGAGCCCGGTCGCATCTTCCCTGGCCCAGAAACCGGGATGGGCCATCATCACCGCCTGGCTCGGAAGCACTTTCAAGCCGTCTTCGTACAGAAACGGCAGGCAATCCTCATCCAGCGGGTCCATTCCCATGCCGACACCGAGCGCGTAGAGGATGCAGTCCTTCGCGGAGTAGGTGTGCCTGATCGTGCGGAATTCCTTTGTCAGCAGGCTGCGAGGGTCAAATGGCATGGATTCGGCTTCCGGATTGAAACTCATGGTGTATGGTCCGCCGCTTCACATCGGATCCCAGCGGAACACGTCGCCGGAGCGCTCCAGCGGCGTGAAATCGGCGGCGAACGCTGGCAAGGCCCGTTCGAGCACCTGCTCGGCGGTCCAGCCCTCGCCCTGGTGGGCGTAGCGGATCGGGCGATTCTGGTTGAACAGGAAAATCTCGTTGTTGCGCACGCCGAAAATCTGGCCGGTGACCTCGGCCGCGGAATCGCTGCACAAGGCGATCGCCAATGGCGCGATCTTGTCAGGCGTCATCTGTTGGATCTTCGCCACGCGCGCCTGTTCTTCCTCGGTGCGGGTGGGAATTGTGCCGATAAGCCGGCTCCAGGCAAATGGCGCGATGCAATTCGAGCGCACCCGGAAGCGGCCCATATCGAGCGCCATGGATTTCGAAAGCCCGACGATGCCGAGTTTCGCGGCGGCGTAATTGGCCTGGCCGAAGTTTCCTATCAGCCCGGACGTGGAAGTCATGTTGACGAAGCAGCCGCTGGTCTGGGCGCGGAAATGCGGCGCGGCGGCGCGGCTGACGTTGAAAGTGCCTTTCAGGTGTACATTGACGACGGCGTCGAAGTCTTCTTCGGTCATCTTGTGGAAAATCGCGTCGCGCAGATTGCCGGCGTTGTTGATTACGCAATCGATGCGGCCGAAATTATCGACCGCGCCGGCGATGATGCCATGGGCCGCATCCCAGTCCGCGACGCTTGCACCGTTGGCGATGGCCTCACCACCCGCGGCCCTGATTTCGTCGACCACGGCGGCCGCGGGCCCGGCGTCCTCACCGCTGCCGTCCTCGGCCCCGCCGAGGTCGTTGACGACGACTTTGGCGCCATGGGCCGCTGCCAGCAGGGCTATGCCGCGGCCGATGCCGCGGCCGGCGCCGGTTACCACTATTACTTTGTTATCCAACAATTTCTGCATTCCTCACTACCTCCCCAAGCATCATTTCCGTCGCGAAGAGATCCTGCGACTCCGCTTCGCTCCGCGCAGGATGACAGTGCGCGAGCTCCTAGGCTTCGGCGACGAGTTGCCTGGCGATGACCTTTAGCGCCAGAGTCTCCTCGGCGCCTTCGAAAATGGACAGCACTCGCGCATCGACGAACAACCGGCTGACCATGGATTCTTCGGCGTAGCCGAGGCCGCCGTGCAATTGCATCGCCTCCCTGGTCAGCCATTCCGCCGCCCGGCAACTGAACAGCTTCACCAGGCTCGCTTCCATCTGTCCGCCGCCGGCGTCGAGCCGTCGCGCGACGTCGTAGCTGAATTGCCGCGAAGCGGTCAGCCTGGCGAGCATGCGCGCGAGTTTAACCCGGCTGAGCTGAAAGTCCGCAAGCGCCTGCCCGAAAACCTGCCGCTCACCGGCGTAACGTAGCGCCTGTTCGAAAGCCGCCTGCATCACTCCGCTCGCCCGCGCCGCCGTCTGGATGCGGCCGCCGGCAAACCCCGCCATCGTGAAATAGAAACCCTTGCCTTCGCCGCCTTCTCCACCCACCAGGTTTTCCCCGGGCACGAAGTAATCCTCGAAGAACAGGTCGAAAGAGTGCATACCGCGATAGCCCAGGGTGGCGATCGCCTTGCCGGTCAGACTGCCTCCCTGTTCCAGGTCGTGGCGAAATTCGTGCCCCGCATAAACGGGTTTTTCGACCAGCAGCAGGCTCAGGCCGCGATGGCCGAGCGATGCATCCCGGCTGGTTCGCGCCAGCACCACCAACACTTCCGAACGTCCTGCGAACGTACACCAGGTCTTGCTGCCATTCAGTAGCCAGCCGCCTTCGACCTGGCGCGCCGCCAGCGACACCGCGGCGACATCCGAACCGGTATCCGGCTCGGTAATCGAAATGGCGCAAAGCTTTTCGCCCGAAGCGAGCAAAGGCAGCCATGTCGCCTGCTGTTCCTCCGTTCCGCCTGCCAGCAGCGCCCTGGCGGCGATTTCCGGCCGGGTAATCAGGCTGCCCGCGGCGCCCAGCGAACCGCGGGACAGTTCTTCGGTCACCACGATCATCGCCAGGCTGTCGGGACTGTCGTCGGGCTGCAGGCCGCCGAATCGCTCCGGAATGCTTGTGCCAAAGCACCCGAGTTCGGCGGCGGCCGAGATCATGCTTTCCGGTATGTCGAGATTCTGCCGATGAATTGCTTCAGCCTGTGGCCCGACGACTTCATCGGCGAATCGCTGAAAACTGTCGCGCACGATTTCGACTTCCTCCGGCAGGGACGAAGGCAGCCGGGTTCGCTGTTCCTCGCAAATCCGCTGGCCGAGGGCTTCCCATCGCTCCGCGGACAGATTCGTATCCAGGAACCCGCGCACGTCTTGCCGCTGGGCCATGGCCGTCAGGCTGCCGGCGCCAAGCCCGAGTTCCGCGGCGCGAAGGCCCAGCCGGTCAAGCGATTCGCGGCAGCTTTCGGCGGTGAAGCCGAGCGCGATTCCCTGCACCAGTTCATCGCCCGGGAATTGTCCGGCCCAGTCGAGCATGGCGCCGGCGGCGCTCAACTCGGCCGCCGTCAACGCCAGTTCGTAACTTGTCTGTTGATGCCGGTCGAGCAGGGAAGGGTCGAACTTGCCGTTTTTTTCGCAAAAGCTCCGAATTTGCCGCAGCGCGAGTGCAAGCTGACCGTGCAACTCGCCATGCAGTCGCGAGGCGACCGCATGCCCTGTTTCCGTATGCGCGACGGGGTCGGAACTCACCGGGACCCGATTTTACAAGTGCCCGATCATGGAGATGCTGCAGATGTTCTGGTGCGGAAAACCACCGAGATTGTGGTTCAGGCCCAGTTTCGGGTCCGCCAGTTGCCGCGGCCCGGCCCGGTCCTGCAATTGCAGATAGTTCTCGTAAATCATGCGCAGGCCGGATGCGCCGATCGGGTGGCCGAAGCACTTCAGGCCGCCGTCGATCTGGCAAGGGAGCTTGCCTTCGGCGTCGAAGTTGCCGTCGAGCACCGCGGTAACGCCCTTGCCTTCCTCGGCAAGTTGCAGATCTTCCATGGTCACCAGTTCGGTGATCGAAAAACAGTCATGCACTTCGGTCATGCTGATTTCCTGCGCCGGCTTGCGCACGCCGGCTTCGTCGTAGGCGCGTTGCGCGGCGATGCGCGTGGTCTTGAGATAGGAGCCGTCCCAGCTTTCGTGGCTGGACTCGGTGCCGTTGGAAACCGCCAATTGCAGCGCCTTGACCGAAACCAGGTGTTCCTTGCCGAGGCTGCGGGCGATTTCCGGAGTCGTGACGATGGCACAGGCGGAGCCGTCGCTGACACCGCAGCAATCGTACAGTCCGATGGGTTCGGCGATGAATGGCGCATCCATCGCCTGTTGCTCGGTGATTTCCCTGCGCAGATGAGCCTTGGGATTCTTCGCGCCGTTGGCGTGGCTCTTGACCGAAACATGGGCCATGGCCCTTTTCAGATCCTGCTTGTTGAGCCGGTGCCGCGCGCGATAACCGGTCGCCAGTTGCGCGAACGCGCCCGGGGCGGACAAGTTCGGCCAGTACATGTCGTTCTCGACTCCTCTCGAGCGTTGCGGCAGGCCGCCATAGCCGGTGTCCTTGAGTTTTTCCACGCCCAGCGCGAGCGCGATGTCGCAGGCGCCCGAGGCGACGGCATAAACCGCGCCGCGAAAAGCCTCGGTGCCGGTGGCGCACATGTTCTCCACCTTGGTCACCGGGATGTAGTTCAGGCGCAAGGCGATGGCCATGGGCATGGCGCTCGCACCGACGTGAAACGCGTCGATGCCCGCTCCGAACCAGGCCGCCTCGATTTCGCCGCGCTCGATGCCTGCGTCGGTCAGACATTCCTCGAACGCCTCGACCATCAGGTCCGACGGGCTGGCGTCCCAGCGTTCGCCGAACTTGCTGCAGCCCATACCGAGAATTACGACCTTGTCTTTTATGCCTTCAGCCACTGTGCTTGCCTCGCTGTCTGCTTGCGCCCGCGATGCGGGAGTTTGATATCAATCCAGGATTCGCGCCTTCCAGAAATACTTTCTGAATCCGCGTTGCGGGTCAAATTGCCGCACGCGGAAATGTACCGAAATCCTTGAGCCCGAGTCGATGCCGCCCTCGCGCACTTCGGTGAAATCCATCATCAACTTGCCGCCGCCGTCGAATTGCACCATGCCGAAATACGCCGGCGGGCTCCAGTCGAAAGTCAGGCGGTCGGCCGTCCAGGTCAAGACTACGCCTTGCTTGTCGGCAAAGGAATAGCTGTCCTGGCTGTCGAGGGCGTTGCAGTCGGGATTCACGCAATACTTCTCGCGTGGAATCTGCACCGTGCCGCATTCCCGGCATTTGCCGCCGACGAAGGAAGTCACCAGGTCCCGCCGGCGATTGTAGCCGGAAAGGTAGGTTTGCTTGTCGGTTTCGCCGCGTTTGCCGATGTCCCGCTCGATCAGATTGTTGAACGCCAGGAATTTTGAGTAATTCGCTTCCTCGCGTCCCGCCGCCAGCGTTCCGGCAACGCCTCTTGCGGGCTTGAAGCCGCTGACTGCATCGGTGGCGCGGAACAGCAAGGCGTCGCAGCCCTGTCCGAATCCGGTGAGTAATATGAGATCGTCCGGCTGGGCCGATTCCAGAGTTTTCGCCAGCAGCAACAGCGGTTGCGCCGCTCCCGCCACGCCAACGGTCGCGGCCTGGTTGTCGACGATGGCGCCAGCGTCGATGCCCAGCCGCTTTGCCACCGCCGGCGGGGTGCGCGCCTGATCCGTCGGCAGAATGAAATGTGCGATGTCGCCGGCTTCGACCCGGCAATTCCCGAGCAGGCGATTGACCGCTTCCGGCACGATCTTCAGATAGCCTTCGTCGCGGATCCAGCGTTCTTCCCAGTCGTAGTCGAATTCGCCGCCGCGATAATGATCGACGAAGTCGGTGGCCAGGCTTTCGCCGCCGAGGAACTCGGCAAGCACCGGGCCGCCGCCGGATGCTATAGCGGCCGCCGCGTCGCCCCAGAGCATCTCGGCGCGGGAGCCGGCCTTGGCGCGGCGATGTTCCGATGCCACCACCACGCCGCCGCGTTCGCCTTGCAGCAAAGCCAGCAATGCGGAAGTCGCGGCGCGCTGGGATGCGCTTACATCCATGGCCTGCACCTGCCGCGGCAGGTCGAGGGCCTCGGTGAGCACGACGGAATTCTGCCGATCGAGGAAGGGGAAGGTAGTCGATGCGAAATAGAGGCTTGCCGGCGCGTAGCCGTCGAATCCGGCGAGACAATCGGCCGCCGCTTCGACACCCATGGTGATGGCGTCTTCATCCCAGTTGCACATGCTGCGCTGCCCGCGCCCGAGGGACTTGAGGCCGGCGTCGAACCAGGCGTTCGCCTCGGCGATGACCGCCCGTTGCAGCCGCGCCTGTGGAATGTAAGCGCCGAATCCGGTTATTCCTTTCGTCAAGTTATTCTCCTGATGCGAGAACTTGCCGCGATCAGGCATGATCGTCTTGCAAGGTGGCAATCCGAACGCGCGCGACTCGCGGATTCTATATGGAAATGCCCAACGATTTCAGTAGCAACGTTTGCCGGGCAGTATTTCTTGAACCAGGTCATCCTGCGCCAACCAAGTCATCCTGCGCCTGGTCGCAGGATCTCTACGCCTTTTGCGCAATGCAGGCCACGAGCCATTGCGTGAGATTCTGCGACTGCGCTTCGCTCCGCGCAGAATGACAGGAGGACGCTCCTTAGCGGAAAGTCTTTTTCAAGACGAGAATTACTGCTTGCGGTATTTGTCGTGAAGACCGATGCCGGCGAGTATTTGCGGGCGGGCTTTTTCCAGGCGCGCCAGGCGCGTCTTTTCCTGCTTGGCGCCGCCGATGTGTTCGGCATATTCCTTTTGCCGTCCGGGGGTCAGGCCGGTGAAGGCTTCCCGCAGCTCCCCTTCGCTGCTCATGGCGTTTTCAAGTTCTTCCGGGATCTGCAATTGCCGGGAAACGGGTTTGACCTTCTTGCCCGCCTTGTGATTTTCGATCGCTTCCAGCGCGTAATCGCGCAGTAACTCGCGCGGAACCGGCTCGCCGGGGGCGAACTTCCATTGCCGCATGGCCTGGGTCTTGCCTTCCTGGGCGTTGCTCAACTTGCCGGCGGCGTCTTTCAGGAAAACGCCCTGGTGAAACCAGAGCGCGCAATGCTGCTTGAAGCCGGCGAAGCCGATCAGGTTCTTGCCGTCGCAGAGATAGGCGGGGATTCCCCACTTGATGTCTTCGGACAGCCCGGCGGCCAGTAGCACTTCACGGAACGCGAGGAACTGCTCGCGCCATTGCTCGTGTTTCGCCAGGTAATCGTCGACCCGGCTGTCGTTTTTGCCGACGGCCATTCAGTTTCAGCGCTCGACGATGGCTTCGTCGACCAGGCGCCTGAAATTCTCGCGGAAGCCGCCGCCGCTGGACGGCGAGACCTGGCTCATGATTACCATAACCGTGTTTTCGTTGGGATCGATGAAGTAGCGCGTGGCGGCCGAACCGTCCCACCAGATCACGCCGTTGCTAACCGGGAAATTGTAGGCGCTCGCATCCATGACCAGATTGAAGCCGCCCAGGGTCCAGCCCGAACCGAGCCAGTAGCCGCCCGTGCCGATGGGCATGGCCGCATCGGGCACGGCGTTCTGGAATATCAGCTCGGCGGTTTCTCTTTGCAGCACGCGCGCGCCATTGAGTTCGCCCCTGTTCAATATCATCTGGCTGAAGCGCATGAAGTCGGGCACGGAGGAAAGCAGGCCGACGCCGCCTTCGATCAGCGGCGGCCGCGAAGTCCATGAAACCTGCTCGATCCGGTAGGGATTCAGGCGGCCGTCCGCGGGCCGATAGACTACCGCCAGCCGTTCGGCGTCGGCGCCTTCGGCCCAGAACATGGTGCTGTCCATGCCGAGGGGCTCGAACAGGTGTTCCTGCAGATAATCGTCGTAGGGCTGACCCGACCAGACCTCCACCAGCTTGCCGAGGATGGTGGCGTGAATGCCGTAGCGGAACGCCGTGCCGGGGTCGTGAAACAGCGGAGCGCGCGCGGCATTGCCGGTCATTTCATCGAGGCTGATCGCTTTGTCGCGCACGTTGTGCTCGCGATAGAGCGCGGAACTGCGAGACCCGAGCCCTGAGGTGTGTGTGAGCAGGTGCGCCACGGTGATGTCGCCGACCCGCTCGCGGGTCTGGCTGATGTCGGTGCTGTTCGGGTCGAGCAGCACGCGCTGATCGGCGAATTCCGGCAGATACATCGAGATCGGGTCGTCGAATTCGAATTTGCCCTGTTCGAATTGCTGCAACACCGCGATGCTGGTGACCTGCCGCGTCATCGAATAGATGCGGAACAGGGTGTCCGGCCGCATGGCCTTGCCGTTTTCGAGGTCGTACTCGCCGAGCGATTCGAAATAGACCAGCTTGCCGTCACGGGCGACGGCCGCCGTCACGCCGGGTATATCGCCGTCGTCGATATGCTGTTGCAGCCGTTCGGTAACCAGTTCCAGCTTCGCCGCGTCCATGCCGACGGAAGCCGGATCCGCCGGTTCGAGTTCCTGCCCGGCGGCAAGCCCCGGCAGTACGGTCAACAGCACCAATAGCAACCGGATCAATGCGCCCATAGCTTTTTCCTGATCGTGATTTGCAGACTCGGCAGCTTACACTAACAACCCGGCGTGGCTGTTACAAGCTGCGGGATACCGTTCACGCAGTGAATGCCTGAATGCCGGTTTGGGCGCGGCCGAGGATCAGGGCGTGGATGTCCTGGGTGCCTTCGTAGGTGTTGACGACTTCCAGATTCTGCGCGTGGCGCATCACCGGGAATTCGTCGGAAATGCCGTTGCCGCCGAGCATGTCGCGAGCCTCCCTGGCGGTGTCGAGGGCTTTCAGGCAGGAGTTGCGCTTGAGCAACGAGATCAGCGGCGCGGCGAGCTTGCCTTCGTCGCGCAACCGGCAGGCGCGCAGGCAGCCTTGCAGGCCGATGCCGATGTCGGTCTGCATCTGCGCGAGTTTCTTCTGGATGAGCTGGTTCGCCGCCAGGGGCCGGCCGAACTGCTTGCGGTCGAGGGTGTATTGCAAGGCGGTATGCCAGCAGGTCCGCGCCGCGCCGAGGGCGCCCCAGGCGATGCCGAGGCGCGCGGAATTGAGGCAACTGAAGGGGCCGCCGAGCCCGCGCGCGCCAGGCAGCAGATTTTCTTCGGGAACGAACACTTCGTCCATGACGATCTCGCCGGTGACGGAGGCGCGCAGGGCGAGCTTGCCTTCGATCTTTGGCGCGCTCAGGCCGGGCATGCCCTTGTCGAGAATGAATCCGCGGATCGCGCCTTCGTCATCCTTGGCCCAGACGATGAATACGTCTGAAATGGGAGAATTGCTGATCCAGTTCTTGGCGCCGGTCAACTGGTAACCGCCGTCGACGCTGCGGGCCCGGGTAAGCATGCCGCCGGCGTCGGAGCCGTGGTCGGGTTCGGTCAGGCCGAAGCAGCCGATGAGTTCGCCCCGGGCCAGGCCGGGAAGGTATTTCTGTTTCTGCGCCTCAGTTCCGAAGGTGTTGATGGGATGCATGACGAGGCTCGATTGCACGGACATCATGGAGCGGTAGCCGGAATCGACGGCTTCGACTTCCTGGGCCACGAGTCCGTAGCAGACATAGTTCATGCCGGCGCAGCCGTTGCCTTCGATCATGCAGCCGAGCAGGCCCAATTCGCCCATTTCTCGGAAAATTTCGGGGTCTGTTTCTTCCTTGCGATAGGCTTCGCGCACCCGCGGCAGCAATTTTTCCTGCGCGTACTGGCGCACGGTGTCGCGCACCATGCGCTCCTCTTCGCTCAATTGCTCATCGATGAGGAACGGATCGTCCCACTGAAAGGGAAAGGCGTCGGGATTCCTGGACATGCTGGCCTCCGGCCGAAAGTCGGTCTGCGGCGCGAAAGTCTACCAGATTAAGCAGTGTGCGCAGAGCACTGCTAGAATTGGCGCATGGATTCCGCCCCTATTCTTGATCCCCTCAACGAGCAGCAACGTGAAGCCGTAACCAGTGAGGCTCAGAACCTGCTGGTGCTGGCCGGCGCGGGCAGTGGGAAGACCCGGGTGCTGGTGCATCGCATTGGCTGGCTGCTGGCGACGGGGCAGTCTTCGCCTTTTGAATTGCTGGCGGTGACTTTTACCAACAAGGCGGCGCGGGAGATGCGCGAGCGCGTCGAGGCATTGTTGGCTGAAGGGTTGGGCGGTAACGGGGGAGAAATTGCCGCCGGCCTTTTACGGGGGATGTGGATCGGGACTTTTCACGCACTGGCGCGCCGGTTGCTGATGACGCATCGGCAAGAGGCCGGATTTCCGGACGGGTTTACGGTGATCGACAGCGACGACCAGTTGCGCATGATCAAGCGGCTTTCCCGGGACATGCATATCGACGAGTCACGCTGGCCGCCGCGAAAATGCCAGTGGGCAATCAATTCCTGGAAAGAGGAAGGACTGCGGCCCAATAACATCGAGCAGGGGCAGGACGCGCGGTCGCGCAATGTGCTGGAGTTGTACGAAGCGTATCAGTCCACTTGCGAGCGCGGCGGCATGGTGGATTTCGCCGAGCTGCTGCTGCGGGCCCATGAACTCTGGCTCAACAATCCGCAATTGCTGGCGCACTACCAGAACCGCTTCCGTAACGTCCTGGTAGACGAGTTCCAGGACTGCAATTCGATTCAGTACGCCTGGGTCCGGGTGCTCGCCGGAGACCAGGGGCGCGTTACCGTGGTCGGCGACGACGACCAGTCGATCTATGGCTGGCGCGGCGCCAAGGTCGAGTACATCCAGCAATTCCAGAGCGATTTCCCCGGTGCGCATCTGTTGCGGCTGGAACGAAATTACCGTTCGACTTCCAATATCCTGAACGCGGCCAACAGGCTCATTGCCCATAATCGCGGACGCCTCGGCAAGACACTGTGGACCGACGCCGGCGACGGCGAATTGGTCAGCCTGTACGACGCTTTCAACGAACAGGACGAGGCGCGATTCATCGCCGAACGCATCGAGTCCTGGTTTGGCCAGGGCGAGCGCTACGCCGATGCGGCGGTGCTGTATCGCTCGAACGCCCAGTCGCGTGAACTTGAGGACGCACTGCTGCGAGTCAACATTCCATACCGCATCTACGGCGGGCTGCGGTTTTACGAACGGCTGGAAATCAGGAACGCGCTCGCTTACCTGCGCCTGCTGGTGAACCGCAACGACGACGCTGCGCTGGAGCGGGTTATCAACGTGCCTACGCGCGGCATCGGCGACCGCACCCTCGACACCATCCGGCAGGTGGCGCGCCGGGAACAGAACTCGTTGTGGGCGGCTGCCGTCAAATGCGTGAACGGGGACGTTCTCAGCGGCCGCGCAGCGGCTGCCGTTCTGCGTTTCCTGCAATTGATCGATGCCCTGCAGGGCGAATCCGAAAAGCAGGAGTTGGCCGAACAGGTTCAATTCGTGATCGAGAACAGCGGCCTGCTCGAACATCACGAGAAGGAAGGCGGCGAAATCGCCCAGAACCGGCTCGAAAACCTGGAAGAACTGGTCAATGCCGCGGGAGGTTTTGCCAGCATGGTCGAATTGGACGAGGCCGAACAGCGGAATCCATTGGCGGCCTTTCTCGATCAGGCCGCGCTCGATGCCGGCGACGCCCAGGCGGGGGAAGACAGCGACGCGGTGCAAATGATGACGTTACATTCAGCCAAGGGCCTGGAGTTTCCGCTGGTTTTCCTGGCGGGCATGGAAGAGGGCCTGTTCCCGCATCGCATGTCGATGGAAGACCCCAACGGCCTGGAAGAGGAGCGCCGGCTTTGCTATGTCGGAATCACCCGGGCCCGGAAAAAGCTGTATCTGACTTATGCCGAATCGCGGCGCCTGCATGGCCAGGTCAACCTGAGCATGGCCTCCCGCTTCGTTAGCGAAATTCCCGGTGAACTCGTCGAAAACCTGCGCCTGCGCGCCCAGGTCCGGCGGCCGCGCTGGTCGGCCAATATCCCGCGCGCGCCCAAGCCCGCGCCCAGGCCGGAACCGGGGGGATTGCCTCTCGGGCAGCGCGTTGCGCACAACAAATTCGGCGAAGGCGTCGTGCTGCAAAGCGAAGGTAATGGCGAAAACGTTCGCGTACAGGTAAATTTCGACGATGCCGGAAGCAAATGGCTGGCCTTGTCCCACGCCAAACTGACACTCATCGGGTCCTGAGCCCGCGGAAAGCGCTATGCGAATCCCTCCCGTTCTGTACCTGATCGCCCTGTTACCGCTGCTCGGCGCCTGCGGGGAAGCTGCCGCTCCGGCCGATACGGCCGCTGCCGCCCCTGCTCCGGAACAGCCCGTCTTCGAATGGAAAATGATCACTTCCTGGCCGAAGAACCTGCCCGCGGTCGGTACTTCGCCGGAACTGTTCTCCCAACGCGTCGCGCGCATGACCAACGGGCGATTGACGATCCGCGTTTATGGCGCGAACGAATTGGTCGGCGGGCTCGAGGTTTTCGACGCGGTTTCCCAGGGCGTGGCCGAAATGGGCCATAGCGGCGCCTATTACTGGCAAGGCAAGATTGCCGCCACGCCGTTTTTCTCCAGCATCCCTTTTGGCCTCACCGGGTCGGAGCAGGACGCCTGGCTGTCCTATGGCGGCGGCAACGAGTTGTGGCGCGAGTTGTACGAGCCCTTCGGGCTGATTCCCGTGCGCGGCGGCAATTCAGGCACCCAGATGTTCGGCTGGTTCAACCGGGAGATCAATTCGCTCGAAGACATGCAGGGCCTGAAGATGCGCATCCCCAGCCTCGGCGGCGAAGTTTTCCGCCGCGCGGGCGGTACTCCGGTCACGATGCAGGTCAGCGACGTCTTCAACGCCTTGCAAACCGGCGTGCTCGACGCCACCGAGTTCATCAGTCCCTACAACGACCTCGCCGCCGGCTATCACACCGTGGCGGATTACTACTATTACCCCGGCTGGCACGAGCCCGGCTCCACCCTTGAAACCGTAATCAACAAGGACGCCTTCGACGCCTTGCCGCCGGACCTGCAGGAAATCCTGCTCACCGCCACCGAGGCGATGAACCAGTTGCTGCACGACGAACTGACCGCCAAGAACAACGAAGCGCTGCGCATCCTGGTCGAAGAACACGGCGTGCAACTGCGCAAGTTGCCCGACGACGTGCTGATCGAACTGCGGCGAATTTCTGAAGAAGTAGTACAGGAACTCGCGGCCGCCGACCCCGCCACCGGGCGCATCTACGAGTCCTGGAGCAATTTCCGCGAAGGCGTCATGAACTACCGCGACATAGCCGAAGAAGCCTTCATTGAAGCCCGCCGCCTCCCGGCGAATTGACAGTTTCCGCAAATCCTTTAACGCAGCAGTTCCGGCAGGGCGGTGGCGAGGCCGGGCTGTAGCGCCAGTAGTAACAAGATTCCCAGTTGCATGAGTACGAAAGGTATCGCGCCGCGGTAGATTGCGCCTGTGGGCAGTTCGTCCGGGGCCACACTGCGCAGGTAGAACAGGGAGAAGCCGAAAGGCGGGGTGAGGAAGGAGGTTTGCAGGTTTACACAGATCATCACGCCGAGCCAGATCGGATCGACTCCCATGCCGAGCAGTGCTGGCCCGACCATGGGCACGACCAGGAAGGTAATCTCGATGAAGTCGAGAATGAAGCCGAGCAGGAAAATGACCAGCATGACGATCAGGGTGGCAGAGAATACGCCGCCAGGCAGTCCGGTGAAGATTTCATCGATCAGTTGCTCGCCGCCGAATCCGCGGAATACCGACGAAAATATCGTGGCGCCCATCAGAATCAGATAGGCCATCGAAGTGAGGCGCACTGTTTCCAGCGAAACCTCGCGCAGGACGCCGATGTTCAGTTTGCGCCGGCCCAGCGCGAGCAGCGCGGCGCCGACCGCACCCACTCCCGCGGCTTCGGTCGGCGTGGCCAGGCCGAACAGGATCGAGCCGAGCACCGCCACCATCAGTACGACGGGGGGCAACAGGCCGCTGAACAACTTGCGCGCCGAAACCTCCCGAGATCCTCGCTTGTACGGCGGCGCGGCATCCGGGTCGAAGCGGGCGACGATACCCACGTACATTGCATAGGCAAGCACCAGCAACAGGCCCGGCACGACGGCACCGGCGAAAAGGTCGCCGATGGTGACGAAGTCCGGGGCGAAGGCGCCGGCATTGAGTTGTGACTGCTGGTAGGCATTGCTGATTACTTCGCCAAGCAGGATCAGGCAGATCGAAGGCGGGATGATCTGGCCGAGCGTGCCCGTCGCGCAGATCGTGCCGCCGGCCAGCGAAGGGCGGTAACCGGCCTTGAGCATGGAAGGCAACGAGAGGATTCCCATGGTCACTACCGTGGCGCCGACGATGCCGGTGCTCGCCGCGAGCAACATTCCCACGAGCACCACGGAAATGCCGAGCCCGCCGGGCAGGCCGGCGAACGCGGCTTCCATGTTTTCCAGCAATTCCTCGGCGATGCGGGATTTCTCCAGCATCGTGCCCATGAATACGAACATGGGCACCGCATACAGGTTCTGATTGACGAAGATGCCGTAGATGCGGTTTGGGATCAGATCGAGAAAGGCGCCGTCGAATACGCCCGCGGCCATGCCCAGATACGCGAACAGCAGAGAAACGCCCGCCAGTGTAAACGCAACGGGGTAGCCGGCCAGCAGGAACAGGCAGACGACCAGGAATAACAGCAGCGGCAGCAGCTCGATCACGAGCGGAATTTCCCCAGGGCGCGAAGGAATTCGGCGACGCCTTGCAGCAGGAGCAGGCCGGCGAGTACCGGGATCAGCGTTTTCAGCAGAAAGACGATGGGAAGGCCGCTGGACTCGGCCGAGCCCTCGAAGCTGCTCCAGGACAAGGCGACGTAGTCCCAGCTCGACCAGATGATGAACACGCCGGTGACGCCGAGAAAAAGCACGGCGCCGAGCATGTCGACCAGCGCCTGGGCCTTGCCGGCAAGCCGGTTGTAGAAGAAATCCACCCGCACGTGGCCCTGGGCTTTCAGGGTGTATGTCGCGCCGAAAGCGAACAAGGCCGAATTGATGTACATGACCGATTCCTGCAGCCCGATGTGTCCGATGCTGAACAGGTAGCGCAGCAATACGATCACGACAACGACGAGTACTTCGATTACCGCCAGCCAGCAGATGATGCGCCCCATTCTTTCGCTGAAGGTGTCGATCGCGGAGATTACGGCCGCGCTTCGAACGGTCATGACGTCATCCATACACGCAGTAATTGCCAGCTCAGCAGCAGTACGGCGCCGGTCAGCCCGAGCATCGCCGCGCCGAGCAGCCACAGCAGTCCGCGCTCCATGCTACGTTTGAGCCGCCTGAACCATGACATTTCGCGCGTGGCCGGCGGCGGGACCGATTCGAACAATCTGCCGACGCTGAGCAGCACCAGCGACCAGCACAAGGCCACCACGCCCGGCATCATCCAGCGGTCATCGGACAGCCAGGGGTTGTCGATGACGCTGGCAAAAACCAGGACGGCGGACGCCGGCGCGAGCAGGAACAAGATCCAGCGCAATCGTTGAATAATCCTGGCGATTCGTTGCAGCCGCTCGATCACGATTCATTCACGGCAATTTCAGCCTCGCATAAGAGATTTCATAGCCACCAATCATTTTCTATTCGGGATTGATTTATAGACTGAAGCTGCACCGTGAAATCTACAATGCTCATAGTGCCACCATTCTAAAGGATGAAATTCGTGTTTGGCTTTTTGTTAGAAAATTCTGCATAGCACAGACGCTGGGTTCCAAAGAGGGCCGTTTGTATGCAGAGACTGATTTTCTATTACCCTAGTCGCTAACGAATTATTGAATGCATATAGATGCGAAGAGCGTTGTACTGCTGGCCAAACAGTTCTGGCTTTGGTAAACGATACACCTGATCAGAGCCATTTTACTTCTTGTTCTTCCAAAAATTCATTTGCTGTGTGGTCCATTCCTAGCTGTTGTGCCCGGATTCAATCTTGATTCTTCGTTGCTCAGCTCGCTCCGTGGCCTTTAGCTCAATTCGCCGCCTTTTGCTGCTAAAGTCTGAACATTCTGGGCTACATGTTACTGTGCGCCCGCCAGTTGCCAAAGACCGGGCCAAAGGAATTTCATTATTGCACCAGCGACAAAAAGATATGGATTTGTCCTTCTGCACAGGCTCATCCAAAGGGTCACTTCGCGGAGTGGGTGGAAAAACTGAATTTTCCTCCGTTTCCTTTACTCTCCGCTCGGCAATTGCTGTGTATTCGTGACTAATGTCAACCCCAAGCCAACGTCTACCCGTCGCCTTCGCCATCTTGCATGTTGTTCCGGCTCCACACATGGGATCAAAAACTAGTTCTCCAATATTTGACCACGAAAAGATGTGATCCCTCGCCAAATTCTCGGGAAACATCGCCGGATGCTCAAACGCGTACATGTCCGCTGTCGTACCACCCTTACCGACAGCGTAGGACCAGATGTTTGTCCTCACCTTGTTCTCACTTAGCAGTCGTTCTGTTTTGCGGTTAACTCCATCGGCCCCCTTAAGGTAAGGAACTTGCGCGGGGCCTGACCGGACACTTGGGCTTCTCAAGGGATTGAATGTGGCTGGAGATCCTTTGCTGAACACAAACATAAACTCATAGCAGTTTGTGTAAGCGCTTTTCCGCATGAATGGGGTATTGCGTTTCTTGAAAATCATCACATCGTATACAGTAAAGCCCGCTTCGCGAAACGTAAATGCGTGATCAAAACTAGTTAGGGTGCGACCTCCATTTATGCGATCGCCGACCACCCACACTACCACCCCCCCATCTTTAACGACCTTGGCAAGCCCCTTCGCTACGGCTTCACAATTAAAGGAAAATCCGTTGTAGTCACGCAGATCATCATAGGGTGGGGAGGTGATCGTAAGGTCAACCGTCTCTGGATCCATGGTTTCCATGAAAGCTATGCAGTCCGCCGTAACAATCCCAGAACGCTTTTTCTGCTCTCCCATCGCCTAATACTCCTTCCGTATCGTCGAACAATGGTAGTTCGACGAAATTGTAGCCTAAGGCGTGCTAGATATGGAAGCTAGACTGGCAACCTATTTCTCGGTAGCATGCCCCGAGTTCCATGCTGTTCGCTTTTCTGTGCCGCGCCCAAGGCCCCGCACGGTTAGGTTGATCAGCTGAAAGCGCCTCGCGACATACTGTTGCCTTTGCGGAAAAAACGTCCAAAGAGACGAAACTTTCTGGAACCAGCATGAGGAGGACAACCATGTCTCCATCTCACAGCCACGCTCTAAAATTCGACTCCGATCCGAACTCCGTTACAAACTTCGTTGATCTATTACACGGTGAATGCACGCCACTTCAGTGGTTACGCGAGCTAGTCGTAAACTCCATTGAAGCCATCGTTGAAACAGGAAAGCCTGGAACGATTCTCGTCCATGCTGTTCAACAGGACATGGGAGAAGGAATTGGAACCATACGCAAACTTGCTGTCACAGACACAGGGGAGGGAATTGCGGAAGACCGGTTGTACAGTTCATTTCAAGTAGCAATGACTTCCCGAGGCACAGGAAATTATGGTATCGGCGCTAAGATTGCCGCCCTTCCGCTAAATCCTGCTGGAATGATTTATCGGTCACAAATCGAAGGTCGTACTCCAGCAGAGCTAATCTGGTATAGAAGCGGGCCATATAGTTGCTACGAAGCGCGTGGTTGGATCGATGAGCCAACCAATGAAATTCGATATGTAACTCCCCCGTCGTGCGAAGAATCGAGTTATTCAAGAATTACAGATGCGGGACACGGAACACAGGTTGTATTGTGTGGTGAAAATGCTGAACACGACACATGTAGAACTTTAGGGCCATCAACCTACAAGGGGGCTGGAAATCTACATTGGGCGATTCGTCAGTTGAATTTTAAATTTTGGAAAATCCCCAAAAGTATCGAAATTCGAGTGGAAAATGCAAAGACTAACAGAAGCGATTCTGACCCTAGGGACTATATCGTTCATGGTGGAGAGACAGGGATGAAGTCTTTCGCGGCGGAGAGCGGAGTGGTTGAACTCGAAAGCAATCCGTATAAAGTTCGGTGGTTTCTGCTCAATGAAAGTGTTACCCAGCGGCGCAATTCCCATAATGGCTGGGGCGAAGGGCGTATCATCGCAGCCTTATATCACGAGAAAACCGGCGTAACAGAAGTCTATGCAATGCTTCGAACCCGACGCGGTGCTGCCCTGATGAACGACTTTGGAATTTATACTGGTGCTGAACGTGTGGTTTTGCTCATTGAACCAACACAGATGCGGCAAGACTTAATGCAGCCAACCACGGCGCGTGACGATTTGCGCGTGGGCGACGAAGGGAATGTCTCTTCCGCATACAAGGAGATTGGACAGGAATTTGCTGGATTAATGGCGGAAAAAGCTCCAAAGCTTGCCGAATATGTAAGAAAACAGCTAGAGGGAATGAAGTCTACTTCCGACGAGCAAAATTTAAAGGAAGTAATCGCACAGGCAATCGAGCTCTATAAAATCAGAGATTTCCGTCGCTTAGCCAAGGGAAGAACTAAAGCAGTTGAAAATGCTGATATGGATCAAATAGGCGATACGAAACAGCGCAATGTCCCGGCGGAAAATGAGTTGGACCCTCCAGAAGACTCTGACACTGGGCCGCCTGACTCCGTGTCAGAAAAGCAGAACCGCCCCAAGCCCCCACCAAGACCTCGTCCTCGGCTAAATGCTGATTCTGAAGGCAACGACAGAGCCAATTCCGTACCGCCGGACATCCAACCGAAAGACTTCCATTGGGGCTGCTTAAACGAAGATGAAATAACAAACTATACAACTCATAATCAAACAGTCGTTGTGGTCAATACTGAAGGCGAAACTTACAATCGACTCTTGGCTCTGTATAAGAACCGACCAGACTTCGCGGAATATCCCGAAGCTGTCGAACAGGTTATTCGGAGCAAATGCGAAGCATCATTACAACTTTCAATATTCACTTTAGAGCAGGAATTCTTGTCGCGTGGAAAGAGGCTAGGAATTGATTTTGAACGATTTTATGAGTTAAACAGGGGTCGTGTTTGTCTTGATGCGATGGCATCAAGGGAAGTCCACAACTCTATTGTGCGTGAAACAAAGAACATGATTTCCAAGACAAAATCAAAGGCTGCAGCGGAAGCCAGCAAAGTCGATAGCGAGGCTGCATAGCAGTTTATTTTGTCTCGATGATCTCCCGCTGACAGCTCAACGTACAGTTGCCAAGTGCACATCAGCACTCCGCGCGCGCACAGCACTTTGCCGCTAGATGCGCCGGCTCGTGTATCATTGTCCGGCATTACCGACACATGAAAGAGAGCCGCTCGCCATGCTGACCGTAGTTTCGCCCGCCAAATCCCTCGACTTTGAAAGCCGGGTGCGGACCCGCAAGTTTACCCAGCCCCGGTTTCTGGACGACGCCGCGCGCCTGGTCGAACATATGAAGACCTTCGACCCGGGCGATCTGTCCGAACTGATGGACATCAACCCCGACCTCGCCGAACTCAACTGGCAGCGCTACGCCTCATGGGAGGCGCCATTCAATCTGCGCAACGCGCGGCAGGCGGTCTTTGCTTTTCGCGGCGACGTCTATCTCGGCCTGCGCGCCGAGCAGTTCGGCACTGCCGAGCTGAATTTCGCGCAGAAACATCTGCGTATCCTGTCAGGACTGTACGGCATCTTGCGCCCGCTCGACCTGATCCAGCCCTACCGCCTGGAAATGGGCCGTCAGGTTTCGGTCGACGGGCATTCCGGGCTGTACGATTTCTGGGGAACGCGGCTTGCCGATTCGCTGAACGAGGATCTGGCCGCCCAGCCGCAAAAGCGAAAGTTGCTGGTGAATCTGGCTTCCAACGAATATTTCCAGTCGATCAGCAGCGCAGCGCTTGAGGCCCAGGTCGTCACACCGGTGTTCAAGGACCAGACCAACCGCGGCGATTACCGTGTGCTCAGTTTCATGGCGAAGCGGGCCAGGGGAGAAATGGCCGCCTGGATTATCCGGAATCGCGTCAATGCGCCTCACACGCTGAAGAAATTCAACGAAAGCGGCTATCAATACAGCGCCGCGGAATCCACGGCCGAGCGCCTGGTGTTCCTTCGTAAACGCTCACCCTGAGCCGCATGGACATGGACGCCCTGCCTTTCAGCCAGGCTTGCGAAAACAACAAACGTCCGATTCTTTCCGTCCTGCAACGGCATCTCGACGGCGCCGGTTCACTGTTGGAAATCGGCGCGGGCACCGGCCAGCACGCGGAATTTCTTGCCACGCACTTCCCCGGGCTGAACTGGCAGGCGAGCGACACCCGAGATAATCTGCCCCTGCTACGACCCCGTATCACGCGGGCGGGCCTGCCTGAGCCTATCGCGCTCGATATCGACGAAGCTTGCTGGGGCCGCGGCGGTTTCGATGCACTCTTCTGCGCGAACGTGCTGCATATCGTCGGCGCTCCTTCGGTGGAGAACTTCTTCCGCCACCTCGGGCCGCATACCGAGCCGGGCGGCCTGTTGCTGGTCTACGGCCCTTTCCGTTATCGCAATGCCTACACTTCGCAGAGCAATGCCCAGTTCGACCGCTGGCTGAAACAGCGCAACCCGGTCAGCGGCATACGCGATTTCGAATGGGTCAACGGCCTGGCGGAAGGAGCGGGGCTGTCGCTGGTGGAAGACAATGCCATGCCCGCCAATAACCAGTTGCTCGTCTGGCGGATGGATTCAGAGGCCGGTCAGCCATCGTCCCGATAAGGCAGCAAGGACCGCGCAGCCTTCTGGTAAGCCTCGATATGGGCTCTTTCCTGCTCCACGAAGCGGCCGATGGCGCGGTCGAAGTCCGGTTCCGCCAGCCAATGCGCGGACCAGGTGGTCACAGGTTCGAATCCGCGCTGGATCTTGTGTTCTCCCTGGGCGCCCGAGTCGAAGGATTGCAGACCATTGGCAATGGCGTAATCGAGCCCCTGGTAATAGCAGGTCTCGAAGTGCAGGAATTCGCGTTCCTCGCGGCAGCCCCAATAGCGGCCGAACAGGGTCTCGTCGTTGCGGAAGAACAGCGCCGCGGCGATGTCGCGGCCCGAGAGCCGGGCGCTGATCAGCAATAGTTGCTCGGGCATGGTCTCGGCGACCTCGTGAAAGAACTCCAGATTCAGATAGCCCTGCATACCGCGTTGCAGATAGGTGGTCTGGTAATACAGAAAAAAGTCCGCCCATTGCGCTTCGCTGATGTCGGCGCCCTCGGTCACGCTGAATTCGATGTCCTGATCGCGCACGCGCCGGCGCTCCTTGCGCAGATTCTTGCGTTTGCGCGAAGCAAGCGAATCGAGAAAGTCGTCGAAGCTGCGATAGCCCCGATTGCGCCACTGGAACTGGGTGCCGTGACGGATATGCATGCCCTGCCCGCGCAGCATCCGGCATTCCTCCCTGGTGGGGAACAGCACATGCCAGGATGAGATCTTGTCATCGAGGGCCCGCTGCCTGATTCGGTCACAGATCAGCGGCATGTGTTCGGCGGCATTGCCGAACAGACGCTGCCCGACGGAAGGCGTGAAAGGCGATGCGGTGACGAATTTCGGGTAGTACGCCAGCCCGTGTTGCTGATACGCATTCGCCCAGGACCAGTCGAAAACGTATTCGCCCCAGCTATTGGTTTTGTAATACAGCGGCACGATGGCGTGGCAGATTTCTTCCTTGTTGTCGTAAAGCGCCAGATGGCGCGGCAACCAGCCGCTCCCCGGCCCGATGCAGCCGGTCTGCTCCAGCGCATGGAGAAACTCATAACGCATGAAGGGATTTCGAGTGCCGGTAAGGCCATTCCATGCCTCCCGGCCGATCTCGTTGATGGAGTCGACGAAGCGGACTGTTACCGCGTCCGCTCCCGGATGTTCAGTCGAATACCCTTCCGACATGTTTCTTCCGCTCTCTTATCGCAAAGTGCCGCCACGGCGCAGGATGTGCGATGCCGCCCCGCTTGCAGTAGCATTGTACCGATTCTCGCCCGATGGCCCAGCACATGGAATCGCCCAACCTGATCCGGCGCATCGCCGACTCCCGGCGGCAGTTGCGCAAGTCCGAAGCCAAAGTGGCCAATTACGTGCTCGAACACGTGAACGACGTGCTCGCCATGCGCGTCGTCGACCTGGCCGAACACGCGGGGGTGAGCGACCCTACGGTCATCCGCTTCTGCCGCGCGGTCGGCTGCAACGGCTTTCAGGCTTTCAAGGTGCAGCTCGCCCAGCAGGCCGGGCTCGGCGATGTTTACACACAGTTCGCCGTGGACGACAAGGATACGGTCCAGGACTTGCGCAACAAGGTCTTCGACAGTACGGTCGGCTCGCTGCTCGACGTACGCGACGACCTCGACCCGGAAGCGCTGGAGCTCGCCATCGACACCATCATCCGCGCCCGCCGGGTCGAATTCTACGGCTTCGGCGCCTCGGGCTCGGTCGCCGCCGATGCCCAGCACAAGTTCTTCCGCCTGCAACTCGTCACCGCGGCTTATACCGACCCGCATATCCAGCACATGTCGGCGATTTCGCTCGACGAGCGCGACGTGGTGATTGCGATCTCCCAGTCCGGCCAGACTGTGGCATTGCTCGAAAGCGTCAAGCTCGCCATGGAAGCCGGCGCCACTGTAATCGGCCTGGCCCCGAAGGACACCCCGCTCATAGATATGTGCAGCATTCCGATTCACGTCAACGTGCGTGAAGAACACCAGGCGTTCGCCCCGGTCTCATCACGCATAGCTCACCTGGTGGTCATCGATGTGCTGGGAACCGGCGTGGCGGTGCATCGCAAACCCATGCTCAGCGAATACCTGAAGCGCCTGGAACGCAGCCAGCGCGCCCTGCGCACCGACAGGCGGGGTGGCTGAAGAACATTCGCAACTTGCTGTTGCGATTCTAAATTCGCTTAAACAATAAAATTTACTGTACAGTGAATATGTACCTGCCTCCTTCCTACTCTTCTTTGTAATCATCATCCAGAACGCCTTTTTCCTTCAGGGTTCTGATCAGTTTTTCCGTGCGCACGAATGCGACGACTCCCAGCATTCCGAAAACGAATGCTGCGGCACCTAATGATTCCATGAATTTCTCCCCGTATTTCTTAGCGAGAGGCTACTCGGCAATTGTGGAATTTGCCAGCTTGCGGGACGGGACCATTGGTCGATTTGTTACACTTGCCGCGGGCCGAGCTGATGCGAAACCTGCGACAGATGGATTGATTCAACGGCCACAATTATCGAGGAAGTGCAATGCCACACGTTCGCAACACGATCGACGCTGGAAAATTCAACACCGAATTGCAGTTGCCGTACGAACTTCGCCTGCTCGATTTCCAGGCGGCCATGCAAGATGTCTACGACCTTTTTTACGACGTAAACGGGCTGCTGCTGGAACGTGGACTACAGCGATTGGATGAGATGCTCCGCCCCGCAGCTATGTCTGGAATAATCTCTGATCTGCTCACCGCCAGTCTTTCCAATCATTCCAGAGGTCTTACAGAGAACCAGTACTTCAACGGTCATCCCGACCTTGTCGTCGCCGGCCACTATCCTGAAAATGCCGTACAGTCCGGCACCGAAGGCGTCGAAATAAAATCCACTAGGAGTCTGTCGGATTTAGATTGAGGTAGAATCGTATTCAGATTGTAGCGGGGTGCTTATCCGATGTCATCGAAGTTTCGCCCAGTGGACCGGGACACGCTGTATCTTTTGCCGCCGTCGGTGCAGGACTGGCTGCCGGAGGATCATCTGGCGCGTTTCGTGGTTGAGATTGTGGACCGTCTGGACCTTGGCGCTCTGGAGCGCCGGTACGGTGGGGGCGGGAAGGATCCGTATCATCCGTCGGTGTTGCTGGGGCTGTTGTTTTACGGTTACGCGACGGGGGTGTTTTCGAGCCGCAAGCTGGAGCGTGCGACCTACGATTCGGTGGCTTTCCGTTTTATTGCGGCGAACACGCACCCGGACCACGACACGATCGCGGGTTTCCGCAAGCGATTTCTGGGGGAGTTGCAGGGGTTGTTCGTGCAGATTCTTTCGCTTGCGCGGGAGATGGGGTTGTTGCGGTTGGGCAACGTGAGTCTGGACGGGACGAAGGTTCGTGCGAACGCGAGCAAGCACAAGGCGCTGAGTTGGGGGCATGCGAAGCGTCTTGAGGATCAGTTGCGCGGCGAGGTGGCGGAGTTGCTTGATTGTGCGGCGCGGGCGGACGAAGCGGAGCCCGGACTGGACGTGCCGGAGGAGTTGAAGCGGCGCGAGGGCCGTCTTGCGGTGATCGAGGCGGCGCAGGCGGAGATCGAGCGGCGGGCGCGGGAGCGCCATGCGGCGGAGCGGGAAGAATACGAGGAGAAGCTTGCGGCGCGGCGGGAGCGGGAGAAGGCGACGGGGCGCAAGCCCCGCGGTCGAGAGCCGAAGGCGCCGGAGGCGGGTCCGCGGGAGAAGGACCAGGTGAATCTGACGGACGCGGAATCGCGGGTGATGCTGACGGCGGACGGATTCCAGCAGGCGTATAACGCGCAGTCTGGGGTGGATGTCGAGAGTCATCTGGTGGTGACGGTCGATGTGGTGGACCGCGGCAACGACAAGCGCGAGGTGGAACCGGCGCTTGCGGCGCTGGGCGCGTTGCCGGGGGCGCTGGGGAAGCCGACCGGGCTGTTGGCCGACGCGGGGTATTTCAGCAAGAAGAACGTGAAACGTTGCGAGGCGGCGAAGTTGACGCCGCACATCGCCATGGGCCGCACGGCGCACAATCCGCCGCTGGCGGAGCGTTCCGCGCCGCCGCCGCCCTGTCCGGAGGACGCGGACGCGGTGACGCGCATGGCGCATCGGCTGCGGACGCCGGAAGGCCGGGCGCTGTACGCGCGGCGCAAGTCGACCGTGGAGACGGTGTTCGGGGTCGTCAAGGAGACGATGGGATTTCGGCGCTTCCATCTGCGCGGACTGGAGGCGGTGCGCGGAGAATGGACACTGGCCTGTCTGGCGTGGAACCTGAAACGGATGCACGCCTTGCGTTGAGGCGCTCCACCCCCCGTTTTCCGCCCGCGAGCGGACATTGGCGACGCTGTCATGCCAAATACGCATGTGGGGGCGATACCATACCGCCCCAGCCACCGAAATCGGGAATCGCGCGGCCTATGGCCGCTGACATGAAATGCAACTGAGGACCGCCTTGCTCGGCGGATTCAACATCCTAAAACCGACAGACTCCTAGAAACCAGCGCGGCGCGGTGGACACGCATGGCGCCCGCGAACAATGGATGTGCGTATTCGTTTATGAAGTGGACACGGACACGCAGCCAATCCGAGACCGGGCCCCGATGACGTTTACGAACGTCTATTTGAGGCATGTCACACAATCGGATTTTCGCCACAATTCCCGCGGCGCTCTCGGAACGAGGACTGCAACTCTTCACCGCGAAGGCATAAAGAAGCTTCGTGACAATTGGGTCTATACGTTCAAACTGTAATTCTTTGACTTGGCGTCCCCGTACGCCGCCAATCGTGGGACAGCCTGTACGGCCATGTCAAAGTAGCGTTCGTCCTTCTCCACGCCAATGCTGGCGTATCCTGCAAAAGTTGCTGCCGCCAATGTCGATCCCGCCCCGCAAAAAGGATCCAGCACCACTCCATCGCCGAGAGGGAGCACGCCTCGGACCAGTCGGCGCAAAAACTCTTGGGGCTTCAACGACGGATGCGGCGCCAGTGCACGCTCCTCCTTTCTCGTGGGAGCGGACTGAATCACATCGCCGAACGGTTTGTCTTCTGAAGGGCGCCGGAAGCCCCCGGTTCGCCATTTCCGCAAATTGTCCTGAACGCGGCCTTCCAGTGGTTTGCGGAACACTAACCAAGGCTCCCACATAGCCCGGGGCATAACACTTACACCCGCATATTCTTCGTGCGCGCCTTTCGGTCGATCTCCACCGCGCATCGTCGTTACCAAACGAACAATCTCCCCGCGCCGCTCCAGTCCCGCTTGCGCCAGGGCGGTGGCGACGATATAGGAAAGCAGGGGGTTGGTAGCCACTACAACGTTTGCTCCAGGAACGAGGACCGGCATCAACAAGGCCGCCCATTGCGCGAAGAACTCGGCCAACTCCTCCCGATCAGTCGGCGACAACACGGTGAATCGCGGAAGAGGAGACCGCTGAACGCCGTCAAATGATGGCGGAATCCGCCATACCCCACCCTTGCCCGACCTTAGCTTGGACTGTTCCTTCGACGAATACTCTACTAGTCCGTAGGGTGGGTCCGTAACGACCGCATGGATGGAGTCCGGCGGGCGAGTCCGCAGCCAATCAAGACAATCCGCATTGACAACCGTGGCGTCACCATATGCAAATGCCGGGATGGGGTCGTAGTGAGGCCTTGTTTCTTTGACGCCGCCAGCCAAGGCGGCTAGCTGATAGCGCCCGCGATCGATACGGCGGATTTGCTCTGGCGTGTTCAGCCGCAAGTACGAACGAATGCTCGATGCCGCTACATTGTTTCCCAGGAGTCGGCGAACGTCGCGGATGATCTCGTGTACCGCGGCGCCGCCCGGGTGGGTGCGCAATGTGGCGAGCACAGCATCGCGAACCTCCCCCGGTTGGCGTCTTTCGCTCAGTGGTTGACGCATAGGCGAACGATAAGACGTCTAGACGTCTTTTGTCAAGTGCCGCCTTCGCTCGAATACGTGGCCGATTTGATCATTCCCCAAGGGTCGGAGTGGGTGTCCCTACTTCCCTTGGCGGCAGCTCGCTTCGAGGGCTACGATGGCGCTGCAGCCTATCAGCGCGAAGCACGGTTACTGCGTCAGCGGAAAGTCAGCAACCTGATTGAGCAACTCCTGGAACTTCTCAAGATCGATTGACTCAACTCCTTTCTACTCTTCCTTGTAATCATCATCCAGAACACCTTTTTCCTTCAGGGTTTCGATCAGTTTTTCTGATTATTCTGCGGCCCTGAATTGTTTACTGATCGGGTTCCAGTGTCGTCAGATAAGCGGTTGCCGCCAATCCCAGAAAGCCACCCAGAAGATATGCTCCAACGCCGGAAAGCAAGGCGATAACCACCGGGCCCGCGCTGCGGAGCTTGTTCTTTTTGAACAACACCAGAAACGACAAGCCCAGGCAAACGACTATGGCGCCGATTTGGCCCAGCGCAATGCCGGTCGCGAAATCCCGCGCAACAAACAGCCCTAACAGGGCGCTGATCACAACTATCGTAAGAAAATAAAACAGGTAGAACCCGACGGCCTGGGTTCCATTTCTTTTCTTCTCGAACACGAATAAATCATTGAACATAAATCTGACTCCTTCAGATCGTCTGGTAGATTAGGCGTATAAACTTCGAGCGTGTAACTTACTCTACCGTAACGGATTTTGCCAGGTTTCGGGGGTGGTCGATGTCGGTGCCCTTGATTATGGCTACGTGGTAGGAAAGTAGCTGCAGGGGCACGGTGAAGAGGATGGGGTCGAGCACTTCGGGGCAGCCCGGGAGGTTGATTACCTTGCAACTGCGGTCGCTTTCGAGGCCGATGCCCTCGTCGGCGAAGACGTAGAGTTTTCCGCCCCTGGCGCTGACCTCGGAGAGGTTCGAGCGCAGCTTGTCGAGCAGATCGTTGTTCGGCGCCACCACGATTACCGGCATGTCGCTGTCCACCAGCGCCAGCGGACCGTGCTTGAGTTCGCCGGCGGGGTAGGCCTCGGCGTGGACGTAGGAGATCTCCTTCAGCTTGAGCGCGCCCTCCTTGGCGACCGGATACTGGATGCCGCGGCCGAGGAACAGACTGTGGTGCTTGTCAGAGAACTGCTTCGACAATTTGCGGATTTCCTTGTCGAGTTGCAGCGTCTTGTCAACGAGTTCGGGCAGGCCGTTCATGTCCCGCACCAGCCGCGCTTCGTCCTCGCTGGCCAGGCCGTTGCGGCGGCCGAGCACGATGGCCAGGATGAGCAAAAGCGTCAATTGTGTGGTGAAGGCCTTGGTCGAGGCCACGCCGATCTCCTGGCCGGCCATGGTCAGCAGGCAGAAATCGGATTCGCGCACCAGCGAACTCGTGGCGACATTGCAGAAGGCAAGGGTGGCGACGTGCTTGCGGTTGTCGGCTTTCGCATAGCGCAGCGCCGCCAAAGTGTCCGCGGTCTCGCCCGATTGGGAAACCGCGACGAACAGCGTGCCCGGCTGGACGATGATGTCGCGGTAGCGGTAGTCGCTGGCGATATCCACCTGGCAGGGCATTCGGGCGATCGATTCGAGCCAGTATTTGGCGATCAGGCCGGCATGAAAACTCGTGCCGCAGGCGACGATCTGCACCTGTTTGACCTTGTCGAAAATCTTTCCGGCACTGACGCCGAAAGCCTCTTCGAGCACCTTCTCCTCGCTGACGCGGCCCGAGAGCGTGTCGCGGATTGCCTGGGGCTGCTCGAAAATCTCCTTTTGCATGAAATGCTGATAGGCGCCTTTCTCCATTTCTGCCACCTTGCCGTTCAAGGTGGCGATTTCGCGTTTGACGCGCCGGCCGCCGTTCCAGACTTCGATCGACTCGCTGGTCAACTCCGCCAGGTCTCCTTCCTCAAGATATATGAAACGGTCGGTGACCTGGCCCAGGGCCAGGGGGTCGGAAGCGACGAAGTTCTCTCCGCCGATGCCGTCGCCAATCACCAGGGACATGCCGCAGCGCGCGACCACGATACGGTCCGGCTGTTGCCGGTCGATCACGCACAGGCCGTAGGCGCCATGCAGGCGCGCCGTTGCGGCCGATACCGCCTGCAGCAGGGAAGCTTCGCCGTTCTCCAGCGCCTGATGAATCAGGTGCGCGATCACTTCGGTATCGGTTTCGGTGGCGAAGCGGTAACCGGCGGTGGTCAATTCCCGCCGCAGGGGCTCGTGATTTTCGATGATGCCGTTGTGGACCAGGGAAACCCGGCCGCTGGAACCATGGGGATGCGCATTTGCGCGGGTGATCTTGCCATGGGTGGCCCAGCGCGTATGGGCGATACCGAGTTTGCCCGAGGCGCGCTTTTTCTTCGCCGCCTCCACCAGATTGGCGACCTTGCCGACTGTCTTGATCGTTGAAATGCCCTTGCCGGGCTCGTCGATCAGCGCCATGCCGGCGGAATCGTACCCGCGATATTCGAGCCGTTTGAGTCCTTCGAGCAGGATATCCGAAACATTCCTTTGCGTGATCGCGCCAACTATTCCACACATGGCGGCATCACCGTTTCCCCGGGCGTTTCCAGCGCGAAATGTTCTTCTGGCGCGTTCGCGCGACCGCGAGATGGCCTGCGGGCACTTCACTGCTGACGGTGGAGCCGGCGGCGACGAAACTGTCGTTCTGCAAGGTGACCGGGGCGACCAGCACGCTGTTGGAGCCAACGAAGACATTGTCGCCGATGACCGTGCGATGCTTGTCCTTGCCATCGTAGTTGCAGACGATCACGCCGGCGCCGACGTTCGCGTTCTCGCCGATTTCCACATCGCCCAGATAGCAAAGGTGGCTGGCCTTGGACCCCTTGCCGATCTTCGCCTTCTTGGTTTCGACGAAATTGCCGATCTTCACTCCCGCGGCCAGCTCGGTACCCGGACGCAGCCGCGCCATGGGGCCGATGCTGCAATCGGCGCCGATCGCCGCGCCTTCGATGCTGGTGCCGGAAAGCACCTGGGTTCCGGCGGCGATGCTCGCGTCCCTGATTACGCAATTGGGGCCGATTCTCACGCCGTCGCCGAGGCTGACTTCGCCTTCGAAGACGACGTTGACATCGATCTCCACATCCTGGCCCGTCACCAGGTTACCGCGGACATCGACCCGCGCCGGGTCAAGCAGCCGCACGCCCGCGGCCAGCAACTGTTCCGCCTTGCTCATCCGGTAATGCCCCTCCAGCGCAGCCAATTGCGCCTGGTCGTTGACCCCTTGCACTTCCCTGTCGTCGTCAATCTTCATCGCGCGCACCGGGCAGTTCTCGTCCCGGGCCATGGCGACCACGTCCGTCAAATAGTATTCCCGCTGTGCATTGTCGCAATCGAGCCGGTCCAGCCATTGCCGCAGCCGCCCGGCGGGTAGCGCCATTATGCCACTGTTGATCTCGGATATTCGTTTCTGCCGCGGGTCGGCGTCACGCTCCTCGACGATGGCTTGCACCTCGCCGTCCGCGCCGCGAACGATTCTGCCGAATCCCTCGGGGCTTGATGTTTCCAGGGTTAGCAGGGCGATGTTGCCGGCGTCGGCCAGCGCGACCAGTTCCCGCAAAGTGCCGGGGCGCACCAGGGGCACATCGCCGTACAGCACGAGCACCAGGTCGGCATTTATCCCGGACATGGCCTGTTGCACCGCGTGGCCGGTGCCCAGTTGCTTTTCCTGCAGCACCCAGCTCAGGCCGGACACGCCGGCAAAGGGGAAATCGGGGTTTTCGAAAGTGCGGCGTACGAGTCCGGCGCCATGGCCGATTACTGCGTGAATTCCGGAATGCTCGAGTGAGGCCGCCGCCTCCAGCACATGGGCCAACAGCGGTTTGCCGCCGAGGCGCTGCAGCGCCTTCGGCATCGAGCTGTGCATGCGGGTGCCTTTGCCGGCGGCGAGAATGACGATTTCAAGACTCATTCCAATGCCGGCTTATGCTGGATTCGGGCCGCTCAGGAACGTTCTTTTCGCAATTGCCGCAATGCCCGAAGTTGCGCCGCTGCCTCCGCGAGTTGCGCGGCGGCGGCGGAATACTCGAATTCGGCGTCCTGATTGGCAATCGCCCGCTGGGCGTCTTCGAGGGCCTTGCGCGCGGCGGCCTCGTCGACGTCATGGGCGCGCGCTGCGGTATCGGCGAGCAAGGTTACTTTCTTCGGCTGCACTTCGAGGAAACCGCCGGAGACGTAGAACACCTCTTCCGTGCCGTCCTCGAAATCGAGCCGCACCGGACCGGGCAACAGGTCGGTCAGCAGCGGAGCGTGCCCCGGTGCGATGCCGATCTCGCCCATGTTGCCGGAAACGACCATGAACGCCACTTCCCCGGAGAATATGCTGTTCTCCGCGCTGACGATGTCGCATTGAATGGTTTTCGCCATGTCGTCGTTCCCGATTTGCCGCGCCTAGCGTTGCGCCTTGAGCTTTTCTTCCTTCTCCACCGCTTCCTCGATCGTGCCCACCATGCTGAAGGCCTGTTCGGACAGGTGGTCGTACTTGCCCTCCAGGATGCTCTTGAAGCCGGCGATGGTGTCTTTCAGCGAAACGTAAATTCCCGGCGAGTTGGTGAACACTTCCGCTACGGTAAACGGTTGTGACAGGAATTGCGAGATGCGGCGCGCCCGGCCGACGATCTGTTTGTCTTCGTCGGACAATTCGTCCATTCCGAGAATCGCGATGATGTCCTTCAATTCCTTGTAGCGCTGGAGCACCGACTGCACGCCGCTGGCGACATCGTAATGCTCCTGGCCGATTACCAACGGATCGAGTTGCCGCGACGAGGAATCGAGCGGGTCCACCGCCGGATAAATGCCCAGTGCGGCGATATCGCGCGACAAGACCACCTTGGCGTCGAGGTGGGCGAAGGTCGTCGCCGGCGACGGGTCGGTCAGGTCGTCCGCGGGTACGTAGATTGCCTGGATCGATGTGATCGATCCGTCCCTGGTGGAGGTAATGCGTTCCTGCAGGGCGCCCATCTCCTCCGCCAGTGTCGGCTGGTAGCCCACCGCTGACGGCATGCGGCCGAGCAGTGCCGATACTTCCGTACCCGCCAGTGTGTAACGATAGATATTGTCGATGAACAGTAAAACGTCGCGGCCTTCGTCGCGGAATTTCTCCGCCATGGTCAGCCCGCTCAAACCGACGCGCAGGCGGTTGCCCGGGGGCTCGTTCATCTGGCCGTAGACCATCGAAACCTTGGATTCGCCTTCGAGGTCGATTACCCCTGAATCCTGCATCTCGTGATAAAAGTCGTTGCCTTCGCGGGTCCGCTCACCGACGCCCGCGAAAACCGACAGGCCGCTATGCTCGGTGGCGATGTTGTTGATCAGCTCCATCATGTTCACGGTCTTGCCGACGCCCGCGCCGCCGAACAGGCCCACCTTGCCGCCCTTGGCGAACGGGCAGACGAGATCGATTACCTTGATGCCGGTTTCGAGCAATTCGTTGGTGACGGACAATTCCTCGTAAGTGGGCGCCTTGCGGTGAATCGGCATGCGCTCCTTTTCGCCGATTGGGCCGCGTTCGTCGATGGGGCGGCCGAGAACGTCCATGATGCGTCCGAGAGTCTCGGTGCCGACGGGCACGGAAATCGGCGCGCCGGTATCCTGCACGGACAGGCCCCGGCGCAGCCCTTCGGTACTGCCGAGGGCGATGGTTCGCACCACGCCGTCGCCGAGTTGCTGTTGCACCTCGAGGGTGATTTCGGTGTCGTCGATGGTCAATGCGTCGTAGACCTGTGGGACGCTTTCCCGCTCGAATTCGACGTCGATTACCGCGCCGATGACTTGTACGATTCGACCGCTACTCATTTGCTTAACCCTTAGTCAAAATCTTTTCTGGTTCAGGCGTCCTATACCGCCGCCGCGCCGGCCGCGATTTCGGACAACTCCTGGGTAATGGCTGCCTGGCGTTCCTTGTTGTACGCCAGTTCCAGTTCATCCATGAGATCGCCCGCGTTGTCCGAGGCGCTCTTCATGGCAATCATTCGCGCCGCCTGTTCGCAGGCGATGTTTTCAACGACCGACTGGTACACCTGGGACTCGATGTAGCGCAGCAGCAGACCGTCGAGCAACTCTTTCGCGTCGGGCTCGTAGAGATAGTCCCAATGGTGCTTGAGATACTCTTTTTCCGCCGGCAACAACGGCAGCAGTTGCGCCACCGTCGGCCGGTGGATCATGGTGTTGACGAACTCGTTGCTGATGATGAACAACTTGTCGATCTCGCCGTTGTCGAACTTGTCGAGCGCGATCTTGACCGCGCCGATGACATCGGACACTTCCGGCTGGTCGCCGAGATGGCGCACCGCCGCGACGACATTGCCGCCGTACTTGTTGAAAAATGTCGCCGCCCGGGCGCCGATCGTGCAGACATCGATCTCGATGTTTTGCTCATGCCATTCCTGCATGGAAGCGACGGTGGTCTTGAAAGCGTTGATGTTCAAACCCCCGCAAAGGCCGCGGTCGGTCGACACGACGATATAGGCAACACGCCTGACTTCACGATTTTCGAAATACCCGTGACGGTATTCCGAGGAGGAAGTGGCGATGTGTCCGATCATTTCGCGGATACTTCGAGCATAGGGCTTGCCCAGACGCATGCGCTCCTGGGCCTTCCGCATCTTGCTCGCGGAAACCATTTCCATCGCCTTGGTGATCTTTTGCGTGTTCCTTATGCTCGAGATCTTGCTGCGTATTTCCTTGCCTCGGGCCATCGATTACACCGCCTCTTCCGGTTGCCTTCGCCGCCTACCAGGTCTGGGTGGACTTGAACTGCTCGATCGCCGCCTTGAACTTGCCTTCGATATCGTCGTCGAAATCTCCGGTGGCGTTGATGTGCGCGATCAGTTCCTCGTGTTCGCTGTTCATCCAGGACAACAGGGCGCTTTCGAAATCGAGCACCTTGTTCAGCGGAATGTCCCTCAGGTAGCCCTCGTTCGCGGCATACAGGGAAATGCCCATTTCCGCGATCGACAATGGCGAGTATTGCTTCTGCTTCATTAACTCGGTGACGCGCTGGCCGTGTTCGAGCCGCGCGCGGGTGTCGTCGTCGAGGTCCGAGGCAAAGGCCGCGAAAGCCGCCAGTTCTCGATATTGCGCGAGCGAGATGCGGATGCCTCCACCGAGTTTCTTGATGATTTTCGTCTGGGCCGCGCCGCCCACCCGCGAGACCGAGATGCCCGGGTTCATCGCCGGGCGAATGCCCGAGTTGAACAGGTCGGTTTCGAGAAAAATCTGGCCGTCGGTAATCGAGATCACGTTGGTGGGAACGAAGGCAGAAATGTCGCCGGCCTGGGTTTCGATGATCGGCAACGCGGTCAGCGAGCCCGTGGTTCCGGTCACTTCGCCGCCGGTGAATTTTTCGACGTAATCCGTGTTTACCCGCGCGGCCCGCTCAAGCAGGCGCGAGTGCAGGTAGAACACGTCGCCCGGGTACGCTTCCCGCCCCGGCGGCCTGCGCAGCAACAGCGAAATCTGCCGATACGCCCAGGCTTGCTTGGTCAGATCGTCGTAGATGATCAGGGCGTCCTCGCCGCGGTCGCGATAATACTCGCCCATGGTGCAGCCGGAATAGGGGGCGATGTATTGCATCGAGGCCGGGTCGGACGCGCTGGCGGAGACGACGGTGGTGTATTCCATCGCGCCGTGCTCTTCCAGCTTGTGCACCACGCTGGCGATCGAGGACGCTTTCTGTCCTATCGCCACGTAGATGCATTTCAGTTTCTTGCCTTTCTGGTTGATGATGGTGTCGATGGCGACAGCAGTCTTGCCGACTTCGCGGTCGCCGATGATGAGTTCCCGCTGGCCGCGGCCGATCGGGGTCATGGCGTCGATGGATTTCAGGCCGGTCTGTACCGGCTGTCCTACCGACTGCCGGGCGATAACGCCCGGCGCGACCTTTTCGACCGCATCGGTCATGGCGGCGCCGACCGGGCCCTTGCCGTCGACCGGTCGGCCGAGGGCGTCCACCACGCGGCCTTCGAGTTCGGGGCCCACCGGCACTTCGAGAATGCGGCCGGTGCAGCGGCAGCTTTGTCCTTCCTTGAGTTCCAGGTAGTCGCCGAGCACCACGGCGCCGACGGAATCGCGCTCGAGATTGAGCGCCATGCCGTAGATGCCGCCTTCGAACTCGATCATCTCGCCGTACATCACCTCGGTCAGCCCATGGATGCGGATAATGCCGTCGAGCACGCTGACGATGGTGCCTTCGTTGCGGGCCTGCACCGCGGTATCGAGACTTTCGATCCGCTGCTTGATGATTTCACTGATTTCCGCTGGGTTCAGTTGTTGCATGTCTGTTTCCTGGTTACTTGAGCTTTTACGCGTTCATGTTTTCGGCCAGTTTGGCCAGCTTGCCCCGGATGGAACTGTCTATGACCTGGTCGCCGGCCCGGATCACGGCGCCCCCGATCAAGGCCGGGTCCACGCTGGCCGTAAGCCTGATTTCGCGTTGCAAGCGCGCCTTCAATGCGCGCTCAAGATCGTTCGCCGCGCCTTCGCTGACCGGAAAGGCGGTGATGAATTCCACTTCCACCGATCTTTCCTGGTTCGCCTTCAACTCGTCGAACAGGGAGCTGATATGCGGCAGCAGCAACAGCCGCTTGTTTTCCGCGAGCAGGCTGACGAGATTGCGCGCCTGCCCGTTCAATTCCTCACCGCAAAGACCGCTGAACATGTCGGCGACCTGTTGCCAGGAGCGGCCGGGGTCGGTCAGCGCCACGTGCACGGCGGGCATTTCGGATACCGCCGCCGCCACGCCGAGCATGCGCGACCATTCGCCGAGCGCCTTCGCCTCGAGGGCGGCTTCGAATGCCGCTTTCGCGTAGGGCCGGGCCAATGTGATGGAATCAGCCATTTTCCGCCTTATAACTCCGCGGCCAGTTGCGTGAGCATTTCTTCGTTGGCCGACCGGTCCACCTCGCGAGCGAGAATTTTTTCCGCGCCGGCGATGGCGATGACCGAGACCTGGGAGCGCAACTCTTCCCTGGCGCGATTCGCCTCTTGCTCGATTTCAGCCTGGGCCGCCACCATGATGCGTTCGGCTTCGACCTGTGCTTGCTGCTTGGCCTCGTCGATGATCTGGGACGCGCGCCGATTCGCCTGGTCAATGATGCCGGCCGCGGAGGATTTCGCCTCTTCCAACTGCAGGGCGGAATCGCGGCTCGCGGTTTCGAGCTTCAATTCCCCCTGGGCGGCCGCTTCGAGTCCGTCGGCTATGGTTCGCTTGCGCTCTTCAAGCACATTGGCGAACAAGGGCCAGACGTAGCGATGGCAGAACCAGCAAAAAACCGCGAAAGCGATCGACTGTCCAATAATGGTCAGGTTTATGTCCACTTCAGCCTCCTGCGGGCAGGATGGTTATCAGCCCGCGAGGGCGGCCAGATAGGGATTGGCGAAAGTGAACCACATGCCGATTCCGATGCCGATCATGGTGACCGCGTCGATCAGGCCGGCGACCAGGAACATGCGGCCCATCAACTGGGGCGCGAGTTCCGGCTGGCGGGCGGAACCTTCGAGGAACTTTCCCCCGAGAATGCCGAAGCCGATCGCCGTGCCAAGCGCGCCCATGCCGAGCACGAGCAGCACGCCAAGCACTGTGAAAGCCAATATCATTTCCATTTTTTCCTCCGGGGTTTTTAGTCGTTTATCTCAGACTTGTAGAACTCAGTGAGCCGTCTCATGCGCCGCATTGAGATAGACAATGGTCAGCATCATGAAGACGAAGGCCTGCAGCGGAACCACCAGAATGTGGAACACCGCCCAGGCAAAATGCATCGGTAGCTGGTACAGCCCGAGCAGGCCGGCAATCAGTAAAAACAGCAATTCCCCCGCATACAGATTGCCGAAAAGCCGCAGCCCGAGAGAGATGGGTTTGGCCAGCAGCGTGGGAACCTCGATCATCAGATTGAACGGCACCATCCATTTGCCGAACGGGTGGAAGGCGAGCTCGCCGAGAAAGCCGCCGATACCCTTGTGTTTGATTGAATACCAGATAATCAGCACGAAAACGCTGAGTGACATGCCCATGGTGATGTTCGGATCGGTAGTCGGCACGATCTTGAAAGGCATGTGGTCGAAACCGAATACGTGCTCGCCGATCAATGCGGCGATTCCGGTGATCCAGTCCACCGGCACCAGGTCCATGAGGTTCATCAGCAGTATCCAGACGAGCACTGTCAGCGCCAGCGGGGCGATCAGGGCGTTCTGGTGGGTAAAGCCTTCAGTGACCCGTGCATCGACGAATTCGAAGATGCTTTCGACGAAATTCTGAATCGGTCCGGGATTGTCCGCCGATGCGCGCAGTCCGACCCAGCGAAACCACAGGAGAAATGCGGCGCCAAGGGCAATCGACCAGCCCATGGTGTCGACGTGGATCGCCATGAAGCCCATTTCGGCGGCTTCTTCAGGGGTATGGGCCAACCCCCAATGTCCGTCGGGATGACGGCCCCAGGTCAGATAGGACAAGTGGTGAACGATATATTCCTGAACCGTTTGCGATTCAGCGCCTGCCTCTGCCATAGCTCCAGTTCTTTCCGCTTACTGTTTCCGCCTACTGTTTCCGCCTGCTTGCCGCCCTGGGCGAATTGCCGGCAGAACCCTTGATCATCCAGCCGGTTACCGATATGCCAATGAGATGGGCAAACAGGAAACCTGAAAACAGCGCCACAACGTTCAGGTTTTCCAGAAAATTGAAGCTCAGGGCAAACAGCAGAACCGCGATCAGGATCTTGCCGATTTCGCCTTTCAGGAAACTCCTGACAATCTTATCCGCATTGTCGGCGCCCTGGTAACGGAATGCCTGAACCGCGAAGTAGCTGTTCGACAAGGCGCTGATCAGGCCTCCCACAAGCACACTGAAAGCAACGGCCTCGTTTGTCGTCCACAGGAACGTGGCGGCAAGCAGGGCCGGGCCTATCAACTGCGCCAGGATGACCTTGTACGGCCGCACGAAAAGACACTACCAGGTGGCTACCGCCAGGGCAGGCGCATTATAGGGAGATTGTGGGTGCTTATCAACACGACTTCGGATGGCGCCGGACGCCCCTGCCGTCATTCCGCTCGAAGCGAAGCGGAGTCGCGGAATCTCTACCCTGGCTGTGGATTCCGTGGCTTCGAACGGGGCCGCGAGGGGTGTGTCTTTTCGCTAAATTTCGCCTCGCCATCCCTGGCGAGGCGAAAATCGAGTCGGCGCCGCTTTACACGTCCATGTAACGCGACGCCTCCACGACGCGAAAAGACACACCCCTCACGGCCCCTTGCACCGTGGGGATTCTAGAGCTCAATTACTCCGATAGTGCTATTTGATGTGAGAGAGGATGCCTTCGAGTTCGGCTACGTTGTTGTAGTTGATTACGAGTTTGCCCTTGCCTTTGGCGGTGTGCCGGATGACGACTTTCGAGCCGAGTTTTTCGGACAGGGACTCTTCGAGGCGAAGCAGGTCCGGGTCTTTTTCAAGGGCGGTTGGAGTGGGATCGGACCTGGCCGTATGGCGGCGGACGAGTTCCTCGGTCTGGCGCACGGAAAGCTGTTTGCCGGTGACTTGCCGGGCGAGTTTCGGTTGGTCGGGGCCGGGAGCGCCGAGTAGCGCCCGGGCGTGGCCCATTTCGAGTTTGCCCTGTTCGAGCATCGCCCGCACTTCGGGCTCGAGGCCAAGCAGGCGCAGCAGATTGGCGACCGATTCGCGGGATTTTCCGACTTCTTTCGCCACCTCTTGCTGGGTAAAGCCGAATTCTTCCTGCAATCGCTGCAAGGCGACGGCCTGTTCGATCGGGTTGAGGTCTTCGCGCTGGATGTTCTCGATCAGTGACATGCTGACGACGTCCCGGTCCGAGGCCGACTTGACGATCGCGGGGATGGCCTTGAGGCCGCTGAGCTGGCAGGCGCGCCAGCGCCGTTCGCCGGCGATCAGTTCAAAGCGGCCGGGCTCTGTTTCACGCACGACTACCGGCTGCATTACACCCTGTCGATGGATCGACTGCGCGAGTTCTTCCAGCGATTGCGCGCGCATGTCCTGCCGCGGCTGATACTTGCCGGGCCGGATCAGGTCAATGGGAATCTCCCGAAGCTCCCCTTCCCGCGAGCCCTGGGCCGGGCTGTCTTCCATCAGCGCCGACACCGATTCCCGGTCCCGGCTGCCCAGCAGCGCTTCCAGCCCCTTGCCCAGTTTCCTTGACATGGTCTTTCTACCTTCTTCTCTATGCGGCGCCGGCCGCGGCGGCGGCCCGGTCGCGACGGCGCAGCAATTCTCCCGCCAGCGCCAAATAGGCTATGGCGCCTTTCGAGCGGCGCTCGTAACTGAGTGCGGCCTTGCCGAAGCTCGGCGCTTCCGCCAACTTGATGTTGCGTGGAACCACCGTCCGAAAGACCGCGTCGCCGAAGAACCGGAACAATTGTGCGTTGACTTCGGCAGTCAGCCTGTTGCGGGAATCGTACATGGTGCGCACGATTCCTTCTATTTTCAGGTTCGGATTCGATCTCGACCTGATCGCCTCGATCGTTTCCACCAGCGCCGACAGGCCTTCCAGCGCATAGTACTCGCACTGCAGGGGTATCACCAAGCCATCGGCGGCGGTCAGGGCGTTGATCGTCAATATGTTCAGCGAGGGCGGGCAATCGATGACGATGAAGTCATAGCCGTCCCGCACCGGCGCCAGTATTTCCCGCAGGCGGCCGTCGAGATGACCGTTCTCCATCAGCCACACTTCCGCGGCGACCAGGTCGCCGTTTGCCGGCAGCAGGTCGAAACCGTCTTCCACCTCCCCTACCAGCGTCTGTTCGAGCGTGGACTCGCCCATCAGCAATTCGCAGACGGTGTGTTTCGGCTCGTTCTTCGCCACGCCGCAGCCCATGGTGGCATTGCCCTGAGGGTCGATATCGACCAGCAACACCGAATTTCGCGTGACTTTAAGCGACGCCGCGAGATTGACCGCGGTCGTGGTCTTCCCCACGCCGCCCTTCTGGTTGGTTATGGCCAGTATGGCGCCCATTTCAAGCTTGATCCGATTTCCATTGTGCCGCGGCGTACCCGGTCAAACGCGGCATTTTATCCCGATCAGGTAACGGCTCGATGCGCCCGGCACATGAACGCGTTCCGTAAACTCCACGTGGAACGCGCTTGGCAGTTCCACCAGTTCCCGGCCCGGCTGACGGCCTTTCATCGCCAGCAGCGCAGCGCCTCGGGATAGCATATGCTGCGTTTTCATAGCGCACTGCGCAAGTGTGTCCAGCGCCCGGCAAACGACGAGGTCCGCCGGGCCGTGATACTCCTCTATCCGGCAATGCTCGATGCTTATATTCTGAAGACCCAGGCTCAACTTTGCCTGGAACAGAAAGCGGGTCTTCTTGCCGTTACTGTCCACGAGCACGAAATGCTTCCCGGGAAACAGCACCGCCAGTGGAATCCCCGGCAAGCCGGCGCCGCTGCCGGCGTCAACCACGGTTCCGCCGCTTACCCATGGCGCGACCGAGAGACTGTCGAGCACATGCCGGTCCAACATCTCACTGACGCCGGAAACGCCGGAGAGATTGAATCGCTTGTTCCATTTGTCCAGCAGTCGCAGATAGTCGAGCAATGTCCCGGCGCCGTCTTCCGTCAAGGGCGCGTTCATCGCGGCAGCGCCCTGCAGCAGCCTGGCGCGCTGCCCCGCCTTGCCTTTCGCGCCGCCGGATTCCCCGCTCAACTGGCCTTGCGCCGAATTGTCCGGTGTTTCTTCAGAAACACCAATATGAGGGAAAGCGCGGCCGGTGTCATGCCGGGTATGCGAGCGGCGCGGCCGAGGTTTTCCGGGCGTGCCTGCATCAGTTTCTGCTTCAACTCGTTGGACAGACCGGACATTTCCGCATAGTCCAGATCGACGGGAAGCGCGGTGTCCTCCTGCTTGCGCAAGCGCTCGATTTCCCCCTGCTGCCGGTCGATGTAGCCCTGGTACTTGATCCGGATTTCGATCTGTTCCGCGGCCTGCTCTTCCAGTGGCGTGCCGGCCACTGTTGGACTTTCCGGACCGGCCAGCTCCATCAGCCTGCCATAATCCAGCTCCGGACGCGCCAGTAAATCCGCCAGACTTTGCTCGCGCGAAAGCGGCTTTTCGAACGCGCGGCTCAGCCGGCGCCCCGCATCGCTGCCGGGGCGAATCCTGACGGTGCGCAAGCGTTGCAATTCCGCTTCCACCCGTTCCTGTTTCTCGTTGAAGAAACGCCAGCGCACATCGTCGACGAGTTCAAGTTCGCGCCCGATCGGAGTCAGGCGCACATCGGCGTTATCCTCGCGCAGGCTGAGACGATATTCCGCCCGGCTGGTGAACATGCGATAGGGCTCGCTCGTACCGAGGCGAATCAGGTCGTCGACCAGCACGCCGATATATGCCTGATCGCGCCGCGGGCACCAGTAATCCTTGCCGGCGACCGCGCGGGCCGCGTTCAGTCCCGCCAGCAGGCCCTGGGCCGCGGCTTCTTCGTAGCCGGTTGTGCCATTGATCTGTCCGGCCAGATACAGGCCCGGGACGAATTTGCTTTCCAGCGAATAATGCAGATCCCGCGGGTCGAAGAAATCGTACTCGATAGCGTAGCCGGGCCGGGTGATATGCGCGTTCTCGAATCCACGGATTCGCCGCACCATTTCAACCTGGGCGTCGTAAGGCAGGCTGGTGGAGATGCCGTTCGGGTAGATTTCGGATACATCCAGGCCTTCCGGTTCGACGAAGATCTGGTGCGAGGTCTTGTCCGCGAAACGCATCACCTTGTCTTCGATCGACGGGCAATAGCGCGGCCCCGCTCCCTCGATCACGCCGGTATACATCGGCGAACGGTCAAGCGCGCCGCGGATGATCTCGTGACAATCCTCGTTGGTGGCGGTGATATGGCAATTCACCTGGCGCGGATGATCGGATCTGCGGCCGAGAAAGGACATCAAGGGCGCCGGATCGTCGCCTTCCTGCACTTGCATCACGGAGAAATCGAGACTTTTCGCATCCAGCCGGGGCGGCGTGCCGGTTTTGAGCCGGTCGACGCAGAGCGGCAATTCACGGAGCCGCTCGGCCAGGGCAAGCGCCGGCGGATCTCCGGCGCGCCCGCCCGCACTGTTCGCCAGGCCTGTGTGAATACTGCCGGCAAGGAAGGTGCCCGTGGTGAGCACAACGGCACCGGCGCTGATTTCCATGCCAAGTCCGGTGATGACGCCGGTGACGCGATCACCCTCCATGACGAGGTCGTCAACCGATTGCTGCAACAGCGAAAGTCCGGGTTGATTCTCGACCAGGCGGCGGATTGCGGAACGATACAGCGCACGGTCCGCCTGGGCGCGAGTCGCCCTGACCGCGGCGCCCTTGCTCGCGTTGAGCACTCGGAACTGGATGCCGGCCCGGTCCACCGCAAGCGCCATGGCGCCGCCGAGCGCATCGATTTCGCGCACGAGGTGGCTCTTGCCGATACCGCCGACAGCCGGGTTGCAGGACATCTGCCCGATGGTTTCGATGTTGTGAGTGATCAGCAAGGTGCTTGCGCCTTGCCGCGACGAAGCCAGCGCAGCTTCGGTCCCGGCATGGCCGCCGCCGATAACGATCACATCGAATCTTTTGCCGTAACGCATGGTTCACGACCTGAATAAAGCAAGCGGCGAATTATAACTAGTAATAGATTATCTATATATGTGTAACAAGAATATAAGCATAGTTACAGTAGTAGTAGGGCGGCTCCCGATCTGTTGATAGACGGGTATTCCTTACCTGGTTCAAGGGCTTGCGCCATGTACAAGTCGGTGCGCGACATGGGATTTCACAAGGGACAAGCAATGGATCGGGTGGGGACAAATATCAGCCTGTGCGGAAACACGAAATTGATCCAGAGCTTTTCCCGTGTCCGCCGGGGTTTATCAACAGGATCTGAGCTTCCCTTATTTGCCGATACAGAAATTGCTGAAGATTTCTCCAAGCAGGTCATCGCTGGTGAATTCGCCGGTGATGCGGCCAAGCGAGGCCTGGGCGATACGCAAGTCTTCGGCGATCAGTTCCAGCGGAGCCCGGGACGCAAGGTTTTCGACTGCGGAGCCGCATTGCCGCCGGGCTTCGTCTATCGCTTCAATATGCCGCGCCCTGGCGACGAATGCGTCTTCGCCGCCTTCATAGGCCACAAAGTCCTTCAAATGCGCGGCAAGCAGGTCGATGCCCACGCAATCTTCGGCGCAGAGGCGAATGATCGCGAGCTCGATATCGTCGAATTGCGCTCGCTCCGCGGCCGGCGGCAAGGGCAACAGATCGATCTTGTTCAGTACCAGGCTTGTGCGCCGCAGCATTTCGTCCCGGTCTTCGCCGTTTTCCATGAAATCATCGAGCGGCTCGAGCGCCCGTCGCAATTCGCTTTCGGACAGGCCAGCGGCGCAGCCGGGGAACAGGGACGCGTCGACCACGAGCAGAATTGCGTCGGCGCTGTCGATGGCGGCCCGGGCGCGCCTGACGCCTTCCTGTTCGATAAGGTCTCCACTGCGGCGCAAACCGGCGGTGTCGATGAGCTGCAAAGGCAGGTCGTCGAGCAGAATGCGTTGGGAAAGCACGTCGCGGGTAGTGCCGGGAATTTCGGTGACGATCGCGGTCTGCTGCCCGGACAGACAATTCATCAGGCTGGATTTACCGGCGTTCGGCAGGCCTGCAAGCACCACGTTGATGCCCTGGTTGAGCAAGGCGCCCTGTCGGCTTCGCTCGCGAATCCTGTCCAGGCTATCGAGCAGATCGGACAGGTTTCGCCGCAGTTGTTCCGCGTCAAGCACTTCTATATCGCTGTCGGAAAAATCGATGGCGCTCTCGACGAGTACGCGAAGCTGGGTCAGCAACGATGTAATTGATTGAATACGCTTGGAAAATTCCCCGGTCAACGTGCGCACGGCGGATCGCGCGGCCTGCCGGGAGTCGGCGTCGATCAGGTCGGCGATGGCTTCGGCCTGCACCAGATCGATCTTGCCGTTGAGAAAGGCGCGCTCGGAAAACTCTCCCGGCCGCGCCTGCCTGGCGCCAAGCGCAATCGCGCGCTCGCACAGCGATTCCAGCACGACGCGCCCGCCGTGACCCTGCAATTCGAGGACGTCTTCGCCGGTGAAGGAATTCGGCGCCGGGAAAAAAAGCGCAATACCGCGGTCGAGAACAGCGCCGCCCGCATCGAAAAAGTCGCAGAAATGCGCCTGGCGCGGTTTCGGCACGGTTCCGACGAGGCTGTTCGCCAACTCGCCGAGCGACTTGCCGGAGATGCGCAGCACGCCAATGCTGCCGCGTCCGGGCGCGGTGGCTATGGCGCAGATGGTCTGGTCATGCATCGCTGAATTCCGGGCTGGATTCCGGGAATTGGCGCCCGCCTAGCGGGTGGCCGCGTATTCGGCGTCGATCTTGCGGGTGATATACCACTGTTGCAGGATGCTCAAAAGCCCATTGGTGAGCCAGTAGAGCACGAGTCCGGAAGGGAACCAGAGGAACAGCACGGTCATCATGATCGGCATGAGCCTCATGATCTGTGCCTGCATGGGGTCCGCCGGCGCGGGACTCATTCTCGTCTGCAGATACATGGTCGCGCCCATGAGCAGGGGCAGCACGAAAAACGGGTCGCGCACGGAGAGGTCGTCGAGCCAGAGGAAGAACGGCGCGTGGCGCAATTCGACGCTTTGCATCAGCACCCAGTACAGGGCGATGAAAACCGGCATCTGCACGAGCAAGGGCAGACAGCCGCCGAAGGGATTGATCTTTTCCTTCTTGTAAAGATCCATGGTGGCCTGCTGCAATTTCATGCGGTCATCGCCGAATCGTTCCTTCAATTGCTGGATCTTCGGCATCAGCCGCCGCATTCCCGCCATGGAGCGGTACTGGGTCTCGGAGAGTTTGTAGAAAATCAGCTTGACGATCAGGGTCAGCAAGATGATGGACACGCCGTAATTGCCGCCGGCGTAGGAATTTATGTTCGTCAGCAGCCAGTAGATCGGGGCCGCCAGGAACCACAGAAAGCTGTAATCGACCGTAAGATCGAGATCGGGAGAGATTTCCGCCAGTGAGTATTGATCCTTGGGGCCGGCGTAGAAACTCATGCTTGCCGAACCCGAGGCTCCGGGCGCCACTTGCAGGGCCGAACCGGTAAATTCGCCGATGAATTGACCGGTATTGCTCCTGCGCAGGGTGTAGCGATTGTTCGAGGCGGTATCCGGCACCCACGCGGAAAGAAAATAGTGCTGGCTCAGGCCCACCCAGCCGCCGGGTTCTTCGAGAGAAATGGGGGCTTCGGCGATATCGTCGAAGTCGACTTCCTGATAAGGGTCTTCTTCGCTGGTGATCACGTAACCGAGATAGGTTCGGGAAAAGCGGCCGCCGCTGCTCGGGTCGGAAAAATCGTGCCGCCGGATCTGGCCGAAAGGATTGGCCTGCCATACGCCGGCGGACCGGTTCTCGACCAGGAATGAAATGTCGATCAGGTAGCTGTCGCGAGTGAAAGTAAAGCGCTTGGTGACGTTTACGTTGTTTTCCGTGGTCAGCCGGAGGTCGACCTCAAGCGTATCGGCGCCGTCGGTAAGGGCATACCCGGAAGAGTTGGCGCGATAACGGGCGCGGCCGTTCTGATCTATGCCGTCAGGCCCCACCAGTCCGCTGGTGGAGACGAATTCCCTTCCCGGGCGTGATTCAAGCAATACGAAGGGTTCGTCCGGAACGCCGAGTTCACGCAAATAAAGGGGCAGGGCAAGGTATACGATGTCGCCGCCCACCGGGTCGATCTGCAAATTCAGGGTGTCGGTGGTGACGGTAATCAGTCCGGTCCGTTCGGGAGCGGACTCGGGCGTCAAAATTTCGTCGCCGACCGCGGCGGGAGTCTCGCTGGGAACCTCCAGCGGCAGGTCCGGGGCCTCGACTGCGACGGCAGGGTCGGGAAGTGCGGTGGCCGGCGCGGGCGCCGAATCTTCGCCGTTGTCCACGACCGGCGGATAATCTTCCTGCCACGCCAGCAACATCAGATAAGTGATGATCGCCAGCGAGGAATACAGAAAGTATCGCGTGAATTTCATTTCATTTCGCCTCGGGCCGCGCAAGTTCCGACCCCGGCACCGGGTCGCAACCCCCTTCATGCCAGGGATGGCAGCGGCAGATTCTTCGCACGCCAAGCCAAACGCCCCTGGCCGACCCGTGAATTTCGATGGCTTCCCGCGTGTATTGCGAACAACTCGGATAGAAGCGGCATTGCGTCAACAGCAGCCGACTGAGAAAGAGCTGATAGAAGCCGATCAATTTGACGAGTAAGTATCTGACCATGTTCAAGGCGATTCCTGCCTGTCCGTGTCTCCGGCGGCCCGCATTTTTTTCAGCAAATCGTCCCACAACGCATTCAGTCTGTGGTTTATTGCGACGTTCCCGGGTGCGTGAGCGCCTTTTCGCGCCAGCACCACCAGATCAGTCCCGGAAAGTTGCTCTTTCCGCCGGCGAAAATTCTCCCGAATCAGCCGCTTCACACGATTTCGCTGAACGGCGCCCGGAATGTTTTTTTTGGCGACAACCACGCCAAGCCTGGCTTCACCCTTCTCGTTGGGAATCGCAAGCATGAGAAAATGCCGGCAGGAAACCTTGAATCGGGTGTGGGAGAAGACGGCCCGGAAGTCTTCCGACTGCAACAATCGCGATTCTCGGGGAAACCGGGCATGATCGCCGCCTGCTGTCACAGCGCCGGAGTTGTTTCGGCAACTCAAGCGGAAAGGCGTTGACGACCTTTGGCCCGCCGCCGGGCCAGCACCTTGCGCCCGCCGCGCGAAGCCATGCGGGCCCGAAAGCCATGATTCCTGGCGCGCTTTATCCTGCTGGGCTGAAAGGTTCTTTTCATGACTGTGTCCGATTCGTTGTGACAGGCCCCGTGGTGACAGAAACAGAGTGCCTGAAACCCGGGGCACGGATTCTAGTGGTTTTGGGGTAATGATGCAATTTGTGTGAGGGCTGCCCTGATCAGCGCGTTGCGCCAGAAAATTGGCAACAAGTTATCCACAGGTAATGCAGGGGGCCCAGGAATCTATAAAAATTTTTTTTACGGCGCTTTCTTTCCGAAGCCCGTGACGTTGCATCGGTAAGGCCATGAAAATATCAGACAAAAGCGGTGAAATGAGTGTCTGCCGGGGAGGGTTGCGTAATTTGGAATAGCCGAGGGCTTACCGCTAGAATGTTCAAAAATTGACACAGAATCTCAAGGCAGAGGTCGACAAGTGACAACGGCAAACTGGCAGAAGTGCGTTCAGGCGCTTCAGGGCGAAATTTCACAAGGACAGTTCAACACATGGATCAGGCCGCTAAGCGCGGAACTGGAACCGGACGGTAAACTACTCTGGGTGAAAGCTCCCAATCGATTCATTCTCGACTGGGTGAGTTCCAAGTTTCTTATCCGGATCCGGGAACTGATGCTTGAAATCGAGCCCGGACTCGAAGACATAGCGCTCGAAGTGGCGCCGCCGCACAACCCCGCGAAGTCAGGGGGAGATACGGCCGTGGGGAACGTATCGAACGCCAAACGCGTAAATGGCGAGACGTCCTGGTTGCGGCCGGGGAATGGGTTGAATGCCGCACCCAGACTGCATCTGAACGGAGACGCGGAAGCCGCCAGGAAATTACGTCTTGACGGTGAAGTCAACAGGTCGTGCAGCTTCACGAATTTCGTGGTTGGCCGATCCAATCAACTGGCCCAGGCGGCCGCCATGCAGGTGGCGGAGAGTCCCGGGCGCGCCTACAACCCGCTTTTCATCTACGGGGGCGTGGGACTCGGCAAGACGCACCTGATGCATGCGATCGGCAACCATATGCTGGAACGGAATCCACATGCCACGGTCAAGTACGTCGACTGCGAAAGTTTCGTCAACGCGATGATTCAGGCCCTGAGATTCAATGCCATGGACGAGTTCAAGCGGTACTACCGCTCGGTAGATGCGTTATTGCTGGACGACGTTCATTTTCTGGCGAAAAAGGAGCGCTCCCAGGAGGAGTTCTTCCATACTTTCAATAATCTGCTCCATGGCGGTCAGCAGGTCGTGCTTACCTGCGACCGCTACTACAAGGCGATCGATGGCATCGAGCCGCGGTTGAAGTCACGTTTCGGCTGGGGGTTGTCGGTAGCGGTGGAACCGCCGGAACTCGAGACCCGGGTAGCGATCCTGATGAGCAAGGCGGGGCAGATGGGGCTTAACATTCCCAATGACGCCGCGGAGTTTATCGCGCACAAGGTGTGCGCCAGCGGCCGCGAACTCGAAGGCGCCATCAAGAAGGTCAAGGCCTGCGCCCAGTTCAGGGGCCGGGAAGTCGACGTCGCCCTGGTGAAGGAAGCCTTGTGGGATCTGTTCGCCCAGCAGGACAAACTGATCAGTATCGACAATATCCAGCGCACCGTGGCCCAGTATTACAAGATCAACATGCGCGACATGCTTTCCAAACGCAGAAATCGATCGGTCACGCGCCCGCGGCAAGTGGCCATGAGCTTGACCCGGCAGCTCACGAGTCATAGTCTGCCGGAAATCGGCGAAGCTTTCGGTGGCAGGGACCATACGACCGTGCTTCATGCCTGCAGGCAAGTCACCCAATTACGCCGCGGCTCAAATACATTGGAAGATGACTTCAACAATTTGATGCGGATGCTGACGAACTGATCGTACGAGCCGGAAAGTACTGAACCACCTTCCGGTCGGCCAGAACCCAGGGAAAATCAATTATGCAATTTCAGATCGCGCGGGATGCGCTGCTCAAACCGCTGCAACTCGTCAGCGGGGTCGTCGAGCGGCGCAGTACGCTGCCGGTGTTGTCCAACCTCTTGCTGGAGCTGCAAGGCAACCGGCTTACATTGACGAGCAGCAATCAGGAACTCGAACTTTCGGCGGAAGTCGAAGTGTCCGACATGCAGGCCGAAGGTCGCATTACGGCTTCGGCGCGCAAATTGTCGGACATTTGCCGGTCGCTCCCCGAGGATTCGGAAATTCGGTTTACCGTTACGGGCGCTCAATTGCACGTCAATTCAGGCCGCAGCAACTTCACGCTGGCTACCCTGTCGGCGGAAGATTTCCCCAAATCGGAAAACGAGATCGATACGATCGCACTTACCTTGAACCAGGAACAGCTTTCCGAATTGCTGGACAGCACCAGTTTTGCGATGGCGCAGAAGGATTTCCGGCCATATCTGAATGGAATGCTGATCGAGGTGGATTCGGCAAGCCTGCGGGCGGTAGCCACCGATGGTCACCGGCTCGCCTTGCATACGATCCAGATAGAAAACAGCACCGAGGAAAAACAACGGCTGATTCTGCCCAGAAGAAGCGCTATGGAACTGGCCCGTCTGCTGCAGGATCCGGAGGAGCCCGTAACCATTACCGGGGGCGCGGGCCATTTCCGCGCGCAGATGAACAGTTGCACCCTGGTATCGAAGCTGGTCAACAGCCGCTACGCGGATTACGAAAGAGTGATTCCGCGGAACGGCACGAAATCGCTCATCGCGAATCGCGAGGCCCTGCGGCAGGCCTGCCATCGCGCCTCGATCCTGTTCAGCGAGAAGTATCAGATCGCGAGTTTCAATCTCGGGCCGGACGAATTCAAGGTTGTAGCCAGGAATCCGGATCAGGAGGTTGCCGAAGAGTCGGTTTCGGTCGAATACGAAGGAGAGCCGATCGAAATAGGATTCAACGTAAGCTATTTGATCGATGTGTTTTCCGCCATAAGGACCGAAAAGGTGCGCATGGAACTGACCGACGCAAACAGCGCTGTTTTGCTGGAACCCGTTGAAAACTATGGCGCTTCCTTTGTTGTCAGCCCGTCTCGACTATAATGATTTCAGTCGGCGAATCTGATGGGCGGGCTGGCCAGGCTGGAAGTCACTTCGTTTCGGAACATCAGGCATTGCGCGCTCAGCCCCCACCCTGAACTCAATATACTTGTCGGCGCCAACGCTTCCGGAAAAACCAGCTTTCTTGAAGCCATTCACTATCTTGCTCTCGGCAGATCCTTTCGGACGAGCAGCGTCAAACCCCTGATAAGGACAGGCGAGAACGAAACCGTACTGTTCGCGGAGTTGGCGGGCGGGGCGAAAACCGGCCTGCGCAAGACCCGAAAAGGGGAGCAGCAGCTAAAACTGAACGGAGAAGCGCTTCGAAGCTGGGAAAGCGTCGCGCGCGAGATCCCGATTCAGCTACTCGACGCAACATCTTTCTCGTTATTGAACGAAGGGCCGAGGCTGCGGCGGAAATTTCTCGATTGGGGCGTGTTCCACGTGGAACAAACGTTTCTGTCGGCCTGGAGGCGGACCCGAAAATCGGTCATGCACAGGAATGCCTTGTTGAAACAGGCCGGAAGGACCGATGAGAATCAGCTTGCCGCCTGGGAGGAAGAACTTGTTTCCGGGGCGGAACAAGTAACCGGATCAAGAGAGAAGTACTTCCAGCGGCTGAAAAAGGCCTTCACTTCAGCCATTTCCAACTTAAGTGAAGAATTGGGAGAGTCGATCAGCCTGCAATTCCACGCCGGATGGAATCGGGAACACGATCTTGGCCGGCTGCTGTACGAGAACCGGGAAATAGACAGGAACTACGGCGCCACCAGGCACGGTCCTCATCGCGCCGATATCCTGGTCAAGGCCGCGAACGACAAGGCGATCGACGTCTTGTCCAGAGGACAACAGAAGCTGATCGTTTCCGCGCTAAAGATCGCCCAGGGCGAGTTATTCTTCGAGACGCGAGAACAACGGCCGATTTATCTGGTAGACGATCTTGCCGCGGAACTTGACGAGAATAATCGGGAAAACGTGTTCCGGTTGCTACAGTCTCTCGGTGCACAGCTTTTCGTTACGTGCGTGGCCCTGGAAGCGCTTGAATCCAGCCTCCCGGAAGCAAGTGGCAAAAGCCTGTTCCACGTGGAACATGGTACAATAACGGCTTGATTTTCTTGGAAGTAGTGCATATTCGCGCCCCCTTGCGAAGATGCTTGCCTGAATGCGGAGAAACGAATGGAAAACAGCCCGGCCAACGACTACAACTCCGAAAGCATAAAGGTCCTGAAAGGCCTTGACGCGGTTCGGAAAAGGCCCGGAATGTATATCGGCGACACCGACGACGGAACCGGTTTGCATCATATGGTTTTCGAGCTGGTAGACAATTCCATCGACGAGGCGCTTGCCGGCCATTGTTCGGAAATCAAGGTCACCGTCCATATCGGCGAATCGGTGACTGTGACCGACAACGGGCGCGGAATTCCGACCGAAATGCACAAGGAAGGCGTCTCCGCGGCCGAGGTCATCATGACGGTGCTTCACGCCGGCGGAAAATTCGATGACAACAGCTACAAGGTATCAGGCGGCCTTCATGGCGTAGGCGTTTCCGTGGTCAACGCGCTTTCCAGAGAGTTGAAATTGACCATCCGGCGCGAAGGCAAGGTCTGGGAACAGTATTACCAGCATGGAGTACCCCAGGCGCCACTTTCCGTAGTCGGTGAAACCGCGGCGACCGGAACCGAATGCCATTTCGAACCCTCGGACAAGACTTTCAACAACATCGAGTTTCAGTACGACATTCTCGCCAAAAAATTGCGCGAGCTGGCGTTTCTGAACGCCGGCGCGGCCATCAGTTTGAACGATGAGCGCACCGGGAAGCAGGAAACTTTTCGATACGAAGGCGGCCTGCGGGCTTTCGTCGACTATCTCAACAAGAACAAGACCGTCGCCAACAAGATGGTCTATTTCAATTCCCAGGAAGTGGAAGAAGGGATTTCGGTGGAAGTCGCGATGCAGTGGAACGATTCCTACCAGGAAGTGATCTTCCCCTACACCAACAATATCCACCAGCGCGACGGAGGAACCCATCTCGCCGGTTTTCGGTCCGCGCTGACTCGCGTACTCAAGAATTATATCGATGCCGAGCTCAATGGCGCGAAAAGCAAGGACGTTACTGTCGTCGGCGACGATGTGCGGGAGGGCCTGACCGCCGTGGTGTCGGTCAAGGTGCCGGATCCGAAGTTTTCCTCCCAGACCAAGGACAAGCTCGTATCTTCGGAGGTCAAGGGCGTAGTCGAGCAGCAAATGGCCTCGCACCTGACCGATTACCTCATGGAAAATCCGAAGGACGCGAAACTGATCGCCGGCAAGATGGTCGAAGCGGCGAAAGCGCGGGAAGCCGCGCGCAAGGCCCGGGAAATGACGCGCCGCAAGGGCGCGCTCGATGTGGCCGGTCTGCCGGGCAAGCTGGCCGATTGCCAGGAGAAGGACCCGGCCCTCTCGGAAATTTACCTGGTAGAGGGCGATTCAGCGGGCGGTTCGGCCAAGCAGGCGAGAAACCGCCACAATCAGGCGGTATTGCCGCTCAAGGGCAAGATTCTCAATGTGGAAAAAGCCCGGTTCGACCGCATGCTGAGTTCCAACGAGATCGGCACATTGATCAAGGCGCTCGGCTGCGGCATTGGCAAGGATGAGTTTTCGGCCGACGCCTTGCGCTACCATCGAATCATCATCATGACCGACGCCGATGTCGACGGTTCGCACATCCGCACCTTGCTGCTCACGTTCTTTTTCAGGCACATGGGTGAATTGATCGAAAAAGGCCATCTGTACATTGCCCAGCCACCTTTGTACAAGTTGAAGAAAGGCAAGCAGGAGCAATACCTCAAGGACGACGCCGAACTCGCAGACTACGAGACTTCCATAGCGCTCAAGGACGCGAGCCTGCACGTGAACGCGGATGCGCCGGGCATCAGCGGCGAGGCGCTCGAATCTCTCGTGAACCGTTACCGCGAGGTTTACGCCATAATCGACCGGCTGAGCCGGATGTATCCAAAAGAAGTGCTGGAAGCTCTGGTTCAGGCGCCGTCCCTGCCCGAGAAAAATCTTCGTTCCAGGGAAGATGTCGAATCCTGGGCCAATCAAGTACTGGCCGCCTTGTTCGAACACAATCCGCAATACCGGATCGATTACAGTTGCACCGTCGAAGAGGATGCCGAACGACATATTTTCCTGCCGGTGGTGCTGCTTGAGCGCCACGGCCTGCACAAATCCTTTCCCTTCAGCGCCGATTTCTTTCACTCGGGCGAATACAAGATGATGTCATCGCTGGGACTGACTCTCGATGGGTTGATAGAACCGGGGGCATTCATCGAGCGTGGCAACCGCAAGCAGAAAATCGGAAGTTTCACCGAAGCGCTCAACTGGCTGACCGCCGAAGCAATGAAGGGCAATTACCTGCAACGCTACAAGGGACTAGGGGAAATGAACCCGGATCAATTATGGGAGTCCACCATGAATCCCGAAACCAGACGCATGTTGCAGGTAACGGTCAAGGATGCGATCGGAGCGGACCAGCTATTCAATACCCTGATGGGTGATCAGGTCGATCCGCGCCGGCAGTTCATTGAGACCAACGCATTGCGGGCCGAGAATATCGATATCTGATCGCGGCTCCGGCCGTCACTCCCCGGGCACTGATTCAGCCAAGAGACCATTCGCCGCATGGCGCAGATCTTCATATACGGCCGTATCAGCTAACTCTTTGTATTCAGGCACGATTTTAAGAGAACTTTCTGTTTCCAGACCCTTGCCGGTGCGTACCAGCACCGGTTTGCAACCATGAGACCGGGCTGCCTGCAAATCTCTCAAACTGTCACCGATAAACCAGCAATCGCGTAAATTGCAATCGAATTCGGCTTCAATCTGCTCGAGCAGTCCGGTGGCCGGTTTTCGGCAGAGACATTCATCATCCGGGCCATGCGGACAGTAAAAGATTCCATCGACGCAGCCGCCTTCGCTTTCCACGAGCTTGCGAAATTTCTCGTGAATCGAATCGAGCGCGGCGGAGTCGAACAGTCCCCGGGCGATACCTGACTGGTTGGTCGCAAGCGTAATCAGGTAGCCTGCCCGGCTCAGATCGGCAATTGCCTCTATGCTGCCTGGCAGAGGCGTCCATTCCGCGGCGGACTTGATGAATTCGTCGGAATCCCGGTTGACCACGCCGTCCCGGTCCAGTACGACCACTTTGGCCATGTCATTCAAAGCAGGGAAATGTCCGCGACCTGAAGGAAAAGATCACGCAACTCGCGCAGCAGGCGAAGGCGGTTGGCGCGCACCGAAGAGTCGTCGACCATCACCATGACTTCGTCGAAAAACCTGTCGACGTCATCCCGCAAGCTTGCCAGTCGCTTCAATCCTTCCCGGTAGTCGCCGGCGGCGAACAAGGGCGCAACCTCTTCGCTTTGTCGCCTGAGACGTGCGAGAAGTTGTTCTTCAGCCGCTTCCGACAACAATTCGGGTGCTACCGCGCCCGGCCCGGCTTCCTCGCCGCTCTTGTCGAGCAGATTGGAAACCCTCTTGTTTGCCGCGGCCAGCGCCGCGGCCTCCGGTATGCCCGCGAAATCGGCAACCGCCTCCACCCGGCGATGAAAGTCCAATGGGCTTGGCGGATTCAGAGCCCGCACGCAAAGATAGACGGACGCTTGCGTTCCGGCATCGGCATACCAGGCGCGCAATCGGTCAAAGACGAAATCATATAGCTGCCGACGGCAGTCCGCGCCCGGCTCAAGTTCCGCATAGGCGCCGACCGCCGAATCAATGGCGGCGACCAGATCGAGCTCCAACTCGCCTTCGATCAGGATCCGCAAAATTCCGAGGGCGGCGCGGCGCAAGGCAAATGGGTCCCTGGATCCGGTCGGCGGCTGGCCGATGGCGAACAGGCCGGCCAGCGTATCGAGCTTTTCCGCCAGGGCGACGACCTGTCCCGCCGCCGTCTCCGGCAGCCGGTCACCCGTATGACGGGGCAGATATTGCTCGAAAATCGCTGTCGCAACGGCTTCCGGCTCACCGTCGTTGCGTGCGTAACAAGAACCCATGAGACCTTGCAATTCGGCAAATTCGCCGACCATGTCGGTGACCAGGTCACATTTTCCGAGCATCGCGGCGCGCTCGCAGGCATCCGCTTCGACCCCGAGCTGTTCTGCTATCAGACGCGAAAGTGCAGCGACACGTCGCGATTTTGCAGCGATCGTGCCGAGTTCTTCCTGAAAAACGACTTTTTCGAGATCCGGCAGCCGGGATTCGAGACTGCGCGACTTGTCGGTTTCGAAAAAGAATTGCGCGTCCGCCAGCCGCGGCCGGATTACGCGCTCGTTTCCCTTGATGACTTCGCTTGGGTCCAGGCTTGCGATATTGCTGACGGTAACGAAATTCGGGAAAAGCCGCCCGTCCGCGTCTTCCAGGCAGAAACATTTCTGGTGATATTTCAGGGTAAGAATCAGAGCCTCATCGGGCAATTGAAGAAATTCCCGGTCAAACTCCCCGGTCAGCGCCACCGGGAATTCGACAAGACTGGTCACTTCATCGAGCAATTCCTCATCCATTGCCACGCTGGCCTGCAGATGGATCGCCTGCTCGGTAACCAGATTCCGGATCATCTCCCGGCGCCGCTCGAAACCGGCAATCACCCGTCCCGGTTTATCCAGGGCCGCCTCGTAATCTCCAGGGCAGGTCAGTTCGATGGGTTTGTCGTGATGAAACCTGTGTCCGAACGTGGAATTTCCGGTGGATACTCCCAGAATCGAGGCCGCGACGACTTCTTCGCCGAACATCATAACCACCCAATGCACCGGCCGAATGAACTCGGTCCGCGAGGCGCCCCAGCGCATGCGTTTGGGTATCGGCAATGCGGCAAGGGCGGATTCCACCAGTCCGGACAACAATTCGGTCGTTGCCATGCCTTGCTCCAGCCGTGTGAAACAGAGTTTGACCGCGCCCTGGCGATCGGATTTCGAAAGTTCTTCCACCGATACGCCGCAAGAGCGGGCAAAGCCCGTTGCCGCCGCGGTGGGCGCCCCATCGGCGTCGAAAGCCGCGGAAAGCGCTGGCCCGAAACGCTCGACCTGGCGGTCGGGCTGTTTTTCGGCAAGATCCCGCACCAGCAGCGCCAGCCGCCGCGGTGTAGCGAATCCGCGCATGTCGCCGTGAGTCAGGCCCGCTTTTTCGAACCGGGAAGCGAATTCGGCCTCGAGTGCGTCCGACAGGCCGCGCAGGGCCTTAGGCGGCAACTCCTCGGTACCGATTTCGAACAGAAAGTCGCGTGCCGCGGTCTCCATGGCTTCAGGCATACTCTCGTCGCAGTTCTTCCGGCGCCAGCGGGAAGCCGAGTTTGCGCCTGCTTTCCAGGTATGCTTCCGCAACCGCCCGGGCCAGGGCGCGTACGCGCAAGATGAATCGTTGCCGCTCGGTCACCGAAATGGCCTTGCGGGCGTCGAGCAGATTGAAAAAATGGGAAGCCTTGAGCACCTGCTCATACGCGGGCAATGCCAGGCTGCGCTCGAGCAGCTCCCGGCATTGGCTTTCGCAGTCGTCAAAGTACCCGAACAGTTTCCCGGTATCGGCCACTTCGAAATTGTAGGCGGACATCTCTATCTCGTTTTGCAGAAAAACGTCGCCATAGGTCACCACTCCATCGGGCTCGTCGCACCAGACGATGTCATAGACGCTGTCCACTTCCTGCAGATACATGGCGATACGTTCGATTCCATAAGTGATTTCACCGCTGACGGGGAAGCACTCGAGTCCCCCGACTTGCTGGAAGTAGGTAAACTGGGTGATTTCCATGCCATCGAGCCACACTTCCCAGCCAAGCCCCCAGGCGCCGAGAGTCGGTGACTCCCAGTTGTCTTCAACGAAACGCACGTCGTGTACCGCCATATCGATGCCGAGGAAGGCGAGCGAATCGAGATAGCGCTGCTGGATATTTTTCGGTGAAGGTTTGAGAATCACCTGGTACTGGTAATAATGCTGCAGCCGATTGGGATTTTCGCCGTAGCGGCCATCGCCGGGCCGGCGGCTGGGCTGGACATAGGCGCAATTCCAGCTTTCGGGACCGATAGCGCGCAGAAATGTGGCGGGATGAAAGGTGCCGGCGCCGACTTCCATGTCCAGGGGCTGCAAAACTACGCAGCCTTTTTCGGCCCAGAACTGTTGCAAGGCCAGAATCAGTCCCTGGAAAGTTTTCAGGTCGGCGGAGGGATTCACGGCAGAATCGAGAGCGGCTACAAGAAAGGCCGCGATTATCCTAGAATTCCGGTGGTTTATCCATAACGAGGCTTTGGGATTGGGGCATCGAAACGTCGTAGTCGTGTGGGTGTAATACAGCGGACGCCGTAAATACATCCCTGTAGGCTTCGGGCTCGGCGTCCTGCCTCGCACGCCCGCTGTATTACACCCACACGACTACGACTCACGCTGAGGAATTCGTTGAGCAACGGCTTCGAGGGCGCTACCCGGATCTGGTGGCTGTGCTCCCGAACGCGACGGGATCGGGCATGGTGGCCGCCTTTCTGAACGCAATGAAATTGGGTGTGGCGGCTGCGTTCCCGAGCGCAACGGAATCGGGCGCGGTGGCTGCGTTCCCGGCCCGGTAGGGGCGAGGCATGCCTCGCCCGCTCAAACTTACGGCGTCAGTCATTTAAGATAGGTCTCCGAAACCAGGATCGCCACCATCATCAAAAATTTGTTTTTTCGGCTTTTTCTTTGGCTTGGCGCGCTTTTGCCCCTGCCGTTGCTGCAAGGTCTGGCGCGGGCGCTCGGTAGTTTGCTGGCGTGGCTGCCGATTCGCGCCACACGGACTACATCGCGCAATGTGCGGACTTGTTTCCCGGAGCTTGACGAGGCAGGCGTTCGCGGTCTCACCAGGCACAGTTTGCAACACTCGCTTTGCGCCTTGTTCGAAATGGGCCGCGCCTGGCTTTGGCCGCTGCCGCGGATGCTTGAACTGATTCGGGAATCGGAAGGAGTCGACGAATATTGCAGGGCGGTTGCCGCCGGAGATGGAGTAATCTTGCTTGCGCCACATCTGGGAAACTGGGAAATATTTGGAATATCAATGTGTTATGGTTCTCCCGCACATTTTCTGTACATGCCCCCGGACACCCCCGCGCTTGACCGCCTGTTACTGCGCAGCCGCGCCCGCGGAGGATTGCGCATGGCTGCCGGCGGCCAGGCAGGCGTCGGCAAACTGATACGCGCCTTGAAGGCGGGGGAATTGATCGGAATTCTGCCCGACCAGGTGCCGGTCGACGGCAGCGGCGTATTCGCGCCATTCTTCGACCAGCCAGCCTACACCATGACTCTCGCGTGCAAACTCGCGCAACGCCCAGACATTCGCGTCTTCTGCGGTTACGCCAAGCGCCTGCAAACCGGCGCCGGATTTCGCGCCGTCGTCCGGGAACTCGACCTGCGCCGCGAAAATCTCGACGAATCGATTACAGCCATGAACCAAGCCATCGAAGAATTTGTCCGCGAATGCCCCGAACAATACCAATGGGAATACAAACGCTTCCGCCGCCAACCCGACAACACTGAATTTTACTAAAACGATATAGCCTGCCTTTCGCGCAACAATCGACACGGAAACTCTACAGGGTCCTGCACGGCGTAAGTTGCTGTCTGGTGGGCGATTTGCAGCGGGCGTGCGAGGGTGAGGCCCGATCGGCGCAGCCGACAAAAAGCAAGGCTTTTTGAGGGCCGAACGACTTGCCATGGATGGCAAGGCTGGGGGTTGGCGAAACCATCGAAGTTGCGCCAGGGATGGCATGCACAAAACCAAGCGAAGGCAGTCAACGCAGACGTATTCACGGCGTCCGCTGCAAATCGCCCACCAGACAGCGACGTTTCGAAGCCACTAACCAAAACACAATCCCAAAGAGATTCTGCGACTTCACTTCGCTACGCGCAGAATGACAGGGAGGGGGCGACCTATCGAAGCCTGACTGTATCAACGACGCCAGAACATGGGTGTGAAGAGGACGAGCAGCGTGAAAACTTCGAGTCTGCCGAGAAGCATGGCGACGCAGAGGATCCACTTGGCGGTCACGGGCAGGGTTCCATAAGTCGCCGATACGCCTTCGAGGCCAGGCCCGAGATTGTTTATGCAGGCGCCGACCGCGCTGAAGGCCGTGATGATCTCGACCCCCGAAGCGAGCAGCGCCAGCAGCATCAGCATGAAGACCATGACGTACACCGCAAAGAATCCCCAAACCGATTCGATGACCCGGTCCGGCACCCTCTTGCTGCCCAGCTTGATCGGAATAACGGCTTTCGGGTGAATCAGCCGCTGCACTTCGCGAAATCCCTGTTTGAAGATCAGCAAAATACGGATCACCTTGATGCCGCCGCCCGTGGACCCGGCGCAGGCGCCGATGATCGCCGCGTATAACAGCATATACGGCAGAAACAGCGGCCAGGAGTTGAAGTCGTCGGTGACGAATCCCGTGGTGGTGGAGATCGAAACCACCTGAAACAGCCCCTTGATGAAGGCTTCGAAGAAATTATCGTAGGTTGCCGTCAGATAGAGAATGACGATTGCGGCGATGGACAGCGAGCCCAGTATGAAAGCGTAAAAGCGGAACTCCGGGTTGGCCAGATAGTGTTTTACCGAGCGGCGCTGCCAGGCGGTGAAATGCAGGGCGAAATTGACCCCCGCGATAATCATGAAGACGATCGCGACCATATCCACTGCCGGATTGTCGAAATAGCCGATGCTGGCGTCATGAGTGGAAAAACCGCCGATGGCCACCGTGGTGAAGGCGTGGCTGATCGCGTCGAAGAGCTCCATGCCCACCATCCAGTAGGCCAGCGCACAAGCCACCGTCAGGGACAAGTAGATATACCACAAGGCCTTGGCGGTTTCCGCCAGCCGCGGCACGAGCTTGTTGTCCTTCATGGGCCCCGGCGTTTCGGCCTGGTACAGTTGCATGCCGCCGATGCCGAGCATGGGCAGCAGCGCCATCGCCAGCACGATGATGCCCATGCCGCCCAGCCATTGCAGCAATTGCCGGTAGAAAAGGATCGACCGGGGCAATTCGTCGAGGCCGGCGATGACCGTGGCCCCGGTGGTCGTCAACCCCGAAAGGGATTCGAAAACGGCATCGGTCAGACTCAGGTCGAGGGCGAGCAGCAAGGGCAGACAGCCGGCAACGCCCAGCACGCTCCAGAACAGGGTTACGACAAGAAAGCCGTCGCGGATGGTCAATTCCTTGTGCGTGCGCGCGCTCATTCCCCACATGCCCAGGCCAAGCAGGAACAACGCCAGAAAGGTAGTGAAGAAAACTCCGGTCATGCCGTCGCGGTACAACAGCGACACCGCGATCGGCGGCAGGGTTCCCAGCAGACTGAACAGCATCAACAGGACGCCGAGCAGCTTTATGATCATGGAGGGGTGCATGGCGACTCAGAAATGCGCGAAGCCGGCCCCGAACAGGCGCTCCACGAGTGCGACGTGCTTGCGGTCCACCAAAAACAGGATGACGTGATCGCCGGACTCGACCCTGGTGTCGTCGTGGGCGATCAGGACTTCGTCTTCCCGCACGACCGCGCCGGCGGTTATGCCGTCGGGAAGGTCCAGCTCGCGCAATTCGCGCCCGATCACCCGGGAAGACGCGACATCTCCGTGCACGACCGCTTCCACCGCTTCCGCGGCGCCGCGGCGCAATGAGTGTACATTGGCGAAATCCGCCCGCCGCACCTTGGTGAGCACACTGCCGATGGTGGCCTGCTGGGGCGATATGGCGATGTCGATCTCGCCCCCCTGGATCAGATCGACGTAGTCGGGATTGTTGATCAGCGCCATCACCTTCTTGGCGCCGAGGCGCTTGGCCATCATGCAGGACATGATATTGGCCTCGTCGTCATTGGTCAGCGCGACAAAAACGTCGGCGTCCTCGATGTTCTCGCTGATCAGCAGTTCCCGGTCCGACGCTTCGCCGTGCAACACCAGCGTGCTGCCGAGTTGCCCGGTGAGGAAATCGCAGCGATGCTCGTCGCGCTCGACCAGCTTGACCTTGTAGCGCGGCTCGAGTTGCCGCGCGAGCCGGAGACCGATATTGCCGCCGCCCGCAATGAAAACTCGGCGATATGGCCGGTCCATGCGTCTTACTTCGGCGATACAGGCTCGAATGTCGCCTTGAGCGGCGACGAAAAACACTTCGTCTTCCGCTTCGATCACGGTAGAGCCTTCAGGCACGACCGGCCGGTCCTTGCGGAAAATCGCCGCCACGCGGGAATCGATCGAAGGCATGTGCTGGCGCAGCAGGCGGATTTCCTGGCCGACCAGGGGGCCGCCGTACACCGCCTTGACGCCGACGAGTTGCACCTTGCCGTCGGCGAAGTCGAGCACCTGCAAGGCGCCGGGCAGGTCGATGAGGCGCTCGATGTTGTCGGAAACGATCATTTCCGGGCAAATCGGCGTATCCACCGCGATGCCCTGTTTGCCGAACAACTGCTCGCTGAAATTGATGAAGGAGGAAGAATGCACCCGGCAGATTTTCTTCGGTGTGCGATAGAGCGAATAGGCGACCCGGCAGGCCACCATGTTCAATTCGTCGTTTTCCGACACGGCGATCAGCAGGTCGGCATCCTCCACGCCGGCCTGTTCGAGCACATCGGGGTGCGAGCCGCGGCCGCTGACGACCTGGATATCCATGCCCTGCTTCAGCCCTTCGAGCCGCGCCGCGTCACTGTCGACCAGGGTCACGTCGTTGGACTCGGTCGACAAGGTGCTTGCCAGACTGATTCCCACCGGATTCGCGCCGAGAACGATTATTTTCATTTCAGGATACCGCGCTCAGCATGAGCGCCCACCTTCGCGGAATTCAGCTTTTTTCCAGCAGGCAGAAGTAGAAACCGTCGGGGCCGTTCGCGCCACCTGGCAGCAACTGTTTTCCATGACCGCATTCTATTCCCCAATCGGCAGTGATGGGCACTGTTTTAGCGTGCGTTTTCGTCTCCAGCGCCCTCGCCAGGAAGCGAGAGACGACTTCCTCGTTTTCCCGGCGCAGCACCGAGCACGTCGTATACAGCAGACGCCCACCCGGTTTCAGGCATTGCCAGAGCGCCTCCAGCAGCCTGAACTGGGCATCGCAGTGACCGGCCACATCGCTTTGCCGCAGCAATAACTTGACATCGGGATGCCGCCTGATGACGCCGGTGGCCGAGCAGGGAGCATCGAGCAGAATCCGGTCGAATCCGTTGCCGTCCCACCAGGCTTCCAAGTCGGCGGCGTCGGCGACGGCAATGCCGGCATCGAGGCCGAGACGAGACAGATTCTCCCTGATCATTTCGATTCGGTTTGCATTGCGGTCGAGCGCCAGGCACGAATCCGCTTCCGGCTGAAATTCCAGCAAGTGACAGGTCTTGCCGCCGGGCGCGGCGCAGGCGTCGAGCAAGCGGGCGCCCGGTTCGGGCCCGAGCAATTCGGGCACGAGTTGCGAAGCTTCGTCCTGCACGCTCAGGATACCGTCGGGGAAACCAGGGATCTCGTTGACCGGCCGCGGTTTTTCCAGATAAACCGACGATTGCGCCAACTGGCCCGGTTCGCAATCGAGGCCTTCCTGCCGCAACGCGCGCATGGCCTCCTCGCGGGAACTCTTGAGCCGATTGACCCGCAAGCTCATGGGCGGGCGACAATTGTTGCGCTTGAGTATGGACTGCCAGTCGTTTGGCCAGTCGGCCCGTATGGCGTCCGTCAGCCAGGCCGGATGGTCCAGGTGAACCACGTCGGGCTGTTGCGCAAGCCGCTCGTCAAGATCGGCCCGCCCGCGCTGGTAGTTGCGTAACACGGCATTGACCAGTGGTTTCGACCATTGCTTGCGCAATTGTCCGGCCGCCGTCACGGTCAGATCGATCACCGCGTAGTCGGGTACGGCAAGCTCGCGCAATTGATACAAGGCGCTGAGCAACAGGTATTTCAGGTCGGAATCGCGTTCGCGCAACGGCCGATCCAGCAATTGCCCGAGCAGGAAAACGAGCGTTTCATGATGGCGGCAGACGCCGTAACAGATTTCCTGCAACAGGCCGTATTCGGGCGATTGCCGGTGCGGCTGCAGATTTTCGCCAAGCGAGCCGCGATGGTCGGCGAGCCGGGAGAGAACACGGGCGGCGGTGGCGCGAATTTCCATGGCCGCTCAGCACTCGGCCGCGTCGTCGAAGCCGGCGCCTTTCACGAAGGGGGTCGAAATGGAATTCAACAATGCGCTCACCGGAACCGGCTTCTTGCCCGGCATCTGTGCGATTTCGACTCGCAGGGCTCCGGAGCCGCAAGCGACGAGCAGTCCGTTCTTGCCGGCTTCAACAATGGTTCCCGGCGCCGCGGGCTGCTCCCGGCCTTCGGGGCCGCCGCGCAACAAGCGGACGCGTTGCCCGCAAATGCAGGTAAACGCCGGCGCGCGGCCGACGCCGGCCCGCACTTGCCGTCCGATGTGCTCCGCGGGAGCGGACCAGTCTATCCGCGCATCGGCCTTGTCCAGCTTGTGCGCGTAAGTCGCCAGGCTTTCGTCCTGCCGCTTCGCCCCGGTCAGCAGTTCCTCAAGATTTGCAAGACTGTGCAGCAAGGCGGCGCGGCCCGCCTCGATAAGTTTCGACTCCAGGTCATCGCGGTCGTCTCCGTCCGTGATCTCGACTACTTGCTGATGCAGGATGTCGCCGGTATCGAGGCCCTCATTCATGCGCATGATGGTGATGCCGGTATGACCGTCTCCGGCGAGCAAGGCGCGTTCGATCGGCGCCGCGCCCCGCCAGCGCGGCAATAGCGAGGCATGAACGTTCACGCAGCCAAATCGCGGAATTTCAAGAATCGCCGCTGGCAGAATCAGCCCGTAAGCGGCGACGACCAATACATCGGGCTTGAATGAGGCCAGCAGGCGCGCTTGCTCTTCTTCCCGCAGGCCGGCCGGTTTGTGCAAGGGCAATTCGTGAGTTTTCGCGACTTTGCCCACGGCGCTCGGTGTGAGCTTGCGGCCGCGCCCCGCCGGGCGGTCCGGCTGCGTGTACACCGCGGCGATTTCGTGGGGAGAATCAAGCAGCGCTTCCAGATGCGCGGCCGCGAAGGCCGGCGTGCCGGCGAAACATAGTCGCAGTGCCGGCATCGGAGTCAGGCGGATTTCCTGTGTTCCTTTTCCAGCTTGCTGCGGATGCGCTGCCGTTTGAGCGGGCTGAGATAGTCGACGAACAACTTTCCTTCGAGATGGTCGATCTCGTGTTGAATGCACACTGCCAGCAATCCGCGGGCTTCGTGTTCGAACTCTTCCCCTCGCTGATCCCGGGCCTTGACGCGAATGGCGCGGGGCCGGGAGACCTCCTCGAAAAAGCCGGGCACCGACAGACATCCTTCCTGGTAATCCTGCAATTCTTCCTCGATTACCTCGAATTCTGGATTTATGAAGATATGCGGACTATCTTTTTCCTCGGAGATATCGATCACGAGCAGGCGCTTGTGCACATTGACCTGGGTGGCGGCAAGGCCGATGCCTTCCGCCTGGTACATGGTATCGAGCATGTTGTCGACCAGGGTACGCAATCCGTCGCCAAAGTCGGTGACCGGGGCGGCGACCTTGCGTAGCCTCGGATCGGGAAACTCCAGAATCGGTAACAGTGCCATCGGAACTCCGGTATCGCGTCGGGCGGGCGGAAAAACGCCTGCCAGAACCGAAAATTATAGCAGCCCAAGGGAAATTCTGTCATGGACGATGCTCTGCTCAAAGACTACCTCGGCCTAATGCACCACGGTGCGCTCAGTGCGAGTGTGCTGGCGAGAACGCTTGGCGAATTGGGGCCCTTGAGCCGCGTACGGCGATTGCCGAAAGCGCAATTGCTGGAAGCGGGCTTCTCCGAAGCGCAGACCGCGGCGTTGGCGGCGCCGGCCCCGGCGCCGCATTGCCGCGGCCGTGTGCGCTCCGATCTGAGTTGGGCCATGGCCGAAGATCGGGCCATTCTCCATTTCGAATCGCCGGAATACCCGGCCTTGCTGCGCGAAATCGCCGCGCCACCGCCGGTGCTGTACGTGGAAGGGCGGCTGGAATGCCTGCATCTTCCCGGCATTGCGATGGTCGGCAGCCGCCGCGGCAGCGCGTATGGCCGACGGCATGCGGAATGGCTCGCCCGGGAGTTGAGCGAGGCGGGTCTCGTCATCTGTTCGGGAATGGCGCTCGGTATCGATACGGCTGCGCACAAGGGCGCGCTCGATGCAGGCGGGTACACGATCGCGGTCATGGGCACGGGCGTGGATGTCTGCTACCCGGCCCGCAATCGCGAATTGCGCGAGCGGATTCGGGCCCAGGGCACGCTGGTCTCGGAATTTCCCCTTGGCGCGCCGGCAATCCCGATGAATTTCCCCCGCCGCAATCGAATCGTCAGCGGACTCGCGGCGGGCGTCGTGGTAATCGAAGCAAGCCTGAAGAGCGGCTCCCTGGTCACGGCCAAACTGGCCTTGCAGCAAAACCGGGAAATATTCGCCATGCCGGGCCCGGTCTCAAGCTTGTTCTCCCGGGGCTGCCACCAACTGATCCGCCAGGGCGCAACGCTGGTCGAGTCCCCGGAAGACATCCTCCAGGAATTGCCGGAAATCATCCCCCTCGACCGTTTCCGCTCCAATTCGCCAAGCGTCCCTGCAGGCAAGTCCTCAGTCAACCCCGGCGACGCCAGACTGCTCGCCCTGATCGAAGAATCCGGTACCCTCCCCGAATCCCTGTCCGTCCAGACAGGCCTCACCCAGCAACAACTGATGGTTAAACTCCTCGAACTGGAACTGACCGGAACGGTGATCCAACAGGGAGGCCGCTACTTTCCCGCCTGACTTAACAAATGGTCTCCAGCACCAACCGATCCAACTTGCATAGGCATTGCTACTAGTATAGCTTTTCCCGTTTTTCACAGGGGAGAGGGGCTGATGAGTTCTCCGTTTGTAGCCATCTTGATGGGGTCTAAATCCGACCTCGAAGCCATGCAGGCAGGCGCCGAAGTCTTGCGGAATTTCGGCATCCGTTATGAGATCAAGATCAGTTCCGCCCATCGCACCCCCGAAGCCACCCGGCAATATGTCGAGAACGCCGTCGAACGCGGCTGCCAGGTCTTTATCGCCGGCGCCGGCCTCGCCGCTCATCTTGCCGGCGCCATTGCCGCCCATACTACCCGCCCCGTAATCGGCGTGCCCATGGAAGGCGGACCGCTGAAAGGATTCGACGCCTTGTTATCCACTGTACAAATGCCCGCTGGCGTACCTGTTGCGTCCGTCGCCATCGGCAAAACCGGGGCGCGCAATGCCGCCTATCTCGCGGCTCAGATCCTGGCCCTGGCCGACGGCGACCTCGCCGAGCGCGTCGCCGCGGACCGCCGGGCCAGCGGCGAAAACGTCAAGGCTCAGGATCGGGCGTTGCAGGAACAGCAGTGAAGCTTCGCCGCCGGTGACCGAAAGCCGGGCCACCGAGGCCGCGAAACGGCTGCGGGAAGGCGAGTTGATCGCCTACCCTACCGAGGCGGTCTGGGGGATCGGTTGCGACCCGTTCAACCGCAAAGCCGTGTATCGACTGCTGCGGTTGAAACAACGTCCGGTCAACAAGGGCCTGTTGCTCGTCGCGGCGGGGATGGAGCAAATCGGAAAGTTGCTGACGCAACTCACCATCGATCAGATTGCCGTCTTGCGGGAAACCTGGCCCGGGCACGTCACCTGGCTTGTGCCGGACCCGGCCCTGCTTTACCCCGAGTGGATTCGGGGCGAACATCCGGCAGTGGCGATTCGGGTGAGCGATCACCCCGTTGTCCGGGAACTGTGCATGGCGTTCGGCGAGCCGATCGTTTCCACCTCGGCCAATCTCGCGGGCAAGCCCGAGTTTCGATCGATCGACGAAGTACGGCGTCAGTTCGGCGATGCCATCGGCTGCCTGATCGAAGGCGAGTTGGGCGCGCATGACAAGCCGTCCGAAATTCGCGACCTGGTCACGGGCGAACACATCCGTTGAAGAGCGGCAGACTATTCTCGAGTAATCGGCGATGAGCAAAGTGGATACGGACGCGGTGCGAAAGTTCCTGCTCGAATTGCAGGAAGAAGTCTGTGCGCGTCTGACCACCGAGGACGGCGCCGGCGAATTTGTCACCGACCGCTGGGACCGCGGCGACGGTGGCGGCGGCATTTCCCGGGTGATGAGCGAAGGCGCCGTGTTCGAAAAGGCTGGCGTGAACTTCTCCCACGTGTTCGGAAAGGCGCTGCCGCCTTCGGCTACCGCCACCCGGCCGGAACTCGCCGGGCGCGGCTATCAGGCAATGGGAGTGTCTTTGGTTGTCCATCCGGAGAATCCCTTCGTGCCGACTTCCCACGCCAATTTCCGCATGTTCGCCACCACCGGCGACAATCCGGTCTGGTGGTTCGGCGGCGGCTACGACCTGACTCCGTATTACGGCTTTGACGAGGATTGCGCGCACTGGCACAGGAGCGCGAAAAACGCCTGCGATCGTTTCGAACCGGGACTCTATTTGCGCTTCAAACAAAATTGCGACGACTATTTCTACCTGAAGCATCGCGACGAGCATCGCGGCATCGGTGGTCTTTTCTTCGACGATCTCAATGAAGGCGGTTTTGAGCGCAGTTTCGCTCTCGTCCGCGCATTGGCAGAAAGTTATATCGAGGCCTATCTGCCCATCGTCGCGCGCCGCAAGTCCTGTGCCTGGACCGCCGCGCAACGCAAATTCCAGGAATATCGCCGCGGCCGCTACGCCGAATTCAACCTGGTTTACGACCGGGGAACCTTGTTCGGGCTGCAATCGGGAGTCGGCAGAATCGAGTCGATCCTGATGTCGCTGCCGCCGGCGGTTCGCTGGGTCTATAACTGGCAGGCCGAGCCCGGCAGCGAGGAAGAAAAACTCACCAGCTATTACCTGGTGCCGAAGCAATGGGTATGAACACGCTTCCCGCCCGTTACGCCGTAGTCGGCAACCCGATCGCCCAAAGCAAATCGCCGCTGATTCATTCGCTGTTCGCGCAACAGACCGGCGAGGCGATCACCTATGAAGCGATTCTTGGCGCTGAAGACAGTTTCGAGAGTATGGTCGGCAGGTTTTTCGCTGACGGCGGCGGCGGCCTGAACGTTACCGTGCCGTTCAAACAGTCGGCCTGGGCCATGTGCCGGCAGCTAACGCCCAACGCAGCCCGGTCAAAGGCGGTCAATACGCTGTATCTGCGCGAAGGCGAACTCGCCGGCGCCAACACCGACGGCATCGGACTCGTGCGCGACTTTCGCGACAATCTCGGCATCGAAATCGGCGGCCGCCGCATATTGCTGCTCGGCGCCGGCGGCGCGGTGCGCGGCGTCGTGCCTGCGCTTGAGGAGGAATCGCCCGCCTCGATGACGGTCTGGAATCGAACCGCCGAGCGAGCTTCCGAACTCGCGCGGGATTTCTCCGGCAGCCTGACGGCGGCGAGCATCGGTGAGTTGCGCGGACAACAGTTCGACCTGATCGTCAACGGCACTTCATCCAGCCTGCAAGGAAACCTGCCCGAAGTCGACGAGGCCTGGCTTGCAAGCGGCTGCTGTTGTTACGACATGGTCTACGGAGATGAAGATACGGCCTTCGTGCGCTGGGCGCGGGATGCCGGCGCCGCGGCCGCGGCGGACGGCCTCGGCATGCTGGTCGAACAGGCGGCCGAGTCGTTCCGCATCTGGCGTGGCATCTTGCCGGTGACCGACCCGGTTATACGCAGGCTTCGAGCGACGCCGTGGGCGGGAGCGCCTTTTCGCTAAATCTCGCCGAGACATCCTGTCTCGACTCGAATCGATTCGGCGTTGCTTTACACGTCCATGTAGCGCGCCGCCTCAACGACGCGAAAAGGCGCTCCCGCCCACGGCGCCTTGGAGTGTGGAGCCCGTTGATCCGGGCTCTGATGCAGAATTGGAATTTCTAAAAGGGGAACTAGTGGGCTTCGGCGGTAACGCCCCCTTCGCCGTGGTCTTCTCCGGCGGTCCCATGGACTTGGGCCGGCGTCAGCGCCACTGCGTCGGGGTCGTGCCCCATGAACTCGAAGCGGGCGCCTTCCGTGTAATTGCCTTCCACGGCCATGAAGCCGATCAACAGCAGCAGAACCCCCGGCGGGCCGAGAATCGTCAGGCATAGCGCCAGCCGTTCCCAGAACGCATGCATGAAGATCGCGATGATGAAACCGGCCTTGACCAGCATGAAAACGATGACCAGCGTCCAGCGCATGGCGCCCTGCACGTCGAAATAGTCGACCGCGTAGGAAAAGCCGCTGACTACGAAAAGCAGTATCCAGATCTTGTAGTAAATGCCCAGCGGATGCTGTTGTCCCGCGGTTTCCGATGACGATGCCATTGCTGTCTCCTCTTACAGAAGATAGAAGAATGCGAAGATGAATACCCACACAAGATCGACGAAGTGCCAGTAGAGCCCGGCGATTTCGACGATCTCGAAGCCTTTCTTGTCGTAGTAGCCGGCCCAGATGCGCCGCGCCACCCATAACAGGTAGATCACACCGGCCGATACGTGCAGCCCGTGGAATCCCGTGACCATGAAGAACACCGAGCCGAATTGCGGCGCCCCGAAGGGGTTGCCCCAGGGCCGCACGCCTTCCTCGAGGATCAGCTTGGACCATTCGAACGCCTGCATGCCGACGAATGTCGCCCCGAACACGGCGGTAGCGATTATGAACCCGATTGTCCTGGTCTTGTCTTTGCGGTAACCGTAGTTCACCGCCAGCGCCATCGTGCCTGAACTCGTAATCAGCACGAAAGTCATGATCGCGATCAGGATCAGCGGAATGGGCGCCCCGCCGAAACTCAAGGCAAAAATTTCGCTTTGCGGCGGCCACGGCTGGGTCGTGGTCATGCGCACATTGAGATAGCCGGTCAGAAAGCAGGTGAAAATGAAGGTGTCGCTGACCAGGAAGATCCACATCATGGCCTTGCCCCAGGGCACATGATAGGCCTGCTTGTCGGCCGTCCAGTCGTCGAGCAGGCCTGTTACCCCATCCGCGGGGGCGACGCTTGTTGCTGCAGCTTCACTCATTCGAGTCAGTTCCTGTTGATCGCCGGTCCGCCGGCGCCTATGTGTTTGAAAGTATTGCGAACATCACCAGCCACACTACCAGCAGGAAATGCCAGTAGAGGGTGCACAATTCGATGCTCAGCCGAACGTCTTTCGGCTCGCTGCCCGACAGCAGCCGGATTGAGGTCTTGCTCCAGACCCAAAGCCCGCCGAGCAGGTGCACGGCATGCACTCCGGTGAGCAGGTAGTAGAACGAAGCCGCTGGATTGGGAGTCAGATAAACGCCGGCTTCCTGCAGACCGCCCCAGACCATCAGTTGCCCGCCGATGAACAGGAAGGCGAGAACGCCCCCAGCCAGATACAGCGTGAACACATTGCGCGCTTCGCCGCGCTTCACCTTGTTGCGGGCGAGTTGAAACAGCACACTGCTCGATACCAGCAGGCCGGTGTTGAGCCACAACTGCGCCGGCTCGGCCAGCGGCCGCCAGTCCGGCAGTTCCATGCGGATGAAATAGCTGACCGTGAACAGGCTGAACAGCACCGTGGCTACGACGAGGAAGAAGCCGAGAGCCACTTTCTCCGCCGCGGTGTCGAAGGCGCCTTCGGGCTTGAGCCCGCCGATGATGCCCTTCTTTTCCCAGGGCTTGTCGGCCAGATGTTTTAGCGATTTCACAAATCCGCCTTGGATACGTCGTGGTCCGGGTCGAAATGTTCTTCGTCCACCGTCGGCTCTTCGCTTTCCGGCGTGTTCTGCGGGATGAAGTCCTCGTGCGCGCCGGGCACGCTGTAGTCATAGGCCCAGCGGTAAACCGTCGGCAGTTCGTCGCCCCAGTTGCCGTGGATCGGCGGAGTATCCGGAGTCTGCCATTCGAGCGAATTGGCGCCCCATGGGTTGGGCCCGGACTTCTCGCCGCTGCGCAGGCTCCAGATCACGTTGATGAAGAACAGCAACTGGGAAGCGCCGACGAACAGCGCCGCGATGGTGATCGCGGTATTGGCGTCCTGCGTCGCCGGCGCCATGAACTCGGTCGTGCCGAGCGCGTAATAGCGCCGCGGTACACCGTGGATGCCGAGATAGTGCATCGGCAGGTAGATGGCGTAGGTGCCGAGGAAGGTACACCAGAAATGCAGCTTGGCCATGCCCTCGTGGTACATGCGGCCCGACATCTTCGGGAACCAGTGGTACAGCGCCGCAAACAGCACCAGGATCGGCGAAACGCCCATCACCATGTGGAAATGCGCCACCACGAAATAGGTGTCGGACAGGGGCAGGTCGATCACCACGTTGCCCAGGAACAGGCCGGTGAGGCCGCCGTGAATGAAGGTGAATATGAAACCGATGGCGAAATACATCGGTGCGTTCATGCGGATGTCGCCTTCCCAGAGCGTCAGCACCCAGTTGTAGACCTTGAGCGCCGTCGGCACCGCGATGATCAGCGTGGTGGTGGCGAAGAAGAATCCGAAATAGGGGTGCATGCCGCTGACATACATGTGATGCGCCCAGACGATGAAGCTGAGCAGGCCGATGGCGATGATCGCCCAGACCATCATGCGATAGCCGAAGATGTTCTTGCGGGCGTGGGTGCTGAGCACGTCGGATACCAGGCCGAAGGCCGGCAGGGCCACGATATACACTTCCGGATGGCCGAAGAACCAGAACAAATGCTGGAACAGGATCGGGCTGCCGCCGTCGTAGTCGAGCGCGGCGCCGGACTCGATCACCGCCGGCATGAAGAAGCTGGTGCCGAGCAAGGTGTCGAACAGCATCATGATGGCCGCCACGAGCAATGCCGGGAACGCGAACAGGCCGAGCACGGTAGCGACGAAGATGCCCCAGACCGACAGCGGCAGGCGCATCATGGTCAGGCCGCGGCAGCGGTATTGCAGCACGGTGACGACGTAGTTCAGACCACCCATGGTGAAGGCGACGATGAACACCGCCAGCGAAACCAGCATGAGCACAATGCCCATGTCATGCCCCGGCGTCCCCGCCATCGAGGTCTGCGGCGGATATAACGTCCACCCCGCCCCCGTTGGTCCGCCGCTGACGAAAAAGCTGGCCAGCAGGATGATTACCGAAACCAGGTAAACCCAGTAACTGAGCATGTTCATGAACGGGAACACCATGTCCCTGGCGCCGCACATGAGGGGAATGAGGTAGTTGCCGAAACCGCCGAGGAACAGGGCGGTAAGGAGGTAGATCACCATGATCATGCCGTGCATGGTCACGGACTGGTAATACGAGTTGGGGTCGATGAGATCGAAGGTTTCCGGGAAGCCGAGTTGCATGCGCATGAACAGGGACAGCACGAGGGCCACGAGCCCGACGGCGATAGCGGTGCCGCCGTACTGGATCGCGATCACCTTGTGATCCTGGCTCCAGACGTACTTCGTCACCCAGCTATGAGGGTGATGAAGTTCAATCTCCTGGTCCGCCAATGGTACGTATGCCATGTTCTACCTCCTGATTCGATCTTGCTCGATTGCCGGGCTCACGGGCCCGACTATTCCCCGACCTCGATTCTACTTGATGAAAGGGTGTTGATGTACGCGGCCACGTCGCGAATTTCTTCCTCGTCGGCCATGGCCGTCGACATCTGCACCATCTGCTCGCCGAAAGTGTCGTCCGGGTGCATGCCGCGGATTCTCGACCGGAAATTGCTGAGCTGGGTGACGAGATACCAGTCGTTCTGGCCCGTCAGCGGCGGCGCGTCGGTATACCAGGTGCCGCTGCCGTCATCGAGATGGCAGGCGGCGCAATTGCGGTCGTAAATGTCCTGGCCGTTGGCGATGTCGCCGGTAACCGTGCGTTCCGCGGGCTGGTCGGGCAGGGAAACGATATAGGCCGCCATGTTGCGTACGGCATCGTCATCGATCAGGGTCGCCGCCATCGGCGCCATCTGCTGGCCGAAGGTATCGCCCTCGCCGCCTCGCACTCCGGACTTGAAGTATTGAAGCTGCCGCTCGATGTACCAGGCCGGCTGGCCGGTGAGCTTGGGGCTGTTCAGGGCCAGATTGCCCTCGCCCTGCTGGCCGTGGCAAGTCGCGCAAAGCGCGTATTGCGCCTGACCGGCGGCGGGATTGGCGGCGACCATGTTCTGGGTTTCGGCGAAGGTGGGCTGCGTGGCGAGCCAGGCGTTGAAATCTTCTTCGGTTTCCACCACTACCTGGCCGCGCATGATGAAATGACCGATGCCGCAAAGTTCCTCGCACAGCACGTCATAGGTGCCGACCTTGTTGGGCGTGAACCACAGGTAGGGAATCATGCCGGGCACCAGGTCCATCTTCACCCGGAACTGGGGTACGGTGAAATTGTGCAGCACGTCGTTCGAGCGCAGCAGGAAACGCGCATCCTGGTCGACCGGGAGATGCATCTGCGGATCGTTGACGACCACGTCGTCCTGGCCGTTGGGATCTTCCGGATTGACGCCGAAAGGATTGCTCTGGGAAATATACGAAGAGTCGGCGGTGCCGAGAATGCCGTCGGCGCCCGGATAACGATATTGCCATTGCCATTGCTGGGCCATTACTTCGTAATCCCGGGCGTCTTCCGGTACATTGACGAATACCGCCCAGTAGAACAGGCCCGGCGCCAGCATCAGCACCACGCCGATGGTCGTGAACACGGAAAGGCCGATTTCCCACTTGTGATTTTCCGGCTCGTAAACCGCCTTGTGCCCTTCTCTGTGGCGATAGCGCCAGACGCAATACGCCATGAAGGCGTTGATCGCGATAAACACAAAGCCGGTTACCCAGAGAGTAACGTTGACAGTAAAGTCGATACCCGCCCAGTCGGCGGCGAGAGGCGTGAACCACCAGTCGAAGTAATAGGCAAAAACGAAATGCAGCACGACTGTGGCGATGACAAGCAGGAAAAGCGCGATTGCTAATGACATATTGTGGCAATCCTTGAATTGGTTGGCCCGGAATAAATCGCCGCGTCACGATCCGGTTCGCGACAATTAGTTTGGCCTAAATTTCGCGGGCGGATGGTATAGAATTTTGCCTTGCGCCGCAAGTAGAATCGCACTGCCAGACAGGTTTGTGCGGGAGGTTGGAATGAAAGTCAAACAGATTGTCCTGCTCGTTGCCGGGCTCGCCGCATTTGCCGGCTACGCGCCGACGCAGACTCGTGACTACAGCCCCGAACACCCCTTCGGCAGCTTGCGCGAACAGGCTCGCACTCAACAGGCCTGGCTCGAGGAACGGCTGGAGCGAAATCTGCCGATGCTCATGCGCAAGCACGGCGTCGACATGTGGGTCGTAACCATGCGCGAATACAACGAGGATCCCGTCTTCCGCGCGCTCGTCTCGCCGACCACTTTCGCCGCCCGACGGCGCACGATTTACCTCTTCCACGACCGCGGCCCGGACGAAGGCGTCGAGCGGCTGGCGCTCGGCGGCTCCTCGCAGGGGGGCGCCTTCGAGGCGATCCGCGCCACGGCGACCGCATCCGACGGCCGCGAAGCCGAACTGTGGGGCAGCGATCAATGGGATCTGTTCGCACGCATGGTGCGCGAACGCAATCCGCGGCGCATCGCCGTCAACATCTCTCAGGAACACAATTTCGCCGACGGACTCTCGGCGGGCGAATGGGAGCAAATGGAGCAGGCGCTCGGCCCCGAATTCGCCGGCCGCGTCGTGCGCGAGCCGCTGCTCGCCATCGAGTACCTGGCCATGCGCGTTCCGTCGATGACTCCCGTTTACCGGAAAATGCAGACCATAGTGCATGAAATCATCGCCACGGCTTTTTCCGACGTTGTGATCGTGCCCGGCCAGACCACCACCGAGGACGTGGAATGGTGGATGCGACAGCGTGTCCACGACCTGGGGCTCGATTCGTGGTTCCAGCCCTCGGTGTCCCTGCAGCGGCGGGGCGCGAGCATGGCCGATGAATTGGCGCCGGTGATCGAACGCGGCGATGTGCTGCATTGCGATTTCGGCCTGGTGGCGCTGGGCATGGCGACCGACACCCAGCACATGGCTTACGTCTTGCGCGAGAGAGAAACCGAAGCGCCCGCCGGATTGCAACTGGCTTTTGCCAACGCCAACCGCTTGCAGGACATCCTCTTCGAGGAAACGCGGGTGGGCCGCAGCGGCAACGAGATTCTCGCGTCCGTATTGGAGAAGATGCGCGGCGAAGGCCTCAACGGAACCATGTACACCCATCCCATCGGCGACCATGGACATGGCGCCGGGCCGCTGATCGGCCTCTGGGATTACCAGACCGGCGTGCCCGGGCGCGGCGACCCCCCGGTGATTCCCAGCATGTGGTTTTCCACCGAAATGCAAGTGACCACTCCGGTGCCCGAATGGGACGGCCAGCCGGTGCGCATGGCGGTCGAGGAAGAAGCCGAGATCACCGCGGAAGGCGAGATGCAATGGATGCTGAGGAGACAAACCGAGTTACACCTCATTCGCTGACGAAGGCACACGGTCTGGTCATGGCAGGCAATAAAATGGATAATCCGCGGTTCCTGTTTTCCAATTCCCGATATAGAGGAAAAATTATGCGTCGTTTTCTGCTACTCCTCGCCTCAACCGGTCTGCTTGCAACCGCGGCGGCTACGGCAAACGCACAGTCCGACACTTATTTTTCGGCCCACCATGATTACCGGGTGGTCGAGGTCACGGGCGGCTTGATTCAGCCCTGGTCGATGGCCTGGCTGCCGGACGGCGACATGCTCGTCACCGAGAAGCCCGGCCGTCTGCGGGTGGTTCGCAACGGTGAACTGCTCCCTGAAGCCATTCCCGGCGTGCCCGAAGTTTTCTACCAGGGTCAGGGTGGCCTGTTCGAAGTCGTGCCACATCCGGACTTCGCCGAAAACCGCTGGGTCTATCTGACATTCTCCAAGCCGGTCGGCGACACTTCGACCACGGCGATCGTGCGCGGCCGTTTCGAGAACGACGAACTCACCAACGTTGTTGAAATCTTCGCCGCCCAATCGACCGGCTTCGGTCATTACGGCGGCAAGCTGGCGTTCGATGACGAAGGCTACATGTTCCTCGTCGTCGGCGACCGCCAGGCCCCTTCCATCGGCGACCTGACCATCCATCCGGCGCAGGATACGACCAACCATAACGGCACCGTCATGCGGCTGCACGACGACGGCAGCGTACCGGACGACAATCCTTTCGTCGGCAGCAACGACGTGCTCCCTGAAATCTGGAGTTTCGGACATCGCAGTCCCCAGGGCCTGGCGATCCATCCGGAAACCGGCGACTTGTGGGAAACGGAGCATGGCCCCCAGGGCGGCGATGAACTGAACCGCATCGAGCCGGGCCTCAATTACGGCTGGCCGGTAATCGGCTTCGGTGTAAACTACGGCGCCGTCGGCAGCCCGATCCATGTCGGCATCGGCCAGGATGGCATGCGGGCGCCGGACCACATCTGGGTGCCTTCGATCGCGGCCTCGGGCCTGATGATTTACTCGGGCGACAAGTTCCCCGGCTGGCATGGCAGCATTTTCGCCGGCGGCCTGATGGGCGAGCAGCTTGCGCGCCTGCACATGAGCGACGACTACCGCGAAGTAATCGTGGAAGAAACCCTCGCCTATGACATGGGCCGAATCCGCGACGTGCGCCAGGGCCCGGACGGCTACATCTACATTGCCATTTCCGACCGCCGCGGCGAAGAGGAAACTCCCATCGTCCGCCTGGAGCCAGTCGAGTAAGCATTGGGGCTACGAGCCGTCGCTGCCGGGGTTGGGGGTGTGCGGCGTCCGCCGTGAATACGTCCCTGTAGGCTCAAGCTCGGCTTCCTGCCTCGCATGCCGCCGCACACCCCCAACCCCGGCAGCGACTTGCGAAGCGGTAATTGGTTAGCCTTTACGGGTCTTCCGCGGGGGATTGGCCGTAGGTGGGTGCGTCTCCGGCAAGGTAGGCGAGTTCTTCTTTGGTGGACTGTCTTCCCATTGCCTTGTTGCGATGCGGGAAGCGACCGAAGCGGGCAATGATGTCGCGGTGGTCGCGGGCATAGGACGCCTGCTTCCCGGAAAAATTCTCAAAGGCTGTAAGGCACTCCGCGTCTAGCTGTTCCGTCACGCGAACCGACAACTCCTGCGCCGCCAGATCTTCCGAATGTTGTAGCGGCATGTAGTAGAAAGCCCGTTCCAGCAAACCGACTTCGCGGTCCATGCCGTGATCGATGGCGTCCAGCGCCAGGGCGAGCGCCTGTTCGTCGCCGGCAAACGCGTCGGCGCGCCCCCGGTGGATATTGCGAGTGAACTGGTCGAGCAGAATGATCAGCGCGAGGCGCGGCAGGGCTTCCTGCTCCCAACCTTGGCAAGACCCGGCAAGCGCCGCGTCGACCAGAGCCCCGAATCGCTCCCGAATCAACGCATCCGTAGCCGAATCAAAGCCATACCAAAGCTTGAGCCGATCCCCAAGGTCGTCCGGCCCCAATGGCAGGCGACCGAACCAGAACGCGATCACTTCCTGATAGTCCATTTGCGAATGGTTCATTCCAATTTCCCCGGTTGCCACAGTCACAGAACGCTTGGCTATAGTACAGGCGAGGGTCGGAGTTCGCATCGTGGCGCTGCGGTTGCGCACGCCCGTGCCGTCGGCATTGTGAGCGTCGATCGTTCTATACTGGTGATTGGTTTCAGACAGGAACAAGCGCCAGATGAGCTCAGGTTCCACCGTGCCCGAAACGATGCGCGCCTGTGTACTGACAGGCATGGGAGGACTGGACAAGCTCGAGTTTCGCGCCGCCTGGCCAACTCCGTCGCCCGGCGCGGGCGAGGTACTCGTCCGAGTCCTTGCCTGTGGTCTTAACAATACGGACGTGAACGTGCGCAAGGGTTGGTATTCGCGCAACGGGCCGCGGCCGAAGGCATGGGACGGGAGCAATATTGCGTTTCCGCGTGTTCAGGGCGCTGACGTTGCCGGAACAGTCGTAGCCATGGGCAGGCGCGTCGACCACCTGCAGCCCGGGCAGAACGTCCTCATCGACCCGTGGCTGCGCGATTGGGACGACCCGGACAATCCGGCAAAATGTGGCTATTTCGGATCCGAGCGCGATGGGGGCTTCGCGGACTATGTCGTCGTGGGTGGCCGAAACGTGCACGCCGTAGAATCGGACTTGTCCTCGGCGGAACTGGCGACGTTCGCCACATCTTACGTGACGGCGGAGAACATGCTCGATCGCGCCCGCGTGACCGGCGGTGATACAGTGCTGATCACCGGGGCTTCCGGTGGCGTGGGCTCGGCGCTGATTCAGCTTGCCAGGCGCCGCAAGGCCCGCACGGTGGCCCTGTGCGGCGCGGACAAACATCATGAAGTCACCGCGGTGGGCGCGGATGCGGTCCTGCCGCGCAATCCCCCCGACCTGAACGAGGCGCTACGCCAAGCTATCGGTGACCAACGCGTGGACGTCGTCGCAGACGTCGTTGGCGGGCCGACCTGGCCGCGGCTGATCGAGTTGCTCGCTCACCGCGGCCGCTACACATGCTCCGGGGCGATCGCGGGTCCGCAGGTTGATCTGGACCTGCGCAATCTGTACCTTCGCGACCTCACATTCACCGGCGCGACCATCACGCCTCCCGGCTTGTTCGCACGCCTCGTTCGCTACATCGAAGCCGGGGAAGTACGGCCATTGCTCGCGGCCGTGTATCCGCTTGAAAAGCTTCGTGAAGCGCAGCAGGCGTTCATGGAAAAACGCCATGTTGGAAGTATCGTCGTTACCACGCAGTGACGCTCGAGTCGGAAACGATACGGTATCGAGGTGACGTCCAGTGTCGGCGGCAGCCTCGAAGACCCCTGATCGAAGTTTCTCCGACGCCGGGATCCGGCTTGAGATTCGGGGCGAAAAATGATTGAATGCGCACGCATTCGGCGGCGCCCGAATCCACCCCCGGCGCCCTCCCGCGACTGGTCCATCTGTCAATGACTGAAACCGCAGCCCGGCAAGTATCCGCCTCCTGGCGCGACTACTACGAGATGTGCAAACCCCGTGTGGTCATGCTCATGATCCTGACCTCGCTGGTGGGCATGTTTCTCGCCGTACCCGGCATGGTTCCCTGGCGGATTCTGCTGCTCGGTAATCTTGGCATCGCGCTCGTCGCATGCTCCGGTGCCGCGGTCAACCATCTCATCGACCGGCGCATAGACCGCATCATGCACCGCACTTCCGACCGGCCGCTCGCCCAGGGCCGCGTCGACCCGATACAGGCGGCGATATTCGCCTTTTTACTTTGCGCGAGCGGCATGGCGATCCTGCTGGTCTGGGTCAATCCGCTATGCGCCTGGCTGACGCTGGCTTCCTTCGTCGGCTACGCCTTCATCTACACCGGATACCTGAAACACGCCACGCCCCAGAATATCGTCATCGGCGGCCTCGCCGGCGCCATGCCGCCCCTGCTCGGCTGGTCCGCGGTGACCGGAACCATCGAAGCCGACGCCGTCGTGCTCGTACTCATCATCTTCGCCTGGACGCCGCCGCATTTCTGGGCGCTGGCGATCCACCGCAAGGAAGAATACGCGCGCTCCGGCGTGCCCATGTTGCCGGTAACCCACGGCGAGTACACGACCAGGGTCCATATCATCGTCTATACCGTGATACTGGTGGCGGCCAGCGTCGTGCCCTGGTTCACGGGCATGGGCGGCTGGATCTATCTCATTTCCGCATTGCTGCTCGGGGCCGGATTCCTGTACTGGTCCGGAAGGCTGATGTTCCGCCCGCGCCCGGACATCCCGATGCGCACTTTCGGCTATTCCATCGTCTACCTGGCGCTGCTGTTCGTCGCCCTGCTGGTGGACCACTACCTGGCTTGAGCGGCGCATGGCTGCCATTCGCCTCAGCAAGACCGTCTGGATCGCATTTGCCCTGCTCAATGCGCTGCTGCTTGCGCTGATCGTCTTCCTGCTGCAATTCCGCGCCGAACGCATCGAGCTGGCGGTGCTGGACGATCTCGGCGCGGTCGTCTATCCGGAGTCCCTGCCGCTTGAGGAATTTTCGCTCGGAGATCAGTCGGGAAGGCCGTTCGACCTCGATCGCATGCGCGGCGCCTGGAGCCTGGTGTTCTTCGGATTCAGCAATTGTCCGGACATGTGTCCGCTGACCCTGGCCCAACTGGAAAGTTTCTATCGCGGCCGGCCCGAATCCGCGCAGCCACCGCTCAACGTGTTGTTCGTTTCGGTCGACCCCGCCGACTCGCGGGAAATCATCAGTGAGTACCTGCAAGGTTTCCATCCCGATTTCATCGGCCTGAGCGGTACCCCCGAAAACGTGAATGCGTTCGCCGGCCAATTTTTTGTACACACCGGCATGGACGAATCCACCGCCCACGGCGGTCACTCACCGCCGGCAGACAGCCCCGAGGGCTTTGCCAGTCATAGCATTCACATCGGTGTCGTCGGCCCCGCGGGCGAACTCGTCGGCCTGTTGCGACCGCCCCATCGCGCCGCCGACATCGCCCGGGCGCTGCAGATGATCTTCCATCGGGCCTGAGACGAAGCGAATCCGAAATGGCCGAATCCACAGACAGCCCCGATCTGATCCTGGTAGACGGCTCATCCTACCTGTTCCGCGCCTTCCACGCGCTGCCGCCGATGATGACCAGCGGCGGCCAGCCCACCGGAGCGGTGCGGGGCGTCGTCAGCATGATCCGCAATCTGCTGAACCAATATCCCGACAGCCGCATCGGCATCGTGTTCGACGCCAAGGGCAAGACCTTCCGCAACGATATTTATGCCGAATACAAGGCGCATCGCCCGCCGATGCCCGATGACCTGCGCTCCCAGATCGAGCCGATCCACCGGATCATCCGCGCCATGGGCCTACCCTTGCTTGTCGTCGAAAACGTCGAAGCGGACGACGTCATCGGCACGCTGGCCCACCGGGCCGGCGGCGAGAACGTGTCGACGCTGATTTCCACCGGCGACAAGGATCTGGCGCAACTCGTTACTGGCCAGGTCACCCTGATCAACACCATGAACGACGAATTGCTCGACCCGCCCGGCGTCAAAGCCAAGTTCGGCGTTCCCCCGGAGCGGATCATCGACCTGCTCGCGCTCATGGGCGACAAGTCCGACAATATTCCGGGCGTTCCCGGCGTCGGCGCCAAGACCGCCGAAAAATGGCTCAAGGAATACGGCTCGATGCGCGGCATCATCGACAACGCCGAGGCGATCAAGGGGAAAGTAGGCGAAAAGCTGCGCGACAATATCGAATTGCTCGAATTGTCCTACCTGCTCGCCACGATTCGCACCGATGTGCCCCTCGATACCGACTACAAGCGGCTGGAGCGGCAGGACGAGGACAAACAGGAACTGCATCGAATATTCAGCGAACTCGAATTTCGCACCTGGCTGCGCGAACTCGAGGCAGAAGGCGTCACGGCGGCGCCCGCGGCCGAAACCGGCGCCGGCCCGCAAACCGACGAGGCCGCGCCCGAAGCCGAAGAGAAACCGCCGGCCGGAACGCAATGCACGGTCGTAACCAGCGCAGATCAATTACAGGAATTGCTCGCCGAACTGCAGTCCTCCCCCCGTTTCAGCTTCAACATCGAAGCCGAACCCGGCCATTTCCTCGAAGCCCGTATTGTCGGCATCTCCTTTTGCGCCAAAGCCGGCAAGGCGGCATACATTCCCCTCGACCACGACTACGAGGGAAGACCGGAGTTGCTTTCGGCGGAACAGGTCTTCGCCGCCGTGAAGCCGTTGCTCGAAAACGCGCTCAAGCCCAAATGCGGCTACGACCTCAAACACCAGATGCACCTGCTGCGGAATCTCGACATCGATCTGCGGCCGGTGAAATCCGATGTGCTGCTGGCTTCCTACGTGGTCAATTCCGTCGCCGTGCGGCATCAACTCAACGCCATCGCCAGACGCTATCTCGAGTCCGCGCCGAAAGACCTGGAAAGTCTGACCGGCAAGGGCCGCGGCCGGCTCGAAATGCATCGGCTCGCCATTGAAGACTTCGGCGCCTGGGCCGCGGAGCGAGCCGACATGATCCTGCGCCTGGCCGGCGAACTGGGAAAGCACTTGCGCGACAACGGCCACCTCGAAGGGCTGTACCGTTATTTCGAAATGCCGCTTGTGCCAGTGCTGCAACGCATGGAGCGCAACGGTATCAAGCTCGATTCCGCAGCGCTGGGGCGGCAAAGCGCCGAACTTGCGGAACAACTCGAGGCACTCGAAGAGACCGCGTTCACGCTGGCCGGAGATAGTTTCAACCTTTCCTCGCCCAAGCAATTGCAAGCGCTGCTTTACGACAAACTCGATCTGCCCGTATTGCGCAAGACGCCTACCGGCCAGCCATCGACCGCCGAAGACGTCTTGCAGGAACTGGCGGAGGATTACGAATTACCCCAGGTGATCCTGCGGCATCGTTCCCTGACCAAGCTCAAATCCACCTATACCGACAAGCTGCCCCAGGAAGCGAATGCCGGCGCCGGCCGCGTACACAGCAGCTTTCAGCAGGCGGTCGCCGCGACCGGACGCCTGTCTTCCATCGATCCGAATCTGCAGAACATTCCCGTACGCACCGCGGAAGGCCGGCGCGTGCGGCAGGCGTTCGTCTGCGAGCCCGGCTACAAGCTCGTGGCGGCCGACTATTCCCAAGTGGAATTGCGCATCATGGCCCACCTGTCCGGCGACCCCGGCCTGCTCGAAGCGTTCTCCCGCGCCGAGGACATCCATCGCGCAACCGCCGCCGAGGTGTTCGGCGTGCCGCTGGACGCCGTCGACCCGGACCAGCGCCGCAGCGCCAAGGCGATCAATTTCGGCCTGATCTACGGCATGTCCGCGTTCGGCCTCGGCCGGCAGTTGAACATCGCCCGCAACGAAGCCCAGCAATACGTCGACCGCTACTTCGAACGATACCCCGGCGTGCGCACTTTCATGGACCGCACCCAGGCCCAGGCCACCGAGCTCGGCTACGTCGAAACCGTATTCGGCCGCCGCCTCTACCTGCCCGACCTGCGCGCCGGCCGCGCCATGTTGCGCCGGGCGGCCCTGCGCACCGCGATCAACGCGCCCATGCAAGGCACCGCCGCCGACATCATCAAACAGGCGATGATCGACATCGACCTCTGGCTCGAAAGCGAACCCATCGACGCGCGCATGCTGTTGCAGGTCCACGACGAACTCGTGTTCGAAGTCAACGAGAACGACCTGCAACTGCTATGCGACGGCGTAAGATTCCGCATGATCAGCGCCGCCGCCCTCGACGTTCCCCTCGTCGTAGACATAGGCATCGGCAACAACTGGGACGAAGCCCATTAGAACTAACGGACAGTGAGGAATTAGCATTTCAGAAAACGACTCATATGAAAGCACTCCACGGTCAGAGTTGTGGTTCAATGCTGACCACCTTCCGGACTCTTCTTTGGAATACGTTGCGTGGATAGATGTGATGGGCATTCAGGCGTCGATGTCGCGATCTCTGAAAAAAAGCGCAAACTTTGTTTTCAAGTTGCATACTGCGGCATTGTTGTCGAATGGGCCAAATGTAACGCTTTATCCCGTAATGGATGGAATTTATGTGGCCTCATCAAGCCAAATAGAAATGTTGAATTTTTTACGCAACCTATTTCGAATTCTAGCTTTGGAATTCGTGAACGAACAAGAAATGCTTCATCGATTTGTGGTAAGAGGCGCGCTGGCGTTCGGCCCAGTTATACATGGTAGCGATGTGCCTGAACAGGCCTCACGAAAAATGGAGGAGCATAAAGGCTATCGTGATTGCCTTCTTCTTGGCCTACCGATGGTCCAGTCTAACTCCAGCGAAAACTCAGCACCGCCTTTTGGTATAAAAGTTCATGAGTCAGCTCGAGCATTTGCTCCATCGGATCAGGAATCAGAACCGCTGCAATACGTTTGGTGGAAATGGTGGAACAATAAATCAAATAGTGATATTGCGAGCAAGCTTGATGTTGAGTTGGACAGATATTTTACTTGGTGTTCTGAACGAGCAGGACAGATCGAATATGACTCCAGTCGAATCGAAGTGCACAGGGCAATGGCAAAACAATATATTGTCGAGAATTGACAAGTTGTGTGGTGTGCTTTGGGATTTTGACACCGGGATTACTAGAAATTTTCAGTCAGCTCGAAAATAAAGGGCTAAGGCATAGAATCTACGCACAATTGATCTAAGTTCTTCCTGAATCAATCGAGACTTGCAATGGGAACTCAAATTAGTTATATTTTTATTTAACAACCGAGGCAGCCATGAATACAGCAAAACTGCGTAAAGTAGGCGGCTCCGTCATGCTCGCATTGCCCCCGGCTCTCCTTAACACGATGAAAGTCGGGGCCGGCGCCAGCGTCGAGATCGAAGTGGACGAGGGCTGCCTCATCATCAAGCCGCATACGCGGCCGAGCTATTCGCTTCAAGAACTTCTGGATCAATGCGACGAGACCATCGGGACTTCCCCGGAGGATAGAGATTGGATTGACTCCGGGCCGGTTGGAAAAGAGCTTATTTAGTGGAACGTGGAGAAATCTGGCTCGTAAGCCTGGACCCAACAGCGGGCCACGAGCAAAAGGGAACTCGTCCGGTCGTGCTGGTTTCCCCAGCCGCCTTCAACCGACTGACCGGCACGCCGGTGGTGCTGCCCATAACTACCGGTGGAAACTTCGCCCGGAGAGCCGGATTCGCCGTATCTCTCAAGGATTTAGGCATAAAAACAAGCGGAATAATCCGTTGCGATCAGCCTCGCGTTCTCGACATGACCGCCAGGAACGGCAGGCGCGTCGACAAAGTCCCGGATTCGCTCATGGAAGAAGTGCTTGCCCGACTCGCCACGATTCTGGAATAAGGCTCATCCGTACATAGATTTTTCAAGCCAGCCTCAGGCCTCAAGCCAGGAATCCAGCCGCTCGCGCGCCTGTTCCAGCCCGATGCCCGCGGTTGCCGAGAACAATTGCACTTCCAGCGCGCCGCGCCCCGACAATTCCTTGCGCACCGCCGCCATGACGTTATGCGCCGGATTCCGCTTCATCTTGTCCGCCTTGGTCAGCAACAAATGCAGCGGCAGCCCCGCTCCCTGGGCCCAATCGATCATCTGCCGGTCGAAATCCTTTAACGGATGCCGAATATCACTGAGCAACACAATCCCCCGTAACTGCCCCCGCCCGTTCAGATAATGCTGCATCTCCCGCTGCCATTGCTCCTTGACCTCAAGCGGCACCTTCGCATAACCATAACCAGGCAAATCGACCAGATAACGCTCCGCAACGCCCGGCACCAGGAAGAAATTAAGCATCTGCGTGCGCCCCGGCGTCTTGCTCGTACGCGCCAGCCGCGACTGCCGGCAAATTGCATTGATGGCACTCGACTTCCCCGCATTCGAACGCCCCGCAAACGCCACCTCCGCCACGCTATCCACGGGACACCCATCGAGCGAAACCGCACTTAACGCAAAAGTCGTCTGGCTGTAATTCATGAAGAATTTCCAAATATCGAAGCCAAGGTTCCAGAAACCATACAATCTGAGTCGCCGTCGGCGTGCGGGGAGTATAGCGGGCGTGCGAGGCAGGATGCCGAGCCCGAAGCCTACAGGGACGTATTTACGGCGTCCGCTATACTCCCCGCACGCCGACGGCGACGGATCGAGGCCACAAACCGGGGAGCATAACAGACAGATTGGACCCCCAATGGAGAGCCAAACAGAATCAAGCTATAATCCGCAGCCGAATTGAAGCTTGCCGATCCGCAGGAAAAGAGGAAATGAAGAAATCGCTGATACTGTTGCTGTCCGCCGCTGCCGCCGCCGTATTCGCGCAAGTGGCGCCCGCCCAGGGCGATGCCGCCGCGGGCGAAGCCAAATCCGCCCTGTGCGCCACCTGCCACGGGCCCGACGGCAACAGTGAACTCGTCATCAACCCCAAGATCGCCGGCCAGAACGCGCGCTACATGATCAAGCAATTGCAGGATTTCAAGTCCGGCGCGCGCCCCGGCCCGATCATGACCGCCATGGTCATCAACCTCAGTGATGAAGACATCGAGGATCTCTCGGCGTATTACGCCGCCCAGACGCCAACCCTGCTCGGCGCCGACCCCGACAGCGTCGAACTCGCCGAAAGGCTCTATCGCTCCGGCAACAGCGAACTCCAGGTGACCGCCTGCTCCGCCTGCCATTCACCGACCGGCACCGGCAACGCCCCCGCGGGCTTTCCCGCCCTCGGCGGCCAGCATCCCGAATACACCTTGCAGCAGCTCAAGGACTTTCGCGCCGGTGTGCGCGCCAACGATTCGGACGGCATGATGCGACTCGTCACCGAGCGCCTGACCGACCCTGAACTCGAAGCCCTGGCCAGCTACCTGGCCGGCCTTCACTAAGGCCCGGCAGCCGTCGCGCATGGCAAGGCGCGGCGGCCTGTGGTAGTTTTCAACGAAACCGAATTTCCGAAAATACCCGGAGAAAAACTCATGATCAGACGAACGCTCACGATTTTGTCTCTAGTTCTTTTGCTGCCGCTGGCGAACATCGCATACGGGCAAGTGGAACGATTCGTGGACGGCACGCACTATGTGACACTGGACGTCCCGGTCAACACCCGCGACGCCTCCAAGATCGAAGTGATCGAAGCCTTCTGGTACGGCTGCTCGCATTGCTTCCGCTTCGAGCCCCTCATCGAGGACTGGAAGGCCAACGCGCCCGCCGACATCGACTTCATGCGCTTCCCCGCCATGTGGAACGGCCTGATGAAGATTCACGCCCAGATCTACTATGCCGCCGAAGCCCTCGACGCTATCGATGTCGTCCACGAACCCGTCTTCAACGCGATCAACCTCGAAGGAAACCGCCTGCAGAACGAAAGGCAGATCGGCGAGTTGTTCGCTGCCCACGGCATCGACGAGGAAGCATTCAGCCGCGCCTTCAATTCCTTCGGCGTGCGCACCCGCGTCAACCAGGCCGAAAGCCGCATGCAGGACTACCGTATCCAAAGCACGCCCAACATGATAGTCAACGGCAAATACCTCGTAGCCAACGCCCCAACCCTGCAACTAATGCTCGACATCGTCGACTTCTTGGTAGCCAAAGAACGCACCGCGCTTCAATAGCGATACGATCAATTTGAATTAGTTCAGGCGTCTGGATTCAGGAGTACGAACGTTTTGCACAGTTCCAACACCATGCTTTTGGCCGCGCAGCGTCGCAAGTAGATATTGATTGGAATCTTGTCGCAGTCACACGGCCTGACATTGGCCGAACGAATATCGGGTGGCAGAAACTCAGTCGCCCTCATGCGGGAAGAATCCTTCTTCGTCCAATGCCTTCGCTGCCTTGCGTATTTCAGGACTTGGCGTGGGCGGGGTTTCGCAGATTTCGCAAAACGCGTCGAATTGCTCGTTGGTCAAAACGATTTTGTCACAGGATTCCAGCACCGCTGGCGCACCACGCCTGACTAGTTGGGTGACGTAGGCCTTGATGCTGTTGAATCCGCCCGCAGTGCCTGGAGGCGTCGTAAACGAGAAACGAGACATGGATGTCCTAGATTGTGTTGGTAACGAAGTCACAGTCTACGCATTTGCACAGTGTAAGTCGCTGTCGCGATGGGAACATGCGGCGGGCGTGCGAGGCATGGATGCCGAGCTCGAAGCTTACATGGGTGGAGGCAAGCGGTTATGAAGCGCAGCTTCATGCGCAGCCGGAACGACGCCAAGCTGTGCTTGGCGGCTGGACCGTATTTACAGCGTCCGCCGCATGTTCTCATCGCGGCAGCGACGATTCGAAGCCACTAAAACTTTATCAGCACTACAGCCGACTAACTCCCTGATTATTCACGTAGAAGAAGGGGAGTAGCCTCCCAGGCGTTTCACAGACGTATGTACCTGTCCCGACAACCATGGGCGTCCCGCCTGCCCGCCCCCCTGCGGCGCCTGCTGTTCGCCGACCCCGGCCGCGAACTCCTGCGGCAGGTCGACGCCACATTGCTCTTATTCGGTAACCAGGTGCTGCACGTGGAAACCGGCAATGCCGCCGAGTTTCAGTCACAAGCGGGCGAGGTGAACGCCAGGGCGCTCGCCGTCTGTGCACGCAAACTGCTCGGCGCCGACAAGGAAAGGTCGATCCTGCTGCTTCTGCCTCCCGCCGAATTTGCCGCCACCGAAACCGATTTGCCCGGCGTCAGCGGCGAAAATCTCCATTCTGCCTTGGTCCTGCAGATCGAAAACACCCTGCCGGCGCTGGAAGAACCCCTCCAGCTCGCCGTACATGGCAGCGAAGACGGCGCCCAGGTCGTGTTGTGGATGAAGTCGCAGCGTATTCACGAACTGCACCAGGCATTCGCCGGCGAAGGACTGTTCCTCGCCGCCGTCAAACCGCGCATATTGCATAGCCAGGCGCCTCGTTCCGGCCTCGTCGACGCCGACGGCGCCGGCCTCACGTTCGCCCGGTCCGCCGCCGGCGTGCTGCGGCAATGGAAACACGTGGACGCCGCCGATCTCGAACAGGAGGAATTCGCCGCCCAATGGGATGCCGAAGTGCGTGCGGCCTCGGCCGGCAAGTCGCGGCAGATCGATTCCATCGCCCAATGCGAAGCCGCGCTCGACCGCGACGCCCATGCCGATTACAGCTTTTTTCCCTATGAAGCCGTGTCCGTGTGCCGCCGCCGCGAGCAGCGCCGCCACATGCTGCGCGCCTCCTTCGCACTCGGCGTGATTGCGTTGCTCGCCGCCACGCCTTTCCTTTATCAGCAATTCCGGATCAGCGAACTGAACGGCCGCCTCGAAACGCGGCGGGACTTGTCCGCTCAAGCCCGGGCGCACCGCGAGGTCGTGGTGGATTTCGAGAACCGCTGGGGCGCGATAGAGAATTTCCCCGAACAGGATGTGCGCGCAACGATGTTCACCTTGCAGCAGGTGCTGAGCCCGAATCGCTTGTCGGACCTGGAAATCTCCGAAGGCGTAATCCGCATCCAGGGCACGAGCGAAGATCCCCAGTCGATTCTGCAACAACTCGAACAGAATCCCCAATTCACCGAGGTCGTATTTTCCCGCGCCACCAGCAACGATCAGTACTACATCGATCTGCGGCTGGCCGACGTCAATTTCGAAGCCTATATGGCGCGCTATTTTCCGGACCGCTGAGCCATGGCCTTTTCCTCCCGCGAGAGAAACCTGTTGCTGCTGCTGGCCGTGGTCATGGCTGTCTTTTTCGGCAGGTTCGTCTTTTCGGCCGTCAGCGAATGGGGCGATCAGCGTGAGGCGCTCATCGAAAACCTGCAACTCGCCATAGCGCGGGAGGAAAGACTGATCGAAGACGAAGCAGACCTGGAACAGGCGCGCGCCGAGGTGGAAGACAAGGCCATCGATATGGAATTCGAGATTTTCTCGGGCGCCACCATCCCCCTGATCGAAGCGGCCATCCAGCAGGACCTGTCGCGCTACGCCAGGGAATCCGGCCTCACCGTCAATTCGACCCGGCTCGCCGAAAGGCTCGAAACCGAAGGCTGGCTGCTGGTCAGCCAGGAAATGTCCTTCCGCACCACCGACGCCAACCGCACCGTGGCCTTTCTCAATCAACTGGGCAATTCCCTGCCGCGGCTGCGCGTCACCGACTTCAGCATCAGCCGCAGCCGCACTCAATATTCCGGCTCGATCACCGTGGTCGGATTCGCCCGCCCGGCAGCGGCTACCGCGCCCTTTTAGGTACTCGGAAAATGTCCTTCACTTCCATCACGCTGCCGATATTCTCGCAATTGCTCGAGCCCCAGGGCATGGCGCCGGAACGCGACTTCGAGCAGTCGGGCAAACTCGTCTGCGACCGTCTGCCGGCCATAGAACAACGGGCGAAGATCCGTTTCATTCTTGGCGAGCCGGTGCGATTCCGCATGGCGCCCGACGACGAAGTGCGGCGCCTGGCGCGGCATTGGCGCGCCGAGCTGTCGCCCAAAATCGAAAGCGACGACGAGGAATTGCTCGCCACCGGCTTCGAGGACAACGACGAACTGCTCGATCTGGCCTCGGAAGCGCCGATCATCCGCCTCGTCAATCACTTGTTCGCCCGGGCGCTCGACCTGAATTCGAGCGATATTCATTTCGAGCCCGGCGAAACCAGTCTCGACGTGCGCTGCCGGGTCGACGGCATCATGACCGTGGTCGAACGCCTGCCGGTGCGCATCCATACCGCGGTAGCCTCCAGGCTCAAACTCATGGCGCGGCTCGACATCGGCGAAAAACGCCTGCCCCAGGACGGCCGCATCAACTACCAGCTCGGCAGCAAGCAACTGGACATGCGCGTTTCCACCTTGCCCGGCGTACATGGCGAATCCATTGTTCTGCGTATACTCGACCGCAGCGACATGGAAGTCGATCTGACCGCGCTCGGCATGCCGCCCAGGGTGTTGCACGACTATCGATCGGTCATCAACCAGCCTCATGGCATGGTGCTTATCACCGGCCCCACCGGCAGCGGCAAGACCACCACCTTGTACGCCACGCTGGAAAAGATCAGCAACGAAACGCAGAAGATCATCACCGTGGAAGATCCGGTGGAATATCAATTGCCGGGAATCACCCAGATCCAGGTCAACCCGGCGATCGGTCTCGGTTTCGCCCAGGGCCTGCGCTCGATCGTGCGGCAGGACCCGGATGTGCTCATGGTCGGCGAGATCCGCGACCACGACACCGCCGAAATTTCCATCGAATCGGCCCTGACCGGACACCTCGTGTTCTCGACCTTGCACACCAACGACGCCGCCGGCGCGATCACCCGGCTGCAGGACATGGGAGTCGAAGGCTACCTGATCAGTTCCAGCCTGCTCGCCGTGCAGGCCCAGCGCCTCGTGCGCCGCGTCTGCACCGATTGCGCGGAAGAGCGGGAACTCAATCCCGACGACGCCGCGGTTTTGCGCATCGACGCCTCCGGCTGGCCGCCCATCCGCCGCGGCGCCGGCTGCGAGCGCTGCGGCAACACCGGCTACCGCGGCCGCATCGGCCTGTATGAATTGATGCTGATGAGCGACGAGATCCGCCATCGCGTCGCCAGCGGCGCGGACGCCAACGAGATTCGCGAACAGGCAGAATGCGAAGGTTTGCGCAGCCTGCGCCAGGACGCGCTCGACAAGTTGCGCGAAGGCCTGACCACCCCCGAAGAAGTAGTGCGGGTAACCAGAGCGATATGAGCGAGCAGAGTTTCCGTTACCAGGCATTCGACACCGCCGGCAAACGCCAGAGCGGCGTCCTCGAAGCCGAAACCGAGCGCGAGGCCTTGCGCATCCTGCAAGGACGCAGGCTTACGCCGATTCTCGTTGAGCCCGGCAAGGCGGCGAACTGGGGCTTTGCCAGACGCAAGATTTCCCCCGCCGGGCTGCTCGATTTCACCAACGGCCTGTGCACCCTGGTCGAGGCCCGGGTGCCGCTCGACCGGGCGCTGCGCCTGCTCGAAGGCATCACCGAATCCTCCGCCATGCGCGAACTCGTGCGCAGCCTGCTGCGCGAGGTCAAGGAAGGCAGCAGCCTGGCCGAGGCAATGGAGCAGCATCCGGAGGTCTTCAGCAAGATGTACGTCAACATCGTGCGCGCCGGTGAGGAAGGTGGAATCCTGCACGAATTGCTGCCGGACCTGGCGGAATTTCTCGAAAGCAACGCCAGGACGCGCCAGTCGATAGTCTCGGCCATGGTCTACCCGGTGGTGCTGGTGATTACCGGCATTCTCTCGGTAGGCCTGCTGATGGTTTTCGTCATCCCCCAGTTCGCCGCGATGTTTCAGGATTCCGGCGCCGAAATCCCCGCGTCCGCCGCCTTTCTGCTGGCCATGAGCGAATTCCTGCAAAGTTACGGCTATCTTGCCATCATCGTCGCCGCCCTGGCGTTCTTCGGCTGGAATCGGCTAGATGCCGACCCGGCCGGGCGTTATCGCAAGGATGGCTTGCTGCTGTCCCTGCCGCTCCTGGGCAACCTGATTCTCTATCGCGAATGCGCCCTGTTCGCGCGCACCATGGGTGCGCTCATGGGCGCCGGCATCCCCTTGATCCGCGCCTTGCGGGTGGCGCGGGAAGTGCTCGTGAACACGGTGCTGGAGCGGGAACTCGCGCGGGTCGAGGAAGACGTGCGTGGGGGCGCCGGACTCGGCGTTTCGCTGGAGGCGACCGATCGCTTCCCGACCTTGCTGCACCAGTTGGTGGGCGTGGGCGAGGAGTCGGGCCGCACCGCCAGCATTCTGCTGAAGGCTGCTGACACCTTCGATTCCTACGTGCGCAACCAGGTGGCAACCATGGTTTCGGCCTTGCAGCCCGCCTTGATCATTTTTCTCGCCATCGTCGTCGGTGGCATCACGATCACCATGCTTTCCGCGGTGTTCAGCATGAATGCCGTGGAATTCTGACCAGGAGGCCGCCTCGATGCGAATTCAGTCCAAAACAGGTCCGGGGCCGCTGCGTTTGCTGCCGCTGGCGATATTGCTGGCGTCCTGCGCCAGCATGACGGAAAGCCGGAGCAGCGAAGCACAGGCACAGGACGCGGGGCAGGAACAAACGCCGCAGGCGCAATCCGCCCCCGCTCCCGGGCAGGCCGCCGAGCCCGGGCAGGAGGGAATCGCAGTACTGCCCAGCGCGAACAACGCCGCGCAACTCGAACTGATCGACGAAATCAATCGCGACGGTTCCCGGCCCGCGAGCGGCCCGCCCATCGACATCGCTCCGCAACCGCTGGACGGCGACGCCGATGAAACGGTCGAGCTGAATTACGAACAGGCCGACCTGCGCCTCGTGCTCGAAGAACTTGCCGAGGCCCTGGACATCTCCCTGGTCATCGACCCGACCATCGACCGGACGGTAAGTCTGCGCACCGCCGAGGACCGGCCGCTGTCGCGCGAGGATATCTGGCCGTTGATGCGACTGCTCACCCGCGACGCCGGCGTGGTCATCAACCGCGTCGGCAATGTCTACAACGTGCGCCAGGTCAGCGCGGTGGCGCCGACCGAGTTCATCACGCCGGAAGGCCTGGACGGCAGCGCCTCCGCCCGCATCATGCAGGTGACGCCGCTGATCTACGTGTCGGCCGAAGCCGCGCTCGAAGTCATCGGTCCCATGTTGCAATCCGAAGGCGACGTGCGCCAGTTCACGATCAACAACACCCTGGCGATCACCGCCGGCCCGGAAGAACTCGAACGCATCAATCAGTTGCTACTGCTGGTCGACGCCGACCCCTTCCTCAACCAGGGCATCCGCATCTACCCGCTGGAAAACGCCAATGCGATCGAAGTCGCCGAGGAACTGGCTGAAATCCTGCTGTTGATCGAAGGCGAAAATCCGTCCTACCAGGTCAGGGGAATCGGCCGCATCAACGCCTTGCTCGTCACCGCGCCGGCTACGCGCGGCTTTGACGAGGTCAGCCGCTGGGTGGCCATCCTCGACGCGGAAAGCCAGGAACAGGTCGAACAGTTATTCATGTACCGGGTCAAGAATCTGCCCGCCGTCGAGCTCGCGGGAACGCTCAGCCAGGTATTCGAAGAGGAAGACGAGCCATTGCCGACGAACCTGCAGCCGCAGGACGAAGGGCTTGCCGCGATCGAGCGGCAGGTAAACCTGAGCCTGGTCGACAATACCGACGATCCGGCCGGTGAGGCCGCCGCGCCGGTGACCCTGTTCACTTCCGAGCCCGCGCCGCTCCAGGATACCGGCGCGCCGGCGGCGGTATCGGCCAACCTGCAAGTGCGCATCGTCGCCGACGAGGCGACCAACAGCCTGCTGGTCCGCTCCTCGGCCCGGGATTACCGGCAATTGCTGACCACGATCAGCCAACTGGACGTGGCGCCCCTGCAAGTCATGGTCAACGCGGTGATCGCCCAGATCACGCTCGGCGACGACACGCGATTCGGCGTCGACTGGAGCCGGGTCGCCGAAAATGCGGAACTGACGCCGGTCGAGAATACGGCCCAGACGACATTCACTCCGGTTCTGAGCGGTCTCATGTTCACGCGCAGCTTTCTCGACGGCGCGGCGCGGGTCGAAGCGACGCTCCAGGCCATTGCCCGCAACAACGAGGTGCGCCTGCTCGCGCGACCCTCGCTGATGGTCACCAACAACCAGGAAGGCGAAATCCAGATCGGCGCCGAAGTACCGATCGAGCAGGGCCAGTCCATAGGCGTCGGCGGCTTCGCCACGACCAATATCCAGTACCGGCCCACGGGCATCGAGTTGTACATCACGCCGCAGATCAACGAGGACGGCGTAGTCACCCTGACCATCCGCCAGGTGCTGTCCTCGGTCGACAACGCGGCCTCCGGCGTGAACAGCAATCCGGTCTTCAACAACCAGGAGATCAGCACCACGGTAGTGGTCAACAACGGCGAGAACGTGGTGCTCGGCGGGCTGATCCAGGACGACGACGAAAGTCTCGATCGCGGCGTACCCTTGCTCAACCGGATTCCGGTAGTCGGCGGCTTGTTCTCCTACCGGCAACTCAGTACGGAACGGCGCGAACTGTTCATCGTGCTGCGGCCGGAAATCGTCAATCTGAACGCCGAAGGCGGAGGTGTACAATATTCCGACATACTCAATCGCTTCGAACTGGTCTCGCAACTGTTCGAGGATTCGGGAATCTGAAATGAACCCGGGAGCTGACATCATGCCCACACGTAGTCCGGGAACACGTTCCGGCGGATTCACCTTGATCGAGATTCTGGTGGTGATGGCGATCATCGCCATGCTCGCGGTGCTGGTGGCGCCGAACATCTTCAATCAGCAGGCCGGCGCCATGCGCGACGCCGCCACAGCCGAAATTTCCACCTTGTCGTCGGCCCTGGACATGTACCGGCTCGACGTGGGCCGCTACCCGGATTCGCTCGATGGATTGATGCAAAACGATTCGGACCGCGCGGCCTGGAACGGGCCTTATCTGCGCGGGTCGGAGCTGCCCGACGACCCCTGGGAAAATCCCTATGTCTATGAGCCCGACGGCAACGGTTTCGAGCTCTATTCGTTCGGCGCCGACGGTACGTCGGGCGGCGAAGGCAACGATGCCGATATCGGGCGGGAATAGGGAGCGGGGATTCACCCTGCTCGAAGTCCTGCTGGTCCTTTCGATCATCGGGCTGGCCGGGGCTCTGCTCGTGCCGCGGCTGGGAAATCTCGACGGCCGCGGCTTCAATGTGGAAGTGCGCTCGGTCGCGAATCTGCTCAATCACGCGCGGCGCAACGCGGTCGTCACCGGGAATCCGGCGACGATCAGCTTCCTGCCGGAGCCGGAAGACGGAGAACTCGAATACCGCCCGCCGATATTCAGCGCCGGGGTCTACAGCGCGAGCAACATCGAGCTGGAATTTCGGGGCAGCACCGGCACGCGGGAGCCGGTGCTCGAACCACTGGAGATCACCTTCTTTCCCGAAGGCGGCAGCACCGGCGGCGCCTTGCTGCTCCAGCGCGGCGACCTCGGCGCGCGCATCGACATAGACCCGTTTACCGGACGCATAAGCACCGATGACCAGGAAACCATCCGCTGAACGCGGCTTCACCTTGCTCGAAGTGATCGTCGCCCTGGCGATCACGGGATTCGTGCTCGGCGGCTTGTTTACTTTGCTCGGCGCGAGCAAGCAACTGTCGCAGCGGTCCATAGACAGCCTGCACGAGACTGCGGATTTGCGCGCCGCGGTCAATTTCGCCTTACTCGAAAACGAATTCAACGAAGTCGAGCCGGTGCTGCAAGGCGAGCGCTTCGACGTTCGCGCCGGAGACCTGCTGGAAGAACCGATCCGCAAGACCGCCGGCTCCACCCAGGCGCTGCAATCCTTCGAAATCATCGACCCGGAACGGGACCAGGCGATCAGCGGCACGCGCTGGGTCCGGCTCCTGTTACCGAGGTAGGTCGTCATCATGGGACACCCATCTTCCCTACCCCGTCATTCTGCGCGCAGCGAAGCGAAGTCGCAGAATCTCGGCCCAATGGGACACCCACGCTCCCGCGGCCGCAATTCCGGCTTCACCCTCATCGAAGTGCTGCTCGCGCTGGGGCTTACCGCGACCTTGCTCGGCCTGCTGTCTTCTGCGGTTTTCATGGTCGCCTCAGACTGGAATCGGGACTCCGACGCGCTCGACCGCAACCTGGACCAGAGCTTGGCGGTGCTGCAACTCGACCGCGCCCTGCATGGCGCCTTTCCGCATTCCTGGATGGATGAGGAAGAGTTGATCCGGCGCGTGTACTTCCACGGCGAGGAGGAAACGCTGAGCTGGGTTTCGACGGTTTCGCCCCAGCGCAGGCCGGGCCTGACCGCCTGGCAGTTGTTCAACGACCCGGAACTTGGCGTATCGCTGAAGCTCGCGCCGGCGTTCAGCGACAATCCCGATTCTCGCTTCGAACAGGCCGAGTCTTCGCTTCTGCTCCCCGGCTACCGGGCCAGCTTCCAATACCTCTACACCGAACTCGACGACAGCCGGCAATGGGTCGGCGAATGGTACGGAGACGAGCGCCTGGCCCTGCCGCTGGCCGTCTACATCCTGTTCGAGCCCATGGACGACGAGGTCGAAGCGCAGCCGCTGGAAGTGGTGGCGCGTATCCGCAACCGGCAGCATCGATCGATCCAGCCGAGTACGCCGTTACAAGGGTTTCCGTTGTGAAAATCGGCGGCATAACGAGGAGATTCCGCGACTGCGCGCGGAATGACCCGGCGCAGGGGTTTCCGTTATGAATATTCGCCGGCAACGGGGAGCGGTCATCATCATCGTCCTGTGGACGGCGGTGCTGCTGACGGTTCTGGTCACCGCGATGGCTTCCAGGGTGCGGCTGTCGGCGCAAGCGACGGCGAATAACCGGGACGCCGGCCTGGCCTGGGCCGAACTCATGGGCGCGGTGAGCCACGCCGAAATGGAACTCATGCTCGAACGCATGGAACTGCCGGTCGGGGAGCCGCTCGAACTGGCGGATAACGGCGAGGTTCGAACGCCAGCCTATCGCTTCAACGGCAGCGATCTGCAATTGAGCTTTCCTGTCGGCGAAGACCTCGTGGTGCGGATTTACGATCACGCCGGCAAGATCAATCTCAACCGCATCAACCGCCAGGACATGCAGGTGCTCATCACGCATTGGCTCGGTGGGCTCGACGCCGAGCCGGAGCAAGTCCAGGAGTTACTCGTGGCCTGGACCGACTGGACCGACCTGAACGAACTCGAAGGCATCGAAGGCGCGGAGAACGAGTACTACGAAAATCTCGAGCAGGGCTACACGCCGCGCAACAATCCCGAACTCGACAGCGTCGAGGAATTGCTGCTGATCCGCGGATTCGATGAAGTGCTGCAAGGCGTCAATCTCGAAGCCGCCTTCACCGTCTACGGCAACGGCCGCAGGCTCAATCTCAATCTCGCCACCCGCGAAGCCATGCGCCTCGTGCCGGGGCTGAGCGAGGAAACGATAGAGAACGTCATCGCATACCGCGAACGCGAAGACATCGACAACATGGCCGAGATCGGCGAGATCGTGCCGTTCGAGGAATTGCAGGAACTGGCGCCCTGGGTCGGCACGAACACTTCCAATATCTACACGCTGTTCGTCTATCCCAGGGTCGAATTGAGCGCGGAAGAAACCGAGCGGCTCGAAGCCGAGGACGAATTCTACAATCCCGACCCGGTCACCCGCGGCTACATGGAAATCCTGGAAGTGCGCGGCTATACCAACCCGCCCATCGTCTATCACATCGACCCCTACGGCGCCCTGCCCGACACCGCCCCGTCCAGGGTCGACGAAAGCGACCTGCTATTTTGACTCGTTTTTCCGAACGGACCATTCGGCGGGCATGATGAAGGGGCCGACACCCTTGTTGGCTTCGACCGTCAGTTGCTTGCTGAAGCGCGTCTCGTACCAGAGCAGGCCGGTATCGTCCGATAGCCCGCCGACAACGAAATAGCCGCCGACGCGCATCGTCAGATTGCGCACGGTCAAGGCGACGGTCAGGATCTCGCCCTTTTGAAACGGGCCGGTTTCAACACCTTCGGCGTCGTTGGTGAGGAAAGAAGCCACCGGCTCCTCCGCCGATTTCATGAAGGCGAAACCGAAATTGCCCTCGACCCCGTCGCGCAGCACCTCGACTTCCATTTCCAGCACCACATCCTGCAAGGGCTTGAGCGAGGAAAGCTCGTTGCCGTCCACATCCCTGACCGTGAGCGAATTGATGCGGCAATCCTGCACTTCCACGCTTTCGGACTGTTGCTCCATTTCCTCCGGCAAGTCGTTGCGGATCGTGTTGTAGGACTTCTTGTTGGTGCAAAAGTCCTCGTAATGGCCGACCACCTTGTCGCTCGCGCCGATCTCGCGGATGCTGCCCTTGTCGAGCCAGATGGCGTTATCGCACAACTCCTGCACGTGAAACATCGAATGGCTGCAGAAGACCATGGTTTTGCGCTGGGCGCGGAAGTCCTGCATGCGTTGCACGCATTTGCGCTGGAAAGCCATGTCGCCCACCGACAGCGCCTCGTCGATCACGAGAATATCGGGCCGCACCATGGTGGCGATGGAAAACGCCAGCCGCACGAACATGCCCGACGAATAGGTCCGCACCGGCCGGTCGATGAAATAGCCAAGCTCGGAAAACTCGATGATTTCCTGTTCGAGCTCGCGGATGTCCTCGTTCGGGATGCCGAGCAGCGAGGCGTTGAGAAAAATGTTCTTGCGTCCGCTGAAGTCGCGATGAAAGCCCGCCCCGAGTTCGAGCAGCGCCGCCACCTTGCCGTTTGTCGCGATATTGCCGGATGTGGGCTGCAAGGTGCCCACGAGCAATTTCAGCAGGGTGGACTTGCCCGCCCCGTTATCGCCGACGATGCCGAGGCTCTGGCCGTTGGCCACGGCGAAGGAAATATCGTTCAGCACGTGGAACAGCCGATGCCGCGGGCGGCGCAGGATCAGCTCCGCGAGCCGGTCCTGGGGCCGCTCGTAGATCCGGAACTCCTTGTTCAGGTTGTTTACGGCGATGCGGGGATGCAAGTCGGTCATGGCTATAACACGTCCCCGAAAGCATGCCTGATGCGCATGAACAGCCAGCCGCCGAGCAACCAGGAAAACAGTGCCGCGGCAGCGGCGATGCCGAGTTGCAGGGGCGAGAAACTGCCGAGCAGGATGATTTCCCGGTACAGGTTGATGAAACTGTGCATGGGGTTGAACAGGTACAGCGTTCGCAAGGTCTCGTTTTCGATCATGGTGATCGGATAGATGATCGGCGTGAGGAAAAACCACAGGGTCACTCCGAGCGAGACGATCTGCTGCAAGTCGCGCAGGAACACGCACAGCGCCGAAAGCACCGCCACCAGGCCCATGGTGAACAGGAATTGCAGCGCGAACACGAGCGGCAGCAGCAGCCAGGGCCAGGACAAATGGCCGGTGACCGCCATGTAGAGCAGCAGCAGGGCAAAGCCGATGCCATGGGTCATGTAGGGCACCAGCGCGCCCACCACCGGGATGAGCTGCACCGGAAAAACGACCTTGGTGATCAGCGGCGCCTTTTCCAGCAGCATATTGGTCGATTTGCTCACGGCTTCGGCGCAGGCGAACCAGGGCAGGTAGCCGATCATGAGAAAAATCACGAATTGCGTCTCGCCGAAATCAGCAATTTCGCGTAGCCGGAACACATAACTGAAGACGAAGGAATAGATGAGGATGTGTATAACCGGCGTGATGAACAGCCAGAAGGCGCCGGCGGCCGCCGCGCTGAACTGGCCGAGAAAATCCTGCCGCACAAAATTCTGAAACAGCCGGTAATTCAAGGCGGGCGTCATCACCCATTGGCCGATCATTCTGATCACGGTCTGTTTCCTGTTGCCGCCGTCCGGCGGGCGGGAGAAGTAGGGGCTGGAAATTTAAGCATGAAAGCGCGCAGAAGCTAAAGCGCCGCCTCCCCTGATTGCCGCCGGCGAATGTCCCCGGCCACCGCGAGGACTTCGCGCGGGGCCCGGTCGGCCTCCAGCAGCGCAAGCCCCGTTTCCCAGGCTTCCGACGACAGCCGCATTTCGCCCTCTTCGCCGCTGCCGTAAAATTCTTCCATGAAGCGCAGCAACCGGACTGGTTCCTCCGCTAGCGCGCCGCCGCGCCGCAGCTTGCGCCAGATGCAATGCAGGGGCTCGGCGGCGGCATAACGCCTTCTGCCGCCCCCCGCCGGCGTTTTCGCCGCAACCGTGCCGCGCTCGATCAATCTTTTCAGCATGGTGGAGACGGCGCGCACGTCCATCCGCGCCCGCGCCGCGATCTCCCCCGCGGTAGAGGCGCGCCACAAGTCGAGTATCGCCTCTAGTACGCGTCGCTGGCTGTTCGGCAACGTCTCGAACCGGCTCAGGAAGTACTCGGTGCGTGCGTCCGCCAGTGCGATGATTTCCTCGAACAGCGGCCGCCGCCCTGCTCGCGAAGCAGCGGCCAGCATGGCGAGCAGCCGCGGATTTCCTTCCGTCAGAATCTCCAGCGGGCGCACGTTCCGGCCCGTCCCGGCCGCATCGATCGACCGCCACAAGCTGTGGCATTCTTCGGTAGTCAGGGGTTTCAGCTCCTGTAGCGTGAACATGCGGAGGATGGGTGTCCCATGATTACGCGCTGCCGGACGAGATTCCGCGACTTCGCTTCGCTGCGCGCGGAATGACGGGGCGGGGGCGAACGCCTGCCGGTCATCTCCCGCAAGGTCGAGACTGCCGGTAGCGGTGGCTACCAGCATGACGCGGGGTTCGGACAACAGCACTTCGCCCAGTTGCCGGCTGAATTCCTCGCCCGCGCCGAGGCTGGTCTTATCCAGGTCTTCCACCAGCAGCACCAGCCGCTTGCCGACGCGGTCCGCGGATTGGCGAAGCAAGCCGAGAGCTTCGCTTTGCAAGCTCGATTTCGCGTCGTCAGCGGACAAGCGCGCTACCGCCGGCAGCAACTGTCCGGAGAACTCGCTGTTGCGGCGCAACTCGGCCGCGATGCGCGCCAGCAGCATGGATTTGCCCATGCCGCCGGGCGCGGCTATCAGCACATGCCGGCAGGAGGGAGATTCGACATTGCCGCGCAATACGTCAAGAATGGATTCAAGTTCCGTTTCCCTGACGCAAAACTGACTGATAACATCCTCGTCGGACTGGTACAGGCCCGGATTGAAGAAGCGAAGCGGGGCGCCGACGGTAGTCATTCTTATGCGTCATATATTCAACGAAATTGTTGTCATCTTAAAAAACAAAGAAAGTGTTGTCAACAAAAATAAGGACAACAATATTGTTGTAAACAGGAAATCCATGCTTCCCTGCGCCGAACACAACCTGATTCCCTACGAGACCGCGGCTTTGCCGCCCGGCCCATGGCTGGTGTTCGCGCCTCACGCCGATGACGAAACGTTCGGTTTGGGCGGTTGCTTGCTGAAGGCCGCGGACGAAGGCGTCGAGACCCATGTCATCGTCGTCACCGATGGCTCTCGGGGAGGAGAGGAAGACGGCCTGGTCGATCGCCGGCGCGGAGAAGTCGAGCGCGCGGGAGGCCTTCTCGGCCTGCGCGGCCTGCAATGCTGGAGCGAACCCGACCGCGGTCTGCGTGTAGACGCAGGGCGAACGGAGATGTTTGCCGGCGCGATCCGGGAATTGCGGCCGGCAGCGGTGTTCTTCCCCGGCCCGCTCGAAATCCATCCCGACCATCGCGCCACCGGCATGCTCGCCTGGGCCGCGCTGCAGTCGCTTAAGGACGGCGAACCGAAACCGCAGGCGTTGTCCTACGAGATCACCGCGCTCAATCCGATCAACATGCTGATCGACATCACCGTCCAGATGGACCGCAAATACGAGGTGATGGCGGTTTATATCAGCCAGAACAGTCAGAACAGCTATCCCGACTACGTCACTTCGTTGAACCGAAGCCGGTCGTTTTCGCTCTCGTCCGAGGTGATTTACGCCGAAGGCCTGTATCGCTACAGCGAGGAACAATTGCGCCGGCCGCTGCCGGCGGTCGTGCAGGAGATCATCGCCGGCTATTTCGCGCCGGCGCAAGAATCCTGACAGCAGTCAGTGGAGGTAACCCAGGGATTTCGAAGGGTGCGGCGCCTTTACTTCTTCGATCCAGTCCGGCCAGACTTTTAGATTCCATTCCGTCCGCCGCCACAAGGTGTGGATGATGGCGACCCATTGCCAGGCTTCGTCGAGTTGCAGCGAAAGTTGCGCATGCTCGCTGTTTCTCGGTTTGAACACCACGGTGATGCGACTGGGGGCGATGCGAATGTCGGCTTCGAACAGCAATTCGGCGATGTCGGCCTTTGCTTCTTCCGCGGATTCCTTTTTCCCGGCCTCGTCTGCCTCGTCGTCGCCTTCTTCAGTACTTTCCGGGACTTGCGACACTTTCGTATCGGCTTGCGCGTCGCGCTTGACGGGCTTTGTCACCATCGGGCCGAGCATGTCCGAGGCTGCCTGCCGCTCGAGTTCCTCGCGGTGGGATTCCAGCCAGTCGAGCAGAAAATTGAGCAGCCTCAGCAACAGCCGCTGGGTAATCCAGTAGGAAACCTCGCCACCCGTGTCGGTAATCCCGCTCAGGCGAAAGCGGTCCTCGGTGGCTACATACTCGGAGGTGATGCGTTGCAGAGTAAGCACTGTCCGTTTGCTCCGCCTAAGGCTGTTCCAGCCACTCTCCCACTTCAAGCAGATCCTCGGCTTCCAGCGTACCAGCTTCCCGCTGCAGCACAAGCATTGCCTTGATCTGATCGTAGCGGGCGCGTTGCAGGTCGCGCTCGGCGCGGAACTGGTCCCGCACCGCGATGAACACGTCGACGATGGTGACGGTGCCGAGTTCGAGGCCCTGTTGCATCGCGGTCGATGAAAGTTCGGTCGACTCGACCAGGCTTTCCGCGGCCTCGATCAGAATGTCGCCGGTCGTTGCCTGCAGATAAGCCAAACGTACGATTTCCCGCGTTTCCAGCTCGACCCTGCGCAGATCGTGCTCGGCAATACGATGCAGGCTGCGCGCTTCCCGCACCTGGGCCGTGCGCGTGCCGCCCGAATAAATCGGAATCGTCACGTCAAGGCCGAGGTAAGTGATATCCGCCTGATCGATGGGCACGTTGTCGAAACCGACGTTGGTCTTCTGGCGCAAGGCGAGCAGTGACACCTGGGGGAAATAGGCGCCCATGCTCTCGGAAATCTGCTCGTCCGCGACCTGCTCGGCGTATTGGGCTGCGCGAATCTGCTGGTTGTTTTCCTGCGCCAGCCTTACCCAGTACTGTGCGCTCCCTTCGATCTCCGGCACTTCCACTTCATCGCGCAGAGTGTACAGCCGGCCGGGCTCCATTCCGGAAATCGCGCGCAGCGATTCCCGGGCCAGGGCCAGATCGGCTTCGAGTTGCAGTTGCTGGGCCTGTACGCTCACCAGATTCGCCTGGGCCTGGTACAGGTCGGTGATCTGTGCGAGTTGCAGGTCGTACATGCTCTCCACCTGGGCAAGCTGATTCGCGACCGCTTCGAGTTCGGCGGCGATCGAATCGAGCGCGTCCTGGGCCTGGAGCACATTGAAGTAGCGTTCCGCCACATCGGTCAGCAGAAAGGCCAGTTCGTAGTAGTACTCGGACTCGGCCTGGTCTTCGGTGAGGCTGGCCTGCTTGCGCATCGAGAAAGCCTGCCAGTTGAACAGGGTCTGGGACAGCCGCACAAAACTGCGTTTGCCTTCGAAGGTGCGCAGGCTTTCGAACCCGAAAAACGGATCGACGCTGGTGCGGCGGTTTTCGGTGACGCTGGTCGCGGCGTTCAACTGGGGCAGGAGGTTGCCCGTGGCCATGCGCTTGCGCGCCGACACAACATTCAGGTTTTCCTCGGCAGCGCGTAACCGGGGGCTGTAGTCGATCGCCGCGCTGAAGAACTCCTCGAGGGTTTCGCCTGTCGCCAGCGGTTCTTCTTCGGCGGCGTGCGCGGCGGGGATTGCCGCGAAAAGCAGGCAGGTGCATACGGCTCTTATCATGGCGACGCTCTTCACGTATTGGTCACGATTCGGGAAGGGGAACTCAGTCTTCCCGGAAACTGCGGGCGACTGCGTTGGAAAAGGGTTTGAACAGGTATTGCAGGAAGGTGCGCTCGCCCGTGGTGATGAACACTTCGGCAGGCATGCCGGGCATCAGCACGAGGTCGCCGAGGTCGTCCATGCCGTCCGGAGACACCTTGATTTCGGCTGTGTAATAGGAAATTCCGGTATTCTGGTCCTGAAAGCTGTCGGCGGAGAGATTGGTCACCTCGCCGTATATCGTCGGCGTCATGTTGCCGAAGGCGGAAAAACGGATGTTCGCTTCCTGGTTGAGCGCTACCCGGTCGATGTCGTTCGGCGATACCTCGGCTTCGATAACCAGTTCGTCGTCCTCCGGCACGATCTCGGCGATGATCATGCCCGGGCTGATGACGCCGCCCACGGTGTGAGTTTGCATGCCGGTGACATAGCCGCCGTCGGGCGCCCCGATCACGGTGCGCTCGACCACGTCTTCCAGCGCGATGATGCGTTCCAGCAGATCGTTCAGATAGGTGCGCGTTTCCGCGAATTCCGCCGCCACCTCGTTGCTGAAGTCCTTCTCGATCTGCTGAATCTGCAGGCGCGTCTCGCCGACCTGCATTTCGGTCGAAGCGATGTTCGCGGCCAATTCCCCTGCCTCGCCGCTGAAATTGGCGAAATTACGCTCCAGTTCGCGCAACCTGATGCGGTCGGAAAAGCCCTGGTCCAGCAATTGTCTCGTGTCTTCCAGTTCGGCCTCGTAGGACTCCGCGAGCAACAGCCTGCTGGCGCGCGACGCCTCCATGCCGATTATGCGGTTTTCCAGTTGGCCGATGCGCTGCTCGAGCACCTCGACGTTGCCTTCGAGCGCCGATTTGCGCGATTCGAAGATGTAGGCCTGGGCTTCGATCTCTTCCCGGGTCGCCGGGTTGTTCTGAACGAGGTCGTCGGGCCAGGCGATGCTCTCGGAGCCGTCGCGCTGGGCGATCAGTCTCGCTTCGCGCACGATGTTGGCCATGTATTGGGTGCGGGCGACGTCGAGCTGCGCCTGGGGCTGGGTGCGGTCGAGATTGATCAGCGGTTGCCCCTGCTCCACCAGGTCGCCGTTGCCGACCAGGATCTCGGCAATTATGCCGCCTTCCAGGTGCTGCACGCTCTTGTTCTGGGATTCGACTTTCACCTCGCCCGGCGCGTAGGCCGCGCCGTCGATCGGCGCGAAAGCCGCCCAGCCGCCGAACGCGCCGAAAACCAGCGCGAAAATGGTCAGGCCGACTCGCACCGGAGTCCTGATGCTGGTGTTCGCTTCCGGCTCTTGCGCCGGCAGCAGTTCAACGCGTTTCATTTCGGATTCACCTCGCCGCGGATTGCGGCAGCTTGGCCGCCGGCTTCATGAGGGCGGAGAGGACCTGGTTGCACGGACCGTAGTTGATCGTCGCGCCCTCCTTGAGCACCAGCATCTTGTCCATGCTTTGCAGCACCATGGTGCGGTGACTGATGACGATCACCGTGCTGCCTTGCTGCTTGATGCGTTCGAGCGCTTCCACAAGTTCCTTCTCGCCCTGGTCGTCCAGGTTCGAATTGGGCTCGTCGAGAACGATCAGGCAGGGATTGCGGTACACCGCCCGCGCCAGGCCGATGCGCTGGCGCTGGCCGCCGGAGAGAACGCCGCCGCTGCCGCCGATCATCGTGTTGTAGCCTTGCGGCAGGTCCAGTATGAGTTCATGCACGCCCGCCAGCTTTGCGGCGGCGACGATGGCGTCCGAATCCTGCTGGCCGAAACGGCAGATATTGTCGGCGATGCTGCCGTCGAACAGTTCGATGTCCTGGGGCAGGTAGCCCAGATGTTTGCCGAGTTGCTCCCGGTCCCAGGTGAATATTTCGGCGCCGTCGAGCCGCACGGCGCCTCGCGCCGAAGGCCATACGCCGAGAATCGCCCGCGCCAGGCTCGATTTGCCCGATGCGCTCGGGCCGACGATACCGAGGGCTTCGCCCGGGGCCAGATCGAAATTCGCATTGCGCACGACAAAAGTCTGGGAGGCCGGCGGCAATACGAACAGGCTTTCCACGGACAGTTGCCCGCGCGGGTCCGGCAAGGGCATCGGCAGCGGCCGCGGCGGCAGTTGTTCGAGCAACTCGCCAAGACGGTTGTATTGCGCCCGCGCCACGCTGAAGCCGCGCCAGGTGTTCACCAGCAGGTCGATCGGCGCCAGCGCGCGGCCCAGCAGCAGCGAACCGGCGATCATCATTCCCGGAGAGATCTCCTGTTGCAACGCGAGCAATGCGCCGAGGCCCAGGGTCAGCGACTGCATGATGATGCGGAAGGATTTCGACAGGCTGGTGAATGCGCCCGCCCGGCGGCTGGCATTGCTTTGCAGGTTGAGCACTCGTTCCGAGCCGTCTTCCTGCCGCGCGCGAAGGTCGTTGCCCATGCCCATGGCGGCGATGACTTCGGCGTTGCGCAAGCTGCCGGTCAACTGGTTGTTGACGCTGTTGTTGAGCGCGTTGGCGTCCTGCAACTTGGGGCTGGTGGATTTCTCGTTGGCCAGGGCCAGCACCAGCATGACGATCACGGCGAAGACGCCGGCGAGCGCGAAATACGGGTGGAACAGGTACATCACGAACAGGTAGATGGGCACCCACGGCGCGTCGAAGAAGGCGAACAGGCTGCTGCCGGTGAGATACTGGCGCAATTGCGACAGATCGTTCATGGGCTGGGCGCTCGCGGTCATGCCGCCCGACAGCAGCGCCCGATTGAAGGTGGCTTCGGATATTCGGTGCCGCAACCGCTGTTCGAGCCGGTTGCTCGCGCCGATCATGACCATCGAGCGCACCCATTCGAAGCCGCCCATGGCGAGCAGCAGGCAGACCATGAGAATGGTGAGCATGGTCAGGGTGGGTACGCTGCCGCTGGAAACCACCCGGTCGTAGACCTGCAGCATGTAGATGATCGGCGTCAGCATCAACAGGTTTACGGCGGCGCTGAACAGGGCGGCGAATCCGAAATACCGGCGCACGTCGCGCAAGGCGTCGGCCAGTTCCGGAAACCTGCTTTTCGAGTTGATGCGATTCATGGACGAGTAACTCTCTGGCGCCTCTGGTCAACGAAAACCGGGAGCCCTTCTGCGCCCGGAGTCGGCGTAAGATGTGGGCGGAATCGCACAATTCAATGTATCGGCAACAATCCGTTCCACTGGATGTATGGCGCCCACCCTGTCATTCTGCCGTCAATCCCGTCATTCCGCGCGAAGCGAAGCGAAGTCGCGGAATCTCTCTGCTACCCCATTATGCGCCAGCCCGGCAAGATTCTGCGACTTCGCGCAGAATGACATGCTTTGCGTCAAAGTTCTTCCTCGCCTTGGGCGAAGCGGCGTAGGGAGGCGAGATCGGAGACGATCAGGCGGCTGGGGCCGTCGCGGCGGACGATGCGGCGGGACTGCAGCGCCTGGAACACCCGGGTCACCGTTTCCCGGCTGAGATTGAGCATTATCGCGATTTCCATATGCGTTGGCGGATTGGCGATTTCGCTGCTTTCCGCCTTGCGCTGGGCCTCGTTGATGAGGAGGTACAACTGGCCGCAGACCCGCTGGGGGATATTGCTCAGGCCGAGCAAGGTGCGTTGCATCGTCATCTGCCGCACCCGTTCGGCGAGTTTGCGGCCGATGGTGTTGCTCACCGTGCTGGTGTTCAACATGACTTCGCGCAAGGGATTGCGCGCGACGTATACTACCGAGGCGGCGGTCGTGGCGATCACGAATTCAGGCTGCGGGTTATCGTCGAAAAGTGCAAGTTCGCCGCAGAAGTCACCAGGTTCGACGAAGTAGAGTCCAACTTCGCGACCGTCGATGGTAAATCCCACACCTTGCAGGCGGCCTTCGAAGAGAAAACAGACCTTGTCCTCGCGCACTCCCGCCTGCAGCGCCACCGCCCTGCGCGCAAAGCGGGCCAGCGACGCGTGGGGCGCCAGTTGTTCCAGCGCCCCGCGCGGCAGCGGCTTCAGCAGATCGAATCTGCTTAATAGTTCGGGGGTAACCTGCATACAATCCAGCCGCCTGGTCCGGTACCATTACAGTTGAAATACGAGGTTTTCGCCAGCTATTGTGACTCCGGTCACGTCAATTTATCGTCACTCGCGCTAGATTTCTCCATGCCGAGGGCCGGTAAGTGGTAAGAATCGGCCGCTTCGGGAGCAGGTTTAATCATGAAAATCCGCATCAGCACACAATTTTTGGCCATTTTGCTGGCATTTCTCGGCTGGCAGCTTCAGGCGCTTGCCATCGAACCTGCCGTGGCTTCGTCCGGCGGCGCGCCCGAGCCGGCCGCGGGCCAGGTGAGCATGGTGCTTGGGGGCGCCTGGCTCGACACACCCGGCGAAGACCGCCGCCGCATCCGGATCGGCGCCCTGATCGACGCCGGCGATTTCGTGCAGACCGAACCCAACGGTCACGTCCATATCCGATTCGTCGACAATGCCCTGGTCAGCGTACGGCCCGACAGCCGGCTGGAAATCGTGCGCTACGAATACGATCGCGGCAATCCCGCGCAATCCACGGTCAAGTTCAACCTGGAAGAAGGCGTTACCCGTTCGATCTCCGGCGACGCCGCGACTTCGGCGCGGCAACGGTTCCGCCTCAATACGCCGATCGCGGCGATCGGTGTGCGCGGCACCGATTTCGTCGTCAGCGCCACGCAGGACTCGGTGCGCGCGCTGGTCAATCAGGGCGCCATCGTACTCGCGCCTTATTCCGAGGAATGCACGGTGGAGGCTTTCGGACCCTGCGTCGTCAACGCCGTCGAATTGAGCGGCAACAGCGAACAGATGCTCGGTTTCGATATCGGCGCCCAGGCGCCCCGGGTATTGTCGGCGGTGCACGAAACCAATCCGGAGGCCTTGCGCGACGATGTCGACGGCGCCGTCGATGAAGCCGCCGAAACCGATGAAGAGATCACCGGCGCCAACGAGGCCTATCTCGAGGGTACCGTCGGCGATCATGTCTCCGCCGGTCTTGCGAGCCTGAGTACGAACAGTTCAACCGACCCAGTCCCGGACCCAGTCCCGGACCCAGTCCCGGACCCAGTCCCGGACCCAGTCCCGGACCCAGTCCCGGACCCGATTCTGGAACCCCCGCCGCCATCCGAGCCGGATTTCACTCCCGAGGAGCCCTTCGGCGACACGGAGAACGAAGCGCGGCAGATGGTCTGGGGCCGCTGGGGCGCGGGCAAGGGCGAACTCGAACGAATCACTTACGCTTACGAGGTCGCCAGCGAAGAACGGGCCGTAGCCGTCGGCAACCTGGAATACGCCCTGTTCCGGCCCGACCCGGACGGCAGCAATGTCAATTCCGGTCTCGGCACCGTGGATTTCGACCTTTCCGCGGCTCAGGCCTATTACGAGAACGGCGGCAATACCGTCGCCATGCAGGTGAGCGACGGCGAGCTTTCGATCAATTTCGACCGCAACGTTTTCAGCACCGGACTCACCTTGAATCACGATCTGACCGGAACGGTCCTGTTCAGCGCGGACGGCCGCGTGTATGACGGCGGCTTCTTCCGCATGAACGAGAACGGCCAACAAGTCAGCGGCGCCGTGTCACTTGACGGCGCCGAGGCCGGCTACCGCTTCCTGAAACGACTCAAGCAGGGAAATGTCTCCGGACTGACCCTGTGGGACGGCAAGTAAGCATGGCCGAAATGCGATTCAGGAACCCCGTGGCAGCCCTGCTGCGCCTGCCGCCCGCCTGGGCGAGACTGGCCATGCTGGCGCTGGCGGCGGTGCTTGCGGTCGCGCTTTACGCGGGGTCGCGGCCTGCCATGCTGACGCTGGAGGAACGCCTCGGCGCATTGGGCTGGACGCTGTACGCCGACCCCACCGAGGAACAACGCATCACCCTGGTGACTATCGACGAGGCCAGTCTGGCCGAAGTCGGCCCCTGGCCCTGGCCGCGTGAAACCCTGGCGCGCCTGGTCACGGCGATCGATGACGCCGGCGCACAATTGCAATTGCACGATATCGTCTATTCCGAATCGCGGCCCGGTGACGAGTCGCTGACTGCAGCGCTCGCCGAGAGCCGCGGCGCGGTTCTGGCGCAGATGCCGATGCTGCAATTCGATCAGGACGCTCTTGCGGAAGAAACCGCTGGTATCCCGGTTATCGACCAACAGGTGCAAATCGGCAATATGACGCATCCCCTCGCCGGCCTGCAGTGCGGTGCGGGTCTGCCGCAGACCGACCGTTTTCTGGCGAACGCCGGCGCATTCGCCGGCATCCCCAAAGGGCATATCGCTCCTGTCGTTTCCAGCGACGGCTCCGTTCGCAAAACGCCAGCCGCGATTTGCGTGCAAGGCGAAGGCTATCCGGCGCTGGCGCTGTCCGCCTGGCTGACCGCGGTGCAGGCCGATAACTGGTCCGCAACCCTGATCGACGGCGGCTTGTTCGGCCCGGACCAGTACCTGCGGCTGGTCGCATATCCCGATCTCGAAATTCCCCTCGACAGCGAGGGCAATCTGCGGATTTCCTATGTCAGCGACCCGTCCGCTTTCCGCGCAATTCCAGCCGCCGACATACTTAACGGCGATTTCGATCCGGTCTGGTTCGACAACACTTGGGCGCTGATCGGCGTTACCGCATTCAGCGTTGGGGGCGATATCGTGCCGACGCCGTATGCCGGCGTCGCGCCCGGCGTGGAAATCCAGGCCCGCATCCTCACCAGCCTGCTCGATGGCGCAATTCCCTATACACCTGCTTCCGCCGGTCTGCTGCTCGGCTTGCTGAGCGTCGCTGCCGCGGCTGCGCTATTCCTGCTCGCCACCGGCCGCAACCGCTGGACGGCATTGGGCTTGCCGGTGGCGGGCGTGCTGCTGCCAGTCGTTATGCTGACCCTGCACATCCAGTTGCTGCAAGGGCAGGGCGTCTGGCTCGGCTGGGTGTTCCCGGCGCTGTACAGTCCACTGGCGGCCGGAATGCTGGTGCTGCTCGAATACGGCAGGGTGCGCGCCGAACGCGGCCGCGTGTTCGGCAATCTGACCAGCTATCTGCCGAACGAGATCGCCCGGGAAATCGCCTACAGCCTTCCCAACTCCAGCATCGACGCCCGGCGCGCCGACATGACCCTGCTGTGCGCGGACCTGCGCAATTTCTCGGCTTTCGGTGAATCGCGCCCGCCCGAGGAATCCGCTGCCGTACTGCATTTCTTCTTCACCCGGGCCACGCGAATCGTCGAGGAATTCGGCGGCCGCGTACACGAATTCAAGGGCGACGGCCTGATCGCGGTCTGGGACACCCGGAACGGCGCCGCCGCCCATCGCGCCTTGCAGGCCGCCCGCAAGATGCAGGAAATCGAAATCGCCGAAATGCTGCCGGAAGAATCGCCCCAGGGTCTCGAACCGCTGGCGCTGGGCATCGGCATCGAGCAGGGCTCGGTCCTGATCGGCTCGGTAGGCCCGGCGCATCGCCGCGGCCACGTCCTGCTCGGCGATACCGTTTCCATCGTGTTCCGCATCCAGGAACTGACCGCGGATCTCTCCCACCCGATTCTGCTCGGCGGCAACGCGGCCAAAAGACTGCAAGACGAAAATCTCGAATCCCAGGGTCATTTCCTGCTCAGCGGCCTGCGCACCCCGCAACATCTGTTCGCGCCGCCAAGCACCGGAGAGCGTCCGGAAGACCGTGGTCTTAAAGTGATTCAAGGCGGCCGTTCCTGACGAAGATTTCCGCGTCTTTAATTGCCCGACTTGAATGGATTCTGGATAATCTCTCCGAGCCCCGGTCCGGTAAGCAAGGTTCTTTTTGAAAGAAAAAAATTTCGATGCTGCGCGGAAGGCAGCGATGACCCGTTTCCCGGCCGCCCTGGCGCTGGTCCTGGCGCTATTCCCGCCGCTTTCGGCCCAGGCACAGGCCCAGGACTGCCCCGACCTCAGCCCCTATTTCGCCGGCCAGGAATCCCGCGGCCAGGTCGAATGGCTGCAAGTCGCCGGCGAACTCAACGGCTTTCAGTCGCAATGTCTCGAATCGGGTGAATTTTTCGCGCTGATCGGCGCCGCCTGGCTCAATGGCGGCCTGCTGCCGGAAGCCGTCGAAGCGCTGGAGCGCTCGCTGCTGCTTGACCCGGACAATGGCGCGGCCCAGATCGACTACGCCGAAGCCCTCTTTCGCCAGGGGCAATTGTTCTCCGCCATCGAGCTCAACGAACAAGTTCTCGGCCGTACCGACCTGCCCGCGAATCTGCGGCCCGCGCTGCGGCAGCGGCTCGAGGAATGGCGCGGGGTAACCCGCGACACTTCCTTTCGCGGCGACTTTCTGCTCGGCTATGATAACAATCTCAATGGCGCCCCCGATCCGGACCAGGTCACGCTGACCATCGCCGGCGAGAACGTGCTGCTCGCGCTCGGCGAGGATTTCGAGTCGATGAGCGGCCCATACGCCAATCTGGGCCTGTCGGCGCGCCACCGCCGGCTGGAGCCGGGCCTGCAGCACAACTTCACCGCTGAAATCCAGAGCCGCGTCAGTGACGACCGCAGTACCGACCTGCTGCAATTCGACGGCCGGTATAACTTTCTGCGCCCCCGCCGTGCGCAGAGCTGGCAGATCGACAGCGGCTTCCGCAGCCTCGCTTTCGGCGGCTCGGCCCTGTTCACGGCGGCCGACGTCCAGGTGCGCTACAGCATATCCCCGCTATTCACCTGCCGGCCGTTTTTCGACGCCTCGGCCCAATATCAGCTTTTCCATAACCAGAACTGGCTGAATGCATTCGACACGCGCCTCGGCAGCGGCTTCGCCTGCCCGCTGGGCGATGAAACCGTCAGCTTCGGCAATATCAGCCTCGAAGCTGCGCTGCTTGACAGCCAGGCGATCAAGCCCGACCGCCCCGGCGGCGACCGCGGCGGCTGGCAAGTCGCCGCCGACTGGCAATACCCGCTACCCCAGGGCCTGTTCCGCGCCGTGATCAACCACACCCGGCTCGAAGACGGCGACGGTTACAGCCCGCTGCTCGACGCCGGCATTCCGCGCTGGGTCAATCGCAGCTACCTGTTGCTGCAATATCGCCGCGGCATGTTATTCAGTGGCGCTCCCGGCGATCTGCTGATCAACTTCTATCACCAGCAACAGGACAGCAACATCGGCCTGTTCGACACCAGCGACACCACCCTGGAAATCGGCATCAGCATCGGGTTTTGAATGGAACTGCGGATTTACCAGGTCGATGCGTTTACCGACCGTGTGTTCGGGGGCAATCCGGCGGCGGTTGTGCCGTTGGATGAATGGCTGCCGGCGGGGGCGATGCAGGCCATAGCCATGGAGAACAATCTGGCGGAGACCGCATTTTTCGTCGAGCGCTTCGACGGTGACTACGACCTGCGCTGGTTTACTCCCGCGGTCGAAGTGCCGCTTTGCGGCCACGCCACGCTTGCCGCGGCCTGGGTGTTGTTCAACCGGCTCGGGGTCGACGGCGACAAAGTCACCTTCCATACCCGCGGCGGCCAGCTTTCGGTGATGCGCGACGACGAAATGCTGATGCTCGATTTCCCGGCCCAGCCGCCTGCGCCGGCCGAAATAGGAGACGTAGCCGCCGCCCTGGGAGTGCGAGCAAGGTCCACGGCATCTGTAGGGGCGAGGCATGCCTCGCCCGCGCCGGGCCACCCAAGGCCTACCGGCAACTCCCCTCCAGCCCTCGAAGCCATACTAGCTTCCAGCTACGCTATGGCAGTGCTCGACTCGGAACAGACCGTACGTGACGTTAAGCCGGACTTTCGCAAGATCGCCGCGCTGGATAATCCGAACCTCATCATCACGGCGCCAGGAGAAGATTGCGATTTCGTGTCCCGTTTCTTCGGTCCCGGCGTGGGAATCGACGAAGACCCGGTAACAGGCTCGGCCCATTGCGTGCTGGTTCCCTATTGGGCCGAACGTCTCGGCAGGAACGAGCTGTTCGCGCGCCAGGTCTCGCCCAGGGGCGGCAAGCTCTGGTGCGCCCTGGACGGCGAACGGGTACTGATAGCCGGCAAGGCGGTCCCCTACCTCGAAGGCGTCATCACGATCCAGGTGGACCAAGGCAAGGAAATTTAAGTAAAAAACTTGACTGTGCGCTAAGTTAATACTTAAATTAACCAAACAGGGATTTTGTGTAGTGCAAGTCTTCCGTCGAGGTTCTTATCGGCAAATCATTTTTCTGCCAGAAACCGACTCTACCCTTGAAGAGTCGTTGGCGTGTGTGCCCTCAGAAAACAGGCGGAAATCTTGTCAAGCACAACTATTTGTGCTGCTTGAACAATTGGCAAATGGACAGGAAATTTTCAATAAGGAAAAGTTTCGTTCTGAACGCGATGGGATTTTTGCAGTCAAGACTACTTGTGGAATTCGCGGTTACGGCTGGTTTCAGCGAATGAATTCAGGTGAAGGCGCTTTTGTCGTAAGCCACTTCATCATGAAGAAAGCTCAAAAGTTACATAAAAGGGATCTGCAGCGCGCCCAAGAGGCTCGCGACAATTTCGGAGAAAGTTATGAAAAACCATGATCTGCTATCTCAATGGCTGGAAGAGTCACCCGAAAATCGACGGGCGTTCCAGGAAGAGAGCCTGATTCTGGAAGCCACGGAGGCCATTCTCGAGGCCATGGAGATTCGGGGAGTTACCAAGGTGGCCCTGGCCGAACACTTAGGGTCCAGTAAGGCGCATGTTTCCCAGTTGCTTAGTGGGAGCAGGAACATGACGCTTCGCACATTCGCCAGAATTGCGTTTTCTTTGGACATGGCGCCGTCACTGGGCCTCAAGGATTTGGCTCCACTCGATAAGCTGGTTTGGGAATCTGAACAAGTTTCCGTCCAGACAAGTCTTTCGTGGGACTCAGGAACTATTGAGCGTCGCCCGCGGAGGGATGATGTCCCTGCGGTTCTGGTTAACAGATCGTCAGCCGATTGGACCAGTTCTGGTCAGTATGCGGGACCTGCTTGATGTCTTCGCCCCATCTCAAAAAAGCAATTGCCGCATTGGGGGTCACTGAAATCTGTCCGCGAAGCCTCAATGTTTCTGTCAGGGATGACTTCGATAGCTCATCCGAACCGGCGGAATTGGTTGTGCAATGGCGTCACAATCTTAAAAAAATATCAGTTACGGAGATGCACGGTCCGGAGGGGGAAAAGGACAGTACGCAAAGACAAGTGCTGTTCACCATCGAAACGGGTCTTCGATATGTGACGGACCCGGAAGCCGATCCAAATGATATTGACGAGTCTGCTATCGGTGTCGAAATCCTGGCTGATTTTCGCGTGACCTATTCCGCTGGCGAAGAACTGGATCAGGAATGCCTGGAAGAGGTTGGCAACACAAACGCCCTGTACCACGTGTGGCCTTACTGGCGCGAGTTGATTCAAAGCACATGTGCGCGTTTCGGGCTCCCACCGATGGTGCTGCCGATGTATCAGTTGCCCGTATCAAATCAGGCAGAAGATTCGGACGGCGACTGATCGAAGAAAGAAAAGCCCGATAGCTAAGTTCCAGCGTAATTTCGCGAGATTGCCCGGGCGCGCAGCTTTGCGCGGTAGATGCCGATGGCGTGGTCGCGGATGAGGCCCTTGCCTCGGGTGTTGCGCACGCGTTTGATGAAACGCTCCAGGCGCAGGAAGAAGCCCGGATTCGGGATCACCTCGAGATCCGGGTAGGTATCGTTCATTCCCGGCTCCGCCACCGTCAGGTAGCGCTCGTCGCCGTAATGCGTATAGCCGGCGATGCGGTCCATGTAGTCGTACACCCGGCGCAGCACGGGTATATAAGGAAGGAAAAAGCACACCCGCCGCACCATCCGCATGCACAGGGCGTAGCCTTCGCCGAAAGGCAGCCGCGGCACCGCGTCGGCCGCGTTGACCATGCGATAGATCGGCGTCCTGAATTCCTTCGCGAGTGACAAGTCTCCCACCCGCGGGCTGCCGAAGGTATAACAGGCCGCCAGGCAGCCCTTGTCGAGAAAGCGCGTCGCCACCACGGCCAGCGCGCCGCCGAGCGAATGTCCGGTGAGATAAAGCGGTTCGCCGGGAAAGCGCGCGAGTTCTGCCTCGATTTGCGCTTCCACCGCGTAATAACTTGCCTGGAAACCCTGGTGGATCAGCCCTGGCTTGAGTTCGTCCCTGGCCGGCACGAGCTTCGCTCGCAGATCGGTCTTCCAGTCCTGCAGCGATTTCTCGGTGCCGCGAAAGGCAAGCACGAGCATGCCGCGATCATCGTCGTCCTGCGTTTCGCGCCGGGCCAGAAAGGCCTGGGTGTCGCCGACGTCGAACACCTTCACGAGTTCAAAACGCGCGACGCCGAGGACGTGAGCGAGAAACTCGTACCGGCTTTCCGGCCCGCCGGTAAAAAGGCCGCCGACCTGACTTAGCAGCAAATGTTTGATTTTCCTTTTGTCGCTGCCAAGCTTCGCCAGGTCGGCGGCCAAATCGGCCACCGTGCGGCGATTCTCGAATTCAGAATAGGCAAGCTGACTCATCACGGCCATCAGCCAGGCAGTGCGGTCGCTATAGCCCGCGCGCTGCTCCGGCAATTCGAGCAGCGACTGTTCTATGATCTGTTCAGAAAGGGGTTTCTCGAACTCGCGCATCCTGGCTTCCCTGAGTGCGGCTGAAGAGCCGGTAATTCCGGTAGTTTTCCGCCGTAGTTTCCGTATAGACCGGAGCGGCGAAATTATTCTTTCATTTTTTTATTTTTTTTCTTCCGACTTCTCTGACTGTTGTCGGGAGGGCCTGGAAAACGGAGAAAACGGTCGAACCTCTCATGCGACCCGCGGGCCAGACTTGCGTCGCCCGAATCATATGGGTGGGCGGTATCCCTGTAGAGCCTGAATTGAATGGTCAAGGCAGATTCAGATATCTCTTGACTGGGGGGATGCCACTCTTGCTGAGTTGTCTCGCTTGTCTGGAGTTGAGCGAGATTTTAACTCCATTGCTGGCGACCCAGACAAAGCGAATATCGCTGCCAGCCAACCGGGTAATCTGATTTAGCTGCTCCGCATGTTCTTCGAGCCAGTCCCGCAGCCACTGTAGTTTTCGAAGAACCGCTGAAACCTCTTTGGTTGTCGCCGAATGTACTTCTACCCAAATGGCCTGTTCACGCCCTTCCGCCGGTTGATATCCGAGTCCATAATCCCAGCGGGGCTGGTTGGCAAAATTCTGCACTTTTGCAAGTGCGGAGTCCAAGTCGATACTGCCGGTAATTCGCCTTGTTTCGGCACAACTCACCAGTTTTCGATGCTCTTTCTTGAGGGCTTGTTTACCGATACGGTATGCCTCGTCCACTGGGCTCGGCGCATCCCGCACCGCATCCTTGAAGCTCATGATTCTACAGCCGTCTCCCGATTCGCGACATCTGCAACCACTTCTCCAATTTTGCTGGAAAACTCGGTAATCCCGCCCCAGCCGCCTTCAGCAATGTCATCCGACCCAGGATCCAGATTGGAGATGTCGTGGATTTTGCCTTCACGCGCAAAATAGTAGGTTTTCATTGACTTTTGGAGAACTGATGCCGCGAGGTTTCTTGTCTTGTGCGTCTGCTTGACCTGTAGAAGGCGTATCACGTCGGCTACGTTTCCACGATTGTTTTGCAAAAATTTTAGAGCCCATACCAGATCAAGTACATGAGGCGAATGAGTGGAGACAGAAACACGGTACCCGCGGAATAGCAGTTCGAGAACAAGATTGAAGACAGCGCCGATTCCGTTTGGGTGCAACCCCATTTCAGGTTCTTCGATTACAACCCAGTCTATGCTCTTCTTTCGTTCAACCCCGGAGGGTGGCATTAGCCAGTACAATCCGAGTAAAAGCGGCACGAATTCTCTCTGTCCGGCCGACCAGACAAGATACGGCAATGCGCCACCGTCCTTGCCACCCAGAATCAGGCGGCTTTGATGCTGAGCGCCATCGGTTCGCAGCCTGAACTTGCCGAATATGTGTTCTTCCACGGGATGCCTTAAAGCTTCGGCAATGCGCCGCGAACGAGGAAACACCTCTTTTTCAAGACCAAACTCGTTTTGAACGATCACATGGAGTTTATGGCTGAAATCCCGGAGCACAAATGGATCGCCTGCTCTGTATTCGCTGAAAGGGCGGGTCATACCATCGCGCAGACTCATTACCCTCTGGGCAGGAATATAGAACATCGTTTCGCTGGCTTCGGTAGTTCTTGCCTTGGCGTATTTGTTCAAATCCGTCGGAACTTTCGAGTTTCCCAGGAAAAGGCTGCTCTCCCCCTCTTCCCAGATAGAGGCCATTCCCTCGCCGAAATATAGATCGAAAAAAGTCCGTGGGTTGTTGCCTCCGGCCAAGCCGAAGCGTTGCATTGTTCGATGCACGGCCTGCTTGTCAGCGAGTAGCTTGATAAGTTGCAGGCAAATACTCTTGCCCGTCGCCTGAGGGCCTACGAACACAGTCAGGTCTCCGAACTTGATGTCGGCTTCCCTGACCGGCCCGATCCAGTTTGCACGTATACGCGAAATCATGGCGATGTGAACGTATGGTAATCCTTGTGTCGGCGGTGAAGGAGCTCGCCGTAAATCCGAAATCGATTCTACTCTACAATTGACCGCGATGCCCCTCGTTGTAGCGCCCAGCCGCCCGCGCGCTGCTCCGGCAATTCGAGCAGCGACTGTTCCACGATCTGTTCAGAGAGGGGTTTCTCGAACTCGCGCATCCCGGCATTGTAGAGTCTGTCTCCTTGAGTGCATTTTAACCACAAAGCAATTTAGACACAGGTTGCCGGAAATGCCTAGAAAAGGGCAAAAAAAACCCCGGCCGAAGCCGGATAGTCCACGCGCTTCTACCGCAAGACTTTCCCTTGACTCTGAAATTCAAGTAGACCAGACTGCAACTGGTCTGAATAATTTGCTCCGAGGGAATTTCCTCATGTCCGAAATTGGCGCATTCGAAGCAAAGACCCACCTTCCGCAACTTTTGCAGCGCGTCGAGGCGGGCGAGCGGTTCGTAATCACCCGGCACAGCCGCCCGGTGGCCGAGTTGATCCCCATTCAGCCGCGGGATTCCGACAAAGTGCGAACCGCCATCGACGCTCTGAAGCTATTTCAACAAACGCATAGTCTCGAAGGATTGTCGGTGCGGCAGCTCATCGAGGAAGCGCGCAAGTACTGATGCCGTTCGTCCTCGATTGCTCGGTAACCATGACCTGGGTGTTTCCGGACGAGGCTTCCGGCGTTACCGCTCGGCTGCGCGATTCTCTTGTCGACGACCGCGCATTTGTCCCATCGCTATGGCCGGTAGAGGTAGGAAGCGTGTTGCTCTCCGCTACACGCAGGGGACGGCTCCGCGCTGACGAATGGGCGGTAATCCGCGCGAGCCTGCTCGCTCTTCCCATCGAAATCGAGCCGGTGTCGCCGTTGCGCGTTTGGGAAGCGGCGCTTTCGCTTGCGGATCGATTCCATCTGTCTGTCTACGACGCCACTTATCTGGAACTCGCGATGCGTATGCGTTTGCCGCTCGCCACATTGGACAAGTCCCTTGCCGCGGCCGCGAGAGCCGCCGGTATCGAAACCCCCGCCATGCCGCATTCCCGCTGATACAAGCGATGCCGTGGGATCCGCGAAACGCACTCGACTTTCATCTCCCGATTCTCCAATCCGCACGGACAGCATCGGCACGGTTCTCCCGGCTATAGTTAATTTCGGGAGTTCGGGCGCCGCGAGCCGGATGGCCGTTCCAAATATCATTCATGCAATTCGAGGGAAGAGAATGGGCGCAAAACTTGACACTTTGGCCACAAGCCGGAAACTGGAGAAATCGGGCATGCCCGAGCCGCAAGCCGAGGCTGTAGTCGAGGTCGTAAACGACACCATGAATGATCTGGTAACGAAAGAATATCTGGCGGTCGAACTTGCCCGGAGCTTCAACGAGTTTGAGCGCAAAATCGATCAAAAACTCGACGGGCGCTTCGGAAAAGTCGACGAGAAGTTCGAGAAGATCGATGTGAGATTCGAGAGGGTCGACATCAGCATTAACGAACTGAAATTGAGAATCGCGGAACTCGGCAAGTCACAGGCGTGGGGGTTTGTCACCATGTGCGGCATTAACATCGCTTCCCTGGCATTGCTGTTCGCGGCGATGCAATTTTTCGGTACGGGCGGGTAAGCGGCGCCCATGAACTTTCCATGATCCGGCGCGTTGAGGAATTCCCGTCCTGAAAAGCAAAACCCCCGGCCGAAGCCGGGGGTTTTGGTTGAGGGCGACGGAGCCGCCGGGGTTAATGAGAACTACATCTCGATGTCAGTTGTTGCGGCAAAGAGGTCAGACCCGCCAGTAGTATCGCCAACCAGGAAGATGACCATATCGGTGTCCGCATCGAAGTTTCCATCGGCATCGATATCGAACAGCAACCAAGTGCCTTCACCGCTCGTTTCATCACTTGAGTTCGTCGCAGTCTGATTGATCATTGCGATGCTGTTCTTGACCGTTCTGGTGGTGGAGCCCTGATCGGTCGTGGGCCCTACGACTGTGGTCAGGAACAGACCTTTGCCATCACCGATGAAGTCAAACAGGTTGGCGGCGCCACCGTCAGGATCATCATCTGTCTCGGCACCTGTAGCGGTAGTACGGCCTGTCCCGTCACCATCAATACTGACAGTTGCAGTCGAATCTCCTCCCGGCGTGCCGTCGTCGTCGACCGGCTTCCAGCCAGATCCTGTTAGACTGTTCAAACCGGTGCCAGTCCCTCCGCCCCATTCTTCAGGTGCTCTGACATTGCCCGCAGTCACAATGGCATGCAGAGCCTTGGAGAAGTGGAGATGGTCGGTGCCAGTTGTGAAATCCATAATCACGTCGTAACCCTTCGCGTCATAAACGCTGGAATTATCCTTGTTCCTGCTGAAGGTCACCATTGACTCCGAAGCCGCGTTGTAGACGAATCGGTTATTCACGTCACTGCCATCGGTGTCTCCTCCGGACAATTTATCCGCTCCGGCGCCGCCGTTCAGAATGTCCCTGCCGGCACCACCGGTGAGCGTGTCGTCTCCGCCATTACCCATCAAGATATTTCTGGCGGTAAGAGCAAGAGGGCTGCCAGCAGTGCCGTCAAAGTCGCCCGCCGTCAGTTCGTCTTTATGATCACTGCCGGCCAGTCTGACCCTTGCTGCGTCAGCATTAGACGCATTAACGGTTACCCCAGCCCCACTTTCAGTCGCGTTGACGTATTGCAGACTGGTAAGGCCGGTTCCGCTCAGATTGGTCATCGCATCGCCGGTGATCTTCACCTCCTCCAGCGCTGAGCTAGTGCCACCGACCGTCACCTCGTTCTCGTAATGGCCACTGGTCACTCCCTTGCCCGCGGCGGTGCGGTGTACGCTGGCGTTCGAGTCGATGGCCATCGCCACCAGATCTTCGTCAAGCGTAATCGTCAACTCTACCGCTCCATTTCCCGGAGCCGCCTTTGTGCCGCGACTGCCACCCCTGGCCATCAATGACACATTCAGGACGTTGGTGGTGCCGCCATCAATAATGGAGCCTGCGACATTGACATCATCAGCGAAATTGTAGTCCACTTCGGCTTTTGTGCCAGTACCCGCCTTTTCCGCCGAAACGTTCAGGTGAGTTCCGCCGCCCACGTTATTCAGCTCAACTGCAGCGGCCGTGTCTTTGTTAATCACTATGGTATCGATCCCAAGGCGCTCGACGTCGTACTTTCCCTGTCCACCGCCAACATCCAGAATCTCGAAGTTGGAGTAGATCGACATGGTCTTGTCACCGTCCTTGTAGGTAGCTCCGTCCGCGGACAGCCTGAGAGTATCCCGACCGTCGCCGCCGTCGATACGGCTCTCGCTGTTGCCGTCATTGCCGTGGAAAGTGTCATCGTCGGCGCCGAGGTCAACCATGAGGCCGCCATCACGATAATCGCCGCTGATCATGACGGTATCGGCGCCATCACCAGTGTCGACGGATTCAAGCTTCCCGCGAAGGCTGGTAGCAAGCCCAACCGTGTCACCGCCGGAACCGCCTTCGACCATGGTCAGCGCGGCCAGTTCGGCCGTGGACTTGAAGCTGTTCTTGCCGGAGCTTTCGCTCGCGTCGATGCTCGCCAGCTTCTTCATGCCGGCCAGGCTGTCCATGCTCACGGCGCCTGCGCCGGAAACCGTCACGCCTGCAAGTGTTTCGGAAGGACCATCTGGCATGCCGGCCGCATTGAACTTGCTCACGCTCAGCGACAACTTGGCATCTGCGTCGATGTCGAGCATCTTGACCGCGTTCGAGTTCAGGTCGACGTTGGAGTCTCCCGCCACGGTGAGCATGATGTCTTCCGCGGAACCCGCGCCGGCGACGCACAATTTGCCAACCACCTTCGAGCTGCCGTTGGGATTGAAGGAACCGTACTTGTTGAGAGTGATCGACAAGTCTTCAGGCATGTTTTTGCCGTCGGCGGTCTTGGAGTTGTTATGCACCAGGATGGTCGCGGTCGTGGAAGCCAGCGTAAGGTCGGCGATGGCGTCGGAATTGATCGTCAGGGTCGGCGCGGCGTCTGTCGGGACGGTTTCCGGAGCGGCATCCTCTCTTCCGATCGAGCGGGATGTCACGGCGCCAAGACCTTGACTGGAAAGCGCATCGCCGTTGAAGATATCGACCTTTACGCCTTCAGGAAAATCATCATCATCAGGACCGCCTCCATCAATGGAAACGATGTCGCCAAATACGATACCGCCGCCGTCTGCACTTCCATCAAATTTCAACTCTACGATTACGCTTGCAAGAGGGGGGGTTGAGCTGTCCGCATCACTGTCGTGATCCCATGAAGTAATGGTTACCGTAATCGGACCACCAGGAACGATATCGTTTACAGGCACCAGAGCCCCGTTTACAAACACACCGTCGTTATTAACTCTCACGAGGTCATAAGTATCGGTGGCACCCGTGTTAATCGTGACACGCGTACTTCCATCGTCCCCGACTACAAAACCGTCACGGTCCGTCATTGGAACAAAAGTCCCGGAAGCCTGCTCTTCTTCAGTGCCGGTATTGTGCGCCACGCCGGTAGCGCTGACTCTGGTAACCGTTTGGGACTGTTTGCCGGCGCCGTTGTCGATCGTGACGTTGCCGCCGCCCATGACCGTTACGGTTTCGGTTTGTCCCGCAGACCCGACATGTACCTCGGAGGATCCGCCGGCCTTGATGCTCACATCGCCGGCCGAACCGACCAGGGTCACGTCTCCGCGGAAAGTCTGGCTGGTGCTGACCGTGGCGCCATCGTCAACGATTAAGGTGACATCGCCTTCGCTGCCGAAGCGGCGCAGATCTACCATCTCCACGCCGTCCCAGTCCGTAAGGTCGGCATCGATGCCGCCCACGGTGTTGATCACGACGTTTTCGACATTGCTGATGGCTTCCGCGCCGAGATTGAGCTTGGCGGTGGGATCGACACCGAAAATATGAATGGTGTCGACACCGCCGCCGCCGTCGATGGTGTCAAAGGGATTCAAAACATCCCGAAAGACATTGCTCACCTGGGCAACTGGCTGGGCGATAATCATGTCGTCTGCGTCGCCGCCTTTAATGTCGTCAATGGTCGGTGTCAGCATGAATTTCTGACCCCCAGTCTCTCCCGGCGGGGCCGGGGGATTGTCGATGGCGTCGATCGCCATGGTCGCGCTGTCGGCGTCGGCGGTGACGCCCGCGAGCGCGTCCGCCGAAGGATCGGCCATGCGCGCTTCGAGGGTGTAGTGGGAGGCCACCGCCACCTGGTTGGCGAAAGCCATGGCGGCCATGCCGAGGTCGGCGTAGGCGGCATGATCCTCGCCCGCGTCGGCGATGTCGTGCAGCGCGCCGACCACGGCCAGGGCCAGTTCGCCCCGGCTCATGCCGTCGTTCAGCAAGCCTTCGACGGTGCCCGCGACCGCAGCCATCAGTGCGTCGGATACATTGCCTCCAAGCACGTTGCCGAGAAAGTCCTCCGCGAACTCCCCATTGGTAAGGAAGGCGGGATACGTGGCCTGGAAGCCATCGGAATCGGCGATGTGGTTCGCCAGGTCAGACAGCGACATGCCGCCGTCGACCGCTTCGACCCACTCGTTGAGCCGGCCGGTGCCCGGGGCTTGCCCCAGCATTGCCACCGACAGCCCGATCAGGCCCGTTCTAGTTTCAGCAGTTGCCATTTTTTGGTACTCCTTGATATCAAGTTTCAAATTTCGTCGTGGCCGGATTTGCGCAAACCGGCCGCAAACTCGTCATGCGAGCATAAACAAGACACCCCGAACCGCATGCGCGGTCCCAAGTAATTAATAATAAAGAAGTTAATTTCACCGAATGCGGAGAAAACCGCGTTCGCGCCTACCCTGATTGCAACTCGGAAAGGGAGAGCGTCAATGGCAGTCAGTCGCCTCAGCCAGCAACGGATCGACGGTCTCCGGCCGCGCGGCGCACGACAAGATTTTCAGCGTCCGCGACGCTAAATTGAAAGTCGGGCAAACTCCGCCGGTTTTAATATGTCAGAAACTAGAATATGATTCTTACATCAGGAGGTAACTGTGAAGTCATTGTCCGAAGCCATATTGCTGCGCGCCCGCTCCCACCAGGAGGGGGATGTGCTTTCTCCCAGGGAGTTCCTGCACCTGGGCAGCAGGGCTGCCGTAGACCAAGCCTTTTCCCGGCTGACCAAGACCGGCAAGTTGCTGCGCGTGGCGCGTGGCGCTTATGTCGCCCCGGTATCCAGCCGGTTTGGCTCGCGTGCCCCCGCGCCTGAAAAAGTTGTGAGGTCACTGGCCAGGAGGAGCGGCGAAGTCGTCGTTCCGCACGGCGCCAGCGCCGCCAACGCTCTGAGGCTGACGCAGCAGGTTCCCATCCGCGAGGTCTACCTGACCTCCGGACGCTCCCGCAGGCTGAATCTGGGCAAGAGTGAGGTGCTGGTAAAACACGCGCCGCCCTGGATGCTGACCCTCGGCACACGCCCGGCCGGCTCGGCCATACGCGCACTTGCCTGGATCGGGCCCTCCCATGCCGATGAGTCCCTGGCGTCACTGCACCGCACCCTCCCTGGTGACGAATGGGAAGCGCTGACCTCGGCCCGGGCAATTCTCCCGTCCTGGATGGCGCGGGCGATCGGGAAAGAAGCCGCAAATGGCTGACAGCTTTTTCGCTCTCAGCCAGAATGACAAGCGCGAGGCGCTCGAATACGTTCGCGCGGAAAGCGGGCGGCCTGCTCACCTGCTTGAAAAAGACATATGGGTGGTGTGGGTGCTGCGTACGCTGTTTGAGGCTCCAATAGGCGCCGATCTGACGTTCAAGGGCGGCACATCCCTTTCGAAGGTTTACGGGATCATCGACCGTTTTTCCGAAGACATCGATGTGACTTACGACATCCGCAAGCTGATTCCGGATCTGGTTGCCGATGGCGGAGAACTGCCGTCCAGTCGCAGCCAGGCCGGCAAGTGGACAAAAGCGGTCCAAAATCGTCTTCCCGGCTGGATCAAGGAACACATACAGCCGCTGATTGAAACCGCGCTGGGAAATGAACGGTTGAAGTCCCGGATCGAACTGGGTGGTCGGGGAAACGACAAGTTGCTACTGCACTACCCTGCGCTAACCAAAGGCACGGGTTACATAGCGCCAGTCGTCACTCTGGAATTCGGTGGACGGGCGACTGGCGAGCCTCGCCAGATACACGAGGTAGTCTGTGACGCCGCCGAATATTTGTCCGACCTTGTCTTTCCAACCGCATCCCCGCAGGTAATGAGCCTGACGCGGACCTTTTGGGAGAAAGCCACGGCTGCGCATGTGTTTTGCGCACAGAGCCGCCTTCGCGGTGAACGCTTCGCCAGGCACTGGCATGATTTGGCGGCCATTGGCCGCGACAAACACTTTCCCGTAGTGGCGGCTGACCGTGAAGTGGCCGCGGCAGTGGCCAGCCACAAAGGGCGATTCTTCATTGAGAGAGACATGGACGGCCATGCCATTGACTATACGGCGGCAACCGGCGGTCATCTGAAAATCGTGCCGGAGGGCGCGGCGAGAACGGCGCTCCGCGAGGACTATGAAGCCATGCTGACCGATGGCGTGATGATTGGCGAAGCCCTGACGTTCGAAGCATTGATGGATGCCTGCGCTGAATTGGAAGAGCGGATAAACGGAGTGAGCGATTGATCTGCCGCGACTCTTGAATCTTGCAGCGCGAGGAGGCGGAGCGGGCGGTATCCATTCCTTGGCGGCCACGGCTTCAGGTTCTCGAGCCGGACACTTTATTTGTTCTCTACACTCAAGCTTTGAGAAGCTTGACCAAATTCTATATATTCGTAAAATAGTAATTACTTTTTTGCGATTTATCGGCAAACGGTCAGCGGAAATGCAGCGCAGCTTGCAAGACGAATTGAGAGACAGTTTCCAGTCGAACCGGCAAATGCTGTTCGTTTCGGGACCGCGGCAGGTGGGCAAGACCACCTTGGCGCGGCAACTGGCTGAAAATTTCCGCGGCGGAAGCCATTTCAACTGGGACGATCAGGTTCATCGCGAGGCGATTCTGGCCGGGCCGGAGCGAGTCGCCACGCTAATCGGGCTGAACCGCCTGCGGGAGGAGAGACCGTTCTGCGCCTTCGACGAACTGCACAAATACCGACATTGGCGGGACTTTCTCAAGGGCTTTTTCGATTCCTGGGAAAATCGCGCCCATTTGCTGGTGACCGGCAGCGCGCGGCTCGACGTCTTCAAGCGCGCCGGCGACAGTCTCATGGGCCGGTATTTCCCCTACACCCTGCATCCGCTATCGGTCGCTGAAATCGTGCGATCGGAGCGCCATGACTCACTGGCGAGCCCGCCGCGCCGAATTGCCGAGGGGGCGTGGCAATCGCTGTGGCGCTTCGGCGGATTTCCCGAGCCTTTCCTCAAGGCCGAGAAACGCTTTCATACGCGCTGGAACAGGCTTCGCAACGAGCAGATTCTGCGCGAGGATCTGCGCGACCTGACCAGAATCCAGGAGTTGGGCCAAATTGAATTGCTGGCGGTGAATTTGTCCCGGCATGCGGGGCAACTCACCAGCTTTTCGAAACTCGCGCGGGAAATACGGGTTTCGGTCGATACCGTGCGACGCTGGATTGTGACGCTGGAGTCGCTGTACTACTGTTTCAGCGTACGCCCCTGGCACAATAATGTGACACGGGCGTTGCGCAAGGAGCCCAAGTATTACCTTTGGGACTTTTCCCAGGTGGAAGACCCGGGGGCTCGGGCCGAAAATCTTGTGGCGAGCGCCTTGCTCAAGGCAACGCACTGGTGGACCGAGAGCGGCCAGGGCGATTTTGGACTGTATTTCGTTCGAGACAAGCAGAAACATGAAGTCGATTTTCTCGTCACCCGTGACCGGAGGCCGTGGTTTCTTGCCGAAGTAAAAGCCAGCGGGCGGGCGCCCCTGTCCAGGTCACTTTCCCTGTTCCAGAAGCAAATTGGCGCGGAGCATGCGTTCCAGATCGGGTTTGATCTGGCTTACGAGGACGCGGATTGCTTCGCTCACCGCGAGCCGATAATCGTTCCCGCCAGAACGTTTCTGTCGCAGTTGGCGTAGCGGTGTGGGAAATCTTCAACCGTCACGCCGAGGCCGGGGGTTCTGGTTGAGGGCGGCTTCAGATTCCCGAACCGGGTACTTTGTTTGTTCGCTACAGCCCACCCCCGAACCTTGCAAAATTGAAGTCGAGCTGCAAGAACGCAAGGATGATTGAGAGAGAAGCCTTTGACGTACTGCAATCTCGGCTGCGCCATGGCATCGAAGCGATGCCCTTGCTTGAAGCGATGGCTGAAGTAAGAGGGGCTAGCGAGTAGCGGCCCGCCGCCTGCCCAGTGTGCAGGGCAATCACGAGTAAAATGAAATACCAGGGTTCGCGGTTCCGCCGCCGCCCGCCAACCTCCCGAGCACGGCGGCGGGCACGGGGTAGTGCGGCAGCCGTTTCGACAATTCGGGGGGCATTTCCTCCTTCTCGAAGCCGGCGGCGCTCAGCGTATAGTAGCCGGCCATCTCTTTTGGATCTTTCCAGAGCGCAACGAATGTCCGCGCAACGCGTCTACGGATGTCTTGCGAAGCCTGGCGGCGGATGTAGGAATCCAGGGAGGGCTCTCCGCAATCGAACGTCTCGCGAACGTGCCCGGGGCCGAGAGGCTCGATTACGAGTGCGGAATCAGCCACCCATACGCTCACGATAACGGCGGGCGGCCCGTTTCAGTGCGGGATTCGGGGGAGGAGGCGCAAGCAGCGCTTCATGGAAAGCCTGCCAATCCGTCGCCGGCAACACTACGCGCTCGCGGGCTTCGATTATCCGCTCGGCCGCCGCCACTGCGTTGTTCACTACGAAACGACTGACGGATACTTGCTCGTAGGCCGCCGCCCGCTCCAACTTGCGTTTGCTGCCGGAATCCAATCGCAAATGCATACGCTCTTGCAGTACTTGCGCCGCGTCAGACATCGGCTCATCCTCTGTATATCGATCATTGAAGGGATCCATGTGCCAAAATGGCGTACAAGTCAAGAAGTCTGTTGCACCTTGTCGACGACCGCGCATTTGCCCCATCGCTATGGCCGGTAGAGGTAGGAAGCGTGTCGGTACCGTCGCCACCATCAACCCGGATGTCCTTGTCACTCGGTTCGGATTACAGATTCAGCCTCGGCTCGCTCCATACCGGACTCTTCAAGTTGCTGAGTAGCGCCAAGTATATCGTGGGTTTCCATGTGACCTCCATGAATACCGCCAAATTGGATACAAGTCTCGCGGAGACGGCCCGCACGGACAGCACGGACTTGATTCTCCCGGCTAGCCAGGAAAACGGGGAAATCCCAACTGATTTTTCCGTTTTCTAGGCGTATCCGGGAATCTGTGTCTAGACTACCCAAGTGAAGAAACACCACGTTCACGAATGAGGGAAACCGATGAACAACGCTCTTCACGATTCCTTGTCAATTTCAAAGAGGTTGAAAGGCTCGGGAATGAAAGATCCACAGGCAGAGGCGGTGGCAGAGGCGATTCACGGAAGCATCGAGAATGCGACCGCGCACCTTGCCACGAAACAGGATCTGGGCGCCGTGGAATCCAGACTTAAGGCAAATATCTCAGCCTTGGAGTCGCGCTTGGTCTGGCGGCTTTTCTTGTTATTCAGCAGTACCGCCGGACTGGCGGTAGCCGTGCTGCGCCTGTTTCCGCCTTGACAGGCGCTCCCGCACAGGTCCGCGATCCGCGAGGGAAATCCGCGTTCAAGGAGAAACGCAATGGAAACCACGATTTCGCTCGCCAAAGAGCATGGCCTCGCGGCGCTGATTCTACTCGCCAAGCTTTATGTGGCAGTAAACGCCTACAACCTGTGCGGGCAGAAGGCCGAGGGCCGCCGATCCATTCCGGCCGAAATGGCCGCGGGTTATCAGGCCCCCGAACTTGGAGTCCTGCTGTAGGGGCGACGCATGCGGTACCCGAACGATCCTGCAATTCCCCCGCGACCGGGAAAAGACGCAAAAAAAACCCCCGGCCGAGGCCGGGGGTTTTGGTTGAGGGCGGCGAAGCCGCCGGGTTAGAGGGATTTAACGCCTAGATGAAGATTCCGGTGCCGTCGCCACCGGCGTCCCACTCTGCGGAATCAAAGGCAGTTTCCTGCAGGAAGATGACCATATCGTTGCTCGCGTCAAAGTCTCCATCGCCATCCACATCGAATAGCAACCATATACCCTGAGCAAGTTCCTCTGCATCTGCAGCAGCACCATCATTTGCCTCCTGTGAGATAACCGCGATGGAGTACTTGGTGGTAATCATGCCTGGGTTCACATCGGAAGCATCATCGTCAGTCTCCCTTGACTCGAACAGCCCGCTGCCATTGCCTATGAAGGTTGCCAGGTTCTTGGCCGCGCCGTCGGTGACGTCAGCATCTCCATCGATAGACGTGTATCTGGCTACAGCAGGAGTACTGGGATCACTATCGGCATCCCACAACTGCCAGTCATTCCAGTCAGTTACGGAGTTCTTGATATCGCCACTGACGGCGCTCAGGAGGCTCCTGGACAGATCAATATGGTCTTCAGTGAGGGAAAAGTCGGTGATCGTGTCGTAACCGCCCAACAATGTATTGACGCCGTTGACGATAGCGAATCTGGCCTGCGACTCCGAAGCGGAATCGATGACGAAGTCATCCCCATCATCGCCACCTGCCAGCATGTCGCCGCCGAGACCACCCATGATCTCGTCTTCACCGCTACCACCTGTCAACGTGTCCACACCGCTGCCGCCAACCAACTCCAAGTCTGCCGTCAGTGGGTTAGTGCCGTCGCCATTCGGGTCAGCAGCGTTGAAAGTAACGCCCCCAGAGTTATCCCCGGCATCCACAAGTTTCAGGGACGCGAAATTCCCGCCAGTTACCACAAGCGCCGCGTTGCCATCGATGATCAACTCCTCGACCGCAGAAGAAGTCAGAGAAAGCTCATTCACATAATCGCTTGCCTTGGCCCTTTGGCTGGCTGCCGTGGAACTCCTGCTGTGCGGAGATGCGGTGGATGTAATGTTGATCACTTCAATGTCATCGCCGGTGGTCAACGTCAGTTCGACTTCCCCTTCCGTACTGACTCTTGTGTCATTAAAACCGATCGCCGTCAGCACCAGGTCCAATTCGCCGCTGGCGCGAGACTGACCAGATTGCCTTTCCGCCAATTCGTGGACGATATTGGCTTCGTTATCAGTGTTGCGTGCAAGTCCCTGCGTGCCACTGACACGGATTCCCATTCCGTCCCCCATGTTTTCCAAGGTCACTGCACCAGCAGTAGACGCGGTAGACGCGGTGACAAGGATGTCGTTCACTATCCCGAGTTGCGCAATGTCGTAATCGCCTACGCCGCCCGCCACGTTCAGGGTCTCGAACCCGGAGTAGATGGAATGGGTCTTGTTATCCGCGCCCCTGTAAGTGGAATTGGCTGTGGTGGTCAGGCGCAGAACGTCCGTGCCATCGCCGCCGTCAATACGGCTCTCGCTGTTGCTCGCCCTGCCGAAGTAGACATCGTCGCCAGCGCCCAGATCAACCATGAGGCCGTCGTTTCGAAGCAACCCGGTAACGGTTACCGTGTCGTTCCCAGCGCCGGTATCAACGCTTTCCAGCTTTCCTGTCACGCTGGTCCTGAGTGTTACGGTGTCCTTGCCGGAACCGCCCATGACCATGGTAAGCGCTGCCAGTTGGTCGCTATCCGCAGGCGATGATCCCGCCTGGGATTTGAAGCTGTTGTCGCCCTCGCTTTCGCTCGCGTCAATGCTCTTCAGCTTCCTCATCCCGGCCAGGTCGTTCATTGTCACATCGCCTGCTCCGGCAATGGTGACTGACTCAAGTGAGGTCGAGGCAGTTTCGTTGTCGAATCTGTAGACATCCAGTTCCAGATCAGAGCCAGCTTTAATGCTGATAGTCTTCACCGAATTTGAAGCCAGCGCGAAGCTGGATTCCTTTGCGTCTGCAACCGTTTCAATCATGACGTTCTCGGACGTGCCGTCGCCTTGCAGACACAGCTTGCCTCCGAACTCGGCGACAGTCACGGAAAGGTCTTCCGGCGTTCCCTTGTCATCCTCATCTTTCGAGTCGTTTTCCACAAGCACGATGGCATCGGTTTCGGTAAGATGTATGCGTTCAATGGCATTGGAAAACACCTTGAGCGTTGGCTCGACGCCGGAAGAAGTACCAGAACTCCCCTCGACGTAGCCCTCCGCCTTCGTAACGTCGCTGGTCACAAGAATCATGCCAATAGCAAGGGTTACACCCTCAGGCAGGTTATCCTCTTCCTGATCCGCGATGTAATACGTATTGAGCGCTGCCTCTATGGCGGTGACGGGCGTGACACCATCACTATCATCATCAGTTTCACCTTCAGCAAGTTGCCGCACATACTGCACATCTGTTGCCGAGGGTGTGACTCCGCTGTTGCCTGAGGGTATGGTCGCTTCCCGCACGCCCGACTCGTCTGGATCTGTCGCTCCTGTTGAACCTCCCGGATGCCGGGTCACGCCGTCCACGTTGACGCTGGTGACGGTTTCTGACTGCTTGCCCGCGCCGTTATCGACCATGACGCTGGCGCCGCCTTCGACCATGACAGTCTCGGTGTGGCCGGCGGAACCGATATGCACTGTCGAACCGTCAGAGGCTTCGATATCTACCGCACCGGCGGCGCCGACTATCGTCACATCACCGTTGAATCCCCGGTCGGAACCAACCGTAACCGTCGCGCCATCCACGGTGACTTTGACATAGTGTTCGTCTTCCTGGCCGAAACGGTCGAGGGTGACCATCTCGAGTCCGGTCCAATCGCTCAAATCCGCGTCGATGCTGCCCACCGTGTTGATGACGACATTCTCCACATTGCTGATGTCTTCCGCGCCGAGGCGAAGCGTGTCGCTGGGATTGACGCCGTATACTTTGATGGTGTCGCTGCCGCCGCCGCCGTCGATGCTGTCGAAGGAATTGAGGGTCGCGTTGAAGAGGTTGTCGGCGCCCTTTATGGGTTCGGCGATAATCATGTCGTCTGCGTCGCCGCCTTTAATGACGTCAATGGTCGGTTTCAACTTGATGTCCGGGACCTGCATCGTTTCCGGCGTGACCGGCGGATTGTCGATGGCGTCGATCGCCATGGTCGCGCTGTCGGCGTCCGCGGTGACGCCCGCGAGCGCGTCCGCCGAAGGATCGGCCATGCGCGCTTCGAGGGTGTAGTGGGAGGCCACCGCCACCTGGTTGGCGAAAGCCATGGCGGCCATGCCGAGGTCGGCGTAGGCGGCATGATCCTCGCCCGCGTCGGCGATGTCGTGCAGCGCGCCGACCACGGCCAGGGCCAGTTCGCCCCGGCTCATGCCGTCGTTCAGCAAGCCTTCGACGGTGCCCGCGACCGCAGCCATCAGTGCGTCGGATACATTGCCTCCAAGCACGTTGCCGAGAAAGTCCTCCGCGAACTCCCCATTGGTAAGGAAGGCGGGATACGTGGCCTGGAAGCCATCGGAATCGGCGATGTGGTTCGCCAGGTCAGACAGCGACATGCCGCCGTCGACCGCTTCGACCCACTCGTTGAGCCGGCCGGTGCCCGGGGCTTGCCCCAGCATTGCCACCGACAGCCCGATCAGGCCCGTTCTAGTTTCAGCAGTTGCCATTTTTTGGTACTCCTTGATATCAAGTTTCAAATTTCGTCGTGGCCGGATTTGCGCAAACCGGCCGCAAACTCGTCATGCGAGCATAAACAAGACACCCCGAACCGCATGCGCGGTCCCAAGTAGTTAATAATAAAGGAGTTAATTTCACCGAACGCGGAGGAATCCGCGTTCGGGCCTACCCTGATCGCAACGAGTGGGCACGACTTGTGGCGGGCCATCGGCGGGAGCACCCGCCGGGACGTGCGGGAGGGCAAAAAAACAAGGACAGTCCAGCTCGACCGGCCGCAGCGATGGGGCGTATTCCGGATCACGCGGGTAGTCATCCGGGCGCTCGACTTCGATCGCTGCCGTGGGACTTTATCTCGGTTTTTCTTGCTTGCCCCACGATTGTGTGATAACAATTTGTTATCAATTTGCGAGGGCCAGCGTATGCCTACGATCAATGTGCGTCAACTGAACAGGGATGTTTTTGAACGCCTGAAACGGCGGGCTTTGCAGAATAACCGCTCTCTGGAGGGCGAAGCGCGGCATATTCTGAAATGCGCAGCCGAGGACAGACTTGTTGCCAAACGAGCTGCTTTCCTGGCTGAATCCGATCGTCTGCGCAAAAGCACAACGAACCGCGAACACACTCCGGCGGAAGTGCTGATACGTGAAGACCGTGCGTATGGGCACCGGGAACCCTGATGCGCCTTGTTGTGGACGCGAGTGTCGCGGTCAAGTGGCTGACAGATGAAGATGGCTCAGAACTTGCCCGGGGACTCGTGGCAAGCGGCGCGGACCTGTATGCGCCAAGGCTAATGGCTTCTGAAGTGGCGAGTGCGCTTTGGCGCAAGGCACAGCGCGGAGAAATTGAGCCTGGTCAGGTTGGCGCCCTGGCAGCTCTGGCATCGGACATGCCGCTGCACTGGAGCGAAGATGAAACACTCGTGGCCGATGCGGCTCGGCTTGCGCTATCGCTCGGTCACCCGGTCTACGACTGCCTGTACCTCGCACTTGCTCACCGCCTGGCCACCACGATGGTGACCGCAGACCTTCGATTTGCGGAAAAATTGGCCGCTACTGCCCATGGTGGGGCCGTCATTACCTTGACCGAATACGCCAAATCCAGATGAGCGCGGGAATTGGCCGAAAGATTTGAACTCAAGGCGCGGCAAATCCAGCGATACGAGGCGGAAGGCTACGCCAGCGCAAGCTTTCAGCGTCTCTGTGAAGTCGCTCATGCGGTGGGGCTATGGGAAAGGCGCACCGCAGGATAGCGTGAGGCATTTGCTTGACCCGAGTCGCCCCGGTATCCAGCCGGTTTGGCTCGCGTGCCCTCGCGCCTGAAAAAGTTTTGAGGTCACTGGCTAGGAAGAGCGGCGGAGTGGGTGTCCCACGAGGACCAATTAACTGAGTAGTGGATTGATCGTCTTTATGACGTCAAACCGGCCAAAATCGCGATCCGCGCTCGCAATCACGGCGCCGTGCTCCAAAGCCAGCGCCGCCAGATGAGCGTCCATTACCAAGGCGCCGCGGGCCTGCCCTTTTTCGCAGAGTTCCGCCAGATATGTCCAGGTTCGAGGTCCGGGCGCCAGCATCTGAACATTTGGCGCATTTAGCCAGGACTCGACAATGCCACACGCCTCCGCGGGAGAGAGCGGCTTCGAAAAGACGCGGCTGTCCGAGCCAATGCGCACGAAAGCGAGCAGGGCGATCAGCGCCAGTCGCACGGGCCTGCCTGAAGAGATCTCGTTTTCCAGCCACGTTCGGGCAACCGCGTGGTGCGGGCTGTCCTGGTCATAGGCGTACAGCAACAGGTTGGCGTCTACGAGAATCATCAGAGATGCACTGGCCCGTCGAGTGAATCAAGCAGGCTGCCTATATTGTCGAGCTCGATTCCGGGGCGAAGTCCCATCGACCGGGGCTGAATACGGAACGGCTTGGCAAGTTCTTCGTCCATTGGCTGTTCAAGACCGCGCCGCAAGTGTTCGTTGAGCGTCTCCTTGAAGCTTGCGCCCGAGCGGGCCATGCGGTCTCTCAACTTCACAATGACATCTTCTTCAAGCGTAACGGTGGTTCTCATCGGATTTCTCCCGGGCATTTATTGTCTCAGCACAATGATGTTAGCAGATTGATGATCAGAGCATCAATGTCGGGAGCGATATCGAGAACGTCAGGCCGGGATGGGTGTCCCGTCAGTGCCGGGTATGCTTGGAATGCTGTCACGTCATCTGCATTTCCAGAGAGGAAAATGACCATGTCAGTGCCGGCATCGAAATCTCCGTTGCCGTCGACGCGCACGAATGCGAGTAAGGTGACCAGCGCCAGCCGCGCGGGCCTGCCCACCTGCATGAAAAAGACATATGGGTGGTGTGGGTATCCCATCAGGGGGGCGCCATCAAGGGGCAGTTTTATGGCCAATATTAGCCATGTTTGGATAATTATCCATTTATGGCTAGAATTGGCTGATGATACAGGATCCTTGGCACTTCACCCGGCGCGATCTGGCGGCCCGCACCCTGACCCTCCTGACCAGCGGCCCGGCCCGCGCGCTGACCCTGTTCGCTCCCCGCCGCACGGGCAAGACGGAGTTCCTGCTGAAAGATCTGGGGCCGCTCGCGGAAGCCGAAGGCCATCGCGTGATCTACGCCTCCTTCTGGCAACAGCCGCTCTCGCCTCTGGCCGTTCTTCTCCACGCCCTGGAAACGTCGCTCCAGCGCGGACGGTTCGGCGACCGGGTTCGCAGTACAGCGCTTGCCCTCGCGCCGAAGCTCAAGCTCTCGGCAACCGCGGCGGGAGCAGCGGGAGAAGCCGAGATCGACCTGAGTTCCCTCGGCGGGAAACCACCGGGCGACCTGCTTCTGTATCTGGACGAACTCCTCGGCCGCGCCTCCCACAGACGCGGAATCACGATCCTGATGCTGGACGAGGTCCAGGAATTGGCGCGCGGCGAAGACAATGCTCCTCTCGTGGCCGCGCTAAGAACCAGCCTCGACAAGCGTTCCGATCAGCTCAAGACGGTGTTCACCGGGTCCAGCCAATACGGCCTCGCCGCCATGTTCGCCGCCCGCCAAGCGCCCTTCTTCCACTTCGCCACGCCGATAAACCTGCCCGCGCTCGGCGAACCGTTCGTCGACCATTTGCTTGAAACCTGCCGAAGAACTACGCACCGAACACAGGACCGCGGGGCGATGCTCGCGGCGTTTCAGGCACTCCACGTAAATCCGTACTTCTTCCGCCTGCTGGTCGAAACGATGATCCTGGATCCGGCCCTCACCGTGGAGCGCGCTTTGGAACAGGTTCGGTACCGAATCGCCGACGAACTCGGCTATCGCGACATGTGGCTCCAACTAACCCCCGTCCAGCGGGCGGTAACCGGCGCGCTGGCGCAAGGCATCGACAAGCCGTTCAGCCAAGCGGCCCGCGATGGAATGGGCGCGCAACTCGACGGCGACGGACGCGCGCCGTCATCCAGCCGGGTGCAGGCGGCGTTGCGCCGGCTCCGGCGCCTTGGTCTCGCGAATGCCGACTCCGGTGGCTGGAGGCTCGCCGATCCGGAGTTTGCCGCCTGGATTCGCGAGCACGGCGCCCCGCGAACCGATCCGGAAAATCCCAGACGCGGGGATTCGCCTCAATGAGCGTACTCATCATTGCCGCCACGTCATTGCTGTTTGCTGCGCTACGGTTTTCTGGCGTCGGGGCTTGATTTGATCTGACGGAGATTTTCCACCGCCCAAAAAAGCAAAACCCCCGGCTGAAGGATCGGCATTGCGCGCTTCCAACGTATGCATAGTGAGAAGCCGCCTTCACCTGGTTGGCGAAAGCCATCGCCGCAATTTTTCGGCTAGGAGTCTGTCGGATTTAGATTGAGGTAGAATCGTATTCAGATTGTAGCGGGGTGCTTATCCGATGTCATCGAAGTTTCGCCCAGTGGACCGGGACACGCTGTATCTTTTGCCGCCGTCGGTGCAGGACTGGCTGCCGGAGGATCATCTGGCGCGTTTCGTGGTTGAGATTGTGGACCGTCTGGACCTTGGCGCTCTGGAGCGCCGGTACGGTGGGGGCGGGAAGGATCCGTATCATCCGTCGGTGTTGCTGGGGCTGTTGTTTTACGGTTACGCGACGGGGGTGTTTTCGAGCCGCAAGCTGGAGCGTGCGACCTACGATTCGGTGGCTTTCCGTTTTATTGCGGCGAACACGCACCCGGACCACGACACGATCGCGGGTTTCCGCAAGCGATTTCTGGGGGAGTTGGGGGGTCTGTTCGTGCAGATTCTTTCGCTTGCGCGGGAGATGGGGTTGTTGCGGTTGGGCAACGTGAGTCTGGACGGGACGAAGGTTCGTGCGAACGCGAGCAAGCACAAGGCGCTGAGTTGGGGGCATGCGAAGCGTCTTGAGGATCAGTTGCGCGGCGAGGTGGCGGAGTTGCTTGATTGTGCGGCGCGGGCGGACGAAGCGGAGCCCGGACTGGACGTGCCGGAGGAGTTGAAGCGGCGCGAGGGCCGTCTTGCGGTGATCGAGGCGGCGCAGGCGGAGATCGAGCGGCGGGCGCGGGAGCGCCATGCGGCGGAGCGGGAAGAATACGAGGAGAAGCTTGCGGCGCGGCGGGAGCGGGAGAAGGCGACGGGGCGCAAGCCCCGCGGTCGAGAGCCGAAGGCGCCGGAGGCGGGTCCGCGGGAGAAGGACCAGGTGAATCTGACGGACGCGGAATCGCGGGTGATGCTGACGGCGGACGGATTCCAGCAGGCGTATAACGCGCAGTCTGGGGTGGATGTCGAGAGTCATCTGGTGGTGACGGTCGATGTGGTGGACCGCGGCAACGACAAGCGCGAGGTGGAACCGGCGCTTGCGGCGCTGGGCGCGTTGCCGGGGGCGCTGGGGAAGCCGACCGGGCTGTTGGCCGACGCGGGGTATTTCAGCAAGAAGAACGTGAAACGTTGCGAGGCGGCGAAGTTGACGCCGCACATCGCCATGGGCCGCACGGCGCACAATCCGCCGCTGGCGGAGCGTTCCGCGCCGCCGCCGCCCTGTCCGGAGGACGCGGACGCGGTGACGCGCATGGCGCATCGGCTGCGGACGCCGGAAGGCCGGGCGCTGTACGCGCGGCGCAAGTCGACCGTGGAGACGGTGTTCGGGGTCGTCAAGGAGACGATGGGATTTCGGCGCTTCCATCTGCGCGGACTGGAGGCGGTGCGCGGAGAATGGACACTGGCCTGTCTGGCGTGGAACCTGAAACGGATGCACGCCTTGCGTTGAGGCGCTCCACCCCCCGTTTTCCGCCCGCGAGCGGACATTGGCGACGCTGTCATGCCAAATACGCATGTGGGGGCGATACCATACCGCCCCAGCCACCGAAATCGGGAATCGCGCGGCCTATGGCCGCTGACATGAAATGCAACTGAGGACCGCCTTGCTCGGCGGATTCAACATCCTAAAACCGACAGACTCCTAGGGCGGGGAAGTGGCGCCCATGATCTTTCCGTGACTCGGCGCGTCTGAGAGTTTCCTCACCCTGAAATGCAGACCTTCAACCAAGACCCCGGGATGTATGGATCCTGCGACTACGCGCAGGATGACGCTGCCCCCTTCCGTCATTCTGCGCGGAGCGAAGCGCAGTCGCAGAATCTGTAGGGACAGTCTCATACTTTATTGACACAAAAAAACCCCCGGCCGAAGCCGGGGGTTTTGGTTGAGGGCGGCGGAGCCGCCGGGTTTATGGGGTCAGGCGGAGACCATGTCAATGTCAGTCCCCGGGGCAAATGCGGTGCTGCCCTGAAGGAAGATGACCATATCGGTCTCCGCGTCGAAGTCTCCGTCGCCGTCGATATCGAACAGGAGCCAGATGCCATCGTTGGTGGTTCCCTCCAGGTTTTGCGCAATCGCCGCAATGGAGTTCTTGAAGGTCCTGGTAGTGCTGCCAAAGGTTCCCTCCACCGGGGCGGAGGTCAAAAACAGACCTTCGCCACTGCCGATGAAGGATCTCAGGTCCGCGGCGCCACCGTCAGCAGTGCCCTCATTGTCACCATCATTAGCACCACTTCCATCTCCATCAATTAACGTGGTGGACATCATCCCATCCGTGCCTGGATCACCGTCGGCATCGGTCTGCATCCAGCCAGCCCATTCGTCAGTGGTAGCGGCTTTGAATCCGTTTGAAATATCAGCGCCCCCTACCTGCTCCCCCGCGGTCACAATGGCATACAAGGACTTGGAGAACACGAGATCGTCAGAAGTAGAAACAAATACCATCACTGTGTCATACCCCTGCGCGGTGAAGCTACCGTCCTCTTCCTCCTTGAACGACACCTGCGAATCCGAAGCGACTGTGTAGATGAAATCATCCGCGCCGTCGCCGCCGGCCAAGGTATCCCCTCCCGCGCCGCCGGTCAGTGTGTCCGCTCCGGCACCGCCATCCAAGGTGTCGTCGCCGCCGTTGCCCATCAACTCGTCGCCTCCGCTGCCGCCGGTGAACGTATCCTTGCCGCTGCCGCCGGACATCTCTATGTCCTGGTCCACAGCCGTCACGCTCGAGGCATCGACGGTAACGCCGCCGGAATTGGATTCGGCATCGACCAGGTCGAGATTGCCGAGACCGCCCGCGTCCGCATCGGTGCCGTTGACCGAGATCTCCAGCATCGCGTTGCCGCTGACGACGATCTCCTCCACGGAGGAAGCCGTGACGGTGCCGTCGGCGATGCCGCCGCCTTTCAGAACCAACTTGTTTCCGTAGTCGCCGGCCGCGGCCTTGCCCCCGGCGTTGGCGTTGGAGAAGACGTTGAGCACTTCGATCTCTCTGTCCACGGCAAGCGTCAGACTCACTTCGCCGTTTTGGACGGTCTTGGAGTCCTTTCCGCCGCCATTGGCGGTCAGGGAAACGTCGAGCACCCCGCTTTGCCGCGGGTCGCCGGCTTTCCTGGCCACCAGGTCGTGCGCTATCTCGACCATGGACATGCCGGCGCCCATGCCGCGAATGTCGAGGTCCATGCCGTCCGCCATGTTGTTCAGCGTCACGTCGGCGCCAGCGGTGACGATCACCTGCTCGACCCCGAGCCGGTCCACGTCGTACGTGCCCGAACCGCCGCCGATGTCGAGCACCTCGAAGTTGGAGTAGATCGACATGGTCTTGTCGCCGTCCTTGTAGGTGGCGCCGTCCGCGGACAGCTTCAGCGTATCCCAGCCGTGGCCGCCATCGACACGGCTCTTGCCGTTGCCCCTGCCGCCGGAGAACGTGTCGTTCCCCGCGCCGAGGTCTACCACGAGGCCGGCTTCGCGGTAGGCGCCACCGATAGTAACCTTGTCATTGCCGGCGCCGGTTTCGATGGAGGCGAGCTTGCCTTCGTCGCTGGTGACGAGTTCGATCATGTCGTTGCCGGAACCGCCTGCGACTTCGGTCAGCGCGGCGAGTTCGATTTTGGACTTGAAGCTGTTCTTGCCCTCGCTTTCGCTCGCGTCGATACTGCCCAGCTTCTTCATGCCATCCAGCGCGTTCATGGTCACGTCGCCCGAGCCGACAACCGTCACCGACTCAAGCGTTTCCGATGGACCGGTGGGCGTGCCGTCCGCATTGAATTTTCTCACGCCCAGCGTCAGTTTGGCGTCGGCTTTGACGTTCAGCATCTTGACCGCGTTCGAGTTCAGGTCGACGTTGGAGTCCCCGACCACATCCAGCATGATGTTTGTCGCGGAACCCGAGCCGGCGACGCACAGCTTGCCCGCCACGCCCGCGGCGCCGTACTTGTCGACGGTAATCTTCAAGTCTTCCGGCATCGGCTTCTTGTCGGCCGTCATGGAGTTGTTGTACACCAGCACGGTCGCCGTGGTGTTCGCCAGCGTGACATCGGCGATGGCGTCGGAATTGATCGCCAGCGTAGGTCCGCCGCCTTCCGTGCGGGTCACCTCGCCAGCGCCCTCCTTGCCTATAGCCACATTGGTTGCAACAGCACCGGTTGGAACACGTATACCGCCGAGATCGCCGGGTTGAATGGTCCTTTCATTAGCACCACCAGGATCAACGACGAAAGATCCATCAGCCTCTGCAGTAAGACTTCCGATGACGGTGATTTCGCCAAACACCAGTCCGCCGTTGTTCACGTCGAATTTGAGTTGTACGGTTGTTGAAAGGTCATCTGTGGCTGCGTCACCATCGTCATTCCAGTTATATTCAACAGTTATCGGATCTCCGTTGTTATCGCCGCCACTTGCGTCAAGCAGCACGTTGTCAGTAGTCCTCAAGGATACTTGGACGGCGGCGTCGCCGGCTCCAACGGTGACCCGGGTCGTACCATTCTGGCCAACCACATATCCAAAGTCGTCCACCGAAGGAACGAACTCGTCGGAAGTCTCCTTGACCGGGGTGCCCGTGTTGTGCACCACGCCGTCGACGCTGACGCTGGTGACGCTGTCAGACTGTCCGCCCTTGTGCACGTTGGCGTCGGCGATGCTCGCGCCATTTTTGCTGATTGAGACGCTCGCGCCGCCCTTGACCGTTACCGATTCGGTATGGGCGCCGGAACCGATAACTACCGCGGAACCGCTGCCGGCTTCGATATCCACCGCGCCGCTGGCCCCGGTCAGGGTGACGTCGCCGCCGAAAGATCTTTCGGAACTGACCTCGGCGCCGTTGACAGTCACGCTGACGTCGCTCTCCGGGCCGAAGCGCTCGAGGTCGACCGCTTCAAGACCTTCCCAGTCGGACATGTCGGCTTCGATTTCCCCCACGTGGCGGATCAGCACGTTTTCGACATTGCTGATGTCTTCCGCGCCGAGGCGAAGCGTGACGTCGGGATTGACGCCGGAAATATGGATGGTGTCGATGCCGCCGCCACCGTCGATGCTGTCGAAGGGATTGAGGACTTCGCTGAAAAGATTGTTGCTTCCCCTTTCCGGAGCGGCAATAAAGGTGTCGTCCGCGTCGCCGCCTTCAAAAACGTCAATAGTCGGCGTCAGCACAAACCGCATCGGCTCGTCGGGCAGGTCGTCGACATCGCCGATCATGACGGTGGCGGTGGTCGAAACGTCGGTTGGCATGTTGCTGGCGCCGATGGACGTGGCGATGACTTCCAGATCGACAGAGGAGGTCATTTCATAGTCGAGTCCATCGCCGTCGTAGCTGATGGCGCCGGTCGCGGCGTCGATGGAGAAGCCTTCCGGAGCGTTGTCTCCCAAACGGTAGGTCACTTCCTCGCCTTCGGCGTCGGTCGCGGTGACCATGCCGATATCGCCCGAGGTCATGTTTTCGTCGATGGACAATTCGCCCACCGCGTCAAAAACAGCGTCGCTCTCCTGGATGTCGCTGACATTAACGGTGACCATCCTTTCCACATCAGTGGACGTTTTGTCGGCGCCGACTGATGTGGCGACAACTGTAAGGTCTACCGTCGGCGTGGTTTCGTGGTCGAGTCCATCGCCGTCGTAGCTGATCGCGCCGGTCGCGGCGTCGATGGAGAAGCCGTCCGGAGCGCCTTTCAGGCTGTAGCTGACCGCATCGTCGTTGGCGTCGGAGGCAGTGACCATGCCGATATCGGCCATGGCCATGTTCTCGTCGATCGACAGGTCGCCGACCGCGTCGAACTCAGCGTCCGCTGGTGGATCGTCGATGTCACGAATCGCCGAGGCGACGGTGGCGTCGTCGGAAGTGACCCCAGCTAGTACGTCTGAGGACGGATCCGCCATTCCCGCTTCGAGGGTGTAGTGGGAGGCCACCGCCACCTGATTGGCGAAAGCCATCGCCGCCATGCCGAGGTCGGCGTAGGCGGGATGATCCTCGCCCGCGTCGGCGATGTCGTGCAGCGCGGCGACCACGGCCAGGGCCAGTTCGCCCCGGCTCATGCCGTCGTTCAGCAAGCCTTCGACGATGCCCGCGGCCTCGGTCATCAGCTCTGCGGAGGAGACGTTGTCGCCGAGCACGTTGCCGAGAAAGCGCTCCGCGAACTCCCCGTTGGTGAGTAAGGCGGGATACGTGGCCTTGAAGCCATCGGAATCGGCGATGTGGTTCGCCAGGTCGGACAGCGACATGCCGCCGTCGGACGCTTCGACCCACTCGTTGAGCCGGTCGGTGCCCGGGGCCTGCCCCAGCATCGCCACCGACAGCCCGATCAGGCCCGTTCTAGTTTCAGCAGTTGCCATTTTTTGGTACTCCTTGATATCAAGTTTCAAATTTCGTCGTGGCCGGATTTGCGCAAACCGGCCGCAAACTCGTCATGCGAGCATAAACAAGACACCCCGAACCGCATGTGACTGTAGTCACACAAGACCGGGATTGCCGACTTTAAGGGCCGGCGCCGCCTGTTAACCCGCGATTTTCCTGTACTGCAAACCAGTCAGGCCCACGAGCGAGCAGACATGGGGCGCGATGGTACTACTAATAGGTGGGGCGGAACAACACTCATTCATTTGCTGTCAAAGCAATTCAGAAATGTCCCCTTTTCTCCAAAGCAGAAATGTCCCCCTTCGGCCTTGCGCGCAGGGAGCGTAGCGACCGGAGCGCAAGGCCGCGCCGCCGCTATCCGGCGACCGCTTTCGAATCGTTCTTGAACGAACCCCGCCAGGGGTGGTCCGGCTTCGGCTTCCAGGTCGGCCTGGACTGCTGCCGCGCCTTGGCCTTGTCCACCCGCGACCGAACGCTCTTCCCGTCCTCGACCGGCGGCGGAGTCCCGCCCCCGGCAAGCAGCCTGACCGGCAGCTCGCGCCCGTCGCGCAACACGGTCACCGCGCCGTCATAACCCTTGCACACCGTCACCGCCGCACCGCGCAGCCGGTAGCCCTTGCCTTGACCCGTGACTTGCCAGGTATCTCCCTCGAAGCTGAGCGACAGGTTCTTCGTCAGCTTGCGCGTGTGCTGCTCGCACAGAATCAGATCCAGTTCCCGGTCGTCGTGCAACACCGCCCGGTGCGCGTCCGCGGGATTGCGCGGCGCCACGCCGAAACGCCGGTTGTAGTCCGCCATGAACGTCGGCAGGTAGACGTTCCCCGCCGCGACGCCGCCGATCCCCCGTAGCCGCATCTCCTTCACCAGCCGATCCTGCAGCGTCAGGTTGGCCCGCTCCACACGGCCCTTGGCCTGCGGGCTGCCGGCGTGGATCGGCGCGATGTCCAGCGTCTCCATCGCCCGCCCAAACTGCGTCAACTCTTCTTCCCGGCCCCGCCGGTTCACCCGGAACACACTGTGGCAGTCCGAGTAGTACGCCACCGGCCGCCCGCAGGCCGCCAGGTGCACCCGCGTCGTCGCCATGTAGGCCTCGGTCGTCTCCGCCGGCCAAAACCCCATCGCCAGCAGCCGCGACGTCGCGTCGTCCACGTACACGATCAGGGTGCACCGCGGACCCCTCTCCTCGAACCAGTCGTGCGGCGAACCGTCGATCTGCACCAGATCGCCCAGACACTCCCGGCGGGGACGGCTCGGGTGCGCTTGCACACCCCGCCGCGCCTTCGGCCGCCACAGCCTCTCCTCGATCATCCAGCCCCGCAACGTCTCCGCCGACAGCTTGAAATCGTGCGCCTCCACCAGCTTCTCGCACGCGAAGGTCGGACCGAAATCCGGGTAACGCTCGCGAACCAGATCCAGCGCCGCCCGGCGCACAGACGGGTCGATCGCATTGTTCGGGCGACGGCCGCGATGGCCCGACGCCAACCCCGAAGCCCCCAGGTCCCGGTAGCGCCGCACCAACCGCTTGACCTGCCGAACGCTCAGACCCAGGCGCCGCGCCGCTTCACATCGCGTCAGACGCTTCTCCACCACTTCCCGGACCACCGCCACGCGATCCGATTCCTGAATCGTCAAATACACCTCCCCGTCGCCCATCCAACCAGCCTCCGTTCGGCCAAAAAGGGGACATTTTAGAATTGGACAAAGGGGACATTACTGCTTTGGGCTAACACATTCGGACCGGGTTTTGCAGGGCGATCTTATAGTCGCATAGGTGTTTGTCGATCTCAGTTGTCGGGTTTGCTGGCGGTCGGACCGGGATGGGATTTGGGATGGATGATGTTGTTTTGACGGTTTTGATCGTTCTGTACGCTAGCGGTTTGTTGGGAATCGATCTTCGTGCGTACCGTCTTGTTGGTTGCGGCAGGTTGTGGGGTGTTTTGGGGCGGTGTCAGGCGGCGTCGAGCACTTCCCGCAGGGCGTCGCCCTGGCGAGCGGCGTAATGTCGCTGGGCCTGGGGTTGATGCTTGAACCGGTTCCGCAGGCGGATGATGGAGATGGCGGCGTTGGACAGGCAGGCCAGGTTGCGGGGCAGTTTGCCGTTGCGCACTCGGGACCGATCTTCGTCCCAGGACCAGTCGCGGACATGGTGGAGGCGATTCTCGATTTCCCAGTGCCCCCGGTTCAGGGCGAGTATTTCCGCGGGGCCGGCGCGGTCGCCGCCGAGCGAAGTGAGGCCGTACACGGTTTCCACGGTGGTGGCGTTTTTCTTCAGGACGGTGCGCCGGCGGCGGATGCGGAACGCCTGGCGGCGTCCCGGCAGGGCCGCCAGATCGTCCGGGTATTGTTCCAGCGGCAGCAGCGCGCAAACGCGTTCCTCCAGGCGTCCGTGTCCTTTGTCGAACGTTTCGGCGGCGGGCGCGGCGTCGAAGGCGGCGTCGAAGGCCGCGAGGTCTTCGCGCAGGGTTTTGCGGTTGCCCTTGACGGGCATCACATAGTCCGCGCCTTCGTCGAGGATCAAGCGCGCGGTTTTCGGGCAACTGTGCAGGGCGTCCAGCGTCAAGACGCGGCCGCCCACGTCCAGTTCCCGGATCAGGCGCCGGGCGCCGAGGATCTCCCCGCCCGCGCCGTCCGAGGCGGTTTGGCCGGCGACGATGCCGGCGCCGTGCGTGACCGCGGCCAGCAACATGCGCCCGTCGTCCGGCCCGGCCGGCCGATGGAGCGGGGCGGCCTTGCCGTCGATGGCCAAAGCGCCCTCCGGGGGCCACCGGGCGGCCGAGAACCGCCGCACCGCCCGGTCCAGCGCGTCCGGATCGATTCCCGACAGCAGACGGTGCATGCTCGCCCGCGAAGGCGGTGTGAGCCGACCGGTGGTCGGACTGCGGAAAGCCCGCACCGCAGCCAGTTGCCGCTGGTCCAGCCGCGCCCCGAACTCGGCGATGGCGGTCGGCCCCTGGGCGCCGGCCAGCTTCGCCGCCACGGCAATGGCCAACACGCTCGCCAGCGAGTGCCGGACCCCGCGCGCGCAACGAAACTCCGGCACCTGCCGCAGGTGATCGAACAGGCTGCGCAGCCGGCCGGGTTCGGGCAACGCCGGCTCCCCTTGTCCGCAACCCCAGTGCGCGGGTTCGGCCAGACCGGCCAGGTCGGCGCCCGCGTTCGGCGTCAAAGGCCGCAGCCACACCGTCTTCGGTTTCCCGTGCGCCACCCAGCCGCCGCCGGACCGGGCGTAACCGCGCGTCACGCCGACTTGCTCCCACCCAGCGGCGCGATAACACACGCCCCGGAATCGGGACGGGTCGACGAAAGTCTCCGCCAGCAGCACCGGATGGCCGAATCGCGCCTCCATGTCCGCGGAAAGACGGCGCGCCGAAAGCGCCAGCACGCGGGAGGCCAGGTTCGGCGTCCGACCGCGAGGCAACACCAGAAAACGGCAGTTGTTCGCAATCAATCGCAAGCGCCGGAACTGCTGCTCCGGCGCCCAGCCGATCCAGACGTCCCGCGATTTGACCTTGAACGCCCCGGCGCACCAGCCGAGCAGCGCAAGCCATTCACCGTCCGGACCCGTCGCCACATGCCGGATCCCGTGACCGAACATGCCGCGGAAACCAAGATAGTGCTCCGCATCCATGACACGATCCCAACGGGCCCGCTCGGCCGCGTCGGAAACGGGCCGCACCTCTACTGCGGACAGGGAAAAGCCCAATTCCACAGCAGCACCGTTGTGCTCATGTGCGCGATCAGACATGGAAACAGCGTAACCCTTCCGGCGCCAAATGTCCAGAACGGAAATTTCCGGCAATGCTTCAACTGGTTAACGACAACTTTAAGATGGCCCTGCCGGGTTTTGTCAGGTTATTGACAGGATTCGCTGGAGAGGGCAGGACTTCCAGTGTTTTTCGCATCAATTAAGCAGCACGTTGATGTTTCCGGTTTCCTGTGGAGCCTCTTCCGGCTGTGAGATTGATTGCATCAGTTTGTATGCGAAACGACCAAGCAGGATCAACACACATAAATGCACGAGAAAATTAGCTGACTCTCCCCACTTGCATAAGAGAATGGCGACCGTGAACTGTATTAGGACCAAGCCAGCGACATGCAGCCAAGACAGTACCAGTGTCCAAGTACCGACAAAACGCATCGCCTTATTCGGATTGCTGCGCCGCTCATTTGCCTTAAGACCCCTCTGGACCGTAACCGCAATCGACAATCCGGTGAACGTGACAGCGAGCAGAATGTAAAGAGGAGTCGGAGGGTATTCGATTCCCATCAAGCCACCGCGCCAGGCTTGAAGTCTGGGAATCTCTCTTGGACTCCATCCCTAAGCTTCCCAAATTTCCAGTTGGCGACTTTATCCAACATCTCCGGTAATACATTTCGGCAATCGAGAACTTCGAATGTCCTCTCGCCCGCTCCATAGACATGGTTGGACAGGTGGGCGATCAACCCATCATCGATGATTTTGTAGTGGGTCTCGTCATCTGGCCGGCCAGCGCCGGCGCCAGCGTAAATCTCGACCCTTTCGTGATCTTCCAATTCCCGCCGTAGTAAAAGCTCGTCGTCGGCATTGAAAAAGAAACGAGCCTTGAATTGCTTATTCTCTTTGAGCTTTCGCGCCAAAGCGTTCACGACTTCCTGAGTTTCATATATGGATCCCTCCATTTTGTTCCCGTCGTCGAAAACTTCTATCTGATCTCTTGCCAGACGAATCAGATTAATAAACATGGAGACAGCGTCTTCATCGCTATTGCTGTTGGTATAGCTTTCAACCGCTCTCAATTCGTCGCCCAGCTCCCACATTGCGCTAAGCTCCCTGTATTTCTGCAGTGACCAAGCCACCACAAATACGCAAAACACCGCGAGACAGCCCCAGGCAATCTGTTGCGCTAGTATTTCACTCATGGAAATCCTCTAAAAATCACAATTTCTTTTTTTACAGTTAGTTACGAAGTTTCATGTAATACCGCAAGCCCAGTATGCACGAAATTTGGGGGGACGGGAAGGCTACCACCGGCGTCCCGGAGCGTCAATTCACTCATTCATTTGCTGGCCATATCGACTCAAAGCCCCGCCATCGTCATTCCGAACAAGCGAAGCGGATGCGTCCCGCCGCTTGCCGGTCACTACGACTCCAACCCCAAAAGCCACACGCTGCCTTTTTCATATGCTCCAGGGCGCTTGATGTCTCTATCGGGGAATCGGGATGAATGGTTGCGCCGGGGTGCATTCTCGGTCAACATTGCGCCAGTATCCGGTGGCTCAGACACGACAATACAAGGATAAAAAAACCATGCCATCCAACCGATCGGGACCTTTCATATTCGCCGCCATAATCATTGTGGGCTGTTTGGCCGCGGGAGTATGGTTGAGCACCCCCTACAGCGGAACGGCTCCACTGATGATTGCGGTCTTGCTTGCCTGCGCCGTGTCGGCGCTCCTATACAGCGTACTGGGCGGTGTCGGCGAAGCCGGTTTCAATTTTGGCCCGCTAAAAATGGGCGGCAGCGCGGCGGTGCTCATCGGCAGTGTATTTCTGTTCAATAATTTTCTTGAGGAGCAGTTGCTCCCGGAGCCAGAGTGCTCGCCCTGGAGCCTGGACGAGCACGCGGAACCGTCCCGAGGCTGGTTCGCGATCGATCGGGAAACCGCGGAACCGACTCAAGTGCAACTTTTCGACCCGTGCACCGCCGACCAGGTCGCCTTTGTTCCTCCGCCCATTCAACCGAAGAGCTTGCGGTTCGAACTCGCGGACCAGGACGCCAGTGAAGACCATCTGGTATCCGGCGTGGGCGCCGATGCCAGCTTGGGCTACATTCCACATCGGGATCTCGCGCGCTTTTTCCCCCCTCCCCCTCCCCGACGCCGCGAATTGGCGCCGGATACGACCTACGGGCCCACTCGGCTGCACCTCGTCAACGAGGGCGAACTGCCACCGGACGCTTCCCGCACCTGGGGCGGCGGCAGGTGTCTTGGCACGCGCCTGCCGTTGCTGATCCAGGTTAACCGGTTCGAGGGCGGCTACGCTGACTACGAAGTATCTCCATGCGACTCCGACGAGCTCGTAGTGTCCAGCTTGCGATCGGGCGAGGGTGAATTGCGCCAGTTTACGATCAACGGCAGACCCCGCTATTTCGTCATTTCCATCGTGGCGGCCGATCATCGGGCGCCGCCGTTCTGGTCCAGCTTCGTTGTGATCGAAATGGTCCAGTCCGGCCTATGAATTCCGCTTCTCAAGCAAACCGGGACGCATACGCCGGGCGGCGAAACCAATATCGGGACACCAGGAGTCGATAAATGTCGAATGTCGCGGGCAAGTCCTATGCGATGAACACGGTGACGCCTTTGAATTGGCGCACGGTGGGGACCAACAAGCTTGTTTTTTGGGGAGCTCAACTGCCGCTTTTGAAGGCCGCCTTGAACGGTCTGACGACGCTGTCGCTCATCCACTATGCCCGATGGGCCATCGTGAAACCCGGCGAATTCCCCCGCCTCCATCCCAGTCAGCCGGCAGAAACCCTCAAGTACGCATATATGTTCTTCTTCAGTAACTTTAACGGGAGTTGGGCGCAATATGTGGATTCGTTCCACATGGCTATTCCCCGCGGACTGGATTTATTTTGGCGAAAAAACCTGAGATACCCCAAGTCGGTCCCGTTGCAACCGTTCCACTCGTATATTACTTACAATCAAATCTGGACCAATCACTACTACAATGCCTACCCGAGCGCTTCGTCGAACGATGTCAAGGCGGCGAAAAGAATCAAAAGCGGATTAGAGAAGTTTATTGCGGACACCGGGAACGCATCCCCCTCCGAGTTCAAGAAAAAGTACGATACCTTGCTGAACGATTTACAAAACGACCTCAGCCTGATGGCGCCCACCCCGATCGTCAGTATGGCGGCGGCGGCGGTCGAAGGCAGGCGCAAAGCCGCAATCTGATCTCATGATCGCCGAACCGGGAAGCACAGCATCATGTCCAGGAAAAACACCAGTGGAGCCGCTTACGGATTGACGTTGTTGTGTCCGATCAAGAATGAGAGCCAAGGCGATCGCTCGTATGCCGAGATTCTTCGCCACTATCTTGAAACGCTTGATATTGACGAGAAGAGCCCTATGGCGAAGGCGCCGAATACCTATTTCGCCAGGTTCTACGTCCTCAACGATGTTTTCTATCAGGGATACAAATTCGAGGAGGAACATTTGAAGTCGAAGTACCTTGTGTTCTCGTCAAATTTTTACGGAGACCGAGATACTTATATTCGGGAAATGTGGAATTCGAACAAAGATAGCGTACAGGAAATTTGGCAATATTGCGTCGGCTTCGACGAAGTTGGAGACGCGGAAAGTTTCCTTGACTACGTCAAACGCTGCCAAATAGACAATACACTGTTTTTTAACGGCTCAACGGATGATTCTCTTTCCGAGCAACTCAAGGGGCTATACTTGAAACAGGAATTTACGCGTTTTGCTTATGATAATCAGGGAGCAAACCCCAAGGATCTGCAGAACAGGTTCAATGAGTTTGTCGAGCGAACTCAACCGTCGAATCTCGATGCGCCCACCTGGCTGCCCGGGCGTTCGGATCAATAGAACGTGAACGATCGAGACCTCGTGGATTTGAGTCCTGAGCGGCAGCGGCGCCTTCGTTGCCGGGCTGGGAGAACGAAATGACCGAACGACTGGACCTTCATGATATTCAGGGAAACGTTCTGAAGACCTACGCGCGCCGGGATTTTTCACATGCGCGTTATGTATTTTTCACAATTAAAACCCCGGCCATGGGCCGTCGATTTGTGCTCGATCTGGTTCCGCTCATTACGACCGCCGCCCCTTGGGCGCGTCAGGGGGACGACGGCGGAGAACTGCCCAAACCGCGGGCAACCACGAACATCGCGTTTAGCTACCATGGCCTCAAGCGGGTCGAACTGCCGGAAAAGAGCCTGCACAGTTTCCCCGAGGAATTTTCCATGGGGATGCGGGAGCGGGGCGATATTCTTGGGGATGTCGGCAGCAGCGCGCCCAGGCACTGGGATCCTGTGTGGAACGACAAGGATCGGCGCGTCGATATCTGGCTGTCCATCAACGGCCAGACCCCGGAAGACATCGAGGAACGTTATGCGCGAATCCGGAAAATTCTGGCGGACGCGGACGGCGGCGTCATTCAGCTTCCCGGACACCGGGGCGATAACGGAGCGGAGGATCTTCCCTATCAGGATGCCGGCACACTGCGCGACGGCGACGGCAACCCCACTCCGAAAGAGCACTTCGGGTATGTGGATGGCATCAGCAATCCTTTTTTCAAAGGAACCCTGACCGACCCGGCGTACGTTCTGGGCGCCGGCAAGCCAACGCGAAAATCGCCGAAGTCGCCAGACGGATGGGAACCGCTTGAAACCGGCGAGTTTATTCTGGGACACCGGGACGAAGCACAGGAACTTCCCAAGGCGCCGATTCCGCGCTCCCTTTCCTACAACGGGTCGTATCTGGTCTATCGCAAACTCCATGAAAACGTGGGTTCGTTTAATAGATACATTGAGGCAAAGGGTAAAGATCTGCCCGACGGGGCCGAACAGGTGGCAGCCAAATTCGCCGGCCGCTGGCGAAACGGCGCGCCCATCACAACCTTTCCTTCGAAACGGGAAGCCGACCGGTTTCTGCTTGATATCGCGGGAGCCAGAAAAGAACTCGAAGCGGCGGAAAACAAGATCGCGCGGACCGTGGCCAGATTAAAATACGTCAAACTGCTCAGCAAGATGGTCGGCTTCAACTACGATGACGATTTGGCCGGCAGCCGATGTCCCATCGGCGCCCATGCCCGCCGCACGAACCCGCGCGGAGCATTGGAGTTCGGCGTCAAGGACGCCTTCGATACTCCGGGCGCGCTGACCGATCGCCGCCGGCTATTGCGCAGAGGACTGCCTTACGGCAAGTCGGACGAAAATTCGGGCGATGACGGGAATCACGGCATTATCTTCATGTCCATCGGCGCCAGCATCGAACGCCAGTTCGAGTTCGTTCAACAGCAATGGGTAAATTACGGGAACGATTTCAAGCTCGCCAACGAACAAGATCCATTGATCGGGAATCATGAAAACGAAGAAGGCAAGGGTGCCGGCCGCATGATTTTCCCCGCGGAACCAGGCACGGGTAACGCCCCTTATTTCTGCGGCGGTATCCCGAAATTCGTCGAGACTCGGGGCGGGGGGTATTTCTTCCTGCCGAGCCTGACCGCGCTCCGGATGATCGGCGGGGGAATCGTGGACCCAACCTGAAGATCGCCGGACATATGAAAATCTCGCCGCCGGCACGGTTGGACGCGCCGGCGAGTCATGCTTGCAAATGAGAATCTGTCGATGAGTTCTCCCGTGAAAGACAACGTGACGCACTTTTTGCGGCGAATTCTCGTCTTGCCCGAAGGAATAGCGGGCGCAGTCCGCATAATCGGAATCGGGCTGACCGCCCTGGCCGGCAGGGGAGCGCCGGGAGACCGCTTGCGCGCCAAGCTGACCACCGCGCCGGGGCAGCGGGCCATTCTCGCCACCATGCGGGCTTTCTCACCCAACCTGACGCTTTCGCGGAAGTTCGTAAAAGCATACGACAACACCGGCACGACCGTCGTTACCCGGCGCAAAGACGTACTCGATGTGTTGTCCCGAGACGCGGATTTCGAGGTGGTTTACGGCCCAAGAATGCGCGAGTTGACCGGCGGCGAGAACTTTTTCCTGGGCATGCAGCCGGGAAGCGATTACGACCGCGACGTTTCGGCCATGCGGCTGGCGGTTCGGCATGGCGATGTATCGGACATCGTCTTGCAACGCGCGGGAGCTCTGTCGGAAAAGCTGGTTGCCGAAAGCGGCGGGCGCCTCGATTTGCCGTCCGGATTAACGCTCCAGGCGCCCTGGGACATGACCGATACCTATTTCGGCGTGGGCGGCCCATCCGCTCATGCCATGCAGGAATGGACCGCCACACTCTTCCATTATCTTTTCAGCGACCTCGGCGCGGACCCTGAAACCGGAAAGAAAGCGATGCGGGACGCCTCGGCGCTCCGGCGCTATCTCGATGAAGCGATCGCCAAAAGGAAGGAGGCGCCGAGCGACGCCGACGACGTTTTGAACAGGTGCCTCGCGCTTCAGGCCGATGGTGTGCCTGGAATGAGCGATCTGGGAATCAGAAACAATCTGCTGGGGTTGCTGATCGGGGCCATCCCGACCATCTCCAAGGCGTGTTGTCTGGCGCTGGACGAATTGCTTCGCAGACCGGAAGCGCTGGCGCTGGCGCAACGCGCGGCCCGGTCCGGCGACGACAAACTCATGACTCAATGTCTGTGGGAGGCATTGCGTTTCAATCCGCATAATCCGGCGGTCTATCGCCGCGCCACGCGGGACACGGTAATCGCTCCCTCAAGCCTGCGCTCCACTACCGTCAAGAAGGGACAGATGGTTTTCGCGGTGACGCTTTCCGCCATGTTCGACCGGGACGAGATACCGGCGCCCAACGAGTTTCGCGTTGACCGTCCTTGGGAAACCTATATTCTTTGGGGCAACGGCATGCACACGTGCTTTGGCGACGCAATCAACCAGGCAATCATACCAGCCATTCTCAAGCCCCTGCTTGTGCGCGGAAACCTGCGCCGGGCGCTTGGGAAAACAGGCGAGATCAATACCGGCGGCACACCGTTTCCACAGCATTTCGCCGTTGAATTTTGCGCCCGTTAAGGGACGTTCGGAACAGGCGTATCCTGGCGGACGGGCACGGCGGCGTGTTTCAGCCGATGAATCTGAACAGGAAGAAAAAGGCGCCGACCAACGCGAGCAGCGCGCTTCCGGCCAGGGCGAGCAGCCCGGTCAGCAGCCAAACCTTGATGGATTGAATGTCGGCCTTGGTCGCCATGTTCTTCTCAAGCGACTTCAGGTCGATCTTGACTTCCTTGATGGAGGACTCCAGGTCGGTCCTGACTTCCTTGATGGAGGACTCCAGGTCGGTCCTGACTTCCTTCATGGAGGACTCCAGGTCGGTCCTGACTTCCTTCATGGAGGATTGCAGGTCAGTCCTGACATCCTTGATGGAAGATTCGAGGTCGGCTCGCAACTCCTTTATGGAGGACCGCAGGTCGGCTCGCAATTCCTTTGTGGAGGATTGCAGGTCGGACCTGAGTAGTTTTTCCGTATTTCGCAGATCTTCCTTCGTGGCCAGCGGTTCGATGGCGTCGACGATGGTGCCTGCGATGGCTCCGGCCTGGGGTTGGGTCATTCCGGACTCTTCTAGCTTGTGGGTGGCGGTCAATATCTCTTGAGCCTGCATGGCGACTCCCTGGTTGTCAAAGAAACGGGAAAATTAATGTTTGCGACCAAAGATTAGGTGGAGATTCCGGAATCTGCGCGATTTCGGGCGAAAATCGTTCGCGAGGGGCGGGAGCAGCGCGTGGATTATCCGGTTTCAGGCCTGATCGTCTGCTTCGTGGACATCGACCGGTTCCGCCGCCGCAAGGAACAGTTCGATCAGGTTTTCGGATACATAGTAATTGTTCCTTCCATACCTGCGCTTGGAGACAAAACCGTGATTGGCAAGCGCATCCAGGTACCTCGTGGCGGTAGGGCGGGTTACAAGCAGATCATTCATAACGAACTCGATGCGAGTGTAGGGGTGGCGGAACAAGTTGTTCAACAAGTCCCGGGAATACAGGTTCGGCAATTCCTTGCGCATCTTCCGCTTGACGTCTGCCATCTGTCGCCGGATACCCTCAACGAGTCGGAGCGTCGTCACCGAGGTATCCGCCACGGCCCGCAGCATGAAAACGATCCAGCTTTCCCAGTCTTGATCTTTTCGAACTTTCTGCAACAGGCGATAGTAGCTATTCTTGTGGCGAATAAGGTAACGGCTCAGGTAGAGAATCGGCGCGTCCAGCAGCCCCGTCCGAGTCAGGTAGAGCACATTCAGAATGCGTCCCACACGCCCATTGCAATCCGAAAATGGATGTATGCTCTCGAACCGATGGTGTATCAGCGCCATCTTGATCAGCGGATCGATCGCATACAATTCGTCGTCATTGACAAATTTCTCCAGCGCATTCATCAGCTCCGCGATTTCGGTCGCGGACTGGGGGGGAACATAGACAGTCTCTCCGGTTGTCTGGTTCTTCAATACTGTGCCAGGCGTCACACGGAATCCCTCCGTCGTGCCCTTGAGCAGACGAAACATCCCGATCAGGGCGTTGTTTCTGATAACGCCCTGTGATTGCCGCATGTTCTCGTACCCGAGTTTGAGTGCTTCGTTGTAGTTTTCCACCTCTTTGGCGGCGGGCGCCGCCCGGACATCGGTCATTGCCATCGCGCGGAAGAGTTCATCCTGGGTGGTAACGATGTTTTCAATCTCGGAACTCGCCATTGCCTCTTGCAACGACAGGGTGTTAAGCAAGATACCCGGATTGGGAACCGTGGCGGCTCGACCCTTCAGTTCAGCGAGCGCTCTATTGGCCTGGGCAAGTGTTCCAAGAACGGAAACCGTTTGTAGTTCACCGGGAGACGGAAACTCTGGCACCGGATGCGCTGTATTCAAGATTTGACTCGCATATGGAAAATATTTGCCAATTTTTTAGCATGTCCGCCTTGATATGTAAAATATTTTGAATATTTATTATATATCTACGGCGATATGTAAAAGAAACCGGCAAATCCTTTCAGTTTTGCGTCAGCACGGCTGGAATCAATTCAGCAGAACGTTGTTCTCGGCAGATTCTTGGAGGGTGCGAACCGAAGGGCATTGCGCCGCACCCACCACTAATTTCGTCCAAACTCACGCAATTCGAAAACTTCCGTACTACAACTAATGAGCAAAGAACGATTCAGGCCGCCGGCCCGACGAGTTTCGGCGGCCGTTTCGTTCCCCAACCCGTAGATTCGTGATATAGAAGGAGTCGAGATGAAGGCCGAGGAAATCATTCCCGCAACACACAGGTTGGAGCAATCCGGCATGACCCGCAACGAGGCGGAAGCCGTAGTCAGCGAACTGCAAGCAGTCGTCGCGCCCCTGGCGACGAAGGTCGATCTGGCCGAACTTGGCCAGTCGATCCGGGGTGATATGGCGTCGATGGAGAAATCGATCCGGGGCGATATGGCATCGATGAAGCAGTCTATGACCACCTACGATTCCAAGCTTGAAGCCAAAATTTCAAGCTTGGAAGCCCGATTGACCTGGCGACTCGTGCTCGCGATGATCTCGATTGCGGGAGTGGTACTCGCCATTTTGCGTGTGTTCCCGTGAGAACCCACTCGCCCCGACCGCACTGATCGAATGAAGTCTGACAAATTCGTCATCTTTGCGTCAGCACGGCCAGGACGCCGCCGATTCGTTCCGCGGCGGCCTCGACTTCCCGGTCGGCGACGTGAGAATACACCCGCAGGGTCATGGCTGACCCGCTGTGGCCCAGCAAGCGGGCGACAACCGGCAGGGGAACGCCTTGCAGCAACGCCTGGGAGGCTACGGTGTGCCGCAGATCGTGCAAGCGCACGTCATCCAGGCCGGCGCGCTTGCGAATGGCGGTCCAGAATGCGTTGATGTCCTTCCGCGGCCTGGCGGAATCGAGCGGAGAGGGGAAAACCCAGGGGCTTCCCAGTCGAGGCTGACTGGCGATCAGCGCTTGCGCCGACCTGTTCAGAAATACCCTTCTCCGGCCGGTCTTGGCGTTCGTCAGATGGAGTGTGTCTCCAAGAACTTCCCGCCATTGCAGGTTCAATATCTCGCCGCGGCGGCATCCGGTGTGCATCAGCAGGCGGATGATGTCGGCGTTTTGTGAATTTCCCGGCCTGCCGGATGCCCATTCATCCAGCGCCCTGTTAAGCCGCTGGATTTCTTCCACCGACAGGAAGCGATTCAGTGAACGGCTCGCGTTCTTGCGGATTCCGCCCGCTGGATTCCTCGAAACAATGCCGGCGACAATCGCCTGATTCATTATCTGGTGCAGCAACCCCAGCGCCTTGTTCGCTCCGCCGGGAGATTTATTGCTGTATTTCATAAACCAGCGGACCACATCGGCCTTGTCGATTCGATCGATCTCCAGGCTTCCGAACGCCGGCAGCAATTGCCGCTTCAACGCATAGTCGAGAAATGGTTTCGTCGAAGCCTTGTAACGGTCATAACAGGCGGACTTCCAGGGGCCTGTGACAAACCCCTTCAAGGTCGGAGTTTCGCCCGCGTTGTCCCTCGCGCGCCGGAGCGTCCTGCCGTCGTGCAGGTCGGCTTGTAATGAAGCGCATTTTGCCAGCGCCTTGTCCAGAGTCAGGAACGTGGTCGAACCGATGGTGATGCGGCGCGCCTTGCCTGCCTCGCTCCAATGGAAGACGAAACTCTTTCGGCCCGTGGTTCGCACGCGCACACCGAAACCCGCCAGCCGGGTGTCCCAGACGGTGTATTCCCGCTGTTTGGGCCGCGTTCTTTTTATTGATTTTTCCGTCAATCGCATTCTCTCCGCCATCCCTCAGTTCCTTTGTAAAACTGCTCCCACGGTTTCGACGGCCTGTCGGACCGCCGATTCGACAAAATTAGTGTATTTGAGGGTGGACGCGGGATCGTTGTGCCCCAACAGCATACCGATGGTCCGCAGATTCTCACCGTGGGCCAGGGCCACGGATGCGTAGGTGTGCCGCAAGTCGTGCCTGCACAAATCGTGCAGCCCCGCTTCCTTTATAAGTCTTATCCAAGTTGCCCGGGCTTCGGCCATGGGAGTTCGGCCGTTTCTGCCGGGAAAAACCCAGGAACCGGTTCTGGGCAAGGCGTCGAGTACGGCGCGCGCCGCAGAAGATAGCCAGACCGTGCGCGGACCGGACTTGGAATCACGCAAGTACAGTTTGCCTTCGCGATAGTCCTTCCATTGCAGCGAGCGGATTTCGGAACAACGGCAGCCGGTCAGAAGCAGCAGCCGGAAATACGCCACATGCATCGGCTTTTCCGCCTCCAGCAGGTCAAGCGCTCTGCCGAAGCGGCGCAGCTCGTCGTTCGACAGAAACCGTTCCCGGCCCTGGCGCCGGTAGCGTTTGATGCCCTTGCAGGGATTGCTGTCTTCCTCGCGGTAGCCGAGCGTCTCGGCTTCCCGGAAAATCACGGACAGCACCGGCATGGCGCGGTCGGCGACCGCCGGGGTTTCATGCAGGGAAGCGAACCACTCCTGCACGTCCTGGCGGGTGATGCCGCCGATGGGCCAATCACCGAACCGCGACAGAAGATAGGCCCTGCAATATCTCGCGTTTACGTGGAAAGTGGCCGGCTTCCAGAGAGTCCGGTAGCGCGCGAAGACTTCCTCTGCCAGGGTCGTGAAAGACACGTCGCCGCCAGCCGCCGGGATGGCGTCATTTTTGCGCGACTCATTCGCCAGCAGCGACAGCGCCTGCGTTCGGGCTTGAACGAACGGCAGGCGGCCAGCATCGCCGATGACCCGCCACAAGTTGCGCCCCCTTCTCCTGGAATGAACGAAATAGGATTTTTTACCGGAAGGGAAGACGCGCACGCCAAATCCTTTCAATTTAGTGTCGCGGACGCTGTAAATCTTGCCGCGCGGCCGGAGACCGTCGATCCGTTGCTGGTTGAGGCGACTGACTGCCATTGACGCTCTCCCTTTCCGAGTTGCAATCAGGGTAGGCCCGAACGCGGATTCCTCCGCGTTCGGTGAAATTAACTCCTTTATTATTAATTACTTGGGACCGCACATGCGGTTCGGGGTGTCTTGTTTATGCTCGCATGACGAGTTTGCGGCCGGTTTGCGCAAATCCGGCCACGACGAAATTTGAAACTTGATATCAAGGAGTACCAAAAAATGGCAACTGCTGAAACTAGAACGGGCCTGATCGGGCTGTCGGTGGCGATGCTGGGGCAGGCCCCGGGCACCGACCGGCTCAACGAGTGGGTCGAAGCGTCCGACGGCGGCATGTCGCTGTCCGACCTGGCGAACCACATCGCCGATTCCGATGGCTTCAAGGCCACGTATCCCGCCTTACTCACCAACGGGGAGTTCGCGGAGCGCTTTCTCGGCAACGTGCTCGGCGACAACGTCTCCTCCGCAGAGCTGATGACCGAGGCCGCGGGCATCGTCGAAGGCTTGCTGAACGACGGCATGAGCCGGGGCGAACTGGCCCTGGCCGTGGTCGCCGCGCTGCACGACATCGCCGACGCGGGCGAGGATCATCCCGCCTACGCCGACCTCGGCATGGCGGCGATGGCTTTCGCCAATCAGGTGGCGGTGGCCTCCCACTACACCCTCGAAGCGGGAATGGCGGATCCGTCCTCAGACGTACTAGCTGGGGTCACTTCCGACGACGCCACCGTCGCCTCGGCGATTCGTGACATCGACGATCCACCAGCGGACGCTGAGTTCGACGCGGTCGGCAGCCTGTCGATCGACGAGAACATGGCCATGGGCGATATCGGCATGGTCACTGCCTCAGACGCCAACGACGACGCTGTCAGCTACAGCCTCAATGGCGCTCCGGACGGCTTCTCCATCGACGCCGCGACCGGCGCGATCAGCTACGACGGCGATGGACTCGACCACGAAACCACGCCGACGGTAGACCTGACGGTTGTCGCCACCTCGGTCGGCGCCGACGGCACGGATACCAGCATCGAAGAAATAGTCTCCGTCAGCGTTGGCGATGTAGCCGAAAGCGCTGCCGTTTTCGGCGAGGTTGGTGAGTTGACCCTTGAAGAACATGCCGACGGCTCCGGTGACGGAAACGCAATCGGCGTAGGCAGCGTCGCCGCGACCGATGCCGAAGGCGACATGATCGCCTACAGCATCAAGGGCAATCCGGAAGATTGGGATATCCTGGCGGACGGCAAGCTGTTCTATGTCGGCTCTGGAATCGACTACGAGGAGGGGCCGACATCCGTGGACCTCACCATCGTAGCCAGTTCGTACGGCGAGGACGGCCGGATGATGCAGGAGGTCGAACAGAACGTAACCGTCCAGATTCAGAACCTGAACAACGCCGTTTTCGACGACGCGCCTGAAAGTCTGGCCTTGAAAGACGGAGCGAGCGGCGCCGAAGGAGCCGTAGCCATCGGCACGGTTTCGGCTTCGGATGCCGACGGCGATGCCGTATCCTACCGGCTCTCGGGTCTCGCGGTGGATTCGGACAACTCGGGCATTCTCCACACTGGTTTCGAGATTGACGCCAACGGCGCCATCACCTATACCGGCGGAGGCATTTCCCGCAGCGTGTCGCAATCGGTCGATCTGACCGTAATTGCCACCTCCCGTGGCGACAACGGACAGGATACCGATGTCGAGATGATGGTCACCGTTGCCATCGAGGCGATTCAGCGTTCTGACGCCATGTTCGGCGATGTCGGCGCATTGATGCTTGACGAAAATGCCGACGGCTCCGGTGACGGAAACGCAATCGGCGTAGGCAGCGTCACCGCGACCGATGCCGAAGGCGACACGATCACCTACAGCATTGCCGGCGATCCGGAAGATTGGGCGATCGGCGCAAACGGCGAACTGAGCTACACCGGCTCCGGCATCGACCATGAAACCGACGCATCGGTAGACCTCACCATCGTCGCCAGTTCGATCGGCGCGAACGGTGAAGACACCGCGGTCGAGCAGATGGTTACGGTCGATATCGTCAACCTGAACGACAACGCGCCCGCGGTCGGCGAGCCAGGCGGCGAGAACAGCCTGCGCGCTTCGACTCCGGAAGCGGACACCGCCACCGGCCTTACGTTTTCCGTCACCGACGCTGACGGTTCCGGCGGCGAGTACTCCGCGACAGTTTACGAGGGCGAAGGCGACGACATGGCTGTCAGCACGCGCTTCAAGGCGGTTGCGGACGAAGCGGATCCGATGTCGTTCGCCATTATGGCGATCGGCGGCGCGGAGACCGCGGCGGGAGATGTTTCGCTGACGGTCAAGGCCTCCGACGGCATGCAAGACTCCGAAGCGGCGATGCTGAGCTTCACCGTCGGTGAGGCTCTGCCGCCTCTGCCGCCCGAACCGGTTATAGGCGAGACCTATAATCTCCTCAAAACTCGCGACAATCTCCGGGGCACCGACCGCAACGACGAATTCGTGGCTGACGCGGACAACGGAGGCTTTGCCACGCTGAACGGTTTCGACACCATTGACGGCGGCGACGGCTACGACAGCATGGTCGTGTACGACATTAGTACCGCCATTAGTATCGACCCTGGCCAGGGCGATGTCGAATACGACGCGCAGGTCTCAAATATCGAGCGACTCGACATTTTCGCACGGGGCGGCATTACTGCCGATGTGTCCGAATGGGACGGCCTGGAGCACGTCGAACTGGCCCGGTTCGCCCGCGACGGCAGCGTGTCGGTCACGGTCGACGGGGCGACGGTCTCCACCGACCGGACCTTCGGCGGCGATAAGGTAACCATCGTCGGAGTCAGCGGCGATGTGAACCTGGAAGCGGGTTCCGGCACCGCGGTTCGCGTCGGTTCCGGCGAGCACACCACTTCGGTAACGGTCAAGGGCGGCTCCAGCGTTGACGTCAACGCCAACGGCGCGGGCGGCCAGTCGATGACGGTCACCAGCGTCGCGCTCGACGGCGTCAAGGGCGAAGGCCTGGGCGAAGACGGCAAGCGCGGCAATCTGATGGAAGAGGTCGGTGTGGCTGTGTCTGCAGGTAATAGCAGTCTTTTGCCTTCGGCAACCGTAACTCAATACGGTACGAATGAAGATGGCACCTTCACAGAAGTCTCTGATGCCGATGCGGCCGCGAACATGTATTACATGGCTGCCCTCCAGGACATCAATGGTGATGATGCTGGCACCGGCCTGACCGCCGGCCAGGTGGTTGTAACCACCACAAAGGCGGACGCCGAAATGCGCGAACAAGTGTTCGTGGACGGCAAGCGGGTGGATCCCGGCACGGACGGCGCCATGAGCGGCAAGGACAGCGGCGGAGTTCCGATTCACATCAACTCCGACGCGATCGAATCGGTCAGCCTGAGCAACACCTACGCCACCATTGCCGTGATCAACAAATCGATGACCGCCGACAAGAAGGCGATGCCGGAAGACTTGTCGATCACCGTCGACAAGTACGGCTCGGCGGATGTCGCGGGCAAGTTCTGCGTTACAGGTGACGGTTCGGCCGAAAACATCAACATCATGGTTGCCGGCGATTCCCACTTCTACCTGGCTTCGAACGAAGTGAAGGCGGTCAGTGTAGCCGGCGAGGGCGATCTGGAACTCGAAGTTACCAACTTTGTCGCGCCGCCAACCAATGTCGACGCAGGTGGAACGACTGAGGCCATGGCTTCGGGCACGCTTGAATCCATCACCGTTTCCGGCAGCGGCGACGTGACCATGGAGGACTTGAGCGGTCATGCGAAGCTTAAGACGGTCGACGCGTCCGCGGCGAGCGGCGACATCACGACCAAGCTCGGCGGCGGCGTCGCGTCCTACAAGGGCGGTTCGGCCTCCGACAGCATCGAAATGTCGGCCTTCGCGGCCGCGGGCGCCATGGTGGACCTCGGCGCCGGCGACGATACCTTCACTTCCGCCAGCGGCAACGACAAGAGCCGCGTCGACGGCGGCGACGGCATGGACACGCTGCAACTGAAGGGGGCGAGCGCCACTTACAAAGCCGATGGCAAGGACGTTTCGATCTTCTCGAATTTCGAAACACTCGATGTCGGCGGCAGTGCCGTGGCCATTCACGACGTCAAGCTGCTCGGCGTGGGTTCCGTGGTCGTAAGCGAAAGCACGGCCGACTCCGATGTCGAAGCAGACGGTTTACAGGCATCCAAGGTAACGCTGAACAACATGGCGGACGGCATGGGCATCAGTGTCGACGGCAAGGCGGGCATGGGAACCACGGCCTCGGTCGAGCACGTCATGGCGGATAGAGACAGGGGTGACCCCAGATACACCGGCAACCTCTATGTTTCCCTGACCGCCAACGGCGGCGCGAAAGATACCGCAACCGCCGGAACCGGCACGGCTTCGTTGACGCTGATCGTCGATAGCGAGATTGATACGCTCAACATCGTATCCAATGCCAAAGCGGCCGGCAAGGGCGTCGGCTCCGCCTACAAGAACAGGCTTGTCTTGATGGGTGCGGATTCTACCGGCGACAGCCCCGACGCTATTCCTTCCAGCGTCGAGGCGATCGTCGTTTCGGGCAGCGCGGCCTTGACGGTCAGCGTCATGGGAAGCGCCAGCACGACGGATTCGGGGGTCGCTCAGTTCGCGACCCTTGAACTGATCGACGCCAAGGATAACAGCGGCGGCGTGACTTTCAGCGCCGATTTTTCCGCTGCCCAAGACGGGTCTGTAGCGCTGACCCGGGATCTGGAACTGTTCGGCGGCAGCGGCAAGGACGACTTCACCGGCGGCGCGGGCGGCGACACGCTGAACGGCGGCGCGGGCGACGACAAGCTGAACGGCGGCGCGGGCAGCGACGATCTCACCGGCGGTGCTGGAGCGGATATGCTGGATGGTGGAGGCGGTGAAGACAAGTACATTTTCGCCGGCGCGGCGGATTCGAACTTGGGATCCTACGACACCATCGCGAGCTTTATCTCCGGAACCGACAGTATCCGGATTGACAAGGCCTTGCGCGACAGCTTCCAAGGAGTGATTAAGGTTGGCGACGGAGTCGATGGCGTGACCTCGGACGGGTGGGTCATCAACGCCAACGACGCCGACGCCACTCCCGCCACCACCACCGCCGATTCCCTTGCGGCCTTCACCAAGGCGAACGCGGATGGCTTCTTCGAGTCAGGGCAGACCGGCACCGGCTTTGGCAGCGGCGCCGTTAACAAGCATTCCGTGGCGATCGTCGTCGAGTCTTACAACAGGAAGGCTACCGCAGCAGAAATCGACACTGGTGGAGTGGCGAATCTCGATCTTGACGACGAAGACGGCGACGAATCAGTCGAGCTCTTCCGCACCTGGGTGCTCATCGATGTCGATGGCGACGGCGATTTCGACGCCGGAACCGATATGGCCATCGCGCTCACCGGCGAAAGTTCCACCGCCGTCACGGTCGCCTCCGGCGATTTCATGGCGATCGGCGCCTGACCCCATAAACCCGGCGGCTTCGCCGCCCCCAACCAAAACCCCCGGCTTCGGCCGGGGGTTTTGCTTTTCAGGGCAGTAAAATCTTCAACGCGTCGAGTCACGGAAAGATTCGGATGTCGGAAGCACCGCAAGACGACGCGGTCAGTTTCCGGATTCGCGTAACCAGACGGGTATATCCCTTGCGCCGTGGAGCACTCGCCAAATATCTATCTCGGAATTGTCTTCCAGATAGAAAACGATATGGGGAAACTTCTCCATGGACCGGCTACGTAACTCCGGGATGTTTAGTTCGTGCGCATGGCGGGGCGAGCCGGATGCAGGTTGGCGGCTGATTTGATCGAACAAGGATTCGAGCGCACCGATGAAATCGACTGAAACTGCGACGCCGGCATGGGTCGAATAATGGTCGATCGCCTGGTCAACGTCCCGACGGGCAAGCCGCCGCAGGACCAAACGCTTGCTGCTCACGAGTCCGCGGTATTTCTTACCCGACCGCGCAGCCGATCGAAATAGTCAGTATCGACCACTGTATCCCGCGGCGAGGCCGCACCGTCGAGAATCAGGGCACGCAGCCGCTGGCGATCCTGATCCTTGCGGATCAGTTCTCGCACATACTCGCTGGACGTGCCGTATCCTCGACCCGCTACCTGATCGTCAACGAAACTTTTCAGTGTTTCGGGTAGTGAGATGTTCATCGTGCTCATGCGGCGATGCTAGCAATATTGGCAAAATTTGGCAAAAAGTCGCCCTGCTCGACGGGACACCCATCCCGCATTGACATTTTCTTGAGGGAGTCCCGGAGAACCCCACCTGCTGCGTCAGCGGGAATACGGCAGCGCGGGAGTCTCGATACCGGCGGCTCGCGCGGATTACCGCCCATTCGTCGGCGCGGAGCCGTCCCCTGCGCGTAGCGGAGAGCAACACGCTTCCTACCTCTACCGGCCATAGCGATGGGGCAAATGCGCGGTTGTCGACAAGGTGCAACAGACTTCTTGACTTGTACGCCATTTTGGCACATGGATCCCTTCAATGATCGATATACAGAGGATGAGCCGATGTCTGACGCGGCGCAAGTACTGCAAGAGCGTATGCATTTGCGATTGGATTCCGGCAGCAAACGCAAGTTGGAGCGGGCGGCGGCCTACGAGCAAGTATCCGTCAGTCGTTTCGTAGTGAACAACGCAGTGGCGGCGGCCGAGCGGATAATCGAAGCCCGCGAGCGCGTAGTGTTGCCGGCGACGGATTGGCAGGCTTTCCATGAAGCGCTGCTTGCGCCTCCTCCCCCGAATCCCGCACTGAAACGGGCCGCCCGCCGTTATCGTGAGCGTATGGGTGGCTGATTCCGCACTCGTAATCGAGCCTCTCGGCCCCGGGCACGTTCGCGAGACGTTCGATTGCGGAGAGCCCTCCCTGGATTCCTACATCCGCCGCCAGGCTTCGCAAGACATCCGTAGACGCGTTGCGCGGACATTCGTTGCGCTCTGGAAAGATCCAAAAGAGATGGCCGGCTACTATACGCTGAGCGCCGCCGGCTTCGAGAAGGAGGAAATGCCCCCCGAATTGTCGAAACGGCTGCCGCACTACCCCGTGCCCGCCGCCGTGCTCGGGAGGTTGGCGGGCGGCGGCGGAACCGCGAACCCTGGTATTTCATTTTACTCGTGATTGCCCTGCACACTGGGCAGGCGGCGGGCCGCTACTCGCTAGCCCCTCTTACTTCAGCCATCGCTTCAAGCAAGGGCATCGCTTCGATGCCATGGCGCAGCCGAGATTGCAGTACGTCAAAGGCTTCTCTCTCAATCATCCTTGCGTTCTTGCAGCTCGACTTCAATTTTGCAAGGTTCGGGGGTGGGCTGTAGCGAACAAACAAAGTACCCGGTTCGGGAATCTGAAGCCGCCCTCAACCAGAACCCCCGGCCTCGGCGTGACGGTTGAAGATTTCCCACACCGCTACGCCAACTGCGACAGAAACGTTCTGGCGGGAACGATTATCGGCTCGCGGTGAGCGAAGCAATCCGCGTCCTCGTAAGCCAGATCAAACCCGATCTGGAACGCATGCTCCGCGCCAATTTGCTTCTGGAACAGGGAAAGTGACCTGGACAGGGGCGCCCGCCCGCTGGCTTTTACTTCGGCAAGAAACCACGGCCTCCGGTCACGGGTGACGAGAAAATCGACTTCATGTTTCTGCTTGTCTCGAACGAAATACAGTCCAAAATCGCCCTGGCCGCTCTCGGTCCACCAGTGCGTTGCCTTGAGCAAGGCGCTCGCCACAAGATTTTCGGCCCGAGCCCCCGGGTCTTCCACCTGGGAAAAGTCCCAAAGGTAATACTTGGGCTCCTTGCGCAACGCCCGTGTCACATTATTGTGCCAGGGGCGTACGCTGAAACAGTAGTACAGCGACTCCAGCGTCACAATCCAGCGTCGCACGGTATCGACCGAAACCCGTATTTCCCGCGCGAGTTTCGAAAAGCTGGTGAGTTGCCCCGCATGCCGGGACAAATTCACCGCCAGCAATTCAATTTGGCCCAACTCCTGGATTCTGGTCAGGTCGCGCAGATCCTCGCGCAGAATCTGCTCGTTGCGAAGCCTGTTCCAGCGCGTATGAAAGCGTTTCTCGGCCTTGAGGAAAGGCTCGGGAAATCCGCCGAAGCGCCACAGCGATTGCCACGCCCCCTCGGCAATTCGGCGCGGCGGGCTCGCCAGTGAGTCATGGCGCTCCGATCGCACGATTTCAGCGACCGATAGCGGATGCAGGGTGTAGGGGAAATACCGGCCCATGAGACTGTCGCCGGCGCGCTTGAAGACGTCGAGCCGCGCGCTGCCGGTCACCAGCAAATGGGCGCGATTTTCCCAGGAATCGAAAAAGCCCTTGAGAAAGTCCCGCCAATGTCGGTACTTGTGCAGTTCGTCGAAGGCGCAGAACGGTCTCTCTTCCCGCAGGCGGTTCAGCCCGACTAGCGTGGCGACTCGCTCCGGCCCGGCCAGAATCGCCTCGCGATGAACCTGATCGTCCCAGTTGAAATAGCTTCCGTCGCGGAAATTTTCAGCCAGTTGCCGCGCCAAGGTGGTCTTGCCCACTTGCCGCGGTCCCGAAACGAACAGCATTTGCCGGTTCGACTGGAAACTGTCTCTCAATTCGTCTTGCAAGCTGCGCTGCATTTCCGCTGACCGTTTGCCGATAAATCGCAAAAAAGTAATTACTATTTTACGAATATATAGAATTTGGTCAAGCTTCTCAAAGCTTGAGTGTAGAGAACAAATAAAGTGTCCGGTTCGGAAATCTGAAGCTGAGGTTGCCTTCGACCCAGCATTCCAGCGCCGCGGACGCGGAGGCCCTGATGGGACACCCACCCCGCCTCCGCTGATCCTCCAACTATTTTCCCCGTTTTCTGGGCACTCCAGAAAACCTGTGCATATACTTTTCGCGAAATGGCGGCAGTTCTGCAGGCCATCGCACCGATTTGCAAAGGAGAAAAGGAATTATGGAGATGTCACTTGCATTGCTGAAGGACCTGGCGCTTTCGACCGTCGTATCGATGGCGCTCGCGGGAGGGGTGTATTTCACCCTCGATGGCCAGAACGACGACATCAGGGAAGGGCTGGGCGTACTGAGCGGCAGGACAGCCGTTGTGGAAACCAGGCTTGACGGCGTTGACGGCCGACTGGAACGAATTGAAGACAGCCTGGTACAAATGGACGGCAAACTGGATCAAATGGATAGCAGGCTGGGCCAAATGAATAGCAGAATGGGCCGCATCGACGGTAGCCTGAACGGAATCGAGACTCAACTTGGCGACTTGGTGAGTCTGCTTTCCGAGTGAAAAGGGATACGGTTACGAACGTTGCGGATGTCCGTATAGCCGCAGTACCCAAGGCCAATAAAGATGCGGGCTTCAAAGACGATAATCCTTACAATATTCAACAAATTTTGCAATTGTGGTTGATTCTTTGTAGGCTTCCGCGTCTGTCAATCAGAGCAATCCTAAATCTTGGAGAATGAAGATGGTTGACCCAAAGCGAAAGGACAAGCCGCCGCCCAGGAAACCTTCCGAAATTCATAGGGATGCGGTAAAAGAGACCGTGAAGAGAAATGCTCGCGGCAACATCCAACTCACCCAAGGCGAGATCGTTCTGCCAGCCGACAAGAGCCTGGCCAAATTGGAAGACGTATAGATTGCTCAAGAAAATGGATGATCTGCGAGAAAAGTTCGCTCCTGTCCGGAGTTTGTACCAAGAGGCGGAGTCCGCCATCCACAGCTTGGGCATTGAGAGTACCGGAATAGATGCGGTCGCGATCAACGAGTTGCGGTACGGCGGGCAGCACGTCCTGAAGGCGATTGCGGCGGATAATCCGGAGGCTCAGGACAAGGAAATTGCACGAGCCAAGAGCCATTGCGAAAGGGCGATATACGACGCATACGATGGGGCCGTTTTCTATGAGCTTCGTCGATTTCAGAAATTCAAGCAAGATTACGAGACGGTAGCAGTCATTGATATCGCCCCAAATTACCTGGAAATATGCGCTCGAATGAAGCGGGCGAAGCAATTGCTGGAAAAGGCTCGGCAGGATTCCGATACGCGAGAGCAGTATTACTCTGAAATCACAGAAAAGCACAAGGAATTAAGAGAGTGCGCTGAAGTCCTGGAGGTCGCCCGGGATGAACTGAACAAAAGGCTTTCCGAAAAATCTACCAGCGACAGCGGTTTTTTGTCCAGCCGATCGCAACTATTGTCAGCCCGTTGATCTACGGATTGATATCTGCTCTGATCGCACTTTTTCTATACTCTGCCGGGTGATGTCGGTCCCTGACGGGACACCCACCCCACATCCTCATTCATGACTAATTACTAATTTGACATTAATTAGTAGCAAATTGACATTTAGTTGTCAGTCGGCAGAATCGGGAAGGGTTTCTCTCAGCAGCTCATTTCCCTGGGCATCGAGAATCGCGATCTCTTGCGCTGTGCGCAGCGGCAGCGGGGTTCGCGCGGCCCAGAACGAGTCGTCGCCTTCGCTGGACGAAATGACCGCAAGCGGTTCCGCGTACACCTGCACTCCCGCGCTGTCGAACAAGACCAAAGTGAACTCCCCGTCTTGCGGCGCCGGCCGCGGCTCTCTTTCGGAGAGTTGCGTCTGGGACAGGCTCCAGTCGCCGCCGGCGCTAACGCGGCCCGACAGCGCCAGACTGGCGAATTCGCCGGCGCTGGAAACGGCGGCGGTGGAAGTCCGCGAAGCCCCTTCGCCCGTGGGGCCGGGCGGCGAGGCAGCGCCGCTGCCGGAGTCGACAGACAGCCAGTATTCCGACGCCAGACGATAGTGATAGTCCGAAATGTGGTGAAAATCTCCGCAGTAGGACATTACGTCCGCGTAGCGCTCGTTCTCGCCGGAGACGAAAATCCGCCAGCTCGGGTCCCAGCCTCGGACCGACCCGAGCCGTCCGTCCGGATACGGATAATTTTCGTCGGCCCCCGCGGCGGTGCAGCCCGGAGTGTGCAACAGGCTCAGGTTGTGGCCGAATTCGTGTGGGATAACGGTGTGTGTCGAGACCGGGCTGACGGCGACCTGGCTGGACAGCAAAGCGACTCCGCCAAGGTTATTCTCGGTAATTGCATGATAGAACTCGTCCGGGTCGGCTTCCCGGTTCCACAACACCACCAATTGCGCGAGTATCCCGTCTATGTCGTCGCTGTCCGATTCAAGCGCCGGACCGATTCGCGCCTCGTAGTCATCCGCTATCGGCAACTTGGCCAGCGTGCCCTGCATCAGCAAGTCGGGGTCGAGCTCCCTGTACCACTCTTCTTCTCCGGGAGATTGAATCGGAATGAAAGTCGCGCGGAATCCGGGCGGCGCCTCGCCGGAAAGAACGATCGGCTCCGCGACATTGTCTTCCTCGTTGGTTTCGGCCAGTTTGTCGTCCGGGTCGATGACATGCACGATCCGATTGCCGGCTTGAAACAACTCACCGGGCAATCTAAAAACATACTCGGTGCGCCAATGACCAGACGCGGTCTCTTCGGTAGTCGGAGGCGCGGTCTCCTCCAATCGTTCCACGAGCGTTTCATCCCGCGAGTCGAGCACGCGGGTAATCACCAATGGCGGGTAGGGGACTTCGTGATCGATGCTTACCGCCAGGTTTGCTCCGCGGCCGAGGATCGGGGTCTGATGCTCGATGCGCTCTCCACTCCAGTCCCACTCCATTACGAGTGGCCCCTGGAACCAGGAAATCGAGTGATGCGAGGCGTTGCCGTTTTCCGCGGGGTCGGCCGAGTAAACCGGATCTCCGGGCCGCATGGGCGTCGCTCCGAAACCGCCGATCTGATTTCCCACTATCGTGAGGGCAAGGTCGCCGCGCTCCATGCGCTCCCGGAAACCCCAGGGCAGAACTCCCGTCAACCGGTTGAACTCGACATTCAGTGATTTCAGCTTGTCGAGTTGCGCCAGCTCATCCGGAACCGCTCCGCTCAACTGGTTGTACGACAGGTCAAGACGTTCCAGATTTTCCAGTTGCCCAAGTTCGGGCGGGATCGGTCCGTTCAACTCGTTATCGCTGATTTCCAGAATCCACAAATTGCTCAGCCGCGCGAGTTCCGCGGGAACAGGACCGCTCAAGCGGTTGAATCCAAGGTGAAATTGCCTCAGTTCGAGCAACTGTCCGAATTGCGCGGGAATAGCGCCCGTCAAATCGTTGAAATGAAGATCCAACACGGTCAACTCCGCGAGTTGACCCAACTCCGGCGGGATGGCGCCGCTCAACTCATTAAGGCTGAGCGTCAGCTCTTGCAAATTGGACAGATTCCCAAGTTCCGCGGGAATGGCGCCATGCAGTCGGTTGCCCCACAGACTCAGGTGTTCCAGGCTGCCCAGATTCCCGAGCGCCGGAGGAATCGTTCCCTCCAGCTCATTGCCTCCGAGATCCAGTACGGTCAAGGCTTCGAGCCCGCTCAGTTCGGGCGGGATGGGGCCGCTCAATCGATTCGAGGTCAGCAGTAACGACTCCAGAACCGACAGCCCGCCCAGCTCCGGTGGAATCTCGCCGGTCAGTTCGTTGTTTTCCAGGCTCAGATACTCCAACGCGCCGAGTTGGGCCAGTTGCGGCGGAAGCCCGCCCTTGAGATCGCGGCTTTCGAGATTTATTCGGGTAACGCGCCCGTCCGCAACGCCAATCCCGTCCCATGTGTCCAGCCTGACCCGCTCGCCCTTGCCCCATTGGCGAATCACGCTGTCTTCCGCATTCAGCCCGGTTTCGATCAGGGCATTGGCGAAACCGGCCAGCGCCCGGCAGTCCGCGGTCAGCGCGGAGCTGCTGTCCTGGCTGTCGATGAAACCGCCGTCCGTGCATCCGGCAGCGTCAATCAGGGATTCGGCGGTCACCGGCGCCACCGCGGTTATCGTTACTTCGACCGAATCCATGTCGAGATTGCCGTCTATCACGCTGTATTCCAGGTTGTACACTCCCGGTTCCGTCGGCGCGCCGCCGAGTTGCCGGGACTCGGAGTCGAAAAACAGTCCGGGAACGAACGACGACCGGAAACCCGACTCCCGCGGAGCAAGGTAGTAGAACAGCGGGGCGTTGCCGCCGGTCGCTTCGGGAAACGTCACCGGCTCGATTTCCTCGCCCAGCATGAAGCGCAGATTTTCCGGGAGGGAAACGCCGGCCAGGCTCGGCACGGTGTCCTCTTCCACGGTCAGGGTGAATTCGAGCAAATCGGCGCCGCCGCTCTCGTCCATGACCGTGTAGGTCAGTTCGTACTCGCCGATCATGGCCGGCGCGCCGATATACAACTTCGCGCCGGCGTCAAAGCTCATTCCCGGAACCGTGGGCTCGAGCGAGTAAGTCAGGGTTCCGACTCCGCCGATCGCCACGGGAAGCTCGACTCCGTCGAGTTCGCCAACTACGAAGCGCAAATCTCCGGGGCTGCTTCCGTGCGGAAAAATCGGCGAGGATGAGTCCGATTCCGAGGAAATCGAAACGATAGCCGGGGGGATCGCGGCAAACACCGCCCCGCTGCGGGGCAACGAAACCGCCGTGACGTTGCCGACGCATGAAACCGTTGCCCATCCTTCCGTGAAAAACTCCAGGAATTCGAACAGATCGCCAAGAAATCGCACCGCGGCGGATTTACCCGGTACGGCAATCGGACCCCGCGTTACGCGTTCGCCGTCGTAGTGTTCCAGCACAACCGCGCAGGAAGCGTCGGAACTCGCATCGTTGGCCAGAACCAGCGCCAGGCCCCCCGCCTGGGGCGGAACCGGGAACCGGAACACGTTCGCTTCCTGTGAACCGGGGATGACCGCCATCCCCGCCACTTCGCCTTGCACGTTCGCGGTCAGCAGATTGCGGGCGACTACGGGGCCGTCGCAGTCGATCGTTGCATAGCCGAACGCAAGCGGCTGGTTGCCGGCGCTGACCAGCGACAGGTCGTCGCCGGGTCCGGCCAGGTTCAGCGATGCGCTCGAATCTGCCGCGGTCACGCCGGCGGCGCTTTCGAATCTGCCGGTATCGAGGCCCGCCCCGAACAGGTCCATGGCGCACCGGTTCGCGCCCGGCGCCAGATTCGTCACGAGAACACGGGACTGGAAGCCGTCTCCGTCCACGACCAGCGGCAGCACGTGACGAGGTTTCGCGGTGTCGTCGCCGGTCGGGACTGCTGCGCGGAACGCGGCAAAGGCGGGGCTGCTGAAGGGCAGCGCCAGCGCGGCGACCTCGCCGCTGCAGGCCGCCGTTACCGAACCGCCTGTGAATCCGTCCGGCAGCGGGATGATCTCGTCGAGGAATTGCACCGCGGTCGATTGCGCGGCAACGGCAACGCTCGCCCCGCCGATGGCGGCTCCATCGCTGTCTTCCAGTTCCACCGCGCAGGAGGCATCGAGGCCGGCATCGTTCGAGAAGGCCAGACCGAGGGAACCGAGCCCGGCGAGCACCGGAAACTGGAACTGCGTCGCGAGTTGCGCGCTTTCCACCGCAGTCGCGGCGATGGGCGGGCCGAGGCCGAACTCGCTCAGATTGATCATCATGCGCGCGACGACGGGGCCGTCGCAGGCGAGCGTGGCATAGCCGACTGTCGGCGGCTGCGCTCCCACGGTGATCAGGGTCCGGCTCGCGTCGGCGCCGGCAAGACTGACGGTCTCGACCGGGCCGGGCGGCCCCAGGGTCTGGAAATCCAGCAGTATGGATGGATCGAGGCCGCGGCCGTGAAGGTCCAGCGCGCACTCGTTCGCGGCGTCCGCGGCATTGGACAGGAAGAAGAACGACTGGAAGCCGCCTCCGTCAACGACCAGGGGAAAGAAATGATTCCGGTTCGCGGTCTCGTCGGGAGATTGCGCAAATGCCGGATGCGCGGCCAGCAAGGCCAGGAGGAAAGGAACGATCCTTATCAAGGGTTTTACTCCAGTTCGGGCAGCGTTTCCCGCAATACTTCATTGCCCTGTGGGTCAAGGATAACGATTTCAGCGGCGGTGCGCAGCGGGGTGCGGGCGGCCCAGAACGACTCTTCGCTGTCGCTGATTTCGATGCGCGCCAACGGTTCCTCGTAGACTTGCACGCCGGCGGCGTCGTAGAGAATCAAGCGGTGCTCGCCGTCTTGCGCGGGCGGCCGCGGCCCGCGTTCGGATAACTGCGCCTGGCCCAGACTCCAGACGCCTTCGGCGCTGATTCCGCCCGACAGCGCCAGGCTCTGGGCCGTATCCGCCGATGCGGCCTGGGTTGAGCTCATGGGTGTCCCACCGCTGGTGGGTGTCCCCTCGGTGGTGACGGCCGCTGTCGAGACTGAGCTGGTGCTGGAGTACGGGCCGTGTCTGCGCCAGTAGTCCCAGGCTTTTTCGTAGTGGTAGTCCGAGATGAAGTCGATTTCGGTGCAGTACGACATCACGTCGCCGAAACGCTCCATTTCTCCGGAAACGAATCGGTGCCAGTTGTGGTCCCAGCCCCGGAAGGGCCCCAGTTTTCCGTCACGGTACGGATAGTCGTGGTCGGGTCCTGCCGCGTTGCAGCCCGGTGGGTGCCGCAAACTCATGTTGTGTCCGAATTCGTGGGGAATCGTGCTGTAGGTCGCGGCCTGGCTGAGCGCCACCCACCCGGACAAGGCGGCGCGCCCGCCGATGGGCTGCATGGTAATGCCGTGATAGAACTCGCCCACGTCGCCTTCCAGGTTCCAGAGTTTGCGCACCTCGGCCAGCATTTCGCCGGTGCTGGACGAGTCCAGCTCGATTGCAGGGGCGATTTTCGTTTCATAGTCGCCGGAGATCGGAAAATAGGCGTATGTTCCCCGCATCAGCAAGTCGGCGTCGAGCGCCGGAGGGTCTTTGCCCGGCTGATGGAACGGGACGAAGGTGATGCGCATATCGGCGCGGCTTCGCCTTCCAGAACGATTCGCCGGGACACATTGTCGTTTTCGTTGGTCTCCGGGAGTTCGTTGTCCGGGTCGAGCGTGAACACGACCTCGTTGCCGGGCAGGAACATGGCGGCGGGCAAGTCGAATAAATACTCGGTGCGCCAATTATTGGCGCCCGTACTTTCGGTCGTGTAGTAGCTCGATTTCTGCAAATCCCCGTCCAATATCCCGCCCGCATCGTTCAACACGCGGCCCGTCGCCAGTGGCGGCGTGCGTACCTGGTGGTTGATGCTTACCGCCAGAGCCGCGCGCCGGTTGAGGATCGGCGTCTGGTGTCGAGCCCAACTTCCGCTCGATGAAATATTCGCCACCAGCGGTCCCTGGAAAATGGAAATCGATTGAAACGCCGCGTTGCCGTTGTCGGCGGGGTCCGGGGAGTAACCCGGTTCGGGCCTGCGCACGATGGGGCCTTCCACTTCGGTAATCGAAGTTCCGTTTATGTTCACGAACAACTCGGCCCGCGCCATCTTGGCCCAGAACACCCGGGGCAGGGTTCCGCTGAAATTATTGAAGCCCACGCCCAGCAAGGTCAGGTTCGCCATGTTGGCGAACGCTGGCGAAATGGTCCCTTCCAGTTTGTTGCCGTGCACCCATATCCTGCGCAAATTGAACAGGTCGGCAAACACCTCGGGAAGCGGCCCGGTGAGTTCGTTATAGCCGAGAAAGAGGTAGTGCAAGCGGGAATTCTGCGCCAGTTGCGTCGGAATGGGACCGGTAAGCTCGTTGAACGAAAGATTCAGCAAATACATATTGGTCAGGCTACCGAACTGCGGGGGAATCGTGCCGGTCAGTTCGTTTCTGTCGAGTTCGAGTCTTTCGAGGGCGCCCGCCTGAACGAGTCGCGGGGGAATGGCGCCGCTCAGGAGATTCCTGCCGAGATTCAGCGTTCGGATCCTGGGGAACCGCCCGAATTCCAGCGGGACGGGGCCGGTCAGTTGGTTATCATCGAGATCGAGCACTTCCAGATCGGTAATTCTCCACAGTCCGACCGGGATATCTCCGCTCAGGAAGTTTTCCCGCACGCGCAATTCTTTTAATTTCCGCAGGTCGCCCAACTCCGGGGGAATGGGGCCGGTCAGCCGATTCGAATTGAGATTCAGTTGCGTGAGATTCGTCAGTCGGGAGAGTTCCGGAGGAATGTCACCGGTCAGCCTGTTTCCGTGCAAAAAAATCGTATTCAGGGATCGGAGTCGACCGATTTCCGGCGGGATCGGGCCGGTCAGGTCGTTGTTGCTGAGGTCAATGAGGGTCAGGCCGTCGAGTTGGTCCAGGTTCGATGAAATAGCGCCTCGGAGGCCGAGGTCCGGCAGGTTGATCGCGCTGACCCGTCCGTCGTGGAAGCCGACGCCGGTCCAGTCGTCCAGGCGCAACTGATCGCCCCTGCCCCATTGACGCACCGGCAGATCGGCGACGGTCGAGCCGCCCTCGATCAGGGTATTGGCAAAGTCGACCAGCACGCGGCAGTCCCCGGCCAGCGCGGAATCATTGACGAAACGGCCGTTCGAGCAGCCGGCGGAGTCGAGCAGCAAGGGCGCGGTGACCGTCCGGTCGGGAGGCCCGATAAGCAAGGGGGGTACCGCCGAGAATTGCGTACCGTTGAGCGGCATCCCCATGGCGGCGACCGACCCGTCGCAGGTCGCGTGCACCGAGAACACGCTCGATCGTTCCGAAATCTCGAACAGCTCATCGATGAATCGCAACTCCAGGGAATTCATCGGGACCGTCAGCGAGGTGTTGTCCAGAACATCGCTTTGATAATCGTCCACCCACAGGGAGCAATCGATGTCCGCGCCGGTATCGTTGGCGAAGATCAAGGCGAACTCGCCGCTCCTCGGCAAGACCGGGAAGCGGAAATCCGTAACCGCCGGCGCCCCGGGGATGGTGGCCGTGCCCACCAGTCGATCCGGCGCTTCCGCGGTGAGCAGATTGCGGGCGACAACGACTCCGTCGCATTCGAGCCTGGCGTAGCCGAAAGCCAGTGCATTTTCGCCAGCGCTCGTGATCGTCGCCTGTGCGCCGGGTCCATTCAACTCGAATGTGGCGCTCGAACCGGCAAGACCCGAGAAGCGATCATGGTCGAGCCCTTCGCCTTGCAGGTCGAGTGTGCATCGGTTCGCCGCCGGGGCCGAATTGGTGACGAACAAGCTGGTGCGGAAGCCGTCGCCGTCCGCGACCAGTGGTATGTACTGAGTCCTGCCCGCTGCGGTGTCCCCCCGCGGCAGCACCGAAGCGATGGCGGAAAAAACGGACCCTTTGAACGGAAGGCCCACCGCGCCCAACTGCGCGTTGCAGGCAATCAATGCCGAGCCGGCGGTAAATCCCCTGGGAACCGCCGTCAAGTCATCGAGAAACCGCAACGAGGTCGAGTACCTGCCCACGGTGAAAGAATTTCGGACCAGCGTTTCATCCCGGCCGTTTTTCAGTTGTATGGAGCAGGACGCATCCTGAACGGAGTCGTTGGAGAAGGCCAGGCCAAGCGAGCCTGTACGGGGAAGCACCGGAAAATGAAAATTGGTCCCGCGCTGGGAATCCGGCACGATAGTCGTACCGACAATGGTTTCCGGCCCGTACAAGGAAAAGGAAACGCGGGCAAACACCGGCCCAGCGCAATCAAGGTTCGCGTAACCGTACGAAAGCACGGGCCCGATTCTGCTGATCACCCGGATGCTCGGATAGTCTTCGTCGAATTTGATCGTCGCCCGCCCGCCCGACCATACGACTCGCTGATGGGGGTAGAAACTGTATTGGTGCAGGCCAAGCCCCCGCAGATCCAGCGTACACTGGTTTTCCCCATGCGCGTCGTTGGAGAGGAACAGAATCGTATGGAAATCGTCTCCGTGAGCGATCAGGGGAAAGAAATGCAGCCGCTTACCGGTCAAGTCCGGTGATTGCGCGAAAACCGGCAGCGCCACCAGTAATGCGAGAACAAGATGAAAGCGCCTGTTCATTGCCCGTGGCGCTAGAGATTATCGAAGCTGATGCTGCCGGTGTCGTCGAACTCGCCGAAATCGAGTTCGGGTTCTTCGGACTTCTTCCAGCGGCGCCGCGCGATCTCGGTCAGCGCGGGCATGTGGTGCCCGGACAGCAGTTGGACATAGGTGATATATAGCGCGCCGCAGTCGCGCATGGCGGCAAGGGATTCACCGTCCAGCGCGGCCAGGCGTTCCTGGTCGATGGTGTAAAGACCTTTTACCTGCACCGAAGCTTCCGGATCACCGGCGGAAATTTCCCATTCCTTGATCAGCTCGAGTTCCGCCAGTTTTGCCGTGGCGCGCTCGGCCGCTACCAGGTCCGTCGCGTGCTGCCGCATTTTCCCGACGAGTTCCGCCAGGAATTTTTCCAGATTACCCTCTTCATCGAAAAACTGCCGCCAGGCTTGCGCTTCCGCCGGAACGTCTTCCGCGTCGCGGACGAATTCCGACTCTTCCGGCACGCAGACCTGGTAACGATCCCGGTCGATTCGCGCCATGCGGAACGGAAAGCCCTGATAGGCATCGGGCAGATGCGCCGCCAGCCACTTGCCGGACTCGTCCATGACCAGGTTTTCGCCGTTGCGCAAGCCCTGGATGGCGATCAGCAGGTACTTGTCCTGCAATTTGATGAAGCCGGCCGGCAGACCCATCGCCGCCTTCTGCAACTCCTTCAGGCCCAGCGGCATCAGGTGATCGCCGGCGGCGAAACTGAAACTCGACGGCCTGCTCCAGCGCAATCCGGCGTGTGTTTTCTGTGAAACAGGAACAAACTCGCTCACGTAATCCATCCGTGCCGTGCAAAATCCGCACGCGCCGATTATAGACCGTTTTCGTACTATCCCGTTACGGCACAGTAGGTTAACATCCGAACCACTCTCGGTGGGGAACTCAGATTGTGGATAACTGGACCTCGGGTTACGTCACGGAAGTAGGCTATCAATGGGGCTATTTCTCCGAACTCAACCCCATGCGCGCGAAAATTGCCCTGCCTTGCAGCGGTATCGCCTGCCCCGAGATCAAGCACGCCTGTGAACTCGGCTTCGGCCAGGGCGTGAGCCTGAACATGCATGCCGCCGGCAGTGAAATGGAATGGCATGGCAACGATTTCAATCCGTCGCACGCTTTCGTCGCCAGGGAACTGGTGGATCACTCGGGCGCTTCGGCCCATATTACCGACCAGTCTTTCGCGGAGTTTCGCAGGCGCAAGGACCTGCCCCAGTTCGATTACATCGGTGTCCATGGCGTTTGGAGCTGGATTTCCGACGAGAACCGGCGGGAGATCGTCGATTTCGTAAAAGCGAATCTCAAGGTCGGCGGCGTGCTTTATGTCAGCTACAACGTGCAGCCCGGCTGGGCGGGATTCATCCCGTTGCGCAACCTGATGATGGAGTATCTGGACCGCATCTCTCCCAGTGGCAAGGGCATGGCCGCCCGCATCGACGAGACGATCGAATTCGCGGAGAAGTTGATCGAGACCGAATCGGTCTATGCCAGGCTGTATCCTGGAGCGGTCAAACGATTACAGGACGCCAAGACGCAGAATCGCAACTACCTTGCGCATGAATTCTTCAACCGGGACTGGCATCCCATGTCCTTTCTCGACATGAGCCGGTGGCTCGATGGGGCCAAGCTCAGTTTTGCCTGCTCGGCGAGCCTGCTCGAACAGCTTCCGAGCCTGACCGCGACCAAGCAGCAGCGCGAGTTCATCGACACCGTTCCCGACGAGATGCTGCGCCACCAGATGGTCGATTTCATGACCAATCAGCAATTCCGCCGCGACTACTGGGTGAAAGGCATTCGCCGCCTCAACGCGGCCGAGCAGATGAAAAGGTTCGACAACCTTTCGGTCGTGCTCATCCGCCACGTGGAAAAAGCCTCGTTGACCGTGAAAGGACCCATTGGCGAGGTAAATCTGAATGAGGAAATCTACCGGCCCTTGCTGGATTTTCTGTCGGACTACAAAGTGCGGTCCATCGGCGAGATCATTCGCAAGTTGCAATCGGAAAAGCACGGCATCGTAAATCTGCTGCAGGCGCTGCTCATTCTCATGGGGGATAACCAGATCGCGCCGGCCCATTCCAAACCGTCCCCGAAAATCAAAAAGCAGTGTGAACGATTGAACAAGTCCATCAGGAATCGCAGCCAGGACATCGATGAGATCAGTTTTCAGGCAAGCCCGGTCACCGGGGGCGGTATCCCCGCCAGCCGCATCGAGCAATTGTTCATGATCGCCCTCGAAAACAACGCCAGGACCGACGAGGAACTGGCGGATTTCGCCTGGCAGCGCCTGTCCGCGCGCAATCAGCGCCTGGTGCAGGACGGCAAGCCGCTGGAAACCGAAGAGGAGAACCTGGCGGAATTGAAGGAGCGGGCCGGGGAATTCCTGAACAAGACGCGGCCGGTTTTTTCAGCCCTTGGTATACAATGACCGAACCAAAGTCGGGTTTTTTGCGACAATTACGTATAAAGACCGGCAACTTGCAGATTTCTTTCAGGCAATGAGATTTTTTTCCGGCAAAATCGCCCGATTCGCGGCCCCGACGCTGTTCGCCGGATTCGCGGCCCTGCTGCCGTGGGCCGGGCCGGCCGCGGCGCAGGACCTGGAACTGTTCGAAGACGTGGATCGCACCAGCCCCGGCGCCGCCCAGCGCGGCGGGCGCAACAGCGCCGCCGATTCGACCGCGCCTTCCCTTACCGAACCCGAATTCGTGCTGGTCGGATCCTCGCGCATCGGCGAGCGGCGCCGGGTGGTGCTGACGCACCGCAGCGGCGAGATCGTAACCGTGCCGGTTGCCGACGGACAGACCTCGATTCCGGGCCATGAGCAGTTCCGCATCGTCACCAGCGAGGGCGGCCGGGTCGCTATCCAGTATCCGGCGGGCGCCTCCTGCGTGGAAGCCGCGGACCGCGGCGTCAGTTGCGACGCGAGCGCCAATATCGCCTGGCTTTCCTTGCGGCCCATGCCCGTACCCGAACAATTCATCGCCGAGCTCGACGCCGGGCAGGAAGAGGAGCCCGACCCGGCAGACCAGGCCCGCAATGCCCGCGACGATCTGGCAAGAGATCCGAACAACCCGTTTGCGCGCTTGCGCGCCGAAGCATTGGGCCAGGACGTTCCGCCGCCGGCGCGATTCCGTCCGCGGCGGATCGACCCCTCCGAAGTGCCGCCGGGAATGCGCGTGGTTTCGACCCCTTTCGGAGACCGCCTGGTCGAAATCGATTGAATGACAGCTTTCGCGCTGGCCGTTTCGGTCGTCTGCTTTCGCACTCCCCGACGGCAAGTGCTCGACCTGCTCGACTCGCTGGCACTCTCCTGCGAACGCGCGCGGGCGGAATTGCCGCTGGAAAAAGTTCAGATCACGATTGTCGACAATGGCGGCAGCGACTGCGATGAACTGACCGGTTCCGCGCGGCTGCGGGGATGCGAACTGCGCATGTTGCGCGGCCACGGCAATATCGGCTATGGCGCGGCGCATAACCTGGCTATTCGCGAGTCGGCCGCCGACTACCATCTGCTGCTCAATCCCGATGTGGAATTCGACCCGGACGCGCTTGGCGCCGGCCTTGGATATCTCGCTTCGAATCCCGCGGCGGTGCTGGTCAGCCCAGCGGCAAGCAACGGGGGCGAACGGCAGTATCTCTGCAAGCGCCATCCCTCGGCCCTGATTCTGCTGCTGCGCGGCTTCGTTCCGGCATTCCTGCACGCGCCGTTCGCCCGCAAACTCGCCGCTTACGAAATGCGCGACCTGCCCGAAGACCGGCCGAGCTCCGGCATCCCCATCGCCGGCGGCTGCTGCATGTTGTGCAGGGGACACCCACTTCGCGAAGCCGGCGGATTCGACGAGGGCTTCTTCCTTTATTTCGAGGATTTCGATCTGTCGCTGCGCCTCGGACGGCTGGGTGAGCTGGCCCACGTACCGGCAATGCGCATCCGCCATGCCGGAGGCAATGCCGCGGGCAAGGGGCCGGCTCACATCGGCATGTTCCTCCGTTCGGCCTGGCGCTTTTTCAATCTTCACGGCTGGAGGTGGTTTTGACGGACGAGCGGCCAGTTCTGGTAACCGGAGCCAGCGGCTTCATCGGCGGCCATCTTTGCCGCCACCTGCTGGCCGCCGGCCGCAGCGTGCGCGGCTTTTCCCGGTCTGCAAAACAATGGGACACCCACTCACGGGGAGATTCTGCGACTCCGCTTCGCTCCGCGCGGAATGACGAACATGTCCGAGGGGACATCCATGATCTGGAAGCGCTGGAGGCGGCCTGTGAGGGCGTTGGCGCGGTGTTCCATCTCGCCGGAGTCGCCGGGACCGCCGACCGGCGCGACCGGCAGGCAATGGGGACCAATCTCGAAGGCACGCGCAACCTGCTTGCCGCGGCGCGCGCCGCCGGCGTGAAGCGCCTGGTTTTCATCAGCAGCGCCCTGGCCGCCCAGATGGACCACGGGCAGGCGCCGGCCCGGCCCGGAGACTACGTCCGCGGCAAGTGGGAAGCCGAGCGGCTGGTGCTCGAAGCCAATGGCGAGGACGGGCTGCTGACCACGGTGCTGCGTCCGGCGCCGGTGTACGGCCCCGGCATGAAAAGCGGTATCGCGCGGATGATCCGGCTCATTCACGCCCGCCGGCTGCCGCCCCTGCCGAAACTCGACCGGGGCTTTTCCCTCGTCGGCGTCGACGACGTCTGCCGCGCCGCGATGCTCGCCTCGGAGAGCCTGCTCGCTCCCGGTCAATGCTGGCTGCTTACCGACCTGCAGCGGTACACCGCAAACGAGGTGGAACAAGCCGTTTACGAAGCTCTCGGCCGAAAAAAGCCCGCCTGGCGCACTCCGGCTGTGGTATTCTTCGCCGCGGCCGCATTGTTGCAATTCGGTCGTCTTGCCGGATGGAAAAGAGCCGAGTCGGGTCTGCAAACCTGGCGCAACTTGACGAGCGAGCGAACCTGGCCGGCTCAGGACATCTTTGAAGAGCTCGATTTCCGTCCTTCCGGCGTCTTGTATGAGCAATTGCCCGAAATCATCCGGGATCTGACTGGACAGCAACCCGCCCCGCGGGAGTAAAAATGACCAAAGGCATTATTCTTGCGGGCGGCGCGGGCAGCCGGCTGTATCCCATCACGACTACCATCAGCAAGCAGTTGCTGCCCATTTACGACAAGCCGATGATCTACTATCCGCTGTCGACGCTGATGCAATCGGGCATTCGCGAGATTCTGCTGATTACCACCCCGCGCGACCGCGCAGCTTTCCACAAATTGCTCGGCGACGGCAGCGCCTGGGGCATCTCGATCGATTATGCCGAACAGCCGCGGCCCGAAGGCCTGGCCCAGGCCTTTCTCATCGGCGAGAATTTCATCGGCGACAGCCGCGTCTGCCTTATCCTCGGCGACAACATCTTTTACGGCAACCGCATCGAAGACACCTTGACCAATGCCGTCGCCCAGGACAACGGCGCCAGTATCTTCGCCTACTACGTACAGGATCCGGAACGCTACGGCGTGGTCGTGCTCGACGAAAACAACCGGGCGATCGACATCGAGGAAAAGCCCGCCCAGCCAAAGTCGCATTACGCGATTACCGGCTTGTACATGTACGACGACAAGGTCGTCGACGTCGCCAAGTCGATCCGCCCTTCGGCCCGCGGCGAACTCGAAATCACCGACATCAACAAGATCTATCTGCAACGCGGCGAATTGCAGGTGGAACTGTTCGACCGCGGCACCGCCTGGCTCGACACCGGCACTACCCAGTCGCTGCTCGACGCGGCCAATTTCATCCGCGTGCTCGAAGATCGCCAGGGGCTGAAAATCGGCTGTCCGGAAGAAATCGCCTGGCGCCAGGGTTTCATCGACGACGCGCAATTCGAACGGCTGGCCGAGGACCACATCAACAGCGGATACGGCCAGTACCTGCTGGAACTGCTCACAGAATCGTCATGAAGAGCGATTCGCCATGAAAATCGAAGCCACGCCGATACCCGGATTGCTGCTGCTCGAGCCGGTAGTGCATGGCGATGCGCGCGGCTTTTTCATGGAAACCTGGCGCGAGTCCTTTTTCGTCGAACACGGCATTCCTCATCGTTTCGTACAGGACAACCACAGCCGCTCGCAGCGCGGAACCTTGCGCGGGCTGCATTATCAGATTGAATACCCCCAGGGAAAGCTCGTGCGCGTGGTTCACGGCGAGGTGTTCGACGTCGCTGTCGACCTGCGGCGCCAGTCGGCGACATTCGGCCAATGGTTCGGCGCCCCCCTGAGCGAGGAAAACCGCCGCCAGTTGTGGATTCCGCCCGGTTTCGCCCACGGTTTCTACGTACTCAGCGAAAGCGCCGACCTGTGTTACAAGTGCACCGAGTACTACCATGCGGAAGACGACCAGAGCCTTGCGTGGAACGATCCTGAAATCGGCATCGAATGGCCGCTGCTCGACCCGTCGCCGATGCTCTCGGAGCGCGACCGCAAGGCGCCGCCGCTTGCCCAGGCCCCGCTGCCTCATTGAGGTCGGGAACAGATGACCCGGAACGCGCTGGTTACAGGCTCGCAGAGCCAATTGGCCCGCTGCCTGCGCATGGCGGGCGCACCGCCCGGCTGGCGGGCCGCATTTCTCGCCCGCGGCGAACTGGACATCACCGACGCCGCACAAGTGCATTCCGCGCTAAGCGCGGCCGCCCCCGATTGCGTAATCAATACCGCCGCCTACACTGCGGTGGACCGTGCCGAGACCGAAGCCGACGAAGCCCGGCGCGTCAATGCCGGGGGCGTGGCGAATCTGGTCCGCTGGTGCGGGGAGAACGGCGCGCGGCTGATCCACGTCTCGACCGATTTCGTGTTCGACGGGCGCGCGACATCGCCGTACCTGCCCGATGACGCGCCCGCGCCGCTCGGAGAATACGGCCGCGGCAAACTCGCCGGCGAGCGCGAGCTGGACAAGCTGCCGGCCGGACAGGGCGTGATCGTGCGGGCGTCCTGGCTGTATTCGGAGTTCGGCCGCAATTTCGTCCGCACCATGCTCGGGCTGATGGCCGAGCGCGACGAACTCACCGTGGTGAACGATCAGACCGGCTGCCCGACCTCGGCCCATTCGCTTGCCGCCCTGATCTGGCGCATGCTTCTCTCGCCGGAAAAGTCGGGCTTGTATCATTGGCGCGATGGCAGCGTAATGAACTGGTACGAGTTCGCGCTGGAGATTCAGAAATGGGGGCAGGCCGCGGGCGTGTTGCAAAAAATGATTCCGATCAGGCCGATTACAAGCGCGGAATATCCGACCGCCGCCACGCGGCCGGCGTATAGCGTCATGGACCGTGCGCGCGCCATGGAAGATTTCGGAATGCCCGAGCGCGACTGGCGCTCGGAACTGATCCGAGTAATAGGCGCCGTCGCGGAGCAGGAAGGCCCGCAATGAACTCGCTGCTGATCACCGGGGCCGCCGGCTTCATCGGCGCGAACTTTGCCCATTACTGGCGGCGCGAGCATCCGGATGCGCGCGTCGTCGTGCTCGACGCGCTTACGTACGCCGGCAATCGCGAAAATCTGGCCGGCCTCGAAGGCGTGCCGAACTTCAGTTTCGTTCACGGGGACATCCGCGACCAGGCGCTGGTGGAACAATTGCTGCGCGGCCACGATATCGACGCAATCGTCCATTTTGCCGCCGAAAGCCACGTCGACCGCTCCATCACCGGGCCCGACGCTTTCATCGAAACCAATGTCGCCGGCACCCACAGCCTGCTCAAGGCCGCTCGCGCGGTCTGGCTCGACGGCGGCAAGCCTCGCGCCGAGCGCCTGTTCCAGCATATCTCCACCGACGAAGTCTACGGATCGCTCGCTCCCGGCGACCCGCCGTTCCGGGAAGACACTCCCTACGCGCCCAACTCGCCCTACGCCGCGAGCAAGGCGGCCTCCGACCACCTCGTGCGCGCCTATCACAGCACTTTCGGCCTGCCGGTCGTGACCAGCAACTGTTCGAACAACTACGGCCCCTACCAGTTTCCGGAAAAGCTCATTCCGCTGTTCCTGACCAACATTCTCGCCGGCGAACCGCTGCCGGTATACGGCGACGGCCGCCAGGTTCGCGACTGGCTTTATGTCGAGGACCATTGCCGCGCCATCGAGTTGTGCATGCGCCGGGGCCGCCGCGGCGAGACTTATAACGTCGGCGGCGACAACGAGTACGCCAACATCGACCTGATCGATCTGCTTTGCGCCAGCGTCGACCGGCGCTTCGCGAGCGATGAAAGCCTCGCCCGGCGCTATCCCGCGGCCCCGCCCGCCAGGGGCGGGAAATCGAGCACCCTCATTACCCACGTCACCGACCGGCCCGGCCACGACACCCGCTACGCCATCGACGCCGGCAAGATCAGCGCCGAACTCGGCTACAAACCCCTGACCGACTTCCCCACGGGACTGGCAAACACCATCGACTGGTATCTCGACAACGAGGCCTGGTGGACGAAACTGAAGGATGGCGCATAGCGTTTAACACCGATTTCCGTGTATAATCCGCGCCGGTTTTTGGGTCTTGCGCCGTGTCGTGGAAGCCGCCCAACTTTCCGCGAGAATAATTTCACTACCTATAGGAGTAGCTCGTTGAAACCTCCCAGCGATAACGCATTTTCCTTCTCCCCAGCATCGATTCCGGCTCTGATTTTCACAGCCGGCGTATTGCTGTTTCCCGGTCAACTTTCCCTGGCGGACCAGTCCGCCGAGGAAAACCTCGCTCCGATCGCCAAGCTCTGCCTCGCCGGCGAAGACTGCGTCGGCGCGAAGGTGGGCCAAGCCGCCGAGGCGGTGGTCGCTCCCGAGCCTGTTGCCGAGCCGGCGCCCGCTCCGGCCGCCGAGCCCGTGCAGATCGCCCAGGCCGACGATGGCTTCGACCTGCAAGGCACCTACCAGATCTTCTGCTTCGCCTGCCATTCCACCGGCCTGTCCGGCGCGCCGCTTCCCGGCGACGCCGAAGCGTGGGGTCCGCGCATGGAAAAAGGGCGCGAGGAAATCATCAAGATCATGAACCGGGGCCTCAACGCCATGCCGCCCAAGGGCCTGTGCATGACCTGCACCGACGATCAGTTGTGGGAACTGTCGCAGTACATGGTGACCCTGGAACAATAGTTCCACTGAAATGAAGTATCTGATCAGTCTTTCCCTTGCGGCGCTGCCGGCGATATCGCTCAGCAGCGCCGAACCCGGCGCCGGGGGTGTGCAACTGGCCCAGATCAGCGATGGCTTCGACCCTGAAGCGCGCTACATGACCGCCTGTTTCGCCTGTCACAGCACCGGCGCCGCCGGCGCGCCCCGGGTCGGGCCCGGCAACGCCGGGGAATGGGTGCCGCGCCTCGAAGAAAAAGGCCTGGACGCGATAGTGGAAAGCACCGTTACCGGTATCGGCACCATGCCGCCGAAAGGTCTGTGTTTCGATTGCACGCCCGAGGAATTGCGCGCGATCGTCGAATTCATGCTCGAATCGAGCGAGTAAGTCAGCCCAACCTGACCGATCTCCCACGCGGCTCAGGGATGAGCCGCTCTTTTCACCGCCAATTAGGCATTTTCTTCAAAACCGACCTATGACTATGGCTTCGAACTATTCGGATCGAAGTTGTCATGTCTGTTGCAATTATTCATTCCAGGGCGGTGCTCGGCGTCGAGGCCCTTGCGGTAACCGTTGAAATCCATATCTCAAGCGGCCTGCCGGGTTTCGCCATCGTCGGCATGCCGGAAACCGCGGTGCGCGAAAGCAAGGATCGGGTTCGCAGCGCCATTCTCAATTCGGGGCTCCAATTTCCCGCCAAGCGCATCACGGTGAATCTGGCCCCGGCCGATCTGCCCAAGACCGGAGGGCGCTACGATTTCGCCATCGCCGTGGGCATTCTCGCCGCTTCCGGCCAGGTTGACTGCCGCAAGCTGGCCGGGGTCGAACTGCTCGGAGAACTCGCCCTCGGAGGCGGCCTGCGCAAGGTGTTCGGAATGATTCCCTCGATCCGGGCGGCGGCCCGGAAGCAGCGCATGATCGTGTTGCCCGCCGCCAATCGCGGGGAAATGAACCTGGTCGGTTACGAGGGATCTCGCACCGCGGCAAGCCTGGTGGAATACGTCGTCCATCTGACGCAGGGCAGCGACCTCGCCCGGCCCGACCCGGAGGAGGCGTCGCCTCCTTGCCTGTGCCATCGTGGAATCGATCTGATCCGCGGCCACGAGTCCGCCAAGCGGGCACTGCTGGTGGCGGCGGCGGGCAATCACAATCTGTTGATGATCGGCCCTCCCGGCAGCGGCAAGACTTTGCTCGCCAATTCGCTATCGCGGCTGCTGCCGCCGCTCGACGCGGCGGAAGCGATGGAAGTGGCCTCGATACGTTCGGTGAGCAATGTGCGCAGCCAATGTCCGTCCTGGGTTTGTCGGCCGGTGCGCGCACCGCATCACAGCGCCACGGTCCCGGCGCTCGTTGGCGGCGGCAGCAAGGCCCAGCCGGGCGAGATCAGCCTGGCCCATCGCGGCCTGCTGTTTCTGGACGAGTTGACCGAGTTCAAGCCCAGCGTACTCGAGACTTTGCGCGAGCCGCTGGAATCGGGCGAAATCACCATCAGCCGCGCGAATTACCGGCTGCGTTTCCCCTCTCGCTTCCAGCTCGTCGCCGCCATGAATCCCTGCCCTTGCGGATACGCCGGCGATACGCGCAACGAATGCCGATGCAGCCAGGACCGCATCGACCGCTATCTCGGCCGCATTTCCGGACCTTTGCTCGACCGCCTCGACATCATCATCGAAGTACCGGCGCTGTCACATGCCGAATTGCTCGACGAACCGCCGCCGGCTGACCCGTTCTCGCCGGAGATCCTGCGCAACAGGGTGGGCGCCTGCCGCGAATTGCAGCGAGGCCGCTCGGGCGTGCTCAACAGCGAATTGCGCGGAAAAGAGCTGGAGAAAATGTGCCGCCTGAGCCCGAAACTGAAACGCTGGCTGGCGGAAACCATGGAGCAATTATCGCTTTCGGCCCGGGCGGCGCATCGAATCCTGCGCATGGCGCGCACGATCGCCGACCTCGAAGGCAGCGAGGAAATCCGCAAACATCATCTGCTCGAAGCCGTCGGCTACCGCCGCTGCCGAATACTGCGCTCGTTACTCCGCTGAGGGAGCATCCTCACCGGCAAGGCGTCGCTCAAGTTCGGCGACGGTCTCTTCAAGCGCCTGAATACGTTCTTCAGCGCGCTCAAGCGCACGGACCTGGGCGTCGAACTCCTCGCGATCAATAGCGGACAACTCGGCCACGCCATCGCGCAACTGCTCCTCAATCTTCCCCCGCAAGTCACTCGCAGCCGCCCCCCCGGACTGCAACAACCCGGTCAACCGCCCACTAATCTCCCCCAACAAATCCCGATCCCGCATCGCGACTCTCTTTAAGGAATGGAATCTGCATATTAGCACCTTGGTGGCTTCGAGCGGGGCCGCGAGGGGGTGGGCCTGTGGGCTTAATCTCACCTCGCCATCCATGGCGAGGTTCGAATCGGGTCGGCGCCGCTTTAGGCCATCCATGGCACGCGACGCCTCCCACGACGCCCACAGGCCCACCCCCTCACGGCCCCTCACAGTGTACTGGCCCTGAATCTTTATTGGATTCTTGAATGGGTGTTCCAACTTTCCTTTGAGGGGCGGAGATTGAGACACCCATTCCAGAATCCAAAAATGATTGGAATTCCGCAGGATGTGAGTCGCCGTCGGGTGGCGGGGAGTGCAGCGGGCGTGCGAGGCATGGATGCCGAGCCCGAAGCCTACAGGGACGTATTTACGGCGTCCGCTGCACTCCCCGCCACCCGGCGGCGACGGATCGAAGTCTGCATTGTTCTGGTGCAGGAATGCACCGTGAAATTGCCTGGTGACTGATTTTGGTTGATTGCGGCCTTGTGGCCCTGACGGCTGATTTTTCTGTAATTGGCTGAAATAAAAAGAAAAATTGTTTCTGGCACGGAGTCTGCATGGAAGGCAGCGCAGTGTCCAGAACACTGACCACCCGAAATGCTTGAAAACGAGGAACGACAAGATGAAGTTAGTCACGGCGATTATCAAGCCATTCAAACTGGATGACGTGCGTGAAGCTCTATCCGAAATCGGGGTGCAGGGAATCACGGTCACCGAAGTCAAGGGCTTCGGCAGACAGAAAGGCCACACCGAGTTGTACCGGGGTGCGGAATACGTCGTTGATTTCCTGCCCAAGGTGAAACTGGAAGTCGCCGTAACCGACGGGCTGCTCGATCAGGCGCTCGAAGCCATCACATCTACGGCCCGGACCGGCAAGATCGGCGACGGAAAGATTTTCGTGACCAGTCTCGACCAGGTTCTGCGCATTCGCACCGGAGAAACCGGAGATTCCGCCGTCTAGGCGGGATTCCTATTGGAGGAACAGACACGTGGAAAACCAGATTTTTGAATTGCAGTATGCATTGGACACCTTCTACTTCCTGATCTGCGGCGCCCTGGTGATGTGGATGGCCGCCGGCTTCGCCATGCTCGAAGCCGGGCTTGTCCGCTCCAAGAACACTACCGAGATTCTTACCAAGAATGTCGCCCTGTTCGCGGTGGCCTGCACCATGTATCTCATCTGCGGCTACCAGATCATGTACGGCGGCGGTTACTTTCTGTCCGGGATCACGACAACGTTGCAAATGAACGACGCGGCCATCGCCGGCGTGCTGGCCGAGTCTGCCGAAGTGGGATTCGATGGCGACTCGGTCTATTCCGGCGCCAGCGATTTCTTCTTCCAGGTGGTGTTTGTCGCCACCGCGATGTCGATCGTTTCCGGCGCGGTGGCCGAGCGCATGAAGCTATGGGCCTTCCTGGCCTTCGCAGTGGTCATGACCGGCATCATCTACCCCTTCGAGGGAAGCTGGACCTGGGGCGGCAATTCGGTCTTCGGACTGTACAGCCTCAATTACAGCGACTACGCAGGCTCGGGCATCGTACACCTGGCGGGCGCCACGGCGGCGCTGGCCGGGGTGATACTGCTCGGTCCGCGCAAGGGCAAATACGGCCGGCGCGGCGAGACTCGCGCGATTCCCGGCGCCAATCTGCCGTTGGCCACCCTCGGCACCTTCATTCTGTGGATGGGCTGGTTCGGCTTCAACGGCGGCTCGACTTTGAAGCTCGGCGGCATCGGCGTCGCCAACGAGGTCGCCAACGTGTTCCTGAACACCAATGCGGCAGCGGCGGGCGGATTAATCGCCGCGCTGATCATGGCGCGGCTCTGGTTCGGCAAGGCCGACCTGACCATGGCGCTCAACGGCGCACTCGCCGGTCTCGTCGCCATCACCGCCGAGCCGGCCGATCCGACTCCAATGTTGGCCACGATCATCGGCGCCATCGGCGGCGTCATCGTCGTCGCGAGCATCGTCACGCTGGACAAGTTGAGGATCGACGACCCGGTCGGCGCCATCTCGGTGCATGGCGCCGTCGGCATCTTCGGCATCTTCGCCGTGTTGCTGTCCGACCCGGACGCCACCTTCGTGGGCCAGTTGGTCGGCATGCTGACGATCATGGGCTGGGTATTCGCCTTCAGCTTCGTCGTCTGGTTCGCACTCAAGGCGGCCATGGGAATCCGGGTATCCGACGAGGAAGAAGAAGAAGGCGTCGACTTCGCCGAATGCGGCATGGAAGCTTATCCGGAGTTCGTTACCCAGTAGGCAATACCGGCAACGAACTTCGCTGTTCTCCCACCAGCGGCGCTCCCGGCAACGGGGGCGCCGCTTTTTTTGTCGTTTGTGGAGACTAGGCCATGTCGCCGTAGCGATGCTGCAGGATCGCCAGCACCGCCAGCGGGGCGGTCTCGGTGCGCAGGATGCGTGGGCCGAGGGCGATAATCGAATAGCCGCAACGCGCGGCGAGTTTCAGCTCCGGTTCGGCGAAGCCGCCTTCGGGACCGGTGACGATCTGCAGGCGATTCCCCGGCAGCGAATCGGGCAGACCGGCGCCGCCGGACGGGTCGAACAGCAGGCGCGCGCAATCGGTCTGCGCGGGCGCCTGCAGCACCTGGTCGAGCGCCAGCGGCTCGCTGAAGTCGGGAACGCAAAAGCCGCCGGATTGTTCCACCGCGCTGACCGCGACGCGGCGCCAATGCTCCAGCCGGTTCGCGGAACGCTCGCGGGACAGTTTCACCTCGCCGCGGGCGCTGAAGAAGGGAGTAATGCGCCTGACGCCGAGTTCGGTGGATTTCTGGATCGCCCAGGACATGCGGTCGCCGCGGGAGAGCCCCAGGCAAAGTTCGATCTCAAGCCGGGGCGCCTCCGGCTCACGCAACTTCCGGCCCACTCTCAGTTCAGCGTGCTTTTTAGCCAGTTGCTCGATGCAAGCGACGAACTCGCCGTCGTCGGCGTTGAAGACGTGTACGCAATGCCCCTGCCGCAGGCGCAGCACATTGCCCAGATAGTGGGCGGCATCGCCGTCGAGGCGCAAGGCGATGTCTTCGCCCAGGGAAGATTCGCAATGCAATCGGGTATGGCGCATGGCTGCGGCCTGCCGGATCAGCGATCGCCGGAAAGGCCGAGGTTTTCCCAGATCCTGCGCACCGGTCCCGCCTGATTCAGTGAATAGAAATGCAGGCCGGGAGCGCCGCCCTTGAGCAGGCTATCGCAAAGTTCGCTGACTACCTCGTCACCGTACCGGCGCAGGCCTGCCTGATCGTCGCCGAATCCGGCGAGCCGGCGGGCCAGCCATTCCGGAATCTTGGCGCCGCACTTGGCGGAAAAAGCGCTCAATTTGTCGAAATTGGTAATCGGCATGATGCCCGGCACGATTGGCGCGTCGACTCCGGCTTCCCGGCAGGAATCGACGAAGCGGAAATACGATTCCGCATTGTAGAAATACTGGGTGATGGCCGCATTGGCGCCGGCTTCGATTTTCTGCCGGAAATACTTGATCTCCTGCGCATAGTTGGAAGTCTCCGGGTGAAGGTCCGGATAGCAGGCTACCTTGATGTGAAAATGATCGCCGGAATGCCGGCGTACGTATTCGACCAGGTCCTGGGCGAAGAATTTCGGCGCCGCGTTCTTCCGGCCGGGAGGAGTGTCTCCGCGCAGGACCACGAGCCGGTCGATGCCGGCGGCGCGATAGTCGTTCAGCAGGCCGCCGACGACATCGAGATCCTGACCCGTGCTCGACAGATGCGGGGCGACTTCCGAGCCCGCCGCGCTATAGTCGAGCACGATACTCCTGGTGCCTTCCTTGGTCGAGCCGCCGGCGCCGTAGGTGACCGAAAAGAAATTCAGGCCGAGCGCGACGAGTTCCTCGTGAACCCGGTCGAGTTTGCCGCGGCCCGCTTCGGTACGGGGCGGAAAGAACTCGACGCTGAACTGTGGCGCCACGGATGCCATGGAAATAGCCTTCGGCGCCTGCCTAGTAGCGGTAGCTTTCGGGCTTGAACGGACCTTGCGCGGAAACGCCGATGTATTCGGCCTGTTCCGGGGTCAGCCGGGTCATCACGCCGCCGAAACCTTCGACCATCAGCGCCGCCACCTCTTCGTCGAGCGACTTCGGCAACACGGTCAGGGTAATCTCGCGCGAGTCCGCCGGCAGTTCGGCGAACCGGCGTTCGTACAGATGAATCTGCGCGAGCACCTGGTTGGCGAAGGAGCCGTCCATGACCCTGGAAGGGTGCCCGGTGGCGTTGCCGAGATTGATCAGCCGGCCTTCGGACAGCAGGATCAGGTAGTCCTCGGGATGCTTCTCGCCGCAGCGGAAAATGCGATGCACCTGGGGTTTGACTTCGTGCCATTCCCAGTGCTCGCGCATATAGGCGGTGTCGATCTCGTTGTCGAAATGGCCGATATTGCAGACCACCGCGCCGGCCTTGAGTTTCTGCAACATGAAACGGTCGCAGACATCGGTGTTGCCGGTTGCGGTCACGATCAGGTCCAGGCTGCCGAGCAGATCCTCGTTGATCGCTTCGAGCCGGCCGGTATTGACGCCGTCGATATAAGGCGAAACGAGCTGGAAGCCGTCCATGCAGGCCTGCATGGCGCAGATCGGATCGGCTTCGGCGATCTTCACGATCATGCCTTCCTGGCGCAGGCTCTGGGCCGAACCCTTGCCGACGTCGCCATAGCCGACGACGAGGGCGTGGCGGCCGGCGAGCAGCATGTCCGTGCCGCGCTTGATGCCGTCGTTGAGACTGTGGCGGCAGCCGTACTTGTTGTCGTTCTTGGACTTGGTGACCGAATCGTTGACATTGATCGCGGGCACCTTGAGTTGCCCCGCCTCGAGCATTTCCTGCAGGCGGTGCACGCCGGTGGTGGTTTCCTCGGTGACGCCATGCACGCCGTCGAGCACCGCGGGATATTTTTCGTGCAACATGGCGGTGAGGTCGCCGCCGTCGTCGAGCACCATGTTGGCGCCCCAGGGCTTGCCGTCCTTGAGGATCGTCTGTTCGATGCACCAGGAGCCTTCTTCTTCGGTCTGGCCCTTCCAGGCGTAAACCGCGACGCCTTCGGCGGCCATGCAGGCGGCCGCGTGATCCTGGGTCGAGAAGATGTTGCAGGACGACCAGCGCACTTCGGCGCCGAGCGCCATCAGCGTTTCGATCAGCACCGCGGTCTGCACCGTCATGTGCAGGCAGCCGAGAATCTTCGCCCCTGCCAGCGGCTTGCCCGCGGCGCAGCGTCGGCGCAATGCCATAAGCGCCGGCATTTCGGTTTCAGCCAGGCTGATTTCGCGCCGGCCGAAGTCGGCCAGGGAAATGTCCGCCACCTTGAAGTCCTGGCGCAGACGCTCCTGCCGCTTGATCATCAGATTGTTCATATATCGTTTTCCTCTCCCATCCTTACCGGCTGCTTGCCCGGGCCTTGGGGCCGGCCTCGTAGCGCAGCGCTTCCGCCAGATCGGTCCGCTCCCAACTGAAATCAGGCTCGGTTCGTCCGAAATGTCCAAAGCTGGCGGTCTGGCGATAAATCGGTCGCAACAGGTCGAGTTGCTCGATCAGTCCCTTGGGCCGCAGTTCGAAATGCGCGCCGATCAGTTCGATGATCCGCTCCTCTGAAATCCGGCTGGTGCCGAAGGTCTGCACGCTGATCGAAGTAGGCTCCGCCACGCCGATGGCGTAGGAAACCTGGACCTCGCAACGCTCGGCGATGCCGGCCGCCACCAGGTTCTTGGCGACGTAGCGCGCCGCGTAGGTCGCCGAACGGTCGACCTTGGAAGGATCCTTGCCGGAGAAGGCGCCGCCGCCGTGGCGGGCGACGCCGCCGTAAGTGTCGACGATGATCTTGCGTCCGGTAAGGCCGCAATCGCCGTGGGGGCCGCCGATGACGAAGCGTCCGGTCGGATTGATCAGGTAACGCGTGTTCTCATCGAGCCATTCCGGCGGCAATACCGGCTTGACGATCTCTTCGATGACCGCTTCCCGCACCTGTTGCAGGGAAATGTCTTCGAAGTGCTGGGTGGAGACGACTACGGTTTCGATGCTGGTCGGGCGGCCGTCCCGATAGCGGAAGCTGAGCTGGCTTTTCGCGTCCGGGCCCAGCCACGGCAACGTTCCTTCCTTGCGAACCTTGGCCTGCTGCCGCATGAGCCGATGCGAGTAGGTTATCGGGGCCGGCATCAGCACGTCGGTTTCGTTGGTGGCGTAGCCGAACATCAGGCCCTGGTCGCCGGCGCCCTGCTCCTTCAGCTCGGATTCGTCCACGCCCATGGCGATATCGGGCGATTGATGGCCAAGCGCGTTGAGCACCGCGCAGGCTTCGCTGTCGAAGCCGAGCGTAGCGCTGGTATAGCCGATTTCGCGCACGACGCCGCGCACGACCGTATCCACGTCGATCACCGCGGAACTGCTGATTTCTCCGGCCAGCAGCACCATGCCGGTCTTGACCAGCGTTTCACAAGCGACCCGGGCATTGCGATCCTGGCTCAGCAAGGCATCGAGCACCGCGTCCGAAATCTGGTCCGCCATCTTGTCCGGATGGCCTTCGGACACCGATTCGGAAGTAAACAGGCTCGTGTCTGTCATGTGGTCACCTTTCCCTGATTTGTTACTTGGGACGGGCGTCCCGTTTCTTGTTGAACATCCGCATCTGGATCTGGAAGCCGTTGCGCAGTCCGAGGAAGGAGCCCTGCTGGTCTTCCAGGCCCGCCTGGTCGGCCCAGTCGTGCAGATCGTCGGTATCGAATCCCAGCCACAGATCGCCGCAGGATTCGCGCACCCAGTCCTGGTCGTGTCGGGTCAGATCGCAGATCAGCAAGGTTCCCGAAGGCGCCAGCAGGCGCGCGCAATCCTTGATGGTCATCGCCGGTGAGGGAATATGGTGCAGCACCATTTCGAAGATGATCAGATCGAACTGCCGGTCCGTTACCGAACGTGTTTCACCGAGCAGGAACTCGACATCCTCGTGTCCGGCCGCGGCGATGGTCGCGCGCGCCTTCTCGAGCATGTCGGGCGAATTGTCCAGTGCGGTCAGGCGCTGGAAGCGTTCCGCGAGCTCGGCCAGCATCTGGCCTTCGCCCGGTCCGACTTCCAGCACCCGGGCCTGACGGTCGAGGCCAAGCCCGGCGACCGCGTCGTGCAAGCTGGCGGCGTATTGATCGTGGGCGACGATCAAGCCCTGTTTCTCGCGGAACTTGTCGGCGTTGCGGCGGAAGAACTGCAGGGAGGACAGCGCCCGCTCCTGCTGAATCTGCCGGATCTTGCGGTTTTGTGAAGTCGAAATGGGCAATGTGTCGATCGCTTCGAGGATGGGTCGGCGGCTCTCGGCAAAATCGACGTGATCGTTTACCAGCGCGCGCCGGTAGAAAATCGAAGTGCCCTCGCGGCGCGTCGACAACAGGCCCGCCTGCAACAGAATCTTGAGATGATGACTCAGCGCCGATTGGCGGATGTCGAGAATGCGGCACAATTCGAGCACGCTGAAAGATTCGCTTTTCAGCAGACGCAGGATCTGCAGGCGCAGGCTGTCCGCCAGCGCCTTGTGCAGCGAGGTGAGGGTGAGCAGCGGTTCTGCGACCGGTCGCGGTCCGCTCTCATACAATATCGAAGCGGGTATGGAACTCATTGCGGGTTCAGGTAGACAAATTGGGAGCAAACGATAGCAGTATTCAAGCCCTGCTTCAATCTTTTATCAAAATATTTTGATGTAAGAAAGTACATTCGTGGCCCGCGGCAGCAGTTCTCATTTTGGCCGTGAAGCCGAGCGATTGCTGATTGCCGATGGCGGCTTGACATCATAGAAGGCGGGGTCTATGGTGCGGGTCATGGGCAACCCGTGGTTCGGATCGAAGGCGACGTCGGGGCTGTGTCAGGCGCTGATCGCGCTGATGCCGCCGCATGCGGTGTATATCGAGACGCACCTGGGCGGCGGCGCGGTGATGCGGCGCAAGCCGGCGGCGCTGCGCAGCATCGGCATCGACCTGGACGAGCGTGCGCTGTCGCGGTTCGCGTGCGGCCATGCGGTCGAGTTGGTGCACGGCGACTGCCATGCCTACCTGTCGGAGTTCGCGTTCGACGGCTCGGAGCTGGTGTACAGCGACCCGCCGTACCTGCACAGCGCGCGCAAGTCCGCACGCCGCTACCGGCACGACTACGAGGACGCCAACCACGCGGCGCTGCTGGAACTGCTCCGGGGGCTGCCGTGCGCGGTGATGGTGTCGGGGTATCCGTCGGCGCTGTACGACGAGCTGCTGGGCGACTGGCGCAGCGTGTCGCTGCAGGTGATGAACCAGGCGGGCGTGGTGACCGAGAAGGTGTGGTTCAACTTCGCGCCGGACCGGGTGCACTGGGCGTCGTGCGCCGGGCGCAACTTCACACACCGCCAGGCCGTCAAGCGCAAAGCGGCGAGTTGGGGCCGCCGCTACGCGGCCATGCCGCCAGCGGAGCGTCTGGCGGTGCTGGCGGCGCTCATGGCGGTGGAGGCGCAGGCGCCGCCGTGAAGTTCCTCGCGCAGCATCTCGACCGGCTGCGGGCGTGCTTCGCGCGCATGCCGGACCCGCGCCGCGGCAGCAACCGGCGCTACGCCATGGCCGACATCGGCATGGCGGCGCTGTCGGTGTTCTTCATGCAGTCGCCGTCGTTCCTGGCGCACCAGCGCGCACTGGCCGAGACGCGCACGCGCTCGAACGCGCACACCCTGTTCGGCCTCGACCGCATCCCCTGCGACAACCACATTCGGCAACTGCTGGACGGCGTACCGGCGGAACACTTCGACGACGCGTTCCACGACCTCGCCGCGGACCTCGACGCGCACGGCGCGCTCGAACCGATGCGCCGCCTCGACGGCTGCGTGCTGGTCGCCCTGGACGGCACGGAGTTCTTCCGTTCGCGCAAGCTCCACTGCGACAACTGCTCGACCCGCAAGCGCAGCGACGGCGACGTCGAGCACTTCCACCAAATGCTGGGGGCCACCGTCGTGGCGCCGGGCCAGTCGCGCGCGCTGCCGCTGCCGCCGGAGTTCGTCCAACCGCAGGACGGCGCCGCCAAGCAGGACTGCGAACGCCAGGCCGCCAAGCGCTGGCTGGCGCGCCACGGCCCACGCTGCGCCGCCCTGCGGCCGGTCTACCTCGGCGACGACCTGTACGCCTGCCAGCCCGTCTGCCAGGCCATGCTCGACGCTGGCGGCGACTTCCTGCTCACCTGCAAGCAACCCAGCCACAAGACCCTCTACGAGTACCTCGACGGCGTCCGAACGCCCACGCGCCGCCGCACCGCGGGACGCGGCGCGAAGCGCCGCATCCACCGCTACCGCTGGATGAACGACCTGCCCATCCGCGACGGCGACGACGCCATGCGCGTCAACTGGCTCGAGATCGTCAGCGCCAAACCCGACGGCAAGGTCACCTACCGCGGCGCCTTCGTCACCAGCCTCGACGTCGACCGCGACAACGTCGCCGAACTCGCCGACTGCGCACGCGCCCGCTGGAAGATCGAGAACGAGACCTTCAACGTCCTCAAGCAGCACGGCTACCATCTCGAACACAACTTCGGCCACGGCAAGGACACCCTCGCCGCCGTGCTCGTCATCCTCAACCTCCTCGCCTTCGCACTGCACACCGCCTGCGAACTCGCCGAAACCCTCTGGCGGCAGGCCCGGCAGCGCCTCGGCACCCGCTTCCGCCTGTTCGAGCACCTGCGCACCATCACCGAATACCAGGTGTTCCCCTCCTGGACCGCGCTCTTGACCCTGCTCGCCACCGGCGGACCCCCGGCACAGCCTCCCTGACCTCCGCGCCTCGGCAACCCAATCAACCCAACCGCAAAAAAACCATGAAACCCTCAACACTCACCCGACAAGGACAAAATGAGAACTGCTGGGCCCGCGGCGCGCCACTGGCATCCCGAGCGCATCTGCGGGACAATAGCCGCCCGCAAAAACACGGTAAGAATGGGAGTTTGTCGATGGCCGAGCAGGCCTTGCCGCGAAGGCAACTCGCCAACGCAATCCGCGCGCTGAGCATGGACGCCGTCCAGAAGGCAAAATCGGGGCATCCGGGTGCGCCTATGGGCATGGCGGACATCGCCGAAGTGCTCTGGAACGATTTTCTCAAGCACAATCCCGGCCATCCCCAATGGTTCGACCGAGATCGATTCGTGCTTTCTAACGGTCACGGCTCGATGCTGATCTATTCGCTGTTGCATCTGAGCGGCTACCGGTTGCCAATGGACGAGATCCGGCAGTTCCGCCAATTGCACTCGATGACTCCCGGCCACCCTGAATATGGCTATGCTCCCGGTGTGGAAACCACCACCGGCCCCCTCGGCCAGGGGCTTGCCAACGCCGTCGGCATGGCCATCGCCGAAAAGACCCTCGCGGCCCAGTTCAACCGTCCCGACCACGACGTAGTCGATCATTACACCTACGTTTTCGCCGGCGACGGCTGCCTGATGGAAGGCGTTTCCCATGAAGTCTGTTCGCTCGCGGGAACTCTCGGCCTCGGCAAGCTGATCGTGTTCTACGACGCCAACGGCATTTCCATCGACGGCGAAGTCGAGCCCTGGTTTTCCGAGGACACGATGCAACGCTTTAAGTCCTACGGCTGGCATACGCAGGAAATCGACGGTCACGATACCGAAGCGATCAGTCAGGCAATCCTGGCGGCCCAGGCCGAAACCGCCAGGCCGAGCATGATCCGCTGCCGCACGATCATCGGATTCGGCGCGCCCACCAAGCAAGGCACCTCCGCCACCCATGGCTCGCCGCTCGGCGAAGACGAAGTCAAGGCCGCGCGGAAGGAACTCGGCTGGCCCCACGCGCCGTTCTTCGTGCCGGAAGAAATTCTCACAGCCTGGAACGCCACCGAAAAGGGCTTCATGGCGGAAACCGCCTGGAAGGAAAAACTCGTCATCTACGAGGAAGAATATCCTGAACTCGCGGTGGAATTCGTGCGCCGCATGAAAGGCGAATTGCATGGCGATTTCGCCGAGCGCGCGCGGGACTACGCCAGGCGGCTGCAGAGCGAAGGCGCGAACATCCCGAGCCGCAAGGCCTCCCAGGGTTGCCTGGAGGAATACGGCGCCCAGTTGCCCGAACTCATCGGCGGCTCCGCCGACCTGACCGGATCCAACCTGACCTTGTGGTCGGGCAGCCGCTCGATCGCCGACACGCCCGACGGCAATTACATCTATTTCGGTGTGCGTGAATTCGGCATGACCGCGATTTCCACCGGTATCGCCTTGCATGGCGGCTTCATTCCCTATTGCGCGACTTTCCTCATGTTCATGGAATACGCGCGCAACGCCGTGCGCATGTCGGCGCTGATGCAACAGCGTAGTATCCTGGTCTATACCCACGATTCCATCGGCCAGGGCGAAGACGGGCCGACCCACCAGCCGGTCGAGCAATTGACGAATCTGCGCACGACGCCGAATCTTTCCGTCTGGCGGCCCTGCGACAGCGTCGAAGCCGCCGTCGCCTGGCAGGCCGCCATCGAACGCCGGGAGGGCCCCACCGCGCTTGTTTTCACCCGTCAGACCATTCCGCATCAGCAGCGCGAAGACGAGCAACTTGACGCCATCGCCCGCGGCGGCTACGTACTCGTGGACTGCGAAGGCGAGCCTGAAGTCGTGGTCATCGCCACCGGCTCCGAGGTCGGCGTCAGCGCCGATGCGGTGCGCGCATTGCAGGAAGAAGGCCTTGCCGCGCGCCTGGTTTCCCTGCCCAGCGTCGACGTGTTCGAACGGCAGGACGAAAGCTGGCGCGAATCGGTACTGCCCGCGAGCGTTCGCAGGCGCGTTGCCGTCGAGGCGGGCGCGGTTGATTACTGGCGCAAGTTCGTCGGCCTGGAAGGCTGTGTGGTCGGCATGACCACTTTCGGCGAATCCGCTCCCGGCGGCGTTCTGATGGAGCATTTCGGCTTTACCGCCGAGCGGGTCGCCGAGGCGGCGCGTTCGCTCATCGACTGATTCTCCAATACCGCCAATGACACTGAGAGTCGCAATCAACGGATACGGCCGCATCGGCCGCTGTGTGCTGCGCGCGGCTTACGAGGCCGGCCGCCGCAACGGCCTGCGCGTCGTCGCCGTCAACGATGTCGCCGACCCGGCCACCATGGCGCATCTGACCCGTTACGACAGCACCCATGGCCGTTTTCCGGGCGAAGTGGAACTCGTGGACGGCAATCTGCATATTGAAGGCGATGTCATCGTGTTGCTCAACGAGCCGGATGTCGCCGCCCTGCGCTGGCCCGAGGTCGACCTGGTGATGGAATGCAGCGGCGCCTTCCACGATGTCGTCACCGCCCGGCAGCATCTCGGCTCTTTTGAAGGCGGGGGTGTGGGCCGGGGCGCGAAACGGGTGCTTTTCTCGCAGCCGGCGCAAAGCGACGTCGACTTCACCATCGTCTATGGCGTCAATCACGAAAACATTCCCCTGGATGCGAAAGTACTGTCGAACGCTTCCTGCACGACGAACTGCATCGTGCCCGTGCTGAAAGTGCTCGACGACGCCTTCGGCGTCGAGGCAGGTGCGATCACGACGATCCATTCGGCGATGAACGACCAGCCGGTAATCGACAGTTTCCACCATTCCGACCTGCGCAAGACCCGCAGCGCCATGCAATCGATCATCCCGGTGGACACCGCGCTCGCGAAAGGCATTACCCGCATTTTGCCGGGTCTTGCCGGCAAGCTCGAAGCCCGGGCGATTCGGGTGCCGACGGTGAATGTGTCCGCGATGGACATCAGCCTGCGCTTCGCCCGCGCCGCCGATGCCGCGGAGGTGAACGACACGATTATTCGCCAATCGAGCAAACTGCCGGCAAACGTTCTGGGATATACTCGCGAGCCGCTGGCGTCCTGCGACATCAATCACGATCCGAGGTCGGCGGTGGTCGACCTCGAACAGACCCGGGAAATCGCCGGCCTGGTCAAGGTATTCGTCTGGTTCGACAACGAATGGGCCTATGCCAATCGTATGCTGGACGTGGCCCAGTACTTGCATACCCATAGACCGTGAAATGCAACTTCCCATGACCGAATCTCCCTTGCGGATGAATCAGCTCGATCTGACCGGCAAGCGCGTGCTGATCCGGGAGGACCTCAATGTGCCCCTGAACGAGGGCGAGGTCGTCAATGACAGCCGTATCCGCGCCGCGCTTCCCTCGATCGAGGCGGCCCGTGCGGGCGGCGCCGCCCGGGTGCTGATCCTGTCCCATCTCGGCCGGCCCAGCGAGGGCGTGGCGATTTCCGCACAGCCGGAATTCTCTCTGAAACCCGTGGCCGCGCGCCTGTCGAAAATACTCGGTGCGGCGGTCCCGCTGGTAGAAAACTATCTGGAACCCGGCGCGGCATTGCCCGATGCGCCGGTTTGCCTTCTGGAGAACGTGCGCGCCAACGCGGGCGAGAAGTCCGACAGCGATGAACTCGCGCAGCGTTACGCAGCGCTTTGCGACGTCTTCGTCATGGACGCCTTCGGCACCGCCCATCGCGCCCAGGCCAGCACCGCCGGCGTCGCGCGGCATGCCGGCGAAGCCTGCGCCGGTCCGCTGCTCACGCAGGAACTTAACGCCATCGGCCGCGCCATGCGCGAGCCGAAACGGCCACTGCTCGCCATCGTCGGCGGCGCCAAGGTTTCCGGCAAGCTCGAATTGCTGCGCAATCTTTCGACCCTCGCCGACCATCTGCTTCTCGGCGGCGGCATTGCCAATACATTTCTGCTCGCGGCGGGTTATCCGGTGGGACGATCGCTGCATGAAGCCGATCTTGTCGAAACCGCCCGCGAACTGATGGACAAAGTCGATATTCCCCTGCCCGTGGACGTACGCGTGGCCAGGGAATTCGACGCCGGTGCCGAGGCCGTGATCAAAACGGCGGCCGATGTCACCGAGGACGAGTTGATTCTCGATATCGGACCGGAAAGCGCGGCCCGCTATGCGGCGCTGATCGAGTCCATGGGCACGATTATCTGGAACGGCCCCATGGGCGTTTTCGAATTTCCGGCCTTCGCCGCGGGCACCGAACAGATTTCCCGCGCCGTCGCGCGCAGCCCCGCCTTCAGTCTCGCCGGCGGCGGCGAGACCGTCACCGCCATCGATCAATTTGACGTGGCGGCCGGGGTTTCCTATATCTCTACCGGAGGCGGCGCTTTTCTCGAAGCCGTTCAAGGCGTGACGCTTCCCGCCGTAACCGCGCTCGCCGGGCGGACGGCAGCCAAACCAGCACCAGTACTACAGAATTTCAACAATCAGGAGTAAAAATGGCCCTTATCACCTTGCGACAACTGCTCGACCACGCGGCCGAGAACGAATACGGCGTTCCCGCTTTCAACGTTAACAATCTGGAACAGGTGCGGGCCATCATGGAAGGGGCGGACGCGGTCAGCAGCCCGGTCATCCTGCAAGCCTCGGCGGGCGCGCGAAAATACGCGGGGTCGAACTTTCTGCGGCACCTGATCCAGGGTGCGCTGGAGGAATTTCCGCATATCCCCATCGTCATGCACCAGGATCACGGCGTTTCTCCGGCGGTCTGCCAGCGCTCGATCCAGCTCGGCTTCTCGTCGGTGATGATGGACGGCTCGCTGGGCGAAGACGGCAAGACGCCGATGGATTTCGATTACAACGTCCGCGTTACGCGTCAGGCGGTGGAAATGGCCCACGCCTGCGGCGTTTCGGTGGAAGGCGAGATCGGTTGTCTCGGCTCGCTCGAGACCGGCATGGCCGGCGAGGAAGACGGCATCGGCGCCGAGGGCGTTTTGACCATGGCGCAAATGCTCACCGACCCGCAGGAAGCCGAGGATTTCGTTAAAGCCACCAACGTGGACGCGCTTGCCATCGCCGTGGGCACGAGCCATGGCGCTTACAAGTTCAGCCGGCCGCCCACGGGGGACATCCTCGCCATCGACCGCATCAAGCAGATCCACGCCAAGATTCCGTCCACGCACCTGGTCATGCACGGCTCTTCGTCCGTGCCCCAGGACTGGCTCGAAGTGATCAACGAATTCGGCGGCGAAATCCCCGAAACTTACGGCGTACCGGTGGAGGAAATCCAGGAAGGCATTCGCCATGGCGTACGCAAGGTCAATATCGATACCGATTTGCGGCTTGCCTCAACCGGCGCCGTACGTCGTTTCATGGCGGAGAATCCATCCGAATTCGATCCGCGCAAATTCCTCACGCCGACAATGCACGCCATGCGCGACATCGTGAAGGCCCGGCTCGAATCGTTCGGCTGCGCCGGCATGATCGACCGCATCGGCAAGATATACAATCTGGAGGAAATGTCGGTCCGCTACGCCAGCGCCTGAGGTTGCATGTTCAGCCGTTCGGACGCAAGCAAACTGCGCGATTCGGCGCCGCTGCTGCAATGTTGCGCGGCGGCGCCGGACAGCGGGTTGCCGCGAGCCTATCTCGATCATTACGGCCTGCGCTTCGCGAGCGGCGGCAAGCCGATTCACCATAGTCTCGGCGCCTTCGAAGGGGGCGGCGAGCGACTCGTCGCGCAATATTTCACGCCGCCTTCGCCGCAAGGAACGATCTTTCTGCTGCACGGCTATCTCGATCATGCCGGCATTTACCGCCATCCGATCGGCTGGTGCCTCGAACAGAGTTGTGCGGCCTTCGTCTTCGACCTGCCCGGACATGGACTGTCCAGCGGGGAAATGGGAGGCGTGGACAATTTCGAGCGCTATTGCGACGCGCTTTCCCAGGCGCTTGTGCTGGCCGGCGAGCAGCAACTCCCGCGACCCTGGTTCGCCGTCGGCCAGAGTACCGGCGGGGCGGTCCTGATGGATTCCATATTGCATCATCGACTGATGGAGATCCACGCGCTCGAAGGCGTCGGCTTGCTCGCGCCCCTGGTGCGTATCTTGCGCCATCACCGGAGCCGGCTGGCCTACCTGCTCAGCGGCTGGTTCGTGGACGGCACGCCGCGGCTGTTCGCGGAAAGCAGCCACGACCGGGAATTTCTCGATTTTCTGCGACACAAGGACGAACTGCAAAGTTCGCGCATACCCCGAAGCTGGATCGGGGCGATGTTCGACTACGGAATTCGTTTCGCCGCGGCGGCCCCGAATCCGGCGCCGCTGACGATTATCCAGGGTACCGGGGACGACACCGTCGACTGGAAGTTCAATCTGCCGGCCATCCGCGCGAAGTTTCCCGCCACGAAAGAAGTGCTGATTCCCGGGGCCCGTCACCACCTGGTAAACGAGTCGCCCGAATACCGCGATCCGGTATTTCGTGCGCTGTCAGACTCGATGTTTGTAAAAACATGAGCAAATGATTGCCAATTCGAGTGATTTATCCTGTAGAATGCTGCCGCTGTAACAATTCGTTGCCATAATTCCCTGCCCCGGACAGGGCATTTTCAGTATAAAGGGCCTTGCATGATTGCAGGATTGGTCCGGGGGAGGGTTTTCCCTGCGCACAACATGCAAGGGAGAGAAACGATTCCGCTACAGCGGAATGTCAATTTTCGGAACAAGAGATAGATATGTCAGAGTCAGTAGAAGGTACGGTTAAGTGGTTCAATGACGAGAAAGGCTTCGGTTTCATTGAGCGTCAGGAAGGCAAGGATGTTTTCGTTCACTTCAGCGCAATAAACGGCGCCGGCCGCAGAACGCTGCATGAGGGTCAGAAGGTCACCATGCAGGTCAGCCAGGGTCAGAAAGGCCCACAGGCGGAAAACGTAACTCCGCTCTGAGCCCTCCGGGGTGATTGGCGATCCGGCTCACCCGAGCCGGTGGGTTCGTTTTAGTCCGAGATCAGGCTTCCGGGAGTAAGGTGCGTATGCCTTGCGCCCCGGCCAGCAATAGCCGGTCAGCCGCCCGGCGCACGAACAGTCCGTTACTTACAACGCCTGTGACCTGGTCGAGTTGTGTCTCGACTTTGCGCGGGTCGCGTAAATCCAGGTTGTGGACGTCGAGAATCCGGTTACCGTTGTCGGTCATGAAACCGTCGCGATAGACCGGAATGCCGCCCATGGCCGTGATTTGTCGTGCGACGTGACTGCGCGCCATGGGAATCACTTCCACCGGCAGCGGGAACTTGCCGAGTACCGGAACGAGTTTCGATTCATCGGCTATGCAGATGAATTCCTTCGCCACCGCGGCGATGATCTTCTCCCGTGTCAGCGCGCCGCCGCCGCCCTTGATCAATTGCAGGTGGCGATTGGCCTCGTCCGCTCCGTCCACATAGAAATTGACGGATCCCGCCGAATTGAGGTCGATCACGCTGATGCCCAGGGCTTTCAGCCTGCGGGAGGATTCTTCCGAACTCGACACCGCGGCGTCGATGCTGCTCCGAAGATCGCCAAGGGCGTCTATGAAATGATTGACCGTGGAGCCGGTGCCGATGCCGAGTACGGTATCGCGCTCGAGTCTCGGCTCTACATACCGCATGGCGGCTTCGGCCGTCTGTTTTTTCAGTTCGTCCGTCGTCATGGAATTTCCTCCTGGTAATTATCGGCGAGCCGGCCTATTTTGCGGCCCATTCGCACGATGTCTCCCGGCGCCAGGCCGGGATCGAATTCCATCGCGCCTGGCGGGAACAGCAGGATCGCGGTGGAGCCGAGTTCGAAGCGCCCCATTTCCGCACCGGCGGCAAGAATCAGTTCCCGGTCTTCGAATTTCCGTTCCGGTGCACGCAGGCGCCCTTCGCGGCCGGGCTCGTCCCAGACCGCGGCAATCCCCGCGACAATCATCGCACCCACCATCACGACCGCGAAGCGGTCCTTATCGTCGCGATCTCTGTTTTTGCGACCCAGGCCACCGTCGAAAACGCTGACCAGGCGTTCGTTGCGGCTGAACAGGCCGGGGACCAGCGCCGTGCTCGCCTCGTTCACCGAGAACAGTTTGCCGGGAATGTGCCGGGTTTGCAGCAACCGGCCCCGTAGCGGCATATGCACCCGATGGTAATCCCGGGGCGACAGATAAATCGTGATGAACCGCCCGCCGTTCAGCGCCTGTGCCAGATCGGCGTCGCCGCCGAGCAGTTCCTGCAATTCGAAGTGACGGCCCTTGGCCTGCAACAGCCGGCCGTTGCTGATCGGCCCGAGTTCGCTGACCGCGCCGTCGGCGGGGCAGAGCACGGCGTCTTCCTCGTTCGCCGGAGGCCGTGCGCCGGGCTCGAGTTCACGTGTAAAAAACTCGTTGAAATTGCGATAGCCCGCCGGGTCGGGCTCGCGCGCTTCGCGCATGTCCACGCCGTAGCGGCGAATGAAGAAGCGGATCAAAACGCCCGCGAGTATTTCGCTACGGGCCAGGGCGCCGGCGGCCCGGGTCAGCAGGCACTGCGGCGCCAGATATTGCAACAGCACGAACAGGCGCTGCATCGGACTCAATTTTCCACCGGCGTATCGCCGGCATTGCCCCATTCCGACCAGGAGCCGTCGTAGGCGCGGATATCGAGGCCGAGCGCCTTGCCGACGAAATAGCTCAGGCCGGAACGGTGGTGCGTCTGGCAATGGGTGATGATCTTCCTGCCGGGTTCCATGCCCAGTTCCGCCAGCCGCTCGCGCAATTCTTCCAGCGGCCGCAGGCGCAGGTCCCTGTGCCGGTCCATCAGTTCCAGCCAGTCGAGATTTACCGCGCCGGGGATATGGCCGTTGCGGCGCGCGGTGACGCGGACGCCGGCATACTCATCGGCCGAACGCGCATCCCAGACGATGCTTTCCGGGTCGTCCAGTTGTTCGAGCACTTGTTGCATGTCGGCTATGGGCGAACGATCGATGCGCGCCTCGAAAGGGTGCGTCTCCCCTTCCCGGTTGCCGCTTTCCAGCGGCAGGCCCGCCCCCGCCCAGGCGAGCACGCCGCCGTTGAGGAAGCTGTAGCGCGTATGGCCGAGCACGTCCAGGGTCCAGATCAGCCTTCCCGCCCAGCCGCCGCCTTCATCGTCGATGGCGACGACATGCCGGTTCGCGGTGAGTCCGACACGGGAGAACAATTCGCTCAGGCGTTCGGCGGACGGCAGCTTGCCGGTGGCGGGTTCGATGCCGGACACGAGTTCTCCCGGCTGGATCAGCAGCGAACCGGGCACATGATGCGCCAGATAGACTTGCGGCCCGCAGACGGAGACCAGCAGCAGATTTTCTTCGGGCAATGATTGCGCGAGTTCTTCCGCTTCGACGATCAGGGGCAGGCTGGATTCGGTCATGATTTCGGCCGGCCTTGTCCGGCGCTCATTGCAGGCTGTCGAGTATCCGCGTGTAACTGCGCAGCCGCTCGCTGCTGACGGCGCCGTTTTCGGCGGCCTCCAGTATCGCGCAGCCCGGTTCGACCCGATGCGAACAATCGCGGAATTTACAATGTTCGGCCAGGGACCTCAATTCGACGAACCCGTCGACTACCTCGGACGCCTGCAGATATCCCAGGCCGAACTCACGCACTCCCGGCGAGTCGATCAGATCGAAACCGGGCAGATGAAACAGCCGCGCGGCCGTGGTGGTATGGGTGCCGCCGCGGCGCCAGGCGTCGAGTTCCCCGACTTCGGCCAGCGGCTGCTTGCCGAGCCGGTTCAGCAGCGATGACTTGCCGACGCCGGACTGGCCGACGACTACCGCGGTCAATCCTTCAAGCCTTTTGGCGAGCGCGTCGACGCCGGCGCCGGTCAGCGCCGAGACTTCGAACAATTCCAGGTCCAGTCCACGATAGATTTCGGCCATGCGCGCCAGCAGCGTCGGATTCGACGGCGGCAGGTCGATCTTGTTGAGCACGAGCAGGCAGTGAACGCCCAGGTTTTCGATCGCCACAAGGTATCGGTCGATCACGCTCATTTCGGTTTCCGGCACCGTGGCGAACATCGTCAGTACGAAATCGACGTTGGCGGCGATGGGCCGGAACCGGCCGCCCGTGTCGGCGCGGCCGAACTCGTTGCGGCGCGGTTCGAGGCCGGTGACCACGCCGCCTTCGGCGTCGTCCGGCGCCCAGCTTACCCGGTCGCCGGTGACCACTTGCGGCAGATTGGCGCGGGCATGGCAGCGCACCACATCGCCCGAGGCGTCCTCGACTTCAAGTTGCCTGCCGTAATGGCTGATGATGACTCCGGATCGTTCCTCGCCGGAGCGGTCTTCCATGCGCGCGGCGATGCGGCGTTGCTGCTGTTTGCTGAGTCTGCGCCCGGCCGGCATGGCCTAGCCGCCGGTCTCAGGGAGAAAAAAAGAGGAAAAATGTGAAAAGGGGACACCCATGCCGGAATTATCGCACATTCCTCCGCTCCGTCATTCTGCGCGGAGCGAAGCGGAGTCGCAGAATCCCGGAGAGATTCCGCGACTGCGCGCGGAATGACAAACCTGCACAACATGGGCGCCACCAAGACTGCGCGCGGAATGACAAACTCTAACAACATGGGACACCCACCGCGCCGTGTTACAATTGCGCCAGTACACTTTCCATTGGAAGTATTCGCATGGACAGCAATCTCAACCTGATCTGGATCGATCTTGAAATGACCGGGCTCGACCCGGGCAGCGACCGAATTCTCGAAATCGCCTCCCTCATCACCGACCCGCAACTCGAAATCATTGAGGAAGGCCCGGTGCTCGCCATTCGCCAGCCCGAGTCGCTGCTCGAAGCGATGGACGAATGGAATCAGACGCATCACGGCGCGTCGGGCCTGATCGACCGGGTCCGGTCCAGTTCGGTCGACGAGGCCGAGGCCGAAAGGCGCACCCTTTCTTTTTGCCAGCGCCATACCAGCCGCGGGTCATCGCCCATGTGCGGCAGCACCATTTGCCAGGACCGGCGCTTTCTCGCCCGTTACATGCCGGATCTCGAAGCCTGGTTTCACTACCGCAATCTCGACGTCAGCACCGTCAAGGAACTCGCGCGCCGCTGGCAACCCGAATTGCTGGACGGCTTCAGCAAGGTCAGCAGCCACAAGGCAATCGAAGACGTGCGCGAATCCGTCGCCGAACTGCAATACTACCGCCGCTATTTCATCGGCTGCTGAGCGTTAACCGGTCGGACTTTTCCTGTTGCCGGGCCAGTGCCCAGCGAACGTGTTCCGCGACGAGTCCGGAGGGATGGCCGAGGCGGGCGCGCAGGGCCGAGACGGTTTCCTCGCTCGCCGGCGCATTGCCCAGCGCCACGGCGATGTTACGCAACCAGCATTCGTAGCCGATGCGGCGGATTGCCGAGCCGGCAGTTCTTTCCTTGAATTCGTCTTCGGTCCAGGCAAACAGTTGCGCCAGTCCAGCCGAGTCGAGCTGATGCCGCGGCTCAAAGTCGGCCTCGGCCGAGATTCGCGCAAACTTGTTCCAGGGGCACACGATCTGACAGTCGTCGCAGCCGAAAATCCGGTTGCCCATGGGTTCGCGCAACTCCTCCGGAATCGGCCCGCGCAATTCGATCGTCAGATAGGAAATGCATTTGCGCGCATCGAGGCTGTTGGGGCCGGTGAAAGCGCCGGTGGGGCAAATATCCAGGCAGGCGCGGCAAGTGCCGCAATGGGCGCCGCCAGACTCGTCCACCGGCAAAGGCAGGTCGGTAAACAGTTCACCGAGGAAAAACCACGAGCCGGCTTCGGGATTGATGAGCATGGTGTTCTTGCCGATCCAGCCGAGCCCTGCCTTCTCCGCGATTGCCCGTTCGAGCACCGGCGCACTGTCGACGAAAGCGCGATAGGAATGGCTGCCCACCTCTTGCTCGATCCGGTCCGCCAGCCGCTGCAGGCGCAACCGCATCATCTTGTGGTAGTCGCGGCCCCGGGCGTAGCGCGCGACGTAGGCAGCGTCTCCTTCCGCCATGGGACCGAGCGAGTTTTCCCCGACGTGGTCGTAGTCCATACGCACGCTGATGATGCGCGCGGCGCCGGGATGTAGCTTGTCCGGATGGCAGCGCTTGTTGTGGTGGCGCGCCATATAGGACATCTCGCCGTGATGCCGCTGTTCCAGCCAGGACTCGAGATGCCTGCGATAGCTTCCCAGATCGATGTCGGTTATTCCGACTTGCTGAAAACCGAGTTCCCCGCCCCACTCGCGGATGCGCCCGGCCAGGGCCGGAAAATCAAGATCTGTTTGAGGTTTTTCCACCTTGCGCCTTACAAGCGGCATAGGATTTCCGCCGCGCGTTCAAGGGTAGCGTCTTCCTTGCAGAAACAGAATCGGATGTGGCGCGCGCCCGAGGGCGTGCGATAGAAAGGCGACAGCGGAATGGCGGCCACACCGATTTCCCGCGTAAGCCAATTGACGAATTCCTGGTCGGGAAGATCGGAAATCGCCGAATAGTCCGCCAACTGGAAATAGGTGCCTCCCGAGGACGTGAAGCTGAACCGCGACGGCGCCAGCAATTCGCAGAACAGATCGCGTTTGCGTTGATAAAACCGCGGCAACTCGTGCGCGTGTTCCGGGCATTCGGCCATGAAATCGGCGATGGCGTATTGCACGAAACTGGAACTGGTAAAGGTGACGAACTGGTGTACCTTGCGAAACTCTTCCGTCAACGCCGGAGGCGCGACACAATACGCGAGTTTCCAGCCGGTTGCATGATAGGTCTTGCCGAAGGAAAAAATCGCGAAACTCGACGCGCGCAATTCCTCATGGCCCACGACGCTGGCGTGACCGAGCCCGTCAAACACCATGTGTTCGTACACTTCGTCCGACAGCACGAAGATATCCCTGCCCCGGATCAACTCGGCAAGCCGGTCGAGATCGGCGCCGTCGAGAATCGAGCCGCAGGGATTATGCGGGCTGTTTATCATGATCAAGCGAGTGCGGCCAGTGATGTTCTCGGCCGCAAGATCCCAGTCGACACCGTAGTCAGGCTGGGTCAGGGGCAGGCGCACCGCTTTGCCACCGGCGAGTTGCACCGCGGGTTCGTAACAGTCGTAAGCCGGGTCGAACATGATCACTTCGTCACCCGGATGCACCACTGCCTGCACCGCGTCGAACACCGCCTCGGTAGCGCCGGAAGTAACGGTGATTTCAGTCTCCGGATCGGCACTGAAGCCGTAATGCGCGGCTACTTTTTCCGCGATACGCTCACGCAATTCCACAACCCCGGCCATAGGCGGATACTGATTACAGCCCCCGTTAAGGCGCTCGGCCACCAACTCACGCAAGCGCTCAGGACAATCAAAATCCGGATATCCCTGGGAAAGATTAATCGCCCCATGCTCCGCCGCCATGCGAGACATGACCGTAAATATAGTAGTGCCAACCTGTGGAAGCTTGCTGTTCAATTCCGTTGTCCGGAAATCTGGGACTGTTGCTGTTCGGCGGCGTTGAAGGTCATTTCACACCCTCCGAACAGAGATCGGAGAGTGCCGAGCGCGTCGCGATAGCTGAGATGTTGGCTTTGATGATGCGGTCGAGCTCACTACCATCCGAATAGATAGCGGGGACAACGCAATGGACCCTGCCGTCCTTGATGTAGTTATCGGCCTTGCTACGCGCGCCCTTGGTGTGGGGCTTGAAGACCGCCACCGAAAGCCCGCCCTGTTCCTTGACCAAGCGAAAGCACGGAATGTCAGTCGACCCGTCGCCAATGAAAACCATGTTCTCAAAGCGAACCGGCCTGTCGCGCTTTTGAACGAATTGATTGACCTTGCCGTTATCGCTCAGGTCAAAGGCACCTTTGTTGATGCGGAACAAATACTGCGTCTTGGTTGTGAAATTCACGGCAAGCGCCGGCCAGTCAGCGACGCCGTTCTCGTCGAACATGAACTTCGATGCATAAACTTGGGCAAACTTCGAGGCGATCGGTGTGCCGGCAATGATTTCAGCATTTCCCGACGAAACCAGGTAGTGCTGAACGCGGACGCCATGATCCTTGCCAAAGCTGGTGATGCGGTCGAACCACTCTTCGACTCCCTCAAACAGCTTAATGGCCTCGCCCCGTGCCTTGAAATCTTCGCGTCTCACCGGAGCGCTTGCCGCCGCTGCCTTGCGTAGCATCAGGTTCATGTAGACCAGGACCTCATCGGCCTGATGCTCCTTGGTCAGACGCCTTACCTCCTCCCAGAATTTTTTCGATGTCACACCGATGTCGGGCAGGAACTGATGCTCCTGCATGTTGCCGTTCGCCAATGTGCCATCGAAGTCGTATGCGATCGCAATCTCGACGTATTTCTTGGCCATTGGCATCTCCTCTTTATTCTTAAAGTTTTGCTGGCTCTTCAGCTGACCGCAGGAAGACTAGTAACTGTTTGAGTTTTTCGAGTAGTTCATCGAACGTCACGATCTCCACGTCCTTGGAATTTCGCCGGAACAATTCGAAGGATTTCTTCCGATCGTAGCCGTCGGGCGTCCTGCCAATGACAAGGCAGCAATTTACAGCATAAGACTCGATGTCATAGAGCTGCGTGTTGTCCTTGATCTGGGCAAACTGCTTCTGAAACTGGTACTTCTGATCCAGTGCCTGATTGATCGATCCCGATAGATCGACCGACGGCGTGAAAATGCCATCGCGATAGTGCTTTTTGTTCAGGATCGCGGTCTGTGGTGTCTTAATCTCTATGATCGCCGCGTTATTAGTCCGGCTGTTTTTGACCAGAAAATCCGTAATCTTTTCGCCATCGCCTGACAGCTTCCTCCCGCCGACTGACGCCTGGCCCCGAACTTTTATGACGGGATAGCCGAAGGCCATGTTCAGGATGAAGGGATTCTCGTTGAAGAACTCCTGCCAGCGTCTCTCAACCAGCTTCTTGCCGAGCATCCCCTCAAATCGCTTGATCAACGCCTCCAGCGTCACGAGTTCGATGTCGCCGTACAGCTTGGCGAGCTTTTCTGGTTGTTCTTCTGCAATGCTTGCAGCGTGATCGCTCAGAGCCCCGATTACAGCAATCTGATCGTCCTGGGACAGTTCCTTCTTGTCCTGCGCCGCGGCGGTAAAGAGCCTTCGAAGAGGGTGCCGGCCCACACTGGGTTCAAGAATTGGTCCGCCAACCCGTTCTGCAAGGATATTGTGGGCCGTAGTTTCCTTTACGGCGCTCGCAGCCGTTCGGGCAAGGTTGGCGATGTTATTGATGGCGCGCCGCACCTTTTCGAAGTCTTTCTCCGAGATATTAAAGAACTGACTGTCATTCGGGTCCGGCCCCGTGGCATGTTCACTTGTAATGACGATATCGGTGCAATCGGACAGCCGCTCCACTGCTTTGATGATGAAGCGGTATGGCATTGCCAAGCCGAGTCCGTAGGCGTAGTCCTTGGTAAAGGCGGAGGGCAGCGATTCCAGAACTTCGCGCACACCTTCAGGCTCAGTTGGGACGGCACCGTCGAACCCCGGAAAGACTATGTCCGTGCGATCGGGCGTGATCCGCTCCACTTGATCATATTTTGGCTTCAGGAAGTCGGACCTTTCTCCAAACGTGCTGATCGGATGGATCGTCAGGAACTGATGCTGGCCGTTGATGTCCAGCAGCTTGACCCGATATTTCCTTGCCTGCGTCGGATCGAGCCTGGCCGCGAGCAGACTGTGCTCCGGTGGCACGAAGTAAACCTCTACGAAGTTTGGATGAACCTCCTCTACCTCAATTGTGCCGTCACGCTCCGGATCATGCTGCCTGAAGCCGAGTGCCATCAGTTTGCCTCCGCCTTTATACGCCATTCGCTCTTCAGCAGCTCTTGCATCAGGTCACGCTTCTGGCAGGTCAGGGCATACCGATGTTTCTTTCGCTTAGGCATCGCCGACCCTCTTCTTCCGACCTTTCTTCGCGGACTTCTCCATTTCCTCCAGTGCAGCGATGTCTGCTTCATCCTCCGCCAGCGCCTCGGCGGCGCGGCGGTTGGCATCGAACACCAGGAACCGCTCGTCAGCCAGTTTCTGGGCCACGTCCATCCGCAGTCCACCAGCATGGGTCAGAACGTCGCGCTCGTTGAAGGAAAGGAAAGTATCAAGCCTATCCGACCATTCGGCCATGGTGACCGGGCGGCGGCGTCTAGCCTGATCCTCGGCATGGTCTAGGTACATCACGACGATGCGGTTTAATTCCTCAACTTCCGCGGCCTTAAGGTAGTTCTTGGCGGTGCCGACATCGCCCTTGCGCACGATCGCAGATTTCCAGCTGGTCAGGCCCATATTGAGCGCATCAGGGTTGCTGCGGTTTTCGATCAGTTCGGCGGCGGTCTTGCCCGTGACGGCCCAGAGCATCTTGTTCTGAACCTTTTTGAAAAAAGCCTGCGCTTGTTTAGACGTCTTGTCGTAGTCAACAGCGGTCGCGTATAGGTCGCGAACTTTCTGGTAGAAGCGTTTTTCCGAGGCCCGAATGTCCCGGATACGGGCAAGCCACTCGTCGAAATAGTCCCATTGCTCTGCCTGTTTCAGCCGGATGTCATCCATGGCGAAGCCCTTGACCAGGTATTCGCGCAGGACGGTGGTGGCCCACCCGCGAAATTGGGTGCCGCGGGTGGAGCGGACGCGATATCCGACGGACAAAATGACATCGAGGTTGTAAGCGTCAACCCCGCGCTCAACCTGTCTGGCGCCCTCGGTTTGAACTATCCGGAATTTCCGGATAGTTGCCTTTGGATCGCATTCCCTCTCGGCGAATACGTTGCGGATGTGTTCGTTGACGGTGCGCACATCCTTATCGAACAGCTCCGCGATTTCCCGTTGGCTCAGCCATACAGTCCCGCCTACGGCCCGCAAGCCAATGGTTGCTACGCCGTCCTCGGTGCTGTAAAGGATCAACTCGCCCTCAGACATCGATGTCCAATTCCTTCAGGTAGCCAGCCATCTTCCCGCGTACCTCGTCCTTCACGATTTGAGTTTCGCTCGGCACCCAGGTGGTTGTGCGACGGTGGCTGAAAGGCGCTCAGCGCAAGCCGGGAAAGCGGTCAGATAGCGTCCGAAGTTCGGAAGCATGGAAACTACTCCCCCTCCTGCAGCCAGTTATTCAGTTCGATTATGTCCTGAGGCGTGAGGATGCCTGCTACCTGCTTGAGTACCAGGCTGTCGATCACGTAGTTGTAGCGCGCGTCGGCGTAGGCTCGCAGGGCCTGGAAGAGAATTTCGCGGGCGCGCAGGACTTCGACGATGTTGCGCGTGCCGACTTCCGCGCCGAGTTCGGTTGCCTCAAGCGAGCTCTGGGCGGAAATGATTGACTGCTGCCGCTGGGCGATCACAAGCACATCCGTCGCCACCCGGCGGTAGGAGTTGCGGATGTTCTGAATCAGTTGCCGCTCGGTCAGTTCCAGCGATTCCTCCGCCGCCATCACGCTGTATTCCGCCGCGCGCTGGCGCGAACGCATGGCGCCGCCGCTGTACAGCGGAATCGACAGGTTCAGCGCAAGCTGCGTGCGGTCGCTCGAGCCGCCGCCGATCTGGATGCCCTGGCTGACAATGGGCTGGGTCGCGAAATGGCCGAACTGGCCAGTGAAATCGATCGTCGGCAGGCGGTCCGACTTGCGCGCCTGCAAAGTCCTGCGCGAGGCTTCGAGGTTGAATTCCGCCGCGGTCACGGCCAGGCTGTTGTCCATCGCCTGGGATTCCCATTCATCCAGGCTGCTGTCCACGTTGACGATGGGGAAGTCGTCGCGCAGCACGTCGATCTCCGGATGCGACTGGCCGGTGATGGCTTCCAGCACCTCGTAGCGCGAACGCAGGATATCCGCTTGCAGGATGGTGGTGTTGCGCGCCAGATCGTAGGCGGCCTGGGCGTCGTAGACGTCAGTGATCGCCACCAGCCCGACTTCCTCCCGCTGGCTCGTCTGCTCGAAGGAGCGCTGGGCGGCTTCCTCTTCCTGGATATTCACTTCCAGGGTATCGAGCGCGCGCAGCACGTCGAAGTAGGCCGCGGCCACGCGCATGATCAATTCCTGCTCCTGGGCGGCGAGATTCACCGCGGCGGCCCGGTTGGTCGCCCTGGCGCTCTGGAAGTTGTACCAGTTGGCCAGGTTGAGCACGCTCTGGTTCAGGCTGACTCCCCAGTTGTGATTGTTCACGCCGTTTCTGAAACTGTGCTCTCTCTGCACGATTACTCGCATGGCTTCGCCGGTGACCGGATTTGTCACCTCCCGGGTGATGTCCGAGGTCGGCCCGCTCGTCAGGCGAGACGTCCCGCCGCCGGCGCCGAGATTGGGCAGCAGCGACGAGCGGGTCTGGATCATCGTCTCGCGATTGGCGCGGTAGGAAGCCTCCGCCTGGCGCAATACGGGATCGTTATTCAGCGCGAGTTGCAAAATGTCGAACAGATTGTCGGCGGATGCCGGCAAGGATGCCAGGCAAAGCGTCAGCAGCATGAGTGAGGACTTGATGAAATTCGTCATCGTAAGGACCTGCCTTGGTAATGAATGATTGTACGGAAGGCGGAAGCCGGTCCCGTCCGTCATTTCCACAGTGGAAATGACATTGAACACGGGAGCGGGCATGATAACCTAAGAAGTCTAGGAGTACAGATGAGCGCCACCCCCGAACAGTTACAGTTTATAGACCGGATTTCCGGTCTGGACACCGAATTAGGCCGATTTTTCCCCAATTCCAGGAAGATTCACGTCAGCGGCGGCAGGTCGGACCTGCGCGTTCCCATGCGCGAAGTCTCCCTGACGCCCACGCGAACGAGCGGCGGCGAGGAGCCCAATTCACCGATACGCCTGTACGACACCTCCGGTTCCTATACCGATCCCGATGTCGATATCGACCTGCAACGCGGGCTGGAGCCGTTGGCGGCGAAATGGATCGAGGAGAGGGGCGATACCGAGGAACTGCCCGACCTGACTTCGACCTACGGCCGTTCGCGCATGAGCGAGTTGAGCGCCGCTCACCTGCGTTTCCGTCTTGCGCGCAAACCGCGCCGGGCGCTGCCGGGGGCCAACGTGTCCCAGATGCATTACGCGAAACAAGGCATCGTCACGCCGGAGATGGAATACATCGCGATCCGGGAAAACCTCGCGCGGCAACAGTTGCCCGGACAGGATTTGAGCTATCACGCGGGGGAATCCTTCGGCGCGGCGATTCCTCAGGAGATTACCCCGGAGTTCGTGCGCGACGAAGTGGCAATGGGCCGGGCCATCATTCCCGCCAATATCAACCACCCCGAAGTCGAGCCGATGATCATCGGCCGCAATTTCCTGGTCAAGGTCAACGCCAACATCGGCAATTCCGCGGTTACCTCCTCCATCGAGGAAGAAGTGGAGAAACTTGTCTGGGCCGCACTCTGGGGCGCCGATACCGTGATGGACCTGTCCACCGGCAAGAACATCCATGAAACCCGCGAATGGATCATTCGCAATTCCATGGTTCCCATCGGCACCGTGCCGATTTACCAGGCCCTGGAAAAAGTCGACGGTGTCGCCGAGGACCTGAACTGGGAAATCTATCGCGATACGTTGATCGAACAGGCCGAACAGGGCGTGGACTATTTCACCATCCATGCCGGCGTGCTGCTGCGCTACGTGCCGCTGACCGCCGAGCGCGTCACCGGCATCGTCTCCCGCGGCGGCTCAATCATGGCCAAATGGTGCCTGGCGCACCACAGGGAAAGTTTCCTCTATACGCATTTCGAGGAAATCTGCGAGATCATGAAGGCCTACAACGTGTCCTTCTCTCTCGGCGACGGCCTGCGCCCGGGCTCGATCGCCGACGCCAACGACGCCGCCCAGTTCGCCGAACTCGAAACCCTCGGCGAACTCACCAAAATCGCCTGGAAGCACGATGTGCAGACCATGATCGAAGGGCCCGGCCACGTGCCCATGCAACTGATCCGGGAAAACATGGAAAAGCAGCTCGAAGTCTGCCAGGAAGCGCCGTTTTACACGCTCGGCCCGCTGACCACCGACGTCGCGCCGGGCTACGACCATATCACCTCGGGCATCGGCGCCGCGATGATCGGCTGGTACGGCTGCGCCATGCTTTGTTATGTGACGCCCAAGGAACACCTCGGCCTGCCCAACAAGCAGGACGTGAAAGACGGCCTGATCGCCTACAAGATCGCCGCCCACGCCGCCGACCTCGGCAAGGGCCATCCCGCGGCGCAATTACGCGACAACGCCCTCTCGAAAGCGCGATTCGAGTTCCGCTGGGAAGACCAGTTCAACCTCGGTCTCGACCCAGTCACCGCGCGCGAATTCCACGACGAAACCCTGCCGAAGGATTCCGGCAAGGTCGCCCATTTCTGCTCAATGTGCGGACCCAAGTTCTGTTCGATGAAGATTTCCCAGGAAGTGCGCGACTACGCCGCCGCCCGCGGCACGGCCGAGGTCGACGACGCCATCCGCCAGGGCATGGAAGAAATGGCCGGAGAATATAATCGCCAGGGCCGCAAGCTCTATAGAGAAGTCTGACGCCGCATTCAGACAAGACCGCTGTCGAGATATTCCTCCAGCACCTCAAGACAGGAAACCGCCAGCCGCCCGCTGCGCTCCGGCGACCAGCCGAAGCGCTCGTCCGGCGCGTTCGCATTGTCCTTGAACGGCATCTCCAGCGTCATGGCCAGACAGCCGTGACGCCGGGCGGTCTGGTTCGTGCTCATGCCCATGTTCGCCTTGCCGCGGCTATTGGACGGATAACCGAATCGAGTCTGGAAATCGGCATTGGCTGCAACCAGCCGCTCGCGATAGAAATCGAGCCGCGCCTGCTTGCCCGCGTCCCATTCCGCCAGCCCTTCCGTACCGGCGATGAAGCAATACGGCAGGGCTTCGTCGCCATGCACGTCAAGCAGAAAATCAACCCCGGTCCGCTCCATCTCCCGCTGCACCAGAAAAACCTCCGGCGACTGTTCCATCGTCGCCCCGGCCCATTCCCGATTGAGATTGCGCCCGGCCGCATTGGTGCGCAAATGCCCCCGCCGGCTCCCATCCGGATTCATGTTCGGAACCAGGTACAAATCACATTTCTCAAGCAGCGAGTCCGCCTCCCCACTGCAAAGCCATTCCACCGCCCTTTCCATCCACCATTCCGCCATCGTCTCCCCGGGATGCTGCCGCGCAATTGTCCAACAAGGCCGCCGGCCCTCCCCGGTACTGAAATGCAGCAAATCCAGCGCCTGCCCATCCAGCGTGCTCCCAAGACTAATCAGCCGACAATTGCAATCCCGGCTCGCCCGCGCCAGCAAGTCATGATGCCGCTCCATCGAATACGGAACAAAATAAGCAAACCAGACCGCATCACTGCCAAAACTGAAATCCCAACGTAACACCCCATCCTCAAGTCGCGCCGGATGCCGAAACCACTCAACCCGATCAAACGAACAAAGCACCCGATAATCCCGAAACCCATCAGGATAAGCAGCCCCGCCCGCATTCAAGACCCTGACCGCACATTCCTCCCCCCGCACCCCCGAAACCCGAAAATAAAACCACTGATAAAAATCCGACAAATTATCCCGCCGAATCCGCAACCGAATATCACCCGCCTCATCAGCCGCAACAACCTCAATGTTCCCACCATCAAACCCAGCATCAACCTGCATTTTCCAACCTCCGGGCGCTTTCGGCTTTCAAGACTTCGACCCAAGCACACAGAGTCGGAGCAACAAATTCATGAGTTCTGCACAACGTGAGTCGCCGTCGCGCGGGGGGAGTGCAGCGGGCGTGCGAGGCATGGATGCCGAGCCCGAGCCTACAGGGACGTATTCACGGCGTCCGCTGCACTCCCCCCGCGCGGCGGCGACGGATCGAAGCCACAATAGTCCCCTCGCCAAGGGTGAAGATTCTGCGACTCCGCTTCGCTGCGCGCAGAATGACGCAGAGGCGAAAACAATCATTTCTGGCCCGCATTTGATCTGCTATTATTTCCGCCCATTTCGACCAGACCATAAAAAACGGTAGCCAGCCATGCAAGTGCGCACCGAAGACCTGAATATCGAATCCAACGAAAGGCTGATCACCCCAGTTCAGTTGAAAGCCGAACTGCCCCTGTCCGAATCCCAGTCAGAGGCCGTAAGCGTCGCTCGCGAAACCGTTTTTTCCATCCTCAGACGCGAGGATCCAAGACTGTTCCTCGTCATCGGCCCCTGCTCCGTCCACAATACCGAACAGGCCCTCGACTACGCGCGCCGGCTGAAGAAACTGGCCGACCAGGTCGGCGACACATTGTATCTGGTTATGCGAGTTTATTTCGAGAAACCGCGAACCTCGATCGGCTGGAAAGGCATGATCAACGATCCATATCTTGATGACTCCTTCAAGGTAGAGGAAGGACTGCGCAAGGGCCGGCGGCTGTTGCAGGACATCGTCGACATCGGCCTGCCCACTTCCACCGAAGCGCTCGACCCAATTTCGCCGCAATACCTGCAGGACCTGATCTGCTGGTCCGCCGTGGGAGCGCGCACCACCGAGTCCCAGACCCACCGGGAAATGTCCTCCGGGCTGTCTTCGGCCATCGGATTCAAGAACGGCACCGACGGCGGCTGGATGGTGGCCGTCAACGCCATGCAATCCGTACTCAAGCCCCATCGCTTCCTCGGCATCAACGGCAAGGGCCAGGTCAGCGTCGTCACCACCCGTGGCAATCCCAACGCCCATATGGTGTTGCGCGGCGGCACAAACGGCCCGAACTACGATACCGTTCACGTGGCCCAATGCGAAATCGCGCTCGAGAAAGGCGGCGTCAGCCGCAACATCATGATCGATTGCAGCCATGCCAACTCCGGCAAGAATCCGGAAATGCAGCCCCTCGTGCTCAAGGACATCACACACCAGATCCTCGAAGGAAACACATCGATCATCGGCGCCATGCTGGAAAGCAACATTTACCCCGGCCGGCAGGATATTCCCGCCGACCTGTCGCAAATGAAATACGGCGTATCCGTCACCGACGCCTGCATGGGCTGGGACACGACCGAAGAGGCCGTGCTCGACATGGCCGAAAAATTGCGGGACGTATTGCCCGCGCGTGACAAACCCGGCTAGCTTGCGTGCGCCCAGGCCGCCGGCAGCCGCTCGACTTCGCCGCGGCCCTCGGCCATCCATTTTTGTATGAAGGGATTGTCCAGCAGCGTATTCAGATAGCTTCTCGCGGTCTGGCTCAGTTCCGGCTGATAACTGTTGAAGATCACCGCGGTCGGCGCGAACATGCAATCGGCGATGGAGAAACGGCCGAACAGGTAGTTGCCGTTCTCACCGTGCTTGTGCCGGCAGCAACTCCAGATCGCGTCGACGCGGGCCACTTCGTTGTATAGCTGTTCCGAAAGCGACAACTTGATCGAAGCCTTGCAGTTCATCCGCCAGGTTTCCTTCAAGGAGGCGAATTCGGAATGAATCTCGGAGCTGACCGATCGCGCGCTGGCCCTGCGGCGCGGACTGGCCGGCCAGGCGCTGCCTTGCAGAAATTCCTCGTTGATGTATTCGCAGATCGCCAGGGAATCCCAGACGGTAATCTCCCGATGCAGGAGCACGGGCACTTTCAGGGAGGGAGAATACGGCCCAAGTTTTTCCGCCGTATTGTCCTGGTACAGCGCAATCATGATTTCATCGAATTCGATGTCGTACATCTTGAGCAGTAGCCAGGGACACAATGACCATGAAGAATAGTTCTTGTCACCGATGATGAGTCGGATATCTTTCATTTCCAGTTCCCTATCGGGATTCAATGGGGGTCGAAACCCGAAACCAACGCCAGTGAGAGTCTGGCGAACGGTTTCCATTTAACAGCAGCTTTCTTGCGGCTCAAGGCATGGATTGAGCCCATGTGCTGATTAAATATGGCAGAATAATGGCAATCACAAGGGGCGACTGAATCCGTTTCTCAAGGCTCCCGCCGATTGCGTTATATTGGATCGGGCCAGTCAAAAGAGGGTTGCAATCCGACTGATGAGCAGACGAATCGCTATCGTCGAAGACGAGGCGGCGCTTCGCGAGAACTACGCGGATGTATTGCGTCGCCAGGGCTATGACGTACAAACCTACGCCAATCGCCGGGAGGCAATGGGCGCCTTCGGCGTGCGCCTGCCGAACCTGGCGATTATCGACATCGGGCTCGATGAAGAGATCGACGGCGGCTTCACCTTGTGCCAGGAATTGCGTTCCATGTCCAACACCCTGCCCATCATATTCCTGACCGCCCGCGACAACGATTTCGATACGGTCAGCGGTCTGCGCATGGGCGCGGACGACTATCTGACCAAGGACATCAGCCTGCCCCATCTGACGGCCCGAATAGCCGCGCTGTTCCGGCGCCAGGATATTCTCGACAAGCCGTCGTCGCCGGAAAACCTGTTGCAGCGCGACAAGCTGACGCTGGATATCGGGCGGCTCGCGGTGCAATGGTCGGGCCAGGCGGCGCCCCTGACCGTGACCGAGTTCTGGATGGTGCACGCGCTGGCGAAATTTCCCGGCCATGTGAAAAGCCGCCAGTCGCTGATGCAGGAGTCGAAGATCTTCGTCGACGGCAGCACCATTACTTCGCATATCAAGCGAATCCGCAAGAAGTTCATGCAGATCGACCCGGAATTCGACTGCATCGAGACCGTGTACGGCATCGGTTATCGCTGGAATACCGCCTAGTATGAAGCTGCTCAATACCCTGGCCAGTATCCGCTTCAAGCTGATTTTCCTTTCCAGCCTGCTGCTGCTCATACCGGTGCTGGTCTACCAGTACATCCTCGCCATGGACGAGTACCTGCGTAGCGGCCAGGAACTGACCGTGCTCGGCGAAGCGCGGGCGCTCGCCACGGCGCTCAACGACCGGCCGGAACTGTTCGACGAAGGCACCTTCGGCCGCGCGACGCGAACCGGGGATCTCTATATCTATCCCGTGTATTCGCCGCTGTCTCTGAACGACGGCTCGCTGGTCGACTGGGGCGCCTACCAGCAATACGAACTCGAATACAACAAGGCCGACTACCTGCGCACGCCGCTCAATCCCGCGCGCATCTACGCCCATGACGATTCGCTTTCCTTCCGCAGCATGGTGGGCGAGCACAACGGATCGCTCTACGCCTATTTCAAGGTGCGCGACGATCATATCGTCTATCGATCGCGCGAATCCCTCAGCGTGATCAGCAGCGATTTTCTGCAAATTTCCATGCTGGGCGCGGACGGCCGCGAGGTACAGCGCATCGTTGTCGCTCCCCACGAGCCGGAATTCCTCTATCCATTCCGCGTCAACGAGGATTACAGCGATCCGATCTACGAAGAGCGCCTGAGCGGGCAATGGTACGAAGTCGATGGCGGCTATGAGGTCGAATTGCAGATCCCGATGGATATGCTGGGCGAGAGAATCGGCTTCGCGATCTTCGATGTGGACGATCCGGTCGAACGCGATATCGCGACCGTCGTCGCCACCCACAAGTCCCTCGTCGGCGACCGGCTCGGTTCGCTGCAGCGGCCGACTCCGGAAATCGACCGCATCGTTGCCGGCATGGGCCGCAGCAACTCACACATCCAGGTCGTCGACCGTTCCGGCCGGGTGCTGCTTACGGTGGGCGACATCCAGAGCGCCACCGGTCTGCTCCTGTCCAATATCAACAATTCGCCGGACGAAGGTTACTGGGCTTTCGTCCAGAACAACGTGCTGTCGCCGCTGTACAACCTGGTTCTTACCCAGCCGAGCACGAATTTCATTGACGATCTCTATTCCGAGGTCGCCCGCGAAGGGGATCACATTGCCGCGGCGCTCAGTGGCGAGCCTTTCACCCGCTTCCGCGAACTGCAGGACACGCAGACCGTGATTCTGGAAGCCAGCCATCCGATTTTCGCGGGCAACGAAGTGATTGGCGCGGTCATCGTCGACCAGAACATGAACGGGCTGCGCAGTTTCCGCAACCAGGCGCTCGAAGGGCTGTTCAACACCATCATCGGGGTGATGCTGGCGGTCACGCTCGGCCTGTTCTTCTTCGCCTCGAGAATTTCCAACCGCGTACGCGGTCTGCGCAACCAGGCCGAGGGCATCATCGACGACAGTGGCCGGGTGCGCAACACCATCGTGCCTTCGCCCAGTTCCGACGAAATCGGCGACCTCTCACGCAGTTTTTCCAGTATCGTCGAGCGCCTCAGCCAGTACACCAGCTACCTGGAGAACATGTCCTCGCGGCTCTCTCACGAATTGCGCACACCGGTGACCGTGGTGCGCTCTTCGATCGAGAATCTCGGCAGTACCGACAATCCTGAGGAATCCCAGGTCTACATCAAGCGCGCCGAAGAGGGCATCAGCCGGCTCAACCTGATTCTGACCAACATGAGCGAGGCAACCCGCCTCGAACAGATGTTGCAGACCTCGGAAAAGGAAATCATCGATCTCGCCGAGGTCGTCAAGGGTTGCGTGGAAGGATATCGGCTGGCCTACCCCGACTCGAATTTCACCCTCGATATCGGCGACTATTCGATTTTCGTCAAGGGCGTGCCGGAATATGTCGCTCAGCTACTCGACAAGCTGATCGCGAACGCGGTGGAATTTTCCCATGCGGGACAGCCCATCGTGGTCGATTGCCGCATCGTGCGCGACACTGCCGTGATCCGCATCAGCAACGCGGGGCCCTATCTGCCGCAGGAAATGAAGGACCGGATTTTCGAATCCATGGTTTCGGTGCGGCCGCACCAGAAACAGAAGCAGCCGCATCTCGGCATGGGCCTGCACATCGCCCGCCTGGTCACCGACTTCCATAACGGCCAGATCCGCGCCGACAATCGCGAAGACGTCGAAGGCGTAACGATTACGGTCAGCATCCCGCTGTTTTATCGGTAAGCGGCTTCGAACCGTCGCCGTCTGGTGGGGTGTATGCAGCGGACGCCGTAAATACGTCCCTGTAGGCTTCGGGCTCGACATCCATGTCTCGCACGCCCGCTGCACACACCCCAACCCGACGACGACTCACAAATGGGGTACTTTGAAGCTGTTTTTCTATCAAAAGCGCAATCTGGGCTTTGCATGCACTGCCGGTGGGTAGGTTCTCCAATTCTGCGCACGTTACAATGCGTTCATGGGTGAAAGTGTTGAAAAGTTTGATTTGGTGATTGCCGGCGGGGGTATTGTCGGGGCTACTCTGGCTTGTTTGCTGGATGGGCTGGAGTTGCGGGTTGCGTTGGTGGAGCAGCGATTGCCGGATGAGGGGGAGTTGGCTTTTCGGGGGGCTGAGTTGCGGTTTGATGCGCGGGTCAGTGCCTTGAATGAGTCTTCGCGGCAGGTGTTGGGAGATGTTGGGGTCTGGAGCGGGATTCGGGCGGCTCGTTGTTGTGATTATCGGGAGATGCGGGTCTGGGATGCGGAGGGGACGGGATCGATTCATTTTTCGGCGGCGGCGCTGGGGGCGGAGAGTCTGGGCACGATCGTCGAGAATTCGATTGTACTGGCGGGGCTCTATGAGCGGCTGCGCGGGCAGGAGAATCTGAGTATTGTGTCGCCGTTTACGAGTGCCGCGCTGGAATCCGGCGGCGGCGAAGCGGTGCTGGTCGGTGAATCGGGACGGCGTTTGCAGGCAGGTCTGCTGGTGGGGGCGGACGGCGGGAATTCCGCTGTTCGCAGGCTGGCGAACATCTCCAGTGCGGAATGGGAATATGGTCAGTCGGCGCTGGTGACGACGGTCAGGACTGCCCGGTACCATGAGTTCACTGCCTGGCAGCGCTTCCTCGAAACTGGTCCCCTGGCCTTTCTGCCGTTGGCGGCCGCTGACGAAGATGAGTTTCGGCATAGTTCCATCGTCTGGTCGACGCAGCCTGACGAGGCGGAGGAACTTGTGCAAATGCCGGATGAGCAATTTCGCGCGCGCCTTGCGGCCGCGATTGAACATCGTCTGGGTGACGTTGAATGGAGCGACCGGCGCTTTCTATTTCCGCTGCGACAACGCCATGCGGACAGTTATGTGAAGGACAATATCGTTCTTGTGGGCGACGCGGCGCATACGATTCATCCCCTGGCCGGCCAGGGCGTAAATCTCGGCGTCAGGGATGTAGCGGTGCTGGCGGAAGAGATTCGCGCCGGTCTGGCTGCCGGCAGGCTGTTGAACGATCCGGTCGTGCTTCGCCGCTACGAACGACGGCGCAAGAGCGACAATTTGGGCATGATGTGGGCCATGGAAGGGCTGCACCGGCTCTTTGGCGCCCAGCCGCTGCCGCTGCGCTGGTTGCGCAATACCGGCCTGAACCTCGTTGACCGTGCCGCCCCGCTAAAGAACTTTCTGGCCCGCCGCGCTATCGGCGCCTGAGGTTTGATGTCTCGAAAAGTAACGGAATTCCTGTATACTCCGGGGTCGATTTCCGCAATGCACCTGGAGTGACTCCAAATGAAAAGAATTCTCGCCTTACTTGCCGCCGGACTGCTGGTCGGCAATGTGGCACATGCCCAACTCGACACCGCCGCGCTCGAACAGGCGATGGCCAATCCGGACCGGCCCCAGGCCGAAAAGGATCGCGACGCCAACAGGCAGGCCCCGGCCGTGCTTTCCTTCCTCGGGCTGGAAGAAGGCATGACCGTGCTTGACCTGATCGCCAGCGCCGGCTGGTACACCGAGGTGCTGTCCTATGCGACAGGAGACAGTGGACACGTTTACATGCAGAACAGGGATCCGCTGCCGGGATTTTTGCAGAACCAGGTCGACGTCATCGAGGACAAGCTGGCGCGCCTTTCCAATGTCGAGCATTGGCAAGACCCGATTACCGACATCCCCGCGGGTTCCGTGGACTTCGCGATTACCGCCCTGAATTTTCACGATATCCACAATCGGAGCCCCGAAGAAGCTCAGGAATTCCTCGCTCAGGTCGCGGGAGCATTGCGCCAGGGCGGAATTCTCGGAGTGATCGACCATGAAGGCTCGCCGGGCGCCGACAACGTCACCTTGCATCGCATTTCCCAGGACGATCTGGTGGCGGCTTTAACCCAGAGCGGCGATTTCGAACTCGTCGAAACCAGCGACGTGCTCGACAATCCGGCCGATGACCACACCGTGGGGCCGTTCGACCCCAGCCTTGGCCGGAATACCGACCGCATTGTGGTCAAGCTTGTTCGAAGATAAGTTTCGGCAATCTTCTCAGGGGGGCCGTACTTCGGCCCCCTTTTTCTTGCGCGCCCGCGCCACGCGGGCTGATCCGATCGCCTTGCCCAAGGCGTATCGTATTCCTTTGAATTCCGGCTCGGCTGGGCATAGTGGCTGAACCTCCTGCCAATCCCGTAAGCAGATTCCTGTCGGTTTTCCGCTACAGCGCGCTGGCGATGCGCATCGTCTGGGATACCAGCGCCTCGTTGACGGTGGTGATGGCCCTGGCGACGATCGTCAACGGCATCCTCCCCGCTTCCATCGCCTTCGTCGGCGGACTGTTCGTCGACGCGGTAGCCGGCGCCCTGACGTCCGCGGACGACGCGGCCATCGCCCAGGCGCGTTCGGATGCGCTGTTTTACGTGCTCGTGGAAGCCGGTCTGGTGGTCATAATGACCGGCGCGCAACGGCTCACCACGGTCAGCCGGTCGATCCTGCAAGTGCTGCTCGGCAACAAGATCAACGTGATGATCATCGAAAAGGCGCTGACGCTCGAATTGAGTCATTTCGAGGACGCCGAATATTACGACAAGTTACTGCGCGCCCGGCGCGAGGCATCGAGCCGCCCGCTCGGCTTGGTCATGAAGACTTTCGACCTGATGCGCGACCTGATCGCCCTGCTCGCCATCGGCGCCTGGCTGTTCCAGTTCTCGCCCTGGGTCGTGGTATTGCTCGTGTTTACCGGCTTGCCGGCCTTCGTCGCCGAAGCGGGATTTTCCGGCGAGGCCTTCCGCATCATGCGCCGCCGCTCGCCCGAACGGCGCATGCAGTTCTACCTGGAAATGGTGCTGACGCGGGAAGACGGCGTCAAGGAAGTCAAGTTGCTGCAAATGGGCCGGCTGTTCCTGCAACGCTATATCGACATCTTCCGCAACATCTACCGGGAAGATCGCAACCTCGTGCTGCGGCGCAATTTCTGGGGCTATCTGCTCGGACTGCTGTCGAGTGCGGCGTTCTATTTCGCCTATGGCTGGGTCGGGTTCTCGGCCATCGCCGGCGCCATCACGATCGGACAGATGACCGCCTACATCGCCCAGTTCCGGCTCGGCCAGAATTCGGTCAGCAACAGCCTCATGGCGGTGAACGGCATGTACGAGGACAATCTCTACCTGTCGACCCTGACCGAATATCTCGATCACGAGGTGCCGGAACCGACAGGAGACCGAATGCAGGGACCCGACCCCGGCGACGGCATACGCTTCGAAAATGTCAGTTTCACTTATCCGGGCAGCGAACGGCCCGCGCTCGACAATGTCAACCTGCATATCCGGCCGGGCGAGCGCCTCGCGATCGTAGGAGAAAACGGCAGCGGCAAGACCACGCTGATCAAGTTGCTGGGCCGGCTCTACACGCCGTCGGCGGGCCGCATCACGCTCGAAGGACTGGAACTCTCGCAGTGGGACATCGAAGCGCTGCGGCGCAAGATCGGCGTAATCTTCCAGGACTTCGCGCGCTACCAGCTTCTCGTCGGCGAGAACATCGGCATCGGCGACGTGGACGAACTCGACAACGAACCCCAGGTCATCGAGGCCGCGCACAAGGGCATGGCGGACGTCTTCGTGCGCGATTTGCCGAAAGACTATCGCACCCAGCTCGGCACCTGGTTCAAGGACGGCAAGGAACTGTCCGGCGGCCAATGGCAGAAAATCGCGCTATCCCGCGCCTTCATGCGCATCAAGGCCGACATCCTCATTCTCGACGAGCCCACCGCCGCCATCGACGCCCGCGCCGAAGCGGAAATCTTCGCCCGCTTCGGCAAGCTGAGCGAGAACCGCATCTCGATCATCATCTCGCATCGCTTTTCGACGGTGCGCATGGCCGACCACATCATCGTGCTCGAGTCGGGCCGCATCCAGGAGGAAGGCAGCCACGAACAGTTACTGCAAGCCGGCGGACAATACGCCAGCCTGTTCAAATTGCAGGCGAGGGGTTACCAGTAATGATGGAGCCGGTCTGGGCGTATTTTCTGGTCGGCGCCCTGGCGTGCTTTCTCGGCACGATCCCGATCGGCCCGATCAACCTGGCGGTGGTCAAGGCTACGGTCGACCATGACCGCGGGCGCGGCGCGGAACTCGCCCTTGCGGCAAGCATCGTCGAAATCGGCGAGGCGGTCATCGCCATCTGCTTCGGCCTGGTAATCAGCAATTTCCTGCAAATGAACCCCTGGCTGCGTCTGGCGATCGCCCTGGCGTTCTTCGTGCTGGCGGGCGCACTGCTTATGCGCAAGCCGAATACCGGAATGGCGCCGGCAATGCCCTCCCAAAGCTCGTATTTCCGCCGCGGGCTGCTCATCGCCGCATTGAATCCCCAGGCGGTGCCTTTCTGGGTCCTGGCACTGGCGGTCATCAGCCAATACTTCTCCTTCAACTACGAAGGCCTGCTCCTCGCCACCTTTCTCGCCGGCGTATTTCTCGGCAAATTGGCGGCCCTCTCCGGCTTCGTTGCATTGGCCGGCTACCTGAAATCCCGCCTCCAGTCCGCGAGCAAACGAGTAAACCAGGCGCTCGCCCTGGTGCTGCTCCTGATCGGCATCTCTCAAATCGCCGAACTCCTCTCATAGCTGAACTCGCCGTGTGGAGGTCGTCAAGGACGCCATGCAGAACCTTGTCACCAAAGAGTATTTTACGACCGGCGCTTCGGGAAGGTGGACAGCGAGTTCGTAAAGCTGCGATCCGATATGGACGAGCGATTTTCCAAACTTGAAGCAAAACTCGATACGAGCGTTGCGGAGCTTGGCAAGTCCCAGGCGCGGGGCCTGTTGACAATGAGCATCTTCATGATTGCCCTGGTGTCGATGCTGATCGCAGCGCTGCGGTATCCAGACGCGAGGGCAGACACCGGACCGATCAATTCCGCCGAACCGACCCCGGCGACACCGGCGGTTGAGGCCGGGGCGACAGAATCAATCAATCCATTTCCCGTCCAGCTTCCATAGAAGGCGCGTCAGAAACAGTCCATCCCGGACGTTTGTGACGATCTCGGACCCAAGACCTGTGACCCATGGAAATTTGGGAGAATCCTGAATTTTCGAACGAACTGGGAAAAGCCCTGATTCACCGCTTCCATGAAGTTCACTTGGCGCTGCATCGAAGCGTTCAATTGAAGCAAGCTGGAAAGCAGAGAGGAGGGGACACCCAATACAACAGAGAGGGCGGGATTCCCAATACCGTCATTCTGCGCGGAGCGAAGCGCAGTCGCAGAATCTGTAGGGACAGTCTCATACTTTATTGACACAAAAAAAACCCCCGGCCGAGGCCGGGGGTTCTGGTTGGGGGCGGCGAAGCCGCCGGGTTGATTTTGGCTAGAAGAACATGTCGCCATCAATGAGGGTAGTGTCTATGAGACCTTCCAGAAAAATGACCATGTCACTGTCCGCATCGAAGTCTCCGTCGCCATCGACATCGAAGAGCAGCCACAAGCCTGCTCCGCCTTCTGCGTCTGCAGATTGCGCGATGACTGCAATGGAATACTTGTCGGTGACTGTATTGTCGCCTACCTCGCTGAAACCGGGGTCAGTCAAACCGAGCGTACGCTCTGACTCGAACAGACCATTGCCATTTCCGATAAAGGTTTCCAAGTCCTCAGCACCACCGTCAGTCGCTACATTGTTCCCATCAATAGAGGAGATGAATTCTTCGGCATCTATGGTTCCATCGGCATCCCTGTCGACATACATCCAGTCATTCCAATCTCCATTTTCTGCATCGGAGGAATTCTTGATGGCTCCGCTGATAGCGTTCAAGAGTCCCCGGGACAGATCAATCCTGTCCCCGGAGTTTTCGTCACCAGGAGTGAATCCTATGATGGTGTCGTAACCGCCCAACAGCGTATTGACGCCGTTGACGATAGCGAATCTGGCCTGCGACTCGGAAGCGGAATCAATGATGAAATCGTCATTACCATCGCCACCTGTCAGCGTGTCACCGCCGAGACCACCCATGATCTCGCTGTTACCGTTACCACCTGTCAACGTGTCCACACCGCTGCCGCCAACCAACTCCAAGGCTTGCGTCAGTGGGTTGTCAGAGCCGTCGCCATCCGGGTCAGCAGCGTTGAAAGTAACGCCGCCGGAGTTATCCCGGGCATCCACAAGTTCCAGGGACGCGAAATCCCCGCCAGTTACCATTACCACAAGCTTCGCATTGCCATCGATGATCAACTCCTCGACCGTAGAAGAAGTCAGAGTAAGCTTGTTTACATAATCGCTTGCTCTGGCCCGTTGGCTGGCTGCCGTGGAACTCCTGCTGTGCGGAGATGCGCTGGATGTGATGTTGATCACTTCAATGTCTTCGCCGGTGGTCAACGTCAGATTGGCTTTCCCTTCCGTACTGTATCTTGTGTCATTACGACCGATCGCCGTCAGCACCAGGTCCAATTCGCCGCCGGCGCGAGACTGACCAGATTGCCTTTCCGCCAATTCGTGGACGATATTGGCTGCGTTATCAGCGCTGCGCGAAAATTCCCACGTGCCACTGACACGGATTCCCATTCCGTCCCCCATGTTTTCCAAGGTCACTTCACCAGCAGTAGACGCGGTAACAAGGACGTCGTTCACTATCCCGAGTTGCGCAATGTCGTAATCGCCTGCGCCGCCCGCCACGTTCAGGGTCTCGAACCCGGAGTAGATGGAATGGGTCTTGTTATCCGCGTCCCTGTAAGTGGAATTGGCTGTGGTGGTCAGGCGCAGAACGTCCGTGCCATCGCCGGTGTCTATGGTTTCCAGCTTCCCTGTCACGCTGGTCCTGAGTGTGACGGAGTCCTTGCCGAAGCCGCCCATGACCGTGGTAAGCGATGACAGTTGGTCGCCATTCGTAGCGGATGATCCCGCCTGGGATTCGAAGGTGTTGTTGCCGAAGCTTGCGCTTGCGTCAATCATCTTCAGCTTGCTCATCCCGGACAGGCCGGTCATGGCCACGCCGCCGGTACCGGAAACCATCACCGATTCCAGTGTTTTGGAGACGCCGTCATCGGCGGGGTTGTCGTCCTCCTTGAAGTTGTTGACCCCGAGCACCAGTCTTCCATCGCCGGAGATATCCAGCGTCTTGACCTTGCCCGAGGCCAGGTCAAAGGCAGAGTCCCCGGCCACCGTGATATCGATGTTTTCCGCGGAGCCAGCGCCGCCGATGCACAATTTGCCCGCCTGCTTCACGGCATCCCAGGTTTCGAAGGTGCCATACTTGCTGACGGTCACGGCCAAGTCTTCCGGCATGTCTTTGCCGTCAGCCATCTTGGATTGGTTGGTCACCGCCGCGATTGCAGTGGTGTTGTGCAGGTTAACGGTCTCGATGGAATCAGAGAGTACAGTTATTGTGGGCTTGCCGCCGCTGGAGGAAGTACCAGAACTCCCCTCGACGTAGCCCCCCGCCTTCGTAACGTCGCTGGTCACAAGAATCATGCCAGTAGCAAGGGTTACACCCTCAGGCAGGTTATCCTGATCCGCGATGTAATACGTATCGAGCACTGCCTCTATGGCGGTGACGGGCGTGACACCATCACCGGTAGCAGTATCAGTATCAGTTTCACCTTCAGCAAGTTGCCGCACATACTGCAAAACTGTTGCCGAGGGTGCGAGTTCGCTGTTGCCTGAGGGTATGGTCGCTTCCCGCACGCCCGACTCGTCCGGGTCCGTCGCTCCCGTTGTCTCTCCCGGGTGCCGGGTCACGCCGTCCACGCTGACGCTGGTGACAGATATGGATTGCTTGTTGCCGCTCTCGGCGCCATTGTCGACCGTGATGCTCGCACCGCCCTTGACCATTACAGTCTCGGTGTGGCCGGCGGAACCGATATGCACTGTCGAACTGGCAGAGGCTTCGATATCTACCGCACCGGCGGCGCCGACTATCGTCACATTACCGTTAAATTCCCGGTCGGAACCAACCGTCGCGCCATCCACCGTGACTTCGACATTGTGTTCGTCTTCCCGGCCGAAACGGTCGAGGGTGACCATCTCGAGTCCGGTCCAATCGCTCAAATCCGCGTTGATGCCGCCCACCGTGTTGATGACGACATTCTCCACATTGCTGATGTCTTCCGCGCCGAGGCGAAGCGTGTCGCCGGGATTGACGCCGAAAATGTGAATGGTGTCGCTGCCGCCGCCGTCGATGCTGTCGAAGGAATTGAGGGTCGCGTTGAAGAGGTCGTCGGCGCCCTGTATGGGTTGGGCGATAATCATGTCGTCTGCGTCGCCGCCTTGAATGTCGTCAATGGTCGGTGTCAGCATGAATTTCTGACCCCCAGTCTCTCCCGGCGGGGCCGGGGGATTGTCGATGGCGTCGATCGCCATGGTCGCGCTGTCGGCGTCGGCGGTGACGCCCGCGAGCGCGTCCGCCGAAGGATCGGCCATGCGCGCTTCGAGGGTGTAGTGGGAGGCCACCGCCACCTGGTTGGCGAAAGCCATCGCCGCCATGCCGAGGTCGGCGTAGGCGGCATGATCCTCGCCCGCGTCGGCGATGTCGTGCAGCGCGCCGACCACGGCCAGGGCCAGTTCGCCCCGGCTCATGCCGTCGTTCAGCAAGCCTTCGACGGTGCCCGCGGCCGCGGCCATCAGTGCGTCGGATACATTGTCGCCAAGCACGTTGCCGAGAAAGTCCTCCGCGAACTCCCCGTTGGTGAGGAAGGCGGGATACGTGGCCTGGAAGCCCTCGGAATCGGCGATGTGGTTCGCCAGGTCGGACAGCGACATGCCGCCGTCGACCGCTTCGACCCACTCGTTGAGCCGGCCGGTGCCCGGGGCTTGGCCCAGCATCGCCACCGACAGCCCGATCAGGCCCGTTCTAGTTTCAGCAGTTACAACAAATAGTTGCTTGTTTTATCAACTTCTTGTTTTTCAGACTGTTTTTGTTTTTCACTATTATTATTTTGTCACTTGACGGCGAACCGGACGGACTTGTACTGGGCGCTGCCGTGGCGTTCCGCCAGGCCGGCGCCTATGTACCGGTTCGTGGTTCTGATCGAACTGTGGCCCGCATCATCGCGAATGTGATGAATAGGGCGATGCGGAACGTCGAATGAAATCCCCGTATGGCGTAGCCAGTGGGGGCTCGTCACTTCGAGTATTTCCGCGTCTTCGATCTTGTCTTCGGCTCGCATGTTCCAGGCTGCCTGCATGAAAACGATCTTGCAAAGCTGCCTGATCCTGGTTGTTGTGAGCGTTCCGCTCTTTGATCTTCCATGCACGAGAACCGAGTTTTCTCCGGGCAGGGGCAGTCCCGTCAGTCCGCGATACCGCCGGTAGCGCTTGAGCGCTTCCAGCATGTCTCCGCAGACGGATACGGACCGTTCCTTATTGCCCTTGCCGACGGTCTTGAACCACCAGCGGCCATGGGTGTCCCTGAAGAAATGTCCCATGATCGGCCGCCAGCGGTCGGATTCCACAAACTCCGAGATGCGCAGGTACATGCAGAACATCGCCGAAAGCACGAACAAGGTGCGTTCGTGGTTTTTCGGATCGAAATCCGCCAGTTCCTCCGCTGCGTCCAGCACGTAATGCCACTGTTCGGTGGACAATACTCGCGGCGGCGGTTCTTCCTGCTCGGTCTTGATGAATTTCGACTTCTGCCGAATCCGCCCGACCGGGCTCTGGAGTATGTACGCCTCTTCAACGAGGAAATTGAAAAAACTTCCCAGGGTGTTGAAGCAGGTCTTCAAGGTTCCGGCGCTCACGGCATATCGTGCATGCCTTGAGCAATACGGTCTCCATTTCGGATTTGGAACCCTCTTGCCCCTTATATTCCTGAATCGAAACTGTCTGGTCTTGCCGATCCAGGCTTTGGGGGGCCTGATACAGAACTCAATGAACTTTTCCACGTTCTGACGTTGGGTATCCTTCAGTGATTTTCCGTTCACCAGCCATGTCCATGCCAACAACTGTTCGAGAGTTTTACGATATTGCCTGAATGTTTCTTGACTTCCTCTATAGGTGTAGACGAACTCGGCGGCCATTTGATAATCCTCCCTGGTCCGCGTCGAGCAATTGCCCAGCACCCGTTTGACGTCATCCTCGCTGACGCGTCGGTTTACAGGATTTTCCATGTTTTCCAAAGTATCGAAGAAGGGCTTGGGCGCCCTTTTGAGAGCTGAGTTTCTACTCATGTACTTCGTCCTCTAGAAATACAGCCAATCATTGGCTGGTCCTTGCAACTTTAAGAGCAAAAACTCGTCGGGGCAATTGAAGCTGTCGCAACGTTCCCGCGAAGGAAAATATGTTCTCTTTTACTTCGTGGGGTGAATATATATTAAAAGAAGTGTCCGTTGCAACTGCACGAGTCTGGACACTCGCCGCTACCTGTGGCTATATTCTGCGTTCAATCCAAGCGAATACAGAAAAGACCATGCGCCGATTACTGTTCCGGTTCTGTGCAGTCTCTCTTGTCGCCTTGTTGCCGCTGGCGGCCAACGGCGATTTCGAACCCATCAGCCCCATCGAATGGAACGAAGCCAAAGCCCGGCATCTGCTTGAGCGCGCCGGATTCGGCGCCCGGCCGGAGGAAATCGCGGAGTTCACCGCAATGACGCCGCGGGAGGCCGTGCGCCGGCTCGTTTACTTCGAGGGAGCGCCGGAGGCGGATTTGCCCGGGTTCGATCACTCGGGAATATTCGACGAAGGACTCGACCCGTTTCCGCCCAGCCGCCCGGCGACGACCGAACTGGCGCGCCGCCAGGGTCATGCGCTTGGCGTTGAGGTCAAGCCCGGTGGCGACCGGCCCATTCAGCCGGTCGTAAACAAGTTCTTCTACTGGCTCCGGGCCAGCCGCCTGGAAACCGACCGCGTAAACTACTGGTGGGCTGAGCGCATGCTCAACAGCCCGCGCCCGCTGGAAGAAAAGATGGCGTTGTTCTGGCACGGGCATTTCGCCACCAACGAGAACAAGGTGCGCGACTACCGCAAGATGCTCAAGCAGCTCAACCTGTTCCAGGACAAGGGGCTGGGTGATTTTCGCAGCTTGCTGATCGGCGTCGCCCAGGACCCGGCCATGCTCAATTTTCTCGATGCAGGCGTGAACACCAAGGCTTCGCCGAACGAGAACTTCGCCCGGGAGATCATGGAACTGTTCACCATGGGCGTCGGGCACTACGGCGAGGCCGACGTGCGCGAGGCGGCCCGGGCGTTCACCGGCTGGAATTATGAAGGTCTCGAATTCAAGGTCGTTACCGAGGATCACGATTTCGGCGAAAAGCGCGTACTCGGCCGGGAAGGAAATTTTGACGGCGTCGAAGTCATCGACATTATTCTCGAACAGGACGCCACGGCGAAATTCATCGCCCGCAAGATCTACAACTATTTTGTCAGCGAAGAACTCGACGATGCCTCGGCGCAGGAACTCGGCGCCTGGCTTATGGACTCGAACTACGACATCGCGGCCTACATGGAGCATTTGTTCGTGTCGCGGGACTTCTATCGGCCCGAGGTGATCGGCAACCGCATCAAGGGGCCGACGGAATACGTGGTCTCCACTTATCGCCTGCTCGGGCTGGATAGCATTCCGGGCACGCCGGACTTCAACCGGGTCACCGGCTCCCTCGGCCAGCGATTGATGCATCCGCCGACGGTAGCCGGCTGGAGTGAAGGACGCGCCTGGATTACCCCGAGCCTGTTGTTCGAACGCGGAAATTTCGTGCTCGACGTCGTTTTCCCCGACATCGCCTTCCTGCCGCCGGACCGCCATCCCGGCTATGGCGGCGAAGGCATCCTCGGCGTTCATGAAAAACTGCGGCGCGGGATGGACATCTCGTCCGCGACCCTGCCGCCGGTGGTCGCCGAAGAAAGCGCCGACATGAACGAGATGGCCGCCTCCAACCTGCTTGCGGACGCCGACGAGGCATTCAATACCCGTTACGGCAGTTATCGCGGCTGGCAGATGGCGGTGGAGCGGGTGAAGCCCATCGCGCGGGATATGGCGCGGCTCGACCTGACCGCCATGGTCGAGGAAGCCGGCCTGGAAACTCCGGAGGAAGTGGTGGCGCATCTTACCCAGCGCTTTTTCACGGTGCCGCCGGAGACGGCCACCATGCTGGCCATGGCCGATTATCTCGAAGCCGAACTGGGCACCAGGGATATCCCGTCCGCCACCAGCTATATGGAAGAATACCTGCGGGGGCTGTTGCATGTGTTGCTCAGCCGCCCGGAATATCAACTGAATTGAATACGAAAAAATTCGGAGGAAAAACCATGGTCAAGAAGCCCGCCCCCGGCAAGGGGATCAGCAGACGCAGCCTGTTGGCCGGCGGTTTGACCACCGTCAGCGCCCTGGCCGCCGCGCCATTGTTCAGCCCCCGCGCCTGGGCCCAGGCCGACCGGGAGCAACCCATCCTGGTCAGCGTGGAGCTTTCCGGCGGCAATGACGGCCTGAACACGATCGTGCCGCATGGCGACGACGCCTATTACCGGCATCGCCCGACCATCGGCATCAAGCCCGACGAAGTGCGCAAACTCGACGACCATTTCGGCCTCAATCCCGGCTTGCTGGGCTTTGAAAGGCTGTGGAATTCCGGCGACTTCGCCATCGTTCACGGCTGCGGCTATGAACAGCCTTCCTATTCGCATTTCACCTCGATGGCGTATTGGCATACGGCCGCGCCCAATCGCGGCGACGAATTCGGCTGGCTCGGCCGACTCGCCGACGCCCTCGACGGCGCTTCGGGCACCGATGTGCTGATCAACATCGCCTCGGCCCAGTCGCTCGCCGTGAAAAGCCGGCTGCATACTCCGGTGGTGTTCGACGACCCCAACCGTTTCCAGCGCCGCGCCTTTCTAACGCAGGAATCGCTGATGCAACGCGTGGACGAATCCGCCGGCAATCCGAGCCGCGCATTTCTAAACGACGTGGCGCGCAGCGCATTGACCGCGTCGGCGCAGATCCGCGATGCATGGTCAAACTACAGCACACCGGTCGACTACGGCCTCAACGGCATGGACTTGCCAAAGGTAGCGGCCTGCATCGAAGCCGGGCTGCCGGCGCGCATCTATCATGTGTCCTATCGCAACAACGCGTTCGACACGCACGTGCAACAGGCCAATCTGCATCAGCGCATCCTTGCCTACACGGCGGACTCCATCAACGGTTTCATCCGCGACCTCGAACGCATCGGACAGGCTCACCGCGTACTGGTGCTGGTCTATTCCGAGTTCGGCCGCCGCGTGCCGGAAAACGCCAACCTCGGCACGGACCACGGCTCGGCCAACGTGATGTTCCTGGCCGGCAAACCGGTCACCGCGGGCCACTACGGCACGCCCCCGAGCCTGACCAACCTGGTCGACGGCGACAACCTGCAACACACGGTCGACTTCCGCCAGGTCTACGCCACGGCCATAGATCACTGGATGCAACCCGGCGCCTCGGAAGCCGTCCTGAAAGGCCGCTTCGATCCTATCCGGGCGTTAACCTGAGGTGGCTTCGATCCGTCGCCATCGGCCTGGAGAGAAGTGCTGCGGACGCCCCAACCCGACGACGACGGATCGAAGCCACAATTACCGCAACAGACAAGTAGCTGATAGACTGCCGAACTTTGCACTGGCGGAGAGGAGAACATGAACAAAGTGATTCCAGCAGATGCCCTGCAAGACCACATCGGGCAAGAAGTCGGCGTAACCGACTGGCTGACCATCGAACAGGATCGAATCGACCAGTTCGCCGACGCCACCGACGATCACCAATACATTCATGTCGACGCCCACCGAGCCGCCCAAACCCCTTTCGGCGGCACCATCGCCCACGGCTTCCTCACCCTGTCCCTGCTCAGCGCCCTCAGTTCCCGCGGCGGCGGCCTGAAACTCGAAAACACCGTCATGGGCATCAACTACGGCCTCGACCGCGTACGCTTCGTCAATCCCGTCAGATCAGGCCAGCGCATCCGGGCACGATTCAATCTTGCTTCAGCCGAAGAGAAACAACCCGGCCGTTACCTGACCCGATACGCCGTGACCGTCGATATCGAAGACGAGGAAAAACCCGCGCTGGTCGCCGAATGGCTCGGCATGACCGTGGTCGACAAGAACGCCGAAGGATAGAGCGATCTCACCACATTGCATTACTGACAAAGCGCCGGCGCATGGGCGGCAGCAAGTCCAGCGCCAGTAACCCCAGTCGCCGGAAACCGGCCTTGGCGGCACTATTGCCGGAGAACAGGTTGACCAGCAGGTCGGTGAACAGGATGGTCTTTTCCTGATCGAATTCCTGCTCGTCGATATAGCCTTGCAATACCGACATGTCGCCCGGCCATTGCCCGCGTTCCCTTGCCTCGCGCACCACACCGGCCAGCGCCATGCAATCGCGCAAGGCCAGGTTGAAACCCTGGCCGGCCACCGGATGCAAAGTATGGGCGGCATTGCCGAGCAGCGCCAGACCCGGCCGCACCTGCTCGCTCGCCCGGCTCAATTGCAATGGAAAACAGGCCCGCCGGCCGATGCCGGTAACACGGCCCATGCCCGGCCCGAATTCCCGTTGCAGCCGTGGCAGCAATTCGGCCTCGCCCAGTTCCATGTTTTCCAGCGCCAGCGGTTCCGGCAAGGTCCAGACCAGCGAAGCGCGGTAAACGCCTTCCATCGTCGGCAAGGGCAGCAACGCGAGCGGCCCGTGTTCGGTGAATCGCTCAAAAGCGATATTGCGATGCGATTTCTCCAGTGCGACATTGGCGACGAGGGCATGTTGTTCATAAGACTTCAGTTGCCGTCCGATGCCGAGTCGCGCGGCGATGGGGGACCTGCCGCCGTCGGCGAGCACGGTCAGCGCCGCGGTCAGATCCTGCTCGTTCTCGCCCCGGCGAATGCTCAATTTCATGCCTTCGGGAACCGGCTCGGCTGAAGACACATTGGCCGGAGCGAGCAGGTCGATATGCTCCGAAGCTGCCACCTTTTCACGCAAGGCGCCGCCGAGGACGTGATTCTCCACCACGTAACCGAGCGCTTCCTGCCCCTGCTCGTCATGATCGAAACTCACGCCGCCGAGATGGCCCCGGTCCGAAACTTCAATGCGATGAATCGGACAGGGAGCGGCGCCGAGATCGCCCCATACGCCCAGCGATTCGAAGATGCGGCGCGTTCCCCAGGAAAGCGCGGTGGAGCGGGCATCGAATCCACCGGCCTCGCCTCCGGGGGCGATGGCTTCCACCACCAACACCGGAGTTTTCGGGCCTGCTGCCGCGAGCGCGAAACTCGCGCCGGCGAAACCGCCGCCGACCACCACGACGGGGCGCTCGCGCTTGTTCCCGGGAAGGGGCATGGCAGGGTTCAGGCAGCCGCCATGATGGCTTCGATGTCTTCCATGCCACGGGGAACGTCATCGCTGAGAATGCGATTGCCGCTTTCGGTAACAAGCACGTCGTCCTCGATACGCACGCCGATGCCGCGCCAGCGCGGCGCGACGTCCTCGTTATCCGGCGCAATATAGATTCCCGGCTCGATGGTTGTCACCATGCCCGGCTCGAAGGGCCGCCAGTCTTCGCCGTTGCGGTAACTGCCCACGTCGTGCACATCGATGCCGAGCCAATGTCCGACGCGATGCATGTAGAAGGGCTTGTACGCCTCGGTTTCGATGACTTCATCGGCCGTGCCGGACAACAGTCCGAGTTGCAGCAGTCCGTCGACGATCGCATCGACCGCGGCCTGCTGCGGCGCGTCGCAGGACGCGCCGGGGCGCACCGCTTCTATGGCCGCGGCCTGGGCTTGCAGGACGACCTGGTAAATCTCGCGTTGCTCGGCGCTGAAGCGGCCGTTGGCGGGGAAAGTGCGGGTGATGTCCGCGGCGTAATGCCGGAATTCGCAGCCGGCGTCGACCAGCACGAGATCGCCGTCCTCGACCCGGGCTTCATTGCTGACGTAATGCAGGATGCAGGCATTGGCCCCGGACCCGACGATAGAGCCGTACGCCGCGGCGCGGCTGCCGTTGCGCAGGAAGCAATGCAGCAATTCGGCCTCGAGTTCGTACTCGTAAATACCCGGCCGGCAATATTGCATGATGCGCCGGTGCCCCTCGGCGGAAATCCGCGCGGCTTCTCCCATCAATCGGATCTCTTCCTCGCTCTTGAACAGACGCATCTCGTGCAGCAGATCGTCGAGCAGCAGGAACTGCCCTGGCGCCGGGCCGCCGTGGCGGGCCTTCGCGCGGGCGGCGCGCGCCCAGCCCATGACCTTTTCGTCGAAATCCGCATCAAAGCCGATGCGATAATGAATCCGTTCCCTGCCGGCCATGAGTTCCGGCACGATCCCGTCGACTTCGCCGATGGGATACGCTTGGTCTATGTCCAGCGTTTCAACCGCCGCGTCCGGGCCGAGCAGAACGCCTTCCCACAGTTCCTTCTGCGGATCCTTCGGCTGACAAAAAAGCACGGCTTCGCCTTCCTTTCGGCCGGGCACAAGCGCCAGCAGGGCGCCGGCTTCTGCAAAACCGGTCAGATAGAAGAAGTCGCTGTCCTGGCGATAGGCGTGATGTACATCCCGGCTGCGCACCCGCTCAGGCGCCGACGCCAGCAAGGCAATACTGCCGGGCTGCAGTGCTTCGATCAGCGCCGCCCGGCGCCGGCTGAATTCCCTTGAGTCGATGGTCATGATCACTACTGTCCGGTTAACTGAGGCAAAGAGCCTCTTAACCACATGATTATACGATACTTATCAGCGTTTTTTTGTGGTGCCGACTTGAACGCGGGCGCGGTTTCAGGCGACTTTCCGGGAATACGTTCCCGGAGGCCGCATCGTGTACACAGGCAAGACCCTTTTCGCGCAGTTGATGGATTTTCTTCCCTGGACGACCTTCTCCCGCATCGTCGAGCGTTACCACGGCAACCACCGGGTCCGCGCGCTTCCGTGCACCGATCACTTTCGCACGATGGCCTTCGCGCAACTGACCTATCGCGAAAGCCTCCGCGACATCGAGGCGGTGCTTTCGGCGCAGTCGGCCAAGCTGTACCACATGGGCATCCGCTCCCCCGTCCGGCGTTCCACCCTGGCCGACGCCAACGAACGCCGGGACTGGCGCATCTTCGCCGAGTTCGCGCAGCGGCTGATCGTCCAGGCCCGAAAGCTCTACGCCGAAGAGGATTTGGGGCTGGACCTGTCGAACACGGTCTACGCGCTCGATTCGACCACCATCGATCTCTGCCTGTCGCTGTTTCCCTGGGCGCCGTTCCGTCAAGCCAAGGCCGCGGTGAAGATGCACACGCTGCTCGACCTGCGCGGAAACATTCCCAGCTTCATCCACGTTTCCGACGGCAAGCTGCACGACGTCAACGCGCTCGACCTGCTGATGCCGGAACCGGCGGCGGTGTACGTGATGGACCGGGCCTACCTCGATTTCGAGCGGCTCTTTGCGCTGCACGAGGCGGGCGCGTTCTTTGTCACCCGCGCCAAATCGAACGCCGACCTGCGCCGCGTGTACTCGGCGCCGAACGACCGGCCCCGGGGAATCGTTTGCGATCAGACCGTGGCGCTGTCGGGTTTTTACAGCCGCAAGCGCTATCCCCGCCACCTGCGCCGCATCCGTTTCAAGGATCCGGAAACCCAAAAGACCCTCGTCTTTCTTACCAATCTGTTCGGCCCTCCGCCATTGACCATCTGCGAGTTGTACAAGGCGCGCTGGCAGATCGAGCTGTTCTTCAAATGGATCAAGCAGCACCTGAGAATCAAGAAATTCTACGGTACTTCCGTGAACGCCGTGAAGACACAAATCTGGGTCGCCGTGTCCGTGTATGTGCTGGTGGCCATAGTCAAAAAACGCCTCGAACTGGACGCATCGCTCTACACTTTGCTGCAGGTGTTTTCGGTCACTTTGTTCGAGAAAATCCCGCTGGACAAGGGTTTTCCGGATGCCGGCCAAACCCCGGAAAATGACATGGAAGACAAGCAATTGAAATTATTCGAGTTTTAACCGGACAGTAGTGGGTCATGATATTTCCACGATGCGCTCGCAAGCATAGCGGGAACCGTCGGCAAACCCAAGCAGACGCTCCTTCGTTATTGACCCTTTCGGCAGGCGGTTCTATAGTCGCGGGATGGTACAGGCTGGACGCTTACCCTATGGAAGAAGACCGAATCGAAGCGCTGCATGGAAAGGTCGATGACTTGATCGCCCTGTGCGGGAAATTGCGTGAGGAGAATCAGTTGCTCAAGGATAACGAGCAGAACCTGCGTACCGAACGACGGCAGTTGCTGGAGAAGAACCGCGAAGCGAAGCAGCGTCTGCAAGCCATTCTGATGCGCCTGAAGGCGCTGGAACACGCCTGATTCACCGGGGACCGACATGGCCGACGACAGCAATACCGTCTTGCTTACCATTCTCGACAAGAGCTACCGGGTGAATTGTCCGCCCGAAGAGCGCAGCGCGCTGATGGAATCCGCCCGCTATATCGATGAGCGGATGTACCGGATCCAGCGCCGCGGCCCCAACCTCGAGCGGGAACAGATAGCCGTCATGGTGGCTTTGAACATCGCCCATGAACTGCTGACCGGATCTGGCGGGAAAGGGGGCGGGTCGGTTCGCGACGATGTCCGCCTTGGGCAACTCGAAGACAAGCTCGACCGCGTCCTGGCCGGCGGGGAAGAGCTGCGGGACTGATCCGCGCTGACGATTTCCCCCCGCCGCCGGGCCAAGATATACTGCGGGTTCGGTTCCCTGGGGCATTTGCCAATCAAAAATGTTCTTGACCCGATAATTTTGTACCCGGAGGCTGTCTCGAAAGAAGTTGTTGTGCATGTCCGGCTGCCGGAAAGCCTGATACTTCGCGAGGGCCACCACCTGAACCACAGGGTTCAGGGCAACTTTGGTAGCGGTGTCTTGGGGGACTGCCCTACAGGTGAAGGAGGATGACGCAGGAGCTGAATGCCTTGCGTGTCCGTTTGCGCCGTCTCAGGCGCAGCCTTCCATCGGAAGAGCAAAGCAGCGCCGCCACGGGCCTGCTTGAAAAAATTCGCGACCGGGAATTTTTCCGCGCCGGCAGGCAGGTCGCTTTCTATATGGCCGTCGCCGGAGAAATCTCGTCTGGTCCGCTATTGCGACTCGCGCTCGACGAAAAGAAGCGCTGCTTCCTGCCGGTGATCGCCGGGGAACATGACCTCGACTTCGTCAGGTACGAGGCCGGCTCAAGCCTTGCGGAAAATCGCTGGCGAATTCCCGAGCCTGCGGAAGGAACGCATATCGAGCCGCAATCCCTGGACTTGGCGTTCGTGCCCCTGGTTGGCTTTACCCGCGATTGCGCCCGGCTCGGCAACGGCAAGGGCTTCTACGACCGGGCTTTCGCTTTTCGCCTGACGAGTTCCGAATCCCGGCCCATGCTCGTGGGCCTGGCGCATGAATGCCAGTTACTGGATGCGCTGCCCGTCAGGGAATGGGACGTGCCGCTTGACGCGGTGGTTACGCCCGAGCGAATCTTCTATCGCGGGGATAGCGGCTGAAATCGGGTTTGGTCGTTAGCGGGCGCGTTCGGCTTACATCAATGCCTGGGCGACGGTGGTGAACAGGGTTCCAACGACGAGTACCGCGGTCATTACCCAGATAATATCCGGTCCACTACGCATCTTGATTCTCCTTGTAAGGTTGCTAACTCCTTGATTTCCTAAGCGGCATTTCAACCTATTGCTTTAGCCCCGGCGGGGCTTTTTTACGAAAATTTCATGTTTCGGGGCTTGCCTGGGGCAAATTCCAGGCAATATACTGTATATACATGCAGTATTTCAGCGAAAGAGGCCGCAAAATGTCCGTTACCGGCAGCCGGGCCGGAGAATGATCAGAAACGGTAACGCAGGCCGAGAAAGCCGGCTCTCGGCGGCGCCGCGCCGAGGAAGACCGGTATCTCGAAATCCTCGATCAGGGGCACTTCGACTTCGTCGGGTTCTTCGCCGAGCAGGCCGAAGGTCTCGAACTTCGAATCAAACAAATTGTGGACCTGGGCGTATAGCGACAGTCTGTCGTTGACGCGATAGCGGGCGCCGAGATTCACCAGCGTGTAACCGTCGATTGCATCGAGTTCGTTGGACTCGTCTCCGCGCAGGTATTGGCCGCTGTTGGCGATCAGGTCGAGCGACAGGACCAGTCGCTCGTCGAGGGCGTAGTCGGCGCCGAGCTTGAATTGATGCGCCGGAATGCCCGGAATGCTGTCGCCGGCGAGTACGGTGACTTCGCCTTCCTCGTCGGCGAAGACGTGATTCGGGCTCAGCACCTGGAAATCGTCCTCGAAAGTGGCGCTGACAAAGCTGTAGGCGGCGAACCAGTCCAGCTCACCCATGTTGCCGGCGAGATTGCCCTCGACGCCTTGGCGGCGGGTGCGGTCGACGTTGGCGAACAGGCCGGTGGCGCGGCCTGTGGTCTGGAACAGGATGTCGTTCTCGTTGTCGGTGCGGAACAGGCTCAGGCCGTAGCTCGTGTTCTCGTCGAGCATGCCGCGGGCGCCCAGTTCCAGGTTGCGGGCGACGACATCTTCGAGCGGCGGGTCGGCGAGGAAAGCATTGGGCAGCCGGCATTCGAATTCGACATCGTCGGCGTCCTCGCCGTCGGCGATGGCGTATTCCACCGCCAGGTCGTAGACGTATTCGTTGCAGGCGAGTTCGATCGGCGTCGGCGTGCGACTCGACTCGCCCAGAGACGCGTAGAAATTGTGATTCTCATTCACCTGCCAGGTCAGGCCGATGGCGGGATTGACGCGCGAGAAACCGTGATCGCCGTTCAACTCGGGCCGCTCGCCCGAGAGGTCGCGCAGACTGACGTCGGTATGGTTCGAACGCGCCGAGATCGTCAGCGCCAGTGTCTCGCCGAGATCGGTGGTAGTGGTGAAATAGATGCTGGTCGATTCGGTTTCGGTATTGATGAGGGTGGCGTCCTCGTCGACGAATGTGCCGGTGCCCAGCCCCGTGGTCAGGCGGCTGTGGGGGTCGATTTCAGCCAACTCCACCACCGAGTCGAAATCGGATTCGCCGCGATGCCAGGCCGAGCCGAGAACGACGCGGCTGCTGAAGCCGAACAGGTTGGTTGCCGAAGTCCATTGAAAATCCGCGCCGCGGGTTTCCTGGCTGCGGTCACTGAGATTGTTGATCGCCTCGTCGGACAGGATGCCTGTGCCTGAAAGGTCGTCTTCCTCGAATTCCCCGAGGTCGTACTCGGATGCGTCGCCGTTGAAGGCGCTGGTGTCGTTGCGGCGCAGGAAAACGTTTCCGCCGATGCTGTTGCCGTCGTTGACTACGCGGCTGAAATCCAGGCTTACCATGTCCATGTCATTGGCGGTGATGTCGGGGCCGGTGAAAATTGCCGCGCGGTTGATTTCCAGCAGTTCAACCGGTGAGGAGCCATTGCCGATCAGTTCGGATTCCCCATGCTGGTAGTTCAGATTTACGTGGCCGGTATCGCCGCGCCAGCCCAGCGTACCGTAGACGTTGAAGGCGTCGGATTCGGAATGGTCGCGCCAGCCGTCTTCGCGGAAGTCTTCCAGGTTCAGGTAGTAGGCGACTGAGCCATTGTTGCCGCCGAATTCGAGGCTGCCGCGGCTGCGACCGAAGGAGCCGGCGCTGAGGTCGGCGCCGAAGCCTTCGTACCCGAAGCCGTCCTTCATGTCGATGGCCATGGAACCGCCGAGACTGTTCAGACCGAACAGCGGCGTGGCGCCTCCCGTCAGTGCGATGCTGTCGATCGCGGATTGCGGCAGCAGGTCCCAGTTTACCGTGTCGCCGAGCGGTTCGTTGATGCGTATGCCGTTCTGATAAACGGCCATGCCCTGGGCAAGGCCGAGCAGGGGAGAAATCGTGAAACCTCTATACCGCAGGTCCGGCTGCAAGGGATTGTTCTGGGCGTCGTTCAGAGAAACGCTGCCGAAGGCGCCGCGCAGAAAATCCGCGAGACTGGTCGCGGCGGCGTTGGCGAGATCTTCGGCATCGGCGGTCTGCACCGGATAGGGAATCTTGCGCAATTCCAGGCCGGTATCGGCAGGCGCCACGCCGATTACGACGATCTCCTCGGCGTCCTGCGCCAGCGCGGAAGAGGCCAGCAGCAAGCCGGGTGCGAGCAGGTGGAAAGTTCGCATGCGGGGATGTTACCCCGCCATTCGGGACAAGGGCCAGCGAGCCACCCGTGGCTTTTTGACTGTCTCGCTTCATGCTAGTAGATTTGCGCCTTTCCCGAGCGGGTGGAGGAGACATGGCTACTTACCTGGTGACCGGCGCAAGCCGCGGATTGGGCCTGGAATTCGTAAGGCAACTGGCCGGCCGGGGCGAGAACGTGATCGCCACCTGTCGCGGCGACCGCTCGATGAGTGAACTCGACGGCTTGTACGACACGCACGAGAATCTCCAGGTATTGGAACTCGAAGTCGCGGACGACAAGTCCATCGCCGCTCTCGGCCGGCAACTCGATGGCCAGGCAATTGACGTGCTGATCAACAACGCCGGGGTGTACGGCCCCCGCGGCGCCGCAATCGGTCAACTCGAAGGCGACAACTGGTCCGAAGTCATGCGCGTGAACTGCATCGCGCCGATCCTGCTGGCCCAGACCTTGCTGCCGAATCTGCGCGGGGGCGCAGGGAGAAAACTCGTCTTCATCACTTCCAAGATGGGCTCCATCGCCGACAACCGCGGCGGCGGCTCCTATGCTTACCGCAGTTCCAAGAGCGCCCTGAATGCGGCGGTGAAAAGCCTTTCCGTGGACCTGGCGGGCGAAGATTTCGTTTCGGTGGTGCTGCATCCCGGCTGGGTGCAGACCGACATGGGAGGCCCCAATGCGCTGATCGACGCGCACACCAGCGTCAGCGGCATGTTGCGCGTGATCGATCGCGTCGGTCAGCCGGATTCAGGCGGCTTTTTTGCATACGACGGCGCCGTCATTCCCTGGTAAGGGGATGCTCCGGCCGGTTGATGCGACAACTGCTGATTGTTTCTGTTTTCGTCGGCCTGTTGACGGCAGGCCTGGCGGAGCCGGCGCATGCCCATGGCAGCGTCGCCCTTGAAGACGATCTCTGCGTAATCGATATCGACTTCCTTACCGCGCATTTCACGATTTTCCAGCCCGAATCCCGGGGAGCGGAAGAGTTTTGCGAGGACGTTCCCGGCGCCGCGCGGTCCGTCTTCATCATGGAATACCTGCACGAACTGCTACAGGAAATGCGGGTCGACTTCCGCATCATCCGCGACGAGACCGGAACAGGACGTTTCGCCGACTGGGACGACATCCTCGCCATGGGAGATCTGGAACCGCTCACCGAGTATTATCAGGAGCCGTCAATCGAACCGAGCGGTTACTATCGCGCCAGCCACGAATTCACCGAACAAGGAAGCTATATCGGCATCGTCACCGCCAGCCATCCGACCGAAGCGCGCGACTATCAGGCGGTTTTCTACTTCCAGGTAGGCCGCGACTGGGGCAGCTTTCCGCTTTTCATCGCGCTGATCGTGTTGGCCCAGTTTGGCTACTGGGCCGCCAATGGCGGCTGGAGAAAATTGCGAAAGAGCGCCTAGTCCCCCGGCGTTTCCAACTCCACCGGCGCCAGCCGCGGCAGGGCGCAGCTATGAGGGGCGAGGTCGGTGCTGACCATTTCCGGGTCGCTGCCGCCGTTCAGATTCATGAACGACTGGCCCGCGTTCTCTCCGAGACAGATCAGGTTTTCCACCGAAGCGCCTTCCTTCATGAGGCCGCCCCAGACGATGTCGGGAGAATTCTCGCCGGTCTGCTCGTGCCACGCTGCCAGCAATGTATGGGCCGGAACCGTGCCGCCGCCCTCGAAGACGTTGTCGTGGATGTGGATTTGTTCGGGGTAGGGGTCGTAGTTCGGGTCGTCAACGACTCGGCCGCCGAGCACGAAGCTGTAGATCATGATGTTGACGTTGTCATTGCCGGCGAAGCGGTTCTCGAACACTTCGATGTTGTCGTTGGCCAGCACGAGCAGCCCCGTGCCGGCGGGCACATTACCGACGATGGCGCCGGGAGGCGCGAAATTGGCCGTGTTGTTCCCCTCGATCAGATTGTTGAACACGCGGGTAGCCTGGCCGCCCTGGACTTCCAGGTTGGGCAGGTCAAACACAAGAACGCCGCCGGTGTTATTGGTGGCGACATTGTCGTAGACGTCGGCATAGGTCGAATTCTCGATCTCGATGCCGGCGACGTTGTATTCGGCGCGTGAGTTGCGCACGATGATCTGGCTCGACTGGCCGACATAGATGCCCGCGTCGGCCGCGCCGATGGCCACCGAGCCGTCGATCAGGATGTTGCGCGACTGCACCGGGTAAATGCCGTAGGCGCCGTTTTCGGAATCGGGCCCGTTGGTCCATTCGGTGCGCACCCGGCGGACGACAACGTTGTTGCTGTTGTTGATCTTGAGCGCATCGCCCACGGTGTCCTCGATGGCGAGATCTTCGATCACGAAATCATCCGCCGTCACGAGCAGCCCTTCGGCGCCCTGAATCTGGTTGCGGAATGAGAGCACCGACCGATCCATTCCCGCACCGCGAATGGTCACGCCGGGCACCGTCAGCGAAAGGCTGCGGGAGATCTCGTGCACCCCGGCCGGAATCTCGATGACATCGCCCGGGATTGCCTGGATCAGTTGCGTCTGCAAGGCCTCTTCGAAACTCGCGCCGGTTTCGGTCGGCGCCTCGCCGCAGGCGGCAAGCAGCAGCACGGCCAAGGGCAACAGCGTTCGGGAAACGGTATCGGTCTTCATCGTATTTTCGCGTCCGGTTTGATCGAAAGAATGGAAATCATGGCACGAATGCCGACCCCGTGCGAGACCGGCCACCGCCCTAGTGCCTGATATTCTTTTCCCTGGCGTCGTGAGAGTCCGATTTGGCCGGCCACCAGGTGGCGGGCGGGGTCAGGGTCCAGGCACAGTCTTCCGGGTCCATCCAGGCGATGGGTTTGGCACTGCCGTCGAAAATAGGAATCGTGCCGTCGGTGAACTTCCAGTCGCGGTTGGCCGCGTCTTCGATCGCCTCGATCAGGGTCTCGCCATTGAGAGGCACGAGTCCGTCTACCGGACTGCTTGCATAGTATTTCGCCATATTATTCTCCTTATCCAGACCGCTACCGCCTACCGCGCGAACGCTTCGTACATCCATACCGACTCCGAAGTGACGGCATCGTCATTCGTTACCGCGCCTGGATCGGCGCCGCCGTACTTTCTGGCGAACTCGGAAAGGACCGGCGCCACGTCGGGGCCGCCCATCACGCGCTCGAGTTCGAGGTCGTATAGGCTGTCATCCACGCGCAGTACGATGCGGGTATCGTCGCCCATATAGTGCGGCCACTGTTTCCAGATGCCGCCGTACCAGGAGTTCATGTAACCGCTGACCAGGAACAGCCGGCTTTCGTGGACGCCGACCCACACCGTGCGGGTCGTCGCCGGATCCATGGTCTGGAACTCGACTTCCATTCGGTCGCGCAGAAAGCTCCAGTCGTCGGGGACCGGGGTGGGTTCGCCGCTGCGGAAAGGGCCGCCGGGGATGACCGCCACGGGCCCGTCGCTCAGCCGCATGGCCAGCAGGAATATCCAGACGGCAAGCGCCGTGCCGACGATGACGATTACCAGCCACTTCAAGAATCTCAACATTTTTCTACTCTCTCGAATTGCGCCCGCCCGATTCTGTGCCGGGCCGGGCAAAATAGCAAACGCGTGTGCGGGATCGATAGGGGCCAGGCATGCCTCGCCACTACCGTTGTACATGAAACTGAATCGATCGCTAGCGGTTCGGCGATTCAGTCTCAGGCTGCGGGTTGCGCCTTGTTGATACGTTCGGTGATTTCCGCCAGGCGCGTCAGGTTCTGCAAGGCCATCGGCAGGATTACCGACATCTGGATGAACTCGTAGGAATAGGTGACGATGGAAAATATTTCGCCGGGAGTCGCGCCGGTCCGTGTCGCCGCGAACCAGAGATTGAAACCCAGCATCGTCAGCAGCGCGATAAAAATCAGCGCGTAGACCACGGATTCGGTGTCCGACAGCCGCACTTCGTGCCGGCGCAGTCCGACGAGATGCGCCGTAACCTTGCTCAGGTCCCGACTTTCCAGCGTTGCGACCTGCGCCTCGGTCTGCTCGTTCAGATCGGAGTTGAGGTTGAAGAAGCGGCGCGCGGACAAGCTGTAGATTCCGAGCATCACCGCGGCGGCGGATCCGGCGGCCAGGGCCAGCAGGCCGTGAAAGGAAAACAGCACGGCAATTGCGACGAAGATATGGATCAGCCCGGTAATCGACAACGGCGCTTCCTTTTCCAGGAAGTCGACGAGTTCGCGCCCCATGAGCACACGCGCATTGGTGACCGAAACTGCCTCTTCGCCGGCGCGATGCGCCTGGGCCCGGCCCAGCGCGACGCGCATCGAACCATAGGCTCGCGTGTCGTACACCCGCCGCCCGGTCGCCACGACGGTCAAAACCGCCATGGCCCCGATGAATTGGTAGAAAGCCGTGTATTCGTCCCCCAGCAGCCCGTCGATCGAGCGCCCGATCAGCAGCGGAAACAAGGCGAGCACCGCGGTTTCAAGTATGGTCAAGGTCCAGGTGACCACGATCTTGAAGCGAAACACTCGCAGCAAGGTGCTGATCGAAAGCCGATCCCCGATCAACAGCGTGGGTTCGTCACGCTTCTCGATATCCCCGCTCATGAAACCTCCCAGTTGAGTTCAACCCGTAAGAGGGCAAGCCTAACCGGAACGGCAACAGTCTGCACAGTCCAGGCGCCGGGGAGGGAGATTCTGCGACTTCGCTTTGCTACGCGCAGAATGACAGCACCAAGAGTCTGCACAACGTGAGTCGCCGTCGGGTTGAAGCACAAAATTCGGGCTCTAAATTTGTCCTTAAACCTCGACAACGCGCGGGGGGAGGTTACAATCCACCGCGTTCAAGCCGATATACAGCTTGAGCCTGGCTTCGCAATCGCGACAGGGATTTTTGCATGAACGCGAAAGTATTGAGGTTGAACAAGGCCGGCTCGCCAGTGGCCTGGCTGACGCGGGAAGAGACCGCCACACTCATCGTCAAGGAAATGGTTATCTGGTCGATGGGCGAGGCCGTGCTCGAAATTCGCGGCGGATACAACCGGCTCGGAGAGCGTTCCGTACTCAGGCTGCCGAGCATCGTTGCCTGCGAAGGCAAGGTGCATCGGGACCAGTACCAGCCGCCGCTGGAAAACAACATCCTCTTCCGCCGCGACCAGAATCTTTGCATGTATTGCGGCAATGAGCGCGCGAGCGCCGATCTTTCGCGCGACCACGTGTTGCCCTTGTCCCGGGGCGGCAGGGACCGCTGGACCAATGTCGTGACTTCCTGCCGCCGCTGCAACAACCACAAAGCCGACCGCACGCCGGAGGAAGCGGGCATGCAATTGCTCGCGATTCCTTTCGTGCCCAATCAGTACGAGTTTCTCTATCTGACCAATCACAACGTGCTCGCCGACCAGATGGACTTCCTCAAGGCCCGGTTCTCGCGCCACATGGGCTGAAGCCCGGAAAGCGTTTGCTTTGCGGCGGAATTGCCAGTACCTTGATCCGCCCTTCCGAATCGATACTGCGAATGGTGCTCCGGGCATGAGGGAAATCAGTAATTTCAGCTTCCGCTTCCGGGCGTTGGGCGCCGCTTCCGTGCTTTTGTTGGCCGCCGGGACCGCGGCTCAGGACTTGCCGGAATTCGAGCGGCAGGTGCTGGACACCGAATTCCAGGGCGGTTACGGCGTGGATTTCGCCGATATCGACGGCGACGGATTGACCGATCTCGTCGCCTGGGCGACGAACCCGGGGCAACTGGCCTGGTTCCGCAATCCGGATTGGGACAAATACGCGGTCACTTCGACGATGCAGGGCAACATCTCCAGCGCGCCGCACGACATCGACGGCGACGGCGACATGGACCTGGCGCTGGCGCACGAATTCAGTCTCGGCAATACCACCGGCGGCGGCGTGATTCATTGGCTGGAAAATCCCGGCGATCCCATGTCCAACGAAGCATGGCAGGCGCATTACATCGACGAGATTCCGACGTCTCACCGAATCCGCTGGGCCGACGTGAACGGGGACGGCAGCCAGGAATTGGTTAACCTGCCGATTGCCGGCATCGGCGCCAGCGGACCGCTTTACGATGTCGGTCTGCAATTGAAATCCTATCCCGTGCCGCAGGATTTGTCGGTAGAGAGTTGGAACGGCGTGGTCCTCGACGACAGCCTGGAGTTGTCCCATGGCTTGAGCAGCGTGGATTGGGACGGCGACGGCCGGGAAGACCTGCTGACCGCGAGTTTCGGTGGCGTGCATCTTTTCCAGCTCGCGACCAATGGGCAGGCAGTGGCGAAGACCCGGATCGGCGAGGGTCTGCAAGGTTCTGAACGGCCCAATATCGGCTCCAGTGAAGTCGGCGTCGGCAGCGTGCCCGGCGGCGGACGCTTCGTCGCCACGATAGAACCCTGGCACGGCAATCAGGTGGTGGTATACCAGGGCAGCGAGTTTCCCTGGAACCGGATTGAAATCGATGACAGTATTGCCCGCGGCCATGGCCTGATCACGGCTGACCTCGACAACGACGGCGTTGACGAAATCATCGCCGGCGGCAGTTCCGAACCGCGCCAGTTGGCGATTTATCAATACGACGACCGCGCGGAACGCTGGCGCCGCGAAGATCTGGATGCCGGGGTGGCGGTATCCGGCCTCGCGGCGGCCGATATGGACGGCGATGGAGATATCGACCTCGCCGCTATCGGTTCTTCCACGAGCAATGTCGTCGTCTATCTGAACCTGGGGCGGTAATCTCGCTCCGGCCTGAATGAGGGGATTCCGGGAATCCGCAAGACTGCATGGAAAACCAAGCGAGAAATCCCGTCGCCGGATTCTTTTTGTCCCTGGTGGCGGCCGGCATGTGGGGGATGTTGCCGGTAACTCTGAAAGAACTGCTGCTCGGCATGGACGCCCAGACCATAGTCTGGTACCGCTTCCTGGTCGCGGCGGCGATTCTGCTCCCCTGGCTGGCATGGCAGGGGAGGTTGCCCGCACCCCGGCAATTTATCGGCGGCGCCGGCTGGTGGCTGCTGCTGGCCGCTGTCGGACTATGCAGTAATTATTACCTGTTCAGCGTCTCCCTGAATTTCGTCAATGGCGAAACCGCCGAAGCCGTCATCCAGTTGACCACGCTGTTCCTGATATTCGGCGGCGTGATGGTCTTTCACGAGCCATTCACCATCGCCCAGAAACTGGGAACGGCGCTGATCGTGGTCGGCCTTGCGCTGTTTTTTCATGATCGCCTGCTGGAACTGCTCGATCCGGAAAACGCGCAGACCATCGGCGTGCTGATCGTGGTGGCGTCGGCGGTTGGCTGGACGACCTATGCCTTATTGCAGAAGAAGCTGCATTCCGAATTCAGCTCCGCGCAGATTTTGTCGCTCATTTACGTGATTTCCGCGCTGGTGCTGTTGCCTTTCATCAACCCCGGCTCGCTTTTCGGCCTGAGCAACCTGCAATACGGCCTGCTCGCCTTCGCCTGTCTGAATACCGTGATCGCCTACGGCTGCTTCGCCGAAGCGCTGAAATGCTGGGACGCGTCCAAGGTCAGCGCGGTGCTGGCGCTGGCCCCGTTGTTCACCATCAGTTCGCTGAAACTGGTGGTTCTCGTGAACCCGGACTACGCGTTCTCGGACCGGCTGGGCTGGATTTCCATCGGCGGCGCCATGGTGCTGGTGCTCGGTTCCGCCTTGACCGCCATCGTGCCCAGGACGAAGGATGAAGATCTTCCCGCGCATATCGTCACGCCCCATGCGGACTAGCTTTCCCTGATATAGAATGACTTGGCATGCAGGGGCGACGCATGCCTCGCCCGCAATCTCTCGAGGAGACCCGTGTGAATCAGTCGTCATCGAAAAGAAGCAAGCTCGCCTCGTTCTCTTTGGGGCTCGGCCTGCTCGCAATTCTCCTTCCCGTGCTCGGCGGGCTCGGCACTCGCATTGGCCTGTGGTCTTTCGGTATTGGATTGCTGCTCGCGCCCCTGGGCCTGGTTATGGGAATTGTAGGCTTGATCCTGGGCGTCATCGCCCTGTTGCGCTACAGGAAGGCTGGTGAGCGCCCGCCGCTCGCGGCGCCGGGCGCCGCGATTTCCCTGCTGGCAGCTACCTATCTTGGCGTCGCGGTGGCGTCGGCGTTTACCGTGGCTCCAATTCACAACGTGAGCACGGATATCGAGGATCCTCCCGGGTTCACCGTGGTCGCGTCGCTGCGCGGCGAAGGCGATAACCCGCTCTTCTACGACAGCGAAACGATCGGCCCCTTGCAGCGCGAAGGCTATCCCGACCTGGGGCCGCTGGACATCGATATGTCGCGGGGCCAGGCGTACGAACTCGTGCGAAGCGTTCTCATCGACATGGGCCTCGAACTCGTGCGCGAGGCTCCCGAACAGGGCGAAATCGAGGCAGTGGCGACCACGTTATGGTTCGGATTCAAGGACGATCTCGTGGTCAGGCTGCGTGAAACCGACGCCGGCACGCGCATGGACGTCCGCTCGGTATCGCGAGTCGGAGTAGTCGATCTCGGCGCCAATGCCGAGCGCATATTCGAAATCATCGGCCGGGTAGAAGCGGTACGCTAGTTGCCGAGATCCTGCGACTTCGCGCAGGATGACTCCATACACGCACAGGACTGGTACTGCCCCATAGTCATTCTGCGCGGAGCGAAGCGTAGTCGCAGAATCTCCCGGGCGAAGCACCACCCGGCCCAGCCTGTTGTAAACAAATAGAAGTGTCCGGTTTTAAAACATATAAACTGTCCGCTTTCCCGACGCGGATTTCGATCCTGCCGCGGGCACGGCGCGGAGGGAGCGTAGCGACCGTAGCGCCGTGCACGCGCCGCGCCGATCAGGCCGCATCGGCCAACGCCTCCGCGAGGTATTGCCCGTCCGCGGCGTAGCGTCCCAGCAGCCGGGGTCCGTGCCACACCGACAGCCTGCCGCCCATGTGCCGACGAACCTTCACCCGCGCCTTGCGGTAATGCGGCCGATGCCGATCCGACGGCAACTGCAGCTTCAGCCCTTCGAACTGGACGCAGTTGTCCCGGCCGACCGCCCGCTCGTGCAGCTCGCACAGGGTCGCGTCCAGGTCCGTGGCCGCACCCAGCGGCACGAACGCCGCGCGGTCCTCCTTCGGCGGACGGGCGAACTCGGCGTTGAACGCCGGTAGGCAGGTCTCTCGCACGTACCGGTTCGCCGCGGCCATCTCCGTGATCCCCGCTTCCGCCAATTCCTTCACCAGCCGGTCCTGGTGCGTCCGGAACGCCCGCTCCGAACGGCCCCGCGCCTCCGGCGAATACGCCGGGATCATGTCGATGCCCAGGTCCCGCATCATCGCCCGCCCGAACTGCGTCAGCCGCTCCTTGTCCACCTTGCCCCCGGCCTCCGGAGTCGTCCAGCAATGCGAGCCCCGGTCGGTGTACAGCGAACAGCAAAGGCCTCGGGACGCAATGACTTCACGCATGCCCCGGAAACTGCTCCACAGACCCTCCTCTTCGCAGAAGAACATCGAGTAATGCTCGTTGGTGGCGTCGTCCATCGTCACGATCAGATCCCACTTCACCCCCGGCGTCCACTCGTGCGTGCTGCCGTCCTGATGCAGCATCATCCCGGCGCAGGGCGCCGGCTTGCGGTGCTTGCCCCGGCCCTTGCCCCGCGGCACCGCGCCCGCTTCCTGTAACTTCGTCCGCACCCAGTTGTAACTGCGCTCCCCGCCGCCCCGACGGTACCGTGTGTAGTAATGCCGCACGTTCCAGCCGCAATACCGCGTGCGGTACTCGTCCACCATCCGCATCACCTCGTCCACCGGCGCCGCAAGGTGCGAAGCGCGCGAAACGCGGCGGTCCCGCAAGGCTTCCACGCCGCCCCCCTCCGCCTCTTCTTCCCGATACCTGTCCACCCAGCGCCGGAACGTCCTCTCGCAAACCCCAAGCAACGCCGCCGCCCGCGCCTGCGTCAAACGACGCTCCGTCCACATCGAATACGTGTCTTCGAACACTGCCAACCTCCGGTCCTGTTTCCGTCGCGCCACGCCCATACAGCCTCCCGGTCGCCTCGAAAAACAACCACTGTACGACCGGACACTTTACGTGTTCTAAAACCGGACACTTTATTTGTTCGCTACACGATTCATCGTGGTCATTGACAGCGCTAAAGTGGCTCAGTACGGTGAAGTTCACAGTTTCCCGATAGGTTGACTCACATGTTGACAAGACGAATTCCCGGGCTGTTCCTTCTCGCAATTTGTGTGGCCTCCTCCGCCGGCTATTCCCAAACCGGAATGGTCGAGGGAGATTGGCGCTATTTCGGCGGCGACAGCGGCAGCACCAAGTATTCTTCCCTGGATCAGATTACCGCGGACAACTTCGACCGGCTTGAAATCAAGTGGCGCTGGCAGTCCATCGACGGTCGCTTCGATCTGGATCAATTAAAGACCGAGTACCCGAATCTGCTGATTGCCAACGATGTTCCGGAGGTCAGCATCAATGCGCTGAAAGCAGCCCCGCTGGCAGTGGATGGCGTGCTTTATATTTCCACGCCCTTGTATCAGGCCGCTGCCGTCGATGCACTCACCGGCGAAACCTTGTGGACCTACGATCCCCGCAGCTATGCCTCGGGGATACCGATCATGATGCTCGGCTTCAGCAACCGCGGGCTGGCGTATTGGTCCGACGGCGAAAAATCCCGGGTCGTGTGGGGAACCGGCGACGGTTACCTGATTGAGGTCGATGCCGAATCCGGAGAAGCGATTCCCGGGTTTGGCGAAGGCGGCAGAGTGGATCTAATCGCCGGCATTCCCCGGGCGCGGCGTGAGGCTCCGATAAATTACTCGGTTACCTCGTCTCCGATAATCGTGGACGATGTCATTGTCGTGGGATCGGCAATATCGGACCAGCCCGACTACAAGGAGATGCCGCCGGGTCATGTGCGCGGATTCGACGTAAACACGGGGAAATTGCTATGGACTTTCCATACCGTCCCCCAACCAGGGGAATTGGGTAACGAAACCTGGGAAGACGGTTCCTGGGAATACAGCGGCCATGCCAATGTGTGGACGCTGATGAGCGCCGATCTCGAGGCGGGCATCGTGTATCTGCCGGTTGGTTCTCCCACCAATGACAACTACGGTGGACATCGGCTCGGAGACAACCTCTTCGGCAACAGCCTGGTGGCGCTGGATGCGGAGACCGGCCAGCGACTATGGCATTTTCAGATGGTGCACCATGACCTCTGGGATTACGACCCGCCGGCCGCGCCGAACCTGATCGATATCATCGTGGACGGCGAACCTGTCGAGGCGGTTGCCCAGGTTACCAAGCATGGATTCGTGTTCACGTTCGACCGCATTACGGGCGAACCGATATGGCCCATCGAAGAACGGCCGGTTCCCGCATCCGATGTGCCGGGGGAACGCGCCTCGCCCTCCCAGCCGTTCCCGAGCAAACCCCCGCCGTTCGAGCGCCAGAACCTGAGCGTGGACGACCTGATCGATTTTACTCCGGAGCTGCGCGAGGCTGCTGTGGCAATGCTCGAACAACATCGATTTGGGCCCATTTTTACGCCGCCTTCACTTCCTACCGAAACCAGTTTCGGCACGATTCATATGCCGGGATTCATCGGTGGCGCCAACTGGATGGGCGCCGCGGTCGACCCGGAAACCGGCGTCCTGTACATACCCTCCGTCTCCACGCCGAGCCGCTCCGGACTGGCGGTGCCGACCGCAGAAGACGCTACCTTGAATTATGTGCGCAATGTCACCACGAATTTGCGCCCGCGGGGCTTGCCTCTGATAAAGCCCCCCTATGGGCAAATCACGGCGATCGACATGAACGCAGGCGAAATTCTGTGGCAGGTACCGAACGGACCGGGAGCGCCCGGCGTGCTGAACCACCCGATGCTGGAAGATGTGGAGTTGCCTCCGCTTGGTAATGGCTGGGATCAGGTGCTGGTAACGAAGACCCTGCTGATCTCTGCGCAAAGAACACCCGATCCGGGCGGCAGCTACCCACTGGTGGCGCGTGACAAGCAAACCGGCGCCATGATCGCCCGGGTGGCGCTGCCGGCTCAGCCTATCGGTCCGCCGGTGACTTTCCGCGTCAACGGCGAGCAACATGTGGCAGTTACCATGCTCGGAACTCCGCCGGAACTGGTGGTGCTGGGTTTGCCATGAAATATTGGCTGATTCCGCTGCTGGCGTCATTTCTGCTACTTGATGGCGCCTTTGCACAGCAGGGAGCCCAGGACGGCGAATGGCGCAGCTATGGAGGCGATGCCGCGCACACGAAATACTCACCGCTCGATCAGATAAACGCGGACAACGTGCAGCGCCTGCAAGTCGCCTGGACCTGGGAATCCGTGGACCAGGCGCTGCGGGAAAACAACGAAGTCATTCAAAACCGCGGTTCGTTTCGAACCTACGCCTATGAAGTGACGCCGCTGATGGTGAATGGCGTGTTGTACACGACGACCTCACTCGGCCAGATTGCAGCCATCGATCCGGTTTCAGGGGAAACACTCTGGAGTTTCGATCCCGTACTGTATCTCGAAGGGCGGCCCGCCGTGCATGGGTTCATGACACGGGGTCTTTCGTATTGGACCGATGGCCGGCAGGAACGGCTGTTCTATGCCGGCGGCCGTACTTTCCTGTTATCCATCGACCCGGCGACCGGCAGACCCGACCCGGACTTCGGACGCGGCGGCCGTGTCGATCTCAAACGCGGTCTCGGCAGAACCATCGATCCTTCTCTATACGCGGTGAGTTCACCGCCCGTCGTGGTCGGCGACGTTGTCGTCGTGGGTTCGGCCATGACGGAAGGAACCGACTTTCGTGAAGCGCCGCCCGGTCATGTGCGCGGATTCGATGCGCGCACCGGCGAGATGCTGTGGATTTTTCATACGATTCCCCAGCCCGGCGAGTTTGGCGCCGATAGCTGGCCCGACGACGCCTGGGAATACACCGGCGGCGCCAATGTCTGGACCCTGATGAGCGCCGATGAAGAACTGGGGCTGGTCTATTTGCCGGTCGGAACGACGGTGCCCGACTACTACGGCGGCCATCGCGCCGGCGACAACCTGTTCGCCAATTCCCTGGTGGCCCTGCATGCCGACAGCGGAGAACGGGCGTGGCATTTTCAATTCGTGCATCACTCGGTGTGGGACTACGATCCACCGGCCGCGCCGAACCTTATCGACATCGTGGTCGACGGCCTTCCGATCAAGGCGGTGGCGCAGATTACCAAACAGGGTTTTACCTTTGTCTTCGATCGTGAAACCGGCGCGCCGGTGTGGCCCATCGAGGAAAGAGCGGTTCCGGCATCGACAGTGACGGGTGAATTCACTTCGCCGACCCAGCCTTTTCCAACCCGACCGCCGCTGTTTCTGGTAAACGGCGCCACCGAAGACGACCTCATCGACTTCACACCGGAACTCCGGGCGGAGGCATTGGAGATATTCAGCCAATACCATAGCGGCCCGCTGTATACGCCGCCCGCGCCGGGAGACAACATCATCCGACCCGGCTGGAGCGGCGGCGCGAACTGGTGGGGCGCCGCCTTCGACCCGGAAACGAATCGATTGTTTGTGCCCAGCTGGGCGCATTTTTCCACGGTAAACATCAATCCGCCGGAGTCTCCCGATTCCGATCTGACGATCCGGCCGCAGGTACGCCAATTGAGCGGGCCGCGCGGCTTGCCGCTTTTCAAACCGCCTTACTCGCAACTGGTCGCCTTCAACATGAACCGGGGCGAAAAGCTCTGGCATGTGCCGGTGGGAACCGGGCCCACCGATCATCCCGCCCTGGAAGGTCTTGAGTTGGCGCCGATGGGAAATTTCGAAAAGCTGGGCGGACCGCTGCTTACCAAGACGCTGCTTTTCATCGGGCAGGGTTTCGAGACCAATCGCCTCGGCGTGTACGACAAGGATACCGGCGAAGAACTGTGGTGGCTGCAGCTACCGGCACGCTTCCATGCGGCGCCCATCACCTACCTGGCGGACGGCAAGCAGTACATCGTTTTCGCGCTCGGCGGTGGAGCAGGCGGAGAAGCGGAACGCCTGATGGCCCTGGCGCTGCCTTGAACGACTTCCTTTCGGTACACGCCGTAGTGACGCGCCTGGAAAGCTCCTGAGTACTCCGCCCTATTCCAAACGCTGAGTCAGCAGTGCTTCGCAGCCGGTACCCGCAAGCAATTCGTCAATGGTGCTACGCGCCGTTGCATCCAGCGCGTCATATTCCGCGCGAATCCAATCGACGCAATGAGCCTGGTAGGTGAAGGTGGTCTGCTGCCAAGGTTTATCGTCGACAGTGCATTCTACCTTCGACTCACCGGCTCGATACGCAGCCGCGTTGGCTAACATGACGGGCACGTAGGTTCGCCCCATTTCCGCAAACAATGGCGACAGGGTTCGCGGCGCGTCAGAGTCGGGGAGCCAGTGTTTTGGTTCGGGCTCCAGGCCGGACAGGTCTTCGGTCAGGGACACCCACGAATAGACTCGCGGAGCCTGCTCCAAAGCCAAACGAGACGAAGTGGGATCGAATTGAACCAATTGCGTGAGTTGACCGAATACGGCGAAGTCCGAGGCGCCGGGTCGTTCACCCATGAGGAACGGAAAGCGTTCGAGGTGCTCGGTAAACAGTCGCAGAAAACGTTTGTAGCTGGCTTCGATTATTGGCGCTGTCGTTTCGTTTGAACCCACCACGTAAAGGCGATTGATCTGGCGTTGGCCGAACTGTTCCGATTTCTCCGTGATCGTCTCGTCGGGCGCGGTAATGTCTCCCCAGTAGGGAAGGATTCCGGCAGCCATTTTCGCGTCCGCGTCGAAGTGCCAGCGGTAGTGAAACATCGCCTTGGTCAGCCATTCGTCGGCGTAGTCTTCAAGCAGGTAGTCGAGAAAGCGCAGCACGGGATTTTCCGGGATAACCGAACGGCCGGCATGTTCGGTTTCGAGCCGGCGAAGAATACGGGTTGAATCGACTTCCGCTACGAGCTTTGCGTCATCGTTGCGGAAATAAAAGACTGGAATCAGGTTCACCTTCGGCTGCGGCAGACCCTCGGTCTCGCCGTGACGGGCATGCAGATAACGGTAGGGCAATCGCCGGTATCGCAACAGGCTGAGCATTTTCCGGGTATAGGGTGAGCCGGGCAGTCCTTTTAACAGAATCATCTGGTTCCTGAACTTCCCTTTATTGGATTACAGCGAATGGGTTCACATAACCGGCCGGCAATACTCTCTCCGGATCCGGTCGAATGCTGACCATTTCAACTCTTTCTTCGACTTCATGCCAGCCGTGAAAAACGCCCGCGGGAATTACAATGATGTCTCCCTCGGACACCAATCGAACCTGACCATCGCCCCTGGCAACTGAAGTGGAATAACTTTCACCGACCAATTCGGTAACGATGTCGCTATTCGCCGGAATATCGTTTCGACCCAGCATGGTTCCTCCGGTGACCAATACACCGGAGCCTGAAGTTATGTAATAGACCTCGGAAACCCGCGTATGAACTATTCCGCCTACAGGATCGTCAGTGGCGACTATCGGGTCTCGAAACAATACACCCACGGCAACATGGGAATTCCCGATGTCGACGACCTTGACCTGACGATCTACCCGGCCTTCCGGGGCGTGCAACACAGCCTGCCATTCCTGATACGGCACATCAGTCGCGAACTCGATCGAATCCACCTGGGATGCTGCGCCGAATACAACCAGCGAACACACCACAGCGCTTGACAATAATATTGGCGTTCTTAATCGGGACATACCGGATACCTCGCGTATTGGTTTCTCGGGGAAGGAGAGTAAAGTTAAACGAAAAAGGCGCCGGCCGGAATGATCCGGCCGGCGCCCAATGGTTTACCAGGACTCTTTCAGCGACTAGGAGTCTGTCGGATTTAGATTGAGGTAGAATCGTATTCAGATTGTAGCGGGGTGCTTATCCGATGTCATCGAAGTTTCGCCCAGTGGACCGGGACACGCTGTATCTTTTGCCGCCGTCGGTGCAGGACTGGCTGCCGGAGGATCATCTGGCGCGTTTCGTGGTTGAGATTGTGGACCGTCTGGACCTTGGCGCTCTGGAGCGCCGGTACGGTGGGGGCGGGAAGGATCCGTATCATCCGTCGGTGTTGCTGGGGCTGTTGTTTTACGGTTACGCGACGGGGGTGTTTTCGAGCCGCAAGCTGGAGCGTGCGACCTACGATTCGGTGGCTTTCCGTTTTATTGCGGCGAACACGCACCCGGACCACGACACGATCGCGGGTTTCCGCAAGCGATTTCTGGGGGAGTTGCAGGGGTTGTTCGTGCAGATTCTTTCGCTTGCGCGGGAGATGGGGTTGTTGCGGTTGGGCAACGTGAGTCTGGACGGGACGAAGGTTCGTGCGAACGCGAGCAAGCACAAGGCGCTGAGTTGGGGGCATGCGAAGCGTCTTGAGGATCAGTTGCGCGGCGAGGTGGCGGAGTTGCTTGATTGTGCGGCGCGGGCGGACGAAGCGGAGCCCGGGCTGGACGTGCCGGAGGAGTTGAAGCGGCGCGAGGGCCGTCTTGCGGTGATCGAGGCGGCGCAGGCGGAGATCGAGCGGCGGGCGCGGGAGCGCCATGCGGCGGAGCGGGAAGAATACGAGGAGAAGCTTGCGGCGCGGCGGGAGCGGGAGAAGGCGACGGGGCGCAAGCCCCGCGGTCGAGAGCCGAAGGCGCCGGAGGCGGGTCCGCGGGAGAAGGACCAGGTGAATCTGACGGACGCGGAATCGCGGGTGATGCTGACGGCGGACGGATTCCAGCAGGCGTATAACGCGCAGTCTGGGGTGGATGTCGAGAGTCATCTGGTGGTGACGGTCGATGTGGTGGACCGCGGCAACGACAAGCGCGAGGTGGAACCGGCGCTTGCGGCGCTGGGCGCGTTGCCGGGGGCGCTGGGGAAGCCGACCGGGCTGTTGGCCGACGCGGGGTATTTCAGCAAGAAGAACGTGAAACGTTGCGAGGCGGCGAAGTTGACGCCGCACATCGCCATGGGCCGCACGGCGCACAATCCGCCGCTGGCGGAGCGTTCCGCGCCGCCGCCGCCCTGTCCGGAGGACGCGGACGCGGTGACGCGCATGGCGCATCGGCTGCGGACGCCGGAAGGCCGGGCGCTGTACGCGCGGCGCAAGTCGACCGTGGAGACGGTGTTCGGGGTCGTCAAGGAGACGATGGGATTTCGGCGCTTCCATCTGCGCGGACTGGAGGCGGTGCGCGGAGAATGGACACTGGCCTGTCTGGCGTGGAACCTGAAACGGATGCACGCCTTGCGTTGAGGCGCTCCACCCCCCGTTTTCCGCCCGCGAGCGGACATTGGCGACGCTGTCATGCCAAATACGCATGTGGGGGCGATACCATACCGCCCCAGCCACCGAAATCGGGAATCGCGCGGCCTATGGCCGCTGACATGAAATGCAACTGAGGACCGCCTTGCTCGGCGGATTCAACATCCTAAAACCGACAGACTCCTAGCGGTCGCGATAAGTGGCGGTCGGTGGCAGTTGCGCTCCTGACAAATCGTCGGGAACATCACGTTCGGCGACGATCGTGTGAGTCAGCGTGCCGATCCCTTCGATGCTGGCGCTGATGTTCTCACCGTCGACCAGGTAGCCGGACCCCGTGGCGCGCTGAACCCGCCCGGCGCCGGTTCCGCCGGAAGTGCCGCTTTGCAACACATCACCGGGGAATACGGTTATCAGAGAGGAAGCGTATTCAATCAACTCCGGGATATTGTGAATCATATCGCCGGCCTGGGCTTCCTGAACGGTCACGCCGTCAATCACCGTGATCTGATGCAGGCGATCCATCGGGTCGCCGTAGAATTCCTTGGGCACGATCCAGGGGCCGTGCGGAGCGAAAGTGTCGTGGCCCTTGCCTACGAACCAGTCCGAACCCGAACCGTAACCGCCCGGCGGACGCCCGCCGCGGTCGGATACGTCCATGGCGACCATGTAACCGAACACATGATCGTAGGCGCGGGCGGATGAAATGTACTTGCCGGTTCTGCCGAATACGATGGCCATTTCGACTTCGTATTCGATCTCGTCACGACCGAAAGGCATGACGATGTCTTCACCATGGCCGATCACCGCCCCGCGGGTGGGCTTCAGGAAAAGGTACGGCACGCCGCGGTTTTCCTGACGCTGGCGAGTGCGTTCCGCCAGTTGCTGGGGTGTGCAGCCTTCGCAGGCGTGGGTGTAGAAATTCACCGCCGCGTTCATGATCTTGCTGGGATACTGAATCGGCGCCTGGATGTCGACGGATTCAACATCGTGCACATAGGCAGTGCCGCTGGCGAGCAAGTCTTCCGCGACCAGCCAGTTCATGAGTTCGTATAGCCTGAACTTCAGACCGTACTCGTATTGCTCGATCAGCCCGACCATATCCCCGGGCATTTCCATATCGCTGTATTGCCATTGCATCTGCATGGCGCGGTTCGCGGCATCGAGGTCGACGATCAGCGAGTCATCACGTACGACAAGACCCACAAACGGCGTGTCGTTCACCGCGAAGGTGCCGACCTTGAACGGTTCAACCGACTCCGCCGCCTGGGCCAGAACCTGGCCGGAAAATGCGGCAATCGCCAGCGTCGCGGCGAGCATCAAGCTGGAAACGGACTTTCGTATCATTTTCAAACTCCCGTACAAAACATGGAATACGATGAAAAGGTCTCTTTCACCGAGTTAAATTCAGGGATATCGAGCATATGAGGAAAAACAGGGCGAGTCAAAGGGGAACCAGGCCAGAATTCGTCGCATTGCCGGCCAGAGATCGGTCTGATTCAGAGAGGTCTCAACCGAGCACATCCTTACCGCCGTCATCCATTTTTTCCGGGCGGGTCCAGTATGCGTATTGGGGCGTCCAGTCGTCAAAATCCATGCCGGCCATGGCCAAAAGATTCCAGGTCGAACAATAGAGGTCGCCGGGGCCGAAGATGCTGGAGTTAAGGCGGATGATCTTGTCGCCCTCGCGCTTGAAAGTGACCACGCCAGGATAGTTATCGCTGCCCTCACTGACTGTCTGCTCCTTGATGTAATCGCCGCCGCCATGGGAAGCGAGCCGGAAGCGCCAGCCGCGGGCGTTCGCCATGCGCCGCTGTAATTCAGGCGCATCTTTGGATACCAGCGCAACCGCCATGGCCGACTCGAGATGCGACAGGATGCCGTTAAGACCGTCCGCCCACATGGTGCAATAGCGGCAGCCCTGGCCCATATTGTGGATCAGCAGCAATTTGTCCCGCCCGGCGAACAGGTCGAGCAAGCTGGTCTCGCCGATTTCGGTAGCAAAGCTGTAATTGAGAACTTCGTCGCCGGAATTGCTCCGCTGCAGGGTTTCAAGTTCCTGAATCGAGTTGAAAATCTGCTGCTGAAGTTCTTCGATGCGTTTGCTTGACATGTTTTGCGTCTCTCCTGCATATAGACCTTCGTGGGGTGCGATTATGGTTGCGTTGCGTTTCCTGCGTCAACGGAGAAATGCCTTGGCATTCGCCCCGATCTGGTAATGGCGGTCACCACTCCGCTTGTTTGGACGAGTTTTAGTCAATTCTTCAGGAGCTCAATTTACTACAACTTGCAATTTTTTAGTGAATGATGGCTTTATTCTAAAAATATTCACTAAATATTGCTGCTTTTTAGTGAATTAAGTAGTATGCACGGATGGCCACCGACAAACGAGTTAGAGAACGAATTCACGACCTGAAACGCGAATGTGACTCCTTGCGGCCGGGCAAGGAGTCCTTGCTTTCCATGATCGATGAAGTGGAAGTTTCAGAAAGCGTGTACAACTCGAACGCGATCGAGAATTCAACGCTCACCCTGGAAGAAACCGAGCGAATTCTGCTGGAACAGGAACTTTCCCGGAACGTTTCCGTGCGGGAAACGTTCGAGGCCAAGAATCTGTCCAGAGTCATGGAGTACAAGCAGTCGAGCGCACGGGATGGTGAAGTGGACAGCGATTTGATTCTGCTGCTGCATCAGATGCTCATAAGCGGCATCGACGACAACATTGCCGGCCGCTACCGCAAGGAGGGGGAATACGTGCGCGTGGGCGCCCACATCGCGCCGGCCCCGGAGCATGTGGAAACGATGATGGAGCAGATCATCGTCGCTTACACGAGCGATCTGGAAACCTGGTTCCTGGACAAGATCGCACGTTTCCATCTTGAGTTCGAAACAATTCATCCTTTTTGCGACGGTAACGGACGCATGGGTCGAGTATTGATCAACTTCCAACTTCTCAAACTGGGACTGCCCCGCATCATCATTCGAAATTCGGAAAAGCAGCGTTACTACCGGGCGTTCGTCGAATACGAGCAACGCGAGTCGACCAAGGAGATGGAGAGAATTCTGGCGCTGGCGCTACAGGAATCCCTGCACAAACGCGTCACCTACTTGCGGGGGGAGTCAATCGTCAAACTCTCGGACCACATACGCAAACATGGTTATTCCGCCCCGGCCGTCACCAACGCCGCCCGCCGCCAGAACATCCCCGCCTTTCGCGAAAAAGGTGTCTGGAAAATTGGGGAGAGTTACTTGTACGGCTAAATTTTCGAAATTCGACAATGCATAGATTTGCAATGGAGGTCATAGATGGACACAGTTCTATCCAAAGTGTACGAAAACCGATTTATTCCTGCCCGAGGCGCCATGCCGGCGTTTCTTGAAGGCAGAGAAGACGTGTGCAAGAAACTCCGCGCGTATATTGGATCAACTATCGACGGCAATACGCCAAATGGAATTCCGGTCATACTCGGTCCGACAGGTATCGGAAAAACAGCAGTATTGCGTTGGGTCGAGGGGCACGCAAAAGACGAGGTAGTTCCGGGGGAGAGCCTAAGAGTTTCATTGGTATCAGGATGTACGCTGCAATCCTCTTCAGACGTACGGAGAGCTTTCGGCGAAGAAATCGATGGGGAAATCTGGAGACAAGTCTGGAGAAAGATCAAAGATAAAAGCGAGATTGACCTTCTTGCCGAACGAAGAAGTTGGGAGAACGGCCAACGCGCTCCGAACATCAGTGAGGCGATCAATAGACAGTATCGGAAGTCCCCGAATATCCTCTTGGTTGACGATGCGCAATTAATCGACACTGACGCATTCGTCTCACTGGTACAGCAAGTCGAAACTCCCAGGCGGGCGGGAGTTGAGATTCTTCTCATACTCAGTGGACGGCAAGGAATACTTGACTTGGTTAAGACTGCTGAGATGAGATCACCCCGATCAAAGCTGCGAATTGATGTGTTCAGGCCCAGGCCACTGAAGATTTCCGAAGTATGCAAGGTACTGCGCTCCACCCTTGCGCTTGGAGAAATTCCGATCCGAGATCGAGCCTTGCATGCAGTTGCAACATTCACGGGGGGTCATCCATATCTCGTGCAGTTCTGGGGAGATGTGCTTTGGAACGAAACCCGTTGGCATCACCGAGACCGCATAGTGGAAGATGATGTGGAAAATGCCAGACAGGTATTGAGTTATCAGATTGGGAAAACAGAAGGCTTCAGAAAACGCGAATGGTCTAAAGTCGAACTCTCGATGATTCGGGACGTGAAACAGGCCTTGGAGAACACAAACGAGCTATCGGAAAAAGAATTGACCGAAGTCATGATTAAGTCGGGCGAAGCAGCCGGATTGGATGACTACGAGTCAAGGGAGATTTTGGAGAGAATGCTGCAAGAAGACATAGTCGACAGGGACAGCTTGGAAGGCGGGTACAAGGAAGCAATTTCCATGAGAATTGAATACTTTATCGGAATCGAGGCTGTTCCAACTCAAGCCCATGATTAGAAAGATTTCTCGAACTGCTTGAACCGCTGTTCAAGATAGGTCTGGCTTGGACGCTCGGCCTCGTTTTTCGGTAGGCGCAACTTTTGGCCATCAAGTCCTTTCAAGCTTTCCAGAATTGGACCGTCTCGTTCTTCCAGCACATTACGAGCCACATGTACTCGATACTCGGGATCCACTCCGATCAGGAATGAGTCGAACGCGCTGTGATGCAAAGTGGACATGCAAATACCATTGGTTACGGCCACTGGCCCCTCCTCGGCATCGGGGATTATGTGCGCGCCAACGAGCAGATTGCGAAGCGGAAGCCCGCTGAATGCGCAACGATATCCATAAGCAGATTTGACCACACTGCTGAACCAGGCCTGATGGTTTCTACGTTTACTTTGCGAAATTGTCCAAGAAGCTTCTCTAACTTCAATCAAACTCGAAGAGAGAGCGTCCACTGAACTCAAATTGGAATGTATAACGTCGGGAGCCGCCAACAAGACTCTCCTTTCCACCGTATCGAAATGCTCTATCCAAACCGGGCAGACCGCGTCGTAGACCGCGGATTCCACACCTCGAAAGTAAATGAGCGGCGCCTTTCTTTCGTGGGCCACTCTTAGCTGGGCATTGGGGCCTGAATCCAGCCTTCCTTTGGCGAGATCATATGAAAGGAGCCCGGAATCGTAATCGAAAACTTTTTCCTGATCCTGATACCAAATTCTACGGCCAGCCTTTGGCACCACCGTCTTGACGCTGAGAGCGGCGCTCATTTGACTTGGTTTGAATATCCCCAACGCCCGACTGGCGAATCTGATGCGCTCTCCCCGAAATTCGAATCCGGCGTCGATGCGACTCCAGGGGATTCTGCCGTTGAATTCAAGAGCCAGATGCTCCAGCGCCTCAAACGCCTTGGCCCGAATGGCCCAGTCAGGGTCACCAACTCTCTTCATTTTTTCTCAGCTTTGTCCATCGTTTTTATGCTGACCAAACCGGGTGGGACGATTCTCCAAGCCAGAGAGAAATATTAGTCAGGCATGCCACCGACACGTCCATCCTTGATCATGCCAATGAGCTTATATTCCAGCGGAGACGATACCACTTTAGCAACTACACTTCCCGTCTTGCCGGCATGAGCGTGAATGCCCGAGTTAAGCTTAGAGAAGTGTGCTAAATGGGGATTTCGAATTAAACGTATATCTATTCAATGGGTTACAGATCATATTAAGCGCCTGGATCCATGGCAGGGACGCAGCCGGATGGACTACGAAACGCTGAAAGTGGATCCTCGCGCTTATCTGGCGCCGGAGTTGCTGCAACTCGTCAACGGTTGCTGACTTTTCCAGCACGGATACCTTCAGACGCGCGAGGTAATACCTGGTTCGCCTTTGCTGACGCGGGCGCGCATGCTAGAGTTAAGCACAGAGAGATGTGCTTAACAGGTATTTTTAATGAAAGATGTATCTAATCAACAGGTTATAGATCATCTTAAGCGCCTGAACCCATGGTGGGACAGCGGTCGGATAGACGATGAGACACTGGAACTGCGTCCTCGCGCTTATCTGGCGCCGGTCCGGGAACTGTTATCGGCGCCGGGGCTGCGCCGCGCCGTGGTGTTGCTAGGGCCGCGCCGGGTAGGCAAGACCATTTTGATTCGGCACCTTATCGCCGATCTGCTGAGCAATGGAGTCGATGCCCGACGGTTAGCCTACGTGGAAATGGATCATCCGCTGCTGCATGGCCAAACGCTGGAGGCGCTTGTACAGCAGGTCGAGACGGCCACTCCCGGTGGCGAGGGATTGCGTTATCTGTTTTTCGACGAAATTCAGTCGCACAAGGAGTGGGAAAAACACCTTAAGCCACTGGTAGACCATCGTCCCGACCTGCGTCTGCTGGTATCCGGTTCGGCAGCGGCAGCACTCAAACGCCAGAGTACGGAATCCGGCGCTGGGCGCTTCACCGATTTCCTGCTACCACCGCTGACTTTCTCCGAATTCCTGGACCTGCGCAAGGAAGAACCCGCCATATGCGAAGATCGCCCCAACATGTATACGCTGCATGACATCGAACGACTGAATGTGCAGTTCGTGGATTATGTGAACTTCGGTGGCTATCCGGAATTGGCGCTGTCGCCGACCGTGCGCAGCGACCCTGAACGCTTCGTCAAATCTGACATCGTGGACAAGGTGCTGTTACGCGATCTTCCGCAGTTGTATGGCATTAGTGATATTCAGGAACTTAATTCGTTGTTCACACTGCTGGCATACAATACAGCTGAAGAGGTTTCTTTCGAGCAATTGTCCCAACGTAGCGGCGTGGGCAAGCCGACCATACAGAAATATATCGAATATCTGGAGGCGGCCTTCCTCATCAAGAGGGTGTTCCGAGTGGATCAGGATGGTCGCCGTTACAAGCGGGAACGCCATTTCAAGGTATATCTGACCAATTCTGCCATGTACACCGGCCTGTTCGGCGCCAGGGAGCCGAATGAAAGTGAATTCGGGCATCTGGTGGAAACCGCACTTTTTGCACAGCGTTTCCATGAGGGCGCACGCCTGAACTACGCCCGCTGGGGCAATCAGGACTACGAAGTGAATCTGGTGGAATCTTCGCAAGTGCTTAAACCGACCGGTGCGATGGAAATCAAATGGAGCGACAAGCATGTCAACAAGCCGGAAACACTGAAGGGTCTGATCAAGTTTATGCGCAAGAACAAACTCCGGCTGGCCTGGGCTTCAACACGCAGCAGGTTCGGCCGGAAGACCATTGGAGAAACCGAAGTGCGGCAATGGCCTGCCGCCGTGCTCGCTTTCCACTATGGAGTCAGTGCCGTGCGCGGCCGCTTGGCCGACTTTGACGCACAGGTTAAGGGACACACGGGGAATTAGCCTGTTCGGTAACACTAATGGCCAGTTGGCCTTCCCACATAGCGGTTCATCCAAGCTAGATCCGAGCCCGGGCCTGAGAGCAGCGCTACTGATCGAAGTGGATTTATTTGTTGTCAATTTCCAGATAGTCGGTCGTTCTTACTATTTCTTCACGCTCGCTGAAAGAAGCCATGCTTTTGGCCATCGAACCGCTGTCGCCGTTTTTCCTGATCACCTCGAGTGCGTCCTGACAAGCCTTTATCGCCACCCGTTGCAGGTCGGAAGGAATGATTACCAGCTTGTACCCCCACTCTTTCAGCTTGCCGATTTCAACCAGAGGAGTCTTTCCACCGTGGAACATGTTTATCAGTTTGGGTTGCGTAATTACCTTCCCGATTTCTTCTATCTGCTCTTCTGTTTCGGGCGCTTCGACGAATATGATGTCCGCGCCCGCTTCCTCGTACAGAACGGCTCGTTCCAACGCTCTGTCAAAGCCCTCCACGGTTATCGCGTCTGTTCTGGCGATGATCGAAAAATCAGCGTTGATACAGGACTCTTTTGCGACCTGTATTTTTGTCTGCATCTCACGTTCATCGATCAGGATTTTGCCGGCGAGATGTCCACAGCGTTTGGGGAATTCCTGGTCTTCGATATGAACGGCCACGACTCCGGTTTTCTCGAATTCCCTGATCGCCCTCGCCACGTTCACCGAGTTTCCGAAACCCGTGTCGGCGTCGGCGACAATCGGTATGCCCGTGACTTCCACCATATGAGAAATACGAGTAAGCACCTCGCTCAGACTTAGCAGTCCGATGTCGGGAAAGCCGCAACTGCGTGATATTGCGCCCCCACTTGCATACACCAGTTCAAATCCTGCCTGCTCGACCAGCCTGCTGGTCATTCCATCAAATGCACCTGGCGCGATGTGAATTTCATCGTCTTCCATCAGACTTCTGAATTGTTTGCAGAGTGCATTCATTTTTGGCTAACGCCCGAGATTAAAAAATGGTGCCGAAGGCCGGACTTGAACCGGCACGGCCGTGGGCCACTACCCCCTCAAGATAGCGTGTCTACCAATTCCACCACTTCGGCATTTGAAACTCAGTTGTCGTTCCCCGGAACTTGCGGCACATCGACCTGGGCCGGCTCATCGGTCTGCGGCAGCGCATCGTCAGATGCCGCCGGCGCAAGATCCAGTGCAGGCAATGAGTCGTCGCCGAGGTCCGCGTCGAGCTGCGGCAACTCATCGGCTGTTATGGACTGTTCGAACACGGACTGCTCAAGCAACTCCGGATTGGCGATCGGCAGGCCCGTCGGATCGGCAAGTTGCGACTGACCCCGGGCGAAGATCGCCAGCACCAGGCTGGTCGCGTAGAACAGCACCGCCGCCACCGTAGTCGCCCGCACGAGGAAACTGCCGCTGCCCGAGGAACCGAATACGGTTTGCGATGCGCCGGCTCCGAAGGACGCGCCGGCGTCGGCGCCCTTGCCTTGCTGCAGCATCACGAGGCCGACGATGGCCACGGCCACGACGACGTGAAAGACGACAACCAATGTTTGCATAATCAGGTTCCTGCACTGGCGCAGATGGTTATGAATTCTTCCGCTTTCAGCGAAGCGCCTCCGACCAGACCACCATCGATGTCCGGCCGGGAAAACAACTCCTGCGCGTTGGCGGCATTCATACTGCCACCGTAAAGTATGCGGATATCTTCCGCAATCTCCCTGCTCCGCTGCGCCAGGCGCGCGCGCAACATGGCGTGCACCGCCTGGGCCTGCTCCGGCGTCGCCGGAGTGCCGCTGCCGATTGCCCAGACCGGCTCGTAGGCGATCACGGCGCCGTTCATGGATTCCATTCCCACCTTGTCCGTCACGGCGTCAAGCTGGCGCGACACCACCGCCTCGGTCGTTCCGGCATCGCGTTCAGCCCGCGTTTCTCCCACGCAAAGTATGGGAATCAACCCGCTTTCCCCGGCGGCGGCAAACTTGTCCGCGACCTCGGCGTCCGTCTCACCCAGGTGACCCCGGCGTTCCGAATGACCGAGAATGACGAATTCGGCGCCGCAATCCACCAGCATCGAAGCGGATGTTTCCCCGGTCATCGCGCCATCGTCCAGTCCGTAAAGATTCTGCGCTCCGGGCCGGATATCGCTGTCCGCCAGGGATTCGACAGTCTCGTTCAGGTGCAGGTGCGCCGGACAAACGGCGATATCGACCCGGCCCGCGAGATTTTGCAGGGGTGGCTTGATGGCATCAAGCAATTGCCTGTTACGCGCCCGGGAACCATGCATCTTCCAGTTGGCAACTACCAGTTTGCGGCGCATGTTCCATATTTCCGAAGGCGTGAATTCTACCCGCGGACCGTGAAAAACGGGGCGCTAATACTAGCCGAGTGCTTGATTGCGTGCAAGAAAAGTCCTGTTTCGTCAGCAGTTCTCATTTTGTCCTTGTCGGGTGAGTGTTGAGGGTTTCATGGTTTTTTTGCGGTTGGGTTGATTGGGTTGCCGAGGCGCGGAGGTCAGGGAGGCTGTGCCGGGGGTCCGCCGGTGGCGAGCAGGGTCAAGAGCGCGGTCCAGGAGGGGAACACCTGGTATTCGGTGATGGTGCGCAGGTGCTCGAACAGGCGGAAGCGGGTGCCGAGGCGCTGCCGGGCCTGCCGCCAGAGGGTTTCGGCGAGTTCGCAGGCGGTGTGCAGTGCGAAGGCGAGGAGGTTGAGGATGACGAGCACGGCGGCGAGGGTGTCCTTGCCGTGGCCGAAGTTGTGTTCGAGATGGTAGCCGTGCTGCTTGAGGACGTTGAAGGTCTCGTTCTCGATCTTCCAGCGGGCGCGTGCGCAGTCGGCGAGTTCGGCGACGTTGTCGCGGTCGACGTCGAGGCTGGTGACGAAGGCGCCGCGGTAGGTGACCTTGCCGTCGGGTTTGGCGCTGACGATCTCGAGCCAGTTGACGCGCATGGCGTCGTCGCCGTCGCGGATGGGCAGGTCGTTCATCCAGCGGTAGCGGTGGATGCGGCGCTTCGCGCCGCGTCCCGCGGTGCGGCGGCGCGTGGGCGTTCGGACGCCGTCGAGGTACTCGTAGAGGGTCTTGTGGCTGGGTTGCTTGCAGGTGAGCAGGAAGTCGCCGCCAGCGTCGAGCATGGCCTGGCAGACGGGCTGGCAGGCGTACAGGTCGTCGCCGAGGTAGACCGGCCGCAGGGCGGCGCAGCGCGGGCCGTGGCGCGCCAGCCAGCGCTTGGCGGCCTGGCGTTCGCAGTCCTGCTTGGCGGCGCCGTCCTGCGGTTGGACGAACTCCGGCGGCAGCGGCAGCGCGCGCGACTGGCCCGGCGCCACGACGGTGGCCCCCAGCATTTGGTGGAAGTGCTCGACGTCGCCGTCGCTGCGCTTGCGGGTCGAGCAGTTGTCGCAGTGGAGCTTGCGCGAACGGAAGAACTCCGTGCCGTCCAGGGCGACCAGCACGCAGCCGTCGAGGCGGCGCATCGGTTCGAGCGCGCCGTGCGCGTCGAGGTCCGCGGCGAGGTCGTGGAACGCGTCGTCGAAGTGTTCCGCCGGTACGCCGTCCAGCAGTTGCCGAATGTGGTTGTCGCAGGGGATGCGGTCGAGGCCGAACAGGGTGTGCGCGTTCGAGCGCGTGCGCGTCTCGGCCAGTGCGCGCTGGTGCGCCAGGAACGACGGCGACTGCATGAAGAACACCGACAGCGCCGCCATGCCGATGTCGGCCATGGCGTAGCGCCGGTTGCTGCCGCGGCGCGGGTCCGGCATGCGCGCGAAGCACGCCCGCAGCCGGTCGAGATGCTGCGCGAGGAACTTCACGGCGGCGCCTGCGCCTCCACCGCCATGAGCGCCGCCAGCACCGCCAGACGCTCCGCTGGCGGCATGGCCGCGTAGCGGCGGCCCCAACTCGCCGCTTTGCGCTTGACGGCCTGGCGGTGTGTGAAGTTGCGCCCGGCGCACGACGCCCAGTGCACCCGGTCCGGCGCGAAGTTGAACCACACCTTCTCGGTCACCACGCCCGCCTGGTTCATCACCTGCAGCGACACGCTGCGCCAGTCGCCCAGCAGCTCGTCGTACAGCGCCGACGGATACCCCGACACCATCACCGCGCACGGCAGCCCCCGGAGCAGTTCCAGCAGCACCGCGTGGTTGGCGTCCTCGTAGTCGTGCCGGTAGCGGCGTGCGGACTTGCGCGCGCTGTGCAGGTACGGCGGGTCGCTGTACACCAGCTCCGAGCCGTCGAACGCGAACTCCGACAGGTAGGCATGGCAGTCGCCGTGCACCAACTCGACCGCATGGCCGCACGCGAACCGCGACAGCGCACGCTCGTCCAGGTCGATGCCGATGCTGCGCAGCGCCGCCGGCTTGCGCCGCATCACCGCGCCGCCGCCCAGGTGCGTCTCGATATACACCGCATGCGGCGGCATCAGCGCGATCAGCGCCTGACACAGCCCCGACGTCGCCTTCGATCCGAACCACGGGTTGCCCATGCCCCGCACCATAGACCCCGCCTTCTATGATGTCAAGCCGCCATCGGCAATCAGCAATCGCTCGGCTTCACGGCCAAAATGAGAACTGCTGCTGTTTCGTCAGGGAGATTCTGCGACTCCGCTTCGCTGCGCGCAGAATGACAGTTTGGTGTTCGCTACGCGCAGAATGACAACAGGGGGAAGTCATCCTGCGCGTAGTCGCAGGATCTCGGCATTGGCTACGGTAAATCAACAGGTCTGTTCGGCGACGAGTTCCGACAACTCGTTGGCGAGCGTCTCCACGTTTTCCGCATCCTCGCCTTCGACCATGACGCGAACCACGGGTTCGGTGCCCGACGGACGCAGCAATACCCGCCCGTTGCCGCCGAGTTCGCGCTCGACTTTCGACACCGCGGCCCGCACCGCGGGGTTTGCGGTCGGATCCGCGCCGTTGGCAATCTGGACGTTGACCATCGACTGTGGAAATTTCTGCATCCCCCGGCACAATTCGGCCAGCGACTGATCGAATCCGACAAGCGCGGCAAGCGTCTGCAATGCGGATACGATACCGTCGCCGGTGGTATTGAGATCGGTGATGATGATATGGCCCGAGGATTCACCGCCGAGACCCCAGCCGCGGTCGACAAGTTCCTGCATGACATAGCGGTCGCCCACAGGACTGCGGGCAAACGGAATTTGCAGATCCCCGAGCGCGAGTTCAAGTCCGAGATTGCTCATTTGGGTACCGACGACACCGCCGAATTTCAGCTCCTCGCGTTGCCGGTTGCGTGCGATCACGTAGAGTATTTCATCGCCGTCGACGATGCGGCCGCGATGATCGACCATGATGACGCGGTCGCCGTCGCCGTCGAAGGCGATACCCAGATCCGCTCCGGAGTCCAGCACCTTGCGCGCCAGTTGCTCCGGCATGGTCGAGCCCCCTTGCCTGTTGATATTCAGCCCGTTGGGAGAAACGCCGATGGCGCTGACTTCCGCGCCCAATTCCTCGAATACGTTTGGCGCGATGTGATACGTGGACCCGTGAGCACAGTCGACGACAATCTTCAGACCGCTCAGTTTCAGGCTCGGGCCGATGGTGCTCTTGCAGAATTCGATATAGCGCCCGGCCGCGTCGCTGACACGGGAAGCCTTGCCGATGGTTTCCGACGGAACCGTGGTCATTTCCTTATCGAGCTCGGCCTCGATGGCGAGTTCGATCTCGTCGGGCAGCTTGGCGCCCTGACCGGAAAAGAATTTGATGCCGTTGTCGTGGAAGGAATTATGGGAGGCGCTGATGACGATGCCCGCCTGGGCGCGCAAGGTGCGCGTCAGATAGGCTATGGCGGGAGTCGGCATGGGTCCGAGCAGGCTGATGTCGACGCCCGCGGCGGTTACGCCCGCTTCCAGCGCCGCTTCGAACATGTAACCCGATATGCGGGTGTCCTTGCCAATCAGAATCTTGTTACGGCCGTTGTCGATGTCGGCGAATACCTTGCCTGCTGCCCAGCCGAGTTTCAGCATGAAATCCGGAGTGATCGGCGTCGTGCCCACCCTGCCGCGAATGCCGTCGGTTCCGAAATAGCGTTTGCCGTTATTGCTCATGGCAGGTCCCGTTCGCTCAGCGGTCTCCCTGAATCATCGAGTGTACTCCAATCGCATCCACCGTGGCAGCCACATCGTGACTGCGGACGATACGCGCGCCGCCGTGCAGGGCAAGCATAGCGGCGGCGGTGGAACCTGCCAGGCGCTGATGGGGCGGACGGCCGGTGGCCGCGCCGATCATGGATTTGCGCGAAACTCCGGCCAGAACCGGAAAACCCTGTTCGGTAAATCGCGCAAATTCATTCAGCATGGTGAAATTGTGTCCGGTGGTCTTGCCGAAGCCGAATCCGGGGTCGATGACTATGCGCTCCCGATCGACGCCCGCCTCGATGGCCGCGTCCGCGCGCCGGCGCAGGAAGCCGGCGACTTCGCCGACTACGTCCTGGTATTCCGGCTGTTCCTGCATGGTGTCCGGTTCGCCTTGCATGTGCATGAGGCAGACAGCCATGCGCGATGACGCCGCGGCCTCGACGGCGCCCGGCCGGCGCAATGCCCGTATGTCGTTGATCATGCCGGCGCCGGCCGCGGCGGCCGCCTGCATTAGCTCTGGAGAACTCGTATCCACCGAAACGATCACGTCCATGCGCTCGAGCAACGCTTCCAGCACCGGCAATACCCGGTCCATCTCTTCCCGGGTCGACACCTCCCGCGCGCCGGGCCGGGTCGATTCGCCGCCGATATCAAGTAGCCGGGCGCCTTCGGCAAGCATGTTGTCCACCCGCCGCAAGGCCTTGTCCAGGTTGACCCGGAACACTCCGCCGGTTTCGGCGCCGAGAGCCGCGCCGTCGTAGAACGAATCGGGAGTCAGATTGATAACGCCCATGCATGCGGGGCGCGAGAGGTCCAGAATGCCTTGCGCGGTTTGCAGTGTTACTGTTGGCCGGGATTCGGGAACGATCAGTGCTCCGCCGCGGGATCGCCTATCTTGCCGGTCGTCCCGGACTTGCTCTTGTCCTTTTCCGGAGCGGTTCTGGCGCTGTCCTCGGCATCGTCGTCATCGGACCAGTCCGCCGGAGGCCGCGGTTTCTTGCGCGCCATGATGTCGCCGATCTGGTCGGTGTCGATGGTCTCGTATTCCATCAGCGCGTCTTTCATCAACTCGAGGATGTCGCGGTTCTCTTCCAGAATTTCCTTCGCCCTCGCATAACATTCGTCGATGATCCTGCGCACTTCACGGTCGATGGCGATGGCGGTATCGACCGAAACCGTCTTCGCCTGGTGCGCTGCCGAGCGGCCGAGAAAAACTTCGCCTTCGTCTTCGGAATAGAGCAGCGGACCGAGTTCGTCGGTCAGTCCCCACTTGGTAACCATGTTGCGAGCCATTTCGGTGGCGCGCTGGATGTCATTGGAAGCGCCGGTAGTGACGCCTTCCTTGCCGAGAGTCATTTCCTCGGCAATGCGGCCGCCGTACAAACTGCAGATCTGGCTGAGAATGGAGCGCCGGCTGATGCTGTAGCGGTCTTCCTCGGGCAGAAACATGGTCACGCCGAGCGCGCGGCCGCGGGGAATGATACTTACCTTGTAGACCGGGTCGTGTTCGGGCATGAGCCTGCCGACGATGGCGTGTCCGGCTTCGTGATAGGCGGTATTGATACGCTCTTTTTCCGACATGACCATGGATTTGCGCTCGGCGCCCATCATGATCTTGTCCTTGGCTTTCTCGAATTCTTCCATCGTCACCAGGCGGCGGTTGGCGCGGGCGGCGAACAGGGCCGCCTCATTCACGAGATTGGCCAGGTCGGCGCCGGAAAAGCCCGGTGTGCCCCGGGCGATTACCGAGGCCTCGACACGATCGTCGATCGGCACGTTGCGCATGTGCACTTTCAGAATCTGTTCCCGGCCGCGGATGTCGGGCAGGCCCACGACGACCTGGCGGTCGAAGCGGCCCGGCCGCAGCAGCGCCGGATCGAGCACGTCGGGACGGTTGGTCGCGGCCATGACGATGACGCCGTCGTTGCCTTCGAAGCCGTCCATTTCCACGAGCAACTGGTTCAGGGTCTGCTCGCGCTCGTCATGACCGCCGCCGAGGCCGGCGCCGCGATGGCGGCCGACAGCATCGATCTCGTCGATGAAGATGATGCAGGGCGATTGTTTCTTGGCCTGGTCGAACATGTCGCGCACTCGCGATGCGCCGACACCGACGAACATTTCGACAAAGTCCGAACCGGAAATCGAGAAAAACGGCACCTTGGCCTCACCGGCGATGGCCTTGGCCAGCAAGGTCTTGCCGGTGCCGGGCTGGCCCACCATGAGCACGCCGCGGGGGATGCGCCCGCCAAGGCGCTGAAATTTGTCCGGCTCGCGCAGAAAGTCGACCAGTTCCTTGACATCTTCCTTCGCTTCGTCCACGCCGGCGACATCGGCGAAGGTCACCTTGATCTGGTCCTCGCCCAGCAATTTGGCCTTGCTCTTGCCGAAGGACATGGGGCCGCCCTTGCCGCCGACGCCTCCTCCCTGCATCTGCCGCATGAAAAAGAAGAACAGTGCGATGATGATCAGCACCGGAAATCCGGCCACCAGCAATTGCGCCCAGATGCTTTGCCGCTCCGGTTCGCGGCCGATGACCTCAACACCGTTTTCGAGCAAGTCGTCGAGCAGACGGTCATCGCCGATCGAAGGGAGAGTGGTGCGGAAGCGCGAGCCGTCGTCGCGGACTCCGGTGAGATTGATTCCGGAAAACTCCACCGCCTCGACGCCTCCGGAGTTCACCTCGCGGATGAATTCGGAGTAGACGACCGTTTCTTCGCTGGTCCCCTGATTGATGTTGTTGAACACCGTCAGCAATACGCCGGCGATGATCATCCATAAAATCAGGTTCTTTGCCATATCGTTCAAGGCTGTGCCTCCTCCGGGTCAGACCCGGCCCGCATCCCTGCCGTTATTCGTCAAGTGCTACGGAATCTCAATTCTGCCCGTGAAAACCACTTGCGAGCAAGTACATTTCGCTGGAACGCGCCCGGGACGATTCGGGTTTGCGGGTCTTTACCGCCGCGAACGAGGACTTTAGCGACGCCCGGAACTCCTCACAGCCGGCGCCCTGGAAGACCTTGACCAGCAAATTTCCGCGGGGAGCGAGTATATGCTGCGCGAGGTCAAGCGCAAGCTCCGCGAGACCCATGGCGCGGGGCTGGTCGATTCCTTTCACTCCACTCATATTAGGGGCCATGTCGGAAATTACAAGGTCCGCCGTTCTCCCTCCGAGTAATTCCAGCACCCTGTCCAGCACTGTCGAGTCGCCGAAATCACCCAGCACGAATTCAACTCCCGCAATCGGCTCCAGCGGCAGCAAATCAACCGCGATCACCCTGCCTTCGGCGCCGGTCGCCTCCTGCGCGACCTGGGACCAGCCGCCGGGCGCGGCGCCGAGATCGACGATCGTCATACCAGGCCTGATCAGGCGATCCTTTTGCTGTATTTCAAGCAGCTTTCCGCTGGCCCGCGAGCGATAGCCCAGTTCCCTGCTGCGCTTCACTTGCGGGTCGGAGAAATGCTCCTGCAACCAGCGTTTGCTGGACTTCGACCGGCTCATCCCGATTTGGCTATCAATTAGTCGGAGTGGTTACAAATGCCTGACGGTATCGATTTCGAACTCGATACTGCCGGCGGGCGCCTGCACGACGACTTCGTCGCCTTCGTGTTTGCCCATCAGCGCCCGGGCGATGGGCGAGACTACCGAGATCTTGCCGGAAGCGACATCGGCCTCGTCCTCGCCGACGATCCGGTAGGTCACGCTCTCCTCGGTGTTCAGGTTGAACAAGGTAACGGTGGAACCGAAAATGACTTTGCCGGATTGCTTGATCCGGGTAATGTCGATGACCTCGGAATCGGCGAGCTTGCGTTCGATTTCGGTTATGCGCCCTTCGCAGAAACTCTGCTGTTCCCTGGCCGCGTGATACTCGGCGTTCTCCTTCAGGTCGCCGTGTTCCCGCGCCTCGGCGATGGCAGCCGAAATCGACGGGCGGACGACGGTCTTCAGGTGTTGCAGTTCTTCCCGCAACTTCCTTTCGCCCGCAACTGTCATTGGCACTCTGCGCATGAGTGGGCCTGTTCCGTATAACCTGGTGAAATTTCAGCCGAGTTCCGCGTGCAATTGCTGAATCGTGTAGACGGACATGTTGTCACCGAACCGCAAGGCGTCGCAGACCGCGAACGCGCCGGCGATGGTCGTCGTACAGAAGACGTCGTGACGAAGCGCCGTACTCCGGATCGTGGAAGAATCCGCTATTGCCTGCCTACCCTCGGTGGTGTTGAAGACCAGTTCGATTTCGTCGTTTTTTAGCATATCGACGATATGGGGTCTACCTTCGGCGACCTTGTTGACCCGTTTCACCGGGATGTCGGCCAATTCCAGTACTCTGGCGGTGCCCCGGGTCGCGGCAAGCCTGTAACCGAGATCGAGCAGTCTGTTGGCGACTTCCACCACGTGAACCTTGTCGGGGTCACGCACGCTGATGAAGGCCGTGCCGGACTTTTCGATTACCGCTCCGGCCGCCATTTGCGCCTTGCCGTACGCTTCGGCAAAGGTGGCGCCGACGCCCATGACTTCACCGGTGGATTTCATTTCGGGACCGAGAATCGGATCGACGCCGGGAAACTTGTTGAATGGAAAGATCGCTTCCTTCACCGCAAAAGTCGCAGGGATTATCTCTCTCGTAAAGCCTTGCTCCGCCAGGGATTTGCCGATCATGCAGCGGGCCGCCACCTTGGCCAGGGAAGCGCCGATACACTTGGAAACGAAGGGCACGGTGCGCGAGGCCCGCGGGTTTACTTCGATCAGGTAGACCTCGCCGTCCTGGTAGGCGAGTTGGGTGTTCATCAACCCCACCACACCGAGTTCCAGCGCCAGCGCGGCTACCTGGTCGCGGATCTGCTGCTGCACATCGTCAGGCAGATTGTACGGCGGCAGCGAACAGGCTGAATCGCCGGAGTGAATGCCCGCCTGTTCGATATGCTGCATGATGGCGCCGACGATGACGTTCTTACCGTCGCTAACCAGATCGACGTCGATCTCGATCGCCGCGCTCAGGAAATAGTCGAGCAGAACCGGGCTTTCGTTGGATACCTTGACCGCGTCGCGCATGTAGCGTTTCAACTCGGTTTCGTTATAGACGATTTCCATCGCCCTGCCGCCGAGCACCCAGGAAGGCCGCACCACCAGCGGATAGGAAATGTCGCGCGCCTCCTCAAGCGCTTCCTCGACGCTGCGCACGGTGCGATTGGGCGGCTGCTTCAGTTTCAGCTTGCGGATCAGTTGCTGGAAGCGTTCGCGATCCTCGGCGCGGTCGATGGCGTCGGGCGGAGTGCCGATGATCGGGGCGCCGGCGACTTCGAGTTGCTTGACGAGATTGAGCGGTGTCTGTCCGCCGAACTGCACGATCACGCCCTCGGGTTTTTCCAGCTCGATGATTTCGAGCACGTCTTCGAAGGTAAGGGGTTCGAAGAAGAGCCGATCCGAAATGTTGTAATCGGTCGATACGGTTTCCGGATTGCAATTGACCATGATGGTCTCGTAGCCGTCTTCACGCATTGCCAGCGCGGCGTGTACGCAGCAATAGTCGAACTCGATGCCCTGGCCGATGCGATTCGGCCCGCCTCCCAGCACCATGATCTTCCGGCGCGACGAGGGGCTGGCTTCGCATTCTTCCTCGTAGGTGGAATACATGTACGCGGTAGTGGAATCGAATTCGGCCGCACAGGTATCCACGCGTTTGTATACCGGCCGGATCTTCAGTTCATGTCGCCTGGCCTGGACTTCGTCCTCGCCGACATCGAGCAATTGCGCCAGACGACGGTCGGAAAAACCCTTGCGCTTGAGGCGGAACAATTCCTCCGCGGAGACTTCTTCGAGCTTTCTTCCCTCGAACTCCTGCTCCCGCCTGACCAGATCCTCTATCTGGACGAGATACCAGGGATCGATCCCGGAAAGCCCGGCGACCTTGCGCACCGTCCAGCCATAACGGAAGGCCTCGGCGACGTACCACAGCCGTTGCGCTCCGGCTTCGGTCAACTCCCGGGTCAACTTCACCTTGATGTTGTCGGCGCCTCGGTCGAGTATCGGCTCGAGTCCGCAGACTCCGACTTCCAGCCCGCGCACCGCCTTTTGCAGCGATTCCTGGAAGGTGCGGCCGATCGCCATGACTTCGCCTACCGACTTCATCTGGGTGGTGATGCGGTCGTTGGCCTCGGGAAATTTCTCGAAGGTGAAGCGGGGAATCTTGGTTACGACATAGTCGATGCTCGGCTCGAAGGAGGCCGGCGTCACGCCACCGGTAATCTCGTTGCGCAATTCGTCCAGGGTGTATCCAATCGCCAGTTTCGCAGCCACTCGGGCAATGGGAAATCCTGTCGCCTTGGACGCGAGCGCCGAGGAGCGCGACACGCGCGGATTCATTTCGATGACGACCAGCCGGCCGTCTTCGGGATTCACGGCGAATTGCACGTTCGAGCCGCCGGTTTCCACGCCGATCTCGCGCAGCACGGCGATGGCCGCGTTGCGCATGATCTGGTACTCCTTGTCGGTCAGGGTCTGGGCGGGCGCGACGGTTATCGAATCCCCGGTATGGACGCCCATGGCATCGAGATTCTCGATCGGGCAAACGATGATGCAATTGTCGTTGCGGTCCCGGACGACCTCGAGTTCGAATTCCTTCCAGCCGATCAGTGACTCGTCGATCAGCAGTTCGTTGGTGGGGGACAGTTCCAGTCCGCGCGAACAGATTTCCTCGAATTCCTCGCGATTGTAGGCAATGCCGCCGCCGCTGCCGCCGAGTGTGAAGGAAGGCCGGATGATGCAGGGAAAGCCTACCTTCTTCAGCGCCGCGTACGCCTGGGTCATGTCATGGGCCATGCCGTGGCGAGGGGTTTCCAGACCGATGGCCGTCATGGCCTTGTCGAACAACTCCCGGTCCTCCGCCTTGTCGATGGCTTCGCGGCTGGCGCCGATCAGTTCCACGCCGTATTTCTTCAATACCCCCATGCGATTCAGATCGAGCGCGCAATTCAGCGAAGTCTGTCCTCCCATGGTCGGCAGCAACGCGTCGGGACGTTCGCGCTCGATGATCTTCTCGACCATGGACCAGGTGATCGGTTCGATGTAGGTGGCGTCCGCTGTTGCCGGATCGGTCATGATGGTCGCGGGGTTGGAATTGACCAGGATGACGCGATAACCCTCTTCCCTGAGCGCGCGGCAGGCCTGCACGCCGGAATAATCGAACTCGCAGGCCTGGCCGATAATGATCGGCCCGGCGCCGATGATCAGAATACTATTGATGTCAGTGCGCTTGGGCATGGCCGCTCATCAACTCGATGAAATGATTGAACAGGGGCGAAGCGTCGTGAGGGCCGGGACTTGCTTCCGGATGTCCCTGGAAACCGAATGCGGGTCTGTCCCGGTGAGCGATGCCTTGCAGACTGCCGTCGAACAGTGAACGATGGCTGCAACGCAGATTCTCCGGCAGACTTTCCTCGTCGACGGCAAAGCCGTGATTCTGGCTCGTGATAAGCACCGTACCGTCGTCCAGATTACGCACCGGATGATTGGCGCCGTGATGGCCATGGGGCATTTTTATCGTGCGCGCCCCGCTTGCGAGCCCGAGCAACTGGTGCCCGAGGCAGATGCCGAAAAGTGGAACGCCGGCATCGAGTAACTCCCGCACGGCGGCTATGGCGTAGTCGCAGGGCTCCGGGTCGCCGGGCCCGTTGGACAGGAAAACGCCATCGGGCTGCATGGCCAACACTTCCGCGGCCGGCATCGTCGCCGGCACTACGGTCACTGCGCAACCGTGGGAAGTCAGCATCCGCAGAATGTTCCGCTTGACGCCGAAGTCGTAAGCGACGACGCGGAAACGGCTTCCATCGACCGCCCGGTAGCCGTCGCCGAGCGCCCAACTTCCCTGCTCCCATTGGTAGCTGTCCGCAATGCTTACTTCCCGTGCCAGATCCATTCCTTTCAGGCCGGGGAAGGCGCGAGCTTCGGCGAGTGCCCGCTCCGCACCGTCTTGTTTCAGTTCAGGTCCGGATAGCAGGCAGCCGTTCAATGATCCCTTTTCGCGCAAAATGCGCGTCAGCCGGCGCGTGTCGATTTCCGCGATCGCCACGACTCCCTGTTCGCACAGAAAGTCCTGCAGTGTCTGCTGACAACGGAAATTGCTCGCCAGCAACGGCAGGTCGCGAATGACAAGTCCGGCGGCCCAGGCCTTGAGCGACTCGTTGTCTTCGGAATTTGCGCCGGTATTCCCGATGTGGGGGTAGGTCAGGGTAACGATCTGCCGCGCGTAGGAAGGATCCGTCAAAATTTCCTGGTAACCCGTCATCGCCGTATTGAATACGACTTCGCCACTGCTGCATCCCAGTGCGCCAATGGCGATTCCCTCGAACAGATTCCCGTCTTCAAGGGCCAGAATCGCGGACTTTTCCAACTTCAGCTCCAGTCAGCAGCGCGGAACGCGGACACAAAAAAACGGAATGGAGATTGCTCCACTCCGCTTTCAGCAGCAGCTTTCGAAGAGGCTGCCGGGACAGGTTTCAGCGTTCCACATACTGAGCGGGCATTCTAGGAAGATTGTGCGCGACTGTCCACATTGAAATTGCAGGTTGATTCTGTTTGTTGGCATCTCGCCGCTGCCGGAAGGGGGTTTGCAGCGTCCGCCGTAAATACGTCCCTGTAGGCTCAAGCTCGGCATCCATGCCTCGCATGCCGCTGCAAACCCCCTTCCGGCAACGGCTTACGGCACCCGACGGCTTTTCTTATTTACGGAGTCCATGCTCTGCAGCGATGTCACGTATGCCGCGACACATCCCCTCCCGGCAGCAGCCTACGGAAAATCCGAAAGATGGTTTTAGTCTACGGGGGGCGACAGTACGTCGGTCATGGAGTAGAGGCCGGGGGGTTTGCCGGCTAGCCAGCGGGCGGCGCGTAGTGCGCCGTTGGCGAAGGTCATTCGGCTGCCGGCCTTGTGGGTGATTTCCAGCCGTTCGCCCGGCCCGGCGAAAATTACGGAGTGTTCGCCGACGATATCGCCGCCGCGGATGGTGGCAAATCCGATGGCTTCGCTGTCGCGTTCATCGCTGATTCCCTGGCGGCCATAAACAGCGCAGTCATCCAGTTCCCGGCCGAGGGATTCGGCAATGGCCCGGCCCATCGCCAGCGCCGTTCCGGAAGGCGCGTCCTTTTTGTGGCGATGATGCGCTTCGACGATTTCGACATCGAAGCTGTCGCCGAGCGCCGCGGCTGCCCTTCGCAGCAGATCGAGGCTGAGGTTGACGCCGACGCTCATGTTCGGTGAATGCAGCACGGCGATGTGTTCTGCCGCGCAAGCGAGCAAGGCGTGATGCTCCGGACCGAGTCCGGTAGTGCCCGTTACGAGAGAACGGCCGTGTTCACGGCAAAAGCCGATATGACCCGGAAGCGCCGACGGGCTCGTGAAATCGATCAGCACGTCGAAATCCGCTTCGCATCCCGCGAGCGAATCCACCGCCTTCACTCCGGCTTCCCGGCCCGCTGCAAGCAAACCCACGTCGAACCCGAGCGCAAGATCGCCGGCTTCGACGGTTGCCGCACCCAGACTGACGTCTGGACCCGCTTCCATGACGGCCTTGACGAGGCTTTTGCCCATTCGACCCGCGGCGCCCGCGATGGCGATCTTCAACATGAGTATTCGGTTTCAGGGAAAAACAGTGCCGATATGCTAACTCCCCTTCCCGGCGCGCTTCAATCCCCGCCGCAACATTGATGCGGGCTGAATGCGTTATTGATTCGATTCGAACTTGGTAGGTTCAATGACCGTTGCACGAAAGGATTTCTCAAAAAATAAATAATTAACTTCGTGTGTTGATATTGACGGGATAAACGGGCACACTCCGCGCTCACCGAATGAATCAGACTTCGTGGGGCCGGCCATGGGCGGCGTTTCGGCAATCTTTTTCCAAGGGAATCAGCTTAATTGTCCAAGAAAAGGAGTTCATCCGGAATGCCGCCGAAAAATAGCAAGAGCCTGGACTGGAATGCACTGTCGGCCGGTTTGTATGACGATGTGTTCCGCTTGGCCTTCAAGTTATGCCGCTCCAGGGTTCAGGCGGAAGATCTGGCGCAGGAAGTATTTCTCCGCGCCTGGCGCTTCCATCACAAATTGCGCGATGCGAATTCCGCCAGGGCGTGGCTGTTCGCCATTCTGAAGAATGAGAACTACCGCCGATTCGAACGTCGTCATCGAGTTGAACTGGTTGACCTGGATTACATCGCCGCGATTGCCCCGCGCGACTTCGAACCCGAGCATCGCGCCGAATCCCACTTGCTGCAAAGAGCCATATCCGAACTCGGCGAGAATTACCGCGAACCCTTGATGATGCAGGCCTACGGCGGCTATTCGGGCAAGGAAATCTCCGCCAGACTGGACCTGAACGGAAATACAGTCATGACGCGGCTGTTCAGGGCAAGAGCCAAGCTGTACCGGAAGTTCGAGCTTGAATCCTGAGCCCGGTATCCGGGCGCGGCAGCCGCTGCCGACGCTTTGCCTGATATGCCACTGCACTCTGCACAGGACTTACAGTCTTTGCGGGGACTGTGAAGCGGACCTGCCATGGCTGGATGCGGTTTGCGGCAAGTGTGGCGAGGAAACACTCGCACCCGGCGTCGACATCTGTTCGAGATGCCGGCTCGACCCGCCGAATTTCGACTCATGCTTTGCGCCGCTGGCGTACCGCCCTCCGGTGGACAAGTTGATCACCAATTTCAAGTTCCACGCGGACTTTGCGAGCGGTTACGCCCTGAGCCGGATCCTGGCCGGAAGCCTGGCGCGGCGCTGGCGCGGGGACAAGCGCCCGGACCTGTTGCTGCCTGTGCCCTTGCATGAATCGCGGCTGCGTCAGCGTGGGTTCAATCAGGCTCTTGAAATCGCCAAGGTGCTGGCGTCGGAGCGCAAAACGCCATTGTGCGCCCGTGGACTGCGCAAGTTGCGGCCCACGCCGCCGCAAACCGGGATGCAGGGCGCCCGCGAACGCGGTGCGAATATCCGGGCGTCATTCGGGCTTGAGCGTACCGCGGAAATCCGCAATGCGCGCCGGGTAGCGCTTGTCGATGACGTGGTCACTACCATGAGCACGGTTACGGAACTGGCCAGCGAACTAAAACAGGCGGGAGTCGATAAAGTGGAGGTTTGCTGTCTGGCCCGCGCCGTACTTTGACGAGCCCGGAGTCTAGAACTGATATTTCAGTCGGCCGTAAGCTACGCGTCCGTTCTGATCGAGGATGCGGGTCGCGGAGTTGAGAATCTGCATGGTCTTGCGATCGAACACGTTCTGAATACCGAAGGAAATCACCGCGCGGTCATTGGATCCGGCCGCCATACGGTAGCCGTATTCCAGATCCACCGTGGTGATATTGTCGACCAGATCGTTGATCTCTTCCATGCCCAGTTCGGACAGGTCGCGCGAGGAATCGAAATAGCGAGTTATAGCGCTCGCTGTATGGTTGCCGAACTCCCAGCTAAGTTTCAGATTGCTGCGAAATCTTGGCGTGGTCAGCTGCGCTGACTGGGGCGTTGTCAGTGTCGCCGCGGAAAGATTGTCGTTCACCGCTTCAAGCAGACCCTCGGTGTTATAGAAATCCTGCACATAACTCGCCCGGGTGCTCAGGGTGAACTGACCGAAACTGTTGGTATTCCATGCGTAGGCCGCGCCGACGTCAAATCCGCTGCTGCGCAGATTCGGCTCGGGCAAGGAACTCTGCAACGGCGCTGCGTCGAACTGGCTGCGCCACACATTCGCGTCGAGCTTGAGACCTTCTACCGGCGCGGTTTGCAGCCCAAGACTGAAATTGAGAGCGTCTTCGACCAGTCCGTTACGCAAATCCTGCGTTTCGGCCGTTCTGACCACCTTGATAAGGCCGCCGGCTTCATCCGGCATACTGACGGGAGCGATACTGAAACTGATCAGCGTGCGTTCGGCGGGGTCATCGGTCAGATCCTGCCCGTAAGCGGAAATGGCAGGCGCCAGCAAACCGAGCGCGGCCGCCCTGACCAACCGTAGTGAATGCCTGTAAGACCCAGCAAACATCGTCGAATTCAATTCTCACCCATGACAGCGCCGGCACAATCAAGTGTGCCGACTTGCATATAGGGCCATATGACGGGAATTTTTGCAAGAGATTCTTGCAATCTCCAGCTTCTCCCGCTAACGGAGCCGGCGATTGCCTGACGCCGGGGAAAGCCGCTCATCGGGCCGGTGGGAGACGTCGCGGCGCGGCAACTCCTTCCGCGCTTTGCCGGATGCTGATTTCGGCTACCCTGTGCTGCCCCGAAGAACCGGCTTTTCGCGCAACCGGCCGCGGCGCACCCTCACGAGGTGTCGAGCAACTCCGGCTCGCGGGGACGGACACCGAAGGCGATAGCGCCGTACAGCGTCCCCCAGTCGCGCAGAATATGGGTGGTGAACAGGCTTCTCACCTTTTGCCAGAAGTAAAGGGGCCGTTCCGCCCTGGCCTGCGCCGCCTGGAACAGGCGGCATTTCCTCTGTTGCGCCTGATCGATGAAGAAAGCGAGCATCATCAGGTGCGCGAACACCGTCGCCAGATGGTTGTCGCCGTGGCCATAGTTGTGCTCAAAGCCGTAGCCTTGGTTCTTCAGGGTGTTGAAAGTCTCGTTCTCGATGCGCCAGCGGGCGCGCCCGGCCCGCATCAGCGCCTCGGCGTTCGCTTCGGTGACCTCGATGTCCGTGACCCAGGAGAAGCGTCGTTCCTTCTTGCCGGGACGGGTCTCCCGACACTCCAGAAAGTTCACCTCCAGGTCGAAGTGCGCCTCGTTCAAGGGCGCGCCGTTGAGATAGCGGTAGCGGCGCGTCACACCGCCGGTATCGACCGTCTCGAACATCCGCGTCCCCGGCGTGGCCTCCACCCACTCGAACAGATGCTTGTGGTCCCCCGGCTTCGCGCCCAGCACGAATCGCATGTCCAGCGACCGCAGCAACTCGATGTGCGGCCCGTTCGACGCCAGCGCGTCCTCCACCACCAGCAACTTCAGATGCGGATGCTCCCGCCGAACATGGGTCAGCAGCCGCTTCGCGGCGTTGCGCTCGCAGTCGTTCTTCTTCGACCCGTCCTCCCGCGCGATCGGCTCCGGCGCCAGCGGAAACACCTCCCGGTGCGCCGGATGCACCAGCACCGCCCCCAGCATCTGGTGATAATATGTCACCCGCCCGTCCCGGTGACGCTTCTCGCAGCAACGCTTGCAGCGCACCCGCGAAGAGGAAAAATACCCCGTGCCGTCCACCGACAGCAGATAATGACCCAGCCAGGTGAACCCCTCCAGCCCCTTGCCTCGCTGCAACACCGCGAACAACCGCTTGAACGCGCCCCGCAGCACCGAGGGCTCCACCTCGTCCAGCCGCTCCCGCAGCGCCGTGTCGCACGGCGCGTCAACGATACCGTACAGATGCTTCAGATTCTCCCGGATCAACCCGTCGTCCCGCGCGCCGCGATCAAACTGCAGCAGGGAGGGAAACTTCAGCCCGAACACCGCCAGACCCGACATCAGATAATCCGGCAGACCCCGCTTGCGGCCTCGCACCGAATCCGGAATCCGCTCGAAACACTTCCGAACCTCGCGTAACAAACCCGGCGCGCTCAACGCACCGCGCAACTCCACCTTGGCCATGACAACTCCCCTCAACACAGAGACCTCATGACCGTTTATCCGAATCCAGCACGAAAAGTTTACGAAAACCTTTTTTTACGGCAATCGCAAACCGTTGATTTCATTGATATCTGATTTGCAGCGGGAATCGCTGTGCAATCTCCAGCTTCTCCCGCTAACGGAGCCGGCGATTGCCTGACGCCGGGGAAAGCCGCTCATCGGGCCGGTGGGAGACGTCGCGGCGCGACAGCTTCTTCCGCGCTCTGCCGGATGCCGATTTCGGCTACCCTGCGCTGCCCCGAAGAACCGGCTTTTCGCGCAACCGGCCGCGGCGCACCCTCACGAGGTGTCGAGCAACTCCGGCTCGCGGGGACGGACACCGAAGGCGATAGCGCCGTACAGCGTCTCCCAGTCGCGCAGAACATGGGTGGTGAACAGGCTTCTCACCTTTTGCCGGAAGTACAGGGGCCGTTCCGCCCGGGCCTGCGCCGCCTGGAACAGGCGGCAGTTCCTCTGTTGCACCTGGTCGATGAAGAAAGCGAGCATCATCAGGTGCGCGAACACTGTCGCCAGATGGTTGTCGCCGTGACCGTAGTTGTGCTCAAAGCCGTAGCCCTGGTTCTTCAGGGTGTTGAAAGTCTCGTTCTCGATGCGCCAGCGGGCGCGGCCCGCCCGCATCAGCGCCTCGGCGTTCGCTTCGGCGATCTCGATGTCCGTGACCCAGGAGAAGCGTCGTTCCTTCTTGCCGGGACGGGTCTCCCGACACTCCAGAAAGTTCACCTCCAGGTCGAAGTGCGCCTCGTTCAAGGGCGCGCCGTTGAGATAGCGGTAGCGGCGCGACACGCCGGCGGCGTCCACCGTCTCGAACATCCGCGTCCCCGGCGTGGCCTCCACCCACTCGAACAGATGCCGGTGGTCCCCCGGCTTCACGCCCAGCACGAATCGCATGTCCAGCGACCGCAGCAACTCGATGTGCGGCCCGTTCGACGCCAGCGCGTCCTCCACCACCAGCAACTTCAGATGCGGATGCTCCCGCCGGACATGGGTCAGCAGCCGCTTCGCGGCGTTGCGCTCGCAGTCGTTCTTCTGCGACCCGTCCTCCCGCGCGATCGGCTCCGGCGCCAGCGGAAACACCTCCCGGTGCGCCGGATGCACCAGCACCGCCCCCAGCATCTGGTGATAATACGTCACCCGCCCGTCCCGGCGGCGCTTCTCGCAGCAACGCTTGCAGCGCACCCGCGAAGAGGAAAAATACCCCGTGCCGTCCACCGACAGCAGATAATGACCCAGCCAGGTGAACCCCTCCAGCCCCTTGCCTCGCTGCAACACCGCGAACAACCGCTTGAACGCGCCCCGCAGCACCGAGGGCTCCACCTCGTCCAGCCGCTCCCGCAGCGCCGTGTCGCACGGCGCGTCACCGATGCCGTACAGATGCTTCAGATTCTCCCGGATCAACCCGTCGTCCCGCGCGCCGCGGTCAAACTGCAGCAGCGAGGGAAACTTCAGCCCGAACACCGCCAGACCCGACATCAGATAATCCGGCAGACCCCGCTTGCGGCCCCGCACCGAATCCGGAATCCGCTCGAAACACTTCCGAACCTCCCGCAACAAACCCGGCGCGCTCAACGCGCCGCGCAACGCAAGCTTGGCCATGACAACTCCCCTCAACACAGAGACCTCATGACCGTTTATCCGAATCCAGCACGAAAAGTTTACGAAAACCTTTTTTTACGGCAATCGCAAACCGTTGATTTCATTGATATCTGATTTGCAGCGGGAATCGCTGTGCATCTTTCACGCCCGACCTTGAGTGCGTCACGCGACCCCGAGCTACAGGCGATTTCCAGCTCGACAGCAGCCGTCAGGAAGCTTGAATTAGTAGTGAAGTCACTACTGTCCGGTTAACTGAGGCAAAGAGCCTCTTAACCACATGATTATACGATACTTATCAGCGTTTTTTTGTGGTGCCGACTTGAACGCGGGCGCGGTTTCAGGCGACTTTCCGGGAATACGTTCCCGGAGGCCGCATCGTGTACACAGGCAAGACCCTTTTCGCGCAGTTGATGGATTTTCTTCCCTGGACGACCTTCTCCCGCATCGTCGAGCGTTACCACGGCAACCACCGGGTCCGCGCGCTTCCGTGCACCGATCACTTTCGCACGATGGCCTTCGCGCAACTGACCTATCGCGAAAGCCTCCGCGACATCGAGGCGGTGCTTTCGGCGCAGTCGGCCAAGCTGTACCACATGGGCATCCGCTCCCCCGTCCGGCGTTCCACCCTGGCCGACGCCAACGAACGCCGGGACTGGCGCATCTTCGCCGAGTTCGCGCAGCGGCTGATCGTCCAGGCCCGAAAGCTCTACGCCGAAGAGGATTTGGGGCTGGACCTGTCGAACACGGTCTACGCGCTCGATTCGACCACCATCGATCTCTGCCTGTCGCTGTTTCCCTGGGCGCCGTTCCGTCAAGCCAAGGCCGCGGTGAAGATGCACACGCTGCTCGACCTGCGCGGAAACATTCCCAGCTTCATCCACGTTTCCGACGGCAAGCTGCACGACGTCAACGCGCTCGACCTGCTGATGCCGGAACCGGCGGCGGTGTACGTGATGGACCGGGCCTACCTCGATTTCGAGCGGCTCTTTGCGCTGCACGAGGCGGGCGCGTTCTTTGTCACCCGCGCCAAATCGAACGCCGACCTGCGCCGCGTGTACTCGGCGCCGAACGACCGGCCCCGGGGAATCGTTTGCGATCAGACCGTGGCGCTGTCGGGTTTTTACAGCCGCAAGCGCTATCCCCGCCACCTGCGCCGCATCCGTTTCAAGGATCCGGAAACCCAAAAGACCCTCGTCTTTCTTACCAATCTGTTCGGCCCTCCGCCATTGACCATCTGCGAGTTGTACAAGGCGCGCTGGCAGATCGAGCTGTTCTTCAAATGGATCAAGCAGCACCTGAGAATCAAGAAATTCTACGGTACTTCCGTGAACGCCGTGAAGACACAAATCTGGGTCGCCGTGTCCGTGTATGTGCTGGTGGCCATAGTCAAAAAACGCCTCGAACTGGACGCATCGCTCTACACTTTGCTGCAGGTGTTTTCGGTCACTTTGTTCGAGAAAATCCCGCTGGACAAGGGTTTTCCGGATGCCGGCCAAACCCCGGAAAATGACATGGAAGACAAGCAATTGAAATTATTCGAGTTTTAACCGGACAGTAGTGGCTTAGCAATAACATTAATTAAACAGTGAGAAGAACAGATTGCCTGTCCCGTGGGTGGGCATTCCTCACCCCTACGCCTGAACCCGCACGCAGGCTTGACAAATTTTGCTTCGATGTTATGTTGAGCGGCCCTCTCGGACGTACGGAACCGGAGCCCCTGGTTGGGTTTTCCGCTTCCTGAGCGACGCCGGTCTGGACAACTAAAGATCCGTTTCAAGACTGTTCCCAGGCAAGGTGATTCGCGCCGGGAGTGAAAGTATTTCGGGACCGGGTCCAAATTCCATGAGCAAGTTGCCGGCAATCATCGGACTTCCAGAAAAGACAGGGTTGTATGATCCTGCCCAGGAGAAGGACTCCTGCGGCGTCGGCCTGGTCGCGGATATAAAGGGCCGGCCCAGCCACCAGATCATGCTCGACGCCTTCCATGTCAATTCGCGCATGGACCACCGGGGCGGCTGCGGTTTCGAGGCGAATACCGGCGATGGCGCCGGCATCCTGGTCGGTCTGCCCCATGGATTCTTTCGCAAGATCGCAGGCGACGAACTCGATAGCGAATTGCCGCCGGACGGCAGGTTCGCCGTCGGCAACGTCTTCCTGCCGCGTATCGAAGAAGAATGCGCCGTCTGCCGCAAGGTCATCGACGAGATGGTCGCCGCAGAAGGCCAGACTCTCGTCGGCTGGCGGCCCGTTCCGGTAGACGCCGAGGGCGCCGATATCGGCCCGGCCGCGCATGCCGCCCAGCCGCGCATCGAACAACTCTTCATCGCCGCCGCGGAAGGACTGGAGCAGGACGCCTTCGAGCGCGCGCTTTACGTAATCCGCAAACGCTTTACCCATGCCTTGCGCAACGACGCCTCGCTGACCGAACGCAAGTTGCTCTATGCCTGCAGCTTGTCGAGCAAGGTCATCGTCTACAAGGGCATGTTGACGCCGGGGCAGCTCTTTCCTTTCTACAATGACTTGACCAACCCCGAATTCGCCACGCATATGGCGATGGTGCATTCCCGTTTCAGCACCAATACTTTCCCGTCCTGGGACCGCGCCCAGCCGAACCGATTCATGAGCCATAACGGCGAGATCAACACCTTGCGCGGCAACGTCAATGCCATGCTGGCGCGGCAGGGCACCATGGTCAGCGAGGCGTTCGGCGACCTCCTGCCGACGGTCTTTCCCGTGATCGACGACGATGTTTCCGACTCGGGCGCATTCGACAACGCGCTCGAGTTGCTGCTGCTCAGCGGACGCTCGCTGGCGGAAGCGACCATGATGATGATTCCGGAAGCCTGGCAGTCGGACCGCAACATCGAACCGAAGCGCAAGAATTTCTACGAATACCATTCCGCACTGATGGAGCCCTGGGACGGCCCGGCTTCGATCGTCTTTTCCGACGGCCACTATATCGGCGCCGTGCTGGACCGCAACGGCCTGCGACCGAGCCGTTATTACATCACCCACGACGACAAGTGCATCATGGCTTCCGAAGTCGGCGTGCTGCCGGTGGACCCCGCCAATGTCCAGTCCAAGGGGCGCCTGCAGCCGGGCCGGATCTTCCTGCTCGATTTCGAACAGGGCCGGCTGATTCCCGACGAGGAAGTAAAAAGCGATATCTGCGGCCGGCGGCCTTACGGCGAATGGCTTGCCGCCGAAAAAGTCGTACTCGAGGATTTTGCCCGGGACCTGAATAAAGGCAGCGCGGCGCATTTGTTGGAGGGCGCGCTCGAAGGCGAAGATCTGCTGCCGCGCATGCAGGCCTTCGGCTATACCAGCGAAACCATCCAGTTCATGCTGTTGCCGCTGGTGACCGAGGCGCGCGACCCGCTCGGCTCCATGGGCAACGACACCGCTCTGGCCTGCCTGTCGGACAAGCCGCGCATGATCTACGACTATTTCAAGCAATTGTTCGCCCAGGTCACCAACCCGGCGATCGATTCGATTCGCGAGGAAGTGGTGATGTCCTTGCGCTGCTTCATCGGCCCGGAAGGAAATCTGCTCGAAACCACGCAGAAGCACGCGCACCGGCTGAGCATCGACCATCCGATCCTGTCCAATTCCCAACTGGCGGAAATCCGCGACATGGACTATCGCGGCATGCGCAGCCGGGTCATCGACATCACATTCGACGGCCATGCCGGCGCTGGAGCCGGGAACGCTTTCCAGGACGCGCTGCAGCGCATCTGCGACGAAGCTTCAGGCGCCATCCGCGACGGCTATTCCTTCATCATCCTGTCGGACCGGGCGATCTCCCGCGACCGCGTGCCCCTGAGCGCCTTGCTCGCCTGCGGCGCTGTGCATCATCATCTCGTACGCAATCAGCAGCGCACCCAGATCGGCATTATCGTGGAGACCGGCGAGGCCCGGGAAGTGCATCATCATTGCCTGCTGACCGGCTACGGCGCCGACGCCGTCAATCCCTACCTGGCTTTCGAAGCCTTGTGGAAGGTCAACGGCGACGGCCTGCTCGGGGACGGCTATCGCGATGAGGCCTCCATCGTGGCCGCCTACAGGAAAGGCGTGGCCAAGGGCATGCTCAAGGTCATGGCGAAGATGGGCATTTCCACCTTGCAGTCATACAAGGGCGCTCAGATCTTCGAAGCGGTCGGACTGGCGGACGAAATCATCGAGCGCTGCTTCACCGGCACGGCAAGCCGCGTGCAAGGCGTCAATTTCGACGTGCTGGAAACCGAACTGCTGCGCCGCCATCGAATCGGTTTTCCGCTGCGCGAAAGCGAGCGCCTGCCCGTATTGAGCAATCCCGGCGATTTCCATTGGCGCAGCGGCGGCGAAACCCACATGTGGAACCCCGATACGATCTTCAATCTGCAGATCGCCGCCCGCGGCAACAATGCCGAGGCTTACCACACCTTTGCCCGCTTCGCCAACGAGGAAGCGGCCAAACGCGCGACCTTGCGCGGCCTGTTGCAATTCCGCCCGGATGTGAACGAGCCGATTCCGCTCGATGAAGTCGAGCCCGCGAAGGAGATCGTCAGGCGCTTCGCCACCGGGGCCATGAGCTTCGGCTCAATATCCGACGAAAGCCACCAGGCCCTGGCCGTCGCCATGAATCGCATCGGCGGCAAGTCGAATACCGGCGAAGGCGGCGAGGACCCCGCCCGGTTCGAGCCGCTGCCGAGCGGCGATTCGAGCCGTTCGGCGATCAAGCAGGTCGCTTCGGGCCGTTTCGGCGTGACCATGTGGTACCTGGCCAACTCCGACGAGTTGCAGATCAAGATCGCCCAGGGCGCCAAGCCCGGGGAAGGCGGCGAATTGCCCGGCCGCAAAGTCGACGAGAATATCGCCCGCATCCGCCATTCGACGCCGGGCGTGGGATTGATCAGCCCGCCGCCGCATCACGACATTTATTCGATCGAGGATATCGCCCAACTCATCCACGATCTCAAGAACTCCAACCGCCGGGCGCGCATCAGCGTCAAGCTGGTTTCAGAAATCGGCGTCGGCACGATCGCCGCCGGCGTGACCAAGGCCAAGACCGATCATCTCGTGATTGCCGGCCACGACGGCGGCACCGGGGCTTCGCCGTTGACGTCGATCAAGCACGCCGGCCTGCCCTGGGAACTCGGCGTCGCGGAAACCCACCAGACCCTGGTGATGAACAATCTGCGCTCGCGGGTCGTGTTGCAGACCGACGGTCAACTCAAGACCGGCCGCGATGTGGCTGTCGCCGCCCTGCTCGGCGCGGAGGAGTTCGGCTTTTCCACCGCGCCGCTGATTACCCTGGGCTGCATCATGATGCGCAAATGCCACATGAATACCTGCCCGGTGGGAATCGCCACGCAGGACCCGGAACTGCGCCGCAAGTTCCGCGGCAAGCCCGAGCACGTGGTCAACTACATGTTCATGGTGGCCGAGGAATTGCGCGGCATCATGGCGCAGCTCGGCCTGCGCACGGTCAACGAGATGATCGGCCGGGTCGACCTGCTGCAAACCGATGCCGCGATCAGCCACTGGAAGGCCAGCGGGCTCGATCTGAGCGCCATTCTCGAACCGGCGCAAATCCTGTTCGAGGACACCGATGTCTATTGCAACCGGGAACAGGATCACGGCCTCGACAAGGCCCTCGACATCGAACTCATCGAACTCGCGTCGCCAGCGCTCGAACGCGGCGAAAAAGTGCGGATCGAACGCGAGGTGAAGAACATCAACCGCGTGGTCGGCACCATGTTGTCGAACGAGATAGCGCGGCGCTGGCAGGAGAAGATGCTTCCCGAGGACACCATCGACATCCGCCTGCGCGGCTCGGCCGGCCAGAGTCTCGGCGCCTGGCTCGTCAAGGGCGTGCGTATCACCGTCGAAGGCGACGCCAACGACTATGTCGGCAAGGGCCTGTCCGGCGGCAAACTGGTGATCTATCCGCCGAGGGAAAGTACTTTCAGGGCGGAGGAAAACATTCTGATCGGCAATGTCGTGCTGTACGGCGCCACCGGCGGCGAAGCTTATTTCCGCGGCATGGCGGCGGAGCGTTTCGCGGTGCGCAACAGCGGCGCCCACGCCGTCGTCGAAGGCATCGGCGATCACGGCTGCGAATACATGACCGGCGGCCGCGTCGTCGTGCTCGGGCCGGTCGGGCGCAACATGGGCGCCGGCATGAGCGGCGGCATCGCCTATGTATGGGACCCCGAAAGCCGCTTGCCCGCCCAATGCAATATGGGCACGCTCGGCCTGGAAAACCTGAGCGCCGCGGAAGACATTCTCGAACTGAAGACCCTGATCGAAAATCACGCCAGGTTTACCGGCTCGACCGTCGCCCGGTATGTGCTCGAGAACTGGGAGCTCAGCCTGGCGGAATTCGTCAAGGTCATGCCGACCGAGTACAAGCGTGTATTGGCCGAACGCAAAGCGGCGACCGCCGCTTGAGCGAACTTCCTTTAAATGAAAACACCCCCGCCGCGGCAGGGGAAAACGGAAATGTGACATAAAGAATGGGTAACCCGACCGGATTCAAGGAGTTTGAGCGCGAGACCGAACCGTATCGCGACGCGCTCGAACGGCTGGTGGATTTCAAGGAAATCTACACCGACCACCAGGAACCGCTGCTTACGGTGCAGGGCGCCCGCTGCATGGACTGCGGCGTGCCGTTCTGCCAGTCCGACGACGGCTGCCCGGTCTACAACCTGATACCCGAATGGAACGACCTTATCTACAAGGGCAGATGGAAGGAAGCTCTGGACCGATTGCACAAGACCAACAATTTCCCCGAATTCACCGGCCGCGTCTGTCCTGCCCCATGCGAAGGCGCTTGCGTGCTCGGCATCAATGAGCCGGCCGTCACCATCAAGAACATCGAATGCGCCATCGCCGACAAGGGCTTCGAGATGGGTTGGGTCACGCCCAGGCCGCGCGCCGCCGAAACCGGCCGCGAGGTGGCCGTGGTCGGCTCCGGCCCGGCGGGACTCGCCGCGGCCGAGCAACTCAGTCTGCTGGGCCACCGGGTAACCGTCTACGAGCGCGACGACCGTGTCGGTGGCTTGCTCATGTACGGCATTCCCAACATGAAGCTGGAAAAGGAAATCGTTGACCGCCGCGTGAACCTGTTGCGCGAGGAAGGCGTGGAATTCGTGGTCAACGCCGATATCGGCGGCAATGGCGCGAACGGCGTCGACGTGCAGCAGTTGCTTGAAGAAAGCGACGCCCTGTTGCTGGCCACCGGCGCCACCACGCCGCGGGATCTAAACATCCCCTTGCGCGAAGGCCCGGGCGTGCATTACGCCATGGAGTTTCTGCTCAAGAACACCAAAAGCCTGCTGGACTCCGGCCTGGCCGACGGCGAATACATCAGCGCGAAAGACCGGGACGTCATCGTCATCGGCGGCGGCGATACCGGCACCGACTGCATCGGCACCTCACTGCGCCATGGCTGCCGCTCGCTGGTCAACTTCGAAATCATGCCGAAACCGCCGGGCGACCGCGGCCCCGACAATCCCTGGCCGCAATGGCCCATCATCTTCCGCGTCGACTACGGCCACGAGGAATCCGCTCGCAAGTTCGGCCGCGACCCCCGGGTTTTCTCGGTTTCCGGCAAGGAGTTCGTACGCGACGACGACGGCCGCCTGCTTGGCATCGACACGGTCGAGGTGGATGCCAAATTCCAGGAGATACCCGGCACCCGCAAGTTCTGGAAAGCCGACCTGATATTGCTGTCCATGGGCTTTCTCGGCCCCGAACACTACGTCAGCGAACCGCTCGGCATCGAACTCGACCGGCGCTCGAACTACCAGGCCGAATACGGCGATTTCCGCACCAATGTTGATAAGGTCTTCACCGCCGGCGATTGCCGCCGGGGCCAGTCCCTGGTCGTGCGCGCGATCTACGAAGGCCGCCTGGCCGCCGAGCGAATCGACCGGTTTCTTGGGGAGTAGGGCAGAGATTCTGCGACTCCGCTTCGCTGCGCGCAGAATGACAGTTAGAGGTGATCTGCTATAAACCGTCGTCACTCTGCGCGGAGTCGCAGAGTCCATCCTTATTGATCGCCGCCAGAAAAGGCTCGGCGAATTGTTCGAGTTTCTTCGCCCCGATGCCGCTTATCGTGGCGAATTCGGCTTCGTTGCGCGGCTGCCGTTGCGCCATTTCGATCAATGTCCTGTCGGCGAAGACCACATAGGCCGGCACTTCACGCTCCTTCGCCAGTTCCAGGCGCAATGCCTTGAGCCTGACGAGCAGTTCGCCTTGCCGTTCGGTCAGGGCATGGTCCGCCGATTGTTGCTCCTGTTTGCGCGCCTGACTCCGCTCGGCTTTGGACCTGCGCTCCACCGCATCCTTACGGTACAGGAACTCTCCTTCGCCGCGGGCGAGTTCGCGGCCCTTGCCGGTGAATTTGATGCCGCCATAGCCCGCGATGTCGATTTGCAGAAATCCGCCCGCCACCATCTGCCGGACCAGCGAGCGCCATTCGTTGGCGTTGCGTTCGGCCCCGGTACCATAGCAGTCGAGGCGGTCATGGCGAAAGCGCGCGATTTTCTCGGTGTTGGCGCCGCGTAAAACGTCGATCAGATGCGAGGCGCCGAAAACTTCGCCGGTCTGTTTTGCGGCGCTCAGAATCAGCTTCGCCTCGATGGTTCCATCCGCGCGTTCGGCAGGCGACAGGCAGGCGTCGCAATTGCCGCAGGCCCCGGTCCGCTCGCCGAAATATTCGAGCAGGGTCACGCGGCGGCAAAGCGCCGCCTCGCAATAGCCGAGCAATGCGTCGAGCCGCTTGTGTTCGCGCCGCCGCCGCTCGTCGCCGGCTTCCTCGTTTTCGATGAACTGCCGCCGCATCCTGATATCTTCCAGTCCGTACAGCATATGCGCTTCGGCGGGCGCCCCGTCGCGTCCGGCACGGCCGATTTCCTGGTAGTAGGCTTCCACGCTGGAGGGCAGGTCGGCATGGAAGACATAGCGCACATCGGCCTTGTCGATGCCCATGCCGAAGGCGATAGTGGCGACGATGACCACGCCCGGCTCGGTCATGAACACGTTCTGATTGGCTTCCCGTTCCTCGGCGCCCATGCCGGCGTGGTAGGGAAGCGCGCGAATTCCTTTCGCCACGAGCATAGCCGCGCATTCCTCGGTCTTCCTGCGCGAAAGGCAGTAGACAATGCCGCTGTCGCCTTCGAAGCGCGAGACGAATTCCGCCAGTTGCTTCTTCCATTCGCGTTTCATCGTCACCGTCAGCCGGATGTTGGGCCGGTCGAATCCGAGCACGATCTGCTCGACGCTGCCGCCGAACAGGCGCTCGGCGATATCGCCGCGGGTAATCTCGTCCGCGGTTGCGGTCAGCGCGGCAATCGGAATACCGGGGAATAACTCCCGCAGCCGGCTCAGGTCGGCGTACTCCGGGCGAAAGGCCGGCCCCCATTGCGAAATGCAATGGGCTTCGTCGATTGCAAACATCTTGATGGGAAGCCGCTTGAGCGCCGCCAGCATGCGCTCGGTCATCAGCCGTTCGGGCGACATGTAAAGCAGGCGCGTGTCGCCCGCCGCGGCCCGTTTCCAGGCTTCGACGTTTTCGCCATGCCCATTGCCGGAGTGAATGCCGTCGGCAGCCACGCCCGCCAGTTTGAGCGCGGCGACCTGGTCCTGCATCAGGGCCACCAGCGGGGAGACCACGATAGTCAGCCCGTCGAGCAAAAGGGCTGGAATCTGGAAGCAGAGCGATTTGCCGGAGCCGGTGGGCATGACGGCGAGCGCGTTGCGGCCCGTCAGCAGGGCGTCGATCGCGGCTTCCTGTCCGGGTCTGAATTCTTTGAAGCCGAAGTTTTCCCGCAAGGTTCGCCGCGCGTCGGCGAGCCGAGGCCTGTCGTCGGGAGAATGTTGCGCGGTATCGGCGGCGGAAGGCATTCTTCAAGTTCCTTTTGTCTGGTTCCTGAACTTATTCAACGGCGGCGGGAGCCTCCCGCAGCGGAATTCCGCAATGCACGCATTTGCGGGTCATCAAGTTCATGAGGATATTGCGAACGAAGAACTGCCGGCCGCAGCCGGGGCAGGCGCGCCGCGCCATATCGAGGGCGAATCCGGACCAGATGGCGATGTACACGAGCATGAAGACGTCGATCTCGCGCCGTTCCTCGAGCAGCAACCAGACTCCGGCCATGTAGACGGGCAAGGTCCAGAAACAGACGACGAGCCGGGTGCGTGCACGCTCGATCTGCTTGAGAGCCCGTACGCGGGCCAGCCCGCTCTTGCGAGCGGCTTTTTCGCGCAGGCTTTCTCCGGATTTGCCTGGGCCGGACGGGGCTGCCATGGAATTCTTCTCACGCCTGTGTTCGGGGGCCGGCCCCGATACAGGACAGGCTGCGGGCAGGGTATCCAACTTGCCCCGTATTCGCAATCCGGCGCGCCCGGCCACAATGCACAGGCGTTCTTCCCCGCCTGACGCAACCGATTTGCCTCCATTGACGCTCTCCCTTTCCGAGTTGCAAACGGGGTAGGCCCGAACGCGGATTCCTCCGCGTTCGGTGAAATTAACTCCTTTATTATTAACTACTTGGGACCGCGCATGCGGTTCGGGGTGTCTTGTTTATGCTCGCATGACGAGTTTGCGGCCGGTTTGCGCAAATCCGGCCACGACGAAATTTGAAACTTGATATCAAGGAGTACCAAAAAATGGCAACTGAGCAAACCAGAACCTCCCTCATCGGGCTGTCCGTGGTTATGCTGGGCAGCGCCCCGGGCACCGACCTGCTCAATGAGTGGGTCGATGCAATCAACGACGGCATGACGGAGGAAGACATCGCGAATCACATCGCGGCTTCCGACGCTTTCACATCGACATACCCGACTTTTCTGACCAATGAGGAATTCGCTACATCGTTCCTCGAAAACCTGATGGGCAGCGAAGAAGTGCCGGCGGCCCTCGTGACCGCGGCCGTAGGCATCGTCACCGGCCTGCTGAACGACGGCATGACCCGCGGCGCCCTCTCGCTGGCGGTGATCGGCGCCATGTACGATATCCACTCCCAGGGCGAGGCCCACGCGGCCTACGGCGACCTGGGCGCGGTGGCGAACGGCCTCTTCAACAAGATCGAAGTTGCGGAGTACTACACCCTTGACGCTCTGTTGGAGTCTCCCTCCTCGAGTGTGCTTGATAGCGTGAATTCCGACATGGACACTGTAACGGTCGCCATTGAAGCGATCGACGGTCTTGAAACAGCGGGTCAGACTGGCGATACGTTCAATTTGTCCGCATTGCGCGACAGCATTGGAGGAACACCCGGAGACGATCACATTTACGCCGAACCGGTACTTCTCGGAACCGGCGCCACCTCCCAGTCCCTGCAATCCTACGATGCCATAGACGGCGCCGGCGGCCAGGACACCTTGTTCATCTACGACATCGTGCCCGCCGGAGAAAACGGAGAAGGTGGACTTAGGGTTTCCACGGATCAAGTAAGCAACGTTGAAAACGTAGTCATCAATGCCGAAGGTGGCGTCACCGCGGATATGACCGAGTGGTCCGGACTTGAATCGGTACTCCTGGAGCGTTTCGGCGGCAACATCGATGTCGCGGTCGATGGCGCCTCAGTCACATTTGAGGAGAGTGTCGGAGAGGACGACGATGTCATGGTCGATGGCGCCGGTGGACCGTTGAGCCTGAGCGCACACCGAACCTCGAATGTCGAGATCGTAACCCGTGGTCACACAACATCCGTCGATGTTACCGGAGGTATGGACATCGGGATTGACGGCAATGGCAGAGGAGGATACTCCGAGTCGCTTACCAGTGTGACCGCGAGCCAGTTTGCCAACTTTGGCTGGGCTAGTGATGGCGATGATTTGCGAGTCAACTCCGATGCGCTTGAATCCATTACGCTTTCCACGAGCTTTGGCGCGGCGACTGTAAATTACGAAACCCTGACGGAACTTGCCGTCAATGTTGCTGCTTTTGGCGGGAAACACGATTGGGACGGCGACCCCAGCACCCGCTCAACCACTACGGAAGGCACGCTGACGCTGACTGCCGATGATTCCGATGAAAATGTCATCGAAACTCTCAATGTCAATGCGGTCGTTGCATCCAAGTTTGCGTTGGACAGCCAGATCACGCAACTCAACGTTGCTGGTTCGGCGGCTGTGAATATACAGCTTGATGCCAACATTGATGAGGCCGGAAAGTGGATATTGGAAAATGAGGAAGGAACCGACGTAGTTACACAACAGTTTGTTCTCCTTAATACCGATTTCAACGCAAACAATCCCGTTTCTCCAATGAACCGCAAGTATTGGACTACTACCGATGGCGCGGCACTAGAGGCCGACGAGGGCAACGCTCTCACAGCGGAAACTGCAAGCGTCTTGACCGCAGTTGCCAAACCTGATGATAAAGAAGACTCCCAGACAAACTGGATTACCGAATCCATAGAATCCATCATGGTGAGCGGCGAAGCCGGCTTGACGGTTGACGCGCGAGGCCAGGAAGACTTGACCTCGGTCGATCTCAGCGCCAGCAGTGGCAAGAACTCTGTCACCCTAACAGCTACCAATGACCTGACATCCGTCAATGGTGGCAGCGGCAATGACAAGGTGACTATCAAGGAAGGAGATCTTGCAGCGACCGGCCTCATGGTGGATCTTGGCGCGGGCGACGACACTTATGTAACCGGCGCCGCAAAAAATCCGGTCGCTGTCGCTGCAAACAGCATGATTGACGGTGGTGAGGGTTCCGACACGCTGGCAATGGCGAATGGCGCCAACAGCACCGCCCACACATACACCGAGGATGGTGAGGCCAAGACGATCTACACCGGCTTCGAAACCCTTGATGTCGGTGGAGGTTCAGGCGACTACGACATGGCGATTCTTGGCATTGGAACGCTTCAGGTGACCAAGGGGACTGGCGGTACAGTTACGTTGAACAACGTAACGGCCGGCACGGCGATCAATGCCTCGGGCAACAGTGGCGCCGCCGGTAACAGTCATACCATGGCCACAATCGCTTACAACCTTGCCGAGCGGGAAGCCGGCTCTTTCGTGTTTGGCAGCAACGGCGTCCTTGATGTGAATTTGCGCGCGGTCGGTAGGTTCAATGACAAGGGAGATGACTCCGACACTCGTGCTTACGATCCGACGATCAACGTCGTCGCCAGTCAGGTGGCATTGATACTTACCGCCGACGCGGACACCAATGGCATGATGATCGATTCGAGCGCTAGTGCCGGCGGCACCGCCTTGGCCAGTGATTACCATAACATTGCCTGCGTAGACGCAACCAACCTCGTCAATGTGCGGATTACTGGAGATGCGCGGCTGACGTTCAAGGCTGTGGCGACCGATCCCATGGATCCCAGCACCCGAACTGTAACCGCGCTGGATGCCATCGAATACATTGATGCCAGTTCCAATACGGGTGGAGTATATGTCCAGGTATTTGACGCGGCGGGAAGAACGACAGACGTAAACGGCACAGATGTCCAGAGAACTACTCTGCTGGGTGGTAGCGCTGCCGATACTCTCTCCGGTAGCCAGGCAACTGGTGTAACAAACGTGTTGCGAGGAAATGGCGGCAACGACAAACTGAATGGCGGCGATGGCGATGACATCTTCATCGGTGGCGCCGGCGCCGACACGATGAATCAGGGAGTCAACACCGATGGCATGGAGGGCTTCGGAGGCGATGACCAATTCTATTACTACGCGGCATCGGATTCCCAGGTTACTTTTTTCGGTGAAGTGGCTGCTAGAACCGACGTTATTCACAACTTCGGAACCGGTGATTCCATCAGGTTGCATTCGAGTTTGCTTGCCAATGGCAACAACAAAGTCAAATCGGCCGCGGTAGGAAGTGCCGGCGCGACGTTTGTCATCAACGGTTTCGACACTGATAATGACACCGCTAACAGCCTGAGGCTTTTGATTGGTGATGGCGATGGCTTCTTTGGAACGGAGAATGGACTCTCCTTTGATAAGAATTTCATGGCGGTCGTTGTCGACACTTACTGGATGGATGACGGGAACGAAGTCCGCGATGCGGCTGAAGAAATGCAGCGTACGTGGGTTCTCTTCGATATCGATGGCGACGGCGATTTCGACGCCGGGACCGACATGGTGATTCAACTCGCAGGGACAGCAGTTGCAGTAGACGCCATTGTTAGCGTTGGCGCCATATAAACCCTAAACCCGGCGGCTTCGCCGTCCTCAACCAATACCCCCGGCTTCGGCCGGGGGTTTTGCTTTTTCAGGGCGGGAAAATCTCAGACGCGCCGAATCACGGAAAGATCATGGCCGCGGCTCCCGCGTCCGCACCGAAAAATTGCAACGCCGTGAACAGCAATGCCGCTGTAGCGATGATAAAGCCGCACATGTAGACGAGCCCCCATGCTTGTGACTTGCCGAGTGCCGCGATACCCAATTTCAGTTCGTTAATACTGGCATCGGTCCTCTCGAACCTCTCGTTGACTCTGTCGAATTTCTCATCGACCTTGTCGAACCTCGTGTCGATCGTCTCGAACCTCCCCTCGAATTTCCCGAAACGCTCGTCGAGTTTGCGATCGAGTTTGCGCTCAAACTCGTTGAAGCTCCGGTCAAGTTCGACCTTCAGAAATTCTTTTGTCACCAGATCATTCATGGCGTCGTTTACGACCTCGACTACAGCCTCGGCTTGCGGCCCGGGCATGCCCGATTTCTCCAGTTTCCGGCTTGTGGCCAGAGTGTCAAGTTTTGCGTCCATTTTCTTCCCTCGAATAGCGTGACTGACGAATGGAACGGCCATCCAATCCACGGCGCCCAAACTCCCGAAATTGAATATAGCCGCACTCCGCTGAAACGCCTCGTTTCCAGGGAAAATTTCCTGGTGCTGATGGTGCTGATGGTGCTGAAGGGACACACTCCTGAATTCTCCACTCAATACATCCTGCGCTGGTGGATCAGGATTCGTTTGCGCGGGAGGATTACCGGCAATCCGAGACCGGTGGTATGGATTGTTGAAACTCTTCAATGCGAACGAGCATTTCCGTCAGGCCCAGGAATTCACCGGTCGGATCACTGGCAATGACCTGTTCCATGATCGGCATCAATCTTTCGAACTATCCTTCGGTAAAAACCCCGGGGTCGTCATTTTCGTCCACGACGAAGGACATCTCCCAGAATTTCCAAAGACTTCCAGAAACAGGAGCCTGTGGCGCAGACCTGCTCTGGACAGTGGTGTTCCATGGAAAAAAGGTATTTCGGATTACGAGAACAGGCGCAGTAAGGCCACAGCCAGTCCGGCAGCACTGATGAATAACAGGAAAATCCGCCAGACCAACCGCGATTCCAAGGTTGAGAGTCTGGCATCAAGCTTTGACTCAAAGGTTGAGAATCTGGCCTCGATTCTGGATTCCAGGGCGCCCAGATCCTTTTTCGTGGCAAGGTGCGCGGTCGCATCCTTAATGCTTCCGTGAATCGCCCCGGCCACCGCCTCTGCCTGTGGATCGTTCATCATCATTCGCCCCGCGGCAAATCCCTTTCGAGCCTTTCCTCGATGCCTCCCACCCTGGTCTCCACTCGCGCCACACGCTCGTCAAGAGCGGATATGTCCGCCCGGATGGCCTGGTGGTCCGCGGCCATTTCAGCGCGAAAGGATCGAAATTCCCTGGTCATCCCGGTTCGAGGAGTCTGATCGCCTTCCGCCATTACGGCTCGGATAGCCTGATGACCTTCGGCCATTTCGGCCAGGATGGATCGGTGACCCTCTGCCATTTGCCCGCGCAGGTCGTTCGTGTTTACGGCCACGTAAAGCACGGCGAGCAGGGTCAGCGCCGCGAGGCCATGCTCTTTGGCGAGCGAAATCGTGGTTTCCATTGCGTTTCTCCTTGAATGCAAATTTCCCACAACACAATTTAGACACAGGTTCCCGGATACACCTAGAAAACGGAAAAAATAAGTCTCACATGGGCAGGACCATCTTAAAGTTGTCGTTAACCAGTTGAAGCATTGCCGGAAATTTCCGTTCTGAACATTTGGCGCCGGAAGGGTTACGCTGTTTCCATGTCTGATCGCGCACATGAGCACAACGGTGCTGCTGTGGAATTGGGTTTTTCCCTGTCCGCAGTAGAGGTGCGGCCCGTTTCCGACGCGGCCGAGCGGGCCCGTTGGGATCGTGTCATGGATGCGGAGCACTATCTTGGTTTCCGCGGCATGTTCGGTCACGGGATCCGGCATGTGGCGACGGGTCCGGACGGTGAATGGCTTGCGCTGCTCGGCTGGTGCGCCGGGGCGTTCAAGGTCAAATCGCGGGACGTCTGGATCGGCTGGGCGCCGGAGCAGCAGTTCCGGCGCTTGCGATTGATTGCGAACAACTGCCGTTTTCTGGTGTTGCCTCGCGGTCGGACGCCGAACCTGGCCTCCCGCGTGCTGGCGCTTTCGGCGCGCCGTCTTTCCGCGGACATGGAGGCGCGATTCGGCCATCCGGTGCTGCTGGCGGAGACTTTCGTCGACCCGTCCCGATTCCGGGGCGTGTGTTATCGCGCCGCTGGGTGGGAGCAAGTCGGCGTGACGCGCGGTTACGCCCGGTCCGGCGGCGGCTGGGTGGCGCACGGGAAACCGAAGACGGTGTGGCTGCGGCCTTTGACGCCGAACGCGGGCGCCGACCTGGCCGGTCTGGCCGAACCCGCGCACTGGGGTTGCGGACAAGGGGAGCCGGCGTTGCCCGAACCCGGCCGGCTGCGCAGCCTGTTCGATCACCTGCGGCAGGTGCCGGAGTTTCGTTGCGCGCGCGGGGTCCGGCACTCGCTGGCGAGCGTGTTGGCCATTGCCGTGGCGGCGAAGCTGGCCGGCGCCCAGGGGCCGACCGCCATCGCCGAGTTCGGGGCGCGGCTGGACCAGCGGCAACTGGCTGCGGTGCGGGCTTTCCGCAGTCCGACCACCGGTCGGCTCACACCGCCTTCGCGGGCGAGCATGCACCGTCTGCTGTCGGGAATCGATCCGGACGCGCTGGACCGGGCGGTGCGGCGGTTCTCGGCCGCCCGGTGGCCCCCGGAGGGCGCTTTGGCCATCGACGGCAAGGCCGCCCCGCTCCATCGGCCGGCCGGGCCGGACGACGGGCGCATGTTGCTGGCCGCGGTCACGCACGGCGCCGGCATCGTCGCCGGCCAAACCGCCTCGGACGGCGCGGGCGGGGAGATCCTCGGCGCCCGGCGCCTGATCCGGGAACTGGACGTGGGCGGCCGCGTCTTGACGCTGGACGCCCTGCACAGTTGCCCGAAAACCGCGCGCTTGATCCTCGACGAAGGCGCGGACTATGTGATGCCCGTCAAGGGCAACCGCAAAACCCTGCGCGAAGACCTCGCGGCCTTCGACGCCGCCTTCGACGCCGCGCCCGCCGCCGAAACGTTCGACAAAGGACACGGACGCCTGGAGGAACGCGTTTGCGCGCTGCTGCCGCTGGAACAATACCCGGACGATCTGGCGGCCCTGCCGGGACGCCGCCAGGCGTTCCGCATCCGCCGCCGGCGCACCGTCCTGAAGAAAAACGCCACCACCGTGGAAACCGTGTACGGCCTCACTTCGCTCGGCGGCGACCGCGCCGGCCCCGCGGAAATACTCGCCCTGAACCGGGGGCACTGGGAAATCGAGAATCGCCTCCACCATGTCCGCGACTGGTCCTGGGACGAAGATCGGTCCCGAGTGCGCAACGGCAAACTGCCCCGCAACCTGGCCTGCCTGTCCAACGCCGCCATCTCCATCATCCGCCTGCGGAACCGGTTCAAGCATCAACCCCAGGCCCAGCGACATTACGCCGCTCGCCAGGGCGACGCCCTGCGGGAAGTGCTCGACGCCGCCTGACACCGCCCCAAAACACCCCACAACCTGCCGCAACCAACAAGACGGTACGCACGAAGATCGATTCCCGACAAACCGCTAGCGTACAGAACGATCAAAACCGTCAAAACAACATCATCCATCCCAAATCCCATCCCGGTCCGACTGCCAGCAAACCCGACAACTGAGATCGACAAACACCTATGCGACTATAAGATCGCCCTGCTCACATGGGACACCCACTCGAATTCTCCGGTCCCGCTGCTAAATTCATTCGATTCAGGGCAATACGGACACTTCTGTACTACAAGTAAAGGGGAAGAGCGATCCAGGCCTACGTCCCTGCAGGTTTCGGCGGCCGTTTCGTTCCCCAATCCGTAATTTCGTGATATAGAGGGAGTCAGGATGAAAGCCGAGGAAATCATTCCCGCAACACACAGACTGGAGCAGTCCGGCATGAACCGCAACGAGGCGGAAGCAGTTGTGAGCGAACTACAGAAAGTTGTCGCGCCCCTGGCAACGAAAGACGATCTGGCAAGACTCGGTCAATCGATCCGATCCGATATGGGAAAGATGGAGAAATCGATTCGGTTCGATATGGGAACTATGGAGAAATCCATCCGGTCCGATATGAAATCGATGGAGAAATTCATCCGGTCCGATATGGGAACGAAAGTCGAATTGGTCAAAATGGAAGCCAGGCTGTTCTGGCGACTGTCGGCAATGATGATTGCGGTGTCGGGCGTCGTTCTCTCGATCCTGCGTTTGTTCCCTCCCGCGTGATCGCGCCGCTCAGGCGTATCCGGAGACCTGTGTCCAAGGGGTTTCCACCATTTTGAGCCGGGCGTCCCGGTAATTCGGTATACTGCCGCATTAATTTTCTTTCAGAGAATTGTCATGACATTCCCGACCCCGACTGACTTGCGCGGCGGCATGCTGCCGCTGCTTGTATCGTCATTGCTGCTGGCCGCCTGCGGTGCGGAAGAGACTGCGCCGGCGCCCGACCCGGCGCCGGCGGAAACCACTGCCGCTGCCGCCCCCGCGCCCGAACTCGGCGCATTCGGCATCGACCTGAGCAACCAGGACACTTCGGTGCGCCCCGGCGACGATTTCTTCCGCTATGCCAACGGCCTCTGGCTCGACAGTTTCGAATTGCCGGCTGACCGCAGCGATTACGGTTCGTTTTCGGTATTGTCCGACCGTTCCGACGAACGCGTGCGCAGCATCATCGAAGACCTGGCGGACATGGAGCCCGCCGCGGGCTCGATCGAGCAGAAGATCAACGATTACTTCCAGAGCTACATGGACACGAGCAGGCTTAACGAACTTGGCATCAGCCCCCTGCAGTCAGGCCTGGCCGCGGTCGATTCGATCGCGGACATGGAGCAGCTCATCGGCGCTTTCGGACGAGCCCAGCTCGAAAACACCGCGAGCCCATTCGGCTTCTTCATTGGCGCCGACCGCAGCGACCCGGACCGGCACCAACTCGTGCTGACCGTGATGCCGCTGAGCCTGCCGGACCGCGATTACTACCTCGTCGATACCGAGGAATACCTGCGAGTGCGCGAGGAATTCACCGCCCACATCGCCCGCATTCTCGAATTCGCCGATGTTCCCGACTCCGCCGCCAAGGCCGAATCGATTCTCGCGCTGGAAACTGTGATCGCCGAGCACCAGTGGCCGCGAGCCCAGCGCCGGGACCGCGATCTTACCTACAACCCGATGTCCTGGGATGAGTTTGTCGCTGAGTATCCCGGCTTCGACTGGGGGGCGTATTTCGCAGCGGCCGGCATCGAAGGGCTCGAAGACCTGAACGTGAACTATCCGAGCACGATGGCGCCGGTCATCGCCCTGGTGAACGAAGTTCCGCTCGAGGACTGGAAGAGTTACATGAGTTATCGGCTCATCAACGACAGCGCAGGCGTGCTGTCCGAGGCGATTGACCAGGAGACCTTCCATTTCTATTCGACCGTGTTGCGCGGCGTGCCCGAACAGCGCGAGCGCTGGGAGCGCGGCGTGGCGCGGGTCGGCTCGCGGGGCAGCCTCGGCGAAGCCGTCGGGCAGATATACGCGCAGCGGCATTTTCCCGAAACGGCCAAGTTGCAGATGCAGGATCTGGTGGAAAACCTGCGCGCCGCCTTGCGCCAGAGCATCGAGCAGAACGACTGGATGGGTCCGCTGACGAAGGAAGAGGCTTATCTCAAGCTTGAAGCGTTCCGTCCCAAGATCGCCTATCCCGATGTGTGGGAAGACCTGTCCGCCATCGAGATCACGCGCGATTCGCTATTCGACAATGCGCGCAATGTGCGCGAGTTCCGTTACCAGGAGGAAATCGAGCGCATCGGCCAGCCCACCGACCGCGAGGAATGGGGCATGACGCCGCAAACGGTGAACGCCTATTACAACTCCTCGTTCAATGAGATCGTATTCCCCGCCGGCATCCTGCAACCGCCCTTCTTCGACCCGGCCGCCGACCCGGCGGTGAATTACGGTGGTATCGGCGCCGTGATCGGCCATGAAATGGGCCACGGCTTTGACGATCAGGGTTCGAAATCCGACTGGGCCGGCATACAGCGAAACTGGTGGACCGACGATGACCGCGCCAATTTCGAAGGCCAGGCCACGGTTATCGCCGATCAATACGCTGCATTCGAACCCGTGCCGGGTTATTTCGTCGACGGCAGATTCACCCTTGGCGAGAACATCGGCGATGTCGGCGGCGTGTCGCTGGCTTATCGCGCCTATCGCATGTCGCTCGGCGGCGAGGAGGCCCCGGTAATCGACGGCCTCACCGGCGACCAGCGCTTCTTCCTCGCCTGGGCCCAGGTCTGGCAGCGCAAGTATCGCGATGACGCCCTGATTCAGCGGCTGACTTCGGACCCGCATTCGCCGGCGGAGTTTCGCGTCAACGGCGTGGTGCGTAATTTCGACGCCTGGTACGAGGCTTTCGGCGTGCAGCCGGAAGGCGATTTGTATCTGCCGCCGGAAGAACGCGTGACGATCTGGTAGGCGGCGTTCATGAACTTGTTCAATCGTCTCGTCGCGCTCGCGCTGCTGGCGTTCAGCGGCGCTGCCGCCGCCCAGGACTATGACGTCCTCATTCGCGGCGGGCGCATCGTCAACGGCAGCGGCAACCCCTGGTTCGAGGCCGACGTCGGCATCCGTGGCGATCGCATCGCCGCCATCGGCGACCTCTCGCAGGCCGCCGCCGCAACGGTAATCGACGCCTCCGGGCTCGTCGTCGCCCCCGGCTTCATCGACCCGCACACCCATGCCATTCGCGGCATCTTCGATGTGCCCACGGCCGACAGCGCCCTGCTGCAAGGCGTCACCACCCTGACAGAAGGCAACGACGGTTCTTCGCCGTGGCCCGTTGCCGAGCATTACGGCGAAATCGAGGAATTGGGGATCAGCCCGAACTGGTCGGTTTTCGTCGGCCAGGGCACGATCCGCTCGATCGTGATCGGCGCCGAGGATCGCGACGCCACCGCGCCCGAACTCGAGCGCATGAAGGAGATGGTGACCCAGGCCATGGAAGAAGGGGCGCTGGGCATTTCCACCGGCCTGTTCTACGTGCCCGGCAGCTTCACTTCGACCGAAGAGGTAATCGAACTTTCGCTCGTGGCGGCGGATTACAAGGGCGTCTACATTTCCCATATGCGCGAGGAAGCCTCGCAACTGCTCGATTCGGTCAACGAGACGATCCGCATCGGCGAGGAAGCGGGAATTCCGGTGCAGATGACCCATCACAAGGTCATCGGCGCGCCAAATTGGGGCGCGTCGGCCGACAGTTTGCGGCTCGTTGACGAGGCCCGCGCCCGCGGCGTCGACATTACCATCGATCAGTATCCGTATACCGCGTCCCAGACCGGCATCAGCGCGCTGATTCCGCAATGGGCCCAGGAAGGCGGCAACGACGCCCTGATAGAGCGGCTCGACAGCGAAGAGACCCGGCAGACGATCAAGAACGAAGTCGTCGAGCGCATTTTGTTCGACCGCGGCGGCGGCGACCCGGCCAATGTGTTCATCTCGCGCAATAGCTGGGACCCTTCCATGGCCGGCAAGAACCTGGCGCAGTTGACCATCGAAGCGGGCATGGATCCGACGCCCGAAAACGCCGCCGATGTAGTTTTCGACATCTTGCGCAACGGCGGCGCCACCGCGGTCTATCACGCCATCGGATCCGATGACGTTGACAGTATCATGCGGCACCCCGCCACCGCCGTCGGCTCCGACGGCCCTATCGGCATTTTCGGCGAAGGCGCGCCGCATCCGCGGCAATACGGCACTTTCGCCAGGGTGCTCGGGCATTATGTGCGCGAACGCGGCGTGATCACGCTCGAAGACGCGATTCGCAAGATGACGAGCATGACCGCGCAGCGCCTGTCGATACACGACCGCGGCCTGCTGGCCGAGGGTTTCTTCGCCGACATCGCGGTGTTCGACGCCGAAGAGATCATCGACCGCGCGACGTTCGAAGACCCGCATCAATACGCCGTGGGCATGAAATACGTGCTGGTGAATGGGGAAATCGTCGTAGCGGACGGCGCCCATAACGGCAGCCGGCCCGGGCGGATTCTGCATGGCCCCGGTTACGCGGGGGAGCGCTGACATTTCCAGGAAACGGCAATGACGCCGATCATCAGGGCCATCGATCTGGTCAAGCGCTATTCGCTGCCGGACGACAAGTCGCGCACTTTCGCTGCGGTCGACGGCGTCAGCTTCGAGATATTCGAGCGCGAGATCTACGGCATTCTCGGGCCCAACGGCGCCGGCAAGACCACTACCCTGGAAATGCTCGAAGGCCTCAATGACATCGACGGCGGCTCGGCCTTCGTCGACGGCATCGATGTCGCGAAGGATCCCTACAGCGTCAAGAAGATCATCGGCGTGCAACTGCAGGAAAGCGAGTATTTCGACAAGTTGAACCTGATCGAATTGCTGGATCTGTTCGGCGCGCTGTACCGGCGTGACATCGACGCCATGGAATTACTCGGCAAGGTACACCTGACCGAAAAAGCCAAGGCGCGGCCGGCAAACCTTTCCGGCGGCCAGAAACAGCGCTTTTCCATCGCCTGCGCCCTGGTCAATGTTCCGAAAATCCTGTTTCTCGACGAACCGACCACCGGGCTCGACCCCCAGGCCAAGCGCCGCCTGTGGGACCTGGTAACCGAACTCAACGACGCCGGCATGACCATCGTGCTCACCACCCACAACATGGAAGAGGCCGAGTTTCTCTGCGGCCGCATCGCCATCATGGACCACGGCAGGCTCGTCGCCGAGGACACCCCCCAAAGCCTGATCATGAAGCACGCTCCCGAACCGCCGGAAGCGCCGCTGCACGGCAATATCGAAGACGTTTTCCTGGCCCTGACCGGCCACGCCCTGCGGGACTGAAGAGGAATCCATCGTGTTAAGCAAACTGCAGCGGCATCTGGCGAAGGATTTCATGAAGATCTTCCTGCGCGACCGGCAATCGATCTTCTTCAGCCTGTTCTTTCCCGTGGTTTTCATGAGCATCTTCGCTTTCATTCGCGGCGGCGGCCAGGAGCCGATCCCGCTTGGCGTGGTGAACCAGTCGGACAGCGCAGCGGCCGAGCGACTCGTTGAAATGCTGCAGGAAGACTTCGCCTTCACCGTGATCACCGGCGCCGAGGACGACTTGCGCGAACAATTGATTGCCGGCGAACAGATGCTCGTGCTCGTGGCGCCGCCGGATTTCAGCGAACCGGGAATCGCGGGCGGCAAGGCTGTGGGCCTGCGCCTGCTCGCCGACACATCGCAATTTAATCAACTGCCGCTTGTTGAACCGATGCTCGAACAGAAGCTGATGGCCATCGAACGAGAATTTCGCGGCGAGGAAGCGATGTTCTCGATCGAAGTCGAGAACGTGCAAGCGCTTTCCCAGAACTATCTCGATTTCCTGCTACCGGGCCTGCTCGGCATGATGCTGATGCAATTGAGCGTCGCCGGGTCCGGCTATAACGTGGTCGAATTCAGGCGCAAGGGCATTCTGAAACGGCTGTTCGTCACGCCGCTCATGCCGCGGGATTTCATCGCCGCCATCGTCGTGGCCCGGCTCGGCATCGTGCTGATCCAGTTGACCGTGCTGCTCGCCTTTGCTCTGTTTGTGCTCGATGTGAGAATTATCGGCAACTTTGCCGAGTTCTATCTCGTGGGGATCATAGCCAGCCTCGTGTTCCTCAACATTGGCTTCTGCATCGGCAGCGTGGCCAAGACCCAGCAGGCCATCATGGCCATCGGCAATATCGTCATCTTTCCCCAGATCGTGCTTTCCGGCGTGTTCTACCCCATTGATGCGATGCCGGGCTTCGTGCAGCCGCTGGCCCAGGTGCTGCCGCTGACCTTCGTCGTTTCCGGACTGCGCGACATCGCCGTGTCGGGGGAGACGCTGGTGCAGATCGTGCCGAGCCTGATCGGCATGGCGGTCTGGTTCGTCATCGGTTTCGCGCTCGCCACGCGCATGTTCGTCTGGAAGGAAGTCGCCGCCTGAAGGATACGGTTACATTCGCGCCGAGTTTGCTATATATTTTCCGCACTCGTCGAGTCGGCGGGGAAATTCAATCATGAACAGGAGATCGTCGAGAATGAAGAAGTTTCTGCTAGTGCTGGCAGGTTTTGTTGCTACGAGCTTGTTTTATGTAGCGTCGGCGCAGGATGAGCCCACTCCCGAACAAATGGCCGCGGGCGCTGCCACCGACAGACAGGCCGTGTTCAAGCTGCTCCGCTTCAACATCGGCCCGATTCTCGCCATGACCCAGGGCGCGCCTTTCGATGCCGAACTGGCCGAGCGCAACGGCCGCCGCATCGCCTCCATCGCTCCCATGATCCCAGACGTTCTCGGCGCCATGGACACTCGCGGTTACGATGTAGAAACCCAGGCGCTCGACCTGATCTGGGACAACCTGGACGACATCCAGGTCAAGGCCCGGGCACTGATCGACGCGGCCAACGAGTTTTCCGACGCGGCCTCGGGCGGCGACATGGCTTCCACCCTCGGCGCGGTGCGCACCCTCGGCGGCGCCTGCGGCAACTGCCACGAAACCTATCGCGAAGACACCGACTGACGAAAAAAAGCGCCGGCCTTGGCCGGCGCAATTTCGTATGCTCTTTACTTGTTGTTGCGGTGACACTCGCAGCGCCGGAACTCCACGACTGCCGACCGCGGGCGAGGCATGCCTCGCCCCTACGTCAGAAATGCCAACTCGGCAATATGCCGGGCACCTCGAATCCCGGTTCTACCGGTGTCCCGAAGGTTACCGTCAACGGATTGGGCGGATTCCAAGGCCGATATCCGTTTGACAACCTGGACTGAACGCCCGGTGAATATCCCCCGCTAATCGCAACCATTTCTTCCTGGTCTAGTTCTCTCATCTTTCTACTCCTTTGCTGATTAATTGAATCTTGCAGCAAATTTATAGACCAGAATTCCTGAACTTACCCAGTTTCGTCCGATTTCTTCAGCAGCCAGATACCGTTCTTGTGCATCCACTCGCCGAACAAAAGCTTGTGTACTTCTTCGACCATAACGCGGGCGCCCAGAATCGTGAACAAGACCGCATATCCCCAAGGATTGAATATAGGTGATGTCGAGATCTCGACGGAGCGCCATGCTCCCGCGGCTGCCACCGCCAACCAGAAAATCGCCAGTGGTCTGAGAAAGCCCTTATATTCTCCCTTCTTGTTGTCGTATATAGTCATTGGCAAGAACAACAACATCGGCAGCAATGGCGATCCGGTAAACAGAAGATCGAATACAGCGAGAATTTTCGAGTAATCCAAATCACCCATGTCAGCGCCTATCCCTATGAAGTTTCGGAGTCCGCAGAATACTACCAGGTCTGATCGCTATTAATGACTCGCTAGGAGTCTGTCGGATTTAGATTGAGGTAGAATCGTATTCAGTTTGTTGCGGGGTGCTTATCCGATGTCGTCGAAGTTTCGCGCGGTGGACCGGGACACGCTTTATCTTTTGCCGCCGTCGGTGCAAGACTGGCTGCCGGAGGATCATCTGGCGCGGTTTGTGGTGGAGATTGTGGATCGTCTGGACCTGAGCGGCCTGGAGCGCCGGTACGGCGGGGGCGGCAAGGATCCGTATCATCCTTCGGTGTTGCTGGGGCTGTTGTTTTACGGTTACGCGACGGGGGTGTTTTCGAGCCGCAAGCTGGAGCGTGCGACCTACGATTCGGTGGCATTCCGTTTCATTGCGGCGAACGCGCATCCGGACCATGACACGATCGCGGGTTTCCGCAAGCGTTTTCTCGGGGAGTTGCAGGGGTTGTTCGTGCAGATTCTTTCGCTTGCGCGGGAGATGGGATTGTTGCGGCTGGGCAACGTGAGTCTGGACGGTACGAAGGTTCGGGCGAACGCGAGCAAGCACAAGGCGCTGAGTTGGGGGCATGCGAAGCGTCTTGAGGATCAGTTGCGCGGCGAGGTGGCGGAGTTGCTTGATTGTGCGGCGCAAGCGGACGCCGCGGAGCCCGGGCTGGACGTGCCGGAGGAGTTGAAGCGTCGCGAGGACCGTCTTGCGGTGATCGAGGCGGCGCAGGCGGAGATCGAGCGGCGGGCGCGGGAGCGCCATGCGGCGGAGCGGGAAGAATACGAGGAGAAGCTTGCGGCGCGGCGGGAGAAGGAGAAGGCGACGGGACGCAAGCCGCGCGGCCGCGCGCCGAAGGCGCCGGAAGCGGGGCCGCGGGAGAAGGATCAGGTGAATCTGACGGACGCGGAATCGCGGGTGATGCCGACGGCGGACGGATTCCAGCAGGCGTACAACGCGCAGTCGGGAGTGGATGTCGAGAGCCATCTGGTGGTGACGGCCGATGTGGTGGACCGCTGCAACGACAAGCGCGAGGTGGAACCGGCGCTTGCGGCGCTGGGCGCGCTGCCGGGGGCGTTGGGAAAGCCGCCCGGGCTGTTGGCCGACGCGGGGTATTTCAGCGAGAAGAACGTGGAACGTTGCGAGGCGGCGCAGTTGACGCCGTACATCGCCGCGGGCCGCGCGGCGCACAACCCGCCGCTGGCGGAGCGTTTCGCGTCGCCGCCGCCCTGTGCGGAGGACGCGGACGCGGTGACGCGCATGGCGCATCGGCTGCGGACGCCGGAAGGCCGGGCGCTGTACGCGCGGCGCAAGTCGACCGTGGAAACGGTGTTCGGAGTCGTCAAGGAGACGATGGGATTTCGGCGCTTCCATCTGCGCGGACTGGAGGCGGTGCGCGGAGAATGGACGCTGACCTGTCTGGCGTGGAACCTGAAACGGATGCATGCCTTGCGCTGAGGCGCTCCACCCCCCGTTTTCCGCCTGCGAGCGGACATTCGCGACGCGACAATGCCGAATACGCATGTGGGGGCGATACCATACCGCCCCGGCGACCGAAATCGGGAATCGCGCGGTCCGCGGCCGCCGGCATGAAATGTAACCGACGACCGACTTGCTTGGCGGCTTCAACAATCTAAAACCGACAGACTCCTAGGATTTGCTGGACATTTTCAGCAGCCAGACTCCTTGCTTGTGCAGCCATTCGCCGTGAATCCTTCTGTGCATCGCCTCAACCATAATGCGTGCGGCGGCAACTGCGAACACAGCGGAAACGACCGCATACTCCCAGGGTTCAAGCCTCGGTGACTCGGAAATGACCATAAATCGCCATCCCGTGGCGGCGGCCGCCGCAAGCCACAGCATCGCCAAGGGGCTGAGAAAGCCTTTGTATTCCCCTTTTTCCTGGTCGTAGATTGTCATCGGCAGCAGTACCACAATCAACAAAACGGGAATTCCCCAAATAAATAGATCAAAAACGTAAAGTATCGTGGGGATTGCCAATAGTTCCATATTGCACCTCGTTTCCGTGAAGTCCGTGGGCGACAGAATACAATCGCCCAAAAATTAATACTATCGATCCCGATAATTAAAATAGAATTTTGACAAACAGCCCGAGTTTCTCCATCGATTCTGACCTACACTCATATTGGCCAAACAGTTACACTGCGGGGAAAAAGATGCCGCGCTCCTCTTGGCGTGCGGCACAATACTCTTGCAATTTCTATTACGTCTTAACGAGAAGCGCTCTTTTCAAGAATTGGACGCAAATGCTCTGTTGGCCCTGCCATTAAGGTAGGCGGATGTAACTCCCAATGCACCCGACGCAACTCGGTAACCCGTTTGTAAGCCCCCGACAACAGCCCAACCGCCATAAAACCCGGTCATCATCCCAAAACCGATGTTCGCAACGACTTGCCCGGCGCTGTCACCACTCGCAATAGAAGAAACGCCGGCGAGGCCAGCACCGACTATAGCGCCGGGTATGCCAAAACCCCCGTCCACCTGTTCCATCTCTTCGATCGTAAGTTCTCTCATGTCTTTCTCCTTTTAAAATTGAAATTAGTCTTGCAAAGAAACTATAGGAAAGGCGCAGCAGGAGTGCTTAATTTCGGCAAGAATTTCCTCGGCGCTCAGGAACGGGCCGGCGGGGCGCCCTTGCGGGGGCGCGTTCGGTAGCGCCGCCAATAGGCGGCGAAGGTGACGAGCCAGCCGATCAGGAAGGTGGCGGCCACCATCAGCGCGGTTCTGGCGACGGCTTCCCAGGCGTCGTAGTTGGCGGCTACCCCGCCGCCGACGAAACTCATCAGGAACACGAAATAGAGTACTACCAGGTTGCTCTGGAAACCCACGTATTCGCCGGTCCGGCGGCGCCACATGGCTTTTGGAATCAGCGAAGATGCGAAGCAAGTGGCGACTATGGTTTGCAGCAGAATTGTATCGGTCGGCATTTTTCCCTCCCTGTGCCGGCGGCCCGCCAGACTGCCGGGGTTCCCTTTAAGCGTAGTCGCCCGTCGCGGTTCCCGCTAAATTTCGTGCGAGAAAATCAGTCTTCCTGCCGGTGGCGGGTGAAGAACGCCGCCAGGGCGTCGCGATCCTCGTCGCTCAGCCGGCTCGTGTTGTATTCGATGACCTCGTTCATGTCGCCGCCGACGAATTCGCCGTCGGGCTTCAGGCCGATCAGCAGAAACAGGTCGAAATTGTCGAAAGTCCATTCCTCGAGCGACACAGCGTCGATCGCCTCGACCGTATCCTCGCCGAGTTCGGCGCCGGCGAATTCACGGCTGCCGATGGGAATTCCCAGGCTGCTGCGCGGCGTATGGCATTCGCCGCAATGGCCGAGATTGCGCGCAAGGTAGGCGCCGCGCTCGACCAGCTCGTTCTCGAATTCTTCCGCCGGCGGCTGGTACAGGCCCGCCAGCAGATTCCAGCCGGCCATCGCCGGGCGAACCAGCCACCAGGGCGTTTCATGCGCGGGCGCCTCGAAACGCACCGGCTCCAGCGACATCAGCCAGGATCCCATCGCCGCCACGTCCTCATCCGTCAGCCCGGCGTAAGAGCGGTACGGAAACGACGGGAAATAAAATCCGTCTGAAGAACTCCACCCGTGTCTCATGGCGCGCGCGAATTCACCGGCGCTCCAGCCGCCGATGCCTGTTTCGGCATCGGGCGTGATATTCGGCACATAAAAAGTGCCGAAATCGGTCTCCAGCCCCAGCCCGCCACTGAACGCCTCTTCGTTCTCGACGCCGCGATGACAACTGATGCAGCCTCCGGCCGTCACCAGGTATTCGCCCCTCGCCAAAATTTCCGGATCGTCGGAAAATTCCAGGTTTTCCGGTATCGGCGGCGGAAAGAACAGTATTACCGCCACCAATGCCAACGAGGCCGCAATCAGCACCCATATCCAGACGTTCGATTTCATTAGACCGGTTCCGTCAACATTTCCTTGCAGAATGCCTGCAATTCACCGCCGATGTGGGGAAAATCTGTCCCGATTCTAGGGCTTGCCGCCGGACCTGTCGACCGAACGTTCACCGGTCATTGCGCGAATCGAGAATTCAGGTATGGTGCGTCGGTATGAATTTGCTGCGATCGACTGTGTTGCTGTTGCTTGCCGGTTGCCTGGCGTGCGACCCGGCGCAGGCATTCGAATTGAGCTTTCCATCGCCGTTGCGCGACAACAGCCATACCTACTACGCGCATCTGCCTGGGTCGCTGCCGAACGGCATCAGTTTTTTCGAAGGCTTCATCCGCTCGATGACGGTGTGGATGGACGCGTCGGGCAATATCAGTCTTTCGGCGATCGATGAAGAGCGGGATGTCTGCGGCAACGCAGGCCAGGGCAGTACCCAGAACGGCGTCAACACGGCCTCGTTCGCCGACAGCTTCTGCGGCGACGACAGCTATTTCACGGGTCCAACCGTCGCCGACGCGCTGACGCAGACTTCGTGGAACCCTTTCGCAATACTCGAAAGCGACATCGTCTTCAACGGGCATCGCAAACTACAATTCGAGACCGTGGAAAACTATTTTCATCACGTAGCAGTGCACGAAATCGGTCATACGCTCGGATTCGGGCATAGTGCGGTGCGCTCGGCGATCATGACGGCGCGACTGACTCATGGCATTCGGCGCTCGGATCTTTCCATCGACGACCGCTGCGCCCTGGCCATGCGTTACGGCAGCCCGGAAGACTGCCCCATCCTGCTCGGCGAAGGACTGACCACCGATGGCCTGCCCACAACCGCGGAATTCGTCGGCGGCGCCACGAACGACAGCGGCTGGAGTTATCGAGAGGAGTTCGCGCCGTCCGACCGCATCACGATTTACGGCACCGTGGTCAAGGACCGCACACACGCCTTCCGTTCAGGCGACTTGCACGTGGTTGCCTCGACCGAAGACGGCCTGCTGTTCGCGCGCCATGCCGACGGCAATTTTCATCCGCTCGAAAACGTGGAGGACATTCCTTCGGCCGGCGAACTGAATACCGATCTCTACGCCCAGGACCTGGTAATCATGGGACCGCGGCATTTCGAACGGGAGCCCTCGGTCGGCCCATTGATCGGATCGGTGTATCAATTGGTGGGCCGGACGATCTTCTTCTACCTGGCGTATTCCGTTGACGAGCGGCCGGGTGTCTATTTCTACGGCAGCGAGCCGATCCGGGTAAGTTGGCCCGACGAGTAGCCGGTGGCGCTCAAGGCGGGGAAATCACCAGCCGGAAGCCGATGCCGGGATTGCGCACGCCCGGGTCGACCGCTCCGCGCACCGCGGCACGCACGTTATTGGCGGCGTCTGCGAAGGAACCGCCTCTCATGACGAACAGGGCGTCTTGTTCGAGCGTCGCCTCGTCGTCGGCGGGGTCGAACGGGTAGCTCTGCAAGGGGCTGCTTGTCATCTCCCAGACATTGCCGGCCATGTCGGCAAGCCCGTAACTGCATTGCGGGCAGGCGCCTTCGGTGACTTCGCGCAATTCTCCGCCGCCGAAATTGGCGTTGCCGGCGCCCGGATCCGCGCCCCAGGGGAAAACGCGGCCGTCGGTCCCCCGTGCGGCCTTTTCCCATTGCGCTTCCGAGGGAAGCGTGACGGCCCAGCCGGAATCCAGTGCGTCCCGGATGATCTGCGGCGTTGCGGGCGAAGTACGCATTTGTTCGCCAAGCCAGCGCCCGTAGGCAAGCGCTTCGGGCCAGGTCACGCCGGTTACCGGATGCGCGGCCTCGCCTTCGCGCGGCGCGGCCCTGCCGCCGGACTGCGCCGCGAAGGCGTTGAATTGCGCCACGGTGACTTCGTATCTGCCGATGTAATAGGCCGGCAATTCCGGATTGCCCTGCCGCCGGCTCGCCGACCAGCGTTCGTTCTCGTAGGCCATCGGGTCCTGCACCGGATTGCTGCCCATGACGAAAGCTCCGGCCGGAATTTCGACGAAGCCGAGCAGGGCCTCATCGGGCAGCATCCAGGCGTTTTCAAGGAAACCGCTGACGGCGGACATCGACGCGGCGTCCATTTCGAGTTCGGGCTCAGTTACAGGCGCATTGCGATACAGCCAGAAAAAGACAAAGACGACGATAAGCGTCAGCAATATGAATCCAGTGCGGCGGCTGTTCGTAGCCGGCGCGCTTGCCTCCGCGGGCGCCGCGCTCACGAGCGCACCGTCGCGCAGGCGAATTGCCAGTCATGCTCGCAGGCGCGCCTGTACAGATCCGTCAAGGGCAACTCCAGCAGGTTGAGCCCGCCTTCGCGCAGGAGCAGGCGCAAGTCGAGATCGCCCGGCGGCGGCCGGTACAGCGCATTGGCTTGCAGCAGGTTCTGGCAAGCCGCCATGGATTTCAATTCGCAGGCGCGGGAAAAGAATCCCAGGGAAAGTTCCGTATCCGCTCCGACGATTCGGCCTTCCCGGTAGTGTGCGCCGAGTTCATTGCAGGCCCAGGCCGAATTGTCGCTGCAATACGTGGCCTGCAATTGCATCAACCGGCCGCAGGCGCCCGGCAGCGATTCGGCGCAGGCCTGCTGCCAGAAAGGAATGCTGTCTCCGGTGTGCCGGCTGTCGGTCTTGCCGGCGAATGAAGCCCCGGCAAACACTGCGATCCATAACGCCATGTGCGCCACATTGGCCCGCGCCGGATTCCAGCCGCGCTTCCACATCGCCGCCCAGGATTCGGAGGGAATCGATTTCACCGCCCGGTCGATGGCGATCACGCAGAGATTGAGCAGGGGCACGCAAAGCAACTTGTCGTAAAAAGTCGGCGCTCCGAAGGCCCCGAGCAAAGTATACAGGCCGAATACTCCCAGGCCGTACAGCACACCGAACAAAGCCTTGCCGAGCGGTGTGCGCGGCGAGGTCGAAGGGTCGGTCACCAGCAGATGCAGGCCGAGAAAGACCGCCGCGGGAATTTCCGAATCGACGAAATAGGGCACGCCGGTCAGCGCGAAATACAGCGCGCTCATCGCGAACAGAGAGATCGCCGCCATGCCGGCCACCAGCGTGATCGAGAAAAAATACATCACCACCAGGCCGGCCAGGAACAGGAAGGCATAGATGTTCGGCGCCAGCGTCAGCGTCGAAGCGATCTCCTGCCCCCAGGTCAGTTGCGTGGTGCCTGTGACGATCAGCGCCAGCGAAAACAGGCCGAGCGCGAAGGCCGAAGGATTGAAGATGTGTACATTGCGGCCTTCGCGCGTCCAGCGGACATATTCCTTGCCCATGAAACCCGCTGCCAGCATCAGGAATTGCAGGTAGAACCAGTCGTCACGAAACCAGAGAAACAGGTTGATGCTGAAAATGATCGGAAAAGGCCCGAAACCGAGTAGGTATTCCCGCTTGCGCGACCATGCCAGCAACATGTCGAAGCCGTAGGCGAACAGCAATTGCGCGCCGAGCAGCCAGAAATGATCGTAGACCGGGCTCCAGTAGTAGCCCCAATAAAGAAAAACGCTGCTTTGCACCAGCGCCTGCACATAATGCTGCGGCCGCAGCAGAATCCGAACCCCCGGATACTCCCCGCCGCGCCGGTACCCGATCCACTGCCAGCCCAGCCAGAGCAAGAGCACCGCCGCCGCCCCCAGGATCGAAGCCAGCAGCACCGGATTCTCCTGCACCCGCCCCGTAAGGCTCAGCAGCAACAACCCGCCCGCCGCCACCCCCGGCAATGCAAGAACCTTTTCCCCTTTCACCACAACCACTCCAAACAAGGCAATCAAGAACAAACCACCCCCATTCCCTATTTTATCTTGCCGGAAAATGGTTTACACCCGACCGGCCGTTGGGTGAGCCGATGATGCATTAAAAATCTCTCGCAAATCGTGGAGAAAGGAACAGGAAAAATGATGCGATCGATTATCGAAAGAGAAATTCCGGCCGGGCGGATGGCCCCGGCATCCGGACAGGGAGTTGGCGCCCTTGTTTTCGCGCCCATTTGACAAGGTACCGGGAAGTTGTGGTTACAACAGCCTCAAGCCGTTCCTGTGCGCGGAATTTACGGCTTCCCGACCCAGCCTGCCGACCTGAACCACATCGCGTAAATCGAAGTTCTCCGCTTCGCCCATTGTCAGTGCCGCAGTATTACTCCCCAAAAGCGCCGAAGCAAAAAATCTCCAGTTTTCGCTGCCGCCCCCGCCCTCTGCGTCGCCGCCGTCAAGGCCGGCAAAAGCGTCTATCGCGCCACGCTCGCCGAACTCATCCAGGCGCTCGCCAAGGCACAGCGCGAGGACCGCCTCGCCGACAAAATACGCCTCTACGCCCGCTCCGCGTTGTTGATCGTCGACGAGATCGGCTATCTCACCATCGACAGCAACGGCGCGAACCTGTTCTTCCAACTCGTCAACGCCCGGTACGAAAAAGGCGCCATGATCCTTACTTCCAACCGTGGGTTCGCCGAATGGGGTGAACTCTTCGGCGACCCCGTGGCCGCCACGGCGCTGCTAGACCGACTCTTGCATCACGCCGTCGTCGTGCAGATCAAAGGGGCAAGCTATCGGATGCGGCAGCACGCCGACCTCGTCCCCGAGCACGCCCGGACCAATGCTCCGATCACGTCGCCGCCACCTCCCAAGAAACGGGGACGACCGCGCAAAAAACAAGACAACGGAGACTGACACTCAGGAAAAAAACAGAATGAAACTGGGAATTTTTACTTCCACATTGACACACTACGGCAACGCGCCGAGCCATGCCGCCTTCAACGGCGGCTACGCCTCGCGCGAGAATCTGGAAAGCGCCAAAAAGATGGGCGTGAAGTTTACGGTGTTCAACAAGAAGCGGGGGCTGAAGGAAGAATACATGACGCATTCGCCCTGGATATTCGCCCGGCTGCGCCGCTTCCGCGCCGGCGTCGAGGCCGGCATCTCCTGGCTGAAGCGCTGCTTTGGGCTCGGGCGTCGCCGCTGGCGCGGTCTGGACCAATTCTAGGCCTGGGTACATTCGACCATCTTCGCGCACAACCTGGTGCGGCTGGCGCGGTTGCGGCCCGGATAACCCGACAAAAACACAGAAAACCGAACAGGCCATTACCGGAGCCGCCTGCCGGGGGCTCACTTCGGTCCGGGCGCGGCCGGTTGGCACCGAACCGGAAAGTCACCCCGGAAACCGCGCAAACCCGCGTTGAATCAAGGAAATATCGCCCATCGAAAACCCGGCAGCCGCGAGTTTGGTGGAATCCGCGCACTGAAAATCGAGCAAAAAACGGAGTTTATGGACAGGAACTATCTTAACTTCGCCCTCGAACTGTCTAATCGGACTCGACCACCTCAAGCTATTCTCTCTGCTCCCGATAATTCCAGATATCGGGAGCAGAAACATTTTAGGAAAAGGAAGTAGTCATGAAGAAGTTATTTGTTGTAGCAGCCGTTGCCGCCACTTTCTCGTGTTTTTCGTACGCCTCCGAGCCAGCAGTTCTCATTTTGTCCTTGTCGGGTGAGTGTTGAGGGTTTCATGGTTTTTTTGCGGTTGGGTTGATTGGGTTGCCGAGGCGCGGAGGTCAGGGAGGCTGTGCCGGGGGTCCGCCGGTGGCGAGCAGGGTCAAGAGCGCGGTCCAGGAGGGGAACACCTGGTATTCGGTGATGGTGCGCAGGTGCTCGAACAGGCGGAAGCGGGTGCCGAGGCGCTGCCGGGCCTGCCGCCAGAGGGTTTCGGCGAGTTCGCAGGCGGTGTGCAGTGCGAAGGCGAGGAGGTTGAGGATGACGAGCACGGCGGCGAGGGTGTCCTTGCCGTGGCCGAAGTTGTGTTCGAGATGGTAGCCGTGCTGCTTGAGGACGTTGAAGGTCTCGTTCTCGATCTTCCAGCGGGCGCGTGCGCAGTCGGCGAGTTCGGCGACGTTGTCGCGGTCGACGTCGAGGCTGGTGACGAAGGCGCCGCGGTAGGTGACCTTGCCGTCGGGTTTGGCGCTGACGATCTCGAGCCAGTTGACGCGCATGGCGTCGTCGCCGTCGCGGATGGGCAGGTCGTTCATCCAGCGGTAGCGGTGGATGCGGCGCTTCGCGCCGCGTCCCGCGGTGCGGCGGCGCGTGGGCGTTCGGACGCCGTCGAGGTACTCGTAGAGGGTCTTGTGGCTGGGTTGCTTGCAGGTGAGCAGGAAGTCGCCGCCAGCGTCGAGCATGGCCTGGCAGACGGGCTGGCAGGCGTACAGGTCGTCGCCGAGGTAGACCGGCCGCAGGGCGGCGCAGCGCGGGCCGTGGCGCGCCAGCCAGCGCTTGGCGGCCTGGCGTTCGCAGTCCTGCTTGGCGGCGCCGTCCTGCGGTTGGACGAACTCCGGCGGCAGCGGCAGCGCGCGCGACTGGCCCGGCGCCACGACGGTGGCCCCCAGCATTTGGTGGAAGTGCTCGACGTCGCCGTCGCTACGCTTGCGGGTCGAGCAGTTGTCGCAGTGGAGCTTGCGCGAACGGAAGAACTCCGTGCCGTCCAGGGCGACCAGCACGCAGCCGTCGAGGCGGCGCATCGGTTCGAGCGCGCCGTGCGCGTCGAGGTCCGCGGCGAGGTCGTGGAACGCGTCGTCGAAGTGTTCCGCCGGTACGCCGTCCAGCAGTTGCCGAATGTGGTTGTCGCAGGGGATGCGGTCGAGGCCGAACAGGGTGTGCGCGTTCGAGCGCGTGCGCGTCTCGGCCAGTGCGCGCTGGTGCGCCAGGAACGACGGCGACTGCATGAAGAACACCGACAGCGCCGCCATGCCGATGTCGGCCATGGCGTAGCGCCGGTTGCTGCCGCGGCGCGGGTCCGGCATGCGCGCGAAGCACGCCCGCAGCCGGTCGAGATGCTGCGCGAGGAACTTCACGGCGGCGCCTGCGCCTCCACCGCCATGAGCGCCGCCAGCACCGCCAGACGCTCCGCTGGCGGCATGGCCGCGTAGCGGCGGCCCCAACTCGCCGCTTTGCGCTTGACGGCCTGGCGGTGTGTGAAGTTGCGCCCGGCGCACGACGCCCAGTGCACCCGGTCCGGCGCGAAGTTGAACCACACCTTCTCGGTCACCACGCCCGCCTGGTTCATCACCTGCAGCGACACGCTGCGCCAGTCGCCCAGCAGCTCGTCGTACAGCGCCGACGGATACCCCGACACCATCACCGCGCACGGCAGCCCCCGGAGCAGTTCCAGCAGCACCGCGTGGTTGGCGTCCTCGTAGTCGTGCCGGTAGCGGCGTGCGGACTTGCGCGCGCTGTGCAGGTACGGCGGGTCGCTGTACACCAGCTCCGAGCCGTCGAACGCGAACTCCGACAGGTAGGCATGGCAGTCGCCGTGCACCAACTCGACCGCATGGCCGCACGCGAACCGCGACAGCGCACGCTCGTCCAGGTCGATGCCGATGCTGCGCAGCGCCGCCGGCTTGCGCCGCATCACCGCGCCGCCGCCCAGGTGCGTCTCGATATACACCGCATGCGGCGGCATCAGCGCGATCAGCGCCTGACACAGCCCCGACGTCGCCTTCGATCCGAACCACGGGTTGCCCATGCCCCGCACCATAGACCCCGCCTTCTATGATGTCAAGCCGCCATCGGCAATCAGCAATCGCTCGGCTTCACGGCCAAAATGAGAACTGCTGCCTCCGAGCGAGATGCCTTGGCGTTGCTATATGATGCTCTATCGGGTGATCAGTGGAACAACGCCGATGGGTGGCTTAGCGAATCCCCGCTGGATGAGTGGCATGGCATAGTCACTCGTGACGGCCGCGTCATCAAGATAGAACTGCCCGGCAACAATTTGGCCGGACAACTGCCGGACGGTCTGGAAGATTTGGGCGAACTTGAAGTGCTGGACCTTAGATGGAACAGCATCTGGGGCAGCATTCCCGAATCCTTGGGCGAAATTGCGGGTCTCGAGAGCCTACTGTTGACCGGGAACGAACTTTCGGGCGAGATTCCCTGGTCAATCGGATCAATACAGGCACTGAAACGCCTGGATCTTTCCAACAATCAACTATGGGGAGACATTCCAGCTACATTGGAAAACTTGCAGTCGCTTGAGTCGCTGGGGCTGCAGCACAACCAACTGACGGGGGCGGTCCCGCAGGCACTGATCCAAATCGGTTCTTTGCGGCGCGTAATATTGAACAACAACAATTTAAGCGGTACGGTTCCCTCCGGGCTAGGACAGATGTCCTCGGGGGTGTATGTTAGGTTTGACAATAACCCAATGAGTTTCGACAATTTTTTAGGTATGGATGACCTATCCATTGACGAACGAGACCTGTCGACGGCTGGGCAGTTAAATGGATTAGATATGCTGAATGAAACCACGTTTGTCATTGAAGACATTGAAGGCGCCAATTTCATTCGTGACGTTATGTCGGCCATGGTTGTACACGATGGCTATTTGCATATTGAGTCAGAGAATCTCCCACAAGATGTTTCAGTCGAACAACTTCAGGGAGTGATTAATGCAGTCAATGACAGTCTGCGAGACACGGGAGATCGGATACAATCAATCGATGATTTAGAGCGAGTTTTTGAGCTTTATGAAGGCCCAATACTCAACCTTCCAGATGCGGGCACCGACTCCAATCTTACCTTTGGAGTGGGGGTTAGCGGGACTAATACGGGTGCAATGAAAGGAATGAACAGTGGAATCAATCAGGGAGGAGGGACAACTATTCTCAAGCAGAATTCAGAGAATACCGCGCTTGCGGAAGTAGATTGCCCTAATACGAAAGCTAATAATGCCCATGTATCAGATACAGATCCGACAGAAATTATTGGTAAGGGGCAGGTAAGATGTAACTATGTATATGGGCCTATACAAACCCTTAATTTTGAGAGAATTACCTATTTGCAAAAGTGGACTACTCATTGGTGGAGTGGTTATTGGAGGCAACTTGGTACATTTGGAGATGCATCGGTAACTGGCACCTCCGTTTCTCCCGGATATTCCATGTCAATTCATCAAAATAGACGAAGATTGTCGACTACTCCTTGCGTGGATGGCATCTACCGCACCCGGATGGCTCTGTTTATCAGCGGTTCCGTGGTAGGAGATTTTGTACCCTATCCGGGCCTTTACTCCTCTACATATACGGAGCTGTCTTGCTGACTACTGTCCATAATGTTCAGGATGTCATGCACCATTTCAATCGAATGGCGCCATTTAGATCACATAGTGTCGATTCGCTTGTTCCAAAAGGATTTCAGAGATATGTAAGGATATTTCATCCAGCGTGGGGTACCGATGCAGTACATCGCATCGCTATTCGTTGGGCTAAAATGGCAAACTATACAGGGGCGACGCCCCATGCGCTGATGCAATGGGATAATATTGCCGCACTGAAAATTCATGATAATCCTGTCTTACCGCCTGATGAGGGAACGATACCTTCAACAGTTAGTAAGCCTTTACGCGATCTTCTCCTTCGCCATACCAAGAGTAGCAATTGCTGGCTAGGTGTCTGGCCGGGGTTTGGAGGAAATTACCGAAAATACGTTCCTGATACAGCGGTAATTAAAACTAAGTATCGAGAGTGGAAAATTTTTCGTGCATCATTGTTGGAAATAGATATAGCATTTTTCGAGGGGTGGAACCAGACCGCGAATCTCATATGGTGCGAAAATTGTAGTTGGTGGATAACAACGGGTATAGACTTGAATACTACGTACATGGGAGGTGACGAACAATTGATCCAGGCAGTATTGGATTCTCCAGATTTGGAGGCTTGGCCGGTCGAGCCAGACGACGACATCAGCAAGTATTCTGATACGTTAAATCCCATAGGCGACCGTTATGACGATTCCGCCCCTCAGGAGTCGGACAGAGTCAAGAAAGCTCGTAAACAATTGTCTCGGCGCGAGTGGGGAAAGCTTCAGTCCAACAGAATGTTTAACGGTGGTTCGGGGCCGGCGCACTATTATTCTGCGAAGTCAACAAAACAGCAAAAGTGGGTGTTGTACACCCGAAATATTTTTACTGGCATAAAAAAGGCTGGAAGAATTCGAGTCAAATTGCTCGGCTGGATTGTTCTTATTATTATTGCCAGCTTGGTTGTCTGGGGATTCTTCAATACCTGACTTCAATAGTTTGCTATAAAGGCTATCGTGGGATACCCATTCAATAATTCCCAAAAACTTGGTTATCTGGCAATCCCGGCTATACCTACCTACAAGAAATCCATAGACTTGCAGGCAGAGAATACACGGCCCAGTTCCCAAATCGTCTCGCTGGCGAACATGACCGTATCCCTGAAATTCAAGCCGGTAGCGATTTGGGATTTCTCTGTATTTGGGGTCCGCATTTTTTGAGTCAGTTTGGTAGCCAGGTGTCCAACTCAGACGCCAGGACCGATACTGAGTGCGCGGACGTCAAAAACCCGACGCAATAGCATGTTGGAATCGATTGAAGCGGCATCAACCCCGTGTTGCGGCAATATTCATCTACCCGCATCCGGTGACGGTCGGATGTATTCGTCGCATGGAAGATGGGTATTGCTTGTGGGAGTATCGCGGCTGGACTACCGGCGGAATAGTGCAAGGCTGGCATGACCAGGACGTTCGAAACGGATGCGGAGTATCTCCAGTGGTGCGAAACAAACGGGGACGGGTATGTGCTGAATGGCCATCGGAGTCTTTCGCCGGTTTCCTTGGTGATTCATCGGGCGCACTGCAGATTGATCACAAAATACTAGGGTAAAACGTAACCGGGCGGGTTTGTCGAAGGACAATATCTCAAGGTCGGCTCGTGGGATGCCGGCAAACTGAAGAACTGGGCGCGAAAGGAGCGATTGGCGCACCGGGGAAAGCTGGACGGCATCGCAAGGGAATGCAAGGCATGCATGTAGCACGGAGCGAACACTAATGGGAGCAGGAGAGCACTCTGTTGTCCGGCGCGCCGCCCTTGCTTGCCTGACAGGGAAAACGAGTCCGGATCTATCTTTCGGCTTTCTCGTTCCTGACCGCCACGATACCGGATTGCCCCTTGCCCCTGGCCTTGCGGACGGTATAGCCATATCGCCCCAGATTGATCGTTCCGTTCAGCCCGGCAAGCGCTTCCACGATTTTTTCGGCAACAGGGTCGGATGGCGGAGCCGACGGAACCTGCCTTGCCAGCCATTTGCCGAACGCCTCTTCCGCGAGATCGTCACCGATGGATTTTCGAAGTGCATTCAGTTTTCTGATTTGTCCCCTGGTCAATGCGTTTTCATCGATGGGCATGATTCAATCCTTTTGGAAAGTTGTGCTGGTGAAGCCGGGATGATACTTCAAGTCGGCTCAGCCCAAAATGTCTGCCCCGATACTGGCGGCAACCCGGGCCGCCGAGTCCCGAACCGAGTTTTCGGCCAAGTGCGCATACCGCGCGGTGGTCTGTATTCTGGCATGGCCCAGCAGCTTGCCGATCATTGGCAGGCTCTCTCCCAGTGCCAGTGCGCGGGATGCGAACGAATGCCGCAGATCGTGCAAGCGCACGTCCTCCAGTCCCGCCCGCTCGCGTACTTTGCACCAGGACCGGTTCACGTTCCGCAGCGGCCGTCCGTCCAGTTTGCCCGGAATCACCCAGGGATTGCCCGAAACGCGCGGCCACGCCGCAATTACTCTTTTCGCCGCAGGAGAAAGCGGCACGGTCCGCTGACCGGTCTTGCTGTCCGAAAGGCGCAATTCGCTGCGCTCAAAATCCACCTCGTCCCAGCGAAGCTGGAGAATCTCGTTGCATCGGCATCCTGTCAGCATTAACAGCCGGATCGCAGCTGCGGGGCCGGATTGAATCTTGCCTTCGGCCTCCATCTCGTGAACGATCCGCCCCAGCCGCTCAAACTCCGCTTCCGTCAAAAACCGCTCCGGCCGACCGATCCGGTATTTTTCCACTTCCGAACAGGGATTGATCCCTTCCGGCACAAGTCCCCAAGATTGGGCCATCGAGTAAATGGCCGCAAAAGTGTTCACCACCCGGTTGGCCATCGCCGGCGTCCGGTACAGTTTTGCGTGCAACTCCGCGATGCGCTCGCGGTCCACCGAAACCAGCGCCAGCTTGCCAAAAGCCGGCAAAATGTGCTTCTGGAGATCGATGCGTACGTTGCGCGCCGTATTCGGTTTTAGCCGCACTTCCACATGCTCGGCCAGATATTTTTTGGCCGCTTCCGCCACGGTCGGCCCCCTGGGCGCCGCGTTCTCATCAGCGGGTTTCGCGGATTGCCCCGACTTGAGCCGGGTGATCGCCAGGGCCGCGCGTTGCCGCGCCTCTTCGGGCGTAATCACGCCATGGCGCCCGATTGTCACGCGCTTCGAACGACCCCCGGCCCGCGTCTGCGCCACGTACACCTTGCCGCCGGTCGCATACACCCGTATCCCGTATCCCGAAACCCGGCAACTCCCGGTCCCAGAACACCGTGTCCTTCTCCACGGAAAGACGCTCGACCGTCCGCCGCGAAATCGTCATGTGTTTCAACTTCGCCATATTTTGGGTGATTTCCTGTTCCACCGCTTCTTGGGGGAACCTGTTCCCCGTTCAGGCCGCAATGTCTCTTTTTTGGTCGAAAACGGGTTGTTCGGCGTTTTCGGACAATTCGCCGGATTCCGGAAAGATGTTCGCCTCGATACTGCCCGCGATCCGGGCCGCCGAGGCCTTTTCCGTATCCCGGGCCAAGTGCGCATACCGGGCCGTCGTGTCTATGCTCGAATGGCCCAAAAGCCGTCCGATCATGGAAAGGGACTCCCCCAAGAACAGCGCGCGGGACGCATAACTGTGCCGCAGGTCGTGCAGTCGCACGTCTTCCAGACCCATCCTTCCCTCGCAACCCCGGATCGAAGCTCCGAAACAACTCCGAACAGCGATTCCCGCTGCAAATCAGATATCAATGAAATCAACGGTTTGCGATTGCCGTAAAAAAAGGTTTTCGTAAACTTTTCGTGCTGGATTCGGATAAACGGTCATGAGGTCTCTGTGTTGAGGGGAGTTGTCATGGCCAAGGTGGAGTTGCGCGGTGCGTTGAGCGCGCCGGGTTTGTTACGCGAGGTTCGGAAGTGTTTCGAGCGGATTCCGGATTCGGTGCGAGGCCGCAAGCGGGGTCTGCCGGATTATCTGATGTCGGGTCTGGCGGTGTTCGGGCTGAAGTTTCCCTCCCTGCTGCAGTTTGATCGCGGCGCGCGGGACGACGGGTTGATCCGGGAGAATCTGAAGCATCTGTACGGTATCGTTGACGCGCCGTGCGACACGGCGCTGCGGGAGCGGCTGGACGAGGTGGAGCCCTCGGTGCTGCGGGGCGCGTTCAAGCGGTTGTTCGCGGTGTTGCAGCGAGGCAAGGGGCTGGAGGGGTTCACCTGGCTGGGTCATTATCTGCTGTCGGTGGACGGCACGGGGTATTTTTCCTCTTCGCGGGTGCGCTGCAAGCGTTGCTGCGAGAAGCGTCACCGGGACGGGCGGGTGACATATTATCACCAGATGCTGGGGGCGGTGCTGGTGCATCCGGCGCACCGGGAGGTGTTTCCGCTGGCGCCGGAGCCGATCGCGCGGGAGGACGGGTCGAAGAAGAACGACTGCGAGCGCAACGCCGCGAAGCGGCTGCTGACCCATGTTCGGCGGGAGCATCCGCATCTGAAGTTGCTGGTGGTGGAGGACGCGCTGGCGTCGAACGGGCCGCACATCGAGTTGCTGCGGTCGCTGGACATGCGATTCGTGCTGGGCGCGAAGCCGGGGGACCACAAGCATCTGTTCGAGTGGGTGGAGGCCACGCCGGGGACGCGGATGTTCGAGACGGTCGATACCGGCGGTGTGACGCGCCGCTACCGCTATCTCAACGGCGCGCCCTTGAACGAGGCGCACTTCGACCTGGAGGTGAACTTTCTGGAGTGTCGGGAGACCCGTCCCGGCAAGAAGGAACGACGCTTCTCCTGGGTCACGGACATCGAGGTCACCGAAGCGAACGCCGAGGCGCTGATGCGGGCCGGGCGCGCCCGCTGGCGCATCGAGAACGAGACTTTCAACACCCTGAAGAACCAAGGCTACGGCTTTGAGCACAACTATGGCCACGGCGACAACCATCTGGCGACGGTGTTCGCGCACCTGATGATGCTCGCTTTCTTCATCGATCAGGCGCAACAGAGGAAATGCCGCCTGTTCCAGGCGGCGCAGGCCAGGGCGGAACGGCCCCTTTACTTCTGGCAAAAGGTGAGAAGCCTGTTCACCACCCATATTCTGCGCGACTGGGGGACGCTGTACGGCGCTATCGCCTTCGGTGTCCGTCCCCGCGAGCCGGAGTTGCTCGACACCTCGTGAGGGTGCGCCGCGGCCGGTTGCGCGAAAAGCCGGTTCTTCGGGGCAGCACAGGGTAGCCGAAATCAGCATCCGGCAAAGCGCGGAAGGAGTTGCCGCGCCGCGACGTCTCCCACCGGCCCGATGAGCGGCTTTCCCCGGCGTCAGGCAATCGCCGGCTCCGTTAGCGGGAGAAGCTGAACTCCGAAACAAATCCTTGAAAATTAACTGCAATCGTCGTACTTTTTGCGGCTGACAGTCATTTTCGGACAAAAACCGACGCTTGGAGGTTCCCATGACCTGCAATATCACCGGCAAGACGCTCGTCGCCCTCACCGGCAGCCTGCTTTCCTGCCTTGCGCTCGCCCAATCCGGCGAGATTCCCCGTACCGAATACGGCCATCCCGATTTACAGGGCACTTACACTTTCCGCACCTTGACGCCGCTGAACAGGCCGGCCGAACTCGAACACCTTGAAGTGCTGACCGCGGAACAGGCGGCCGAATGGGAAGCTTATGAAAACCGCCGTCAGAACCGCGACCTGATCATCGACAGCGTCGGCGGCGCCGGCTATCCACCGGGAGTTATTTCCTACAACGAATTCTGGTACGAGCGCGGCAGCGAAACGATTTACGACCGCCGCACCTCACTGATATACGACCCGCCCAACGGCCGCATGCCGCCCATGAACGAAGCCGGCCGGGAGCGGCGCGCCGCATACCAGGAAATGATCTTCAACAGCGCCGGGCCCGAGGGCCGCACCACGGTCGACCGCTGCATCACCGGATTCGTCGGCGGGCCGCCCATGATTCCGGGTTCCTACAACAACAACATGCAGATCGTTCAGACCGAAGACACCGTCATGATTCTGAACGAAATGGTGCATTCGGCCAGGATGATTCGGCTGGACAGCGAGCATCACACCCGGCAGCTCAAGTGGGAAGGCGACTCGATAGGCTATTGGGACGGCAACGACCTGGTCGTTCACACCCAGCACTTCTATCACCACTACAACCTGCGCGGCATGTCCGACCAGGCGCAAGTGGAAGAACGCTTCCGCTATATCGACGAGAACACCATCGAGTACGACTTCACTGTATCCGATCCGCAGTCCTGGGACGTTTCCTGGTCGGCCAAGCTACCCTTGCGCAAGTCCCCCGACCCGGTTTTCGAATATGCCTGCCACGAAGGCAACCATGGCCTGCACGGCATCCTGGCCGGCTGGCGCCGGTATGAAGTCATGGGCTTCAACGGCGACGGCTCCCCCAGGGGCACGCAGGGCGAGGTGGACACCGCCGAAAACTGATCCGCGAAGCGGGCCGGCAGGCGTCCCCGGCCCGCTTTATTCCTCACCCAGGCGAGACTGCTTATGTTGCGCCGGGCACTTTCGTTACCGATCCTGACCGTTTTCGCGGGCTATTGCGGGATTGCAGCCGCCGCGGCGGTCGAGTCCATTCAGATTCGCTCGCGGCTCGATCCGAATGCAATCGAGATCACCGGCATCGACGTGCTGTTCCTCTATGACGAGGCGACCGCGGCGCGCATTCCCGCTACCAAGTCTGACTGGTACGGCAATCGCCGGACGCTGACCCGGGAACTCGGCGAGGCTTTCGATCTGGTCAGCACCTTCATCCCCCAGGGCTTCGATTCGGCAGGAGTGACTTTGCCCGAACGCGCCGCCGATGCCATTCGCGTACTCGTGTTCGCCGAACATGCGGCCTCGAATACCCCACCCGTGGACATTACCGAAATGACCAATGTGCTGATCGAGATCGACCCCTTCGGCATTCGCGTTTCCGCTGAATGATTTTGAAAAGGAATAATCCAATGAGAGTAATTCGATACCTGGCGCTCGTCGCGTTAGGCCTGACCGCCGCACAGGCCCAGGCCCAGACCAATCCGGCGGCGGAATTGTTGCGCGAAATCATCCGCATCGACACTTCGAACCCACCAGGCAACGAAGGCGCGGTAGCCGAATTCCTGCGGCCGAGGTTCGAAGCGCTTGGCTTCGAGGTTTCGGTCATCGAGACGCCCGCAGCCGGCAAGGCGCATTTCATCGCCAGGTTGCGAGGCGACGGCTCAAAGCGGCCGATCCTGCTCGCCGCACACGCCGACGTGGTCGGCGTGGAACGGGACCTGTGGACCGAGGAACCCTTCGGCGGCGACATCGTCGACGGTTACGTCTACGGCCGGGGAGCGATCGATTTCAAGGGCGGGCTCGCCGTGTTCGCCGAGGCGGTCATGCAACTTGCCCGGAACGACGTGCCGCTGGCGCGCGACGTGATCTTTCTCGCCGAGGCCGACGAGGAAGGCGGCGCTTATGGCACGGGCTGGCTGGCGCGGAATCACTGGCCCCTGATCGACGCGGAGTTTTCTCTCAACGAAGGCGGCTGGATCATCAAGCGTCGGAATTCGGACGACGTGCGCTACGTGAGCATCTCGACCGCGGACAAGTTCATGCTCAGTCTGCGCATCACCGCATCCGGCCACAGTATCCATTCGTCGATGCCGCGGCCGGACAACGCAATCTTCGCCCTCGCCCGGGCGCTCGGCAAGTTGTCCGAATACGATGGCGGCGTACAACTGATCCCGATCACGCGGCAGTTTTTCGAAACCCTGGCGCTGACCGCCGAGGAACCGGAGAAGACCTGGTTCGAGGACCTGATCGCGGGAACCGACGCGGCCCGCGCCGCCCAGGCCGACCGGCAGATCGGCGTCGACCCGCTGATGCGCGCCTTCATGCGCAACACCATTGCGCCGGTAATCCTCGAAGCCGGCTTCCGGATCAACGTCATTCCCGGAACCGCCAGCGCCCTGGTCAATTTCCGCCTGATCCCGGGTACCGACGTCGCGGCTTTCATCGAGGAAATCCGCCGGGTGACGGCGGACCCCGCGATTTCGGTCGAAATACTCACAAACGACAGCCAGGAAGCGGCGCTTGCAAGTTTGCAGGAACGCTCGCGGCAATTGCCGTCGCCCGAAGACACCGAGTTGTATCAGGCCCTGGCCGCTTCCGCCCGGGAACAATACCCCGAAGCCCTGGTGACTTCCTACCTTTTCCAGGCCGGCACCGACGCCGGCGCCTGGCGCACTCGCGGCGTTCCGGTTTACGGCATTTATCCTTACCCGATCGATCAGGAAGACCTGTCACGCATGCACGGCAACGACGAACGTGTTTCGGTGCAGTCCCTGGGCGAGGGAACCGAAATGATTTACCGGGTTCTGGTCGACGTGGCGGAAGCGAACTGAACCTTGGATTTTACGCGTTAAGCAGGAAATGCGCGCCGACGCTCGCAAAATAACCGATCGCGATCGCCCAGCTCCATTTCAGGTGTGCGAAGAAGGTGTATACGCCACGCGCCTGGCCCATCACCGCGACTCCCGCGGCTGAGCCGATCGACAGCATCGAGCCTCCGGCGCCCGCCGTCAGCGTAATCAGCAGCCATTGAAAGAGATCCATTTCCGGCGCCATTTCGAGCACCGCAAACATGACCGGGATATTGTCGATCAGCGCCGAGGCGAATCCCACCAGAATATTGGCTGTGGTGGGGCCCAGGCCCTCGTAGGTGAATTCCGAAACTACGGTCAGATAACCGAGCGCCCCGAGCCCGCCTACGCAAAGAATGATGCCGTAGAAGAAGATCAGCGTGTCCCACTCCGCGCGTTGCAGGTTGTGGAAGATGTTGTAGGGTTGGCCGCCCTGCTCGATCTCGTCTTCGTGGGCGGAATCGATGAACATCGCCGCGTCGCCGCTCACTAGGTCGGTATCCGCGCCCATGTAGCCGGAGTCGCGCAATTGCAGATAATAGCCGTAGAGTTTGAGTATGCCGAGGCCGGTCATCATGCCGAGCACCGGCGGCAAATGCAGGAAGTTGTGGAAACTGACGGCCATGAGGATGGTCATGCCGAACAGGCCGACGACTACCCAGCCGCCGTACTTGACCTTGGCTTCTTCCTGAATCGACGCCGGCATTTCCCGGGGAACCGCCAGGCTCAGGATGCCCGCGGTGACTACCCAGTTGACGATCGAAGGGATCACCAGCACGAAGAATTCCTGGAACTGGACGTAACCGGCCTGCCAGATCATCAGCGTGGTGATGTCGCCGAAAGGACTGAACACCCCGCCGGCATTCGCCGCCACCACGACATTGATGCATCCCAGCACGATAAAGCGCGTGTTGTCGCCACCGAGCGAGACCACCACGGCGGCCATGAGCAGGGCCGTGGTCAGATTGTCCGCCAAAGGCGACATGCAGAAGGAAATCAGGCCGGTGATCCAGAACAGCTTGCGCAGGGAATAGCCCGAACTGACGAGTTTCGCGCGCAGCAGATTGAAGATTCCGCGCTCTTCCATGGTGTTGATATAGGTCATCGCCGCGAGCAGGAACAGGAACAATTCGACGAACTCGAGCAGGTTGTGTCCCACGAGTTCTTCGGCCAGTTCCGGCTCGCCGGCGGCGTTATAGGCCAGCGCCACCAGTATCCAGATGATTCCGGCAGCGACGACCACCGGTTTCGATTTGCGCAGATGAATGTTTTCTTCGCTGATCACCAGCGCATAGGCCAGCACGAAGACCACCAGGGCGGCTATGCCCAGACCGCTGGTGGTCAGGTCCAGACCCGCTACCGCCTCGGCGGCCTGCGCCGCCTGGGCGGACAGCAACAGAAACAGGAACAGGCCGCTACGGCCAAACAGGGAAAAAACACGCGTCATCGAAACGACTCCAAGCTTGGATACACAAATTGATGTACGCGCATTCTACATTTCCGGTTCGCGAAACTCCCGAAAATCCGGAACCGGACTGCGCCCGGCGCCTAGCGATTCGGATACGCGGCAATCAGGCGGGTGGCCTGGCTGTCGAGCAATTCGCCGTGTTCCTCGGGGGGTTCGAGGGTCAACAGCACCTCGACATCGTCGGACTCGGAATCGAAGGGTTCGGCGTTTACGCGCGAGTCGCCGCCGGCGAGTTGGTAGCAGTCCGCGCTGATCAGCAGGTTGTTGTCCGGGCACTCGTTGCAGATTTGCCGGGCGCGGTCGGGGGTTTCGCCGATCAGGCTGTCGTTCTTGCCGGAAACCGGGGAATACAGCCTGGCGGGAACGACGCCGCTATGGGCGGCGAGCGTGAAACTGGCATTGGTGAGAACGCCTTTCGGATGGGTGTTCAGATGTTCGATCAGTCGCAGGAACAATTGCGCCGCGTAAATTGCGTAATAAGCCTGCTCTTCGGCCCCGGCCACCCGGTCGAAGGAGATGAGGATTTCGTCTTCGTGGCAATAGCAGATGTGACCGTTGTAAATGCGGCTTACCTGGCCGGCGAAGAAGTAATAGCGCTCGAGCAATTGCAAGGCGTGGTCCTGGCTCATTGCCGTGGCGAGCGAGAAATAGTTGCTCATACGGATGACCAGCAGGCTGATTTCTTCCGAAGGCCAGGCCGCGCTGTCCACCGGTTCGGTTTCCTCGCCGTAACGGTCGAGAAAGGTATACCGGGCGAGAAAGTTCGCCGTGTCGTTGTATTGCCGAGTCAGATTGGCAAGCTCGTCCTTTCCGGAAACATCAGGGCATTCGGCGATCTCCCCTCGCCTGATCTTGCCCAGTGAATAGGCCAGCAGATTCATCGGAAACCCGAGCGTGATCTGGCAATAGGCCGCTATGAATATCCAGGCCAGGAGGATCATGATCAGGGTGGCGCCGCTTACGAAAATCAGATTGTCGTTCAATGTGGCCCGCAGGTAGCCGAGGTCGAGTCCGACACTTACCGCGCCAAGGGTGGCCCCGAGAAATTCGATGGTGCGAACGTAATGCTCATCGCGCAGGGTCGGCCGCGTAACGATCGAAATCGGCGGACTGGAATTGGGAGCACCGGCCACCGCCACGCGCCGGCCCTGATCGTCGAGCAGCGCAACCTCGATAACCGCCGGGTCGGCGGCCAGTTCTTCGAGTATCACGTTAATGCTGATGCGGTCTTCGGCCTGAACGTGTTCCGCCAGCAATTCCGCCGCCTGCCTTGCGATGGTGGGTCCGAGCCGGTCCGCCTGGGCCTGCAGCACCAGCCGCGTGTGATAACTGCTGATCAGCCAGAACACACTCATGGCGAACAGCAGAGCGAGGCAGGCGATCAGGGAAAAGCGGGAGGCAATGTGGGTGAACTTCATAGCGGGAGCATAATTGTCGGTGAATCCGATAGCAATTCCACCCCCTTCCGTTCGGCAGGAATCAGGCCGCGTTGATTCGGATTTCCCGCGGAAAGCGGTAGTCCGGATTCGCCGCGGGCCCGGCAAGGCAGTTGCCCTGCGCCAGCGTCACACCCGAGCGCCACAACAGCGGCAGCATGTTCATGTCTTCCACCAGGGACGCGATCACCTGCATTTTCGACTCGCTCAATTTTTGCAGCGTCTGCTGCAATTGCCGGCGCGAGGCGCCGGTTCCGTCCACAGCCGGGAGGTTAATCTTGACGTATGCGGCATTGAGCAGGGGCAGGTAACGGAATGGATTGTCGGTCAGGCCGAAATTGCCGACGGCCAGGCGAATTTCCAGCCCGGCAAGTTGTTCGCAAAGATACTGCAGATGGTGTTGCGCGATCAGTACATCGATTTCGCTGATCTGCAAAACCAGTTGCCGGGCCAGATGCGTTTGTCCGGCGAGTTCCGCCTGCAGCCATTGGAAGAAGCCGGCGTCGACCATGGAATTCTGGGTCAAGCTTACGAAGAAGCACAGGGAAGGCAATTCCTTTTCCCGCAGGATGGCGAGTACGCGGCTGATCAATTGCCGGTCGATATAACCGCCGAGCGCGTTCTGAACGGCGATTTCGAACAGTCGCACCGGCGCGAGCCGGCCTTTTTCGAGCGGCAGCCGGCAACGCACCTCATATCGCTCGACGCCGTCGGGCAGGAGGCTGACGATCGGCTGGAAGTTCAACTCCAGTTTCCGGCGTTCGAGCGCAGGCCCCAGTTCGAGCGGGTCGAATCCGTCGACTTCATGCATGGCCGAAAGTCTCTGCTCCCCATGCAGCCGAAACAGGGCGACGCTCAACTGGTGGCGGGCCCGGGCGAACAGCACTTCCGGGCCGGTCACGCCGGGCTCCGCCGCGGCCAGGCCCACCGCGCACTTCAGTTCGAGTTGCGGCGGAATCGATTCCGATACCGCGGATTGCAGCGCTTGCTTGATGCGCTCGGTGATAGGCCTTGCGTTCACACTGTTCTCGTTGCGCAAAAGCAAGGCGAATTCGTAATGCTCGCAATGGCACAAAGTGACGTCGTCCGGCAAATTGCGCTGGAGCAGCCGGGCGATATCGCAAAGCAGAAAGCTGGCGTCGGACTTGCCGACCCAGGATCGGATCTCGTAGAAATTCTCCAGTTGCAGCAAGGCCAGCGTGGCCGGCCTGCCGTCGTCGAGCGCGCGTCGCAGAGCGTCTTCGAGACTGGCGCGGTTCGGCAGCCCCGTAAGCGCGTCGAGATGTTCGTTCGGCAATTGCGCCGCATCGGCATCATGGCGTTCGTTCATGGCAGATTTCTCCTTTTGCCGGATTCTGCGACTTCGCTACGCTACGCGCAGAATGACAGTAGTAAACAGCTTCACCGTGCTCGGAATGGCGGTAGCGGACAATTGTCATTCTGCGCGAAGTCGCAGAATCCATCCTTTTCGGCTACAAAAGCCGCGTCTTGGCGGGCTCGCCCGGATCTTCCCGCACCAGGCGGGGCACGAGGTATCCGGGCAGGCTGGCCTGCAATTCCCGCATGATTTGCTCGGCCGCCTCCAGCGTCACGTCGAAATGTTGCGTTCCCGCTACCCGGTCTGGAAGGTGCAGGTAATAAGGTAGAACATTTTCCGCGAAAAGCCGTTTCGAGAGCGCGGAAAGTGCCGCTGCATCGTCATTTACGTCCTTGAGCAGCACCGATTGATTGAGCAGGGTGACGCCGGCCCGGTGCAGGGCGGCAAGCGCCGCGGCGACTCCGGCATCGATTTCCTGCGCATGATTGCAATGGATGACGACCACCACCCGTTGCCGGCTGCCGCGCAACATAGCAAGCAGGCCGCCACTCACCCGCTCGGGAATGACCACGGGCAGGCGAGTGTGGATACGCACGGCGCTTACATGGGGAATCCCGGAAATGGACTCGATGAGCCAACGCAGTTGGCCGTCTCCAAGCGCCAGCGGGTCGCCGCCGCTGAGGATAACTTCCTCGATGCCGGCGTCGGCGCGGATGTAATCGAAGGCTTCACGCCATTGCTCACGCGCCGGACTGTTCTCGCGGTAATCGAATTCGCGGCGGAAACAATAACGGCAATGGATTGCGCAATGGGGCGCGGCAATCAGCAATACCCGGCCGCGATACTTGTGCAGCAGGCCGGGGCGCGGATTATAATGGCGCTCCCGCAGCGGGTCGGCTGTGAAACCGGGCGCTTCCCGCTCTTCCACGAAGGACGGCCAGACCTGGCGCAGCAACGGATCCCGCCAGTTGCCCTTTTCCATGCGTTCGGCGAAGGCCCGTGGAACCTTCAGCGGAAATTGCGCCAGCGCATGTTCGCCGGCGGGGTCGAGGCGCCGGTCGAGTTGCAGGAAATCGGCGAGTTCCCGCGGGTCGGTGATCAGACCGGACAGGGATTCCTGCCAGAGATCCGCCGGCTGGCTGGCTGTAGGCATGGAGCGCGGTTTCAAGTCAAAGTGAGCGAAAGACGATATGACATCCTATTCAACCAACGAGTTCAAGAGCGGCCTGAAACTGCTGGTCGACAACGATCCCTGTTCCATACTGGAAAACGAGTTCGTCAAGCCGGGCAAGGGCCAGGCCTTCAACCGCGTCAAATTCCGCAATCTTCTCAACGGACGGGTCTGGGAGCGCACCTTCAAGTCGGGTGAATCGCTGGAAGGCGCCGACGTGCTTGAACTCGACATGGAATATCTCTACGAAGACGGCGAATTCTGGTATTTCATGAAGGTCGACGGCAGCTACGAGCAACTTGCCGCCGACGCCGGCGCCATCACCGAAGCGAAGAACTGGCTCAAACCGCAAGAGGCCTACCAGGTCGTGCTCTGGAATGAAAAACCGATCTCTGTGATCCCGCCCAATTTCATCGAGCTAGAAGTCACGCAGACAGACCCGGGCCTGAAAGGCGATACCGCCCAGGGCGGCTCCAAGCCCGCCACCCTGAGTTCGGGCGCCGTGGTCAAGGTGCCCCTGTTCGTCAACCAGGGCGATGTGCTGCGTGTCGATACCCGGAACGGGGAATACCAGAACCGGGTCACCAGGTAAGCCCCGCCATGCCCGACTGGCGGCCAACCGCCAAACCCGAATTGCTGCGGCTGCGGGCGGAAGTGCTGGCGCGCATTCGGCGGTTTTTCGCGGAGCGCAACGTACTCGAAGTGGAAACGCCCCTGCTCGCGCCCGCCACGGTCACCGACCAGCATATCGATTCGATTCCCGCCCAAGTGCAAGTAAAAGGCAGCCTGCAACGTTTCTATCTGCAGACCTCCCCCGAATACGCCATGAAACGCCTGCTCGCCGCGGGCAGCGGCGCCTGTTACCAGATCTGCAAGAGCTTCCGCCAGGGCGACGCCGGCGCCCGCCACAATCCCGAATTCACCATGCTCGAATGGTATCGACCCGGCTTCAGCCTCGAAGAATTAATCAACGAAGTCGAACAACTGCTACGCGAGTTTCTGCCGCAGGCCACGGTTCCGAGACTGACCTATCGCGAACTGTTCCAGCAACATCTCGGCATCGACCCGCACCAAACCGACCTCGAAACCCTGCGCCGGCTCACACGCGAGAATCTGCCGGTCGACCCAACCAAACTCGACACCACGGACTGCCTGCAACTACTGCTCGGCCAAACCATCGAACCCCAACTGCCCGAATATTGCTTCATCCACGACTACCCGGCAGCCCAGGCCGCGCTTGCGAAAATCGAGCCCGATCCCGAAGGCGAGCCAGTGGCCCGGCGCTTCGAACTATTCTGCCACGGCACGGAACTAGCCAACGGCTACGACGAAGAAACCAACGGCAAGGTCTTGCGAGCACGCTTCGAACGCGACCAGCAAAAACGCGCCCAACTCGGCCGCCCAGCTCCCGAAATTGACGAAAAACTGCTAGAGGCCCTCGAACACGGCCTCCTCCCCTGCACCGGCGTCGCCTTCGGTATCGACCGCCTGCTAATGGCCCTAAGCGCAGCCGAGTCCATAGCCGAAGTACTAACCTTCCCAATCGACCGTATTTGACTTCGATCCACAACATTTCTAACAGGCCAGCGAGATTCTGCGACTACACTTCGCTTCGCGCAGAATGACGAATTGTCGATCCCGCTGGATGTGAGTCGTCGTCGGCTGGTGGGGTGTACAGCGGGCGTGCGAGGCAGGAAGCCGAGCCCGAAGCCTACAGGGACGTATTCACGGCGTCCGCTGTACACCCCACCAGCCGACGACGACGGATCGAAGCCACTGAAGTAGCCCCATTGACGGCATATACAAACTTACAGAATTCCCAACGAGATTCTGCGACTACCCTTCGTTTCGCGCAGAATGACCGTGGTCGGGGGAAGCATCAACTTCTTCAAGCATGTGGGCGACATATAGCTGGCGCAGCTTGCGGGTTAAGGGACCAGGCTTACCGTTGCCGATGCGATTCCCGTCGATGCTGATCACCGGATGCAAGATAGTGGTCGCGCTGCTGACGAAGGCTTCGTCGGCGGCTATCGCTTCGTCAAGACTGAACGGTCTTTCCTCGTATGCAATTCCTGCCCCGGCGGCAAGTTCCAGCAGCCGCCGACGGCGGATTCCCGGCAGGACACGATTCGACAGCGCCCGCGTAATCACCATGCCGTTCTTAACGATATAGGCCGTCGACGAAGCGCCTTCCGTGACCAGGCCGTCCTCGATCATCCAGGTCTCGCCCGCGCCATGGTCCGCGGCGTATTGCTTCGCCAGCACCTGGGCCAGCAGGTTCAGTGACTTGATGTCGCGGCGCAGCCAGCGGATTTCGTCTGTGGTGACCACGGTGATGCCGTTCGCCACCGAGGGGTTGTCCAGCAGCGGCATGGCCTGGGTGAAGGCCGCCATGGTCGAGGGAGTGTTCGCGGGAAACGTGAACTGGCGATCCGATGCACCCCGGGTGACCTGGTTGTAGACAATGCCCTCTTCCAGCGAATTGCGCGCCACGAGCTGTTCGAGCACTTCCTGGTATTGCGCCTCGGAGCAGGGCCAGGCGATGCCGAGTTTGTCGAGGCTACTCGCGAGGCGCTGGAGGAAGTAGTCCCGGTCCGCGAGCCGGCCGCGGATTACCGGCACCACTTCGTAGACTCCGTCGCCGAATACGAAGCCGCGGTCGAAGATTGAAACCTTCGCCTCTTCTTCAGGCAGGTATTCCCCGTTTACAAATACGATTCTGCTCAAGTTGATTCCCCCGCTTCGTTCTTGAACATCGCCGCCACCTCATCGAGCGCCGAGCCGTCGAGGCGCTGCACCGTCCATCCGTCCATGGGGGCCGCTCCCAGCGAGCGATAGAATTGAATCGACGGCTCGTTCCAGTCGAGCACCGACCATTCCATGCGCGAGCATTTACGCTCGACCGCCAGCCTGGCCACGTAGGTCAGCAGGCATTTGCCGTAACCGCGGCCGCGCAGTTCGGGTTTGACGTAGATGTCTTCGAGATAAATTCCCGGCCTGCCGGTAAAAGTGGAAAAATTGTGGAAGAACAGTGCATAACCCACGGCCGCGCCCTGGTGCTCGCCGATGACGGCTTCGCCGCGGGGCTGTTCGCCGAACAGCGTCTCCCGCAGCACTTCCTCCGTGGCCACCACCTCATGGGCCAGTTTCTCGTATTCGGCCAACTCCCGGATCAGCGCGAGAATCAGCCCGCAATCCTCGGCCCGCGCCTCGCGCAGTACGAAATCCGGTAAGCCAGTCGTAATCGTTTCCACTACTTTCCATCCTGAAATCACTTGGCGGCGGGGCGCTGCTATAATACGCGACTTTTTAAGCCGGGGGCCAAGCGCCCGCCGCCGCCCATGCAGCCAAACAGCCAGGGAAACCGGATGTCTGAACAAGCCACGATCATCTATACGAAAACCGACGAAGCCCCGGCGCTGGCGACATTTTCGCTGTTGCCCGTCATCCAGACCTATTGCTCCGTGACCGGCGTCGAGGTGGAACTGCGCGACATCTCGCTGGCCGGCCGCATTATCGCCACTTTCACCGATTTTCTGAAACCCGGACAGTGCATTGAAGACGCCCTGTCCGAACTTGGCCGCAGAACCCAGGACCCGCTGACCAATATCATCAAGTTGCCCAATATCTCCGCCTCGATTCCGCAAATGAAAGCCGCCATCCGCGAGTTGCAGGCGAAAGGCTATGAATTGCCCGACTATCCCGATGAGCCTTCCAATGAAGAGCAGGCCGAGATCAAGGCGCGCTATGACCGGGTCAAGGGCAGCGCGGTCAACCCGGTGCTGCGGGAAGGCAATTCCGACCGCCGCGCTCCACCCGCGGTCAAGGCCTATGTACGCAAGCATCCGCATTCCATGGGCGCCTGGTCGGCGGATTCCGCCTCCCACGTGACTTCCATGACCCACGGCGACTTCTTCGGCAACGAACAGTCAACGATTGTCGAAAACGAATGCAGTCTGCGCATCGAACATCGCGCCGGCGACGGCAAGGTCAGCGTCTTGAAGGAAGGAATCCCGGTATCGGCCGGCGAAGTCGTGGACGCCAGCTTCATGAGTTGCAAGGCGCTGCGAAAGTTTCTTGCCGAGTCCGTCGCCGCCGCCAGGGCGGAAGGAGTGCTGTTCTCGCTGCACCTGAAGGCCACCATGATGAAAGTCTCGGACCCGATCATCTTCGGCCATGCGGTGCAGGTCTATTTCGCCGATCTGTTCGACAAGCATCAAGCGTTGTTCGACGAACTCGGCGTCGACGTCAACAACGGCTTCGGCGACCTGCTCGCGCGCATCGCCGATCTTCCGGCGGAGCGCAGGCAGGAAATCGAGGCGGACATCGAGCGCGTCTACGCGAATCAGCCGCCCATGGCCATGGTCGACTCCGACTGCGGCATCACCAATCTGCACGTGCCGAGCGACATCATCATCGACGCCTCAATGCCCGCGGCGCTGCGCTCCTCGGGCAAGATGTGGGGACCGGACGGCAAACTGCACGACATGAAGGCGGTCATCCCGGACCGCTCCTACGCGCCGGTCTACCAGCAGGTGATCGAGTTCTGCAAGGCCAACGGCGCTTTCGATCCGGCCACCATGGGCAGCGTTCCCAACGTCGGCCTGATGGCGCAAAAAGCCGAGGAATACGGCTCCCATGACAAGACCTTCGAAATCGCGGGCGACGGTGAATTAGTCGTCGTCGACGATGCCGGCAATGAATTGTTCCGCCACCAGGTGGAGGCCGGCGACATCTGGCGCATGTGCCAGGTGCGCGACGCGGCGATCCGCGACTGGGTCAAATTGGCCGTAACTCGCGCCCGGGCCACCAGCGTGCCAGCGGTGTTCTGGCTCAACGAGGACCGGCCCCACGACGCCCGGGTGCTGGCCAGGGTGCACAGCTATCTGGCGGAGCACGACACCGGCGGACTGGAGATTCATTTCATGGCGCCGGCCGAAGCCGCCCGCTTCTCTCTCCAGCGCATGAAACAGGGCAAAGACACGATTTCAGTAACCGGCAATGTGTTGCGTGACTACCTCACCGACCTGTTCCCGATCCTGGAACTCGGCACCAGCGCGAAAATGCTATCCATCGTGCCCCTGATGAATGGCGGCGGCCTGTTCGAAACCGGCGCCGGCGGCTCCGCGCCCAAGCACGTGCAGCAATTCGAAAAGGAAAACCATCTGCGCTGGGATTCGCTGGGCGAATTCCTCGCCCTTGCCGCCTCGCTCGAACATCTCGCGGAAGCGGCGGAGAACGAACGGGCCGGTGTGCTGGCCCGGGCGCTGGACCGCGCCACCGGCAGCTTCCTCGAAAACAACAAGTCGCCTTCGCGCAAGGTGAACGAACTCGACAATCGCGGCAGCCATTTCTATCTGGCGATGTATTGGGCGCGGGAACTCGCCGCCCAGAACGAAGACGCGGAAATCGCCGAGCGTTTCCGGGCCCTGGCCGAAGCCCTGCTCGAAGCCGAAGACCAGATCGTCGACGAACTGAACGCGGCCCAGGGCGCCCCCGTCGACGTCGGCGGCTACTACGCTCCGGACCCCGCGCTCGCACGCGCCGCCATGCGACCCAGCGCCACCTTCAACAGCATCCTGGAAAGTCTGTAAACAGCGACGGAGGCACACCGAAGAGATCCTGCGACTTCGCGCAGGATGACCCTCCCACTGTCATTCCGCGCGTTGCCTCCTTCCCATGTCATTCTGCGCGTAGCGAAGCGTAGTCGCAGAATCTATTGTCGGTTACTTCGCCGGCCGCACATACCGCTTGATGCCGCCTACCGGGCCCACTTCGGCGCCGTAAATCACGCCGTTGTGGTCCGCCACCACGCCTTCCGCGGTGCAGGTGCCTCGGCATTCCGGATCGGGGTCGGGAATCAGGAATTCGACTTCACCCGTCTGGGCGCTGCCGACGCGAATGCCGCGCAGCCAGTCGCCATGGGCCGGGTTCACCGAGCCTGACTCCGAATCCGCCGAATACAGCACGTCGTTCTTGTCGATATAGATGCCGCTCGGCCGTCCGAACTGATACCAGACATCGATGAAATTGCCGTCCTGATCGAATATCTGGATGCGGTTGTTGCTGCGGTCCGCCACAAACAGCCGGCCCTTCGAGTCCATCGCCAGGGCGTGAGGCTGGGTGAACTGGCCATTGCCGTCGCCCATTTCCCCAAACGACATCAGAAACTCGCCGTCGCTGTTGAACTTGAGCACCCGCGCCGGAGTTCCCTCGTTGTTGGAATGTCCTTCGGCGACGAAGATGTCGCCGTTCGGCGCTACATGCACGTCATTGGGCGTGAAGAAATACTCGTCGTCCCGGCCGCCGCCCATGTTGCCGAGCGCCATCAGATGCACACCGGTGGGGCTGAACTTGTGGACCTGGTGGCCGTAGGCATCGTCGGGCGGATTGTCGCCGGCCTGGTTATCACGGCCGTCGGCGATCCAGACATTGCCGTCGTGATCGACGTGAATGCCATGAGGCCAGGATATATAACCGGCCCCAAAACTGCGCACCATGTTGCCGTCCTTGTCGAACAGCATGACGGGATTGACGTCGGGATTCTGCACGCAGGAATTGATATTGGCGCCGCATCGCTCGGCCACCCAGACGCTTTCGCCGTCAGGATGCAGATCAACAGTACTCGACGACCCCCAATTACGACCCGCCGGCATCTTCAGATAACCGGACTGCGTAATATAAGGATTGGCCAGATCATTCGTGGGCGGCATGTCCGCCTGCGCAAAAACAAACAACGGCGCAAGCAGAAAAGCCAGGGACAAACTCTGAACTCGAATCATGGATCGGTCTCCCGCCAGTAATTTCAGGTGACGCCCAAGTTAAACCAAGGATTTCCCAAATTCAAACTTCGATTCCCGCTCGCCACCCGCACAGTGTAAGTCGCCGTCGGGTGGAGGGCTGTGCAGCGGGCGTGCGAGGCAGGAAGCCGAGCCCGAGCCTACAGGGATGTATTCACGGCGTCCGCTGCACAGCCCTCCACCCGACGGCGACGGATCGAAGCCACAAAGCTAACGCGCTACGCACTCCAGGCGGTCCACGTTCTGAAAGCCGCGGGGGAGTTTGGATCCGCGGCGGCCGCGGTCGCCCAGAAAGGCCGCGAAATCGTTCGGTTTCATTTTACGATAGCGGGCTCCGGCGTGAACCATGAGGATGTCGTTGTGCGAGAGAACAGCTACCGAGACCACGTACTCCTGGCGTTGCCGGGCGCGAGCGGAAGGGATGGCGATGATGCGATTGCCCTTGCCGCGGGCCATCCTCGGAAGGGATGAAATCGAGAACACCAGCATGCGGCCTTCGTTCGTCGCGGCGACGACGAATTGACCGTTGTAGTCGTCGACCATTACCGCCGGCAGCACCCTGCTCCCTTCCGGCAGCCGTAGCGCCGCCTTGCCGTTGCGGTTCTTGCTCGTCAGGTCTTCGATGCGGCTGACGAAACCGTAGCCCGCATCGCTTGCCAACAGCACTTCCCGGCTCGGATCGCCAATCAAAAGACCTTCGAAAGTCGCCCCCGAAGGCGGGTTGAGCTTGCCCGAGAGCGGTTCGCCCTGACCCCGGGCCGAAGGCAGTGAATGCGCCGGCAGCGTATAGGCGCGGCCGGTGGAATCGAGAAAGATCACCGGCTGATTGCTCTTGCCGCGCGCCGCCAGCTTGAAACCGTCGCCGGACTTGTATTGCAGTCCGGCGGGATCGATATCGTGGCCCCGCGCGGCGCGCACCCAGCCGCGTTCGGAGAGCACTATGGTGACCGGTTCGGTGGGCAGCAACTCGTTTTCGCTGAAAGCGCGCGCTTCCTGCCGTTGCGTGATCGGCGTACGCCGCTCGTCGCCGTATTTCTCCTTGTCTTCGCGGATTTCCTTCTTGATGAACGCAGTCAGACGGGCCTTCGAATCGAGCAGCTTTTCCAGCTTGTCGCGTTCCTCGGCAAGTTCCTTCTGCTCCGCGGTAATGCGGATTTCCTCGAGTTTGGCCAGTTGTTTCAGCCGCAGTTCGAGAATCGCTTCCGCCTGCTTTTCGCTCAGTCCGAATCGCGCCATCAGAGCCGGCTTCGGCTGGTCTTCCTCGCGCACGATGGCGATGACTTCGTCAATGTTGAGATAGGCGACGAGCAGGCCTTCGAGGATGTGCAGGCGGGAAAGGATCCGTTCGAGGCGGAACTTGAGCCGGCGCCGCACGGTGAGCTTGCGGAAATCCAGCCATTCCCCCAACAGCGTGGCGAGATCCTTGACCTGGGGCCGCAGATTGTTGCCGATCACGTTGAAGTTGACGCGATGCTGCTTTTCCAGGTCCGTGGTGGCGAACAGGTGCGACATCACTCCTTCCTTGTCCACCCGGTTCGATTTGAGCACGACGACGATCCGCGTAGGGTTCTCGTGGTCTGATTCGTCGCGCAGATCCACCACCATGGGCAATTTCTTTTTCTGCATCTGTGCGGCGATCTGTTCGAGAATTCGCGTTCCCGAAACCTGAAAGGGCAATGCGGTGATAATGATCTCGCCGCTCTCGAAATGGACGCGGGCCCTGGTCTTCAGCGCGCCGCGGCCGTTGCGATAGATCTCGAGGATTTCCTGGCGCGAGTTGACGAGTTCGGCGCCGGTGGGGAAATCCGGCCCCTGGATGAATTCGCAAAGCTGTTTCAGGTCCGCATCCGGATGATCGAGCAGATGAATGCAGGCGTCCGCGACTTCGCGTAGATTGTGCGGCGGAATATCCGTGGCCATGCCCACGGCGATGCCGCTGCCGCCGTTGAGCAGCACATTCGGCAGCCGCGCCGGCAGGATTTCCGGCTCCTGCAGAGTGCCGTCGAAATTCGGCTTCCAGTCCACCGTGCCCTGGCCGAGTTCGGACAGCAGCAATTCGGCGTAGTTGCGCAGCCGCGATTCGGTATAGCGCATGGCGGCGAAGGACTTGGGGTCGTCCTGGGAGCCCCAGTTGCCCTGGCCGTCCACCAGCGGGTAGCGGTAATTGAATTCCTGCGCCATGTGCACCATGGCTTCGTAACAGGCCGAATCCCCGTGGGGATGGAACTTGCCGATGACGTCGCCGATGGTGCGCGCGGACTTCTTGAATTTCGACGTCGCTTTCAGGCCGAGTTCGGACATGGCGTAGACGATGCGCCGCTGCACCGGCTTGAGACCGTCGCCAAGGCTGGGCAGGGCGCGGTCGTTGATGACGTACATCGAATAGTTCAGGTACGCCTGGCGGGTATAGGTATGCAGCGGAACGCTTTCTGTTTCGTCGGTCGGGATTTCGATATGTGAATTCATGGCCCGGATCTATGCTCCAGCTCAGTCCACCGGCTCGGCTTGGTTGCCACTGTGTTCGAGCCAGTTCTTGCGGTCGGCGGCGCGATTCTTCGCCAGCAGCATGTCCATTACCGCATCGGCGGATTCGGCTGATTGGCCTGCGCCGGCCGCTTCGTCGAGAGTCAGTTGCACCAGGCGCCGGGTCTCCCGCGCCATGGTCGTTTCGCGCAATTGCAAGGGGTTCATTTCGCCCAGGCCCTTGAAGCGTTGCACGTTGGGTTTGACGGTTTTCTTCTCCGTGGCGAGCTTGTCGAGGATGCCGTTCTTCTCGTCCTCGTCCAGCGCGTAGTACACCTCCTTGCCCGCGTCGATGCGGAACAGCGGCGGCATGGCGACATGGACGTGGCCGGCTTCGAGCACCGGCCGGAAATGTTTCAGGAACAGCGCGCAAAGCAGGGTCGCGATATGCAGGCCGTCGGAGTCGGCGTCGGCGAGAATGCAGATCTTGCCGTAGCGCAGGCCGCGGATGTCCTTCGAGCCCGGGTCGACGCCGAGGGCGATGGCGATGTCGTGCACCGCCTGGGAGGCGAGAATCTCGCCGGAGTCGACTTCCCAGGTGTTCAGGATCTTGCCGCGCAGGGGCATGATCGCCTGGAACTCGCGATCCCGCGCCTGCTTGGCGGACCCGCCGGCGGAATCGCCTTCCACGAGAAACAGCTCGCCCTGCATCACGTCCTCGGTGGAGCAGTCGGCGAGCTTGCCGGGCAGGGCCGGGCCCGAGCCGATCTTCTTGCGCACGACTTTCTTGCTCGCCCGGGAGCGGCGCTGGGCGTTGCCGATCACCAGTTCGGCGATGGCTTCGGCCTCGGCGGTTTGCTGGTTCAGCCACAAGCTGAAAGCGTCCTTGATGACGCCGGCGACGAAGACCGCGCATTTGCGCGAGGAGAGGCGTTCCTTGGTCTGGCCGGAAAATTGCGGATCGAGCAACTTGGAAGAAAGCACATAGCTCAGATTTTCGAACACGTCGTCGGGCGTGAGCCGCAGGCTGCGCGGCACGAGATTGCGGAACTCGCAGAATTCGCGCAAGGCATCGAGCAGGCCGGTGCGCAGGCCGCTGACATGGGTGCCGCCGAGGGGCGTCGGTATCAGGTTGACATAGCTTTCACAAACCTGGGCACCGCCCGCGGGAAGCCATTGCAGCGCCCAGTCCACGGCTTCGTCGTTGCCCTTGACCGAACCGGTGAAAGGCTCGGCGGGGACGGTTTCCCATTCCTCGGTGGCCTGGCCGAGGTAGTCCCTGAGGCCGTCCTGGTACTGCCAGGACTCGCTCTGCGACTTGTCGCCGGAGGCGGTATGGTCGAAGAAATTGACCATGAGGCCCGGGCACAGCACCGCCTTGGCGCGCAAGGCGTGTTTCAGCTTGGGAATCGAGACCCGGGTGGTGTCGAAATAGATGCCGTTCGGGACGAAGCGGATTCGCGTGCCGGTGTTGCGCATGCCGACTTCGCCGGTAATGCCGAGATCGCAGGATTTTTCGCCATCGCGAAAGACCATGTTGTAGACCTTGCCGCCGCGCTTTACCTCGACTTCGAGATCGCTGGAAAGCGCGTTGACCACGGATACGCCGACGCCATGCAGGCCACCGGAGAAGCGATAACTGCGATCGGAAAACTTCGCGCCGGCGTGAAGCCGCGTGAGGATCAGTTCGACTCCGCTGACGCCTTCTTCGGGATGAATGTCGACGGGCATGCCGCGGCCGTCGTCGCTGACTTCGACCGAGCCGTCCTGATGCAGGCTGACGTTGATTTCCGCAGCATGGCCGGCAAGCGCCTCGTCGACGCTGTTGTCGACGACTTCCTGCACCAGATGGTTGGGCCGCGAGATGTCGGTGTACATGCCGGGACGCTTTCTGACCGGGTCCAGTCCGGCCAGTACCTCGATGGCGTCGGCGTTATAGCTACTTCCCATTCTCTCCTGTTCCAAAACAGCAAAAATTTCGCGTAACGGACTCTAGATTTATCGCGCGGGCGCTGTTTTTCTGAAGGAAACTCCGGGTATTCGGAGCTTCTGCGCGGCTCAGGCCTGCAGTGCGGTTTCCGCGCCGAGCCGGACACGCCCATATTGCAGGCAATGAGTGAGCCATTCGCCGAGGAATCGGTTGATCAGGGCTTTCTCGTTAACCAAGTACATGCGCCTGTTGGGCTGCTTGTAACGCAGCTTGAAGCCGCGGTGGCCCTGGTAGGAAAGCACTTCGGCGGAATTGACGTCGTGGTAGACACGCACGTGCATGGTCGGATTGGCGATGCGGTCAGGGTCGCCGGGTTGCTGCACGATTTCGAGGCCGGTGGTGAAGCGGAAGGCTTCGGTGACGCGAATTCTCAGGGTGACGTCTTCGCCGTCCCGGCCGGGAAGCAGAAAGGTGGAAGTATGGCCTTGCAACTCGGCGGCGGCCTGTTCTTCGTCGAATTCTGATTTCTTGCGGCGCGACAGGTCGCGCCAGGCGCGCAACCCGGGCAACAGTCGGAGCAGCCGAATGTAGTTGGCGTCGCGTTCGGCGATTTCTTCCACCAGGCTGACTTTGTGTTTACGTTTTGCCACGAACGATTCCCGCTTGCCGAATTCGGTAAGGGGCGACTTCCGACACCCCGTAAATCATTGTAACCATTAAAGCAGGAACGCGCACAAGCACTCCGCGCAGCAGCCCGGGTCCCCAAATTTTCATTCCGCGCAAAAACAAAGCCCGCCCCTGCGTCATTCTGCGCGGAGCGAAGCGGAGTCGCAGAATCTGCCGGGTGATTCCGTACGGATCAGGTAACGCCCCACAAACGGAGCAGTTCTTCGTGGCGTATCCGGAGCCACTGGACGGCGATGATCGTCATGGCGTTGTCGATGCGGCCGTCCTCTACAGCGGTGATGAGGTCGTCGTAGGGGACGACCACGACTTCGATGTCTTCGTTTTCTTCGTCGAGGCCGTGGATACCGCCCGCGCTGCTCGCGTCCACCCGGCCGCAAAAGAGGCTGATGTGTTCGTTGCCAACGCCGGGACTGTTGTAGTAGTCGCAGATTCGAACGACGTTTACGGGTTCGATGCCGGATTCCTCGCGGCTTTCGCGGTGGGCTACCCGCAGCGGGTCTTCGCCTTCGTCGACCATGCCGGCGATCAGTTCGAGCATCCAGGGGCTGCGCGGCTCGTCGATCATGCCGACGCGGAACTGCCGCACAAGCACGGCTTCGCGGCGCCCGGGGTCATAGAGCAGCACGCCCACACCGCGGGGGCGCACGATGAGTTCGCGGCGAAACGGCTCGCTGTCGCCCCCGGCGAAAAGGCGATGGCGCAGAATCAGCTCATCGACGCGCAAGTAGCCGGCGTGCAATGGCTTGCGAGCAAGGACGCTGACGTGCTCGCGGCCGTATTTCGGATGCAGGGTTTTACTCATGGTTGTCGCTTTCAGGTTCCTTCAGGTTCTTCCTGTCTTCGACATCGATCACGCAGACCGAAATTTTCCGCCGCTCGGCGTCGGTCAGGGTTTCCTCCAACCGGCGTTTCAATTCGTCGGCGCTTTTTGGTGGGGGATTGGCGTCAGGCGTGGGTCGGCAGTGTTTGTGGTTTCCGAACCAGAAAACGAGGTAAATTCCGTGACCGTCAGCGCCGGGGTCGCGGGTGTATTTGGCAATTAACTGTGTTCTGATGGCGGTCCACAAGTCTCGATGGCAGCTTTTTTTGATTTCGATGGGAATGTTGAAGCCCCCGAAAGACACGCGAATGTCAGCCCGCTTGTCATCCGCATAGTTGCCTTCGGCAATAGCGTCGATGTCGAGTTTGGCAAATCGTTGCTGTAAATCCGATAGTAATCTGTCGCGGCAAGCGTTCTCGGGATTGGGCCTTTCAACTCGGTGGCAGGAATCAACATTCCAGTACTGTCGCCAGTCGGATGTGTTGCCATCTCGGATTCTGGTTGCGATTTCACTCAGGTAGTCGATCGTCAATGCCGCCAGATCGGCTGGATTAGCGGGTTGCCGATTACTGAGCACTCCCAGGATTGTTGAGACTTCTGCGTGCTTGAATTCAACCTCGCGTCTGATTCCCTTCTGTTTGCCAATGGCAAATTCCAGTCGCGTGTGCCAGGCGCTGAGACTCTCATCTACTGCCAGTTGTTCCAATTCGCGGGTAGCCGTATGGGAAGAGTTTTCCATGAGTTTATGTACGAAGCCGTCTATTCGATATGAGATACCCATCCCCCAACTGAATTCCCGATCTTCGTCTGCGTCGGCATTCAGTTCTGAATCAAAAAACCTTGGGGGGTACACTTCTCCAAGCAATCGAATCAATGTAGCAATAGCGGACATGCTATCTTGGTTTGGTTCGACTGACAGATGGTCAAACTGCCCGCCAATGTATGTGGCCAAGTGCGGGACGCGCCGATTGTTCCCGGCTACGTAGTCACAGAGGCTTTTCGAAAAGTATTGCGGGCTGGAAATAAGTCCGGCGGCAAGCCAGTAAACTCGCTGGGCAACGTTCATGCTTGCAAGCGCCAGTTTTTCCCTGATCATTTCCACAAACTCATTCCTTGGCCAATGCCGCTCAGCCGCTATCAGCAGAAACCTCAAACCCGGTAATTGTCGTTCCGAGCAGCGGACGGGGAACGAACGCAATAATGGAGTAGCTACGATTTTGGCAATACCGTCGTATTCCTTGGAATACATCAGTTCATGAAGTCGATTCGAGAAGTCTTGGCTTTTTCGCAATCCCGGAGAAATCGATTTAACTAATATGTCTGCTATTAACTCGGGTTGCTCGTTCAGTAACTCTTGAAGCCAGCGGGGGTTCTTCTGTGTTTTGCCGTATCCCCACGGATTCGGCCAGAATGAAAGGTTGTAATAGAGTGTAGCCGCCAATCGGTTCTGGTCTTCGTCAGGTACAAAAGCTCCATCGGCTCCGGATTCATAGCATTCATTGAAGCCTGCCAGAAATGGCAAAGACAAAAGGTGCGTTCGCTCTTCTATGCTCAGCTCTATAACTTTTTCAGGGGTTGGAAGGTCAGGTCGGGTCAGTGTAGCGCGAAATCCAGTCACCACAGTTTCAACCAATTCTTTTTCACCACCCAGCAAAATGTTTAGTCGATCATGGGGTGCGTGATCGCTCATACCGTGGTAACCACCGAAGTAAGCCCTGGCCAAATTGTGAAGCAGGCGCATGGGAGAGCGGTTTTCAATCAGTTCGATCCGGTGCTCCTGCACCGCAATCTGCCAACTGGAACGATCTTGTTCTTCTTCGGCATTTTTTTTCGCGCTCAGCGTTTCCCTTCGTTTTCGGTAATTTTCACGCTCTATAAACCGTTCTTGCAAGGCTTTCTGGAGTGAGTCACTGCCTTGCAAATGGGCTCCCACAAACTCATTCGAAATCCTTTCATCTTCGATTTCATCCGCGACCCTTCGGACCAACCATTGCGCCACAATTGCGTCGTCTGAATTGACCGCCTCTTCCAGGCACCATTTCGCAAAATCGACAGGTGGCCTTACACCAAGCAATCTGCGGTCTTGCTCCATCCACATCAATCGCTGAAAATCCGCCTGGTCCGATTTTCTGTAAGCTCTCTTACACCTTTCCAGCCCAAGTTTGAACAGTATTTTCCACAATTCAGGGCGCTGGCTGAGCCAGAATTGAACTCGTTCCTTCCTCTCGTGCAAAATCCCCCATTCGAAGTCCCAGTCACCCAGCCTCCCTGCTACGCCCAGCCACTTGAACAAACACTCCGGCTCAACGGCATTGTTAAAGGACTCGTCATTCAGGACACTTTCAAGCAGAATGAACGGCACTTCCGTGGTGATATCGTTCTGAACTTCCAATTGCCTGTCTTCCGGTTTGCGAGCGGCATAGTGTGTTGCAAGCCGGTCCAGCAATTTTGCTTTGTCCCCCCAACTGGAGCGTTCGGGAAACGTCCATGTCCAGAATGCGGTGTATGAAATATAGTAGTCGGATTTCGGGGTCCGTAAATAGTCCAGCACTTCGGTTCCCGGCAATACGTCTGGATAGGTTTTCTCCAACAGAGTACAAAGCAATTCGTCATCGGGGTCCGGCACCTGGTTGGCGAAGATTTCTCGCATCAGCACTTTGAGATCCGCAAGCGCTTGCTCCTTGTCTTCCCGCTGCCGCAGAAACGCATGGATCGCCGCTTGTCTGACACTCAACCATCTGGAGCCATCGCGGACAACTTTCATCAATGTCCGCGCCATGCCCTTCAATGGCAGCGCATGGCATAGTGCTCGAACAAGGAAAAGCGTCAGCGATTGTCTTCTGCCGTCCCTGGCAGGGTCTTCCAGTACTGCAAGGATTTCGTTCTTCAACTCCTTGGGCAAAAGATCGCCGAGCCGCGGGTCGAGTTCTATAGTGATAAGAGACCGACGGTCCCTTTCGGAAACTTTCTCGAGTTCCCTGAAAATCAGTTCCTTTACATCGGCCGGGAATCCCGCAACGTCGCCATACAATACGGTTCCCAAGGGGTCTCGACTTATTATTTCCTCTCGGGCAATACTGCTGTGCACTGCAAGCCATGCGCACAGGCCACGCATCTCAGTCACGATCATTCCATCGTGCCCAGACATCAACGCCAGAATCCGATTTACAGGCAAACCATCTTTAATCAACCCTGCCAAGTAACGCGCTCCCAGAAATTCCGCTACTTGCCGATGCAGCGGAATCGCGAACTCGGAGTTGGGGGCTTCGAACAGGCGAGTTTTAAGTGACTCCAACTGGTGAGCCCTGACGGCTCCCGTCAGTTCATCCAATTCGATAGGGTTTTCGTCTTGATTTCCGCCGCTTACACGGATGCCCGGGGCTCCGGCCAGCAACTGCACTGCGCAAAGCTGCCCGGCCGTGTCCAGCAGTACTTCCGTATTGGCGCGCTCACGAACTGTCGCGTGTTGGTGCTCCTCATTGGACTCATCAGCCAAAGTCTTGCAAGCCATTTCAAATGTATGGATTCGCGAATCCGGCCATTCATTATTCAAGACTGCTTTTGCGAGCAATTTCAGGCTTAGTGGGTTTTCCAGCAAGGCGGCCACACCTCGCTTTTGGGCCATGTCGACAAAAGCATCCGGATCTTCAACATTGTGATTCTTGTGCAGAACGGCTTTAATGTCCTTTTCCGACAGAGGATCAAGGCGCAGCACCGTTATCTTTCCTTGCGGAGCTACGGTTTCCAGATGTCGACGATCATTTGCGCCGAACCAATCAGCTTCCCGGCACGAGAGCCGGAATTCGGGTTTACCCAGTTGCAGCAGCTTATTTCTTATGCAGTCAAGAGGTGTTCTGCCGTCCGCCGAGCCAGCACGCACCTCATCAAGCCCATCAATGAACAGAGTCCGGTCACGCCACTCGCGCTTGTAATCAAAGGTAATGAAGTCTCTCGCTGTAACAAACTGCCCGCCACACAAATGTGCTCGCCGTTCAAACTCCGAAGTCTTGCCTGAACCCGGCGGTGCCAGCAGGACATAGGCTTCCTCATTCGAATATTCGTCCAACAATCGGGAGCTGAGTTCCGCATTGGCGGTGGATTTCTCGACCTCGACTTCGGAGCAAGTCCGTGGCGCAATGTACCGTTCTGGCTTGTTCATTATTCGTCAAACCAGTGCGAAGCTGGTGTAGCAAGAAATTCAGCCAGTGGAACTCCGTCATCGCCTACGGTTATTTGCCTGACGTTGGCCTTGAACCTCCGCTGGAACGCAAGAAATCCAGAGTGGCCGACACTTCGTGAGCCGCTCTTTACTTCAAAAGCTACCAGACGCTGACCTCGCCGGAGTACGAAATCAACTTCGGCATTCTGTTCTCTCCAGTAATACAGCTTGCCGGCAGTAGGCAAGGTGTTAAATAGATGAGCTCCGACGGCGCTCTCTACAATTCGTCCCCAGAAGGTACGGTCCGCAATAGCCTCGCTGAATGAATAATCGGACAAGGCCGACATCAGCGCGGTGTTGAGTGCGATCAGTTTTGGGCTTGATGATCTTCGGCGGAGAACGCTTCCTGCGTACTTGGGAAGTCCGGCGACCAGGCCGGCATTTTCCAGCAACACAAGATATCGTGCGAGAGTTGTTGTATTGCCGGCATCGTGAAGGTTTCCGAGCAATTTGGTGTAGGAGAGAATCTGTCCCGAATACTGTGCCGACAATTCAAAAAGGGTTTTGAGCAACGCTGGTTTGTCTACTCTTTCCATGGCGAGAATGTCGCGCTCGATGTTGGGTTTGATCAAAGAGTTGTGAATGTAGTCTCGCCAGCGGATTTCGTTGCTTATATATGTAGCAGCGCCTGGATAACCCCCAAAATAGACATATTGCGCAAGGTCGGTATCTGCCAATGCCGACATTTCCGGATAGGACCAATGATTAAGCTGGATGGTTTCGAATCTGCCTGCCAGACTTTCGCTCATACCGGATTGCATGAGCAAAGGAGCGGACCCGAGCAAGATCACATGTAGCGGGAGGTCATTGTGTCGGTCCTCATCCCATAAGCCCTTGACTGTTTCCGACCAGTTGGGAATTTTCTGGACTTCGTCGATCGCCAGAACGTAACCCGAGTCCGATTGAGCTAGCCTTAGTCGAGAATCTGTCCATTCCCGTATCAACCATTGTTCATCGCGGTCGGGTGGAAACCTTGCGTCAAATGCGGAGAATTGGTCAGCCGCCGCCGAACCCAGGGGGTCGACAAAGCGTCTGTCCGCCAACGAGTCTACAGGTCCATCGGCGAATACCATGCGGCCGTGGAATTCTCGCAGCGCTTGCGAGACCATGGTTGTCTTGCCGGCTTGGCGCGGCCCGGTAACAATTATCAGCCGCTTTGGCTCTTCCCGTAACCGACTGATTAATATATCTTTTTGGGCTCTTTCAAATTCAGCCATGCGGAATGATTACGCTACTGAGTAAATTTACTCAATAGCGTAACAGGGCCGAATCTGCCGCGCAATCATTTTCCGTTACGCTACTGAGTAAATTTACTCAATAGCGTAACGGGCCTTATCGGCCAACAGTTTTTTCACGCCGGCCCTGATTTCAAGGCAGACGCGGTCGAAACCCGCGCGGACTTCCTCTTCGGGGCCGGTGAAGCCGGCGGGGTCATCGAAGGGAAGATGAATCTTGCGCTTGCCGGGCGGGATGATGGGGCAATGGGCGTCGGCGTGGGAGCAGACGGTGACGATAAGGTCGGCGCGCTCGATCATTTCATCGCTGAGCACGTCCGAAGTCTGACTGCCGATATCGACGCCCTGCCGGGCCATGGCGCCGACGGCGCGCGGATTGAGGCCGTGGGCTTCGAGGCCGGCGGAGTTGATCCCGCAATCAGGCGCGAGGGCCTTCGCCCAGCCTTCCGCCATTTGCGAGCGGCAGGAATTTCCGGTGCAGACAAACAGGATATTCATGAAGCGGGACTCCAGTTCGACCTTGATGAGGCAGTACGACAAGAGCGCACATTATAAGTGGATCGGGTTGCAATTCCGCCCGCCTTCGGCGAGGGGCGTGTGTTATGCTTTCCAGCGCAAGCGGTGTGTAGCCGGGAATGGGGTCACTCTCCTAAAACAGCAGTTGATCGATTGGTTTAGTGATAAGGGCGACTCCCAATCAAAGGCGAGTAAACGGGAACACAATGTTCCTTTTGCGGGTTGCACGAGCAGGCGCATTGCATTGGAGGATTTTTCTATGCCCCGCATTGCGGCGTTAGTTATAGCAACAGCCTCTCTGTCGGCAGTTGCGGAACTTGCTGCAGGGCAGGATGGTGCTTATGACCCCGTGCACGCCATGCTGGAGTTCTCGGTACGCGATGAAGATATGGCGGCAGCGACTCTTCAGCAATACAAAGAAAATCGCGATGCCCTTCTCGATGACAGTATGTCGATGACCGAAGCATTGACTTGGCTTGAAGACTCCGGTGCATTAGAACTGTCTTCTGTATTTCGCGATATTGAGCGCATTGAATTGTGGACTGAATGCAAGCCGATAAACTTCTCCTCCATATTCTTTGGAATGTCTGACGATCTCATTGGATTATCTGAGAATGATTTTGATCTTGTTGTTGAAGGCCGTTTACGAGCGGTTGGCTTGTATCCACAATATGAATCGACTGAAGAATATTCCAGGATGCAAGCAGCCTTGGAAAATGAACTTCCATCTCTCGAAATCAACGTGTCCACGGAGGTTCGCTTTAGCCCGTTAGATCAAATCGCAGACCAGGATCGAATCCACATGGAAATGAATTTTTCCAAACCAGTAATAGACATTGTTACGGGATTGGGTACTTGGGCAATCACATGGGAGCAGGATTCTGGTCTATTGACAGTAGATCTATTGCCTTCTGCATTGTTTGAGGCCGTCGATGAGTTCATAACCGAATATCTTGATGTCAACGAGCAGGCTTGTCGGTAAAAGTTCGCCTAGGAGTCTGTCGGTTTTAGGATGTTGAATCCGCCGAGCAAGGCGGTCCTCAGTTGCATTTCATGTCAGCGGCCATAGGCCGCGCGATTCCCGATTTCGGTGGCTGGGGCGGTATGGTATCGCCCCCACATGCGTATTTGGCATGACAGCGTCGCCAATGTCCGCTCGCGGGCGGAAAACGGGGGGTGGAGCGCCTCAACGCAAGGCGTGCATCCGTTTCAGGTTCCACGCCAGACAGGCCAGTGTCCATTCTCCGCGCACCGCCTCCAGTCCGCGCAGATGGAAGCGCCGAAATCCCATCGTCTCCTTGACGACCCCGAACACCGTCTCCACGGTCGACTTGCGCCGCGCGTACAGCGCCCGGCCTTCCGGCGTCCGCAGCCGATGCGCCATGCGCGTCACCGCGTCCGCGTCCTCCGGACAGGGCGGCGGCGGCGCGGAACGCTCCGCCAGCGGCGGATTGTGCGCCGTGCGGCCCATGGCGATGTGCGGCGTCAACTTCGCCGCCTCGCAACGTTTCACGTTCTTCTTGCTGAAATACCCCGCGTCGGCCAACAGCCCGGTCGGCTTCCCCAGCGCCCCCGGCAACGCGCCCAGCGCCGCAAGCGCCGGTTCCACCTCGCGCTTGTCGTTGCCGCGGTCCACCACATCGACCGTCACCACCAGATGACTCTCGACATCCACCCCAGACTGCGCGTTATACGCCTGCTGGAATCCGTCCGCCGTCAGCATCACCCGCGATTCCGCGTCCGTCAGATTCACCTGGTCCTTCTCCCGCGGACCCGCCTCCGGCGCCTTCGGCTCTCGACCGCGGGGCTTGCGCCCCGTCGCCTTCTCCCGCTCCCGCCGCGCCGCAAGCTTCTCCTCGTATTCTTCCCGCTCCGCCGCATGGCGCTCCCGCGCCCGCCGCTCGATCTCCGCCTGCGCCGCCTCGATCACCGCAAGACGGCCCTCGCGCCGCTTCAACTCCTCCGGCACGTCCAGTCCGGGCTCCGCTTCGTCCGCCCGCGCCGCACAATCAAGCAACTCCGCCACCTCGCCGCGCAACTGATCCTCAAGACGCTTCGCATGCCCCCAACTCAGCGCCTTGTGCTTGCTCGCGTTCGCACGAACCTTCGTCCCGTCCAGACTCACGTTGCCCAACCGCAACAACCCCATCTCCCGCGCAAGCGAAAGAATCTGCACGAACAGACCCCCCAACTCCCCCAGAAATCGCTTGCGGAAACCCGCGATCGTGTCGTGGTCCGGGTGCGTGTTCGCCGCAATAAAACGGAAAGCCACCGAATCGTAGGTCGCACGCTCCAGCTTGCGGCTCGAAAACACCCCCGTCGCGTAACCGTAAAACAACAGCCCCAGCAACACCGACGGATGATACGGATCCTTCCCGCCCCCACCGTACCGGCGCTCCAGAGCGCCAAGGTCCAGACGGTCCACAATCTCAACCACGAAACGCGCCAGATGATCCTCCGGCAGCCAGTCCTGCACCGACGGCGGCAAAAGATACAGCGTGTCCCGGTCCACTGGGCGAAACTTCGATGACATCGGATAAGCACCCCGCTACAATCTGAATACGATTCTACCTCAATCTAAATCCGACAGACTCCTAGGAGTCTGTCGGATTTAGATTGTTGAAGCCGCCAAGCAAGTCGGTCGTCGGTTACATTTCATGCCGGCGGCCGCGGACCGCGCGATTCCCGATTTCGGTCGCCGGGGCGGTATGGTATCGCCCCCACATGCGTATTCGGCATGACAGCGTCGCCAATGTCCGCTTGCGGTCGGAAAATGGGGAATGGAGCGCCTCAACGCAAGGCGTGCATCCGTTTCAGGTTCCACGCCAGGCAGGCCAGCGTCCATTCTCCGCGCACCGCCTCCAGTCCGCGCAGATGGAAGCGACGAAAACCCATCGTCTCCTTGATGATCCCAAAGACCGTCTCCACGGTTGACTTGCGCCGCGCGTACAGCGCCCGGCCTTCCGGCGTCCGCAGCCGATGCGCCATGCGCGTCACCGCGTCCGCGTCCTCCGCACAGGGCGGCGGCAACGCGAACCGCTCCGCCAGCGGGGGGTTGTGCGCCTCGCGGCCCACGGCGATGTGCGGCGTCAACTTCGCCGCCTCGCAACGTTCCACGTTCTTCTTGCTGAAATACCCCGCGTCGGCCAACAGCCCGGTCGGCTTCCCCAGCGCCCCCGGCAACGCGCCCAGCGCCGCAAGCGCCGGTTCCACCTCGCGCTTGTCGTTGCCGCGGTCCACCACATCGACCGTCACCACCAGATGACTCTCGACATCCACCCCAGACTGCGCGTTATACGCCTGCTGGAATCCGTCCGCCGTCAGCATCACCCGCGATTCCGCGTCCGTCAGATTCACCTGGTCCTTCTCCCGCGGACCCGCCTCCGGCGCCTTCGGCTCTCGACCGCGGGGCTTGCGCCCCGTCGCCTTCTCCCGCTCCCGCCGCGCCGCAAGCTTCTCCTCGTATTCTTCCCGCTCCGCCGCATGGCGCTCCCGCGCCCGCCGCTCGATCTCCGCCTGCGCCGCCTCGATCACCGCAAGACGGCCCTCGCGCCGCTTCAACTCCTCCGGCACGTCCAGTCCGGGCTCCGCTTCGTCCGCCCGCGCCGCACAATCAAGCAACTCCGCCACCTCGCCGCGCAACTGATCCTCAAGACGCTTCGCATGCCCCCAACTCAGCGCCTTGTGCTTGCTCGCGTTCGCACGAACCTTCGTCCCGTCCAGACTCACGTTGCCCAACCGCAACAACCCCATCTCCCGCGCAAGCGAAAGAATCTGCACGAACAACCCCTGCAACTCCCCCAGAAATCGCTTGCGGAAACCCGCGATCGTGTCGTGGTCCGGGTGCGTGTTCGCCGCAATAAAACGGAAAGCCACCGAATCGTAGGTCGCACGCTCCAGCTTGCGGCTCGAAAACACCCCCGTCGCGTAACCGTAAAACAACAGCCCCAGCAACACCGACGGATGATACGGATCCTTCCCGCCCCCACCGTACCGGCGCTCCAGAGCGCCAAGGTCCAGACGGTCCACAATCTCAACCACGAAACGCGCCAGATGATCCTCCGGCAGCCAGTCCTGCACCGACGGCGGCAAAAGATACAGCGTGTCCCGGTCCACTGGGCGAAACTTCGATGACATCGGATAAGCACCCCGCTACAATCTGAATACGATTCTACCTCAATCTAAATCCGACAGACTCCTAGACTGGGAAGTTAGGCACCCCGGCAAGAAGTTTGCCAAACTCGACAAACCCGCAGCATGTATGTACAGCGGCTCTGCCTTCGCTGATGAAGGCAGTGATGTGTTGTCTAAGCCGCCAGACTTCTTCAAAGATGAAACCCAAACGAAGCACTGGACGATACCGGCAGCCACCGCCTGCACGTGGCCGTATGAATCCATGTACAACCGAGATGGCGTAAAGATCGGCAGTCGTTACGACTATGCCAAAAGGTTGCAGTACAGCGAGGAGCACTTCAGGCCGATTGAGCCTGACCGAAGCTTGGTTTTCTATTATGCCAACTATTCCAATCCCCTCAGTGACGATGAGAATCCGCGTTATGTGCTAGTGGGAGTGGCGCGCGTCAAGCATGTCGCGCCCACCTTGTATTACGAGGGCTGCTCAGAGCGGACCCTTGAAAGGTATAAAGGATTTGTCTGGCAACGAGGTATCACTTCCCATTATCCCGAACAAGGAATGCGCCTTCCCTACCACCGCTATCTGAACACACCGGATGTGCTGCATCAGTTCGCCGCTTACCCGGAAAATGTCAGTGTTTGCAAGTACGCCACTAAGCAGGTGAGCGACGACGAGGCCTTGGGGTTGCTGGAGACACTACTTGAATCGCTACGCATCGTCCGCGACGACGTTCGGGATGATAGCGAGAACTGGACTCAGCGGATTCAGTGGGTCGAAAGTCTCATAGGCGAACTATGGCGGAGCCGTGGAGCGTATCCGGGCATGCCAGCCGTGCTTGAATTGTTGGGCCTCAAGGAGGCTATCTCCGGTTTTCGCCGCCGAGTAGAGCAGGGCAAGGAACAGGACGCCTTGGAAGAGATTCGCCAATTCTGCCGGGGCAATGCGGACTCTGTCACCGGCTACCGCCCACTTGAAAAAGATCTTGACGATATTCATAGGGAGATAAAGTTAGCCGCAGGCGAAAATCTTTCGTGTTTACTGGAAATACTGTCGCGACTCGCCCTCAATAGCGGCCAACTAAAGGCTATTTTGTCTGAAGACCGGCAGAAATTTGGACTAGAAGCTTCATTGAAAGAAATTGGAACCAATCCCTACCTTTTGTCGGAGCAATTTATTGGCAAGGATAACAATGACGTTATCCGCTGGAGCATGGTTGACCGTGCCATGCTGCCTTCTCCAGAACTGCCTGTCGAGGCGCTGTTCAGGAAGAATTCCCGAGAGCGTTTACAAGCCCTCCTGCTTGAAACCTTACGTAGTTTCAGTCAACAGACGTTCGTTTCCGCAAAAGTTCTCATAGACCAGGTTAACCGGCGCATAAGGGCGCAGCCAGAATGGAAGCAGAATCTGGTGACGGAGCAGTACTTGAGTGTCGACAAGGAATTTTATGATACGGCGATCTATCAGCGCGCCGAAGAAGAAAACTATCTATACGACCTCAAGATCTGGGAAGACGAACGGCTGGTTTGTACTGTGCTTGAAAATTTGCTGATCGCCCCGGAAATACGGCTGCAGCACCCAGTGTCCGAGGCGTTCTGGCACAAGTTGTTGTACCGGAATAGCTGCACCCTGGCGCGGAAGGCCAAGGCTGAATACGACCGGGCTATCGAAGTGCAAAAGGCTTCCTGCAAGCAAATTATCCACCAGCAACTTGCATCTATCACTGGCGGTGCTGGTACTGGCAAGAGTACTGTGGTAGCCGCGCTCATCAAAGCAATTCGCAAGGCTCACGGTGAGGGTGCTGGAGTTGCGGTGCTGGCCCCCACCGGCAAGGCAACAGATCGATTGCGCAGAACGTTGGATGATTCGAACGTCGAAGGAGTGCATGTCGCCACAATACACTCGCTACTGGCAGAGCACGGCTGGTTAAACAAGAATCTCACATTGAGGCGGCATGGAGGACGGCGGCTTACCACATACAGCACTCTTATTATTGATGATTCATCAATGATAGATCTTACCCTCATGGCAGCGCTGTTCCGCGGCGTAGATTGGAATCACATAAGCCGACTGATTCTGGTCGGCGATGTCGCACAGTTGCCGCCCATTGGTATCGGCAAAGTTTACGCAGATGTTGTTGCATACTTGCGGGAAGAATTCACCGAACACCATGTCAAGCTAACGGAGAATCTGCGCCAAATGGAGAATCGCGCCACCGGCAGAGGCTGCGGGATACTCAATTTGGCATCATGCTTTATCAACAGTGCCGAGCGGGTCAAAATTGACGGAACTCTGGAGCAGAGCGTACAGCGCATGCGGAGCGAAGCCGACAAGACTTTGAAGCAGGATGTGTTGCGCGAGCAGCTTATAGCTAGACTACACGAAGGCGGAGAAGTTGAGAAAGATCTGCGGATAGTTTACTGGCATGACGAGGAGCGGCTCGGGCAGCAACTAGTCGGCCAAATCGTCGAGGATTTTACCAATGAAGAAAATATAAATATGAGTGAACCGGAGCGTATTGGAAGGGCATTGCAGAAAGACATTAATGCTATGCAGATTCTTTCCCCGGTTCGCGGTGAGCTGTATGGCACAGAACACGTGAATCAAACTTTTCAGAGATTTAAAAGTGGATATTGGCTTGATCGGGGTGCCAAGGATGGGATATCGATGTTTGACAAAGTAATTCAGATCAAAAATGTACAGAAACTCTTTCCATTGACTGCCTATAACTTCGAGACTAGTAGGATGGAAAACGTACAAGTATTTAATGGTGAAATCGGCTCTGTAGTTCCCACTGGTAGTTGGAAACGACTTTTAAATGCTGCCAAACGACCTGGATTTAGAATAAGCGAATTCTCAGTTCAATTTACAGGAAAGGATCACTTGAGTGTTAACTACTGCACCAACGGCAATAGCAAACCGGAGAACAACTTGGAATTGGCCTACGCAATTTCTGTGCATAAGGCGCAGGGCAGTGAATTTGAGCGAGTCTATTTTGTCTTACCCGCTAGCCGCGCCTCTTCACAAATCATGGAATTGATATACACCGCTTTGACAAGAGCGTCCACTCACTGCACGATTTATGTGCAAAACAGTGTTGCAACCCTCGTCGACAGCATGCGACCGGAGCAATCTGCGCTAACGTCCATCAGTTCTTCTCTTTTCAAGTTCAAGCCTGTCAACGAACTGATAGCAACGAAGAAGGATTGGTACGAAGCGGGCAAAGTTCATCAATCCTTGGCGGACCACATGGTGCGCAGCAAGTCGGAAGTCCTCATATCCAATATGCTGCATGAGCGCGACGTTACTTTTTTTTACGAGAAACCGCTGATTGCCAAGGATGGCAGCATGTATCTGCCAGATTTTACACTGATGATTCGTGGTGAGGAGTATTATTGGGAACACTTGGGATTGCTTGATAAGCCGAAATACAAGGCACACTGGGACCGCAAACGGGCGTGGTACGAACAGTTTTTCCCGGGGCGGCTGGTAACCACTGGGGAGAGTAGTACCTTGTCTAAAAATTCCAGCGATCTGATAAATCGCCTCCTTCTAAGTGGATCATAACTTCCAGCCTGTTCGCGCATGACATGGAAAAATTGCTGCGCGTGATTGTCGAGACTGCTTTCGAGACCAATACTTTGCGATCTCTACAAACCCGATGCACTGGCAAAAAAGATGGTACTTGACGAAGCCTTTGTCGAAGGGGCTTATGAGGAGGCTTTGAGCCAGTAGCTATCTTGTTGCGAACAGGACGATGCACTATGCTTGCAGCCTCGCTCAAACAAGGCGGCTTTCTGAATGGAACTGGCGGGCAAGACGGCATTCGTAACCGGCGGCGCTTCGGGTCTTGGGCTCGCGGTCGCCAGGAATTTTCTTGCAGCCGGCGCCAATGTAATGCTGTTCGACCGCAACGAAGAACTGTTGCGGCAGGCGGGCGCGGAACTTGGCGGACAGGCGATCTGGCACGCCGGCGACGTCACCGATGAAGATTCGGTTTCCGCCGCCATCGCCGCGACCCGCGAGCGCTTCGAGGTCATCCATATCAACGTCAATTCCGCCGGCATCGGCGGCGCCGCACGCACCGTGGGCCGCGACGGCCCCATGCCGCTGGTGCGATTCGAACATATCGTGCGGGTGAATCTGATCGGCACTTTCAATGTGCTGCGGTTATGCGCCGCGGTAATGAACGACAACGAACCCGACGGCGGCGATGGCGAACGCGGAGTCATCGTCAATGTCGCTTCGGTCGCCGCTTTCGATGGCCAGACCGGTCAGGCAGGATATGCCGCGTCCAAGGGCGGCATCGTCGCAATGACATTACCCATCGCCCGCGATTTGGCGAAGCGGGGAATTCGCGTCATGACCGTGGCGCCAGGCGTGTTCGAGACGCCCTTGCTCGCCGCGGCGCCGGATGAGCTGAAACAGGCGCTGGTCTCGATTACCCAGTTCCCGAAGCGGCTCGGACAGCCCGACGAATTTGCCGCCGAAGTTAGGCATATCGTCCGGTGCGCTTATCTCAACGGCGAAACCATACGGCTCGACGCCGGCATCCGCATGCCGGCGATTTGAAACAGCAATATTTGAGGAAAATCATGGCTCAAGCATATATCGTCGGCGGCGTGCGCACCGCCACTGGACGCAAGAGAGGCCGGCTCAGCCGGGTGCATCCGGTCGATCTCGGCGCGATGGTGGTCGATGAACTGATCGAGCGCACGAACATCCCGGAAGATCGCGTCGATGACCTTGTTTTTGGCGTAGTAATGCAGAATGGCGCACAGGCCGGCAATCTCGGCCGCAATGTCACGATGTCTTCGCGGCTGCCGCTGGAAGTTCCGGGAGTAACCGTCGACCGGCAATGCGGCTCTTCGCTGCAGGCCATGCAGTTCGCCGCCCAGGCCGTCATGTCCGGCACCCAGGACGTGGTAATCGCCGGCGGCGTGGAAGCCATGAGCACGGTGGAAATCGGCTCGAACGTTCGCGATGGCCTGGCCCATGGCCGCGGCGTGCCCAAGGGCGACCGACTGGAAGCGCGCTATCCCGGCATCCAGTTTTCGCAGTTCGATGGCGCTGAATTGCTGGCGGAGAAATACGGCATCGGCCGCGAGCAACTCGACGAGTTTGGACTGCTCAGCCATCGGCGCGCGGCCGAGGCTACGAACGAAGGCTATTTTGAACGTGAAGTGCTGCCCGTCCCCATCGTGCTGGAAGACGGCAGCCCCGATATGCACGTTATCGATGAGGGCATCCGCAAGGACGCTTCGCTCGAAGGCATGCGCGGACTGAATCCCTTGCGCGAAGAGGGCGTCATCACAGCCGGCACCGCGAGCCAGATCAGCGACGGCGCAGCAGCCGTAATGATCGCCAACGAAAGCGCCGTGGCCGAACTCGGCCTGCCGGTGAGGGCGAAGATTCATTCCATGGCCGTAATCGGTTCGGATCCTGTGGTCATGCTCGAAGGCCCGATACCCGCGACCGAGAAAGTGCTGGAGAAAGCCGGACTTTCGCTCGACGACATCGATCTGTACGAAGTCAACGAAGCTTTCGGCTCAGTGCCGCTGGCCTGGGCCAAGGCGCTCGGCGCGGATATCGAGCGCCTGAACGTTAACGGCGGCGCCCAGGCGCTCGGCCATCCGCTCGGCGCCACCGGCGCGAAACTGATGGTTACGCTGGTGCATGAACTCGAACGCAGGCAGGGTCGTTACGGCCTGATCGCGATCTGTGAGGGCGGCGGCACGGCCAATGCCATGATTGTCGAGCGTACCGACCGGGCGGCCTGATCCGAATTCGAACTGTTGCGGAATATCAAAGATGTTGTCAGAGCGCCACGAATCGCCCTGGATGGATGAGGAATTGCGCATCATGCGTGAGGCCGTCGGCCGCTTCCTCGAAAAAGAGTTCGTACCGAATATCAGCGCCTGGGAAAAGCAGGGCCGCATTGATCGCGACGTCTGGCGCAAGGCCGGCGATGCAGGCCTGTTATGCGCATCGATTCCTGCGGCCTACGGCGGCGGAGGCGGCAATTTCAAGCACGAGGCGGTACTGCTCGAAGAATTGACCTATGCCGGCATCAGCGGTTGGGGCAACAGCGTACATTCGGGAATCGTCGCCCATTACATTCACGCCTACGGTTCGGAAGAACAAAAGCAGCGCTGGCTGCCGAAAATGGCCAGCGGCGAACTCGTAGCCGCCATCGCCATGACCGAACCCGGCACGGGCTCGGACTTGCAGGCGGTTGCCACTACGGCCATCCCCGATGGCGACGACTTTGTGCTCAACGGGCAGAAAACCTTTCTCTCCAATGGCATGAACGCCGAGTTGATCTGCGTCGTCGCCAAGACCGATCCGGGAGAGGCCGCCTCCGGCGTTTCCCTGATCATGCTCGAAACCGAAGGCGTCGAAGGCGAAGGCGGATTTTCGCGCGGGCGCAATCTCGAAAAGCTCGGCCAGAAAGCGGCCGACACGGCCGAGATCTTCTTCGCCGACGTGCGCGTGCCGAAAGCGAATCTGCTTGGCGGCGCGGAAGGCAGCGGCTTCGTCCAGTTGATGCAGCAATTGCCGCAGGAGCGGCTGATCATTGCCGTCGGCGCCGTCGCCGGAATCGAAAAGACCTTGCGGGTGACTTCGGACTACGTGAAGGAACGCAAGGCGTTCGGCAAGCGCATCCTCGATTTCCAGAACACCCAGTTCAAGCTCGCGGAACGATTTACCGAAGCCCGCGTCGCACGTATTTTCGTCGATGACTGCGTCAAGCGTCTCGTTGCAGGCAAACTCGATGTCAGCACCGCGGCCATGGCCAAATGGTGGACGACCCAGAAGCAATGCGAAATCGTCGACGAGTGCCTGCAATTCTTCGGTGGCTACGGCTACATGATGGAGTTTCCAATCGCCAGGATGTACGCCGACAGCCGGGTGCAGAAAATCTACGGCGGCAGCAACGAAATCATGAAGATGCTGATCGCCCGCGAAATCTGACGCGGTCAGCCGCTCAGGCGCGCAGGTCGGGCAACTTGTAGCCTTCGTCGTCAAGCCGTGCGCGAATCACCTTCTTGTCGATCTTGCCGGTGGTGGTCAGCGGGATGTTGTCCGTTACCATGACTTCGTCCTTGGAACTTGTCGGCCTGGGGATCGATGTAATACTCCGAAGCGATCCACGGGCCGCGGAATGACTGAATGTCAGGCCGTGAGAGCCCATCCGTTTTTTCGATCGGTGGCCAGGTTCAATCGGTCATGCCATTCCACATCGATTTCCCGCAAGTGTTCGAACAGGCCCACGCATGTGCTTGCCGGATCTATCGACTCCAGATAGATCAGGCGAATCAGCCGGTTATACAGGTCTTTAACCTTTTCGGCGCTTTCGATTCGCCGAATGTTTCTGGCGTCGCAGCCAAGAATCTGCGCCAACATGGTTTGCGAAAAATTGAGTTCGATTCTCAAAAATCTGAATTCGGCCCCAGTCAATAAGCCGGGTTTTTCGCACAAAGCTTCCGCTATGCAACGGTGAAGGCCGTCGACATCGGTAATGGATACTCCTCCTCCATAAGGTGTGTCTACGCAGGTAAAACCGTTTGCCAGATATACATTCGGCAGCCCGCATTCCAGGTAATGATATTGTTTGCCTTTCATGTAGGAACCTTGTTATTCACATCCAGCACAAATGCGCATTTAAGAGATCGGTCTGCGTTTAGCTGCAAGCTCACCGTTACGTACACTCGAGCGCCGGCACAAAGGCAGTACAGTAAACAATACCAGTTTCCTTTCTCGTCCAGGGTGGGACCTTCCACAACATCGCCTTCCGTCAAGCATTTCCGCACCTGACTGATCGTGACAAGCCGATACCACTCTTCATTCTTGGTAAATTTTGTGACGTAGACCAATTTCTCGGAGTTACTGACGGCATCATTCAGCAAACTACGCGCTTCTTGACCGCTTAAGCGCCCTCCTTGCGGAAACGGGATTACATCTGCCATGACGGTGGCCGCGGTGCTCGCGAGGGACGCTAAATGCGGTCATTATAGCCACATTGGGCAAGTCCCACAATGGCGAAAGGAGCACGGAAAGTACCGGCCAAGGGGCACCCGAGGAAGAGTTCCACCGGGTATTTGATGGTTCCGACGCCCGAAAATCGCCCGAATGGCAGGGCTCCGACCTCCCTTCGATTCTTTGGCGCTGAGGAAAAATCAGGCGCGCAGGTCGGGCAACTGATAGCCCTCATCCGCAAGCCGCGCGCGGATTACCTTCTTGTCGATCTTGCCCGTTGTAGTCAGTGGAATGTTGTCAGTTACCATGACTTCGTCGGGCAGTTGCCATTTGGCGAAGGCCTGGCTGCAATGGTCGATCACCGCCGACGGATCGAGTTCCTTGCCTTCGGCCATGATGACCAGGGCCACCGGGCGCTCGTCCCATTTCGGATGTGGCTGCGCCACCACCGCGGCCTGGGCGACATCCGGCATGGCGACGATGTGGTTCTCCAGGTCCACCGAGGAGATCCATTCCCCGCCTGACTTGATCAGGTCCTTGGACCGGTCCGCGATCAGCAGATACTGCTCGGCATCGATCTTGGCGACATCGCCGGTAACGAGCCAGCCGTCGTGGAACTTGTCGGGCTGGGGGTCGTTGTAATACTCCGAAGCGATCCACGGGCCGCGGATGCATAGCTCGCCCACGGTTTCGCCGTCATGGGGCAGGGCGTTCCACTCGTCGTCGAAGATCTCCATTTCCAGGCCGGGCATCAGCAGTCCGGCCTTGGCCACGTTCTCGAATTGCTCGTCTTCGGACAGGCTCCGTTGGGTGTACTTGGACATCTTGCGCGACAGTGTGCCCAGGGGATTCGTTTCGGTCATGCCCCAACCCTGGATCATTTCAATGTCGTAGTTGTCCCAATACCAGCGAATCAGCGAGGGAGGCGGTGCGGAACCGCCGCAGGTCAATCGGCCCACGCTGGAAATGTCGTACTTGCCGGGGTTCGCTTCCAGCGCTGCCTTTACGCCCTGCCAGATTGTGGGCACGCCGGCGGAAAGGGTTACTTCTTCATCCTGCATCAGTCGCAGAAACGCGTCGGGAATCATGAACCGGTGCGGCATGACCTGCTTGCAGCCCAGCATGGAGGCGCAAAACGGCAGACCCCAGCCCATCGCATGGAACATGGGCACGATCCCCAGCGCGGAGTCCAGCGCCGACAACGCGATCGAGTCCGTCAGGCATTCTGTCAAGGTGTGCAGATACGTCGAACGATTGGTATACATCACGCCTTTCGGCTTGCCCGTGGTGCCCGAGGTGTAGCAAAGGCCCATGGGAGCGGTTTCCGGGATTTCCGGCCAGGCATACGTGCTCGCATGACCGGCGATGAAATCTTCGTAGTCGACCTGGTTGCCGAAGGAACTTTCGCCGCCTTCGCCGTGGCGGCAGACGACCAGCAATTCGACGCAGGGCAACTTGTCCCAAAGCGGTTCCAGCAGGGGCAGCAGGTCTTCGTCGGCGAAGATCACGCGGTCGTTGGCGTGATTGACGATGTATTCGAGATCCACCGGCGACAGGCGGATGTTCAGGGTGTGCAGCACCGCGCCCATGGACGGCACGGCCTGGTACAACTCGAGGTGGCGCCAGTTGTTCCACATGAAGCTGCCGACCCGGTCGCCTACTCCGATGCCGGCTCCGGCCAGCGCGTGCGCCAACTGGTTGGCGCGGTCCCAGGTCTGCTTGAGAGACTGGCGGTGCGTTCCCTCCGCCTGCATCGTGACCACTTCCACTTCCGGGTCGAGCAACGCTCCCCGGCCGAGAATGCGGGACATGAGAAGGGGTGTGTTTTGCATTGTCATTGGAATCGACCTCAAGCGTGCCTGACTACGGTAGCGCAGGCAGCATAACGAATAAGCGGAAGTGGTTCAACGCGGACCCGGCGCCCTCGAAATCACGTTTGCAAGGCGTCGTCCGCGCCTTTATGCTGGCCGCACTTTTGCCAACCGGAGAAGTCCGATGATTAGCGCCAGAGAACACTCGAAGAAGAAAATTACCGTCATGGGCAAGACTATGGCGTATGTCGAGATGGGCGATGGCGATCCCATCGTGTTCCAGCACGGTAATCCGACCTCATCGTATCTCTGGCGCAACATCATGCCGCATCTTGCGGACCAGGGCCGCTGCATCGCGCTCGACCTGATCGGCATGGGCGATTCGGACAAGCTCGAAGATTCCGGCCCCGATCGTTATACCTACCTGGAGCACCGGGAATATTTCGATGCCGCGCTGGAGCAATTGGGCGTCGGGAACAATGTCACTTTCGTCATTCACGACTGGGGCTCGGCGCTCGGTTTCGACTGGGCCCGCCGCCATCCCGACAGTGTCCGGGGCATCGCCTACATGGAAGCCATCGTCCAGCCGGTGGCAAGCTGGGACAATTGGCCCGAAGCCGCCCGCCGGGTTTTTCAGGGCTTCCGCTCGCCGGCAGGCGAAGGCATGGTGCTGGAGAACAACGTTTTCGTGGAACGCGTGCTGCCGGGTTCGGTGCTCCGAAAGCTCACTGATGAGGAAATGGAAGTCTATCGCCGGCCATTCCTGAAACCCGGCGAAGACCGCAGGCCCACACTGACCTGGCCGCGGCAGATTCCCATCGCCGGCGAACCCGCCGAAGTCGTGCAGGTGGTCCAGGACTATGCCGATTGGCTGGGTACGTCCGATGTGCCGAAGCTCTTCATCAACGCCGAACCCGGCGCCATTCTCATCGGCGCCCAGCGTGAATTCTGCCGCTCCTGGCCCGCACAGAAGGAAGTAACCGTCCCCGGCAACCATTTCCTGCAAGAGGACTCCCCCGACGAGATCGGCCGGGCCATATCCGAGTGGCTGAAGGAAATTTCAGCGTAACGCAATGTCACAATTGAGCTGAATTCTGCCCTCCGGATTCATTGATGCTTCGCGGCGGACTTCGTACAATCAGGCGTTGGACTACGTGGCGGGTCTCGCCGCACAAATAAAATCATAGAGGAAAACTCGATGATCAAATCAGGCATGTTTCGATTGCTGCTCCTGCTGGCCTTGCCTCTGGCGACCGGCGCGGTGGCGCAGGACCGGGTAGGAGATTTCTCGCTGCTCGACCAGGCGGGTTACCACCATGGCATGAGTTGGTATGGAGACCATGAACTGATCGCCTTCCTCGTGCAGGCGAACGACAGCGAGGCGACCGAGGCCGCCCTGCCGCGGTACCTGGAATTGCATGAGCAATATGACGCACACAGCGTCGAGTTCATGATGATCAACCCCATGGCCCGCTTCAATCGCGAAGCGGTGCAGGCGAGACTCGATCAATGGGGCGTTGAAATTCCCGTATTGATGGATGACTCCCAGGTAATCTCCGAAACAATGGGTATCGAGCGTACCGGCGAAGTGCTGCTGTTCGATCCCAAATCCTTCGTAGTCGAGTACCGGGGATCGGTGGATGGTGCGCAAACCGCCATCGACGAATTTCTGGCCGGGGAAGAAGTCAGCGCTTCCCTGATTGCCACAGCCGGTTCCGAAATTAGTTTTCCCGAGCAGGGAATTCCTTCCTATAGCCAGGACATCGCGCCGGTGCTGGCCGAGAACTGCGCCACTTGCCACCGCGTCGGCGGCGTTGCGCCCTTCGCCATGGACAGTCACACCATGGTGCGCGGCTGGTCGCCGATGATCCGCGAAGTACTGATGACCCGCCGCATGCCTCCGGGCCAGATCGACGGGCATATCGGCGAATTCATAAATGACCGCCTGATCGACCGCGAAGACGTGCGTAACATCATCGCCTGGGTAGAAGCTGGAGCGCCGATCGACGGCGACAGCGACCCGCTGACCGAGTTGACCTGGCCCGAGTCCAAATGGGCTTTCGGCGAACCGGATCTGGTGCTGGAAATTCCCGCCACTACGGTCCCGGCCACAGGTAACGGCGTATTCGTGGACGTGCAGGTCCCCATCGAAATGGAACAGGATCGCTGGGTGCGGGGCAGCCAGATCATTGCCGGTGATCGAACGGTATTGCACCACACGGTAAACCGGCTGGATTTCCCGGAAGAGATCGGCCGCCGGGGCGGCTTTCTCGGCGGGGGCGGCAACTCGGACAAGGCCGATATCACGGCCTACATTCCCGGAGACACCCCGGACCTGGCGCCGCCGAACACCGGCGGTCTGCTGAAAGCGGGCTCCCTGCTACATCTCAATATGCACTACACCCCGAACGGCCGCGAGACTGTTGATCGCAGCGAACTCGGTTTGTGGTTCTACCCCGAGGGAGAAGTGCCCGAAGAAAGAATGAGTGGACGATGCGCTTGCGTGTTCCCCAACACCTGGACCACGATTCCTCCCCATGACCCGGCCTTCGAGCAGACCGCGAGCATCGTCATCGAGCGCGACGCGAAAATTCACAGCTACCTGCCGCACATGCATTTCCGCGGCAAGCGCATGCGCTTCTTTGCGGATTACCCGGACGGCACTAGCGAGGAATTGATCAACATCGCCAAGTACAACTACAACTGGCAGTTGAGCTATACCTACGAGGAGCCCAAGTTCGTGCCAGCCGGCACGAAGATCACCGCCGTGGCGGCCTGGGACAACTCGGCCAGAAATCCGTCCAACCCCAATCCCGACCGCGCGGTGGACTGGGGCAACGAAAGCTGGGACGAGATGTTTTTCGGCGCTGTCAGGTGGAAATTTGAAAATCAGGGCGGCGAAGACTGACAGTCACATTTCAGAACGTTTACAGGAAGTTCAAAAACGCCCACCCGGCAACGGGTGGGCGTTTTGCCGTCTAGAGTATTCGAAAAATATCGTAGGCGACCTTGCCTTCCACCTGTTTGCTCTTGCCGACGCAGATGACGTGGTTCACCCAGTCGTATTCTTCCGAAGTCGTGCTGAACAGCGGCGTCACGCGCCAGTAGAGTCCGACTTCGCCATTGTGCACGATGCCTCGATAGCTCATGTAGATATGCGCGCCGTCATCGGTCTCGAGCGTGATGCGCACATCAAGCGCGGAATGGCCCGAGACCTGAGTGATCCAGTCTGTGCCGCCCGGCAAAACGGTTCCGCTTAGCCCCGGTCCGCTGAAAGTACCTCCGCTGACCGGCGCGATACGCGTATGGCCGGCATCGACCTGCTCGGCCACATCAAGCAGCAATTCCATCATGAATTCGGATTCGAGTTCCGAGGCTGGGGATTGCGCTCGCGCCAAAGAGGCCGCGCCCATGGCCGCAGCCGCGCCTACGCCCAATTTGGTGAAGGTCCTGCGGTTCATATGATTCTCGTTCTCGCTCATCGGAAATTGTCTCCTGGAATCCGGGTGTTCAACCGGCTCGTGCGGAAATCCGGAATCTGTCGAATCGTCGCAATATCGCGGGAAGATAAAACACGTCCAGCAACAATGCCAGCACCACGATGGGAACCAGCAGTCTGGCGGCCTGCTGGAAATAGAATGTGCTCGCGGCCATCAGGAAAGTCGTGCCGAGGGTGAGCACCAGCGTTGTGATCGTGAGCGCGGGTCCGGCGGTGCGGATGGCGTGGGCGACGGCGTCGGAAATGATTTCGCCCTCGCGCCGCTTCGCGAGGTAGTGGGTCAGCACGTGCACGGTATCGTCCACCACCAGCCCGATACTGATGCTGAACAGCATCATCACGAAAGGATCCAGCGTGCCGACCAGAAGGCCCCAGAAACCGAACACGATGGCGGCGGGCAGCAGATTCGGGATGATGCTGAGCAAGCCGAAATACACACTGCCCAGGCCGAAGATCAAGGTAAGCGTGATCAGCCCCAGGCTGAGCGAATAGCCTTGCAGCAATTCCACGGTCACGCGCTCGTCCATGCGCGCGAATAACAGCAGGCCGCTGCCATGGATCAATTTCGCCTCGGGAAACGTCTCCTGAAAGCGGGCGTCGATCAGAGCGTTCAGATCGAGCAGTTGCTGGTTGGTAGTGGGTCGTGCGTTGACAGTAAGAGCGGCTACCGATCTGTCGCGGTTAAGAAAGTTCGAAAGCGGAAAATCAGGGTTTTGCACAAAGCGGTAGGCGGTCAGATAGTTTTCGATCGTTTCAGGCTCGTCCGGCAGCAGGTAGGCGTCTGCGTCGTCGTAACGCATCTCGTTCACGGTTTTCAGCAATTCCACGACGCTGGCGGTGGATTCGATTTCGTCCCGCTCTCCCAACCAGTCAAGCAATGATTCCATCCGGGCGAGAAAAGCCGGATCGATGGCCCCGTCCCGTGTGCCCGCGTCAATGGCGTAGCTGATCGACGGGCCGCGGTCCAGCCGCTCGCCGATGGCGTCGAAGTAATTGCGCAATCCGGCAACGTCGCTGACAAAATCGAGCCGGTTGAAGTCGGTTTCGTTGAGCGGCAGCATGCTGATGCCGGCGGCGGCGAACACGGTGCAAAACCAGAACAACTGACGGTCGCGGCGCCGGCCGATGGCGATCACCCGCTGCATCGCCTTCTGCAACAGATCGCCTTCGCCTGAGCCGTTGCCGGTCTTGACCAGCCGGATGAGCAAGCTCGGCAGCATGGCCGCGGTCAGCAGCCAGGAAAACACGATGCCGACGGCAACCGTGCTGCCGAAATCCGAAATCGCCGGCGAGGAACTCAGATTCAGCGATGCAAAACCGATGGCCGTTGTCAGCGCCGCCAGGGTGACCGGGCGGATGTTGTGCATGAGGCTGAACATCATCGCTTCCGGTTCCGGCATCCCGCGCAACAGGCCTTGCCGGTAGATGGAAATGACGTGCACGCTGCTCGCAATACAAACGACGACGATGATGATCGGAGAAATCGCCGTCACGGTATTGAACGAAAATCCGACCAGGCCGAGAGTGCCAAGGGCGCAAAACAAGGTCAGCAAAGTGTGAACGAGGATGGCAAAGCCCGCCCGCACCGAGCGAAAAAAGCCGCAGATCGAAAGAATGCAGGCCAGGATGACGAAGGGCAACAAACCGCCGAGGTCGTCGAGCATTGACTGGCGGCTGGAATATTCGAGCAGCGTTTCGCCTCCGACAAAGATTTCCATGTCTGGAAATTCTTCCCGCAATTCGTCTCGCAAGCGTAAGGTTTCGCGGGCGGTGTCGAGCCTTTGGGCTTCGCCGGCCAGATCGGTAACAAGACGAATCCTGGTAAACGCGAGACTCGCGTCGTCCGAGAGCAGATTGCCGGTCAGAAGATCGTCCGCCTGTGCGGTTCGAGCGAGTTCGGCCAGTTCCGCTTCGCCGAATTCCCGGAAATCCCGCACGAACAGGCGGCGCAGATTTCGCGGCGAATAGTAGTCGAGCAGGGAAGTATGGCGGCCGGCAAGAGGAATCTCCCGGTAACTTTCGCGCAATGCGTCAATTGCCTGCAGGCGCTCCCGGGTGAAGACGCTTTCGCCTTCCGGAGCCAGGAAGGCGAAGACAATTTCGCTTGACTGTGGAAACTCCGCTTCAAGCAGGTCAAGTTCTTCCAGATAGGGATCGCTGCGCGTCAACAGCGAATCGAGCGAGCTGTCGAACCCGAGCCTGAACACTCCGCCGGCCAGCAGAATACTGCCGATCAGGCCAGCCAGGAAAAGCACACGTTTGCGTGACAGGCAGAAACCGGCGATGCGCCCGGTCAGCGAATCCCGGCTGCCTTCAGACTGCTGTCTTTTGGGCTGTTTTACGGGCTGTTTCCTGGCTTGGGGGCCGGATCGAGTTAGCATAAAACTCCAGCAACCTCATGTTGTCCGGATTAATGCGGAAATGATCGTCTTCCTCGACCAGGAGACCATGTTCCGACATCAGGTACAGGGCGTTCTGCACGGTGCGTGGCCGCGGCTTCTCGGACTTCTTCATCGGCGAGCCCTGCGCGATCAACTCGTCGATGATGTCGTCGCAGGCGCCGGCGATTTCGAGCGAAGTCATCGCATCGCAGGGATTGCGCAACAGGGCGAGGGCAGTCAGCGGAGCAGGCAATACCGGCATGACATGATCCAGGCGCCGCATCATCAATTCGGCTATGGCCGCCACATGGCGAATGCGCTGCTCTTTTTCGAGATGATTCATGTTGAGTTCGTGTTCCCTGCAATACTCGCGCATGTCCAGCGGTTCGCCGAAATTGACGCTGGCATAGCCGTAACGGGCAAAGCGCTCCCGCCGCCCGGCAAACAGGTTGCGGCGCAGAAAACGGTAAAGACGTTTGAGATGTTCCCTGGCGGACGGGTGTTTCTCCCGGTCGTCCCAGTCAAGCAGATTGCTGTCTTCGAGGATATGGTCATAGTTGATGGCAACGGGAATGAACACCACGCCACGGTCGCGTTGCCAGTCATAATGACGCAGGATGTAGTCCAGAAAGCCGAGCCTGGGCTCACCGAGCCGCCCGTCGCGGCTGAGCCTGCCTTCCGGAAACACCGCCTGGCAGACGCCGTTGCCTGTAGCCAGGTGGATGTACCGTTCGAGCACCTTGCGATACAACGGATCTCGGGAATTCCTGCGCACGAAGAAAGCGCCCATCGCCCGGATCAGGGTTTCAAGCGGAAAGATCCGCGCCCATTCGCCGACCGCGTAAGACAGCGCCGCGCGCTCCGCGGCGAGATAGCTGACCAGGATGTAGTCCATGTTGCTGCGATGGTTCATGACGAAAACCACCGTGGACTCGGGGTCGAGTTGCTGTAATCTCTCGGGATGCGAAGCGCCGACGCGAACGCGATAGATGAAGCGCGAAACTCGCTTGGCGAGCCAGAAAAACACCCGGTAGTACAAATAGGCGTTGAACGCCGGAACGATTTCCCTGGCAAAAGTCCGCACCCGCTGTTGCAGCACCTGCCGCGGAATGTCCTGTTCGCTGGAGGTTTTCTCCAGCATCGCCAGCACGTCCCGATCGAAGATCAACTGGTCGATCAGGACTTGTCGCCGGGTCTGTTGCAGCGGCCTGATCTTGATCTGCAAGCTGGTATTTATGCGGTCGACGGCGATGTTGAGCCGGCGGCGCAGATACCAGCGAACGCCGGGGAACAGAATGCTGATGACCACGGCATACGCGGCCAGCGCGAGCAGGGCGAGGTAAAGCCAGAGTGGAACGGACACGTCGGCGGAAAACATGTCCGTAGCATGCCTGAAGCATCAGGCTTCGGCCAGAGCGCTTTGCCGGACTCTGGCCGAAAGCCTGTCTTAATCGCCGGGCTTACGGTACTCCACGTTCTTGCTGATGGAACCGTCGATCGTTTCCGGTTCGATCAATACGGTACATGAAACCGTCAGCGCACCGGCAGCGTTGACGAACATGGAGAAAGCCGCGGCAGCTTCGTCGTCGGGAAGGTCGGCAATCAGCAGCAGGTCATCGTCGCCGAAAGCGTAATAGAAATTCTCGAGCGTTCCGCCCAGTCCTTCAATGGTTTCCTGAAGCGCGTCACGACGCCCGGTTCCGCCTTCCCTGATCAGACCGGCTACGCCGGCTCGCGTGGGTCGTCGCCCATTCGCGTCGTGCCGATGACATGGCCTGAGCCCTGGAAGTCTTCCGAATGCTGGATTTCGTCGGCGTTCAGATGCGCGAAGATTTCGTCGTGAACTTCCCGCGCGTAATCGAGCCCCGCCCGGGAATACTCGCCGACGCGATAATGCAATCGAGGCAGCGGCACACCGTAGGTGTCGGTGTCCTGCGGGTCCAGCGTGATGCGGTTGTCCGGATCGGGAAGTTGCTCGGTCAGCGACGCGAGCTGCACTTCCCGCGATGCGTGATCGGCGATTTCGCGCCGCAGGTCCGTACCGAGCAGACCCCGGCGCGACAATGTGTCTGCCAGAGTTGCCGGACCCCCGGTCGGCCAGTTCCAGCCATCGTTGCTGATCTGTATGCGCAGGGCCGATCTGTCACTGCGAAATTCGCCGTCGCGCAGATTCTCGATTCCCGAAGTCGCCATGGGTCCCCGATAGGGCCATACCGGCTCGCCGGCCAGCGCCCAACTGAGTTGTATCGGATGGTCCATCAGATGGCGGCCTACCTGGTCGGAATCGTTGGCGATGCCTGAGGGCGAGGCTTCGGACCGTGAATGCAAAAGCAAGCGCGGCGTTTCGACCGCGTTGCCCGCGAGGATGAAGACGCGACCGCGGGCTACATCGCCGGTCAGACGGTCGGCCAGCAACGCGCCGGCGAATCCCGCACCTACGATGATTACATCGGCTTCGATCGCCGTCATTGCGAAGTCCCGACCGGCGGTTCGCTCCAGTCCCCGGGCGTAGCGCTGCACTGGCCCGGCGGCCTGGTATATTCGAGCGCGCGCCAGACGAGGGCATCGTAGTAGGTGCGCAAGGACGAACCGGCGCCATCGGGATGCATGCCCGAATACCACGCGACCGCAATCTGCCGCGCCAATTCGTCCTCCCCGGACGGCTCGTTTCCCAGCAAACTCTCCAGCGCACTTCCCAGCCCTGCCGCTCTCAGCCCGTCCATCATGCCGAGCGCCAGTTCAGGATCGATTTCGGCTTCGGAAAAGCCCGTCAGCCGCGCCGAGAGCACGCGGAACGAGCGAAGCTCGTCCTGTCCCAGGGCAGGACGCGCCGCTCCGGCGGCAATCAGGGAGCCAAGGCGAATCGCGAAATCGCGACGAGTCAGAGTCATGCCGCGCTGCCGCATCTGTTCCTCCACGTCCGGGTCGGGCAACGGTCAGGTTCGATGAAAAGGCAGGTTTTTTCAAGCGCATTACAGCGCTTTACAGAACCGAGCGGACAATCCGCGCCGTTGTGGGAATTGGGGCGGGTTCGCCCGATCAGAATATTGCGACCAGACAGCCTTTCGAGTCGGGAACGTTTTCCATATCGACCACGCCGCCGGCAAGCACGGTGCTCAGCGCGTCCGTCAGATAATGCTCGCGGGCATCGTTGCGCTGGGTCTCATAGCCCAATTGGTCGTTGATGGGGCCGCGATAAAGCACGTCGCGAGTGTGCGGGTCGATGATAAAAACTTCAGCGGTTCGCTCGACGCCAAGCGCCTTGGCCAGCGCCTGGTCCTGATCCTTCATGATCGGGAAATCGATGCCGAATTCCTCGGCTTCCCGGGCGATGCGCGGCAGGTCGTCCTGGATGTTGGAATTGAACATGGCGAAGGCGATGTTCTTCGGCCCGAATTCATCGCGGACCGCGCGATAGTTCGGCAGGGCCAGACGCGCGATGGGGCAGCCTACTCCTTGCACGTAGAACACCGCGTAATCGTAGTCCTTGTAGGTATCGAGGGTATGCACCTCGCCGAGGTGATCGGTAAGTTCAAATTCCGGAATCGATCGCAGCCAGCCGTCGGCCACGGCCGCACCGGCGGCAAGCACCAATGCACAGGAAATGAAAAGGCCAATCAATCGCTTCACTGTCAACTCCCGAAGTCTCTTGTCCGAACAAATCGCGAATTCCGGGCGCAAGCCCGAATCGCAACGCCTGATCGTACCAATTCCGCAATTCGCATCAAAGCGGCAAATTGTCGCGGTAACAGATTGTTGCAGTCATGCTGAGCTTACATGGTGAGCCGATGCACGGTGCGCGTCGAACCTCGACTGGGCTGAATTCTACGGCAGTCTGGCGTCTAGCCCGGATATTGCGTGATTGGCCGGTGCATGCTGGTTATCCCGCGTCACCGGCCCCCAAATAGTTTGATCCTGCGGTGACCGGTGCATGCTGCGCCGTTTCCGGCGTGTTTTCGCGGCGTTTTCTCGAACAATCGAACCGTTCGGCGGATTCGGGGCGAGTCGACCCCTAGGCGCGGCCCGTTCGGGATGCGGATTCGCTCCGAAGCGCCCTTATCCGGGTTTGTGCCGGGCCGCGGCGGTGTGGAACTGCGCCTGGTGGGGACACAAACCGGACAGCGGCAACCGTACCCGCTGGGTATTGCGCAGCACGACGGTGCCGATCTTCAGCAACTTCAGCCGGATCGTGCCGACATCAGCGTTGGCGAGTTCGCCGCCGGCGAGGGCGATCCGGCGGATCGCTTCGAGCGGCACATAGGCCATGGCCGAGAGCAGCAGCCGATATGGGTTCGGCCACAAGGCGCGGCAACTCGTGCGGTCGGCGAACAGGTCCAGTTGCTGTTCCTTGATCCGGTTCTCCCTGTCGTCGCGGGCGCAATACACCCGGGCGTACAGCCATTGCGGTGCGCCCCGCGGACTGGCGACGAGATGGCGCTGGTTCGCGCCGCGCGCGGAATGTTCGGCCTCGCCGATCACCGTCTGCCCCGGTCGCAGGTACGTCGCCAGCAATCGGTCGCCGCAGAACACGTACAGGGGCAAAAAACAGTAGCGGTCGTAGTAGCCGTGGAAAAACCGGCTTCCACAAGGCGGCTCTTGCAGCTTGGAAAACGAATGGGTTCCAGATTACAATCCGTCATGGGTGCAGTCTTCCGATATCGGCTTAACTACTTGAATTGTATCGAAATACGGGAGCCTCGCCCGCCTCACTCATGCAATATTCGGGCTAGCACGTGAAGGAAATCTACGATTGGGTTCCATGGTTCAAGGAACTCGCGAATAAGGGCGGCGAGGGCGGCGAGGAATATTTGATTGACGCAGCCAAGCGAGTCGCATGGCACAACGATGACACGGTGCAACCGTTGCTGAATTACGGTGAGGAAAATATCGATCCGTTTTCATTCATCTATAGCGTGGCTGCCCGTAGCAAGCATGCTTCGGTCAGAAAGCGTGTATACCCGAGCATCGAAAATGCCTTCCAATTGTCAGCGCGTCTCCCGCCCAACGTGGAGGAAGCCATCATGTTTCCAGTGCCACCGGCGGTTAATGTGCTATTTCACAACGGTGTCGATTACAATCCTAAATTGCTCTGGAGGCTGTTCCGTGATGCTGTCAAGTCATTTGGCGATGTGGATGCGCAGGACTTTGAGCGGACTTTGCATATCCATGGTGTCGCGACGCCAAAACTGACGCAAACTCTGTTTCTCATCAATCCTACGGAGTTCATTCCGATTGATAATGAAACGGCGTCACTGGGACTTTTCCCATCCAAAAAGCTGCCGTCGGAAATCTCCCTTGCCAACTACGGCGACTTGATTAAGTGCGTTCGCCAAGCGTTTCCAGGGTGCGAACTATACGAGATCAACATCTTTGCTTACTTGCGTAACCGCGGTGAGTTGGCCGTCCATGCGAATCGCTGGTATCAAGTCAGCACAATGGCCCACGGTGAGGACGGCGATGACAATTGTGTGTATACCGGTGGCGCGGGAGACAGGAAAAAGTATCCCGTGAATGTACCCGAACCGGGAAATATCGTGTTGGTTCGGTGTGGGCGAAACGAAGGCCGGGGAATCGGAGTTGTCCAGCGAAACGATTACAGTGACGGTTGGACAGAAGCAGGAAAAGTTCACGTGCTATGGTTGAACAAGACGATTTCAGCGCTTTCGGGGAAAACCCCCATTGAAGGATTTTCGCGTGCGTGGGACGCGACTAAGGACGCATTTGGCGGAGCCGATGTGTACAAACCAACATTTGATCTGATCGAGCGCTTAAAGGATCAGGGCGATATTCCTCCGCCTGTTCCGCCGCCCCCCAAACCTTCGGTCAACCATCCCCGCAACCGTATCCTGTACGGTCCACCAGGAACCGGGAAGACTTGGTACGCGGTGAACCACGCCTTGGCCATAATTGATGGCACGGAAGTCAGCTCAAATGATGATCAAGAGCATCGCAAACGGTTTCATGATCTCCGCTTCGATCTCGAAACGGGCGAGGGTCAGATCGCGATGGTCACATTCCACCAAAATTTTGCCTATGAAGACTTCATTGAGGGTATTCGACCCAAGCTCAAGGGATCAGAAGTCGCCTACAAGTTGCAGGACGGGCTATTCAAGCGCATCGCCAGTGCTGCGGCGAGGGATGCGGTGGGAGCAGAAACAGATAAACGCTTCGTCCTGGTCATCGACGAGATCAACCGGGGCAACATTGCCAAGATATTCGGCGAATTAATCACGTTGATCGAGGATTCGAGGCGTCTCGGCCAAGAGGACGCCACCGAAGTTACGCTACCGTATTCGGGGGGAACCTTCGGCGTACCGGACAACCTCTACATTATCGGCACGATGAACACAGCGGACCGCTCCATCCAGTTGCTCGACACGGCGCTACGGCGCCGCTTCACGTTCATGGAAATGATGCCCAATCCACAACATCACATGATCGAAACCGATATCGACGGGGTAAACTGCAAGGACCTGCTCGCGGCAATCAACAATCGAGTCGCCGCCTTGCTCGACCGGGAACACCAAATCGGACACACCTACCTGTTTAACGTCGCCGGTATGGAAAAGCTTTCGTTCAGCTTCCGAAACAGGATATTCCCCCTCCTACAGGAGTATTTTTTCGACGATTGGGTAAAGATACGAGCGGTGCTGGGATACAACGCCTTTGTTCAAGAACGAGAGCCCGAACCCCTTCTGCTGAACTCGAATTTGGTTGACGACGAACACAAGACATACGAGCGTTTGGCCGATGATGATCAACGCTGGCTCGATCCTCGCGAATATAGGCGAATTTATGAGCACGCGCGAACGAACGGAACGAACGGAACGAACGGAACGAACCGCACGGAACCAAGCTCATAATGCCCAGTGCCCGCACGGCCCGCAGGCGCGAGACAATAACGGTTCGGGAGCACGACCCCATCGAGCCGAGCGCCCGGTTGAGGAAGCGTGACCTCGCGGATCTCGCGGCTTTCGCGAGCCCGGTCTTCAAATTCAGTCGTAACGGTGCGCTGGCGGCAGCCAACCATGTGGGCATTGTCACGACAGGGCGAGGTGCCGTGATCGAGATTCTCCCGAAGATTGACCTCGGTGGAACTAAAGATCCGAACCTTGAAGAGACCAGAGTGGTTTTCCTGCGCATGCTGCGTTGTTGGCGCCGGCTTGCGGAAGCATTGCCCGAGAGCCGCATCCGGTCGCTACATCGATTCCCCATGCTCGAAGTCTTCGTTCAGCAGTTCTTACATAACCTGAACGCGCTCGTCCGTAGCGGCCTCGCCCGGCGTTACGTCCCCGTGGAGGAAAATCTGCCGTACTTGCGGGGCCGAATCCGCTTTCGCGAACATATCCGCGAAAACCTGACCAACCAAGCGCGGTTTTTTGTCACCCACGATGAACTCAGCGTCAACCGGCCCACCAACCGTCTCATCCGCAGCACGCTGGACCGACTCGCCCCCCAAGTGCGAAGCGGCGAGAACCGGCAGCTACTTCGCCAACTGTCGGTGGAGTTCACAGACGTGCCGCTTGCGGCGAATCCATATGACGACTGGCGCAAGCACCACATCGACCGCTCCATGCGGCACTACGAGTCAGTCATGCGCTGGGTAGGCCTGTTCCTGTTCAATCATGGATTGACGACACTCGCCGGACGTCATGCAAACTTGTCGCTGTTGTTCCCAATGGAGCAAGTGTTTGAGGATTTCGTCGTAAGCAGCTTTCGCCGCTATCAGAAGACTTACGCGGTCACCGGCCAGAGGTCCCAAAAGCACTTGGCGACAATCGACGACCGCGAAGCGTTCATGATGAAGCCCGACATTTTGCTCCTAGAAGGCAATCGGGTCACATTCATACTCGATGCCAAGTGGAAAGAAATCAATGCGAATCGCGACTATCCAAAGCATGGCATCGATCAAGACGATATGTATCAGCTTTACGCGTATGGCAAGCGTTACAGCTGCAAAGCGCTCGCGCTCATCTATCCACAAAACGGCGCCTTCGCACGCGAGTTGCGCTATCGGTTCCATGACGGCCTGCCTTTGATCTGCCTGCCCGTTTGATGTAGCGAATCCAAAGGAGAGCGTTATACGAGCGCTTAGGATTCTGCAGTGCTATGGTCAACAGTGAGCAGAAAATCCTTGACTTCGATCAACCACAAGGTTTGCACGGCAGGAATCGGTTCTACCGCGATGACATCCATTTTTTTCTAGTCTGTTCTGTCAGCCCAATCCCTGATTACATACCGCCAATCGTCGTACTTGTCGGCGCTGACGGAGGATTGAAAAGAGAAGATCAGAGAGTCGACTTGTAATACATTCATTCCTGCGGTTCATCCTTGTCCGGTTGTCACGAAGTTGCGCCCATTTCGAGATCAATGTATCGCTCGGATTGCAAAAGGTCTTCGAGCAGGGAGGTTACGGCACCAATGTCGTCCATTGATTTTCCGGATTTGACGTCTACGCCATTGTCTTCGAGATGAAAGCCGAAAAAGCGGGCGTCCAGAGCCGAATCAGGCTGCTTCAGCAAAATATGGATCTCCCGCATGAGAAAGAGGCTATGCGTCGCAACGAATATCTGAATACCATTCTGGGCCAGATTTACGATGGTGCTCGCAACTTGTTTGACTATCTTCGGATTCAGATTGGATTCCGGTTCATCCCAGAACAAATATCCCTTGTCCAGCAAAGAGCCGGTGGCGATCAGCCTGGCAATCATCGCCAGTTTGCGCAGTCCTTCGGCAACGAGATGTATTTCAATTTTTTCGCCGGGTAACTTGAGGTAGAACCTGCCCCCCTTGTCCAGTTCAATGTTGCCGCCCATCGCCGCTTCAAGCGGTTGCAACAATTCCTTGGCGGCCTGTTCCTTCGAACTACTCTTTTCAAGTGCTCCAAGCAACAGACAGGTGTCCCTCCATGTGGACTCGATCTCAAGCCCTTCGGTCGTCTCATAAATGCTGACGAAATTGGGATAGATCGACATCAGTTCCCGGGTCGGGAAGAAAATCGGGGGTTTCTCCAGCCATTTTTCGGGTAAATCGGAGATGGCGACCTCGATTTGACTTCGTTTTGCGAACGAGAATTCGAAATGGGGAGAATTGTCCGCGAAGTCGCATGAAATGCTCGAGCGGACTCCGTTCGGTTTGTGACGAACCAGACGACCCAATGTATCCGGGCGAAAAACCTGCCTTAACTTGAGCGCGACAGACTTCTTCAAAACTTCCTGGGTAGGTGCCGCAAGTGCCATTTCGTTTGCCGCAAGAACCGACGCCAGGCTGTATGCCAGCTTCAGAATCTGCGACTTCCCAGTTCCGTTCTCGCCAATGAACAGATTAAGTCCGCCGCCGAAGCGAAAGATTGCCTCAGGAAAACAGGTGAAGTTAGAGATGTTCAGTTCTTTGATCACGTCGGCAGAATTATCGATGTGGTATCCGCTCAGGGCAAGGAAACCGCGCCAATCTTTCCCCCGGGCCGCCCATTACCCACCAAGCGGTGGTTATGATTTATGCTGAACCCGCATCCACTTCCGAGTATGCTCATCGCATCTCGGCCCGGACTGTTCCCGGAGAGAACATAGGACATAGAACACACATTTGTGTCTAGAATATAGGCACATTGCGAAAAATTGAGGGGGTGACTTTCACGGTGAAGTTAGACTTTCGAAGGGTATGACAAAACAATTTTCAGATGCGCTTGAGTAACTGTCGGTATTGTATCCACGCATCTGCATATAGCAAACTTGTATTTCGGGTCGTTGAATCGCTAGCAAACCTGCTCCAATTGTAGATATTTTGGTATTTAATGGTGCAATTACGGTGTTGTAATTTGGGTATGTACCAACTATACTTTCGAGGTCTTTCATGGTGACAATGGGATCTACAAGTGAGTGTTCAAATTCTTGAATAGCGCTCTCGCTATAAATTGAAATCAGTTTGTCCTTAAACTGCACGTTTAAGTCATACAATCTCGTGGAAACTGACTCCGTGCTGCCGCCATAACCAATAGAAATTTGATCGGGCTCAAATGCATCAATTATTTGCTGGGCTCTTTCGTACTCAAATCCCAACATTACAATTAGATGGAGTGGCACAGTGGGCTCAAACTGACCTAGATATCCCATAACAGACCTCAAGTCCACCGGGTCGTAGCTTAGATTTTTTACTACCCCATCTTTCCCTGTGTAAGTTTTAGCGCCAGTATATACAAGATTAATGGACTGGCTTGAATTATGTATTCTTGTGAGTGCATACAATAGAACTAGTAAACTTTCATGGGTAAATGTCGTAATATCAATCAGCACATTCCTATATGTTGAAAATTCTATTGCTAGCGTGTCAAAAATTCTATCGGCAGTTTGTCTTGGATTGCTATGCGGTAACGATACTTCTTCAGTAGGACATTTCAAAAATGAAGAGATTGATTGCCTTTTCGGTAAAGAATGTGAGTCAAATTCTTCCAAGAAAAAGACAACTGCTCGGCCAACATTATAACTGCTAAGTTCGTTAGCAACAGACAAACAGCGATCTTCAAAACTTGCACATAGTATAAGCAAATCAATTGGATCATGGATGGTATTTTTTAGGGATGTTAAAGGAATTCCTGGGCCCAAAATGACTCTCCTCATTGATCAGGCAGCAGATCTATCTGCCTGCCATGCGATTCACTATTCTCGTCTTCTTTAGAAAATTTTTCTCGTACAAATTTTTCAGGGTTTTCCATAGCAAGCGCTAAGTGTGCTGGGGTAACAGACATATGTGCCGCGTAACCAGAAGGGTCCAACTTAAAGAATGGTGCTAGTCTCCTATTGAGTACGTACAACGTATTCCTGCCAATACCTTCTTTGCGTCCGATTGTGGAGCGATACAAGTATCCCCATTCAATAGCCAAATCCAACACCTCCTGCGTCTTTGAATCTACTTCCCTAGTTGGCATGAATGACAGATATCTGCGCTCTGAGTCATTAGATAGCAATTTTTTCCTAAATCCGTTGCCAAATGATACCAGCAAATTCCTAAGGCGAAGAGATTGACTACTCTCACTGCGAGTTTCAGCTGTAGTTCCAGACTCTGTTCGTATCAACCCCTCAAACTGATTTAGCATAAACTCTTTAGACCAATCTTCAAGAACACGATCTTGAATGTCGATGGGGATGCTAGAAATTTCATTTTCGCAACCACGCATTGAAACAACTTCGTTATACATTCTTGATGCTGGTTCAAGAAAATATCTAATGACGCCAGACGAAATATCAACCATGTTCCTAAATCCAGAGTAGCTAAATGTATTGGTCTTTTTAGGTATCTTTAGCGATTTCATATACTCAGACACACTATATCGTAAAACGTCGTCATTTTTCCTGCTCGATACTCCCAGACCCTTTTCCCAGTGAGATTCAATCTCTTTGGCAGCAGCAGACAATCCAATTTTTTGCTTTTCATTTAATGGAAAAAATTCCTCAGGTGAACTACAAAATCCATATACTTCGAGTCTTTTTTGAACAACTTTTTCAACTTGATTGTAGTAGTGACTATGACCCTTTGATGTATAAACGGTACTAATGTCTATCTCAGAATAGTCGTGGGGACTTTCAATAAGAGAATCTTGTACAGTTCGCCAAGTCTTATACCTCTGCTGTGTGGTGATCTTTAAGCACACTTGATTTGTGGATCGGTATGAAACCCATGTATTTAACACCTTTTGCATTCGAGCCGGAAGATTGTCAGCATCATCAAGCATCAAATATATCGGCGCCGAAGGTGTCACATCTAATCCAATTACTAATTCAACGAGTGGAAGAAGAAAATCAATATAGCCAAACAATGCGTTCTCATACGGGACGGAATCTTTACTGAACGTCAGTTTTCTCAAATATCTGGTCGAAGCGTTATACTCGCCCCTAATAATACCTTTTAGTTCCTTGAAGCTCTGTTCGCGCGTAGGTGCCAAACTTTCAAACTCATCTCTAATTCCGGAGCTAACGCATAGGCTTCCAAAATCCCTAGAAAATGATTTCCAGCCGAGGTCTGTATCACTATCAATTTCGTTACTTTTCTCAAAAAGAGATTCAAGTGACTCAAGTATGTGAATAACCACATGAACTGCCAAGATATGTTCCGATAATAGCCAATAACTTGCGCCATCCAGTCGTTCCAATTCACTTAAGCCATAGTTCGCCTTCTTTATCGGAATATGTATAGCATAGTGTGATAGCTCGCTGGCATTGGATACTTTTTTGGCTGCTAATTGTACAGAGGGCTCCAAATATCTTAGCATCATACTTTTGCCTGTACCCCTGGTTCCATGTAAGAAAGTGTGCTCAGGTTCGAGCAACCTTGGAAAATCTGAAAATACATCAATAAATAGTTTCGCTATGTCTTCTGCACTTAACGACTCAGGTGTTTTGACGGAAAATGGATTGTTCATGATGTTGGCCTGGATTCCAAGGTATGACTAAGATTTGATCCTATCCAAGTTGGGTGTTCAGTTGCGAGACTATTCTTGGGCTCAGGGTAGCCCACCTCCCTTAGCTCGAATGCGTTTTCCAAAACAATATCCATGTTTGCGCCATCATAAATTATTACCTTGGCGCGGATGCAATTCAAGCCAATATGCTCTGACATGAATCTTTGGCAGTAAAGCATTTCACGATTCATTTTCTCCAATCTAGAAAATATTTCATCAATTAGAAATACGTTTTGAATACAATCTATCGAGCCTTTCCCATAAGTTTTTACCATGTGCTCTTTCATAAGTTCAAATCTTATGTTTACGCACTTTCCCTTGAGGTCAACATCAACACTTGATATGCCGTTCGCGTAGGCATGAAAAACTTCACTATGTTTTGGCACTAAGTCTCTTTCAAGTAAAAATCTTGCAGCTCGATTCTTTTCCTCACATATTTCATCTGCAAACCTTACAATCGCTGCTATTAACTGCTGCCTAATCTGACAGCCTCCATAAGGAGTTTTTTCACCTAAAGTTATTCCGATGTTATCCTTTGAATAGTTGCCGTCTGCAATTTTTGTTTTCCCGCCATGTGCTGTTGCAATATCCGCAATCACTTTAGCTTCTATTGCGTCAGGGCAAAGCGCGCTCCCCATATCTCGAAAGATTGTAATTGCACGTTTTTCATGGCCAGCGCGACCGTATATATTTCCAGCGTCATGAAGCAAAATTGAAACTAGTAAAACAAATACCTCGTATGGTGATATAAATAGGTCGCAACCACCATCAGGATTTGTTGGCAAATCTAAAAGTTTTCCCGCATATCGTATGACGGCATCAAAATGATCAGGTCCATGATCTGTATATATCCCTTGCTCTGCTGCAGAAGTTGCTGCACCAATCAACGGATATACTTCTTTCGCCAGGTAGTTTTTTATAGATTTGTATCTATCAAAATAGTATTCACTCCCGTGAGGGAAGTATTCTTTATTGGAACTTTGAACGTTAAACCAACGTTCAAGTGGTAACAATTGATCTGTCAAAACAATTTCTTCCTTGGTTATGATTGACTGATAATTGCCCTAAAAACCGCTTTAGCAAGGAGGGGAGGAACTGCATTGCCTACTTGCTGTTGTTGAAATCCAATAGTCCCTTGAAATCTAAACCAATCCGGGAATGACTGGAGACGTGCGCCCTCTCTGACCGATAGGCCTCTATCTTGCGTCGGATGAATCAGCATGTTTTTGCGATAGTTTCCAATTACGATAGAAGGTTTTCCTTCTTCTAATCTTTTGTAAATTCCGGTGTGGCAACGACTTTTGTCAGTATAGTTACGCATTAATAGGTTGGGTATATTCTCCCAATTACCTCCCTGTGGTACATGCTTATATCTCTCTAATATGTTCAGGCCATTTTTTGTTACTAAATGATTGTGACAGCCATCTGCACCATTCCGAAGCTTCTTTGAATACTGGGAATGTGCGTCCGTTGTGTACTTCAAAAAACATCGGGAAGCCCCATTTTTAAGTTTGGGTAAATCAAAAATGGCTTGTTTTACTGTAACACAATTATCCTTATCTGGTTCTGGGAACTCAAAACAGTGGTTATGGCGCGAGCCAACGGCGAAAAATCTTGATCGTTTCTGTGGCACCCCAAATTCATTTGCGTTTAGAACTCGCGCACTTGTTGTATAACCTAGTGATTCCAATCTCTTAACTATCAATTTAGCAAATATTCCCTTTTCGGTTTCAAGGATTCCTCTTACATTTTCAAATATGACCCAATCTGGTGTGTATAATTTGGTTACGCGAACGAATTCTTCAAAAAGCCAGTTCTCGGCATTTGTAGAATCTCTATTTTTTTGATTGGAAGTGGAAAAACCTTGGCATGGCGGGCCGCCAAACAGAACTATTGGATTATCACCTCTATGCAAGTCTACTTTCCTAAACTTCCGAATATCCGTTTGGTGCAGTCCCAGCTTTGGGGAAAAATTGGAAAGGTACGTTCTTGCTGCATGTCTATCTTTCTCTACTACGATTTGAACATCAACGCCGGCCAACTTAGCGCCTAGTGACATTCCGCCAGCTCCAGAGAACAAATCTATTCCAATCATTAGAGTAAATATTAGTGTTCAAATTCAAATAAGGTTGAATCTGAATTGTGTTCAAAAAGGGAAATTAACATTAGCTATTTCGGTGTGATACACGTTCATCTGTTCGTGGCGGATGAAGGTGATTGTACGTATACTGGCAGTAAGACATTCACAATCCTCGTGATGGTGAAGGAGTTTAGCACAAGTGGCTAGAAAAATGTGTCACTTAATTTGCCAGTTCTCAAGTCATTCAAGGCACCAAAAAATCCAGTGATACAAACAGCGTCAGGCTATGGCGGAGATTGGACCCGCTATTGAGGCGCTACCGGCTTCCGAGTATGCTCATTGCAACTCAGCCGCGACTGCTCCCGGAGATATTAATGAACCTGATATACAAGACGATCGGCGCCGCGCTCTGCCTGGCCCTGCCGGTGGCGGTTGCTGCGCAGCAGGACTGGGAGATGCCGCGCACGCCGGACGGGCAGCCCGACCTGCAAGGCGTCTGGACCAACTCGTCGCAAACCCCCCTGGTGCGGCCGGAAGAATTCGGCGACAAGGGATTCCTTACGCAAGAGGAAGCGCAGGACGTCGAACAGGGCTGGCGCGACCGCTATAACCTGCTGGCGCGACCGATCGACCCGGAACGCGGGCCGCCGACCGACGGCAACGCCGATTTCGGCTACAACAGCTTCTGGTGGGACCCGCGGGACGATGCCATCGAAATCAACGGAGAATATCGCACCTCGATCATCATCGATCCGCCGGACGGTCAGATTCCATTCGTCGAAGGCGGCGCGCCCGGGCACGACCTGCGAACCGCCTGGCGCGACCGGCCGGGAGTCGAGGCATTCGACGACTATCCGCTGCGCCCGCTGGCGGAACGCTGCCTGCTGACTTTCGGTTCCGGGTCCGGGCCGCCCATGCTGCCGATTCTCTACAACAGCAATTACCAGATCGTGCAGACGCCGGGCTACGTCATGATCCTGGTGGAAATGGTCCACGACGCGCGCATCATTCGCCTGGACGAAAGGCATCAAGAGAACGATTTCGACAAGTGGATGGGCGATTCGGTGGGATATTGGGAGGGCAATGTGCTCAAGATCGAGACTCGCGACTTTCATCCCCAGCAATCGTTTCGCGGCAGTTCAAACGAGGTCGTGATGACCGAAGAGTTCGAACTGCTCGGCCCGGAGAAAATCCGCTATCGTTTCACCATAGACGATCCGCTGACCTATACCCAGCCATGGTCCGGAGAAGTCGCCATGAATCGCAAGGCCACGGAAGAGCGCATGTACGAATACGCCTGCCATGAAGGCAATTACGCCTTCGCCGGAATTCTCGCCGGCGCGCGCCGGCAGGAACTGGAGGCCGAGCTGCGGCCCTGACAGTGGCGCAAGCTGAACATTCATGACTTCAAGGGCTGTCAAACTTTACAGCGACCTGGTGTTTGGCAGACCCTGGCTGGTCATCGGCATCACCGCGCTGATCGTTGCCTTCTTCGCCTGGTTCACCCAGTACTTCAGGCTGGACGCTTCGGCGGATTCCCTGTTGCTGGAAAACGATCCCGACTGGGAATTCTTTCGCCAGGTGGAAAACCGCTATGGCATCCGCGAATTCGTCGTCGTCGCCTATATACCGGACGGCGAGCTGTTCACCCGGCCCGAACTCGAAAAACTGAACCGGCTGCATGACGATCTGCTCGCGATCGACCGCGTCGAACGCGTGGACAGCATCCTCAACGTGCCGGTATTCGCCGACACGCCGCTGACCGGAATTTCCGAGGACTATCTGACCTTGCTCGACGACGGCGTCGATCTGCCGGCGGCGCGCGCGGAAATGATGGCCAACCCGATTTACACCGATGCGCTGATCAGCACTGACGGCCGCGGCGCCGGCATGCAGGTCAGCATTGAGATCGATCAACCCGCCCGCGATCTGCTCGACCGCCGCAGCACATTGCGCCAACTACGGATCGACGGAGATATAGACGCCGCGGGGCTTGCGGAATTGCGCGCAGTCGAAGCCGCCTGGGCGGGCTACAGCATCGGCGTCAACGAAAGACAGCATGAACTGATCAGCGCCGTGCGCGAGACCCTCGACCGTTATCGAGACGATGCCCGCATTCACCTCAGCGGCGCGCCGATGATCGCCGACGACCTGATCTCCTTCGTGCGCGGCGACCTCAGCAGCTTCAGCATCGCCGTGCTCGTTCTCATCGTCGTCGCTCTCGGCCTGATCTTCCGCAAGCTCCGCTTCATCGCCATCCCGCTGATCTGCTGCGCCGCCGCGGGAACCATCATGGTGGGCACGCTGGGGCTGATGGACTGGCGCGTGACCGTGGTCTCCTCGAATTTCGTTTCGCTGTTGCTGATCATCACGATCTCGCTCACGGTGCATCTGACGGTGCGCTACCGGGAATTGCGCGCGACCCGTCATTTCAGCCGGCACGGCAAGATGTTGCGTCATGCCGTGCTGAGCATGTTCCGGCCCTGCCTGTATACGGCATTGACCACCATCGTCGCCTTCGGCTCGCTCATCGTCAGCGGCATTCTGCCGATCATTACCTTCGGCTGGATGATGATGATGGGGGTCGCCACGGCGCTGATCGTCGCCTTCACGCTGTTCCCGTCGATTATGTCCACCTTGCCGGCGGACCGCTCCCGGCTTTCTTCGGACCTGCGCCTGAATTTGACTTCGGCCCTGGCCCGGCTCACCGACAGGTTGCGCGGCTGGGTATTCGTGATCTACGCGTTGATTCTGATCCTGGGGGTCACCGGCCTGACCCGGCTGCGGGTGGAGAACAGTTTCATTGACTACTTTCGCGACACGACCGAGATCAACCAGGGAATGAGCTTGATCGACGAACAACTCGGCGGCACCTTGTCCTTCGACGCCATCGTCAGATTGCCGGAAGAGGAAGTCGCATTCGAGGATGCTTTTGTCGACGACTTCGGAGACGGCGGCTTCGGCGGCGAGTCGGACGACGCTTATTGGTTCACCGCGCCGCGCATGGCCGAGGTCAAGGCGATTCATGAATATCTCGACGCCGACCCCTATACCGGCAAGGTGCTCTCCCTGGGCGCCGTCGTGCAACTCGCCGAGCAACTCAACGACCATGAACCGGTGGACGGCCTGCTCTGGGCGGTGATGTACAACCGCATTCCGCAAACCTTGCGCGAGGCGGTGCTGGATCCTTTCGTGCGGATCGACGACAGCGAACTGCGTTTCAATGTGCGCGTGCGCGAATCGGCGCCGGACCTGAATCGAAATGAACTGCTGCAACGGGTCGAGGCCGGTCTCGAAGAGGAGTTCGGCTATGAGCCCGATCAGGTGCGCCTGACCGGATTGCTGGTGATGTACAACAACGTGTTGCAAAGCCTGTTCCAGTCCCAGATCCTCACTCTCGGGGTGGTCATGCTCGCAATCATGCTGATGTTCCTGGTTTTGTTCCGCTCGCTGCTGATCGCGGTGCTCTGCATCGTTCCCAATGCCATCGCCGCCTCGCTGGTGCTCGGCATAATGGGCTGGCTCGATATTCCGCTCGACATCATGACGATTACCATCGCCGCCGTTTCGGTGGGCATCGGCGTCGATAACACGATTCATTACATGTATCGGTTCCGGCGCGTATTTCCGCGGTTCGGGAACTATCGCAAGACCATGTATTACTGCCACGACAGCATCGGCCGGGCGATGTATTTCACTTCGATGACGATCGTCGCCGGTTTTTCGATCCTGGTCCTGTCGAATTTCATTCCGACCGGCATATTCGGCCTGCTGACGAGCCTGGCCATGCTGGTCGCCCTCACCGGATCGTTGACACTGCTGCCGCAATTGCTCGCGACTTTCAAGCCGCTGGGGCCGGAAACCGCTTGATGAACAAATTCTGCCTTGCCCTTGTTCTGCCCATTCTTGTCTCTTGCGGGGAGGGCGAAACCGTCCAGGCTCCGGCGGAGCCGGCCCTGCCGCTGTCGACTCCGGAATTCATCGTCGCCGGCTACATGAACGACCCTGCCGCCTTGCAGAGAGGTCAGGATCTGTTTCTCGGCTCCTGCGTCAGTTTCTGTCACGGCTTAATAGAAGAAGAGGCCGATCAGGCCGATGCGCTGTTCCTGTTCGACTGCCGGTGGACCCACGCAGAGGACAACGCGGAGATCTTTCGCATCATCAAGGAGGGCGTCCCGGATACGCGGATGGTCGGATTCGGCGAGAATTTCCCGGAAGGCGACAGCGACGTCTGGAAGATCATCGCCTATATCCGGCAAAGCCAGGACAATTGCGGCGAAGTTACTCGCTGACCTTGCGGAACGTCGCCTGGCGGTTTTTCGCGAGCGCACAGACAACCATGAAATCGGGCATGCAGGTGTGGGCGAATACGATGGCGGTGTTCGCGTCTTCGAGCCGGGCGCGAATCACGCCCGACACGCCGGCGTAGTCGACTTCAATCTCCAGTATCGACCCTGCCACCCTGCCCGCGGAACTCGCCCATTGGAAGCCGAGAGATTCGAGTTGGCGCAATTCGACGCGGCCGTCCGTGACGGTCACCTCCACCGAAAACAGCGTGCCCTCGGCGGCCCAGACGCCATTCCAGTATTGCGCGTAGTCTTCGGCCGCCCGCGCCTGGGAAGCGAGAGCGATCAGCAGCGTGAGGGCGAGAATTCTCACAGCACCAGACCCACCCCGAACAGGTCGCCGTGAAAGATGAACACGGCCCAATAGATCACCAGGCCAAGCAATCCGCTGACGATGTCCCAGGTGGCCATGCGAAATCTGTAGGCGGGAACCGCGGTGCCGCGCCAGAGGCTGAAAAACTTGATCGCCCCCCACAAGGTGAAACCGCCGAACAGCAGCATCGAGGCGAGGTCGCCATTGGTCCAAAGATGCGCCGCGCCCCACAAGGTTACCGCGAGCACCATGGGATTGCGCAATTGGCGGCGCAGCCCGGACATTGGCATCGCGCCGGCCAGCAGCAGCCAGAAAACCGGAATCATGAGGAAGTGGGAAAAATTGCGCAGGCCGAAAGGTGGCTCCCAGACCATGACGAACGGCGCTATGGACTTGCCCCAGACGATCAGCGCGAGTCCGAGCAGGGCGGTCAGGCTGTAGACGCCCTTGTACGCGCCGGGCGACGGAAAGCGGCCGGCCAGCGCTTCGCGCAGGCCGAATTCCCGTAGCGTGTGAGGCAAGAGAAAAAGGATCAATCCGAGAACCAGAACAGTCATGCGGCCGTCTCCTTACGGGGCCGGGCATTGTAGCACGCAGCCGGGTTCCGGCTACTTGGGCGCCCCGATCCTTTTGACATCCCGAATCGCCTCACATTAAATGTGGAGGATGAAAATCTGGCCAGGATTTTTCTTTCTGCCACTGCTTGCGCTGACCGGCTGCGAGGAGCCGCCCCTGCAGGCTTACGGGCAACTCGAATCCGATCGCGTCGAAGTGGTCGCGGAATCCAATGAGCCCATTGTTGAAATAGCTTCGCTTGAAGGCGACGCGCTCGCCGCCGGCGCGCCGATCCTGCGGCAGGACACGGCACGGCTCGACATCCGCATTCGCGAAGCACAGGCCAATATCGCCCGCATAGAGGCGCTGCTCGAAGAACAGGTCAACGGCCCGCGGGTAGAGACCATCGAAGCCACTCGCGCCAGCCTGCTCGAGACCGAGATCGAACGCGATTTCCGCGAGCGCGAACTGAACCGGCTCACGGGCTTGCGCGAACGCAACCTGACTTCGGAAGAAAGCGTCGACCAGGCCCGCAATCTGCTCGAATCCGCCAGCGCCAGAATCGAGATCGTCTCGGCGCGGCTGGCTGAACTCGAAGCCGGCACAAGGCCGGAACAGATCGAACAGACCCGCGGTCTGCTCAGCCAGGCCGGAGCGCAACTCGATTCGCTCAAGCTCGACCGCGAACGCCTGCACGTGGCGGCGCCGGTGGATGGCGTGGTCGATACGCTACCTTTCGAAGTCGGCGAGCGTCCGCGGCCGGGCGATGTGGTAGCCGTACTGTTGACCGGCGAACAACCTTACGCCCGGGTATATATTCCCGAGCCGTTGCGCGCGGGACTACGGGTCGGAAGCCCCATGCGCATCGCCGTCGACGGCATCGGGCAACCGATAAACGGAACCGTTCGCCGCATTGCCGCCGAAGCGAGTTTCACGCCTTACTTCGCGCTTACCGAACGGGACCGCGGACGACTCTCGTTCCTCGCCGAGGTGCGCATGCCCGATTTACCGGAACGGCTGCCGGAGGGACTTCCGGTACAGGCGTTGTTCGACTAACGCCTGGCGTTGTCGAGATATGCAGAGTAACGGCGAATTCGCGATCCAGGCGCGCGGCCTCACCCGTCGTTTCGGCGCCCTGGTTGCGGTCAGCAATGTCGATCTCAACGTCCCGACAGGGAAAATCTACGGCTTTCTCGGCCCCAACGGCTCCGGCAAATCCACCACCATCCGCATGCTTTGCGGCCTGCTGACGCCGAGTTCCGGCCAGGCCAGCGTACTCGGACTCGATGCCGGCCGCGATTCGGAAGCGCTCAAACAGCAAATCGGCTACATGACCCAGCGATTTTCGCTGTACGAGGACCTGAGCGTACGCGAGAACCTGCAATTCATCGGCGAAGTCTATGCCATATCGCGGCGGGAGCGCCGCGGGCGCATGGACGAACTGCTCAGCCGCTTCCGTCTGACCGGCCGGGAGCGGCAACGCGCGGGCACCTTGAGCGGCGGCCAGAAGCAGCGTCTCGCGCTCGCCGCGGCGACCATGCACCGGCCGCGTCTGTTGCTGCTGGACGAGCCGACCAGCGCGGTGGACCCAAGCAATCGCCGGGATTTCTGGGAATCGCTATTTGAACTGACGGAGCAGGGCACGACCATCCTGGTGTCTACCCATTACATGGACGAAGCGGTGCGCTGCCACAACCTGGCGATTCTCGACCGGGGCGTGAAAGTGGCCGACGGATCGCCGCGCTCGCTGGGCGAGAACATCGCCACGAATGTCATCGAAGTGCAAGCCGACGACATCGACGCGGCGCATATTGCATTGCACGGAGTTCCGCAAATCGTCAGTCTTACCCGGCTTGGAACGCGGCTGCGCGCGCAGCTTCCGAAACACGTCTCCGAGCCGGCCGCCATCGTTGCCCGGGCCCTGCGCCACGCTGGCATCACGGCCGAGGTCGATCGGGTCTTTCCCGATATCGAGGACATCTTCGTTGCCGTCACCGAATTGCGCGAAACCCGGCCCGGGACCACGGAAGCGGTGGACTCATGAAATCCCTGATCCGCATATTCGCCATCATGCACAAGGAGTTGCTGCAACTGTCACGGGACCGGCTCACCTTCGGCATGATCGTCGGCATCCCGCTGATCCAGTTACTGCTGTTCGGCTACGCCATCAATACCGATGTGCGCAATCTCACGGCCGCCTACGTCGACGAAGCCGACTCGCATCTTTCGCGCCAACTCATCGCCGACCTGGGCGCTACCCAGGTCGTCGCGCTGCGCCAGCGCGTCGCCAGCGTCGGGGAACTGGTGCAGTTGCTCGATGCGGGAGCGATATCGGTAGGCGTCGCCATACCGGACGATTTCGATCGCCGGGTGATTTCCCGCGACCGTCCTGCACTGCAACTGCTAGTGGATGGAACCGATCCGATCATCCTCGGCGTGGCGGAGGGACTGGCGGCGATCCCGCTGCGATTCGACTCCCAATCCGGACTGCAAGAGCAGCAACGCATGATCGAAGTGCGCAATTACTACAACCCGGAGCGCCGTTCGGCGGTGAACATCGTGCCCAGCCTGGTCGGAGTGGTGCTTACCATGACCATGGTGCTGTTCACCGGAGTCGCCATCGTGCGCGAGCGTGAGCGGGGAAATCTGGAGTTGCTGATCAACACGCCGGTGCGGACCGTGGAACTGATGCTCGGGAAAATCGTGCCCTACATTGTCATCGGGCTGATCCAGCTCGTAATCATCCTGGCGGTAGGGCGCGTCATATTCTCCGTGCCGATCATGGGCAGCGAATGGCAGGTGTTGCTGGCGGCGCTGATCTTCATCTCAGCCAACCTGTCGCTGGGCCTGCTTATCTCGACAGTTGCCGCCACCCAGTTTCAGGCCATGCAGATGACCTTCTTTTTCTTCCTGCCCTCGATCCTGCTGTCGGGCTTCATGTTTCCCTTCGAAGGCATGCCCGAAATCGCCCAGGGCATCGCCGAAGTGCTGCCGCTGACGCATTTCAACCGCTTGATTCGCGGCATCGTCCTGCGCGGCGCGGACGTCTGGATGATGACGCAGGAAGTCATCGCGCTCGCCGCGTTCACCGCCGTCGCCCTGACCCTGGCGGTCCTGCGCTTCAGCAAGCGGCTGGACTAGGCAAGACTGGACAAAGCTTCTCGCCGGTCGCGAAGTTATGGAATTTCCGGCTGCTACGAGATTGCCGAAGACAGTAGCGGAATGCGCTGGTTTGTGTGCTTTCTGTAAACGGTAAAGTCACTATCGAGGGTGAATACCACGCTGTGGGACTGCTGTTCAGCCATACGAACGATACAGCCATCCGCGAGTGACATGGGAACATCCTCGTATTTTGTCAACAAGCGGCCAACCGCGGTCAGCTCGTCAACAAGACTGAATGACAACCGGAACATCCCACGCTCGAAGAACTGCATGATTGCTCGTTGCGCACCAGGGCCGAGGCGCCGGGCCAGATAATGCGCCTCGGCCAGAACGGGCTCGCAAACGAGCAGTGGAAAGGAGAGTTGGCTCCAGGTTTCGCGAACCCACTTGTGATGCCGGTCGTTGCCGTTCAACAGCGCTATCAGGGGCCCAGTGTCCAGGATGATTCCGGTTTCACTCACCGAAACCATCCAGATGATTCTTGCCCACCGACAGATCCGCGGGCCCGGGAAAAGCGCCCACCAGGTCAGCGACCTGGGAAAGGGCGGATTCAGGCCTTTCCGCTTTCTCCGCGGTAAGCAGATACGACTGAATCGCCTCACGAACCAGCGCCGACTTACTGACGCCCCGACGGCTCGCAGCCGCGCAAAGCTCCGCTTCGAGAGTATCCGGCACTTTGAGGGAAATTGTGCTCATGTCGATCACATTAATACAAATGTGATTAAAGTAATACCTCTAAAGCATGCGGCTCGTCAAGTCCCTCATTCTTGTCCCCGCTAGGTCGAGGTCGGCTGGACTAGACGCGCCCGGCGAGCGATTTACTTGACGAAAAATTCATGCAAGAAACTTGGAATCCACGGTCGAGGGGGAGATCATTGCTTTGACCTCTTGTCCAGCAAAACGTGGAATCAGATGTTCCGAGTCGAAAAACCAAACAGTTGCATGGTAAATAGATACAAAGACAGAATTCTCAGAGAAGCGCTAGCCGAGCGACTGGAGCGTGGCAAACCAATTGAAGAAAGGCTGGATATTGTTCGAGAGCGTCACGCCGCAGGTGAGCCTGTGTATGTCGGCGACCCAGACAAGCCAGGCAAGCTCATCCAGTTGCAACCCGGTGGACGTAGGATTCGGGGGAGCCTGGTGAACAGGAAGTTCATTCCGGACGAAAGATGAACGATGTGATTAGGGAAACCGTTGGCCGCTACCCGGAGGACTATTCGATGGATTTGAACATTCCTCCGGGTCCGGAGCGTCGGGGCCTTCGCAGACCACGCGGCCATCGCGCCAGAAAACGGCATATTGGCCGAGGCAGCGCTTGCGTTCAAGCGCTTCGGCAACGGATTGGCGCAAGGAATCGAGCCCGCGCAATGCAAATTTCTTGTCTTCAGATAACGACATTACTTTTCTGTTTTTCCAGTTCTCGCAATAGCTCACGCTCCGATACTACCCGTTCCCCTTTTCGCTGGGTAAATATCAAGACTGGCTCCTGGCTAGCGTTAAAATAACACACCGCGCGGTCTGCAAGATAAGCATACTCGTCCAGAAAATTATTCAGACTGCGGAAAAAGCGTCTTTTAATTTCCACTCGTGGGATATTGTGTCCGCCGTGCAGCACTCTCTCGGCAACCCGGTTCATCGCCAGTTCAACGTTTGGCAATGCCAAGTATATCAACTCGATCCGCCAGCCTTCTGAACTAAGACGCTTGATCTGTTGACGGTAGCCGAGACCAGACAGAGTGGTCTCAAAGCCGAAGTCACGCTTGGCATCGATGTTTCGTGAAATCTCTTTCAAAAACACACGACTTGCCGCAATGGCCTTACCTTCCGGTGCGAGCGGCGCAAGGCCCGCAGCAATCAGGTCCGCGTTCACAAATACATGGCAATTGGCGACTCGGGGCAAATAATTCAGAGCGAATGTAGTCTTGCCCGCACCGTTCGGTCCGGCGACAATCCAGCAAACTGGCGACCTGTGCCCATTCATATTTGCCGCGCCACGTTTCGCTTCAGCCAGTCGCTAAACTAATGCGACTCATGCATGGCGCCAGCCACGCCTGCCGTTCAAACATTGCCCGCAAGCGACTGGTCGAGCGTAAAGTCGTGGTCGCCGATGGGGAGTTCGCGCACTCGCTGGCCGGTGAGGATGTAGATCGCGTTGGCAACGGCGGCGGCTACCGGCGGTGTCGCCGGCTCGCCGAGGCCTCCAGGCGCATTGCCGGATTCCACCAGATGCACCACGATTTCCGGTGAGTCGGCCATGCGCAACATCTCGTAATCCGGGAAATTGCCTTGCACGACCTGGCCGTTTTCGATTGTGATCGCGCCGTATAGCGCCGCCGTGAGGCCGAAAATGATGCCACTTTCGATCTGCGCCTCGGCGGTGTCCGGATTTACCACCCAGCCGCAGTCCATCGCGCAGGTAACCTTGTGTACGATGGGGCGGCCGTCTTCGCCGATGGAGACTTCGGCGACCTGGGCGGCGATGCTGCCGAAACTTTCCTGGACGGCGATGCCCAGCGCACGGCCTTCGGGCAGCCCGCTGCCGTATCCCGCCGATTCCGCCGCGACTTGCAGCACATTGCGGTGACGCGGATGGTCCTCAAGCAGTTCCATGCGCAATTGATAGGGATTGGTTCCCCTGCGATGGGCGATCTCGTCGATGAAGGATTCGATGAAGAAAGTCTGCTGGGAATGGTCGACGCTGCGCCAGGAGGCGATGGGCACGTGGGTTTCCACGTCAACGACGCGGATCGACTGGTTCGGTATGGCGTAGGGAATGTGCGCCGCGCCCGGGACCTGGATCGGGCCGGTGAAGTGGTTATGCCAGGCCGTCAAGCGTCCTTCGGCGTCGAACGCCGCCTTGAAATTGCTGTGCACCGCGGGCCGGTAGTAATCCTGGCGCATGTCTTCCTCGCGGGTGAGGATCGTTTTCACCGGCGCGTCGAACTCCATCGCGATCAAGGTAGCGTGATCGATCACGTTCCAGGTGAACGGCAGGCGCCGGCCGAAGCCGCCGCCGAGGTAACTGTGGTGGAAAGTGACATCGTCTTCGTTCAGGCCCGCCACTGCGGCGACTCTGCCCTTGATGCCGAGGGCGTCCTGGGTGCTGGTCCAGAGGTCGGCCCGGTCGCCCTGAATATGCACCGTGCAATTCATGGGCTCCATGGCGGCGTGGGCAAGATAGGGCACGCGGTAATTCGCTTCGAACACGTCCTGCGCGTCTTCCAGCGCCGCGTCGGCGTCGCCGCTTTCGAAGTCCCGGGATCCGTTGTCTTCGGCAAGCGCACTGTCGAATCTTTCCGCCAGCACCGTGCTTGAAACCCCGTCGTTTTCCGTGGGCGTGAACTCGGCTCTTACCAGTTCCAGCGCCTGTTTCGCGCGCCAGTAGTTGTCCGCGACCACGGCATAGCCGTCTTCCAGTTCGACTACTTTGCGCACTCCGCGTTGCGCTAGCGCCTCAGTTGCATCCACCGAGGCGAGTTTCGCACCGAAAACCGGCGCCAGCCGCAAGGCGGCGTACAGCATATCCTCGCTGTGGGCATCGATGCCATAGGGCGCGCTGCCGTCGACCTTGGACGGAATATCGCGTCTGGAAATGGCTCTGCCCATGATATTGAATTGTGAGCGGTCCTTGAGAATGGGCTCGACGGGTGGTTCGAGCTCGGCCGCGGCCTCGGCCAGATCGCCATAGGGAATCGAGCGGCCGCTGGCGGAATGATGCACATGGCTCAGTTCGGTGGTGCATTCATCGACTGCCGCGCCCCAGCGGTCGGCGGCGCATTCCAGCAGCATCTGTCTTGCCGCGGCGCCCGCTACGCGGATGGTGTTCTCGCCGGTATAGCGCACCGAGGAACTGCCGCCGGTGGTTTGCAGGTTGGCGACCCGGGCCACGGTCAGGGCGCTGGCGTTGACGAGGCCCATCAGAAACGGGGGCAGCAGTTCCCTGCCGAAACCCTTGACGAAGGCGTCGTTGGCGAACAGATCGGTAGCTGGGGCCTGTTCGATGTCGACAAGTTCCCAAGCGGCGTCGAGTTCGTCGGCCGCCATCTGGCCCAGGGCGGTATGGATGCCCTGGCCCATTTCGGAATGCGGTACGTATACCGTGATCCGGTTATCGGGCTGCAGGCGAATCCAGGAAGTGACAAAACGTTCGTTGTCGCCGGCGAGGCTGTCGTTGGCGAGCCGGTGCCTGCTCGGACGGCTGGCGGCATAGCCGATCAGTACGCCGCCGCCGGCGACCGCGGATACGAGCAGGAATTTGCGCCGGCTGATTTTTGGTTTGTTCATGATCGGTTCCTACACAGTGTTTGCCGCGGCAATGGTCGCCGCCGCGGCGTGGATGGCCTTGCGTATCCGGGGATAGGAGCCGCAGCGGCAGATATTGGTGATGCCCGCGTCGATATCGGCGTCGGAAGGCGAGGGGTTGCGCGCCAACAGCGAAGACGCCGCCATGATCATGCCCGACTGGCAATAGCCGCATTGGGGAACCTGGTGGTCGATCCAGGCCTGCTGCACAGGACTCAGGCCGTCGCTTCCCACCGCGGTGGCGAGCCCTTCTATGGTGGTGATGTCGCGCCCTTCGACGACGCTCACCGGAGTGACGCAACTGCGCACGGCGTAGCCATCGACGTGTACCGTGCAGGCGCCGCAATTGCCGATGCCGCAGCCAAAATTGGTTCCGGTCATGCCAAGCTCGTCGCGCAGCGCCCAAAGCAGGGGCATTTCGGGCTCTGTATCGAGTTCCCGAAGCTCTCCGTTCAATCTGAATGTGGTCACAGGGTTCCCCTATCCGAGCGTGAAGTGTGCGGGAAGTATAAGAAAACGGCTGCCTCGATGCTAGCGACAACCGGATGCGGGTCGGCGATAATGCGCCGGAGCGGCAACAACGGGAACAGGCAATGAACTGGAAAATTCTCGGCTCCGAGGCGGTCGGCACTTTCGCGCTGGTATTCACCGGCTGCGGCGCGGTGGTCGCCAACGATCTCTTCAATGTCGGCTTCGGCGCCCTCGGCGTCAATCTCGTCTTCGGCATGGTGGTCATGGCCGTGGTCTATTCGCTGGGGAACGTGTCCGGCGCCCATATCAATCCGGCGGTGAGCGTCGCTTTCTGCGCCTCGGGCCGTCTGCCGCGCAATTTGCTGCTGCCCTATATCGCCGCGCAATGCTTCGGCGCAATCGTCGCGGCCTTCACCTTGAGACTGCTGTTCCCCGAACATTCCGGCTATGGCATGACGGCGACGGTGATTGACGTTCCGCGCAGCTTCCTGTTCGAGATTCTGCTTACTTTCATGCTCATGTTCGTGATATTCAACGTGCTCAGCGGCAATGGCGCAAAGAAAACCATGGCGGGGCTCGTCATCGGCGCCGCGGTTACCTTGCTGAGCATGTTCGGCGGCGGCGTCACCGGCGCCTCGATGAATCCGGCCCGCTCGATCGGACCGGCGCTGGCGGCGGAGAATCTGGATCTGATCTGGTTATATCTGACCGCCCCGCCCATCGGGGCATTGCTGGCCTGGCCGGCCGCGCGCTGGCTGCAGGGCGACGAATTTCCGGCTGACTAATCTCTGGATGCCGATAAGACCCGGCGAATTTCATTTGCGGTATATTCAGCGCGAAATTCGACCATTTTCTCGCCAAGCTCTATGGTCTCTTCCACGGGGACAATGGAAACTCCGTTGATTGACGCAAGGCCGGCATCGACCCGTTGGGCGAATCGAACCTGATCGGGATCCGTAACCATCATCATAGCGGTCACCCAAATATCGTCGTGATACCCATCGTGTCCCGATTCGGCAACGCCAAGTTGCCGCTCGGTAAACTGCTCCGTTTCTTCCCAGCCCGGACTATAGAATTCCCTGACGAAGTGGATTCGCGTTTCCCCACTTTCCCATAGAGTTGTCAATGCCGCCGCGACATTGGCCATGCCGGTTTGATTCCCGCCACTGTCGCCGATCAGGACGATGTCGGTAAAACCGGACTGTCTGAGACTGAGCGCGATGTCGATCAACAAAGCCTCGTAGGTTGCCGCGGTCAGACTGATGCTTCCGGGAAATTTCATGGCGCCGCTGGGCGGATCGATGTTTCCTTCCGGCACGAATTTGACAATGGGCGCACACAGGGCGTTGCCCAGTTTCTCCGCGATAGCGGGGCAAATTGCTTCGAGTATCAGGTTGTGCTTCCCGGTTGCCAGATAGGGTCCGTTCTCTTCTATGCCGCCGGTAGAAACGATGACTGTCGTAGTCCCATCGGCAATCAAATCCCGAATTTCCATAAAGGTCAGCTCTTCCATCCAGAAAGAGTGGCCGGCGGCAATTGGACGATCCGCAGCCAGCAGTTCATCGTCGGTAAAAACAGCCTGCGCCAAAAGAAGCGGAGAGTACGCAACGACAAGGCTCGCTGCCAACACACAAATTCCTCTCCTGAAATTCCCTAACAGTCCGTACGTTTCCAATTGTCCGTCCTCCGCCCAATGCCCCCAACGCTAACACAGAAACCCAAAACGCAGAACGACCACAGAAAACGCACAGCGTGATTTCACCAGACGGCGACGGATCGAAGTCACCACTGGACTTAACCGGTCGATGTCGTTGTAATTGCGGCAATTACATCGAGTAGCCGATTTGACATTTTCCTTGCGCCACATTGCCGTTGCGGCCCTAATTGCGATAGTTGTCCTGACTGCCTTCCTGTTGCGTTCCGATTCGAGCGAGGAAGACGGTCCGATCGCCATCCTGGATATCAGCGGCGATGAGTTGTTGGCGCGAGGTGAGTATCTGTCGATCGCCGGCAATTGCGCGAGTTGTCACACCACGGCCACAGGCGAGTTCATGGCCGGTGGACTGGCGTTCGAAACGCCGTTTGGCACACTGTATTCAACCAATATCACTCCCGATGCGGACACCGGAATCGGCAACTGGAGCGATCGGGATTTCCTGAATTCGATGCGGCATGGAGTCCGACCCGATAATGAGCACCTTTATCCGGCGTTTCCTTACACTGCATTTACCAGGATTTCGAATGAAGACATTGCTGCGATCTATGCTTATTTGCGAAGTATTCCACCAGTAAATCTGGCGGCGCCGGTAAACGAGCTATCGTTTCCATTCAATATCCGACCACTAATGGCCTTTTGGAAAGCAATCTATTTCGAGCAGGGAGTATTTGAACCAAACGAGGAACAATCCGATGAATGGAATCGAGGCGCTTATCTGGTTGAAGGGTTGACTCACTGCAGCGCCTGCCACACCCCGCGAAACGGTCTTGGGGCAGAACGAAAAGAGTTGTACATGAGTGGTGGCGAGTACCTGGACCGCGTTAGAACCGGAGCACACCGGCCCTGGACCGCACCCAATCTTACTTCAACGGAGCGCGGTCTTGGATTGTGGACACAACAGGAAATTGAAGACTACTTGAAATTGGCGCGAAACGAGTTTCTGGAATCGTTTGGGCCCATGAACGAAGTCATCATGAACAGTACGCGATTTCTGTCGGACAGTGATGTCAATGCCATGGCGGTCTACCTCAAGAGTTTGCCTGCTGTCGACGAGCCCGTGGCAGAAATGCCGGATTCGCAAATTATGGGACGCGGCCGGACCATCTATAATCTCCACTGCGGCACCTGCCATCTTCCAACCGGTGAGGGTGATCCCGAGATGGCGCCCAGACTCAACGCGGGTAGTCTGGTTGTGCAGTCCTCGAATCCGACGTCCATGATCAATGCCATCTTGTACGGGCCGGAATCTCCAGGACATCCGCTGCCTCCAAAATGGAGGGAACCCATGGATGAGTTTCAATACTTGCTCGATGACGAAGAAATTGCAGCGGTCGCCAGTTACATTCGCAATTCCTGGGACAATTCAGCGGGTGTCGTGACCGCCGGGCAGGTAGCGCGGCAACGTTAGCGATCCATGCCGGATGGTTGGAAATCACCGCCGAATGCAGCAGTTCTCATTTTGGCGATCAGCCGAGTGGGGGAAACCCCCACCGAATCTGCTGAGCAGATTTGACTCCCCTTCTGGGGGAGTCAAAACCGCATAGCGGTTTTTGTGGGGGCGAACTTGTCGCCACCCAGTCAAAATGAGAATTGCTGCGCCGAATGACCTCTGATTGCTAAAATGAGAACCGCTGGGTTACACTCTGTCTATGCTGCGGTCGGTTCCGCGGGATTGGACGATGGGGAAGAGGAGGATCACGCGATGAGGGGATTTGACCGTCTGGGGTTGACAGGGGGATCGGGGAATCCGATCATGAGACTGATCGCCGGATCGCCGGATCGCCGGATCGCCGGATCGCCGGATCGCCGGATCGCCGGATCGCCGGATCGCCGGATCGCCGGATCGCCGGATCGCCGGATCGCCGGATCGCCGGATCGCCGGATCGCCGGATCGCCGGATCGCCGGATCGCCGGCCATGAGTGCGTCCGGCGCATGGCGGCGCCGGTTTCGGCTTCCCGCTTGCCCGCCTGACTCGTCCCGCGACGGCGCCCGTCGCGGCGCGCATCTTCATTGCAATGCCCGTGTCGGGGGCGTTGCCGCCGCTACCGGCAGCAGCGTCCTTGCCCGTTGCCGGGCCTTCTGCTTGCTGGCGCCGCTGCTGGCGGGCCTGCCGTCCGGCGCCGTCGCGCAAACCCCAACCCTGAGCGTCTCGCCGACCTCGATAGACGAGGGAACGGTCGATACCTTCACCTTCACCGGCTTTCCCAGCAACTGGGGCCCGCCTATAGTACAAGTTAGCGGCATCGCTTATAGCTCCAGTTGTTCGCTCCTGCTTGACCTCAGCTTGCGGACAATTGGCTTTGATGCCTGCGGAGGCCTGTTCGATGGCACTCGCGACGGTCGTTGGGACAGCGAGGGCCGCGCGTACAGGCTCACCCTGAGCGCGATTGCCGACCACGTTGCCGAAGGTCAAGAAATCATTACGGTGGAATTTCAAGATAGTAGCGACACCAGCAGAACCGCCTCGGTTTCGATCGCGCTCAACGACACGACGCGCCAGTCGTTCGTCTCGGTCGATGTCGTCGGCCCCGCCTCCGTCGAGGAAGGGCAGCCCTTCACCGTCCGGTTCAGCATGGATCCCTGGTTCATGCTGCCCTCTCCCACCACCGTGAACTACTACCTCGCCGACTACGACGGCGAGCGTGTGGTCCCGGCGCCGAACTTGTCGAATCCGCTGCGGGCGTATGGAGAGAACCCCCGCAGCGTCGAGATTCCGGCCTATCATTACTTCGTGGACGTGGAAGTGCCTACCATGGCGAGCGCTGACCTCGATGGCGACAGCAAGGTGGACATCATAATGCTCGGCGGCGAGGACTACTATGCCGCCACGGGCAAGACAACGGTCACGGTCAGCGACGCGAACCCGGTCATGAACGAAGACGACAACACTGCCTCGCAGGTCGCGGCGACGCCCCCGTCGGTGACGATCTCCACCGACGCGGCTTCGGTGACGGAGGGCGGCGAGGTGACCTTCACGGTCACGGCCGACGCGGCGCCGGGGATCGACATCGCGGTGAACCTGGGCGCGGCGGAGGAGATGGGCGAGGGTCTGGACTACGTCGGGCGCGAGCAGACCGGCACGGTGACGCTCCCCGCGGACGCGACCTCGGCCACCTGGACGGTCACGGTCTGGTCCGACGAGCGGCAGCGCGCCGACGGCGCGGTGGAGGCCAGGATCAAGCCGGGCGACGGCTACACGGCGGGCACGCCGTCGACGGTCACCGTGGCCCTGCTCGACGACGACGCGCCGGCGGCGGACGGGCTTACGACGCAGAGCGAGGGGGATTCGGTCGTGGGCGATCCCGTGACCCCGGGCGTGGACTCCGCGCTGGTGGCGCAGGTGCGGGACTATGCGGCGGAGACGGATGAGGGCCAGGAGCATGTGGACCGCTGGATGCGGGTGCTGGCCGCGTTCGGCGACGACAACGGTTACACGCCGATGACGGCGGCGGAGGCGCGGACCCACGCCGACAAGGGCTGGCAACGGTGGGTTCCGGTGGTCGCCGCGCTGAATGCGCTGGAAGCGGCCGGGTCGCAGCAGGACCAGCAGGGCACGGATCAGCAGGGCACGGACCAGTCCGCGCTGGTGGCGCAGGTGCGGGACTATGCGGCGGAGACGGATGAGGGCCAGGAGCATGTGGACCGCTGGATGCGGGTGCTGGCCGCGTTCGGCGACGACAACGGTTACACGCCGATGACGGCGGCGGAGGCGCGGACCCACGCCGACAAGGGCTGGCAACGGTGGGTTCCGGTGGTCGCCGCGCTGAATGCGCTGGAAGCGGCCGGGTCGCAGCAGGACCAGCAGGGCACGGATCAGCAGGGCACGGACCAGCAGGACACGGACCAGCAGGAAATAACGCCCGAGTCCCCCGCGGGTTGCGTTTCGCCGGAGTTGCTGTCGGACGTGGAGGGCTACGCCGGGGAGACGCATAACGGCGCGGCCCACGTCGAGCGCTGGCTGCGCGTGCTGCACACGCTGAAGGGGACAGCGAACGACAGCACGATCATGCTTTCCGCGGAGGCGCAGACCTATGCCGACCAGGGCTGGCAACGGTGGGTTCCGGTGGTGACCGCCATCGCGTGTCTGGAGGCCGGGGCGGACGGGAACTAACCGCGCCCGGAGGCGTCTTCGACGACCGGGTCGAGGCCGATAAGTCCGAATCTGTTCGGTGCTGACCTGGCCTTTGATCATCCGGAATCAATATCCTATTATGCGTTGTTGGCTCCATTTGACTTTACCAGCAAATGAGGCAATTCAATTTGTCCCTTTCGTTTGCCGGAAAACTGGCGCGGCCAGCCGGTGCAACCGCAATTGTCGCAACGCTTTTGCTGGCTGCCTGCGGGCGTGATTCCGCTACTCCGGCAGAGCCGCCGCAAAGCGCTTCGGAACCCAGAACGCGCCTGATGACCGGAGAGCAATACGCGAATACGATTGCGCAGGTTTTCGGCGAGGACATCAGCAACAGCATACTCCCTCCGATTCCACCGATGGCCAGGACCGATGGCCTGCTGGCTTCCGGCGCCGCTTATGTAGGCGTTACGTCGGATCAGGTTTCTCAAATTCAGCAGACCGCAACGTCAATAGCGGCAAAAGCAGTCGACGAGGCGCATCGTGATTTTCTGATCCCCTGCCGGCCGGAATCTCCGGAACAAGCCGATCCGGCTTGTGCCGAACTGTTCTTAAGCGAGACGGGTCGACTACTCTATCGCCAGACTCTCGAGGACGTTCGACTGGCCGAGCTTGTCGACATCGCCGGCTACGCGGCGGAACAAACGGAAAATTTCTATTCAGGATTGGCCCTGGCGCTCGAGTCAATACTGATCAGCCCGGAATTCCTGTTCATCGTGGATCAAGCCGAACCCCATCCGAACCGCCCTGGACTGGAGCGACTTGACGCGTGGTCATTAGCCTCCCGCTTGAGTTTTTTCCTGTGGAACGGGCCTCCCGACCATGCTTTGCTGGATGCGGCGGAAAGCGGAGAATTACATACCCGGGCAGGGCTGAGCGCCACTGTCGAGCGGATGCTTTCCAGCGCAAGACTCGAATCGGGCATGCGTGCGTTCTTCGATGACATGCTCGGTTTCGATGAATTCAATAGCCTGGCAAAAGATCCGATCGTCTATCCGATGGTAACCGGGTCCACCTTGCAGGATGCGCGGGAACAGACACTGCGAACCATCGTCGATCACCTGCTTCACCAGGAATCGGACTATCGTGATCTGTTCACCACGCGCAAGACGTTCATGTCTCCGTCACTGGCGGTGGTCTATGGCATTCCCGCCGGCAACGGCTGGGTCCCCCATGAATTCGACGCGGACAGCCCGCGCATCGGATTGCTGACACAGGTCAGCTTTCTCGCCGCGAATTCCCATGCGGTGCGCAGTTCACCGACACTGCGGGGGCAGGCGCTACGCGAGCGCTTCCTGTGCCAGGTAGTGCCTCCTCCACCTCCGAACGTTGATTTTTCCCTGCTGGAAGAAGCCGAACATGCGGCCACGGCGCGCGATCGACTCGCCGTACACAATACCAACCCGTCTTGTGCGGGATGTCATCTCATTACCGATCCTATCGGGCTTGCGCTGGAAAATTTCGATGGCGCCGGTCGTTTCCGGGAGACTGAAAACGGCGCGGCGCTGGACTTGAGCGGTGAGCTGGATGGCGTGCTCTACGACGATGCGAAAGGCCTGGCGTCGGCAATGCGGGACCATCCGAAACTCTCGAACTGTCTGGTTAATCGCCTCTATGCCTACGGTACCGGTGGACCGGTGACGTTAAGGCGCGATCGCGACATCATTAGCTGGTTTGAAAATCGCTTTGTCGCAAATGGATACAAATTGAGCACACTGTTACGTGATGTAGCGCTAAGCGAGGCGTTTTCCACTGTATCACCGGGTGAAATTCAAGGTAGTATGGACGGTTCAGATGTGAGTGAAACGCCATACCGATTCAGTGGGCCTGAATTCGGCTCGCCGCCGCAACGGTGAAATCATGGGCAAATTCAATCGACGCAGATTTTTGAAAGGAACCATGAATGGCGGTGTGATTGCCATAGGTCTGCCATTGCTGGATGTTTTCCTTAACGAGAACGGATCGGCATTGGCCAATGGCGCTCCCATACCCATGCGCTTCGGCACCTGGTCCTGGGGTCTCGGTATGAGCGAATCGATATTCGTGCCGAAAAAAACGGGACCGGATTTCGATCTGCCGGAAGAAATAGCAGCCCTGGCGCCTATTCAGAAGTACATAAACCTGTACACCAATTTTCATGTGTTCAAGGATGACGCGCCCAATTTATGTCATCACTCCGGCTGGGTGGTTTTACGTTCCGGCATCGCACCGATGACCTCGGAGAATCGCCCAGGTGAAACCATCGATGTTTCCATTGCGCGCCAGATCGGCAACGCCACTCGATTCCGCAGCCTCAGCGCAACCGCGACCGGTGACGTGCGGGACAGCTCCAGTTACGAAGGCGGTAACTCGGTAAATGTTCCCGAATGGTCGCCGCTGAGATTCTATCAGCGGTTGTTCGGAGAAGATTTTCAGGATCCTAACGCCGATTCCTTTACCCCGGACCCGCGGGTGATGGTGAGAAAGAGTGCGCTCTCCGCCGTACAGGACGATGCCAAAAAGCTGGAAAAATCTTTGGGATCGGCGGATCGCGCAAGACTGGATCAATACTTTACCGGATTGCGTGACCTTGAAAGGCGCTTTGATTTGCAATTGACGAAACCGGACCCTCGCGAAGCTTGTATCGTCAGTGAAGCGCCGGAAGACCTGCCGACCGGACTCGATGCCGATCTCGTATCGAAGCGTCATCGGATGATGACCGAGCTGATGCTGATGGCGGTTGCCTGCGATCAGACTCGCGTGTTCAACATGTTTTATGCGTCTGCCTTTTCGGCCACTACCAAACCGGGCTATGACAAACCCCACCACACTGCGACTCATGAAGAAGCGGTGGACAGCGAACTCGGATACCAGCCCAATGTGTCCTGGTACACTCGCCGCGCCATGGAAGAGTGGGCTTACTACGTTGGCGCTCTTGCCAGTTTCAGGGAGGGAGACGGCTCTTTGCTGGATAACGCCCTGATTTACTGCACGACAGACCAGTCTTTCGCCAAGACTCACGCCATAGACGGGATTCCCATGTTCAGTGCGGGGACCGCCGGCAGCCGGGTAAAGACAGGATTGCATATCGATGGGGCCGGATCGCCGGGTTGTCGCCTGGGTTATACCGCTCAACGCCTGATGGGACTGGAAATCGAGTCCTGGGGAGACAAGAGCAACACAACCTCAGGTGAGATTGGTGAAATCCTGGTTTAAAACATCTTGTCTTACCCTCCTCAAGATGTGCATGGCGCTGGTCGTCGCCGGCATTGGCTCGACCGTTCTCGCAGCAGACCAGGAATTCTTTACCGAAGCTTTTAGAGATATCCCCACACCGCCTGTATTCCATGTGGAGTTGAGCGAACTGGATGGCCCGGTCTTTGCCGATAGCGCCGGCAAGACTCTCTATCAATGGCCACTGCACAAACTTCGCAATGGCTACAGCGGAGAACCGCCAGGTACGCCGCAGTGCTACGACGAAGTGCTCACCGTAACTGCCGGGCTTATGAGTCCTTATCCTCCGGGAATCAAGCTGCCTGAACTCGACCGCCGTTTGAGTTGTGTGGATCTATGGCCGCCGGTGCCGGCAAGCGACGATGCAGAACCTGTCGGCAAGTGGACGATCGTTGAGCGCAACGATGGCAGCCGGCAATGGGCATTCGACGAGCAGCCGCTTTATACGTCCGTTCGCGATGAACAACCCGGCGATGTAATCGGCGGTACGACGCGGCGTTACGGCGGCGACTCGCCGGCTTATCGCGTTCCCGTCGGGCCGCCTTCGCTGCTTCCTCCCGGCTTTGCCGTCAGGACGACTTCAATCGGCCGAATGCTCACGACGGACAAGAACGAAGCGGTATATGCGTACGATGGCGACAACGCCACGACAACGAATTGCCATGATGCCTGTCTGGAAAACCGGCGCCCGGTCCTCGCTCCGGCATTGGCCCGCGCCCAGGGTGAATGGTCTATATTGGAGCGCTCGCCTGGCGTACGCCAGTGGGTCTTCAGAGGCCAGCCGCTCTATACCCATGTTCTGGATACAGGTTCCTGGAGCCAGCAGGGCAGCGATGATCCCCTGTGGAAAAATGTATTCACGCAAAAGGCGCCGGCTTACCCTCAAGAATTTACCGTGCGATCCACTATCGCCGGAGAGGTTCTGGCGGATTCAAACGGCAGAACGATTTACGTTTATCGCTGCGGCGAAGATTCCGCGGACCAGCTCGCATGTGACCACCCGCAAGACACCCAGGTCTACAGGCTTGCCATGTGCGGCGGCGGCAATCCCGAAAAGTGCCTTAAACATTGGCCTTACGTTACGGCGGGCGCCGATGCGAAGAGTGTAAATCGCAGTTGGCGTATTTTAACTATCGACCCGGACACCGGTCGATTGACAACTGAAGGCGAACCGGGAGCATTGCGAGTCTGGTCTTATCGTGGCAGACCGGTGTATCTGTTCGCCGGGGACAAACTGCCGGGTGACGTATACGGTGACGGCGCCGGGGAATGGAGAGGCCAGCGCAACGGCTTGAAAGCGTTCTGGCTGCGCGATGATTTTATGGATGGAATACTCTGATGGGCCGGGCGCCGATTTTCCTTGCAAGTCTGCTGACGATCGCTTGCGCCGGTGTGCAGGCCGACGACAGTCGTTTGCGTGACGGTGCGATTGCCTATGTGATGACCGATCTGTTCTGGTCTGTTTATCAGACAGCGGATGGGCGCCAGGAGTGCCCTCGTGGTTTCAATGACGGTCCGCGCGAACAATTCGAGAAATTGTTTCCGGCACATGAATTTCTTTCAGTTGAAGAGACTCAACTCAGGCAGGAAATCGAAACCTGGCATCCGACAACCGAGCCGGACGGGTTCGAGTTTCTTGAAGTGGAAGGTGAGTTTTCCTGGGGCCTGAACCTGGATGGAGAGACCGGGCCAAATGACTTCACTCATCCTGACGGTAGCCCCGGCATCGATAACGAAGTGTATCGCGCCGTGGGCTGTATCATCGGTTTCCGTGGACCGGACGGAGTCGAGTATATTTTCCAGAACAAGGCCATACTCGATCGCGTATACAACCGAATGATGATTGAGCTTACCGGCGTCGATGATCTTGAGAATGACGATGCCGTGACGCTTACCTGGTACCGCGGAATGGATCGACTGTTGACTGACGCTACCGGGCAGAGGGTCATGCCCGGCGGCACACAAAGAGTTGACAGACGCTGGGGTGAAAGTCTGATTCGCCGGACGCAAGGCAAGATTGTCGATTCAGTATTCACCAGTGAACCTGTTGACGACCTGGTGATCCCCTGGATGAATCTGAATGTTCCTTCGATACAACTCTTTCGCGATGCGCGATTGCAACTCAATTTGACAAACGACGGCGCAACCGGACTGCTGGCCGGCTATGCCGATGTGGACACCTGGTATTATCAACTAATCCGAAACGACTCGACCCACCACTTGAGTAATGGGCAGATATCGGGAATCTCACTCTACAAGGCGCTTCGCCGATTCGCCGACGCCCATCCCGATCCGGAAACCGGCGATAATACGGCGATCTCAACTGCGCTGGATATCAAGATGACGCAGGTTTTTGTCGTACACTCAAACAAGGAATAGTTGACGGGTGCGCAATTAACCGGACAATAGGCGCAGCGGTACGCGACCGGGATCGACTTTCGAATCGAACGCATCGCGCCAACTATCTCACACAAAGTAGGTATGCATATGAACAGATTAACCGGCGGAAGCCTTTTTCTGGCCCTGATTTTTCTCGCCGGCTGCGCCAGCGGTCCGCCGCCCGCGGTGGGAATGTGGGGCGTTGACATGAACACGCCCCTGGGCGTGATCCCGGTCACCCTGACCTTGAACGAAGACGGCACCGGCAGCATGTCCTCGGATCCCCTCGGCGAAGCGCCGGTCTCCGACATCATGTACGACGGTCCGAACGTGACGTTCACCGCTGAAATCGACGCGCAGGGACAAACCGTGGTTCTCGACTTCAGCGGCGCCGTTGACGGGGATGCGCTGGAAGGATCGTTCGGTTCCGACTTCGGCGATATCGCGGTTTCCGGCACACGCCAATAAGCAAGGATTCAAGCAAGATTACGAACGCGGCCGGTCCTGGAATCTGTCCGGACTGGCCGCTTCCCAATCGCGCCAGAAAATCTTTGGAACGTCTACGCCGGTCAGAAGCTGGCCCGGTTGCAGCGCACAGTTGACTTCCGCGTAGGTATGGACGCCGTCGTCGCGGCGGATAAACAGATGCTCGGCGCTTAGCTCATCCGGGCTGTTCAGGCCCATCGCGCCGCAAAGCTCCAGGAATGCTTCCACCGTCGCGCGCTGGAAGCGGTAAACCCGTTGCGCCTTTTCCTCGACCTTGATTGCGCGGCCGAGCGCCTTGTCCTGGGTCGTGACTCCGGTCGGACAACGATTGGTGTTGCAGGCGCGGGCCTGGATGCAACCGAGCGCCAGCATCATCGAGCGGGCTGCGTTGACCGCATCCGCGCCCAGGGCGATCTTTTCCAGCATGTCGAATCCGGTCGCGGTGATGCCGGAACTGATTACCCGAATATCCTGTTTCAATCCGGCGCCCCGCAATATCTGGCTGACCAGGTTGGTCGCTTCCAGGCAGGGTATGCCCAGCCGATTGGTAAATTCCACCGGCGCCGCTCCGGTGCCGCCTTCGGCGCCGTCTACGGTAATGAAATCCGGCTGGATGCCGGTCTTCAGCATCGCTTTGACGATCGCGTTGAACTCGCTCGGTTTGCCGATCGCGAGTTTGAATCCCACCGGCTTGCCGCCGCTGGCCTCGCGCAGCTTCTGCAAGAACTCCAGCAGGCCCACCGGGTCTTCGAATTCCGGATGCCGCGGCGGCGAAAGCACGGTCTTGCCGACTTCCACCAGGCGAATTTTCGCGATTTCCTCGGTAACCTTCGCGCCGGGCAACACTCCGCCATGTGACGGTTTCGCGCCCTGGGACAGTTTCAGTTCCACCATTTTCACCTGGTCCGAGTTGGCGCGCTCGCCGAATGCGCCCACGTCAAAGCGGCCGTTTTGCTGCCGGCAACCGAAATAGCCGGTTCCGATCTGCCAGATCAGGTCGCCGTTGTGCCTGGTGTGATATGGGCTGATGCTGCCCTCTCCGGTGTTATGGGCGAAACCGCCGAGTTCGGCGCCTTTGTTCAGCGCCATTACGGCGTTGGCGCTGAGGGCGCCGAAGCTCATGGCGGAAATATTCAGCCTCGAGGCGTTATAGGGTCGTTTACAGGCCGGGCCTCCGAACACAACCCTGTCATGGCTTACATCGAGATGAGTGGGGAGCAGGGAGTGCCGCAGGTTGCAATATCCGTCTTCGAGCAGATCCCGCTGTGTGCCGAAGGGAATCGTATCGGTCATGTCCTTGGAGCGGGAATAGACGATGTTTCGCCGTTCGCGGCTGAACGGCCGCTCCTCGAGATTGTTGGAAATGAAATATTGCTGAATTTCGGGGCGGAAAAACTCCAGGATGTAGCGGATGTTGGCCATCACCGGATAGTTCCGCCGCAAGTTGCTGGCGCTGAAGAAATACTCGCAAGTGCCCACAGCCGCCCAGGCAAACAGCAACAGGAACACGACAAGTTGCAACGGGGCGGAAACGATCGCCGCCCAGGTCAGTGCGATTTCATCCATACTCAGCAGCAGCCAGAGCAGGCTCAGCGGCATGAACAGGAAAGCGACGAGCAGATAGATACGGGCAACGGGTGTCATGGCGATTCTCTTTTCGACCGAGGATGGATCCTGCGACTACGCGCAGGATGACATGGTGGCGCGCGGCATTGGTAGTCCTCAACTGTCATCCTGCGCGGAGCGAAGCCGCGGAATCCACACCGGCATTATCCGTTTTCGAGCCGTTCCAGCCCGAGAGCGACGCAAACAGGATAGAATCCGCAAGCTTGGACAGTCTACGCCGGTTGCCGGCCGAGTTCATCGATTCATGAAGCAAAAGACCGTCTTTATTCTTGGGGGCGCCCGTTCCGGCAAAAGCCGCCACGCCATGACGCTCGCGGAAGAGATGAGCGAGAAACCCGTGCTTATTGCCACCGCCGTTGCCGGAGACGAGGAAATACGGCAACGCATTGTGCGTCATCGCCGCGAACGGGGGGCGCATTGGGCGACGGTGGAGGCGCCGCTGGCATTGGCCGCGGCAATCGCGGGTCGGAAAGCCGGCGAAGTGGTAGTCGTGGATTGCATGACCATGTGGCTGTCCAATCTGATGCGGGAAGAAAGGGAATGCGAGGCCGAAATAGATAAGCTTATTGCCGCCGCCTGCGATTCGCCGGCCGAGCTGATCCTTGTATCCAACGAAGTCGGTCTCGGCATAGTGCCCGCCACGCCGCTGGGACGCGGATTCCGGGATGAACAGGGAAGATTGAACCAACGCCTCGCCGAAATCGCCGGCAAGGTGATTTTTCTCGCCGCGGGTCTGCCACTAAGCTTGAAGGGCTGATCCTCAAAGCCGTAGCGCGGCAAGCAGGCCGAGGTAGACGCCGAGTTCGCTGAATTGCTGGGTCGCCCCGAGGCAGTCCCCGGTATAGCCGCGCAATTTGCGCTCGTAAAGCAGCCGGCTCGCGGCATGGCCCAGCAGTAGTCCCGTGATTCCGGCAAGCAACCCACCGGCGGGAATTGCCAGCAACGCCAGCGCGACCACAGCCGCCGCGGTTAAACCGGACTTGATCAGGCCGGCGGCGCCGATACCCCTTGCCGTCGGTTTCGACTCGGGCTCGCTTCCCGCATAGGAACTGGTCGCAACTACGCAGACGGCCGAAAACCGGCTGCCGGCGTGCGCCACAATCAGACTCACGGGCAGCATTTCTACGGGCAGCGCCACTAATGCCGTGGCCTTGACGCCCAAAGCCGCGAACAAGGCCACGGCGCCATACGCGCCGATGCGGCTGTCCCGCATGATGGCCAGACTCGCGGCCGCGTCCCTTCCGCCGAGGCCGTCCATGGTGTCGGCGAGACCGTCTTCGTGAAAGGCGCCGGTAAACAGGAGTCCGGCAACCACGGAAAGCAGCACCGCGATCGGCGGCGGGAAAATGAATAGCGCAGCCCACCAGACCGCCGCGGTTAACAAACCGATGGCGGCGCCGGTCAAAGTGTAATAGCCGATGGCGTTCCGTTGCCGTGCTGCGCTGAACTCGAGCGATGCCGGGATCGGCATGCGGGTAAGCATCTGAACCGCGAACAGCAAGGCGGCGAGTTCTTCGCGCAACGGATTCATGTCAACTTGCCGCTCACGCCGGCCTGCTCGAACGAGGCCATGCCGGTAAGTATGGCCGCGGCGGCGCGCAACAGCGGCCAGGCGAGCAGGGCGCCGGTGCCTTCGCCAAGACGCAGGCCGAGTTGCAATAGCGGTTCCGCTCGCAGAGCCTTCAGTATCAGGGCATGTCCCGGCTCGGCGCTGAGATGGGAAAACACGAGCCGGGACCGGCAGCCGGGATCGAGTTGCAATGCGGTGACCGCGGCGGCCGTGGCGATGAATCCATCGATCAGGACGATGCGGTGGGACTCTGCCGCACCAAGCATGGCGCCGGCCAGCATGGCAATTTCGAACCCGCCGTATTCCGCCAGCGCTTCGATGGCTCCGAGTTTGCCGGATGTCCTTGCCGCCGCCCGCAGTAGAGTTTCACGCTTTCGGTCAACGCCACCGGCATCGAGACCGGCGCCCGGACCGGTCAGATCGGCAAGCGGCAACCCCAGTAACTTGTGCGCCAGCATCGTTGCCGAAGAACTGTTGCCGATGCCCATTTCGCCGAGGCAGAGCGCGTCGCATTCGGTGTCCCGGCCGAGTGTGCGGCCGTGATCCATCGCCGTTGTGCATTGGCGTATGGACATCGCCGGCCCTTCGGCAAAGTTGTCGGTTCCGGCGGCGATGCGCCGGTCAAGCAGCAGTGGGTGCGCCGGCGTTTCGCGCATCCCCGCATCGACCAGGGTCACCGGAATATCAAGATTCCGTGCAAAGGCAGTGGCGGCCGCCCCGCCGTCGAGGAAATTCTGCGCCATCTGCGTCGTAACGGCTTGCGGATAAGCGGACACGCCGGCTTCGGCAATGCCGTGATCGGCGATAAAAATGATCAGCGCGGCCCGATCCATGACCGGCGCGGTCGAATCCTGCGCGGCCGCGATCTGCGCGGCCAGTTCCTCGAGTTTTCCGAGCGAGCCCGGGGGCTTGGTCTTGCCGTCGATAAGACTGCGGATCCGAAGCTGGAAGGGTTCGGTGTCCGCCATGCTCAGAATCGCATGACGAAAGTCATGCTCGTTTCGGTATCGGTGTTCTTGCGTCCCGCGGGCACCTGGGTCTGATGTTTGAGATTTACCGAGAAACGCAGCAGGAGATTTTCCACTATCTGCGTCTCGATACTGCTGCGGGCGCGGAAAATGCTCGTTTCCTCGCCGGCCTCGGTGCTGAATTCCTGCAGGAAGGCGGCGGAGTCCGACAAGTCCCAGTTGAAATCGGCGGCCAGACGGAACATGGCTTCGCCGAAGTCGTCCTCCAGCGTCGTCGAGCGGCGATAGCCGCCGCCTATATTCAGCGTCAGACCCATGTCCTCACGGTCGACGAGCAGATTGCGTCCATAGTTGAGCGAAATGTCGGACTGTCCTTCATAGCCGCTGAAGCGGTCGTCGTCGTGGGCGAGCCGGGTCAGCACGAAACTCTCGTCGTTGATGTTGTAATTCGCTTTAGAGACGTAGTAGACGCGCTGAGCGGCGAGTATGTTTTCCTTGGAGGAGCGAAAGCCGTCTATGTCCAGCCCGAAATCCCAGCCGTCCAGCGTATAGTTGACAGCGCCTCTGAACTGAATATTCTCATCGTTCGTATTTCCCGATGTATAGATGGCGCCCAGCTCGATTTCGCTGTTCAATGGGCTTTCTTCCTCTTCTTCAGCGGCCGTTAAGTCCGGGCTGAACAGAATCAGCAGGGCGAGCAGGGGAATTGCGGTTGAGTTGGGCAAGTCGCGGCTCCATGGCAAATAGGAGCCGGGATTTTACAAATCCTGCCCGCAATACGCCATTTACGGCGGAATCGGCGTTGTTTCCGCAATCTGTGCGTTAATTCCACGGGTAAAATTGCCGACAAACCGGAAATGAAGACGCTTTTCCTGTTGCGCCATGCGAAGTCCAGTTGGGATTATCCCAAGTTGCGCGATTTCGAGCGTCCGCTCGCGCCCCGCGGTGACCGCGAAGTGCCGGTCATGGGAGGGCGTTTTCTCGGACGCGATTCCAGCGTCGATTGCATCGTTTCCAGCCCCGCGGTGCGCGCCCGCTCGACCGCGAAGCTGATGGCCGAGGCCATAGGTTATCCCGTCGACGATGTGGTCAGCAATCCCGACCTCTATTTCTGCGGTACGTCCATGTATCTGAAGGCCGCCAGCCTGACCGACGACGAATACGACGCGCTCATGCTCGTCGGCCACAATCCGACGATTACCGACTTCGCCAATGAAATGGCGAACGCCGAGATCGCCAACATCCCCACCTGCGGCCTGGTCGAACTCTCGCTGCCGATCGGCCGCTGGTCCGAAATCAAACGCGGAAACTCAACCCTTGTGGAGTTCGATTTTCCGAAGAGCGATGATTGAGGGTTAGAGCGATTCTCCGCCTGGACTCTCCAGCAGCAGACGAAGCGGCGCCGCGAACATCCCGTCGCCGAAGCTGGCGGTTATTTCGCCATCGTAGAGCACCACTCCGGCCGCGAATCGGTCTCCTGCCGTCCTTCTGAGCTTGCGCAATCCCTGAAAATCCTTTTGTTTTATCGTGGCTGAACTTTTTACTTCGACTCCGGCAACCGCCAGGGCGCCCTGTTCAATGACGATATCCACTTCCACCTGGTCCTTGTCGCGATAGTGATAAAACGATAGAGGCTGATCCTGGCAAATGGACTGGCGTTTCAATTCCTGATATACGAACGATTCGAGAAACTGACCGAAAAGCGTCCGGTCTTGAATCAGAGTATCGGGGCCGCATCCGGTCAAGGCGCAAGCAAGACCTGTGTCGCCCATGTGAAGCTTCGCAGTTTTTATTAAACGATTCAGCCGGTTGCTATGCCACGGCGGAAGCCGGTCTATAAGAAAGAGGCGCTCAAGCAATTCGACATAGGCGCCTATCGTGGGACGGCTAAGTTGGAACGGAGACGCCAAATCCGAAAGATTATAGAGGCGGGCCGTTTGCGAAGCCGCCGCACGCAGCAGTCTGGACAATACCCCTGGAGTACTGATTCTGGCCAAATCCCGCGCATCCCGTTCGAGTTGCGTTTCCGCATGATTTCGATACCAGTTGGCGCGTCGGCGCGCGGTTTCGCGAGCCAGCGCGGCGGGATATCCGCCCGCAGCGATTCGTGCCGCCAAATCCTCCGCCAGACGGCTGGTCTTGGAGGTCGGAAAACGTCTTGCGAACAGGTTGTCGAGAAAAACGGGTCTGACGCCGAGCAACTCGCCTTGGGCCAGCGGGTGCAATCGAAGGATTTCCATCCGGCCGGCCAGAGAATCCGAAAGCGCCGGGACCAGTAGAACCTGGGAAGAGCCGGTTAGCAGGAATCTTCCGGGAGTCCGCCGAGTGTCGATTTCCCGTTTCAGCGCGGAGAACAGAGTCGGGACTCGTTGTACTTCATCGAGGATTACCCACTCTCCCAGTCCGGCCACAAAACCCGCCGGGTCGGATTCGGCGGCGGTGCGGGCGACGTCGTCATCGAAGCTGATGTAGACATATCCTCTGGAATCGCCGACGAGGCGCGCCAAGGTGGTTTTACCGCATTGCCGGGGCCCGTGGACGAGCACGGCGGGCGAGTCGGTCAGAGCCTCCACCAGCGGCGCTTCGGCGTAACGTCGATGGAGAAGACCTTTTTCCATCGACCAATTGTAAACTCAAATTGCGTCCGATTGAAAGGTTAAAGAGCGTCCAATTGAAAAGTTTTTCTTCGTACAATTGAAAGGTTTTGATGCGTCAGGATGAAAACTTCTGTGATTGCGCCCTGCTCGGCAATGCTGCCAGGCATCGAGTTGGTGTTAAGATGCCTGAACTTGGATCCTGTTTGCCGTCGAGATCGCTTCCTTGCATCCGCGCCTGATCAGCAATCGGTTTCGCCCGTTCCGCCACGGACTGTTTCGACGATCGACATCGATATTCGCGCTAGCGCTGCTCGCAGCCTGCGGCGACTCAGGCGTTCCGCTCGACCGCATCGGTCCCGCAACCGGGCGCTGGTATTCCGCCGAGGCGGCCGCGGCCGGCTCGCCGGTTTTTGCCGAACATTGCGCCGAATGTCATGGCGACGCCGCGCAGGGCACTGTCGCCGACTGGCGGGAGCGGCTACCGGACGGATCGTTTCCGCCACCGCCCCTGAACGGCTCGGCCCATACCTGGCACCACCCGATTTCGGTATTGCTGCAGGTGATCGACATGGGCGGACAATCGCTCGGCGGGCAGATGCCCGGGTTCGGGCAAGTGTTGGATAATGAGGAGAAACTCGCGGCGATCGCCTGGTTTCAGGAATTCTGGAGCGATGAGATCTACGAACAATGGCTGATGATGGGAGGCACGAATTAGAATTCCACTTTTGATCCTGGCCGTGCTGCTGCTTTCTGCCTGCACGGCGCGGTCGCCCGAATTTTCCGATACCTGGTCCGACATCTGGGTCTCGCCCCTGCATGGCGATCATGCGCTGGCGGGGCGCATCTGGGACAGCCGCCTGCAACAGTTCGTAACCCCGGAAGAGTTGCTTGCCGGCTTGCGCGAGGCGCGATTCCTGCTGCTGGGCGAGAAACACGACAATGCCGACCACCATCGCCTGCAATCGGCGGTACTCGAATCGCTGATCGACTCCGATGCGGTGTCGGGGGTCGCTTTCGAGATGATCGACGCTTCCCGGGCGCCGAAACTGGCAGGCATCGCCGGCCGCGAATTCGCCGCCGCGGAGGAACTCAGGGAGTGGCTCGAATGGGACGAGGGCTGGGAGTGGGAGTTCTATTTGCCGCTGCTGCTTGCCAGTCTCGATGCCGGGCTGCCTGTGGCGGCCGCGAATATTGACGAAAATGCGGTCATGGATATCTATCAGGGGGCAGGTCCAGCCCTGCCAGACGACGTGTTCGATCAGGCGGCTATGGATAAGCTCTTTGCCGACATCGACGAGAGCCATTGCGGGCTGCTGCCCGAGAGCCAGTTTCCCGCCATGGTGCGAGTGCAGCAGACTCGCGATCTGGCCATGGCAGAGGCCTTGCGCTCATTGGCGGGCGATGAAGGCGCGGCGCTGCTGATCGCGGGAAATTACCACGCGCGACAGGATCTCGGCGTACCCAATTTCCTGCTCGCGCTCGATGCCGGGGTCAGCCGCGAGGAAATCGTTTCGCTGGCTTTCCTGGAAGTCGAGCCCGGCGAATTAGTGCCGGTAAGCTATCTCGAACGATTCGGAGGTATCGCCGAGCACGACTATCTCTGGTTTACGCCCGCGGTGGAACAGCAGGACTATTGCGCGCAATTGCGCTGAAAGCCGGAGGAGCAGCTCGCAGAATGAAGGGAACATTGTCATTCCGCGCGGAGCGAAGCGGAGTCGCGGAATCTCGCCGGTATTCCGCGGAGATTCTGCGACTTCGCGCAGAATGACGCGGCGGGTTCGGCGTTGTTCTTGCAGGGTCTGATGAATGTGTGTAAACAGAAAGCCGTGATGCGGAAATTTTCGATATTTGTTTTTTTGATCGTCCTGGGCGGCGCGGCCTCCGGCCAGAATCCGGATATCGATTACGACAACGCCGGCGAATTCAATTTCGTGCGCGTGCAGTTCGACTCCTACTATGGCCGCGGTTTCGGCTATGGCGCCTGGGCCATCGACTTTCCGGACGCCGATGAGAATTTCCTGCGCGGAGTCTCGCGGCTGACCAATATCCGCGTCATGAGCAATCCCATCGTGATGCGAATCGATGACGAGCGCATTTACGACTATCCCTTTCTGTACATGCTTGAGGTCGGCCAGAACGGCGGCATTATTCTCAGTCCCGCGGAGATCGAGAACTTGCGTGAGTACCTGCTGCGCGGCGGATTTCTGCTGATCGACGATTTCTGGGGCCAAAACGAATGGGACAATTTCCAGGCGGCTTTCGGCCAGGTATTCCCGGACCGGGAAATAACCGAGCTGTCGCCGGACCACGAGATTTTTCACGTCTATTACGACATCGATGGGCCGCAGATGATCCCGGCGTTATATCGCACCGACGAATTCGGCGAGCGAGGGATCGATCATGCCAGCAATCACGCGATCCTCGACGACGCGGGCCGGGTCATGGTGCTCATCAACTGGAACTCGGACATGGGTGACGGCTGGGAGCACACCTACCACCCGGCGTACCCGACGCGTTACGCCAACTCGGCTTACCGGCTGGGAATCAATTACCTGATGTATTCTATGACGCACTAGCGCCATCGAATCTCAACGCCGGGCGGCGTCCGTCTTTTCCGGATCGATTTCAAGTTCCGCGGTTTTCGCCGCCAGTTCGTCGCCATCGAGTCTGCCCGCGCGAAACATTCCCACGAGAGCGGCATGGCAAATGTAGTCGGCGCTTACTTCGAACCAGTTGCGCAAATCCGGCCGGGTTTCGCACAGGCCGTAACCATCGGTGCCGAGTACCAGATAGTTGTCCGGCATCCAGCGCGCGATGGAATTCGGCAAGGCCTTCATGTAATCGGTTGCCGCAACGACCACAGCCTCGTCATTGGGAAACAGCCGCCTGATGCAGGGCCTGCGCTGTTGCGCCGCCGGATGCAGACGGTTGTGCCGCTCACAGGATTCCGCCTCGCGGTACAACTCGTTGTAACTCGTTATGCTCCAAACCGCGCATGCGTAACCCCATTCCCGCAACCGCTGCCGAGCATGCAACACTTGTTGCATGATCGAGCCCGAGCCAAGCAGATGCACGGCGCAATCCGCGGCAGGCGCATCGCTGTCCAGCAGGTAAGCGCCGGCCAGAATTCCCTCCTGCACGGATTCGTCTTCCGGCAACGCCGGCATCGGGTAATTTTCGTTATAGGCGGTTATGTAATAGAAGATGTTTTCCTGTTGCTCGTACATGCGCCGGATGCCGTCTCGAACGATAACCGCAATTTCACAGGCGAATGCCGGGTCGTAGCTCTTCAGGTTGGGAAAAGTGCCGGCCAGGATATGGGAATGTCCGTCCTGATGTTGCAGTCCTTCGCCGTTTAGCGTGGTGCGGCCGGCAGTGCCGCCGATCAGGAAGCCCCGGCAAAGCATGTCGCCGCATGCCCAGATCATGTCGCCCACGCGCTGAAAACCGAAGATCGAATAGAAGAAATAGAACGGCACCATCGGCAGGCCATGAATCGACCAGGCGGTGCCGGCCGCGAGAAAAGAAGCCATGGCGCCGGTTTCACAGATGCCTTCCTGCAGGATCTGGCCGTCTTCCGCCTCCCGGTAGGCGATGGCGGTTCCGGCGTCGACCGGCGTGTAATGCTGGCCCTGCAGGGAGAAAATTCCGGCGATTCGGAACAGGCCTTCGAGCCCGAAGGTGCGCGCCTCGTCGGGAACGATGGGCACGATAAAACGTTTCAGGGATTTTTCGCGCATCAGAATCGACAGAATCCGCACCAGGCACAAGGTAGTCGAATGCGGCCGTTCGATGTGTTCCAGCAAGCTCTTGAAGATTGCAAGCGGCGGAGTTTCCAACGCGGCGCATTCGTTGTTGCGCGCCGGAAGAACGCCGCCGAGCGCCTGCCGCCGCGCCTTCAGGTAGCGTACTTCGGGGCTTGAATCCGGCGGCCGGTAATACGCCGCCCGGCGCGCTTCCCCGTCGCTGATCGGTATGCCGAGGGAGCGTGCGATCTCTACCCGCTGGTCCGGGCTGATGTTCTTCTTCTGGTGCGCGGCGTTGCTGCCCGCGGCGCCGGTCACGCCGTCGCCCTTGACGGTCTTGACCAGAATCACCACTGGTTTGTCGGCGTGAATCGCCCTGTCGTAGGCGGCGTAGAGTTTGACCGCGTCCTGTCCGCCGCGCTTTATCTCGCGAACCTGATCGTCGGACAAAGCGTTCATCATGGCTTCAAGTTCCGGATTGCCGTCGACCCACAATTCCCGCTGCCGGTCGCCCGGAAGCACCGAATAGCGCTGATAGTCGCCGTCGAGACATTCTTCCATGCGCCGGCGCAGGGTTCCGTTGACGTCACCGGCCAGCAGCCGGTCCCAGCCGCCGCCCCAGATGACCTTGATGACCTCCCAGCCCGAACCCAGGAAGGAAGCCTCAAGCTCCTGGATGATCTTGCCGTTGCCCCGCACCGGTCCGTCGAGCCGCTGCAGATTGCAGTTGACCACGAGTATCAGATTGTCGAGCCTTTCCCTCGCGGCGATATTGATCGTACCGAGCACTTCCGGTTCGTCGGTTTCACCATCGCCGATGAAGCACCAGGTCTTGCCGCCGAGCTTCGGTTTCAGGCCGCGATTTTCCAGGTATTTGGCAAAGCGCGCCTGATAGATGGCCATCGGCGTGGACAGTCCCATCGACGCGTTCGCGATTTGCCAGTAGTCCGGCATGGAACGGGGATGGGGATAGGCGGTGAGGCCACCGCCGGGGGCGAGTTCGCGGCGGTAATTGTCTATGTGTTCGTCGTCGAGCACGCCTTCGAGCCAGGAGCGGACATACACGCCCGTTGCCGCATGGGGCTGCGGGATCAGCAGGTCGCCGCCGTAGTTTTCGGATTTCTGGCGAAAGAAGTGATTGAAGCCGACTTCCATCTGCGTGGCGGCCGATGCGTAGGTGGCGATATGTCCGCCCAGGCCGAGACCGGCGTCGCCGCCCTGCAGCACCATGGCCATGGCGTTCCAGCGCAGGATGTTCTCCAGTCGCTGCTCGATGTCCTGGTCACCGGGATAATTCGGCTGTTGCTCGACGGGAATCGTGTTCAGATAAGGAGTATTGAAAGTCGGCGTCTGTCCCCTGCCGGAACAATGGCTCTCGCTCCACTGCCGCAAGCTGGCGAGAATGCTGCCGACGCCGTCGGGGCCATATTGTTCGCGGATGTTTTCGATCGCCTCCAGCCATTCCTTGCGGTCTTGTTCGATGGCGGGGTCGGCGGGCGGTTTTGCGTTCATGCTGGACGCGGCGAAGCGCCGGGAATCAGCGCAGTCCGAACAGCGGCCGCATCCGGGTGCCGAGAACGCTGCCGGCGAAAGCCGCCACGAACCAGAGCCAGCCGTGCATGCTGGTCGAGGATATGCCGCTGAAAAAGGCGCCGATATTGCAGCCGAAAGCGATGCGGGCGCCATATCCGAGCAAAAGTCCGCCGATCACGGCCGCAAGCACCGATCGCGTCGGAATCCGGAACGAGGGTGAGAATTTGTGCGCCAGCGTCGCGGCGATCAGTGCGCCGAGCATGATGCCGAAATTCATCACCGAAGTGATGTCGTTAAAAACATTGGCTTCCAGTGCGGCCTGTAGATTGGGTCGTTGCCAATAGGCCCACCCGGTCACGTCGATGCCCAGCGGCGCCGCCAGTTTGGCGCCCCATAGCGCGAATCCGGAAGTTACGCCCCAGGGCCGTCCCGCCAGCACCAGGGTGGCGATATTGACCAGCGCCAGGGCCAGGGCCCCGGCCAGCAGCGGCCAGGGACCGGTAAGCCAGGAACGCGAAGACATCGGCCGCCATTCCCGCTCGAAGGCGCCATGCCGCGCTTTCTCGTAGTGCGCGGCGATCAGCCATACGGCTCCGAACAGCAGCAGGCTGAACAGGATGCCGCCGCCGACGCCGAAACTGCCCGACAGTGAAACTGGCTCGAAGCCGGGGACGTCCTGCCATAGCGACCAGTGCCAGGTGCCGATCACCGAACCGACGATGAATGCCGCCAGCGTAATGATCATGCGCGCATTGCCGCCGCCGGCGGTGAACAGGGTGCCCGAAGCGCAGCCGCCACCGAGTTGCATGCCAAGTCCGAACATGAAGGCGCCGCAGATCACCGCGAGATTGAGCGGCGACACGTTGCCGCGCACCGCGATGCCGCCGATCTCGCCCTGGGCGATCAGGGGCGTGAACACGAGCACCGTCACCGCCATCATGATCATCTGCGAGCGCAGCCCCGCGCTGCGTCCGCTGCTGACGACTTCGCGCCAGGCTGCGGTAAAGCCGAATGCGGCGTGATACAGGGCGATACCGGCGCCAAAGCCGACCCCGAACAGGGCGGCCTGCCGCCAGCCGTGGAAAGCGGCCAGGTAGACGCAGATGCCCGCGGCGGCGGCGGCGGCGAGCAACATTGCGGGCCGGTTGAAGTCTCCGGTCCTGCCGTTTATGGCCTCGGTGGCGGTGCTCATGGTGTCAGTTCCGTGTTTGCTCTTTGCTTATTGCAAAATCTCGCGCACGGTCTCTTCCATGCGCGTCATGCCCCAGCGCCGGCCTTCGGCCAGGGCGTCCTCAAGGCTTGCGCCGCCGTCACGGGCGGTCCTGGCGCGCAAGGCGCCGACCCGATTGCTGCTGCCGCAATGCAGGAGCACGGGCTGGCCGTCGAGTTGCGCGAGCAATTGATCCAGCGTCTGGGCATTCTCGCTGGTTACGCCATCGGCGCCCGCCACGGGAATGGAATGAAACTCCATGCCGGCGGCGTTGACCAGATTTGATTCATCCCAGTCGATTTCGCCATCGGTGCGCAGGCTGATGACATGGCGAATGCCGGAGTCCGCCAGGGTCTGAATCTGTTCCGGGGTGGGTTGGCCGGCGGCGAAAACCATCTCCTCCGGGGTGCTGAAATTGGCGATATCCGCGGCTTCGAGTGCTTCCCTGTCGATCTGGTATTGAGGCCCGCAAGCGGCCAGAACCAGCGCGAAAACCGAAAACAGCAAGGCAATGACAGGTGTGCGAACGTACATGATGGAATCCTCCGGGTCACAAGTCGCGTTTCAAATGGGGATAAGTATTGTGCGGCAAACCCGCGGTCAACTCAATGCGGTGTGAGGGTTCCAACTGGGGTGGCTTCGATCCGTCACCGTTGGGTCAGGGGGTGTGCAGCGGACGCCGTGAATACGGCCCAGCCGCCAAGCGCAGCTTGGCGTCGTTCCGGCTGCGCATGAAGCTACGCTTCATTAACGCTTGCCTCCACCCCTGTAGGCTCGGGCTCGACATCCATGTCTCGCACGCCCGCTGCACACCCCCTGACCCAACGGCGACTCATACCGTGCCGAACTTAAAAACAACTGTCATTCTGCGCGGGGCGAAGCGTAGTCGCAGAATCTTTGCGGGAGTACTCAGTCAGACTTCGGGTCGGGGTTCGGCTAGGAAGCGTTTGATGAGGCGGGCGTCCTGGTCTACGCAGCCGGTGCTGTTGTGGTAGATGTATTCGGCGCTGGCCGCGGCGATGGCGTCGCCCTTGCGTACGGTTTGCCGGAAGGTTTCTATTTCCATCGGGGGAAGGCCGCGGTTCTGGTAGATGCCGATCAGCAGGCGCAATTCCTTTTCGCTGAGATGGTCGGCCAGGATTCGGGCGATGCCCTCGGCGAAATTTTCCCAGGCGTAATTGCGGCTATAGCATTCGGCTATGGCGTCGCGAACGCGCCGAGGCAGGGAACGGTCGGCGGAACTGGAGACGATGAGAGAATAGGTGCGTATGATTTCCCGGGCCTGTTCGCGGGTGGTCGACTCGAACAATTCCCCCGTACCGGTTACGCGTAAAAGCCGGTTGGCTTCATCGATCGACTCTTCTGCCCCGAATGCAGACAGGCCGGCGAAACTGAAGATGCAAATCAGGGTGGCCCTGACCGGGAACAATCGCGGCATGATCGGCTTCCGGGGCATCGGTTTCATTTGCATGGCCAGCGTCGTTTGGCCGGGAAATGGTCGGAATGGCAGGATTTGAACCTGCGACCCCTGCCTCCCGAAGGCAGTGCTCTACCAGGCTGAGCTACACTCCGACATACGCATTCCCGGCAGAGGGAAATCGCGAAAGCGAATTATAGACCTATTTGTCCGGGTCATTCGAATCGGTCGTTTTCAGAAAATATTTTCCATTACATTGCCACACATTGAATTTCCCGCCAATATGAGGGGCTGTCGGCGCCGGCCAATTCGTTCGACCCCGGAAGGCGACCGCCGGTAATGCGGTAAAATCAATCAGTCGACGATTCAGAACATCAGGTGTGCAATTGAGCAAAAATCTGCCACGAGCCCTGTATCGAGCGGAGCAGGTTCGCGAACTGGACCGGCTCGTACTGAAAGAACTCGGCATAGACGAATTCGAACTCATGCACCGGGCCGGCGCCGTGGCCCTCTCCCGACTGCAGGAGCGCTGGCGGCATGCCCGAAACCTGCTGATTTTCGCCGGCACGGGCAATAACGGCGGCGACGGCTATGTCATTGCGGCACTGGCGGCGAAACTCGGGCTCGGCGTCCAGATCGTGTTTCCGGCGAATCCGGAAAAGCTTTCCGGAGCGGCTGCCCGGGCCTGGCGCATGGCGGCCGAAGGTAGGGTGCCTATGTGCTCTTTCAAGGAATTCACGTCCGGTGAATGGCAGGACTTCGACCTGGTGGTAGACGCCCTGTTCGGCACGGGCCTGAACCGTGCGGCCGAGGGTGACTGGCTGGAGGCGATCGAATGGATCAACGCCTGCGGATTGCCCGTGCTGGCGGTGGACATTCCGAGCGGGCTCCATGCGGATACCGGCGCGCCGATGGGCGCCGCGGTGCGCGCCCGATTGACGGTGACTTTCATCGGCATGAAGCGGGGCCTGCTGACTCATCGGGGTCCGGATTGCACGGGCGAGGTAATTTTCGAAGATCTGGACGCTCCGTCGAAGATCCATGGTTCCGGAGCGTCAACGACAGCCGAAGTCGATCGCATCGACATTCATTCGAGCGTCGGTTACCTGCCCCCGCGCAAGCCCTCGGCGCATAAGGGCAACCATGGCCACGTGCTTCTGTTCGGCGGCGATCATGGCATGGGCGGCGCAATTATCATGGCGGCCGAGGCGGCGTTACGCAGCGGCGCCGGCCTGGTCAGCGTAGTTACACGCTCGGCGCACCGCCCGGCATTGCTCGCCCGTCGGCCCGAGGTCATGATTACCGGCACCGAAGACGGCAGAGTGGATTTGCCGGCGCTGTTCGATCGGGCAAGCAATATCGTGGTCGGGCCGGGTCTTGGACTGGGCGACTGGTCGCGGAATCTGTTGCGGGCGGCGCTTGGCGGTCATTCCACTCGCGGCCTGCCGCTGGTGGCGGACGCGGACGCCTTGCGACTGCTGGCGCAAAAGGCCGAGCCGGAAACCGATTTCCCGGACAACGGCTGGATACTGACTCCACATCCGGGCGAAGCAGCCGCATTGCTTGGGATCGAAGTGGAAGAAGTGCAGCGGGACCGATTCGCGGCGGTCGCCGAATTGCAGCGCCGCTACGGCGGACATTGCCTGCTCAAGGGAGCGGGCAGCCTCATTGGCGTCCCGGGCGAGCCGCGGCGATTCAAACTCTGTTCCGAGGGCAATCCGGGTATGGCGAGCGCAGGCATGGGCGATGTGCTCAGTGGCATAATTGCGGGTCTGCACGCTCAGGGCCTTTCGCTGGAAGACAGCCTGAGTTGCGCGGCCTGCATTCACGGCGAAGCGGCGGACCTTGCCGTGCGGGACGCCGGCCAGCGCGGCCTGATCGCGACCGATCTTATGCCTTTCATCAGACAACTGGTCAATCCCTGCTGAGGCTCATGCAACGATTCTCCGGACAACTGGAAGACGAAGCCGCGACCTTGCGCCTCGGCGTTTTGCTCGCGGAAGCTACCGGGAAGGACTCGCGGACTCCGGACGGAAGCGCCACCGTGATTCATCTGCATGGCGAACTCGGCGCCGGCAAGACGACTCTGGCGCGCGGAATTCTGCGCGGATATGGTTACGAAGGGCCGGTAAAGAGTCCAACCTATACTCTGGTCGAACCTTATGAACTCGACCGCCGGAGGATCTATCATTTCGATCTGTACCGCCTCGCAGACCCGGGTGAAGTGGAATTCCTCGGCACGGAAGATTACTTCGCGGGCGAAAACCTGTGTATCGTCGAATGGGCGCGGCGCGGCGGCGTGCGAATACCCGCGGCGGACCTCGACATCGAATTGCGGGGAGCGGGCGCGGGCCGCGGCGTCGAATGCACGGCGCACTCCGGCAAAGGTGTTGAAATAGTCAAGAAATTGCGGACCGGGGTCGATGTAATGAACACCGGGATCTGAGCTCTGAAAGCTGCCATGAAACTGTACGGGCACCGGCTGAACGCATGGTTCGCGGCCGCGGGTTGCGCGCTCCTGATATGTTTTGCGCCGGGCGGTCCGGCGGTCGGCGCCGAAGTGGATGGAGTCAGGATCTGGCGTGCGCCGGACCGGACCCGCCTCGTATTCGATCTCGACGGAGAAGTCAGTTACCAGTTGATCCGGCTCGATTCAGCCGGACAATTGCTTATCGACCTCGAAGACTCAGTTGTCGCCGCATCCTTTGATGACCCCGGCGATTCGGTTATTGCGGGCGGACCCGTGACCGGACTGCGACGGGAAGAAGCGCCCGGCGGCATCCTGCGTTTCGTTGTCGAACTTGCCGGCCCGGTCGAGCCTCGTGGATTCACCTTGCCTCCTATCGAGCAATACGGCGATCGGCTCGTGCTCGATCTGTACGATGTGGTGCAGGAACCATCGCTACCGGCGGTTGCCTTGCCGGAACAGGATGAGGCAGAGCCCCGGCAAGAGTCCGAAGATGCGGCGCCTCGGGCCTTGCGCGACATCGTTGTGGCGATCTCCGCCGGTCACGGCGGCGAAGATCCCGGCGCCATGGTCGGCGCCAACCGTGAGAAGGACATAACCCTGGCGGTTTCCCGGTTCCTCAACGAACGCCTGCTGGAAGAGCCCGGTTATCAGCCGGTAATGATTCGCGATGGCGATTATTACGTGCCGTTGCGGAGCAGAGCCGAAATAGCCCGGGAGCACCGGGCGGACTTGCTGGTGGCCATCCATGCGGATTCCTACCGCTCGAGCAGCGCCAGCGGCATGACCATCTACGCCCTGTCGGGCGAGCGGGCAGACCGGGAAAACGCCTCCAGGGTCGCACGCAAGGAGAACACTACCGACCTGATCGCCGGTGTGGATAGCGATCTGCGGCTCGGAGAATTCGACGACGACGTTGCGCTGACGCTGGTCTCGGTGCGCATGGGCTGGAGCCTTGAACAAAGCCAATTGGCCGGCTCGCATATTCTGCATTCCTCGGGCGCGGTCACGCGCCTGCGCAGGGACAAGGTGCAACAGGCCTCGTTGCAAGTGCTGAATTCGCCGGACATTCCCTCGATTCTGATAGAGACGGGCTACATGACCAACCCCGCGGAACTGGAAAAGCTCAATTCGCCTTCGTTTCGGCGGCAACTTGCCGACGCCCTGGCCGCGGGCATCATGAGCTATTTCGACGAACGCGCTCCGGATGGAACCCTCATCGCCTGGCGGAAGTCGAACGGCGCCGGACTTGCCGCACCGCCGGGCGACGAAGTAGCCAACATGGCGACCACCCTGGTCGAAGCATTGATGGGTGCAGAATCCGCAAACGAAGGGACCCGGCCCGAACCTGCGGTTACCTACGTCGTCCGGCGCGGTGATACACTGTCCGAAATTGCGAACCGCTACTCGGTGAGCCTGTCGCGCCTGCGCGAAGCGAACGATCTGACGAGCGACCGGATCGCCGTGGGCAGTGAGTTGAAAATTCCCCGCAAATGAATCGCATCAATCGACTGAGTCCGCGCCTGGCCAACCAGATAGCAGCAGGCGAAGTCGTAGAGCGCCCGGCTTCGGTGCTCAAGGAATTGCTTGAGAACAGTCTCGACGCAGGCGCCGGGCGCGTGGACATCGATGTGGAGCAGGGCGGCAAGAAGCTGTTGCGGGTGCGCGATGACGGTAGTGGCATCCACAAGGACGATCTCGCGCTTGCCCTGAGCCGCCACGCCACGAGCAAGATTTCCCGCCCGGAAGATCTGGCGGCTATCGCCAGCCTCGGATTTCGTGGCGAGGCGCTGGCCAGCATCGGATCGGTATCAAGGCTGGAATTGTCGTCCAGGGCGTCGGAAGCCGACAGCGAAACCGGCTGGAAAGTGCGGGCCGAAGGCCAGCAGATGGAGACTTCCCTGGAACCCTGCCAGCATGGCGTCGGCGCTACCGTGGAAGTGCGCGACCTGTTTTTCAACACGCCCGCGCGCAAGAAATTCCTCAAGACCGAAAGAACCGAGTTCGGCCGCATCGACGAAGTGCTCAAACGTCTCGCGCTGAGTCGCTTCGACGTGCAATTCAGCTTGCGTCACAACCAGCGCACCGTACACGAGTTGCGCCCCGCGCGTGACGAGTTGGAACAGCGACGCCGAGTCGGCCTGGTTTGCGGCCCCGCCTTTCTCGAAAACTCGGTCGAGGTGGAGCAGCAGGCGGCGGGACTGCGCTTGTGGGGCTGGATCAGCCTGCCTGCCTTTTCGCGCAGCCAGGCGGACCTGCAATATTTCTATGTTAACGGGCGCATCGTGCGCGACAAGATCGTCAGCCATGCGATCCGGCAGGCCTACCAGGACGTCCTGTATCACGGCCGCCATCCCGCATATGTGCTTTTCCTCGAACTCGATCCCGCAACGGTAGACGTGAATGTGCATCCGACCAAGCACGAAGTGCGATTCCGGGACGGCCGCCTGGCGCACGATTTCCTGTTCCGTTCGCTCCACAGGGAGCTGGCTGATGTCAAGCCGGAAGCCCAGGCTCAGGTTCATGACCAGGCAGAACCACTCCAGGTTGGGCCCGAGACTGCCGCAACCCAGACTTCGCTGCCCTTGCGCGATTCTGCGCCGGTTCGTGATCCTGCCGGTGAGTACAGTTTCCCGCTGCAGGCTGCGCCGGCGGCAAGCCCAGCCGGCGCCCCGGAGCAATACGCGAAACTGTTCGGCGGCGGTGAGGAAACTCCTCCCCTCGGATATGCCCTGGCGCAACTGCATGGCGTCTACATACTTGCGCAAAACAGGGAGGGCCTGATTATCGTGGACATGCACGCCGCGCACGAACGCATCACCTACGAGCGCATGAAGCAGGCGCTGGAGGAAGAGAGAATCAAGCGGCAGACTCTGCTGGTGCCCTTGTCGCTCGCGGTCAGCGAAGCGGAGGCGGATTGTGCGGAATCTCATCGCGAAAGCCTGCTTGCGCTGGGACTGGAACTGGAACGGGTCGCCGCCGAATCCGTGGTCGTGCGCCAGGTTCCCGCCTTGCTGAAAGACGCCGACATCGAGCAACTCGTGCGCGACGTGCTTTCCGACCTGCTTGAATTCGGCGCCAGCGACCGGCTCGCGAATCGTCAGAACGAATTGTTGTCGACCATGGCCTGCCATGGTTCGGTGCGCGCCAATCGCCGGCTGGGAATCGACGAAATGAACGCCCTGTTGCGGGACATGGAAGCGACCGAACGCAGCGGCCAGTGCAATCATGGCCGGCCCACCTGGGCCTGGCAGTCCATGGACGAACTCGACAAGTTGTTCCTGCGCGGCCGCTAGCTTGGTTTCATACGAGCGCCAGTTTGAGGAGACCGGGGCGGACGTGATATGCCTGACCGGTCCCACGGCGGCGGGCAAAACCGCGCTTGCGGTGGAATTGGCGCAGCGCCGCCCGCTGGAAATCATCAGCGTAGACTCCGCCCAGATCTACCGGGGGATGGATATCGGCACCGGAAAACCGGATGCGCGCACCCGTTCGTTGGCGCCCCATCGGTTGATCGACATTCGCGACCCCGTGGAACCCTACTCGGCGGCAAATTTCCGCGATGACGCCTTGCGCGAAATGCGCGACATCATCGGCAAGGGCAAGACGCCCTTGCTGGTCGGCGGCTCCATGCTTTATTTCCAGGTTTTGCGGAAGGGACTGGCGGCCATGCCCGCCGCCAACCCCGGCGTGCGGCGGGATATCGAGGCGCAGGCGGCGCGAGAGGGGTGGGCGGCGATTCATCGGCGGCTAACGGAAGTCGATCCGGCAGCGGCTGCGCGGATTCATCCCAATGATCCGCAGCGTCTGCAAAGGGCCCTGGAAGTCTATTTACTCACCGGGAAAAAAATTAGTAGTTTTCATGACGAAAGAAAAAACCAGTCGAGTGGGTCTACATCTTTCAGATTGCATTTTCTGGCAATCCACCCGGCCGAGCGGAGCGTATTGCACGAACGTATCGAGTCACGATTCAGGCAAATGCTGTCTGACGGGCTGATAGCGGAAGTGGAAAAGCTCTACCGGCGAGATGACGTTCATCCGGGTTTGCCATCCATGAAATCGGTGGGATACCGACAAATATGGCAATATCTCGATGGAGAGACCAGTCATCCCGAAATGGTGGAGAAAGGTGTTGCGGCGACGCGGCAACTTGCAAAAAGGCAATTGACCTGGTTGCGCGGCTGGTTAGAAACGCGCAATCTCACCGAGGATTCGGAAAGGAATCTGGATGAAGCATTGAAATTTGTAGATTCGCTCGCATTCTGGTAATCAGGAACAAAAGGAAATCTCTGATCAAAGGCATACTGCATAAAACGCAGCGAGCAATGGAGAACAAGAATGTCCAAGGGACATAGTTTACAGGATCCGTTTTTGAATGCATTGCGCAAGAATCGCGTGCCGGTATCGATTTATCTGGTAAGTGGCATCAAGTTGCAGGGACAGATCGAATCGTTCGATCAGTTCGTAATACTGCTGAAGAATGCCGTCAGTCAGATGGTCTACAAGCACGCGATTTCCACCGTGGTGCCGGGACGGATGGTAAAGATACAGGTCAACCACCCTTCCGAAGATCAGGATGACGAGGCTGACTATTAAGGCAGGGTTGACCGGCGCCGAATCCCTCTTCGAACCTTTTCCGGTTCGGGCTTGAGGTATTTCGTTGTTTTTTGAAAGGCCCGATTCCGGTGAAACCTGTGTACTCGTACACATCGACATAGCCACCCAGGCCGATCAGGAAGACCTGGACGAATTCGAGGAATTGGCGATTTCCGCGGGAGCCGATCCCGTGGCGATCGTCACGGGGTCTCGAGACAGGCCGGAATCCGCGACGTTTCTGGGCGCCGGCAAGCTGGAAGAACTGGCGGAAATCCGGCGATCGCACGATGCCGGACTGGTGCTGTTCAACCATTCGCTGACGCCGGGTCAAGAGCGCAATCTCGAACGGCGTCTGCACTGCCGCGTGCTCGACCGAACCGGGCTGATTCTGGATATTTTCGCCCAGCGCGCCCGTTCTCATGAAGGCAAGCTGCAAGTCGAACTCGCCCAGTTGCGGCATTTGAGTTCGCGCCTGAAACGCGGCTGGTCTCATCTGGACCGGCAAAAGGGCGGCATCGGTCTGCGCGGCGCGGGAGAGAAGCAGATCGAACTCGACCAGCGCATGATCGGGCAACGCATAAAGTCCATTCGCAAGAGCCTCGCGCGGGTCCACGGCCGGCGCGAACTCGGCCGGGGTGCGCGCAGGCGGGCGGACCTGGCGACGATTTCACTGGTCGGCTATACCAATGCCGGCAAGACATCGCTGTTCAACCTGCTCACGGGCGCCAGGGGCTACGCCGCCGACCAGTTGTTCGCGACGCTGGATCCGCGCCTGCGGCGCGTGACGCTGCCTGCGTACGGCGCCGCGATTCTCGCTGATACGGTGGGATTCATCAGCCATCTGCCTCATCAACTGGTGGAAGCCTTCAAGGCAACCCTGGAAGAAACCGTGGCGGCGCAACTGCTGGTGCACGTCATCGATGCGGCGGGTGCGAAACGTGAGGAGCATACCGGGCAGGTACACGAGGTTCTCGCGGAAATCGGCGCGGCAGACATCCCGTGCCTGCAGGTCTGCAACAAGATCGATCTGTGCGCCGAGGTGGAGCCCCGTATCGACAGGGATCGTGAAGGGAGGCCGATTCGCGTCTGGATGTCGGCGCTTACCGGCGCCGGCGAGGAAGAACTGCGTCGTGCGCTCGGCGAGTTGCTGGGCCAGGACATGCGGCAACAGGCGCTGGTGCTGCCGCCGACCCAGGCGGGATTGCGCTCTCGTTTGCTGGCTCGCGGCTGTATCGATTCGGAACGCGTGGACGAGTCGGGCAACTTTCATTTACTGGCGCGACTGGCGCCGGAAGAGGCGCGGCGCATTGCCGCGCTCGATGGTTGCCGAATAGAACAATCCGAATATCGGGCCGAAGGCACTGTGTCTGGACGCTAAAATTCGGTAAAATTCCGCTTTTAAGCATTCGTGTTGACGAAAGTCTGGCGATGGAGACCCTGATGGCCTGGAATGAACCCGGCAACAATGGCAACGATCCCGATCCCTGGGGCAACGGCGGCCGCCGCGGCGGCGGCGGTGGCAACAACCAGGGCCCGCCCGATCTCGACGAAGCGTTCAGAGCGCTGCTGAGCCGTTTCGGCATCCTCGGCGGCGGCGCCAAAGGCGGCTCGGGCGGCGGCAAGCAGAAGTCCGGCAGGGGCTTGTCCGGAGGCCTGCTGGCGGGATTCGTGGTCGTCGCCCTCGTGGTCTGGGGATTCCTGGGCTTCTACATGGTCGACGAAGCCGAGCGCGCTGTTGTGCTGCGGTTCGGACGCGTGCTCGACAATACCGTAACCCCCGGGTTGCACTGGAACCCGCCGCTTGTCGACGAGGTCAACAAGGTCAACGTCTCGGAACTCAACTCCAAGGAGTATCAGAACCGGTCGATGTTGACCACCGATGAGAACATCATCGACATCGTGGTGACGGTGCAATACCGCATTGACGATCCGGTCAAGTACGTCATTGCCGTGCAGGATCCCGAACGCAGTCTCGACAATGCCGCGGAATCCGCGATCCGGCACGTGGTCGGCGGCAATTTCATGGACCAGATCCTGACCGAGGGTCGTCCTATCGTGGCGGCCGATGTGCACGAACGCCTGCAGAATTACATGGATCTGTACAACACCGGCATTTTCGTCAGTCAGGTCAACGTCGCTGCCGTCAATCCGCCGGAAGACGTGCGACCTGCCTTCGAGGATGTGATCGAGGCCCGGGAGGACGAACAGAGATCCCAGAATCAGGCCCAGCAATACGCCAACCGCGTCATCCCCGAGGCCCGCGGAGAGGCCCAGCGGCAGATCGAACAGGCCAACGCCTACAAGGAAGACGTGATCGCCCGGGCGGAAGGCGACGCCTCGCGATTCGACCAGTTGCTGTTTGAGTACCAGAAGGCGCCCCAGGTGACGCGGCAGCGCATGTACATCGATTCGATCCAGGACGTGATGACCGCGTCGTCCAAGATCATGATCGATGTCGAGGGCGGCAACAACATGCTCTACGTGCCGCTCGACAAGATTCTCGAACAGAACACGTCCGTCACGGGTGCGGCCAGACCGCGCTCGGCAGTGGAGTGGCGCGACTTCGCGGACGAGTTGGCACCGTATCTGCCCAATGTTTCCAGTGGCGGCGGAGTTGATACCTCACGCCTTTCCGACGCCAGAAGTGGAGTAACCAGACCATGAAAAGTTATTACGGCATAGGGCTGGCGGCGCTGCTGCTGATACTGGCCGCCAACAGCCTGTTCGTAGTGCGCGAAACCGAGCGCGCCGTCATGTTGCGCTTCGGCGAACTCGTCAACGCCGATATTCAGCCCGGGCTGCACGTGAAGATTCCCTGGGTGAATCAGGTGCGCAAGTTCGACGCGCGCATCCAGATTGAAGATTCGGTGCCCGCGGACTTTTTTACGCTGGAGCAGAAAGCTCTGGTTGTCGATTCCTACGCCAAGTGGCGAATCGTTGACGTGGGCCAGTTTTACGTTTCCACCCAGGGCGAAGTGTCCAGGGCCGGTTCGCTGCTCGCGCAACGTGTCAACGACGGCTTGCGCGATCAGATCGGCGAGCGCACTTTGCAGGAGGTCGTCGCCGGCGAACGCGACCAGCTCATGCTCGATCTGACCGCGAACCTGAACATGGATTCCGCGGTCGATATCGGCATCGAAGTCATTGACGTGCGCGTAAAACGCATCGACTTGCCCGCAGACGTGCGCAATTCCGTGTACGAACGCATGATTACCGAGCGTAACCGGGAAGCCCAGGAACTGCGTTCCCGCGGCGACGAGCTCGCTATCGGCATTCGCGCCGACGCCGACCGGCAGGCAATCATCTTCGAAGCCGAAGCCTATCGCGACGCCGAGCACATTCGCGGCGAAGGCGACGCCCGCGCGACCGCGGTATACGCCGACGCCTACAACAAGGATCCGGAATTCTACGCCTTCACCCGCAGCTTGAGCTCCTATCGCGAAACGTTCAAGAACAAGGGGGATGTGTTGTTGCTGGATCCGGACAGCGAGTATTTCAGGTACCTGAAGGATCTCGACAACGGTCTTCCGGAACAATAATAAATCCACTGTCCGAACCGTTGCAGGCCCGGTCTTGCCGTTTGCGGCCGCTGGCCGAGCGGCGGCCGGATTTCATTCATAAAAACCGAATCCTCCCATGTGGCATGATTTAGCTGTGGCATTGTGTTTGCTGCTGGTCATCGAGGGCTTGCTGCCCGCGATCAGTCCGGGATCGTGGAAACGAATGGTATTGAACCTGAGTGAGGCTCCGGAACGCCAGATTCGCATGGCGGGCCTGGTATTCATATTTACCGGCGCCGTTTTGCTGTATCTGGTCAATTGAAGAGTGGATGGCATGAGTTCCGCCAATACATGGCTGCTGCCCGACGGCGTCGAAGAGATTCTGCCGGAAGAAGCCCGCAAGCTGGAAAGCCTGCGGCGCGAGATTCTCGATCTTTATCGCGGCTGGGGCTATGAACTTGTCATTACGCCGCTGATCGAATTCCTCGATTCGCTGCTGGTGGGGTCATCTCATGATCTTGACCTGCATACCTTCAAGCTGATCGATCAGTTGAGCGGGCAGCTCATGGGCATTCGTGCCGATATCACGCCCCAGGCCGCCCGCATCGATGCCCACCGACTGAATCGTGACGGTCCGGTGCGACTGTGCTATGCCGACAGCGTTCTCAACACATTGCCCCGCGGCATTCAGACTTCCCGCGCGCCGATCCGGATAGGCGCCGAATTCTACGGACACGCAGGCGTAGAATGCGATATAGAGGTCATCTGCCTGATGTGCGCCATGTTGCAACAGGTTGGCGTGGAAAATATCCATCTGGTACTCGGCCACGTCGGCATTTTCCGGTCATTGCTGGAATCGGCCGGAATGAATCCGGAATCTGAGGAGACCTTGTTCGAAGCGGTGCAGCGCAAGGCCTATGGCGAAGTCGATCAGTTGCTCGCCGACAACGTTGACGACGCCGACTTGCGCGAGATGCTGGCCGGGTTGGTGCGACTCAGCGGCGGCGAAGCGCTCGAATTGGCGAAGGAGGCATTCGCCGACGCGCCGGCAGCGGTGAAAGCCGAACTCGGGGAGTTGCTGGCGATCGACGCCGGGGTCCGCAAACGCGTTCCCGCCGTGCCCTTGAGCTACGATCTTTGCGAATTGCGCGGCTACCAATATCACACCGGCATCGTATTTGCCGCCTATACGCCGGGTTACGGACGCGCGGTCGCCAAGGGCGGCCGATACGACAACATCGGCGCGGTGTTCGGCCGGGCGCGGCCGGCGACCGGTTTCGACAGCGACCTGAAGACCCTGGCGCGCTTGACCGGAAGAGAATTCCGCCGGCAGCCGGGCATACTCGCCCCGGACGGCGACAGCGCCGAATTGCGGACGAGAGTCGAAAAATTGCGGGCAACGGGCGAGATCGTCATTACCGACGTCAGCGGCGCCTGCGATGCCGCGACAGCGCGGGAACTCGATTGCGACCGTCTGTTACTGTGTCGGGACGGCGGATGGCAGGTCGAAAAAATCTGAAGAATGGCGGACAGACCATGGTGCAATCGCTGGTAGTGCTCGGCGCCCAATGGGGCGACGAAGGCAAGGGCAAGGTCGTCGACCTGTTGACGGACAGGGTGGACGTGGTCACCCGTTTCCAGGGCGGCCATAACGCCGGCCACACTCTCGTCATCGATGGCGAGAAAACCATACTGCATCTTTTGCCGTCCGGCATATTGCGCGAAGGCGTTCATTGCGTCATCGGCAATGGCGTGGTGTTGAGCATGGCGGCGCTGCTGAAAGAAATCCACGGCCTGGAAGCGCGCGGCATCGAATTTCGCGGCCGGCTCGGCATCAGTCGCGCCTGCCCGCTGATCCTGCCCTCGCATATCGCGCTCGATCAGGCGCGGGAATCCACCCGCCGCGGCGGCGAGAGAATCGGCACCACTGGCCGCGGCATCGGTCCCGCATACGAAGACAAGGTCGGCCGCCGTGCGATCCGGCTGGGCACAAGTCGCGACGAGGCGCAATTCACCGCGCAACTCGAAGTCCTGCTCGACTACCACAATTTCCTCCTGCGTGATTATTACCAGGTCGAAACCGTCGATTTCGCCGAAGCGCGGGACGAACTGCTCGAGCAGGCGCAAGAATTGCAGCCCATGATTACCGATACCGTCGGGGACCTGCACGAGCATCGCAAGGCCGGCCGCAAGATCCTGTTCGAAGGCGCCCAGGGCTCGCTGCTTGATATCGACCATGGCACTTTTCCGTTCGTCACCTCATCCAATACCACCAGTGGCGGCGCGGCTACCGGCAGCGGGTTCGGGCCGCTGTATCTCGACCGTGTGCTCGGCGTGACCAAGGCCTATACCACCCGGGTCGGAGAAGGCCCCTTTCCTACCGAACTGTTCGATGCCACCGGCGAACGTCTGGCAAAAGTGGGCCGGGAGTTCGGCGCCACCACCGGGCGCGGCCGGCGTTGCGGCTGGTTCGATGCGGCCGCGGTAAGACTGGCGACCCAGGTCAACAGCATCAGCGGCCTGTGCCTGACCAAGCTCGATGTGCTCGATGGACTGGAAACCCTGAAAGTCTGCGTCGGCTATCGCGCTGACGACGGGAAAGCGCTCGGAAGTTCAATGGCGGTCGAAAACTACGACCGGCTGCAGCCGGTCTACGAGGAACTGCCGGGCTGGACCGAATCGACCAGCGGCGCCCGCTCGCTCGAAGACCTGCCCGCGAACGCCCGCGCCTATATCCGATTCATCGAGGATGCCGTCGAAGTGCCGGTAGACATCGTTTCCACCGGCGCCGACCGGGACGACACGATTATTTTGCGGCACCCTTTCGACTGATCGCCCGCCGGATACCAGCGTTCCCCTTGTTCGTGCATGCCGTCCATGGCGCGGCTATTGTGATTTCGCCAACCCCTAGCCTCGCCATCCCTGGCGAGTCGTTCGGACCTCAATAAGCTACGCTTCTTGTCGGCTACGCCGACCGGTCCTCACTCTTTCAGACTCCACAAACAGGCTGCGCCCCGGGCGCCGCTGGCGTCGCCGAATCGCGGCGGGGAAATGCGAGTGAGTAAATTGTCGGTGAATACATATTCCGGCAGTATTTTCGGGACCAGCTTGTATATCTGCTGAATGTTGGAAAGTCCGCCGCCGAGCACCACCATTTCCGGGTCGAGCACGTTGATGACGGTGGCGACGCATTGCGCCAATTGCCGGCAATACAGCGTCAGGCAGGCCAGGGCCGGCTGGTCCCCCTCCGCCGCTAGGCGAGCGATCTCGGCGGCGTCGATTTCAGCACCGCCGGCCTCGGTGAAAGTGCGTCTGAGCCCGGCGCCGTTCAGTACGGTCTCGATGCAGTTCCAGCGGCCGCAATAGCACTTGCGGTCCGCGTTGATCGAATCGCGTACGCTGGCGGGAATGCAGTTGTGACCCCATTCCCCGGCTATGCGATTGGGGCCGGTATGCAACTTGCCGTCCACGACTATTCCGCCTCCCGTTCCGGTGCCTACGATTACGCCGAACACCGAACGGCAGTCGCGCCCGGCGCCGTAGTGCGCTTCCGACAAGGCAAAGCAATTGGCGTCGTTCTCCATGCGTACTTCGTATCCGAGTTGCTGCTCCAGGTCGCGCTTCAGAGGCTTGCCGTTGAAGCAGGTTGAATTGGAGTTCTTGATCGTTTCCGATGGCGCCGCCAGCGCTCCGGGAGTTCCGATTCCGACTTTCAGCCGCCGTCCTTTTTGCAGCCTGGTAATGAGTCCACTGACCTCTGTCAGCACCTCATCATAAAATTCCGCCGGTGTTGGCTGCCGGGCCAGATCGACCACTTCACCGGTTTCGGTCAGCACGATGCCTTCAATTTTGGTGCCGCCGATGTCGATACCGATGCGTAATTGCCCTTGTTGTTCCATGTTCGATATTGCCATTTTTACAATATATATGGTTTGACTTTGCTGTTTTAACACTATATGTTGAGCCCATCGACCGTCGAATCATAAAACGGAACGATAGCGGGATTCGTGATTCGGCGGTTGCCCGGCACCGGATCATACCAGCGCCGAATGGCCGATGAGGTTATCAGGAATGGCTCAATTAGCACAGAACACTGAAGCCCAAGTGCAGGAAGCCGTCACGAAGACAAGAAGGAGGGCCAGGGACCAGCTTCAATCGTTGCTTGAGAAACGCGAGCGTGAAGATCAAATTCGCGAAATGCTGGCGGCATTCGCAGAAGAAATGGAGCGCGCCCGCGAGACGCACGACAAACTGTTCTGAAGCGCCAGGGCGGCGCCCCGGTTCAGACCGACTCCGGACAGATGGTGAATGCTTCCGGAGCAAGGTAAACTCCCCCTGAGATTTCCATTCGGCAATCTGTTCGATCCAGCGAAAACCAGAGTTCCAGGCATGCACCGAATCCTTTTGGCAATCGTTCCCCTGTTGCTCGCCGCTTGTACGGAAGAGCCCGAATACACGCCGATCGTCAACTCCGAGCCGGCCGCCGATTCAATCCAGACGCGCATGCCCCGCACCTTGCGCCTGTACTACGATGCGCTGCCTGATGTCGAACGCAGCGGATTGAGCCTGACCGGTCCGGAAGGAGAAGTCGAATTGCGCGGCCTGCATACCATGGCCGCGGACGATCTCATGATCGAGATCATGGAGCCTCTGGCCGACGGCGACTATGCCGTCCATTGGACCGCCGTAGTCGGCGACGAGCCCACCGAATACACCGGCGAAGTGCGATTCCAGGTCCAGGCGGAACAGGACTGAGCGACTGGAAGCGATTGTGAAAAATTCAGAGAGGGAATTTTCTTGCCTGAGAAGGGAAGGACTTCAAACCACCGACAGCGTAAGGTTGGGGTGCAATTTCTTAAGATTTGGCAAGGATTTCGATTGCCATGGTATGCGCTTCGACCCTTTGACCGAGATTTTAGCCTTGATCTGCTTGCGAATCTTGATTACAAAGCGGGCGAGCAGATTGATGCCTGAACTGTTGAGGAATTCCAGCTCAAGCAGGTCGAGATCGATCTGTTCCGGGTCCGTTTCGAGAACCTCATCCATCAAGTCCAGAATGGGTTGATAAGCTTCCGCGCCTGACAGGCGCATGGTGCCTTCGAAGTGGATGATCGAGCCCTCGATCCAGATACGGTAATCTCCAGTCTTGATTTCCATCAGAAACTTTTACCTTGAAAGGGAAAGTGACCGCTCACGGCCAGAGAGGAGAAGTGTAACCCAGCCTAATCCATCGGTAAACTGGCGTGGGTTTCCAGTTTTATCGACTGCGACCCGTCCGACTCATTGAATTTCCAGCCGAACTCGACGCCGTAATCGCTCATCAGCGTCAACAGGCCAAGTCCCGAAGTGGACAGGTTCGGATTCGCGGCGTTTTCCTCGATGCGCTCGATCAGCATTACCGACGGGTCGCCCGTCTGCAATCCATCGAGTATGTTCTGAAAGCGCACGGCCGCGGTGCGCGTGACGGAATTGCATATCCGCAACTGGAGTTTCCCCTGTCCCAGCCCCGTTTCGAGTTCGACATCGCCCGAGGATCCGAACTTGACCGCATTTTCGAGCATTTCGTTCACGAGATAGGAAACATTGTGCCAAATCTCGTTGACGTCGCCGCCGAGTTCCCTCGCCCGCGCCGCATGCAACTTGCCCAGGAAATCCGCCGTAATGTCGCAGTGCTTCCACACCAGCTCAAGCGGGCCTTCCATCAGCTTCAGCCGGAATGTCGCGGATCCCTGGCGGTTGAAAACCTCCGCATTTCCCATTTGTTCCAGCATGGACCGCTACCTGTGCTTCATGACCACGAGAGTGATGTCGTCGTGGATAATCTGGTTTCCGATAAATGTCTTCACTTCACCGACGATTCCCTTGATGACTTCATCGGGCTCGCCCCGGCCGTGACGAACCGCGCTGTCGCAAAGGCGGTCGAGGCCGAACAGCTCGCCCTCGCTATTCTCAGCTTCGGTTACCCCGTCCGTGTGCAGAATCAGCGTGTCGCCGGTTGTGAACTTCAGCTTGCTGCTGTGGATGAACGGAGCGATATCGAACTCGAGGCCGACCGGGAATCCGAGATCCAGGGTATCGATTTTTTCCAGGCTTCCGTCATCCCGCACGATCAGGGCCACTTCGTGCTGCCCGGTCAGGGTCAGCACTTCATCGTCGTAATCGACGAACGCCAGAGTCAGATGCTTTTCCGATTCGGTGCGTTCGATATTCTTGTAGATGGCGCGATTGACGGTATCCAGAAACTCCTCGCTGTCGACCTGGCCCCGTTCATAGAGCGCGCGGGCCACGGACTGCACCATCAGCATGAGTACGCCGCTTTCAAGGCCGTGGCCGGTGACGTCGCCAATGCCGATCTTGACGTTCGAGCCGCTTTGCAGCACATCGTAGTAATCGCCGCCGACTTCATCGGCAGGCTCCATGTAACCCGCCACCTCAAGGGCCGGCAGATTCTCAAGCTCCCGTGTGCGGGGCAAAACCATGGTCTGGATGTCCTGGGCGATTTCGAGTTCCGCGCCCATGCGCATGTTTTCGCTCTGGAGCCGACTGTTGAGCGAGACGATTTCCTGGTTCGCCTGTTCGAGGTCGCGGGTTCGCTCCTCCACCAGGTTTTCGAGATTTTCGGTGTGGTGGCGAATTTCCTTGACCATGGAGTTGAAAGCGATCCCCACCTTGCCGACTTCGTCCCTGGACGGAATATCGACACGCACCGAATAATCCTTCTTCTTGATCTGCCGGGCCGCGACGGCAAGGGCGCTCAGGCCGCTGGTAATGCGTCCGGAAATCGCATAAACGGCAAGAAAAATGATGGCCAGGCTGATCGCCAACACGACGATCTGCAAATTGTATATCCGCTGGGAAGCTTCGCCGATGTCGTCTTCGATGGTGGAAAGCAACTGGTATATCTCCGTTTCCGATACGACGAATCCCACGGTCATGGTTTCCGCGCCGATTCCTTCGTCGTTCCAGAGCTGAATGGGCTGCATGAGATTCTGAACGACCATGTACTCGGCGCCGCCGTCTCCTCCGAGGGTCAAATGCTGGATGGTTACGCCATCCTCGCCCGGTAATTCGAGCTCGGCGATGGGGGGGTAGGAACTGTCGCGGATGGATCGTTCGATGCCGGTCACGCCCCGACCCAGGCCTTCGCCTTCTTCGAGACCGATGATGCCTTTGCCGGATTCGTTTATGGCGATCACATTGCCGTTGGACATCAGCAGGAAGCCGAAACCGGTGTCGGCCACGGCGATGCTTTCCACGAGAGTGGCTAACTGGTCGAGCGTGATATCGATGGCCACCATCCCCGCCCCGTCGTCGCGTTCCGCGGTCCACAGCGGATAGAAGAAACTGACTATCGTGATGCCGGTAATCGCATCCACATAGGGCTCGGTCATGACCACATTGGAATCGAGCGGCTGATTGGCCGGATCTTGCAACCAGGCCTGCCACCCTTCGTATAACCCGGGGAAGAAGAAGTCCCAGAAATTCGGGCCTTCGTTGTGGCCGGGGTACAACTCATCGAACGTGCTGGCCTGATCGGAATACGGTGTGGCGCGCAGGATCGAGGCGTTCTTCGGCCCAACGTAATACACCTGCAGCTTGGAAGCGCCGGATTCCATCAAGGCCGGACCCATCAGGTCCAGGTACTTGCTGTTCCTGATTTCTTCCCGTGTGGCGGGCAGGGGCTCGAGGTTTTCATCGAGCAGATAGCCCCAGACGCTGATCGCCGAAGGAGCCCCCGGTTCGTTCTGCGACCAGCCTCCCGCCTCGTTGTAAACGAGTTCGGTGGTCAGTTCCCCCTGCTCCTGTATGGCGCTTCCCAACCGATCCTTGACTTCGGGGTGGTCTATCAATTCCTGCATGCCCCCGGCGAGCATGGCCAATTCGGAGTGAACCTGATCGAGCAGCAGATTCGCCTGGGACGTGGTCATCAGGAGATAGGTTTCGAGGAATTGTTCGGTGGATTCCGTCAGACCCTCGCTGACTTCGCTGCGGGCGTCCTCCGACAGCCGCTGCATGTTCCAGATGGACACGCTTCCCGAAAGAAACAGATCGAAGACCACCGCCGCGCCGACCACCAGAATGAATTTGGTTCGAAAACTCCCAAAACTGAAGACGGAATTCAGCCTTGCGACGACCCCGGCCCTATCGGTATTTGTCTGCATAATGCCTTCTCTAAAAGGGTTTGCGTCCCGACGCCACCCAAATTGGCCAACCAGCGTAACCTCTTGGATGAAGGGCTGCAAAAATATGATCGTCGAAGCCCTGCTTGAATTTTTCGATGAATGCCTCATCGTCGCCGCGGGTTCGCGCCATGTTCTCGGCGAACAAGTGCTTCCACGTGCGGATGATCTCGGCGAATTCCTCCGGGTCTCCGTCCAGATTGGTAACCATGAAGGATTCCATACGTATATCCTCGAATCCCGCATCCGCGAGCAGCCGCCGGCTTTTCGGCCCAATCTCGATATCCATATTGAAATAGTCCCAGAGCTTCGCAACCTCGTTATAGGTCCATTGAATCGACTCGCCCCGCGGTTCGCCCAGGCAATGGGAGTTCTTCTCGTTGGTCACATAGACCCGCCCGCCGGGTTTGCAGATACGGAACAATTCCGCGACGATCAGTTCCGGTCGGTCGAAGACCTGCAGCGAATGGCGGCAGGTCACGAAATCGAACTCGCTTTCCGTGAGCAGGATTTCCGCGGCGTCGCCAAACACGTACTCGACGCCGTTGACGTCGAATTCCCGCGCCATTTTTCTCGCGTAGTCGAGACTTGCCTTGGCGTGGTCGAGGCCAACCACGTAGGAAGGCCGAAACTCTTTCCAGAGCAAAATTGAGAAATCGCCGATTCCACAACAGATATCGGCGATTTTCATCCCTTCCGCAATGCCGTGGCGGGGCAGAATATGTTTCTCGTGGCGCCAGGTCATCCTGGTCTGGGTGCGCAGCACGGAGACGAAAAAATCGTCTTCGACAAAGGACTGACCCGGATAGAATTCCTTGTCGTATTCCTCCACGCTGACATGCGGCAGCCGCTGCGCAAGCGCACCGAATTTGCGCGCCGACCAGCCCACCACGCTCGACGTGGTGATTGTTACGCTCAGTTCCGGATGCTCTCGGCCGATGGTCGCGAGGGTGGCCGCCAGCCCCTTGAAGGCTACGTTGTTCGAATGCAGGAGGCGCCTGACGTTGACATAGAGCGTGCCGCTAACCTTGCGCGCCGCATCCCGCAACGCATTCAGGCAAAGCTCGATTTCGCTCTCGCACTGCGGCCGCAAGCTGCCTGAAAGCACGAAAACCTGATCGTTTTCGTTGTATTCGAATTCAAATGAAATCACTACTGTCCGGTTAACTGAGGCAAAGAGCCTCTTAATCACATGATTATACGATACTTATCAGCGTTTTTTTGTGGTGCCGACTTGAACGCGGGCGCGGTTTCAGGCGACTTTCCGGGAATACGTTCCCGGAGGCCGCATCGTGTACACAGGCAAGACCCTTTTCGCGCAGTTGATGGATTTTCTTCCCTGGACGACCTTCTCCCGCATCGTCGAGCGTTACCACGGCAACCACCGGGTCCGCGCGCTTCCGTGCACCGATCACTTTCGCACGATGGCCTTCGCGCAACTGACCTATCGCGAAAGCCTCCGCGACATCGAGGCGGTGCTTTCGGCGCAGTCGGCCAAGCTGTACCACATGGGCATCCGCTCCCCCGTCCGGCGTTCCACCCTGGCCGACGCCAACGAACGCCGGGACTGGCGCATCTTCGCCGAGTTCGCGCAGCGGCTGATCGTCCAGGCCCGAAAGCTCTACGCCGAAGAGGATTTGGGGCTGGACCTGTCGAACACGGTCTACGCGCTCGATTCGACCACCATCGATCTCTGCCTGTCGCTGTTTCCCTGGGCGCCGTTCCGTCAAGCCAAGGCCGCGGTGAAGATGCACACGCTGCTCGACCTGCGCGGAAACATTCCCAGCTTCATCCACGTTTCCGACGGCAAGCTGCACGACGTCAACGCGCTCGACCTGCTGATGCCGGAACCGGCGGCGGTGTACGTGATGGACCGGGCCTACCTCGATTTCGAGCGGCTCTTTGCGCTGCACGAGGCGGGCGCGTTCTTTGTCACCCGCGCCAAATCGAACGCCGACCTGCGCCGCGTGTACTCGGCGCCGAACGACCGGCCCCGGGGAATCGTTTGCGATCAGACCGTGGCGCTGTCGGGTTTTTACAGCCGCAAGCGCTATCCCCGCCACCTGCGCCGCATCCGTTTCAAGGATCCGGAAACCCAAAAGACCCTCGTCTTTCTTACCAATCTGTTCGGCCCTCCGCCATTGACCATCTGCGAGTTGTACAAGGCGCGCTGGCAGATCGAGCTGTTCTTCAAATGGATCAAGCAGCACCTGAGAATCAAGAAATTCTACGGTACTTCCGTGAACGCCGTGAAGACACAAATCTGGGTCGCCGTGTCCGTGTATGTGCTGGTGGCCATAGTCAAAAAACGCCTCGAACTGGACGCATCGCTCTACACTTTGCTGCAGGTGTTTTCGGTCACTTTGTTCGAGAAAATCCCGCTGGACAAGGGTTTTCCGGATGCCGGCCAAACCCCGGAAAATGACATGGAAGACAAGCAATTGAAATTATTCGAGTTTTAACCGGACAGTAGTGAAATGAAATAGACACTTGATCCTGCTTCAGTTCGCTTCGTTCAACATAATGTCCATCGTCAGCAGCAGGGTATTCTTTCGCGGTGTGCTCGCATTGATACGTGCCTCGTAGTTGATAGCCAACTCGAACAATCCGATGCGGCGATCAAGTTTGTCTTCGGAAAACAGGAGCCCGAGATAATTCTCCGAGGCGTCCGGGGCGTATATTTCATCCACCGCGTCGAGTAGAAATTCCAGTTCCCCCCCCGCGCAGGGAAGCTTGAGTTCGATCCGGTCGGTGTCGCCTTTGCGCAGAATGCAAAAATGCAGTTGACCCGGCTCTTTTTGGGTTCGATACACGGTTTCGAAAAGCTCGTTCAATGAGGTGGAAAGCAGATTCGAATACTTGAATGGGTCGGAACGGTTGTGGCTGACCATGCGGGCGACAAAATTCGCGATATGGTCGCAATAGGTCCAGTGCTCGTCGATGTGGCCGGCGTCCATGTCGAATTCCAGCAAGGGTCGGAATTCGGTTTCGTCGGCTGTTTCCAATTGTCTTTCAGTCATGTCTTCGGCCTGGCATCTGGTTGGCGAAGAGGCGCGGACGGTATCTCCCGTATCGGGCGATCGGATTCAATTGCCAAAATCGATACTTTTGCTTATACCGAACACGATGTTGAATCGTGCGTTTTTGATCGTCTCGCCGAATTCGTCGACGCTGACCGGTTCCTGACTGACCGGCATGTCATCGCTGCCGATTATGGACATCGAAAGGTCGAGCCCGTTGAAATCGAATCCATAGCCGAATTCCGCATAGCTGCCTTCGAATTCCCGGCCCCAACTGCCGACCGTCACATAAGCGCCGCTATCGAAAGCATAGCCGAGAGAAACAAAGGAATAGTCCAGGGGATTGCCGAAACCGGCATATTCTCCGGTGATCAGGTTCAGTCCAAAACCGCCGTAGGTAAGGCCCAGATTGACTTCCCGGTAGGTATCGTCGAAATCGTCGGAATACATGTAGGCGCCGTAACTGAGGTCCCAGCCCAACTCGCCAACACTGTCGTTATAGCCGATCAGCAGATCGTATTCGATTCCCTGGCCGACTTCTCCCACCCATGAGCCGGCATAGACGCCGCTCTCGCTGGCGTAATCAAGGCCCGCGAAGGCGGTGGCTTCCTCTTGAAAGAAGCCGCGGAAAATATAGTCGCTTAACATGCCGAAGTTGGCGGAGAACCCCGCTTTCGCCATGCCCGGCGACAACAGAAGCCCCGCAAGGACAACAACCGGAATTCTTTTCATCTCCACACCCTCTCAAAGCCATGAAATCACAAGACGGACAAACTACCGGAAGCAGCCATGAAATCAAAACCGCCGCCCACCGCGCCAGGACAGGATTTGACACCTGTCTGCGAGTCTTCCAGAATTACGGGCATTGTAATGGGCTTGGATTCAGAGTTCCAGCATGCTTGACGATGGCAGTGAAGACAAGCCTGAAGAAGCCCGCGACGCTTCCGAACTCGCTGCGGTTCTTGCCGAAACCAGGCGCAAGCTAGCCGCGCTTGAAGACGAGCATGCAGACCTTAATCTGCTCTACGAAGCGACCATTTCCCATGGTGAAGCCGTCGAGGACCAGCTTGCCGAAGCCAATATCCTGCTGACGCGCACGCAGGCCCGGCTGCAGGAGGAACTGGACGAAGCCACTCTCTACGCGCGCTCCGTCCTCCCCAAACCACGACGGGAATCGCCGGGCGCCGATTGGCATTACGAGCCGAGCACCGAACTCGGCGGCGATCTGTTCGGCTATCACCATGTCGATGACGATCACTTCGCGATCTATTTGATCGATGTTTGCGGACATGGAATCGGCCCGGCGCTACTGTCGTTTTCGATTCTCAACGTGTTGCGCAGCCAGACTCTGTCCGGAGCTGATTTCCTGGCGCCGAGTTCGGTGTTGGTGGCCCTGAACAATGCCTTTCCCATGGAAGAGCAGCACGGCAAATTCTTCACTATCTGGTACGGCGTCCACGACCGCCGCAGCGGCGAACTGCGCTATTCGACCGGCGGACACCCCCCCGCCATCCTGCTGCGCGCCGACGGCGGAATTGCAATGGAGTTTCTGGGCAATACGGGCAATATTGCGATCGGCGCAATACCGAACCTGAGTTACAAGGAAGGAGCGGCCACGATCAACGCGGGTAATCACCTGCTCGTCTACAGCGATGGCGTCTTTGAAGTGCCGGATGCGGAAGACCGCATGTTGGGCACTGAAGAACTCGTTGATTTCCTGGCCGCGGATACGAGCCGGGGACCGGCGGAATTCTACCGGTGGGTGCGGTCACGCAATGGCGACAAAGATCTGCCCGACGATTTTTCCCTGCTCAGGATTTGCTTCTGATCCCCCGCGGGGTCTCGAATCCGTACGCGAGCGGCGAATTGACGGCTGAGCCTTGCTCGGAGGTCAATTCACCCAGAAAAGACGTATCGAACTGATTGTCGCGCTACATTCAGGACTGCCAGGATGTCCTCGCGGCCAATGCTGTTCACGGGCATATCCCCAAGCTGCTTCATGGCGCGGCGTCTTGGCTTTTCGTTTTGCGGCAAGCGAGTTTGGTGCCCAGGAGAGGACTCGAACCTCCACGACCTTTCGATCACTAGCACCTGAAGCTAGCGTGTCTACCAATTTCACCACCTGGGCATGCGGGGCGTGCTGATAGTAGCGCCGGGGAACGCCAGCGCGGGCAGGGAACTCTACCCAGCACGCTACTTGCTGTCAATCCATTGCGCCTTACCTGTGTAGCGAACAAATAAAGTGTCCGGTTTTAGAACACGTAAAGTGTCCGGTCGTACAGTGGTTGTTTTTCGAGGCGACCGGGAGGCTGTATGGGCGTGGCGCGACGGAAACAGGACCGGAGGTTGGCAGTGTTCGAAGACACGTATTCGATGTGGACGGAGCGTCGTTTGACGCAGGCGCGGGCGGCGGAGTTGCTTGGGGTTTGCGAGAGGACGTTCCGGCGCTGGGTGGACAGGTATCGGGAAGAAGAGGCGGAGGGGGGGCGGCGTGGAAGCCTTGCGGGACCGCCGCGTTTCGCGCGCTTCGCACCTTGCGGCGCCGGTGGACGAGGTGATGCGGATGGTGGACGAGTACCGCACGCGGTATTGCGGCTGGAACGTGCGGCATTACTACACACGGTACCGTCGGGGCGGCGGGGAGCGCAGTTGCAACTGGGTGCGGACGAAGTTGCGGGAAGCGGGCGCGGTGCCGCGGGGCAAGGGCCGGGGCAAGCACCGCAAGCGTCGCGAGCCGGCGCCCTGCGCCGGGATGATGCTGCACCAGGACGGCAGCGCGCACGAGTGGACGCCGGGGGTGAAGTGGGATCTGATCGTGACGATGGACGACGCCACCAACGAGCATTACTCGATGTTCTTCTGCGAAGAGGAGGGTCTGTGGAGCAGTTTCCGGGGCATGCGTGAAGTCATTGCGTCCCGAGGCCTTTGCTGTTCGCTGTACACCGACCGGGGCTCGCATTGCTGGACGACTCCGGAGGCCGGGGGCAAGGTGGACAAGGAGCGGCTGACGCAGTTCGGGCGGGCGATGATGCGGGACCTGGGCATCGACATGATCCCGGCGTATTCGCCGGAGGCGCGGGGCCGTTCGGAGCGGGCGTTCCGGACGCACCGGGACCGGCTGGTGAAGGAATTGGCGGAAGCGGGGATCACGGAGATGGCCGCGGCGAACCGGTACGTGCGAGAGACCTGCCTGCCGGCGTTCAACGCCGAGTTCGCCCGTCCGCCGAAGGAGGACCGCGCGGCGTTCGTGCCGCTGGGTGCGGCCACGGACCTGGACGCGATCCTGTGCGAGCTGCACGAGCGGGCGGTCGGCCGGGACAACTGCGTCCAGTTCGAAGGGCTGAAGCTGCAGTTGCCGTCGGATCGGCATCGGCCGCATTACCGCAAGGCGCGGGTGAAGGTTCGTCGGCACATGGGCGGCAGGCTGTCGGTGTGGCACGGACCCCGGCTGCTGGGACGCTACGCCGCGGACGGGCAATACCTCGCGGAGGCGTTGGCCGATGCAGCCTGATCGGAGCGGCGCGGGCACTGCGCTACGGTCGCTACGCTCCCTCCGCGCCGTGCCCGCGGCAGGACCGAAATCCGCGTCGGGAAAGCGGACAGTTTATATGTTTTAAAACCGGACACTTCTATTTGTTTACAACATGACCACGATGAATCGGGAGTTCCGCAATTGACCGGGCAATTGACTTGACACGCTGAAATCCCCAGCATCAGCATAGATTTCCGCAAGAGGATTCCACCATGCTGAATCGTCGCCAGTTTCTTCGCCGTACTACAGGGTCGGTGTTGGCCACCAGTCTGTTCACCCACCCATTCCTGTCATTGGCGCAGTCTTACGACATGATCGTCCGGGGCGGCCGTGTGATCGATCCTTCCCTCCGTCTCGACGGCATTGCCGATATTGCTATCGCAGGAGGGCGCATCGCCGCCGTGGCGAACACTCTGGCCGCCGGAGCGGCACAGGAAATCGATGCCGCGGGCAAGTTGGTGATGCCCGGTCTACTCGATGTTCACGCTCACTATGCGCGGGACGCTCAGGGACCGCATATTTGTCTTTCCGATGGCGTTACAGGCTGGGTGGATGCAGGGTCGGCGGGGGCGGATCAGATCGATGAGGTGGTAGCCATAGCACGTTCGGCGCCGCAACCGGCGCGAGTGTTGATCAACATTGGTCGGCAGGGAGTGATTCCCGCGGGTGATACCGCCGATCTGACTCTCGCCGATGTCGAGGCGGCGAAGGCGGCAATCGCCCGTAACCGGGATTACGTCATCGGCGTCAAGGCGCGGCTGACCGCGGGGGTGACTGCCGACGATGTCGAGGTGCTGCGTCGCGCCCAGGAGGCGGCCTCCTATTTCAATTTGCCGGTGATGATTCACATGGGACAATCCGCCACGCCCATGGGCGAACTCGTGGCGCAATTGAAACCAGGCGACATCGTCACGCACATGTTCGCGCCGCCGCCGAATGCCATCGTCGACAGTGATGGCAGGATTTTCCCGGAAATTCTCGAAGCGCGCCGTCGCGGTATCTGGTTTGATGTTGCCAACGGCCGCGTCGATCACCTCCGCTGGGACAGCTTCGACGCCATCATGGCGACAGGGTTCTGGCCGGACACAATCTCCACCGACGGCTTCTCAAACAGTCGCAGCGCTCCCGGCGTGATCGACTTTCCCAACATCATGTCCAAGTTTCTCAACTTCAGCGACATGAGTCTCAGCGACGTCGTCGCCTGCGGAACCGGCAATGCCTCTCGCCTGTTTTCCTTTCTCGGCGACAAGGGCACGCTGAATGTCGGCGCCCCCGCCGATATTGCCATTCTCGAATTGCGCGAGGGTAGCTTCGAATTTCTCGACAATTACGAGGGAGTGAGAGTGGGCGGCCAGCGCCTGTTTCCATTCCAGACCATACTGGCCGGGAGGAGAGTGCCGCGGGCCTAGAGTTGCGAGCTAGAGCAGCCCTGCCAGGGTTACCGGATTATTCAGGCTCTGCGTCCCAGGTCGTGTACATAGTCGGGCCCTATCGCCTGGATGCTGGTGGTTCCACTGCCGCGCATGGTGATATCCAGTTCCCGGTTCAACAGATCCAGGACTCTTTCCACACCCGCCTGCCCGAACGCTCCCAGTCCGAAACAATAGGGCCTGCCGATTCCTACCGCGGAAGCGCCCAGGGCAAGCGCCTTGAAGACATCGGTGCCGCGGCGGAAGCCGCCGTCGATAAGGATGGGAATGCGCCCGTTTACGGCGGCGGCCACTTCCGGCAAGCATTCGATGGTGCCCCTGCCGGTTTCAGTCGCTCTGCCGCCGTGATTGGAAACCACGATGGCGTCGGCGCCGCTCTGCACTGCCATGGCAGCGTCGAAACCGACCTCGATACCCTTGATGATCACCTTCATGCCGGTAACTTCCTTCATGCGCCCGATCACCTCCCAGGTCATGGCGGCATTGTTCAAGCTCGCTCCCCGCATATCCAGTCCATCGAACATGGGCTTCAGCCAGCCCGTATGACAGTCCGTGCAATTTCGCGTATCGGAACGGGTCATTCGCGCCTGGGTTTCGGTATTGCGCCCGCCGGGCAAATCAACAGTCAGGCACACCGCGGTACATCCCGCCGCTTCCGCCCTTTGCAACATGAGAACGGTATTTTCCCAACGATTCGTTGCATAAAGCTGATGCCAGATGGGTGCTCCGCGAGCTTCCGTCACTGCCTCGACGGATGTCGATGACTGTGTGGACAGGATCATGTGATGCCCTTTTTCGGCGGCAGCTCTCGCCGAGCCCAATTCGGCATCGGCGTGATAGGCGCCCTGACTTCCCACCGGACAAAGCACGATCGGGGATCCGGCCTCGGTACCCAGCAGATTGACCGAGGTACTTATCTCGCTAACATCGACAAGGCGCCGCGGCTTTATCTGAAAGCGGCTGAAGCCTTCGCGATTCGCGAGAATCGTTTCGTCGCTGTCCACACCTGTCGCCAGGTAACCGAAATGGGCGGGAGGCATTTTCTCCCGGGCCAGTGCCTCCATTTCGAAAACGTTGATGACTTCGCTGGGGTCGGTCAATCGCTCTCCCAATGTTTCCTCCACTTCCTGGGCGAAAGCGGAATAACTGGAGAGCAGGGGGCTGGCGGCAAGATACTTGAGAAACTCTCGGCGGTGGGTCATGCGGAACTCCGGAAAATACCTGTTGATTTCCATTGGCGTCTACTCGCGGTTATCCTGCCAGAAAACTCGGAAAACATACAAATCAGGACAAGCCTTGACCATTCGATACGGCATAATCGGCACCGGCATGATGGGCTGCGAACATATCCGCAACCTGGCGGCGATGGACGACGTGGAAATCGTCGCGGTGGCCGACCCCAACGCCGAGCCCCGCGAATGGGCCTTGAAAGCCTGCGGCCACCGCTTCTCGCCGCGCGTGCATGCAGACTACCGGGAGATCCTTGACTCCGGGGACGTCGATGCCCTGGTCGTGGCTTCTCCCAACTACACGCACATCGACGTCATGCGGGATATCTTCACGACAGACAAGCATGTCATGCTGGAAAAGCCCATGTGCACGACGCTCGCCGATGCCCTGGAAGTCGATGCGGCAGCCAGGGCGCACAAGGGAGTGGTCTGGGTGGGTCTGGAATATCGTTTCATCCCGACCATCAGTTTCCTGCTCCGGCATTTGCCCGAAGTAGGCCAGGTGAAGATGTGCGCCATTCGCGAACATCGGTTTCCTTTCCTGCGAAAAGTGGGAGACTGGAACAGGTTCAACCGCAACACCGGCGGCACACTGGTCGAGAAGTGCTGTCACTTCTTTGACCTGATGAACCTGGTCGTACCGGGAAAACCGTCTCGTGTACTGGCGTCCGGCGCCCAGTCGGTCAATCACCTGGACGAAATCTACGACGGCGAGGTTCCCGATATTCTCGACAATGCTTACGTCATCGTGGAATACGACAGCGGCGCGCGGGCGATGCTGGATCTTTGCATGTTCGCGGAAGGCTCCCGGCATGAGCAGAACATCGCCGTGACCGGCGACATCGGCAAACTGGAAACCACCGTGCCCGGCGAGGAGTTGTATTTCAGCAAACGCGAAGGCAGGTCGGGCGATTCGATTCCCGTCTCAATGGACGCACGGGTCAGGCATACCGGTTTTCATCACGGCTCGAGCTTTCTCGAACATCGGGAGTTCATCGACGCGATTCGCGAAAACAAACCCGCGGCGGTGACGACGCGGGACGGCCTGATGTCCGTGCTGATCGGGCTTGCCGGCCAGCGATCCATCGAGACCGGCCAGGCCGTGAATGTCGATTCACTGTTGGATTAACATCCACCCACCGTCATTCTGCGCGGTCAAGGCAGTCATGGCACGGTCTGGCTAGCCGGGGCGCTGGAGTAATGTCCATCCCCTGTCATTCTGCGCGGAGCGAAGCGGAGTCGCAGAATCTCTTCGAAATCTGCACCATCGCCGACGAGATTCTGCGACTGTGCGCAGAATGACAATCGGAATGACGGGGCAATCGATTCAGAATGACAAGTGCAACTCTGAAGCGCTCGACTTCAGAGCACTTCAGAGTACACTTCAGAGCTATGGAACTGATCGTACCGTGTCCGAGTTTTTCGCATGCAAATCCAGTTGGATGGACCCGAATGCAACGTCGAACTCTGAAGTCTGGCGGCAGCACCCACTTCAGAGTACACTTCAGAGCTATGAATCTGATCGACTTGCTGAAACGGTCCGAGAGCAAGACGCTGGAATTCAAGCGCGACCTCTCGTCTCCGAATGGCGTATTGCGCTCGATCGTGGCATTCGCCAACACGGCGGGCGGTGTGCTTCTGCTCGGCGTGGAGGATACCGCGCGAAATGTGCGTGGCGTCGAAAAACCGTTGGCCATGGAAGAACGACTGGCAAACCTGATCAGTGACAACATACTTCCCCACCTGATACCGGATATCGAGATATTGCCATGGCGCCGCAACCATGTGCTGGCGGTACAGGTGTATCCGAGCCCAAGCCGACCACATTATCTTAAGAATGCCGGCCTCGAAGCTGGTGTCTATGTGAGAGTCGGCTCTACCAATCGCCGCGCCGGGAGCGAACTGATAGACGAAATGAGGCGTTTCACTCGCGGAGAAAGCTTCGACGAACAGGCGATGCCCGAATGCGACTCTGAAGCGCTCGACTTCAGAGCTGCTTCAGAGTCGTTTGCAGCCGTGCGCAAGCTCAAACGAACCGACCTGGATACGTTGCGACTGATGATGAAGCACCAAGGGCGCAAGGTGCCCACGGTCGGCGGGATGCTGCTTTTTGGCAAGGAACGCGATCGCTATTTTCCGGATGCCTGGGTTCAGGCGGGCCGTTTTCGGGGAACCGACAAGACCCATATCACCGACACACAGCAAATCAAATCTTTCCCAGTGCGTGCTGTGGAAGAGGCCGTTGCATTTGTTCAGAAACATGCCATGCACGGTATGGAAATCGGCGCCGTGCATCGCAAGGAAAGTTGGAATCTCCCGCCGGTCGCGGTGCGCGAGGCAATCGTCAACGCCATCGTGCATGCCGATTATGCCCAACACGGCGCGCCCATCCGGGTTTCCATATTCGATGACCGACTGGAAGTGGAAAACCCCGGCTTGTTGCCTTTTGGTCTGTCGGTGAACGATCTGCTTCAGGGCGTGTCCAAATTGCGCAATCGAGTCATTGGTCGAGTTTTCCATGAATTGGGACTAATAGAACAATGGGGGAGCGGCATCCAACGCATGGTTTCGGTTTGCAAAAACTCGGGTCTGGCGCCACCGGTTTTGGAAGAAATCGGCGCCCGTTTCCGCGTGACCATCCGCACTGCCAGAGTCGAGTTCCCCAGCGTTGATAAAACAGACCAAGCCATTCTGGATGCACTGGCCTCGGGCAATGGGCTTTCGACTCAGGAGATTGCCGCCATAATTAGTCTGACTGCCCGCGCCACCCGCAGCCGCTTGCTCAAGCTGGTTGAGCGTGGTTTGGTGAGAGATATCGGAACGAGCCCGCAAGATTCGAGGCGGCGGTACTTCAAAACGGTATAAAAGTGCAAGAACCATGTACATTGAACCGCGAAAGAAGCTAATCGAGTGGGTGCGCACGCAACTCGTCGGGCCGCCGGCGACGGCGACCGATGGCCCGGATCTTCGCGGTGTCCTGCCTACGGAGCGATTTCCCTGTGGTGCGCTCTACCCCTCGTCTCAATGGGGTGAGGGCATTGATCCCGCCAGTGAAGATACTACTGGTGAGGTAGAAGACGCGGCCGAGGTCGCGGGTGGAACTGATTCCGAGCCTGCTATCGTGCGTCGATTCATCCCACCATCATCCCTGGGGTTGTCGTTCTTTATCAAGGGCGACGATATCCGCTTTCAGGTGCTGTGTCGCGCTGTCCGGTATGAACACAAGCGTGAAGGAAATCAGAATACCTGGACACGCAAAGAGTTGATTTCCGAGCAGGGGAATGATGAAGACGTCGAGAATATCGCTTGCCCGGGTAAAGATCAGCATCAAAGTATTAACAAGCTTGAAAATAATGCGCGTTTGGACATTCTATGGCGCCGCTTCGCCAACGGCTGGATCGTCACGGTTTCCCTGTGCAATGTACAGGAGATTGTCGGCAGCCAAACTGGCAGAGACTTCGTATTCGAACGCGCGATGAAGTCTTTGTTCGAGACCGGCATCCGCTGCGTGATTGACTCCGGCGAGATTGGCGTTTATCCCCGCGTGGATCGCAGCTTGCTCGATCCCGAAGAACAGGAAGTCGAACTTCAATACGCGCGTAGGCACATCTACGCCATTGGCCATGGATGCGCCGCCGACTGGCAAGTTAAGCGCGGCAAAGTCATTGAATTGCGGTCCGAAGCAATGCCGGCGGTGGAGGTTCCGCAGATGACGGCGGACACGGGATCCGGCGGTGAGTCCGTGCTTTCACTTGCGCGTCTGGCCAGTAGTGAAGGCGACAACGCGTACGCAACCCTCCCGGAAGAGCTGGTCGCCTTTGTGAATGGCTACGCGACGTGGGTTTCCAGTCAAAAGGCGCAAGTTGCAAGCCTGCCATCCGACGACCGTGCGGCGGCGCGGCGCATTGCCGAGTGTATGGATCTGGCCGTATCTCGTATGAGGGCCGGCCTGCGCCTGCTGGAACATAACGACCAAGCAAGATTGGCATTCGCTGTGGCCAATCGAGCGATGCTTGACCAGATGCGCCAGCACGACCTGCGCAACGGCAGTAGTAGCAACGACCATGACTATCGGTGGCGCCCATTCCAACTGGCCTTCCTGTTGACTACGCTGGAATCCTCAGCAAATGAGGACAGCGATTTCCGCGATATGGTTGATCTCATATGGTTTCCGACCGGCGGCGGCAAGACCGAAGCATACCTTGGCCTGATCGCGTTCCAGATCACGTTGCGGCGTCTTCGTCATTCCGATACCGGGGGCGGAACCGCTGTCTTGATGCGTTATACCTTGCGCTTGTTGACCCGCGACCAGTTCGTCCGCGCCACCCGCCTGATTTGCGCTTTGGAATTGATAAGGCGTGAACGCGATGATCTAGGATCAGAGCCGATCACCATAGGCATGTGGGTGGGGAGGGATGCCAGCCCGAACAGGTTCCAACAGGCTGTTGAACTTATAAGCGAAGCTCGAGAAAAAGGTGAAAAGCCTTCGTTGGTACTGGAACATTGCCCTTGGTGTGAGCAGGGGTTCCAAGTCGACCGAAACTACGACTGCACAGCGCACCGTTTCCATTTTCTGTGCCGGAATCCAGACTGTGGCTTCGGCTCGTCACCAGGTGGAGTGCTGCCGTGCAACGTTGTCGATGAAGCCTTGTATGCCGAAGCGCCGACCATGCTAGTTGCCACCGTCGATAAATTCGCCAGACTAGCTTGGGATGAGCGGGCAAATGTGTTCTTTGGCGACACACGGCACAGACCGCCGGAACTCATTATCCAGGACGAATTGCATCTGATCGCCAGCGCGCTGGGTTCTGTGGTCGGCCTCTATGAAGCCGCCATCGATACCGTGCTTCAATTGCGCGGAGTGTATCCGAAGTACATCGCATCGACCGCAACGATCCGCATGGCGGACCAACAGGTTAAACAACTGTATGGAAGAGATGTCGCCGTATTTCCGCCACCGGGATTGGACTGCGACGACGCCTACTTCGCCCGAGCCGTGCCGCTGAATAAGCGCCCGGGCCGAATCTACGTAGGCTTTCTCGCGCCGATGTTGAACCGTCAGCGTTGTCTGGCGCCGTTGGCGGCAACATTGCTGTTAGCCCCGAACGAGCTATTCGAAAGTGACCGGGAAGCAAGGGAACTGATGGATGCCTGGTGGACGCAGGTGGTATATCACGGCAGCCTGAAGGGAGTGGGAAACAGCCACACTGTCTTTGCCAGCGATGTGCGGGATTTTATGCACTTAATGACCGGTACGGCGGAGTCTTGGGCTCAGGGAAACGAAATGGCGAAGATACGGGAACGGCAGACGCCAAGTATCGCCCAACTCACGAGTTTGCAGCCGGCGGCCCAGAATGCGGAGATTTTTACCCGCTTGAGCAAGGCTCGCGAAGAAGATGGCTGTCTGGACGCCGTATTGGCAACCAATATGATTTCGGTCGGTCTTGATGTGGCTCGATTGGCGCTGATGATCATCAATGGTCAACCGTTGACCACAGCGGAATACATTCAGGCCAGCAGCCGCGTGGGACGCAGCAAGGCTCCCGGCCTGGTGTTCGCCAACTACTACCGGGATCAGGCGCGCAGCCTGTCGCACTATGAGAGCTTCCGTCCTTACCACGAAGCATTCTATCGTTTCGTTGAACCCACGAGTGTTACGCCTTTTACCTACCAGGCCCGCCTGCGCTCCCTGCACGCGGCGTTGGTTATCGTAATGCGTCACGGTGGAGTTGAATTACTGAAAAATGGCTCAGCCGCAAACTTTGATTCGGACGCCCCGCGAATTTCCAAAGTCGTTGAACAATTCAAAAGGCGTTGCGAACTGTCGGCACCCGATCATTTCGATGACGTGAACCGGCATATCGACGCCCTTATTGCCGAATGGAGGAATGAGGTTGAACGCTGCCGATTGGCTCGGAGGCAATTGGTGTATCAAGCCCCCGAAACGGACAATGGGCGTGATCGCCTGTTATACAACCACGATGACCGGATACGCGGACTATGGCCGACCTTGCAATCTTTGCGCAATGTAGAAAACGCCGCCCTGATCAAGGCGCTATAAGCCATGTTCCGTGAACCGATTCCGATTCGTCTGTCACACCTGCTAGGCCACAACGGCGTCGGAGCCATCGTGCGTGATTCCGACGGACTTTTGGTCGTTCAGGACACCAGGCAATGGACGGACCGCCAAGGAATCTCCGGCGGCAAGCCGATTCCATATTTGGAGCGTGTTCGCGCCACGCTGGGCATCGAGGAAGAACTGCGCGAGCCGCCGGTGGCGAAAAAACTAAAGAATGGACAAATTGATGGAACCTGTGTGCCAGCGACGAGATTTCCTTCCTGGATGCGCTGCCCGGCCTGCGGCGCAATGCATCGGTGGCCGTGGCGGAATGATCAACCCGATAACGCGCCTCTTTGCAATTATCAAGATTGCGCGCGGCCCCCGAAATTGGAGCAGGTGACTTGGGTGCTGGTGCATGCGAATGGATACCTGGCCGATGTGCCGTGGCATTTTCTCGCGCACAACGAAGCGCGTGAACCCTCGCAGCACAACTGCAAAGTACGAGATCAGTTGCGCCTGATCGAGCACGGCTATGAACAACACATATTGCGGTGCGGCGCCTGTCGCGCGGAAACCCGGTTTCGTGGCGACGAGCGAATGGGATTCGGAAATGGCCGGATGCAACCCTGGGCCAAAGACGATCTGGTCCCGCCAATAGAAGTTGCGGCGGAAAGTGACAATGATCTTGCGCAAGTACTGGCGATCAATGACACGCGGGTCTACGCGCCGGTTGTCGAATCCGTACTCGTGATTCCACCGGAGTCCCGTGTACGCAAGGGAACAGTCGTGGATCGCCTCTACCGAAATTCCGATGATCGCAGGCGCATCGACGCAACGCGATCCTCATTGGCGAAGAAAAGCATCATAAGTACGCTGGCAACGGAATATCGCAGTACGTCAGACGATATTGAAGCCGCATTGGCGGACATTAATAGCGGCTACCCCTTGTATGGCGAGAATCCCACGCCCGGGCAATTGCGGGAGAGCGAATTTATGGCATTCCTTGAGGTGTTGCCCGACCAGCGCGAAGACGAAGACTTTGTGACTCGAAGCAAGAGTCGGGGGTGGCGTAAATTGGAGACGGAGACCGACCTGGATACTGACGAAAGGAAGATTGTCCATGGCGTCCGTCACCTTGTGCGTGTGGATCGCCTCAAGGCGGTGAAGGTATTCCAGGGTTTTACGCGCTTGCACGGAAAAGACACTGTGCCGCCGGACATTGTCGGGAAATCAGACTGGTTGCCCGCCATAGAGTTGTACGGAGAGGGCATTTTCCTCGCGCTCGATGAGAACCGGCTCAAGATCTGGGAGCAATCACCAGCGGTCGGTTCGCGACTGGATCCAATACTCTCCCGATTTATTCAATCGGGTCGCGATGTTCCAGCAGTTCTCATTTTGGCCGTGAAGCCGAGCGATTGCTGATTGCCGATGGCGGCTTGACATCATAGAAGGCGGGGTCTATGGTGCGGGTCATGGGCAACCCGTGGTTCGGATCGAAGGCGACGTCGGGGCTGTGTCAGGCGCTGATCGCGCTGATGCCGCCGCATGCGGTGTATATCGAGACGCACCTGGGCGGCGGCGCGGTGATGCGGCGCAAGCCGGCGGCGCTGCGCAGCATCGGCATCGACCTGGACGAGCGTGCGCTGTCGCGGTTCGCGTGCGGCCATGCGGTCGAGTTGGTGCACGGCGACTGCCATGCCTACCTGTCGGAGTTCGCGTTCGACGGCTCGGAGCTGGTGTACAGCGACCCGCCGTACCTGCACAGCGCGCGCAAGTCCGCACGCCGCTACCGGCACGACTACGAGGACGCCAACCACGCGGTGCTGCTGGAACTGCTCCGGGGGCTGCCGTGCGCGGTGATGGTGTCGGGGTATCCGTCGGCGCTGTACGACGAGCTGCTGGGCGACTGGCGCAGCGTGTCGCTGCAGGTGATGAACCAGGCGGGCGTGGTGACCGAGAAGGTGTGGTTCAACTTCGCGCCGGACCGGGTGCACTGGGCGTCGTGCGCCGGGCGCAACTTCACACACCGCCAGGCCGTCAAGCGCAAAGCGGCGAGTTGGGGCCGCCGCTACGCGGCCATGCCGCCAGCGGAGCGTCTGGCGGTGCTGGCGGCGCTCATGGCGGTGGAGGCGCAGGCGCCGCCGTGAAGTTCCTCGCGCAGCATCTCGACCGGCTGCGGGCGTGCTTCGCGCGCATGCCGGACCCGCGCCGCGGCAGCAACCGGCGCTACGCCATGGCCGACATCGGCATGGCGGCGCTGTCGGTGTTCTTCATGCAGTCGCCGTCGTTCCTGGCGCACCAGCGCGCACTGGCCGAGACGCGCACGCGCTCGAACGCGCACACCCTGTTCGGCCTCGACCGCATCCCCTGCGACAACCACATTCGGCAACTGCTGGACGGCGTACCGGCGGAACACTTCGACGACGCGTTCCACGACCTCGCCGCGGACCTCGACGCGCACGGCGCGCTCGAACCGATGCGCCGCCTCGACGGCTGCGTGCTGGTCGCCCTGGACGGCACGGAGTTCTTCCGTTCGCGCAAGCTCCACTGCGACAACTGCTCGACCCGCAAGCGCAGCGACGGCGACGTCGAGCACTTCCACCAAATGCTGGGGGCCACCGTCGTGGCGCCGGGCCAGTCGCGCGCGCTGCCGCTGCCGCCGGAGTTCGTCCAACCGCAGGACGGCGCCGCCAAGCAGGACTGCGAACGCCAGGCCGCCAAGCGCTGGCTGGCGCGCCACGGCCCGCGCTGCGCCGCCCTGCGGCCGGTCTACCTCGGCGACGACCTGTACGCCTGCCAGCCCGTCTGCCAGGCCATGCTCGACGCTGGCGGCGACTTCCTGCTCACCTGCAAGCAACCCAGCCACAAGACCCTCTACGAGTACCTCGACGGCGTCCGAACGCCCACGCGCCGCCGCACCGCGGGACGCGGCGCGAAGCGCCGCATCCACCGCTACCGCTGGATGAACGACCTGCCCATCCGCGACGGCGACGACGCCATGCGCGTCAACTGGCTCGAGATCGTCAGCGCCAAACCCGACGGCAAGGTCACCTACCGCGGCGCCTTCGTCACCAGCCTCGACGTCGACCGCGACAACGTCGCCGAACTCGCCGACTGCGCACGCGCCCGCTGGAAGATCGAGAACGAGACCTTCAACGTCCTCAAGCAGCACGGCTACCATCTCGAACACAACTTCGGCCACGGCAAGGACACCCTCGCCGCCGTGCTCGTCATCCTCAACCTCCTCGCCTTCGCACTGCACACCGCCTGCGAACTCGCCGAAACCCTCTGGCGGCAGGCCCGGCAGCGCCTCGGCACCCGCTTCCGCCTGTTCGAGCACCTGCGCACCATCACCGAATACCAGGTGTTCCCCTCCTGGACCGCGCTCTTGACCCTGCTCGCCACCGGCGGACCCCCGGCACAGCCTCCCTGACCTCCGCGCCTCGGCAACCCAATCAACCCAACCGCAAAAAAACCATGAAACCCTCAACACTCACCCGACAAGGACAAAATGAGAACTGCTGGCGATGTTCCCAATCCGTTGACGCCGCGATTCATGCTGCTGCATACGCTGTCACACTTGCTGATGCGTCAAATTGAAACTGAAGGCGGTTATCCAGCTGCCTCTTTGATTGAGCGCATCTATTGCGCCACCGCGCCGGAGCCGATGGCCGGCATCCTCATTCATGTTGCTGTTCCCGACATTGCCGGTTCATTGGGCGGATTGGCTGAATTGAGCGAACCCCGGCGCTTTCTCGGCATTCTCGTTCGAGCGCTGGACCGTTCGCGCTGGTGTTCGTTCGATCCGGTTTGCGGCGAGCATGAAGGTCAAGGACCTGACTTGCTGAACCGCTCAGCCTGCCATGCCTGCGCGCTGGTGCCCGAGCCCGCCTGCGAGTATGGCAACACACTTCTTGACCGCGGCTTCGTCAAAGGCGATGACGCAAACGGATTGCCTTCATACTTTGGGTTGGGTTGAACATGCCGATCGAACGCACACGCCAATTCTGCCTGCCCGGCATCCATGAGCTAAACAAGGATCAGGATGAAGCGCTGGCGCTGCCGCTGGAGGGACAGCATCTTATCGTTGGTGGCCCTGGTACCGGAAAGTCGGTGGTGATGTTGTTGCGGGCGCGCCGCCTCGCCCAGAACAACAGGAGTTACCGCGCTCTCGTTTACAATAATTTACTTGACCAATCCAATCGACAGTTGTTTGGTAGTACTCCAAATTTGTCCGCCAAAACCTGGGATCGCTGGTTTCGTAGGATATTCAAGCATTTTTTCAACGTCCCCACTCCGACGCATGCGGCCAAGAAACCTGGCGGTTATCAACCCATAGATTGGGAATCTGTAAAAGAACAAGTTCACTCTCTTCATGCTACCGAGGATCAAAACAGCAGGTTTCTGGTTATCGATGAAGGGCAGGATATGCCGCCGGCTTTCTATCAAACACTAATCCAGCTTGGCTTTGAGAATTTCTATGTGGTAGCCGATCAAAACCAGCAGATTCACCCGGACAAGTGCAGTTCACGCCAAGATATTGAAAGCGCCCTTGCAATCAATACCGGGAATACGCTGGAATTGAAGACCAATTATCGGAACACGCGCCCTGTTGCGCTACTGGCCCGGCACTTTTACCCTGCGGATCCGGCCAGCCCAAAGCCTAGTCTGCCCGATCCCCAAACAGCTACCGCAACGCCGGAGTTATGGACTTATGGGATGGCAAACTCAATAACATTTGCTGAGATTGCCGACAACATCCTACAGTTGAGCGACCGCAATCCACGCAAGCTGATTGGAATCCTAACGCCAGACAATCAAGTGCGGTGTAAATTCCTAAAAACTCTGCGTCGCGCCAATCCGAAACTCGACAACGGCAAGCCGCCCATACAGACCTTCGTTTCCGGCAAGCGGGGTTTGTCGAACTTCGGCGAGGGCGGCCTGATGATTATAAATGCCCAATCCTGCAAAGGACTGGAGTTCGATACCGTTATCCTGGCCGACATCGACCAGCACCAATCCAATCAAGATCCTCAAGTGCTCAAGGCAAGATTTTATGTGATGGTGGCTCGAGCCCGAGAGCAGGTAATCATGCTCCGCACCGGCAATGTCTGTCCCGTTGTGGATGGATTATTACCCGCCGATTCAACTGTTCTTGTCAGGAAGTAGGCCATGACTACGAAAATTGGCACTCCAGGGAAGCCAAGAAGCCGATCAAAACGCAAGCGCATATGGCATCTGGCAACCAATCATCAAAACATGCTCTACATGCTGGCCGCCGGAATGGTGATGTCTCCGGCAGGCTTTCGGGGGAAGCACTATTCCGACTCCTTGAGTGTCTATCCGGGGTGGATTCCCTTGTTTCGGGACAAGGCCGGGATTCCAGTCGGTGCCCTGAATGACGCAACTAACGAACGCAAGCATCTGTTGCCCTGTATCGCTTCCTTTGATTTGAGCGATGTCTCCGGCTCCGTTCGAGTGCTGTCGCGGAATGGCGGGATGCGGGACGTCGCCACCCCGGCAGCGAGAAAACGCAGAGACGACGTTGCTATTCTTATTCGTGCGCCGTTGCCCCTGAACCTGCTTTCCAACATCGGCTTCCGCACATTGGAGGACAGGCAATCATTTGAAAACTGCGCCAGGGACGTTTCCAATGTCGATCTGGCCCCTCACCGGATCGGGGTCGCTGAATCGCTGTTTTCAACTGTCTCGGACGAAAATTGGCCACCGGTCCAGCCACAATCCGAGTTATTCCAAATTGAGTCTGATTGTCCACCAGCGTTCGGACAGGCGCTAGGCGGCGTATTGGCGATGGTGTACCACGCCGCGAATCGCAGCGATCTCGGACTAGCAGCTTATCGGTTGGTTGCTCAAGCTGAGCGGGACGATGATAGGGGCCTGGTCCAGAGCGACTCCGTACTGGCCGAGCTTCCCAACTGGATGAAAGGGGGTGGGGTGTCCGAGCAAGCAGATATCCGCGCCCGGCTTTTTTGGGGCGTTGTCCAATCGTTAGTTACCGCGCAGATGAAGGAGCGCTCGCCGGCGCCAATCGACGTGGCACTGGAGTACTTGGACGGCCAGCTTGACCAATTGCGGGAAATAGAATTACGAACACGTCTGGAGCGATTGACTGCGGATATGCGGAGTTGCCTGGGCCTCGGCAGCGGAACGGTCACTGAGTTGATTGAACGCCACAAGGGATCTTTATCCAGGCCATTGACGCTGTTTTGCCTGCGCGAGCATTGCATGGACTTGCTCGAATTTTCTTATTCGCTGTTGAGTGATGCCGAGTACATTCTCGCCGGCATTTTGTTCGGTGTACGCGATACCTGGCTGCTGCTTCCGCGTGAACTGCGCGACCCAGGTCTGTCCGACTTCGTATCTCACCGCATGGCTGACGCCGAGCACCGGAAGTCGAGAAACGGCTCTTCTTTGGGAGCGCCCCGGCGACCTGTCCCTGTTCGCGAATTGTTCGAATCATCGAATGGTGAGTGGAGTACTACGCAGAATGAAGCAGCTCTCGGGATTGCGCGCGAATGCGGTTGGAACGATTGCATCCAGACGCGGATCACTTTGGCGGAAGGCAATTATCCAACAAGTTTTGAACGAAACGACTTGCGGCTGGTATTGCCCGGAAGAGTAACGGCTTTAACTGAAACAGTGGACAAGACAAAATTTCTGCATCGGTTGGGACACTGGCCATCAGTATCCCACCGGATCGAATCCGGAATGCGCGAAGAACTTGAGCGTGCGCTGAAAATCGGAGAAGAGGCAAAAGAAAACGATTCACTATGCGGATGATTCCAAGTCAACCTCTGTCCACCAACAGCCAAGCGGAAAAACGTGTGTTTGACCAACTGCGCGCGACATTTTCCGGGCCGGACCAAAATGATTGGTTTGCTTTGCACTCACTCAACCTTCCACGGCATGAGTACAAGCGGTTTGGAGAGATCGACTTTGTCGTATGCGGTCCGGGTGGCCTTTTCGTGCTGGAGATCAAAGGCGGCAGGGTTTCTTGTCAAGACGGCATATGGGAAACAACGAACCGGTTCGGTGAAACCGAGCGATTGCGGGAGTCGCCGTTCAAACAAGCGGAAGGAGCGCTGCACGGATTGCGGGGAAAACTTCAAGCATCTCACTCCAGCGTCTTGGTGACTGGTTATGGTGTCGTCATGCCAGATGTCGAGCGACTTCCCGCTAGCGCGGAATGGGATCGCGCCGTTCTCGCGGATGGCCGGGACTTCAGGCAATTCAAACGGTGGCTGGACCGATTTATCAGGTACTGGCGCGCGAAAGATGTTCGCAAGACCACTGCGAGTGCTTCGCAGTTGAAAGCACTGCAGCAATACCTGCGACCCGATTTCGAGGCGGTCCTGCCGCTGCACGTTTTCGCCCATGATGTCGAAACGCGAATCGTGCGACTGACAGAAGATCAGCTGAAGCTGGTCGATATTGTCGAAGCCAATCCGCGAGTGATATGTTCCGGCGGCGCCGGAACAGGAAAAACAATGCTGGCGCTGGAATTGGCGAAGCGTTGGTGCGCTTCCGGGATGCAGACCGTATTGGCCTGCCATTCGCCATGGCTAAAGCGCTACTTGGAAAGGAACTCCGTGCCCGGGCTGATTGTCAGTCTGGCCAAGTCAATTCAAGTTACCGCCAAACGTGTCGGCATTGATAAATTTGATGCGTTGATTGTCGATGAAGGTCAGGACATTTTGAATATGGAAGCGCTGGACCAATTGGATAACCGCTTACGCGGTGGGATAAGCGAAGGGAACTGGTGTTTTTTTCATGACATCAACAATCAATCCGGCCTCTGCGGTTACTTCGAACCGGACGCCTACGATTATCTTGAAAGTTTTTCCCCGGCGAAGATTCCGTTGAGGACCAATTGCCGAAATACACGTCCAATCCTGCAACGGATACAAAATGCCTTGGACGCTGATGTTGGCAATTCAGGAGTTGGCGACGGTCCGGAAGTACGTGAAGTTCACGCTTCCGACAAAGCGGACGCTATCCGGACTCTAGAGAAAGAGTTGCATAATCTCGTGGAGAACGAAGGATTCGCCCTGGGTGATATCGTCGTACTTTCGCCCTTTGTATTTGCGCGGTCCTGGACATGTTCTCTATCCGAGGATTTGCGGGATTCAATCTCGGTTCTGGACGAAGCCTCGCCTCGTAACGAGAATCGACATGAAATCGGCTTTGCGCAGATTGATCAGTTCAAGGGTCTTGAGAGCGAGGTAATCGTTCTCGTCGATATGCCTGGGCCTGGATGTGGCCAAAATCTGCGTCCCCTCCATTATGTAGGAATGAGTAGAGCGCGTGCGCTGCTGAGTATGATCTGTTACTGATTGTGCATGCCGTCAAGATAACATCCAGGCTTTGTTTCAAAGTTTTGCACCGTGAGCCCGGTGTCAGTGACGGTGCCGAACTGCAGTTTATTCCGGGTTTCGGATTGTCCAGCAAACCAGGGTCACCTTAATTGGAGAGCGATAATGGAAAATGAAAAAATGAGTAAAAGCAGACGCGGATTTATAGCCAAATCAAGCGCGGCGGCCGGACTGGCGGCGGTCGCGGGGTTGTTCGGCAAAGGAGCGAAGGCTCAAACCGTGGAGGTCAATGCCATGGGCCCAACACCGGAACAGGCCGAGGCTTTTGCCCAGCTTCCGGATCAGCCGGTGGTAATGGTGAATCTGCTCAAGTTCGCCGATGAAGCGAGCTATAACCAGTACGGCGCCGATGTGGCCGAGCCGCTGTCTCGGGTTGGTGCGGAAGTTATATTTTCAGGCGAGTGTCGAATGACTTTTATCGGCGGCGTTGAATGGGACAGAATTGCGCTTGTGCGTTACCCTAATTCGCGAGCTCTGCTGCAAATGGCGCAATCTGCCGAGTATCAGGCTATCAGCGGCAGCCGCACAAGCGGATTGGAAGGCCAGATTAATCTCGCTGTGTTCGAAAGTTAACGAATCTGTTTTTCTCGTTGAATCAGGTAGTTACATGGTGCGGCGGGAAAGATCGGAAACGGTGCCATGATTTCGAGACTCCTGAAAATTCTGGCTGGAACGCTTCTCGCCATCGCATTGATCGGCTTGGGGGGATTCGGTTTCGTCTTCTTTTCGCCGCGGCCGACGCTCACTACCGACCCGGCGACGCTCGCGGGCGACGGCGGCACGATCAATTACTGCGAATTGCCGGAACTGGACGGCAGCGGCGCGATGGCGGTCGACATTCCGAAAGGCAATACGCCGGGTTGTGCTTATTCCCACTTTCCGCTTCCGATACTGGCGCAATGCACTGAACCGCTACCCGAAGAAGCCGATGACATTCGCGGTCTCTGGATCGGACGCACCGGCAATGTCGGGCATTTGGAAAGAGTTGAACAATGCGGCGCGCGCATTGTAGTCACCGCGGCTGGCATCATTCACGACTCCGGACCCAACAGCACGGGTGGATTCAATACCAACGACACATTGGGTTCCGTGATGTTCATGATAGGTGATCGGGAGTATTGCCCGCGGACATCCGCCGGCATGTTCTGGAACGACGGCGTGCTCGAATTTCGGGCTCTGGGCTGGGGGCCCATTGTCGTCAGACGCTACCTGGATGGCGAACAATTGGTGTGGGAATACGTGGATGGGAGCGTCACCCGCATGGACAGGCTTTGCCGGCTGCCGGAAGAACACAGGGAGCCGAGACCCCGCGGCCGCAGACTCGCCTTCTTTGCCGACCGGGCCTCACTCAATTGAGCTAGCTGGGTCACCGGGCATTGATTGCCGCTCTTCCTCCTCGCGCTCAATCCGTTCCGGCGTGTGTCATTGCGCCTCATTGTGCCAGAGTGTCGGGCCTGATCTGGAATTTGACCATCTTGCTCGTCGTTCCCTTGCCGCCCTCGGTATGCCAATTGAAATTGGTGCCGTAGTTGGCCCATACGGCGCGGCCTTTCCAGCCGGCGTCCGGGTCGTCGATACGGCCGTCCAGTCCGCGGGAATAAAATCCCAGCGGGTAGGGCACACGCATCGTTACCCATTCCCCGGTGTCCGGATTCAACACCTTGAGAGAATCGGACCCGGAGCCTGTCGCTATGGGGATGTTCTCGCCGAGGCCAAGGGTGTTGAAGTTATCCAACCAGTTGTAATAGTGGAAGTCGGCTTTCACATCCGTGCCCTTCATGGTCGGACCCGGCGCCTCGTAAAGGGTCCAGCCTTCCGGGCAATGCTGGGAAGTCACCGCGCTCGGCCCGTTCAATACTTCGCATTTGCTGCGATCGAAACTGGCCAGGTGGCTGCTGCCGGACAACGCCGTCCAGATCACGCCATTCCTGTCCGCATCGATTCCCCGCGGCCCGAATCCCTGGAGTTCCCCATCGATAACCGGCACCTCGTACACTTCCGTGATACAGGTCTCCGGCGGATTGTCGCCGATGTCGAGGCGATAGATGCGGCCGGGAAACTCCTCGCCGGCGCCCCAGACCACGTTGTCGGCCGGATTCACGATGATGCCGTAATTCGCACCCGGCGCCATTTGGGTATCCAGACTCGGATCGAACTCGCCCCCCGCGTTCGGGTCGAACAAGGGGCCGACCGGCGGGTTCCATGGTTTGGTGATGCGGCCGTCGCCATTGGTATCCACCACCAGCGGACACCAGCCCTGGGACAGTTGCTCATCGCCTGTTCGGTCGAATTCATGCGTATTCACCCAGCCGATTACTTCGCTGAGCGTGCTGAAGTAGAGCTTGCGGTCCTCGCCCCAGCCGAACTGCAGATGGTGCGTGCCGAAGCAGGTGTCGATGAGCCCGAATTCTTCCGTGGCCGGATCGTAATAGGAAGCCTGGCGGGTACTGCGCCGGGGCGCGTAGTACTCCACGAATCTATTGTCCGATCCCGGCCGGCACCATTCCGGCAAGGTATTGCCTCTGACCTTGGTGGTCATCCATACCCGGCCAAGTTCATCGAACATCGGATTGTGGGGGTCCGCCGGGCGCTGCCACAAGGGCTCATCGCCGTAGTAGGTGGACGGCACCGGAAACTCCTGGGCGAAGCGGGTTACCGCGGGATTGTCCGGGTTGTCTCGGACCGCTATCACTATCTCTCGCCAATCGTGCGTTTCGGTGTCCAGTTCCAGCAGCGATCCATGGCCACCGTCAACGCCGTACACCAGGCCATCGGCGTTGATCGTCGGCTCGCGCTTGTCGGTGGTGATCTCGTCGTGGATATAGGAGGACTCATTGCCCCAGTCCCATTGGGTAATGACGATATTGCGTTCGATACCCTCGGGACGCGGCGGCGTCGGCGGAATTTCTCCCGCCGCTATGCGATCGGTCCAGTCGGCGTAGGTTTCCATGCCGAGCGGCCCGAAGCGATTGGCAAAAGCCGCCATGGTCGGCCCCCGCACGCCCATCGCCGTGCGGTAGCGCCACGCTTCGACGCTGGACTCGAATTCGAGATGGCTCAGGTTATCCAGCGTGCGGGTCGCCTTGTTGCCCAGTTGGTGGCAGAGCTGGCATCTCTGCTTGGTCATGTCGATCCACTGAGCCTGGCTGCGCATGGCCTCGGAAATGCCGTTACCGTCCGGGCCGGTGCCGGGAAACTCTTCGTGTCCGGGAATTTCGAGCAACGCATACCAGTAGTTGGCCGGATACACCTGCGCCGCCAGCAGCGGGTCTTCCGCCGTGAAGGCTTTCAGGGTGACGCCGGACGATCCAGGCCGCAGGAACACCGGGTCGGAATCCGCCAGACCGTAACCTCTCACCCAGACGCTGAATTGCGCGTCGGGGAGTTCCGGCAAGACGAATCGGCCGTCGTCATCGGTCACGACGATCTTTGTGAGGTGAGTCGGCGTGTCGTCGGTCTCGGCTATGACCCAGACTCCGGCCTCGGGGCCGCCGGCGCTCTGGACGGCGCCTTGAATCACGCCTTCGTTCGCCGGCTGCGCTGTGGCGGGCAACGCGACCGCGGCCAGGCACAGGATTACAAAAAGCGATTTTTTCATTGCGTTAGTCCTGGTTCCATACCCCTAATTGAGTCCATTTCCGAAAATGGTGCGCCCACGATTGTAACCCTCGGGCATTGGCAACACATCATTGGCTTGTGCCCAAACTTCGTAGTCGGCGAGCATTTCTTCAAATAACTGCGGCTGCGCGTCCTTCAAATCATGTACCTCGCCCGGGTCTGTCTTGATGTTGTACAGATGCCATTCGGTCTCGTTCTGTTCGAATCTGTTGATTACGATTTTGTAGTCACCCTTGAATAGAACGCTGCTGCCACCGAGTTCATAGCCAATGGGTTCGGAGGGGGAATGGATCTGGTCGGTAGTTCCCGCCAGGTGATCAGCCAGACTCGAACCGACTATGGGTTCAACAGCGTCACCGTTCCAGCTTCCTTCATGATCATTGATATCAACCAGATCGAGAATAGTGGGCGCAAGATCGGTCACAAACGTGAATTCATCAGTCAATTCGCCCCGCCGCGTTATGCCTGGACCCGAAATCACCAGGGGCACGCGCAGACCACCTTCGTTGGCATGAAACTTGAAGTAAATCAACGGTGAATTGGCGATCGTGGCATTGTTTGGACCGATCGCTACCCAGGAACCTCTCTCTCCCAGGGTTTCGTAGTCTGTGCGATATCCCATCTGTTCAAACCATGCGTTGAGCGGGGAGTTTCCGTCGGAATCCACCAGACTTGTACTTGCCGCTCCGTTGTCCGAGGTGAAAATGAAGATCGTATTGTCGTACTCATCAATACTTTCCAGGTACGACATCAAGCGCCCGATGTGCGCGTCCATCGCGTCGACCATGCCGGCATAGACTTCCATACGGCGAGCGTCATAACGTTTCTGTTCATCCGTCATTTCGCTCCAGTCCCGGGTGCCGGGAGTCGCTGCCACGTCGGACCCGGCGGGAATCACACCGGCGGCAATGGCCGCCTGCCGCCGCTCTTCCCGTAAAACAGTCCAACCCTCATCGTAGACTCCGGCATACTTGTCTGAATATTCTTTTGGCGCCTGCACTGGTATATGCACGGCCTGGAAAGGAATGTAGGCAAAAAATGGCTGATCGCTGTTCTTCTCGTTCGAATCGATAAATTCGATGGTCTTGTCGATAAAATATTCCGAAGAATAAAAATCATCGGGCAAGGTATGGGGCGCCCCGTCCGCATACCAGTTGGCCTGGTCGTGGATGGGGAGATAAGTGTGTTGCGCCCAGTTATCCGCGCCGGTGTCGGCCAGGGCAATGGTGCGATCGAATCCCCGCGCCGAAGGCAGCAAGGAAGGTGTGTGTCCCAGATGCCATTTACCGGTCATGTAAGTGTGGTAGCCGTTCGCTTGCAGAAGACTGGCCAAGGTTACGATCTTGTCGCTGAGAACGCCCTGATAGTGATCGTAAGCCATTTGCTCCGGAGGAATGGATTCGGGGATGTTGGGGACGCCGTTTCGATGACTGTCCACGCCGGTCAACAGCATGGCGCGAGCCGGGGCGCAATTGGCGGCGGTATGATAGTTGGTGAACGATAAACCTTCCGCGGCGAGTCGCGCGATATTCGGTGTATTTATTTCACTGCCGAAAGGCGAAATGTCCGTATAGCCAAGATCATCCGCGAGAATCAGAACGACATTGGGGCGATCGGGCTGCTGTGCGTCAACGAGAGTTGGCGCGCCAAGATTCATGAGCACAGCGATACCAAGGCAAAACAGGATTCGGAATTTCATGATTTATTCGCTTTTTTAGCGGGAGCTTGAGCGCTGGTAATCCAGGTTTTGAAACTCCAGCGTGAATGAAACCGGAACGGATACGGGGAGATAACAGATCGCGTCGTCACAGGCCTGGTAGTCGAGCGTGCCGGACAATGTAATCGCGTTGACTTCCTCCATTACATCTTCAATTTCCGCTGAAGCATTTACCACGGCTTCCTGTATCACGGTGAAGGGTTCCTGGTAGACAGGAACATACTCGTCCAGGGGCTCGAAATAATAGATTTCCGATTGCGGAAACTCCACGGCTTCGAAGCGGACGAATTCCGATGGCGCCATATTGAATCCGATCACGCGATAACCCTTTTCCTCGGCTCCCGGGGCATAAATGTGCATTTCCGGGCCGGGTTCAACATCGACGGCCAGTGAAAAGCGAGTGCCGTTCGTGACAACGGTATCGCTCGGATAGGCGGTGAAATTCAGATGTGCGGTGGTGCCTCCGATAGCAGCGATCGGGGACAACCCTATGCCCGATTTCAGCATGACGCTGGAAGTGGTCACTCTTTCCCGATAAAACTCTTCAAAGTACCGGGCTGTGACACGGCCATCGGCATCCAGCACGAATGTTCCCGGAAAGGGAGTGCCGTTGATCATCCGGCGTAGTTGCGGAGAATCGAATACGGCCGCCGCAACATATTTATGGATATCGGCTACCACCGCGGGATCGTTTCCATTGGGCCCGAGCCCTTCGGCGACCACGGTATTCAGGATGCCATATTCCCTGATGGTGGCGGAATCATCGTCCGACAACAGCGGGAACGTAATGCCGCGCCGCTCGGCGAACGCAGCCAGTGTATTCTCCGAATCGTAACTTATTGCAGCAACGCCTATTCCGGCACTCTGCAGTTCTTCCAAACGGTCCTGCAACTCCACGAGTTGCGCTTTACAGTAGGGTCACCAATCCGCCGAACGGTGAAACAGCAACATGGCGCCATTCGGTCCCATGATGGAGTCCAGCGTCTGCGGCCGGCCGTGCTGATCGGGCAGATTGAAATCGGGCACATGTTCGCCCACTTGTGAGCCCAATGAATGTACGTCGATCGGGGCTCTATCCTGGGCGGCGGTCGACATGGGAAGCGCAAGCAGCAGGGCAGCAATCATGGAAACGAGGCAGGCGTTTCGTTCGGGCATTTTCATGGAGTGGCTCTCCATCTGGATAATTCAACATACCAGCAACGCGGCAATTATAGGAGATAGAAATCGATTTGTAACAATTAGCGACAGAGTCAGACAATGGATAGGCCCTTCCCGGAACATGGGGTACAGTTCGTCGCTTGGAAGCACTCCAGGGTGAACAGCCATGAAAGCCGGAATATTCTTCTCTGCTGCTGTCCTGCTCGCGGGAATAGCGGGATTTTCCTATTGGTTCCTTGCCTGTCCATGCAATCGCACGCCCGGAGGGTATTTGTTGGGGGAGGAATCCCAAGAGGTAATTTCCGACTGGTCGTTCGTCAACGACGTGCCCATATGTCAAATCCAGACGAGCGTTTTCATACTTCCTCATTCAATCAATTTGAATTGCTCGTCCATGGAAAACGAACTCTTCATCGGTTGCATGAATTGCGAAGGAAAGCGCTGGGGCGCCGCGCTGACTGAACGTGGTCAAGCTCGAATTCGAATCGGCGGCACCGTGTATCCGGTGGCGGCTCGACGGCTTACGGACACTGCTGAAAAGGACCATGCCTGGTTATCAAGCAGCATAAAAGCGGAAAGACCCCCCGGCACGCCACGACCGCCGGACAATATCTGGTGGACGTTCCATCTTACATCTGCGAACTAGCGGCGCCCGGGCGCGGAGCCGAGGGCACTGATATTGGGAATGACGTTGTCATTCAGGCTAATGAAAACGGATTTCCGCAATAGCAATGCCGCATCCGTTCCAGGCCGCAATACTTCAAAATGGGTTATGCTCAATGGCAGCAACCCAAGTGACCCTTACAAGCTCAGCGGATGAGGATCTCCCGTGGAGAGAATGCATATGAAACTTGTCAAATTAACGCTCGCGGCTATTGCACTGCTTGGGCTCCAAAGCGTATTCGCCCAGGATCAGTTCACCTACAACGAGCATGTGGCCCGGATTCTCAATGAGAATTGCGTGGTGTGTCACCAGGATGGGGGCATCGCGCCCATGCAACTCACCAGTTTTGAACAAGTGCGCCCCTGGGCTCCGCTGATTCAACTAAAAGTAGCCAATCGCGAAATGCCGCCCTATGCCTATGATCACGGCATCGGTATCCAGGACCTGGTTGGCGACTGGCGCCTGCGGCAGGAAGATATCGACACCATCGTAGCTTGGGTGAATACGGGTTCCCCTCAAGGTGATCCTGATGTGATTCCACCTGTTGCTCAAGTGAAAACCCCTGGGCAATGGAACTTCGAAGCCGAACTTGGCTTGCCAAACCTGATCGTGCCATCATCCTCCTACGATGTTCCCGCCAATGGCAATGACCGGTGGCAGCGAGAGATTATTGACCCTGGAGTAACTGCGGCCGTTGCAGGGCGCTGTATTAAAGCAGTTGAAGTGAAGCCTCGCGGCGACGCGGCGGCGGTAGTGCATCACGCAAATTCCATTGTCTTTACCGAAGACGAATATGGTGAACTTCGTCGCAGCGGCATGCTCACCGAATACGCCATGGGCAAATGGGGCGAGAAAGTTCCTGATGATGTCTGTCGCACTCTGCCTGCCGGCGCTCAGATTCAATGGAATATCCATTTGTTCCCCGGTGGCGTCGGTGCAACTGCCAAGGGCGAGATGATCGAGGACAACGTGGTTGAAATCGGTCTGTGGTTTCACGACGAAGAATTTGGAGAACAGGAAGGCATCTACAGGCAGGACCTGGCAAATTACAGAATCGAGAGGCAGAGCGATCTGGTGATTCCTCCCAATGGTTATCAAATGACCCAGGGCTTCCACTCCTTTGACCATCCGGTGCGTATCGATAGTTACCAGCCTCACGGTCACCTGCGCTTGAATGCCGCCTCGCTGGAGGTTTTTTATCCGGAAACCGGTCGTACTGTGCCAATCAGCCAGATTTCCAATTGGAGCGCTACCTGGCATCACAACCATATCTACGAACCCGATGTTGCGCCCTTACTGCCGGCAGGCGCGGTTCTGGTACTGAAGCAGTGGTATGACAACACAGCCGACAACCCCAACAACCCGGATCCTGATATGTGGGTTGTGGGCGGTAGTCGCACCGGCGATGAAATGACTCACGCCTGGATCGCGGTTACTCACCTGGACGATGAAGGTTATGAAAAACTGGTTGCCGAGAGAGAAGCCAGGCAGACGCGTTCTTTTGCAGGCAGTGATTGAGATAAACATTGAAACTACTGACAATAATTACTCTACTCAGCTTTTTCGTTACTGCCAGTGCGCAGGAGAATGAAAAAGAAAGTGGGAAAGAGCTGCGCATTCTGTCTGCCTATCACGGACTTGATCCCATACCAGCTCAAGCTACTCGATTATGTGGAATGGCGCCGGTCAGAGATCAGGACGGAATGCCCGTTACCTTTTCTGTACAGATAAACAGTGAATCAGTTTCGCCGACTGCGTTCGCTGTCGAAACTAGTTCTGGAGAGAGGGTCACTCCTGTGTGTGCAACGCTTCGCCCTGCTTTGGAACTCCTTGAACGACGAACTGTTCTTCTCATTGGACCCTTTAGTTCCGGGGATTCAATACCGATCAGTGCTGAGATTGTAGAACAACTCGAAGATATCGATGGAAATTCACTTGTGGGCTTGAGAATTGAAAAGGTGACACCCCTCGCGGCAGGACCTGGTCTGGTATTTGCCGAACGCTTCGCACCCAATACTCCCGGACTTGATGGAGAATGCCCGGAAGAAACCGCTCAAGCAGTCCAACTAACCTGGGAAGGCGGGGTTACAGGACCTCAGGGCGCTAATCTTGCCGAGGCCCAGCGAACAGCGATATCGGTCCTTCTCGATAACGGCAATTCCGTGCAACCACTTATCCTCGCTGATGATGATCCGGATAATCATGTCATTGCATGTATCGCTGAAACCAGTCCAGCAGTTTCGGTTAGCGTAGAAGGGGGATTCTTTCATGATCCGGGAGATGATGTTAATCCCGAGACCAGAATAGATGTGATTTCGAAAATGAACGAGTAATCAATTTTGGTGAAAGTGGTGAGGCTTAATCAATACTAACGGAGAAAGCAAATGAACCCGCGAGCCTTAACTTTAAGCAGTGCCTTATTGCTCGCTGCCTGTGGCAGCGAAACTGAAACAGTTCAAACAGTTGATGTCGCTGACGCAGACACTAGTACAGTAGCAGAAGCCCCTGACAACGATGCAGCAAGTGATCCTGGCCCGACAGGATCGTCTGGAATTCAGCAAGGCCTGCTAACAATTCCTAACGACATTTTCAGCGCACTCCCGGAAAAGAATGCGACGCGGACTGCGCTCTTTGGCGACTTGCATGTTCACACAACTTATTCGTTCGATGCTTTCGCCTTTGGTACATTAGCGACGCCTTATGACGCCTATCGTTATGCCTTGGGCGATACTATCCAGCACCCGGCTGGTTTCGATATGACTTTACGCGTACCCCTGGATTTTTATGCGGTCACCGATCACGCCATGTATCTCGGTGTGTCGCGCCAGGCAGCCGACCCGAGTTCTGAGATAGCCGGAATTATGAAATTAGACTACATGGAGAATCTCAATGCACCGGAAAATCTAATACCTGGTGGCTCCCCGCAACGTACCAGTGCTTTCGGTTCTTTTCTCAGAGATACCGCAGGTCTGATTGCCGATGGGACTCTTAGCCAAGACATGGTACATGACATCACCCGGGATGCTTGGAAAGATACTGTTGCTGCCGCTGAACAATATAACAAGCCAGGTGAGTTCACGACTTTTGTTGCTTATGAGTACACCACCTCGTCGGCCGACCGCGGAAATTTGCATCGCAACGTTATCTTTCGCGATGCCGATAAACTTCCCGCAGTGCCTTTCTCTCGAATGCACAGTAGAAATCCAGAAGATTTATGGGATTGGATGGATGGCTTGCGCGATGAGGGAATTGAATCACTAGCTATTCCTCACAATTCGAACGGTTCCAACGGCCAGATGTTCAAGCTTGTGGATTGGGCAGGTAATCCGCTGGATGACGATTATTCTTCTCAGAGAATTCGTAATGAACCGCTTATCGAAATCACACAGATTAAGGGCACATCGGAAACACACCCCTTGTTATCAGATAATGATGAATGGGCCGATTTTGAAATCATGCCCTATCGCATCGCAACCACTTTGTACTCAGAACCCTCTGGCAGCTATGCGCGAGAAGCATTACTAAACGGCTTGACGTTCGAAGACCAGGGAATGGAGAATCCTTTTGAATTCGGTTTTGTTGGTGCTTCTGATACACACATGGCTGCCATTGGCGATGACGAATCTAACTTCTATGGCAAGACTGGACTGCGTGATGCTACACCTCAACTGACTGGAGCAGTTCCTTTGAGTGCTGAAGAAGGAGAGCGCAGACTTGAGGATACACCGAATCAGGTTAGGGAATTTGATGCCGGTGTTTACAACACTGGGTCAGCTATTACCTGGGGCGCATCGGGGCTTGCTGGCGTCTGGGCGGAAGAAAATACGCGAGAGTCTATCTACAACGCGTTCCGACGCAAGGAAACTTTTGCTACAACCGGCACGCGCATCAAAGTTCGCTTTTTTGGCGGTTACGGCTTCACCGATAGCACGCTTGCAGCCCCTGATATGCTCGAGACTGCCTATAGTGAAGGTGTATCCATGGGTTCAGATTTGTTGCCCGACGGCGACCGGGCACCACGGTTTATTGCCTGGGCCACTCAGGATGCATTAAGCGCGCCGCTACAAAGGCTGCAGATAATCAAAGGCTGGACCGTCGATGGTGAACCTCATGAACAAGTGTTTGATGTAGCTTGTTCAGATGGCCTTGCCGTCGATCCACAAACTCATCGCTGCGGTGACAATGGTGCGCAGGTGAACCTCGAAGACTGCTCGATTTCAACTGACGTCGGCGCCGCTGAGTTGAAAACCGTATGGGTTGATCCTGACTTCGATCCGTCCGTTCGGGCGTTCTATTACGCGCGTGTACTTGAGAACCCAACTTGCCGATGGTCAACCTGGGATGCGCTCAGGGAAGGGTACGAGCCGCGACCAGATTTTCCAACGACCATTCAGGAACGTGCCTATACATCACCCATATGGTTTCGACCTGGCACGGGTTAGTCATGAAACTTTTGAAGAGCCACGTGTTCTGGTTTGTGGTTTTGGGCATATTGATTTTTGTCATCGATGAGCAAACCTCCGATCCGCTCGATATGATTGTTGTGGATGCTGCGCTCGAGCGGCAAGTGGCGGCGCTCTGGGCTTCACAAATACAGCGCGATCCCACTGAGGAAGAGATAGAGAGTCTGGTCGATGACTGGGTTGCTGAAGAGATCTGGCGTCGTGAATCCATAAGGCTCAGCCTGGACGAAGAAGATGAAATTATTCGCCGGCGCATGATTCAGAAAATGCAATTTATTGCCGAGCAAGAAGCCGAACTCGCACCGACTGAAGAAGAACTGCGGGCCTACTTTGAGGCGAATCACGAGAAATACGAAGTTCCAGCTAGTATTTCCTTCGAGCAACTCCAATTCCAATCTCGCGACGCGGCAACCGGTGCACTCAGTGCGGGAGAATCGATTGCAGACCTGGCGCAGCCTTCCATGCAGAGCCGAATGAATGCCCGCCAATCCTCACTGCAAGTTATCAGCACATTCGGCCCCGAATTTACCCGGTCGCTCAATAGCTTCGATGTGGCTTCGAATTGGCAAGGTCCCATACAAAGCGCTTTTGGCTGGCACCTGGTGAAGGTTCTTGAGAAAAATCCCTCTTCCGTTGCACCATTTTTAGATATTCGCGCAACAGTCCTCGGCGACTACACCTACGAATCACGATTACAGGCACAAGCGGACTTCATCGAACAAGTCCGGCCGAACTATGACATCGTTCGCAAAGAAGAATAACAAGAAGAATAGGTAGATGATTAGTAGGAGGTTTACAAAGTCTAGCGGCCTGATTGCCATTCTCTGGCTCGTTGCCGAGCAATGTTTCGCCCATGAGATGCGCCCGGCGTTTGCTCAGTTCGTTGAAACAGAAGAGGGTATCTCAGCGACGCTGCGCCAACCTCTTGTGCGCGGATTTCGTCCAGACTTAGCCTTGGATCTTGGAGGCTGTCGTGTAGGAGCTGAAATCATCAGCCAGCGTCAAGAAGGCACCTTGATTCAAAGCTGGCAAGAATACTGTGATCAAGCTCTCTCGCAATCCACACTGGCTATTCGAAACATGTATCCGGGTGTCAGTGAGGTACTAGTGAGCATCACGCTACTTGACGGCAGCGTGCAACGTTTCGTCGTTAGACCTGACAGCCCGGTTGTGAATTTAGGTGAAGCCGATTCTCCTCTACTTCCAGCCTATCTCGAGTTGGGTATAGAGCACTTGCTGGCGGGACTCGACCACGTCTTGTTCGTCATTGCGTTAATGGTATTGATTACAGATAGATGGCGACTAGTTGCCACCATTACTGCATTCACAATCGCTCATTCTATAACGTTGGCACTTTCTACCCTTGAACTACTGCAAATTTCTCAATCCGCGGTAGAAGCGCTGATCGCGCTGAGCCTGCTTTTCATGGCAGTTGAGATGTTGAGCAAAACTCCCTCCATAACGCCCACCTATCCCTGGGCAATTGCTTTCGGGTTTGGCCTTGTACATGGATTAGGGTTCGCTGGTGTACTTCGTGAAGTAGGATTGCCAGATGACGCTGCACTTTGGGCTTTATTGTTGTTTAACGTTGGCTTGGAAGTAGGGCAATTGCTAGTGGTGGCTGCGTGCCTCTTACTCGGTTTCCTAATTCGTAGTTGGTGGCCAAAAATTAATGTTGCACCAGGCGTTAGTCTGAGCAATTTGTTACCGGCCTATTTCATTGGCCCAATCTCCGTTTGGTGGCTGCTTCAAAGACTGCCCATTCTGAGTTAGCGACACTGGTCACTAAACGCCACACATAAAAAAGCCCAGCACAAGCTGGGCTTTTTTATGTGTGGCGCCCAGGGGAGCGATAGTTGGAGATTCGCAATAGCTGAGAACAATTCTCTCGGATTTAGCAAGAGATACTGGTAAGCACTTAAGCTATCAACGCGTCGAGTCTAGTGAGTGTAAGCTGGGGGAGCTGGGTTCGAACCACCGACACGAGTATTTTCAGTAGGCGGCGTGACAGATTCTTTATTTGAATCAATAGGTTACAGGAACGAAATCAGAGTGTTTTGATCGTCTACCAAGATTCTGCTATTGTAACTTTCAATGATGTGACATCGTCATTGCCCCAAGGCTAGAAATGAATTTAAGAGAACTCAGAAAAGAAAAAGGATGGTCACAGGGAGACCTGTCGATTCTTACTGGCTTAAGCGTCAGGACCATTCATCGCATTGAGAACGGGCATGGCACGCCTTCGACAGAGAGTGCAAAAGCACTAGCAGCTGTATTCGATCTTCCTTTTGCTGATTTTTTGCACCCAGCAAAAAATTCATCTCCCTCAGGGGAGCAGGCGAGCAACGCAAACTCTTCCCCAGAGCTGGTTTCAACTTTTGCTACTTCATGGCGTGGTTGGGTGCCTTATATAGCAGCATCTTTTGTAGCAGTCTCTGCCTATCTCATCAACGACCTCTACTCACAGATAGGTCAATTGTCTGAAGACTATGCCCAGCTTGCAGTGGTACAGGCACAGACTCCCGATTCTAATGTCAATTGGTTAGATCCCTTTAAACAAGCACGGAGTGGCATGGTGGAAGTAGTAGAAGTAATAGATGAGTTCACTGGCTATTATGGAGATAAACCAATACCTTCTTTGCTCGGAGTGCAGGAAGATGTGACATCTGACAACGCTAGCGTTACCTTGATAGAAGTAAGTACCTTAAGGTTTATTGCCAGAATTCTCTCAATGTCAGAAGGTGAGCCTCAGCGAAATTCCGATTTGACAATTGAGTTTATCCTTGATGATTTTCTATCCTGTTATGCAAGTCAAAGGCAACCGATTACTGTGCAATCTGAGAACGATAATTTCGACAGTATGTTCTCTTGCATCGACGAAATTACATCTACCAAAGGTTGGGTGCTCGCGGACCAGCAATCTGACGCTCTAAACAATCTGTCGCGCTCGGTGAAAGAGATAGAAAGCGGGACTTGGCGGAGAATGCTCGGCGGTTCTAACTAGGGCACCACCGTTCGATACGAATCATCGAGTCCAAGCTTCGATACTGCTTATAGCCCCCTCTGAATTCTGCGTCATATCCTTTAATTTCCCCCTGTCTTGTATGACATGTCATAGACTTGTCTGGTACTACATCACTGCGGGCGGTTACGCTGTGTTTCAGAGAGAAATACCGGGAGCGCAAGGCCAGAATCACGTAACCATTGAGGGCGCCGAACACTTTCTACAGGAGCAGAAGGGCGAGGAACTTGCCAGGGTTATTGCTGACTTTATGCGAGACAATCCGCTTTAGAAAAGAGCTTATAAAAGAGGTTAGAGAATCAGGGTGTTCGCAATACTTCAGGATAGTTGAGAAGGGTGAGAAGGGGGACACTATTAGCTTAATAGTTTAAGAAACGTTTTTGATGGTGAGTACCGTTAAGCAATTAAACTATTAGTGTCCCCTGCAGTTTTTTATTCATACGCAGTACAACAAGAGGCGGAAGATATGCGCTGCTTAAGCAAATACAATTGGTTATTAATCCCGGGCTTATTGCTTTGCGTGTCAGCTTCTGCCCAGTTGCCTCAACTACCCACAAATGCCTGGGCGGGGACGGATAAGCATACGCTGGTAAGAACTGATCCTGCTGAGCTGGGTATTGATCGTCAATCATTCGAACCAGTGATTCGAATGGCAGAAGACAACAATTCAGATGCGCTGTTAATCCTTTATAACGGGCAAGTTGTCTTCGAGCAATGCTGGAATGGTAAAGGTTCCGATGATGTGCAACAGATGTATAGTGCGACCAAGAGTCCGTTCAGTTTACTTGTCGGTCGTGCGATACAGAAAGGATACATACAATCCCTGGATCAGAAAATCGTAGACCTTGTGCCAGAAATTGCTGGCAGCGGCCGGGAATCACTCAGTTTCCGAAACATCATGGCAATGGAATCGGGCCTGGAACAATCCAGAGCCATGGATCAGGCTGATATCCAGGCCCAAAGAACGCAGCTGGAATCCGTCCTTAACCGATCCGTTACGGCTTCTGAATTTTCCTGGTTTCACTACAACAACGCCGCTTACCGGTTATTATTCACAGCCCTCGAAAGAGCCAGTGAGAAGTCAATTCCGCAGTTAAGCAAGGAAGAGCTGTTCGAGCCACTTGGTATGGTTGGTGCCTATTGGATGGAGTTTCGACGCGAAGGTGAGTCAGCCGGCTATCAGAGTATTCGAATGCGTCCGCAGGATATGGCCAAGGTGGGCCAGGTAATTCTGAATGGAGGTGTGTGGGGAGATGAGCAGTATTTGCCGAAATCGTTTATTGAACAACTTCTGATCGCTCCTGCTCCGGAGGTAAATCCATCCTATGGATTATTCTGGCATCTGAATGGTGGGGACTTCTATCGCAGCTATGCTGAAAATGACAAAATGCAAGGTGAGCTGATCCCCGCAGCGCCAGATGATGCAGTTGCTAACTACGGCAGTGGTGGTCAGGTTATAGTAGTAGTTCCAAGTTTGGAACTGGTCTGGGTTCGTACCGGGGGAAGATCATCATCTACTATCTGGCAACCAGACAGTTTCACGGCGCAGATGTCCAGACTGATGTCGCAGATGTCCAGACTGATAGTAACAGCTGTTAAGGAACCTCTGACTGATTAAGAGTATGCTCTGCGGGAGTCTGTCGGGCGCTGGTGCTAGGCGTCGTGCGCAGGTAATGGCCGTAGCCCTTGCCAAGCGCGACAAAAACGCAACAGCGCCCGACAGGCCCCGCCCGAAGGGGCCTCAAGACGAGCTCACTGCCTGCGTTGCATTGCCTTGACAGGCCGACGCATGCCGGCGGCAACGCGCCTTGTCAGTGAGCTCGTCTTGTGGCCAGAGCATGCTCATAATCAGTCAGAGGTTCCTTAAATAATTTTTGAGTGGTTGTGGACTGGGCGCCACGCTTCAATAAATGGGGTAAGAGTAAAAGCAATGGGGACACTAATAGTTTAGTAGTTTAAAGAACTTTTTTGGTGCTGAGAATCGTTAAGCTATTAAACTATTAGTGTCACCTATAGCTCAGGCCTTATCTCAGCTAATCAGTTCTTGTCCGTAAATTCTTAACCACTTGATTTGTCGAATAAAAGCGTGGTTTTTCCTGGATAAGAACCGGCGTTTTGGGTATCTTTGTATTGTTTCCGAAGCAAAACAAAGACACCACAAAACACCGGGGTTTGCCATGCGGCTGAAGCGCACGACACAGATGAGTCTATACGAACCGGGGCCTGTCGACCATCCCCTGGGCGAGGAGTTGGAGTCGATCTCGGACTGGCTGGACGCGCATCCCGCACTGCTGGACGCGGTGGCGGTCGACCTCGGCGCCCAGGCGGAGCGGGGCCGTTTCGGATTGAGTTGCGAATCGGTGTTGCGCTGCGCCGTGGTCAAGCATCTGCGCGGCGAGACCTGGCGCGGTCTGGCGTTCGCGTTGCGGGATTCGCTGTCGGCTTGCCGTTTCGCGCGCGTGGACCCGCTCGATCCGCCGAAGAAGTCCGCCTTGCAGGCGGGGGTCGGCGCGGTGTCGGCGGAGACCTGGGAGCGCGTCAACCGCTGTTTGCTGGAGGCGGCGCAAGCGTCCGGGGAGGAAACCGGCGCCTGGGTGCGCGTAGACAGCACGGTGACGGAGACGCACATTCCGGCCCCGTCGGACAGCCGGCTGCTGTACGATGGGGTGCGGGTGCTGACGGGCTTGCTGCTGGCGGCGCGGAAGGAGCTGGGCAAGGAGGCGGTTCGTTGCCGCGACCGCCGCCGGGCGGCCAAAAGGCGTTGTCTGGCGGCGCGGACGAAACGGGGCGGGGAAGCGCGGGCCAAGCTGTACCGGCAGTTGCTGCGGGTCGCCGCCGACACGCTCGGCGATCTGGAAGCGGCCCGTCCCGCGGTGAGGGAATCGGGAGCGCCCTGGTCCGCGCGATGGCTGGAATGCGCCGACCACTACGCCGGCTTGCTGAAGGCGGTGGTCGTTCAGACCGCGCGGCGCGTCGAACTTGGCGAAAACGTTCCGGCGACGGAAAAGATCGTGAGCCTGTTCGAGCCGCACACGGACATTATCCGCAAGGGCGGGCGGGAAACCCATTATGGCCACAAGATCAATCTGGCGACCGGGAGAAGCGGCCTGGTGCTGGATGTCGTGGTGGAGTCCGGCAATCCGGCGGACAGCGCCCGCTGTCTGCCGATGCTTCGGCGGCATTGCGCGCGGTACGGCAAGCCGCCGACCCACGCCGCCTTCGACGGCGGCTACGCCTCCGGGGAGAACCTGAAACGCGCCAAGGAGATGGGCGTGAAACACACGGTGTTCAGCAAGAAGCGGGGGCTGAAGGAAGAGGACATGACGCCGTCGCCCTGGATATTCGCCCGGCTTCGCCGCTTCCGCGCCGGGGTCGAGGCCGGCATCTCCTGGCTGAAGCGCTGCTTTGGGCTCGGGCGTTGCCGCTGGCGCGGTCTGGCCCGATTCAAGGCATGGGTGCATTCCGCGGTCTTCGCGCACAACCTGGTGCGGCTGGCGCGGTTGCGGCCGGGATAACCCGCCAAAAACTCCCGAAACCGAACGGCACAGTACCGGAACCACCCGCCGGGGGCCGACTTCCGCCCCAGCACGGCCCGGCGGGCCGGATCACGCCGAAAACGACGCAAACCGCTGCCGGATCAAGGAAAAACCGCCCCTCCCAGGCCCAATACCCGCGAATCGGAAGGTATCGCTGAACGAGAGATCCATCAGAAAACGGAGTTTACGGACAAGAACTAGCTATAAGGCGGGGCCATTAATCATGCCTCAACGAGTACCATTAGTTCGGAGTGATGCAGGTGCCGCTGAGAATTCTGCAGCATGGGAAGTGTTTAGGCGCTGGGAAAAACCATTCCTAACATCCTTTAGCGATGGGGATCCTATAACACGGGGAGGCTTTATTCCATTTCAAAGGCAAATCCCGGGTGCTCAAGGTCAACCTCACACCACGATAAAAGACGCCGGACACTTTCTTCAAGAGCAAAAGGGAGAAGAGTGGGCTGAGACTGTTGTGGAATTTATGCGAGCCAACCCAAAATAGATTGGCCAATCATCAGTCGAAATCCTGAAGACTTTTTGGTAAGAGTGGTGAGACTAAAACAATAATAGCGGAGAAAGAAAATGAACCTTCGAGCCTTAACGTTGAGCAGTGCCTTATTACTCGCTACTTACGTCAGCGAAGCTGAAGCACAAACAGTTGATGCCGCTGGCTCAGCTACTAGTACAGGAGCAGAAGCCACTGACAACGGTGCAGCACGGCCGACAGGGTCACCTAGTCTTCAGCAAGGTTTGCTAACAATGCCGAACGACATTTTCAGTGCACTCCCGGAAAAGAATGCCACACGAACTGCGTTTTTTGGCGACTTGCATGTTCACACTACCTATTCGCTCGATGCTTTTGCCGTTGGCACTATGGCGACACCTTATGATGCCTATCGTTATGCCTCGGGCGATACCATCCAGCACCCGGCTGGTTTCGATATGACATTACGCGTACCCCTGGATTTTTATGCGGTCACAGATCACGCCATGTATATGGGTATGTTGTTTGAGGGAGCGGACCCCAGTACTGAGTTAGCCAGAATTATGAACTTAGACTACATGGAGAATCACTACTGTCCGGTTAACTGAGGCAAAGAGCCTCTTAACCACATGATTATACGATACTTATCAGCGGTTTTTTGTGGTGCCGACTTGAACGCGGGCGCGGTTTCGGGCGACTTTCCGGGAATACGTTCCCGGAGGCCGCATCGTGTACACAGGCAAGACCCTTTTCGCGCAGTTGATGGATTTTCTTCCCTGGACGACCTTCTTCCGCATCGTCGAGCGTTACCACGGCAACCACCGGGTCCGCGCGCTTCCATGCACCGATCACTTTCGCACGATGGCCTTCGCGCAACTGACCTATCGCGAAAGCCTCCGCGACATCGAGGCGGTGCTTTCGGCGCAGTCGGCCAAGCTCTACCACATGGGCATCCGCTCCCCCGTCCGGCGTTCCACCCTGGCCGACGCCAATGAGCGCCGGGACTGGCGCATCTTCGCCGAGTTCGCGCAGCGGCTGATCGCCCAGGCCCGAAGGCTCTACGCCGAAGAGGATTTGGGGCTGGACCTGTCGAACACGGTCTACGCGCTCGATTCGACCACCATCGATCTCTGCCTGTCGTTGTTTCCCTGGGCGCCGTTCCGTCAAGCCAAGGCCGCGGTGAAGATGCACACGCTGCTCGACCTGCGCGGAAACATTCCCAGCTTCATCCACGTTTCCGACGGCAAGCTGCACGACGTCAACGCGCTCGACCTGCTGATGCCGGAACCGGCGGCGGTGTACGTGATGGACCGGGCCTACCTCGATTTCGAGCGGCTCTTTGCGCTGCACGAGGCGGGCGCGTTCTTTGTCACCCGCGCCAAATCGAACGCCGACCTGCGCCGCGTGTACTCGGCGCCGAACGACCGGCCCCGGGGAATCGTTTGCGATCAGACCGTGGCGCTGTCGGGTTTTTACAGCCGCAAGCGCTATCCCCGCCACCTGCGCCGCATCCGCTTCAAGGATCCGGAAACCCAAAAGACCCTCGTCTTTCTTACCAATCTGTTCGGCCCTCCGCCGTTGACCATCTGCGAGTTGTACAAGGCGCGCTGGCAGATCGAGCTGTTCTTCAAGTGGATCAAGCAGCACCTGAGAATCAAGAAATTCTACGGTACTTCCGTGAATGCCGTGAAGACGCAGATCTGGATAGCGGTGACCGTGTACGTGCTGGTGGCCATAGTCAAAAAATGCCTCGAACTGGATGCCTCGCTCTACACTTTGCTGCAGGTGTTTTCGGTCACTTTGTTCGAGAAAATCCCGCTGGACAAAGGGTTCCCGGATGTCGGCCAAGCTCCGGAAAACGACATGGAAGACAAGCAATTGAAATTATTCGAGTTTTAACCGGACAGTAGTGATGGAGAATTTCAATGCACCGGAAAATCTAGTACCTGGACGCACCGGGGTTTTGGGTAGGTTTTCCGGTGATGCCCGACGCCTGATCCGCGATGGGACTCTTAGTCAAGACATGGTACATGACGTCATCCACGATGCCTGGAAAGATACTGTTGCCGCCGCTGAACAATATAACAAGCCAGGTGAGTTCACGACCTTTGTTGCTTATGAGTACACCACCTTCTCAGACGACCGCGGAAATTTGCATCGCAACGTTATCTTTCGCGACGCCGATAAACTTCCCGCAGTGCCTTTCTCTTCATTGCACAGCCGAAATCCAGAAGATTTATGGGATTGGATGGATGGCTTGCGCGATGAGGGGATTGAAACACTAGCCATTCCTCACAATTCGAACGGTTCCAACGGCCAGATGTTCAAGCTGGTGGATTGGGCAGGCAATCCCCTCGATGACGCCTATTCCTCTCAGCGCACTCGCAATGAGCCGCTTATCGAAATCACCCAAGTTAAAGGCACATCAGAAACGCACCCCTTGTTATCGGACAATGATGAATGGGCCGGGTTTGAAATTATGCCTTATCGCGTCGGGAGCACTCGGCCGTCCGAACCCTCTGGCAGCTATGCGCGAGAAGCATTATTAAACGGCTTGTCGTTCGAAGACCAGGGAATGGAGAGCCCTTTTGAATTCGGTTTTGTGGGTGCTTCTGATACCCACACGGCTGCCATTGGTGATGACGAATCTGATTTCTATGGCAAGCTAGGACTGGCGGATGCAACACCTCAACAGACTGGAGCAGTTCCGCTGAGTGCTGAAGAAGGGGAGCGTCGTCTCAAAAACGAACCAAATTCTGTTAGGAAATTTGATGCCGGTGTTTACGCCAATGGATCAGATATAACCTTTGGCGCATCGGGAATGACCGGCGCCTGGGCTGAAGACAATACCCAAGAGTCTATCTACAACGCGTTCCGACGTAAGGAAACTTTTGCTACCACCGGTACGCGCATCAAAGTTCGTTTTTTTGGTGGGTATGACTTCACCGATGAAACGCTCTCAGCACCTGACATGCTCGAGACTGCATATTCTGACGGTGTATCCATGGGTTCAGATTTGTTGCCCAACGGCGACCGAGCACCGCGCTTTATTGTCTGGGCCACTCAAGATGCCCTAAGCGCGCCGCTGCAACGGCTGCAAGTCATCAAAGGCTGGACCGTCGATGGTGAACCCCATGAACAAGTGTTTGATGTAGCTTGTTCAGATGGCCTTGCTGTCGATCCACAATCTCATCGTTGCGGCGACAACGGTGCTCAAGTGAATCTCGAAGACTGCTCGATTTCTACTGACGTCGGAGCGGCAGAGTTAAAAACAGTATGGGTTGATCCTGACTTCGATCCTTCTGTCCGGGCATTCTACTACGCGCGTGTACTGGAAAATCCGACTTGCCGATGGTCAACCTGGGATGCGATCAAGGAAGGCTATGAACCGCGACCAGATTTTCCAACGACCATTCAGGAACGTGCCTTTACCTCGCCGATATGGTATCGACCTGGCACAGGCTAACCACGAATCTCTTGAAGAACCACGTGTTTTGGTTTGTGGTCCTGGCATAGTCAATTTTGTCATTGACGAGCAAGACACCGAGCACTGTGGCCAAGTAAAAAGCCAGACTGTAATGACATGTTAATGACTTGTCTGCCAGCACCTAGCCTGAAAAGAGTTACCGTGGTCAACACTAGGCAGGGTTTCCATTGCGAGCGCATTATTAACGCAACTCTTACGACAGCACTGAAGGAGTTTTCCGATGACACTAAAAAATATTTTTGAACTTGCCCTATTATCCCTGCTGCTAAATAGTAGTGGAGTTTTTGCGGCTGACAATACCCAAATTAACGAGCGAGTTACCATCAGAGACATGCGCTATTGTGAAATTTTTGGGATATCTTCGACCAGCAATGGTTTACAAGCCGCTGCTTTCAATTCTTTTCGTCTCAATGATTGTCCTCAGGACGAATGGGAAGCCATTGACTTGGAGGAAGTCAGTTCTCAGTTAGGCGCTTCTTTAGCAACAAGAAATGGCCCTCGATACTGGACGATGGATTTTATCGTCAGCAACACCGAAACAAAGGGTCAGGAATTTTTTGGCACGCTAGAAATGCGCCATGGCGCTACTGTGCTGATTGCTGCATCAGCCTCTTCAGGTCCTTCAGGTCCATATTCCAGTAGAAGTGTCGAACGCGACACTGAATTTCATTTCTATAAGGGCACACCTGTCTTCGAACTTATCGATCCTGAAGGTAAAATTTATATCATGCAATCCTATAGTGTTCAGCAGGTCACCGATCAATCCTTTGCTGATCTCACTTCTTTGGATGAACGTATTTCGTTACCTAGTGGGTGGCAATTTCGAACTCGAACGCTGGTTGAAGACCTAGTCGTTGAAGATATCAATGGTATAGCGACCGTTACGCAGGATGATTTTAGAAACACCTATCAACTTACGACGCTTACCCTAGATTAAATTTAGCCTACAAAAGAGGAATTTCTAGATGGCATCTCGCGCGGTTAATCCCTTTGTATTGCCATTCAAACTCCTGCAGCACCCCAATTATTAACATAACTCTGAAGGAATTTTCCGATGACAAAAAATATTTTTAAACTTGCCCTATTATCCCTGCTGCTAACCAGTAGCGGAGTTTTCGCGGCTGACAATTCGACGGTTCTGGGTCAATGGGATCTCGGCCTGAATCTCCAGGGGAACGAAATCGCGATCAACCTCACAATAACTGAAGATGGCGATGGACTGGGCGGAACCTGGACGGGTCCACAAGCTACTAATGTATTGTCTGATGTAATTTTAACCGGAGACACCTTGTCGTTTTCTATGCAAACACAGCAGGGATCACTAAAGGCATCATTCGAGCTGGAAGGCGATACGCTTAACGGTAGCCTATCTACACCTCAAGGAGACTTGCCGATAGTTGGCAAAAAGTCTGCCTAAATGCAGTGTTAGCAAATCTGGTCACAGCTATATTGCAATGTGCTGCGGACTATAGCAAGTAAACAGCCAGACTGTAGTGACATGTCCCCGACTTGTCCTTCTCCGCTATAGACGAAAAGGCGCGTCACATTTTTTGCAGGAACAAAAAGGCGAAGAGTTAGCGGAAGTGGTTGTAAAGTTTATACAGGATTATCCCCGTAAGGAGAGCAGGTGATCAATAAAATGTCGGAGCCGAACGTGTTAAGCAGACCATTACTACAAAGATTCCTCGTAAGAGTTGCCGCTTTTTTCTTACTGCTGCCATTGGCAAATTATTCATTTGGTCTAGGCAGTTTTGATGGTGTTGGGCTTTCAATCATACCTGTGGCCGGCAATGTCTACATGATCCAGTGCCCAGGCGGCGGGGGTAACATCGGCGTTCAGGTTGGTCCCGACGGTGTGCTCTTAGTGGACTCGCTGTTCGCGCCGCTTACGGATAGATTAGTAGAAGCGGTGAAGCAGGTGACTGATGAAGAAATTCGGTTTCTGGTCAACACCCATATCCATATCGATCATGTAGGCGGCAATGAAAACCTGGCAGATATGGGCGTCTTGATCTTCGCCCATGACAACACGCGCCTGCGATTGTTGGAAGAGAAGAGCCACTTCCCGAGGGCCGGCGGCAGTTTCGCCCCGCAACAGCCGGTTGCAGCTAGACCACTAATCACCTTCAACGACACCATGAGTTTCCATCTGAACGGAGAAGAGGTCCGCGCTTTTATGGTACCTCCTGCCCACACGGATGGGGACAGCTTCGTCTACTTTCCCGAATCTGACGTGCTCCACCTAGGCGATGTGTATCGCACTACCAGCTATCCCATTATCGATGTCTACAACGGCGGCACCCTCAGGGGCACAATCGCGGCGATGGATATGGCAATCGACATAGCTGGCCCTGATACGAAGATCATACCCGGGCACGGCCTCGAAGTGGTTGGCCGGGAAGAGCTACTAGAATTCCGTGACATGATTCTCGACATTCAAGACCAAGTGCTGAGCATGATCCGCGAAGGCAAAAAGCTGCATGAGGTGATGGCCGCACAACCAACTGCAGCCTATGATGCCGAATGGACCGATGACCCCGGCTGGGGCTCGGAAGATTTTATTCCTGTTGTCTACTACCAGCTCGGTGGCGGTGGACGCTTGGCGGACCGCTAAACTAACTTGGCAAACAATCGACAACAAAACAGCAGGTAGTAGTCATGACTGTATCGCATAAATTATTTCTCGTTTTTCTTATCTTATTTGGTGCTCAGGCTTCGCTGGCGCAGGATGATGATTTCGTTTTCTATTCCGACTTATCCCGAGATTGGTATCAGGGCGGCGATTATTTCGAATGGACATCAACTACAGAAGACAACAATGCCAAGAAGGTCAATGTTTTCTACAAAACCTGGGGAGACGAGACCAAACCGAAACTGGTATTGATCCACGGCTTCCCGAATTCTAGTTTCGACTATTACAAGATGATCCCTTTTCTAGAAGACGAGTATCATATCGCCGCGCTGGATTTTCCGGGTTCCGGTTTCTCAGATAAACCGCTTGATGGTTACAACTATATGTTGGCGGAGAATGCAGAGATCGTTGACTATTTCGTCCGCGAAGTAGTTGAGTTCGAAGACTTCGCGCTCTATACCCATGACAGAGGTGTGAGTATCGGCCTAGCGTTTCTCGGCAATTACCTAGTTCTTGTCCGTAAACTCCGTTTTCTGATGGATCTCTCGTTCAGCGATACCTTCCGATTCGCGGGTATTGGGCCTGGGAGGGGCGGTTTTTCCTTGATCCGGCAGCGGTTTGCGTCGTTTTCGGCGTGATCCGGCCCGCCGGGCCGTGCTGGGGCGGAAGTCGGCCCCCGGCGGGTGGTTCCGGTACTGTGCCGTTCGGTTTCGGGAGTTTTTGGCGGGTTATCCCGGCCGCAACCGCGCCAGCCGCACCAGGTTGTGCGCGAAGACCGCGGAATGCACCCATGCCTTGAATCGGGCCAGACCGCGCCAGCGGCAACGCCCGAGCCCAAAGCAGCGCTTCAGCCAGGAGATGCCGGCCTCGACCCCGGCGCGGAAGCGGCGAAGCCGGGCGAATATCCAGGGCGACGGCGTCATGTCCTCTTCCTTCAGCCCCCGCTTCTTGCTGAACACCGTGTGTTTCACGCCCATCTCCTTGGCGCGTTTCAGGTTCTCCCCGGAGGCGTAGCCGCCGTCGAAGGCGGCGTGGGTCGGCGGCTTGCCGTACCGCGCGCAATGCCGCCGAAGCATCGGCAGACAGCGGGCGCTGTCCGCCGGATTGCCGGACTCCACCACGACATCCAGCACCAGGCCGCTTCTCCCGGTCGCCAGATTGATCTTGTGGCCATAATGGGTTTCCCGCCCGCCCTTGCGGATAATGTCCGTGTGCGGCTCGAACAGGCTCACGATCTTTTCCGTCGCCGGAACGTTTTCGCCAAGTTCGACGCGCCGCGCGGTCTGAACGACCACCGCCTTCAGCAAGCCGGCGTAGTGGTCGGCGCATTCCAGCCATCGCGCGGACCAGGGCGCTCCCGATTCCCTCACCGCGGGACGGGCCGCTTCCAGATCGCCGAGCGTGTCGGCGGCGACCCGCAGCAACTGCCGGTACAGCTTGGCCCGCGCTTCCCCGCCCCGTTTCGTCCGCGCCGCCAGACAACGCCTTTTGGCCGCCCGGCGGCGGTCGCGGCAACGAACCGCCTCCTTGCCCAGCTCCTTCCGCGCCGCCAGCAGCAAGCCCGTCAGCACCCGCACCCCATCGTACAGCAGCCGGCTGTCCGACGGGGCCGGAATGTGCGTCTCCGTCACCGTGCTGTCTACGCGCACCCAGGCGCCGGTTTCCTCCCCGGACGCTTGCGCCGCCTCCAGCAAACAGCGGTTGACGCGCTCCCAGGTCTCCGCCGACACCGCGCCGACCCCCGCCTGCAAGGCGGACTTCTTCGGCGGATCGAGCGGGTCCACGCGCGCGAAACGGCAAGCCGACAGCGAATCCCGCAGCGCGAACGCCAGACCGCGCCAGGTCTCGCCGCGCAGATGCTTGACCACGGCGCAGCGCAACACCGATTCGCAACTCAATCCGAAACGGCCCCGCTCCGCCTGGGCGCCGAGGTCGACCGCCACCGCGTCCAGCAGTGCGGGATGCGCGTCCAGCCAGTCCGAGATCGACTCCAACTCCTCGCCCAGGGGATGGTCGACAGGCCCCGGTTCGTATAGACTCATCTGTGTCGTGCGCTTCAGCCGCATGGCAAACCCCGGTGTTTTGTGGTGTCTTTGTTTTGCTTCGGAAACAATACAAAGATACCCAAAACGCCGGTTCTTATCCAGGAAAAACCACGCTTTTATTCGACAAATCAAGTGGTTAAGAATTTACGGACAAGAACTACCTAGACAACCCAAACCCGGGCTACAGGGTTAATTATCACTTTCTATCAAACAGTGGCATGTTTCTGCCGCTAGCCAATCTATCGCCCGGTCAATTGAGAATGCTTGATACCGATACCGCCGACCAAATGCTTGCTTCCCGTGCGGCGCAGCCACGGCGCACCGAAGGAGAGCCAGAATCGCTTGCCTATTCCGATATCTTCGCATTCAACCAAGGTAATGTTTCCTTGATCTATGTTGGTCGCTACCTGTTAGAGCGCCAGGCGAACGAAGTGCGTTGGCTGGAGAATCTGCCGCGTAGCCCGGTTCCCGTGGCTTATCTATGGGGGCTGGCCGATAACGTGAATCCAGTTCGAATTGCTAATCATGTCTGGGACACCTATCTAAATGATAGACAGGTGCAAAGTAGCTACTGGGTCCTGCCCACGGCTGGACACTACCCGCAGCGTGACAACCCCGAAGAGGTAGCGAAGGTAATTCGACTGGCGCTGACCGGTCAGCTACCCGAGCTCGAGTCCGAGAATGACTTTATGCGAAGCTATGGCGCAAGCAGAGCCTTCGAGGATTCTGTCTTCGTGGGGCACTCAAAGATCGAGGAATTGGAGTTCCCTAGTTCTATCGAATACACCCCATCCGGCTATCGTGTAATAGATTAGCGTAGGGTAGGGTAGGGTAGGGGAAATAAATCTGTACCCTTTAGAATGGCCTACGACAATTTTGTTTTGGCCTTGTTTTCACTCAGGATAAGTTATGAAACACTGGATCTCATTTACTCTTAGTATCAGTTTGCTCACACTTCTTGCGACGCCAACTCTGGTCAGTGCGCAGCAGTCTGATCGTCCCAATATAGTACTCATTCTAGCCGACGATCTTGGCTACACGGATATTTCCCCCTTCGGCAGCGAGATAAGCACGCCGAACATTGCCCGGCTCGCGGCACAAGGTCTTTCATTTACGAATTACCACACGGCCGGGAGCTGTGCGCCGGCGCGGGCCATGCTGCTGACCGGGGTGGACAGTCATCGCAATGGTGTGCCAAATATCCCCGAGGCCCTGCCTGAAGAGCAAATGGCCTATGAGCACTACCAGGGTGTGTTGAACGATAAAGTCGTCACGCTCGCAACGGTGTTACAGGGCGATGGCTATCACACCTATATGACCGGCAAGTGGCACCTGGGTCATACTCCGGAGTTGTTACCCTCGTCGCGTGGATTCGACCGGACTATCGCGATGGCGGATACCGGCGCGGATAACTGGGAGCAACGCACCTATTTACCCATCTATGACCGCGCAAACTGGTATGCCGATGGTGCTGAGCATACGCTGCCCGATGACTTTTATTCGTCAGAATATTTTATTGACAAGACCATCGAATTTATCGGATCCAACGCGGAAGACGGTAATCCGTTTTTCGCCTACATCCCGTTTCAGGCGGTTCACATGCCGGTACAAGCGCCCCGTGAATTCTCCGACAAGTATGCCGGTGTGTACGATGAAGGCTGGACTGTCATGCGTGAGCGGCGGCGTCTTGCTGCTGAAGAAGCGGGAGTCATTCCGGCCGAGGCGCAGGCTGCGGTAACCCCTGGTACGCTGTTGTGGGACAGTCTGACCGACGAGCAGAAACGCTATAACGCCCGGCGCATGGAAGTGTATGCTGGCATGGTGGAGGCAATGGATCTGCATATCGGTCGCCTGATGGCCTACCTGCAAAGCATTGGCGAATATGAGAACACAATATTTGTTTTTACCTCTGATAACGGCGCAGAAGGATCCAACCTCATTCAGTCAGATGGAAATTCGCTCTTGTCCCCGTGGTTTGAGAGGGTAGGTTATAACTCGGATTATGAAACGCTGGGCGAACGCAATTCCTGGAACGCCATTGGCCCAAGCAACGCCACAATCGCAGCGTCGCCGCTTTATTACTATAAATTTCACGCCAGCGAAGGTGGCCTGAGGGTGCCACTGGTGATGGCTGGACCAGGTATAAACAGGTCTGAAGAATTGACCGATGAGTTTGTTTTTGTCACAGATCTGGCGCCTACGATTCTGAGTCTGGTTGGTGTAGAAAAACATCACGGTAACTGGCAGGACAGGGAGGTGGAGCCCATAATCGGTAAAGACTTCTCAGCATTTCTGGCCGGTGACGATTCGCTTGTGCATGATGATTTAAACCCCATAGGCTATGAGTTAGGGGGAAATAGCGCCCTGTTCAAGGGTGACTACAAAATCGTGATCAACCGGGTAGGGCAGAATGATACGGACTGGCAGCTGTTCAATATCAAGGCTGATCCAGGTGAAACCACCGATCTGGCACAGCATATGCCAGCCTTGCTTGAGGAGATGCTTGCGGATTACGAGGTCTACGTCCAAACCAATAACGTCCTGCCCATGCCCGCAGGGTATAACCGGTCCGGACGGATACTAGGGGATGCCCTCAGGCAACAATGAGCAAAAACTTCGCTCGGTTAGACACCTACGATTTGGAACGAGTAGAGGTGTTGCAAGGTACGAGCGCCAACGGCCCGAACAAACTCTTCAAGGGCGTGCCTGGCCAGTATCTATATCAAGGCAATATGTTTACTCGAATTCAAGTAAGGCTTAGTCTGAACGCCAAACAAGAAATTTTTCACTGAGTAGTGAGTGAGACGTTTGCCATGATTGTAATTCCCAGATTTCATTTTTCCCAAGTTTTTCTCATTCTGTGCATGCTGCCTATTGGATTTGCCAAGGCACAAGATGCTGGTCTTGAGTCCCGCATAGACACAATTCTGTCCGACTGGAATCAAACTGCCAATCCGGGAGCGGCGGTCGCCTATGTCGATGCTGGCGAGACCCTACTGCAGAAGAGTTTTGGTCTGGCTAACCTGGAGCATGAGATTACCTGGACCACAAACACTGTCTCGGATCTGGGCTCTGTGTCCAAGCAGTTCATAGGCTTCGTCTTTGCGCTGTTATCGGAACAAGGCCAACTCGATCTAGATGACGATATCCGCGATTATCTTCCTGGGCTACCTGATACCTGACCTGGGTGCCAGGATTACAATCAAGCACTTGTTTCATCACACATCAGGCCTGCGTGAAATATACAACACGCTTTACATGGTCAATCGCAGGCCCGGCGATATCATTTTCCAGGAGGATGCGCAGAGGCTCATACAGCATCAAACCAAACTACAGTTTGAGCCTGGCTCACAGTATCTCTACAACAACACCGAGTACATGCTGCTGGCTGACATCGTTGAATCGGTAACAGGGCAGCAATTCCATGATTGGATGCGGGAAACAATTTTCGAGCCTCTAAGCATGCTGGATACTACAATCATGCATCGCCAGGGTCAGGTGATTCCAAACGTGGCAAGTTCTTACCAGCGGGGCAGTGATGGCATTTTTTCTCAGCGATATGACAACAGCACCCTACAGGGCGGCGGCGGTATTTACTCCACTGTCGCAGATATGACCAAATGGATTGCCAATTTTTCGAGCCACAAAGTCGGTACAGAGCAGACTATCGATATCCTCACAGAATCCGGATTTCTCAACAATGGTGAATCCCTGGACTACGGATTGGGCATTGGCATAGAAGTTCGCGATGGCGTGGAAATATGGAGTCACGGTGGCGCCAGCGCTGGTTATCGATCCATGCTGGTGTATCTGCCAGAACATGAACGTGGCTACATTTTTATGACGAATACGCCATCCCATGGTGAACCATCTGAACAATTAACTCAGGCATTTTTGGGTGATGTCTTAGCTGAAGCTAGCAATACAAATGAAGCTCAGCAGACTGAAGAAAACACCCCCCCACCGCTGGAAAATCCAGGCCACTACACTGGCCGCTATTTTAGTGATGAATTGGAAGCTTTCTACACAGTCGACATGCATGAAGGGAATCTTACCCTGACGCATCGCTGGTTAGGGAACTATCTCTTACAGTACCAGGGTGACGACAACTTTGATTTTCGCGATCGGGCTGGGTCTCTCTCCTTCAACCGAGGCCCAAACGGAGACGTATCAGGCTTCACCTTCGACAATGACCGCACCATCGGCGTGGAGTTCAGGCGCTTCGATCAAATTGGCAACTAAGTTGGCTGCCCAAGGTGACTACGATGAGATGCGCACACTCCTCGCCTTTGCACGGGAGTCGGATTGTTGAAAATACTCGGCTAGAAACTGAGTAAACAACCGAACTTTTGCAGAGAGGCGCTGCTTGTGCTGATAGATCGCAACTATGTCGCGATCTATCGCCTGCCAATCATCCAATACCGTCGTGAGTCTTCCTGACTCAAGCGCATCACCCAATTAATAATCAGGCAGATAGGCCAGGCCGACGCTGTTGTTGTTCTGGGACACCCACCCGCCAAAGTTGTTATGAACCTAGTCAAATAGAGGGCAGATGTAAGAATTTGGGGCGAAATCAGGATCGATGGTCAGAGAAACTTAATCGCGGACACGGGCAAAGCTGCCCATTCAGGCATCAATTTGAGGTCGGGCCAATCTAAGCGACTTTGCTTTTCCTGCTCCTTTCCCTGGCCGCCAGCTTATTTAGCCCATTTAACATCGTGATCGATTCCTTCTGAATCTCCAGCGCCAGCATTTGCCATTGCACCGGGTTCAAATTCAGGTTCAACAGAGCAGACGGCGCCGCTTGTGGAATGAATCCCCTCTTGTCCGCACGCACGATCCGCCCAGTCCAATCCACCAGGTCAATATAGTCCCGAAACCTAATCGGCAATGCGGGCAGTTGCCGGTCGCGTTCTGAATCAGTCTGGAAACCCATCAGTCTGGGAAAGGGGCAATCCGTCGAATTGTTGTTTCCCGACGTTGCTCCGCGAATGCGCGCCTGAATGGAAGTAAACTCCGATTCGTCTAGCGTTTCACTGATGCCGGCACGCACCGGGTTCAGATCGACATAAGCCATGCACGAAAGCAAGGCTGCCTCATCCAGTAGCGCCTGGGACTTGAAGCGCCCTTCCCAAAACCTGCCTGTACAGTCGTCTTCCTTGTTGGCCCTGCGGGCGACGTACTCGTTCAAGCAGCGCATGAACCAACTGATGCTGGTCAGGCGTTCGCGCCATGTTTCGACAATACGATCCAGTTGCCGGTATTCCTCTTCAGATCGCATCTCCCCGCGCAGATAGCAATGCACCAGCGGGTCTCCCTTGTACAGACGCAGCCAGTAGCTGATGACATCATCGCGGTTCCAGCGCCGGCTGCGAGCCGTGTCCACATGCAATACCAGATGATAGTGGTTGCTCATGATCGCGTAGGCGGCGATATCGATGGCGAAGACTTCGCCCAGCAATGTCAGGCGGTCTACCAGCCAAGGCTTGCGGTGGTCAAAATTCTGGCCGGAATACCGGTCTTCGCCGCACAGGAAGGCCCGCCGCACACAGCGGGAAATACAGTGGTAGAACGGCGTATCTGCCAGCGAGACGATTTGGGAGCGGGGCCGGGTCATTTTCTGCCTGCAAGTCAATGGATTTCTTACAGGTAGGTATAGTCAATATTCACCGGAATGCCAGATTTTGGGAATTATTGAATGGGTGTCCCGTGTACCGCCATGAATATTGCCGCCCATTCGGGTATCCATATCAGGCGTGATGATGGGACCATCGCCAAGGCGAGTGACAGTGAAGTTTGCCGGCTCCGCAGCGTGCGAGGCTCCAGCAAGAGCCGACAGTGCGTACAAGAGTAGAGTCAGTAGTTTTGCAGTTTTCATCATGGTTTTCGCGGTTATCTCCAAGAGTTTTACTCACTCATTTTCGATACTACATTTATTCCGGTCTCGGGATTGGCGTCATCTCCCGGATCATGAAAAAAGCCCGCTGCTACGCTGACCGAGACAGCCGGATTTGCTTCAGCAATGCATGCAATGACGTGATTATCCGGATCATCATCGGCGAGCGCGAGTGGGTGCACGGAATTGCCGTTATCAAGCAGGACCGATACGGCGGTTCGCTGGGCCTCGGCCAGATCAGCGCCCCCGGGTCCGGTAACCCCGCCTTCCCAGGTTAGCTGGACTGCTTGCGCGGTTTGTTCCGGGCATTCCCCTTCCAGTCCTGAATTGTCGGGTGCGAAGCGCTCGGCGAATACGAGACTCGGTCCAGCCGCGAGTGCTGTCACTTCCTCACCTTTTACACCAAGCAACGAGTTGCCGTCGACATCTTCGAGCTGTTCCACGATCTCGACACTGACTGGCAGGGAGTCTCCCGGACTAAAAGGGCCGATGAGAAGGACAGTTCGTTGTTCCAGCGATTCCAGAGCAGGGCGAAGGGTTGCACACAATGGAGTGACAATCTCACCGGAACTGATTTCAACTGCAAACGCAGTTGGAGAAACCGTATCGCCATTTATCTGGACAGAAAAGATAACGGGCATTCCATCCTGACCGCCAGCCGGTGGCAGTCCGCATAATTGAGTGGCTCCTGGCGGCAAGGGGTCCAGTCCGTGATAGACAGACAGAATGCGCGCTCCATTCTCATTTTCATCGACATTGTCTTGAGCTTGCGCGTGATTACAGGCGCCTGGTGACAAGAGAATGAAAAAGATGGCAACTGGATGACAGATCAGCTTCTTGAGTATCGAAGTGCACATGAACATTATTGTTAATTCACTATTTAAATCAACGAGTTAAAACGATGTGTCAGGTGGTGGAATAAGAACTATCGGTCCACGCCCGCCAGGAAGCGCAGGAGTCTTATTTCGATTCCCTCGGCAACGCCGGGGACAAACAGAACAATGAGTACTACGGTGAGCAGGACACCGGCTGCAATACAATAGGAATATTTCATATTGTTCAACTTGATCCTCCGGTCTCATTTCGTGGAGCAATTTCGAAGAGCCACAGAGTCTCCGCTTCAACTTCGGCGGGAGTCATTTCGACGCGGTATTTGCGTGTGAATGCCTGTGCTACTTGTTCTATGATCGGGCCCGATGTGATGCGCGTCAGCATGATGGGGTAGCGCTTGCCCTGTATTCGCATTGTGCCACGGCCATCCTCTTCCGCCTGCGCCGGCCATTTTTTCCAGTAGCGTTCTCTGAGCCCGCCCATGTAGTTGGAGTTGAGATAGAGTTTGCCGTCAATCTCGACAATCCATAAAGTACGGGACCGGGGAGGGTTGAGAAGCTGCAATTCGAATGTCCTGACTCCACGGACGAAGCTCCAATCCGATTCCCAATCTGTTACCAGTTCGCCGGATTCCAGCGGTCCGCCGCTGAAAATTACGGACGGTCCATCGGAGGAGCGCGACGAAATCGCCAGGGCGCCGAGTGCGACGACCGGGATAAGCACCAGCGTTCCTATGACCAGCGCCAGGTACCGAACTACTGCTTTGCTATTAACTTTCATTTGCTCTGCCTCTCCAGTGTGCCTGCAGTGGAAGCTTACGAATCCGATTAACGCAATTACCGGGTTCGATCATTTGCGAGCGGAATTTTGCGTCCCAAGACAAGTGCCAAAATAGATACTCAACTCCAAGTCGAGTATATCTTATCTGAAATTGCTGTATTTTTTACTCAGGTCGCACTATTCTCATTGTGAAGCAGGCATAAAACAAACCGCTCCTCTAATTCGTTTCAGTGTCTTTCTGACTAGGAGCATTCTTCGAATTTGGCTTGGGCCCTCACCGGATTATGACTATCTATTATCGAAAATTAACAATATTCGTGATTCCTTTACTCAACCTGCTATTGCTAATTGGCTGTTCCACCGAAAGTGAGCCGGCGATTGTAAGTAGTGATGATAATGCAAGTGAAGATTATGTCAGCGCGGAAATGCGCTCCCGTATCAATCAGCTTGTGCAAAGTGTCGCCAACGAACCTACCAGCGAGAGCACTATTGCCGAGCGAGCAGACTTGCTGGCGGACTGGATTGACGCCTATGCGCTAGCAGGCGGTGAAGTTGGACTAGATGCCCCTCGAGTTCGCCTGCAGGCAACATTGCCTCCAACTGGTAATGCAGCCGCCACACAGTCACGCAATGTCGACCGCTTCGTACGCGAGTTTTCTTTACTGGATGAAGAAGGCGCTCTCGGTTTTCTCAGTGCCGATGACCTCGGGCCGTTTGTTGTGGGTTCGATGCAGGAGCTAAGCCAGACCTGGCGAGTGGGAACACGTGAAATGGAGATCGGCGGGGGCTTCTGGGTGGCTCGGCATTTCGCTACGAACTTCGGCCAGTTCCAGACTGACGATCCCGCGGGATCAGGTTATGTTTCCATCGAAACCACTGACGACGATGCAGTGTTTGAAAGAGAGACCATATCAGCAAGGGGTCCTCATGGCGGCTTTCGAGCCCCCCAGCCAGCCATTGCCTTTCGACTAACTGAAGGTACATTGGATAGAGGCTCAAGTGTCACAATAACTTATGGCGATCGACGACAGGGTGGTCCCGGTATACGAATTCCTACTTTTGAGAGCGAGCGATTACCACTGCCTCTGTATGTGGACCTAGATGGTTCAAGTGAATGGAGAACCCTTCCTATTACTCCGTTTGTAACCAGCGGAGGTAGGGCTACTGGCGTACATGCTTTCGGACCAAGCATAGTGGAACCTGGCGAAATCTTTGAATTGTCGGTGCGTGCTGAGGACCAGTATTTCAATCGGGCTAGTGGAGATGTACCGGCTTTCGAAGTGCTCATTAATGACGAAGTTGTCGCAACTACTGCCGCTGGTGATGAGGCCATCACTGTATTGGAACTGAGCCTCGAGAATGTTGGACCCCATTGGGTTTCCGTGCGCAGCCTCGATGGTGATATCGCGGGTACAGGTAATCCTATTCTGGTGGAGGAAGACCCTGAGTATCGTATCTATTGGGGAGACACTCACGGGCACTCCGGTTACTCGGAAGGTATAGGAACTGTTGATCAATTCATGCGCTTCGCCCGCGACGATGCGCGTCTCGACTTCGTTACCCATTCCGAACATGACTCCTGGCTTGATGCCGGAGAGTGGGAACTCATTCGCAGCACCAGTGCAAAGTACGATGAACCGGGAAAATTTGTTCCTTTTCTTGGCTGGGAATGGACACGGCACACTCGATTTGGCGGGCATCATAATGTTCTATTTCGGGATATAGAAAATCAGACACCGGTATCGGGATTGCAATTCCCAGTACTGTCATCGCTTTATGCCGAGCTTCATGAACGTTACGACCCAGCTGATATTGTAGTGATTCCCCATGCTCACAACCCGGGCGATTTTCGTCAGTCCGATCCTCAGCTTGAACCCGTTATCGAAATTATGTCTGCCCATGGATCGTTTCAATGGTTTATGAAGGAATACCTTTCCCACGGTCATGAAGTAGGCGTAGTTGCAGCATCCGATGACCATTTATCTCGGCCAGGTTACTCAGCTCCTAACAGGGATACCCTGGCTCAGCGTGGTGGCCTAGGTGCAGTGTTGGCGCCACAGAGATCTCGTGACGCCATATTCGACGGCATGAAAGCCAAGCGTACTTATGCGACGACCCAGGATCGAATGATCCTGAAGTTCAATGTTAATGGTATCAATATGGGTCAACGGGCAGCTTATAGTGAGGCCAGAACTATCTCAGGCAGAGCTATAGGCACCGGACCAATTCGATCCGTCACTTTATTTAAGAACGATGAAGTGCTATGGCAGGAAGAATATTTGCTGGAGGACAACGCGGGTAGTGAGCAGGAGCTGTTGCTCAGTTTCAATTCTGACGAAACACCTGCTTTCAATGGAGACGCACCAAGAGGCTGGCGCCATTGGCGTGGCGAGCTTCAAGTAAACGGGGCTGAGTTGATAACTGCGATACCGCAGGATTTTTACAATCCTGCGACTCAGTACTTCCAGCAAGACGAAAATCTTATCTCGTTTGCAACTATTACCAGGGGTGACACCAGTTCAATTCGTCTGAAGTTGGCAGAAGTAAGCCAGGATGCTTCAATTTCAATAATCCTGGAAGAAGCCACAGAAACAGGATCTGCACCACCTTTCTATCGCTTACATGCCACCATTCCAGCAACCACTGCGGAGTTAGACTTGGCAGAGATTGTTGATGGCAAAATGGTTAGAAGTCTTCCACAAGCCGAATACCCTAACGACAATGTCACTCTCCGCCGTGTAATTAGCGATGGCGAACGAGACGTTAGCTTCACAGTTTCGGATGTTGAGAATGCAGATCAAGGTGACTACTACTATTTTAGAGTAGAGCAGGCCAATGATGAAATTGCCTGGTCGAGCCCGGTATGGGTAGGAGGATTCTCATCAAAATGAATATGGTAAAGAAGGGGGAGACTGATCCATTTTATAACGCCAGTCTCGAGTTAGCCGTTCATTTCTTTCATCAATCTTCAAGTTGAACTGAATTCATGTACACTGATTTGGCTGATGGGTGTCCCAATGAGACTTTCTACAGCCCCATGGCAAAGCGCTATTGAGGTATGTCAGAAAGTGATACTATCGGTCATATGGAGGATCAGCCGATGCCCAACGTCCACCTTACCGAACCCATGCGCGATTATGTGCGAAAGCAAATTAAATCAGGCACATACGCCAACCTGAGCGAAGTTGTGCGCGCTGGAATCCGGCTTTTGATGGATAAGGATGGCGCGCGCCAATTCTATGCATTGAAGACCGAACTTGAGCAGGCGGTCAGCGAAGCCGACGCCGGTGCTTTTGCATCCTTTGACGCCCGGGCTTTCGAACCCGATGCTTTCGAAGAATAGCGGAGGATCATGACGATCCAGCTATCCGACCTTGCCCGGTCCGACCTTGAGGACATACGCGATTTCACAACAAGAACATGGGGCAGAGCGCAATGGCTGACGTACTTTCGCCAAATCGCGGGAGCCTTTGAACTGATCGCGCAAAACCCTGAAGCCGGCATGGATCGAAGCCTCTTCGTCCCTGGCATGCGATCGGTCAATTGCCGGAGGCATGTAATCTTCTTCAAGTGCCTGGACGCTGCAAATGGAGCGCCGGTTGTCCTGCGCATCATTCATGGCAGGCGGCACATGCCCGCACTGGTTTACTACGATGATCTGGGCGGGATATGACTCCATGCCGGTGGAGGATGGAATTTGTCATTACCCGGTTCGCCAGCGCCAGTTTGCCAAAAGCCGGCAATAGGCGCACCTCCGGAAGAAGCGGCGATGCTCAGCGGCGCGGTGCGATTCCAGCTACCGGGCATCGATCAGCGACCCGGAACCGAAAGAGCAGATTGATAAATGGTGCCCAGGGGCGGAATCGAACCACCGACACGAGGATTTTCAGTCCTCTGCTCTACCGACTGAGCTACCTGGGCCTGTAAACGGAGCGCGCGGAAGGGCGGTATTTAACCTTTCGGCTGGAATGCAGTCAAGCGCACCGGCGACACAAGCGTCAAGCACCGTCATTCGGGCGGGACGTAGCCTGCGGCGCGGTCGTATTCCTCGTTGTCGAGGAACTTTTCCATCTGTTCGTTCAAGTACTTGCGGTCGTCGGCGACCGCCAGGTTGAGCTGCTTCTCGTTGATCAGCATGGTCTGTTGTCCCAGCCATTCCTTCCAAGCTCGTTGCGACACCGTGCGATAGATTTCCTGGCCTTTTTCGCCCGGGTAAGGCGGAACGGGCAGGCCGGGGAGTTCCTCTCGAAACTTTCTGCAAAATACGGTGCGGGTCATGGCTCCTCCTTCGCTGGTATACCAAGTCGGACGCCAAAATAGGCACTCAAGGGCAGAAAGACAAAACAGAAAAACCAGGACCAGATTGGATAGGGCAGCAAAGTCATATTGAATACAGCGCCACCAAACAGTAATAGTCCTATTCCGACACCATACGCCGGATGTCGGTTCGTGCTAAGTCTCGTGGTCAGCCATGTGGCTGTAATCATGGTGATCACCCAACCGATCCCTCCAGCAAAAAGCGCCCAGGTTGGATAGATGGCGACGTGTTGCACCACCTCTTCGCGTGTCCCCGCAAAGTCTGCCGGAAATGGGTGGAGTAGCGTGCCTACCCACTCATTGCTAGCCAACAGGAAGAGCGCCACAAGAAAGCTCAAGAGTATGGCGCCTGTATTTTGCAAGATCAGTCGGGTCATACATCAACTCGTAAGTGTTCAGACCGCCGTTGTTCGAGGGTCGCCGGTTGAGCGAGCAATTTTCTGACCGGGGCGGCGAGTCCCACCTCCACCGGTTCGGCGATAGAGTACCAGAGCCAGCGGTCCGAATCAGCCACGGAGGGGGTGGTTCGAGTGACCATGTAGCGGACAGGCTTAATGTCCAGTCTGAAGTGGGTGAAGCCGTGGCGGATGGGCGCCAAAACCTGTGGCCTTGCATCCTTGATTCGCAATGCGGGCAGTCCGGCAGGCAGTTCATGTTTCGCCACTGCGATTTCCGGCGCGTCGGTGGGTGTCCCATCGGTGGATTCGAACTGGGGCAGGGAGTAGAGTGAGCCCCAGATGCCATGGGGCGGGCGTTTTTCGAGCAGCACCCGGCCTTCGCGGTCCTGCAGGATGAGCATGGTAACGGAACGGACCGGCAGGGTTTTCGCGGGCTTCTTGCCGGGGAATCGCTCGACCTCGCCGCGTTTCCGCGCCAGGCAGCGGCCCTGCAACGGGCATTGGGGGCAATCGGGATTTACGCGCGTACACAAGGTGGCGCCGAGATCCATCATGCCCTGGGTATAGGCGGCGACGCGTCCGGATGGCGTCAACTCTTCGGCGAGAGTCCAGAGTTCTGCCTGGGTCTTGCTATAACCGGGATATCCGTCGACAGCGAAGCAGCGCGCCAGCACCCGTTTTACATTGCCGTCGAGAATCGGCGCCCGCCGGTCATGAGCCAATGCGAGAATCGCCCCTGCGGTTGAGCGGCCGATTCCGCTCAGGCGCTCAAGCTCCTCAATCGTATCGGGAAATCTGCCGCTGCATTCGTCCACAATCGTTCGTGCCGCCTTGTGCAGATTTCGCGCCCGTGCGTAATAGCCGAGCCCGGTCCACAAGTGGAGTACCTGGTCGATATCCGCCGCGGCCAGGGCGTTTACGTCCGGAAATCGCTGCATGAAGCGATTGAAGTAAGGAATGACGGTCGCAACCCGGGTCTGCTGCAACATGATTTCCGAAACCCAGACCCGATAAGGGGAAGGATTGGCCTGCCAGGGCAGGTCGTGCCGGCCATGGGTCTCGAACCAGTCGATCACGGCATCGGCAAAACTGTCCATCGCCAACGGTCCGGATTCAGTTCGCGTCGGCATCGCCGCCCAAGCGGGAAAAGATTTCGCGCACCGTATTGAAGTCCGGCCGGCAGAACTGGGTGACGTCGTCACTGAAACGGGCCGAGCATTCCACCGGCCAGGTAACGCCCTGATAATTGCCGCTGACCGGAATCGTCTGGGTGAGCGGTTCGCCGAGCATGGTGAGCAGCGCTTCGTAATCGAAACTGCCGCCTTGCAAGTCGGCGACGCCCTTGCCCTCGGCGCTGAAATTGTCCATTTGCAGATTGAAGCCGTGCTCGGCGCCGAGGCCGCCGTCGAGCGCGAGATTGCCGTTGATCTCGGAAAAGCGGATCAGGTCCGGCCATTGCTGGATTGCCTCGCCGCTGGGACTGAGCGCCGCGATAGACGTGAAAATCTGCTTGATGAGACCGATGTTGACCAGGTTTTCGGTGACGCGGAACGAGGCGTCACCACTGAGATCGTTCAACAGACTGCGTATGGACCGACCGCTTGCGTTGAAAGCGGTGTCGACATGCAAGCGCCCGCTGAGCACGTCGAGCCGGGTAACGAGCGGCGCGATTTCAGAAATGGCCAGACTCTCGCCCTGCGTTACGCCCGATAACTCGCCATTGGCGGCATTCCAGCGCATGTTGGCTGAAAAGACTCCGCCCAGGAAGGCGACCGGCGGGACTTCCACATCGAGTACCCGGTCTTCGACATTGGTAAAAACCGACAGGTTCTCAATGCGCAGATTCCATGCGGTCAGGGTGTCCGCGGCGATGGAGCCTGACAGAATCAGGTTCTCCAGACCCGAAATTTCACTCTCAGGCTGCGGCAACGCCGGCGCGCCGGGGATAGTCTCGGCTTCTTCCGGGTCAATTAGTGCACTGATATCCATCACGCCGATGTCCATTTCGTAGCGGACATTTGCCGGCAACGAACCACTGGCAAAACGGATTTCGGTTTCCGCTTCCAAAACTGTCTGTTCGGGCGAGTCGACCACCGCCTCGGCGCCCAGGCCGTCCGAGTCTCCGGAAAGACTCAATTCCACGCTTGCGGGCCATTGTCCTTCCGGATTGCCGTTGGGTAAAGCGAGAGCGGCTTGCTCGGGCGCGGGAAGAATGCCGAGATTTCGCAGCAGCAGCCGGGCGTCGAATTCGTTGCTGGCCAGATTTGCCTGGTAACTCGGATCATCCGGGTAGTTGTCAACTTCGAGCCGGCCTTGCAGCAGCACGGGCGTACTGTTCAGGTCCAGGTCGGTAACCGCATAGCGGCCGGACTCCGCATTCGCTTCGATATTGCCTGCAAGACCTATCGTGGTCTCGCGCACTTGCCGGTTGGCGCGGTCGAACCATTCGAGATCGAAATTCACCTGGCCAGGAAAGGCCTCGCCCTGCAGATTTACTTCGTTGCCAACCAGTTGCAGATTCTTCAGCAGGAATCGCCGCCCGTTGTTCAGATTCTGCAAGTCCAGCCGGCCGTTCTCCGCGGAAATGCGTTCGGGCAATAAGGCTTGAGCGCCGGAAGTTGCATCCTTGCGATGGGTGTCCCATATGCTGTTTCCCTGGGCGTCAACATATACATTCAGGTGAAAGCCGTCGATGCGCAGCTGGCGGATCGCCAATTCGCCGCGCAGCAGGGCGCCACGGTCCAGGTCGAGTTGAATGATCGAGGCCGAGGCCAGTTCCTGCGGCAAGCCCGGATTGCGCAGGCGCGCGTCTTCGAGCGTCAGGCGAGCCGAGGGCAGCAAGTCGAGATCGATCTCTCCGGCAACGAGCAGTTCATACCCGGTTGCGGCAGCCACCTGTTCCTGCAAGACAGCCCGGTATTGCGCGGGATTGGTAATCCAAAGCGCGGCTACGACAATGACCGCCACAACGGCCAAACCGATGCCGAGCAGGATTTTCTGCGTACGATTCAACATGCGCCGATCCGGGTTTGCCGCCGATTATCAGAAAGAGGAAGTGTAGCGGAATGGCCTGGCGGTCGCACGATTCACTCCGCCACATGATCTTGAACGGAGCCGGGAAGTGGCTTTAGTCGCACGAGCCGCTGCGCTGTGTTTATCCGGCCGGAGCGTTATAATGCACAGCCTCTATGGTGGCCGCTCCAGCACATTCGGTGACGCAATCATGAACAAGCAAGCGCGCAGCGCCAGCGTTCAGCGCAACACGAAGGAAACCCGTATTTCCGTTTCGCTCGACCTCGACGGCAGCGGCCGTTTCGAGGCGGAAACCGGCCTGCCGTTTCTCGACCACATGCTCGATCAAATCGCCCGTCATGGCATGATCGATCTGACGATCAAGGCTGAAGGCGATCTGGAAATCGACGCCCACCACACCGTCGAGGATCTCGGCATAACCCTGGGACAGGCTCTGAACGAGGCGCTCGACAAGACCGGCATTCGTCGCTACGGCCATGCCTATGTGCCACTTGATGAAGCGCTTTCCAGGGTCGTGATCGATTTTTCCGGGCGTCCGGGGCTTGAGTATCACGCCGATTTCGCGCGCGCCGTTGTCGGAGGATTCGACATCGACCTGTTTCGCGAGTTTTTCCAGGGCTTCGTCAATCACGCCTTCGTCACCTTGCACGTCGACAACATTCGCGGCCGCAACGCTCACCATCAGATCGAGACGATCTTCAAGGCATTCGGCCGCGCCTTGCGCATGGCGGTGGAACTCGACCCGCGCTCAGCAGGCGTGATTCCATCCACCAAGGGCAGCTTGTAGGCTGAGTTTCGGCCCCGGACCGATCCGGCGGCGCACCTGAAACAGCAGAGTTGGACAAATGAGTACGGTCGCGGTCATCGACTACGGTATGGGCAATCTGCATTCCGTCGCCAAGGCGGTGGAGCATGTCGGCCGCGAACTCGATCTCGATATCAACGTGTCGATCACCGCGGACGCGAAAACGATCGCGCAAGCGGACCGGGTCATCTTTCCAGGCGTCGGCGCGATTCGCGATTGCATGGCCGAAATCAACCGGCTCAATGTCGGCCGGATGGTCGCCGAGGCGATGCAAACCCGCCCGGTGCTGGCGATCTGTGTCGGCATGCAGGCGCTGATGGAGCGTTCGGAGGAAAATGGCGGAGTCGATTGTCTGGGACTGGCGCAGGGCGATGTGCGCTATTTCGGCGACGAGTTGCGCGATCGCTCGGGCGCGTGGTTGAAGGTGCCGCATATGGGCTGGAACGAAGTGCGGCAGACCCGGAAGCATCCCCTGTGGGAGGGGGTGCCCGACGGCAGCCGCTTCTACTTCGTGCATAGTTATTATGTGCAGACAGGCCGGGACGAACTCGTGACCGGCAAGACGACTTACGGCGAGGAAATGGTTTCCGCATTCGCCGACCGCAACATCTTTGCCACCCAGTTCCACCCGGAAAAAAGCCAGACCGCCGGCTTGCGCCTGCTCGGCAATTTCCTGCAATGGGATGGGTAAGGCCCGGTCGGCGCAGCCGACGAAAAGCGCAGCTTTTCGAGGGCCGAACGACTCGCCATGGATGGCGAGGCTGGGGGTAGTCGAAGCCGGCGAATTTTCGCCAGGGATGGCATGAACAAATTTGCAGAATTCCAAAGAAGATTCTGCGACTTTGCGCAGAATGACATTAAGTTGGAAAATTAGACCATGTTGGTAATCCCCGCAATCGACCTCAAGGACGGCAAATGCGTACGCTTGCGCCAGGGCCGTTTCGACGAGACCACGGTATTCTCGGAAGATCCGGTGGAAATGGCCGGCCAATGGCGCGAGTGCGGCGCCCGGCGGCTGCACATGGTGGACCTCGACGGTGCGGTCGCGGGCGCTCCCAGGAACGCGAAAATCGTGAAAGCCATCGTCAGGAACTATCCGGATCTGCCGGTGCAGATCGGCGGCGGCATCCGCGATCTGGAAATCGCCGAGTCGTATATCGAGGCCGGCGTACGCTACGTCATCATCGGCACCCAGGCTGTGCGCGAGCCCGAGTTCGTTGCCAGCGCCTGCGAGCGATTTCCCGATCAGGTGATCGTGGGGATCGATGCGAAAGGCGGTATGGTCGCCACGCAAGGCTGGCTGGAAGTGAGCGAAATCAGCGCCGTTTCGCTCACCGAGCGATTCGCGGACTGCGGCGTCGCCGCCATCGTTTACACTGACATTTCCCGCGACGGCATGATGCAGGGAGTAAACGTTGAGGCTACAGCCAACCTGGCCGCGCAATCGGCTGTTCCGCTGATTGCTTCCGGCGGCGTGACCGACCTCGAAGACATCGTAAGGCTGAAGCAGGCCGCAGCCGGCGGCGCCGGTATTATCGGCGTAATTGCCGGTCGCGCCTTGTACGAAGGCGCATTGGATCTCGGCCAGGCCCAGACGGAAGCGGACGCCGGATAATGGGACTCGCCAAACGCATCATTCCCTGTCTCGACTGCGACAACGGCCGCGTGGTGAAGGGCGTGCGTTTCGTCGACATACGCGATGCCGGCGACCCGGTTGAAGTCTCGAAACGCTATTGCGACGCCGGCGCCGACGAAATCACATTCCTCGACATCACCGCCAGCCACGAAGGACGCGCGACCACGGTTGATACCGTGCGCGACATAGCGGCCCAGGTCTTTATCCCGCTGACCGTCGGCGGCGGCATCCGCACGCTCGACGACATCCGCATGATGCTCAACGCCGGCGCCGACAAGGTGGGAATCAATACCGCGGCGGTCTTCGACCCGCCATTCGTTCGCGCCGCCGCCGAACGCTTTGGTTCCCAGTGCATCGTGGTCGCGGTCGATGCGAAACAGATAGCGGGCGGCGCAGAACCGAAATGGGAAATCTTCACCCATGGCGGGCGCAAGCCTACCGGAATCGACGCCATCGAATGGTGCACCCGCATGGTCGACTACGGCGCCGGCGAAATCCTGCTTACCAGCATGGACCGCGACGGCACCAAATCAGGATTCGACAATCAGCTCAACCGTGCCGTCAGCAGCGCCGTCCGCGTACCCGTGATCGCCTCGGGCGGCGTCGGCACGCTCGAACATCTCGCCGAAGGCGTACTCGAAGGCGGCGTCGACGCGGTACTCGCCGCCAGCATCTTTCACTTCCGCGAATTCACCATCGAACAGGCCAAGCGCCACATGGCCGCCCGCGGTATCGAAGTTCGCCTGTAAATCTGCCCCCCGGGGGAGTCAATCGCGAAGCGGGTTTGATAGGGCGCGCCCAATTACTTATTTTTCCTGATTTCTCGGTCATTCCGGTTTGCATGGCTATACTGGCGTCGTGAGGAAACATTGGAGCCGGAAATGAGGGAAATCAATGAACAATGCTCTTCACGATACGTTGTCCGTTACCAGGCGCCTTAAGGAATCGGGTATGGAAAATTCTCAGGCAGAGGCGGTAGCCGAAACCACGCACAGGAGTATCGTTGCCGCGACGGCGCATCTGGCGACAAAAGCCGACCTGAAAGCAGAATTGAACGCTCTGGAATCCAGGCTGACATGGCGAATGTTCGTCACGATGTTTGGAACCATGTTAGGTACGATGGTCGGAGTGGCGGGGCTAGTTGTAGCTGCCCTTCGACTGTTCCCCGCATGACCGGCCAAATATCGGCAGCAAATTAATTCCTGCGTAGTGTATTCAGGCCCTTCAGCAGATTCAGCGCTTCGTTGAGCGGATAGTCGGTGGTCAGCACCTCGGCTGCGGACGCCAGCGGTGCGATGTTTCCATCGATACGATTTTCGTTTTCCAGGCTGCCCGGCAAGTCAGCTTCGGCGAATTGCGTGACATTGCGCGAGCGCCGGGTGATGAAGGCCTCTTCCACGACGATGTCTGGCTCGATGCCCTGGGCCTGGATCGAGCGGCCGTCGGGAGTGTAATACAGCGAAGTCGTCAACTTGATCGCGCGGTCCTGATCGAGCGGCAGCACCGACTGCACCGAGCCCTTGCCGAAACTGCGCGTGCCCATGACGACCGCGCGACCGTGATCCTGCAGCGCGCCGGCAACGATTTCCGCAGCGGAGGCCGAACCGCCGTTGATCAGCACTACCACGGGCAGATCGGGCGCCACGGTTTCCGCATTGGCAAAATATTCGGTGGCGGTCTGCTGCATTCGGCCCTGGGTGTAGACCACGCGGCCGGAATCGATGAAGGCGTCCACTACCTCGACCGAAGCCTGCAAGACACCGCCGGGGTTGTTGCGCAGGTCGAGTACAAGGCCTTTCAGCTCCGGGTCTTCTTCCAGCAGGCCGGCGACTTCCGCCTGGAAATCCCTGCCGGTGTTCAACTGGAATACCGGGATGCGCGCATAGGCGTAGCCCGGTTCGAGCAGGCGGCTTCTGACGCTGCTGACGGCTATCACCTCGCGCGTAATTTCGACATCGAAAGGCTCCAGTCCGTCCTTGGATACAGTAAGCGTCACCTCGGTCCCGGGCTCGCCGCGCATGAGGTCGGCGGCTTCTTCGGGCAGCATGTCGCGCACCGGCTGCTTGTCGATGGCGACGATCAGGTCGCCGGCGCGCAGCCCGGCCCGGTCGGCGGGGGTGTCGTCGATCGGCGCGATCACTAGTATGTAACCGTTTTCTTGCCCCACCTCGATGCCGAGTCCGCCGAATTCCCCGGTTGTGGTCTCCTGCAGGTTATCGAAGTCTCTGCCGTCGACGAAGGCCGAATGCGGATCGAGATTGGCCAACATGCCGCGAATCGCATTCTCAAGCAAGGTGCGATCGTCGATCTCTTCGACATAGGACATGCGAATGCGGTCCAGCGCCTCGGTAAACAGGCGCACGTCGTCAAGCGGCAAGGGCAGACCATCGTCCTGGGCCTGCATGCCTCCGGCGAAGGCCAGCAATGCACAGAAGATAATGGAGTGTCCGGAGCGAATCTTGTTCATCTGATGTCGTTCCCACGCGGAAAATTCCGCCCGAGGCCCAATAATTCCAGTTTATTCCCGGCTTGGCAATTCGCTTCCGGCAGGATAAGTAAAAGTAGTGACGGTGGAATTCGACACACTACAGGCGCGAAGCCATGGGGAAGTCAGGGTACGCCATACAACAACTGGCTGAAGTTGCCGATGCGAATGCGGTAATCGAGTACGCTGTCGCCATTGGCGTCTGTGCCTGCGAAACTGAATGCAGCAAGATCTTCGGAGGTCCCGTTCGGCAGCTCGCCTTCAAATTCAAAGGCCGGCCGGAACTTTCCGAGACCGGCGATCGTTATCACGCCAGTTTCAAATCGGTCGGTTGTCGCGGTTAAACCAACAGAGGCAAGCAAATCGAATAGTCCCTCGTGGGCGACAATGGGCAAGAATCTTTGTTCCCTGTCGATTTGACATGCGACGGGGTCGGATTCGCAATCGGTCAGATCAGTGAAGTCGTTGGCGCCGAAGCTGTAGAAACCGAGTGGGTATTCAAATGGCGAGTAACCGATGGTGAAATAGTGGTCGGGACTTGCCGGATTTGCATTTGTCGGCGGGTCGATGCAGCGGCGAAATGAACAATTGCCGTAGTTCGGTTCCCCATCTCCACCTATGTCTTCAGTTATGGCAGGAGCTGTATAGGAGAAGGTTCCGGAAATATTCATTCCATCACCGGTCAGAACAATTGCGCCGTTCTCGCGGACTCGAAGGGTATATCCCAACTCCCTGATGCGCCCGGCAAACGAAACGATATCGAGAGAGCCTGGTGCGATGCTTATCGCCAAGCCACGGCGAATGAGCAGGAAGCTGCCGTCATCCATGCCAAACCAACCCTCGGGGAAATCCCCGGATACCACTTTCACGCTGGTTACCTGGACTGCGAAAATCATGTCCTCGGCGCGAATTGTAGTGATGAGAAAATTGTCGGCATAACTTGTTTCAGCTTCCCCTCCAAGCGCTTCGTCGATAATCTTGGAGACGGTATAGTATGATTCGAATTCCGAATCCCAATCGCCGAAGCCTATTCCATCCGGGTTCGTGAATTTTGAAAGGTCCAGGGTAAGAAGTTCCGCTTCAGAATCCAACAACCCAGCCCCTCTCAAACTTGACGATACATGGCGTATGAACGGGGTGAAGTACCGGGAAACGTATACTCGTCCACCAATATCCCGGAACGCTGTCGAAACAATCAAATCATTGGCGGTCAGATCAACTCCCGTGAGTTCCACCGCTTTCCGCATCAAATGGGGATTGTTTCCCAGCATTGATGTTGTTGCGCCCGCATCCGTTGAAGTTGCCTCATAACCCAGCTTCGACGTAATCGGATTGAAAAGAGCTTCGAGTGCGGCGTCTGAAATGCTCGTGATATCGCGCCGTTCAACCTCATCAAGATGGCTCCTGTAGGCCGTGAACACAAACTCTTCAATTTCATCAATTATCCTGGTGACAGACTCGATTCGAGCAATTCCTTGCCGCACCTCGGCCAGGGAACCGATCAAACTCCCGCTCGCGGCGAGAAAGTCCCCAGTCTCTGCACGTAATTCCGAGCTGATCCCAACACTTATAACAAAATGGTCAGGCGGGAACGATTTGTATAACGCAATCGCGTTTGCGGCGTTCCTGATTGTCTGTCTGACATCCTCCTGCGCTATTGTTAACTCCGCCGAGACCATAACGTCTGCCGCTGCAAGGCGCATTCGGGAACTTCTCAGCAAGTCAAGCGCATTCTCGGTGTCGGTTCCTCCCTCAAGCATGTCAATTGCCGCTTCTGCGGCAAGCCTCGTCAGATATTCAAACTCGATGACTTCGGCGGCGGTGGGTGGGCCGCGAGTCACTCGTTTGAGCAGGTCTTCGCTGGCTTGGACGATGTGGATCAGTTCGGCCTGAGGGCCGTCGTTGTCGCGAACCTCGAACGACGCGGAATCGGGATTAGTGTAGAGATGCCCGGCCACATAGACGTTTCTTTCCGCGCAGAGCCATCGCCCGCACTCCTTGGGCGAATAACCTTTTCCTGATTCCATAACTACACTTATGAAATAGAGCGGCTCATCCTGATCATCGTCTTCGGTCGGCAAAACAAATCTCGATTCGCCAGATGTGTCAATGTTGGCCTGCCGAACGTCCTCAATGAGATCGATCACTTCAACTGAAGGAAATTGCGGATCGTCGGGATTCGGAGTAAAGGCTAGCCGGTATTGCGAAACTTTCAAATTGACGGTCAGCTCGGCTTCCGGCGCAGGTTCCGCGGTAAGCACGATGACCGCGTCCTCCCCTTCGGTGATGAGCGAATTCCCACTGCGCCAGATGCTCACGACCGGCACTTCGTTTCCCGTGGATTGTGCGGTTTGCGCAGCCGTATGAGAAATCAGGATGCCGACCAAACCGACGGTCAGCAATGCATGACTCCAGAGTCTGCCGACAATTCCGGGCACCGACCAGCACCGCAAAACGACTCGGAAAACATGAGTGGTCATGCAAACGCTTACCAGCGATTCCCGCTGCAAATCAGATATCAATGAAATCAACGGTTTGCGATTGCCGTAAAAAAAGGTTTTCGTAAACTTTTCGTGCTGGATTCGGATAAACGGTCATGAGGTCTCTGTGTTGAGGGGAGTTGTCATGGCCAAGCTTGCGTTGCGCGGCGCGTTGAGCGCGCCGGGTTTGTTGCGGGAGGTTCGGAAGTGTTTCGAGCGGATTCCGGATTCGGTGCGGGGCCGCAAGCGGGGTCTGCCGGATTATCTGATGTCGGGTCTGGCGGTGTTCGGGCTGAAGTTTCCCTCGCTGCTGCAGTTTGACCGCGGCGCGCGGGACGACGGGTTGATCCGGGAGAATCTGAAGCATCTGTACGGCATCGGTGACGCGCCGTGCGACACGGCGCTGCGGGAGCGGCTGGACGAGGTGGAGCCCTCGGTGCTGCGGGGCGCGTTCAAGCGGTTGTTCGCGGTGTTGCAGCGAGGCAAGGGGCTGGAGGGGTTCACCTGGCTGGGTCATTATCTGCTGTCGGTGGACGGCACGGGGTATTTTTCCTCTTCGCGGGTGCGCTGCAAGCGTTGCTGCGAGAAGCGCCGCCGGGACGGGCGGGTGACGTATTATCACCAGATGCTGGGGGCGGTGCTGGTGCATCCGGCGCACCGGGAGGTGTTTCCGCTGGCGCCGGAGCCGATCGCGCGGGAGGACGGGTCGCAGAAGAACGACTGCGAGCGCAACGCCGCGAAGCGGCTGCTGACCCATGTCCGGCGGGAGCATCCGCATCTGAAGTTGCTGGTGGTGGAGGACGCGCTGGCGTCGAACGGGCCGCACATCGAGTTGCTGCGGTCGCTGGACATGCGATTCGTGCTGGGCGTGAAGCCGGGGGACCACCGGCATCTGTTCGAGTGGGTGGAGGCCACGCCGGGGACGCGGATGTTCGAGACGGTGGACGCCGCCGGCGTGTCGCGCCGCTACCGCTATCTCAACGGCGCGCCCTTGAACGAGGCGCACTTCGACCTGGAGGTGAACTTTCTGGAGTGTCGGGAGACCCGTCCCGGCAAGAAGGAACGACGCTTCTCCTGGGTCACGGACATCGAGATCGCCGAAGCGAACGCCGAGGCGCTGATGCGGGCGGGCCGCGCCCGCTGGCGCATCGAGAACGAGACTTTCAACACCCTGAAGAACCAGGGCTACGGCTTTGAGCACAACTACGGTCACGGCGACAACCATCTGGCGACAGTGTTCGCGCACCTGATGATGCTCGCTTTCTTCATCGACCAGGTGCAACAGAGGAACTGCCGCCTGTTCCAGGCGGCGCAGGCCCGGGCGGAACGGCCCCTGTACTTCCGGCAAAAGGTGAGAAGCCTGTTCACCACCCATGTTCTGCGCGACTGGGGGACGCTGTACGGCGCTATCGCCTTCGGTGTCCGTCCCCGCGAGCCGGAGTTGCTCGACACCTCGTGAGGGTGCGCCGCGGCCGGTTGCGCGAAAAGCCGGTTCTTCGGGGCAGCACAGGGTAGCCGAAATCAGCATCCGGCAGAGCGCGGAAGAAGCTGTCGCGCCGCGACGTCTCCCACCGGCCCGATGAGCGGCTTTCCCCGGCGTCAGGCAATCGTCGGCTCCGTTAGCGGGAGAGGCTGGCCCTGGCGCCACCCATATTCTGCCTGCTTGTCGCGGCCGATGCGGGATACGAATCGGCGCGGCTCAATCTCATGACCGTATTGATCACTCTCTGGAGCGCCCGTCTCACCCACAACTACTGGCGCAAGGGCGGATTCAAGCTGGGCGGCGAGGACTATCGCTGGATCTACATGCGGAAAAAGATGGGAGAATTGCGATTCCAGTTGATGAATTGCACTTTCATCGCGTTCGGGCAGATGCTGATCGTCTGGCTATTCACTTCGCCGATCCATCATGTCTGGCTCAACCGGGGCGCGCCGCTGAACTGGGTCGACGCACTCGCCACGGCGCTGTTTCTGATGTACTGGGTAGGCGAGGCCGTCGCCGATCAGCAGCAATGGAACTTTCAGCAGGAAAAGAAGCGAAAGATCGAGGCCGGCGAAGAGATCACCGAACCTTTCATCACCACGGGATTGTTCGCCTATTGCCGACACCCGAACTTTTTCTGCGAGGTCAGTATGTGGTGGGTGATCTACCTGTTCGCCATTGCCTCCACCGGAACTTTGCTGCATTGGTCGGTTGCGGGCGCCATCGTACTCAACCTGCTTTTCCTCGGCTCGACGCAACTCACCGAAACCATCACCCTCGAAAAGTACCCTTCCTACAGGGACTACCAGGAACGTGTTCCGGCTTTGATTCCGATCAGATTCAAAAGCCGCGACTAGGAGTCTGTCGGTTTTAGGATGTTGAATCCGCCGAGCAAGGCGGTCCTCAGTTGCATTTCATGTCAGCGGCCATAGGCCGCGCGATTCCCGATTTCGGTGGCTGGGGCGGTATGGTATCGCCCCCACATGCGTATTTGGCATGACAGCGTCGCCAATGTCCGCTCGCGGGCGGAAAACGGGGGGTGGAGCGCCTCAACGCAAGGCGTGCATCCGTTTCAGGTTCCACGCCAGACAGGCCAGTGTCCATTCTCCGCGCACCGCCTCCAGTCCGCGCAGATGGAAGCGCCGAAATCCCATCGTCTCCTTGACGACCCCGAACACCGTCTCCACGGTCGACTTGCGCCGCGCGTACAGCGCCCGGCCTTCCGGCGTCCGCAGCCGATGCGCCATGCGCGTCACCGCGTCCGCGTCCTCCGGACAGGGCGGCGGCGGCGCGGAACGCTCCGCCAGCGGCGGATTGTGCGCCGTGCGGCCCATGGCGATGTGCGGCGTCAACTTCGCCGCCTCGCAACGTTTCACGTTCTTCTTGCTGAAATACCCCGCGTCGGCCAACAGCCCGGTCGGCTTCCCCAGCGCCCCCGGCAACGCGCCCAGCGCCGCAAGCGCCGGTTCCACCTCGCGCTTGTCGTTGCCGCGGTCCACCACATCGACCGTCACCACCAGATGACTCTCGACATCCACCCCAGACTGCGCGTTATACGCCTGCTGGAATCCGTCCGCCGTCAGCATCACCCGCGATTCCGCGTCCGTCAGATTCACCTGGTCCTTCTCCCGCGGACCCGCCTCCGGCGCCTTCGGCTCTCGACCGCGGGGCTTGCGCCCCGTCGCCTTCTCCCGCTCCCGCCGCGCCGCAAGCTTCTCCTCGTATTCTTCCCGCTCCGCCGCATGGCGCTCCCGCGCCCGCCGCTCGATCTCCGCCTGCGCCGCCTCGATCACCGCAAGACGGCCCTCGCGCCGCTTCAACTCCTCCGGCACGTCCAGTCCGGGCTCCGCTTCGTCCGCCCGCGCCGCACAATCAAGCAACTCCGCCACCTCGCCGCGCAACTGATCCTCAAGACGCTTCGCATGCCCCCAACTCAGCGCCTTGTGCTTGCTCGCGTTCGCACGAACCTTCGTCCCGTCCAGACTCACGTTGCCCAACCGCAACAACCCCATCTCCCGCGCAAGCGAAAGAATCTGCACGAACAACCCCTGCAACTCCCCCAGAAATCGCTTGCGGAAACCCGCGATCGTGTCGTGGTCCGGGTGCGTGTTCGCCGCAATAAAACGGAAAGCCACCGAATCGTAGGTCGCACGCTCCAGCTTGCGGCTCGAAAACACCCCCGTCGCGTAACCGTAAAACAACAGCCCCAGCAACACCGACGGATGATACGGATCCTTCCCGCCCCCACCGTACCGGCGCTCCAGAGCGCCAAGGTCCAGACGGTCCACAATCTCAACCACGAAACGCGCCAGATGATCCTCCGGCAGCCAGTCCTGCACCGACGGCGGCAAAAGATACAGCGTGTCCCGGTCCACTGGGCGAAACTTCGATGACATCGGATAAGCACCCCGCTACAATCTGAATACGATTCTACCTCAATCTAAATCCGACAGACTCCTAGTACATCAATTTCGTGGGCACGAAATCAGCGACCAGCCCAACGAAATGCGCTGACACAGCTATTGGTTAATTTGATATTCTCCACAGCCGACACGTCCCCGACTTGGTGGCGATGAGGCATGGTGGCCAGGTTGTCGACTTCTACTTAGTTCTTGTCCGTAAATTCTTAACCACTTGATTTGTCGAATAAAAGCGTGGTTTTTCCTGGATAAGAACCGGCGTTTTGGGTATCTTTGTAATGTTTCCGAAGCAAAACAAAGACACCACAAAACACCGGGGTTTGCCATGCGGCTGAAGCGCACGACACAGATGAGTCTATACGAACCGGGGCCTGTCGACCATCCCCTGGGCGAGGAGTTGGAGTCGATCTCGGACTGGCTGGACGCGCATCCCGCACTGCTGGACGCGGTGGCGGTCGACCTCGGCGCCCAGGCGGAGCGGGGCCGTTTCGGATTGAGTTGCGAATCGGTGTTGCGCTGCGCCGTGGTCAAGCATCTGCGCGGCGAGACCTGGCGCGGTCTGGCGTTCGCGTTGCGGGATTCGCTGTCGGCTTGCCGTTTCGCGCGCGTGGACCCGCTCGATCCGCCGAAGAAGTCCGCCTTGCAGGCGGGGGTCGGCGCGGTGTCGGCGGAGACCTGGGAGCGCGTCAACCGCTGTTTGCTGGAGGCGGCGCAAGCGTCCGGGGAGGAAACCGGCGCCTGGGTGCGCGTAGACAGCACGGTGACGGAGACGCACATTCCGGCCCCGTCGGACAGCCGGCTGCTGTACGATGGGGTGCGGGTGCTGACGGGCTTGCTGCTGGCGGCGCGGAAGGAGCTGGGCAAGGAGGCGGTTCGTTGCCGCGACCGCCGCCGGGCGGCCAAAAGGCGTTGTCTGGCGGCGCGGACGAAACGGGGCGGGGAAGCGCGGGCCAAGCTGTACCGGCAGTTGCTGCGGGTCGCCGCCGACACGCTCGGCGATCTGGAAGCGGCCCGTCCCGCGGTGAGGGAATCGGGAGCGCCCTGGTCCGCGCGATGGCTGGAATGCGCCGACCACTACGCCGGCTTGCTGAAGGCGGTGGTCGTTCAGACCGCGCGGCGCGTCGAACTTGGCGAAAACGTTCCGGCGACGGAAAAGATCGTGAGCCTGTTCGAGCCGCACACGGACATTATCCGCAAGGGCGGGCGGGAAACCCATTATGGCCACAAGATCAATCTGGCGACCGGGAGAAGCGGCCTGGTGCTGGATGTCGTGGTGGAGTCCGGCAATCCGGCGGACAGCGCCCGCTGTCTGCCGATGCTTCGGCGGCATTGCGCGCGGTACGGCAAGCCGCCGACCCACGCCGCCTTCGACGGCGGCTACGCCTCCGGGGAGAACCTGAAACGCGCCAAGGAGATGGGCGTGAAACACACGGTGTTCAGCAAGAAGCGGGGGCTGAAGGAAGAGGACATGACGCCGTCGCCCTGGATATTCGCCCGGCTTCGCCGCTTCCGCGCCGGGGTCGAGGCCGGCATCTCCTGGCTGAAGCGCTGCTTTGGGCTCGGGCGTTGCCGCTGGCGCGGTCTGGCCCGATTCAAGGCATGGGTGCATTCCGCGGTCTTCGCGCACAACCTGGTGCGGCTGGCGCGGTTGCGGCCGGGATAACCCGCCAAAAACTCCCGAAACCGAACGGCACAGTACCGGAACCACCCGCCGGGGGCCGACTTCCGCCCCAGCACGGCCCGGCGGGCCGGATCACGCCGAAAACGACGCAAACCGCTGCCGGATCAAGGAAAAACCGCCCCTCCCAGGCCCAATACCCGCGAATCGGAAGGTATCGCTGAACGAGAGATCCATCAGAAAACGGAGTTTACGGACAAGAACTAAATCAATAATACTAGTCACAGCGTATATACCAATTGTTGAGGATAAATTTGTATCACATTTTTCGGCTAGGATAGTTTGCAAGCACGGTTCGAGAATTCAGTAAAGTGATAGTCGTTTCTGAGTGTTGATTGCATATATTCATCTGACTATCTTATTTTGCTACGGCTAGTACAGCAGGAACGCGACTGCCAGAAATATCGTAAAGCCGGCCGTGATCAGCGCGCTATAGATCAGGCTTGCGCTGACGTAGACCAGGCCGCTGTAAACGTAGCCGCTGCGGTAGAAATTCTTCAGGCTCAGATACAGGTAGACAATTGCCCACATTACGATGAGGAAATCTACCCATTCGATGAACCCCTCCAGCACGGGCAACAGGCTCGCGAAGAGACCGGTTACCGCCAGCAAGTAAGCGGTAAGGATCAGGAAAGAGTGGTTGTGCAAGGTGAGAACGAAGTGTTCTATGTAGTAGCGGCCCTTGAACACATAAAGCGCCCATTGCACCAGCGCCAGCAACGGCATCATCAGCAATACGAAAATCGTTACGTATTCGAGTGATTGGCTGAAGAAGTCCCGGAAAAACGCGCCCGGATTCTCGCGCATGTCGTTATAGTTGGCGACCAACTGATCGATCGCGAGCGTCTTCAGCCGTTCTTCGGTCGCCGCCGGCAAAAACGGAAAATCGATACCTCTCAGCACTTCCAGCACTTGCTGCGGATCGATATCCAGGTCTTCCAGGCTCTCCAGACCCTCCACATCCTCGTCTTCGGCGCCTGCGTTAAGGAAATCCTGAATGGGCCGGTCCGAAGAAAGTGGCGCCGTGGGATTCCCGTCTGCGCCGAGCGCCGCCGGTCCGTTCACGCCGGCGCCGAGGTTGGTCAGGCTGCCGGCTATCGAAACCATCAGAAAAAAGCTGATGCTCAAGACGAGGAACATGCGCAGGGGTGGCGTGTATCGAGTACGGCGGCCGTTCACGTATTCGCCGCTGAGGAAACCGGGACGTGTGTAAAGATAGAACAGCGAACGATATACGCGGCCGTCGAGCTCGAAAATCGCATGCAGCAGTTGGCTGAGAATGCGCCAAAACGGACGGCGCACTTCGCGGTCTTCCTGGCCGCAATCGGAACAGTATTGGCCGAGGAGCGCGACCCCGCAGTTGGCGCAGCGGGTAACTTCGACATTGACGTCGGCTTCGACCCGGGGTTTGGTTTCGGCTTCGGTTTCGGTTTCGTTTGCGGTCAGCTCGCCCATGGCTGCTCATTGTGCCAGCAATCCGGAACGTGTTTAAGACAATTCGCCGCCGGGCTGGATTTTGCCTGGAAATTGCCGGATAGTTCCCAAGTATTGGATTGAGGTAGATTCAAAACAATTCCTCAGGGGAACAGATCGATGGACAGAGCAAAATTCATGCACTACCTGCCCTGGGCGCTGGCGATATTCGTCGCGATCGTTTTCGTGCAGTCGCTGTTTTTCAAGTTCACCAATTCATTCGAGACCATCCACATCTTCACTACCATCGGCGATTGGATGGGCTCGATCGGCTTGCCGGCCTTCATTGCATCGGGCTTCGCCGCCTGGGGCGGTTACACGATAGGCAGTGTCGAACTGCTGGCTTCGATCCTGCTGCTCGTCCGCAGAACCCAGTCCCTGGGCGCGCTGATCGGCTTCTTCGTCATCAGTGGCGCGATCTTCTTCCACCTGTTCACGCCGCTCGGCGTCAGCGTGGTGATCGATGAAGCGGGCAACCAGGACGGGGGTCAACTGTTTGCCATGGCTGTGGGCGTTTTCGTCTCGACGATCCTGATCATGTGGATGCGGCGGGACGAACTGGCGGAGTACCTCCGCCCGGGAAACTGAAAAGGAGAGCGCGATGAAACTATTCCTGAACATCTTGTGTCTGGCGGGGCTGATCCTTGTTGCGCCCGCTGTCGCGCCCGCCTGGGCGGCCGATGCGATCTACACCGGCCTGTTCAGCAACGAGGCGATACGCGGCCATGACGCGGTGGCTTATTTCACCGAAGGCGAGCCCGTGGAAGGCTCGGACCGATTCAGTATGGAATACAAGGGCGCCGTCTGGAGATTTGCCTCGCAGGAGAATCTGGATCTGTTCCGCGCCGAGCCGGAAGCCTATGCGCCGCAATACGGCGGCTACTGCGCCTATGCCATGGCGGAAGGCGATACCGCCAGCACCGAGCCGGATTTGTGGACGATTCACGACGGCAAGTTGTATCTGAATTACAGCCGCCGCATCAACGTCCGCTGGAAGGAGAATATGCTCGAATACATCGAGCAGGCCGACCGGCAATGGACCGAACTCGAGCCCGGGCTCGAAACGGATTGACCGGGCAGGATTGCCGGCTTTCGGTCAATCCTCGTCCAGGCTGAACACGTAAAGCGCATTGCCGTTGGCCGGATGGCGCATGTCCGGCGATACTACCCGCGGCACTGTGCGTGGGCTGACTCCCCGGGCGCCGAGGCCGGTTGTCACCGCGATGTATTGCTTGCCGTCGACGGCATAGGTGACCGGGTGACCTTGCACCGAGGTGCCGAGCCGGGTTTCCCACAGGACTTCGCCGCTGCGCACGTCGAAGGCGCGGAAGCGCCGGTCGAGGTCGCCGACGAAAGCCAGATCGCCGGCCGTCGTGATCACACCGGTCAGCAAGGCCGCCCGCTGCTCGTAACTCCAGATTTCTTCCATGCTGTCGATGTCGTAAGCCGCGAGTTTGCCCATGTTGCCGTCGGAGCCCGGCATCTCGAACCAGCGCCGGTTCGCCGCCGTGCCGCCGGCGCCATGCACGAGCGGAACCTCGCGCGCGGCAATCTCGAGACATGACTGACTGAGCGGAATCACCAGCGCCGCGCTCGGCTCATGGTAGCTCATCGAATGCCAGTCCTTGCCGCCGGCCGTGCTCGGGCAGACCGAAATCCATTGGTCGAGTTGCGCATTCCGGATGTCATCGCGATAAGTCACCGCGCCGGTCACCGGATCGATATCGGTGAAGGCGTTCTGGAAAACGGTTTCCTGGTAATCGATGAACTCGCCGCTTTCGCGGTCGTGTTTCCAGAGGATGCCGTGCTTGCCGACGGAAAAGACCAGTTTGTCGTCGCCGCGGTCGATCAGTACGCGTTCGAAGACCTCATCGAGGTCGAGCGCTTCCGCCGGCACATGTTGAAAGAACCAGTCAAGTTCGCCGCTGTCGACATCGATAGCGACAGTAGCGTTGGTGAAGAGCCCGGCGTCGTTGATCGAAAGGCTGCGCGAGGCCGGCATCCAGGGTTTTTGCTGGGCGGTGCCCCAGAAAGTGAGTTTCGATACCGGATCGTAGCTGCCGGTAATCCAGGTTTCGCCGCCGGCGCGGAACAGGTCGGCGATATCGCCCCAGGTGTCGCCGCCGGGCTCGCCGGATTCCGCGACAGTGTTGAAGCGCCAGAGAGTCTCGCCGGTATTGGCGTCATAGGCGCTGATGTAACAGTCTTCCTCGATATAGCGCGAACAGCCCGCCAGACCTTGGATCACCTTGCCGTCGGCAACGATGGGCCCGCTGGAATTATGGAATCCCTTGCTGTTGTCGGCCACCTCGGTTTCCCATACCGGCTCGCCGGTGCGGGCGTCGAGGGCGAGCAGGCGGGCGTCGGTGGTCGCATGGATGATCTTGTCCTCGTACATCGCGATATTGCGCATGTCGTTGCTGTCGAAGGGGCCGGCGTGGTGTTCCCAGATCAACTCTCCGGTAACGCCATCGAGCGCCTGGATGATATTGCTGCTGTTGATCAGGTAGATGACGCCGCCTGCAACCAGCGGCGCCGGCTCGGAATCGCCTTCATGCATGCTCCAGACCCATTCCAGCCGCAGGTCCGAGACATTTTCGGCGTTGATCCGGTCGAGCGGACTATAACTCCAGGCCTGGAAATTGCGCCGCAGCATGGGCCAGTCGCCTGGCGCCGGGTCGATAAGCATCGCGTCGCTGATCGGCGCAAAATTCTCCACGGTTCCGGCGCGTACCACTCCGGTCGGCCGTTCCGGTTCCCGTTGCCCGATCACAAGATTGCCGGTTTCGCTGTTAGTGAGCATGGCGTAGTCCGCTTGCGCGTCAAGCGCCGGATTGGCGTCGCTCACGCCCATGGACCGCATCATGTGGGCGACGATATTGAAATAAGTCTCGTCGCTGATGCCCGCATTGCCTCCCGGCGGCATGCTGCCCTTGAGGTAATTGAAGAAATCGAACGGCGTCTGCTGCCCGTAACGTCCCATGAAACCCGCGCCGGACAGCACCGGGCCCAGGGCGCTGCCTTGCAATTGCGCGCCATGGCAGGCGGCGCACCAGGTGGCGTAGTCGGCTTCACCGGTGGCGGCCTGGTCCGCAAAAACGATCGGAGCTTCCTCCACGGTCGCCGGTTGATCACAGGCGGCAATCGCGGCCAGCAATGCCAGCGCGCCGAAAATGCGTGTCTTGTTCATTTGTGCGCCTCGCAGGTAGACGTGTACATGAGCGAATGAGTCCGCCCGATTATGGGAAAGGAGCGATGGGATGGCAACAGCCGTCTTTACGTCATTCTGCGCGAGCGAAGCGAAGTCGCAGAACCTCCCCGCGAGCCATGAAACCCGGGAGTATTCACATTGCCACCGACCTGATTGGCTTATGCAGCAATACTTCGCCATTCATCTCCGGGGGAATCGGCAGTTCGAGCAGGCTTAGCATGGTCGGCGCGATGTCGCACAGGCGGCCTTCGCTGGTGAATTCGAGTTCGTTGGCGCCGACGTAAATCAGCGGCACGGGGCCGGTGGTATGGGAAGTCAGCGGCTGCCCGGTTTCCGCATCGCGCATCTGTTCTACATTGCCGTGATCGGCGGTGATGAGCAGGTCCGCTCCGGTTTCGCGCACCGCCTCGACGATCATTCCGAGACATTGGTCGACGGCTTCGACCGCCTTGACCGAGGCATCGAAATCGCCGGTATGGCCGACCATGTCGCCATTGGGGTAATTGCAGATGATCGCGTCGAAATCGCCGGAGCGAATCGCTTCCACCAGCCCGTCGGTCAACTCGAAGGCGGACATTTCCGGCTTCAGGTCGTAGGTCTTGACCTTGGGCGAGGGGATCAATACTCGCTCTTCCCCGGCGAAGGGTTCTTCCCGGCCGCCATTGAAAAAGAAGGTGACATGGGCGTACTTCTCGGTTTCGGAGATTCGCAGTTGCGAGCCGCCCTGGTCCGCGAGCCAGGCGCCGAGGACGTTTTTCAGCTCCTCCGGCGGATAGGCGCAACTCGCGGGGATGTCCGCGGCGTACTCGGTCAACATGACGAAGTCAGCCAGGCGCGGACGACTCTTGCGCGTGAATCCGCTGAAATCGTCTTCCACGAAGGCGCGGGTAAGCTGGCGCGCGCGGTCGGCGCGGAAATTCATGAACACGACCGCATCGCCGTCGGCAATTTGTGTGTCCGTTTCGCCGATCAGGCTGGCCTGGACGAATTCGTCGTCCTCCCCGCGCTCGTAGGCGGCGTGCAGGGCCGATTCCACATCCGCAAAGCTGAAGGGCGCCCTGCCTTCGGTCAACATCGCATAGGCGGGCTCGACGCGCTCCCAGCGCTGATCTCTGTCCATAGCGTAAAAGCGTCCGCAGATCGAAGCCAGCTTGCCCCTGCCGCTGTCATCGAGTTTCGCCTCGAATTTCTTCAGTGAGCCCAAAGCGCTGCGCGGCGGCGTGTCGCGGCCGTCGAGCAAGGCATGCAGAAATAGCCGCTCGACGCCCCGCTCGAGAGCCAGCTCGAGCATGGCCATGATCTGATCTTCATGGCTGTGTATGCCGCCGGGCGAAAGCAGGCCGATCACGTGCAATGCCGAACCGGCCTCGGCAACCTTGTCCGCCGCCGCGGTCAGGGCGGGATTGCTCGGGAATCCGCCCTCGGCGATGTCGCGGTCGATTCGCGTGAGCGTCTGGTAGACCACGCGTCCGGCGCCGAGATTCATGTGACCGACTTCTGAATTGCCCATCTGTCCCGCCGGCAGGCCCACGGCTTCGCCCGAAGTGCGCAGCAAGGTATGCGGCTGCCGGCTCCACAGTTCGTCCCATACCGGGCTGTCGGCGGCATGGATGGCGTTGTAATCGCTTTCCTCGCGATGGCCCCAGCCATCGAGAATCAATAAAACAGCGGTCTTGCGTCGACTCATGACAGGTGTCGGCATCCGGTAGGGAGTTGCTGGAAACGGAATGCGGATTATCCGCCATATCGGATTCGATTTACAGCGCCGACAGCGGACGCTACCGGATGGGCGACGGGAAGTGTATACTTCCTGCCCGTTTCACCAGGGCCGGGATTTCCCCGCCCGGGACCCATCGGCAAACGCTTTTCCAATGGCGCAATTCATTGAATTCATAAGCAATCACCCGGTTCTTTCGGGAATGTGGGTTGTTACCCTGCTGGCCATTATCGTTTATCATTCACGCGCCGCTTCCCGCTCGGTCGGCCCGCAGCAGGCGGTCATGATGATCAACCGCGAGGGCGCCGTAGTAGTCGATGTCAGGGATCGGAAGGAGTTCGACCAGGGCCATATTTCCGGGGCGATCAATATTCCGCTGGTGAAGCTCAAACAGCGCATGGCCGAGTTGAACAAGCACAAGGACAAGCCAAAGCTGGTCGTTTGCAAGATGGGCCAGCAGTCTGGCGCGGCAGTCAAGAGCATCGAGGAAGCCGGGCACGGCAACGTCGTAAAATTGGCCGGCGGCATCTCGGAATGGACCTCGCGGTCTTTTCCGCTTATTCAGAAATAACGGTTGTTCGGGCGCGAGCCCGCCACCGTCCCATATGGAGCTATCATGGCTGAGAACGAACAGAACGAGCAAGGCGAACAGAACGAGCAGACCGCTACGCCGGACCCGGCCGCGCAACAGCAGCCGCAACAGGACCCGAACGCTCCGCAATTCGCATTGCAGCGAATTTACCTGAAGGACTTTTCTTTTGAATCGCCGCGCAGCCCGGGAATCTTCGCCGGACAATGGAGCCCGAACATCAACTTCGAGGTGAAAACCCGATCCGAAAAATTCCAGGAAAACGCCTACGAGGTGGTGCTTGTTCTGACCGTGGAAGCCAAGGTCGAGGAAAACACGGCGTTTCTGGTGGAAGTGCAGCAGGCGGGCGTCTTTGCCTGCGCCAACATGGAGCCCCAGCAACTGGAGCAGATCCTGGCCTCGCTTTGCCCCAACATCCTTTTTCCCTACGCCAGGGAATCCATCGATTCCATTGTCACCAAGGGCAGTTTTCCTCCGCTCATGCTCTCGCCGATCAACTTCGACGCCGTCTACGCGGAACAGAAAAGGCGCCAGGCGGAACAGCAGGCCGGTGCACAGCCCGCGGGCAACGGAGCCGGCGAAGCTCCGCCAACCACACAATAACCATCGGGTGGAATTGCGGCAGGTAAATGCCTGTCGCGATTTATTGCCCGGCTTCCAATTCGTGAATCTTGCGAGTGAGGGTATTGCGGCCCCAGCCCAGCAGTAGCGCCGCGTCCTGCTTGCGCCCCGCCGTGTGTTTCAGGGCGATGTCGATCATTGCGCGCTCGAACTCCGGGGTCGCCTCGTCCAGTATTCCGGTATTGCCTTGCTTGATCTGCTCGTCGGCCCAGGACTTCAGCGCCTGGGTCCAGTTGCGCGCGGCCCCGGGTAATTCGCGTTGCTCGGAGAACTCCGGTGGCAGATCGCTGATGTGAACTTCCCGGCCCGAGGCCATCACCGTGATCCAGCGGCAGAAATTTTCCAGTTGCCTCACGTTGCCCGGCCAACTCAGGTCTTGCAGATGTTGTTCGGTCTCCGTCCGCAGCACCTTGGCCGGCACGTCGAGTTCGGTTGCGGCCCGGCTGAGGAAATGACGCGCCAGCCGCGGAATGTCCTCGCGCCTTTCGCTCAGTTTCGGCACATGAATGCGAATCACGTTGAGGCGGTGAAACAGGTCTTCGCGAAACCGGTGCTTGCGAACGAGGTCTTCCAGGTTCTGGTGCGTGGCGGCGATGATGCGCACATCTACTCTTACCGAGGTGTGACCACCGACGCGATAGAATTCCCCTTCCGACAGAACGCGCAGCAGGCGAGTCTGGGTATCCGGCGGCATGTCGCCGATTTCATCGAGAAACAACGCGCCGTCGTTGGCTTGCTCGAAGCGTCCGGTGCGTCGCTGGGTGGCGCCGGTGAAGGCGCCCTTCTCATGACCGAACAATTCCGATTCGATCAGTTCCGCCGGAATGGCGGCGACGTTCAAGGGCACGAACGGCTGGTCGCCGCGCGGACTATGCTGGTGCAGGGCGCGCGCCACGAGTTCCTTGCCAGTACCGGATTCACCGTTGATCAACACTGAAATATTGGAATGCGACAGCCGGCCGATGGCGCGGAACACCTCCTGCATGGCGGGTGCTTCACCGATGATTTCCTGCACTGGTTCGGTTTGCCCGTTGCGGGCGGCGGCTTCCTCTTCCTGTTCCCTGGCGTGCTCCAGTGCCCGCCGGGTTACCGCAATGGCGTCTTCTATATCAAAGGGCTTGGGCAGGTATTCGAAAGCGCCGCGGCTGTAGGACATGACCGCGCTGTCGAGATCCGAATGCGCGGTCATGATAATCACCGGCAGCCCCGGATGAGATGACTTGACCGCCGAAAGCAGCTCAAGGCCGCTGATTCCCGGCATGCGGATATCGCTGATGATGACGTCGGGCGTATCGTGCCGCAGGCGTTGCAGCAGATCCTCGCCGTTGTCGAAACTTGAAGTGTCGAGACCCGCGGTGTTCAGGGACTTTTCCAGCACCCAGCGGATGGAGCGGTCGTCGTCCAGAATCCAGATGGATTGGGCCGCGCTCATGAACTTGTTACCGGTTGCCTTTCGGCGTGTAGTTCGCTCCGCCAGGGCAATAGCAGACGGAAACAGGTGCGGCCTGTTTCGCTTTCGCATTCAAGCAACCCGCGGTGCTGACTGACGATGGTATGGGCTATCGCCAGTCCGAGTCCGGTGCCTTGCGGCCGGCTGGTTACCATGGGGAAAAAAATGGCTTCGCGCAGATGCTCGGGAATACCCGGGCCGTTGTCGATGACTTCAAGCGAAATTGCGGGATGGCGCAAACGTGGACCGAAAGTGACCTTGCGCACCGTGCGTGTGCGCAAGGTGATCGTGCCAAGGGCGTGCTTCACGTCCGGACTCGATAGAGATTGCATGGCATTGCGCACGATATTGAGTGTCGCCTGGATGAGTTGTTCCGAATCGGCCAACAATGGAGGAATGCTCGGGTCGTAATCCCGGATCAGGCGGATGCCGCGGCCGTCGATCTCGGCTTCGACCAGGTTGCGTACGCGTTCGACGACTTCGTGAATGTTTATGTTGCTCCGGTCCAGCGGTTTGCGATATCCGGTCAGGCGGTCGACCAGATTTCGCAGGCGGTCGGCTTCGTCGATGATGACCCTGGTATAGTCGGTCAACTCTTCGTCCGGCAATTCCCGCGCCAGCAACTGGGCTGCGCCGCGCAAGCCGCCGAGCGGATTCTTGATTTCGTGAGCGAGTCCGCGCACGAGTTCCTGGGTGGTCGCCTGGGTGGAACTGAACAACTGGTCCCGATTGATTCGCTGGGTGTATTCCAGGGAGTTCATTTCGAGCAAGGCGAACGTCTCTCCGTCAAGGTCGATGGGCGTAATCGTGTAGTCGAGGTCCACGGTCTTGCCATGAGGCAGATGCATGTGCGCCAGCCGCTTGGTAAAGCCGTTGCGCTCGACCAGGGCTTCGCGCATCTCTTCGATATCTTCAGCGCCGTTCACGAAAACCTCGCCGAGAAAGAGTCCGGCGGCCTTGCGGGAACTGATTGCCATCAGATCTTCCGCGGCCGGATTGACCATGCGGATATGCAGATCCTCGTCCAGCAGCAGCACCGCGGTCGCCAGGCTGTCCAGCAGCCGTCTGTATTCAATACGCCCTTCCACAGGTGAGTCCCGCGCAAGGCGCGACCGGGCGGGTCCGACCGGGGCCGGACCCGCCCGAAGTCTTATGCGGCCAGCGCTTCCTTGGTGGTCTTGATGATTGCCGCGGCAACCTTGTACGGATCCGCGTTGGACGCGGTGCGGCGGTCTTCGAGCCGTCCCTTCCAGCCGGCCTGGATGGTGGCCACAGGAATACGGATGGAGGCGCCCCGGTCGGAAATGCCGTAACTGAAAACGTCGATCGCCTGGGTTTCGTGCAGGCCGGTGAGACGCTGATCGTTGCCCGCGCCGTAAACCGAAATGTGACGATCGATATTTCTGCCGAAGTTGTCGCAAATTTTGGTGAAGATTTCTTCGTCACCCGCTTCGCGCATGGCGGCGTTGGAGAAGTTGGCGTGCATGCCGGAACCGTTCCAGTCGAGGTCTCTGCCCAGGGGTTTGGGCTCCAGGTTGACCGCGAGCCCGTGCCGCTCGGCAGTGCGCTCAAGCAGATAACGGCACAGCCAGGTTTCGTCGCCGGCGCGCTTGGCGCCCTTGGCGAATACCTGGAATTCCCATTGTCCCGCGGCGACCTCGGCATTGATGCCCTCGACGTTGATGCCGGCTTCGAGCGCAAGATCAAGATGCTCGTCTACTACCTCACGGCCATGACAGTTGAGAGCGCCGACCGAGCAGTAATAGAGGCCCTGTGGTCCGGGGTAGCCGCCGGCGGGAAATCCCGGAGGCGCGTTGGTCGCTGGGTCCCAAAGGAAATATTCCTGTTCATAGCCGAACCAGAAGTCTTCGTCATCGTCGTCGATGGTCGCGCGGCCATTGGAACGATGCGGGCTTTCGTCGGCGTTCAATACCTCGCACATGACCAGGTAACCACTGGCTCGGTCAGGATCGGGGAGGATCGCTACCGGCTGCAACAGGCAATCCGAATCGTCGCCACTGGCTTGCAGGGTGGAACTGCCGTCGAAAGACCACTGGGGGCAACTTTCCAGAGTTCCGTCAAAGTCGTCCTGCACCAGGGTCTTGCTTCGCAGATTCTGCGTGGGCGTGTAGCCATCAAGCCAGATGTATTCCAGTTTCGATTTCATTTTCCGACTATCTCCTCAGTTTATGGATTGCTGTGCCGCCAGACCGTGTGCGCCTTCGGTTATCATGGGCATACTTTGGCTTGGGTTGTGTCTGGCGGTTGTGTCTGACAATTGTTTCTGACAATGAGCAAGATATGTGCCACCATGCGGCGGTCTTCAAAAGCCCATTTTTGGTTCAAATTTTGGGAAAGCGGCGCTCGAAATGCACCATATCCGTGCGCCGAAAGGGACAATAGCACTATATTGGTGCATTTTCCAAATTTATTCCGATCAATTGCTCGGTTTCGGGGCAAGGTCTCCGAACATCGCATGATGACAAGCCGCTAGCCGCCATGTTGTTCCTCGTCAAGCTGTTTCCCGAAATCACCATCAAGAGCCGCCCGGTTCGCCGCAGGCTCGTCCGGCTTCTGCGCAAGAACATCAAATCGGTCTTGCAGGCTTTCAAGGACCAGTTGCGCGTCAGCGGCGAATGGGATCTCATCGAAGTCGAAATCGACAGCGCCGAAACCGGACCGGAAGTACGGGAAAAACTGCGCCGCATTCCCGGAATCGCCTCTATTCTCGAAGTCAGGAAGTATCCACTGCCCGATTTCGAGGGCATGCTCGAACTGGCCATGGAGCACTATGGCGAGAAGCTGCGCGGCAAGACTTTCGCCGTGCGCTGCAAGCGAACCGGCAGACATGCCTTCCGTTCGGTCGATGTCGAGGCTTTTGTCGGCGCCGGACTCAAGCGCCTGAGCGGAGCCGCAGGAGTCAATCTGGGCGCGCCGGAAGTGCTGGTTGCGCTGGAAATCAGGCATGAAGAGTTTCATATCGTTCTGCAACGGCATCCCGGGCTCGGCGGATTTCCCCTCGGCGGGCAGGGCGCGGTGCTGTCGCTGATTTCCGGCGGATTCGATTCGGCTGTATCGAGCTTCCTGGTCACGCGCCGCGGAATGCAGACGCATTTCTGTTTTTTCAATCTGGGAGGGGACACCCATCGGTTGGCGGTGCGCGAACTGGCGCTGTACCTGTGGATGAAATACCACGCTTCGCATCGGGTGAAGTTCGTCACCGTTCCGTTTGAAGACGTGGTCCGGGAAATCCTCGACAAGGTCGAAAACTCACAAATGGGAGTGGTGTTGAAACGCATGATGTTACGCGCCGCCGACCGCATCGCCCTCGAAGTCGGGGCGGAAGCGCTGGTAACCGGCGAAAGCGTGGCCCAGGTATCCAGCCAGACCCTGACCAACCTCGCGGTCATCGACGATATTGCCGAAAACCTGGTGCTGCGCCCGCTGGCGACAATGGACAAGCAGCAGATCATCGATCTGGCCAGAACCATCGGCACCGAGGAATTCTCGCGCCACATACCCGAATATTGCGCGGTAATCTCCGACAAGCCGACGACGAAAGCCCGGCCCGGACGTATCGAACGCGAGGAATCCGGATTTGATTTCACGGTGCTCGATGCGGCCGTGGCCGACGCCTCGACCCAGCTCATTACCGAAATCGCCTTCGACGAAGACAGCGGGACGGATGAGATCGCCGTGACATCGCAAGCCGGGCCCGAAGATATCGTCATCGACATCCGCCACGAAACCGATCTGGGCGCGCTGCCGCCGATACTCCGGGGGATTGCGGAGTCGCAACTGCTGCATATTCCCTTTTACCGCTTGCGCGGCGACTTCGAAGGCCTCGACCGGAATGCCTGCTATCTGCTCTATTGCGAGCGCGGCATGATCAGCCGCCTGCACGCCGCCCATCTGAAAGATGCCGGTTTCGGCAACGTCGCCGTACTGGACTCGAAGTGATCCGATCGATCCGCAATATCGCCATTATCGCCCACGTGGACCATGGCAAGACCACCCTGGTCGACAAGCTGTTGCAACAGTCTGGAACCTTGCGCGTTCATGGTGGAAATCCGGAACGCGTTCTTGATTCCGACGACCAGGAGAAGGAGCGCGGCATAACGATTCTGGCCAAGAACACCGCGATCGACTGGCGCGGCTACCACATCAATATCGTCGACACGCCGGGTCATGCCGATTTCGGCGGCGAGGTGGAACGGGTACTGTCGATGGTGGACAGTGTGCTGCTGCTCGTGGACGCGGCGGACGGCCCCATGCCGCAGACCCGGTTCGTTACCCGCAAGGCATTCGACCAGGGTCTCAATCCCATCGTCGTCGTCAACAAGATCGATCGCGGCGGAGCTCGGCCCCACGAGGTTGTGGACGAAGTATTCGAATTGTTCGACAAGCTCGGCGCCAATGACGAACAGCTTGATTTTCCGGTCGTCTACACTTCCGCGCTGCTGGGCACGGCGGGACTCGAACCGGATTCGATGACGGCCAATCTCGACCCGCTGTTCGAGGTCATCGTGCAACGCGTTCCGCCGCCGGATGTTGTGCTGGACGCGCCCTTGCAGATGCAGATCAGCGCGCTGGATTACAGCAGCTATGTCGGTGTAATCGGCATCGGCAGGGTTAGCCGCGGCCGCATTGCCGCCAACCAGCAGGTTGCCGTGATAGAACGCGGCGGCGGTGAGCGTACCGGAAGGGTGTTGCAGGTCAAGGGGCACCTGGGGCTGGAAAGAATCGACGTGGACGAGGCCTGCGCCGGCGACATTGTCTGCGTCACCGGAATCGACGGTCTGCAGATCTCGGATACCTTGTGCGAGCTAGGCCATGTCGAGGCGCTGCCGCCGCTGGAGGTAGACGAACCCACGATCAGCATGACATTCCAGGTCAACACCTCTCCTTTCGCCGGCCGAGACGGCGTTTACCTGACGACCCGCCATCTCGGTGAACGCCTGCGCCGGGAGGCGCTGCATAACGTGGCGCTGCGGGTCAGCCAGGGTTCCTCACCCGACAAGTACGTCGTTTCCGGCAGGGGAGAACTGCACCTCTCGGTACTGATCGAAAACATGCGCAGGGAAGGATTCGAGCTCGCGGTATCGTGCCCCGAAGTCATCGTGCGTGAACTGAACGGGCGCAAGACCGAACCCTACGAATCGCTCCTGATCGACTGTGAAGATCAGCATCAGGGTCCGGTGATCGAACAACTCGGCCGGCGCGGCGCCAAGCTGGAAGATCTGCGGCCGGATGACGCCGGCCGCGTGCGCATGCAGTTCATTGTTCCCACCCGCGGCCTGATCGGTTTCCGCTCGCGATTCATGTCGCTGACCTCCGGCACGGGAATCATGACTCATGTTTTCGACCATTACGGCAAGTTCCGCGACGAGGAAATAGGCGAACGCGACAATGGCGTGCTCGTTTCGATGACCACCGGCCGTTCGCTGGCCTATGCCCTGTTCAATCTGCAAGACCGGGGCCGCCTGTTCATTGGCTCGAACGTGGATGTATACGAGGGCATGATCGTGGGCTTGCACAGCCGCGGCAACGATCTGGTCGTCAATCCCACCAGGGCCAAGCAACTGACCAACATTCGCGCGGCGGGGAACGACGAGAACGTCATGCTCACGCCGCCGATCCTGCATAGCCTGGAGCAAGCGCTGGAATTCATCGACCATGACGAACTGGTGGAGGTAACTCCGAAGGCAATCCGCCTGCGCAAGAAACTGTTGCGCGAAAACGAGCGCCGCCGTGCGGGCCGTTCCCGTCTCGGCGCCGCGAGCCGATAATTCCGCTTTACTGGCGATTGCTGCCCGAATTGCCCTAACATGGCAGGAGCATCGAAAACGGACCGGCACGTGCTGACGCTATTCCCCGAACTGAAACCCTACCAAAGGCACAGCCTGAAGGTCTCAAGCCTGCATGAGATCTATCTGGACGAGGCCGGCAATCCCGACGGCATCCCCATCCTGTTCGTTCATGGCGGTCCGGGCGGCGCCTGCGACGCCAATTCGCGGCGTTTCTACGATCCGGAACTCTATCGCATCGTCACCTTCGACCAGCGCGGCTGCGGCCGCTCGAAACCGCACGGTGAATTACGCGAAAACGATACCGGCGAACTGATTGCCGACATGGAGAAAATCCGCACCCACCTGGGAATCGAGCAATGGGTACTGTTCGGCGGATCCTGGGGCTCGACCTTGAGCCTGCTCTATGCCCAGGCGCATCCGGAGCGCGTGATTACCCTGGTGCTTCGAGGCATCTTCCTGTGCCGGCAGCGCGACCTCGACTGGCTTTACCTTGACGGCACAAACCGCATTTTTCCCGATGGCTGGGAGGACTTCCTGCGGCCCATTCCCGAGGACGAACGCCATCGCCTGCTCGAAGCGTATTACGAGCGCCTGACCGGCGGAGACGAACTGGCGCGCATGGGTGCGGCCAAAGCCTGGGCAACCTGGGAGGGAAGTTGCGCTACCTTGCGACATGATCCCGCCGGGCTGGCCCGCTTCACTTCCCCACACACGGCTTTGGCGCTGGCGCGCATCGAAGCACACTATTTCATCAACAAGGGATTCATCGCCGAGAACCAGATTCTCGAAAACATGGAGCGGCTCGCCGATATCCCCGGTCATATCGTTCACGGCCGTTACGACGTGCTCTGCCCGCTCGACAACGCCACCTCCCTGCATCGGCACTGGCCGGGTTCGGAGTTGTTTATCGTTCGCGAGGCCGGTCATTCCGCCGCCGAACCTGCGATCACCGACTGCCTGGTGAAGGCAACGGACGAAATCGGCCGCGATCTGTCGCCGGTAAGCTGATTCCGGCGGCGCGCCCAGCGATGATTGTCCTCATTCAGCGCGTCAATTGGGCTCGCGTGCGCATCGGCGGCGCCACTCACGCGGAAATCGGCAAGGGCCTGCTGGCCCTGGTCGGCTTCGAGCGCGAGGACGACAAAGCAGCTATCGGCCGCATGGCAGACCGGCTGCTCAGCTACCGCGTATTCGCCGACGCGGACGGCAAGATGAACCTGGACCTTCAAACCATATCCGGCGAACTCCTTCTCGTATCCCAGTTCACGCTCGCCGCCAGCACCGGCAAGGGCCTGCGCCCCGGTTTCTCAGGCGCCAAGGCGCCGGTCGAAGCCGAAGAGCTGTTCGCGCACATGGTGGAAACAGCCACCCAACGCCACCCCGCCACCCAAAGCGGCGTCTTCGCCGCCAACATGCAAGTTTCCCTCGAAAACGACGGCCCCGTTACTTTCATCCTGCGCTAAAAATCAGTCTCAGGTGCGCCATCGGGGACTCGCCTCACCCCACCGTCATTTCAGTTCGGCCTCACCCCATCGTCATTCTGCGCGGAGCGAAGCGGAGTCGCAGAATCTACCCGGTGTTTCGAGTGAGGACACTCACGAAAAACACCCAATTTTGGGGGCGCGCTAATCAAGCCAGCAGTCTTAAGCTGCCTGCACTCGTTAATACTAAAGGACTTGGCCCGAATCCAGACAAGTCTCTGGAAAAGGACGGTGAGGATCGCCAACAGCAACAATAATGAGGTCAAGGATCGCAAGGAATCCATCGGCACCCCAACCATCGTAGAAGCTCTGTTAGGAACAATTGAAACTCTCGGCTGGGGCGTCGTGCAACTTGATGCGAGCGGGCGAGTTGTTGAGTTGAACGAACCGGCTCGGCGCTTGATAAAAGACCACCGCATATCGCTAGATGTCGGCAAGCGGCTGTCTGTTCGTAACCGGCAGGAAAATCGCGAACTTCAGCAAACCCTGAGTCAAGCGCTGCCGCTGTCTGCAACGCGATGTGTAGCGGGAGAGGTCACCATGCGCCGCCCGGATGGCCTGCCATCACTGGTTTTGCGCGTTACCCCTGTACGCGACAGTGAAGAGATTGCCCAACCAGAACCGGTTGTCGCGCTAGTAGTGATTACCGACTCGCAATCCGATACTGAATTCGATCCCGCATTCATCCGGAAGGCCCTCCGCCTCACGAAGGCGGAAGCAGGTGTGACAGCGCTACTGGCGCAGGGAAAGAACGTTCAAGCAATCGCCGTATCGACAGACCGTACCGTGAAAACGATTCGATGGCACGTAAAGCGCATCCTGGGCAAGCTGGGACTAACGCGGCAGGCGCAGTTGGTGCATTTGGTCAAATCCCTGGGTGCTGGCCGGTAGATCTGACTCGATAGACACCCTCAAGCCGTGACTGGCTGCCAAGTTCGACCGATTTTTTCTCACTCAGCAAGAATTTCATCAAATTCACCCAATTTTGGGGGCGAACCACCCGCCCCCGGCGCTTATTTTTTCCTCAAACCTGCATACAGGTTCTCGGTGCGCCCTATGACCGGGCGCAATACAACCACGTTTTTTGGGGATACCAAAGATCGTCGAAAACCAGCTTCTCCAGGAGTTCACATGCGCCAGTTCAATCACGTACTCAACAAATCCGCTTTCCGCAACTTGAATTGCCGGCTAGCGGCCAGTGTCTTGTTGCTGATTTTGTTCCACCCTTTGGCGACAAATGCTCAGCTAAACTCCGGATACACGCCAAACTACGGTTTTGACCAGTCCTACTCCACTCTTCAGTCATTGATTGAAGCGGGAACCGGTCCAACAGAGCATTCCACCGACTCGCATCTGATAAGTCTGTCCTGGAGCGAACCGGTCGCCGGCGGATTGATTGGAGTGGCAACGCAGGGGGCAACGCAGGGGACATTCAGTTCCACGGCCTCCTGCTCTACATACACGACCGCGCCGAGTGATGCGCGAAGCCTGTCCAACGGTACTTACACCTATGTAGTGACCGGAAGTTCGTCCGGCACGATCTGGGGAACCGGCACGTACACGGACGACAGCCCCATCGGGAGGGCCGCTGTGCATGCCGGCCATGTGGCCGTCGGCGCGAAAGCGGTCATACGCCTTACGAAATCTGCCGGGTTGTCCTCTTACACCGGCTCGACAAAGAACGGCGTCACATCTCGTGACTACGGTTCCTGGACAGGCAGTTACACGATGACCTTTGTGAGTACATGCTCTACGTCAACCACACCCAAGCCAAAGCCCGATCCGACCCCGATGCCCACGGTGTTGAATTGCTCTTCCTACACCACCGCGCCGAGCAGCGCGACTAGCCTCTCAAGCGGAACGCACACGTTTTCCGTTACCGGGAGTTCATCCGGTTCGGTCTGGGGCACCGGCACCTACACAGACGACAGCCGCATAGCCAAGGCGGCGGTGCATGACGGGCATGTCGCGGTCGGCGGAAAGGCGGTTGTGAGCCTTGCCAAATTCGGTGGGCGGTCGTCCTATACCGGCTCCACGAAGAACGGCATAACCACGAGAAGTTACGGATCCTGGACGGGCAGCTACACGCTTAGCCTGGTGGGTGCTTGTCCGACCACGCCAGCTCCGGATCCGACACCAGACCCAACACCAGACCCAACCCCGGATCCGCCTACAACTCCACCCGCGACAGATACCGACGGCGACGGCACGATCGATTCGGAAGACACCGACGACGACAATGACGGCATGTCGGATGTGTGCGAGACTACATACGGCTTCAATCCCTTGAACGCTTCGGATGCGTTGCAGGACGCCGACAACGATGGAATCTCGAATGTCGCGGAGTGCAGGAACGGAACCGACCCCAAGACGTACACTTCGCTGGTGGACACGGGAATCCCCATGGTGGGATTCGACTATGAATACAAGGTCTACGGCAAGATGAATTCCAACGACCTGTACGTTGCGCGAGACCCCGGCGCCGCGGGCGTACCCGGTGTGGCCGGATTCTACCTGCAGGCAAACACCGACGAAGACGAACCGCAATTCTACAATCTGGTCCACCCCGTCACGCGTGATGCTGCGGCGAAGGACGGGTTCACCGAAAGCACGAACTACGGCATCAAACTCCGCGACCTGAATGGGGACGACGCCCAGGATGCGATCATAACTGGCCTGGAGGATGCCGTGCTGGGAAGATGGGACGTGATTGTGTACGCCAGAACCACAACGAACACATCTCCCCTCGGATACAGGGAAATCGACAAGGATTTCAAGGATTTCTTTTCGGAACTGGGCAGTTGGCTGCTGGACGAGGATTACTTCAAAGACAATGCGGGAGTGTTGGCTTCCGTTCCCAAGATCGAGGGGCGATCGTGGGCACGAGATACAGATACGGGATTTCTGTATTTTGGAACCCGTCCCATGCCCGAAGATTCCTTGCCTGTAGAATGCGGGCGCATTAACCCGTTGAAGCGCCTATACGCGGCATGCTATCACGTTCTTGCCGATTCTGATTTTCCAAACGATCCGAACATCTTGTATACACCAACACCGTACGCGGCGTTGGTCAAAGATGAGGAAGACGATCCGGAGTTGAAGAACGGGTATTTCCTGATCGTGGTCTTTTTCAATCTCGATGATAAATTCGACATTCCGGATTACAGTGGATTTACGCCGGCGTACAAGATTAGTCCGCATCTAAAGTCGGTCATCGATACGGGATTGCTTGTAGAAGATTCTGAGGTGGAAGATGAAGTATCCTTGATACTCGAGACTGTATTCGGTGTCGATGTGGTGTCGGATGCTGTCACCGGAAGTACAGTTCAGCAGCAAGCGCAAACACGAGCCGCAAATTTATGGCAAATCTTTGTTGAATGGCTTTCACATAACCAGATCATTTCCGTGTTGTCCGATGTGAAGGGTGATCCAGATCTTGACAAGTTCATGGCGAATGAGTTAAGGAAACTTCAAACGCAAGGACGCTTGTCTGCAGGAAATAACGAATGGGTATTTGTTGTGGATGAAGTAAACGGAACGCTTACCAATATTGGTCTGAAACAAGGTCCGAGCGAATTCGAAGCTGTTCCAGATTTTTCATCTGTGAAAGGAGAGTTACGAGCAGTGGGTCATTCTCACCCAGCGTCAACAGCGGGCACAGATCAAACTGTGCCGGTCGACATGAGGAGAATTTATAAGGATCTTGAGAACTCATGTAGAGAGTTACCCGGTCCCGGAGACCATATAGTGCCAATGGTTCGAGAAGTTCCGAGTTATGTTATTACGCCGACTGGCGATATCAGGGTGGTGGAAATTATTAGCGGCAAAGTTCAAGTTAGAACAGTAGGCGATACAGGTTTTCCAGGAAAATCAATACTTGTCTCAAACTATCCTGAAGCTGTTGGTAAGATCGGTGTTAGCAATGGATCGTACGATGTTCCTCAACAAAGTGATTTTGTACTAGGGAGAATACCGCCATGTTCCAGAAATTAGTTCTGCAATGGAAAAATTATGAAATACGAACTAGATACATTATATTAGCACTTTCAGTTTCATGCATATCAATTGTATCGTTTCCAACATACGCGCAAGAGTATTGGTATTCGGAGTATTTGAAAGACAAAAAGTCATTTGAATCTGGAGGTGGAGACGGGAAGGTTTGTTTGCATGTGTCTAGTTCTGTTGTTGGTCAACCTGAATTACTTTTTTTGGAAACAAATGCAGAATTAGAAGTGGAAGCTAAAATTTCGAGGATTGAGTTTAGAGACGATTTTACGAAAGTAATTGAATATTCTTTGCAACAGTATGGATTTGAAAAAATTAGGGAGAACACATATGAACTTCCAAAATCGTCACTTTGCTTCTTGAAAATATACTGGAATGAATCACGAACGTTTGCCCGTTTTAAGCAATATTATAAAGGAAGTCCGGAACGCGATGGTGTATTATTCGACAAGCGGTATAACCCTGAAGATTTGGCAACATTGTTAGATAAAGTATTTATAGTCAGCGGATTGGCTGAATATGCAAGTGTAGATACTCAACTTCTACTCATACATTATCCAATTCGAAGTTTGCCTCCCCCAACCCCACTGGGTATGCCTTAAAAACACCAATGCATGGGACACCCACCTGGACGTTTAACCATGCTAACCATGCTAACCATGGGACATCCATCCAATAATTCCCAAAATCTGGCATTCTGGAGAATCTTGACTATACCTACCTGCAAGAAATCCATTGACTTGCAGGCAGAGGATGACCCGGCCCCGTTCCCAAATCGTCTCGCTGGCGGACACACCCTACTACCATTGCGTTTCCCGGTGTGTCCGGCGGGCCTTTCTCTGTGGCGAAGACGCGTATTCCGGCAAGAATTTCGACCACCGCAAGCCCTGGCTGGTGGATCGCCTGATGCTGCTGGGCGAAGTCTTCGCTATCGACATCGCCGCCTACGCGGTCATGAGCAATCATTACCATGTCGTCCTGCACGTGGACCAGGCCCAAAGCCACGCCTGGGACCAGGATGAAGTCATACACCGCTGGCTGAGTCTGTACAAAGGAGACCCACTGGTGCATTGCTATCTGCGCGGAGAACTGCACTCCGAGGCGGAATGTCGGCAACTGGACCGAATCGTCGAAACCTGGCGCGAACGCCTGATCAGCATCAGCTGGTTCATGCGCTGCCTGAACGAATACATCGCTCGCAGGGCCAACAAGGAAGACGACTGTACGGGAAGGTTCTGGGAAGGCCGCTTCAAGTCCCAAGCGCTACTGGATGAGGCTGCCTTGCTATCGTGTATGGCCTATGTCGACCTGAATCCGGTACGGGCCGGCATCAGCGAGACGCTTGAAGAATCTGATTTTACTTCCATCCAGGTGCGCGTTCGCGGAGCGGTTTCGGAAAGCAACGATTCGACCAAATGCCCCTCTCGAAGACTGATGCCGTTCCGGACCGGTCTGGAGCACGACCAGGAGCCGGCTTCATTGCCGATTGGTCTGCGGGACTATATCGAACTGGTGGATTGGACTGGGCGCATCGTGCGCGCGGACAAGAAGGGTTTTATACCGCAAGAGGCCCCGTCTGCTTTGTCGAACTTGAATCTGAACCAGGCGCAATGGCAGATGCTGGCACTGGAGATTCAAAAGGAATCGATCACGATTTTCAACGGTTTGGACAAGTTGGCGGCCAGGGAAAGGAGCCAGACCAAAAAAACCGCGTAGTCCAGGACGGCCTCATTCTAACGCCCGAACGGGTGGCATCGCCCGTGGCCGTGAGAAAGTACCCCAGGACGCCGGTCTCGAATCAGCCCTTCATTTCTTCCATCAATCTTCAAGTTGAACTGAATTCATGCACACTGATTTGGCTGATGGGTGTCCCAATGAGATCCCAATGAGACTTCCATCCAGGCGCGCATTCGCGGCGCGACGCCGGAAAACAACGATTCGACGGAATGCCCCTTTCCCAGACTGATGCCGTTCCGGGCCGGGGTCGAACGCGGCGAGGGATCGACGCCCTTGCCGCTCGATATGCGCGATTACATTGAGTTGGTGGATTGGACGGGACGGATTGCGCGCGCGGACAAGAAGGGATTTATCCCGCGGGACGCGCCATCTGCCTTGTCGAACCTGAATCTGAACCAGGCGCAATGGCGCTCGCTGGCGCTGGAGATTCAGAAGGAATCGATCACGATGTTCAACGGCCTGGACAAGTTGGCGGCCTGGGAAAGGCGCCTCACAAGAAAAGCCGCGTAGATTGGCCCGACCTCAATTTCATGCCCGCCCGGGCGGCGTTGCCCGTGCCCGTGAAAAAGTCTTACTGATCATCGACCCTGAATCTGCCTCAGAATTTCTTCAATGGGTCCTCAAGTTGACTGGGTTCATGAAAATGCTATCCGGTGGGTGTCCCTTTCTGGACTCGATTGGCTGCGGTGGGCCAAGCCAGGCACGAGCGAATGCATAAGCGTCAAAATGAGTAGGGCAATGTCGGGAATTATCAGCGGGCGCGTCGCTGGACGAACTCTTCGGCTTCCAGTTCATCGGCTAGCTGGTAAGGGTCGATGCCGGGCTTGAAACCGAAGGCATGGGGCTCGACCGTGTAGCGGGCAACGCACACCGCCATGCCGCGCACGCCGAATCCGGCTCGCAACGCATCGTTGACGACTGCCTTCATACTGCTGTTGGTGCGCCGCATTTCCCGCAACAGAAGTTGCTCGACATCCGAATCTATCGTTAACGTGGTGCGCATACGAAGCAACATGATGCTTCAGCAAATTGATGTCAAGATGCGGCTTCCTCCGCAGCTTCCTCTTCCCGCTGGCGTTTGCGCGCCATCTTGCCGGCGATGATGCCGACTTCAAACAGCGCCCACATGGGGATGGCGAGCATGGACTGGGTGAAAGGGTCGGGGGGGGTCAGCAGCATGGCTACCACGAAGCAGCCTACTACTACATAGGGCCGCTTTCCCGTCAGTGCTTCGGGTTCCGCGAGCCCTGCCCAGATACACAGGTACACCGCGATGGGGATTTCAAAAGCCAACCCGAATGCGAGAAAAATGGTCAGCGCAAAACTGAGAAAGCTGCTGATGTCGGGCGCAACCTGGATGCCTTCCGGGGCGACGGAGATGAAAAATCCGAATACGATGCCGAACAGCACATAGCGTGCAAAGGCGATGCCCGAATAGAAAAGCACGACGCTGGAGATGAATAGCGGTATGGCCAGCTTCTTCTCGTTCTTGTACAGACCCGGCGCGATGAAAGACCACATCTGGTAGAGGATGTAGGGCATCGCGATCATTATGGAGACGTAAAAGGTCAACTTGAAAGGCGCGAAGAAGGGAGACGTCGGATCGACCGCGATCATGGTTGAGCCTTCCGGCAGCGCGGAGATCATCGGGGCGGCGACGTAGGTGTATATATCGTTGGCGAAATAGAACAGGGCGAGGAACAGCACCACCACGGCGATCAGGGATTTCATGATCCGGTCGCGCAGTTCGACCAGGTGGTCTATCAGGGTCAGTTCTTTTTCGTCTTCAGCCGAGGTCATCTGCCGGGTTCGGTCGCGGGCGCCGCCTCTGCGGATTTCAGAGCGGGGTCGGAGGCCTTGTCGTCGGCCTGGTCGGTTTCTTCCGCGGCGGTCGTTGCACGCGACTCGTCCCCGGAACGGGACTCGGAATCAGTTTCCTTGCCGTCGGCCCCCGCGCCCGTTACCGAGGCCTTGCGTTCAGCCTCCGCGGTCCGCAGTTGTTCATCGGTGGCCGGCGAGGCACCGGGGTCGAAATTTTTCGAGTTGACGATCTTGTTCACCGATTCCTTTGCATCCGAGACGGCGGTCCGTGCGTCCGAAGCGGCTTTCTGCACGTCCGACTTCGCATCGCGGATGTCCGCCAGCACCGATTCGTTGTGCAATTGTCGGCGCACTTCGTCGGCGTTGATCTCGCGCTCTATCTCGGCCTTGACCTTGTAGAAACTGCGCCGGAACCGGCCCAGCCACAAACTCGCGGTGCGGATGGCCGCGGGCAGCCGCTCCGGTCCGATGACCAGCAATGCGACTACCAGGATCAGCAGCAGTTCGATCGAAGAAATACTGGGCATGTACAGGCCCCGCGCCGGAGCGGTCAGGAAAGGGCGCTACTTGTTTTCGGCAGTTTCGGTAGCGGCGCCGACAGTTTCCGCGCCGGCGGGTGCGGTTTGATCCTCGATCTCATCAGTCTTGTCGGCGTCGTCTTCTTTCATCGCACTGCGGAATCCTCGCAATGCGCCGCCGAGATCGGAGCCGATGTTGCGAAGTTTCTTGGTGCCGAACAACATCACCACGATCAACAGAATAATGAGTAATTGCCAGATGCCTATTCCGCCAAGACCCATGCTACACCTCCATTCCGGACGGACGATAAGGCTGCCCGGCCGAAAATCATTACTTGCGAGAAGATTTCTCTTCGTGGCCTGACATGTTAAATCGTTTTTCCAGTTCGGCCAACACTTCCCGGTGGCTCAGGCCGAAATGGCAAAGCATCACCATGCTGTGAAACCACAGGTCCGCGGTCTCGGAAATCAGCGAATTGCGCGAATTTCCACCCAGACTTTCCGCTGCCTTCGCGGCCAGCGCCAGCTCGACCGCTTCTTCCCCGACCTTCTCCAGGATCCTGTTTAAACCCTTTCCGTACAGGCTGGCCACATAGGATTCTTCCGGCGTGGCCGACTTGCGCGCCTCGAGTGTGGCTTCCAGTTGAGACAAGGTGTCAGTTGCGCTCATGCGTCTTCCCCGATTCAGTTGTCATCGCCATCCGGCTCTACCAGGCGCCAGGCTTCGTTATCGAATTTGCGGAAAAAACAGCTCCGGCGGCCCGTGTGGCAGGCGGCGCCCACCTGTTTCACCTGGTAGCAGATAGTGTCACTGTCGCAGTCGAGATAAACCTCGACCAGCTTCTGCACATGGCCGGATTCCTCGCCCTTGCGCCAGATGCGTCCGCGCGAACGCGACCAGTAGACCGCGCGCCCTTCCTTTACCGTGGCCTGCAAGGCCTCCCGGTTCGCCCAGGCTTGCATGAGCAATTCCCCGGTTTCCGCTTCCACGGTGACCACCGGCGCGAGGCCCTTTTCGTTCCATTTCACTTCATCCAGCCAGGTCATGTCGGCGAATACCTCTCAACGCGCGAAAAATAACAGCGACAGGCCCGCAAGCGCCAGCACGAGACTGGCGACCGGTAAATTTTGCATGGCTGTCCCTACTGCTGGAATCAGTGCGAACAGCGCCAGCAGCAGACAGATGAATCCGCCGCGCCGCGCAATTCGCCGATTACGGGCATGATACCGGGCGGCGATTTCCTGGCGCCGGATCAGAGTCTCGCCTACTTCGGCAAGCTGGGTGACCCGGGTGGCGGCGTCGAAAGCCAGTTGCGGCAGCAATGGCGCCTCGCTCACCCAATCGGGCAGTTTTTCCCGAACCTGTTCCAGCCAGGTGATCGGGCTGAGCCGTTTCTTTTCCCATGCTTCCAGGTAAGGCAAGGCAGTATTCCACAGGTTCAGTTCCGGATAGAGTTGGCGGCCGAGACCTTCGATGTGGAGCAGGGTCTTCTGCAACAGCACCAGCGACGGCTGCACTTCCATGTCGAATTGCCGCGCGGTGATGAATAACTGCAACAGCAATCCGGCGAATGAAATCTCGCCCAGGGGACGCTCGAAGACGGGTTCGCACAAGCTTCGAATGGCGGACTCGAAATCATGAATCCTGGTTTTGCGGGACACCCAACCCGAGGCGACATGCAATTCCGCCACGCGGCGGTAGTCACGCTTGAACATCGCCAGCAGATTGCGCGCCACATAATCCTGGTCGGCGCGGGTCAGCGAGCCGATGATTGCGCAATCGAGTGCTATGTAACGCGGGTTCTCCGGGTCTTCCGGACTCACCAGGATATTGCCCGGGTGCATGTCGGCGTGGAAGAAATTGTGTTCGAGCACTTGCGTGAAAAACACCGCAACGCCGTTTTCCGCCAGCTTGTGCAAATTGACCCCGGCTGCTTTCAGCGCCGGTACGTCGGTGACCGGAATGCCATGCACGCGTTCCATCACCATCAGCTCGCGGCGGCTGAATTCGCTATACACTTTCGGCACGTACAAACGGTCCGAATTCTCGAAATTGCCACGCAGACGCGTCGTGCTTGCCGCTTCGAGCAGAAGGTTGAGTTCGTCGTTGATGGTCTTTTCATAGTCGCGCACGACTTCGACCACGCGCAGGCGTCGGCCGGCCGCGAAGTTACGGTCGATCAGGGCGGCGATTTGCTTCAGCAGATTGATGTCCTCGCCGATGGTTTTCGCAACGCCGGGACGGATCACTTTCACCACGACTTCCTCGCCGCCGTGAAGCACCGCCGCATGCACCTGGGCGACCGAGGCCGAGGCCAGCGCTTCGCTCTCGAGTTCGGCGAATACCTCGTTCGCCGGCATGCCCAGCAATTCGCTTGCCAGGTCGGCTATGGGCGGCTGCTCGAAGGGCGGCACCCGGTCCTGCAGCAACTGCAGTTCATCGGCCAGTTCCGGGCTGAGGAAATCCCGTCGCGTGGAAAGCAATTGCCCGAACTTGATATAGACCGGCCCGAGCTCCTCCATCGCCTGCCGCAGCCGGGCATTGCGGTCGCCGGCGGGCGCGCGGCCGAGGCTGAAAGGCGCGCGATACAGCAACAACAGTAAGCGGAGCAGACGCAGCCGGCGTCGACCCCGGAGGAATTCATCCAGCCGGAATTTTGCGACGACATTAAGTACCTTGATCAGGCGCGGCAGGTAGGTCACGATCAGCGTGCAGTTCGCTGTCTTTAGCGGGCCAGCAAAGATACCACAAAGTCGAAGGCTCGATGTTGCTTGCCGGGCCGGTTGACCCCGCGCGCAAGGCGGTTAGGTGATGCGTTTCGTAGCGCGCGTCGAGCTTGGCCGGTTGACCCCGCGCGCAAGGCGGTTAGACTGCAGATTCGCCTTCACTCCGCAAAGCGGGGGAGCGCTGTATGCATTCCATAGTCCTGTTCGTTTGCTCCGTTGGCCTGATCGTGTTGGCGTTTGCCGTTTTCAATAGAGACGCATCCATTCGAATTCTTCGTAAACACGTTGATTCGCTATGGTTCCAGCTATTTTTCATCGGCCTGACCATAGTGTTCGGAACAGCATTGCTGTTCTCCGCTGAGAACTCGGGATTTCCCGGTTTCCTGACTGTAGTCGGGGTCATATTGCTCGCGGAAGCGGTACTGATCGCCGTGATCGGACGCTCCAATTTTCGGGCGTTGATCCATTGGGCGATCAATCTGTTCGACAAACCGGTCTGGTGGTATTTGAGGTGCGTTCTCGGCGCGGCGTTCCTGATTTTCCTGCTCTACGCGGTAATCTGACTGTCGAATCAGGGCGCCGGACGGGACGGCTCACCCGGTCCGGCTAGTCCTGATCCTCTTCTTCCGCTTCTTCCTCCGTCCGGGTCGCGTCCAGGTACTCCTGCTGGTCGCCATAGTAGTCGTCGATGGCGTGCTCGGACGACAAGGGGCTGAGGTAGTGCTCCGCGGTCATCCCTTCCCTGTTCATCGCGATGCCGGTCAGGCAGGCCTTGATGATATGCGCGCTACTGAGCGCGGTCGTGTAGGTCGGATCCAGCGCGGGATGAAATTCGACCAGGTCGAAACCCACCACGTTGGACTCCGCGCACAGGCGGCGCACGATGGTGATCGATTCCCGCATGGTGAGCCCGCCCGGAACGGGAGTGCCGGTGGCCACCGCGAATGCCGGGTCGAGAACGTCTATATCAAAAGAGATATGCAGTTTGCGTCCTTCCTCGCTGGCCTCGGCGACAATCCGGTCAAGCACCTCATCCCAGCCCCGCAACTCGACCTCGGCCATAGTGTGATAGCGCATGCCCTGTTCCCGCATCCAGTTGAAACCCGACTTGTCGGGCCCGTTTGAACGCAGCCCGACCTGGATATAGTCCGCGGCCCGCACATGCCCCTCGTTGATCAGCCGGTACACGGGATACCCATGACTGATCAGGTGGGCGTCGCCCCACCACGCGTCGTAATGAGAGTCGAAGTGTATGACGGATACGTTTTCCTTGCCGTACACGTCTGCCAGCGCCGCGACATTGGGGTACTCCAGGGAGTGGTCGCCGCCGACGATCATGGGTATGGCTCCCGTCTCCGCGATCTCGCGAACGATTTCGCGTACGTGAAGCATGGAGCGTTCGGTGCTGTTGTTGTCTATCGCAACGTCGCCGTAGTCGACGACATTCAATACCCGGGACGGATGGATCTGCACGTACTGGTCGTGCGAGCCCATGAGTCGACCGTGCAGGCGAAGCTCGACCGTGGCGCGCTCGCCCGAATCGCGCCACCCCGTACCCATGTTCAGAGGCGCCCCCAGGATGGCGACATCGACTTCGCCCGCGATCAGGTCTTCCTGCGACAGCGCCAGGGGAAAACCACCGAAGGTCGGAGGACCGCCCCTGTCGCCGTAGCGGCCGAGCTCGACCGGTCCGGCCTCTCGCTCAGGGTCCATGGAGCGGGGTCGTCGTAATCGCCAGGCATTGAATTCGGGCGATCCGGTATTGAAGGGGATGTTGGACAAGTCTCTTCCTTCGACGTAGCGGCTTTGATCCACTGCCTGCTGCATGGCCTCGACCCACGCCCTTACTTCCTCCGCGGTGCGTTCCTCCAGCGCTTCGACGGTTTCCCCGGCCGGGCCGGTGAAGGCGCGCGCATCGCCGCTCCTGAGAAACTCGATTTGTTCCGGCGTCAACAAATCGAGTTTCGGCGCCACGCTGTCGGGCAGGTCGATGGGGGAACCGTCCTCTTCCCTCGGGTCGACGGTGTCGAAAGGATAAGGCTGCACGCCGACCACATGCTCTGGAGTGGCGGGACTGTCGTCCTGGGCCCATGCGGGCGGTACGGCCGCAACCGCGAGCAAGATAAGCGCTCCGCGAAGTTCAACCGAAACGAATGACATGACAAGACTCCGGCGCCGGCAGGCAGGGCGCAAACTATTGCTGGCCATGATCGAGCGCCAGGGGATGGACGTAGTCGGGGTCGAGCCCGGCCTTGCGGACCGCGATGCCGGACAGGCATGCATTCAGCACCGCATTCGCATGCATTACCGACAATCGTGAAAAATCCAGCATCGGGGCCAGGTCGGTAATCTCGAAACCCACGATCTCCCTGGCCGCGCATACGTGGCGCACTGTCCTGTTCAGTTCATCAATGCCCAGGCCGTTGTGGGTCGCGCGTCCGGCGGCAATCATCTCGACGGGGTCGATGACGCTGACGTCGATCGAGACAAAATACGCTTCAGGACCTCTTTCGACTTCCTGCAGCACCCGTTGCATGACCGCCTCGGACCCGCGTTGCCGGAATTCGGCCATGGTGTGGTAGCGCACGTTGTTGTCTCGCAGCCACTGCAGGGTTTCGGCATCTACCGCGGGTCCGCGCAGACCGACCTGGATGGTTTCGCCGCCTTCGACGATGCCCTCGTCCAGTAGCAGGAAAAGCGCCTGGCGGTCGGAAACCGTGTGGTCGTCGTTGCGCTCGACATCCGGATGGGCGCTGAAGTGCAGCATTCCGAAGCTCCCGGCGCCGTGTATTCGCGCAACGCCGCTTACACCGGGATAGAGCATGGAAGTATCACCGCCGACCAGCATCGGAATGGCGCCGGTGTCCGCGGTTTCCGCGACCATGGCGGCGACATGACCGATGCTTCTTTCCGTACTCATCCGATCCACCGCAATATCGCCGTAGTCGACCACGGAAAGAGTTTCCAATGGCTTTAACAGCGATTGCACGTCCGGAATGGCGATGGTGTTCAGGCCGCGCATTTCATTCGGGCCGTTTCCGGAGTCACGGCGGCCGCTGCCCGCATTGCTCGGTACGCCGATGATCGCCACATCCACGTTTCCGGCGACGAGGTCTTCCGGCCAGATGGCGACATCGGCGCCGCCGAACGTGGGCACTCCGGATTCAGGAAACAGGTAACGGTGTACGCCGAACGGACCCGGCTCACGCTCGAAGTCACGCAACAGCGGCGGGGTGGGCAGGGGCTCACCGAATTCTTCGGAAGTGAGGTTGAGCGGCGCCGCGCCCATGTCCCGCTCCGGGTCGTAGCCCATCCGGTCCGCGAGCGAAATCAGGTCGTCCATCAGGAACCGCAGACTGTCCGCATCGCGCGTGGCGAGTTCGTGTTCGAGCTGCCGCTCCGGGATATAGTCCAGGATTGCGCCTGATGTAACGAACGCCATCTGATCGTCGTTCAGCGCGCTCGCCTGCGCCTGCAGCTCTTCCGGTATGGACCATTGTCCCAGCGCGCTTTCAGCGGTGAGCAGCAGCAATACCCAATAAAATGCGGGAAGGATTCGATTCGATACAACGGGTCGAGAGGTCATGTCGTCCGCCTGAATTCAATCCCTGAAAACGATCGATGAACTGTAATCCGGGTTCTGGCAGGATCAGGATTGGTCCCGGTCAGAATAATGATTACCGCCGGTCATGTCCATGTGTCGCGCTGTTTCACGCCTCTTTTTGTCGGGCTCTTCTTGACAAGGATGATTTAACCCTTATACCGTGCCTTTCCCGAACTCTGACCAATGGGACAGCCATGAGTAAACGTATGACCGTCGGAGTCGCCACCCTGGTGGTGCTCCTCGCAGGAATACTGAGCTGGATGTTCACGGCGCCGTATCTCGGCAACCAGGGACTTTCCCGTACGCCCGGCATCATCATCGGGGGGACGAATACCCCGGCGCCGAGTGACTTTACGCCGCTTAACGACATTCCGGGGCCCTTGCTCATGAAGCAGAGCGGTTTCCCGTCACTGGTAGTCTACCTCTCGTTTGTCGGCACTCCCGACGGAGTGATTACGGCCACCCGCCCGGACGGAGGATACTGGGGGCAACGCGTGAGAGACCGCAGTGGAGACGGATGGTTGCGAATCGGCGACGAGACATATGCGATGACAGCCACCGAGATACTCGGAGACGAGCGCCTTGCGATGATGGAGCAATGGGCCGCCAAATCGGGCGGGACGCTCGATACGGTCATTTACGAGGGAGCCGAACCGCTACGCGACTGGGAAGTGTTCTACTGGACGCCCAGATAATCCCTGCATCTCATCGCCGTCCGCTTATGTAATGGTGGGCGGCGCGCCCCGATACAAAATTTCAACACGCGCCTGCAGCCGGTCGAGGCGCAGGCGCAATTCATCGACTCGCTCGGCAAAGTGCGCCGCTTCCTCGGGAGTGGGCATGACGCCGGCCTCGTACTGCACAAAATTCTTCAGATTGCGCTTGATGTTTCCGCCGGCCTCGCGGGCCAGGTCCCGGGCATCGGTGACGGCGCTGCTGAGTCCTCCGGTGATAATGTCGCCGAGTATCGGTCCAAGGTAATCCTCCCAACGGATGTCTATTTCGTCGAGCGCGCGTTGCAGGTCGAGCAGCAGTTCGGCGTCGCCTTCAACGCGAATTTTCCGGTCGGCCAGCGGTCGCTCGCTGTCGGCAAGCAATCTGAACAGTTGCGGCGCCGAGCCGCGAACAGTCACATTCGCCGGTTCGCCAAGCGAGTCCGCGCCGAGCGTGGTCAGGCGGATACCGCCTGCATCGAACAGCACATTGAGCCCGGTATGCGGAGTTCGCACCTCGACCCTTTTGCCGCAAAAGCGCGCGAGATACTCGGCCGCGTAGGGGTCCTGGGTAATCAATTCGTTGACGAGTTTTTCGACCGGAAACAACAGCGCCGAACCGGCCAGGGATAGAGACATCGTGCGTATCAGGCCGTTGCGCCGGCCGGCTTCAGGCCGACATGTACGGCGCAGACGCCGTCCATGACGTTGTGAAAACGGCATTGCTCGAATCCCGCCGCCTCGAGCATGCCGAGCAGGGTTTCCTGGTCCGGATGCACGCGAATCGACTCGACCAGGTAGCGATAACTGTCGGCATCGCCGGTGACGATTCTGCCCGCTACCGGCCATAGCGATGACCAGGCGTCGTAGGCGCGGCTGAGCAGCGGATTGTTGACGCGGGAAAACTCGAGAACGAGCGCCCGCCCGCCGGGTTTGAGCACCCGCCGCATGGACGTGAGCGCCCTGGGCTGATCGGTGATGTTGCGCAGGCCGTAGGCGATGCAGACGCAGTCGAAACTGTCATCGGCGAAGGGCAGATCCTCGCCGTTGAGGCGTACGATATCGATGTTGCCGGCCATGCCGCGGTCGACGATGCGGTCTCTGGCGATGAGCAACATGTCCTCGTTGATGTCGGCGAGGACGACTCGCCCGTCCGCGCCAACCAGCGGCGAAAAGCGCATGGCCATGTCACCGGTGCCGCCGGCGAGGTCGAGTACGGCGTGGCCCGTGCGCACCGCGCTCAACTCCAGAGTGAATCGCTTGATCAGGCGATGACTGCCCAGCGACATCAGGTCGTTCATCAGGTCGTAGCGCCCGGCGACCGAGCGGAACACCTCGTTCACCCGCGTCTGCCGTTCCGCATAGGGCACTTTCCGATAGCCGAAATTTGCGGTCTTGCCGTTTTCGCTCATTCTGGCTGCCTGAATTTCAGCACTTGCACGCCGGATTCCTTCGGGTCGCGGCTGGCGCGGGCTTCGCGCAGGCGTTCGAGATATTCGCGCCAGAGTTCATCCTTGCGCGAGCATAACTCATGCAGGTAATCCCAGCTATAAATGCCGGTGTCGTGACCGTCGTCGAAAGTCAGTTTGACGGCGTAGTTGCCTACCGGTTCAACCTGCGTCAGGCGCACCTTTCGTTTGCCGGTTTGCAGCACTTCCTGGCCCGAGCCATGGCCGCGCACTTCGGCCGAAGGCGAATGCACCCGAAGGAACTCGGCTTCCAGCCGGCAATCGTCACCGCCGGGGTAATTCAGTTCCAGCACGGACGAGCCGGAATGCAACTTGATGCCTGTGGGAACCCGGGCGGCCATTACAGTATGTAGCGGGCAAGGTCTTCGTCCTGGGCCAGGTCCGCCAGTTGATTTTCGACATAGGCGCTGTCGATTACGAGTTCGCCGTCGGCGCCGATCGCCATGTCGGGCGCACCGAAGGAAACTTCTTCGAGCAGGCGTTCCAAAACCGTATGCAACCGCCGCGCGCCGATATTTTCGGTGCGTTCGTTTACGCGCCAGGCAATCTCGGCGATCTTGCGGATTCCGTCCCTGGCAAATTTGAGACGCAGGCCGTCGGTGCCGAGCAGCGCCTGGTATTGCTCGGTCAGGGAAGCGTCGGGTTCGATCAGGATGCGCTCGAAATCTTCCGTCGACAGCGCTTTCAGTTCCACCCGGATCGGCAGCCTGCCCTGCAATTCCGGAATCAGGTCCGAAGGTTTGGAAAAATGAAACGCGCCCGAGGCGATGAAGAGGATATGGTCGGTTCGCACCATGCCGTACTTGGTCTTGATCGTGGAACCTTCGATCAGCGGCAGCAGGTCGCGTTGCACACCTTCGCGGGAAACGCTGGCGCCGGTGAGTTCGTGCTGATTCGTAACCTTGTCGATCTCATCGAGAAAGACGATGCCGGTCTGCTCGGTGACCTCCACCGCCCGGCTGCGAATGTCTTCTTCGTCGATCAGCTTCGCCTGTTCTTCCTCGCTTACCGCTTTCAGCGCGGTGCTGACCGGCATGCGCCGCAATTTCTTGCGGCCGCTGTTCATGCTGGAGAACATAGACTTCAACTGGCTGGTCATGTCTTCCATACCCGGCGGCGCCATGATTTCGATGCCGCTGGGCTGCTCCGCCAGTTGCAGCTCGATTTCGCGATCGCCGAGTTCGCCTTCCCTCAGTTTCTTGCGATAGAGTTGTCGGGCGCTGGATTCCCGCTGTTCCTCTTCCTGTTCCCTGGCCCGCGGCAGCAGCACGTCGAGGATGCGTTCTTCGGCCCGGTCCATCGCCACATTCCGGACTTTCTGAATTTCCACCTCCCGTAACATCTTGATCGCCTCGTCCACAAGGTCGCGGATAATCGATTCGACGTCGCGACCGACATAACCGACTTCGGTGAACTTGGTCGCTTCCACCTTGATAAAGGGCGCCCGGGCGAGTCTGGCCAGACGCCGGGCGATTTCTGTCTTGCCGACTCCCGTGGGACCGATCATCAGGATGTTCTTGGGCGTGATTTCGTCGCGCATTTCCGTATCGAGACGCAGGCGGCGCCAGCGATTGCGCAGGGCTATGGCGACCGCGCGCTTGGCGTCATTCTGGCCGACGATGTGCTTGTCCAGTTCGGACGTGATCTCTCTCGGGGTCATCATGGACATGAAAAAAGGGCTCCCGGCGGCGCAGGCTGATCGGCTACTCCGGCAATTGAAGTTCTTCGATGCAAATATTGTCGTTGGTGTAAACGCAAATATCCGCGGCAATGCCGAGACTATGTTCGACGATCTCGCGGGCGGAGAGTTCGGTATTGCGACATAGCGCTCTCGCCGCCGCAAGCGCGTAGTTGCCGCCGGAGCCGATCGCCAGGATCGAATCTTCCGGCTCGATCACATCGCCGTTTCCCGTGATCAACAGCGAGGACTCGCGGTCGGCGACCAGCAGCAGGGCTTCGAGCCGGCGTAGCGCCCGCTCCGTGCGCCACATTTTCGCCAGTTCCACCGAAGCCCGCAGCAGTTTGCCCTGATGCTGCTCCAGTTGGGCTTCAAATCGTTCAAACAGGGTAAAAGCGTCGGCGGTGCCCCCGGCAAATCCCGCGAGTACGGAGTTCTTGTACAAGGTGCGCACCTTGCGCGCATTGCCCTTGAGTACGGTATCGGCCAGGCTCACCTGCCCGTCGCTGCCGATCACGACGCTGTCGCCGCGGCGCACCGAAACCACTGTTGTTCCTTTGTATTGATTCAAGACATTCTCCAGAGAATGAAACCGACCGGTCTTTCGACGGTGGGGGCCGGTCCAGCTACCCAAGGTTGGGGTGGCGAGGCTGGGGGATGCCGAAGCCACTCAACTCGCGTCATGGACGACATGTACAATTTAGCAGAATCCGCGCGTCAAGGCGTCGAAAGCCGGGCGGTGGCGATATTGTGGAGGCGAAAAACCATTTCGGCTTCTTCCAGCTTGTCCCGGGAGTCATAGGGGCCCGAATGAAGCAGGAACAACGGCCCGTTCTGCCCGGACCGCTGCCTGATTTCCACTTCGAGACCCAGATTCCGCTGCCGCTGAAGTTCCGAGAGCGCCAGTTCCTGTTGGCTGTACGCGCCTGACTGCAAAACCGTGCCCGGCAGGCTCGCCGCGTTCGCGGGCGCGGGCGAAGAAGGCGCGGCCAGAACGGTTTCAGCCGGAGGTTGCGGTTCTGTCGGAGCGGGGCGGATCGGTTCGGGAGCGGCCACCCGATCCGGGGCCGGCGTTTCCAGCCCGGTGACGATGGTTTCGGCGATCTGCTCGAGGGCCTCGGTTGCGATCTCAAGCTGTGCCTGGGCGTCGGGGCTCAACTGTTCGGCCAGTTGCTCGACCATTTGTTCGACCTCGGGCGGACCAGGCTCGGCCGGTTCGCCGGCAGGAGTATTGACCTGTACTTCGTTCTGCTGCAACCGATCGTAAAACTCAAACTCGAGCGTACCGTCAGCGCTTTCGCCGTCGCCTGACAGATTTCCCCCGGAATCCGGATCCGCCGGCGATAGCACGAGATACCCCAGCAATGTGGCGGACGCAGCCAGCGCCAGTAACAGAATTACCGCCGGGAACGCCTGTGATTTCTTTTTTGCCATCTTTCCGTCCGCTTATCGGCCGCAACTGCAGCGTGCGCGCAGGTTCACGACAGGATTTCGCCTGATTCGCATTCTATAGTGTCGGCAAATTGCGCGAAATCTAGTTATTCGCCGGACAATTCATTAGCCCGCCGATTCAAAGTAAATCCATCGGATCGACGTCGACTTGCCAACGCAGATTCCCGGGAGCGGACAATTTGTCGAGTTGCGGCACGAGACTGTCCAGCACGGCATGAAGGCCGGGCCGGTTTCTGCTGCGTAGCAGCAGGTGCATGCGATATCGGGATTGGCGTTTTTCCATCGGCGCCGGCAGCGGGCCGGTCAGTTGCACTTTTTGCTCGCGGACGAGGGTTTCGATGCTTCGCCGCGCCCGGCGCAGAAACGAAAGCGCCGCTTCCCGGTCGCCCGCTTCCGCGCGCACCAGGCATAGATGGGAAAAGGGCGGCATGCCGGTTGCGCGACGTTCGGCGAGCATGTGCCGGGCAAACTCGGAATAGCTTGAACTGATGATTTTCCTGAGAGTGTCGTGATCGCCATGCCGGGTCTGGACAAGTACTTCACCCGGCCGACCGCTGCCGCGCCCGGCGCGTCCGGCAACCTGCGTAATCACCTGCGCCATCTGTTCCTGGCCGCGGAAATCGGGAGAAAACAGCCCGCTGTCGGCATTGACGATCACGGCCAGCGTAATGCCGGGGAAATGATGTCCCTTGGCCAGCATCTGCGTGCCGATGAGAATGGCCGGTTTTCCCTGGTCCACTTCGGCGAGCAGCTTCCGAAACTTGTCCTTGCCGCGGGTTGAATCGCGATCGATTCGCAGGACCGGCGTTGCCGGGAATTCCCCTTGCAGAAAGCTTTCGATTTGCTGGGTGCCGAATCCGGAAGTGGATAATTCGTTCTTCCGGCAAACCGGGCAGCGGTGTGGAACGCAATGCGATGAATCGCAATGATGGCAACGCTGACAGGCGGGTTGGGCATGCACCGTAAGATAGGCGCTGCAATTCTCGCATTGCGCCATCCAGCCGCACAGCAGGCAGTGGAGGATCGGCGCGAAACCGCGCCGGTTGATGAATACCAGGACTTGATTATCCGCTTCGAGATGCTGCGCGATCTTCCTCAGGGCCAGTTCCGACAGACCGCCGGGCAGATGTTCGTTCGCAATATCGAGTGGTCGCAGCCGCGACGGTTCCGAATCTCCGGCGCGATGCGGCAACTCCAGTAGCAGGAAGCGGCCCGCCTCGGCATTCTGGAAACTTTCGAGGCTCGGTGTGGCGGAGCCGAGTACGACGCCGATGTTTTCCTTTTGCGCGCGCATGACAGCCAGATCTCTGGCCGAATAGCGAAATCCGTCCTGCTGCTTGAACGAAGTGTCGTGCTCTTCGTCCACGACGATCAGTCCCGGCCTGGCCATGGGTGTGAACACCGCCGACCGGGTGCCGATGAGAATCGCGGCGCTGCCTTCGGCCGCTCTCCTCCAACCCTGCAGGCGCTCGTTGTCGTTCAAACCGGAATGAAACGCCGCCAGCGGCAGGGCAAAGCGCTGCCGGAAGCGGTCGATCGTCTGCGGCGTGAGACCGATTTCGGGCACGAGCACCAGGCATTGACGGCCGGCGGCAAGTTCGTCTTCCATCATCCGCATGTAAACTTCGGTCTTGCCTGAGCCGGTAACCCCATTGACGAGCGCGCTGCGAAAGCCGCCGCTGGCCGCACGGAACTTTTCGATGGCAGCGGATTGTTCCTCATTCAGCACGGGCCGGTCTCGGGTATCGGATTGCCGGGGAGTGAACGGAGGAGAGGCCGGCGCGGGTTCCGTACGCTTGCGCACCAGACCCCGGTCCACCAGTTGCCGCAACAATGCCTGGCTGAAACCCGCGCCACTCAACTCGACGCGGGATATGCTTCCCGCCTCGATGATGAAGTCGAGCAATTCCCGCTGGCGGTGGGACCGGCCGGACAAAGCGCAGGGCTCGTCCGTAGCGGACCAGAAAGTGACTTCCTCATAGAGCGGCTTGCCCTGGCGCAAGGGTGTGGGCACTGCGGCTGCCAGCACTTCGCCAATGGGATGATGGTAATAGTCCGCGCTCCAGCGCAGCAGTTCGAATAACTCGGGGCGGAACAGGGGCCGCGAATCGACCAGGGCTGAAACCGGTTTGAGCTGGTCGCGGCTGACCCGGCTCGAACGGGCCTTCTCCAGCAGAAAGCCGGTCAGGTGTTGCCGACCGAAAGGCACCTTGATGCGACAGCCGGGACGGAATTCAGTAAGATTTGCTGCGGCAGGAGGCAGGTAGTCGAACGACTGCCTGAAGGGGCGCGGCACGGCAACTCGGAGAATGGGTTCGCCGGGCTTCGTTTCCTTCTGGTCTGACATGCATGAACCCAAATATCAGCGTCGCGGAATGGTAAGTTCAAATTTCCCCGGTAACAACCAGGGGAACAACCCGACCGGCTGGCATCGGCGAGGGAACAATCGAAATGAGCGGTAACGATTCCATACCAGGCGAATTGATCGAAATTCGCAACCGGATCGATGAAATCGATCAGGGCATCATCGAGCTATTGCACGAGCGATTCAAGGTGACTCACGAAGTCGGCCTGCTCAAGGCCAAGCGTGAGTTAAATTCGCAGGACGTTCGGCGCGAGGAGCAAAAACTCCAAGCCCTCGGCGCCTTGAGCGAATCGCACAAGCTCGAACCGACTCTGGTGCGGGAACTGTTCCGCCGCATCATGGAAGAGGTCGTGCGCAATCACGAACGGATCAAGACGAAATCCTGACATCCGGTCCCGGTAACATTCCAGTCGCCTGGCAGGATAACGGCCAAATTTTCAAGCATCCTCGGGTTTGCGGGCGTGAACCAGAAAGCAGGGTGTAAAGATGCCCAATCGCCCTCCTTCTACAAGTGCGTCCGCGGCGATGTTCAGCATTTTCGAGGTGTCGCTGGTCCCTCGCGGCGCAATCCGGAGCAATTCGAGAACGCTCGTGAAGTATGCGGTGAATATTCTTCCGGCTGGCGTTCGCGCCACGGAAGAGAGTGAGATGTCCCTGCCCTCCAGGGAGGTGAACCAGGGTGTTTCAGAATCTGAATTGAGCGCATGATCAGCGGCATACAAAATCTCGAAACCCGCGCTTCCAATGCATTCGATCTGTTCCTGGGAAGTGAACAGATCGGGTGTCGCATTCGCATATTCGATACGCTTTCGAATGTCCGTGTGCCTTGCATCGGCGGTATCGAACAACTCGGTCAGCACCCAATCGAAGATCACGAATTTGCCACCCGGCTTGAGCGTACGGAATATTTCTCTAAACGCCTGCAGCCGATCGGGTGAGTGGCACACAGCCTCGATCGAGTACATCGCATCGAAACGATTGTCGGCGCATGGCAGATCAAGAAAATTTGCATGCAGAAATTTGCAATGGTCCGTCAGGCCGGCCTTATCCACCAAAGTGCGCCCGCGCTGGATCTGATGATCGCTGATATTGATGCCAACGATTCCGGCGCCGCTGGATTTTGAGATATTCATCATCGGGCCGCCAATGCCGCAGCCCACATCGCCCGCCTCCATACCTGCTTTCAATCCGAGCAGGCTGACAATTTCTTCCTGCAGTCTGCGCTGGGCGGCGGCCAGATTTTCACCGCGACCTCGCGGGGCGAAATGGAACGACGTTCCCCAACCGAATTCGTAAAAGCGTGTGACGATTTCGTAGTATCTACTGACAATCCCGGGTTGAATTCTTACTTTGTCCGGCTGTGTCTGCTTCGGGTATTCCGATTGCAATTCCCGGAATTCCCCAAGCGCTTTATCGATATTCCCTTTAGTCGCCGATTCCTCGGCCTTGTTTTTATTTCCCATTTCAAATATTCCAAGAAGTTACTGAAAGCGTTAGCGCCGACCTTGGGAGGATTTTACTTTAAAGAGGACTTCGACCTCTTTTCGTTCTTGCTTACGAGCACGGGTCTGTTAGAATGCTCGCCCCGCGAAGTAGCGGCAAGCGCTACCGACGCGGGATCACCCTGTTCGAGACCTGGTTCCATGAAGCCTGAAATCCATCCGGAATACGCGCAGATCAAGGCGACCTGCAGTTGCGGCAACGTGGTCGAGACCCGATCCACGCTTTGCAAGGACATCCTGATCGAAGTCTGTTCGCAATGCCACCCGTTCTATACCGGCAAGCAGAAGATTCTTGACTCGAGAGGCAGGGTGGACCGGTTCAAGCGGCGATTCGGCGACCGCCGGGTCTGAGCCGCTCGGAAACCCCTGACTTACCAGAGCTTCCGTATATTCAGAAAATCGTTTCCGTACTGAGCGGCTGCTGTTCGTCGGCGGACGATTCTGATCCGGGCGCCTGCCCGGCGCCGACTTCAGGCGCGTTTTCCGCCAGGAAATACTCGAAAACCGCATTCGGATCGCCGGGCGTTGCCGGCGCACCGCTGTCGCGGTCGACCAGGCGGTCGACGATTCCATCCGGACGAGGCAAGGTGAGTTCCGGTTCTCCTTCCAGCGCCTGCTTCATGTAGTCGATCCAGATGGGCACCGCGACCGTCGCTCCCTGCTCCCTTTCCCCGAGCGGCTCCGGCTGATCGAAACCGACGAAAACCGTAGTCGCGATGTTTCGGTTGAATCCCGAGAACCACAATTCCTGTGGGCCGTTGGTGGTGCCGGTCTTTCCCATGAGATCGGAACGGTTGATTTCGCGTTGTACGCGCGCGCCGCTGCCGTCTTCGATCACCGACCGCAACATGGAGCCGAGAACGAATGCGACGCGTTCGTCGATGACGCGCCTTGGCGCGGCTTCCGGAAACGCCGAACCGATTTCCGTGGAACAGTCATCGCAAACCGGCATCGCTTCGGCGCGAAATACGATGCCTTCGGCTATGTTCGAAATCTGGCGCACCAGCCAGGGGCTGACTTCGAAACCGCCATTGGCGATCGAGGCGTAGCCGGCGACGATTTCGAGCGGCTGCGTATCCTGGCTGCCAAGCGCCACGGTAAGATCGTTGCCGGGAAAGTCCTGCGTCGGAAATCCGAATTTGCCGATGTAAGGCAGGACGGTGGCCGAGCCGAGTTGGTCGTACAGGCGCACCGCCGGAACGTTGCGCGATTCTCTCAAGGCGTGACGCAAGGTTATCGGGCCGAGAAAATTGTTCTCGTAATTGCTGGGCCGGTAATCGCCGCGGGTGAAGGGCGCGTCATTGATCGTACTCGCGGGCGAATAGCCGTTGGCCAGCGCCGCGGCGTACATGAAGGGCTTGAAATTGGATCCGGGAGGCCGCGGCGTCGTTACGCGATTCACCTGGCTGAGACGGAAATCGTAGCCACCGACCAGGGCCAGGATCGAACCGTCATTGGGCGATACCGATACCAGCGCTCCCTGTATGTCAGGCACCTGCCCAAGCTGCCATTCCCCGTCCGTCTCGCGAACCCTGACCAGGTCTCCCACCGCCACGATGTCGCCGGCGGCCTGCGGCGGGGGCCAGGCTTCGTTGCGGTTACGGAAGCGGTAGGCCCAGCGGATTCCCTCCCAGGGTACGGAGATGTACTCTCCCGATTGCAGCAACGCGGTAAAGGACCGGGATTGCATCGCCGTGACTATGGCGGGCCGCTGGTTGCCGTAGGCAGGAACTCCTTCGAGTTCCCGCAGCCACTGTTGCTCGGGTTCCAGCGAATCGGGCGGATGATTGGCGGAAGGCCCACGGTAACCGTGCCGCTTGTCGTAGTAGTTTTCCAGCCCGTCGATGAGGGCTCTGTTGGCCAGGATCTGCTTGTCGCCTTCGATACTGGTGATGACCTGGAATCCCTGGGTATAGGCGTCTTCACCGAACTGTTCGTATAACTCCTGGCGCACCATTTCCGCCACATAGGGCGCCGGCACCTCGATATTGCGGCTGCGCCTGCTTGCGGAAACGGGCATGGCCGCGGCAACCCGGTATTCCTCCCCGCCGATCATTCCTTCATTGCGCATATTCGCCAGCCGCGTTTCGCGGCGGCTCAGGGCGCGTTCCGGATCGGCCAGCGGATTACAGGCCGATGGACAGGGCAGCAGTGAGATCATCATGGCGGATTCGGCCAGGGTCAGTTCGCTGACTTCCTTGCCGTAATAGACCGAAGCAGCGGCGCCGATGCCATCGGCGCCCGAGCCGAAATAAATCGTGTTCAGATACAGGGTAAGGATTTCCTCCTTGGTCAATTCCCGCTGAATCTGCAATGCAAACACGATTTCCTTGAACTTGCGCATGTATACATTGTCGCTGTCAAAGGAAAGATTATTGGCCAGTTGCATCGTGATGGTGCTGCCGCCGCCGAGCCGGTTGCCGGTGACGAAGCCGTAGAAGCCGCGCAGCAGGCTCTGGATGTCGACGCCCGGATGGGAATAGAAGCGCACGTCTTCGGTGGCGATCAGCGCGTCGATGAGCACCCGGGGCAAATCTTCGAATTCCACCGGGTCGCGGCGGTTGCCGATTTCGTCGATCAGACGCAGTTCCGAAGTGTAGATGCGCAACGGCGTTTCCAATTGCACGTCGCGATAGGTTTCGGCGGAAGGAAGCAGGGGCGCCAGATACAGAAACGCCGCCGAGGCAACCATGCAGGCGCCCGCCAGACTGGCGAGCGAAAAAAGTCCACCCCACTTTACATACGGTTTCAGTCTGGCGTCCACGCGAGATCCTGTGCGCGCCGGAGATTCGCGTCCGGGCCGGGGCTCCGGCCGGGTAATCGGTCAAGCGGCGCGACTGCCGACAATTATACACCCCGACCCTTGCATTTGCTCCCGAAATCATTGCAGCCGGCGGCGTCCCGGATTTTTTTTGCCCGATTTCAGGGCTGATCGGCGGATCGGTGCTACACCTTTGGGCATGGAAATCTTCAAGGATGTGTCAATGCCTTTTCGACTGACCGAATCGATGTGCAAAAAACCCTTCCGGGGCGCCGGCCGCGGACCGCTTGGAGTCGATATCGATTCTTGCTCGGTGAAACTGCTGCGATGGCCCGCAAGAGCCGGGATGCCGCCCGATTACGCGACCCGGCGCTTGCCCGGCGACGCGGTCGCGGAGGACCGGATCATCCGCGACGTGGAAGCCGTAGGGCGCTGCATCGCGGAAGCGGCGGGATCGCTGCGGGCGCCCGGCAAACGCGCCGTAACCGCCGTGCCTTCATCCGCGGCGATGCAAAGAACGCTTGCGATGGAGCCGGAAATGACGGATGCCGAGGTGGAAGCGCAGATTGTGGCGGAAGCCGACCGCTACATTCCCTGGCCCATCGACGAAGTTCGCATCGATTTTCGCCGTCTCGAAGATCCGGAACATCCCGCCGGTACGATCCTGCTTTCGGTTTGCCGGCGGGAACATGTCGACTTGCGCGAACGGGCAATTGAATGCGCCGGGCTGCGAACTGCCGGTGTGGATGTGGAACATCACGCGATCGAGCGGGCATGGCGCCTGTTGGCGCCGGAACACCCCGCGGGCGAACCTGGCGCCGTTGCCGATATCGGCGCCGGCGCCATCAGCCTGCATGTACTTCAGGACGGCCGTTCCATATACAGCGGAGAGAGGCCTTTCGGCGGATGTGCGCAAGATGAGTGCGAACTGGATGCCTGGTCGGCCGAAGTGGCAAGACAACTCGGACAGGCTCTGCAATTGTTTCATTCCTCCTCGCGCCATGGCCGGGTGAGACGGTTGTACATTGGCGGCGCCGCGGCCGGCGCCGATGGATTGAGGGAGCGCGCACAGAACTTTCTGTCCATGCCTGTGCAGGTGGCCAATCCCTTTACCGGCGCCGACCCGATCGCGAAAGATGCGCCATCCCTGTTGCTCGCGGCGGGGCTGGCGATCGCAGGTGACCGGCGTGGTTAATCTGCTGCCCTGGAGAGAACGCAAGCGGGAGTGGAGCCGGCGGCGATTCCTGGGCGCCATGGCGGTCTCGGCGCTGATTGGCCTGTTGCTTGTGGCGCTTTTCGACCGCCGCCTCAACGCCAGCATTGCCGGCCATTCCGCCGCGATTCAGAGCCTGAAAACCGAAATCGCCCTGCTCGGCGAGCGCGGCGCCGAAGCCGAACGCCTGCGGCAGGAACAGGACGACGCCACATTGCACATGCGGGTGTTGACTGGCCTCCAGCGCAGCCGGCCCTTGCCCGCACAAGTGCTTTCCGAGCTTTCTTCGCATCTTCCGGCTGCTGCCTACTACCGGCGGCTTTCCCGCAGCGGCGGCGAAGTACGAGTCGAGGGATTTGCGGATTCCCATGCCGCGGTCGCCGAGTTGATGCGCAAGCTCTCCGCTTCACCGAATTTTCTAGATGTGCAACTCGCGGGCGTTGCCGGCGTGGATTCGGCGCACGCCTCACGTGGCTTGTTCGAATTCACCTTGTTGTTGCTGCTTGATCAAGAAGGGAGTTGAAGCCGATGTCATTGCTTGCCGGAATCGTTCGCGATCTGCACGAATTCGACTGGCGCGAACTCACCGCGCCGCAGGGAGCCGGCGCCTGGCCTGCCTCGGTCAAGACAGGCATCGTATTGCTGCTGACAGCTTTCCTTCTAGCCGGAGGATATCTGCTGCGGTTGCGGGAGCAACAGGAACGCGACGCGCTACTCGGCGTGGAGGAGGTGGAATTGGCGGCGGAACTCGAGCGGCTCAAGCGAAGCGTTGCGAACCTGGACGGCTACCGGCAACAGGCGCGGGAAATCGAGGAGCCCTATATGAGGATATTGCGGCAGCTACCGTATCAGAGTGAAATTCCGGCCCTGATTGACGAAGTAACCGCGCTCGGTCTGGATTTCGGCTTGCGCTTCGATTCCATCGGGCTGGCAGCTGAACTTGACCGACCGCATTATGTCGAGCAGCCCATCGATATTCGCGTCACTGGCGGCTACCACGAGATCGGCGCATTTTTCAGCGGCGCCGCGGCGCTCGACCGCATCGTCACCATGCATGATTTCTCCTTGCAGGAGTCTGCGGCAGGCAAGGCGGAACTTGAGTTACGCGCTCGTACGTATCGTTATCGGCCATTGTCTGACTCAGGATTGTCCGTTGAATTTGCGAGTTCAGAAGAAGACCCGGCCTACTTGACCGCGCGGGGTTCGGCGGAACCGTTCGCTTATTCCGCTTACGCAAACCGGGATCCGTTCGCGCCGTTTGCCGAGCCAGCGGAATCCGGATCGGAAGCAGCCTGGTCCAGCCGAAATCCGCTGGAGAAATTCTCATTGAACGAGTTGCGCCTGGTCGGAATGCTCATAGACGGACAGCGCTACATCGGGCTGCTGCGTGATCCTTCCGGTGCGGTGCATCGAGTCAAACGCGGCGATGTCCTTGGCCCTGACCGGGCCCGGGTGCGGCAAATTACGGATCAGGGCGTGGAGTTGAGCGAATGGAAAACCGACGAATCCGGAACAAGCACACAAACGCAGATTCTCCTGCGGTGGGAAGAAGACTTGTGAACGAAGTTATCGCCAGTTCAATCCGGCGGAAGCTGCGGTGCTGCATCGTGGCCTTGCTCGCCGCGTCGCACTGGGCCCCGGCGCAAGCGCAGCAGGACCTTGCGCCGCCTGCGGCAGAGGAAGTTTCCGGCCTTTCCTTTCAGGATGTTCCCATCCGCTTCGCCTTGCAGATTCTGGCCGATGAGCAGAACTTCAACCTGGTGGCGGGGGAGGCGGTCGCGGGCAATATCAGCTTGCAACTCGATGGCGTTTCCTGGCAGCAGGCGCTCGAACTCGTGCTGCGGGCCGGAAATCTCGCGTACCGTCTGGAAGGCAATGTCCTGTATGTGACAACCGCCGAAGAAATGGCCTTGCAGCGGGAGCGGGAACTCGATGTCGAGCGACAGGCGCTGGAACTGGCGCCGCTGATTACCGAACTGTTCCAGGTCAATTACGCCGATGCGGCTGCTCTGCTTGAACTCGTACTCGGCGCCGGCACCGCCGCCACGGAAGCGAGTGCTTCCGCCACCGACGCGGGCGCGGACGAAACGAACACCGGTTTGGAGGAAACCCGGGCCATTGGCCGGGGGTTGCTGTCGCCCCGCGGCTCGGCTGTAGTCGATGTCCGCACCAATACCGTGATCGTGCAGGATCTGGAGCGGAATCTGACCGCGATACGGGATTTGCTGGCAAACCTTGACGTACCCGTGCGGCAGGTACTGATCGAAGCGCGCATAGTCAACGTTTCGACGGATTATTCTCGCGAATTCGGCGTCCGCTGGGGCGCCGCGGGAACGCCCGGCCAGGAAAGCCGATTCCGCTACGGTATAAACCAGGGACTCACGCCGGCGCAGTCGCAGGACCAGTTGGCGCTCGATCTGGGCGTGGCTTCCAGGACTTCCTTCAGCATCGGCTATACCGGCAACAGCGACTTGATCGAACTTGAACTCGCCGCCATCGAAAGCAGCGGCAATGGCGAGATTATCGCCAGGCCGAAAGTGACGACCCAGGACAAGGTCACGGCCGAAATCCGTTCCGGCGTGAAAATTCCCTACCAGTCCCAGGCCGGAGGCGCCGCGGGCGGTTCCGTGACCCAGTTCGAGGACGCGGTTTTGCTATTGCGGGTCACGCCCAGGATAACGCCGAACGGGAAGATAAACATGCAACTTGAAATCAGGCAGGACTCGATTTCGCCGACTGCCTCGGGCGTGCCTGCTATCAACACCAATGAAGTCATTACCAGCGCGCTGGTCAGTGACGGTGAAACGATCGTCCTCGGCGGCGTGTTTCGCGAAGAGGCGACGGCCACCGAGTCGAAGACGCCCGTTTTGGGCGACATTCCCGGGTTGGAGTGGCTGTTCAAAAGAACCGTCTCCGACACCAGGCGTACCGAACTGCTGATTTTCATCACTCCGGGAATCGTTCCCGCCGTACTCTGAGTTCCTCCCGGACGACTCGCTCGCGCAATGCGTCGGCCAGGGAAATTGTTTACCATTGCCCGCTGATGAAAGATACTGAAAACGTGTTTCTGATCGGCCCGATGGGCGCCGGCAAGACCACCGTGGGCCGTTTGCTCGCGCGGGACCTGGGATTGCAGTTTCTCGATTCCGATCAGGAGATCGAAAAATCGGCGAACGCCGGCATTTCCTGGATCTTCGACGTGGAAGGGGAAGCCGGCTTCCGGCGCCGGGAATCACGCATGATCGCAACGCTGACGGAGCAGCAGGAAATTCTGCTGGCGACGGGAGGCGGCGCCGTACTCGACTCCGAAAATCGAATCCTGCTGAAAGATCGGGGCATCGTGGTCTACCTGTACGTTTCGCTTGAGGCGCAATTGAGCCGGAAACTCAAGGACAAGAACAGGCCGTTGCTGCGAGGGGCGGACCGCGAGCAGCGCATCCGCGAACTGTACGAATACCGCCACCCGATCTACAGCGAACTGGCGGATATTCGGGTCGAAGCCAAACGCAAATTTCCGCAACTGGTCAGCAGAGCCGTAAAGCGGGAATTGAACAGATACCGGACAGGAAGCGTCGCCGTCGATTGAGACCTGGACATGCAGACATTGAACGTAGACCTGGGCAGCAGAAGTTATCCGATACATATCGGCGAGAATCTGCTGGCGGACGGCGAACTTCTGCGGCAGGCCCTGGGTGGGGGGCGCGCCACGATAATCACCAATGACGTCGTTGCGCCGCTCTACCTGGACCGGGTGCTGGAAACCCTGCAAGGCTTGCCGGTGACCACCGTCATTCTTCCCGACGGAGAACAGCACAAGCATCTGGCGACGCTCAGCGTAATCTATGACAAGCTCATGGCGGCAAGGATCGACCGCAAATCCAGCCTGATCGCCCTGGGCGGCGGCGTAATCGGCGATATCACGGGATTCGCCGCCGCCACCTGGCTGCGCGGTGTACGCTACATCCAGGCGCCGACAACCCTGCTGGCGCAAGTCGACTCGTCTGTCGGCGGCAAGACCGGCGTAAACCATCCGCTGGGAAAGAACATGATTGGCGCGTTTCATCAGCCCGCCTGCGTGATAGCCGACATGGCGGTGCTGAAAACCCTGCCCAGGCGGGAAGTAAGGGCGGGCCTGGCGGAAGTGGTCAAATACGGTCTCATCGACGACAGTGAGTTCTTCGATTGGCTGGCGCGGCATGCCGTCGGCATGTTGACGCTGGAGCCCGACCTGCTCGTCGAGGCCGTGGCCCGCTGCTGCCGGGCGAAGGCCGATATCGTTGCCCGGGACGAGCGCGAATCGGGCGTGCGCGCCTTGCTCAATCTCGGTCATACCTTCGGTCACGCCATAGAGGCGGCGTCCGGCTATGGCGTCTGGTTGCATGGCGAGGCTGTTGCCGCGGGCATGGTAATGGCCGCCGATCTGTCGCGCCGCCTGGGCTGGCTGGACGCAGCTTCGGCGCGGCGGGTCCGTACTGTTCTCGAGGATGATTTCGGTTTGCCCGTGGTCCCACCTGCCGATATAAGCCTGGACAGATATGTGGAATTGATGTCTTCCGACAAGAAGGCCGAGCAGGGCAGAATCCGCTTCGTGCTGCTGAAGGACATAGGGAGAGCGGTAATCGCGGACGAAGTGGAGCGGCCCCTGCTTGCGCAGACATTGACGGCGCAAGCCGGGCTCTGCCACTGAACCATGAAACCGTATGTTGAAAAGTTGCGGCTGAAACACGACCCGTTCGACGGCGAATTTCGGCGGGATGACTTTTTCGGCGGCGGCGGCCGCGAAAATCTCGTGCTCAATGTGTTGGCCGGCGAAGACAGGCAAGTCTCGCTCGATGCTGTAGTCGGACCGGAAGGAAGCGGCAAGACCCGGCTCGCCTTTCGCTTTCGCGAACTCTCCGGGAACGATGTCCGGCCGGTGCAGATTTCGGTCGATCTCTTCACGACAGCGCAGTATCTGTTGCGCGAGTTGTTACTGAAACTGGATCTCGATCCGCCCGGCGACATCAGCCCCGGCCTTGACTTGCTCAGTGAGCGCGCGATCGAGTTCGCGCGTTCGGGCAAGTCGATCCTGCTGGTCATCGACAATGCCCACGAGCTGGGATCGGACTGCATGAAACTCGTCGAAAGGCTGCTTGCCAAGCGGTGGTCAGCGATTCACCTGGTATTGCTGGGCGAGGAGCAACTGAAGGAAATGCTGCAGTCCCGGTTGCGCGAACGCTATCGCGCAAAGATGGCGATGCACGAACTGCCGGCGCTCAATCGAGTCGAAATCGCGGAATACATCCACCTTAAACTTGCCCGGGCCGGCTATGGCGAAAGCCTGCCCTTGTCTTCCCAGGCCGGACTCGATCTTCTGCAACAGTCCGCGGGTCTGCCCGGAAAAATCAATGAATTGACGGCCGCGTTTCTGCAATCGGACGAAGTGCCTTCGGTCGGACGCATGTTCGGACGCTTGTCCGACCGTGGCCGAGGCCACGAATCGCATGACGACGACAAGACCGACCGCCCCGAGTTTCGCTATTTGTGGTATGCGTTCGCCCTGAGTCTGGCGCTGGTGGCGGTGGTTTTCTGGCCGGTAAATGAACTGGAATTGTCCGCGTCCCCCGAAGCCGGCGGCGAGTCCCGGCAAATTTCATTAAACGTGCCGGTCAGGCCCGGCTCTGCCGGGACCGCCCGGGACGACGTTGCCGGCCCCGCGCCTTCGCCATCCGCAACGCCATCCGGCGGTGAATCGCCGGGATTGAGCGAATTCGAACTGATGCTGCTTGGCGCGCCCCCGGACAGTTTCACCGTTCAGATCATCGCTTCGACTTCGGAGGAAGGCGTTCGCGGATTCATCGCCGCCTCGCAACTTGGCGAAATTCACGGTTACTATGAGACGCGGCGCCAACGCGGACCGTGGTTCGTCGCGGTCGACGGAATTTATCCCGATTGGGAGGCCGCTATGGATGCCCGGGCGCGGCTGGCGGGCAGTTTCGTCGATCTGGAGCCGTGGATTCGGCGCATCAGCAACGTGCACTCGGAAATCAGTCGCGCGGGAAAGCAGGGAGCCCTGGTCCTTGACACTCAGCAATGATCGCCTGCTACGGGCACTGGAAAGAAAGCCCGTCGACGTCACCCCCGTCTGGATGATGCGGCAGGCCGGCCGTTACCTGCCCGAGTATCGCGCCACACGCAAAAGCGCCGGCGATTTCATGAGCCTTTGCCGGAATCCGCAACTTGCCTGCGAAGTCGCCTTGCAGCCGCTGGAGCGTTACGCTTTTGACGCGGCTATCCTTTTTTCCGACATTCTGACCATTCCCGACGCCATGGGGCTGGGGCTGTACTTCACTGAAGGCGAGGGACCGCGCTTCCGCAAAACTGTCCGGAGCGCGGCGGACGTCGAAGCCCTGCCTGACATCGTCGCGACCGACGACCTCGCCTATGTCATGGATGCCGTCGCGCTGATCCGCCGCGAACTGAACGGCAGGGCGCCGCTGATCGGCTTTGCGGGCAGCCCCTGGACGCTCGCCACATACATGATCGAAGGCAGCGGCAGCAAGGATTTCCGGCGCGCCAAGCAATTCTTGTACGACCATCCGGAGTCCTGCCGCCTGTTGCTGGACAAGCTTGCGGGGGCGGTAACCGACTATCTGAACGCGCAAATTCGCGCCGGCGCGCAGGTAGTACAGATCTTCGACACCTGGGGCGGCATTCTTTCGACTCCGGCCTATCTGGAGTACTCCCTGGCCTATATGCGGCGTATTGTGGACGGCCTGATTCGGGAACGGGAAGGACGGACAGTGCCTTGCATTCTCTTCACCAAGCAGGGTGGAGGCTGGCTGGAAGAAATCGCCGCCAGCGGCTGCCATTGCGTAGGCCTGGACTGGACAGTGGACATCGGCAGCGCGCGCTCGCGCATCGGCCGCAAGACTGCGCTGCAAGGGAACATGGACCCGTCGGTGCTATATGCCGAACCGGCGGTCATTCGCCGGGAAGTGGCGGCCATATTGCGTTCCTGGGGCTCCGGGCCCGGCCATGTCTTCAATCTCGGTCATGGCGTCACGCCCGGAGTCGATCCGGAACATGTCGCCGTTTTCGTGGATTCCGTGCATGAATTCTCGGCGGCCGCTCACAAGTAACCGGAAATTCGACGAAGCCGCGGTCGTTGCCGTCGGTTCGAACCTGCCCGGCCGGTTCGGGCCGCCCGAACGGATGGTGCGGCAAGCGCTGGCGGAGCTGCACAGGCTCAGTGCGGCGCCACCGCTGTGTTCTTCCCTGTATCGCACAATCCCTCGCAATTGCGCGCCGGGCACGCCGGATTTCGTCAATGCGGCGGCGATGTTGTGGCCGCCGCCGGAATTGACGCCGGAGTCGCTGCTGGTGAAATTGCTGGAAGTCGAAGCGGAATTCGGACGCCGGCGCGGCGACGGACGCAATGCGCCGAGAACATTGGATCTCGACCTGATCCTATGGGGTGCGAGGACCGTACACAGCCCCGAATTGCAATTGCCGCACCCGCGGTTCGTGGAGCGCGAATTCGTGCTGGCGCCTCTGGCCGAACTTGCGCCGGACTGGACTCCGCCCGGCCAGACAAGCTCCGTTTCCGAACTGCTTGGAGCCCTGCCGGGCAAGGACGAGGCGAGACGTATCGGGAACCGTCAAGTCGCAAATTGAGATTGCACAGCGATTCCCGCTGCAAATCAGATATCAATGAAATCAACGGTTTGCGATTGCCGTAAAAAAAGGTTTTCGTAAACTTTTCGTGCTGGATTCGGATAAACGGTCATGAGGTCTCTGTGTTGAGGGGAGTTGTCATGGCCAAGCTTGCGTTGCGCGGCGCGTTGAGCGCGCCGGGTTTGTTGCGGGAGGTTCGGAAGTGTTTCGAGCGGATTCCGGATTCGGTGCGGGGCCGCAAGCGGGGTCTGCCGGATTATCTGATGTCGGGTCTGGCGGTGTTCGGGCTGAAGTTTCCCTCGCTGCTGCAGTTTGACCGCGGCGCGCGGGACGACGGGTTGATCCGGGAGAATCTGAAGCATCTGTACGGCATCGGTGACGCGCCGTGCGACACGGCGCTGCGGGAGCGGCTGGACGAGGTGGAGCCCTCGGTGCTGCGGGGCGCGTTCAAGCGGTTGTTCGCGGTGTTGCAGCGAGGCAAGGGGCTGGAGGGGTTCACCTGGCTGGGTCATTATCTGCTGTCGGTGGACGGCACGGGGTATTTTTCCTCTTCGCGGGTGCGCTGCAAGCGTTGCTGCGAGAAGCGCCGCCGGGACGGGCGGGTGACGTATTATCACCAGATGCTGGGGGCGGTGCTGGTGCATCCGGCGCACCGGGAGGTGTTTCCGCTGGCGCCGGAGCCGATCGCGCGGGAGGACGGGTCGCAGAAGAACGACTGCGAGCGCAACGCCGCGAAGCGGCTGCTGACCCATGTCCGGCGGGAGCATCCGCATCTGAAGTTGCTGGTGGTGGAGGACGCGCTGGCGTCGAACGGGCCGCACATCGAGTTGCTGCGGTCGCTGGACATGCGATTCGTGCTGGGCGTGAAGCCGGGGGACCACCGGCATCTGTTCGAGTGGGTGGAGGCCACGCCGGGGACGCGGATGTTCGAGACGGTGGACGCCGCCGGCGTGTCGCGCCGCTACCGCTATCTCAACGGCGCGCCCTTGAACGAGGCGCACTTCGACCTGGAGGTGAACTTTCTGGAGTGTCGGGAGACCCGTCCCGGCAAGAAGGAACGACGCTTCTCCTGGGTCACGGACATCGAGATCGCCGAAGCGAACGCCGAGGCGCTGATGCGGGCGGGCCGCGCCCGCTGGCGCATCGAGAACGAGACTTTCAACACCCTGAAGAACCAGGGCTACGGCTTTGAGCACAACTACGGTCACGGCGACAACCATCTGGCGACAGTGTTCGCGCACCTGATGATGCTCGCTTTCTTCATCGACCAGGTGCAACAGAGGAACTGCCGCCTGTTCCAGGCGGCGCAGGCCCGGGCGGAACGGCCCCTGTACTTCCGGCAAAAGGTGAGAAGCCTGTTCACCACCCATGTTCTGCGCGACTGGGAGACGCTGTACGGCGCTATCGCCTTCGGTGTCCGTCCCCGCGAGCCGGAGTTGCTCGACACCTCGTGAGGGTGCGCCGCGGCCGGTTGCGCGAAAAGCCGGTTCTTCGGGGCAGCGCAGGGTAGCCGAAATCGGCATCCGGCAGAGCGCGGAAGAAGCTGTCGCGCCGCGACGTCTCCCACCGGCCCGATGAGCGGCTTTCCCCGGCGTCAGGCAATCGTCGGCTCCGTTAGCGGGAGAGGCTGACGCTCACCAGTGGTTTTATGAGGAATCGCAGGGTACGATTATCGTGGGATCTGACTGTGCTTGCAATGCATGACATGCTTTCGGCAATTCTTGCATCCACAGGGAACTGCAACAGGTGACGCCGATGCCGCAACTGGAGGTTTAAGGGTCATTCCGCGCGTAGTCGCAGGATCTGCTAGGGGATTCCGCGACTTCGCTTCGTTGCGCGCAATGACAAGCGAGGGAACACCGTTGGCGCATCTGTAAATCTGTTAGAATCCCGCCTCTTGCCTGTCTGTCGCGTTAATTCCCATGGAGCTTGTCGAAGAAAAACTGGATGAACACCATCTCGACGAAGGCGAGGTGGTGGATGTTGTCGTGCGCTTTGCAGGGGATTCCGGCGACGGCATGCAGTTGACGGGTTCCAATTTCACCCTGGCGACGGCGCTCTACGGCAACGATCTTTCGACTTTTCCCGACTTTCCGGCCGAGATCCGCGCGCCGGTGGGGGCGACATTCGGGGTTTCGGCGTTCCAGATCTATTTCGGCTCGGAAGACGTCACCACCGCCGGCGACGCCCTCGACGTGCTGGTGGCGATGAATCCGGCGGCGCTGGTCACCAATTTCGCCAATGTGGTCGACGGGGGCCTCGTCATCGTCGATCGGGGCGCCTTTACCGCCAAGAATCTGAACAAGGCGGGCTACGCCGCCAGTCCCCTGGACGACGGCTCGCTGGATGGCTACCGGGTGCTCGATATCGACATATCGTCCCAGGTGCTTGCCGCCGTCGACTCATTCGGCCTTGGCCACAAGGCGAGCCTGCGCTGCAAGAACATGTGGACGCTGGGCCTGGTCATGTGGCTTTTCGACCGCGACCGTCAGGCCACCATTAACAATCTCAGGACCAAGTTCGCCGGCAAGCCGGAAATCGCCGAGGCCAATATCGCCGCGCTCAACGCCGGGCATGCATTCGGCGAGACCGCCGAGCTTCCCTCGGGCATTCACGTCTATCGCGTACCCCGGGCGAAGTCCGAACCCGGGCTGTACCGGAACATAACCGGCACCCAGGCCCTGGCCTGGGGACTGCTGGCGGGAACCGAACTCGCCGGCGTCGACATGCTGTTCGCGTCGTATCCGATCACCCCCGCCTCGAATCTGTTGCACGAGTTGTCGAATCGCCAGGATTTCCGTGTGAGCACGTTTCAGGCCGAAGACGAAATCGCGGCGGTATGCACCGCCATCGGCGCATCCTTCGCCGGATCGCTCGGCGTGACTTCCAGCGCCGGCCCGGGTATCGCCCTGAAGTCGGAAGGCATGTCGCTGGCGATAGCGACGGAACTGCCGCTGATCGTTATCGACACCCAACGTGGCGGGCCTTCGACCGGATTGCCGACGAAGACCGAACAATCGGACCTGAACATGGCGCTTTACGGCCGCCACGGCGATACGCCCTTACCCGTGATCGCGCCCGCCACGCCGCCCGAATGTTTCGAAATCGCACAGGAAGCTGTGCGCCTGGCCACAAGCTACATGACGCCGGTCATGCTGTTGTCGGATGGTTACCTGGCCAACGCCGCCGAGCGTTGGAGAATTCCGCGAGCAGACGACCTGAAGCCGTTCGAGGTTGAATTCGCGCAAGATTCGGTGGATTTCAATCCTTCGAGTCGCGATCCCGAAACTCTGGCCCGCACTTGGGCGCGGCCCGGCACTGCCGGCCTCGAACATCGCATCGGCGGCATCGAGAGCAACTACGATTCCGGCAATATCTCCTACGACCCGGCGAATCACCAGAAAATGACCGACATGCGTATTGCCAAGGTGGCCGGCATCGCGGATGACATACCCTTGCAGGAAGTCGACCTGGGCGATGATTCCGGTAAGCTGGCGGTGGTCGGCTGGGGCTCGACTTATGGCGCCATTCACCAGGGCGTGAAACGAGCGCGGCTCGAAGGACTTTCGGTTTCCCACATCCAGGTGCGCTACCTGAACCCCTTGCCACGCAATCTCGGCGAACTGCTGCGCCGTTTCGATTCGATCCTCGTGCCGGAAATGAATACCGGGCAGTTCGTGCGCCTGCTGCGGGCGGAGTATCTGCTGGAAGCGGAAAGTCTGAGCAAGGTTACCGGCCAGCCGTTCAAAATCGGCGAAATTCTCGCGGCCATCCATGCCAAATGCCGCGCAGCGGAGGCTGAAAAATGAATCAGCCGAACCTTACACTGAAGGATTTCGCTTCCGACCAGGAAGTGCGCTGGTGCCCGGGCTGCGGCGATTACGCCATCCTTAAAACTGTGCAGAAGCTGATGCCCACGCTCGGCCGGCCGCGGGAAAACCAGGTGTTCATTTCCGGCATCGGTTGTTCCTCGCGTTTTCCCTATTACATGAACACCTTCGGCTTCCACACGATCCATGGCCGCGCGCCGGCCATCGCCACCGGCGTGAAGCTGGCGAATCCCGAACTCGACGTCTGGGTGATCACCGGCGACGGCGACGGCTTCAGTATCGGCGGCAACCACATGATCCATACGTTGCGCCGCAACCTGGACATGCAAGTGCTGGTGTTCAACAACGAGATTTACGGTCTCACAAAGGGCCAGTATTCGCCCACCTCCAGAGTCGGCACCCATTCGCCTTCCTCGCCCGGCGGCTCGGTCGAACCTCCCCTGTCGCCTTGCGCGATCGCCTTCGGCGCAGGCGGCGCATTCATCGCTCGCTCCATCGATACCCACGCAAAGCACTTGTCCGCGGTAATCGGCGCCGGACACGAGCACAAGGGCACGGCCTTCATCGAAATTCTGCAGAACTGCCCGATCTACAACGACGGCATTTTCGAACCGGTCAAGGACCGCCAGACCGCGCGGGATTTCCGCGTGGAAGTAGAACATGGCGAGCCGGTGGTATTCGGCAAGGACAAGGAAAAGGCGATACGGCTCGACCGCGACAGCCTGACGCTTGAAGTCGTTCCGTCAGACTCGGATGACGTGCTGGTGCACGACGAATCCAATCTCGCGCTCGCGCAATTGCTCGCAGCCATGAACGGACCCGATTTTCCGATCGCCATCGGCGTTCTCTACCGGCGGCGACAGCCGAGCTTCGACGAACAATTCAGTCGGCGCAAGGGAAAGTCCCGCCAGGGAAATCTCGGCGCGCTCCTGCTCAGCGGCAATACCTGGGTTGTGACCTGAGCCGAATCAGACGATCTGGCGTTTGATGAGTTCGCGGAATACTCCGCCTGCTTCCACCAATTCCTCGAAAGACCCGAATTCCACTACTTTGCCCGCCTGCATCACGTAGATGCGGTCGGCCTGTTGCAGAGTGGACAGGCGATGGTTCAATTCGCAGATCGCCCGTTGGGCGGCGATCTTCGGTTCGGCGTGGGCGCCGGCGCCGTATATGATGTCTTCGGTTTCCGCGCCCGGTCTGCGCGAGAGCGCCACGAAAGCGGGAATGCTGATATCCGAGCTTACATCGAGTACCCACAGGTCTCTTTCGTATTGAACGTAATATTCAGCGGCGCCTGCAAGGTACTCGTCATTGAAGCTGGCAAGATCGACCGCCGGCGCCCGCAGCCGGTTGTACCACCAGATCGCGAAGGCATCGCGTTCGGCCAACTCGAAAAAACCTTGCAGGATTGCTTCTTCGCGGGTGTTGCCGGCGGCGCAGCCATTGGAATCGGCGATCAGGTCGAATTCTCTGCGCTGCTCGGGCGCCATGCTGTAGAGCATCGATGTCGGCAGATAGCGATGCTTTCGGCTTGAGAGAGACCAGACCGGCGTCCAGTCGATTTCGGCATCGGGGTCGAGGCGCGGAGGGACGACATGCTTGTATGTCGGGTAGCGTGCCGGCTTGAGAGAGACCAGACCGGCGTCCAGTCGATTTCGGCATCGGGGTCGAGGCGCGGAGGGACGACATTGTATGGGTGTCCCTTGCTGTTGATGCCGGCGGCATTTTCGAGTTGTGTTTCGCTGAACAATTGGACTTTGTTGGGGTGGATTGCCGCTTCGTCTCCGGTGAAATCGCTGAAGCGCTTGCGGATGCGGATTTCCTCGCCATGCAGGGCGCCGGAGTATCGTTCCACCGCCTCGCAAAGCGCGCTGACCTCGGATTGTTCTCTCGTGCTGCCCTTACCGGCGCTCTTGCTGCGCAAGCTACGCCGCAGCGAACTCAGTTTTCGGCTACGCATGCCGAGATTGCTGCCGGCCCAGTAGACATGCAGCCAGGAATCGGTTTCCTCGGTCGTTCGCTGAAGCCAGGTGACGACACCGCTGACAGGGCTGACCAGGTGACGGTATTCGCCAGCGTCACTTCCGGCGCCACCGTACGCGAACCGCCGCTGTTGCTGATGGACTTGGGGCTTGCCTCAAGTTGCAGCGGTACCGGCGGACGATCCGGGCGGTATAGCGTTTCATCGCCGCAGGCCTGGCATTGCGGCCGGCGCATTACCTGATGCCGTGAACTTTCGAAACGGCCGGTATTGATCGTCAGCGCGTGCTCGTGAATCGGCGCCGCATCGCCCAGCACGATCCACTTCAGAATCTCCGCGGCGATCAGTCCGCAAAGCGCATCGATGACGGCGGGTTCTTCGGCGAAGGGTTTGAAGGCTGCTTCTTCGCCGCCGATATTGCGCAGAAAATTGTGGACCTCCTGGTGGGCGCGCAGGCGGTAGGCCAGACAGGCCCAGCAGGGGCCCGCGCCGTCTGCAAGAAATACGGGACCGAACAACGGCTGGATGCCTCGGGAGCGCACGAGCATCCAGGGCTTGCCGCTTTCAAGCCGGCGCTGGTTCTCCCGGAGAAGCGCTCTTCGAGGAAATCATCGCAGACGATGACGCTCAGAGTGGGATTTTCGCTTCCTGTGCGAATTCCACTTTTCTCGATCCGCCGGGTCAGTCCGCCATCGTCGCCGACAACTTCGATGCCGGTTTCCGCCAGCCGCTGCTCGACCCAGCGCGGCGAGGCGCCGAGCGAAGACCAGTAAGCCGCCCGCTCCCGGTCCATGCCATGTTCGGCGGAAAGCACATACCCCTTGGCGGAAAGCGACGCCAGCGCCGTGAGAATTTCCGTGGCGGCATGGCGGTCTTCAAGCGCGGCGACTATTTCGCCTTGCGTATGCCGGCCGTCGAGCAGCGGCAACAGATCGCAATACAAACCGCCGTGGAGCAATGTATTGAAAGTTTCGGAAACGAGCAGCGTCTGCTGTTCGCCGATCACGTGAAAGCGCAAGTGCGGAGTGAGTACGGGGTGCTCGACCATACCCTGGTCGGCAGGGGTGGCTCTCCTCAGGATACCGGTCCCGGAACCCTTCATTTTCACTAATCTTCCGGTTTGGCTTCGGCAGTCTCGTGCAATGGTTCCGGCGGCGGTCCGTTTTTCCGTATTTGTTCGAGAATTTCGCTGCTCCGGCTGCCAATGGACAAATCACCGGTCTCGTAGACGCATCGCGCCTGAGTCAGGTCGGGTGTTTCTTCGAGCCCGGAACTTTCGCCGCGTTCCGCCAATTCACCAAACGGCATCGCGAGAATCGCAATTGCGCCCTGCGCCCTGCGCCCTGCGCCCTGCGCCCTGCGCCTTGCGGCGGCGGTGAAAATATCAGGCTGTCCCGGACCAGACCGGAAAGGGTTTCGCGAAAGCGCTTGCCGAGATTTTCGCTGTCGGCCGGGGACAGGCCGTCATGCACGAGCAGCAACTCAAGCGGCGCTTCGGGGTAGACCTCCCGGGCGGCGAAGTCACCGAGAAAAATTGCCGCCAGACCGCTCTCGCGCAGCGAACCGCGCCGGTCGACGAAATCGGCGACCACGGCGGCCAGCACAGTCGTGGTCGCAGCTTCGGCGAGATTCGACAAGGCGACTTTCGCCTCTTCCGGCGAAAGGTTGCCGCGCACGATATGCATGCCGATCTGGAAGGCCTTGTCGTTCGACCAGTTGCGCACGATCTCGGCGGTGTCCTTCGCATCGGCCGCGGGAATCTCGGCGATCTGACTCTTCATTTCCTGAACGTCCATTTCGCGGGTCCAGTACAGCCGGGTCAATCCGCGACGCGCGATCGATTCGGATTCGGGGTCGGGTCCGAATCCTTTCGGCAGGTCGAGATCGGTAAACTCGCGCTCGTTCAGATTGTCGAGCAGTTCCGGATTGCGTTCGATCCACCTGGCAAGCCGCAGAGCGGCGTCGAAGATTTCGACGATGGCGTCGAAAGCGTCGGGACGCGCTGCTGAAACCGGGCTGTCGTAGGCGCTCCAGTCTTCGATCTCGGGATAGAAATGCTTGCGCCATTGATCGACGATGGGGTCCATTTTCGCGAACCAGCGCTTCGGCCGCACCACGAGATTCATCATATCGCCATAGGTCCCGGGCAGATGCGGCGATTTTTCGGGGTCGGAACTCTGCAACAGCGGATACTGCCGGCTCGCGATCGCGTGATGGTCCGCATGCCGCTGCATGTTGAAGAACATCCAGTTGCTGAACCTCCAGTCGGCGCTCCAGGAATGGCGAGGCATTACCTTTTCCCGGCGGCCGTTCGCCAGCCGAACCCGGCGCAGACCGTAATGTTGCAGGTAGTTGCTGAGCTTCATCGAAAAGACGCAGCCGTAGCCGAGGAAGACAAAGACCAGCACTGCCCAGATGCCGCCCATCCAGAATACCAGCCCGTACCAGAATGCGAGGCAGGCGCCATAACGCCAGAAAGGATTGCTCAGGCGCCACACCGGCAGGCGACGGCGCGCCAGTCGTTCGCTGGCCACTTTCCAGGAGTTGGTGAGATTGCTGACGATTTCCTTGGGGAAGTATCTCCAGAAACTCTCGCCCTTGGGCGCTGATCCGACATCGTGAGGGGTGCCGACCTGTGCATGATGGATATAGACGTGTTCGGTGGAATATTGCGGGTAGGAGGCGCATGCGAGCAGAAATTCGCCCAGCCGCCTTTCCCAGGTGGTGCGCCGGTGAATCATTTCGTGTCCGACGATGAAGACAGCCTGGGTCTCCATGGTCAGCATGATCGCCAGCAAGATTTCTTCCCAGACGGCGAAGGGGTTCGCGACCAGTATCTGCCACATGCCGAAGACGAGGGTCGGGGGCCAAACGAAAGCCCAGGCCCAGGCCGGCAGATTGTGCCAAAGCAGGCGGCGTTCCGGCCGGGTCCATATTGCGGCCGTCGAGTCCGACCACCTTGTCGATCACGCCGTTCGCGGTCATGAAAAAGAGGAATGGCGGCAACAGCCACCAGCCGCCGAATGCTGTTGCGGCAATTATCAGCGGAAAAACGCAAAGTGGCAGATAGTGCGGCAACGCATTGAAGATCGATGGTTCGATCAGCTTACCGAATTCTTTTTTTGTGGGCTGAAACCACCGGTTGAAACTGTATCCTGTGGCATGACGACTCCCCGACGATTTTGTTCTTGTTCCTATATTAGCACCGCGAGGCGCGGGCTTGAATGTGTCAGACGGCGGCCGCTTTTAACAGGCGTTCCAGGGCCTCGATGCAGAACGCTGTTGTCGTTGATTCGGAGGCAAAGCCGAATTTTCCGAGTACGCCGTATAGCTGGGATTGATCACCGGACGCGAGCAGCTCCGGCCAACTGCCGTTCTCGTTTTGCCAACTCAGCAGTTTCTCGAACTGGACTTTGGTATCGATATGGTCAAGACCATCGATGTCGGAAAGCGCCGAAATTGCCTGGGCCGTGAGCAACACGTTGCCGAAACCTTCTTTCCTGTCCCACAATTCCAGGATGCGTTTCGCCAGTTCCTCTCGCAGTTGGGCAAAGGCCGGCGCGGCGCGAACCATGGCGCGCGCGATCAAATAGTAAATGGTGACCGTGTCGGGGTACCACTTGGAAGCGCCACGCAATTTATCTTCTCTGACCTGTGCTTCCAGCCAGCGTTGCGCCGGCCTTGTTTCCGGGCAGTCGCCGAGCCAGGCGATGACAGCCGCATTGACCACCGGGTCGGCTTCGATGCGGAATCTCGCCACCACATCGGGTTCGTTTTCCGTCAGCAGCCAGGTCATGAAGCGGCCATTCCCGTCGCGGTTCGCCAGAATTTGCGGAACATTCCTTCCCAGCACGATCCAGGGGTGAGAGCCGATGAGCAGCGAGCAAAGAGTGGTGCTATCCAGATCCTGGGGCAAATGGCGGTAGTAGCGCCAAAGCCCGGGGTACTCCATGGTCTCAACGATATGGTTGAGCGTTCGGGCATAAATCGACTTTGCGCTCACTTCTTCACAACTTTCCAGCGCCAGCGCACAGAAGGCGGAAACGAATGCGGACTTTTCATAATGCCGGGGAATGTCAGGATCGGCGATATTGAACCTGATGCAATGCCAGGCTCCGTTTGCGTCTACCGCGGACTCCAGAAACCCGAGGCCGCGCCGGATGCTCTCCCTGCCGGCCCCGGCAAGTTCTGCGGCGCTCATGGCGCTGACCGGGGCGGCCAATTGCCTTTGGGCCGCGGGGCGCAACGGAGGTGCGGGGTCGTGCATCGTTTTCTTGAGAAAGGCCAATGAGGTCTGGCCGGTGATCGCCGCCTGCCGTTCTTCCTCGCTGCGCTTGCCTGACGGCGGAAGTACCAGGTGTGTAACGCCCGCGGTCATTACGTGAACGTGTATTGCGTGACCATCGGCGAGAGTGACGCCGAGTTCCTGTTCTATCGTCCGCTTCGGACCGGCGACCAGGCGAGCGTGGAGCGCGCTGTCCTTCATGGCCTTCGTAATGAGGAATCTTGCAGAGTTAATGGTCTTGTTCATTGAATTCGTGCTGATTCGCGAAGCTGCCGACAGAATTTTGAGGCAGGCAATTCCGCTCAGCGCGGATCGAGCCGCAGAAACCGTCGCGGAGGAAAGCCGGTCATGAATTTGAAGACCAGTCCCGCGTCGTAGATTTCGGCGACGCGTTCGAGTTCATCGCCGGTCAGCGGCACGGCAAGGTAGGGCTGCGCGTCACCGCCGACTTCGGTCGCGACTTCGACTTGCGGGCGGTCCATCGCGCGGCTGTACCATTGCCGCGGCCAGTGATTTGCCGCGACGTAGATATTTCCGTCGATATCGCGCCTTGAAATTACACGTTCGTGGGGATTGCCGGCATCGTCCGTGGTGACGATGACGATGCTGTCGCCGCCGGCAGGCTGGAAATAGCCGAGCATGGACTCGAAAGCGACCACCAGCAGCACATAAACCGCCGCCGCGATGACGGCGATGCGAATCCAGCGAGATCGGGTAACGGCCATGAGACTCCTCCTTTGGCGCATCATAACCGCCCGGGAAATGTCATTCCATGCAAGAGTCGAATTTGCTAGGCTGGCCGACCTTGACTTCCCAGGCGCCGTCCTGGCGCACTGCGGACTACCTGGCGAACAACTGGCGCTCAGTGGCGGAACGGAATTCCCGCGTGGCGGAATAGGGATTCAATGCCTGCATCGATGCAGAACCGGCAACATGCCGTGGCGTTCATCGTCATCCTGGTACTGATCGAATCCATCGGCTTCGGCATCATCCTGCCGGTCATGCCGCAACTGATCATGGGCCTGGGAGACGTTTCGCTTTCCAGCGCCTCGGCCATCGGCGGCTATCTCATGTTCACTTATGCGGCCGTGCAATTCTTCGCCGCGCCCATACTCGGCGCCATGGGCGATCGCTACGGGCGCCGGCCGATTCTGATCTACACCTTGTTGGCCCTGAGCCTCGATTACCTGCTGATGGCCGTCGCGCCGACCCTGTTCTGGTTGTTCGTGGCCAGGTTCATTGCCGGCGCGGCGAGTTCCACTTACTCCCTGGCCTATGCCTATATCACCGACATCACCGAGGCCGAAAAGCGCGCCCAGCGTTTCGGCATGGTCGGCGCGGCATTCGGCGGCGGGTTCATTCTCGGGCCCGTGATCGGCGGTCTGCTCGGCGAATTCGGCGAACGCATTCCGTTCTATGCCGCCGCCGCGCTGGCGATGATGAATTTCATCTATGGCTATTTCGTACTCGGCGAATCCCTCGGCAAGCACGACCGCCGCCGATTCGAAATGAAACGCGCCAACCCTGTCGGCGCCCTGAGGCAGGTGGCCAGGTATCCAGTGGCCGCAGGCGTGGCGACCGCATACTTCCTTTACATGCTTGGCCATTTTTCGCTGCCGGCGACCTGGACCTACTACACCATGGAGAAGTTTTCCTGGTCCGAAAGCCAGATCGGGCTCTCGCTCGGTTTCGCCGGCGTGTTCATGATCCTGGTGCAGGCTTTCCTCATCCGCTGGGCGATACCCGCCATGGGAGCGTTCCGTACCGGGCTCATCGGCTTGCTGGCGCTGATTGTGGGCTTTTGCGGCTATGCCTTCGCCGCTTCGGGCTGGCAGCTCTATCCCTGGCTGGCAGTGGCCTCGATTTCGGGCTTCGTTACCCCGGCGCTGCAATCGGTAATGACTTCACAGATTCCCGCCAACGCCCAGGGAGAACTGCAAGGCGCCCTCAGCAGCCTGAGCAGCATCACCGCCATTCTCGGGCCGCTATTGATGACGCAACTCTTCGCTTTTTACAGCGCCCCGGACGCCGCGTTCTATTTTCCCGGAATGTCCTTCATCGCGGCCGCGGTCCTTTCCGCGCTCAGCCTGCTGGTCTTCGTCGTCACGGTCAAAGGCCTCTCCTCGGCCCGGGTCGAACCCGCCCAGACTTTCAAATAGTCGGCTCCATACTTTCAATTGGTCGAAAATTTACTCGAACTTCGGACCAAGCCTTGACTCCCTTGACATGCCCCGGCGTGGGTGGTTATATCGTCTGCCCTAATGAAACCCAGTGTTCCCCTTACGAGAGTAGGCTGAATTATGAAGACAAAATGGTTGCTCTTCGCCCTTGCCGTGGCATTCGCGGGATGTTCCCAGGACACGACAACGGGCGGTGGTGATGCTGCCCAGGCTGCGGAATCGGGCGCTCAGGATTTTCCGAGGACGCCGAGCGGCAGGCCGGATCTGAATGGCATCTGGCAGGTTCTCATGAACGCCAACGATAATCTCGAGGCGGCGCCGCCAAAGGCCGCGTATCATCTGGTTCCAGGTGATTTCGTACCGGTGCCCAGCCCCGAAGTAGTCGCTCTTGGCGCGGTAGGCGCCGTGCCCGCCAGCTTTGGCGTGGTCGAAGGCGGCACGATTCCCTATCTTCCCGAAGCGCTGGCGCGGCGCGACGAGAACCGCGAGAACTGGGTGGCCATGGATCCGGAAATCAAGTGCTTCATGCCGGGCGTACCGCGCGCTACCTATTTGCCGCATCCGTTCCAGATTTTCCAGAGCGAGAGCGCTTTCTTCATCGCCTATTCCTTCGCCGGTTCGGTGCGAAACGTTTTCCTGGAAGACCCGGGCCCGCCGCCGCTCGATTCCTGGATGGGCCAGTCCTACGGTTACTGGGAAGGCGACACTTTCGTGGTCGAAGTGACCGGACTGGACGACCGCACCTGGCTTGACCGGGCCGGAAACTACCACAGCTATCAGCTCAAGGTGACCGAGCGTTATGACATGGTCGACGAAAATGTCATCATGTATTCCGCCACCATGGAAGATCCGGAAGTCTACGAGCGGCCCTGGACCATCAGCATGCCGCTGTATCGCAGGCTTGAGGAAGGCTACGAACTTCCCCAGTTCAAGTGCGTGGAATTCGTGGAAGAACTGATGTACGGACAATATCGCAGGGGCGGCGAGTTCGAGCAGCGCCTGCGCGAGGAAATGCTGCAGGAGCAGCAGGATCAGCAGTAAAAAACCGGCTCGGGGCGCTTGGCATTCACTCGGGCCTTTGGATAGAATGGTGAGGATTGTCCTCGCAAAGAACTCTTGGCAACTTCAGGTAAAGAGGTAGATTCATGAAAATCAAATTGTTGGCTTTGGCAGCGGTGGCAGCGGTCGGCGTAGTAGCCTTCAAGCCCACAGCTACCGCGCATCACGCGTTCTCCGCAGAGTTTGATGCAAACCTGCCGGTACGTCTCGGCGGTCCCATCACCCGCGTAGAGTGGATCAATCCGCACACCTGGATTCATCTGGAAAACAACGATCCGGAGGCTACGCGTGATCCCGGGCCGTGGATGGTGGAGGGCGGAACGCCCAATACTTTGCTGCGCCGCGGAATCAATCGTAATTCCCTTACACTGGGAGACGATATCATCGTTACCGGTTACCAGAGCAAGGACCGCCTGTGCGACCCCACTTGCCGCGCAAATGGCAGGGACATCACCTTCCCGGATGGTCGCAAGTTGTTCATGGGTAGCTCAGGCACCGGCGCTCCTCGCGACGGTTCCGATCCTACAGAAAACAACTAGTAGTCTGTAGAATCAATTCCAAAGCCCGGTCGCCTGTCCAGTGAAACAGGCGACCGGGCTTTTTCGTGCCTGATTTGCCGGAATCAGTTTTCCAGGGAAGCTATCGGCTCGATCGCTCGTTCGAATTCGCCGCCATCGCGAAAGACAGTGGAAGTCTGGTAAAAGCCCGCGGTGTATAGCCGCACCAGAATCGTTTGCGCGCCGCGGTTCTCCCAGAACCAGCCATGTATTCCTGTAAAAGGCGCATATAGCGAACCCATGCGCTGGCTGGCGTTGCCCTGCTCGTAACTCTGTACGTCTTCCTCTTCGAGGCCCACGGTTTCGGCGTGCATGTCGAAATACACTTCGCGATCCGCCAGCCAACTGAAAACCAGCGGCGCCTCCTGATCCATCAGATACTTGTATTCCACCGATTGGAACGGACCGAGTTCGAATTCGACGTAATCCTCGCGATGTATTTCGACTTGTTCCTCGAACGGATTGGCGCCGCTGGAAAGCGCGGTAAGGCCCAGCAGGCCGCCAACGCGAAGAGGATCCTGGCCGAATTCCGCCGGCAGGATGAAAGCAAGCAACACCAGCACGGAAACGAGAAACGCACCGATGCTCGCGATCATGAGGCTTTTCGGTGAGGGCGGGGCTGACTGTTGATCCATGAAGAAACCTCTAGGAGTCTGTCGGTTTTAGGATGTTGAATCCGCCGAGCAAGGCGGTCCTCAGTTGCATTTCATGTCAGCGGCCATAGGCCGCGCGATTCCCGATTTCGGTGGCTGGGGCGGTATGGTATCGCCCCCACATGCGTATTTGGCATGACAGCGTCGCCAATGTCCGCTCGCGGGCGGAAAACGGGGGGTGGAGCGCCTCAACGCAAGGCGTGCATCCGTTTCAGGTTCCACGCCAGACAGGCCAGTGTCCATTCTCCGCGCACCGCCTCCAGTCCGCGCAGATGGAAGCGCCGAAATCCCATCGTCTCCTTGACGACCCCGAACACCGTCTCCACGGTCGACTTGCGCCGCGCGTACAGCGCCCGGCCTTCCGGCGTCCGCAGCCGATGCGCCATGCGCGTCACCGCGTCCGCGTCCTCCGGACAGGGCGGCGGCGGCGCGGAACGCTCCGCCAGCGGCGGATTGTGCGCCGTGCGGCCCATGGCGATGTGCGGCGTCAACTTCGCCGCCTCGCAACGTTTCACGTTCTTCTTGCTGAAATACCCCGCGTCGGCCAACAGCCCGGTCGGCTTCCCCAGCGCCCCCGGCAACGCGCCCAGCGCCGCAAGCGCCGGTTCCACCTCGCGCTTGTCGTTGCCGCGGTCCACCACATCGACCGTCACCACCAGATGACTCTCGACATCCACCCCAGACTGCGCGTTATACGCCTGCTGGAATCCGTCCGCCGTCAGCATCACCCGCGATTCCGCGTCCGTCAGATTCACCTGGTCCTTCTCCCGCGGACCCGCCTCCGGCGCCTTCGGCTCTCGACCGCGGGGCTTGCGCCCCGTCGCCTTCTCCCGCTCCCGCCGCGCCGCAAGCTTCTCCTCGTATTCTTCCCGCTCCGCCGCATGGCGCTCCCGCGCCCGCCGCTCGATCTCCGCCTGCGCCGCCTCGATCACCGCAAGACGGCCCTCGCGCCGCTTCAACTCCTCCGGCACGTCCAGTCCGGGCTCCGCTTCGTCCGCCCGCGCCGCACAATCAAGCAACTCCGCCACCTCGCCGCGCAACTGATCCTCAAGACGCTTCGCATGCCCCCAACTCAGCGCCTTGTGCTTGCTCGCGTTCGCACGAACCTTCGTCCCGTCCAGACTCACGTTGCCCAACCGCAACAACCCCATCTCCCGCGCAAGCGAAAGAATCTGCACGAACAGACCCCCCAACTCCCCCAGAAATCGCTTGCGGAAACCCGCGATCGTGTCGTGGTCCGGGTGCGTGTTCGCCGCAATAAAACGGAAAGCCACCGAATCGTAGGTCGCACGCTCCAGCTTGCGGCTCGAAAACACCCCCGTCGCGTAACCGTAAAACAACAGCCCCAGCAACACCGACGGATGATACGGATCCTTCCCGCCCCCACCGTACCGGCGCTCCAGAGCGCCAAGGTCCAGACGGTCCACAATCTCAACCACGAAACGCGCCAGATGATCCTCCGGCAGCCAGTCCTGCACCGACGGCGGCAAAAGATACAGCGTGTCCCGGTCCACTGGGCGAAACTTCGATGACATCGGATAAGCACCCCGCTACAATCTGAATACGATTCTACCTCAATCTAAATCCGACAGACTCCTAGGGCAGAAGCATGAATGCGCTGAGCTGGAAGCCGGTCAACAGGAACCCGCTGCCGAGCAGGAGCGTATTGGTGGCAAAGGCGTGGCGCATGTAAGAACCGCTTGTGCGCCAGACGCTCAGCCCGATGTAGACCAGTGACAAGGCCAGAATCTGACCGATTTCGACGCCTACATTGAAACTCAGGATGTTGGCGACTAAACCATTGTCGGATAATTCGAACTCCTGCAATTTGGTCGCCAGGCCGAGGCCGTGGAACAGGCCGAACACGAACACCGCGATGCGGGTATTGGGCTCGAACCCGAGGCGATTGAAACCGCCCATGTTCTCGAACGCCTTGTAGGCCACCGACAGGCCGATGATGGCGTCGATGGAATAGGCGTTGACCTGCAAATCGGCCAGCACGCCGAACAGCAGCGTAATGCTGTGGCCGATGGCGAACAGGGTGACGTACTGGACGATGTGGCCGGGCCGGTAAAGAAAGAAAATCACGCCGACCAGGAACAGCAGGTGATCGTAGCCGGTGACCATGTGCTTGGCGCCGAGATAGATGAACGGGCCAATGGCGGGTCCGTCGATGTTTTGTACGAATGCGGCGTCGGAGCCTTCAATGGTGTGGGCGAGCAGCGGGCTTGCCGCCAGCAGAAGAAATAACCCGACCAGCAGCCGAAAAGTTGCGAGGTAATCCCGTGGTGCAGGCATTTCGGTCAGTCTGAGGTGAAGCGACTGTTGATTTCGGGGTCGTAAGCCTGGTGGCAGGCGGAACAAACGCTGTAGATGTCGGCGCCGGCCTGGAACAGGTCTTCCTTGTTGCGGGTCGCTGCGGCAGCCATTGCCCTGAATCCGGCCTGGGTCAGCCCTTCCGAGTAAATCATCCAGGCGTCGTTATCGAGCGCGCGGCCGGGCAAGGTCAGCAGGTTACCGGACTCCGCCACCATGGCGGCGCTTGCGACCACATGCTCCCAGCCTTCGTCGGTGGTGGGATAAAGTTCACGATATCCGTCCCGATCCTCGACCCAGCCCGCCGTGCTCCAGAGTCCGTCCGCCGCGGGCTCCAGCACGAAGGCCATCAATTCCTGCATCGTGAGCGTCGTGTCGAAATTTGTTTCCGCGGATACCTGGGCAACTCCGTCGTCCGTGGATTCCGAACAGGCGCCAAGCAGCAGTCCGAGGCTGCAAAGCAAGAAGATCGCGCACGATGTAGTTTTTTGCATGATGGTTCCCATTCCGGCTGCCAGCCGCCAAAGTCTGCCGCAAAACGGCCAATATTTCTATTTCTTTGGTGCGCCGCCCACCGGACTCAGTATTGAATCTGTCGCGGGCGATTGATCTGCTGGCGGATTAGTTCTTCTTCGAGTTGGTCGAATTGCTGCAGGGTTTCACCGCGGACGCGGGTGTTGGAATTTGTCACATCGAGATCGTTTTGCCGGCCGCCGAGGGTTGACCGGAATTCCAGTTCGCCGATACGGCGCTGCAGCGACAAGCCACTGGCGCGTCGGGAGAGCCGCTCATTGAGTTCTTCAAATGCGATTACTACGTACTCAGTGCGGCGGCGAAGGGCATCTTCGCCGCAAACACGTTCGACACCCACCAGGCGTTGCCGGTCGCGCTCACTGTCGGGCTCCGACGCCGGCGGGTTTTCGACATAAGCATCGCGCCACTCTTTGAGTTCAGCACAATGTTCCAGATACCCGGCGAGTACCCGGCCGTCGACCGAAGCCAGAAAGCCGGCGCATTCCTCAGGCTGAACGGCATTCGCCGTATCCGCAAGTTGCTCAATGCAGACACGCGCCTGCTCATCCACGGCTTGCAAAATCGACTCCGCGGCGCCGATGCGCTCCTCGAGAGTCATTTCCTGGGCTGAAGCGAAGTCTGGCCACGACAAGGCCGAAACTACGCAACCCAGTGATGCAACTGCCGAAAAAGCAATTCTCATGCGTCGATACTAGCACTAGTCGATATTCGTTGTTGACCTCAAGCATCCTCCTTTCCAAAATACTCGTCCGCCCAGCGACAAGAAGCGCCGCCATGATTCGTCAGCATCTCCTGCCAGCCATTGCAGTTCTGCTTGTTACCGCCTGCACCGAACCCGTCAACACCAGCGGGACGCTGGATCAGGCGCCTGTCGAACCGCCGGTCGAAATCGAAGTTTTGTCCACCCAGTCCTGGCTGGTCTCCGGTGGAGATGCGCTGATTGAAGTGCGGGTAACGGACGAGGAGCGAAACTTCCAGCAGGGTGAACTGCAAATTGAGTTGAACGGAGCCGATGTCACCGGGCATTTCCGGCCGGTCGGAGACCGGGCACTGCAAGCGCTGATCGACGGACTTCCCGTGGGCGAAAGCGAATTGAGTGCGCGCCTGTCCGGCATTGACGAGGCCGCCGGTCTGACGATCACGAACTGGCCCATCTCCGGCCCCATCATTTCCGAACCGCATGAACAGCCGTTTTATTGTCAGACGCAGGTATTCCGCACAGTGGCCGGCGAGTTTCTCGGCGAACCGAGAAACCGGTTCTGCATGATCGAAACCAGGGTGGATTATGTCTACTGGAGCGATCTCGACCAGGAGTTCAAGCCTTATCAGCTTCAATTCGGCGGGCTTGCGCCGTTCGATGTCGCCGAAATCGAAAGCCGGGGCAGGACGATTCCCTATATCGTCCGCGTCGAGACCGGCACGGTCAATCGCGCCGTGTACGAGATCGCCATGTTGCACGACCCCGCGGACGTGGAGCCCGACCCCTGGCAGCGCAGCGCGGGCTGGAACGGAAAACTGGTCTACACCCACGGCGGCGGCTGCCGCGGCGGCTGGTTTCAGCAGGGCACGAGCACCGGCGGCGTAATGCGCCGGGGGCTGTTCGAACAGGGTTACGCCGTGGTGTCGTCTTCGCTGAACGTGTTCGGCCAGAACTGCAACGACCTGCTCGCGTCCGAGACCCATATCATGGTCAAGGAGCGCTTCATCGAACGATACGGAGTACCGGCATATACCATCGCCACCGGCGCCTCGGGCGGTTCCTACCAGTCGCACCAGACCGCCGACAACTATCCGGGTGTGTTCGACGGCATCATCGTTGCCGCCAGTTTTCCCGATGTCACCTCTGCGACAATTTTCACCGTGGCCGATGCGCGTCTGTTACACCACTACTTCGAGGCGCTCAGTCCGGGCGAGTTCAGCCTGGAACAGCAACAGGCGGTAGCCGGCTTCGGCGCCTGGGCTTCGATTCCCAATCTCAGTCGCGGCGCCGCAAGGCTCGATCCCATCTTCGAGCCCGGCGCGCTGCCCGAAGACCAGGGCGGCGAGGTGAGCATCGACGAGTTGCGCGCGGTGTTGTACCAGCCCGGGCAGGGCGGCATCCGGGCGACGGTATACGACCATACCGTTAACGTATACGGCGAAGATCCCGATACCGGAATCGCCTATCGTCCGCTCGACAATTTCGGTGTGCAATACGGCCTGGGCGCTTTTAACGCCGGCGTCATCACGGCGCGGCAGTTCATCGATCTCAATCGCGACATCGGCGGATACGACCGCGATATGAATCATGTGTTCGAGCGCCATCGCGCCGACCCGATCGCGCACCGGCGCGCCATCGAAACAGGGCGCATACTGTACGGCGGCGAAGGCCTGGCGGTGACTCCGGTGATCGACTATCGCAGTTACACCGATCACGCCGAAAATGGCGACATCCACATGATCGTGCATCAGTTCTCGACCCGGGAACGCATGCGAATCGCCAACGGCAGCACGGGCAACCACGTCATGCAGGTCGGCGGACAATGGGGATTCGAACCGGGACAGGGCGATCTCGCCCAACTGTTCCGGCAGATGGACGCCTGGATTCTCGGTATCCAGACCGACACTTCATCGCTGACTCCCCGGCAAGTCGTTTCCGCCAATCGGCCGTTCGAACTGAACGACGCCTGCTGGGATACAACCGGGGCGGAACGGATCAAGATCGAGGAAGAACTTGGCTTTGCCGGCAATGGCCGCTGCGCCGACTTGTATCCCGCCTATCCGACGCCGCGTCATGTGGCAGGCGCGCCGTTGGCGAACAATATCGTCTCCTGCCAGTTGCGGCCGGTAAACCGGGACGACTACCGCCAGCCGCTGACGGAACGCGAGTGGGCGGAACTGCAAGTCGTTTTCAATGATGGAGTCTGCGACTGGAACCGGGGAGACGCCAGCGGCGCCCACCATCAGGGAACCTGGCTGTCCTTCGGACCCTCCCCGGTCAACAGAATCAATTGAGGCCTTCCGGCAGTGAGAAAACGTAGATCGCGTTGCCCCAGCGCGGGTAGGTGATCTCGGTTGCGATTACGCCGGGCACGGTGCGCGGGCTGGTGCCGCCCAGGGCCGTGGTCACCGCAATATATTGCTTGCCGTCGATGGCGAAAGATACGGGATGGCCTTGCACTGAAGTGCCGAGGCGGGTCTCCCAGAGAATTTCTCCGGTATTGACGTCGAAAGCCTTGAAGCGCCGGTCGAGGTCGCCGACGAAGACAAGGTCGCCCGCGGTCGAAATCGTGCCGGTATGCAGCGAAGCGCGCTGCTCGTGAGCCCAGACTTCTTCCAGCGTATCGGCGTGATAGGCGCCGACCTTCCCCAGGTTGCCATCGGTGCCGGGCATTTCAAAGAACTTGCGGCTCGCCGCCAGACCGCCGCCGCCCTGCACCAGCGCGACTTCGCGCGCGGCGTTTTCCAGGCAGGTCTGGCTCAAGGGCGCGACGATCAGTCCTGATGGCGGGTGGTAGGTCATCGAATGCCAGTCCTTGCCCCCGGCGCTGCTCGGGCAGGCCGAAGTCCATTCGTCGAGTTGCGCGTTTTGAATGTCCTCGCGGTAGGTCACCACGCCGGTTTCAGGGTCGATATGGGTAAAGGCGTTCTGGAAGACTGTTTCGGTAAAGCCGCTGAACTCACCGGTGACGCGGTCGTTCTTCCAGAGGATGCCGTGCTTGCCGATGGAATAGACGAATTTCTCCTCGCCGCGGTCGATCAGCACTCGTTCGAATACTTCATCGAGGTCCAGCGCTTCCGCCGGCACATGCTGGAAATACCAGTCGAGTTCGCCGGAATCCACGTTCACCGCGATGGTGGCGTTGGTGAACAGGCCGACGTCGTTGATCGTCATGTGGCGGCTGACGGGAACCCAGGGCTTCTGCTGGGCGGTACCCCAATAAGTGAGCCGCAATTCCGGATCGTAACTGCCGGTGATCCAGGTTTCGCCGCCGGCGCGGAACAGGTCGTCCAGGCCGCCCCAGGTGTCGCCGCCGGGCTGGCCCGCTTCGGCAATGGTTTCGAACTGCCAGAGCAATTCGCCGTTGTCGGCGTCGTAGGCGCTGACAAAGCAGTCTTCGGGAATATAGCGGGCGCAGCCGGCCAGCCCCGAAATCACCATGCCGTCAGCTACGATGGGTCCGCTTGAATTCGCAAAGCCCTTGCTGTTGTCGGCAATGACCGTTTCCCAGACCTGCTCACCGGTTCGGGTGTCGAGCGCCACCAGCCGCGCGTCGGTAGTGGCCTGAATGATTTTGTCGTTGTACATGGCGATATTGCGCATGTCCTGACGATTGGCGGGGCCGGCCCAGTGTTCCCAGATCAGTTCACCGGTCTTTCCGTCGAGCGCCTGGATCACATTGCCCGGATTGATCAGATAGACGATGCCGCCATAAACCAGCGGCGCCGGCTCGGAATCGCCCTCGTGCATGTTCCAGACCCATTCCAGGTTCAGGTTGGCGACGTTATCGGTATTGATCTCATCGAGCGGACTGTAACTGTGACCGAAAAAATTGCGCCGGTGCATGGGCCAGTCGGCCGGGTCGGGGTCGCGCAGCATTTCCGCGGTGAGCGGCGTGAACGGCACGAAATCCTCGGTATTGCCTGCCACGGTAAGTCCCTGGGGCGCCGGCGGCTCCGGGGGTCTGCGCAAAGCCACGATGCGCGAGATATTCTCTGCAATGACGAAATCGCTGGCTCTAGTGAGCGCATTGCTGACGCTGTCGACACCGTTCATCGCCAGCATGTGGGCGACGATATTGAGATAGTCCTCATCGGTCATGCTGCCGGCGCCGCCCGGAGGCATGTTGGACTGGATATTGCCGAGCAGCAATGCCGGAGTCTGTGTGCCCCAACGCTGGACGAAAGACTGCCCGCTCAGCAAGGGGCCGAGAATCGTGCCTTCGAGTTCGGCGCCATGACAAGCGGCGCAATTGGTCGCATAGGCGGTCGCGCCGGCTTCGGCCTGGGCGCTAAAGTCCAGCGCCGCCTCGGCGGCTTGTTCCGAAGAGCTGTCCTGGGGAGCGCAGGCCGCGAGCAGCAAGCATGCGCCAGCGCCGGCTATCCAGGTCTTGAGTGTGGGGCGCCGGGTGTCTGGGGAATCGGTCATGGTCCAGTCCTTTTTCGGATGCCCGGTTTATTGAGCGCGGGGAAATATCCAGCCACGCAACTCGCCGGGAGGATTGCCTTCGCTATGGATCTGCACGTAGAGTGAATTGGCGCGCAGCGCTTCGACTTGCTCGTCGGTCAATTCGATCTCACCACTAAGCTCGCCGCCTGTCGCTGCGGTCACTACGAGTTGATGCACCGCCGGGCCGGGCTGGGCAGGCGGTCCGTTATGCAGATGCGCCACGGTGGCGACTGTACTCATGCCTTCAAAAGTACCGCTCACCGTCAGCATATTGCCTTCCAGCGACAGCAAGACTTCGCCTTCACCGGTGATGCTGTCCACCGTCTGCGGCGCCGTAGGCATCGGCGAAAGCCGGGCGCGATAGTTTTCGGTCTGCGCCGAGACAAACAGGGGAGCGGCGAGCAGGGCCGCCAACAGAATCCACGCAATGCTGCGAGCTGGCATCTTGATTTTCTCCTGACAAAAAGCAGGCCCGATGTTAGAACACTGCACGGCAAACGTACAGAAGCGGTGTTACCGGTCAGCAGTTCTCATTTTGGCCGTGAAGCCGAGCGATTGCTGATTGCCGATGGCGGCTTGACATCATAGAAGGCGGGGTCTATGGTGCGGGGCATGGGCAACCCGTGGTTCGGATCGAAGGCGACGTCGGGGCTGTGTCAGGCGCTGATCGCGCTGATGCCGCCGCATGCGGTGTATATCGAGACGCACCTGGGCGGCGGCGCGGTGATGCGGCGCAAGCCGGCGGCGCTGCGCAGCATCGGCATCGACCTGGACGAGCGTGCGCTGTCGCGGTTCGCGTGCGGCCATGCGGTCGAGTTGGTGCACGGCGACTGCCATGCCTACCTGTCGGAGTTCGCGTTCGACGGCTCGGAGCTGGTGTACAGCGACCCGCCGTACCTGCACAGCGCGCGCAAGTCCGCACGCCGCTACCGGCACGACTACGAGGACGCCAACCACGCGGTGCTGCTGGAACTGCTCCGGGGGCTGCCGTGCGCGGTGATGGTGTCGGGGTATCCGTCGGCGCTGTACGACGAGCTGCTGGGCGACTGGCGCAGCGTGTCGCTGCAGGTGATGAACCAGGCGGGCGTGGTGACCGAGAAGGTGTGGTTCAACTTCGCGCCGGACCGGGTGCACTGGGCGTCGTGCGCCGGGCGCAACTTCACACACCGCCAGGCCGTCAAGCGCAAAGCGGCGAGTTGGGGCCGCCGCTACGCGGCCATGCCGCCAGCGGAGCGTCTGGCGGTGCTGGCGGCGCTCATGGCGGTGGAGGCGCAGGCGCCGCCGTGAAGTTCCTCGCGCAGCATCTCGACCGGCTGCGGGCGTGCTTCGCGCGCATGCCGGACCCGCGCCGCGGCAGCAACCGGCGCTACGCCATGGCCGACATCGGCATGGCGGCGCTGTCGGTGTTCTTCATGCAGTCGCCGTCGTTCCTGGCGCACCAGCGCGCACTGGCCGAGACGCGCACGCGCTCGAACGCGCACACCCTGTTCGGCCTCGACCGCATCCCCTGCGACAACCACATTCGGCAACTGCTGGACGGCGTACCGGCGGAACACTTCGACGACGCGTTCCACGACCTCGCCGCGGACCTCGACGCGCACGGCGCGCTCGAACCGATGCGCCGCCTCGACGGCTGCGTGCTGGTCGCCCTGGACGGCACGGAGTTCTTCCGTTCGCGCAAGCTCCACTGCGACAACTGCTCGACCCGCAAGCGCAGCGACGGCGACGTCGAGCACTTCCACCAAATGCTGGGGGCCACCGTCGTGGCGCCGGGCCAGTCGCGCGCGCTGCCGCTGCCGCCGGAGTTCGTCCAACCGCAGGACGGCGCCGCCAAGCAGGACTGCGAACGCCAGGCCGCCAAGCGCTGGCTGGCGCGCCACGGCCCGCGCTGCGCCGCCCTGCGGCCGGTCTACCTCGGCGACGACCTGTACGCCTGCCAGCCCGTCTGCCAGGCCATGCTCGACGCTGGCGGCGACTTCCTGCTCACCTGCAAGCAACCCAGCCACAAGACCCTCTACGAGTACCTCGACGGCGTCCGAACGCCCACGCGCCGCCGCACCGCGGGACGCGGCGCGAAGCGCCGCATCCACCGCTACCGCTGGATGAACGACCTGCCCATCCGCGACGGCGACGACGCCATGCGCGTCAACTGGCTCGAGATCGTCAGCGCCAAACCCGACGGCAAGGTCACCTACCGCGGCGCCTTCGTCACCAGCCTCGACGTCGACCGCGACAACGTCGCCGAACTCGCCGACTGCGCACGCGCCCGCTGGAAGATCGAGAACGAGACCTTCAACGTCCTCAAGCAGCACGGCTACCATCTCGAACACAACTTCGGCCACGGCAAGGACACCCTCGCCGCCGTGCTCGTCATCCTCAACCTCCTCGCCTTCGCACTGCACACCGCCTGCGAACTCGCCGAAACCCTCTGGCGGCAGGCCCGGCAGCGCCTCGGCACCCGCTTCCGCCTGTTCGAGCACCTGCGCACCATCACCGAATACCAGGTGTTCCCCTCCTGGACCGCGCTCTTGACCCTGCTCGCCACCGGCGGACCCCCGGCACAGCCTCCCTGACCTCCGCGCCTCGGCAACCCAATCAACCCAACCGCAAAAAAACCATGAAACCCTCAACACTCACCCGACAAGGACAAAATGAGAACTGCTGGTTACCGGTGAGCAGTTCTCATTTTGGCCGTGTGGCCGTGCGATCGCTGATCGCTGATGTTGGCTTGACATCATAGAAGGCGGGGTCTATGGTGCGGGCCATGGGCAACCCGTGGTTCGGATCGAAGGCGACGTCAGGACTGTGCCAGGCGCTGATTGGGATGATGCCGCCGCACGCGGTGTACATCGAAACGCACCTGGGCGGGGGCGCGGTGATGCGGCGCAAGCCGGCGGCGCTGCGCAGCATTGGCATTGACCTGGACGAGCGTGCGCTGTCGCGGTTCGCGTGCGGCCATCCGGTGGAACTGGTGCGCGGGTGCTGCCATGCGTACCTGGCGGAGTTCGCGTTCGACGGTTCGGAGCTGGTGTACAGCGACCCGCCGTACCTGCACAGCGCGCGCAAGTCCGCGCGCCGCTACCGGCACGACTACGAGGACGCCGACCACGCGGCGCTGCTGGAACTGCTCCGGGGGCTGCCGTGCGCGGTGATGGTGTCGGGGTATCCGTCGGCGCTCTACAACGAGTTGCTGGGCGACTGGCGCAGCGTGTCGCTGCAGGTGATGAACCAGGCGGGCGTGGTCACCGAGAAGGTGTGGTTCAACTTCACGCCGGACCGGGTGCATTGGGCGTCGTGCGCCGGGCGCGACTTCACGCACCGCCAGGCCGTCAAGCGCAAGGCCGCGGGTTGGGGCCGGCGCTACGCGGCGATGCCGGCGGCGGAGCGCCTGGCGGTGCTGGCGGCGATCATGGCGGAGGAGGCGCAGGCGCCGCCATGAAGCGCCTGACGCGCCATCTCGACGGGCTGCGGGCGTGCTTCGCGCGCATGCCGGACCCGCGCCGCGGCGACAACCGGCGCTACACCATGGCCGACGTCGGCATGGCGGCGCTGTCGGTGTTCCTCATGCAGTCGCCATCGTTCCTGGCGCATCAGCGCGCGCTGGCCGAGGGCCGCACGCGGTCCAACGCACACACGCTGTTCGGCCTGGCCCGCATCCCCTGCGACAACCACATCCGGCAACTGCTCGACGGTGTGCCGACGGCGCACTTCGACGACGCGTTCCACGACCTTGCCGAAGACCTCGACGCATGCGGCGGCCTCGCGCCGATGCGCCGCCTCGACGGACGCGCGCTGATCGCCCTGGACGGCACCGAGTTCTTCCGCTCGCGCAAGATCCGCTGCGGCAACTGCTCGACCCGCAAGCGCGCCGACGGCGGCGCCGAGCACTTCCACCAGATGCTCGCCGCCAACATCGTGGCGCCGGGCCACGCGCAGTCGCTGCCGCTGCCCCCGGAGTTCGTGCGGCCCCAGGACGGCAACGCGAAGCAGGACTGCGAACGCCAGGCCGTCAAGCGCTGGCTGCAACGACACGGCAGCCGCTGCGCCCCCCTGCACCCGGTGTACCTCGGCGACGACCTGTACGCCTGTCAGCCCGTCTGCCGGGCCATGCTCGACGCCGGCGGCGACTTCCTGCTCACCTGCAAGCAACCCAGCCACAAGACCCTCTACGAGTACCTCAACGGCATCCGCCCGCCGACGCGCCGACGCACCGCCGGACACGGCACGAAGCGCCGCGTCCACCGCTACCGCTGGATGAACGACCTGCCCATCCGCGACGACGACGACGCCCTGCGCGTCAACTGGCTGGAGATCGTCAGCGCCAAAGACGACGGCACCGTCACCTACCGCGGCGCCTTCGTCACCAGCCTCCACGTCGACCGCGACAACGTCGTCGAACTCGCCGACTGCGCCCGCGCCCGCTGGAAAATCGAGAACGAGACCTTCAACGTCCTCAAGCAGCACGGCTACCACCTCGAACACAACTTCGGCCACGGCAAGCACAACCTCGCCGCCGCGCTCGTCGTCCTCAACCTCCTCGCCTTCGCCCTGCACACCGCCTGCGAACTCGCCGAAGCCCAATGGCAGAAGGCCCGCCAGCGGCTCGGCACCCGCAGACGCCTGTTCGAACACCTGCGCACCGTCACCGAGTACCAGCTGTTCCCCTCCTGGAACGACCTGATGACCCTGCTCGCCTCCGGCGGCACCGCCGCACAACCTCCCTGACGCTACGCCGACAATCTCGACCGATCCACTACAACCAACCCCAATGCAAACCATGAGTCAAACCGATAAAACCTCCAAAATGAGAACTGCTGGTTACCGGTAACGGGAATGATATATGGTCCGGTATGTCGGCGACGATAAAATTGATATCACTAAGACTGACTTGAGCTTTCATCGGCCTATGCGATCCGCCGAACGCAAAAGCCACTTACAAGCTGCTAACTCACCTCAATAGATTAAATCGGGACACGATAGCGGAAATTGGTATCTGCCTGTAGATCGTTGAAGTCGAAGGACGAACTTGGACCGATACGATTGCTATGGAAAGTATTGCGTTTTTGTTACTCCTTAGCGTCTGGCCACTATGTGATTTGAGAGATCCAAGTCAATGTCCTCTTTGCCGTTGAGCTATGCTCGAATCTGGTGTACGGGTGAGTTGAGTCGTGCGGTGGTTCTCTGCTGAAATTGGGTTTGCCGATCCATTTATCAGCAAGAGGAGCGCACCGCACATGAGCAAAGATAATGTAGTTTCCCTGTCCGCGCCAGCGGCGGGAGCCACGGACGATCCGTTGACCGACCTGTTGCGCCGGAACGCCAGGCGGCTAGTGGAAGTGGCGGTTGCGGCGGAGTTTGAGGAATACCTGTCCGCTTACAGCGAAGAGCGGCTGCCGGACGGCCGGCGGCGGGTGGTTCGCAACGGCTATCTTCCGGAACGTCAGATTCTGACCGGGATCGGCGCGGTAGAAGTTGCGGTGCCGAAGGCGCGGGGTCGTTCGGGCGAGCTGGATCCGTTTCATTCCGCGGTGGCGCCGCGGTACGTGCGCCGCTGCGCGAGTCTGGACGGGGCGATTCCGTGGCTGTATTTGCGGGGGATTTCGACCGGGGACATGCGCAAGGCGGTGTCGGCCCTGGTGGGGGAAGAGACTGCCCGGGGTCTGTCGCCGAATGTGGTGAGTCGTCTGAAGCGCGATTGGTGGGAGGAGTACGATGCCTGGCGGAGCGGTGAGCTGGCTGACGACTGGGTGTACATTTGGGCGGACGGTATTCACAGTGGTTTGCGCGGCGGGGAAGGACGCTTGTGCGCGCTGGTGGTGATTGGTGTGAATGCCAAAGGGGAGAAGCATTTTCTGGCGGTCGAGGACGGCGAGCGGGAATCGACGCAAAGTTGGCGGGAAGTGTTATTGGGGCTGAAGGATCGAGGGATGAAGAAGCCGCCGAAGCTGGCGGTGGGCGACGGGGCGCTGGGATTCTGGTCGGCGCTGTCGGAGGTGTATCCGGAGACGCGGGGCCAGCGTTGCTGGATGCACAAGTCGGGCAATGTGCTGAACTACTTGCCCAAGTCGAGCCAGGCGAAGGCGAAGGAGGGTCTGCATGAGATCTGGCAGGCGGAAACCCAGGATCGGGCCGAGCGCGCTTTTGATCGCTGGCTGGCGTGTTATCAGGACAAGTATCCGAAGGCCGCCGGCTGCCTGAGCCGGGACCGGGAGGAGTTGCTCGCGTTTTATGACTTTCCGGCCAAACACTGGACGCATTTGCGCACGACGAACGTGATCGAATCGGCGTTCGCGACCATCCGCCACCGGAGTTCGCGGGCCAAGGGTTGCGTGACGCGGAAGACGATGTTGTCGATGATTTACAAGATGGGGATGAGCACCGAGAAATCCTGGAAGCGGCTACGCGGCTTCCGGCATCTCGGCAAGGTCATCGAGGGAGTGAAGTTCAGGGACGGCGAAGAAGTGATCGATGAGAGCAGCAGAGAGGCCGCATGACCAACCTGCCGTACACCAGATTTGACCATATCTCTTTGCCGTTTATTCATTGCAGAATCCGCCCGTTGCTGTTGCACGGCGAGGCCGACTGTGAACAATAGTGAATCGCTGAATAGATTAACTTAAGCACTTAGAAATTCAGCTTATTGGTGATGCTAATCTGTAAACAGAAATACCTATTTTCCAGCCTAGGAGTCTGTCGGATTTAGATTGAGGTAGAATCGTATTCAGTTTGTTGCGGGGTGCTTATCCGATGTCGTCGAAGTTTCGCGCGGTGGACCGGGACACGCTTTATCTTTTGCCGCCGTCGGTGCAAGACTGGCTGCCGGAGGATCATCTGGCGCGGTTTGTGGTGGAGATTGTGGATCGTCTGGACCTGAGCGGCCTGGAGCGCCGGTACGGCGGGGGCGGCAAGGATCCGTATCATCCTTCGGTGTTGCTGGGGCTGTTGTTTTACGGTTACGCGACGGGGGTGTTTTCGAGCCGCAAGCTGGAGCGTGCGACCTACGATTCGGTGGCATTCCGTTTCATTGCGGCGAACGCGCATCCGGACCATGACACGATCGCGGGTTTCCGCAAGCGTTTTCTCGGGGAGTTGCAGGGGTTGTTCGTGCAGATTCTTTCGCTTGCGCGGGAGATGGGATTGTTGCGGCTGGGCAACGTGAGTCTGGACGGTACGAAGGTTCGGGCGAACGCGAGCAAGCACAAGGCGCTGAGTTGGGGGCATGCGAAGCGTCTTGAGGATCAGTTGCGCGGCGAGGTGGCGGAGTTGCTTGATTGTGCGGCGCAAGCGGACGCCGCGGAGCCCGGGCTGGACGTGCCGGAGGAGTTGAAGCGTCGCGAGGACCGTCTTGCGGTGATCGAGGCGGCGCAGGCGGAGATCGAGCGGCGGGCGCGGGAGCGCCATGCGGCGGAGCGGGAAGAATACGAGGAGAAGCTTGCGGCGCGGCGGGAGAAGGAGAAGGCGACGGGACGCAAGCCGCGCGGCCGCGCGCCGAAGGCGCCGGAAGCGGGGCCGCGGGAGAAGGATCAGGTGAATCTGACGGACGCGGAATCGCGGGTGATGCCGACGGCGGACGGATTCCAGCAGGCGTACAACGCGCAGTCGGGAGTGGATGTCGAGAGCCATCTGGTGGTGACGGCCGATGTGGTGGACCGCTGCAACGACAAGCGCGAGGTGGAACCGGCGCTTGCGGCGCTGGGCGCGCTGCCGGGGGCGTTGGGAAAGCCGCCCGGGCTGTTGGCCGACGCGGGGTATTTCAGCGAGAAGAACGTGGAACGTTGCGAGGCGGCGCAGTTGACGCCGTACATCGCCGCGGGCCGCGCGGCGCACAACCCGCCGCTGGCGGAGCGTTTCGCGTCGCCGCCGCCCTGTGCGGAGGACGCGGACGCGGTGACGCGCATGGCGCATCGGCTGCGGACGCCGGAAGGCCGGGCGCTGTACGCGCGGCGCAAGTCGACCGTGGAAACGGTGTTCGGAGTCGTCAAGGAGACGATGGGATTTCGGCGCTTCCATCTGCGCGGACTGGAGGCGGTGCGCGGAGAATGGACGCTGACCTGTCTGGCGTGGAACCTGAAACGGATGCATGCCTTGCGCTGAGGCGCTCCACCCCCCGTTTTCCGCCTGCGAGCGGACATTCGCGACGCGACAATGCCGAATACGCATGTGGGGGCGATACCATACCGCCCCGGCGACCGAAATCGGGAATCGCGCGGTCCGCGGCCGCCGGCATGAAATGTAACCGACGACCGACTTGCTTGGCGGCTTCAACAATCTAAAACCGACAGACTCCTAGGCAAGCGCCAATGGTGCGCGGATTCGTACCGCCCTAGACAAAGCCTAAGCGCGGATAAGTAGGAAAGCAGCTATTGCAGCCACTGGTGAAATGCCCTCAGGGCATTTTTCCTCCATTCTCCGGATGGAATCGTCTAACCAAGACTACCGATGGATTGCAGGAAAGATAGCAAATTACTAATCAGTTCCTGTCCGTAAAATCCTAACTGTTTGATTTATGGGTGAAAAGAGAGGGTTTTTCTGGATAAGAACCGGCGTTTTGGGTATCTTTGTAATGTTTCCGAAGCAAAACAAAGACGCCACAAAACACCGGGGTTTGTCATGCGACACAAACGCACGACACAGACAAGTCTATTCGAACCCAAGCCCGTTGACCATCCTCTTGGCGAGGAGTTGGAGTCCATTTCGGACTGGCTCGACGCGCATTCCGAACTGCTGGACGCGGTGGCGACCGATCTCGGCGCCCAGGACGCGCGGGGCCGTTGCGGGTTGAGTTGCGAGGCGGTGTTGCGTTGCGCCGTGCTCAAGCATTTGCGCGGCGCGACCTGGCGCGGTCTGGCGTTCACCCTGCGGGATTCGCTGTCCGCCGGCCGTTTCGCGCGCGTGGACCCGCTTGCGCCGCCGAGGAAATCCGCATTGCAGTCCGCCGTCGGCGCGGTGTCCGCGGAGACCTGGGAGCGCGTCAACCGTTGTTTGTTGGAGGCGGCGCGGGAAGCCGGCACGGAGTCCGGCGAGCGCGTGCGCGTCGACAGCACGGTGACCGAAACGCACATTCTCGCTCCGGCGGACAATCGGCTGCTGTACGACGGTATCCGTGTGCTTTCGGGCTTGCTGCGGGAGGCGCGCGACAAGCTGGGCGGGGAAGCGGTGCGATTCGTCGACCGGCGCCGTTCGGCCAAGCGATGCCATCTGCGGATCCGCACGGAGCGGGGGCAAGACAAGCGTGCCGGGCTGTATCGCAAGTTGCTGCGCATGGCCGTCGACGCACTGGACTGTCTGGACACGGCCCGGCCGGCCGTGGCGGCCACGAAGGAGAAATGGGCGCAACGCTGGCTCGGGCGGGCCGACCGGTATGCGGTCCTGCTGAAAGCGGTGGTTGTGCAGACGGCGCGGCGCGTTGTGCTCGAAGAAAGCGTGCCGGCGGCGGAGAAGATCGTGAGCCTGTTCGAGGCGCACACGGACATCGTCCGCAAGGGTGGGCGCGAAACCCGCTACGGCCACAAGATCAATCTGGCCACAGGGCGAAGCGGCCTGGTGCTGGATGTCGTCGTGGAATCCGGCAATCCGGCCGACAGCGCCCGTTGTCTACCCATGCTGGAACGTCATTGCGCACACTACGGCAAAGCGCCGAGCCATGCCGCCTTCGACGGCGGCTACGCCTCGCGTGAGAATCTGGAAAGCACCAAGAAGATGGGCGTCAAGCACGCGGTGTTCAGCAAGAAGCGGGGGCTGAAGGAAGAAGACATGACGCCTTCGCCCTGGATATTCGCCCGGCTACGCCGCTTCCGCGCCGGCGTTGAGGCCGGCATCTCCTGGCTGAAGCGCTGCTTTGGCCTCGGGCGCTGCCGCTGGCGCGGTCTGACCCGATTCAAGGCCTGGGTGCATTCCGCGGTCTTCGCGCACAATCTGGTGCGGCTGGCGCGGTTGCGGCCCGGATAACCCGACAAAAACGCAGAAAACCGAACAGTCCAGTACCGGAACCGCCCGCCGGGGACCGACTTTGGCCCCGGCGCGGCGCGACGGGCCAGTTCACGCCGAAAACGATGCAAACCGCTGCTGGATCAAGGAAAAACCGCCCTTCACAGGCCCAATACCCACGAATCGGAAGGTATCTCTGAACGAGAGATCCGTCAGAAAACGGAGTTTACGGACAAGAACTAACTAGTTCTTGTCCGTAAATTCTTAACCACTTGATTTGTCGAATAAAAGCGTGGTTTTTCCTGGATAAGAACCGGCGTTTTGGGTATCTTTGTATTGTTTTCGAGGCAAAAACAAAGACACCACAAAACACCGGGGTTTGCCATGCGGCTGAAGCGCACGACACAGATGAGTCTATACGAACCGGGGCCTGTCGACCATCCCCTGGGCGAGGAGTTGGAGTCGATCTCGGACTGGCTGGACGCGCATCCCGCACTGCTGGACGCGGTGGCGGTCGACCTCGGCGCCCAGGCGGAGCGGGGCCGTTTCGGATTGAGTTGCGAATCGGTGTTGCGCTGCGCCGTGGTCAAGCATCTGCGCGGCGAGACCTGGCGCGGTCTGGCGTTCGCGCTGCGGGATTCGCTGTCGGCTTGCCGTTTCGCGCGCGTGGACCCGCTCGATCCGCCGAAGAAGTCCGCCTTGCAGGCGGGGGTCGGCGCGGTGTCGGCGGAGACCTGGGAGCGCGTCAACCGCTGTTTGCTGGAGGCGGCGCAAGCGTCCGGGGAGGAAACCGGCGCCTGGGTGCGCGTAGACAGCACGGTGACGGAGACGCACATTCCGGCCCCGTCGGACAGCCGGCTGCTGTACGATGGGGTGCGGGTGCTGACGGGCTTGCTGCTGGCGGCGCGGAAGGAGCTGGGCAAGGAGGCGGTTCGTTGCCGCGACCGCCGCCGGGCGGCCAAAAGGCGTTGTCTGGCGGCGCGGACGAAACGGGGCGGGGAAGCGCGGGCCAAGCTGTACCGGCAGTTGCTGCGGGTCGCCGCCGACACGCTCGGCGATCTGGAAGCGGCCCGTCCCGCGGTAAGGGAATCGGGAGCGCCCTGGTCCGCGCGATGGCTGGAATGCGCCGACCACTACGCCGGCTTGCTGAAGGCGGTGGTCGTTCAGACCGCGCGGCGCGTCGAACTTGGCGAAAACGTTCCGGCGACGGAAAAGATCGTGAGCCTGTTCGAGCCGCACACGGACATTATCCGCAAGGGCGGGCGGGAAACCCATTATGGCCACAAGATCAATCTGGCGACCGGGAGAAGCGGCCTGGTGCTGGATGTCGTGGTGGAGTCCGGCAATCCGGCGGACAGCGCCCGCTGTCTGCCGATGCTTCGGCGGCATTGCGCGCGGTACGGCAAGCCGCCGACCCACGCCGCCTTCGACGGCGGCTACGCCTCCGGGGAGAACCTGAAACGCGCCAAGGAGATGGGCGTGAAACACACGGTGTTCAGCAAGAAGCGGGGGCTGAAGGAAGAGGACATGACGCCGTCGCCCTGGATATTCGCCCGGCTTCGCCGCTTCCGCGCCGGGGTCGAGGCCGGCATCTCCTGGCTGAAGCGCTGCTTTGGGCTCGGGCGTTGCCGCTGGCGCGGTCTGGCCCGATTCAAGGCATGGGTGCATTCCGCGGTCTTCGCGCACAACCTGGTGCGGCTGGCGCGGCTGCGGCCCGGATAATCCTTCAAAACACCTGAAAACGAACGATCCAGTACCGGAACCACCCGCCGGGGGCCGACTTCCGCCCCGGCGCGGCCCGGCGGGCCCGATCACGCTGAAAACGACGCAACCCCGCACCGGATCAAGAAAAAGACGCACCTGCCGGGGCCGACCGCCGCCAGTCGGGCGGAATCGGTGAACGAAAGACCGGTCAGAAAACGGAGTTTACGGACAAGAACTAGTTCAAATATTGAAGTTAAAATTAGTTGAATTTATGAAACTTCATCAGGCTGATAAATTGAACTTTCCGGAATTCCAACTAGTAATAAAGGGCAGGGATTGCCGACTCCCCGACTAATTCTCTCAAGCAACTTATCCCAGTGAGTTGTTGCGCTGCCGAACTTATCCTGCACGAAAGCTCGCGCCCATCTAGAAACAAAATCTCCTTTTCCAGATTTTATCTTTTCTAATTGACGGGGCGTGGGATGTAATCGAAAAGCGGCCAAATCGCTTAAAGATCTTACGTCATGGTTTTCTGCACATTGTGCAATGATGCGGCGGAGGTTGTTCTGTAGGGACTTGCCACGCGTGACAATAATTCCAACGCTTATCACGCCTTCACTGTGGAGCCTGTGGAAGTTTTCTAGGTCCCGGTCAAAAAACGGGTCCTTGTTGTTCCATTCAATTTCCAATGCTACAGAGCCTTTCTCATCCTTTCTGACGTGATCGATTTCGTGTGAGACGGCTGAACGCTGCTCGCCGTCGACAATCTTGCTGACTACGATTTTCCGCTTGTGCCATTCAAGTCTGGTGAGAGCACGCCTAAGGCGTTGTGTGGAATCAGCCTCACCGCCACCTCCATAGACCAGTTCGACATCAGCTATCCGGAACTCCAGAAGAGTTTGGCAAAGCTCGTACAGCGGCTTCGGGAAATCATTTTCGAGCACGGCCAGCGCGTGGTTTCTGGCTTCCATGTCATAGCCACGTTTTATGAGTTCCTGAAGATTCAAGGTGTCGTTATCGCCGAATTGTAGGAATATGTCGGCCAGTCGGGTTCGTAGTCGGAAGCGGCTTGATCGCCCCAGACCGTCCAGTTTTCGCGGGTGCCCCGGCCAAATAGCTCCAGGTACGGTCCCCAACTGCAATTCTCGATAATTTCGTATTGCTCGTCGGGCTTGCGGGAATGCTCTCGCTTTCGGCTGGCGATGAAATTGACCTGGCTTCGGCCTGGGTCAAGGGTGCGGGCATTTTTTCCTCGAACGCCAAACAGGATAACTTCGGTAACGTTCCGGAAATAGAAGCCGACGCCGCGACCGTCCGGACCGCCATCCTTGCGAATTTTGTGCCAGATAAGGTTCGTCTTGTACTCGAATCCCCAGCCTTCGAGGACTTCGAGTCCCCACGGAAGTAACGCGTTGGGTACCCAGAGATAGCAATGAGCGGCGTTGGTCAAGTGGTCGGATACGGGCAGCGACGCGATGTCTTGGACTGACAAGGTATCGTAGCGAGACAGCCGGCGGTGCTCAGGAGCGACCTTGCCTGTGCGATTGGTGAATCGCCATGGAGGGTCGGCGAGAACAGTGCCGAACTGTCTGCCGCCAAGAAATTTCCGTAAATCGTCCGCTGGTGTCTGCATAATTGAGGGAGTCAATCCACTATCTTCGGGCCACGCTTCGAGTATATAGCAACCCGTCAGTTATCCTAGGAATCGGCCAGAAAAAATTTGACTGGAGCAAGTCCGGCTCTACTGGGTCTCTGATTTACGACTGCAAGGCAGCGATTGGCGTAAATCGCCGGTGAATCGGAGGCCCTGCGGCCTTCACGGTCTGGATCTACGGGAAAGTTGCCTGGTTCTCCGACTGCTGTCCGCTATGCTCCATCCGTATCGATCTTGAGGGCGAGAAAGCACAATATACTTGTGTTCGCACAGCATCATTTACTTGTAACGGCACACAGTTTGTTCTGGATTGCTCACTGAAGCCGTCGGTAGCAGCACCTGCCGCTCAATTGGTTTGTGCATGCCGTCCCTGGCGCGGCTTTGGTGGTTTCGCCGATCCCCAGCCTCGCCATCCATGGCGAGTCGTTCGGCCCTCAAAAAGCTACGCTTTTTGTCGGCTGCGCCGACCGGGCCTCACCCATTTGTACATGATGAGGGCGTCCACATGGCCTAGCGCGGGATGCCGGAACGCCTTGGGCAGGCGGCCCACGGTGTTAAAGCCCAGGCTTTCCCACAATCGGACGGCGCTTTCGTTGCTGGCGGCGACGAAATTGAATTGCATGGCCTTGTAGCCGAGTTCGAGCGCGATTTGCTCGGAGTGTTGGCACATGGCGGTGGCGAGCCCCCGGCCGCGGGCGGCTGGGTCGACCATGTAGCCGCAGTTGCAGACATGCGCGCCCGGTCCGTCGAAGTTGGATTTCAGATAGTAGGTGCCGAGAATCTTGCCGTCCTGTTCGGCCACATAAGTCTTGCGCGGCAGTTCCATCCAGAGTCGCCGGGCTTCGTCTTCACTCGTGTCGGGATCGAAGCCGTAGGTGTCGCCGGCCGCTACGATGGTCCTGAATATCGGCCAGATCTGCTCGAAATCCTTATCGCTCGCTTCGCGGATATTCATGCCGTTCAGAAATTCAGCCGCTTGAAGATTATGTCGGGCAGCCAACGCACCACGGTCATGATGATGCGCCACCAACCCGGCACGTAGACCGTATGCTTCTTGCGGGATATGGCGCGGACGATGCCGCCTGCTACCTGCTCGGGCGAAGCGAATAACGGGCCCTTTTCCAGATGCGCCGTCATGGGGGAATCCACCAGGCCCGGGCGAATGTCGATGACATGTACGCCGGCGCCATGAAGGTTTCCGCGCAGTCCTTGCAGATACGCCGACACCATGGCCTTGGCCGAACCATAGACGTAATTCGAAGGCCGGCCGCGGTCGCCGGCAACCGAAGTGATTACCGCGAGCGTGCCGTGCGCCTGCTCGCGCAACCTCGGCGCCAGTTCGGTGAGCAGTGAAATGGGGCTCAGCCCGTTCACGTTGAGCGCTTCGAGCGCGGCGTTTGTGTCCTGCTCGCAACGCGCCTGGTCGGGCAGGGTTCCATGCGCAATCAGTACAAGATCAACGGATTTCAGGTTGGCAAAGGCCGCTTCGATCAAGCCAGGATGAACTTCGAGCCTGGCCAGATCCGCTTGCGACGTTTCGACCTCGCCGGCGCCGGAATCGGTCAGCCGCTTGCGCAGCGCTGCCAGCTTCTCCACATTGCGAGCGATCAGGTAGAAGCGGTTTTCGGCAGCGGCGTATCGCGCCGCCACTGCTTGCGCGATCGCCGAAGTCGCTCCGAATATGAGAATGTTCATGTTCCCGGTCCCGTCAGGCCGATGCGGTCTGATTGCGCCGAGCGAAAGCGCATCCCCGGGTCGACCTGTTGTTTGATTGCAAGAAACTTTTCCCAATCCGGATAGCCCGACTTGAACACAGTCTCGCTCATGCGCGCGTCCTTCGCCAGATAGATGCGCCCGCCGTGGTCAAGCACGATAGCGTCGAGTTGTTCGAGCAAGGGAAACAGCGATGCTTCGCGGCGGAAATCCAGCGCCAGGGTATAACCGCCGGCGGGGAATGAAAGCAGATTGCCGTTGGCCGGCCCCATCTTCTTCAGCACCGAGAGGAAAGAGCCCTTGCCGGCGTCGCTCACCCGCTGCAGCACGGTTGCGATGCCGTCGCGGCCTGCCTCAGTGGGCAACACGAACTGGTATTGCAGAAAGCCCGCGGCCCCATACAGTCGATTCCAGTCGCGGATGCGGTCGAGCGGGAAAAAATACGCTTCGTGATCGAGGCGGTTTCTGCCCGCGCGAAAATTCTGCCAGCGAAAATAAGCGGAATTGAACAGCGACAGGCTGTGGCGATTGAGCAACTTTCCCGGCGTCGTGAATGGAACCCGCAGACCCAGGCGCCCGCGTTTGCGCAATTCGCCGCCGACCTCGTGTTCGGCGAGATGGATTATGCCGCGCCCCATGCGCGGCCCGCGCGCGAGGCAGTCGAGCCAGGCTACCGAGTAACGCGCCTGCTCATGCACTTCGAGCAACTCAAAGCACTCATCGAGTCCGGCCGCGGGCTGCGAGCGGGCGATCATGGTCGAACTGGTGATCGGGACCAGTTGCAACTCGGCTTCGAGAATGATGCCGGTCAGGCCCATGCCGCCACAGGTGGCCCGGAACAGTTCCGGACGCCGGGATTGCCCGCAATGCACGACCTCCCCGTCTGCAAGCATAAGCGTCAGGTCGCGCACATGTTCACAGAAACTGCCGTCGCGATGATGGTTCTTGCCATGAATGTCCGCCGCGACCGCACCGCCGATGCTGACCATGGCGGCGCCCGGCAGAACCGGCAGGAACCAGCCCCCGGGCTCGATTTCGCTCAAAACTTCGCCCAAGCTCAGACCGGCGGCGCAACGCAAAACCCCGGTGGCGGAATTGAGTTCGCAAACATGGCGCAAACCGAGGCTGCTGATGACGTCTCCCGCCAGTGCGCTGTCGCCGTAACTCAGCCCACTGCCGCGCGCGATGCAAACGCCAGGCGACTCGCCTTCCAGCACGGTGCGCAAACCATCCACATCAGCCGGTTCGTGCTGGCGCGCCACGAGCTTGGGATAACGCCCCCAGCCGTGGATCAGCATCTTGCCCCGTTCCAATTCATGCACTGATTCATGCAGCGCCCTGCCAAGCCCTTGCGGCACGGTTATAATTGCCGGCCCAAGTTAGCGCAAGCGCAGGGAAGAACCAAGCCGGGCCCGCTCAAACCGCGGCTCGACCACGGGCCGCTCGAATTCCACAAGAAATTTTCAGGAGATAAACGATGGAAAAAATGCTGGAATTCGCCCGCGAGCTGGCAAGGGAAACCGGCCGCCTGATCGTCGAAGAACAACAGCGGGCCGGACTGAACCAGGAGTTCAAGCAGGGCAGTGAACTCGTCACTCAGGCCGACCTCAAAGCCGACCGCCTGATCTGCGAGCGCATCGGGCGAGAATTCCCCGAACACCTGATCCTGTCCGAAGAATCTTCTCCCGACCTGGCCGACGTGCACCAGTTGCCGCAACCCGTATGGATCATCGACCCCATCGACGGCACCGTGAATTTCGCCCACGGCCACAGCCAATCGGCAGTCTCCATTGCCCTGGCAATAGATGGTCACATCGAACTCGGCGTAGTCTACAACCCCTTCACCGACGAGATGTTCAGCGCGCTTCGCGGCCAGGGCGCAAGCCTGAACGGCAAATCCATCAGCGTCAGCGACGAGACCGAACTCTCACGAGCCCTCATTGCCACCGGCTTCCCTTACCGGAAGACAGGTCTCAAACCGCTGATTCAACGCGTAGACGCCGTACTGCACAACTGCGCCGACATCCGCCGCCTGGGCTCCGCGGCCCTCGACATCTGCTGGGTAGCCTGCGGCCGCCTCGACGGCTTCTACGAAACCCTCAGCCTGTGGGACTTCGCCGCGGCCGGACTAATAGCCAGAGAAGCCGGCGCCCAATACGGCCATTTCTCCGAATTGCCCCCGGGAGCCCACCCCGAATTCCACAACGAAGACATCATCATAGCCAACCCGGCCCTGTTCGAACCCCTCAAAAGACTGTTAGTCGAGGCGACACCTTTATGACACCCGATGAGTATCTTTAACACAACAAGGATTGCCCCCGTCAGTCTCAGATGTACTGAATCCGCACACGATGAGTTTGTCACGCATATTCTCGTCTGTCACAATGCCGACGCAACCAAGTACTGCTCGACAACATGGAAATTAAATGCGTAGATTCAGTGTGTTCTTTTTGGTTTTCCTATCGTTTTTCTTTTTTGGCTTTACTTCCTCGGCCTATGAAGTCTTGGCACCCAAAGGAGTGCGGGATAATGAACTGACATGGTATGTGCATTTGCCGGGGCAATTAAATTCAGGGGAGTCTTTCTTCAATCTGTTTCGCCATGCCTCACAGAGTTGGATGGACGTTGCCGATTTTCTAAACCTTGTGTCCATAAGTGAAGAGAGGCCGTTTTGCAGCGATGATCCAGGAACTTCGTTCGAAGAACTTAGCAGTAGCAATTTGGTAAGCACGGTTTCATTTCGGAAGTTCGCCCGATGTGATGTTGGCTGGTTCGATCCCCTAATCGCTATAACCTTGGCCATATCAAGCAGCGGACAAATCAAAGAAGCGGACATTGCATTCAATTCGAACCGTAACTGGGAGTCTGCAGGTGGCCTTTTTTTGGATGCCGCCACACATGAAGTCGGTCATGCTATAGGCTTGGGTCACAGCTCGGTTCCGGGCGCCGTGATGTACGAGTACTCGGATGGTATGACATTCGATCTCACCCCCGATGATTTGTGTGGGCTGATGGTTATCAACGACCGTCGCGAAGAGTGCACGATTGGTTTGGGTCAACCCGTTACCACCGAGAGTGATACAAGCGAAGCGCATTTTTCCGGATATGCAAGCACTGATGGCGGTATAAGTCGCAAACATGTGTTTCGACCCAATGAGCATGTCCACATTTATGCAACCGCGCTCCGTGCCCCTGAACATTGGACCGAGGCGGGATCCTTGCATGTCGTTGCGCAAGTCGGTAATGCGCCGATCGAAGAATCGATTTTGTTCGTGCTCGACGAAAATTCAGAGTGGGTGCGGATTGGCGAAGGTTCTTTGCCTGCATCAGCTCGTTACGAACCATGGAGGGACAACTGTGGTTTGTTGCTACCCGATTCCCCTCCGTGTGCACCCGGGACGACTATTGGCGATACATCTGTAGAGTCTCGCGACATCGCCATCCTGGGCGCAGGGAGCAGTTACCCAATGGTTACCGGAGCAATGCTCGGTTTGGAGGGGCAGGCGCTTGCTTTCTGGATAGCCTACACGATTGATGATGATCCTGAGTTACTGGTTTATGGAAGTGAACCCATTCGTGTTGAATGGACGCTGGAGTAACGATTCAGTGCTTACATGATCGTGAATAGGTCCGCTAACAAATTCCGGGAGTACTATCTGAATTTGTACAGGTTCGCGAGTCTGAAGAACGCCATGGCAATTACTTTCTGATTCCCTGATAAGCATTCTTGGAGCGAGCATGGCAGCGAGCATGGGATACTCATGCCGGAAAGTGCCGCGCCTGAAAGATCAAACTTTCGTAGCCGACCTGTACAATAGCGAACAGGGCAATTCAGGCTGCGGGCGACAATCTTTCCACCACAATTCGATCCGCGCGTTTCATGGCCTGCGCCAGGTCATAGGCAACCTGCAGCCGCAGCCAGATTTCGGTGCCGCCGCCGAACGCCTTGTCGAGTCGGATAGCCATCTCCGGAGAAATTCCCGCATGACAATTCACGATATCGGAAAGTTGCTTGCGACTGACGCCAAGGCGCTTTGCGGCTTCCGTAACGTTAAGCCCCAGGGGCTCAAGACAATCGTGTCTGACGGAAAGGCCGGGATGAGGCGGATTCTTCATAACCATTGCTCATTCCTCCTAATGGTGGTCCAACAGATTCACGTCACTGGCGTGACCACCCTCAAATCGGAAGATCACCCTCCAATTGCCGGATACCGAGACTGCCCAGTTACCAGCGAGATCTCCTTTCAAGAGATGCAAGTGGAAGCCTGGGAGATTCAAGTGATCGACTGCCGTTGCCTCCTCAAGACGTGCGAGGATTCGCTCAATTTTTTGTCTGCGTACTCCGGCTGTACCTTGCTCCGGTCTCCCTTTTCGAAGAGAAGTTTGAGACCTTTATGGCGAAAACCCTGAATCACATGTCAAATGTAACCTCTCGCCTATCACATTGGAATGCTAGTTGCGTCTCGGCAGAGACTGTAGCCCAGATCGACTCCCGTCCACGGACCCTAATACCGTAAGAAATTCTTTGAACCGGGCTTCGACGCCAGAATGAGAAACGTAACTACCAAGGGACACCCATGCCGGAAAGTTGTGGGTGTCTCGGAGACATCCCGGCGTGCAGGCGACTCTGGGGCCCACAGGGTGCCTGCGTTGTAGCGAACGACGCCAGCGACGACATGCCCAAAAAAGTTGACCTGGTCGGTAGTGTATGGTTACACTCCGTAGCAGATGGATATGTACGGGGCTGCTTCAAGCGGTGTCCATCCGCCGCCGAGACAACTCGGTTCCAGTCGTGCTGGTATCTCAAGCGCACCCGAGAGCAAAAGCCCTTTTTAGGGCTTTTGCTTTTTTAGCCCCGGTGGTTTCCATGACTTGGCCTCCTGATTGTTTCTCCACGTAACTTCTTGGCCAGGAGCACTTCTGCCCGCACTTTATCGCGGTGTTTAAAGTTTAAAGGCCGATTGCCCGGACTATCAGGGTCTCGCACATATGCGCTCTCAACGTAAATGCGAAGCATCCTGCTGCTTTGCTTGGAAAGACTGAAAAACACCTCATACTCTAGGAGTCTGTCGGATTTAGATTGAGGTAGAATCGTATTCAGATTGTAGCGGGGTGCTTATCCGATGTCATCGAAGTTTCGCCCAGTGGACCGGGACACGCTGTATCTTTTGCCGCCGTCGGTGCAGGACTGGCTGCCGGAGGATCATCTGGCGCGTTTCGTGGTTGAGATTGTGGACCGTCTGGACCTTGGCGCTCTGGAGCGCCGGTACGGTGGGGGCGGGAAGGATCCGTATCATCCGTCGGTGTTGCTGGGGCTGTTGTTTTACGGTTACGCGACGGGGGTGTTTTCGAGCCGCAAGCTGGAGCGTGCGACCTACGATTCGGTGGCTTTCCGTTTTATTGCGGCGAACACGCACCCGGACCACGACACGATCGCGGGTTTCCGCAAGCGATTTCTGGGGGAGTTGCAGGGGTTGTTCGTGCAGATTCTTTCGCTTGCGCGGGAGATGGGGTTGTTGCGGTTGGGCAACGTGAGTCTGGACGGGACGAAGGTTCGTGCGAACGCGAGCAAGCACAAGGCGCTGAGTTGGGGGCATGCGAAGCGTCTTGAGGATCAGTTGCGCGGCGAGGTGGCGGAGTTGCTTGATTGTGCGGCGCGGGCGGACGAAGCGGAGCCCGGACTGGACGTGCCGGAGGAGTTGAAGCGGCGCGAGGGCCGTCTTGCGGTGATCGAGGCGGCGCAGGCGGAGATCGAGCGGCGGGCGCGGGAGCGCCATGCGGCGGAGCGGGAAGAATACGAGGAGAAGCTTGCGGCGCGGCGGGAGCGGGAGAAGGCGACGGGGCGCAAGCCCCGCGGTCGAGAGCCGAAGGCGCCGGAGGCGGGTCCGCGGGAGAAGGACCAGGTGAATCTGACGGACGCGGAATCGCGGGTGATGCTGACGGCGGACGGATTCCAGCAGGCGTATAACGCGCAGTCTGGGGTGGATGTCGAGAGTCATCTGGTGGTGACGGTCGATGTGGTGGACCGCGGCAACGACAAGCGCGAGGTGGAACCGGCGCTTGCGGCGCTGGGCGCGTTGCCGGGGGCGCTGGGGAAGCCGACCGGGCTGTTGGCCGACGCGGGGTATTTCAGCAAGAAGAACGTGAAACGTTGCGAGGCGGCGAAGTTGACGCCGCACATCGCCATGGGCCGCACGGCGCACAATCCGCCGCTGGCGGAGCGTTCCGCGCCGCCGCCGCCCTGTCCGGAGGACGCGGACGCGGTGACGCGCATGGCGCATCGGCTGCGGACGCCGGAAGGCCGGGCGCTGTACGCGCGGCGCAAGTCGACCGTGGAGACGGTGTTCGGGGTCGTCAAGGAGACGATGGGATTTCGGCGCTTCCATCTGCGCGGACTGGAGGCGGTGCGCGGAGAATGGACACTGGCCTGTCTGGCGTGGAACCTGAAACGGATGCACGCCTTGCGTTGAGGCGCTCCACCCCCCGTTTTCCGCCCGCGAGCGGACATTGGCGACGCTGTCATGCCAAATACGCATGTGGGGGCGATACCATACCGCCCCAGCCACCGAAATCGGGAATCGCGCGGCCTATGGCCGCTGACATGAAATGCAACTGAGGACCGCCTTGCTCGGCGGATTCAACATCCTAAAACCGACAGACTCCTAGGGACTTTCCGCAACTTCCGATAATTTCAACAGTTAACCAGTTCGAGTGTCCTGTAAAGAAACACTTTCGTTCAGGCAAAGATTCGAAAATGCCAGGCAAGTTGAGGGAATACTGGTGGCGTTTTTCACAAAAACAGCGATGAATCCCTTTATCATCAACAATGCGCCGCTCTTCCCCATAATATCCAAAGTCTATCTCTTGGCCGTCGCTGGGGCCCCAACTTACGCAATGGCTGCTATACTGAACCAGCACTGAGAAAGAGAGTTTCGGATAGTTCCCTCTTGCTGAGATTTCGTAGTGGTACCTGACATTCTGTAGATGAGAAACATCAAGGCGATTCCCACCCACTTCCATGTAACCTGTGGCCTTGATTTGTCCCCAATCCATCTTGCCCTCCGCTGACGGGGAATCGAAAATCCTTTACACAATCCGTCAGTCAATGGCCAGCCGCCCGAGAACGCCACGCTACCGCAGGGCGTGTGCCGGTTCCGGGAGATCTATGACTTTGAAGACAAAATCTCTTCTTCTACTTCCCGTAATCGATCTTTGCCAAAGAAAATTTCATCATTGACAAAAAACGTTGGCGCGCCGAAACAACCTCGTTCCACCGACGCACTGGAATTTTCTATCAGCGTCAGCTTGACTTCCGGATCCTGGGAACCCGTGATGATGTCTTGCGCCGGCAGCCCCGCATCCTCCAGAGCCTTGGCGATCACCGCCGGATCTCCCATGTTCAGACCCTGTTCCCACATACAGGAAAACACTGAATCCACATAGCGCTCGAAATAATCCTGCCCCTTGGCGAAAACAGCCCCTCGCATCAGATGCAGCGTGTTCACCGGGAAATGCGGATTCATCCGGAAATCGGTAATGCCGTGCTTGCGCACGAAACGCTCCGTTTCGATGGCGTTGTACTCTGACTTGTTGCGGACGTCGGCGAATTGCTCCATCGGTGAGCGATTGTTCGTAGATTTGAAAACCCCGCCCAGCAGAATCGGAACATAGTCGAAGGTCTCTCCCGTACGCTGTTCGATTTCCGGAATGACCTTGTGCGAGTAGTAGCAGTTGGGACTGGCGAAATCGAAATGGTATTCCAGTTTCATATTCAAGCTCCGGCGCCGATGAAATCACCGGCGCCGTTAATCAGGAGGACTTGATTGGTATGTGGATCAGTTGGCCGGCTTGACGAACTTCAGCGTCATCCGGTCGCTTTCGCCGATAGCCATGTACTTGTCTCGATCCACATCCCCCAGGCGATAGGAAGGAGGCAGCGTCCAGACGCCTTGCGGATGCACTGTCGGATCTTTCGGATTCGCATTTATCTCGGAAGACTCGACGAATTCGAATCCGGCCGCGGCGGCAATTTCCTTGACGTAGGCTTCGGTGACGTATCCCGTGGTTTCCATGACTTCCATGCCGGCGTCAGGCAGGGCGCGGTGTTCCACGACTCCCAGAACGCCACCCGGCTTCAGCGCCGCATAAAATGCTTCGAAGAACTCGTTTTCCAGTCCGGCCATGATCCAGTTATGGACATTGCGAAAAGTCATCGCCAGATCGGCGCTTTCCGCCGGTGCGATCGCAATTTCATTGGGGGGAAGGAGATGGCGAACCGTGACGCGCCCGTACAGATCGTCACGTGCGACCATCTTGTCCTCGAACCCATTCAGAGAGCGCTGCTGGCCCGCGGATGTTGAGTTGGGCGAAAAATGTGCGGCGTAGAATCTGCCCTGGTCCCGCACATAGGGTGCGATGACTTCGGTGTACCAGCCACCGGCCGGGTGAATCTCGATGACCGTCGAATCCGGGCGCAGCCCGAAGAATTCCAGTGTCTCCACCGGATTGCGAGATTCGTTGCGGGCGATGTTCGCCTCGCTGCGGTGATCGCCGACAATCAACTCTTCCAGCGTGAATTGCGCCTGCGCGGACAGCGTAAAACCGAGCAGACACGCGGGAAGCAATAACCAGACAAGACGTTTCAGCATCTGAGTATCCTCAATCATTAGGCTTGGAAAATTAGAGCCGCGATTCTGCCATGAACCGTTACATGAGGCCAGTGGTCATGCCGCTCCGGCGCAACACGGGCAACTTGCCGAACCACTGAGCATCACCGCTTCCGCGGTCCTGGCGTTTTCTTCCGCCGTCTTGCGCGTGACGTTGACTCCCGCGGCAGCCGCGGGTACGGCATCTGGCCGGATTGCGACCCCCTGGCCGAACCAGCCTGTGTAAATCTGCAAGCGGTGATTGTCGATGTCGCTGCGTACGACAATGCTGTTGGCATCGGTCACTTCGGCTTCCAGCGTGGCGCCGTCCTGCAGCACGACCGCCTGGGAAGCATTGGGCAGATTGGTAACGCGGTAGCTCGTCGTCTCGCCCCGGCGGGAAGGGTCGGCGGCATAGGTGGAAACGAACAATACGCCGCTGTCCCTGTCGTTCCAGGCCTGGGAGATTCCAAGATTCGGAAAATCCACGCCTTCGACGGTGGGCGCGTCGTACTTGTCGAGATGATTCGCCTGGAAAGCGGTGATCCAGTCGCCCTCACCGATTTCGTTGACCATCATCTGGGCGCTTTGCTGGCCGCGGGGCCAGGGCTCGTCGAGATTGAACCACCAGCCGAAGCGGTCCATTCCGTCGCCGAACCAGCGCGGATCGTATTGCCTCTCGGCCGCGGCAGTGAGCCGTTCGATTACGGTGTTATCGCCCAATGCCCGCGCCATGGCCAGGCCCGGAGTACTTGCGCCGATTTCACGGCGCGGGTCGCGCCATCCAAGCGACTCAACCAGCGCTTCATAAATCTGCGTGGCAATTTCCGGCGATTGCGGCAGCAAATGGAAAGCTGTGCCCGCTCCGGCGCCGGCTGCTCCGGGGGCGTTCACCTTGAAGTTCTCGATCGGATCGTAATACGTGGTCATCCATTCGATTTCGTTGCGGTCATTGATGCCCATGTAATTGTCGCGGCAGAACTCGACCCAGTTCTCGAAAACGCCATGGGCGGGGCTTCCGCCAAGCCTGTCGGAAAGGTAAATCCCCAGCCCCGCGGCGGAATTGCAGAAAGGCCAGATCTTGGTGTTCTCGCAATGAGGGCCTTCGGGCTGATCGGTATATTGCCTTCGCAGGTAATCGACGATCCGGGGCTGGGTCCACTCGAAATGCTCGTTCTCGTAGCCCGCCACCAGCCAGGGTTGCTCCCATTTGTCGTCGCCGGAGACGTACTTGTAGATGCTGAGCACCAGGTTCAGCCAGCCGCGGAAGAACAGGTTGCCGGTGGCGCCGATGGGGTCGGGATCAAGCCCCCAGGGCTCGACGCCGTTGGCGGTCCAGCCGGGCGCGTCGTAATTGCCGCGCACGCGTTCGGGCCATTGCTGCAGCAGGCCCGGGGGATAGTTCTGCCGGTCCGGGCTCGGCCCGATGAACGTGTTCCAGTCGATTGCCGCCCAGAAAGTCGTATGCCGCGTCGCCAATTCGTCCATGATTCGCGTATAGACTTCGCGCCAGGCCGGAGTCTGGTCCGCCATCAGCAACATGGCGTAACTGGAACTCGACAGATCGAAACGCGGATAGCTCAACAGGGGCGGCGTGGTGTACTGGTCCCACCAGGGATGCGGCTCCTCGCCGCCGTAACTCCAGTCATCGGGCGTGGTCGCCTTTTCCCAGAGGAAACGCAGCCAGCCGCGGGTGCGCTCGTTTTGCTCGGGGTGCACGGTGGGAAATTGGCTGTGAGTCGCCAGATTCGGCGGTGCGGCGTTCTCGCAGCCGGCAAGCAGGGAAGCGCCGGCCAGGGCTGCGGAGCTTTTCAGAAAACCTCGTCTCGAAGCGGCGATTTGTGGAGGCATGGCGGTTCCGTAATTTCCTGTTCCCTGCCCGGAAAGTTAGCGTAAACCAATGCCCGCCACAATGACGCGAAGAATGGGTGCTACACTGGCGCGATGAGGGACACCCATGGGAACTCCGAGCTTGAGCAGCGGCTGCGCGCGGCTGAAGCTGACAAGGAAGGCCGTTACGACAAGCGCACGGAACATCTCGATGAGGCCGGCCGGGCCATCTTCATCAATCGGCTGATCCTCGAAGACTCGCCCTATCTCCTGCAGCACGCCCATAACCCCGTGAACTGGTATGCCTGGGGCGAATTGGCTTTCGAAGTCGCAAAAGCGGAAAACAAACCGGTGTTTCTGTCCATCGGTTATTCAACCTGCCATTGGTGCCATGTCATGGAAGTCGAAAGCTTCGACAACGTCGAAGTCGCAAAGGTGCTGAATCGGCATTTCATTGCCGTGAAGATGGACCGGGAACAATATCCCGACATCGACGAGGTCTATATGACCGGTGTGCAGTGCCTCAGCGGCCACGGTGGCTGGCCAATGTCGAATTTCCTGCTGCCGGACGGGCGGCCATTTTTCGGCGCGACCTATTTCCCGCCTGGCCAGTTCATTGCCGTGCTGGAACAGGTACAAAGCGTTTTTACTTCCCGCTACGATGAAGTGGAGCGCAGCGCCGCCAGCCTGCATCACTCGATAGGGCTGATTCTGGCGGAACGCAAGCAGCCTTTGCCATTGGCGGAGGACTTGCCGGAAAAGACCTTGCAGGCGCTTTACCAGCGTGAAGACGAAAAACTCGGCGGCCTCGCCGGCGCTCCCAAATTCCCCCAGGAACCCTTCCTGTTGCTGGCGCTGGACCAGGCCCGGCGCACGGGCGACCGGCGTGCGTACCGATTCGTTGAGCGCAGTCTGCGGCATATGGCCCTGGGCGGCATCTACGATCACGTGGGCGGCGGATTCCATCGTTACAGCGTCGACGCGCAATGGCTGGTGCCGCATTTCGAGAAAATGCTGTACAACCAGTCCCAACTCGCGCCGGCCTATTTTCAAGCCTGGCAGCTCGGCGGCAATCCGTTCTTCCGGCGCGTGGTCGAACAGACGCTGGACTATGTAACGCGCGAGATGCAATTGCCCAAAGGCGGCTTCTGCTCGGCGACCGATGCCGACAGCGAAGGACGCGAAGGCGTGTTTTTCGTCTGGAGCATGGAGGAACTCGAGGAAGCGCTCGATGAGCAGGAACTTCAATTGCTGATACGCCATTACGGCGTCAGCGCGGCGGGCAATTTCGAAGGCGCCAATATTCTGCATTTGAGCGAGCCGTTTCCGGAAGGCGAGACCGGCACGGCGCTGGACGACATTTTGCTGCGCTTGCGCAAGATTCGCGCAAGGCGTGAGCCGCCCTTGCGCGATGACAAGGTGATCGCGGGCTGGACCGGCGCAATGATATCCGCTCTGAGCCAAGCGGCATGGGAAATGGACCGTTCCGACTGGCTCGATGCCGCCGAACGAGCCGCGTCGCATCTTTGCCAAGGCAATATCGATGCGGATGGCGGGCTCAGGCGCATCTGGCTGCATGGATCGTCTTCCATCGACGGCCAACTCGAAGACTACGCGAATCTGGCCCTGGCCCTGCTGCAACTTTCCGATGTCACCGGCAAACAGGAATACCTGCTCCAGGCCTCCGGCCTGATGAAACAAGCGCTGGGCCGGTTTTTCGACAAGGATCAGAACAGTTTTTATCTCGCGCCGGACAATACGCCTGGGCCGCAATTGATCCGCTCGCGCAACGCCAGCGACGGCGCCCAGGTCTCTCCGGTAGCCACGGCGCTGGAATGCTTGATCGGCCTGAATCGCCGTTCGGCCGTGCTGCCGGAGGCGGATGCCGCGGAGTTCGGCACCGAGCGCATTTCCGCCTGTATTCGCGAACTCGCGGCGGCAATCAATGCCAATCCCGTGGGACACCCCTCTTTGTTGCGGGTGATCAGGGCCTGGCAATCGGGCGAAATCGGACCGTTGCAGACCGCGGGGGAAGGCCGTGCGCGGGTGCTTGCGCGCAGATCGACAGAAGACGGAAATAACGCAATAGTTATCCGGCTTCAGATCGCTCCGGGCTGGCATGTAACCGCGCCGGATCAGGCAAGCGGCGATTTCGTGCCATTGTCCATGTCGCTCGATGAAGGCGAAGTAAACTGGCGTCTGGGCGACATGCATTGTTCAGGTGAACAGGAATTGCTCGCATCCCCCGGGAGCGAAAGCATCGAAACCCTTCACGGTAAAGTGGAACTTCTTGTTGCTCTGTTGCCGGTTCAGAACGCCGGAAACGGCCAGGACGAATTCGCCTCAAGCACGAACCTGCGCCTGCAAGTGCAATTATGCGACGACCGTTCCTGCGGGCTGCCTGAGTACTTGCGCTTCCGGCTCTAGCGGTTCGTTTCGAATGAAGATTCGGCGAAATCCGCCGGTAGATGCACCGACAATTGCTCCCGGGCCTGTTGCCGCCGCGCGGGTTCTTCGGCGAATACCGACTCGAAGAAGCTCGACAGGGCGATCTGCGTGATCATGATCTGCCGGCCGGGGTGAATCGCCGAGGGCGGCGGCATGTCGCCGCAGATTTCGGGGCTGGCCAGTTCCGTATTGACTCCATCGTCCATTTCGCCGAACAGGCCATAATCGACAACGGACTGATCATCAAGCACACCCAGCACCGCGTAGCAGGCGATGCCGTCGGGATTGTCCATGAAGCGGAAAACCGGATCGGCGATGCCGGCGAAGCCGAGATGCGAACCGCCGTCGATCACGAGCAGGCTGCTGTGGGGCGCACGTTCAAGCATGGTCGCGCCGTTGCCCGCATATTCAATCAGGGCGTCCGCCGTGCCGGCTATCGAGAGCAATTGCGCGTCGCTATTGCTGAAGAATTGCGTCGTGAATCCGGCGGACGGGCCGGCAATCGCGGCCGTTGCGCGAACGCGCGGGTCGCGCCAGCGCGGATGGTATGTGGCCAGATAGCTGGTCAGACCCCCAAGCGAATAGCCGCTCAGGCCGATCCGGTCCGGGTCAGGCTCCGCCGCGAAGGGCCGCTCATCATCCGGCCATTCCAGCAGCGAATCGATCAGGAAGCTGATATCCGCCGGCTGGTTCACGACGTCCATGCCGTTTGCGTCGCCTTCGGTGCTTCCCGAAGTCAGAGGATAATCGGGCGCCGCGACAATATAGCCCAGGCCGGCAAGATGCACGGCCGCAAACTCCAGTTCGGTCCTGTTCGAAAGGATTCCGTGGCTGTGAATAATCAGCGGCAGGCGACTTTCCACGTCCCGCGGATACCAGACCGTCAGCGGAAAAGTACGTTCCGGCTTGCCGGGCACGCCGCGATTTTCGCCGGTAGGTCGGCTTTCATCGACGAGAATCAAATCGACCTGTCCTACCAGGAATTGGCGTTCATCGAGCCAGGCGCGGCTGGCAGTGCCTTCCGCCGGCCGTTCCGGCGAGGTAAGGACAAGCGCCACACCACCGACGGTTACCAGCACGACCAGCAAGGCAACAAACCCGATACCGATGATCTTCAACCATCTCATCGCGAATCTCCGTTAACAAAAAACTCCGGTACGACTTCGGTTGCCGGACCGTATACTCCCCGATCGAAATTGCCGCCCGTGCTTTCGAGGTTCAATTCCACGGTTCGTGCGCCGCCGGCCCTGGCGGCCTGGTAGAAGCCCGCGGCAGGATAGACATTGCCCGATGTGCCGATGGAGACGAACAGGTCGCAGGCGGCCAGGGCATTGAAGATTTCGTCCATGTGGAAAGGCATCTCGCCGAACCAGACCACATGGGGACGCAGCCCGCCGGGGCGCCCGCAACAGGAACATTCGGAATCGGGGAAGACGTCTTCGCGGTTCTCGAACACCTCGCCGGAGTATTCGCAGCGGATTTTGAGCATCTCACCGTGCATGTGCCGCAAATTGCGGCTGCCGGCGCGCTCGTGCAAATTGTCGATGTTCTGGGTGACAAGCAGAAATTCGCCGGCGAAGTTCCGCTCGAACTCGGCCAGCGCGATATGCGCCGCATTCGGCCCGATCTCCGGCTGTTGCAACAACCGCCGCCGCTCGTTGTAAAAATTGTGGACGAGATGCGGGTCGCGCGCGAAGCCGTCCGGAGAAGCCACGTCCTCTACCCGATGTTCCTCCCACAGGCCTTCGGCGGCGCGGAAAGTGCGGATGCCCGATTCGGCGGAAATGCCGGCGCCGGTCAGCACGACTATGGAGCGGGGACTTGAATCCATGGGAGCGTGAATCATACCTGCTTGCCGGTATAATGCAGCACATTTTTCATTCGGGAAGAGGCTCCCCATGACCAGTTTGCAAAAGGGCGATACAGCGCCGGCGTTCAGCCTGGCGGATCAGGAAGGAAATACGGTCAGCCTGGCGGATTTCGCCGGAAAATCGCGTGTGGTGCTGTATTTCTATCCCAAGGCGATGACGCCGGGCTGTACGGTGCAGGCCCAGGGCCTGCGCGATTCGGCAGCGGGACTTGCGGCGCGCGACGCCGTCGCCATCGGCGTCAGTCCCGACCCGGTCAAGCGGCTGAAGAAGTTTGAGGAGAAGGAAGAGCTGAATTTCACCTTGCTTGCCGATGAAGACCACGCCATTGCCGAAGCCTACGGCGTCTGGGGCCTGAAGAAGTTCATGGGCAGGGAATACATGGGCGTAAATCGCGTCACCTTCGTCATCGACAAGGACGGAACCATCGTCCACGTTATGGACAAGGTGAAAACGAAAACCCACCACGATGATGCCCTCGCAGTGCTTGATTCTCTCGACTAAGCGATGCTGCTCCACCACCGCCAGTACTCGGGAGACGGCGAACCGCTGTTGATCCTGCACGGACTGTTCGGCAACCAGGGAAACTGGGGCTGGCACGCCAGGCGGCTGGCCGACCGCTATGCGGTATACGGACTCGATCTGCGCAATCACGGCGCCTCGCCGCACGACGCGAATATGAGCTATCCGGCCATGGCCGCCGACGTGATCGAGTGGCTGGATGCCCAGGGCATGGAAAGCTGTCATCTGCTCGGTCATTCCATGGGGGGAAAGGTGGCCATGCAACTTGCCTTCTCCGAGCCGGAACGGGTGCGCAAACTCCTGGTGGCGGACATCGCTCCGGTTGACTACAACGTTTCGGCTACACAGTCGCGGCATCCGGCGATTGGCGCGATGCTGAGGCTGCCCGTGCAAGAAATAAAAAGCCGGGCCGAGGCGGACGAATACCTGCGTGTTGCCGTTCCTGAAGATCAAGTACGGACATTTCTCCTGACCAACCTGGATCGGCTTCCACGAGGCTTTCGCTGGCGTTTGAACCTGTCAGCCATCGAAGCCAACTTGCCGGCCTTGTCGGGCGCTCCCGAAGCCTCGCAGCCGTTTGGCGGCCCCGCGCTGTTTCTATTCGGCGAACAGTCCTCGTACCTGCATTTTGACCATCAACTGGAAATCAGACGCCTGTTTCCGGCGGCCGAGATACAATTGCTGAAGGACGCCGGACATTGGCTCAATGTGGAGCAGCCGCAAGCTTCACTTGAGGCAATCGAACATTTTCTTGTAAAGAACGGGCAGGGCGCGTGACCAGACTCAGCGTCAACGTCAACAAGATCGCCCTGCTGCGCAATTCGCGCGGGCGCGATTATCCAGGCGTGACGGACTTCGCCCGCCGCGTGATCGGGCTCGGTGTGCGCGGCATCACCGTGCATCCGCGTCCCGACGAGCGTCACATCCGCCGCGGCGACGTATACGATTTGCGCGAGATGCTCGCCGATTATCCTGACGTCGAATTCAATATCGAAGGATTTCCGTCGCCCGATTTTCTCGCGCTGGTAGAGCAGGTGAAACCCGACCAGTGCACCCTGGTTCCGGACGCACCTGACCAGATCACATCGGACCACGGCTGGGACATCCCGGCCAACCTGTCGTTGTTGCGGGAAGTTACGTCACGACTGCGAGAGGCCGGCGTGCGCAGCAGCCTGTTCCTCGATCCTTCGGTCGCGATGGCCGAACACACGCCCGCCGCGGGCTGCGACCGCGTCGAACTCTATACCGAAGAGTATGCCCAGGCCTTTGGCGGCACGGTGGAAGAAGAAGTTTTGACGCGCTATCGAACCACGGCGGCTCGGACCACGGCCCTGGGAATCGGCATCAACGCCGGACACGACCTGAATCTCGAAAATCTCGCCCGTTTCCTCGAAATCGAAAACGTCCTCGAAGTATCCATAGGCCACGCCCTCATCGTCGAATGCCTGGAACACGGCGTGGAAAAGGTCATCTCCTGCTACCTGGCCGTCTGCGAAAACACGAGCGGGGTCCAGTAGCGGGAACCGGAAATCCCTGGTTCATGCGGTACGATTGCAGCGCCCGCATCACCGCTTCGGGCTCGTGGGCGATCACTCGTAGCAGAGTGTTGGCGGGAAGTCACAAAATGGACTCCGCCTGTGCTCTAGTGAAATTCATGAACTTGCCAGCCGAGATCCGCTGAGCCTGCCGAACTTCGACAATGCCAAGAGGGGCGAACGTCTCGCGCTGCTCCAGGCCGGGATGGCCCAGCAACGCCCGAATGGCGGCTAAGCTGATCGGCTCTCGCCAGATTGGCCAGCGAAAGACGAAGCTGCTATCGGATTCGCGACCACCGCCCAAGACGGCCAATCTCACCTCCCCATATCGCAACCTTGGAGTGACTGTAAGCACCGAAAGGCCGATGGCGGCAAGCCTGTTTGCGCCATGTTGCGTTGTTTCTTTCGTCTTGGCATCAGTTGGGTCCCGGGCGCGCAACGCATAGCGAACATCTTCGTTGGGGTCCCAGCGAAAGGACTGGGTGGCGTCGGGCCGTTGCCAGGACGCGAACAAGGCTTCGCGCAAGCAATCGGTCTCGGAGACCGTAATCTTGCTTCTCCGTTGGCCTCGTTCCGGCGGGACTTTCTGTTGCGGAACCGTAACGAGGCGTTCCAAGAAATGCTGGTGGCCCTGTCCGAACATCAGGCAAAACGGCGTCGGCTCTACCTTCTTGCCGTCGCGAGAGATCGCTGTGTCGCTGACGAGAGCTGCCCACAGGTCGGCGCTATATCGGTCCTGACTTGCAGTTTCGGCAGTTTTCCGGAGCGTTGCCGCCGCATCATCGGGAGATAGCGTCAAGCCTTTTCGCCCGCCGAAATCATGGCGCTGGGCCAAAGCGTCGAGTCCCTCGGCCGCGCTTGTGATAACGGCGGCTTCGTTCTCTCCTTGCGGTGTCCGCAAGAGCGGGCGGAGCGGGGGCTCGTCCACTGTCCAAGCGATTCGCACATGCCAATGGGGTCGAGCTTCCTCAAGCACACGCAGCAGACCGAGCAAGGCCAGGAAGGCGAGCAGATTGTCGGGTTCCAGTCCGTCGAGACGGTGAGTTGTGTAGGCTGTCACGATATGCGTTCCTCTTCTTCGGAAGCGCGGTGGTCGGCGAGGCGCAGAATCGCTTCTAGGTGAGCGAGGCCCCAGGTACCGTAGCGCCTCTTCAAATCTTCGAATAGGGACGGCCAATCGGCGTCGGCGAAGTCGAACGCCAGCGAGTCTGGTCCTGATGTGTCCACCGGCAATGACCATTTTTCGACGTCGAGACACGCCCAAGGTTGTTCGGGAACTGGATCGAGAAATCCGAAAAAGGGCCGCCCCAGGCCGTGATGGCTACCGATGAGCCAGAGGACAAGGGCGGGGTCGCGAGCCTCGGACAGACGCGGATGCGCCTGCGCCATCCGTACCGACAATGCTTCGTGTCGCCAACCCTTGGGAAGTCCGGCGCGTTCCCATGCTTGCGGCGACCATGAACGTCCACTCTTCGCCAGCGGCGGCCCATCGGGGCGATTCCAGGGGTCGCCGCCTGCGAGCATGACCTGGAAGCGCGGGTCGGCTTTGCCGGCGTCGTGCAGATAAGCTGCGAGACCAAGGTCGCCCGCCACTTCTTCGAGGCCGAGAGTGCGGGCAAAGCCCTCGGCGAACCGTTCGACTCGCCGGCCATGATCGTCGAGCAGGACTGGCCCGCTGGAAGTGTGGGAACCAGTCTCGTCCTCTGTTGTGGGATTGCCTTCGTGCTGCGTCTCCACTTCGTTGATTCCCCGCTCGGCAACGAGAATCACGCCTCCTTTACGGCCACCGGCATAGGGAAAATGGAGTTCGAGCCGGCCTTTGGCGCGACGCAGCGCTTCCAATGGCTCCCGCGTATCGCGAAGCATGGGTTCACTGCTTGCCTGGTTGTCCGCGGCTGCGAAGGTCAGGAGCGTGAGCAGCCGTTCCACCAGATCGGGGTTGCCGATTCCTTCGAAGGCGAGCACATCCGATATCCGGTCCCAGTCATCCATGCGCGCTACATCGCGGGCAATGCGAACCGCGCACCGTCTCCCCCAATATGGCTTTGCAGCCTTGTCGGCCACATCCGCTACGGGGTCGTCGGATTCCGGCACCCAGCCAAAACGGTCGCAGCCGCCGTACTCGGCGGGAACGACCAGCAAGTCGCCCGTCCGTAACTCGTTGGCGCTGACGATGCGGGTGTCAGGACTGTCGTGGCCCGCCCACCGAAAGGCCCTCCGCTTCGAGGTCTCCTGGCTTCGTGCATACTCGCGCTCTTCTTGCTGGCGTTCGAGCGTATCTGATATGTCGGAGTGAGTGCTTTTTGGTCGTCGCAGCCATGCCCGTGCAATCCAGAGAGGGAGTTCGATGGCCTCGGCCACGCGTGGCGGGACGAGCCGGATAACTTCCTTGAGATCGACATCGGTTTTGTCCGCAAGGTCCGCTTCGGAAATGTCGCCGCGCCAGACGATGGAAACTCCCGCCGCCTTTCGCTCCGCGCCGTGAAGAAACAGCGAAACTTCCGGGTCGGCGATGGGCCGCGGAGATGTTTGCGACCACAGATCGATATATGCTGGCATTAGGGCTGGAGCATCCGGTTTTTCGGAGGCGAGGCCATTCGGGTCAATGTCGGCATCCTTAAGCTGCTCGGGCAATCCCTCCACACCAAAATCCACCATACGTTCTTCGGCGATTTCCTCAAGCGCATCCCAAGTGAGTCGGATGCGATCGCCATAGACCGGATCATCGGCTTTCTTTGAAATGTCCTCTTCAAGAGTGATGATTGCGCCTTCGGCCCTAATTTGCCGTCCCGCCCGGTTCAGTCGGCCGAAGCGCTGTCGGAGCGCGTCGAGAGAAGCAGCTTGGGTCACGAGACCGTCGAGGTCGAGGTCGACGCCCACTTCCAGACATTGAGTTGCGACGATGTAGAGGGGCTTGGCCCGCTCGCGACTCTCGCCGGTTCGAAAGGGTGCGAGTTCGTCGGCTATTCCAGGTCGGTCAACATCGCGCGACCGTCCTGTCATCAGTACTGTGCCGGCGGTGTTGGTGGCGTCATCTTCGTTCAGCGCACGGAAAATACCTCGCGCAAGTGCGACACGGTTGACGACAACACCCACTGCGGCGGTGTCAAAGCCTTGTTGTTGCAGTCGATCGGTCATCTCACGGGCCTCTGCCGCGAACGCCTTGATGGCGGCTTCCATCCCACCGCGAACGGGTGTTTTTAGTGCAACGGGTTTGCATGCCTCAAGTCTCTTCTTCAATATCGAGTTGTCCCGGTCCTCAGGGGAGAGCGCGAATGGACGCTTTGCTCTCTGTCCTGGCGTGGCGGACAACAGCGCCACTTTTGTTCCAGCCCGGCCTATCTTGCTTATGGCATCGAGCGTTTGCCGGAACGGTTCAGCGAGATGTGCTTCGTCCAACAGGATCAGAGTATCGTTTCCAAGCAATCCGGCATGGACAGGCTTCATGCGGTCGGACACGCCATATCCACGAAACAGCAGCCGCGAACCGATTTGATCTACGGTGGAACAAAGGACGGTCGGTTGGGTGGGTGTACGCGCCCAATCGCGCTCAAGGGGCGCACCCCCTCGAAGCCGTTGGGGGACCAGCGGTGGGCCTTCTTTGCCCGCCAGTCCCTGTAAGCGCCGGGCTATTTCCTTGAGAACGGCACCTCCGTTGATGCTTTCGCTGCGGGAGCGGTGAAGCGCCTTGGCGATCTTCTTGGCGCGGGCGAATGCATCGTCCACTACGAGACGACGGTCCACCACAAGCGCGACCCGCAACGCCGCCTTGCCCGGCGCGTCGTAGCGAAGCGCCAGATGGAACACGGCTGCGTCCAGAGCCGCCGTCTTCCCCGAGCCGGTCGGCAGTTCCAGCACATCGGGCCACATGTCGGAGTTCGCGAGTTGGTTGACCAGCGCCTGCTGCCAGGGGAATGGGTCGAACCCATGAACAGATCGGAAAAACTCCTCGAAGTCGGTAGGACGAAGCTCCACAGTCAATGTCCCACACTTCGACAGAGCCCGAGGCCGGTGAATCGGCCGGCACCGAGCAGGACCGGGCCGCTGACGGCTTGCTCGAAGTCGATGATGGCGTGAACAAGTTGTCGGGTCTTCAGCGATTTCGGCATCTTCCATCGAGCCCAAGGCGGCTCGCCCGCCAAGGGTTGAGCGGCGGGCGCGCCTTTTACTGTCGAATGCTTGCCGACACGGATACGCCTTGGGTCCGGGCGTGGCAACCCTGCGTTCTCGCATGCCTGTGCAACAAGCTCCCGGATTTCAGTATCGTCTTTTCGTTTGAGATGCCGGTCCAGCACAATTGGCGTCACGCTGGCCCACCGGGTCGAATCCTTCAAGTAAGGGTCTGGCAGCAAGGATCGTTTGCTGCTCCCGTTGTCGGGGGCAGGTGCGAGATAGAGCGCTTCGCGCAACGGAGAGCCATGCAACTTGAGAACACGTCTTTGGTTTTCAGTGCAATATGGTGCTACCTGCTCGAATGCTTCGCGCAATCCATCGATGTCGAGCAGCGACTTGCCGCGCGGCGGTATCAGCGCGAAACCCAAAACTCGGGCGTCGGCATGGGGCGGCCCGACGAAGGCCATCGGCGCGACCGCCAGATGAGAATTCCGCGTCGGCGTTCCGTCGGGAGCATGACCGGACACCTGCTCGGGAATGGCGTCTCTACGGCCAGCCTTGCGGTAACCGGCCATCAATGTCTGCCGCACTAGGCGACAGACGCAAGCCGAAGCGCGTATGTCCGGGATTTTGTTACGCTCAACGTCTTCCATACTCTCTATGGCTTCCAGCACCAGCCATTCTGTTGAGGATTCAGTTTCTGGCGCATTCTTCTGGAATACGGGCGCACCGGATCGTATCGCGGGGCGTTCGGGCTTGAGGCGATGCGCTTCCTCCAGTTCGCGCAGCCGTCCTTGATAAACCCTTCGGCGAGCCGGGACCGGCTCCCGTCCGGATTCTCGGGCGGGTGCGGCGAGGAACCGGCAGCGGGCTAGGCTGGCCGAGTGGCCGACATATCCGACGCAACTCGCGAGCGCGTTCAACGAATTCAGCACACTGGTGTTCGGTACCACCGGCCAGATCAACTCCAGTCTCGGGTCGTCGGGCCGAGCTGTGGGGAATCGCCGCGGCTGGCGGGGGCGGCGGTCCGGCATCACCTTGATGTATGCCTGCATCGACTTCGATGCCTTCGGGTCGTTGGGTGGCACGAACACATCGGGTGCCGTTCTGGTGCTGTGCTCGCTCGCCCGAATGGCGGGAGACGGTTGTTCCTCAAGCCACTCCAGTGCGGTGCGTTCCTCGGGGAATTCGCCGCGGACACCCCAGGCTGATGTTAGCGCCGAAAAAACGCGGTCGGGCTGCGGTGGCCAATCCGGAGCGTCGTCCCCTGGTCCGTGCGCGGCGCGGCACACTCCCGTCAGGAACTCGATTTCCAGGACGAGATTCATTCGCTTTGCTCGTCTTCTCCGCCTTCGCCTTCCAGCGCCAGTTCGCGGCTGCGACGAACGATTTCTACCAGCTTGTCCTGTGGTGTGAGTGTGAGGGAGCGGAAATCGAAGCCAGAGTCCTCGGCCTGGCGAAAGGCTTCCCGATAGAGCGCCTGCGCCGAATCGCGGTCGAACTCAAGCGGCGATGTGGACCCGTCCCAGTTGACGAGTTCGAGCGGAGCGACACCCTCGCAAATGAGGTCGCAACGCGAGCGCAAGGCATACCCGCGAATGTCCTGCTCAGCGATTGCCAACAGACCGAGTGCTGCAACGAGCGCGCGTCCGACGATGTCTCGCTCGCCACCGCCGAATCGTAGCCGCCTAATACCCGCCAAGGTGATCGTAATTCGGTGCTCGGCGTGGTCACAAGTTACGCCAAGCGGCTCTACTGTGGGCGCGATGTTGCTGTGATTGATTTCCGAGGGGCGGACCTTCTTCGCGCCTTTGCCGGCGGATTCCTTGTCTGTGCTCCAGTCCGTGGAGCTCTTGTACACCTCCACCTTACGGAGAGTACCGAGCGGGTCGATCCGGCTTCCGGTGCGCCGACCGGCGGTTCGAGCGCCCAGTTCGCCGGTTCGTTGGTCGATTATGGTTTGCTCGACCGGCGTATCGATGGCCATGATCTCGGAGACCAGCGTGCGCGGGAACTTTGCTCCGAGTCCGCCGCCTTCTCCCTGGCTATGCCAAGCGCCGAACACCAGCGCCGTGGGCGAAATCTCAAGCAGCGCTGTCGCGTCAGCCGGCTTTGCGGCTGCGAGGCGGTGGCCCTGGTCGCTTTGCATGAACGGAACACCGTCCAGCAGGCTGTCCCGTAATATCGCATCGTAGACCCTGTGCGGGGCGTCAAGCGAAGTGATTCGCTCAAGGGGTTCCAATCCTGTGCCGCGGAAATCCACCGTTACGCAGGGAATCGACATTGACTCGTCGCCATCTTCTGCATTCATCGTTGCCAGGAGAGCCTCTTCCAGCCGGTTGGCCTGGCTCTGGACGCTGTCGATCAGGACGCACCAGACTTCCTCGCGATCAATCTTGCGCCGCTCGAATACGTGACGCGGTGGATCATTGTTGCGCTTGCCTGGATAGGTGGGCGGAAATATCTTGTCACCTCTTCCACCGACCGGCTGAAGCCTGTTGATGCGACGGAACGCAGCGGCCGTGCCGACGGCGTCTCTGAGGGCTTGAAAGTCGATCTTCATCTAGTCTTCCTCCGTTCGGCAATCTGATCCTTGTTTGACCAGTCCATCTTTGAGCCTATGCGCTTGGGAGTGCGAGGCGTTCGGAACCGTCTGGTAGTGGGATGTATCTTGTCGCATTTCGCATTCGACGGTCTCTGTCGACATTTGCACACTCCTTTTGACCTTAATCACCGAAGACCGGCTATAATGTATTTTCATCATGAAGATTGACCCCAAAAATCTAGGCTGGTACGAGAATATATGGTGACCGGAGGTTATATGTCAATCCCCTATCCACCCCGAACAGCAAAATGAAACAAATATCCTGTTCGGCTGGAACTTTTACTCGCTTCGTTTAAGCCGATTTGGACCGAAAAGAGCAGGCTGCATTGAAGTATTTTCCTGTTAGGGGTGTCCATGCGTAGCATGCACATGTGCTTCCGGGCCGCAAGGCCCGGCTTCTTTGACTTGGGTGCATAGTGGAAGTCTGCGGTCGGGTAAATTCAATCAACCAGACCGTTCCTTTCGGTCACACATACACGAACTGCATACCGTGTGTTAAACATAATCGGGCATCGACTTCGCGAGCCTCGCTCGCTGAACCTTCAGGTGCGTTGCAGGTGCAATGCCCGCATCACCGCTTCGGGCTCGTGGGCGATCACTCGTAGCAGAGTGTTGGCGGGGCCGCTTACTTTCCTTTCGCCCTGTTCCCATTTCCGATAGCCGGAAAGGCTCATGCCCATGAGCGGCGCCATTTCGGCCTGGGTGAGGTGTATTCGTTCGCGTACTTCGCGCGGTGAGGGGAATTCGTGAACGATAGCCGGCCCCTCTCCTTTCGCGTGGGCAAGCGCTTCCTTGAGAGATTCGATCAGATCTTCTCCAAAAGTAGTCATTTGTTCTCCTTTCGCGCCGCCTTGATGGCGCCCGCCAACTGAGCAACCTGACGTCGTTCTTGCTCAGTCAAGTCTGTTTTGGCCGATTTCGCGTATGCACGCAAGGCGTAAACAGGCAATTTATCGTCGACAAAAAAGTAGATAATGCGCGCGCCGCCTCTCTTTCCGCGTCCTTGCACGGCGAAACGCAACTTCCGCACGCCCCCTGTGCCGGGAATTTCAACTCCTGCAAACGGATTCGATGCAAGCAGCAGAACCAGTTCCTGCCGCTCCGCCTTGTCAAACAACTTTTCCACCTGCCGGCAGAAAAGTGGCGTCTCGACAACAGTTTGCAATTTTCTTTTTGTACCCCAATGGGGTTGTTCAGTCAAGTTGGCAACTCGCTTGGTTTACAAGTGATCAGTAACCGCACAGAAAGGTTTAGATCACCTTCGCGAGATTTGCGTAATTGGATCCGAAAATCGCCATGTGCGCAGGTTTGGAGGCGCGCGGTCGATGCTCTAGAATTCGGTTTTTCCCCACTTGAGCCCGCACTTGACCCGACAGCGCATTTATTACGGATACTGGATCGTTGTCGCAGGTCTGGTTACGCAGTTCATCGCCATAGGCATGTCGAACTATGTCGCCGGGGCCTTCATGGTGCCGATGAACGACGAGTTCGGCTGGACCCGCGCCGAATTCAGCGCCTCGCGTTCGATCGGGCAGCTCGTGGTCGCCTTCACCGGCTTCATGATCGGCGCCTGGATCGACCGCTGGGGCGGCCGGCCCTTTATTTTTGCCGGCGCATTGCTTATGTCGGCGACGCTTTACAGTTTGAGCCTGGTCCAGACATTGCCGCAATGGCTGTTGCTCAACGGCGTCATACTCACTATCGGCAGCGCCATGATCGGCAGTCTGGTGATCAGTGTTTCCCTCGGCAAATGGTTTGTCGAACGGCGCGGCTGGGCGGTGTCGCTGGCCGCCATGGGAATCTCGCTTGCCGGTATCGTGATTCAGCCAGTGGCGACTTTTCTCGTGGACAATTTCGGTTGGCGCGAATCCTGGCGGATGCTGGGCCTGATTACCTTGTGTCTGACCTTGCCCACAGCCGCGATTATGCGCCGCCGGCCCGAGGATTACGGCTTGTTTCCCGACGGCAAGACGCAAAAGGAAGTGGAGCAGGGCCAAGGTGCGGCCGCCCATGCGGACTTCGCGCGCTCCATGACCCGCGCCCAGGCCATGCGCACGAGCGAGTTCTACGTCCTGGTCGTCGCCTTCGGCCTGTTCCAGATCTCGATCACGGTAATGCTCCTGCAGACGATTCCGTTGATGACCGATGCCGGATATTCCCGTATGGTCGCGGCCGGCATGGTGCCGCTGGCCTCGTTGCCGGCATTCTTCAGCAAACCCTTCTGGGGTCTGCTGATCGACCGATTCGAGCCCATGTTGCTGACGGCGGTCGGGGCCGTCATAACCGGGCTTTCGGTGATTTTCATCGTCTTCACCATCGCCAACGGCCTGGATATTCTCGTTTACGCCGGCTTCCTGGTCATGGGTGTCGGCTGGGGCGGCATGCTGCCGCTGCAGGAAGTGATCTGGGCCTCGTTCTTCGGCCGCCGCTATCTCGGCTCGGTACGCAGCATGGCCCTGCCCTTTTCCTTCGGGCTGTCGGCGGTCGGTCCGGTGCTGGTGGCCTTGTATTACGACATTGCAGGCGACTACAACCTCGCGCTCATCGCCATGGGTCTGTGCAACCTCGCTTCGGCTGTCTTGCTGGTTCGCTTGCAGAACGACACTGTCGCCGCGGCGGGCGACGGACTTCCGCCGGCCACCGCGGACTAACCGTCCGCTTCCCGCAACATCGGTTCCAGCACCGTCCAGACGTTTTCGAGAATGGCGGGCTGAGCTTCCGCCACCGGGTGGATGCCGTCGTTCTGCATCAGTTCCGGATTTTCCGGAATGCCTTCGATGAGAAAGGGGAGCAGCGGCAGTTCGTATTCCTCGGCAAGGTTTAAATAGTTCTCGTGGAATGGCTCTGTGTAACGCGGTCCGTAGTTTGGCGGAATCCTGATGCCTGCAAGCAGTACGCGCCCGCCGTCCGACTCGATCAGGCGGATCATCGCGGCGAGATTGTCGCGAATGGCCTCGACCGGAATGCCGCGCAGGCCGTCGTTGCCGCCGAGCTCGAGAATCACGAGTTCAGGCCGGTATTCCGCAAGCATCGCCGGCAGGCGTTCGAGGCCGCCGGTCGTGGTTTCGCCGCTAACGCTGCCGTTGATGACCCGGAAAGAGGGATACTCCCGTTCGATTCGCTCAGACAGCAGTTGCACCCAGCCCTGTTCCTCGCTAATGCCAAAGGCGGCGCTGAGACTGTCGCCCCAGACGAGCAGATTGCGCTGCTGGGCCACGGCCGGTATGGCCGTGAGCAGGAACAGCGCGAGCAGAACGATTGATCTGGCAAAAAACAAAGACATGGCTGGCGAATACCGGAGCTTGCGTTTGCACTATAATGACTGCCCCTCAAGGTAGCAAACAAGCCGCGAAAACATGATCCGTACTTCAGGGCTGACCAAGCGCGTGCCGACCAGTGAAGGCGAATTGACCATCCTCCAGGATGTCGGTTTGCATATCGAAACCGGCGAGTCCGTCGCCATCGTCGGCGCCTCGGGTTCCGGCAAATCCACCTTGCTCGGCCTCATGGCGGGTCTCGACACCGCCACGGCAGGCGACGTCTGGCTCGATGGCCAGAAACTTTCGGACATGGACGAGGAACAGCGGGCGCTGCTACGGGCGCGGGCCGTAGGTTTCGTGTTTCAGTCCTTCCAATTGCTGCCCAGTCTGACGGCGCTCGAAAACGTCATGTTGCCGATCGAGTTGAAAGGCGACCCCGGCGCCGGCGACAAGGCGCGCGAATTGCTCGAGCGGGTCGGCCTGTCGGATCGCTGGCGCCACTATCCCAATCAACTCTCAGGCGGCGAACAGCAACGCGTCGCCATCGCCCGGGCGTTTGCCACAAGGGCCCGCGTACTGTTCGCAGACGAGCCTACCGGCAATCTCGATACCGCTACCGGCGGCAAGGTCATCGATGTACTGTTCGAACTCAACCGGGAGTTCGACACGACCCTCGTTCTGGTGACTCACGATGAGCGACTGGCACGCAAATGCGGCCGCATCATCAAGCTGGTGGCGGGCTGCGTTGCCAGCGAGGAACCCACCGCGGAAGTAGCCCATGCCTGATGCCGCACACCTGGGCCCGCGCGGTCTGCTCATTGTCGCCTGGCGCCTGATGTGGCGCGACTGGCGCGGCGGCGAATTGCGGCTGCTGTTTTTCGCGCTCGTGCTCGCGGTGACTTCGGTGACGGGAATCGCACTGTTTACCGACCGTCTCGAACGTGCGCTGATGCTGGAATCGGCCAATATGCTCGCGGCCGACCGGGTGCTTCACACCCGTGAGCCGGCGCCGGCCGAAATCAACGCCGAAGCCGTCAACCGCGGCTTCCGCACCGCAAGTACCTTGTCTTTCACATCCATGGCGTTTTCCGACGGCGGCAATATGCTCGTCGCCGCCAAGGCGGTCAGCGATGAGTATCCCCTGCGCGGTGAAGTGATCACGACCCGGCAGCCGTTCACCCGCGGCGCGCCGGTGGCCAGCGGCCCGCCGCCGGGCGAAGTCTGGCTCGAATCGCGCGCCCTGCCTGCGCTGGGGGTCGAAGTCGGCGATCAGGTATTCGTCGGCGAAACCGAATTGACCGTGGGCGCCGTGATCATCGCCGAACCCGACCGGGGCCAGGGCGGCATAGTCGACAATGCCGGCCCGCGGCTGATGTTGCACATGGATGACGTCGCCGCCACCAATGTCGTCCAGCTTGGCAGTCGGGTCAGCTATCGTTCGCTCTTTTCCCACGATGACTTCGACCGGCTCGATGAATTCGAGCTATGGGTGCGCGACACTTTCGAAGGCAATTACTACATTCGCGATGTACGCGAGGAAAGCGAGGAAGTTGCCGAGGCGCTCGACCGGGCCGAGGGCTATCTGTTGCTCGGCTCTCTTTTCGCCGTCCTGCTCGCGGGCCTGGCGATCGCATTGAGCGCCCGGCGTTACAGTGAGAGACATTATGACTATGTCGCCATATTGAAGACTTTGGGCTGCACCTCGGGCCGCATCAGCGCGATCTATCTGTTAATACAGTTGAAACTCGCGACCCTGGCGGTGTTGCTCGGCTCAGTGCTCGGCTATCTCGTACACGAGGGCATACTGCGCGCCTTGCAGGCGAGCTTGCAGGTCGACTTGCCTCCTCCCGGAGCGCAGCCATACGCCGTCGGCGCCCTGACCGCCTTCATCTGTCTGCTTTCGTTTGCACTACCGCCCTTGCTTGCCCTGCGGGAGACGCCGCCCTTGCGGGTTCTGCGCAAGGATCTGACCCAGACTCGTTTCAGCGATCGCATCCCCTACGCCTTCGGCATCGGCGGCAGCGTTTTTCTCATCTGGTGGTACAGCCAGGATCTCGTGCTTACGTCCCTGCTTGTCGCCGGCGTCGCCGGCACCGGACTGATACTTTCCCTGATTTCGCTCGTATTCCTGACTTCAAGCGGCACGGCGGGCATGAAGGCCGGCAACGCCTGGAAACTCGCGATGACCGCCGTGCGCAGGCGGCGCCGGCAAAACGTGCTGCAAGTCATGGTGTTCTCGGTAACGATCATGTCGCTGCTGATCCTGGGCCTGCTGCGCACCGATCTGATCGCCGACTGGCAGGCGCAATTGCCCGAAAACACGCCCAATCATTTCATGATGAATATCACCGGCTCCCAGGTGGACGGCATCGAAGCGTTCTTTGCCGACAACGCGGTCGACGCCAATACTTTCTATCCGCTGATCAGCGCGCGGGTGCGGACCATCAACGGCAGCGAACCGGAGCCCGAAGGCGAACCCGGTGAGGAGCAACGCGGCGCTTCGCTAGTGGAAAACAACCAGATCGAAGAGGCGCCTGCCGCCGATGCCGCGCCTGGTTCGGGGGAATCGGCCGAAGCCGAAGGCCGCAGAGTAAGAGGACCGCTCGGCCGCCGCCAGGTGACCTGGGCTGTCGATCTGCCCGCGGACAACCGCGTTACCGACGGCGAGTGGTGGCCGGAGAATCCGCGGTCGGGACTGGTTTCGATCGACGAGGAATATGCCGACTGGCTCAATATCGAGATCGGCGACACCTTGGAATTCGAAATCAACCAACAGTTCGTCAGCGCCGAGGTCGCCAATTTCCGTTCGGTGCGCTGGGACAACATGCAACCGAATTTCTTCATCATTTTTTCACCGGGAACGATCGATCATCTCGGCGCCACTTTCCTGTCCACGGTGCTGCTCGAAACCGAGCAAAAGCTGCTTCTCAACGATCTAATCCGGCAATTTCCCACCATCGTCGTTGTCGAGGTCGATGCCTTGATCGAACAGATTCAGAACATCATCAGCCAGGTGACTTCAGCTATCGAACTGATTTTTGGCCTGGTGCTCGTGGCCGGTGCGCTGGTGTTGCTCGCCTGCGTCAGCGCGAGTCTTGACGAGCGTTTTCATGAAAACGCGATCCTGCGCACGCTGGGGGCGGGGCGCAAACTGATTCTGACTTCCTTGCTGATCGAGTTTTCCTTTATCGGCGTCGTTGCCGGCGTGATTGCCACCCTGGGTGCGGAAGGCGGGGTCTTCTACCTGCAGGAGTGGGTATTCGAGCAGGATTTCAATTTGCATTACTGGGTCTGGGCGGCCGGGCCCGCGCTGGGGACCGTTATCATCGCCGTCCTCGGCGTCAATTCCACCCGCAAGGTCGTCAATACGAGCCCCTTGACGGTTCTGCGCCGCGTGGTTTAATTGCCCGGTCCTTTCACAGCCGTAACGGTCGTATGAGCATACGCATGGAATTTCTGTCGCGAAACGTCTTGCCCGTCGCATTGCTGTTGTTTGCCGCGCCTGCCCTGTTTGGGCAATCGCTGCAATCGGTTACGGCCGAACGCTGTTTGCGCGGCGACTGCGTCAACGGCGACGGCACGATGGAATTCGATACGTCCTGGGGCAAGGGCCGCTATGTCGGCGGGTTTCTCGACGGTGAATTTCACGGGCAGGGAAGGCTGGAAATTCCCGTTTCCTTCGTTTCCAAAGAAATCTATACAGGCGACTGGAATCTCGGACAGCGCGAGGGCCGCGGCAAGCACTGGAACGGCAGAGGCAACCTGTATATCGGTCAATGGGAAGAAAACAAGCGCCACGGCATCGGCACTTACGTATTCAACCTGCCGGAATGGCATGAGAACCGGAACACCGAATTCTGGTTCAAGGACAACACCGAGAATTACACCGGCGATTTCGTCGCGGACCACTATCACGGGCAGGGCACTTATCGCTGGGCCGATGGCACGAAGTTTATCGGCGAATTTTTCGCCAGCGAAAAACACGGCCCCGGCACCTTTTATTACGAGACCGGCACCGCACGCCAGCAACTGTGGAGTTTCGGCGAATTCGTGCGTTGAGCCCGAATCCGCCTGACGAGCGCAACAAAATGGATCTTGAATCGCAACGGCGGGAATATCTTTCCGGCGGATTGAGCCGCGGCGACCTGGCTGCGGACCCGCTGACCCAGTTCGACCGGTGGATGCAGCAGGCGCTCGAGGCGCAGGTCCCCGACCCCACCGCCATGGCTGCGGCCACCGTGGACGCCGATGGCCAGCCCAGCCAGCGCATCGTCCTGCTCAAGCATTTCGACGAGCGCGGATTCGTCTTCTATACCAATCACGAATCGCGCAAGGCGCTCGAGCTTGCGGGCAACCCCCGCACCAGCTTGCTGTTCCTGTGGAACTCCATCAACCGGCAGATCAAGATTTGCGGCACGGCCGAGCGAGTCGGCAAAGAAGAATCCGCGGCCTACTTCTCAACCAGGCCGCGCACCAGCCAGTTGGCGGCCATGGCATCGAGGCAGAGCAGCGTGCTCGAATCGCGCGAGGCATTGCTGGCAGAGTTCGAGGAACTCGACCGGCGGTATCGGGAAACAGAGGTTCCGCTGCCGAAAGACTGGGGCGGTTATCGCGTCAAGGCGCATGAATACGAGTTCTGGCAGGGGCGGCCGGACCGTCTGCACGACCGCTTCCGCTACTCCCACGGTGCGGCGGAAGAGTGGATCATCGAAAGACTCGCTCCCTGATAACTCCCCGATACTGTTGAATTTTATTGCACCCTGCGTATGGAAGTGCTAATAAATAAGATTCGTGGGGGAAGAACTACAACAGGAAGTGAAGACCTTTCGATCGGGGTTCGAATCCCCACGCTCATAATCTGAACTGTGGGAGAACGGAAATGGGCAAGAAAATTGTTGTGGGATTGGGCGCATTGTGCGCCATCGTTGAAGGCGTGGCGCCTGGAGTGGTTCCGGCCGACGCCTTGCTGATCGCGCTGGTTTTGCTCGGACTTGTCTGGGGATGGATGGGCGTGGACGCAAACGACCCGACCATGTATTGCGCTCTGGCCGTGGCCGTGGGAATGGCCGGTGGGTCCGATGCGCTGGGCCACTTGCCTGCGCTGGGAGCATATCTGGACGGTATCGTCGACGCTTTGTCCATTGCCCTGTATTCGGGCGTGGCGACTGTAGCAGCCCTTCGGATCATCGCGCGATTCACGGAAGAATAGGCAGGATGCGAGCTCTCGCGCTTGTTTGAGCGCGAGAGCCTTGCAGCCTGGAGCTGCCTGTCAGGGTTTGACCTTCGGGTCTTGACGGGGCAGAAGGTCTTGTAGTGCCTGAACTTTTTACTGAACAGGCGGCAGTTTCTTCTCGGCGAGCACGCGCTTCAGGCGCGCATATTGCGGCAGGCCGTCCTTGTAGGGTGGATAATCTTCGCCGCGGACCAATGGCGCGAAATAGGCGCGGGCGGCATCGGTAATATGAAATCCGTCGCCTGCGATGTATGAAGGCGGCATTTTCTTCTCTACGTTGGCGACATCCGCCAGCGCCGCCTCGCCGATGCTCCAGGAATACTCCTCGCCATCGCCGCGCACGATTGCGGGCATGACGGCATTCTTCCCGGCCATGGCGAATTCCACCGCCGCCTTGCCTGTCGCGTAGGCCTGTTCCACGTCGGTCGCCGATGCGATATGGCGCGCCGCGCGTTGCAGGTAGTCGGCTACCGCCCAATGGTACTTGTAGCCGGTTTCCTGTTTGACCATTTCCGCGATCATGGGCGCCACGCCGCCGAGTTGGGCATGACCGAACGCGTCCGTGCCGCCGGCTTCGGACAGAAACTTGCCGTCGAGCCCCTTGACGCCTTCGGAAACGACGATGGCGCAATAGCCGTATTTGCTCACGCATTCCCTGACCCTGCCCAGGAACTTCTTCCGGTCGAAGCTGACTTCGGGGAACAGGATGATATGCGGCGGCTCGCCAACGGATTCGCTTGCCAGGCCCGCGGCCCCCGCGATCCAGCCGGCATGGCGCCCCATCACTTCCATGACGAACACCTTGGTTGAAGACTCGCACATGGAGGCGACGTCAAGACCGGCCTCGCGAATCGATACCGCGACGTATTTCGCTACCGACCCGAAACCGGGGCAGTTGTCGGTGATCGGCAGGTCGTTATCGACCGTCTTCGGCACGCCGATGCAGGTGATTGGAAATCCCTTCTCGATGCTCAGTTGCGCGATCTTGTTCGCGGTATCCTGGGAATCGCCGCCGCCGTTGTAGAGAAAATAGCGGATGTCGTGGGCCCGGAAAACTTCCATGATACGGTCGTATTCCTGCGTGTTTTCGCTATAGGACTTGAGCTTGTAACGGCAGGAGCCGAAAGCGCCCGCGGGCGTATGGCGCAACGCGGCGATGGCCTCGGCCGACTCCTTGCCGGTGTCGATCAGTTCCTCCCTGAGCGCGCCGACGATACCGTTGCGGCCGGCATACACCGTGCCTATGCGGTCGGGATACTGCCGGGCAGTCTCGATCACTCCGCAGGCGCTGGCATTGATGACGGCCGTCACGCCGCCGGACTGGGCATAAAAAAGATTGGCTTTGCTCATGTCACTTCTGCAGGTCGCTTTGAAGGGCGGCAATGCTAACAGAGTTGGATCGGTCCAGGATAACGTGCCATCAATCTATCCGTAGTCACCAGATTTAGTCCTTCGATACGCGATTGAGCGATCAGCAGGCGGTCGAACGGATCCTTGTGGATTGGCGGGAGCAGGTCTATCTCGGCGGCGTGGGCGCCCGTCACCGGCAGTTCGACATAACCGTTCTCAAGCAGACCGCGCCGCAACAGCCTTGGATCAGCCTGGAAGTCCGGCCGCCCAAGCCCATTTTTGATGGCGACTTCCCAGATAGAGGCGGCGCTGAAGTAGGGTTGTGTTTGCGGATCCTGGAGCAGTAACTGAACCTCATTCGCGAGCCGGTCCGGATCGCCCGCGGCCCAAAGCAGGAGTTGAGTATCGAGCAGACAGTTCATTTATCGTCTGCGAACAGGTTTTCGACCTCGCTCGTGCCCATGCGGTTGAAGTCTTCCGGCGTCTTGATTTCGCCGGCCATGAATCCAAGCCGCTGCACTGCATCAGCCGCCGGAGCGTCCAGCGCCATGACCTTGACGACCGGCTTGCCCGAGCGCGCGATGATGAACGGCTCTCCATCGGCGGCCTGGGCAACCAGTTTCGACAAGTGCGTTTTTGCTTCGTGCATGTTGTATGTACGCATGTTCTGCCTTTGAACTTAGTCTACATGACTTAGTTTATTCTGCCGGCTTATTACATTCAAGCCCTGGAAGATCCAAATCCTGATGCTCCCCGCTTGCGAGTATAGGCGGGCGGTGTAAAAATGCCGCTTTTCCGGGGCGGGAAGCGGGCAATGCGAATTATCATCGGCATGTCGGGCGCGAGCGGCGTGGTCTACGGCGTGCGGCTGCTGCAGGTGTTGCGCGAACTTCCAGAAGTCGAAACCCACCTGGTGGCGACCGATGCCGCCAAACTCAATCTCTCGCTGGAGACGGACTACGGTTTTGACGAGGTCAAGGCGCTCGCCGACCATCACCATTCGAACAAGGATATCGCCGCGAACATCGCCAGCGGCTCCTTTCGCACCGACGGCATGATCATCGCCCCCTGTTCGATTCGCACGCTGTCGTCCATTGCCAATTGCCACACAGGCTCGCTCATCAGCCGGTCGGCGGACGTAACGCTCAAGGAGTGCCGCCTGCTCGTGCTGGCGCCGAGAGAGACGCCGCTGCACGCCGGCCATTGCGAAATCATGCTCAAGGCCGCCCGTCTCGGCGCCGTGCTCGCGCCGCCGATGCCAGCGCATTACATCCGGCCGCAAACGGTGGACGAAATCGTCGATCATCATGTGGGCCGGATGCTGGACCTGTTCGGGATCGAAACCGACCTGGTGAAACGCTGGACGCGTGAAGCTTGATTCCCGCCGGGAAAATGCGGTGATTCCACAACCGGACCATGCGCCCGTATGGACAAGCATCGGCGCTGCTTTTATGCTGACCTTCCCACCGTTTCCCAACAGGAGGCCGTTCATGATTCGTTCGACTTGCAAAGACATGATTTCCCTGACCCTGGCAGTTGCGCTGCTGGCGGCATCAGGCATCGCCGGAGCCCAGAAAGTCATGACTCCGACCAATAACCACCCCAATCCGTACACGACCATCAACGACTATTTCGAACTGCCCGATGGCCGCGAATGGGGTTCGACCAGTGCCGTGGACATCGACATCGACGGCGAGTCCGTCTGGGTGGCCGAGCGCTGCGCATCCAACAGTTGCGCGCTGTCCGACGTAGATCCGGTGATCAAGTACGATCCAGAGGGCAACGTCGTTACCTCGTTCGGCAGCGGCTTGATCATCTGGCCCCATGGCATTCATGTGGATAGCGACGGCAATGTCTGGATCACCGACGCGCGCGCGGCGAACGCTGCCGAACTCGCCGAAAATCCCGACGCCGCCGGCAAGGGTCATTCGGTCTACAAGTTCAGCCCCGAGGGTGAAGTGCTGATGATACTCGGCACTCCGGGAGTTGCCGGCGACGGCGCCGGCCCGCTGCTGAACTCGCCGAATGACGTGATTACCGACCAGGACGGCAATATCTACGTCGGCGACGGCCACGGCGGGCAAGGCGCCAATGCGGATCTTTCGACCGTAGCGCGGATCGCCAAGTTCGACGCCGAGGGCAATTTCATCGAAAGCTGGGGCCACATCGGCACCGCTCCCGGTGAGTTCCGTACGCCGCACAGCCTGGCGTTCGACTCCCGCGGCAGGCTTTTCGTCGCCGACCGAGGCAATGTGCGCATCCAGATTTTCGAGCAGGACGGTACCTTCATCGACGAGTGGAACCAGTTTGGCCGCTTGAGCGGCATCTATATCGACGCCAACGATGTTCTGTACGCGGCTGACTCGGAATCCAGCGCGACTTCCAATCCGGGCTGGCGGCGCGGCATCCGCATCGGCAGCGCGGTAACCGGCCACGTGTTCAGCTTCATACCCGATCCCGACCAGAATCCCGGCGGCACCAGCGCCGCGGAAGGCGTGGCCGCCGACATGCACGGCAATGTCTACGGCGCTGAAGTCGGTCCGCGGCAACTCGTCAAGTACGTAAGGGAAGACTGATGTATAGATTCATTGCGGCATCGCTGGTTCTGTTCGCAGGGGCGGCATTCGCCCAGATCGAAGAGCCGGACTGGTCCGAGGTCGAAGAGGAGACGCTCAAGCATTTCCGCGCGATCATGCAATTCGATACCAGCGACCCGCCCGGCAGGGAGTTGCCGGCTGCCGAATACCTGTACGAGGTGCTGGCAGCGGAGGACATTCCGGTGGAAATGCTCTGGAACGACCCGGAACGCCCCAATGTCATCGCCCGACTCGAAGGCGACGGCAGCGAGGAGCCGCTGTTGATCATGGCGCATACCGACGTGGTCAATGTCGACCCGGAGAAATGGATCTTTCCGCCCTTCAGCGCGACGGTCGACGGCGGCTATGTCTACGGGCGGGGCGCTGTCGACGACAAGGACAATGTCGCGGCCGGCCTGATGATCATGTTGCTGCTCAAACGGCTCGACGTGCCGTTGGCCCGGGACGTGATCTATCTCGCCGAGTCCGGCGAGGAAGGCGCGACCGAGTACGGCATCGAATTCATGGTCAACGAGCATTTCGACAAGATCAACGCCGAATTCTGTCTGGCCGAAGGCGGCTCGGTGGCTCGCGTGAACCGCGAAGTGCAATATTCCGGCGTGCAGACCATGGAGAAGATTCCCTACCGGGTAGAACTTGTCGCCACGGGAGTAGCGGGCCATGGCTCGGTCCCGTTGCAGACGAATTCGGTTGTCACGCTGGCAAGGGCAGTGGCGGCCATCGCCGATTGGCGCACCCCGATTCGCCTCAACGAGACCACGGCCGCGTATTTCGAGCGGCTGGCGTCGATTTCTCCGAGCGATGCCGCCGAGCGTTATCTGAATGTGCTCGACCCTGGCCTTGCCAGCGAGTCGGATGAGTACTTCCTGGCAAACGAGCCGCGCCACGCTTCCATGCTGCGCTCGTCGCTGTCGCCGAACATATTCGACGCCGGTTACCGCATCAACGTGATTCCCTCGGAATCCCGCGCCAGCGTGGATTTCCGTGCGCTGCCCGACGAGGACATCGTATCTTTCCTCGAGGAAATCCGCGGCGTGGTCGACGATCCGGCGGTGGAAATCAGCCTCGGCGCGCGCAATACCCGACCCCGCGGCCAAAGCAGTCTCGACACCGATGCGTTCAGGGCTATCGAGTCGCAAACCCGTGACCATTACGGCGTCATCACTCTACCGACCATGAGCACCGGCGCCACCGACATGGCCTATCTGCGCGCCGCCGGCATCCAGTGCTATGGCATCGGTCCGGCGATCGACCGCGAGGACGCGGCGCTCGGATTCGGCGCCCATAGCGACCAGGAGCGAATCCTGATCAGCGAGTTGCACCGCTTTGTGCGTTTCCACTATGACGTGGTGATCGAACTGGCGGCCCAATAGGAGTCAGGAGAAGGCGGCGCGGGAGACCGCCGTCAGCAATTCCCGGATTTCTCCGTCAAGCGTAATGCCGCGGCGCCGAAGCAGCGCCTCGGCATTGCGTCTGGCGGCCTCGGCAGCTTCGGCCGGCGCGCCGGCTTCAAAGTCCTCGCAGGCTTCCTGCATAATGCGCTGCTGCAATAACTCCGCGGCGATTTCATCTGCCTTGATTCTTTCGCGCAGGTCCTGCTGTTCCTGATTGGTTGCGAATCCCGGCTCTTTCAGCCAGCGGCGCGCCTGGCGCAGGGGCCGAATCAGGTGGCTCTGCCATTGCCGCGAGATTTCGTCGATCCGTATCCACAGGTCCTCGCTGATCAAACCATGGCGCGCACCGAACCAGTAGCAGAACAGCACCGCGTTCACATCCAGACCGTACCGGTCCTGCAATATCAGGCAATTCTCTTCCACGTTCTCGCGGCCATACAAGGCAATCGAGTACGCGGGAAAATCTGTTGGTTCCGTCATGGCGTTCCCATTTAACCGTTTCGGATTTGTGCGATTAGGCCGTGGCATATGCAATGGCGCTGCAAACTTTATTCAATTTTCGAACTCAGGGTCAGTGTCCTCCACGGCGGTACCGAATGCTTACCACTGTCTGAAGTAAGGCTCCTGGGCGCGCTACTTTGAGGCTTTTCCTACTCCCCAGCACTCGTGTGCACTATTTCGGGTGGGCTGTATATGCCTGCTATTCTCAATACAAATGAATCATAATAAAAAAAATCAATTTTACGAATACTCACCCTACCATTAGTGTTACTTCATCAAGCACAGGCGAGTCGGTGATTCACTAAGAGGAATTCACGAAATGTCCAAGTCAGCTTTGTATACCCCCGGTGCAGTACTTTTGGCGTTAGCCGTCTGGAGTCCCGTCCACGCGCAACAACCCGGTGACTCAAGCGCTAATGCAGCAGGCGGCCTTGAAGAAGTGGTTGTTACGGCGCAGCGTCGCGAACAATCTTTGCAGGATGCGGCAATTTCTGTACAGGCTTTTGGTCAGGAATCCCTGACGCAGTCGGGTATGGAGTCTGCGCAGGATCTTGGCGCATTGTCTCCAGCTCTGGGCATTAGTGCCGGTGGCGGCCCATTGACGAGTTTCTTTGTGCGGGGTGTCGGCGCTCTTACAGTGAACCCCTTGACAGATTCTGCTGTCGCTCAAAACGTTGATGGCGTCTACCTCGGTCGCTCGAGTGGTGCGGCAGGCCAGGCCTTGTACGACTTGGAGCGGGTCGAGCTTCTCAAAGGTCCGCAGGGTACGCTCTATGGGCGAAATGCTACCGGCGGAGTTGTGAACTATATCCCGAACAAGCCAGTTCTCGGCGAAAATTCCGGAAATTTGCAAGGCGAATTCGGCAATTTTTCAAAGATTGGCATACAGGGGGCAGCTAACATTTCCGTTTCGGAGACTACGGCGATTCGTATAGCGGGCAACAACCTGAACCGCGATGGCTTTTCAGAAGACGGGTCCCTGGATCAGGATTCTTTCAGTTTGCGAGGACAGGTTTTGTTCGAGCCAACGGATAGTTTGTCCATTCGATTTGCAGCAGACAATTCCGAAATGACTAACATAGGACCAGGTGGAGACCTCTTGGGTACCTATAGTAACGACACGGGCTCTCTTGCAGATTTCACGCCATCCGGACTTGCCATTAATTCCGGGCCTACGGCAGATGGCGCCAATGCGATCCGAACCGGGGTGCTCCACACACCCTCTTTCGCTCCTTTCCAGCCCATTGATGGCTCAGATTTGTATCAAGACATTAGTTTCACCGGGTACATGGCCGAAATCAATTACGAGACAGCCGCTGGTACCTGGACGTTTCTTCCAGCCCACAGAGAGTCGGATCATGATTACCAGTTTTCCGGTCCCGGTTTTGCTCCTGCAAAGACCCGTGAGCAGAATGAGCAAACGAGCCTGGAGCTGCGTTTCACGACTGATTTGGCAAGCTCTCTAAACGGTATTCTTGGCGCTTTCTATATAGATGAAGAAATCAGTACGAGTACGGTTTTTGCCCAAAACTATGCTTCACCAATTCAAAATTATGACAACGGCGGCGAATCCTGGGCGGTCTTCGGCCAAGGCACCTTGGATGTCACCGATGTATTTCGTTTGAATGCTGGCATTCGTTATACCGAGGACAGAAAGTTCGTCGATGGCATTAGCGACACATTCGTCACGTTTTGCGGTGGTGCGCCGTTTACAGGCAACTTTCTAACGCCGGGACCGCCCCCATTCAACAGTTTTGTAAACGGTTGCGCATCCGGCGCAATGCCCGCTCACCCCGTAACATCGGACCGGGACGGATTCATCGCGGATTTTGTGGCTAGAGGGCTCATTGCCCCTGGTTCTGTTGCAACCGTTCCCGGAATGGGACCGCCCCCTTTCTATAATCTGACGCTACCCGGTGGTGTGCCGCCTACACCTGGAAATCCTAATCCGATTCTTGGTGCCATCGTGAATGTTGGCGACGGCGCTTTACAAGTTGACCTTGATTACAGTGAAGTGACTTACCGCCTTGCTGCGGAATGGGATTTGGGAGCCAGTAGCCTTCTCTATGCCAGTTTCGAGACGGGTTACCGCGCTGGTGGCGTAGATTTGAGTTTAGCCAGCCCAACCTATGATTCTGAGTTTATTGATTCATTTACTATTGGCTCAAAAAATCGCTTTTTCGACGATACGTTGCAGGTCAACGCTGAACTCTTCCACTGGAAGTATGATGGTCAGCAGGTAACTTATTTCACAACGTTAGACAGCGCGTCTGCTTTCCCAATTGCAAATGCTGATGCAACCATTCAGGGCCTGGATCTTGATGTGATTTGGGCAGCGTCTGATCGCACTACCATCGGCGGCAATATCCAGATATTGGATTCCACTTATGACGAGTTGCAACTGATCTCCGATCCCGGCCGTGGTCGATTTGGATGTGTGTCTTCGGGCGTGAATGCAGGGGTGGAAAGCTATGACTGCTCCGGCCAATCCTTGCTGTATTCACCCGATTTTGGTGCGGATTTGAGTGTCAACCACGTTATTCCCTTGGGAAACTTCGACCTGTCATTGACCGGCAACGTTTCACACAGGGCGGAACAGCAAACCAACTTCTTGTTCCTGGATGAGACCAATGCAGATTCGTACACAAACTTGAATCTTGATGCGACTCTGTTATCCGCTGACGGGCGTTGGTCGGTTTCGGCTTTCGTCCGAAACGCGACGGACGAACGTTATTTGGCCAATACGAATGTGTCTAATCGCGGCCTTGCTTACGGCATTTACTCACCTCCGAGAACGTATGGTATCCGCGTGAGCGCAGCGTTTTAGTTGGTAAGACTGTGGGAGGAGCGCGGCGATATGGACATGATCGAAGGCCATCGCCAGATTGTGCCGCCTGCAGGCGTTCCCAGTTGGGATGTAGATCCGTTCACACCTGAGGTTCTCAGTGATCCGGCGCCTTATTTCGCCGACTTGCGCGCTCGGGGTGAGCTTGTCTTCCTCCCGCGCTATAGCGTGCTGGCGGTCGGGCGGTACCAAACAACGCACGACGTTTTCAGCGACCATGAAAATTTCGTCTCCTCTCGCGGCGTCGGTCTTAGCGATTTCAAACTCGACTCACCGTGGCGGAAGCCGTCGATCATTCTCGAGGTCGATCCGCCGGAACACACGCGAACCCGAAAGGTGATGTCGCGCGCGCTGTCTCCTAAGGTCGTTCGCGACTTCTCGGACCTTTTTCGTGAGACCGCAGAACGACTCGTCGACGAGGCGCTTGAAAAGGGCACGATCGAGGCGGTGACCGAATTCGCCGAGGCATACCCGACGACCGTGTTTCCCGCGGCCGTGGGCATGCGCGATACCAATCCGCGGTTTCTCGTCGACTACGGCGCGATGGTCTTCAACGCGGTAGGACCCGACAACGAAATCCGCCGCAACTCGATGTCCCGCCAAAGCGAGATCGTGCCGTGGATCACGGATGCCTGCGCCCGCGACCGACTGACCGAAGACGGTCTTGGAGCGCGGATCTACGCGGAGGCCGACGCTGGTGAGATCACCCATGCGGAGGCGGCGATGCTGGTGCGGTCGTTTCTCTCCGCCGGCGTCGATACGACCGTGACGGGGATCGGCAGCGCGCTGTGGTGCCTGTCCCGAAATCCGGGGGAGTGGGAAAAGCTCAAGGAGGATCCCAAACTTGTGCGACCGGCCTTTGATGAGGTGCTGCGCTATACCTCGCCGGTGCATACCTTCTTCCGCACAGCAGGTCGCGACACAGAGATCGCCGGGTTTCCCGTCGAAGAAGGCAGCAAGATCCTATGCGCCCTCGGCGCCGCAAATCTCGATCCCGAGAAATGGGACGAGCCCGACGTGTTTCGCGTGGATCGCAGGCCGAAGGGGCATGTCGCATTCGGCGCGGGCATCCACGGCTGCGTCGGTCAGAACGTGGCGCGCGGCGAACTCGCTGCCGTACTGCAGGCGCTGATTGAGAAAGTCCACAGGATCGAGCCGGCAGGGGAGGCTGAATGGAGGCCGAACAATTCGATCCACGCCCTCGACAAACTGCCACTCCGCCTGATCGCCAAGTAAGTACCGACATGCAAAAGATCACCTTTGTCAATCCCGATGGCAGCCGGACAAGCGTCGATGCGAAAGCTGGCGAGACCGTCATGAGCGTAGCCGTAGCGAATGGCATCGACGGCATCGTAGCAGAGTGCGGCGGGTCGATGATGTGCGCCACTTGTCATTGCTACGTTGACGACGCCTGGTCCGGACAAACCGGCGACCGTCAGGACGGCGAGGACGACATGCTGGAATGCGCGGCTTCCGAGGTGCGCGAGACGTCGCGGCTTTCCTGCCAGATCAAGGTCACGCAAGCACTAGACGGGCTTGTGGTTCATTTGCCGGACGAGCAGGAATGACCAATCCGCGGATTGTCATAACTGAATCTGGATGCGACGTTGTTCTCTGGTGACGGGCGTTGGGCGTTTTCGGCTTTCATCCGAAATTTCACCGACGAGCGTTATTTGACCAATACGAATGTGTCTAATCGCGGTCTTGCTTACGGAATTTCCTCACCCCCCGCAGACGTACGGCCTGCGAGTGAGCGCAGCGTTTTAGTTGGTTAGACTGTTAGTTGCTCAAATGTCGTTGGCCTGACGAGCGCGGAAAACGCCGCGCTCGTCAGGCATGCGCTTCGGTCACCGACGCCTCAACTTGAGGAGCACAGGGGAGGCGTGGTCCCATTCACATACCTTCAATTGATTGAGGTTATGGCTGCCGTGCGATTAGGGATCGGAATATTTCTGTTAACGGTGACAACCGCCTGTGCGGAGGTGCCTCGAGACACTTCTCGGCAAGACAATTCGCGTTCCGCTGCGCCGCCAAACTTTGTCCTGATCGTCGCCGATGACCTCGGTTACACGGACCTCGGCATTTTCGGCAGCGAGAGCGCCACTCCCATTATCGATAGCCTGGCCGACACTGGCGTCGTCCTGACGAATTTCTACACAGCACCGTTCCGCGCACCGACCCGCGCCGAGTTGATGTCGGATACGGATCATCACCGCGCCGGCGAGGGTCTGATGCAGGTCAATATCAGCGGCATGCCGGGAAACGAAGGGCACTTGAACGACTAGGTATTGACGATTGCCGAGCGACTACACGATTCGGGGTACCAGACGTATATGGCCGGCAAATGGCACTTGGGCAAATGTGACGAACAGACGCCGTTTGCGCGGGGCTTCGAGCGATCGTTTGCCCTGCTGGATGGGAGCGCAAGTCACTACCACGATCAGGCCGGTAGCCTGACTGGCGCAGTGGCGAGATACAGCGAAAACGGCCAACGCGTGGAAAGCCTGCCAGAAGGCTTCTATTCGACCGACGAGCAACGCAGTCAGCCGGGATGAATCGTCGGTCGAATGCCGCGGGACTTTTGCCACGGACTGCTAGGAGTCTGTCGGATTTAGATTGAGGTAGAATCGTATTCAGATTGTAGCGGGGTGCTTATCCGATGTCATCGAAGTTTCGCCCAGTGGACCGGGACACGCTGTATCTTTTGCCGCCGTCGGTGCAGGACTGGCTGCCGGAGGATCATCTGGCGCGTTTCGTGGTTGAGATTGTGGACCGTCTGGACCTTGGCGCTCTGGAGCGCCGGTACGGTGGGGGCGGGAAGGATCCGTATCATCCGTCGGTGTTGCTGGGGCTGTTGTTTTACGGTTACGCGACGGGGGTGTTTTCGAGCCGCAAGCTGGAGCGTGCGACCTACGATTCGGTGGCTTTCCGTTTTATTGCGGCGAACACGCACCCGGACCACGACACGATCGCGGGTTTCCGCAAGCGATTTCTGGGGGAGTTGGGGGGTCTGTTCGTGCAGATTCTTTCGCTTGCGCGGGAGATGGGGTTGTTGCGGTTGGGCAACGTGAGTCTGGACGGGACGAAGGTTCGTGCGAACGCGAGCAAGCACAAGGCGCTGAGTTGGGGGCATGCGAAGCGTCTTGAGGATCAGTTGCGCGGCGAGGTGGCGGAGTTGCTTGATTGTGCGGCGCGGGCGGACGAAGCGGAGCCCGGGCTGGACGTGCCGGAGGAGTTGAAGCGGCGCGAGGGCCGTCTTGCGGTGATCGAGGCGGCGCAGGCGGAGATCGAGCGGCGGGCGCGGGAGCGCCATGCGGCGGAGCGGGAAGAATACGAGGAGAAGCTTGCGGCGCGGCGGGAGCGGGAGAAGGCGACGGGGCGCAAGCCCCGCGGTCGAGAGCCGAAGGCGCCGGAGGCGGGTCCGCGGGAGAAGGACCAGGTGAATCTGACGGACGCGGAATCGCGGGTGATGCTGACGGCGGACGGATTCCAGCAGGCGTATAACGCGCAGTCTGGGGTGGATGTCGAGAGTCATCTGGTGGTGACGGTCGATGTGGTGGACCGCGGCAACGACAAGCGCGAGGTGGAACCGGCGCTTGCGGCGCTGGGCGCGTTGCCGGGGGCGCTGGGGAAGCCGACCGGGCTGTTGGCCGACGCGGGGTATTTCAGCAAGAAGAACGTGAAACGTTGCGAGGCGGCGAAGTTGACGCCGCACATCGCCATGGGCCGCACGGCGCACAATCCGCCGCTGGCGGAGCGTTCCGCGCCGCCGCCGCCCTGTCCGGAGGACGCGGACGCGGTGACGCGCATGGCGCATCGGCTGCGGACGCCGGAAGGCCGGGCGCTGTACGCGCGGCGCAAGTCGACCGTGGAGACGGTGTTCGGGGTCGTCAAGGAGACGATGGGATTTCGGCGCTTCCATCTGCGCGGACTGGAGGCGGTGCGCGGAGAATGGACACTGGCCTGTCTGGCGTGGAACCTGAAACGGATGCACGCCTTGCGTTGAGGCGCTCCACCCCCCGTTTTCCGCCCGCGAGCGGACATTGGCGACGCTGTCATGCCAAATACGCATGTGGGGGCGATACCATACCGCCCCAGCCACCGAAATCGGGAATCGCGCGGCCTATGGCCGCTGACATGAAATGCAACTGAGGACCGCCTTGCTCGGCGGATTCAACATCCTAAAACCGACAGACTCCTAGGCCCGGGCTGGGCGGAAGTGGGATCTGCACAGTATTACCTGAACAAGTCATACGCAGCCGAGGGAGGAATACGCGTTCCCGCTATTGTTAGCGGAGGCGTTGTAAACACAACGTCACGAAGCAATGATTCCTTGATCCTGGCCTACGATGTGGTCCCCACTATGCTCGAGCTTGCAGGCGCCGAGTCGGAATCTTATGTCGATCGAGGCGACACGTTGCCGATAACCGGGCGATCGTTCGCCGGCCTGCTGCGTAGTAATGGCAAATTCGCAGCCCGTAGTGACAACGATGCGGTGGGTCGGGAGCACGGAGGTAACGCCGCAATTCGTCGTGGCGACTGGAAGCTACTTTGGGTCGGAGACAGTAGGATCTATCTCGGCGAGGAACCTGCTGAGCCGGGACCTCCTCCGATGTCAGGATTGCCAATGCCCCGCGAGCGATTCGATCGGGGCAGTCCGGCGGGCACGCCAATTGGTACCGGCGGGCCCTGGAGGCTCTACAACATCAAGGACGATCCAGCAGAGCGTCATGACATGTCAGAGAATCATCCAGAAATCGCCGAGGAACTTCTCGCAGAGTGGGAAGACTATGTGGCCGAAAACGGTGTGCTCGCAAAATCTGGAGAGAGATAGCGGGCTACGTGGCTATCGAATTCATATCGATATCACTGACGATCTGGTGAGCCTGGTTCCTGATGCAACCCAACAGCCACAAGAGACCCCGGTCCGCCGTTCGCGCACTGTGGTAGTGGGCCATGAGCCGCATCGAGGGAAACTTGAAAGCTAATGGTGCCGCCGTGCGCAGCGGTAAAACAGATTTATAGGTCTCGGCTGTGCGAGGTCAGCAATTAGGTGTTTGTATCGCGAGGAAGTAGATTCACTGCAAGCATAACCTTGACGCTGCGGCAAACTTATCCTTGATTCGGCGGATGGATTTTATCGCTTCCTGCACACCCACGAGGATTTTGCCGTTGGGGGCAGACGCTGGCCGCACTGACGTCTTGTTAGTCCGTCAAAAGACTTGCAGCGCCTCTTCTTTTCACTGCCGCAATGATGACACTGATCGCGCACAGCGCAGAAAACATCAGCAGTAGGTTTGCCAGCCCACCCAATTGAATCTCCAGACCGGCGGCAAGCAGCGGCGCAAAGAACTGACCGAAAAAGAATACGCCTGTCCACAGACCGGTGCCGCGACCGCGAACGTCTTCGGGAAGAAGCAGGAGCATCCAGGTGAGCAGAGTAGGTAGCATGATGCCGAAGCCTAGAGTGGCAACGATCACTGCAATGCTTGTCACGACCAGCGAGCCGGATAGACCGGTGCCCAGATAGCCGATGGCGGCCAGGGTGAGTCCGGTAAGTAGCAACGTGGGGCCAGACGCGCCCCTCATGCGACTGAACACCATTGATCCTGCAGCGACGCCGATGTTGGCGCCGGCGCCAATCGCACCAATCTGCGCCGGGGAGACCGTGGCGATTAGACCGAGAATTTCCCCGAGCTTCACGATCATCGTGTAGAACACAATCCCGACGAACAATGTCGTCATCAGAATCGGTAGAATACGGGCGAGCGGAAGACTCTCGTTGTCTTGTTCCGCGTGGTCCGTCGAGCGTGCTGGTTCAAAAAGAATGACAGCAGCAATCAGAGCAACAGGAAGCGCCAAGAGATAGAGCAGGAATGGCCCGCGGGAACCGAGAGTCTGGCCAAGAATGCCGCCTAAGGCAATCAACACGATGGCGCTCAGGCTGACTGTCGCAATCTGCCGTCCAACCCAGCGTTCACGTTCCTTGCCGACAAAGTAGTCACCGATCAGCGCCGTAGCGATCGTCATGATGATCGCTTCGGCCAGGCCCAACCCGACGCGAGCGGCAATGATCTGTTTAAGATCACTCAAAAAGAACGGCACAAACCCGATGGCGGCGTAAATGACCAGAGCAAGGACCAGAAGGTTCTTGCGGCCAACCCGGTCAGACAGCCATCCGGCCACGGGTGAAAACAGCGCCACGCACAGCGCGGGGACGGTCATAGCGATGGGCACAAGAAACTCGCTGCCATTGACGCTGGCAAATTCCTCCAGTAGCAGCGGCAGCACCGGAACCAACGATACGATGGCCATTGGCGGCATAACAGCGGCCAATAAAAGGATCAGGCCGTGCTTGGTAGAAGCCGTTGCTCCTGAGTTAAGGTTTGCGCCACCGACGGTTGCTCCATTGCTCATTGTTTTGCTCCGGTCAGTTTTTCATTCAACGTTTTGTGTAACAAGATTTCAGGTGTCGGTTTGCTAGTTTTTGTTGCGGTGGCGCTGAGGTCACAGGCTGGTCTCAATAGCGATCGAGGTCGTTGGCCAGCACGACGCTTCCGTTAAACTTGCTGCTAACGCCATCGAGAATTTTCTTCCTGTGGTCGTCCGTGGCGATATTCGGTGCCTGATGTGTAATCACGACGGCTTTTACGCCGGCCGCTGCGGCCAGTTCACCCACCTGAACCGGGGTGAGATGATGTGCACGGAAATGCCATTCCATATCGACAAATACCTGCTCCGGCGCGTTGGGTAAATACTCTCGCTGCCGGGAGAGCACGGCGGGAATATCCATCATTTCGCTCACCAGAAGGTCGGCACCCTTCGCAAGTTTTTCCACGTTTTCGCTCGGACCGGTGTCGCCGGTATACACAATCGATCGATTCGCCAAATCAAATCGCAGGGACAGGGACTTGGCTTTTTCCGGGACGTTGGCACTTTCAGGTATGGCAAAATGACTGTTTTCGGCAACGGTGACCTTGACGCCATTGAGCTCTACCATGCTGCCGTCAACGAGTTCTTTGACCTCAACGTTGGCCTGCCACTCTTGCTGCGGCATGCCGTAGGCAGCTTTCATAACCGGCGCCATGCCCGCCAGAAGGCCATCGACAAACTCCCGGGTGCCGGGCGGGCCGTAGATGGTGAGCATGCTTCGGGTGTTGGTTTGCATCCGCGAGCCAAGCACCGCGAGCACACCGCCGGTGTGGTCGAAGTGCAGATGGCTTAAAAACACGGCTTGCACCTGTTGCAGCGTGAAACCGGCTTTGACCAATTGGCCCGCTGCGCCGTCACCGGCGTCGATCAGAAAGATGTCGTTGCCTACTTGCAGCGCGTTGGCCGGCTGCGAGTGACCAATTTCTGCTACCGGACCACCGTTGGTGCCAAGCGTGACAAACGCATTGGCGGGTGACACCGCTGGCGTTCTCACCGGCACATCTGTGGCGCAGGCGCCCAGCGATCCTGTTACAAACAGGCCGGTGGCAATCGTCGCCAGCAGGCCGCTCAATCGAATGCGTGCGCCGGGAGTCGGCGCGTTGTGTGATGTGCTCAAGTCGATTTCCCTCAGTACGGTGTCGAAGTCCAACTGCGCCTGTTCGAGGCAGATAGCGGACACGCGAGCGCAGGTGCCATGTAAAGCATAATGTCAGTCAACGTCTTCGAGCCTCAGCGTGACGCTGCCATCCGTTGTCAGGTGAACGTCCATTGGCTCAAGCGCCTGCCCAAGCGCCGGCCCCTGGAGGCACTGCCCGGTGTCAATATCAAACAGGGCGCCGTGCGCACCGCACACAATCCGGCTGCCGTCGGCGTTGAGGTAGGCGTTTTTTTTCCAGGGCAGTGAGGCGCCTTGATGGGGACAGCGGTTGCGATACGCCTTGAGTGTTGCGCCGCGCTTCACAATAAACAGAGCGTCGCGCCCACGCTGCAGCGGATCGAAACCGCGGGCGGCGCCTTCGGGCAGCTCGTCCAAGCCGCACAGAGTCACAAGTTCTGCCTCAGGATTCATGCTTAGTCCGCTTTCGGCGGCGGCGGCCCGCTGGGTGACCAGTTATTCCGCAGAGTAAACAGGAAAATCTGCGAGGTGTCCGCACACATATTTGCGTCTCGTGGAACCCAGTCGTCGTCGTGTAGGTCCATGTCCGCGTCATACTCGACTTGGCAGCCGAGCGGGCTTTTGAAGTACCAGAACCAGTTTGAACCAAAAATATGCCGGCCCGGACCCCAGAACGTCTCATAGCCCTTGTCTGCAAATCGTTTCCCCGCCTGCATCAATTCGGTTGGGCCGCCCACATGAAACGTGAAGTGTTCGCAGCCGAGCATGAACGGCGGGGTCTGGATGCAAAACAGCGTGTGATGTTCCTGCGTACCGGCGGGGCGCATGAACGGGCCAACGCCGGTGAATCGGTCTGTCGTTACAAACCCGAGTCGCTCTGCATAGAACGACTCAAACTTCTGGGCATCTGGTACAAAATACACAACATGCGATAGCGTCCTTGGTTTCGGTGCCGCATTCGGATTTGCCGCGATAACATTCGCTGGCCGTTGTATCGTCGCACCCGGCGAGTTGACTGTTTCCCCTGGGAGGGAGATTTTCTTGCGGATCGTAATCTGGAAGCCGAGCGCAAACCCAAGATCGTCCGTTGATTCGATTGAGCCGTCATCCAGAGTCTTGACGTCACGATCAGAGCCAAGCTCGGCTGCTATTGCATCGAGCGTCTCTTGATCTGTCACGCCGTAAACCGTCTTGCGTAACATGCTGCCTGTTTCGAGTGCGGCAGGTAATGAAGCATCGTCCTGCGGCTGGATAACGACCGCCGTGCCATCCAGCGCCTCAAACCTCCCGTCACCGGCGGCAGTGAGGCCGTAGTCGGCAAAATATCGGGCACAGGCGTCGACGTCGTCTACGCCGAAGACCAATGAATCGAGGCCGACAATATTCATTCCTATCTCCAAATGGGCTGGACTTAAGGATAACATCACTCAAATTGAAATTTGTCGAATTGTTTGATTTGATGGAAAATCATTCATTGTCTTTATGGGTTTTTCAATGCGCTTTAAGGGACTGGATCTGAACCTGTTGGTTGCGCTGGATATGTTGCTAGCTGAATGCAGCGTTTCGCGCGCTGCCAAGCGGCTGTATATTAGCCAGCCGGCCGCGAGCGCGGCCCTTGGCCGCCTGCGCGATTATTTCGGCGACGAATTGTTAATCCAGCATCGCAAGCACATGATCCCGACCTCATATGCCGAAAGCCTGGCGCCTGAGATCAAGCGGATTCTCGGTCAGGTGGATTCGATCATCCAGATGTCGTCAGAATTCGATCCGTCCAAGTCGAAGCGAGTTTTTCGGCTGATGGCATCCGACTATATTGCTACGGTGCTCGTTGGACCAGCGATCAAACGACTCGCCGAGGTCGCGCCTGATATCCAGCTTGATATTCGCCTGCCTAGCGAGCGGGTGGGCCTGGAGTTTGAGCGAGGCGAAATTGACGTCGTACTAACGCCAGAGGAATACATTTCCCCTAATCATCCGGCTGAACTCCTTTTTGAGGAGCAGCATGTCGTAGTCGGTTGGGAGGAAAATCCGCTGTTGGCAACTTCATTGACGAGCGCCGATTTCCTAAGCAGTACTCACGTCGCGGTTACCATCGGTCCCGGTCGGCAATTGACCTATGCGGAGCGTCATCTGCAGTCATTGCCACAGGGCCGAACTATCGAGATTCTAGTGCCTTCGTTTTCGGTTGTACCCTGGCTGATTATTGGTACCAGGCGCCTGGCGGTCATGCATGAACGTCTCGCGCGAGTGTTTGCGGAGACCCTGCCGCTGAATATCCAGCCGCTGCCGTTGGATGTGCCGCCGATGCGAGAGATGCTGCAGTACCATGAGGCGCGAACGCACGACGCCGGAATCATATGGCTTCGGCAGTTGCTGCACGAAACTGCGGCTGGCATGGCCATATAAGCGTAGTGGATTAATAATCATAAGAACAGGCGATTAGATTTTATATATGGGCTCACGCTAAGCTTCGGCAACTCTATCGGTAATTCATCTTGAGGGAATCGTGCAGAGCCAATCTGTTCTTATTATCGGTGGCGGCATCGCTGGCCTGACTTCGGCGATCGCGCTTGGCAACTGTGGGCATCAGGTTGAGGTCATCGAGAAAGACCCTGAGTGGTCGGTTTACGGTGTCGGCATTATTCAGCAGGCAAACGTTGTGCGAGCCATGGCTGAGCTTGGCATCATTGATGAATTCATTAATGCCAGCTTCGGCTTCAATTTTGTTGAGGTCTATAAACCCGACGGTGAAATGGCCGCACGAATACCGGTTCAGCCATTGGTGGAAGGTTACCCGGCCAACGTCGGTATCGGCCGACCGGCGCTCCACAAAGTTCTCGGCGACTGCGCGATTTCGGCTGGCGCCAATGTGCGCCTCGGCATTACTGCCGACGAGATTAACGACTCAGGTAGCAAAGTAACGGTTACATTTTCCGACGGCTCGACAGGAGTTTATGAACTTGTTGTCGGTGCGGACGGGGTTTACTCGAAAACCCGTTCAATGGTTTTACCAAACGCAGCCGGGCCGAAGTTCGTCGGGCAGTCGGTTTGGCGGTACAATTTCAAGAGGCCGGATGACCTCGATGCATTGCGCGCCTATGAAGGGCCGATTGGCTGTGGTTTGGTGCCATTGTCCAAAGATTTGATGTACATGTATGTTACAACACCGGAACCAGGCAACCCGCGCTATACACACGACCACCTCGCCGAATCGATGCGCGCAAAACTTTCCAATGCACCCCCCGGAATTGCCGAATACGTTGACCAGATAACGGATAACGAAGCTGTGGTCTACAAACCGCTGGAACCCTATTTTCTCGACAGTGATTGGTTCAAGGGTAACGTCATAGTCATTGGTGATGCTGTGCATGCAACAACTCCACATCTTGGTCAAGGTGCCGGTTTGGCAATCGAAGACAGCATCGTATTGGCCGAGGAACTTGAGAAAGCAGCATCGGTGGCCGCTGCATTCACGGCATTTCAAGAACGTCGTTTCGAACGCTGCAAATATATTGTTGATGCGTCGCTTGCGATTTGCCGCTCACAACTCGGGGAGGGTCCAGCTGTGGATCAGGGAAAAGCGACCGGCGAGATGATGCAGGTTGTGGCGCAACCAATCTAAAAGCCCAGCAGCAGGTATTTCCGACATGGCGCTCTACGAATTTTTTCCAAACTATATCTGGAACCTGTCGGTTGCCATTGCACTCGAGAACGGTGGCAAAATCGGCGAGATTGTCGATATGTGCCAGCCGATTTTGGATGCGGCCGCAAACGGCGATGACGCCGGTACCGGCGAGTTTCTCATCGAGTGGGTCAAAAAGGCTGATACGCTCGTTGAGCTGGCCAAAGAAGATCTAGCCGCCGGACGTGAATATTCAGCTGGCAGTAAACTTAAGCGCGCGTCAATTTACTATGTCACTGCCGAACGCATGCAGGGTCACGGTCATCCCGGGCGGATGGAAACCTATAAAAAAGCACTAGCTGCATTTGCTGACGGTACCGGTTACGTTCAAGATAATATTGAGCGTGTCGAAATTCCCTACGGCGAGGGTAAGAAGCTGTCAGGACTCCTTACTCTAGCTGAAGGCGAGGGCACGCGGCCGCTGGTGATTTTCTGCAATGGCCTTGATAGTTGCAAGGAAATGCTATGGCTTGGTGGTTTTCCCTATGCGCTGGCGAAGCGCGGTATCAGCTGTCTGTGCGTCGACCAGCCTGGCACCGGCGAGGCGCTGCGTCTCGAGGATTTGCCGGCAACGTACGCCAGCGAAGAGTGGGCTTCCTCTTGGGTAGACTGGGCGGTGGAGCAGCCGTTCGTTGATCCACAGCGTATCGGTATGACCGGTATTTCGCTCGGTGGCCACTACGCGCCGCGCGCCGTGGCGTTTGAGCCAAGATTTGCATCCGGTGCCTGCTGGGGCGCCAATCACAACTGGGCGGAAGTGCAGCAAAAGCGTCTGCAACGCGAAGGTGAAAACCCGGTACCGCATTACTGGAAACATGTCAGGTGGGTATTCGGCGCCAAGGATATGAACGAGTTCTTCGAGAAGGCCAAAGGGATGAACCTGAATGGCGTCATGGATCAAATCAAAGTACCGTTCCTGGTAACACACGGAGCGCATGATCGGCAGATTAACGTCGACTACGCGAATCAAAGCTATGATAAGCTCGTGAATTCACCAAAGCGCGAGCTTAAGATTTTCACAGAACGCGAAGGTGGTGTTGAACACGTCGGCGCCGACAACATGTCGTTCGGTACTGATTTTATCGCTGATTGGTTTGCCGAAACGCTCGGCGGCCATACATCCTGATCAACAGAGTCGGACAAAAACCTTATGCCACAGCGTTTCATTGATCTTTCAATCTACCTCGAAAATGACGTCATTACCGATCCTCCATTTATGCGGCCGGAGATCACTTACCAGACGCACGCGGAAACAGTGGAAGAAGCTCAGCATTTTTTTCCGGGCGTTGAAGTTGAGGACTTCCCCGGAGGCGAAGGCTTTGCGGCCGCGGAGTGGGTAAAGCTCTCTACGCATAACGGCACGCATCTCGATGCGCCGTATCACTTCCACCCCACGATGGATGGTGGCGAACGAGCGATTACGATTGACGAGGTTCCGCTTGACTGGTGCTTTCGTCCAGGCGTAAAACTCGATTTTCGGCATTTCGAAGACGGGCACGTGGTTACGGCTGCCGAAGTGGAGGCCGAACTCGATCGCGTTGGCGTCGAATTGCAAGCGCTCGATATCGTGCTCGTTAACACGGCAGCCGGCAAAGCTGTTGGGGATCCGAACTTCGTCAACATCGGTTGCGGCATGGGATACGAAGCAACGATGTATCTGCTCGAGCGCGGCGTGCGTGTCACTGGTACGGATGCATGGTCCTGGGATGCGCCGTTTTCTCACACTGCAAAAAGAGTCGAGGAGACCGGCGACACCTCGCTGATCTGGGAGGGTCACAAAGCCGGCCGCGACATCGGCTATTGCCATCTTGAAAAGTTGCACAACCTCGAGGTGTTGCCGCCCAATGGATTCATAGTGAGCTGCTTCCCGCACAAGATTCGCGGCGCCTCGGCGGGATGGACCCGCGCCGTCGCTATTTTCAACGAGTGATAGCGAACCTATGAAACTCGCGACGATTGCTGATGGCAGCCGAGACGGCACGTTGGTTGTCGTGTCACCGGACTGTGCGCGCTATCTTGCGGTGGACAATGTTTCGACCATGCAGCAGGCCATTGAGCAATGGGTCGACTGCCAGACAGAGTTGCACGAACTGCATGAACGCCTGTTAGACGGCGCTGGTGAAACGGCGGACTCGGTCAGGTTTGCTTCGCCGTTGCCGCGCGCATGGCAATGGCTTGATGGCTCGGCATATGACACTCACGGTGACTTGATGCAGCGAGCCTTCAAACTCGATCCGATCGAACACGACAAGCCGCTGATGTACCAGGGCATGTCACATGTTTTCTATGGCCCGAATGACGATGTCCCGTTTCCAGATGAAAAGGATGGAATCGACTTCGAAGGTGAGTTCGGCGTAATAGTTGATGACGTGCCGATGGGAGTAACGGCAGACGATGCAATGCAACACATCAAGTTGCTTGTGCAGATTAATGATTGGTCATTGCGAACCATCGCGCCCAAAGAAATGAAAACTGGATTCGGTTGGATACAGGCAAAGCCAGCATGTTCCACCGCGCCATTTGCCGTGACGCCAGATGAGTTGGGCGGCGGTTGGGCTGCCGGCCGAGTCCACCTAAACCTTCGTGTTGAATGGAATGGTGAGCTTTTCGGCAATGCTCACGGTAGTGCGATGAGTGTTGGGTTTCATGAATTGGTTGCACACGCTGCAGCCACACGCGCGCTTTGCGCCGGCACCATCATCGGTTCCGGAACAGTCTCCAACGAGAACTACCGCGAAATCGGCTCATCCTGCATCAGCGAACGCCGCGGCATTGAGCTTATCGATACGGGTACACCGAATACCCCGTTCATGTCTTTCGGTGATCACGTTCGAATGGAGGCTAAAGCGCTGGACGGTAGAATTCTGTTTGGCGCCATAGATCAACGCGTGGTTAAGGCATGACGGTGGAATTTGCCAATAGTTCAGTCCGTCGAATTGTTACGGGCACGACGACAGCGGCCAGGCGGTATTTCGATCAATCGATGAGTTCGTAACTAAGAAGATACCTTCAGGCCGAGCGATATCATTGTGCTATAAGCCACGATATCTCCAGCCCATTTTAACGTAACCCATTAATATTTGATGGGTTGTCGCATGGCAACAAGACTCGAATTAAATTTGGTAAGCAAATCGCAAGCGGATTAAATCAAATAACTTGCCTGCCAATGAGTTTCAAGGGCACCAAAAGGCTGACAGGAATCATTTTCCAGAAGCTGTGCAATCTCGGCAAGAATGGCGTCAACTACGACGCAGAAACCAGAATTGCCCGAGTCCTCGATGCTGTTATGCGGGCCTAGTCGATAGCGCGACCGAGTTTCGCCACAGCCGAAGCCGGAGATAAGATCTGAATATCGTCCACATATCCCAAGGCGAGCATGTCCGCCTTGTCTCCTGAAACAATCAGATCCGCTTTCCCTGCTATTGCGGAGGCGAGTATTGGGTTGTCAGCAGGGTCAGGAGAAAGCCCGCACTCGGGCAAGTCGGAGATCAATGATCCGATCGTCTCCAGATTGTCTATCAGATCCTGCGCTTCCTCGGGCCTGATATATGACCGCAATTTCTCGCGCCCGAGAACATTCCGCAATTCTTCTAGCTGATACTCAGACGTCACGAGCGTCAAGTCACCGCGCTTGACCGCGGAGAGCAGTTGTCCGGGCGGGCCGGAGCTTGAGATCAAGGCGCTGATCAGGACATTCGTATCAAGAACGACTCGCACGGACTTGCGCCACCGCCTCATCAGCGAGGGCCTGAGCCTCGTTCTGGGAAAGATCCTTGTTGCGCTGCCAGACAGAGTCGAGCGTTTCCCAGAATATCGCCTGCCGAACCGCACGGTCGACAAATCGCGACAAATCTCCTTTCTTGCCGCCGGTTCTGGCAAGGTAGCCCCTCACAGAGCGATCCGTGATATCGGAAATGACGAGATTCCAGCGCGTCATGTTGGCCCTCTTGTGTGTATAAGCATAAAACAAATTCTAGGTGAGATAACTCGAATTGTCACCAACAAGTTTGCCGAGCGCTTAACCCAAACAGATGGCGCGCATCGCATCTTGATCGATCCGGCAAATGTGTGCAGTTTTCAGTTCTCAGGAATGGGAAATTTACAGTTGCCCGTAACAGCCGGTATCTTGCAGCCATGAGTTCTTGATGTTCTCGTGCCGCAGGCGTATATTAAGTGTACATAAAAGACGCAAAAATGTGTTCTTAAAGTATACTTAATCAATGAAAAGCTCGACTGCGCTAAAACGGCTTGGTAATTGGGACAAGAAGGGCCGCCAATTCTTCACTACAGCGGACTTGGCCAAAATCTTTCACGATGACAGCCCTCGTGCTTTCAAGGCTGGCCTGCAGCGCCTGGTGGCGCAGGAAATACTGCGACGCCCGGTGCGCGGCGTTTATTATTATGCTCTGAGCCAAACTCGGAGCGGCGACAGCATTGAACACATTGCCAGAACACTACGCCGGGGCGAATACAATTACGTCAGCCTGGAATCCGCCTTGAGTGAATATGGCGCGATCTCCCAGATTCCGGTGGGCCGGCTGACCGTTATGACCACTGGCCGTCGCGGTGAGTACCCTACGCCGTTCGGCGTTATCGAGTTTACCCACACGAAACGACGTCCCCGCGATATCCTGTCCGGCATTCGCGATGTCGGCAGACCCTTGAAACTGGCCACGCCGGAGACTGCCTGGCGCGACCTGAAAAGAGTGGGCAGAAACACCCACCTGGTCGACTTAAAGGAACTGGCCGCTCATGGTTAGGCCGATCGACAGAGTGGACTTCGAGGAACTTACCAATCTCGCCATGACGAATTCCGGGCGTACCCATATGCGTCCAGTAATTCAGAAGGAATTGCTGCATTACGACATACTCTACAGCCTCGATGACGCGGGATTGCTGGAGCGGGCAAGAACTGCCCTCCAGTAATGTACATCGCCAAATCGACCATCGGGATTTGTGCTATAAGACACGCCACGGCGCGTTGAATCAAGTAAGCAACAAGCAATACATGCATCTGCACATCATCGGTATCTGCGGCACTTTCATGGGCAGCCTCGCGCTGCTTGCCAGGGAACTCGGGCATCGCGTCAGCGGCTGCGACGCCAACACGTATCCGCCGATGAGCACTCAACTCGAAGACAGTGGCATCGAGGTGCTCGAAGGCTATCTTCCCAGGCATCTCGATGCGAGACCCGAACTGGTGCTGGTGGGTAATACCATTTCCCGCGGCAATGCCGTGCTGGAACGCGCGCTGGAGGAGGGCACGCCGTACATGTCGGGGCCGCAATGGCTGGCGCAGCATGTGTTGCGGGACAAATGGGTGCTCGGAGTCGCCGGCACGCACGGCAAGACCAGCACGAGCGCGATGCTGGCCTGGATTCTGGAATACGCCGGGCTGCGACCCGGATTCCTGATCGGCGGAGTCACCAACAACTTTCCGGTTTCGGCGCGGCTCGGCGAGACACCGTTCTTTGTAGTCGAAGCCGACGAATACGACAGCGCCTTCTGCGACAAGCGCTCGAAATTCATCCACTACGCGCCGCGCACCACCATACTCAACAATCTCGAATTCGATCACGCCGACCTGTTCGAGGACCTGGCGGCGATCCAGCGTCAGTTTCACCATTTGGTACGCATCCTGCCGGGCAACGGCCGCATCGTCATGCCGGCCGATGAGCCTGCGCTCGATGAAGTGCTGGCCCAGGGCTGCTGGACACCGGTACAACGAATCGGCATGAATTGTCCCAAGGCCGACTGTGAGCGCCTGGCCGGCGAAAACAGAGTTTTCTGGAATATCCGGCCGCAGGCCGATGACGGCAGCGAGTTCGAACTCGAAAAACATCGAGCCGGCGCAGGAGAGCCCGTCGTGGCGGCGGTTTCCTGGAACCAGACCGGGCTGCACAATGTCAGCAACGCTGTGGCTGCCATCGTCGCTGCCGAACACGTTGGAGTCGGTATTACGACTGCGGCGGAAGCGCTCGGGCATTTCCGCGGCGTGAAACGCCGGCTGGAGCTGCGCGGGACTGCCGGCGGCATTTCCGTTTACGACGACTTCGCCCACCATCCAACCGCCATCGCCACGACCTTGCAGGGGTTGGCGGCCAAGCTCGGCGGCGCGGGCAGAATCATCGCCGTGATCGAACCGCGCTCAAATACGATGAAAGCCGGCGTACATCAGCATACGCTGGTCGCGTCCGTGGAAAAGGCCGATCAGGTTGTGTGGTTCCAGCCGGAAAATTGCGGCCTCGATTGTGCCGCGCTCACCGCGGCCGCGACGCCGCCATCGCATGTGTTCGACAGTGTCGACGCCATCGTCGCCTTCCTCGCCGAACACTCCAAATCCGGCGATCACATCGTCGTTATGAGCAACGGCGGCTTCGACAGCATTCACGAGAAGTTGCTGCGGGAACTGGCGGAAAATTGAATAGGACTGAGAGGAAATCTACGTGAGCCAGAAATTCAAAAACCTGAAAGGGCTGTTGAAGGGTACAAACGGGATTTTCACATAGTTGTACCACTCAACCAATTCATGGGCACCGCAAAGGAATTCGGCGCAGACTTCAATGCCAGGCAGTTGTTGCCCGTGTAAAGCAGTGCTCCGCCTTGCCAGTTTTCCCCCGCAATATCGGCCAGGCGGCCTAAGCCCGCACCGTCCTTGCTCTGTATTCTTGTGGCTTTTTTAACTTCCACACCCCAGACGTGTTTGCCCTCCTCCATCACCAGATCAACCTCGACCTGGTCCTTGTCCCGGTAATGTGTGAAACGGAGTTCACGGTCCATCCAACTCGACTGACAGATCAATTGCTGCACGACATGACTTTCCAGAATTGGACCAAAACCACCATTCGGGTCAGCCCAATCATTCAGCTTCAAGTTGCAAAGGAAACTGGCAATGCCGGAGTCGATCAGGTGGATCTTGGGCGCTTTTACCAGCCGCTTCGCATTGTTCCTGTGCCAGGCCGGCAGGCGTCGCAGCAGAAATAGCCGCTCGAGAATTCGGATGTACTTGTCGACAGTTTCCCTGCGTAGTCGAAGTTCGTTCGCCAGACCGTTCAAGTTCAACAAGTTGCCCGATCTTAAAGCAAGTATCTCCACTAGCCTCAGCAGTTCGTCTTCGTCCCTGACGTTGGCGACATTCTTGACATCACGCTGAATGACCGAATTCAGGTAACTCCTGAACCATCGGCGTGCTGCACGTTCATCGTTGCGCCTGACCGGCTCCGGATATCCACCTTGAATCACGGATTTGGCGATCCCTTCGATCTCCCGTTGCTGTCCCTCGATTGCCGGCTTTATCTTGTTTGTCAAAAGCATACTGAGAAATGACACCGGCCTTGCATGCTTCTCCTGCTCGGACAATGGGTTCAAGTAGATAATTTCAACCCTGCCCGCGAGAGATTCCTGCACACCGGGCAGCAGCAGCAAATTGGCTGAACCCGTAAGAATGAATCTGCCGGGTTTGCGGTTGCTATCGATCGACGCCTTTATTTCCGGCAGCAGTTCCGGTACGCGCTGTATTTCGTCCAGCGTCACGGTTTCCGGTAGTCCCTGCACAAAACTTGTCGGATCTGTTCGAGCCGTATCCAGCATCGTCGTGTCGTCAAACGATATATAGCGACGGTTCGGCTCCAACTCCTTTGCAAGCGTCGTTTTACCTGTCTGGCGTGGCCCCAACAGGCACACCGCTGGCGTATCGGCCAGCGCCTCCGTCAATTGGGTGGCCACGTATCTGGGGAAGTGGTGCATTTCGTGCTCCCATCTCGCTTCGCAGTATAGCGTCCAATTGCCTATTACGCGACCGTCCAATTGCCGGTTATGCGGTCGTCCAGTTGTCTATTGACATGGCGTCCATTTGCCTATTATGGCAGCGTCCAATTGTCTATTGGGATTTCGTCCAATTGCCGGTTGGAACGGGGCCGCGTGTTGCCGGCAAGGGCGCGGCGGGGGGATTTGTTGCCGTATCCCGGCCAGTGACGGATACTATCGGGGACTTGCTATGGAATCGTCAATATGACCAAAGTGACTTCGCTGGACATCGCCGATTTGGCCGGAGTTTCTCAATCGACGGTATCGCGCGCCCTGCGCGAGAGCCCGCTGGTCAATCCCCAGACCCGGCGCAAGATTCAACTCATCGCCAGGGAACACAATTACAAGGTAGACAGCAGCGCCAGCAACCTGCGCTCCAAACACAGCCGTACCATCGCGATGCTGGTGCACCAGGAGTCTGAAATGGACTCCGACATCAATCCATTTTTCGTATCCATGTTGGCGAGCATTACCAGGGCCGCGGCGGCGAGGAACTACGACGTGCTGCTTTCATTCCAGCAATTGAGCGAAAACTGGATTGTCGATTACCAGAACAGCAATAAGGCAGAGGGAATCATATTGCTGGGATACGGCGGATACACCGACTATATCCGCAAGGCCGAACTGCTCGATGACGCCCACGTCCTGACCTGGGGGCCGGTGATCGAAGGCCAGCCCGGACATTTTATCGGTTGTGACAACCGGCAAGGCGGATATATCGCCACGCGGCACCTGCTCAGCCTGGGTCACCGGTTGATCGCATTTCTCGGCGACGTTTCCGACGATTGCCCGGAAATTCAGGATCGTTACTTCGGCTATCGCAAGGCATTGCGCGAGGCTGGGATTCGCCAGGACGAGGCCTTGCAGGCGCCGGCTACTCCCGCCGAGCGCAGCGGCTATCTGGCGGCGCAAGAACTGTTATCCCGCGACGTCGAATTCAGCGCGGTATTCTGCAGCAGTGACTTGAGCGCCCTGGGAGCGGTCAAGGCTTTCAGAGAAGGAAAATTGTCGGTTCCCGCGGACATTTCCGTGGTCGGTTTCGATGATATTCCCGCGGTGTCCTACACAACGCCCGCGTTGACCACGGTTCGGCAGAACACCGCCAAGGCCGGAGAGATCATGGTTGACGTACTGTTGCGGCTGGTGGATGGACATACGGTTCGATCGCAACTGATTGAACCGGAACTGACCATCCGCGCCTCCTGCCGGCCGTATTAACCGGTCTCCCGGCAAACTTCGGCAATCAGGCTCGAGCGAGGCGGCAATACCAGGCTGCCATTGGCGATGGCGCCCTGTCTGGCGGGGAATCCATTCAGTTGCTGTAGCCGTTGGCCATCGAACAGAGACAGTTCCCGTTTGTGGACCTGGCGCTCTTCGTCATCCAGATTGAAGCAGAGAACCAGCGTTTGCTCATCCGTGGCGCGCGTGCAGGCCAGCACATTGTCGTTGCGCACCGGAAGAAACTTCAAATCTCCATGAAGCAGTGCGGGTTGCTGCTTGCGGAACCGCAGGAAGTCGCGAATGCAGGCGAAAACGGAATCGGGGTTTTGTGTCTGCCGATTCGCCGCCAGCGCAAAATGCCGGGCATCGACCGGCAGCCACGGGTTGGCGCTGGAGAATCCTGCGTTGGGCGCTTCTTCGCTCCACGGCATCGGCGTGCGGCAACCGTCCCTGCCTTTGTACACAGGCCAGAAACTCAGTCCGTAAGGATCACGCAGTTGCTCGTAAGGCACCTCGGCTTCAGGCAAGCCGAGTTCATCGCCCTGATATATGCAGATTGCGCCACGCAAGCAACCCAACAGGATGGAAAACAGTTTGGCGGAGTCCGTATCGGGATCGTTGCCGGTCCAGCGGCTGGCCACGCGTTCGACATCGTGATTGCCGATAGCCAGACAGCACCATCCGCCGCGGGCCTTCGCTTGCAGGGATTCCAGGGTTTTTCTGATGTGGCTGGCCGATCCATCCGGTCCCATCAGGTCGAAGCTGTAGGCCATGTGCAAGTGGCTGTCCCCGCGTGTGTATTCGCCGATCACATCCATAGACCGGTCCGAGCCGATTTCGCCCAGGGCGATGGCGTCGTACTTGTCCAGCAAGTGTCGGATATCTTCCATGAAAAGCAGATTATCGGGGTGGCTGTGATCGAACAGGTGTTCCTGCATACCGTACGGCGATGCCGCCTCGCCCCCGGTTAGAAACGAGCCTGCCCCGGAGCGCCTGGGCGGATTATTGCGCAGTTGCGGGTCGTGCATGCAAAAGTTGATTGCATCCAGCCTGAATCCGTCCACTCCGCGTTGCAACCAGAACTCAAGATTGCTCAATCCAGCCTGTCGGACTTGCGGATTGTGATAGTTAAGGTCGGGCTGCCCGGGCAGGAAATTGTGCAGAAAATATTGGCGGCGTCGCGGCTCCCATTTCCAGGCAACGCCTCCGAATACCGATAGCCAGTTGTTTGGCGGACTGCCGTCGGGCCGTGGGTCTGCCCAGACGTACCAGTCTGCCTTGGCGTTGTTCAGATCGTTGCGACTTTCCTGAAACCACGGGTGGTGGTCCGAGGTATGGCTGAGTACCTGGTCGATAATTACCTTGATTCCGCGCCGGTGGGCCTCGCCAAGAAGCAGGTCGAAATCTTCCAGCGCGCCGAACACGGGGTCGACCTGACGATAATCGCTCACGTCATAGCCGAAGTCCTTCATCGGCGATTTGAAAAACGGCGAGATCCAGATCGCATCCACGCCGAGTTCCTGGATATAGTCCATTCTGCCGGTAATGCCCGGGAGATCGCCGGTCCCGTCGCCATTGCTATCCATAAAACTGCGCGGATAAATCTGGTATATGACGGCGTTGCGCCACCATTCGCTCATGGCCGCATTCTCCCGGACGCTTGTTTTCGAAAGCTGAAAATCATTCTTGAGTGGGCCGACGCCAATTCCCTCTGGAAATCCAGCCTGTTGGAATCGTACCGGGGATAATTCAGATTTGTATAGATAATCGCCTATGAATACGTATTCATTGCAAGAGCCTCGCCAGTCCTGCCTGCGGTGGCTTGCATGGCATGCCAAAGCCTGTATTCTGATTCCGGAACAATAATGTCAGGCCGAAATTTCACTACCGACTTCCCCAAACTCTTCCCAAGACTCTTCCTGAAACCATGCCGGATCATGCGCCAGTACAGCAGGTGGTCATTGCCGGAGGCGGCACGGCCGGCTGGATGGCGGCGGCTCTCCTTGCCAGGACCATGGGCTCCACAGTCGATATTCGACTGGTGGAATCAGCGGAAATCGGTACCGTCGGAGTAGGAGAAGCCACTATTCCGCCGATTCGGCAGTTCAATCAGGTACTCGGCCTGGATGAGAACGAATTCCTGAAACGGACCCAGGGCACCTTCAAGCTGGGCATCCAGTTCCACGACTGGGGCCGGGCCGGCGACTGCTACATGCACGCATTCGGCGAGGTCGGGCGCGACCTGGGCATGGGCAGTTTCCACCAGTATTGGATGAGGGCGGTCCGGGAGGGCAACGCCGGACGATTCTGGGACTACTCGGTCAATGAGACCGCCGCCCTGGCGAATCGGTTCGACCGAATCGACAAATTGCCCGGCAGTCCGCTGCAAGGCGTCGTCCATGCTTTCCACTTCGATGCGGCCATGTACGCTCGGTACCTCAGGGAATTCAGCGAACGGCTGGGCGTGACTCGCATCGAAGGCAAGATCACGCAGGTTGAGAGGCGCGCGGATAATGGCTTCATTGAAGCGCTGGCACTGGACAACGGCGATCGCGTGGCCGGCGAGTTCTTCATCGATTGCACCGGTTTCCGGGCGCTGCTAATCGGCAAGGCGCTCGGTGTGGAATATGAAGACTGGTCGCACTTGCTGCCATGCGACCGGGCTGTCGCGGTACCCAGCGAACCGGTGAGCCCGCTCGGTTCGTATACCAGGGCGACCGCCCGTAACGCCGGCTGGCAATGGCGAATTCCATTGCAGCATCGTATCGGTAACGGCCATGTCTATTGCAGCAACTACATGAGCGACGACGAAGCCGTATCTACCTTGCTCGACAATCTGGATGGCGCGGCGCTCGACGAGCCGCGCTTGCTGAAATTCACCACCGGCAGGCGTAAACAGTTCTGGAGCCGGAATTGCATTGCGCTGGGGCTGGCCAGCGGATTCATGGAACCGCTGGAGTCGACCAGCATTCATCTCATTCAAACCGGCGTGAGCTGGCTCGTGCGCCTGTTCCCGGACCGGCGCTTCGAGCAGGCGAACATCGACGAATTCAATCGTCAGTGCCTGTTTGATTTCGATCGTATCCGCGACTTCCTCATCCTGCACTACAAATTGAACGAGAAAGACGATCTGCCTTTTTGGCGCGATTGCCAAAACTCACCGACGCCGGAGCGGCTTAAACACCGGTTGGAACTGTTCGAAGCAGGCGGCGGCGTATATCGGGAATTGGGAGAACTCTTCACGGAGTCGGCATGGCTACAAGTCATGTTCGGCCAGAATATCCAGCCGCGGAACTACCACTCCATTGTCGACGGCATATCTTCAAAGCAATTGCAGGAATATCTGAATAATCTGAAAACCATAATTCAGGGAGCGGTGCGGCGGTTGCCCGAGCACGAAGATTTCATTCGCCGGCATTGCGCCGCTCCGTCACCATGACCGAAATTTCAACCGCGGGAGGAGAGAGCTTGAACACGCATCTCAGGCAAAAGCCTCATCTGGGATTCTGGCAAATCTGGAACATGTGCTTCGGCTTCCTCGGCATACAGTTCGGATTTGCCCTGCAGAATGCGAATGCCAGCCGGATTTTCCAGACTCTCGGCGCTGATATCGAGACCTTGCCGCTGCTTTGGGTCGCGGCGCCGCTGACCGGGCTGATCGTTCAACCGATCGTCGGCTACATGAGCGACCGTACCTGGAACTCCCTTGGCCGGCGGCGTCCCTATTTCCTGGTCGGGGCAGTGCTTACCACGCTGGCTTTGCTGGCAATGCCCAATTCGCCGACCTTGTGGATCGCCGCCGGCACGCTATGGATTCTCGACGCGTCAATCAATATCACCATGGAGCCTTTCCGGGCGTTTGTCGGGGACATGCTGCCGAAGCGCCAGCGTTCCAGCGGCTATGTCATGCAGAGCTTTTTTATCGCGCTCGGCGCTGTGGTGGCGTCCGCTCTCCCATGGATGATGAGTAATTGGCTGGGTGTTGCGAACACGGCCCCGGAAGGAGAGATTCCTGACTCGGTCCGATATTCCTTTTTCATCGGTGCGGCGGTTCTGTTCGGCGCGGTCATGTGGACTATCGCCCGGACCAGGGAGTACAGCCCGGAGCAATTGACGAGTTTTGAAGAGAACGTGGCGGAAACTGCGAGTAGTGTGCAGGGAGGAACTCCGGTTTTTCGGTTGCGCAGCGCACTCGTGTGGTTGTCCGCGGGGGCCATGGGTCTTGCCGCGGCCGTGATTTTCGATGCCGACAAGAGTCTTTACCTGCTCGCCGCCGGCATTCTGGTTTTCGGTGCGCTGCAATACGCCGCTATCGGCATGCAGAACAGAAATCAAGTGGACAACGTGTTTTTCGACATGTGCCGCAATCTGGTGGAGATGCCCCAGACCATGAAACGTCTTGCCTGGGTGCAGTTCTTTTCCTGGTTCGCCTTGTTCACGATGTGGATCTACACAACACCGGCCGTCACAAGTTTCCACTATGGCGCGAGCGATACGGCTTCAGTTCAATACAACGAGGGAGCGGATTGGGTTTCGGTATTGTTTGCAGGCTATAACGTCGCCGCGGTTTTTGCCGCCATGTTGATCCCCCTGCTGATTCGCCGGCTTGGCATGTTTCGTTCGCATCAGTTCAATCTGCTGCTCGGCGCGCTCGGCCTCGCTTCGTTCGCGATATTGCGGGACCCGGCCTGGCTGCTCGCGTCCGAAATCGGAATCGGCTTCGCCTGGGCGTCCATCGTTTCGATTCCCTATGCGATTCTCGCGAATTCGATACCTGCCGCGAGAATGGGAATCTTCATGGGAATTTTCAATTTCTTCATTGTCATTCCGCAGTTGCTGGCAGCGGCGGTGCTGGGCATCATTATCGAATACGTATTCGGCGGGGAGCCGATTCACGCCTTGTCCCTTGCCGCGGCGTCCATGGTTGCGGCAGCTTTCGCCGTCTCATTTGTTGAACAGCGGAACCCATGACGGAAAATACATAAGTCATACTCGCAGGAGAAACCAATGATTCAAAATTCGCTTACTGCAAGACTTGTAGCGCAAAGGCTGTCCTTCCTGATCGGCGCCCTCTGCATCGCGTTGATCACGCTCGATGCGTCTGCGCAATCAGACGCTTTCAGGAATCCGATTTTAAGGGGCGGGTATCCTGACCCATCCATTACCCGGGTCGAGGATGACTATTACATCGTCAATTCCACTTTCGAATATTTTCCCGGATTGCCCATCCACCATAGCAAGGATCTCGTTAACTGGAAGCTGGCCGGATACGGCATACACAATCCGGATCTTTATCGCGACGCGGTAAATCTGGTGGATGTCCAATCCGATGGCGGCATCCATGCGCCTTCCATCCGCTGGCATGACGGCCTCTTCTATATCATCACCACCAATGTCTACAACCCCGGCAACGGACAGCCGACGGAAATGGTGAACTTCATCATTACCGCGGAAGACGTGGCGGGACCGTGGTCCGAGCCCCATGTGATCGATGGCGCTCCGGGAATCGATCCGGATATTTTCTTCGACGACGACGGCAAGGCCTGGTATGTGGGCAACCATGGGCCTTCGGACCCGGAATTTCCCGGCCAGGGCGAGATCTGGCTGCAGGAACTCGATCTGGAAAACTGGCGGCTGACCGGCGACAGGCATTTCCTATGGAGGGGCGCCTGCGACGGCACCTGGGCGGAAGGTCCGCATATCTACAAGCGCGACGGCCGGTATTATCTGCTCATCGCCGAGGGTGGCACGAGTTACAACCACGCGGTGATGATCGCGGTCAGCGATGAAATCACGGGCCCCTACATTGCCAATGACAGGAACCCGATTCTCACATCGCGAAATCTGTCTTATAGCAATTGGGTCCATAGCACGGGGCACGCCGACATGGTGGAATTGCCGGACGGGCGCTGGTACATGGTGGCGCTCGGCAAACGCAACGATGAACTGGGCGACTCCAATATGGGGCGCGAATCGCACCTGATTCCAGTCGAATGGGAACGGGAACCCTTCGAGTGGAAGGATCCCAGATACGATTGGCCTGTAGTGGCGCCGGCCACGGGCAGAGTCGAAAGATCCACGCCGCTTCCCTTCGAAGACGCGCCGCAATACCGGAACGACACGTTCATCGACGATTTCGACAGCGAAACGCTGGGTTTGCAATGGAATTTCAGAAGAGTCCCGCTGCCCGGCATATATTCCCTGAACAGCCGGGAGGGGTATTTGCGTCTTTTTGCTCACGAAAACGTGATCGCCGAGCGTGGGCGCGCCGCGTTGATGGGAGTGCGGCAGCAGGAAAGCGATTTTCAGTACAGCGTCAAGATGGCGTTCGCGCCGGAGCGGGATGACGTCGAGGCCGGCGTCAGCCTGTTTCAGAAGGACAACAACTATCTCAATTTTACGGTGGTGCGCAGCGGAGGGGAGAGCACGTTGCAACTGGTGCTGGCGGAAAGAGACCAGGCGCCGGTCACGATCGAACGGCAGGCGCTTGACGAATACTCGGGCGAAATCGTGTTCAGGGTCGTCTCCAGGGACCGAATTTACAGGTACGAGTATTCGCTCGACCAGGGCAACAGCTTCACCGTATTCGCCGAGACCGATGCCGCGAGGCTGTTGAGCCGCGGATACACCGGCGCCTACCTGGGTGTCTACAGTTCAGGAAACGGCAACTCATCGGATGAGTATGCAGACTTCGATTGGGTGCGTTATGAAGGGTACGAAAGAATCTGAACGACGGTCGCGCAATTTGGGGCGGCTGTCGGTAATGGTCAGAATATGCGCGCTTGCGGGTGTGCTGCTGTTTTCCGCTTGTGCGGAGCGGGTCGAGGAACGGCCGCCGAACTTTGTCGTGCTACTCGCGGACGACCTTGGTTATGGCGATCTGGGTGTCTTCGGACATCCGACCATCAAGACTCCGAACCTGGATCGGCTGGCCCGGCAGGGGCTGAAACTCACGCAATTCTATGCCGCGGCATCGCTTTGTACGCCGAGCAGGGCCGGCTTGCTGACCGGCCGGCTACCCGTCAGGAGCGGTATGGCAGGAGACCGGGGAGTACTGTTTCCCGATTCGGCGGGAGGACTGCCGGCAACGGAGACAACTCTCGCCGAAGCGCTGGGGCAACGGGGTTACGCAACCGCGATGATCGGTAAATGGCATCTCGGCCACCTCCCGCAATATCTGCCCATGGAGCACGGCTTCGATCACTTCTTCGGCATTCCCTACTCCAACGATATGCGTCCCGAGCAGGATTGGGATTATGCGCAGGAGAACTTTCCACCGCTTCCATTCATGGACGGCGGCGAAGTCATCGAGCGTAGTCCCGATCAGAGCCGGTTCACCGAACGATTTACCCGGCGCGCGCTCGAATTCATCGAAGCGAACCGGACGCGGCCGTTCTTTCTGTATCTTCCTTACACGGCGCCGCATACGCCGTTGGCGATCAGCGCTGAAAGGGCGGGCAAAAGCAGAAGGGGCCTGTATGGCGATGTAGTTGAAGAAGTGGACTGGAGCGCAGGCCGTATCGTCGCGACGCTGGAAAGCCTCGGGTTGGCGGAAAATACACTGGTGATCTTTTCCAGCGATAACGGACCCTGGGGCTGGCAAGGAGTTAACGGAGGATCGGCGGGCCTGCTTCGCGGCAAGAAGGGCAGCCCCTGGGAAGGGGGATTCCGCGTGCCCGCCATCGCCTGGATGCCCGGTACGGTTCCAGCGAACACGTTGTCCGAATCGATAGTAAGCATGCTGGATCTGATGCCCACATTCCTGAGTTTGTCGGGCGCCGATTCCGACGCGAACGGACTTGAGGGCCTGGACGGCGTCGACGTCAGCGATTCACTGCTGGCCGCACAGCCGGTACGCGACGAAATGTTCTACTACCGTTCAACCGACCTGATCGCTTACCGGCGCGGACCCTGGAAGATTTTCATCCGGGACCCGGATCCCTGGACGGACGAATACGGGGAAGAGGATATTCCGTTGTTGTTCAACGTTGAAACGGACCCGTCCGAACAATTCAACATTGCGCCGGATCATCCGCAACTGATCGAGGCGCTTTCGGCGCGGGCCGCCGCGCACATGGATTCCGTGGCAGAAATCCCCTCTGAACTTGACCGGATTTTGCCCGAATTCCAGGAGAGCTTCGACCGCTACAATCAGTAGCGTCCCAAGTCGGGTTAATCCCGGAAAACAAAGGCGTTCCGCGAAGCTCTGATATGAATACGTATGCATTCCATTGCTAATCCCGGTGCATAAGCCTATAAAAACAGCATAGTTGAATTCCGGGTATCGCCGGATGACTGAATATGCGAGGGTTACCATGTCCCGAGGAACACATGATCGCCGAAAAGGCGATTTTTCGAAGAATCTCAAGCCGCTTTCCCTTGCGGTAGCCGCTGCCCTGAGTCCGCTCGCCGGACAGTCTCTTGCCCAGGAAGGCGCCGGCATCGAAGAGGTTGTCGTTACCGGTTTCCGCCAAAGTCTGTTGAACGCCATGGCGGTGAAGCGAAATTCGGAATTGATCGTGGAAGCGATATCCGCGGAGGATATCGGCAAACTCCCGGACAACAGCATCGCCGAAGCCCTGACGCGGCTGACGGGCCTGGCCGGACAACGCCTTAACGGCCGCCAGCAGGTGATCAGCATTCGCGGCCTGGCGCCGGATTTCTCTACCGCATTGCTGAACGGGCGTCAGCAGGTCAGCGCCGGCGATAACCGGGGTGTCGAATTCGACCAGTACCCCTCCGAATTGCTGCAAGGCGTCGTCGTCTACAAGACACCGGAAGCTTCGCTGACCGGGCAGGGACTCGCGGGCACGGTGGACATGCGCACCATCAGTCCGCTCGATTACGACGAGCGCGTGGTCGTGGTCAATGCGCGCAGGGAGTGGAACGAAGTCGGAGCGCTCAATCCCGAGATGGACGACGCCGGCTGGCGTTACACCGGCTCGTATATCGATCAAACCGCCGACGGCACGATCGGTTTGGCGCTGGGCTATTCGCACATCGGCTCTCCCAGCCAGCGCGAAGTGATCGATATCTGGGGATACAACGATTACAACGGCGCCAACGTGATGACGGGCGCCAATCCCAAGGCGCAGTCCGGAGAATTGGAGCGCGACAGTTTCATGGCCGTACTCGAATTTCAGCCAAGCGAGCGAGTCAATTCGACGGTCGATATCTACACTTCCAGTTTTGAGGAGACCACGCTGTCCAGGCAATACGAGATGCCGCTGTTTCCCGGGTGGTTCGGGACTACCTTGAACAATCCCCAAACAAACGGCGGACTGGTAACCGGCGGCACGTTCGACGGCGTCAAGGCGGTGATCAGCAATAATCTCGAAGCGCGCGACGCGGACCTGTGGGCCGCCGGCTGGAATCTCGAATTCGACATAGATGACGACTGGACCGCAACCGTCGATGTCAGCCATTCCGCGGTCGAGCGCCAGGACGTAATTCTGTCGCTCAATACGGGAACCGGTCCCGCCGGCGCGGGCGCGCGCGACACCGTAGGATTTTCCATCGGCGCGCATGCGCCCAGATTCACTAACGCGGCCGATGTTTCCTCGCCGGGCGCTACGGTCCTTACCAGCCCGATGGGTTGGGGCGCTCCCGCCATTCCCGGCGGCCAGGTCGGTTATGACAATCGGCCGTCGATCGACGACGAGTTAACCCAGATCCGGCTGAGCGCCGAACGCTATCTCGGCGGCGCCATAGAAAGCGTCGATTTCGGTATGCAGTTCGACAGCCGCAGCAAATCCAGAAATGCCAGCAACCAGGGATTCATCGGACTGCGCAGCGGCGCGCTCAGCGAGTCTTTCTCCCCCACGGGCGCGGTCACAGTGCCCTTCGGCCTGTCCGCCGTCGCCACCCTCGACCCTGAAGCGCTGTTTGCGAGCGGAATCTACTATCGCGCGGATCATTTCGGCGGCGGCGTACTTTCAAATGACTGGACCGTGGACGAAGACGTTACCGTCGCCTACGTCAAGTTCAATATCGATTCCTCACTCGGCGACCTGCCGGTGACAGGGAATTTCGGCGTGCAGGCGGTTCGCACCGATCAGAGTTCGTCGGGATCAAGCGCCGCGAGCGGCGGCTGGCCCCCGCCTTCGAGCGCGGCGGAAGCGACCACTTTGCAAACGGTCACCGGCGGAGCCAGCTACACCGAATATTTGCCGAGCCTGAACCTGAACTTCGAAATCGCGGATGCGCAATATATACGTCTGGGCATAGCGCGCACCCTCGCCCGGGCGCGGATGGACGAGATGCGGGCGGGCCGGGAAGTGAATTTCAACGCCAGCCTGGCCGGCTCCACTGATATCAACCAGGCGCCATGGGGCGGCAGCGGCGGCAGCCCCGACTTGCGCCCCTGGATGGCGGATTCGATCGATCTGGCTTACGAGTGGTATTTTCCCGATGCCCAGGGCTATTTCGCGCTCGCGACTTTCTACAAGGATCTGACGACTTACATCTACGAGCAGCCCAGGCTCGTTGACTTTGCCGGGTATCCCACCGGCGGCGTCACTCCGGCGCTGACCACGGGCATCGTAAGCCGACCGTCCAATGGCGACGGCGGCAACGTTTCCGGCTACGAGGTATCGCTGCAAGTCGCCGGGGAATTGCTGGCGCCGGCCCTGGAAGGATTCGGCGCGGTATTCAACGGATCTTTCACCGACAGCGAAATCGCGCGCGGCACCGGCGACCCGTCAACTCCCTTGCCGGGTCTGTCCGATACCGTCATGAACCTGACTTTCTTTTATGAACGAGGCGGTTTTTCGGCCCGGATAAGCGGCAACCACCGCTCGGATTTCCTCGGCGAGGTGCAGGGATTCGGCGCGGGCCGGACCTTCCGCTCTATCAGCGAGGAAGAGTTGATCGACGGCCAGATCAGCTACGCTTTCGAAGGCGGCCGATTCGATGGCTTGACCTTGTATCTGCAGGGAACCAACCTGACCGACGAACCTTTCGTTGGATTCCTCAACAACGATCATCGGCAGGTCAAGGACTGGCAGTCCTACGGCGCGACGTACTTCGTCGGCATGTCGTACCGGTTTTAACGCCGGTTCGATGCAAATGAGCCGTTCGGTGTTCATGGCAAAGGCGGGCGCTTTGCTGTCCGCCATTGCCTTGTCCTCATGGGCGCATTTCGCCCAGGCGCAGATCGAGGCGCCCGACCCGGATGCGCTCGACGCGGTTCTCGACCGGTTCGTCGACGAAGGTCACTATCCCTTTCTTTACGCTCGACTCGAAGACCGCAGCGGCGATGTCGTATACGAACACAGTGTCGTGAACAGGGACTTGTTGCCGGATACGGAGATCGACGGACAAACCTGGATTCGAATCTGGTCCATGAGCAAGATCGTTACCATTTCGGTAGTTCTCGACCTGGTGGAAGACGGCATTCTGAGCCTGGAAGACCCGGTCGCAAGATATATTCCGGAGTTTTCCGACATGCAAGTCGCGGTCGCTTCCGATGGCGGGAGTCTGGCTGAAGTCGACTACGAGCAGGCGGACTCGGCCTGTCCGTTTGAACTCGTGCCCGCGGATATCGTGATGACGGTGCGGCATCTGATCAACCACGAGGCCGGTTTCTACTACGCCACCACGGGAATTCCGTGCATCGATTCCGAATTGGCGGAAAAGAACGTGGCGACCGCGGCGGATGCCGACGACTTCATAGCCAATCTCGCGGACTTGCCGCTGATTCAGCATCCGGGAACCACCTATTTCTACGGGACCAATACCACGATCCTGGGTATGGTGGCCGAACGGGCGACCGACAAGAGCCTCAAGCAATTGGTAGAGGAGCGCCTTACGGGGCCATTGGGCATTGAAGGACTGCAATACGATCTGCCGCCGGCGGCTGATCTGCTGCCAAGATTCAGTGGCCGGGACGGCGCGTTGCGAACGGCGCATCCCGGTGAACTCGATATCTTCGGACCGGACGTTCCCGACTACGACCCGGAGCATCGACTCCATCTGGGCGGTGAGGGCATGTTGGCCACCGCCGACGGCTATGCCGATTTTCTGAGAATGCTGCTGAACCACGGAACTCTTCACGGAACCAGATTCCTGGAAACCGCGACGGTCGAGAATATCTATGCCCCGCACACGCAACTCGACAATCCCGAAGGTCATAACGGATTCAATTTGTGGGTGACCGGTGAGCCGACCAGGACTCGAGAACAGGGAGAAGAAGGCTTGTGGGTCGGCGGGGGCTACGAGGGAACCCATTTCTGGGTTGATCCCAGGCGGGAATTTGTCGGTATCATCATGTCGCAGATATTCTGGATCAACGAAGGCGGCTATGGCAGGGACGAGGCGTTTCGCGGCGAACTCTATCGGCAATTCTGGGCTGCGGAATCGCAGTGATTGCCTCGTCTCGTTCGCGAAACCCATACTTTCGTAATTTGAATCGGAGGGTCAGGGTCAATGATCACATCGTATCGGCGCTTGCTTGTCGCAATGTTCATCTGCGTCGGATGGCCGCTATCACTCGGCTTCGCTGCTGAAATCGAGCGAGTCGAGCCGCCCAACTGGTGGATCGGATTCAGCAATCCTGACGTTCAACTGCTCGTTTACGGCGAAGGCATCGGCGAATCCAGGCCCGAAGTGGATTATCCGGGCGTTGCGGTGATTGATACGCTCGCTACGGAAAATCCGAATTACCTGTTTGTGCGATTGCGAATTTCCGCGGAAGCCGAACCCGGAGAATTCGATATCGTATTCAGCGGCGCCGGCGGCAATGTCTCGCATCCTTATCGCCTGGACGCGCGCAATCCCGACCCCGAACACACGCGCGGGTTTTCCTCGGCCGATGCGATCTACCTGATTACTCCTGACCGCTTCGCCAACGGCGACCCCGGCAACGATGAAATCGACGGGCTCGGCGACATCGTGGACCGCGGCCAACCCGGCGCGCGTCATGGCGGCGATTTAAGGGGCATTATCGACCGGCTCGACTACATCGCCGGGCTTGGCTTCACTGCGGTCTGGCTCAACCCCGTGCTCGAAAACGCGATGCCGGACTACTCCTACCACGGCTACGCAACCACCGACTTTTATCGGGTCGATCCACGCATGGGCAGCAATGAAGACCTTGCCGAACTGGCCCGCGTCGGCCGCGAGAAAGGCGTGGGACTGATCATGGACATGATCGTCAACCATGGCGGACTGCATCACTGGTGGATGGCCGACCCGCCCATGGCCGACTGGGTGCACCAGTGGGACGGCTATGTCCAAACCAATCACGCCAAGACGCTCAGCCTCGACCCCTACGGCGCCGAAATCGACCGGCGCGAGTTCTTCGACGGCTGGTTCGTGCCCACCATGCCCGATCTGAATCAGGGCAATCCGCTCATGGCCGAGTATCTTATCCAGAACGCCATCTGGTGGATCGAGTACCTGGGTCTGGCCGGGGTGCGCATGGATACCTATCCGTATTCCGGTAGACCATTCATGGCCGAGTGGACGCGTCGAGTAATGGAAGAATTCCCTTATTTCAACGTGGTCGGCGAGGAATGGACCGAAAATCCCCTGATTGTCGCGTACTGGCAAGGCGGCGGGGACAAGCACGACGGTTACCGCTCATGGTTGCCGAGCGTCATGGACTTTCCCTTGAACTCGGTTCTCGCTCCTTCGCTGGTAGCCGATGAAGCGTCGTTTCAGGGGCTGATAACCCTGTATTCGATGCTGGTCAACGATGTTGTGTATCCCGACCCCGGCAAGCTGGTGATCTTCGGTGACAATCACGACATGATGCGAATCTACTCGCAACTCGGCGAAGACTACGGTTTGTTCGAACTGGCCATGACGTATCTGGCAACCATGCGCGGCGCCCCTCAGATCTATTACAGCACGGAGATAATTACCGCCAGCAGTGGCGACCATGGTGTCATTCGCAGCGACTTTCCCGGCGGCTGGACTGGCGACGACGCCGATGCCGTAACCGGCGCGGGCCTGACAGACGAGCAATTGCAGGCGCAAGCGCTGGTCGGAACGCTTTTCAACTGGCGCAAGACTTCCGCACCAGTGCACCAGGGCGAACTCACGCACTTTCTTCCGAAAGAGGGCGTATACGTGTATTTCCGGACTCTGGGCAGCGAGCGCGTGATGGTGGTGCTGAACAAGAACTCCGATTCTTATGCACTCGATCCCCTGCGATTCGAGGAAGTCCTCGGCGGTGCGCGCAGCGGCGTGGATGTTATTCGTGGAGGAACCTACGATCTGACCTCTCCCTTGAATCTCACGCCGCGCACCGCGCTCGTGCTGGAGATCGACTGACGCGGTTTTACGTTTGGCAAAGATCGCCCCATTGCCCATAATTCGAGGTTCCCCGGGCAGCGGGCGCGATTGTGCTGGACGACCTGATCGAAGCAAGCGGCTGGAGTTCCGAACAGTTCCTGGCCATCAGCATCACGGCATTCGTGGTGGCGGCGCTCTCGGTCGTCGTATTCCGCATGTTGCGAATCTTCCGCATGGCGAGCCGCAAGCCCCCGTACGAGCCCAAATTGCGGCCCCTGCGCCGCCGTCGGCTGATTTATCCTGACCCCGACGAGGAAGAGGCCCCGGAGGAAGAGAATTGAACCGGTTCGGAACAGGGTTTTTCTCTTTGCCGACGGTCCTGGCAAGTATCGCGTTGCTTGGCTGGGCCGGCGCCATCGAGGCCATCATCATTCGCCACGACGTCAATGCGCGCCGTCACGAAGTGCGCGCCGCCGAGTTTCCGGCGGTCTTTTACCTCGAGCAACAGGGCGGCGACCGCATCTGCGCGGCCACCGTCATTCATGCCCGCTGGGCTCTCACCGCGGCCCATTGCGTCCACGAAACCTCGCTCTCGCAGACCCTGGCAGCCGGCGGAGACTTTGGCGTAAGAGTCGGTGGCCGCGATCGCGTGATCGACACTGCCGTGTTACATCCCGACTACGACGCGGGCAGAACTCAGAGCACCGACCTGGCCCTGCTGCGTTTCACCGACACATCAACCGCGCCGACGATTCCCCTGCAAACCGATTCCACCGAACTGGGGCAAATCGTCACTCTGGTTGGTTGGGGATTCTTCGGATGGGGCACTACCGGCCGTGAATTTTCAGACGGCCGGATTCGCAAGGCGGCCAATCGCATCACCAGCGCCGGCGAACGCCTGCAAATGCGCTTCGACGACCCGCGCCTGCCGGATTCGGAAGCCCTGCCGATGGAAGGTACCCCCGGCCTCTGGGACAGCGGCGGCCCGGCCCTGCTCGGCGAACCCGGCAACTATCGCCTTGCCGGTGTGGCCGTCGGCGAACTCGAAGGCGAGCGCTTCAGTGAGGAAACCCAGGGCCGCTACGGCGCCATCGCCATCTACGAGCGAATTTCGCTGCATCTGGAATGGATCGAAAGCCTGATCGGCGAAAGCTTTGTGTCAACAGTTGACGATGATCGGAGATTGAACGACTAGCCGAACAGAAGTGCGCTAAACTTGCGTGCCTCTCTGGACGGAGATCTGATCCGCTCCGCTGACTCCGACCATCCAAAATCGGGCTATGTTTCTTTCGGGGCATGATTTGATCGGGATTTGATTACGGTGGGGTTATGGCGCGCCATTCAATGACGGGAAAAACAAAAAGACACGATATTTCAGTTAGTTGGTGCAAATATTGGCTGACCGGAAAGATTTGATCGGGATTTGATTGGACAAGCATAAAACGATCATGCACGGCATAAGGCAGATCGCGTTTTCGGAATCGGATTGATCAGTCATACAACGAGTTTTTCCAGTGGAACCGGAAATCCCAACTCCTTCGCGATACTGCTTTGTTTGGCGTCCAGCGTTGCGAATGCAAGGCTACCTCGCTGGGGGAAGAAATAGAGGGCGGTTGCGACGTGAGCAAGGTCGGCGCCCCTGAGGTAACCCGCCTGGAGAATTTCCGAAAATTCGGGTGTAAGCGTCCTGTTGGGTAGAATCCATTCAATGTCGGCGATCGTGCTTTCCTGGAATTCGAGATGTTCGCGTTTGAACACCGCTCTGATCTCAGCTTCAAGCAGGTTTGATGAGACCAGGTGGGTGAACTTGTCCAGACTCGATGCGCATTCTTCGGCGCCCGGTTCGTCGAGGGCAATTGCCGTTAATGCTGAAGTATCGATGTAAGCGAAGTTCATTCGCCCCGCTCGGCAAGAAATCTCGCGAGTGCTCCCGGCCGCTTGGCAACTGGTCGAAGTTTTTGTTTTGGTTTCGCCGAGCGAATCAAGACGCCGCTTCTCTCAAGTTCTTCCACCCTCTCTTCGATAGTTTGCGGCTTCCCATTGTTGATCGGACGAATCTCCGCCACCGGTTCTCCCCTGTACGAGACAGTTACGGCCTTGCCTTCGCGCACTTGCCGAATCACTTCGGAGAACCGCGCCTTGGCTTCGTAGATCGAATAGTTTATTGCCATGCCAGAATCATAACTAGTCAGACTAGTCATGACAAGCGCAAATTTCCCAATTCCTCTGGCATTGGCGGGAAGGGGTTTTTCTCGAATTAGCAACCCGCGGCAAATCTGCTACCATTCCTGACGCTTTCGGCCGATGGCCGTTCAATTTTCCTTCCCGCAAATTCAGACCAGGAGCAAGAAAAGATGACGATTGCAGCAGGCGACAAGATTCCGGCAGTTTCTTTCCACGTATTGACCGATGAGGGTCCGAAGCCGCTGAGCAGCGACGAGGTGTTCGGTGGCAAGAAAGTGGTCATGTTCATCGTGCCGGGAGCTTTTACGCCGGGCTGCTCGCTTTCTCACCTGCCCGGCTACGTCGTCAATGCCGACGCCATCAAGGCGAAAGGCGTGGACACCATCGCCTGCCTGGCGGTAAACGACGCTTTCGTCATGGGCGCCTGGGGCAAGGCGCAAAATGCCGATGAATTGCTGATGCTCGCGGACGGCAACGGAGAATTCGCCGCCGCCTCCGGGCTGGAAGTCGATTTCAGCGGTTATGGCATGGGCGGCCGGGCCAAGCGCTGCGCCATGATCGTGGACGACGGCACGGTTACTCATCTGGCGGTCGAGCCTGGCGGCGATATCGGCGTCAGTTCGGCCGAATCCATTCTGGCGCAGCTCTGAAGCGGCGCGTCCGCGTCCGTTCCGCGAATCCGCAAGACCGCAGGAGCCAGGCCATGATTACGAAAACCCTCGATTACAACGACGGCGATACCGTACTCGAAGGCTATCTGGCCTACGAGGAGTCCGATACGCAAAAGCCACTGGTGCTGGTGGCTCACGACTGGACCGGCCGGCGCGAATTTGCCTGCAAGGCCGCCGAACGCGTCGCCGGTCTGGGTTATGTCGGCTTCGCCCTGGACATGTACGGCAAGGGCATCTTCGGTACGGACGGCGATACCGCCGGCAATTCCGCGTTGATGGGGCCTTACGCCGCCGACCGCGCGCTGCTGCGGCGCCGCATTCGCGCCGCGCTGGTGGCCGGCCGTAATATTCCCCAGGTCAAGGCGACCCAGGTCGCGGCCATGGGCTATTGTTTCGGCGGCATGTGCGTGCTCGAACTGGCGCGTTCCGGAGCCGATGTGCTCGGGGTGGTCAGTATTCACGGCATTTTTGCGCCCGGCGAAGCGCCCAACGAGGAGATTCGCGCCAGAGTGCTTTGCCTGCACGGACACGACGACCCCATGGCGCCGCCCGAACAGGTGCTGGCGTTCCAGCAGGAAATGAGCGAGGCGGGAGTCGACTGGCAGGTGCATGCCTACGGAGGCACCATGCATGCGTTCACCAATCCGGGGGCGAACGATCCCGGATTCGGCGCGGTGTACAACGCCGCGGCCGAGCGCCGCGCCTACCAGTCGCTGGAGAACTTTCTGGCGGAAATATTCGCGAACGAGTGAGTCAACGCCTGAATCGCTCCAAATGAGGCTCGACGCATGACCGAAGCCGCCGCCAGCCAGGAACAGGGCAAGTCCGTTCCCCTGCATAGCCGCATCGGCCTTTGGCTCGGTCCGACGGTTTTCGCGCTTACCTTGCTGTTTGTCGATCTCGAACCCGGCAATCCGGCCGTGACGCGTATGCTCGCCGTCATCCTGCTGATGGCGATCTGGTGGATAACCGAGGCGATACCGCTGGCGGCGACTGCGCTGTTGCCCATCGTGCTGTACCCCTTGCTGGGGATCATGCGCGGCCGTGAAGTGCCTGCCGGCAACCTCGTCGAACTCGCCGAGGGCGTATTGCCAGGCGATATCGACATCATCTTTCCCAATGTCGCCGACCAGTACATGGACTGGGTCATCCTGCTGTTCATGGGCGGCTTCATGATCGCCGTGGCGGTCGAAAAATGGAATCTGCACCGTCGCATCGCCCTGCATGTGCTGCGCATCATCGGCGGCCAGCCCCACCGGCTGGTGCTGGGTTTCATGATCGCGACCGGTTTTCTGTCGATGTGGCTGTCGAATACCGCCACCGCCATGATGATGATGCCCATGGGCCTGTCTCTGGTCCTCCTTTATGAAGACTTGAACAAACAGACTCTTGCCGGAGGCGGAGAGATTCCCGCCAACGCCGGCAATTTTTCCCTGAATCTGCTGCTCGGAATCGCTTATTCCGCATCCATCGGCGGATTCGCGACCTTGATCGGCACGCCGCCCAACGGCGTACTCGTCACCCAACTCGGACAACTGTTTCCGGAAGCGCCCGATATCACCTTCTCCGCCTGGATGCTGTTCGCGCTCCCGCTCAGCATGGTCTACATGCTCATCGCCTGGGTGTTGCTGACGCGCTTCATCTTCCCGTTGCCGAAAGACACGCCGTTCAGCGGCGAAGGCTTCATCGACCGGGAAATCTCCAAACTCGGCCCCATGAGTGTCGAGGAAAAACGGGTCGCATGGGTATTCTTCAGCGTGGCAGTGCTGTGGATGACGCGCAAGGAACGCCTGCTCGGCGAGGAAATCGACCTGTTCGGCTGGAGTTATTACCTGGACTCGCTGCTGACGAACCTCGGCGGCTCGCCCGTGGGTTACATGATCGACGACGGCACCGTTTCCATCGCCATGGCGCTGACCCTGTTCATCATCCCGGCGGGCAAACAGGTCGGCGGCCGGCTGATGGACTGGGACGACGCCAAAAAAATTCCCTGGGGCATCCTGTTGCTGTTCGGCGGCGGCCTCGCCATCGCCAAGGGTTTTTCGACTTCGGGCCTTTCCGATTACGTGGCCATGCAACTCGGCGAAATGCTCGGCGGCGCCAGCCCGCTGGTCATCGTCATGAGTACGGTGGCATTCATCACCGGCCTGACCGAAGTCGCCTCGAACACCGCAACCATTTCGCTTTCGCTTCCCATCATGGCGAGTTTGTCCCAGGCCATCGAAGCACATCCGTTGCTGTTGCTCATTCCGACGACGCTGGCGGCCTCCTGCGCCTTCATGCTGCCGGTTTCCACGCCTCCCAACGCCATCATCTACGGTTCGGGCCGCGTGCCGATCATCAAGATGGTGGTCGCGGGGATCTGGCTCGATCTGCTATCGGTGTTGCTGTTGACCGTGTTCGTCTACACCGCGGGGCATTTCACCTTCGGCGTGCTCGGCGAATTGCCCGCCTGGGCGCTGCCCTGATTCCGATCTAAAAAATCGATTTCGACTATTCTTGCCCCCGGGTCATTGTGCTACGGTTGGCTTCATGCGAAATCGCGAAAATCAACCGCCGGTAACGGACCAGGAAGGGCTTTCGGAAGTCGAACTGCTGCGCAGGCAGGTCGATTACCTGCGCACTCTCGTCCATACCGACGAGTTGACCGGCCTTTCCAATCTGCGCCATTTCAACGAGACTCTGAGCCTGGAACTCGAACGCACCCGCCGCACTACCCAGCCGACCTGTCTGATCCTGATGGACCTCGATAACTTCAAGGAAGTGAACGACAATCACGGGCACGAAGTAGGCAATTCCGTGCTTTGTCATTTGGCGGAACTGATCCGCAGCGCCACCCGCCGACTCGACACCCCCTGCCGCTTCGGCGGCGACGAATTCGCCGTCATACTTCCGGGCACCGGACTGGAGCAGGGAATCGGCCTCGCCGAACGCCTGCGGACTCTCATCCGGCGCACACCGTTCCAAATGGGCCGAATTCGCCTGCAAATCGGCGCCAGCATGGGCGTCGGCGTTTACGAGGCTGAAGGCGAAGATCGGAGCGAAAGGGAATTCGTCGAAGGCGTCGACCGCTTGCTCTATCTATCAAAACGCAAAGAACGCGGCCGCATCTGTCATCCCCTGGCCAATAACGCGAGCCGGTGCAATATCGCGGCTGTGGCGCCCCAGATTCGATAGTCCTCGTAGTGCAATTCCAGCGTGCGGCGTTTGACGCCGGCGTAAAGGTAGCTGCTGCGCACATAGGCTTCGGGATTGAGTATGAGTTCGAGCGGAGTCTGGAAGATGTCGGCGACTTCCCGCGTGCAGGCGGTGAATTCGAGGTTTTGCGGAATAAGGCCGACCACCGGAGTTACGCGAAAGCCGGAGGGCAGTTCCATCGGCCCGAGTTGTCCGATTACTTCCACCTGATCCCGCGGCAGGCCGATTTCTTCCTCGGCCTCGCGCAGGGCGGCGGCTGTCAGGTCGGTGTCGCCTGCATCGATCGAGCCGCCCGGCAGGCTGATCTGGCCTGCGTGGCTCTTCAGATTTTCCGAACGAACCGTTAACACCACCTTGCTGACGTGGTGGTCGTCATTCGGCCGCGACACGGGAATGAGCACCGCCGCTTCGCGCAGAGAAGCAGCGTCGACGCCGAGTCGAGCAGGATGGCTGATCGGTGAGAGCCGATCCCCTGCCGGCGCCGCGAACAGCGCCAGCAGGGATTCGAAGGCGGGATCGATTATCGGAAATTCCAGGTTGCGGAGATGAAGGCTCGCGCCGGCTGGCCGACGAAGTAGCGGTCGCCGGTGAAAGTTGTCCAGTCCGCGCGTTCGGCGTAAAAATCATCCATCACGTTCAGCAGGACGAAGGACCAGGTCCAGCTTTCGCTGGCGTCGTATTGCGCCCGGATATTGAAGATGTCGTGACCTTCGTAGGAGGCGGTGTTTTCCGGGTTGGTGAAGTACTCGCCCATGTTCACCCATTCGAATTCCGCGCGCAGGGATGGACTCGCCTGCCAGGTCAGACGGTAGTTGCCCCAGAGGTTCGGCGCGGTGTCGATTTCCTTGCCCTGGATGTCGATGCCGCCGGATAACTGCGAGTGCTGATACGTGTGTCTGGCGTAGTTGGTGACCGCGTGCAGCGTGAGCGCGTCGCTGATGTCGTAGGCGAGGGCAAGTTCCAGGCCCCGGTGCCGGGTCATGGCGCCATTGAGATTTTCCCGCGAGCTGTTGGTGATGATCGCGTTGTCCTTGTCCATCAGGTACGCGCTGGCGGAATAAGTCAGGGCGTCGGCGCCGCCACTGAACGCGAATTCGACGCTGTCGAGTTCGACCGAATCGAGATCCGCCACGCTCTGCCTGTTCTGCAGCCGGTAGAGTTCGGTGGCCTGGGGAGCGCGGAAACCGCGTTGTATGCGTAAGTCGAAGCGGTTGTTATCGTCAAGCTGGTAGCTGAGGGCGACCTTGGGCGAAAGATTGGAGAAATCGTCGCTGCGGTCCGCGGGACGATGATAACGGCAGCCTCCGAAACCGCAGGCGACGCCCTGGTCGTTGGTGCGGCCGTCGATCATCCGATTGTCGTAATCGTAATTGACCTTCTCGATGCGGGCGCCGACGGAGAGGATCAGATTCTCGGAAAGCGGCTGCTCGTAGCTGACGAAACCGCCGATCATTGCAGCATCGACGGTGAAGTCGTAATGCCTGCCCTGGGGAATCGTGTTGCGCAGGAATGCCGAGCCAGCCGTGGGGTTGGCCTGGAATTGCTGCAATTTGCCAACGGTGGATTCGCCGTCGATGCCGAGAGCCACGCTGGCGCCGTTATCCAGTTCGCGATAGGCGCCGGATTGAAAGCCGGCGCTGCGATGGTAAGTATCCTCGACGGGGTCGCCGGGGAGGAAGTGCTGCATGAATGTCATGTTCACTTCGCGCACATAGGGGGTCAGCACCATGTCCCAATCGCCGGAATCCCAGTTGACGGAAGTCCAGAATCGCCCGTTGCGGCTGTCGCGAAACGCCTCGGGATTGGGGTTGGTCTTGCGCCGCTCCGCGTCCAGATAGGCGTCCGTGCGGGTGACATAGCCCGCGGTTTCCTGATTCAGGTTGATCATGGTGAAACCGCCGTCGAGTTGTACCCCGCCGAAATCCAGTTCGTACAGCCAGGAGAATTTCTGCTGATCGACGCCGCTGTCCGCCTGGTAACCCTCTTCCTCGATTCCGTTGAACAGGAACAGATTGCTGACGCCTTCCTCTTCCGTGCCGAATTGCCCCTGGACGCGCCGGGTCCCGCGAGGGCCGGCCTCGATCGTCAGCGACCCAGCCTCGCCGGGGTCCGGCAGCACCACATTGATCATGCCGTGCATGGCGTTGGAGCCCCAGAATGCGCTGCTGGGCCCGCGCACGACTTCGATTCGTCCGGCGTTCTCGGTATGGGCGTCAAACATCTGGTTGACGTTGCAGAATGCGTTGGAGCGAACGGGTATGCCGTTTTCGGCCATCAGGAATGCGCCGCAGGCGCCGGCGCCGGTAAGTACCGGAGAGCGGATCGATGCCAGGCTTTCCTGGCCGTTGTTACGGTTGATATTGACCCCGGGCACCCGATTCAGGGCTTCCTGGTAATGCGTCAGCCGCAGCAGCGAAAGTTCCTCTTGACCGATTACCGACACGGCAGCATTGACGTCGGAAAGTCCTTCCGACCTTCTGCTGTACGATATCACCTCAATCTCCTGGATGGATTGTTCCTGCGCCAGGGACTCAGAGGAGTACAGGCCGGCAGCCCAGGCAATCGCGGTGAATAGCAATTTCCGTTTCATTGATCTCTCCGAATTCAGAGCTTGGACAATTTTCGACGCGAAAATATAGCACGGGCGTTGGGCCGCCTGGCGTAACTCTTTGTAATTTCCACCGGGCGCTTTCGTACTGCTCAGGGCAATCAAGTAAACTTGCAGCCCATTAGTTTGAACCTTAGCAATCCTGCCACGAGTCACTCCATGACCGCAGTCAGCGACGCCTCCGGCCGCCGAATCGTGATCGCCATGGTAATCCTCAATGCGTTCACCACGCCGGTGATGCTGTCGGCCACCAATGTGGCGCTTCCCGCGATCAGCGACCATTTTGCCTTGAGCGCGACGATGGTGAGCTGGGTGCCGATGGCATACCTGATGGCGAGCGCCATGTTCATTCTGATTTGCGGGCGGTTGGCGGATCTGTTCGGGCGCAAGCGGGTGTTTCTTATCGGCACCGCGGCCGTAATTCTGACTTCCGTCTATACCAGTCTTGCCTCCAACGGCGCCATGCTGCTCAGCGGCCGCTTTCTCCAGGGCGTAAGCGCCGCCATGCTTTACGCGACCCAGATGGCAATAGTTTCTTCGGTTTATCCACCGTCTCAGCGCGGCAAGGCGATCGGCATCGTCGTTTCAGTGATCTACGCAGGGTTGATGACGGGCCCGATTCTGGGCGGGTTGGTAACGGACTGGTTCGGCTGGCGCGCAAACTTCTATCTTCACATCCCTCTGTCCCTCGTCGTGCTGTTCATCGGTCTCGGCCTGGTGCGCGAGGAATGGTCGGGCGAAAGCGTTGCCTTTGATTTCGCGGGCGCCGCGCTGTTCAGCCTGTCGATCCTGTTTCTCTGCCTGGGCGTCAGCCTGTTGCCGAATATCTTCAGCGCGATAGTGCTGTCCTGTTTTGCCGTGAGCCTGCTTCTATTCGTTCGCCACGCCAGCATGGCCGAGAATCCGATCTGGGACATAAGGGTGTTTTTCGGCAACGCTCTCTTCACGCGCTCTTGCGGCGCTTCGTTGATCATGTACACCGCCACTTACGCGAATCTGGTTCTGCTCAGTCTCTATTTGCAGGAACTGAAATCCCTGAGCGCCTCCCAGGCCGGCCTCATCATGGCCATCCAGCCGGTTTCCATGGCGCTGCTCGCTCCAGTCGCCGGAAGACTCTCGGACTCGATGGAACCCAGGGTGCTGGCATCCTCGGGAATGCTGCTGACTGCCCTGGGCCTGTTCCTGCTCAGCGGTCTCGACGCGGAAAGCCGGATACTCACCGCGGCGGTCGCACTGATCCTGACCGGCATCGGTTTCGGTCTTTTTTCCTCGCCGAACACCAATGCGATCATGAGCGCGGTGGACAGGAAAGACTACGGGCTTGCCTCCGGCGCGGTTGCCACGACCCGGATACTGGGACAACTTGGCAGTATGGTGCTCGTAGCGCTCGCCATGTCTTTGCTGATCGGCGACAGGCTGATCGACAGCAGCACCTTGCCTCAATTGGAACAATCCATACAATTCAGCTTCAGCCTCGCGGCCGCAATCTGCGTACCGGGCATTCTGTTGTCCATCCTGCGCAGCCGAATGCATCAGCCGGGCGCGCGAGGAAGCTGAGATTCGCAGAGGGAATGATGAACGGGGCAGGCAGTCACAAAGCGGACAATCAAAAAGCGCGCAAGTCAGCCGCGCATGGCAGTTGGAAGTCTCCGCTTACCGCCGAGCTGATTTTCGGCAAGCGCCAGACTCCAGGCAATCCGACGCCCTGGAACGGCGGGATGTTGTTCCTGCTGACGATGCCGAACGAAGGAAACGCTTTTGCACTGATGTTTGCCGACGGTCTGGGCAAGATCGATCGCGTCTCGCCGGCCGGATTCAATTTGCGCACGAGAGTGCACGAATACGGCGGACTGCCATATGGCGTGGGCGCGTCCGAAGTCTTTTTCTGCAACTTCGAAGACCAGGAAATCTATCGGCAGCGCTTCGATACGAAGACGACTGAATTTTCGATGCCCGAGCCGGTCACCGATTCCGGCGGAGTTCAAACGCGCTACGCGGACCTGGTGCATGACCCGGTCCGCAATCGCCTCGTCTGTGTGCGCGAAGCTCACGGGGATAATCCGGGGCCGGCCAGTCAGGTCAGGAACGCCCTGGTGGCAATCGGCCTGGAAGAGAATCTGTTGCCGCAACCAGCGGACTCTCATGAGATTCTGTTCGACGGCAGTGACTTCGTTGCAGGGCCGAGTCTGTCCGGCGACGGCGCATTGCTCGCATTCGTTACCTGGTCCCATCCGAACATGCCCTGGGACGATACCGAAATCAGATGTTCAAGACTGAACGCCCGGGGCCTGATCGAAGAGTGTTTCCAGGTAGACGAAGCAGTCGCAGCCTCGAAACTGCAGCCCCGATTCGACGCCGGCAACCATCTGTATTTTCTCTCGGATAATTCAGGCTTCTGGAACCTGGCGCGAGTCGATTCCGCAAATCTCGGGCCCGGCTGTTCCAGCGATCCCGTTTATCCGGCTGCGGCCGACTGTTGCGGGCCGCCATGGGAGCTTGGAAATCGGAACTATGCGCTCGGCGAAAACGGCCGGATTTTCATAACCCTGGTTGACCGCTGCCTCTGGCAGTTGCATGAAGTCGCGCCGGACGGAAGCAAAATCCGGGAGCTTGAACGAGGCAGAGGGTTACTGGATCAACTTCGAATCGACGACGACGGTGTGGTCAGTTATGTCGCTGCCGGCGTCGACGACTATCCCGCCGTACTTTTGCGAAACCCGGAGCAAAACCCGGGGCGAAACACAGCGTCCACGGAAGTATCCACGACGACTGTTTATCGTGGAGCGATTCCCGACGCGCTTGCCGAGGGCCTGATTTCCCGGCCGCGGCATTTCGAATTTCGCGGCAAAAGCGGTGACGCGGCGTATGGCCTCCTGTACACGCCCGCGAACCCCGATTTCGAAGGGCCGTCCGGCGAACTGCCGCCGCTGCTGGTAAACGTGCATGGCGGACCCACCGGAACGGCGAGGGCGGCTCTCAACCCCATGCACCAGTTCTGGACGTCCCGCGGTTTCGCCGTGCTCGATATCAACCACCGCGGTTCCACCGGCTATGGCCGGAAATTTCGCCAGGCGCTGTACGAGCAATGGGGAGTGATCGACATAGAAGACGTGATCGCCGCGGTGGAGCATCTGATCGACACGAAGCAGGTCGATGGGAACAGGGCCGCGATCCGAGGCGGCAGCGCCGGGGGTTATGTGGTATTGGCGAGCCTGGCAACCTGCGACCTGTTTTCCGCCGGCGTCAGCTATTACGGCGTCGCCGATCTCGAATTGCTCGCACAGGACACCCACAAGTTCGAATCGCGATACCTGGACCGTTTGATCGGCCCCTACCCGCAAACGATCGAGCGCTACAAACAAAGATCCCCGATCAACCGGCTCGATGAGATTTCGGCGCCGGTGCTGATTCTGCAGGGAACCGATGACAAGGTGGTTCCGCCGTCCCAGGCCGAATTGCTGCATGCTGAATTGAAGACGCGAATCCAGGGGGTGCAATACATCAGTTTCGAAGGCGAGGGTCACGGTTTTCGCAAGCCGGCGAACCAGATTCGCGCTTTGGAAGCGGAACTGGAGTTCTACTCGCGGAATCTGGAATGCAAGTAACACATTGACACAAAATACTGACCATATTTCTTCCCGGGTCATATTGAAATCCTTATTCCCTGATGCTAGCGTTGTCCCTGCCGCGCAAAGGGGACCGCGGTGAAACAATCAATTCATGAATCGATAACAGTCTGGAGTTTGTTATGTGGACTAAGCCAAAGTACGAAAATGTCCGTCTCGGTTTCGAAATCACCATGTATTTCAGCAACCGATAAGATCGTATTGGTTTAGCAGACAGTAAGGCCGGTCGCTCCGGACTTATATACATTTTTAGTCTGCTGAATTCAGAAGCAGGAAAAACGCCAGATTAGTCTGGCGTTTTTTTTGAAGGGCCAAAACATGCACATCCATGTCCTCGGCGCCGCCGCCGGTGGTGGTTTTCCCCAATGGAACTGCAATTGCCGCATGTGTCATGGGGTTCGCAGCGGAACAATCAACGCCAGCCCTCGTACGCAGTCCTCAATTGCCGTCAGCGGCGACGGAATTTCCTGGGCGCTGTTCAATACGTCGCCGGATCTGCTGGCGCAACTGGCGGCGTTTCCGGCCCTGCAACCGGGACGAGACCTTCGGGACACCGCGATTCGGGCCATCCTCTACATGGATTCGCAGATCGATCACACCACCGGTTTACTGATGTTGCGCGAAGGCTGTCCGCACGATGTCTATTGCAGCGACATGGTGTACGAAGATCTCACCACCGGATTTCCGCTGTTCAAAATGCTGGAGCACTGGAACGGCGGCATAAACCGATTTCCGATTCCGCTGGATGGCAGCGCTTTCGCCATGGCCGGCATCGAGGGCCTGAACTTCACCGCGATTCCGGTCAAGGGCAAGGCGCCTCCCTATTCGCCGCATCGCCATGACCCGCACATCGGCGACAATATCGGCGTGCAGGTGACGGACACAGCATCGGGAAAGACCCTGTTTTACGCTCCCGGTCTCGGCGACCTGACCGACCAGACGCGGGAACTGATGTCGAAATCAGACTGCCTGCTGGTGGACGGCACCTTCTGGCGGGAAGACGAAATGGAGTCCGTGGGGCTCGGGGACCGCAAGGCCGCCGACATGGGCCACCTGCCGCAGTCGGGAGAAAACGGTATGATCGAGGTGCTGCGGCCCATGGACCGGCCGCGCAAGATACTCATTCACATCAACAACACCAACCCGATTCTCGACGAAGACTCAGGAGAACGGAAAATGCTGGAAAACGAAGGTATCGAAGTAGCATATGACGGCATGGATATCGCTCTCTAGCACAGGTCTGGCGCCATGACTGATCAATCTGCCGATCCATTCAGACTGAATCCCGACTACCGCCTGCAATACGAAGAGGCGCAGGAATGTCATGTGCTGCTTTATCCGGAAGGGCTGGTCAAGCTGAGTGAGACGGCCGCGGAAATACTCAAGCGCTGCGGCGAACCCATTACCGGCGCCGAACTGATAGCGGGCCTTCAGCAGGACTACCCCGAGGCCGACTCCCTGCCCGATGATGTGCGGGAGTTTCTGCAAGTCGCACGGCAACAGGACTGGATCGTGGCGGTGGAGGTCTGAGGCTTGGCGCATATAGATTCCAATCATTACATTCCCATGTGGCTGTTGGCCGAACTTACCTACGCCTGCCCGTTGCAATGTCCTTATTGTTCCAATCCGCTGCAACTGCCCGCCAGCCGCAAGGATGAGCTGAGCACCGAAGAATGGATCAGGGTGATGCGGCAGGCTCGCAAGCTGGGCGCGGTCCAACTCGGTTTTTCCGGCGGTGAACCCCTGGTGCGGCGGGACCTGGGCGAATTGATCGCGGCCGCCGATGAAATGGGCTTTTATTGCAATCTGATCACGTCGGCAATAGGCCTGAACGCCGACAAGATCACGCAGTTCAAGCAAGCCGGCATCAAGCACATTCAGATCAGTTTCCAGGGCAGCGACCGGGAAACCAACGCCCGGTTCGGCGGCTCGGACAGCTTCGATCACAAGATGGCCATGACCCGTGAAGTAATCCGCCAGGACATTCCCCTGGGACTGAACTTCGTACTGCATCGTCATAACATTCATCAGGTAACCGATTTCCTGAACCTGGCTGAAGAACTCGGGGCGGAGTTCGTGGAGTTGGCGAACACGCAATACTACGCTTGGGCCTTGCACAATCGTGATCAGTTATTGCCCAGCGCCGCCCAACTCCAGGAAGCGGAAGCCGCCACCAATCGCTTCCGTCAGCGCCACCAGGGCAACATGCGCGCCTTGTTCGTAGCGCCGGATTACTATGAGTCGCGCCCGAAGAAATGCAGCAACGGCTGGGGGACTACTTTTATAACCGTCACCCCGGAAGGCGATGTGCTGCCCTGCCAGAGCGCCAGGGTAATTGAAGCCCTGGAGTTTCCCAACGTACGGGAAGGCTCGCTGGAAGACATCTGGCGCCATGCCGATCTGTTTCAGCGTTTTCGCGGCACGGACTGGATGCAGGAACCCTGCGCGAGTTGTCCCGAGAAGGAAATCGATCTGGGCGGCTGCCGCTGTCAGGCCTATCTGCTGACCGGAGACGCCTATGCAACCGACCCCGTTTGCGAACTCTCGCCGCAACACGACAGGGTGAGCAGTGCGATCGAGTCGGCGCAAAGCCAGGCCGGAACGGAACAGGAAGCTGTTCCGCTGATGTTTCGAAACACCGCCAACGCCAGGAAACTGGCGGCCACGCAAAATTGAACATCCGGAATGCGTGACCATGCCTGACGCCTGGACCCGGGAAGAATTCGAGCAGCGGCTTCGCGGCAAGGGGCGTTTTTACCATATTCATCATCCTTATCACGTAGCCATGAATTCCGGCGGAAGCACGCCGGAACAGATTCGCGGCTGGGTGGCCAACCGGTTCTATTACCAGACCACAATCCCGGTAAAGGACGCCGCCATATTGGCGAATTGCCAGGATCGCAAGGTGCGCCGGGAATGGGTGCAGCGCATTCTCGACCATGACGGCTACGGCGTCGAGGAAGGCGGCATCGAAGCCTGGCTAAGACTCGCGGAAGCCGTCGGCCTGAGCCGCGAAGAAGTGCTTTCCCGGGAACACGTATTACCCGGCGTGCGTTTCGCCTGCGATGCCTATACCAACTTTGCCCGCCGCGCCACCTGGCAGGAGGCCGCCTGTTCTTCGCTCACCGAATTGTTCGCCCCGGAGATTCATCAGCGCAGGCTGGAAAACTGGCCCGAGCACTACCCATGGATCGACGCCGACGGTTACCAGTACTTCCGCAAGCGCCTCAGTGAGGCCCGGCGGGACGTTCAACACGGACTGGACGTGACTCTCGATCATTTCAGGACCCGGGAACAGCAGGAATACGCGCTTGAAATTCTGCAGTTCAAACTGGACATTCTCTGGTCGATGCTGGACGCCATGCAGATGGCCTACGAATTCGAGCTTCCGCCGTTCCATAGCTGCAAATAGAAACCGCCGGCCGGCATTCACTCTCGTTTTTGCACCGTCCGAGGCAAGCACGTAAACTGGCCGCCCCCGGTGAACGGGGTGGAAAGAGGAGAAATAATGCGCACCAGATTGACAGAAATGCTCGGCATCGAGCACCCCGTCGTACAAGGGGGCATGCAATGGGTAGGGCTGGCGGAACTTGCTTCGGCGGTTTCGAATGGGGGCGGGCTCGGAATTCTTACCGCCTTGACCCAGCCAACGCCGGAAGATCTGGAGAAGGAAATCCGCCGCTGCCGGGAAATGACCGACAAACCGTTCGGCGTGAATCTGACGATCCTGCCGACGATCAAGCCGGTGCCTTACGAGGAATACGCCAGGGTCATCATCGAATCGGGCATCAAGATCGTCGAAACCGCGGGCCGCAACCCCGAACCGTTCCTGCCGCCTTACAAGGCGGCGGGCATTACCGTCATTCACAAGTGCACATCGATCCGCCATTCGCTGAAAGCCGAACGCATCGGGGTGGATATCGTCAGCGTCGACGGCTTTGAATGCGCCGGCCATCCCGGCGAAGACGACATCACCAATTTCATCCTGTTGCCGCTGGCGGCGCGCAAATTGTCGATTCCCTTCATCGCCTCCGGCGGATTCGGCGACGGGGCCGGTCTGGCAGCGGCGCTTGCGCTCGGCGCCGACGGCATCAATATGGGTACCCGTTTCATGGCCACGAAGGAAGCGCCGATTCACGAGAAGGTCAAGCAGGCCATGGTCGATGCGACCGAACTCGACACCGCGCTGATCTATCGCACGCTGCGCAATACCGCCCGGGTCTTCAGAAACGGCATCGTCGAACAGGTGCTGGAAATCGAGGGGCGGCCGGGAGAAACGAAATTCGAGGACATACGCGAGCTTGTGCAAGGGGTCAGGGGCAGGGAAGTGTATACCCGGGGCGACCTTGACCATGGCGTCTGGTCCGCTGGCATGGTGGTCGGCCTGATCGACGATGTTCCGACTTGCGCGGAACTCGTCGGCCGCATCGTCGAGGACGCCGAGCGGATCATCGCCGAGCGGCTCGCCGGGGTAACCGGCGCGCAGGATTCCGAACCGAAGTGGAGGAGAGCCGCCAATGAAGGTGCGTGACAAGGTCGTAATCGTCACCGGCGGCGCCAGCGGCATCGGCCGGGCGCTGTGCCTGCGCTTCGCCGCCGAGGGCGCCCGCGCGGTTGTCGTCTCGGATATCAATCTCGAAGGCATCGACCGCACCGTGGCGGACATTGCCGGCCAGACCAGGGTGTTGGGAGTGCGAACCGACGTGGCGGACGAGGAAGACGTGTCCCGGCTGGTGCATAACACTCTCGAGGCCCACGGCCAGGTCGACCTGTTCTGTTCCAACGCGGGCATTTTCACGCCGGGCGGGGAAGAAGTTTCCACCGCCGACTGGCAGCGCATCTGGGACATCAACGTCATGTCGCACGTGTATGCTGCGCGGGCCGTGCTGCCGGGCATGCTGGCCCGGGGCGAAGGCTACCTGCTCAATACTTCCTCGGCTGCCGGGCTGCTCAGCCAGGTGGGTTCGGCGCCGTATTCGGTGACCAAGCATGCCGCGGTCGGTTTCGCAGAATGGCTGTCGATCACTTACGGCAAGCGAGGCATTCGCGTATCCGTGTTGTGCCCCCAGGCGGTGCGCACCCAGATGACCGCGAACACCGATGGCGGCGTGGCGGGTCTGGACGGCATGCTCGAGCCCGAGCAGCTCGTCGATACGGTGATCGAAACGCTCGCCGAAGAACGTTTCCTGTGCCTGCCGCATCCGGAAGTGTTGACCTACATGCAGCGCAAGACCGATGATTATGACCGCTGGCTCGGCGGCATGCGCCGCCTGCACGAACGTTTCGATGACGTGTATCGGCAACGCGGGCAAAAAGACGCCTGATACAGTCCGGGAGATATGCATGATCGCCAGAATGCTGTTCCTGCTTTGCCTCCTGATGAGCGCACCGGCGCTGGGTCAGGAGCGAGTAACGCTCGAGGACGGAGAGACTCTTGCGGTTTTCATGGTCTGGCCGGAGGAGAGTGAGCAGCCGGGACGTTTGTTGATCCTGTTCGGCGGTGGCCCCGGCAATGCTTCCATCGCCGCCGACACATCGCGCTGGCTTGGCAGCCAGTTCGCCGCCCGGGGTTGGGTCGTCGCCGCGCCGGTTTCGCCGGACAACCGCTCTTTCCGCGGCCCGCGCAACAACGAGCGGGTCGCGCAATTGATCGAAGCGCTGCAGCAGCGCGAGAACATCGCGGCGGGCAAGACCATGCTTGCGGGTATCTCCAACGGCGGCTTCTCGGCGCTGGAAGTGGCCCGGCGCAATCCGGAGAACTATTTCGGCGTGATCGCCGTGCCGGCGCTGTCCTCTTCCGAATTCGACAACCGGCCGTTACACGGATTTCCCGTCTATCTGCGTATCGGCGGGGACGATGAACTCGGCTGGGCGGACCGGTTCGACGAAACCGTAGATGCACTTACCGGCGCCGGAGTCGACCTCGACGCCGCCATTCTCGATAGCGCCAGACACATGTTCCAGATGAGTTGGGAAACGCTCGATCCCTGGCTGGAACGAGTCGCGTCTGCGCCGTAGCAACTATTCGGAACTGGAAATGAAAGCAGTTTCGCAGTCAGTCGCTCTCTTCCTGTTGCTTGTATCAAGTACGTTGACCATTGCCCAGGACAGGCAGTTCCGGCCGCTTACCCAGGACATGCTCAACGATCCGGATCCTGCCGACTGGCTCATGTGGCGGGGGAATTACGAGAACTGGGGTTACAGTCCGCTCGATCAGATCAACACTGAAAACGTTTCCGAATTGCGCCTTGCCTGGTCTTACGCAGTCGGGCCGGGTGGGACAGGCATGCAGGTCGAGCCCACGGTCTACGACGGCGTGCTCTACCTGCGGCATCCGGACGAAACCCACTCGGCCCATGACGCCGCCACTGGCGATTTGATCTGGGAGTTTTCCCGGCCGCTTTCGAGTGAATTCCTCGAAAACGATCCGGGCCTGAGCCGGAACCGGGGCCGCGGCGTTTTCATCTACGAGGACAAACTGATCACGACAACTACGGACGGTTACCTGATCGCGCTCGACCCGGCCAATGGAGGGGTGATTTGGGAAGTGGCGTTGGGGGACTATCGCGACGGCGATCAGCCGAGCGGCGCTCCGGTCGTATTCAATGGCGTAATCTCGGTGCCCTGGAATTGCACCGCCTGGACTTCGACGGAGATTTGCCACATGTCGGGCTACAGCGCTGATAACGGAGAATTGCTCTGGCGCTGGTATACGAGCCCGACGCCGGAAGACCCCATGCACCGTACCTGGGGCGACGATCCGCAAGTCTATCCGTTCGAGGAAAGGCGCAACATGTCGCCCTGGATGACTCCCGCGGTCGACAAGGAGCGGGGACTGTTCATTTTCGGCGTCGGCTCGAGCGCGCCGCAACAGCCGGCGCTGGCCGGGACCGACGGCGAATGGCCGGACCGGCTCTATCAGGGTTCCACCGTCGCCCTCGATCATCGCACCGGGCAATTGATCTGGTGGGCGCAACATCACACTGACATGTGGAACAACGACGCGGTATACGACCATATCCTGGTGGACTCGCCGCTACGGCCTTCGCCCCCGGATTCGCTCGGCGTCAATCCTGGCATTCAGGCGGGGCAATCCAGGCAACTGGTGATTGGCGCTTTTTCAAAGGACGCGATCTTCTATGCGTACGACCGCGGCGATGGGGAATTCCTCTATGCCCGCCCCACCGCGTATCAGAACGTCATCGAAAGCTATGACGCGGTCACCGGGGCGTACCGGATCAACCCGGAAGTCGTCATGAATGCGGACCCGGACCGCGCGGCGACGGTCTGCAAGGAAAACCGCCAGGTGCCCCAGGGTGCGTACAGTCCGTTAACCAATGCCTATTATCTGCCTGCCTTCAACGGCAATTGCACGACGATTCGCCTCACTTCGCTCGAACCGACGCTGGAAACCGGTTACAACAATACGATCATAGCCTCGCAGCCGAGCCCGGCCGGTCATCTCGGCCAACCCGAGGCGATTAATGTCGAAACCGGTGAAACTTTATGGCGGCTCGATATCGACACGCCGATGTACGGCATGTTGACCACGGGAGGCGGGCTGCTGTTCACCGCCGACACGCGGCGGCGTTTCTACGCCATCGACCAGCACAGCGGTGAAATTCTCTGGCAGACCATCCTCAGCGGCCTGAGCGACATGGCGCCGATAAGTTTCGGCGCCGACGGCAGGCAATATATAGCGGTTATCTCTCCGGGCGGCACCGTAGGCTCGAACCAGCACGTCGGACAATTGGGAATTCCCGGCATACCAACCGGATACGGAAGAAACGGCCACACCTTGTTCGTCTTTGCGTTACCGGACTGACGATTACACAGGCGCCATTCCGGAATCAGCCCATGATCGCCTTGGTTTCGAGGAATTCCTCGAAGCCTTCGACGCCCCATTCGCGGCCGTTGCCGGACTTCTTGTAGCCGCCGAAGGGAGCGGCGAAGTCCGGGCCGGCGCCGTTGATATGGACATTGCCGGTACGAAGCCGGCGGGCGATATCGCCGGCGTGCGATGGCTCACCCGAAACGTATCCTGACAGCCCGTACTCGGTATCGTTGGCGATAGCCACGGCGTCTTCGTCGTCCTTGTAGCCGATGATGCAAAGCACCGGCCCGAAGATTTCTTCCCGGGCGATGGTCATGTCGTTGGAAACGTTCGCGAATACTGTCGGCTTGATGTAATAGCCCGAATCCAGTCCGTCAGGCCGGCCGGGGCCGCCGACGACCAGTTCGGCGCCTTCCTCGATGCCTTTTTCGATCAGCCCCTGGATCTTGTTGAACTGGATTTCGCTGGAAACGGGCCCGAGCCGGGTCGTCTCTTCCTTCGGGTCGCCGACGGTGGCCTTGGCGGCCGCCGCGCGGGCGATCTCGGCGACTTCAGCCATGCGCGACTCGGGAACGAGCATGCGCGTCGGCGCATTGCAGGACTGGCCGCTATTGCCGAAACAGCCGATTACTCCGCCGCTGACCGCCCGTGCGAAATCGGTTGCGTCGTCGAGGATGATATTGGCGGACTTGCCGCCGAGTTCCTGGGTGACTCGCTTGATGCTCTCAGCCGCATTGCGTGCGACTTCGCGACCGGCGCGGGTCGAGCCGGTGAAGGACACGACGTCTATCTCGGGATGCGCGGATATTGCGGCCCCGACTGTCGGACCGTCGCCGTTAACCAGGTTGAATACGCCGGCGGGCAGTCCGGATTCCGCAATCACTTCGGCTAGCAGATAAGCGCTGACGGGAGCGATTTCACTGGGCTTGAGCACCATGGTGCAGCCAGCCGCGATGGCGGGCGCGACCTTGCAGGCGATCTGGTTCAAGGGCCAGTTCCAGGGAGTGATGAAGCCGCAGACTCCGGCCGGTTCCTTGACAATGCGCGAGTTGCCCCGGTCTTCCTCGAATTGATAGTTCTCCAGAATGGGGACGATGCTCTGGAAATGCCCGAGCCCGCTGCCGACCTGTGCCGTCGACGAAAGCCGCATTGGCGCGCCCATTTCATCGGAGATCGCCGCGGCGAATTCACCGGCGCGCGCCTTGATACCGGCGATGATGTTGTTTATGACTTCGATACGATCTTCCACGCTGGAGCAGGACCAGGCGTCAAACACCGCCCGTGCTGCCCTGGCCGCCTGGTCGACGTCTTCCGCCGTACCCATGCTGATAGTGGCAAATGCCTGCTCGGTTGCCGGATTGATGACTTCGAGCAGTTCCCGTCCCGCGGGTTCCTGCCACGATCCGTTGATGTAAAACCGGTTATAGGCCTTGAGCATTGCTTGACTCCTGAGTTCTGGCTGGTTGCTGTTTTGCGGGCGGTACGACCTTGGCCATCCGCCCCGGGGGGCGCTCAGTATACTGGGAAAATTCCGCTAAATCAGGCTGCAGGGACGATAAGGCAGCGCTCCAGCCTCGCAATAATTTGAAGCTAGACGGCTTCGGCAAACTTTCGAATCGGGACGCTTTCCCGGTTCTGCTGGGCTTGCCAGAGGTCATACTGCATTTGTTGGCGCAGCCAGCTTTCCGGACCGCCGCCAAAAGCCAGTGAGAGGCGAATTGCCATTTCGGGGGAAATCCCTATGCGGCCGTTCAACAGCATCGAAAAAGTGTTTCGGGATACCGCAAGGCCCTGAGCCGCCTCGGTAACAGTCAGTCCCAAAGGTTGCAGGCATTGACGCTTGATTACCGCGCCCGGATGGGGAGGATTGTGCATTAACATTGAAAAAACCTCTCTAGTGATAATCAAGATAGTCCACGTCGTACGCATCACCGCTTTCGAATCGAAAAATGATGCGCCAATTGGCGCGGACCGTCACAGCCCAGAAGCCAGCAAGATCCTGCCTGAGTGGATGCAATCCGAATCCGGGCAAATCCATATCTTCAGGTAGGGTGGACGCATTAAGACGGGCAAGTATGTCCCGCACGGTCTCCCGGTGCTCCGCATGGGAACGGCTCTCATCCCCTCGCTGCATGAAGCGCTTTAGTGACTTGCTCTTGAAACTAAGAATCATCGATGAATGTAATATGACATATTACAGGTGTCAACTCTCAAGAATACTGATTTGCACTTATCCGGGACCGCCGACGTCCTGCATTTATTACAGACTTATCGAAAATACATCGGAACAAGCCAGCGAATACGCCGAATGCGGCGTCGAATCGAGAATCGCGTGTGAAGCGTCCCCTAGCGCCGCTCGGGGCCGGGAGAGGAGTAGTTCCGTTGCTAGGCGGCGGTATGGTGGGAATGGCATCGCGAGCTTGCAGGATTGCCAAGAGTCTCGGCCCTCACGCCTCGCAAAACCTTCTCGTGCTGGCGGCTCGGCCTGTTCACCGCAAATCCGCATTACGCCATTTTGCATTGACTAACATCCGGTGCCTAAAGCCCTTCGGCCACCAGATCTCGAAGAAGTGCTCCTCCGAGTTGCACCCTATCCTTAGTATCGATTTGATGCTCGCCTACCGTAATCTGTGGAATCTTTAGTTGAAGGTCGGAACCCACACCATGGGCATCGCGGACACGCGAAAACGCCTTCGCGTGACTCTCGTCAACAGGTGCGCTAAGCACTAGACCATCTTGGACGCACCGTATTCCCGTGTCGCTAGTTTTAAGCTTCATCCAACGCTCGTTCGTCTCGTAACCCGTGAACCACGGACCGCAAGGCCATTCCTGCCAGACAGAACCTTGAACTTTTGACCCTGACACTCCACTCTCTTGTCGGATCGCCGAGAGGTAGGGGTCGCGGTAGTAGCTGCTCATCATTTTTTTGTCGAGCATGCACATGCTGTAGTTGAGCGAGCTCGTTTCGTGGGCGTAGATGCCGGAACGACCCTCGCGCATCGTAGCGTAGCGCACGAAGTACCAACGCCAGTCCAAGGCGTTCGCCGCTTCCCAGTCTTTCAGCCAATCTTTCGTATATGTCTCTAGCGCCGTTCGCACGTCGCTCTCTCGCACAGCAATGAAGTCCAGGAGTCGGCCCAGAGCATCTCGCACAGTGGCGAGGCGCCCACGACTAGGACCCGTAAGGATGTCCTCCCGCCACTGTGACATGCTGGAGCTCGATCCGAGCTTTAAGAAGCGGTTTTTTGTGCGGTCGGAATAGTCGCCGGCAGCGAGCAACGCCCCGGTGAGGACCGGCAGCAGTTTTCTGTCATCAAACAAATCATGGAACGCTCGTGCCCGTCGCTCGAATACCACGGTATCAAATTCAAAAGCGGCAAGAGACCCCCGGAGAAGAGTGTGATCTTCAAGATGGAAGAGAATACGCTCAAGAGTCGGCTCCTCGTTTAAGAATTCGATCTTCAACAGCTCTTCAGCGACCTGTGCCCGATTGAAGCTGGACACTTTGGAATGCGGCCCCTTGACGATGAGTCGCCTCACATCCCCGAGTAGTGCGGGCGTCCTCTCAGAACGGATCTCGTTACTCGATGCCTCGATAAGGTTTCGCAGCATTCGGAGCCTGCGTGGGAACTCATCAGTCTCGTGCATTCGATGCAAAAGGACCGCGTATAGGAGGAGGGTCCGCGGCCAGTTTCGACGGACCCTGCCCAGGCAGCACTCCTTAAACAAGTTCTTTTCCTTTCCGTATAGGACAACCTTGCTTGTATCGCCCGAATCGACCGGAGCAGGCGATAGAGAAAACGTATTGGAAAACACGGTATTTGTATCGACATCCACCCAAGTGTCGAAGCTGAATTCCAAGAAGTCTAGGTGTGACTTCGCCTTCTCGTTTTCCGGACCGTAAACGCGTTCGGCGAGAACTTCAATGTCACCCTCCGGGAATTGGCCGGCACGCCACTCGCAGACATCTGTGACGAACCCGAAGTAGTGGAGAAACTTGTCGTCGACGATTCTGTCGCTTCCTCGGAATTGCCACAACAGGTCTGCCCACACTCCGTCCACCTTTTGCGCAAACTCCTCGACTCGCGCGGGGCAGGATGCTCCCAAGACTTGCTCGAACCGAGCCTTGAAGTTCTCAAACTTTGTAAGCGGTTTCCCGCGTGAATTTATCTTGATGTAGAGGTCTTCGCTCAGGTCCGTCTCCTCAATCGGCAGCAGGTGGAAAGAGATCGCCGGCTGCTCCGAATCCACAAGTCGCCTCCACGCCACCGTAGAGTCAGTTTCGCCAAATCGCTCATGGATCGCCTTGATCATAGTCAGCATTGATTGAATCGTCGGATCGTACTGCCAAGTGTGAAGGAACCAGTACTGGTCCTCGAACCACTTCCGCAGATCCGCATCAGCGAGTGGCTTCGACCCGACGAGTTTTGCGCAAAATTGTCGCGCACTCGGGCGGGTGGCGTACTCTAACTGTTTCCAGCCTTGCTCTTGCTCGAGTCTGTCGGCACGCCAAGCAAGATACCAATGTAGAAGGAAAAGAGTTGTGAGTCGCTGTTGACCGTCGAGCGGACGAAGCGTCCCGCCCTCGACATCACCGTAGACGAAATCGAGGCTAGTCTGCGTCCCTGTGGTTAAGGCTTTGTGTAAGACTTCAAGGAAGTCGGTGCGGATGCGCTCAACTGCGTCGTTATCGCGACCCTGCGCGTAGTCCCGCTGGATGATGGGGATCTCAATGCGGTCCACGCGAGGCGCGTCCTCAGACTCTTGATCGAAGAGGCCGTTGTACGAAGTGACGAAGCTTTTCATGACTCCGGTTCTCCAGGCATCAGGTAGGCACCCACGCCACAGTCAGACGAGAGTATGGCGGTTAAATAGGCTTCGCGATCCTGCGTGCTCCAGAAGTGGACTTGCTGCGCGTCCGCGTTCGTGTAGTACTTGAGGAAAACTTGGCGAGTGCAGATTGGGATGTATTTGCCTTTCTTGTCTAAATCAAGAATACGTCGCCGTTTAACCTCGAACACAGCGTTGCTCAAGACGCTATTGTGGTCTCTCTCAAGGAGCGCTAGGTTCGACACTGCGTGCACGGGGTGGAATGCTGCCGCAGGCGACGAATCCTCGCGCGTGAATGCTGTAGCGATATCCCGCGCGAGTTCTTGGAACTTCTGGCGCTCGATTGTGTCACCGACATCTTTGATCCGGTTGAGAAGTTCTTGTCGTTTGTCCTCGCTGTCTTGCGGAAGTTCGACGAGCGCATCTTGGTGGAGACTCAACCATTCTTTCCATTGGTCGGCTTTCGTGAGGCTCTCGGCATGCTGAGCGTGAATGTGTTCTAGGGACCAAACTTGGCTCCGGTGGATACGGAACGAGTATCGTTCGGCCGAGTCCTTCATCCGGCGCACCGTCTCGACGTTCATCAGGAGGAGGAGACGACTGCATTTTTTCGCGTCCGACTCATAGTCGAGTTTCGTTACCTCGGACGGGGTGAGTTTTAGGGTCTCGGAGATCTTGCGGTCCAGCAGTGCACCGAACTCGCTCTTCGTCTTCCCGTACGCGAGCAAAACGAGGTCGCTAAAGCGATGAGGGCCGACGGCCACCAGGTAACCGACCTTGTGGTAGTGGTCCCGGTTTTCGTACCAACCTAGAACCAGAGCGTGGAGTTGTACGACCTCGTTCCAGACGGTTTCGGCTCCTTCCTGACTAACTTTTTCGCGAAGGGTATCAAACGTATAGAACCGCTTGCGCGCTCGACCGCTAAGACCTCCAGCAATCGTATCGAGAAGCAGTGTTATTCGCGTCGGACTTTTAGTAACCGCATCGTCTGCGACGAATGCCCAGATTTCGGGGTGATGGAGGTCGCGCTCAATGTGATCCCACTGAGCGGCGATCTCATGCTTCCTGTCCGACACGCCAGTACTGTCACGATTGCTAGAAAGCAAGAGGGCCTTGAAGAGTTCAGCATCTGTGAGAGGAATTTTTCCTATGTTCAATCGCCTGAAGATCGTCGTCGAGTCGAGCTTGTATGACGCCTCGTACCAGATGACCCCAACACTCTTTAAGAGGTACCCATAGAACTTTTCGGTAACGTACTGTCGGCAAGTATTGTGGTCATCGAACCAAGCGTGGATGCACTTGTAGGCACTGTGGAGATGGAAGAAGTCTATGTTGGTGTCGGCAAGCTCGGCGTCGAGATTTTGCAAGTAGGTCCCGCTGTTTGGTCTCGTGTCGTATGTGATCGAATACGGTGCACTTGCGTTTTGGACCCGCTCGCGCTGCATGAACTGGAAGATCAGGTAGAGGGTAGTGAGGCGCTGCTGTCCGTCGACCAGTTCCCACGCGGCCTCGCCGTCGCGTTTCACGACGACCGGCTGGAGATTGTAGGGCTTGCCCTTACTCATCCAAATGTCGTCGAGCAGGCACTTCACCTCGTGATTTCCCCAACGGTACCCACGCTGGTATCCCGCGACGCGGAACGAACCGGTAATGTCGCCGACGAGCTTCAATTCTAATTTTGCGCCATCCATAGTTTCGTACTGCTTGTTGTCGGGTTCTTATCGCTTGGCGTTACTGATCACCTTTATGGAGCCATAGGACGGCCTCCCGGTATGCGAAAACTACCTTAGCAGACTGTCCAAATTTGCCCGACCACTTCTTATAATGGTTACCGAAGTTCATCCAATTCTGTGTGGCTTGTCAGAGGTCACAACTTCGATGTGGCCAGAATCCTAGCAAATCCGTAGTGTTCTGGGCTATGAACTTTGTAGGAGTTCGCACGCCACAGCCTACATTTACCTTGAAATATGGACGACACACGTCCAAATATCCTGTTAATATCTATTTTTCGATATTGAAATCCCGAACGGGAAACCACGGTTTGGCAAATGATTCATCGCGAGGCACATTTACAACAAGTTGAAGAATTGCTGTGCGACAGCCCTGTTGTCGCCGTGATCGGCGCCCGGCAGGTCGGAAAGACTACACTGTCCCGTCAGGTTGTCGAGCGGTACGGGGAGCCTGCCCATGTCTTCGATCTTGAGTCTTCGGAAGATCTGGCGCGACTTGCCGACCCCATGCTGACGCTGTCTTCCTTGCGCGGACTTGTGGTTCTGGATGAAGTACAGCGTCGGCCCGAACTGTTCCCCACCTTACGCGTACTTGCCGACAGCAGGCCATTGCCAGCTCGATTTCTGGTGCTGGGCAGCGCCTCGCCCGATTTGTTGCGTCAAAGTTCGGAATCTCTTGCGGGTCGGGTTGCCTATTACGAACTGCCATGTCTTTCGCTCGCCGAGACCGGCCCGGCGGAGATGGAAAAGCTCTGGCTGCGTGGGGGTTTTCCGGCTTCCTTTACCGCGCGCAACGAAACCGCCAGTGTCCGGTGGCGTCGCGATTTCGTACGGACATTTCTGGAACTTGATATTCGGCAACTCGGAATTTCTATTCCGGGCACGACATTGGAGCGATTCTGGGCGATGCTAGCGCATTACCACGCCCAAGTTTGGAACGGGTCTGAACTAGCCCGCGCGTTCGGGGTTTCGCACCACGCGGTTCGGCGCTACCTCGATGCGTTGGAGTCAACGTTCATGGTGCGTAGCCTGAAGCCTTGGAGCGCCAATCTCGCCAAACGTCAGGTAAAGTCTCCGAAAGTCTATGTGCGAGATTCGGGATTGTTGCATCGCTTGCTCGACATAGATACCCAGGAACATTTCGAACGTCATCCAAAAGTCGGCGCTTCGTGGGAGGGTTTCGTCATTGAGAACATCATACGGGCGCTTGATGCCGATGAGAACCAGTGCTATTTCTGGGCCGCCCATTCAGGCGGCGAAGTTGACTTGCTCATACACAGTGGTGGCCGCCTTCGGGGATTCGAGGTGAAACGCACGAGTTCGCCCGCGGTCACTCGCTCAATGCGCGCTGCTTTCAAGGACCTGGAACTCGAAAGCCTTGATGTGATTCACGCGGGACAGGACAGTTTTCCACTTGCCGAGGGAATTCGCGCGGTCGCGGCGGCGCGCATGCTCACTGATCTGTCTTGACCGCGACCGAGAGCAAAGCGAAATAGTTCCGGATCAGAACAGGCCTGCCAGCAGGCTGAGGGCGGCTTCGAACTGGAGGTCGTTTGGGGACGTTGAGTCGAGTGGCCAGTCGGCGGGCAGTTCGGGTTGCAGGCCGCCGGCGGTGGGGGAACCGACGCTGGTGACCCGCTCGAGTCGCGAAAGCTCTCTGGCGAATTCCTCGGCAGCGCCGGCTGTGGTTTGGTCGACGATCATTGTCATCGGGTTGGAATAGTAATCGCCGAAATCGCCCGGCAGGAACAGCTCCAGATGCTCGGGGCCCAGATAACCGGCGGAATTTCGCAGATCCACGATCAGGCTGTTGGTGCTTGTGAAATCCGCCATGATGCGTTGCAGGACCACCAGATCGTTGGCGTTGCCGCTGATGCCCCACAACCGCACGTAGCCGATTACCTTGTTGCCCATGTTGAACTGTTGCACGCTGGCTTCAACCGCGCTGCGGTAGCTGTCGAACAGATTGTTGAAGACCGTGGAGACTGCCGCTTCCTGTTGCGCTCCGCCGCGGGAATAAACCAGGCGGAAGATTCGGTGGTCGGGTTCCGGTGTCGCCGGTGGTTGGGGATTGAACGAGTAGACCGGGTGATAAGGCTCGCCGTTGACGGAAACAATCCGGTCTCCGCGTCGCAGGCCCGCCGCGGACGCGGGAGAGTTGTCGAGAACAGCCGAAACAAGTTGGCGGCCTTCGGCTTCGGCAACCGCAATGCCGATATGGTTCAGGCGCTGCTGCCGGTCCGAACGACGGCTCGTCAGCGCGGCCCCGAGATATGCGTCGAGACTGTCAAACATCGGCGGTTCTCATTGTGGTTGCAATTGCGGACTACTGCTGCATGACCTCCCAAGCCCGCTGGCATGCCGGCCGACTGTAAAGCCGATTGCGAAAATCGATGTGTTTTTGCGGTAGATCGAACTCGAACCGCATCGCCCAGTTGAAGGTATGGGCGAGCAGGATGTCAACCAGCGTAAACGAGTCTCCGACCGCGTATTCCCCGTCGTCGAGCAGATGTTCAAGGGCGTTCAGGGCCTTGGCGAACTCGAACTTCGCGGTTTCGAACATCTGTGGAATGCGTTGTTCCTCGGGCAGGGCGAACATGTGCTTGCCTTTGCTCCACAACGGCTGTTCGAGCTCGGCGAGTATGAAGCAGGCGAATTCATCGATGCGGGCGTAAACGTCCATGCTGGCGTTCGGCAACAGGCCCGACTCAGGCGCCGAGCGCGCTATGTAATACAGGATCGCCACCGATTCGGTCATAGTGAGTTCGCCGTCGACTAGCGTCGGCACCTTGCCCTGGACGTTTACCGCGAGATATTTCGGATTCTTCGCACTGTCGGGAACTTCAGCGTCAGTACGCAGTTTGACCTGGATGTATTCGTATTTGAGCCCGCTTTCCTCCAGCGCCCACAAGGCGCGAAAGGAGCGCGACTGCTGAAAGCCATAGAGCTTGATCATCGAATTTTTCCTGTGCCGGAAACAAAGAAGGCGCGGCTGCCGCCAGCCACACCTTCTTCAGTCTTTCTTTGCTGCCGCGGAGAGCCGGACTCCCCGGGGCATCGTTCGTCTGATCGAATCAGTCGATGGCGAAACAGAAGAAATAGCCGTTACCGCCGGTTCCCACCAGATCAGCCTGGCTGCAACCCCTTGAGCCATGTGCGCTGTTCCAGGAAGTGGGGTTCTGGCCGCCGCCGGTGCGGTCGAAATGGCCGACATGGGCGGATCCTTCACCGTTGGCCATCCAGTTGTTGCAGGTATGGTTTGCGCCGTCGTCTACGGTGCGTCCATCCAGCGTGGAACCGGTGAGGATGTCATGCTGGTTCGGATCGTCGCCGCGGCCGTTGACGATGTCGCCATTCTCGGTCAGCGCGGTCTGCTTGTTCAGATTGTTCAGCGGACCGTGCAGATTGTTGAGATTGGAGGCGACTTCCACGCCATCAGCGTTATACCAGGGGCCGAATCCGATCCGGTCGCGGGCATTGACCGCGGGCGAACCATCGCTGGCGTGAGCGCTCAGATAGGCGCGCCAGGTCTTGCCGCTGGAGCCGGCCGCTTCCGCCAGGCTCGCGCAATGTGCGTCGGCGCCTGCCAGACCACCGAGATTGGCGCCGTCGCCGGAGCCCACACTGGTGATAAAGAAGCTCATTTCGTTTTCCTGCGAATGCAGCGTGGAAAGCGAAAATACCGCGACAAGCAATGCGGCGGAAGTTGCGATAAGGGGTTTCTTCATTGGGTCGCTCCTCAAACGATTACGTTCGGAATTATTGGGGCAATGCCATGGCGGTCAGTGAACTGCCGGTCTGAAGGATAACATACTGCCTACCCTCGTGGACCCATGAACTCATGCCATAGCGGCTGATCGCCGGCACCTCGACCCGGGCAAGTTCTTCACCGGTCATCTTGTCCAGGGCGAACAGGTGCGGTGTGCCGTCGCCGGTGACATTTCCGTAGATCAGCATGTTGCCGGTGGCTACCATGGGGCCGACCGCGCCGGAGCCGGTGTTGCCGATATCGACTCCCGCCAGGGCGGGCAGATCGCGAATTCGGTCCGGAGTGTATCCCGCGGGAATCATCCACAGATGCTCGCCGCTGTTCATGTCGATCGCGGTGATGCGGCTGTAGGGCGGCTTCCACAAGGGAATGCCGGCGGGGTGCCGCGGGCTGGGCCCGCCGCTTCCTGCCGCATAACGGGACAAGGTCGTGCCGGTAGGTTCTTCGTAGTAAGTATCCGCTTCCTCGCCGCTGACCAGGGTGCGGGCGCCGCAACTATAGCGGGAAATGATGTACATCACGCCGCTGTCCGGGTCGGCGACCGGCGGATGCGTGATATTGACCGCGCCGGAAGGACACATCAGCGCAGCGACCTTGCCGGACGGATGGTTGCGGTGAATCGGCGGATTGAAAACCGGCCCCATGATGAAATTCGACACAGCTTCGAGCGCCTGCATGCGAATTTCGGGGGTGAAGTCTGTCAGCAGTTCCTCGCTGGAGCCGACGTATTCGAAAGGCGCCGGCCTGGTCGGGATCGGCTGGGTTTCCGACAATAGCTCGCCCGGAACCGTGGAGGCCGGCATGGGCACTTCCTCTATCGGCCAGACCGGCTCGCCGGTTGCCCGATTGAAGGCATAGACGTAGCCCTGCTTGGTCGCCTGGGCGACTACCGGCGTTGGCCCGGACTCGGTCGTAACGTCGAGCAGAATCGGCGCGGTCGGCGTGTCGTAGTTCCAGATGTCGTGATGCACCATCTGGAAGTGCCAGGCGCGCTCACCGGTGGCGGCGTTGAGCGCGATCAGGCTGGTACCGTAGAGATTGTCGCCGGGGTGGTGGCCGCCGTAGTAGTCGATGGTCACGCCATTGGTGGGGATGTAGACAATGTCCAGTTCCGGGTCGGCGGAAATCGGCGCCCAGGAGGAAATGTCGCCGGTGTACTGCCAGGCGTCGTTCTGCCAGGTCTCGTGGCCGTATTCGCCGGGCTGCGGGATGACATTGAATTTCCACAGGAACTCGCCGGTGCGGGCGTCGTAGCCGAGGATGTCGCCCGGCACGTTTTCGATGCGGGACTGGTTATAGCCCTGTTCCGCGGAGTTGCCCACCACGACCACGTCGTTGACAACGATCGGCGGCGAAGACGCGGTGATATAGCCGCGCTCCAGCGGAATTCCTTCATAGGGATCGTATGGATGGCCCAGGTCGGCGAGCAGATCGACCACGCCGGTTTCCGGGAAGCCTTCAACCGCCACCGGGCCGCCGAAGCCTTCCAGCGGCCGTCCGGTAGCCGCGTCCAGCGCGGTCAGGAAGAAGCCGGGAGAGATGATATAGATGACGTCGCGGCCATCGAGGTTGGCATAGCCCACGCCCTTGCCGTAGTCGGCGCGCATGGAATAGGACCAGCGCCGGGTGTCGGGCTCGCGGTAGGACCACGAGGTGGCGCCGGTCGAGGGATCGATGGCTACCACGTGTCGGCGCGCGCCGGCTACCGTGTACAGGCCGCCGTTGATGTAACTCGGCGTCGAACGGCCGCTTTGTGCTTCGAAGCTGGCGCCGTCCCAGGTCCAGGCGACTTCCAGATCACCGAAGTTCTCCGGTGTGATCTGTTCGGCCGGGGTCGAACGGGTGTGGGCGAAGTCATTGCCCAGGGTGGTCCACTCGATGGTGTCCTGGCCCCAGGCTATGCCGGACAACAGCAACAGGCCGGCAGTGCAGGTAATCAGTCGATTCGCTTTCATTTTGCGTACCTCTGTCTATAGGGCACTACAGAATCAGGCCGGCGCCGCGTGTGGCAGGCGGATTGCCGGGGAATTTCCGAGGTTACCCCAGCATTTCCCGTTTGTCATGCCTGAATACTGGCCTGCCGGAATCAATCGAATGAACCCGCGGGGCCAGGAAAAACCACGGGGCTCTGGATGCCGTCGGCCGACAGGCTCGATACGCCGAAGAAGTAGTTGTCGATGACGACGTTTTCCAGCGTAAAGCTGCCCACATCGCCCACGTCGCGATGGAAGTCCCAGGTCGGTGAAGTCGTGAGTCGCCAGTGCACCCGGTAACCGGCGGCGCCGGGAACCCTTTCCCAGTTCAAGGTGGTGCTCGGCCGCACCGCGCCTTCAATGACGACATCGGCCGGCGGCGCGGGCGCCCAGGCCATGGACGCCAGGGTAACCGCGTTCAGCGCCGTAAGCTTGGCGGCGTATTCGAAATTCACATGCTCGATCACATCGCCGTAGGCTATGCCGTCTTCAACGCGGATGTCCTGATGCTGCTGGGTGTAATTCTCGTTGGTTTCCATGATCCGCACCGCGGGGAAACCGGCTTCGTTGAATGGCCGGTGATGGCCGCCACGGCCGAATCGGTCGACCCGGTAGATCATCATGGTGTCGAGGTTGGGGATGTATCGATCCGCCATGGCGTCGACATAGCGGGCGATATTACGCGAGGGAGAATCGACTTCGCCGCCCTGGAAACGGCGCTGGTTGGCTTCCTCAGTGGTTTCCACGTAACGCGTGCCTTCGGAAAACACCCTGGCCGTGGTGTTATTGGTGACGCCGTTGACGCCGGTAACGTTGCCGATCATGTCGTTGTTGAGCACGGCATCGAGATTCCAGCCGTTGTCGATGGCGTATTGCGCAAGAATGCGACCCCCGTGCAGGCCCTGTTCCTCGCCGGAAAGACCGACCAGGGCGACTGTGGCGGGAAATCGGTACTGGCTCAGCACCCGCGCCGCCTCGATGGCGCCGGCCATGCCGGAGGCGTTGTCGTTCGCTCCCGGCGAGTCGGATTCGAAATTCATTGGGTCGCTGACCCTGGAGTCGATATCGCCGGACATCATAACGATCCGGTTCGGCTCGCTTTCGCCGCGCAGCAGGGCGATGACATTGACCACCTCGACCGGGTCTGGAATGCGATCCTCGCCGGATACGACGCCGCTGACGGTAAACACTTCCAGGCAGCCGCCGCAGGCATCGGAAATCCGGTTGAATTCGGCCTCGATCCATCTGCGCGCCGCGCCGATGCCGCGGGTGTCCGAGCCGGTTTCCGACAGGGTATGGCGCGTGCCGAATCCGGCCAGTGTCCGGATGTCCCGCTCGATACGTTCGGCGGAAACCGCGGCTGCGATGTCGTGAAAGTCCTGCTCGGCCGCAATGGCCGGCGCCGCCTGGAACAACACCGGCAACAGGCCGGCAATGGCAATGCTGCGAATATTCATTTCGATCCTCCTGTCGGGGGCTTCAATCTAAGCAGACAGGCGGGATTATGTGAAGGGGGTTAGGCCGTCATGCAGCCCATCTCGCCGATAGGACCTCGGCTTGCTGCAAGACTGTCTGAACGGCGGCGTCCTGAAGGTCGGGCGGGTAGCCGTATTTGCGGAGTATGCGTTTGACTAGTACCCGCATTCGCGCCCGTGCCGATTCCCGGTGCTGCCAATCGACGGAAGCCTTGTTCTTCAGGCTGTTCAATAGCTCTTGGGCGATAACGCGGAGTTGGTCATTGCCCATGACCTCGACCGCGCTCTCGTTCTGGGCCAGGGCGTCGTAGAAGGCGATTTCCTCCTGGGTGAGCCCTTCCTCTTCGCTACGCTTGTGAGCGTCGCGTATGTCCTTGGCAAGTTCGATCAGCCGCTGGATGACCTCCGCAGTTGTAATGGCATTGGTATGGTAGCGAGCGATCGCTTCTTCGACTCGATCCGAAAATGCTCGGGTCTGCACTACGTTTACGCGGCTTTGCGAGCGTATCTCGCCGTTGATGAGCTTGCGGAGCGCCTCCAAGGCGAGGTTTTTCTTTTCCATTCCCTTTACTTCGTCGAGAAACTCGTCGGAGAGGATGGAAATGTCCGGCGATTCCAACCCGGCAGCTTCGAGAATATCGATGATGTCGGTCGAGACGACGGCGCGGCTGATAATCTGTTGCACGGCGAGATCCCGCTGTGCGGAAGAAGGTCCATTGCCGGGAGCACTCTTGGCGAGCACCGACCGGACGGTCTGAAAGAAGCCGACTTCATCGCGGATGCTCCTCGCCTCGTCGCTCGCTGCCGCGAGAGCGAACGCCTTGGTAAGGGATAGTACGGCATCATTGAACCGGCGATGCGCTTTCTTCTTGGCTTCCTCGGTTTCTTCTTTGGCTGCCTCGCGCTGCTGCATTTCCAGAACCCACTCAATCGCATGAGCAAGCGCTACAAGCCGTTCCTGCGGGGAACCCGTAAGCCCGGCCCGGTAGTCGAAGCCATGAAACATACCGCTCACGATCTCGTATTTCTCCAGCATCACGGCGACAGCTTCGGATTCGTCGATGCCGGCATGTTGCCGGTCTTCGCCCGAATACTGACTGAGTGCCGATTTCAAATTCTGGGCGATGCCGATGTAATCCACGACCAGTCCGGCAGGCTTATCGCGGAACACGCGGTTCACTCGCGCGATTGCCTGCATCAGCCCATGCTCCCGCATGGGCTTGTCGACGTACATCGTGTGCATGCTTGGCACGTCGAAGCCCGTCAGCCACATGTCCCGAACAATGACCAGCTTTAGCGAGTCTTCGGGGTCTTTGGCCCGCTTGGCTAGCAACTCCCGCCGCGCTTTGCCGCCGATGTGCTGCTGCCAGTCTTTCGGGTCCGAAGCGGCGCCGGTCATGACGATCTTGATGTCTCCGCTCTCGTCGTCGCCACTGTGCCACTTTGGGCGCAACTTGATGATCTCGTCGTAGAGCGCGACGCAAATCCGCCGGCTCATGCAAACGATCATGGCCTTTCCGTCCATGGCGACGACGCGATTCTCGAAGTGTTCCACGAGGTCTCTGGCGATCAAAGCGAGGCGATTCCCCGCGCCCACCACAGCTTCGACATTTGCCCATTTCCGCTTAAGTCGTTCCTGTTCACCCTCTGCTTCGTCTTCGGTCAATTCAGCCACTTCTTCGTCGAGCTTCGGCTTCTCGGAATCGTCGAGTTCAATACGGGCTACGCGACTTTCGTAGTAGATCGGAACAGTCGCGCCGTCCTCAACGCCCCGATTTATGTCATACACATCGATGTACTCGCCGAACACGGCGGGCGTGTTTACATCATCCTTCTCGATTGGTGTTCCGGTAAAGCCGATGAACGAAGCGTTCGGGAGAGCGTCGCGAAGGTATTTGGCAAACCCATAGGAAATCTCTCCGGTCTTGCGCGCCACCTTGGCTCGGAAGCCGTATTGGCTGCGATGCGCCTCGTCGGCAATCACAACGACATTTCGGCGTTCGGTCAGGGCCGAGTACTTAGACTCGCCGCTTTCAGGTGCGAACTTCTGGATAGTCGTGAACACTACGCCGCCGGAAGGGCGAGTCAAAACTTTCTGCAGGTCGTCTCTGCTATCTGCCTGAAGCGGGGTCTGTCGAAGCAGGTCGCGGCACATGCTGAAGGTGCTGAATAGCTGGTCGTCGAGGTCATTGCGGTCGGTGATTACAACGATCGTCGGGTTCTCCATGGCCGTGTGGGCAATGACTTGCCCGGCGTAAAAGGCCATGAGCAGACTCTTGCCGGAGCCTTGCGTGTGCCAAATGACGCCGATACGGCGGTCGCCTTCCAGACTTGTTGCGGCAACCGTGCTTTCGACCGCGTGACGAACGGCGTGGAACTGGTGATACCCGGACACAATCTTGACGATGCCTGAACCGGTATCCGCAAAAACCGTGAAGTCACGGATCAAGGTCAGAAATCGAGACTTCTCGAACACGCCTTCGATAAGCGTTTCAAGTTCCGGTGTTCCCTTTGGCGCGATAACTGAACCATCCACAGTGCGCCAGGGCATGAATCGTTCGAGATTGGCGGTAAGAGAGGCAATGCGCGCATGGAGTCCGTCTGATGTCACGAGCACGGCGTTTGTGCGGAATAGGGAGGGTATCTGGTCCTTGTAGGTTTGGAGTTGGTTGAAGGCGCCTTCGAGTGTGGCGTTTTCGTCGCCGGGATTCTTTAGTTCAATCACGGCCAAAGGTAGCCCGTTAACGAACAGCGCGACGTCAGGGCGCCTGTTGTGGCTGTGTTCGACCACGGTGTATTGGTTCACCGCGAGCCAGTCGTTGTCGTCTACATTGTCGAAGTCGATCAGTCTGGCGACATCTCCACGAATGCTCCCGTCTTGGTGAGCTATCTCTACCGGCACACCCTCAATTAGATAGCGATGCAAGCGGCGGTTCTCCTCGATGAGCGAGGGGGTTTCGGTCTGTTGTACCTTGCGCAATACCTCTTCCAGTATATTGGAGGACAGGTGCGGATTAAGGCGCATGAGAGTTTCGCGAAATCGCGAGGTCAGCAGAACTTGATCGTAACTGATGCGCTCAGACACTATGCCATCTGGCGAAATGTCCGGCCCATGGACCTTGGCATAACCCAGCCCTAACAACCAGTCCAGCATGGCTTCTTCTACGTCAGTTTCGTGCAATTTGCTCATTCTGCTTGTCTTGTCGCATCTTGTTGTCTGTTATTATTGGATCAGCTTTTACGCGAGGGTGCTCTCTTGCTCAAAAAAACAGTTTCCAATGACGTCTCTTGGTCATACAGCCAATTCCTCTCGTGTTTTGTCGCGACCCGACCATAAAATCGGATCTACTTCATAACTTCGCATCGCATCCAACACGCTTTCGGATGCGGGTTGCTCCAAATCGTTTAAGATTGCGTAGGCGCGAGCATCAGGCGAACGTACTTCCTTAGTATCAATCCAAGAAAACGCCATTGCTTGGGCTGTTTCTTTGTTTGGTCGATTAATAGCGCGGATTATGCGTTCCGGTTGTCGTCTCGACTTTGGTATAACAAAGTCGAAACGATGATCGTAGCCACTTTTGCCCGTGAACTTGACGCTGGGTGTGTAGCGAATCTCTGAAAGATCGAGCCATGCTGCCACATCCTCATGAAACAAACTCGCAATAGTGGGTGAAGCCAAGTAGAAGAGATCATTGACCGCCAACATAGCTTGTAAAAGATTGTGTTTTCGAAGCGGAAAATTATCCATCGACGCCTTGACTTCAAGCGCCTTACCGTTCGACTGCACACCGAAACCGTTAAGCGTCGTTTTTAGCATAGCTTGACGCTTCGGACTGTCGATCTTGCACCCTGACAGCTCCAAATCATCAAGAATATATCCATCATCGGTCAACACAAACCCACCATTGGCGCGCTTTGCGTATATCTGTAGATAGTCGTTGTGCCGATCCAGATACGGAGTCGTGATCTCGACGCAGTCTTCAACTTCACGCAGATTCGTCCTGTCTTTTAACCATGTCATGTACCGGTCTACCAATGCTCTAACGTCTTGGATCACGTAAATAACCCCTTACGAATGAATGGTGTTTCGACGACGTTGCAATACCGCATAAAATCTTCGAGCGTCAGCCAGGGATCATGCAGATTCGGAAACTTGTCGGGCGGAACCAGGAAAGCCCACTTATCGCCATATCCTTCCCGGTAGAGATGGAGATGAGGAGAGCCGATCTCCTCACCGTCAGGGTTGCGATGTGGCGCACCTCCAAAATCGAGTCGTGCCAAGATCACTACCTGCCGGCTCCGATTCTGGTAAGTTCCTTTGCCGAGGTTGATTTTCCCGCGCCGCAGATCAAGCGAGAATTGTTCCCGCCCGTCTGCAGAAACCAAGGGTACGGTAATTTTGCCTCCCAAGCCCGGGTAGTCCAACTCGGCCACATCTAATCGACGTTTCTCCATTGCCAACAAAGCTTCAGCTTCAACTTGGGTGAGATTTGTTGCGGACATCTGGTTCCTTCCTAATTACTCCTAACTGACTGATTTGTCGATAAAAATAGAAAACAAATCTGTGAGGCCGCGCATTTGCCAGAACCGAAGTATTAGCGGAGCAACACCAAAATACGCAGAGACACCGGCGATTGCCATACGATAGACACGGGCGACGCAGCCAAGTCTAGTCGAACCAAGATCGATTGGCCATTTTCCTGGCGAAAACTCTACGTATCCGGTGGTGGAATGGAATCACTTGGCAGCTTGAGTCGCCGCCAGCGGGCACCAGATTTCCCCTTCAAATTGTTTAGTCGGATCTTGAGTTGGGCCAAGTGACGAGAATTCGCCAATATGGCGGCTCATCATTACGGCCGAAACTGTTGCATCAAAAGCATCGTCAGAACAGGCGGCCTTGAAGATTAGATCGCCGTCGAGCTCTGGCAATCGACTCAGTCGTGCCAACCGAGCTTCATAACTGGACTTATTGATTGACCCTGTAAGCAGTCGGGGATAGATTTCCACCACCATTCGATTGGCAACTTCATGGAACGGCCAAATTGAAAATCCCGCGCTTCGCAGTTTCGCCAAATAGGGCATTCCGCGAATGGATCCTGTGCCGACTGAACCGTTACCGTTAATTTGAAACACGCTCTTTGGCTTAATGCTGGATTGCATTCCAACCAGTTTTTCAGTTAGTCGAAAGTGTTCGGGCAATTCCGGTTTTTTCTTTCCTGGTTTTCCCCAAAATGGTGGAGTGCAACTCTGCAACCATTGTTCACCTTGGCCTTGTACAAGACTCCACAGATCGTTTGTTGATGCCATACCCTCGCTTCTCGCAAACCAGAAAGGTAATGAGAAGGCAAAATCGATTCCAACAACAGTTTCAGACTCTTTGGGGGCGTACTTAATAATATGGCTTATTACTTCGGCACGGTTGCGACCTGATTCTAAGCGAACCAGTTTCTCTTTGTGAACCTCCGCAAGCCAAATCTTGGATGACGCCCCCTTTGCTGCACCAGACCAGTCAATAGCAATGGTTCGACGATTGTCAACTCGGACCCAAGTTTTATTGGTATTACTCACTGGCGTTCACCCGCAACGCTTGCAAGCGCCGCCTTCAAGACTTGGAAACATAGCTTGGCGGTGTGTTCATCTGGAGTGAAACCTGAAGCCATCTGCTCGTATGGGTCGATGTAGTTTCGAAAATCTCGCAAACCGTGACTGAACTTCTTGATGTCGAGTTTTAGGACACCAACCTCGCTCGCCACATCGATGAATTGCGAAAGGTTCCATTCATGAAAGCGTTTCGGTGAGCCACCCGTGGACTTTGGCGTCGCATTCGCCTGATTGAAGCGCGAAGGATTCTGTTGGGCAGCGCCGAGCAGTACAGCTTCCAGAACACTGCCATACAGAAAGATTACGGACAGATAAGCGCCCGCGGCAAGTGCGACACGTGCCTCGTGAAGCCGTGCTTCGACTATTGATACGACTTGAGCATCAATTGGCAGCTTCTGAATGTTTGGAACCGAGAATTCATGGTTCAGAAACTCCCCTTCCGTCGCGGCGAAGCGCGGCGTGACGGCTCTACCTGCCAGCCGTCCGACAATTCCCCGCACTTTTTCTAGTAGGTTTCTGTCTAGCTCCCTACCACCCAAGTCGCAGTCTGCCTCATAGGAGTCCAGCATCTCAAATAGCACCGCGCCAACTCGCTGGTCGGATTCCGATGCCCAAAACGCGCGTAGCTTTTTCGCCTTTGACGTTCCGAAGGTCTGATACTTGCGCCCGTGAATGTCGACGTTATGCCGTTCGAAGAACTCACCAAACGAAGCATCCGTAAAGTCGAGAACATACCCGCCACCCATGTTGAGCAACTTTTCGAGATAGCGCTTATCGATGTCTGTTAAGGAACTCATGCCACAGCTTCCATAGCTTTTTCGGCATCAGGAAGGCGGATTTCGCCGGACATGAGTTTTGGAAGGAGGAAGTCGCGAGTCCTGGTCAAGGTGGAGGTTTCGTGAATGTTCGCGTCGATGCGGTGAAGAAGTGGCTGCGCCAATTTTTGAAAGGCAGAAACGACCCGGTCCGATGGCAAACATATTTTGTATTGCGCCATCGTCTTCCAGTTCGTGCGCGGCATTCTGGTGCCGGTCGAGGTCCGATCCGTATAATCCACAAAGTCATCCGAGGAAAGACAGGCGAGCGCAAACGCCCCCCAATTCTGTGCTTGCGGAACGACGACAACGATGTCGGTGGAGCAAATACCGTTCGTGGGAGCGATTCCGACTTTATGGAAGTATGGCCGGAGTTTCCCGAACAGGATTTCCCCTTTATTGAATTGAATCTTGTTGCTACTGACCTTTCCCGCACCGTCCCACTCCGAGAGTGCGACCGACCGGCGTGGCAAATGCTCCAGGCCTATATAAGGTGTGTTGTTCGAAACGTCAGCAGGACTTACACCACGCTTCGGAGAATTCGCGACGTCTGCAAGGGTTCCTTGCCGCCACTCTACGGGTTTGTCATTGTCGTCCAGCGCATCGGGGAAAAGATTCCAGAGATCTTCAGAGAGATAGGGGGTGCGACCTTCGGCCTTGGCGCGGGTGGGGCGGAAATCGACGAACCAGTCCTTGAAGATCGCCCGCGCCATCGCCTCCAGCGTCTCGTTCATGCGTCGGTTCAGGTCGATCTTGTCGTCGAGGGCAGAGAGCGTGTCTACTACAAACTCCTGATAATCTTTTGGAGGAACAGGCACCTTAAACTGGCGCAAGCTGGTGAGCGGCTGACCTATACCCGGCGTACCAACCTGAGATGAATACTGCATGATCTCAGCTCGGCCGCTAGCGGACCTGAAGTAATAGAAGAGGAACAGCGGCAATACCTTTTTTTGGTCAGGACGGAATTTCATAAAGCTCGTAGAGAGCATGTATCTTTGTCTATCGTCGGGGATAATTCCGACCTCACCAATAGAGCCGCGATGCGGAAAAACTAAGTCGCCTTCACGGGCGTTACAGTTCGGCAGCCCATCTGCAAATTCGTCCGAGACATACACCCAATCGCCTTTCCATGCTCGGGTAGACGAAATATTGGTTCCTCGAATTACTGGCACGCCGAAAGTGGTGTAAACGCCGGACTTCATTCTCGAGCCGAAGGGGCCAATTGCGATTGACCCTAGCTCGACGCTCGCTAGTTCCTCCAGCCTGACAACTGACCAGTCACCTATCCCCACTGATCTCCTCCAGCTTCGTCTGGATGACTGCGCTCAGCTCCTCAGCCTCGGCGAATTGCTCCGCAAGCGTCTCCTTTAGTTCCGCAAACCGCTCCTCGAATGGCACGCCGTCATCTTCAGTCGCCGCCGCGCCGACATAGCGGCCGGGCGTAAGTACATGGCCGTGTCCTTTCATCTCCTCCAGCGTCGCGGACTTGTAGAATCCCGGTTCGTCCTCGTAGGGGGCCGCGTCCCGGGCGCCGCGCCAGGCGCGATACGTTTCGGCGATCCGGGCGATGTCTTCGTCAGAGAACTCCTTGCGGGTCCGATCCACCTTGTGCCCGAGCTTCCGAGCGTCCATGAACAGCACTTCCCCGCGCCGGTCGCGCCAATCCTTGCCGGGGTTCTTGTTGCGCGCCAGGAACCAGAGGCAGGCAGGAATCTGCGTCGAGTAGAAGAGCTGTCCGGGCAGCGCGATCATGCAGTCCACCGCGTCGGACTCGACCAGGGCGCGGCGAATGTCGCCTTCTCCGGACGTGGCCGAGGACATGGAGCCATTGGCGAGCACAACACCCGCCGTGCCGTTCGGGGCGAGGTGGTGATGGATGTGCTGTAGCCAGGCGTAATTGGCGTTGCCTGCGGGCGGAACGCCGAACGACCAGCGGGCATCCTCCCGTAGCCGGTCGCCGCCCCAGTCGGAGACGTTGAACGGCGGATTGGCGAGGATAGAGTCGGCCTTCAGATCCGGCAGCTCGTCCTTGTGGAAGCTGCCCTCGTTGTTCCAGCGGATGTCGGCGTCGATGCCGCGCACCGCGAGGTTCATCTTGGCGAGCCGCCAAGTCGTGTAGTTGCTTTCCTGCCCGTAGATGGCGATGTCGCCGATGCGTCCGCCATGCTCTTCCACGAACTGCTCGGACTGGACGAACATGCCACCGGAGCCGCAGCAGGGGTCGTAGACACGGCCTTTGTAGGGCTCCAGCATCTCGACCAGCAGCCGGACGACTGAGCGAGGCGTGTAGAATTCGCCGCCACGCTTGCCCTCGGAGCCAGCGAAGCTACCGAGGAAATACTCGTAGACCCGGCCGAGGATGTCGCGGGAGCGGTCTGACTCCTCGGCCATGCCGATCCCGCTCACTAGATCGATGAGTTCTCCGAGCATCACCTTGTTTAGCGCTGGCCGGGCGTACTCTTTCGGCAGGACGCCCTTGAGCGAGGCATTTTTGGACTCGATAGCCAGCATGGCATTGTCGATGTACTTGCCGATCGTCGTTACTTTGGCATTGGCTTGCAGATGCGACCACCGAGCCTCCTTTGGAACCCAGAAGACATTTTCGGCGAGGTACTCCTCGGGGTCCTCCGCGTCAGCCAGATCGTCTTCGAGCAATTCCGCCCGCTTTGCCTCGAAGGCGTCCGAGATGTATTTGAGGAAAATCAGGCCTAGGGCGACGTGTTTGTAATCGGATGGCTCCATGTTGCCGCGCAGCTTGTCTGCCGCGGCCCAAAGCTGGGCCTCGAAACCGAGATTTGCGCCGTTATTGTTTGTCTGCTTTGCCAATTGGTCCTTTCCTGATTCGCTAGGCGGGAGCCGCATCCCTTCACTTTTTCGAATACACTCACCGCAGTCTTCGTGGTGCACGATGATTGCACCACGGCGTTGGCGTCACTCGTAGAAGGCGCCCAGCAGCTAACAGCGGATTACGCCAGAGTTCCCGGCGCATGGCAATGTCAAGGAGGGTCGACTACCGCCTGGAATGCCTGCGCGGCAATTCAAAAAAGTTGATCTACCTTAAGAAACAGTACTGGGCCGCCGTTAGAATTGATCGCGCCGTCGGGAAAGCAGACTTTCAATCCGAGTCCCGCGCAACATTAAAAACGAACCAACACCGGAATGCGACGAGCCATAGATAAAAATTTCTACAGCAACATCCTAAGCAACTGAATTATAAAAAATACAGATTGCCTTGATCGCTACGTTCGTTCAATATCCTGGCTAGCGTGAGCGGATTCGCGAATTATACGACGAATATTCTGCGGGATCATGCCGCGAGGAATCCGATAGCGGTGACAATCAGACGATCTTTATTGCGTCGCGGAATCCCAACGCACTCAATAGGTTGTCAACCGTTGGCGAAATCCTAATATGCCAAAACAGGCTCTACTTGTTTATAGTAAAACAAAATAACAGAAGAGATTCAAAATGAACTACTACTATGAAGCACTAAATGATCAATCTTTTGAAAAACTTGTCCATGCGCTAATAGTCAGTGCTCATCCCGAAGCTATTTGCCTTCCGGTACGCCAACCTGATGGAGGGCGAGATGCGTTTTATTATCACGATACCGTCGACCGAAAGAATTTTGTGGTGTTTCAAGTAAAATTTTCGAACAACCCAAAGGATAAATCTGAAAGAGACGTGATCAGTAGTCTAATTAAAAGTGAGCAGAGCAAAGTAAAGGAATTAATAAGTAAGGGAGCAACGCATTACTATTTCGTGACAAATGTACAAGGTACTGGTCACCTAGACAGTGGTTCCATCGATAAAGTAAATAAAGTCCTTACGAATACTTTTGAAATTCCTACTTTTGTTTGGTGGCGCGATGATATAGACTCTCGACTTGACAATGAAAGTGATATTAAGTGGAGCTATCCCGAGATTTGTAGAGCTACTGACGTACTGCAATTTCTTGTCCACCGTACCGAAGATAAGGACGGATTAGAAGCGGCGCGCGCTATCACTGCGTACATAGGAAAACAGTTTGGGGATGATCGCGACGTTAAATTTAAGCAGGTTGAACTTAAGAGGAGAATTACTGATCTATTTATCGATATACCTGTAGGGCACAAGGCTTCTCGACGAGAGCGTGGTCGAGCACAAAGTGAAACTAAAGAGTTGCGCCAAGTAGAAGAGTATTTAGACCGGCTATATGAATTTGAAGATTTTGATGAAGATGATGGCTATCAGTCTATCCATCATGGTCTTGCTGCTTGTTTCTTGCTGAATATGCCATTCGGAAAAGGCACATCGCGCTTTGTCCTAGAAGGGGCTCCCGGACAGGGAAAATCGACTGTAACTCAATTTATATGTCAGATCAATAGGCTAAAGCTGCTCCCTACACGGCGATCCGATCTCAGTTCCGTAAACGAAATTTTTGTTAAAGCTACCACTCGAAGTCCTTTTCGTGTGGATTTACGCGACTATGCAGCCTGGGTTTCCGGTCGCCATCCATACGCGAAACAAGGTGAGATTGCTCCCCCTGAAGAAGGGCAACGATCATTGGAAAGTTTTTTAACTATGCAAATCATGTGGGGTTCCGGTGGATTAACCCTTAGTCAAAATGATTTGTTAGATTTTTTAGCTCGCGCACACAGTATAATCATTTTGGATGGTTTTGATGAAGTTGCTGATATACGCAGTAGAGTACGAGTAGTCGAAGAGATATGTGCTGCGGCGGATCGTCTAGATGCCCATGCACTATCCCTCCAGATCATTGTAACCTCTAGACCCGCGGCGTTCGCCAATTCCCCTGGATTCCCCGAAGATGATTGGGTGCATCTAGAGCTAAATGACCTAAAGAGGTCAAACATTAAGGCGTACCAAATTAAATGGGCCGAAGCACAAGATCTGACAAAGGATGAAAAAGAAGCCCTTGCCAGCACATTGGAGGAGAAGTTACGCCAACCACATTTGCGCGACCTATCTCGAAATCCAATGCAACTCGCAATCCTATTGCAATTGATGCATGTTCAGGGTGCGGCATTACCTGATAAGCGTACAGCCCTCTATGAGGAATACATGAAGATATTTCTCAATAGAGAGGTAGAAAAGAAACAGATATTGGGAGATCACCGAGAGTTGATCTTGTCTATTCATGGTCTCCTAGCCTGGGTGCTCCAGGTTCAAGCAGAAACTGGACAGGGATCTGGCAGTATTACAATGGAAGAGCTTAAGGTTGAAGTGGCAAACTATTTGGCGAGTGAAGAACACGAGCCAGACTTGGCGAACAGCTTAATGGCTGGCACGGTGGAGAGAGTCGGCGCTCTTGTTTCAAGGGTTCAGGGGACATTTGAGTTTGAGGTGCAACCTCTTAGAGAGTACTTTGCGGCGAGGCACCTTCATAAGACAGCACCATATTCCCCCCCAAGACGGCCGAAAAAGGGCACGCGCCCAGATCGATTTACCGCTTTGGCACGAAATTCCTATTGGACCAACGTAACAAGATTTTTCTGTGGATTCTACGATGTTGGCGAGCTTCCGTCACTAGTGGAAGAACTAGTAAATATAGGGGAAGAGCCCGACTACAAGCTAATTACGCAACCCCGGCGTTTGGCATTAATGTTGCTGGCGGACTATGTTTTCATACAATCTCCAAAGTCTATGCGGCGCTTAATAGACTTTATTGGTCAAGATACAGAGTTACAGCTCTTAACCGCCGTAGATTGGATGCATGGTCATAGGGGTATGAGATTACCTGAAGGTGCAGGAGGAAGACAACTGTTTGATTTATGTGCGCGGAAGTTGCAAAAGGAAACGGATGAGAATTATCGTTGTGAATTGCGACAAGTTATGGCTAGAAATGGAAGAGTAGATAGGTTGAAGGAGTATTTTCTTAGTGCGAGGAACGAAGAAAGCACCATTCGAGATTTGTTTATGGAGGTTTGCGATTTTGAAATAGCAGATGAATTCACTGCTGAAGAAATATTGGAGATAACTGAGGGAAACTTAGAGGTTTCTGTGCGCTGGTTGGCTGAAGCCAATTTGTTTGATCATATAGCAGCGAATGAAGAATTGTATACTGAGGCTTTCCGTGCTTTCTTTGATCTTAAATTTGAGTTTGAATATACTCGGTCGTTTCGCGGGTCGCGGAGTAGCGTTTTCGTAGTATTGGCAGAGTTGCTCCATCCATACATGCTGGCAGAGCTTTTTACTACATCCAGGGAATATAGAGCTGAATTCACTCGTCGGGAATACTTAAGAAAGGAGATGTTCGAGAGACGTTCAGCAATTAGTGACTATGATGAGCCGAAGGCCCTCGTTGACTTTTCTCAGTTTGTGCGGCAGTCAATGGAGGGACATTGGGATCACTTGTGTGAAAGCTTGAAACCTTGGATCGAGATTGTAAATCGAGGTTTCGTGTTAGCACCAAAGGGACGGCTGTTTTCTGCGTTGGCTATGATCTCCACGGCAGTTTCGTTAGATTCGGGGGATGAGGATTCTAGTCAAGAGCGGGCGGGGGACGACACAGCGATTGGGGCGAGAGAATTAGAATTCGTGAGTTGGAGTGAAGGTGGCTTCCGTCCAAAGGAAGGATTGGTGCAACGATTGTATTTTGCCAGGAAACAAGCTGATAACACTGATTGGTGGATAGAAAAGCTAGAGGAATTCAATGGAGAGGAAGAAATTATTTTACTTTCAGTTTTGATGTGCTGGGGTGAGCGAACAGTATTAGAGGAGTTGTCTAGTAGGATTGAAAATGCTCTTGAGGAGTTGGATAATGATTCTTGGGCATGGCTGTGGAGATTGTATTCGCTCGCAATTTCTGCTGGCGGATCCCAAATTGAGAGAATGGATGAGAATTGGCTAGGTTTCGCTCAAGAGGCTTCGAAACGTTTTGCAATAGTAATGACGAAACGACTGGCGGAAAATGCTAGTCGGCGTGCGGTAGCGCGAAGGTGTTTCTACAACTATAGAGGGGGAGACAGGCGTATTCTGCAAACAGCTGCTGAATGGGAATTATTTTCAGAAACGGAAGGGGAAGTGGATTGGAATTTTGTTTTGCAATTGTCCAAACTTGCTAGGAAAAATGGTATCGACATACTATTTTCTCATAACCAGGTCCGACGAAGCATTGATGTGCCCTTGGATATTGCAGTGCAAGTATTGGAGAATTGCGAGAACTATAGTAGTCAACTTGTATTGATTTGTGAGCGGGAGGTCGGGGCAGAGGTAGCACGTAAGGCACGTAAGGTTTCAACTGTTGCGGACGAAGACGAGTGGTTTTCTGGCAATACAGATCTCTATAAGAAATGACATGTCAAGTGTGAAGCGCCGTCTTATTATAAATATAATTGCAAGTTCTAGAGGAATCCGTAATCAATTCAATCATGCGTAAGTCCTGCAGGAGAGGTTGTCCACACTATGTGTTGATATTATTCTCAGTAGTTGTCCTTTTCGGATCAAAAGTTTTTTCGACTTGCAAATAACTCAGAATAGGGAAAGAAAATGACGAATTCTGCTCAAGTAAAGAAACTAGAAGATACAATTGAAATGCTAGAGCGTGTACGTGATCAGCTATTGAAAGATGGTCAGGGCCCATTCATAAGCGATGATATTTTTGACAGAATTGATTCACTTTATTGTGAACTGCAAAATATGACACTTTAGCACAGAGCATCAACTTCGCTTTCGGTCAAAGCAAGGTCATGGTTGCGTTGCAGATTCACCCAGAAGTTGGTGCCATTGCCGAACAATTTGCCGAATCGAACAGCCATTTCGGCTGTGACTGGCTGTCTTTCGTTCAAAATATCGTAAAGCGTTTGCCGGGAGATTTCGAGGGCGGTCGCCACCGCCGACTTGCTCATGCCTATTGCTGGCAGGATTTCCTCCCGGAGTATTTCGCCCGGATGCGCAGGAATTATGGAGGCATGCCGCTTAACCATCAGTGGTATAACCCATCCCTTCGATTGTGGCCCCAAAGTGAGGGGAGTACTGGGACTTGTCAAGCATTGCCTGGCAATTGGCCACTTATTCTTCGCGGTGGATGTTCTCGTTTCCCTAAGCCCCAATCAACACAACATATTCCCGCTCGATTTCCCGGTGGAACCGCTCGGGCAGTCGTGTCCAGTCCCTCGCTTCGACCAGAAACGGGATCGTGGATTCGCGCAACGCTTCCTCGAAGTCGGTCAATTGTTCAACCGGTATTTTCTCCAGTCCCGGCCCCCGCAGCACGAGGTCGAGATCGCTGCCCTCGTGGCCCCGGTCGTTGACGCGGCTGCCGTAGGCCCACACTTCCACGTTTGGCAAGTGCTCCCGCAGCAGTGCCGTAAGAATGTTCCGGTGCCGTTCAGCCAGGCGCAGCCGGTCAGTCATCGTCGGCCCGCTCGATCATGTCGGCAAGCGCACGGGCGTCACCGATAAACGCCGGCAACAGCTTCAGGGTGCTTTCGGCGAAATCTTCTCCGTAATCGTGCGCCGTGGAATTGCGGTTGTCGCGGTAGCCCAGCCACCTCTCGACCGCCTCGCAGTCGATAAGATCGTGGCGGGCCGCGTGGCGGAAAAGGTCTTTGAAGTGCAAGCGGTCGGCCTGGCGGTTGCTGGCGAACCAGGCGGCGAGCCGCTTGCGCAGCAGCTTTCCGCTCTGTTCGAGTACGAACTCGAACTCCTTGACGCACGCGGCGCGGTAGATGTCGTACATGACATCGTCGTCCGTATCGTGCTGTTCGATTCCCTCCACCGCTCGCTCAAGCGAGGCGATGCAGCGGCGCAGGAAGGTCGTGTCGATAGTCATGGTTCCGGGCCTCCAAGCCCCTTGGTCTTCAAATTCCTGGTGATCGCCGCAGTGCGCGACGATTGCATCCAGGCGTCTTGCCGTTCGGTAGCGGTGATGGTCTTGCGTGTAGTTCCCATGGCTAGTGCACAATCGGCTTTAGCGTGAAAATCTCATACAATCGCCGCACATTATCAGGGAATTTCCTCAACATGAACAATTCTACCGATCAACGTCTGGCAAGAGCGTCGATGGCGCAGCAGGACTCATTGTTGGAGGACCGAATGAGGGAACGCGAAGCCGTACTCGAAGCGCTGCGCGAGGAGTTGCACAAAGGTCTGACCCCGGACGAATCCTATCCGGCAGAAGAAGTATTCAATCGCCTCAAGCGCAAGTACGGAAATCAGAAACAGTTGTTCCCCGGGAGACTCTGACGAAATGGCTTGCCGGCTGTCAAATGCGTATGGTTCTACGCCCGAGACATGGCTTGGCATGCAATTGGCCTTTGATCTTGCCCAGTCCCGTGACCTGGACCAAAAAATTAAAGTCGAGCGCATTGTCAAGGCATAGGGTTTGTTCACAGCAGTTCTCATTTTGTCCTTGTCGGGTGAGTGTTGAGGGTTTCATGGTTTTTTTGCGGTTGGGTTGATTGGGTTGCCGAGGCGCGGAGGTCAGGGAGGCTGTGCCGGGGGTCCGCCGGTGGCGAGCAGGGTCAAGAGCGCGGTCCAGGAGGGGAACACCTGGTATTCGGTGATGGTGCGCAGGTGCTCGAACAGGCGGAAGCGGGTGCCGAGGCGCTGCCGGGCCTGCCGCCAGAGGGTTTCGGCGAGTTCGCAGGCGGTGTGCAGTGCGAAGGCGAGGAGGTTGAGGATGACGAGCACGGCGGCGAGGGTGTCCTTGCCGTGGCCGAAGTTGTGTTCGAGATGGTAGCCGTGCTGCTTGAGGACGTTGAAGGTCTCGTTCTCGATCTTCCAGCGGGCGCGTGCGCAGTCGGCGAGTTCGGCGACGTTGTCGCGGTCGACGTCGAGGCTGGTGACGAAGGCGCCGCGGTAGGTGACCTTGCCGTCGGGTTTGGCGCTGACGATCTCGAGCCAGTTGACGCGCATGGCGTCGTCGCCGTCGCGGATGGGCAGGTCGTTCATCCAGCGGTAGCGGTGGATGCGGCGCTTCGCGCCGCGTCCCGCGGTGCGGCGGCGCGTGGGCGTTCGGACGCCGTCGAGGTACTCGTAGAGGGTCTTGTGGCTGGGTTGCTTGCAGGTGAGCAGGAAGTCGCCGCCAGCGTCGAGCATGGCCTGGCAGACGGGCTGGCAGGCGTACAGGTCGTCGCCGAGGTAGACCGGCCGCAGGGCGGCGCAGCGCGGGCCGTGGCGCGCCAGCCAGCGCTTGGCGGCCTGGCGTTCGCAGTCCTGCTTGGCGGCGCCGTCCTGCGGTTGGACGAACTCCGGCGGCAGCGGCAGCGCGCGCGACTGGCCCGGCGCCACGACGGTGGCCCCCAGCATTTGGTGGAAGTGCTCGACGTCGCCGTCGCTGCGCTTGCGGGTCGAGCAGTTGTCGCAGTGGAGCTTGCGCGAACGGAAGAACTCCGTGCCGTCCAGGGCGACCAGCACGCAGCCGTCGAGGCGGCGCATCGGTTCGAGCGCGCCGTGCGCGTCGAGGTCCGCGGCGAGGTCGTGGAACGCGTCGTCGAAGTGTTCCGCCGGTACGCCGTCCAGCAGTTGCCGAATGTGGTTGTCGCAGGGGATGCGGTCGAGGCCGAACAGGGTGTGCGCGTTCGAGCGCGTGCGCGTCTCGGCCAGTGCGCGCTGGTGCGCCAGGAACGACGGCGACTGCATGAAGAACACCGACAGCGCCGCCATGCCGATGTCGGCCATGGCGTAGCGCCGGTTGCTGCCGCGGCGCGGGTCCGGCATGCGCGCGAAGCACGCCCGCAGCCGGTCGAGATGCTGCGCGAGGAACTTCACGGCGGCGCCTGCGCCTCCACCGCCATGAGCGCCGCCAGCACCGCCAGACGCTCCGCTGGCGGCATGGCCGCGTAGCGGCGGCCCCAACTCGCCGCTTTGCGCTTGACGGCCTGGCGGTGTGTGAAGTTGCGCCCGGCGCACGACGCCCAGTGCACCCGGTCCGGCGCGAAGTTGAACCACACCTTCTCGGTCACCACGCCCGCCTGGTTCATCACCTGCAGCGACACGCTGCGCCAGTCGCCCAGCAGCTCGTCGTACAGCGCCGACGGATACCCCGACACCATCACCGCGCACGGCAGCCCCCGGAGCAGTTCCAGCAGCACCGCGTGGTTGGCGTCCTCGTAGTCGTGCCGGTAGCGGCGTGCGGACTTGCGCGCGCTGTGCAGGTACGGCGGGTCGCTGTACACCAGCTCCGAGCCGTCGAACGCGAACTCCGACAGGTAGGCATGGCAGTCGCCGTGCACCAACTCGACCGCATGGCCGCACGCGAACCGCGACAGCGCACGCTCGTCCAGGTCGATGCCGATGCTGCGCAGCGCCGCCGGCTTGCGCCGCATCACCGCGCCGCCGCCCAGGTGCGTCTCGATATACACCGCATGCGGCGGCATCAGCGCGATCAGCGCCTGACACAGCCCCGACGTCGCCTTCGATCCGAACCACGGGTTGCCCATGACCCGCACCATAGACCCCGCCTTCTATGATGTCAAGCCGCCATCGGCAATCAGCAATCGCTCGGCTTCACGGCCAAAATGAGAACTGCTGGTTTGTTCAGCGTCGTCTAGCCGTTGAATCTGATCGCTGCGGCTTATCTATACAGCGCCAACCCGGAGGGTTGGGATGCCGGAAACGTCAACTGCACGTTCGGCCAAGGCAAGGTCATGGTTGCGTTGCAGATTTACCCAGAAGTTGGCGCCATTGCCGAACAGTTTGCCGAATCGGACCGCCATTTCGGCGGTGACCGGCTGTCTTTCATTCAATATATCGTATAGCGTTTGCCGGGAGATCCCGAGGGCGGTTGCCACTGCCGACTTGCTCATGCTTATCGACGGAAGGATTTCCTCCCGGAGTATTTCACCCGGATGCGCGGGAACTATGGAGGCATGTCGCTTGACCATTAGTGATAATCCTCTATGTCCACATCAACCGCCCCGTGATCGTGCCAGCCGAAAGTCACTCTCATGTTCGCTGTAAGACGAACCGAATAACGATCCGATTGGCCTCCCTTCAGTCGATGAAAATATGAACCGGGATAGTTCATTTTTTCGGCAAAAACATCCGTGGGGCGCCCACGCCGCCATGCCGCCTATAAATCGGAGTGAGTGTTCCATCATGGCGCCACAAGCCGTCCGAACCACTCGATGAGGCAGCCTCGACATCGGATTCCGGCAAAGCGCTCAATTTCCGAGATCGCTCATGAGATTGATGATGAGGCGGATCATGAGGTCCTTGTTCGACGGTTCGCTTTCCGCAATTAGCAGGGTGAGTGCCGTCAAGGTGTCGGGACCGGGACGGTTTTCGATGCCCTCCTGCGTCATGTAGAGCAGAAACAAAAGAGCGCCGATGCGCTTGTTGCCGTCGGTGAAGGGATGATCCTTGACCACGAAATAGAGCAGGTTGGCGGCCTTTTCCTCGCGACACCGGTACAGGGGTTCACCGAACATCGTTTGCTCGATGTTGCCCAGTATCGCTTCCAAGGCCTCGCCGCGCGGGTTGCCGAACAGCGGCGAAGCTTCACTCTTGGCGGCCAAATCGCGTCCGAATGCGTCGATCGCGGCGCGCGCGCTTTCGATGTCGAGGGCGCTTGTGGCCGGTTTCGCGTCGGCGGGGGTTGTCAGGCGGTCCTCGTCGTACTCGAGCAGGAGGCGCCATGTGTCGGCGTACGCGGTGATAATGTGCAGTACGGCGCGTCCGGTTTCGTCCACGAGCGCCTGGTTGCCGAGCGTTCGGGACAGCAGTTCCAGAGTTTGCCTCGCCTCGTCAAGGCCGAGCTCCGAGAGCCGCCGCTCGTTCAGCGTGTAGCCCTTGACGAGATGCTCGCGCAGCGTGCGGGTGGCCCACTGGCGAAACCGCACGGCCTGCTTGGAGTTGACCCGGTAGCCGATGGAAATGATCGCGTCCAGATTGTAGTGCTTGATTTCGCGCCGAACCGATCTCTTTCCCTCGGATCGAACTACTAAGAAATCCTTAGTAGTTGCCTCGGTGTCCAATTCCTCACTGGAAAAGATATTGCGCAGGTGCATCAGGATGTTCTCGGGCGTGGACTGAAACACCTCCGCCATCTGTCGTTGCGTCAGCCAGATCGATTCGTCTTCCAGGCGAACATCCACCAGCCCCTCGCCATCCGGGGATTCGTAGACGACCACCTCGCCGCCGGGAACTGGTGAAGAGCGAGGTGAAGAGGTGTCTGTTGCCATTGCAAGTTTCCCGATTCTGCCAACCAGTGCATCCCGCTGTGGTCTAAACTACCTTCTCGGCATCTCGAAGGCGAGTTTTGCCGGAAATGAGTTTCGGCTGCTCTCGAATCGTTGGGAATCCCGCGAGCTAGCGCAAATACGGAAATCAGAAACAGTCTGTCACCGGATGAATTTGAGGTTTTCCCGAAAAGCAGCAGAAGATTCGGAAGAGATTGACGGCAATACTTATCTTGCGAATACTGGCGTCAATCTCGTTGGTGCGGGCGAGGCATGCCTCGCCCCTTGGTGAACTTTACCGGAGTGAATTCATGATCCATTTTCGAATGCGGGCGCTGTTGCTTGCCGTTGCCCTGTTTTCCTTTATTCCTGCCGCTTCGGCCCAGCAGCTTGATCAGGCTACGGTGGACGGGTGGTTCGAGTCTTTGTCCAACTGGGGCCGCTGGGGGCCGGATGATCAGAAGGGGACGGTCAATCTCATTACCGAGGAAACTCGGGTGGCCGCGGCGCGGCTGGTGCGGACGGGCGTTTCGGTGTCGATGGCGCATGAATTGCTGGAAGAGGAAGCGGCGGATAATTTCAGTCCCTTCGATCACCGCATGACTTCGATCGGCAGCAGCCCCGGACCCTGGTCCGGAGATTTCGTCGGCGTCTCCTATCACGGCTACGCGCATTCGCATCTCGACGCACTTTGCCATCGGTTCCAGTTCGGCACCACCTACAACGGCTATTCGGAAGACGAGGTCACCGAGGAAGGCTGCGGCCAACTGGCTATCACCGCCTTTGGCGACGGCATCTTCGGCCGCGGCATCGTCATGGATTTTCCCGCCATGCGCGGAGTTGACTGGCTCGAGAACGGCACAGCGATCACCACCGAGTGGCTCGATGAATGGGAAGAACTGCATGGCATTACCGTCGGCGCCGGCGATATCGTGCTGATCCGCACCGGGCGCTGGCCGCGGCGTGAAGCGCTTGGGCCGTGGAACCTGGCGGAGGATTCCGCCGGTCTGCACGCCTCGGCGGTGCAATGGCTCAAGGAGCGGGACGTGGCGTTGATTGGTAGCGATTCAGCGCTGGACGTGAAGCCTTCAGGCGTCGAGGGCTACGGCTCGCCGGTACACGCCCTGGTGCTGGTCGCCCTGGGGATGCCCATTTTCGACAATCTGGATCTGGAAGCGGTGGCGGCTGAAGCCGAACGTCACGGCCGGGCAGAGTTTCTGTTCACGACCGCGCCGTTGCGTGTTTCGGGCGGAACCGGTTCGCCGCTGAATCCGATAGCTACGTTCTGACTACCACTGAAACTGGACGCGGCCGAACAGGTTGATTCCCTGGCCGTACATGCGGCTGCCTATCGGCACGACGCCTGCGGCAACGCGATTGAAGCCGGTCAGGTGATTGGTGTAGTCGGTATCGAACAGGTTTTCCGCGCCGAGGGTGAACGTGATGCCCTGGCCGGACAGCCAGTTCAGATAGACATTGGTCAGGTTGTAACCGTCGGTCGGGGCCGCATTGTTCTTGGGATTCATCGGGTCGTAAGTATTGGTGCGGGATACCTGGTTCTGTTCCAGCACGACAACCTGCTCGACCCGGGCTGAGAAACCGCCAGCCTCATATAGCAGTGAGATACGGGCGTTGTCCGGATTGACCCGGTACAGGTAGTCCGCAACGTCGCTTCGTTCGGCGTTCACATGGGAGGCCATTCCTTCTACGCGCCAGCGGTCGTTGAAGGTATAGCCGAAACTCAGGTCCACGCCGCGGAATTCCGCCTGGGTATTGGCGAACATGAGCGGCGTCGGGTCGCCGTTGGCATTGCGGCTGACGCCGACTACCGCCATATGCGTCGCTGGAACGCCCTGGATATAATCGTCGACGTCGCGCACGAAGAACCGGGGCGAGAACCAGTCGACGCCGTTGCTCCAGTCGAGGCCGAGTTCGAACTGGTCCGAGGTTTCCGGCCGTAGATCGGGATTGCCGACATAGTTGTTGCCGTCGCCGAGGCCGGCATTGATTTCCAGCGGAATCCAGAGGTAGCGCTCCTGGTATAGCGGCGAGCGCGATTTGCGGGCGTAACCCGCTTCGACCACCAGGTTGGAAGTCAACTGGTAACGCGCCTTCGCGACCAGGTCGTGATTGTCGTCGCTTTGCTCGCGGTCGCGGGAGTTGAAGCCCTGGCGCAACATCCATACCGCCCGCGGCGGTGTGCCCATGCCCCACCTGGCAGGATTCATGTCCACCAGCCGGGCGGGAAATGCATCCACTTCGCCGGCGCTCATATCCACCTGTTCCACGCGGCCGCCGAATTCGACGTACCAATCGTTATCGAGAATCGCCGACCATTGCGCAAAGACAGACTTGCTGTCGGTTTGCACGCCATTGAAGTTTTCCACGAAGAACGGTGCGAAATCCGGGTCGCTGACGAGCACGTCGTGTTCGCCGTCCTTGCCTTCGGCGCCGACTTCGAGCAGACCCGGGCCGACTTCGAGATCGAAAGCGAGCCGGAATCCCGATTCATCGCTTTCCGCGAAAGCGAATCGCTTGTCGTCGCCGACGAATGGCGGCAGCGGCAGGCTGGAGAAGTCCGGCGCCGGCCGCAGCAGGAAATTACTCATGCCATGTTCGACGGTCGACTGGTAAACGCCGAACTCGACGCCGAGATTTCCGACCTGCCCGTTGTATCTGAAATTGAAGGTGTCGGTGTCGAACCAGTCGATGTCCATGGGCAGGGTGGGCGTGCCGCTGTCCTCGGTTTCGATGCGATGGGCGTCAATGAGGACTTCGTGGGAGCCATTGCGGAACCCGTAGCCGACTCCGTAAATCGCGCGGCTGTACTGGGTCGCGGCCACCTCTCCTTCGGCTGATTCGTAGTTGTCTCCCTGGTCGAGATTGCCTATGCCGTAGAGCCGGTGATTCGCGTTGCCGCCACCGAAAATCAGCGAACCGCTGGTGCTGCCCGCGGCGGAGCCGGCCGACAATTCGGAATCGCCCTGCCAGTCCCAGCCGTCGCCGTCATTGAATGCGGGGCGCTTCCAGCTCGCCGTCGCGGCGCCGCCGATGCCGCCGCCGGTGGAAATCGAAGCTATTCCCTGTTCGACCACGAGGTCGTCCATCAGGGCCGAGGGAATATGGTGCAGGGGAGGCGCCATCCAGTTGGGGCCGCCACCATGAATCAGCATGCCGTCGATACGCACATTGATGCGCGGGCCGAACATGCCGCGATATTGAATCTGGCCGGTCAGCGGGCCGTTGTGATTGGCGCCGCCGCCGGGAACGCGGTTGATCAGCAAGGCGGAATCCGCGCCGGAACTGGTGCGCTGGGCATTGAACTGGGTTTCCAGAAACTCCTGCCGCCCGACGACGCGAATTTCTCCGACTTCCTCGCCCTGGGCGAAAAGCGTTGTGGATGCGACAAGCAAGAGCGGCGCAATTGCCACGGCAAGAACTGATCTGGTCCCCGGCACGGGCTCTCTCCGGTATCTACTTGAAAGTGCGTAAATTATAGGTTTGCCCATGCCGGAATCCGATGTGGCATATTGTCACAGCACTGACGGGTAACGCGTGATTCCGCGGGCGATTCGCGGTAAATTTGACAAGTTGAATGACACTTCGGGACTAATGGAAAATATGCCGGGTCCGTTCCGCATCATGATTCCGCTATTGGCTCTGTACTTGCTGCCGGGGCAGGACGCGCTCGCGCTTCAGCCGGAGGCAAGCGAGGAGTCAGTGCCTGAGGCGAGCGAGGAATCTCTCGCCCTGGCAAGGGAACTGGAACAACGCGAACGACACGTGGAGAATCTGCGCGGTGAACTTGGCGTTTATCATCCCGCCCTGGAGGAGGCCTACGGCGAACTCGGCGGCTTCTATCTCGATCTGGAAGATTACGAACAGTCGATATCCATCTATAACGATGCGCTTGAAATAGCGCGCATCAACGAAGGTCTCTACAGCGAATCGCAACTGCGTATCATCGACGCGATGATCACCGGCAACGAAGGCCTTGCCGATTGGGAATCGGTCGACGATCTGCACCAATTCCGCTACCACATGGCGAGCCGTCTGTGGGAATTGACCGACAGCCGCCACCTGGCCGCGATCGGAACCTGGGGCGGCTGGAAAATGAGATCGATCCGGGACGATCTGCTCGGCGACAGCAGTTGGGGCGTCCAGGCGGCGATAGACGATGCGGGTTCGGTCTATCGGCGCGCTATTGCCGCACTCGAGCTGGAGCCGGAAGCGCGCCCGCGCGATGTGGCCAACCTGGTGCGCGGCAAGGCCGAACTCGACATTTACATGATGCGCGCGGTCGCCAATACGCCCTACAACTATTTTCCTTCGAGCGTGCCTCGCTATGTAAATCAGATGCGCTGTCGCATGGTGCCCGGGCCCAATGGCCAGGCGGTGCGGCAATGCGTGAACGTACAGGTGGAGAACCCGCGCTTTCGCAGTTCCCAGCGCGACAACAAGCGCATCGCAATGACGCGCTATTCAAACGCGATCAATAGCGGTATCGAAAGGCTGACCGCGATCCGTGATGGCGGAAACGGTCTTTCCCGGTCGGAACTGGCGGAAATCGACGCCCAGATCGCGCAACTCGAAGCGGAAAACCAGCAGAATCTCCGCCGCGGCCGCCGCGGCTTGCTGTTTTGAGCACGGGGCGCACGATCTACTGTCATTCCGCAGCTCTTTCTGTCATTCCGCGCGAAGTCGCGGAATCTCTCTGGAGTGGTGCGCCTATTGGCAGATTCTGCGACTCCGCTTCGCTCCGCGCAGAATGACGATGAGAGGGGGCGTCGCTCCGCGGAATGACGCCGGAGTGGGCGGATGGCATGGACAATTTCCTCGATTCGTAGTACAAACAGCACTGTTCGACCGCAGATTGCGGTAAGACACATGAATGGAGGAAACCCATGTTGAAAATTGCCAGCCGGCTGACCTGGCCGCTGCTGCTTTGTGCGGCGGCGCTCATAGGTTATTCAGCAGTCGCGTTGGAAGAAGGAGACAGGGCGCCGGATTTTTCTCTTCCGGGCTCTGACGGCAACACTTACAGCCTTTCCCAGTTTGCAGGAGAAAAGCCTGTTGTCATCGCCTTTTTCCCGAAAGCCTTTACCAGCGGCTGAACTCTGCAATGCAAGGCGCTGCGTGACAGTGCCGAGGAAATCCAGAAATACGATGTAGCGTATTTCATGGTCAGCGTGGATACGCTGGAAGACAATACCGAATTTGCCGAAATGAATGATGCCAGCTTTCCGATTCTGGCCAATCCCGACAAGGACATGGTTGAAGCGTATGGAGCGTTGATGCCGGCCGGATTCGCCAATCGTTGGACCTACTATATCGGTTCCGACGGCGACATTCTGAAGATCGACAGGGATACCGACCCGGAAACCGCCGGTGCGGACATGGCGCGGACCATGGGAGAACTGGGCTTCCCCCAGATCTGAATATCGTTACAGGGATGAATTGAATTGAGAAAACCCGGCGCAAGCCGGGTTTTCGGCTTAGCCCATGAAGAAGTCAGGTTTGCTGATCATTGCCGGCGTCGCGATCGTGTCGCTGGCCGCGCTCGTCTGGTTGAGTCTCAGTTTTGAGGAGCCGAGTGAGCCTGTCACGCTGGTAATCGAACCTCCCGCTCCTATTTCGGCCGAGCCGGAGCCGGAACCCGCTCCACGCACGGTTATTCCCCCCGCACAGACAGCGGTCACGGCGGTCGAGCCCGCCGAAGAACCTGAACCGGTTGTAGAAGTCCCGACACAGCCAGAGCCGGAACCCGTCGAAGTACCCGCCGAGCCCGAAGTCGTGTTGCCGAGCCTCAACGACAGCGACGGGTTCGTGCGCGAGCGGCTCCAGGCCTTGCGCGACGGCGCGGCATTGCTCGGATTGATCGCGGACGACCAGTTGATCCGCAAATTCGTCGTGTTCGTCGAAAATACCAGCCGCCACGAGTTTCCCCAGACCGATCTGCCATATCGTCCCCTCGGCGTGGAAATGCCCGTGCGCGAACTCGACCAGAACCTGTTCCGGATGGAAGAGGACGCCTATACGCGCTTCGACGGTTTCATCGACACGATGACGGCGGTCGATACCGAACAGGCCTATGCCCTGTACCGGTTGTTGCGGCCGTTGTTCCAGCAGGCCTATGCCGAAATCGGCTATCGCGGCCGTAATTTCGACGACGCCCTGCGCCTGGCAATCAACAATGTGCTGCAAGCCACCGATGTCGAAGGACCGTTTCAGTTGGTGAAGCCTTCGGTCATGTACCTGTTCGCGGATTCGGAACTTGAAAACGCCGACGCCGTACACAAACAGTTGATCCGCATCGGCCCCCGCAACAGCACCCGCCTGATGGCCAAACTGGCCGAATTCGTCGTTCTGCTGTAGATTGCCCTGATCATGATTTCCGTACCCGCAGCAGTGGTAGATGTGGCGTGGCTGGCCGAGAATCTGGCCGCACCGAATCTCATCGTGCTCGACGCCTCGATTCCGCCGGTAGTGCCGGGAATGAATTCGGTCAACGCAGAAGGACCGTTCAAGGCAATTCCCGGCGCCCGCCGCTTTGATTACGACAAAGACGTGTGCAAGCCGGATACGTCGCTGCCGCATATGTTGCCGAGCCCTGAACTGTTTGAGCAAAAAGTGCGCGCGCTTGGCGTCAACACGGATTCGGCCCTGGTCGTGTACGACGATTGCGGCATGTACGCCAGCCCGCGGGCGTGGTGGATGTTCCGCGGCGCCATGGGGCATGACAATGTCGCGGTATTGAGCGGAGGCTTGCCAGCCTGGATTGCGGCAGGCCAGCCGCTGGCGAATGCGCTGGCGGAAGCGGCGACGGCCGGCGATTTTGCCGCCAACTTCAGGCCGCATCTGGTCAGCGATTACCGGGCGGTGCTGGAAGCGCTGAACGATGACTCGCGCAAGGTGCTCGATGCGCGTTCGCCGGGCCGATTCAAGGGGGTCGACCCCGAACCGCGGCCGGGACTGCGCGGCGGGCATATGCCCAATGCCGGCAATCTGCCGTTCCTCCGGCTGCTGAAAAACGGCGCAATGAAGCCGCCGGAAGAATTGCGCGAGATATTCGCCGAATTCGGCGCCCCCGGCCGCCACCTCGTCAGCAGTTGCGGCACTGGCATCACTGCCTGTGTGATCGCTCTTGCCGCCCACGAGGCCGGCCTGGACGACGTCTCGGTCTACGACGGCTCCTGGGTCGAATGGGGCACTCCCGGCCATTTGCCCGTGGTTACGGACTAGCCGGCCTGCCCAGCATGCAAGCCGGCAAACGGGCAGGTAAAGTCGTAATCAGCACGTTTTATCAGTTCGCTGCGCTGCCCGACTTTCGCTCGCTGAGGGAACCCCTGCACGAAGATCTTCTGCGCAATGACGTACGCGGCACGGTATTGCTTGCCGCCGAGGGCATCAATGGCACTGTTGCGGGCTCCCGTGAGGGTATAGACGCAGTGCTCGCCGGGATTCGCGCCGATTCGCGCCTGCGCGATTTGCGCACGAGGGAATCAAACAGCGAGGATAATCCCTTCTATCGAACCCGGGTCAAACTGAAAAAGGAAATCGTCACCATGGGCGAACCTGACATTGACCCGCGGTTCATGGCGGGAGCATATGTTTCTCCGGAACGATGGAACGAGTTGATCGACGATCCCGAAGTGCTGGTGCTCGACACGCGCAATCACTACGAAGTGCAGATAGGGAGTTTCGAAAACGCGGTCAACCCGGAAACCGACTCTTTTCGCGAGTTTCCGGAATACGTTCGCAAGAACCTTGATCCGGACAAACATCGCAGAATCGCCATGTTCTGCACCGGCGGTATCCGCTGCGAGAAGTCGACCGCCTGGCTCAAGCAGCAGGGATTCGACGAGGTGTACCACCTGCAAGGCGGCATTCTGAACTACCTGGAAAGCGTGCCGCCGGAAGCCTCGTGCTGGCGCGGCGAATGTTTCGTGTTCGACAACCGCGTCACCGTGGACCACCGGCTGGAGCCGGGCTCCTACGATCAATGCCACGCCTGCCGCATGCCCATTTCAGACGAAGACAAGCAAAGCCCGCATTTCGAGAAGGGCGTGAGTTGCCCGCATTGCCACGATCGGCAAACCATGGAGCGCGCCGAGCGATTCGCCGAGCGCCAGCGCCAGGTCGATATAGCACGGGAACGGGGCGAACAGCATATCGGCCAGGACATGGAAGGACTGATGCGCAAACGCAGGCGGGAAAAATTACGCCACAAGGAAGAGCAGCGAAAGTCGAAACACTCCGCGGAATAGCCGCTCCTCGTCGTCATTCTGCGCAGGATAGCCGCGTTCCACCGTCATTCTGCGCGTAGTCGCAGAATCTCTCGATTCCGCCTTCCCGTCATTCTGCGCGCAGTCGCAGAATCTTTTGAATCATGCTTTGTACCGCTCGGCGCGAGATTCTGCGACTCCGCTTCGCTCCGCGCAGAATGACAGTCGACACTACACGGGACACCCACATTTGGTTATAGTCGGCCAAGACCTTTGCCTTGAGTGACCGGCCGATGAACACGCCCACACCCGTCAAGCCACCTCGCGTATTTCCCGTCGTCATTATCCTCATCGCCTTGCCGCTCCTGATGGGAGGCGCGCAACTCATTTTCCTGGGCGGAGATATGTACTATGCACTTTCGGGGTTGGGATTACTGTCCTGTGCGGGTCTCATCTGGCAGCGCTATCCAAAGGCGTCCTGGCTGTACGGCGCTTTTCTGGTGTATACCGTCTTCTGGTCGATAGCCGAGGCAGGCACGAACCTGTGGGCGTTGGCGCCGCGTATTCTGCCATTCGCCGCGATCGGGCTCTGGTTTATTACGCCGTGGTTCCGCAACTCGCTGCATCAGGGCTCGCCGCCTCCGTTGCTGCAATCGAACATTGTCCGGTGGTCGATACCGGTGACCGCTCTGGTCGCGGTTTATGTCATCTGGGCCGGCAGCGGCTATGAGGTAAACGAGCTCGCGCCTCGCAGCGGAATCAATACGGTCAACTCACAAACCGACTGGCCTGCTTACGGCAACGACCGGGGCGGCAGCCGTTACTCTCCGCTGGACCAGGTAAATGCCGGGAACGTGGCCGATCTTGAAGTGGCGTGGACTTATCGCACCGGCCAGGGCGGTGCATTCAAGGCGACTCCCCTGCAAGTCGGGGATCTGCTTTATGTCTGCACCGGCGGCAATGTCGTTGTAGCTCTCGACGCCGACAGCGGCGAATTGCGCTGGCAGTTCGATCCGCTGATCGATCCGGCGCATCTCGAGACGGCGCGCTATTTCACTACCGGCTGCCGCGGCGTTTCGTATTACCAGGCGCCGCAGGAATACCAGGGCGAATGCCGGGAACGGATTCTTACGGCAACTACCGACACCCGCCTGATCGCGCTCGATGCGCTCAGCGGCGAGCGCTGCCTGGGATTCGGCGACCAGGGGCAGGTCGACCTGACGATCAACATGGGCAACGATCCGCGTATTTTCAATTTCCAGACATCACCCCCCGGCATCGTGCGCGGCAATGCCGTGGTCGGCGGCTGGGTGTTCGATAACCAGTCGGTGGGCGAGCCTTCGGGGGTTGTGCGCGCCTTCAATGCCATCACCGGGGAATTCGCCTGGGCCTGGGACATGGGCCGTCCTGGCGATCATGGCGAACCGCTTGCGGGCGAGGTCTACACGCGCGGCACGCCGAACGTCTGGAGCCTGTTCAGCGTCGATGAGGAACTCGGACTGATCTATGCGCCGACCGGCAATGAGACACCGGATTACTTCGGTGGCTATCGCATGGAGGCGAGTGAGCAATACGCCAGTTCCGTGGTCGCCATCGACGGCGAGACGGGCTCTGTGCGCTGGTCATTCCAGACCGTGCATCACGATCTGTGGGACTGGGACGTGCCCTCGCAGCCGACACTGATCGATCTGCCCGGCGATAACGGCGAAAAGGTCAAGGCCGTACTCGTGCCGACCAAACGCGCCGAAGTATTCGTGCTGAACCGGGAAACCGGCGAGCCGATCTTTGATATCGAGGAATTGCCGGTGCCACAGGAAGGCGGCGTGCCCGAAGACTATGTCGCCCCGACACAGCCGTTTTCCACCGAGCTACCGCACTTCCGCGACGACATCACCGAAAACATGATGTGGGGCGTGACTCCTTTCGACCAACTCTGGTGCCGTATCGAATACAAGAAGATGCGCTATGAAGGACATTTCACCGTGCCGGGCACCGAACCGATCTTCCAGTTTCCGGGTAACGCCGGCGGGCACAACTGGGGCAGCGTCAGCGTCGATCAGGTCAACAACATCATGGTCGTCAATCCAATGGTCGTCGGCAACCGGCTTATCCTGATTCCGCGCGACGAATTGCCGGAAGGCGTTCAGGGCAATCAGTTGGGAACGCCGTATTCCCACGATACCCGGCGCTTCATGTCGCCGCTCGGCATTCCCTGCAACCAGCCGCCTTACGGCATCATGGCCGCGGTCGATCTCGAAACCGGCGATCTGCTCTGGGAGCGTCCGATAGGTCTGGCCAAGGACAGCGGCCCCTGGGGCATTCCAACACGCGTCCCGTTGACCATCGGCACCCCGCAAAGCGGCGGTACCGTTACCACCGCGGGCGGCCTGATCTTCTCCTCCGGTGCGTTCGACAACTCCGTGCGCGCGGTCCATATCATGGACGGCGAGGAGTTATGGCGCGCCGACCTGCCGTTTACCGCGCATTCTACGCCGATGACCTATCTTTCGCCGGCCGGCGAACAGACCGTGGTGGTGACCGTTCCAGTCTTCAATTCGACTTCGGGCTCGGGATTTCGCGCCTTGACAGCCGATCAGGAAGATCCGCAAGGCGGCTACATCTTTGCCTACCGACTTCCCTGACCGCGCTTCCTCGCCATTCCATCGCGTGGAATCGGCGCATGAAGATAACGCGCTACGTGATCGGTTTCCCCGGTTGTGTTTCCCCGTCATTCCGCGCGCAGCGAAGCGGAGTCGCGGAATCTCGTTGAGAATGGGTGCGAAGCCGAAAGAGATTCCGCGACTTCGCGCGGAATGACAACGGGGACGGAGGACTAGCGTCCGGTATCGGCCGTCTCGAAATCGAGGAACTCGAAGCGCAGGTCTTCGCTGACTTGCATGTACATGTTGAAGCGCTGGTCCGCCAGGTTCGGGTCGTTGCTTACGCTCACGCCGGGGAGGTAGAAACGGAATTGTCCGTCGACTGCTCCGCGGTGGCGCCAGTTCTCGTTGGCCGTGCCGAGTTGGCTGATGTTGCGCGGCGCGAAAACCAGCCTGGCCGGATCGGACAGGGCCAGATCGAACCCGAACAGGTAGATGCCGTCATCCAGCGTCACTTCCATCTCGGCGACTGAAATAACGCCATTTGCCGCGTCGAAATGGTTGCCTGCAACTTCGGCCGCCGGCTCCCGTGAGTAGAGCGTCAGATGCGGGTCGATCTCGAAGTCCGGGGCGTAGCGGCAGCGGTTGCCTGGATGCAGGTCTGCGTCGGGGGCCCGGCTCCAGTCACGCGGATTCGTACCCTGCTCGCCGCGGCCGGAGACGGCCTGGCATTCTTCCTGCAATTCCGCCGCGCCGGGCTGGCTGCCGCCCTCGACCCATTGCTGCAGCAGATTCCAGGCCGCGATGACTTCGGACTCGCGGAAACCGCAATGTGTCGGCGCCGACTCGGCGACCACTCCAACAGTCAACTGCTCCGGAGCGACCAGGGATTGCAGCGCAGACTGGTTCTCCACGGCTACGATGCCGTCCTTCGAGGTATGAATCGAAACAATCCGGGTATCGCCGATTTCACCGGCAGGATTGTAGTTTTCCGCGAGCGCCTGCCGCGCGGAGGGCAGGCCGATGTTGCGTTGGATGCGTCGGTTGAGCCAGTCGTCGCCATAATCGACGGCGATATTGTGAAATGGATTGCGGCCATCGAGCTTGCCGGGCTCCTGGACCAGCCGCGGCAACAGAAAAGTGCCGTAAAACAGGCCGACCGTGAGCATCGCCGCGGATTCGGTCGGCGCCAGGCGCTGGATGCGCTCGTAATTGCCGACCTGCCGGTTCGACGAAAACTGCTTCCAGCTTTCGATGACCAGGCGTTGCTCGGCTTCGCGCCTGCCGATGCGCTGCTGCAGGTCGAATTCCCGGAGGATATTGCTTTCGGCGTCCTTGCGGGCGCGCAGTTCGTCGATTTCCGCCTGTAATTCGTCGTGCCTGGAGTCGGCGACGATGCGGCCGGAGAGGGCGGTGCAGGCATCGAGTTCGCGGATCCAGTCAATCTCCTGGCCGAGCGCCGGAATCTCGTACCAGGGCGTTGGAAACTCCGATTCGCCGTCACCGGCGCAGACCGTTTCGGCGATCATGCGCAGATCGAAGGCGTTGCGCCAGTTTTCCGAACCGGCAACGGCGCCGCACAGCAGCAGGGCTCCGTCGGGCTGGGGAATCAGATCCTCCTCGATGTCGCGCAGGCTGACGATGCCGCCCATGGAACCGCCGAGCAGATACAGCGGCGACGGCGGCTCCGGGCCGAAATCGGCGGCGATTTCGAGAAACTTCCGGTACAAGCCGGCGTTGGCCAAGTGGGAATCGAACACCGCCCAGCCGGTTTGCAGGAAGCTCGAAGCCGCCATGGCATAGCCCTGGGACAGCACGATGCCGGCGACGTCGCCGAGGCCGGGTTCAGGCTCGACTTCGCCCATGACCCTGGTTTCGGATTCGGTCTCAATCCCGAGCAGGCCGGCGGCGAGCAAGTCGAGGGTATCGCCGCCGAGATAGGTTTGCAGGCCGTGATTCCAGATCACCAGTCCCTTGCCCGGCGTCCAGCCTTCGGGGATGGCAATGGTGTAATAGCCGCCGTTTTCGGTCTGCCCATGCCAGACGGGGTAGCAGCCGCCAACCGGCGTGCGGTATTCGTCCTCAGTGCAGGTTTGGGCTTCAGCCGCGAAAGCGGCAAGGGCGAGGGTCGAAGCAAGCAGAGCAAGCCAGGCCAGGTTTTTGTACATCTTTTCTTTCCATGATCGGTTAACCAGATTTTCGGCAGAGCGACTGCGAAATCAACCCGGAACGAGTTCAGGTCTTTGGGCGAGATGATCGGTGATTTGTTCGTAGGCGAGGGCGAATTCGAGCACTTTACGGTCGCGGGCGAAGGGGCCCATGAGCTGCATGCCCATGGGGCGCCCGCTGGCGTCGAAGCCGGCCGGTACGTTGATCACGGGAACGCCGGCCATGCTGCCGCCGATGACGACTTCCATCCAGCGGTGATAGGTGTCCATGGTTCTGCCGTCGATCTCCGCGGGCCAGGGGGTGGTCTTCGGGAAGGGAAACACCTGGGCCGTGGGCAATACGAGGAAATCGTAGCGCTCGAAAAGCCGGTTGACCTCGGCGTACCAGCGCCGCCGGATTGCATCGGCCCGGTAGATGTCGTCGGCGCCGAGTTCGTAACCCATCTCGATTTCCCAAATGAGTTCCGGTTTGAGCAGCGGACGAAGATCCAGGTTCTCGTAGTATTCCCTCATGCCGATGCGGCCCTGGTTGCGCAGGTCGAGCCAGCACTGGAACAGTTCCGCCATGTCGAAGCGCGGCATAACCTGCTCGACGGTGGCGCCATTGGCTTCCAGCAACGCCAGGTTGCTTTCGCATAGCTCGAGTATGCCCGGCTCCATAGCAAGATAGCCTTCGTAGTCGCCGAGCCAGCCGATGCGCAAGCCGTCCGGTTCCAGCGGCCGATATTGGTCCGGCTCCGGCAGCGCCTGACGCAAAGCCGCCGGCTGTTCCGGTCCAGGTTCCATTGCCAGCGTATGCAGTAAACGGATGGTATCGGAAGTGTTTCTTCCCATCGGGCCGGATGTCGACAAGGCGCGGGAGAAAGGATCGTTGCCACTGACAAGTCCCGCGCTGGGACGGAATCCGATAACATTGTTGAAAGCGCCGGGATTGCGCAGCGAGCCCATCATGTCGCTGCCGTCGGCGATGGGAAGCATGTGCGTTGCCATGCCGCAGGCCGCGCCGCCGCTGCTGCCGCCACTGGTCAGTTCAGGGTTGTAGGCGCAGCCGGTAGCACCCCAGACCGGGTTGTAGCTCTGTGAGCCCAGCCCGAATTCCGGCGTGTTGGTCTTGCCGATGAATATGGCGCCCTCGGCGCGCATGCTCGCCGCCACGGCGCCGTCCTGCTCGGCGATGCGATCATTGAACAGGGGCGAGCCACTGGTGTACGGCAGGCCGGCGGCGGGAGTGAGGTCCTTGACCGCGTGAGGCATGCCATGCATCCAGCCGCGATACTGGCCGCGCGCGAGTTCGGCGTCCGCGATTTCGGCCAGGTCGAGGCATTCGTCGTCGGGCAACATGCCGATAACGGCATTGTAGACAGGATTGTACCGGTGAATCCTTTCCAGGTAGGCCTGCATCACTTCCAGGCAACTCACTTCCCGGCCGGCAATGGCGGCGGAAAGATCGACCGCGGAAAACTCGGTGATGTTCACCGGCAGCGCAGCGGCGATTGCGCGCCGGGCCGTGCCGGAAGCGGCCAGCAAGGCCACCCCGGCCTGGACGCTTGCGCCAAGAAAGTATCTTCGATTCATCGGCCTGTTCCGCTATCGTTGATTGCTATATTTATTGCAAAAAAAGGGGCGGTCATTTGACCGCCCCTTGTGGTTTCCTGCTACTGGTTTGAACCAGCCCCCGATTACTAGAAGTCGACTGTCAGACGACCGTAGTAATACGCTCCCTGCCAATCCATTCCGGTTGCCGAGGAATACAGACGGCCACAGCAGTAATCGCCGATGGAGTCCTGGGCCGGATACTCGTCCCATACGTTCCTCGCGCCAAGCGACAGTCGGAACATGTCGTTGAAGCGATATTGCCCTTCGATGTCTGTGTACCAGATGGGATCGAAAGTCTGATATCGCTGGGACGCTCCGTTGCCGTTCGAGTTTATCGACTCGCCGTAGTAGCTGAGGCGACCGATCAGGCTAAGCTGATTGACTTCGTGCCGGGCCATGATAACGCCGCGCCAGTTCGGATCGAAATTCTCGAAATCGAATTGGGCTTCGTCATTCAGGTAGGCGCCTGGATCGGTATCGAAGCTGTTCTCGGTGAAATTGAAGGACGCGGTCAGGGTGGTAGTACCCATGTCGCCCCATTCAATCGGTGTGGTCGCAACGATGTCCATTCCCTGGGTGCTGGTGTTGAAGCCATTGGTGAAGTAGAACACGCCGCCAATGGAATTGGCGCCGGCAACGCCTGCATCCCTGAGCTTGACAAAGTTCTGCCAGGCCGGGGAGTTTGCCGCCTGAGCGTCATCGCTGCTGGACACATCCAATGTGGAAATTGCCTGTGTGCGGTCCTGCACGTCGATGCGGTAGAAGTCCACCGTAACGTCAATGGTATCCAGCACCTGAGCGGTGAAACCGATCGTGTAGTTGTCGGACTTCTCGGGCTTCAGCGGAACCGCTCCGAGAGCCTGGGCAATCGGGCCACCCGCCGGGAAAAGGCCAGTGGCAACCGGAAAGCCGGCGGGCAATCGGGTGGACACGTTGGTGGTGCCCTGCTGGCCCGGAGTCGGCGCGCGGAAAGCGGTGCCGATCGAGGCGCGCAGGCCGAAGTTGTCGGTAACGTCAAGTTGGCCGGCGAGTTTCCATACGATTTCCGCGTCGAAGTCTTCGTAGTCTTCGTAGCGCACCGCGGCTTGCAGGAACAGCTCGTCGGTGACGTCGCCGCTCAGGTCGCCGTAAAACGCGTAGGAGTTACGTTCGTAGACGTCGGAGAACTCCGGCGAATAGCCGGGGAAACCGTTGGATCCCACGCCAACCGCGCGAAACACGGCATCGGAACTACTGGCGCAATCGAGCGTGGAGCCACCGGCGATTACTTCCATGCCCCTCGCCGTCGGAGTATTGTCGCCATAGGCGCCGCTTCCGGTGAGTTGACCGTCCGGGCCCGCGTTACAAAAGCCCCAGGGATCGGGCAACGCATACGGACCCTGGCGGTAAGAGACTTCCTCACCCTGCACCACGTCATAAGACTCGTCCATCCACGATGCGCCGAAAGCGAACAGCGCGCCGTTGTCGAGATCATAGGTGAAGTCCGCCTGCAACTGGGTTTCGGCGTTGATCAGGTCGCCCGGACGGAAGGAGGTCGGGGAATCCGGACCCATGGAAGGATTGATGGTGTTGCTCAGCGTGTACTGGATTTCGCTCTCGCCGGTACGGACGCTGAAATCGTAGCCGAGGCCGTTGTCCATATCGCCGCGTACGCCGCCGACGACGGACATGTCGCGCACATCGCCGAAGAAACGCGGCGTGAAACCGCCGGGATGTATCTCGAGCGGGAAGTAGATCGAGCCGTCGGGCTCGCGCAATTCCTCGATCGTGCCGTTGTACGGATATCGATAGAAGAAGCTGCCGTTGCTGGTGCTGTCGGAAAAGTTGCCGAATCCGTACAGCTCATTGTTGCCGTCGAGATCGATGCCGGCATTGAAGAACAGCCTGGTGGCTTCCGCGTCCGGCTGACCCCAGGGCTGCACTACGTCGCCATCGCCAATGTTAGCCAAATGGGTATTGGCCAGGTACGTCTGCCCCCTTGCATCTGCCCCGGTTGCATAACTTCTGCGAGTTCCCAGTTCTCCGCCTCTGCTGCCGCCGAAATTCTGGAATTCCGGATTACTCTGGTCCAGGCAGAACCATGAGTTGCAATACTGTTCCGCGCGGGTGGTCTGGGCGGATTCGTAGAACTCGCCGGAAATGCTGAGGAATCCGTTGTCGCCCAGGGGCAAGCCGATGTTGCCCTGGACCGTGGTCGAGGCGCCGTCGCCTTCGCCGTACTGGCCGGAGTCGATGCTGACGCTGCCGCCTTCACGGTTATCCTTGAGCAGGAAGTTGATCACGCCGGCGATGGCGTCCGAGCCGTATTGCGCCGCCGCGCCGTCTCGCAGAACCTCGATGTTCTGGATCGCAACGGCGGGTATCGTGGCCATGTCAGGGCCTTGCGTGCCTGAACCGCCGATCGCTACCAGGGCCGCCCGGTGACGGCGCTTCGAGTTGATGAGCACCAGCGTCTTGTCGGTCGGCAGGCCGCGCAATTCCGCGGGACGGATGAACGACGCGCCGTCGGAGATCGGCTGGCGTGAAATGTTGAAGGAGGGCACCAGCGTCTTGATGATGTCGTTGGTGTCGGTATAGGAAATCGCTTCGATGTCCGCGGCGCTGAAAACGTCGACGGGAACCGGCGAATCCGATACGGTTCGTGGCCGGCCGCGTGCGCCGGTTACGATGATCTCTTCGAGATCGGCCGCGTCTTCCTGCGCCAGCGCTACCGGCGCGTAAACCGCGGGAGCCATGAGAGCCAGCGCTATCGCGGGCGATAGAAACCTGGCCGCCTTGTTTTGTCTTAACATTGTCTTTCCCCTAACAGTTATTTGGATTTGACCGTTCCGTTGGCCGGCTACGGCCATAACAAGCACGCGTCGAAGGATCGGATTCGCAAAAACCCCGCCATCGGGCGCGTACGACCTGCCAAGAATAAGCATTTTGTGGCAGCATGTCCAACCGAAAGGGACGATCCCGTGACGTTTCCAGCAAAAAAATGACACCCTCCAAACCTCAGAGCCGCATGGCGAGACGCGTGAAAAATCTTGCTTCCGCGCTACTTTCCGTTTTGTTCCTGACCGCGGGCGTGGAGGTATTCTCCCAGCCGACGAATAACATCGGTTTTGTCGAAACCGCAGCGCTGCGGATCGGTTACGAGGAACATGGACCGCGGAACGGTTTCCCGGTAATTCTGCTACACGGCTTTCCCTATGACGTGCGCTCCTTCGACGGGGTGCATCCTCCCTTGAGCGAGGCCGGCTACCGCGTGCTGTTGCCGTATCTGCGCGGATACGGCCCGACTCGTTTTCTCGATCCCGATGCGCCGCGCATGGCGCAGCAATCGGCGCTGGCGCGGGATCTGATCGATTTCGCCGATGAACTGGGTCTCGAACGATTCGCCGTGGCCGGGTTCGACTGGGGCAACCGCGCCGCGAACATCGCGGCGATATTGCACCCGGGCCGGGTAAGCGCGATCGTCGCCATGGGGGGCTATTCGGTGCAGAACACGCTCGAGGCGGGCGGCCCGGCGCCGGCGCTGCTCGAATCGCGCCTGTGGTACCAATGGTATTTCAACACCGAGCGAGGCGTGCGCGGTTTGCGGGAAAACAGGCACGGCATCATTCGTCTGCTATGGGAAACCTGGTCGCCGGGATGGAGCTATTCCGATGCCGACTACGCGGCCTCGGCGCCATCGTTCGACAATCCGGATTTTGTGGATCTCGTGATCCACAGTTACCGGCACCGGCATGGCAACGCGCCGGGCGAGGAGGGGCTTGCCGAAACCGAGCGCCTGCTTGCCGAACGCCCGCCGGTGACGGTTCCCGCGATCGTGTTGCGGCCGGCGGAAAGCGGATTCGGGCCGCCGGCGCAAAGTCCGGCGGGAGATCAGGCCAGGTTCACGCGATTGATCGACCGGCGGATCGTCGAAGGCGCGGGCCACGATTTGCCCGCGCATCGGCCCGACGCGGTGGCGTCCGCCCTGCTGCGCCTGCTCGAGAGCGTTAATTGAGCCTTACTGGTCGGCCTTGCTGTCGATCTCGGCGAATACTTCGCTGCTGCCGTCATTGCGCAGCAGCAGAATCTTGTATGGCGTAAATCGGTCGCCGATTTCCATTCCCGGCCCGCCTATGGGCATTCCCGGCACCGCCAGTCCGAGGGCGTTCTCGGGAGGATCGGCGAGGAACATGTCGATATATTTCTCGGGAATATGGCCTTCGAAAATGTAACCCGAGGCCGTCACGGCAGTATGGCAGGAGTGATATTGCGGCCGCAGTCCAAGGTCCAGCTTCACCCGATTAATGTTAACGGGATGGAAAATCGTGGATTGGTAGCCGTGTTCGTCCATGTGTTCGATCCAGCCCACGCAGCAAGCGCAGGTGACTTCCTTGTAGACGTTCAGGGTTATGTCGTCGATCGATTGCGCGGCGACGAACGGCATGTGCAGCCAGACCGCCAGGGCGGCCGCCATCGCGCGGAAACCTGTTGGATTGCGTGGCTTTCGGGTTCGAATATCGTTGTTCATGTCTTCCTCGCTTATTCTGCGTTGCCGTCGGCAAGATCGTAAATCCGCTGCACCGCGAGCATATCGGCGCCAAGCTCGCTGACGCCGAGGCTGTCCTGATGATGGCGCAGGTCGACCCGGGCCGCGGCTTCCTCTGCCGAGTAGCCCTGATTCTTCAGCCGCATCACTCCAGCATGCAGGTCATTATAATACGCCTGCACGTAATCTATGATGCGCAGGTCGGTGAACCCGTCGCCGTGCCCCGGAAGTACGAGTTCGATGTCGAGTTCCTTGAGCCGGCCGAGCGTCGCGCTCCATTCTTCGACGTAGCCATCGCCCATGTAGGAGGGACGGCCAAGCATCATGTCGCCGGTGAAGACGATTTTCTCTTCCGGCAGGTAGACCGCCAGATCGCCGCCGGTGTGAGCGCGTCCGAGCCAGACCAGCTGGATTTCCCTGCCTCCCCGATACAAGGTCATGCGATCGCTGACCGAGACATTCGGCGCCACCGGGTCGGTCTCTTCCTGGGCGTTGACGTGGGCGCGCCAGAAACTCAATTCGGTCTCCAGGCCGGTGCGCGCTTCGGCGTCATCGGCGGCGGCAAGCCGCGCCTCGATATCCGCCACGGTGTTGTCGAAGCGATCCAGCGAGCGCAGATAGGTGGGATCGTTGAGCGGATCGTCGCTCAATCTGGCGCGGGTGTATTCGTGGCCGATCACCTGGAGATCGTCGCCGAAGGCCTGTGTTCCATAAGCGTGGTCGTAATGGAAATGGGAGTTGACGACGGTAGTCACGGGCTTGTCGGTCACCACCGCGATCGAATCGAGCAAGGCGGCGCCAGCCGCCGGCGTGACGTGGGAATCGACGATGACCACATCTTCGTCGCGTTCGATGACCAGCGCGTTGCTCATCGTGTACAAGGTCCCGTTGCCGACCGCGAACCAGACTCCGTCGGCGACGACCTGCAAGTCGTGGGTATCGGTTTCGATGATTTCCTGTGCCTGGCTCAGCGTTGCCGGCAATAGTGCGGTAAACACGATCAGGCAAGACAGCATTCGCATGGCGCGGGACCTCCGATTGCTACTGAAAGATGTCCGGCAACTTAGCAAATGCGCCGATGTGCGGCAACAGATCAGGCTCGGCCTGTCAAAGCAATTCAGAAATGTCCCCTTTTCTCCAAAGCAGAAATGTCCCCCTTCGGCCTTGCGCGCAGGGAGCGTAGCGACCGGAGCGCAAGGCCGCGCCGCCGCTATCCGGCGACCGCTTTCGAATCGTTCTTGAACGAACCCCGCCAGGGGTGGTCCGGCTTCGGCTTCCAGGTCGGCCTGGACTGCTGCCGCGCCTTGGCCTTGTCCACCCGCGACCGAACGCTCTTCCCGTCCTCGACCGGCGGCGGAGTCCCGCCCCCGGCAAGCAGCCTGACCGGCAGCTCGCGCCCGTCGCGCAACACGGTCACCGCGCCGTCATAACCCTTGCACACCGTCACCGCCGCACCGCGCAGCCGGTAGCCCTTGCCTTGACCCGTGACTTGCCAGGTATCTCCCTCGAAGCTGAGCGACAGGTTCTTCGTCAGCTTGCGCGTGTGCTGCTCGCACAGAATCAGATCCAGTTCCCGGTCGTCGTGCAACACCGCCCGGTGCGCGTCCGCGGGATTGCGCGGCGCCACGCCGAAACGCCGGTTGTAGTCCGCCATGAACGTCGGCAGGTAGACGTTCCCCGCCGCGACGCCGCCGATCCCCCGTAGCCGCATCTCCTTCACCAGCCGATCCTGCAGCGTCAGGTTGGCCCGCTCCACACGGCCCTTGGCCTGCGGGCTGCCGGCGTGGATCGGCGCGATGTCCAGCGTCTCCATCGCCCGCCCAAACTGCGTCAACTCTTCTTCCCGGCCCCGCCGGTTCACCCGGAACACACTGTGGCAGTCCGAGTAGTACGCCACCGGCCGCCCGCAGGCCGCCAGGTGCACCCGCGTCGTCGCCATGTAGGCCTCGGTCGTCTCCGCCGGCCAAAACCCCATCGCCAGCAGCCGCGACGTCGCGTCGTCCACGTACACGATCAGGGTGCACCGCGGACCCCTCTCCTCGAACCAGTCGTGCGGCGAACCGTCGGTCTGCACCAGATCGCCCAGACACTCCCGGCGGGGACGGCTCGGGTGCGCTTGCACACCCCGCCGCGCCTTCGGCCGCCACAGCCTCTCCTCGATCATCCAGCCCCGCAACGTCTCCGCCGACAGCTTGAAATCGTGCGCCTCCACCAGCTTCTCGCACGCGAAGGTCGGACCGAAATCCGGGTAACGCTCGCGAACCAGATCCAGCGCCGCCCGGCGCACAGACGGGTCGATCGCATTGTTCGGGCGACGGCCGCGATGGCCCGACGCCAACCCCGAAGCCCCCAGGTCCCGGTAGCGCCGCACCAACCGCTTGACCTGCCGAACGCTCAGACCCAGGCGCCGCGCCGCTTCACATCGCGTCAGACGCTTCTCCACCACTTCCCGGACCACCGCCACGCGATCCGATTCCTGAATCGTCAAATACACCTCCCCGTCGCCCATCCAACCAGCCTCCGTTCGGCCAAAAAGGGGACATTTTAGAATTGGACAAAGGGGACATTACTGCTTTGGGCTAACACAGATCAGGCTCGGCCGAGATGACGGACCAACATCGCCGCCAGACACAGAAACAGGATGCCGGGAATGATCGGCAGCAGTAACCTCGCCAGGCCAACCCACTGGGGTGAGGCTGCATTTCATCCAGCCCGGAAAGCCGACGCAGAATGCGTTCGTGGAAAGTTTCAACGGCAAGTTCCGCGAGTATTGTCTGAATCTGCACTGGTTCGCGAGTCTGAAGGACGCGAGGGCGATCATTGGCGATTGGAGAGAGCACTACAACGAAGTCAGGCCGCATCGTTCATTGGGCAATTCGCCGCCAAAGGCGTTCGCCCGACAGGCAGCCTGAAAAGTGGAATCTGCACATTGCAAGCAGCTCTAATCAGGGGTTACGGTCATTGGTTGCCAAATTCGCGCTAAGTTTCGACGATGCGGTCCAGTTGCAGGAATTCAGAATTGGACCGCAATTCCCCGCGCAGGTAGCAATGTACCAGCCGGGCTTGCGATGGTCGAATATCTTGCCGGAAAAGCGGTCTTCGCCGCACGGGAAGGCCCGCCACACGCAGCGGGAAACGCAATGGTAGAACGGTGTGTCCGCCAGCGAGACGATTTGGGAGCGGGGCCGGGTCATCCTCTGGCTGCAAGTCAATGAATTTCTTACAAGTAGGAATAGTCAGAATTTTCCAAAATGCCAAATCTTGAGAAAATTTAGGATGAGCGCCCACTATTATTCTGTGGTTAGGAGTGGGTGTCCGCTGTAGCCTCCCTTCTACTCCTCTCTATTGGTCCTCTTTCGGAGAATCGACGACCTCGCTGGCCGTCACGATTCCGCGCCGACGCTTGCTCGAGCCCAGCGACGCCGATAAGGCCTTCATGTCGAACTCCAAGCGCTCACAATAGTGTTTATTGCGACCCTTGTAATACAGAGAACCCGGCGTGTTCATCGCCTCTCCGCAGTAACTGTCAGCCTGGAATGCCGCCAACCTCTCTCGCTTGATTCTCGTCGCAAGCAGCGCGGCTCGGAATTCCTTGTCGATGTTCTCCCGCGCCTCCACTAGGCGCTCGCGCTCGTGGGGCAGCCCTCGCAATTCGCAGACTTCGGCGCAATGTGCCAGAACCGCGTCCAATTCGACCAGCGCCACCTCCATCTGGTCGATGCGGACTAGTTCATCGTCTGCCCAGGCCCATGTGGTAAACGAAATCATCGCTGCCATGACGGTGAGTATCACAATTGCGAATCTGTTCATGATTTGTTCTCCGGCGGCTTGAGAATGGGTGCGCCATCCCTTGTTTAAATAGCTATGTAGTAATCCCCGACTGAAATTTCATTCCCGAACATAGTGAACAATGCAAGCCCGGATTGAACTAGTCTTCGGCCCACGCTTTGATCTTCGTCTGTTCTTCAAACTAAATCAGGCCGCAGGTCTTGGGATTCGCTATTTGCATTTCGTGCCTCCCATGGCAATGGGCAGTAGTAACCGTTCGGTCACATTTGACATAAATTTGAGCCGTCTAGTTCAGCTCGACCCCAATTTCATGCTTGAATGGGCAGCGTTGCCCGTGCCTGCGGAAAAGTACTTTCGTTCCTTCCATCACTGAATGTCTCGAAATCATCCGATTTATGTTTGAGTTCAAACTCCTAGACGGGAGGATGAGTATCCCATGGTGCCCGCCGCTTGACGACTGAGACAAGGAGGCGGTCTCATATGCCCCAAGGCGCGTTCCGATTTGTTATTCGTTGCGAAGGCGTCCTCGAATTGATCGCACCTTACTGTCTTCCGGCGCACCGGCGTTTGTCAGTGTCTGCTCCATATCGCGGTTTTCATTGAAAAGCGCCCAGTAGAGCGCGTCTGACGTTGGGGCCACGCCATAATCGAGCAAGTAAGCGACTACGTCTGTATGGCCATGATGGGCCGCCAAGTCTAGTGGAAGCCATCCGGTGGACAAGCCGTCCGGGTCGGCTCCGTGTTCAATGAGTAATCTAACTATCTCGACTCTCCCCGCCACTGCGGCATCGCCCAATGGGGTGGCTTGGAACTCGTCTGTGGTCGCCAGATTCGGGCTCGCGCCAGCAGCGAGAAGCATCTGGGCCATTTCGAAATTGTCGTTCACCACAGCGTTAAGCAGGGGAGTACTGGTACCGTCCAGCGACATCATGTCGACATTGGCTCCCGAATTTACATATGCTTGGACCGTCAACGTGTCGTTATTGGCTGTGGCATCGAGAATCCCGACCTCGCCATTGTTAAGCCTCCCGAACTCATACTGAACTAGCTCTTCGAAGACCGCTTTGCGTTGAGCTTCGGCTTCGGCAAGATAGGCATCGACCTGATCGTCAGAAAGTATGCTTGACAAGGCTTCCGTAACATCAAACGCAGGTAGCGCATCCGCGGCAATCTCATCGTTTGCCAGCATCTGGTTCAGTTCGTACTCACGCGCCATGTGCCGAATCAGAATATCCCTGACCTGTCCTTGTTCGACTGGCGTAAGGTCGAGCGAGGCAACGAACTCTCGCCAGTCTTCCTCATAGTTGAATTCTGCCGAGCCCAGCGGGCTATCGTCTAACGCGACTATCTCCTCCGCGGGCGTGTAATCCGGCACCTCTATGCCCCGAGCCGCCTGCTCGGCGAAAATGGCGGCTAGGTCAATCTCCGATTTCTGTTCGGGAATGACGAAGTCAACGGAGCCATCGTATTGCTCCGGAGGAGTAGAAGAGACCACCGGATATTCTGACTCTTCGGTCGGTAACCAAAGGATACCGACGACGACGGCTGCTGCTATCGCAACAGACAGCAAGCCCCAAAATAGTTGGATTCTCATGTGCCTAACCTCTTAGCATCTTTTGGGAATTGAATGCAACGAGTAGTTTCCGCACGGAGTGCCACCTCCGATGCCGTTCCAACCATCCCAGTTAAATTGCTGATTAAACATCTGTGTCGGGTCGGACTCAAGGCCATCGCCACCATCCCCGCCACTGGAATCGCTTGGTGGGTGGGTCAACGGCAATGTCCGGCAATGTGCTATGGATGCGCTTGTCCTACGGTTCAGATTACGTCGATTGTTGTCTTGGATGCCCACGAAAATACCAATCTTGTTGTCGTAAAGTGCATTAACGGCGTCTTCCGCTGCGTCAAAACCTTCGCCGACAATAATGTCCATTATCCAGTCTGCCAGTTTCTTGGCACCCGGAATCGACAGTTCAACAGCCGCTAATATCAGAAGTGTTCTGTCGCGCTGCTTGTTTATTTCAATAATAGCGGTATTCTGCTGACGCTGTAGTCGTGTCCAACTCTCCCGGTATCCTGTTTCGGTCAAACGCAGACAGTCACCTTGCGTTCCGGTGACGTTGGTCGGAATCACAAGGCGTCCCACGGGGTAGGACGTAGTTGTAGTGATGACCAACAGTACGAACAAGAACCCCAGGGCGGGGACGAAAGATAATACTCTCTTCATGAAAAACACTCCGTTCTTGCGCGAGGCCCTTGTTTCCCGGACAGATCTGTAAACGAGTTTCTTGATAGGAGATCCCGACAGTCGAAGACTTTTCATGCGTCAAAGTCGAGTACTCATTCTCAATTGTCCGTCCTCACTTGCCCGTCGAAATTGCTTCAAGTACTCCCGATAACTGGAATTATCAGGAGTAGAATGGGCGTTCGAACCCACCAAGATAAGGAGAAAAAGACATGCGAGTTGTCAAAAGGACAGGCGACATGGAAAAACTATTGGCAAATTTCGGAGCGGCGAACGTCGACACTCAGGTATTGCACACCGCCCGTGGCGCGTGGAGCGAGAATACCGTTCGTGCGCTACGGTCGGACCTGAAGATTTTCGGGACTTGGTGTGCCAGGCACGGATTGCAGGTGTTGCCCGCTCGGGCGGAAACCGTAGCCCGATTTATCGAATCCACCGTACGTGACAGAGCGCCCGCTACGGTGCAGCGTTACGTATCAAGCGTTAGCACTCTGCACAAGGCGACCGCTTACGCGAACCCAGGCGATTCGGCGATCGTGCGGCTGGCGTTGCAACGTATGCGGCGAGGCAAGAGTTGCCGCCAGCAGCAAGCACTGGGGCTGACCTGGGAAATGTGTGAACGGATGATCGAAGCAGCGGGTAACCGGCCGAAAGACCTGCGTGACCGAGCCCTGCTGGCGGTAGCCTATGACGCCATGCTGCGGCGCTCGGAACTGGTCGCACTGCAAGTTTCCGACTGTTCGGAATCAGCGGAAGGCGGGGCGACGCTGGTCGTACGCCGAAGCAAGACCGACCAGGTAGGAAGAGGCGCGGTGCTGTTCCTGACCGCGATCACTCTGCAATTGTTGCGGGAGTGGCTCGAACAGGCCCATATCCGAACAGGCCGGCTGTTTCGTTCCTTAAGTTCCGAAAACGTACCGGGGGACAGTCTGGATGGCAGCCAGATTTCGCGCATTTTCAAGGAGATGGCCCGCAAGGCCGGATTCGAAGAGTGGGAGATTGAACGAATTTCGTCTCACAGTCCCCGTGTGGGCGCCACACAGGACATGATTGCCTCGGATATGGGATTGGCTGCGGTGATGCAGTCGGGACGCTGGAAAACCTCAACAATGGCGCTGCGCTACGGAGAGCGCTTGCTGGCGCAGCGCGGAGGCGTGGCGCGCTTTGCGCGACTCAACGGCAAGAACCGCACGAGCGATTGAGCAGAACAAGACTATCTAGCAGAAGGAGCGCCGCCGGCAAGCGAGAAATTACCCGTCCTGAAATTGAAGAGACCTCTCACCGGAAATCTATTGAAAATCGTCCGGGGATGCCCCTGCGCCATTGCCAGTTAATTATCGCGAGCACATATCACCGTGTTGAAATGCGACCACTCCACAATTCACGTCAAAAATTTTTGGCGAGTAAAACGGCATACGCGGCAAATGTCCTTGAAAAGGTCAAATAATTCAATAGGTTATTCGCGAAGGCCCGGAGCGTCGAATCATGCCGAATTGGTGTTGACACATCATTTTCCGTTCGCATAGACTGTCGCTCTCGATAATTCCAGTTATCGGGAGTTGAGTACTCTCTTCCTAACTCAATTTTCCTCGACCTGACAAGACCTTATGGGTTGGGCCGTCTGCGGCCCAATCAACGGATTCACCGTTGCGTTGAATTCCCAAGCTAGTCGACATCGGTGACGAGCCCTCTCTCATATTGGATATGCAGCCGTTGTTCTTGTAATCCAGCGGCGGGGTTGTCCTGTTGGTTGGCGCCGCAGATTCTGCGACTCCGCTTCGCTCCACGCAGAATGACCAGGAGGGGAATTGCACCTCTTTGTCATCCTGCGCGTAGTCGCAGGATCCATTGTTCGCCGAGTCGGGATTTTCGCTATACGTGAAATTGGCGGCGTTGGAAATGGCGCAGCAATATGGCGGCAAGAGCCAGGAAGAACAGGCCGGGAATGAGCGGCAGCAGTAGTCCCGCCAGGCCGATGATCGCGCAGATGGCGATGGCCACCAGCAGAATCGCCCTTACGATCAGATTGCCCAGATTGAGTCTTCGAACATTTCTCATGAGATCCTCCAGAATTCCCTGAAATCATCTGAGCAGTATTCGTGCCAATTCATAAGCCATTGTATTTAATACAGTTATCTTCTACTTCGTTTGGAAGGCCGAATCGTCTTGGCGAAAGACGCCAATACTTGGGCGATTAGCCGGAGCATAGTGGCGCCGACCCCGGTGAATATCACGAAATTCGAGTAATTTTCGATTGTAAATCCGGGGTCGGGGTTATATGCTGCGCGCCATGTCGGAAGTCATCTCTACAAGCCCCGCTCCTGTCGGCGGCAAGGCCAGAATCAAGTCGATCGATACCCTGCGCGGCGTCGCGTTGCTGGGTATCCTGATCATCAACATTCTGGCTTTCGCCCAACCGTTCGGCGCGATGTTCGATCCACGGGTCGACGGCGCCACGGAAGGGGCGAATTTCGCCTTGTTCGCGGGCGCCGAGATATTTTTCGAAGGCGGCATGCGGGCGATTTTCTCCATGTTGTTCGGCGCGGGCCTGCTGATTTTCATGAACAAGCCCGGAGCGGACCCGGCCGAGGTGCGGGGGCTGTACTACCGGCGAACCGGCCTCCTGATCCTGTTCGGCTTGTTCAATGCGTATGCGCTGCTATGGGTGGGCGACATTCTGTATGTCTATGGCATGACGGGGCTGCTGCTGTTCCTGTTTCGAAACCTGAGCGCGAGAAAACTCCTTTTCTGGGCGATCGGCGTGTTGCTGTTTACGACCTTGATTCACGTCGTTCTGCATTACTCCCTGCGGCAACTTGGCGAAATCGTCGCGGAGGCGCAGGCGCTCGGGCCCGGTGCGGAGCTGACCGAACAACAGCAGGGATCGCTGCTTGCATGGGACGCGATCCTGGCGGATCAGGGCCTGACAGAAGCCGGCCAGGCAGAAGAAATCGAGAGCAGACGCGCGGGCTATCTGGAAAATCTTGCGTTCACCGCTGACCTGGCAATCTACACCCAGACCGTCGGGCTGCTGGTTTTCTTCATGTGGGACGCGCTCGGCATGATGCTGCTTGGCATGGCCATGATGAAATGGCGGGTGTTCGACGCCTCGCGCGGCATGCGGTTCTACCTCTTGCTGATGCTGCTTGGATTCGGCGCGGGCCTGCCGCTGAACGCATGGGAAACCATGACTTTTGTCGACAGCGGGTATCAACTGCATTGGCAATCCATCAACCGGCCGACCTACGATCTCGGTCGATTGTCGCTCGCCCTGGGATACATCGGCCTGGTGATGGCGATTTGCCGCTCCGGCGCGCTTTCGCGTTTGCAGTCGGCGCTTGCGAACGTTGGCCAAATGGCGTTGACGAATTACCTGATGCAAACCGTGATCTGCAATTTTGTTTTCCTCGGAATCGGCTTGGGCCGATTCGCCGAATGGGACCGGCAAGGCATGTATCTGTTTGTGCTCGGCGTCTGGATATTCCAGATCGTGTTCAGTCATGTGTGGCTGAGACATTACCGGTTCGGGCCCTGCGAATGGCTCTGGCGCAGTCTTACCTACCGCCGCCGGCAGCCGATGGCCCTGGCAGGCAGTTAATCCGTAAATTTTCGATCGGCTGCCGGGGCTCTTACCATACGCCTCGGCCGGCTGGATTGAATTGTCGAAAGATCGATATGCGAATTTTATTCTTGCAACTTGACCGGACCACGTTCCGGGAAATGGTGCGCATCGCCATACCGATGGTTGTGTCGCAGGGCACGTTCGCGGTCATGATTTTCACCGACCGCTATTTCATGTCCCAGATTTCCCCGACCCACATGGCGGCCGCGCTCGGCGGCGGGGTCGCGGCGTTCTTCTCGTTTTGCTTTTTCACGGGACTGTTTTCCTACAGCAACGCGCTGGTCGCCCAGTATTTCGGTTCGGGTGAATTGCACAAGTGTCCGAAAGTCGTGACCCAGGGCCTGATACTGTCCGTCGCCAGCCTGATACCTCTCGGCGTGATCACCATCGGGGTGCTGCAATTATTTAATCTGCTCGACCACGACCCGCGGCTGGTCGAACTCGAACGCGTCTATTTTCTGATTCTGATGGCCGGGGTGTTGCTGCCGCTGGCGAAGACCTGTTTTTCATCCTATTTCGCCGGCATCGGCCGCACCCGCGTGGTCATGATCTGCGACATCTGCGGACTGCTGCTCAATGTGCCGCTCGCCTACGCCATGATCTACGGTCATCTCGGTCTGCCGGCCATGGGCATCGCCGGCGCCGCCATTAGCACGAATATCGCGACGCTGCTCTCGCTCGGACTGTTCGTCTGGTTCTACATGAAACCCTTCCATCGCGTCCGTTTCCGGGTGATGCAATCCTTCCGGTTCGACCCCGGGATTACGCGCCGCTATCTGCGCCTGGGGCTGCCTTCGGCGGTGGAGTTGTTTCTCAATGTCGCCGCCTTCAACCTGTTTCTGCTCATGTTCCAGTCTTATGGCGTCGTTGCCGGCGCCTCGGCGGCTATCGTCTTTAATTGGGACATTCTTTCCTTCGTGCCGATGATCGGACTCAACATAGCCGTGATCAGCATGATCGGGCGATTCGTCGGCGCCGGCGAAATGGAACATACCAACCAGGTGATACGCGCGGGCTTCGCGCTCGGCCTGTGTTATTCCGCGGCGCTCGCCTTTATTTACATCGTGTTCCGTTTTCCCCTGGTCGAAATATTCGCGCCGCCGGGCGGTGACTTCGAAGAGATTCGCGCGCTGGCCGGCTTCATGATGATCGGTCTGTCCTGCTACACCATGGCGGACGCCACCTGCCTGGTGGCCGGCGGGGTGTTGCGCGGCGCCGGCGACACGCGTTGGCTGATGATCGCTTCGGTCACTTTGCATTGGGCGATGCTGGTGATTCAGTACTTCATCATTCTCGTCTGGCGGTTGAGCGCCCAGGTATCCTGGATCGTGTTCACCTTGCTGGTATTCAGCATCGCCGTCGTCTATGCGTCGCGTTTGCATGGGGGCCGCTGGCGCAGCGAGGAAAAATTGGCGGCAGTGATGGCCGAGTAGGGGCGAGGCATGTCTCGCCCCCACTTGTCGACCGTATCATCAACAGGTAGGCTCTACCGATCAACTTCACAAGATTAAAGGTGCGGTGATGAATAGATCAACCAGCGTGTTGCTGCCCGCTTTCGCCTTGCTGGGACTGGCCATCAGCTTCGCCTGGTCCCAGTCGCAGTATCCGGAAGGGTTGCTGAACCAGAAAAGCAGTTTCATGCGCGGCGCCGCCCGGGCCATGGGAGAACCGTTCAGCGGGCTGACCACCTCCGACGGCCTTATTGAAGGTTTGTTCCAGGTGCGGGAAACCGGAGTTTCCACCGCGCCGGTGCTGGAAGCCGCGACCGCGATGCTGGCCACGCTGGACACGGCGCAATTGAGCCGGGCGCATTTTGCCGTAGAGGATCCGGAATGGCGCGACTGGTCGAATGTGGATGTCGGTATCTTCGCCAGACGGGGCGTCAGCCTGGAAGAGATGAACGAAGAGCAGAAAGCCGCGGCCTGGAATCTGCTCGATGAATCGCTCAGCGCCGCGGGCGTAGAGAAGACCCGCAGCATCATGCGTACCGAACAGACTCTGCTCGAACTCAATGGCGAACCGATCCGCTACCATGAGGAGAAATTCTATTTCACCTTCATGGGCATGCCCTCGGAGTCCGAACCCTGGGGCTGGCAACTGGATGGCCATCACCTGGTTATCAATTACTTCGTGCTCGGCGACCAGGTGGTCATGACGCCCGCGTTCTGGGGTGGGGAGCCGGTCGTGGCCGAGTCCGGCAAGTATGCGGGAAACATCATCTTGCAGGGCGAGCAGGACCTGGGCCTGGCGCTTATGCAATCCCTGAGCCCGGAGCAGCAGACTACCGCCACCATCGACCCGGAGAAGACCCGCAACAACATGGTGGCCGCCGCCAATCAGGACAACCTCGTGCTGGACCCCGAGGGGATCCGCGGTTCGGAACTGGACAGTTCCCAGAAGCTGGCGCTGCTGGCGGTGATTCGCGAATACGTCGGCAATCTGAGAGACCCCCACGCCGATGTCACCATGGAGGAGATCGGTGAACATCTGGACGAAACCTGGTTCGGCTGGCGCGGCGGCAGCGCGGATGACGCGGTGTTCTATTACCGCATCCAGAGCCCGGTCATCCTGATCGAATTCGACCATCAGAATCCGGTGGGAACCTTGCAGAAGAATCAGCCCGGCGTACCCACAAGAGACCATATCCATACAGTTGTCAGAACACCGAACGGCAACGATTACGGCAAGGACCTGCTCGCGCAGCATCTTGCGGCGCATCCACATTGATCATGACAAATACCATTCGAATTCTGTTTTTTGGCGCCTCGATTGCCTGGGCGGTTCCCGCGCTTTCCCAGTCCCCCAACGCCTTCGGCATTCCCACGTCTGAGCGTCCGAATCCGGCGGCCGGCATAGTCACGGTGCCGGGCAGCCGCGCCCAGGGCTTCGCCGGCCAGGGTCGATCCGAGGTCATCGCCCGCCACGGCATTGTCGCCACCAGCGATCCGCTGGCGGCGCAGGCGGGACTCGATATTCTGCAAAAGGGCGGCAATGCGATCGACGCGGCGGTGGCAGCGGCTGCGGTGCTCGATGTCACTTCACAAAACGATACCGGTCTGGCCGGAGATTTGTTTGCACTGGTATGGAGCGCGGCCGACCGCAGGCTGTACGCGCTGAACTCGGCCGGCTGGGCGCCGGCTGGCTGGACGCCCGAGTTCTTCAAGGAGGAACTGGGAGTCGAGCGGGTGCCGGGGCGCGGTGTGAATTCGGCTACGGTACCCGGCGCGGTAGCCGGATACGACGCCTTGCTGGAACGTTTCGGCACCATGGATTTCGGGCAGACGCTGGAACGTGCGGCGCGCATTGCCGAAGAGGGATGGGGACAGTCGGAACGGCGGCACGTGGATCTGACCAGGCAACTCGACAAATTACTGGAAGATTCCGATTCAGCCCGGGTGTTCCTCGACGGCCGCGAGGCGCCGGCGCTTTATTCCATCATTCGCAATCCCGACCTGTCCGATGCCCTGCGGCTGTTGCAGGAAGAAGGCAAGGACGCGTTTTACGAGGGGGCGATCGCCGATGCCCTGATTACCAAGGTGCGGTCACTGGGCGGCGTCATGACTCATGAGGATCTGGCGCAGTTCGAACCCGAATGGGTAGAGCCGATTTCCACCGGTTATCACGGCTATGACATACATCAGTTGCCGCCGCCGGGGCAGGGATGGGCGGCGCTGGAAATGCTCAATATTCTGGAAATGTGCGCTCCGGTGCACGGCCTGAGTCTTGCGGCGCTCGGACCGTCGAGCCCTGATTACTGGCATTTCATGGTGGAAGCGAAAAAGCTGGCGTATTCCGACTTGCAAGCGTATAACGCCGACCCGCTGTTCAATCCCCCGCCGCTCAATCAGTTGCTGTCGAAGACCTACGCGCTCTCGCTCTGCGACCGCATCGACATGAACGCCGCCGCCGAGCCTACGGTTACCGGCGGGCTGGACGGCGGTACGATCTATCTCACAACCGCCGACCGTTGGGGCAATATGGTTTCCCTGATCCACAGCATTTTTTCGGTCTATGGCAGCGGCGTCACGATTCCGCCGTATGGCATGATCCTGCACAATCGCGGCGTGGGCTTTACACTCGACGAGGATCATCCCAACGTGGTGGCGCCGAGGAAGCGGCCGTTTCATTCGATCATCGCCGGTTTCGTTTCCCGCAACGGCGAACCGCTGATGACCTTCGGCAACATGGGCGGCGCGGTTCAGCCTGAAACTCATGCCCAGCATATGGTGAACGTGATCGATCACGGCATGAACGTGCAAATGACTACCGACGCCGCGCGATTCACTCATAGCCAGAACAGCAATGTGCTGTCGCTGGAGCATAATCTGTTCGATCTGGTCGGGCCCGCGCTGCGGGCGCGAGGGCACAGTGTGCGCGGCGTGGACGGCGGCGCGGTAGGGGGCTACCAGGGCATCCTGTTCACACGCGACCCGGAGATGACGCCGCCGCTATTCAATCAGCAAAGCATTGACGAAGACCTTCCGGTGAATGGCGTCTACCGCGCCGGTTCCGACCACCGCAAGGACGGCCAAGCCGCCGGTTGGTGATCGTGTGACATGTTAGTTTTTTTGTTAGGGGAATAATTATGACCGAAGTAAGTTGGTTGGCCGTAATCGTCGCAACGGTCCTGAGTTTCATGTTGGGCGGGCTGTGGTATTCACCGCGGGTTTTCGGCGCCAGATGGGCGGAAGGCGTGGGCGTGGACCTCGAATCGGAAGACGCCGGCAAACATGCCGTCAAGGCGCTGTCGACGCAATTCGTCAGTACCTTGCTGCTGGCCTGGTTGCTCGGCGCGATGGTGGACGCAGGTGAATGGTTGATGATCGCGGTGACCGTGAGCGTGGTCGCGGTTATTCTGATATCAGCGGGAATGTTTCATCGCAACAGTCATTTCGCCGCGGTCATCGAGGGCGTCTTCGTCGTGGTGATGTCGGCGATTATGGTTGTGGTCCACCTGGTGCTCTGACCGACGCTGCGTGTATGCGCACGAGTCCCCGCGCCGCGGCGCCAGGATCCTGCGCGCCGAAGATCGCGTGGATCACCGCCAACAGATCCGCTCCCGCGGCTAAAACCCGGTCCGCGTTATTTCGATTGATTCCACCGATCGCCGCTATCGGCAGGTCCAGCGTTTTGCGTGCCTCACGCAGAATTTCCAGCCGGGCGGACGAGGCCCCCGGCTTGCTGACCGAGGGGAAAAACCTCCCGAAGGCGACGTAGTCGGCGCCCTGGTCCTGCGCGGACCGGGCCAATTCCAGTGAGCCATGACAGGTCACACCGATGATCGCGTCGGGGCCGAGCGCGGACCGTGCGCCGGCGATATCGCAATCCGCCCTTCCCAGGTGAACACCGTCGGCGCCGCTGAGCGCACACAATTCCACGTTGTCGTTAATGATCAGCGGCGCCTTGTGTTGCCGGCAAATCTCAAGCAGAAACCCGGCCTGCCGGCGGGCCTTGTCCCGGTTGCCATGTTTGGCGCGGAATTGAAGCATCGCGATGCCGGCCCCCACGACTTCGCTCAAGAGATTCTCATGTCCAGGCAGGTTCATGAAGGCATCGTCCGTGATCGGATAGATTCCGGAAAAGCTCATGATTCGCGCGAGAATCCGCGCTCGGGCAAGTGTTGGCCGGCGCCGGCGCGCCAGCCTCGATCAAGCGCTTGCCAGGTGAATTGCTGGGCATTGCGCAAAGCGGTCTCCATTTCATGGCCCAGGGCCAGATTGGCGGCAATCGCGCTGGACAAGGTGCAGCCGGAGCCATGGAATTCGTGCGCAAGCCTTCGCCAGCGGAATTCCATCGATTCGAGGCCTGCCCGGAACCAGCGATTGACTACTTCCTTGCCGGATTCGTGGCCTCCGGTCAGCAACACGCTGCCGCAGCCTCGACGCAGCAGGTCGCCGGCCGCGGCTTCGGGCGAAACCGCTGCCGGCGCCAATTGCATCAATTCGACCGAGTTTGGAGTAACTATCGTCGCCTGCGGCAGCAGTGATTCACGCATGGCAGTGAGCACTTCAGGGCCCGTGAAAGCGTAACCGCCGCCGGCGGCGCAGACGGGGTCCATCACTACCGGAATGTCATCGTGTTCACGCAACAGTCCGCTTACGGCCGTGATGGCGCCGACGCTGCCAAACAGTCCCAATTTGAAACAGCTAACCGACATGTCCGCCAGCACTGCACGGGCCTGATCCGCAATCAGGTCGGCAACTACGGGAACCATCCTGCTGGCGTCGACGGTGTCCTGCACCGTCAGCACGGTCGCAACGGGTGCGCAATGACATCCCAGGCTGAGCAGGGTTTCCGCATCGGCCTGCACTCCGGCGCCGCCGCTGGGGTCGAGTCCGGAAAAACAAAGGACAATGGGTTTGCCGGTATTCATGCCGATTACAATACCGGCTTGACGACGACCAGAACGACAATGGCGATCAGGAGGAAGACCGGCAATTCGTTGAAGACGCGGTAGAAGACATGGCTGCGTTTGTTGCCGCCGTCGCGCAAGGCGCCCATGTAGACCCAGCACATGCCGTGATAAACGAGCAACAGGGCAACGAGCCCAAGCTTGGCCTGCATCCACCACCAGGCGAGAAAGTAGTCAGGATTGCCGAAAAGAAGCCAGAATCCGAACAGCAGCGTGGCCGCCGCGGCAGGCGTGGTAATTCCCCAGAACAACTTGCGTTCCATGACCACGAAACGGTCACGGCTGATCGCGTCTTCGCTCATGGCGTGATAGACGAAGAGTCGCGGCAGATAGAAAAGGCCGGCAAACCAGCACACCATGGCAATGATGTGAAAGGATTTCAGCCAGAGCATGGAAGTTTCTCGCCGGGCATCGACCGTGTAAGATAACCGCCTTTTCAAGCGGCGAAAGCAGTCTAGCATGATTACCGCGGGCATTGTGGGCGCCACGGGTTACACAGGCGTGGAGTTGTTGCGCCTGTTGTCGGGCCACTCGCATGTAGAAGTGAGTTGCGTGACTTCGCGAGAACTCGCGGGCACGGCCGTGCCGCGCCATTTTCCCAACCTGCGCGGCCGTCTCGACCTCGAGTTCAGTACGCCGGAAGCGCCGGCGCTGGGCGAATGCGACGTGGTCTTCTTCGCCACGCCCCATGCGGTCGCCATGAAATCCGCCGCACAGTTTCTTGCGGGCGGGGCCAGGGTAATCGATCTCTCGGCGGATTTCCGCATTCGCGATATCGACTGCTGGGAGCAATGGTATGGTACGGTTCACGAATGCCCTGATCTCGTGGCCGAAGCGGTTTATGGACTGCCCGAAGTCAATCGCGGGCTGATTCGCGATGCGCGACTGATTGCGGTTCCCGGCTGTTACCCCACCGCCATCCAGCTCGCTTTGCTGCCCCTGCTGGAAAATCGCCTGGTGGACGAGTCGCGGCTGATCGCCGATGCAAAATCCGGCGTCAGCGGCGCCGGACGCAAGGCCGCGGCGGAGTACCTGCTTTGCGAAGCCTCCGAATCGATCAGCGCCTATGCCGTGGCGGGACATCGGCACCATCCGGAAATCGTGCAAGGGTTGGAGACCGCCGTCGGCGGTCCTGTGACATTGACCTTTGTGCCGCATCTGACCCCGATGATCCGTGGCATTCTTGCCACCTGTTACGCACCTGTTCGCGACCCGGACGCCTGTAGCGCAGAGATGTTGCAAAACGCATTCGAACGGCGATTCGCCGACGAGCCCTTCGTACAGGTGCTGCCCCAGGGAGAATTGCCCGCGACCCGGGAAGTCCGCGGTTCGAATGTTTGTGAAATCGCGGTAAATTACATAGAAAAATCGGAGATGGCGGTTGTGCTCGCGGCGGAGGACAATCTGGTCAAGGGAGCGGCGGGACAAGCAATACAATGCATGAACATAATGTACGGATGGGACGAATCCGAGGGACTGGAGGGAATAGGACCGTTGCCCTGATCTGCTTGCGCGTGACAGTGGCGGCAAGCACAATTGCAAGTTACCTTATTGTCAGAGAGGATAGGCATGTTAAACAAGAAGCCGGGAGGCGCCATGGCCAGTAATACCGTAAAGAATCACACCTTGATTTCCAGTTCCACAACGGTGAACGGGGATATTCATTTCGAGGGAGAACTCATTATCGAAGGACGCGTAGTCGGCAAAGTGCTGGCGGAGGAAGATTCGGAAGCGCAATTGCGAGTCGCCGAGAACGGCTCCATCGAAGGTGACATCGAAGTGCCGCTGGCGGTTATTAACGGCAGCGTAAACGGAAATGTGCGGGCATCGAAGCACATTGAGCTGGCTGCGCAAGGCGTGGTCAACGGCAATGTGGTCTACAATCTTATCGAAATGGTCATGGGTTCCGCGGTGAACGGCAGTCTGACCCGCATGGACCGGGAAGAGCCGGAAATCGCCTTGCTGCAAGTCGACAGGGAAGAAGACGCGAGCGCCATGTAAGCCAAAACGCGCCCCGACTGACCGGGGCGCGCCGTTCGCGTTACAATATCCCCCTTAATCAATCGTTTCAGTCCCATGGCGAACAGATTCGCCATGGCTGAGGTGGAGCAGATATGTCCGTAGTGCAGTCCCAGGATCCCGTAGTCATGCAGTTCACCGACCAGGCGGCGGACAAGGTGCATCGGCTGATTGCGGAAGAGGGCAATGACAATCTGAAATTGCGCGTATTCGTTACCGGCGGCGGCTGCTCCGGTTTCCAGTACGGCTTCACCTTCGACGAAGACGTGGCCGAGGACGATACCGTGGTCCACAACAAGGGAGCGAGCCTGCTCGTCGACCCCCTGAGCTTCCAGTATCTCGTCGGCTCCAAGGTCGACTATCTGGAGGGGCTGGAAGGTTCTCGCTTTGTCGTGGAAAATCCCATGGCTACGACAACCTGCGGCTGCGGGGCCTCTTTCTCGATCTAGCCGCCTTTCCCACCGGGAAAAACTCCGCCAAGCACCACCGGATGTCCGGCGCCGGTGAAGCATCCGGTCTCCAGGTAATTTGACTCCAGTGCCTGCTTTGCCAGCCAGGCGAAACATACCGCTTCGACCATGTCCGGATCCATGCCCAGCGCCGCGGTGGTGTCGATTGCGCAGCCGGGCAGGTTTGCAGCGAGCCGCTCAAGAAGGAATGCGTTGTGGCTGCCGCCGCCGCACACGTGGAGGTCGTCGAGCGGGCCGAATCTTCGCGCGGCCTCGGCGATGGTCGCCGCGGTCAGTTCGGCCAGGGAGGCCTGAACGTCTGCTGGAGTCAGAGTCGCGGCGGCAAGATGCCGTTCCAGCCAGGCGGCGTTGAACAGTTCACGTCCGGTGGACTTGGGCGGCGGCGCCTCGAAATACGCCTCTCCCAGCATGGATTCCAGCAGGGATTGCGAACACTTGCCCCCGGCGGCCCATGAACCGCCGCGGTCAAAGGGCTCGCCGCGATGTTTCGCGGTCCAGTAGTCGAGCAGCAGGTTGCCGGGACCGGTATCGAAGGCCATGCAAGGCCCGGCGGCGGACAGAACCGTCAGATTCGCTATGCCTCCAATGTTTACGATGCCGCGCCTGCCGGTGTCCGGCATGAAACACGCCCGATGCAACAGGGGGGCGAGCGGGGCGCCCTGGCCGCCGGCGGCCATGTCCCGGCGCCGGAAATCCGCGACCGTGCCGATACCTGTCGTCTCGGCGATCCGGTTCGGGTCGCCCAGTTGCATGGAGAAGGAGAGATCGCCGCCCGGTTCGTGCCAGACGGTCTGGCCATGGCTGCCGATGGCGCGAATGCGGTCGGCAGGTATTCCCTGATCTTCCAGCAGTGCGCAGACCGCGCCGGCGAAAGCGCTGCCCATGCTCGCATCGAGTCTGCCCACTTCGCTTGCCGGAACGGCCTTGCCTTCACACAGGGCAAGAATGCCGGTGCGCAAGTCTTCATCAAGGGGATGTATTCGCGATGCGATCAGTCTGGGCTGATCTTCAGCAAAAGAAACCAGGGCACAGTCGATGGCGTCCATGCTGGTGCCGGAAATAAGCCCGATATAGAGCTCGTCCAGATTCATGTGAGGCGCTCAGTCCGCGCTCACTCCCGTACTCTTTCTGACCAGATCCTGATTATGCGCATCGAATTGCGCCAGCAAGTAATCCGTATGACTTCTGAATCGGTCCATTTCGTCTTCACCGATACCGGGCGCCGGCGGCATCAATTCGCTCGCGCGGCTCGGATTGCGGGGTACGCCGTTTTTCAGCACTTCGTAATGCAGATGCGGCCCCGTGGCGCTGCCCGTGGCGCCGACATAGCCGATCACCTCGCCCTGGCGAACCCTGGCGCCTGGCTTCATGCCGTCGGCGAATCGGGACAGGTGGGCGTAACGGGTTTCGAAACCGCCTGGGTGAGCGACGATGACGATATTGCCATACGAGCCGTAGCGGGAAGCGCGGGATATACTGCCGTCGCTGGTGGCGCGGACGGGAGTGCCCGTCGGCGCCGCATAGTCGGTGCCCTCGTGGGGACGGACCTGCTTGAGGATAGGATGCAGGCGTTTCGGATTGAATTGTGAACTGATGCGGAACACATCGAGTGGATTGCGCATCAGACCGGTCTGCATATTGTTGCCGTCCGGGGTGTAATAGCCTACCTGGCCGTCCACGGTTTCGTAGCGCACTGCGAGATGTTCCTTGCCGCGATTGACGAATCGCGCTACAAGCATGTCGCCTTCGCCGACATATTCGTCTTGCAGATATTGCTGCTCGTAGTAAATGGCGAACTGGTCGCCGGGCTGTGTGTCGAGCATGAAATCGATCTTGCCGCCGAAAATATCGACCATGCGCATGCTTTGCGTCGGCGGTACCCGTTCGCGCTCGGCGGCCGCCAGCAGACTGCTGTAAACGGTGCCGGCCCTGATCGTGGTTTCTACGCGCGGCGTATGCCTGATGCGTTTGACGCTGAACTCTTCCCCATCGCGCTCGAACGCAAGTTCCTCCAGCGGCGACCGCACCAGGCGAAATTCGTCGAGGCTGCCGGATTCGTCGAGTCTGAAACCGAGCTGGTAGCCTTCCTTCATGGCGTTCAGCACACTGGCTTCTTCGCCGCTACGCATGAGCCGCGCGAGATCGGCAGCATCGAGGTCGAGTTTCGCGAACAGTCTGCTCAGCGAATCGCCGGTTCGTACTTCCACGAATTGCCAGCCGGTGGATTGCAGCGGCGCGGGAAAGGGCTCAGGCTCGGCTTTCAGTTGAATTGGTTCGTCGGATTCGAATTCCGGAATTTCCGGCAACAGCGGCAGATCGAAGATCATTTCGGGAGCGACCGCGACGGCCAATGGTTCGGACTCCACCGGCGCCAGCGTCAATGTCATGACAAACAGGCCGATCGCGCCGAATGGCATCAGCGCCATCATTGAACTTCGGCCATCCCCTCTCGGGCGGCGTTGGGTGGATGGAATGCTGATATCGTTTCCTCCAAAACGCCGACTCCCGTCGGCGGTCCTTGCGGTCAAGCGCAAAAGGTTACACTTTTTTGGCGCCTGTTTCATCTATCCATGCTGCCGATGTCAAAGCAATTCAGAAATGTCCCCTTTTCTCCAAAGCAGAAATGTCCCCCTTCGGCCTTGCGCGCAGGGAGCGTAGCGACCGGAGCGCAAGGCCGCGCCGCCGCTATCCGGCGACCGCTTTCGAATCGTTCTTGAACGAACCCCGCCAGGGGTGGTCCGGCTTCGGCTTCCAGGTCGGCCTGGACTGCTGCCGCGCCTTGGCCTTGTCCACCCGCGACCGAACGCTCTTCCCGTCCTCGACCGGCGGCGGAGTCCCGCCCCCGGCAAGCAGCCTGACCGGCAGCTCGCGCCCGTCGCGCAACACGGTCACCGCGCCGTCATAACCCTTGCACACCGTCACCGCCGCACCGCGCAGCCGGTAGCCCTTGCCTTGACCCGTGACTTGCCAGGTATCTCCCTCGAAGCTGAGCGACAGGTTCTTCGTCAGCTTGCGCGTGTGCTGCTCGCACAGAATCAGATCCAGTTCCCGGTCGTCGTGCAACACCGCCCGGTGCGCGTCCGCGGGATTGCGCGGCGCCACGCCGAAACGCCGGTTGTAGTCCGCCATGAACGTCGGCAGGTAGACGTTCCCCGCCGCGACGCCGCCGATCCCCCGTAGCCGCATCTCCTTCACCAGCCGATCCTGCAGCGTCAGGTTGGCCCGCTCCACACGGCCCTTGGCCTGCGGGCTGCCGGCGTGGACCGGCGCGATGTCCAGCGTCTCCATCGCCCGCCCAAACTGCGTCAACTCTTCTTCCCGGCCCCGCCGGTTCACCCGGAACACACTGTGGCAGTCCGAGTAGTACGCCACCGGCCGCCCGCAGGCCGCCAGGTGCACCCGCGTCGTCGCCATGTAGGCCTCGGTCGTCTCCGCCGGCCAAAACCCCATCGCCAGCAGCCGCGACGTCGCGTCGTCCACGTACACGATCAGGGTGCACCGCGGACCCCTCTCCTCGAACCAGTCGTGCGGCGAACCGTCGATCTGCACCAGATCGCCCAGACACTCCCGGCGGGGACGGCTCGGGTGCGCTTGCACACCCCGCCGCGCCTTCGGCCGCCACAGCCTCTCCTCGATCATCCAGCCCCGCAACGTCTCCGCCGACAGCTTGAAATCGTGCGCCTCCACCAGCTTCTCGCACGCGAAGGTCGGACCGAAATCCGGGTAACGCTCGCGAACCAGATCCAGCGCCGCCCGGCGCACAGACGGGTCGATCGCATTGTTCGGGCGACGGCCGCGATGGCCCGACGCCAACCCCGAAGCCCCCAGGTCCCGGTAGCGCCGCACCAACCGCTTGACCTGCCGAACGCTCAGACCCAGGCGCCGCGCCGCTTCACATCGCGTCAGACGCTTCTCCACCACTTCCCGGACCACCGCCACGCGATCCGATTCCTGAATCGTCAAATACACCTCCCCGTCGCCCATCCAACCAGCCTCCGTTCGGCCAAAAAGGGGACATTTTAGAATTGGACAAAGGGGACATTACTGCTTTGGGCTAACACTATCCATGCTGCCGAATTTGCGGCCGACAAATTAACTATCGGCTTTCTTCAAAGGTAGCCAAATCCACGGCCGACTGTTGTAAGATCGGCAACTTTCCCGGTTTTGGGCCAATTTGCGGCCCACAGCCATTTTGACAAGAGCGGGGAACCATAAGTTCCCGTTAGCTTGATAGGCGCGGACATGGCGCAGGAATCGATAGTCACCGAACTCGAATCGAGAAAACTCATCGCCCAACTCGCAGGCGGCGAGGAACTCGTAGAGCATCTGGCGAGCGGGAGTCGCACCGTCTATTGCGGATTCGACCCGACCGCGGAGAGTCTGCATATCGGCAATCTGCTCCCATTGCTGGCGTTGCGGCGCTTTCAGCTTGTCGGCCACAGGCCCGTCGCCCTGGTTGGCGGCGCCACGGGCCTGATCGGCGACCCCAGTTTCAAGGACACCGAACGCAAGCTCAATTCAGTCGACGTAATAGCCGACTGGGTAGAGCGGATCAAGCCGCAACTCGCCCGCTTTCTCGATTTCGACTGCGGCGCCAATTCCGCGCTGCTGGTAAACAATCTGGAGTGGACCAGGGATTACGAAATGCTCGGCTTCCTGCGCGACGTCGGCAAACATTTCTCGGTCAACAACATGATCCAGAAAGAATCGGTGAGACAACGCATAGAACGGGACGGCGAGGGAATTTCGTATACCGAATTCAGTTACATGATCCTGCAGTCATTCGATTTCTCGGAGTTGTGCAAGCGTTACGATTGCACGATACAGGTCGGCGGCAGCGATCAGTGGGGTAATATCACCGGCGGCATCGATCTTACCCGGCGCCTGCACCAGCAGCAGGTCTATGGCATTACCTTTCCGCTCATCACCAAGGCCGACGGTTCCAAGTTCGGCAAGACCGAGGCAGGTACGGTCTGGCTCGACCCCGCCAAGACTTCGCCCTATGCCTTCTACCAGTTCTGGCTCAACGCCGCAGATGCGGACGTGTATGATTTTCTGCGTTATTTCACTTTTCTGCCGCCTGCGAAGATCGAGAAGATCGAGCAGGCCGACGCCGCTTCGAATGCCCGGCCCGTGGCCCAGGGCGTTCTCGCGCGGGAGGTAACCGGGCTAGTGCATGGCGAGCAGGGCCTGGCGGCGGCGGAACGAATCACCGGGGCGCTGTTTACCGGAGAACTTTCCGGCCTGGGGGAAGACGACCTGCGGCAACTGGAACACGACGGCTTGCCTTGCACCGAAATCGCGCCGCAATCCTCCCTGCTGGATGTGCTCGTGGAAAGCGGCCTGGCGCGTTCGCGGCGAATCGCCCGGGATCTCGTCAACAGCGGCGCCGTCTCGGCGAATAACGCAGTTCAGACCGCCGGTGACGATCCGCTCGATCGAAATCTCGCGCTACACGGAAAGTACTTCGTCATCAAACGCGGCAAGAAGAACTTCCACCTCGCAAAACTCGCCTGATACTCGATATTCCGTTCAGTCCTAACCCCCTTCCCGTCATTCTGCGCGGAGCGAAGCGGAGTCGCAGAATCCACAGCCTAATTCGCTGATCGAGACTGAAATTTACCCAAATTTGGGTAAGCGCGATGCGATTCAGTAGCCCTATCCTTCCCAAATTCGTGATACTAGTTTGATTAAGCCGCGTTTGATTCCCGACATGTAAAGCAAGTGGCGGAAATTCAAATCGCGACCGGATGCAGACTCGCATCCAGATAGACCTGTGGAAAAGGACGGTGAGGATCGCCGGAATAATAAAGAACGGGACAAAAGACCGCTTGCCCGCCATGACAATGTCATGAGTCGTAACGACGAGGCGCGGCAGGATCTTGCCGGCGCCAGAGCATTGGTCAAAGCACTGGCCGAGATAATTGAATCTGGCGGCCGGGGTATCTTGTATCTCGACGCGCTCGGGCGGATCGTCACGTCGAATGACACTGCAGAACGCATTTTGAAGGACGGAGACATTTTGTCTGATGTGGATAAGCGCCTTTTTGTCAGCAATCGACAGGACAATCGCGAACTTCAGCGGGTATTGAACCGCGTTCTTCCACCGCCTGGAAAGCGGGTCATCGCCGACTCGGTTGCCGTTAGTCGGCCAGACGGAAAGCCTTCACTGGCAATGCACTTTCATCCTGTATGCAGCAGCGAAGAAGATTCCCGGCTACAGTCGGCTGCCGTGGTAGTGGTGATTGTCGGCCCCATGAGAAGCGTTGGAATTGATCCCGCCCTGATTCGGAAGGTCCTCGGCCTCACGCCTGCTGAATCAAATGTGGCGGCGCTTCTGGCCCAAGGCATGGACGTACGCACAATAGCCGTTTCGACAAACCACGCGGAGGATACGATTCGCACCCAAGTCAAGAGTATCCTGGCCAAGCTCGGACTGAAGCGGCAAGTGGCGGTGGTGCTTCTGGTCAAGTCCCTGGGCATCTTTCCCTAGGCCCAGAGCAACGAACACGGACAAGCCGAGGCTGGCTGCCGTATTCGCTCAAGTTTTCCCACTCAGCAAAAAGTTCAGAAATTTACCCAATTTTGGGGCCGCGCCATCTTGCCCCTGAGCTTACTGTTTCCTCAAACCTGCATACAGGTTCTCAGCGTGCCCTTCGATAGGGCTCAACACTACGACATTGATCTTTTACGAACGAAAATGGGGATATTCGGATGAGGGCGTTAATTTTGTTGGTCTTGATGGTTTTGGCGTTACCGGCGTTTGGTCAGTCCACTAGGTACACTCTTGATACTACAACGGGCTACAATGCTGCTTTGGGGAATCATGGAAATACGTGGGATTGGTACCAATGTGCCCAAAGAAACCTGAAGTACGGCAACGACCGTTTGCAGAGGATAGAAGATGATCGAGTCACTGCTATAAATGACGCAGATTGGAATATAGATCAACTCGATACACTTCGCGAGCAATATGAATCAGGAGAAGAGTTGGTGCCGCCCACCTATCCACCAAGTGCAAATGTTGCGCCAAATGGATGGATTGTACTACGAAGGGTCGCCCAAATTGTCAGTGTTCTTACTGATGTTTACACTTATTGGAATGAAAACAGGAACTACAATGCAGCTGTTGACTACGCAAGAATACACAACTATTACAATGATCAAGTTGAGGCGCTTGACTCAGGCATGCGTGATAGAACCGAGTATTGTGTATACGCGCAAAATCGGATAAATATGCATCAACACGAAGTGAGGGCATTTAACGTAGGATATATGGGAATTGGAAATTGGTTGGCCTATCCCGTACCGCGTAGAGGAACAGTGACTGTAGAGTGTGTAGCTAATTGCTGATTTTTTGCTACACCAATGAATACACTCAAATGAGGACGAGACATGAAATTTGACAAACCAACTTCACTGGCAACGCTTGCCGCGTGTGCCGCGCTTGCGACAGTCTTTTACCTACGGGAACCTTCCGAGCTAGCGGATAATTCCGGGTCGGAGGAAGTTTCTGGGTCGGTCGTCGATTCGCGGCCCTCCAACAGCGCCCCGGCTCGACCTGGGCCACAGTATTCGACAGAAGCATTGCCGGTTGAAGAACAAGCAATGCTTGCCGAACTCCAGCGAAACTTTTCCCCGGAAGAGTTGGAAGAGGTTTTCAATCCGCTAACATTCGATGAAAGGCGGCAAATGACATTCGGCCCTACCGATCATTTGGCCGATGCCGCACGCAGATATGAGCGGGACTGGGCGTCGTTTGTGGACGGCTTGGGCCTGAACACTTCGGATTCCCGGTTTGTGAGGGATGCCTGGATTGAAGCAAGAGCCTTGGATACTGAACTATCCTTCGCGTTTGGGGACGATTCACACGAAGACAGTGCCATCATCGCGGCCAAGGACGAAGCGGGAAATCAGCTTTATTCGAGACTTTCACAAGTCTTGACTCCGGGACAAATGGAAGCTTTCTTGGACCACAGGGAACAACTCATAACGGATGGTATTGCTTCCAACCAAGCGGACGTGGATCAAATGATCGCTAATGGACATTACGGCATAATCAGCGCTTCGGACGATAAAGATTTGCCCACCGTGCAAGCCTATTTGGCATCCGGGGTGGATCCCAATCGGTTTACCACGGACGGGAACAGCGCGATGCGTGAAGCTGCACGCGACAATAGTCCGGAAATTTTGCGCGCGCTGATCGCTGCGGGTGGCGACGTAAATCTACCGAATTATGAGGGGCGGAGTGCTTTGAGAGACGCGGCGCTTAATGGCAGTGTCGACGCGGCGCGGGTACTTCTCGATGCTGGGGCCAACCCAAACTATTTGCGCGATCCGGACAACCCTTTGACTGGAGCGTTGAACGTTGCCGCGCAGAACGGGCATACGGAGGTGGTCCGCGTGTTACTGGACGCGGGCGCGGATGCTACCGGCATTTCCGGGGAGTACGCGCTCGCGCACGCTATCAGGTTTAATGACCCAGAAATGGAACAAATGCTAGTTGAAGCGGGGGCACCCACAGGCGCACGGAGGGTGGATGAAAGTGGAATCTTCATTTCCCTTGGGCGCAGGCTTGGGCTGTTGGACTAAGGATTCTCTGAACAAGTTGCTGTCGGTCAGGTCTTGGCAATGCATGGGAAGCCCACTTGGACGTTTCATCATTGCCGCTGACCGGCTCAAATGCCCTTCCCGCGGACTCGTTCCATACCGGCCGCCACTCCTATGTGACACCCACTACTCTAATTGCGAACAAGGCGCTGGATAACCAGAATGGATTCCTTCTCGAAACACTGTGGATCGCTGCTCCTCGGCGTGCTCGTGTCCTTGGGAGCACTTTCCCTTTTGCGATATGGTCAGCCCGACCCGACTATTGAAGAGATTTCCGTTACGGATTCTCGTGAAGAATTGATCGAGGCTGCGCCAGACCCCATCTCAGGAATCTCGCACGCAACGGTGGAAGTACATGTAGACGGCATTAATGTTGATGTCGTTCCCGGCAGAGCGGGACGTAAAGAGCCGGAGCCACCTCCACCCTACCTCATATTGGATACCAGGGAAGCGCCGGGGCCGGGACTGGCGCCGTCGCGGTATGCGATTACTTCTCTAGCCGCCCCGGCGAGCGTCGCGGAGACTGCTTACGAAGTGTTTTGGGAAGAGTTCATTGAAGATATGGAACTCCCGGATGAACCAACGGTTCGGAAAATAATCACCGAATGGCATCAGTTCAACCTAGGACTGATATTCGCCCAGCGAGAAGGAGACATTACAAGCAATGAGTTGGCGCAGAGCGTACTGTCATTAGAACATCTGCAAACGCGGCTGGCACCATATCTCACGGCGAGCCAATTGGTTGATATCGTGGTAAATTTCAACGCGTTTTCGGATTACATTGCCGGGGAAAGCGCGTAGCCCCGTAGGGTTGCGTGGCCTCTCTCGAAGCGCTGAAACCAAATCTTACTGTTCCGCGGCTTCCCTCGCCATTCTTTCCTCGGTCCGATGTCCGGACAGGATGTTGTACATGCCGTAATTGCCCTCGTGGCAGGCGTATTCGTAGATCTTGTCCGGGGTGTAGTCGAGGAGGATTTCGCGCGTGTACGGAGCGGAGAATGCACCGGGGTCGTCCGACGTGAAGTGATACTGAATCTGGTTATCACTGATTCGGGTCAGCCTTTCGGTATTCACCTTTCTCTCCGTACCTGGGCTGGTGCTGCTTGCCTCCGAGTAATTGGTCGTTTCGATGACCAGGGTATCGTCATCCCACCAGCCGCGCGAATCGCCGTGCCACAACTTGATCCCGCCGGTTAGATGAGGCTGCTCGACGATGGGGACGATGCGCACGTCGTGCGCCATTTCCTGGATGATCGCCACGGTGTCGCGAGTCTGCACGATCTGCCAATAGCTGTTGTAGCCCGAACTCAGCCGCGGCGCGCCGAAGGACAGGCAGCGCTCGCCGAGCGGGCGGTCGGTCCAGGAATCCGCCGGGTGCAGGCGCCGATGTTCGGCCAGTTCACGGGCGCTGGCAATCGATTCCAGAGTGCGCGGCGGATACTTTCCGTCCGGTGGATCGATGATCTGTGAAGTGCGGCGGTGAACGATCCGGTCCACGATCCATTGCGAGTCGTAATTGCCCGTGGTGGGATCGTAGGAGTTGATCTCGCCGGTTACCGCGGCGGAAAAGAAGCCGTCTCCGAACAGTGCGTCGTCGCCCGACAGATTCACTTCCCGCGCACGCTGCTGCAGGAAAGCGATCTCTTCATCGGTAAAGTATTCCCGGTCGGCGTATGCTTCCGGGCGCTCGACAGGGGTCAGGGTGTTGTTTTCCCAGACGCCCTGCAGGTCCGGATGGCCGTCGATGGTACGCGGCACTTCGTACTCGCTCTGCGCATTGGCAAGCGCCGGCATGAGCAGCAGGGCAAACAAGACGCCGCATGTCGCGAAAGTCCGATTCATGGCAGGTTTCCCTCTCGCAGGAGTAATCCTCTGATTATCGCCAATCGGAAGATTACTGCAAGCCGTTCAATTTGATTGCAGCTTCTCCCGCTAACGGAGCCGGCGATTGCCTGACGCCGGGGAAAGCCGCTCATCGGGCCGGTGGGAGACGTCGCGGCGCGGCAACTCCTTCCGCGCTTTGCCGGATGCTGATTTCGGCTACCCTGTGCTGCCCCGAAGAACCGGCTTTTCGCGCAACCGGCCGCGGCGCACCCTCACGAGGTGTCGAGCAACTCCGGCTCGCGGGGACGGACACCGAAGGCGATAGCGCCGTACAGCGTCCCCCAGTCGCGCAGAATATGGGTGGTGAACAGGCTTCTCACCTTTTGCCAGAAGTAAAGGGGCCGTTCCGCCCTGGCCTGCGCCGCCTGGAACAGGCGGCATTTCCTCTGTTGCGCCTGATCGATGAAGAAAGCGAGCATCATCAGGTGCGCGAACACCGTCGCCAGATGGTTGTCGCCGTGGCCATAGTTGTGCTCAAAGCCGTAGCCTTGGTTCTTCAGGGTGTTGAAAGTCTCGTTCTCGATGCGCCAGCGGGCGCGCCCGGCCCGCATCAGCGCCTCGGCGTTCGCTTCGGTGACCTCGATGTCCGTGACCCAGGAGAAGCGTCGTTCCTTCTTGCCGGGACGGGTCTCCCGACACTCCAGAAAGTTCACCTCCAGGTCGAAGTGCGCCTCGTTCAAGGGCGCGCCGTTGAGATAGCGGTAGCGGCGCGTCACACCGCCGGTATCGACCGTCTCGAACATCCGCGTCCCCGGCGTGGCCTCCACCCACTCGAACAGATGCTTGTGGTCCCCCGGCTTCGCGCCCAGCACGAATCGCATGTCCAGCGACCGCAGCAACTCGATGTGCGGCCCGTTCGACGCCAGCGCGTCCTCCACCACCAGCAACTTCAGATGCGGATGCTCCCGCCGAACATGGGTCAGCAGCCGCTTCGCGGCGTTGCGCTCGCAGTCGTTCTTCTTCGACCCGTCCTCCCGCGCGATCGGCTCCGGCGCCAGCGGAAACACCTCCCGGTGCGCCGGATGCACCAGCACCGCCCCCAGCATCTGGTGATAATATGTCACCCGCCCGTCCCGGTGACGCTTCTCGCAGCAACGCTTGCAGCGCACCCGCGAAGAGGAAAAATACCCCGTGCCGTCCACCGACAGCAGATAATGACCCAGCCAGGTGAACCCCTCCAGCCCCTTGCCTCGCTGCAACACCGCGAACAACCGCTTGAACGCGCCCCGCAGCACCGAGGGCTCCACCTCGTCCAGCCGCTCCCGCAGCGCCGTGTCGCACGGCGCGTCAACGATACCGTACAGATGCTTCAGATTCTCCCGGATCAACCCGTCGTCCCGCGCGCCGCGATCAAACTGCAGCAGGGAGGGAAACTTCAGCCCGAACACCGCCAGACCCGACATCAGATAATCCGGCAGACCCCGCTTGCGGCCTCGCACCGAATCCGGAATCCGCTCGAAACACTTCCGAACCTCGCGTAACAAACCCGGCGCGCTCAACGCACCGCGCAACTCCACCTTGGCCATGACAACTCCCCTCAACACAGAGACCTCATGACCGTTTATCCGAATCCAGCACGAAAAGTTTACGAAAACCTTTTTTTACGGCAATCGCAAACCGTTGATTTCATTGATATCTGATTTGCAGCGGGAATCGCTGATTTGATTGCGCTAGCGGGGCACGTATTGCCGCGTTACCAGATGCTCCGTATTGGCGCCGGGCAGCGGCGTCATCTTCTGCGGCCTGCCGGTCTGGTTGTCGGCGCCATAGAGATTGCCCGCCTCGTCCGCGGAAAAGGAGTGCATCTCGATCCAGTAGTCTTGGCCTTCGGCCGGCAACAGCCAGGTATAGTCGCGCGAGCCGTCGGCAAGATTGAATTTCACGATCTTCGGCGGATCGTTATCGGTCACCCAGGCGTAGGAATCGCTTACCGTGATATCCAGCGGCGTGTCGAGTCCTCCCCAGGTGGTGACGTATTCGTAGGCGGGATACTCGGCGGAGTCCATCGCCGCGGTCTGCTGGAATATCTTGACATTACGGTTGTTGCGGTCAAGCACGTAGAGTCTGTCGTCCGGTCCGACAGCGATGCTATGCACACTGGCAAACTGATGCGGTTCGGTTCCTTCCTCGCCGAATTCGGAATGATAGGAGCCATCGGCATTGCGCACGACCACGCGCTTGTTGCCGAGGCCGTCCGCGATCAGGATCTTGCCGTCCGGCAGGAAGGCGACGTCCTGCGGCTGGTCATAATGCGTTTCGTCGTTACCCGCGACGTTCTTCTCGCCCAGAGTCATCAGCAATTGATCGCCGTCATTGGAAAAGACATAAATGATGTGGCCGGTTTCCTCAATCAGCCACAGCCGGTTCTCCGGGTCGTAGGGGCTCATGCGCAGGCGATGCGGACCGGGCCCGTTGGCGCCGGTGAACAGGTGGTCCCAATGGTCCCAGACTTCAAGCACCTCGCCTTCGCTGTTGACCACATAAATGCAATTGCTCCAGACCCGGCCGCGGCCGGTCAGCACGTTCCAGCCCATGGAGCCGGGGAAATTCGTGTAGTCAGGCGGAATCGGATTCGGCAGCTCGGTTATGCCGCGCTGCAGAAAGAAGATGCGATCCTCCGATTGCGCATACACTCCCGCGTTGCCGCCCCAGGAAAATCCTTCCGGGCCGAATGGCTGAATCCATGTCTCGGTATGGTACTCGTACGGGCTGGGCCCGATCGGTCCTAGGTCTGAGGAGAGTTCCTGGGAAAGTACCGGACCGGCGAGCAGGCTGGCCAGAATCAGGACGGCTGCGATTTGCATTTTTATCATGATGCCAGTTCTCTTCAGGGCGATTGTCTGGTTAGCGGAATCTAGCATTAGCGGTGTGAGATGAGAAGGGCGCCGGCGGTGGAATGAAGCCGATTGCAAGCAGTGAAAGTTATCTCTATGCTAATCCACGAAGTTGGGGGCATGTGAATGATCAAGCATCCTAAGCTTGCAAAGAAGTTCAAGCTTCTCTACCAGTTGAAAGTCAGGCCGGACATCAACAGCAACCGGAAACTGGCCGATTTGCTTGGCATAAGCCGCCAATCAGTCAGCAGGTGGGGAACAGGCGGCGGCACGCAGTCCGGCGACGCCATTCCGGATGTGCATTACTTCCGGGTTGGACAATTGTTTGGCATCGATTCCTATCTGTTTACGCTGGAATACGAGAAGTTCGAAAAAGAGGTCAGGATGACGCTGGAACGGCGCAATCGAGCAAGACAGCATAGGCCCCGGCGTATTTTCCACAGCGATCTGCCGGCAACCAGCGAAAAATTGTTGGGCCGGGAAGTCGAACTCGCGTTTTTAAATGAAGCCTGGGATCAATGCGCGGCCAATGTCATTCAAGTTACCGGCGTCGCAGGCGTCGGCAAGAGTTGCCTCATAAACGAATGGTTGGCGGTTATGGACGCCTGCAATTATCGCGGTGCGGAAACGGTCTTTACCTGGTCTTTTCACAATGGTTTTGGCGCCCACTCGACCGCGGCGCCTTTCGAATTGTTCCTCACTCGCGCCCTGTCAATGCTCGGCGATACAGTTGTGGTTCGGGATGATCCGGAAGGTCAAGTCACGCGTCTGATACAGGAGATCAGGCAAAGTCGAACCTTGCTCGTACTCGATGGTATCCAGAATTTGCGGTATCGCTATGGTCCCGGCTTCGATCAATTCGCAAATCCCGCTTTCTCGATGCTCGTGCGGGAACTGGCGAAGGAAAATTCTGGTCTTTGCGTACTTGGCTCGCGAAGGAAAAACGCCGACTTCGATACAATCGGCGCGCCTCGTGCGGTTTCGCTCGAACTAGGGAATCTTTCCGGGGTTGCGCCGCCGTAAATCTTGCCGATTGCGGCGGCCTGGAGTCAGACCGCCGCAATCATCGATTTTTCAGTCGGACCCGGCGAGGGTGCGCTGCTGGGCCGCCTGTCTTTCCGCCACGAGTTTCTCGTACCCTTCTTCGTCGAGATGGGTGATCGCGAGCCAGGCGTGGGTCATTTCATCACCGGTTCGGCTGCCGCCGTACACCCACTGATCGGGGTCGGGGTTGTTGGAGTTGGCCGAGGTGTTGTCGTACCACTGCTTCAATACCAGTACGGCGCCGGTCGGCAAGAGCGGGGCCACTTCGGGCTCGTAGATGTGGCTGTGATGCCAGGTGGCGCTCCAGTTGGAGACCTGGCTGATCTGCTCGGTGCGGCCGGTTTCCGGATAGAAGATTTCCAGCGAAGCGGCGTTCATGCGCAGATGGCCGTGAGGCTGGAAGCTGTCGAGCCGGATCGGATGGTCGAAAGAGTGGAAGCCCTGGGTCATGTGATAGCCGTTGGGGGGAATCACCAGGTCGTCCTGCTCGTCGATCTTGTACAGCTTGAGATCCTGCTTGTACTGCGCTGTTTCGACATACTCCTCGTCGTGCAGCCAGAGGCCGATCTCGACCACGTTATCCGTAATCATCTGGCCCTGGGCTGTCGGCCCCACGCCGCCGGGAAACATGTGAATGCTCCAGCGCACCATCGAGCCGGCAGGAATCGTGCGGCAGACGCCGTCAGGAACGATTTCGCCCCATTTGCCCATGGCGTACTCGGTCAACTGGCCGTAGCGCTCCATGGAGCCGTCTTCCTGCATGATCTCGACCGAAGAGTTGGCATGGTGGACGACAGCCGAGGCGTCGCCGCGCGGCTTGACCTGAACCGCCTTGATGCAGCGGTCGGTATTAATGCCGCTGGGCACGTAGTGGTTGCTCCACAAGTCGTTGCCGTTGGCGGGGATGTCGATGGGAATGGAAGGAATCACGACGGTCGGCTCGCCGAATTGACTAATGAAACTCCATTCGGAAGGATCGCTCAGTTCGGGAGCAGGCACGACCACATCGGGGTCGCCCAGCGGCGCGCCCTGGTCAACCCAGGCGACGATGGTGTCGATTTCTTCCTGGGCCAGTCTCCAGTCGCCTTGCAAATCCTGGAGGCCGATGCCGTGGTCGTAGGCGTAAGGCGGCATTTCGCGATTCGCCACGCGCAACTGAATCAGCGGCGCCCAGGGCCGGATCTGGTCATAGGTCTCGAACTGCATGGGGCCAATGCCGTCTTCACGGTGGCAGACCACGCAATTCTCGTTGATGATGCGTCCGACGTGGCTGTTGTAGGTAATTTCCCCTGCGTCTTGCGCCAGGGCCACAGAGCTGATGCCGATTACGGCAAGAAGTCCCGCCAATACTCGAATCTTCATGTCTTGCTCCCGAATGTATGTTGATTCAATCAGTTTTTAGCATGCCAAAAAAAGCCCCGCAATGACACAACCGTAACAAAGTTTGTCAGTTGTGCCGCCGCGGGGCGTGGAATCGGCCTGCGTGTCAGTCTGAGCCTGCGAGTGACCTCTGTTCGGCAGCTTCTCGTTCGGCCACCAGGGTTTCGTAGGTGTCTTCGTCCAGATGAGTGACGGCGATCCAGGCATGGGACATTTCGTCACCGGTGCGCTGACCCCAGGTCACCCATTGATCCGGGTCGGGATTGTTCGGATTGTTGGCAGTGTTGTCATACCACTGCTTGATTACGAGTACGGCGCCGGTCGGCAGCAGCGGGGCCACTTCGGGCTCGTAAATATGGCTGTGATGCCAGATCGCGCTCCATTCGGAAACCTGGCTGATCTGCTCGGTGCGGCCGGTTTCCGGATAGAAGATTTCCAGCGAAGCGGCGTTCATGCGCAAATGGCCGTGAGGCTGGAAGCTGTCGATGCGCACGGGGGTATCGAAGGAGTGGAAACCCTGGGTCATCATGTAATCGTTCGGCGGCAGAACGAGTTGACCGCCTTCGTAGCCGGACGTGAGTTGATATGCGCGCAGGTCCTGCTTGTGGGGCTGCTCGCGCTCGATATATTCCTCGTCATGGAACCAAAGGCCGGTCTCGACCACATTGTCCGTGATCATCTGGCCCGGTGCAGTAGCCCCGATGCCACCGGGATACATGTGGATATCCCAGGAGATACGCGAGCCCGCGGGAATGGTGCGGCAGACTCCTTCCGGAATGAGTTCGCCCCATTTGCCCATGGCGTATTCGGTAAGCTGCCCGAATCGTTCGTACTCGCCGTCCTCGTTCGGGGCTTCCACGTAAGTATTGGCGTGGTGTACCACGGCCTTGGCGTCACCCCTGGGCTTCACTTGCACCGCCTTGATGCAGCGATCGGTCGTCAGCGGCGTGGAAACGAAATGCTTGGTCCAGATGTCGTTGCCGCTGGCGGGAATGTCGATGGGAATAGAGGGCACGATCAGATCCGGCGGACCCAGATCGCGTTCGAAATTCCAGTCGTCGGGGTCGGGCAGGTCCGCGGCATGAGGGATCACGTCCGGGTCGCCTTGCGGCGCGCCCTGATCTACCCAGGCGACGATCGCGTCGATGTCTTCCTGGGACAGGCGCCAGTCGCCCTTCAATTCCTGGAGGCCAATGCCGTGGTCATAGGCATAAGGCGGCATTTCGCGATTCGCCACCCTGAGCTGGATCAGCGGCGCCCATGGGCGGACCTGGTCGTAGTTTTCGAACTGCATCGGTCCGATGCCGCCCTCCTGATGGCAGATTACGCAGTTTTCGTTGATGATCCGCGCAACGTCGCCGTTGTAAGTGATTTCGCTGTCGTGCTGGGCCAGGGCCAGAACCGGCAGGCTCAAAACCGCCAGTACAAGAACTTGGGAAAATCTCATCGGGTTCTCCTCATGCTGCTGTGTTCACATTGTCCATGAATTTTAGTCATTGAATCTTGCATTCGATCCGGCCAAGTCTACGCCGGTTCGCCCACAAGTGGAACAGTCATCGACGCAAAGAAAAAGGCCGGCTGGATTGCTCCGGCCGGCCTTTTCGTTTCCTGTCGAAAAGACGTTACCCGCGATTCCTTCAGTCGGAACCGGCCAGGGAACGCTGCTCCTTGGCCCTGCGATCGGCGACAATCTTTTCGTAACCCTCGTCGTCCAGGTGAGTGATGGCGATCCACGCATGGGACATTTCGTCACCGGTGCGGCTGCCGCCGTATACCCACTGATCCGGGTCCGGGTTGTTGGGGTTGTCGGCGGAATTGTCGTACCACTGCTTGATCACGAGAATCGCGCCGGTCGGCAACAGCGGCGCCACGTCGGCCTCGTAAATGTGGCTGTGATGCCAGGTCGCGCTCCAGTTGGATACCTGGCTGATCTGCTCGGTGCGGCCGGTTTCCGGATAGAAAATCTCCAGGGAAGCGGCGTTCATGCGCAGATGGCCATGAGGCTGGAAGCTGTCGATTCGCACGGGGTGATCGAAAGAGTGGAAACCCTGGGTCATGGTGTAGCCATGGGGCGGAACGATCAGGTGGCCGCCTTCGTAGCCGGAACGCATCGGATACAGACGCAGGTCCTGCTTGTAGGGCTGCTCGGCCTCGATGTAATTCTCATCGTGGAACCAGAGGCCGATTTCAACGACGTTGTCCTTGATCATCAGGCCTTCGGCAGTCGCGCCGACGCCACCGGGGAACATGTGAATGTCCCAGGAAATGCGCGAGCCGCCGGGAATCGTGCGGCAAACGCCTTCGGGCATCAATTCGCCCCACTTACCCATGGCGTATTCGGTGAGTTGGCCGTAACGCTCGAACTCGCCGTCTTCGTTCATGGCTTCCACGTAGGAGTTGGCGTGGTGCACAACGGCCTTGGCGTCACCGCGCGGCTTCACCTGAACCGCCTTGATGCAGCGGTCGGAGGTGAGGGTGCTGGGCACGATGTGCTTGCTCCACAGGTCGTTGCCGTTGGCCGGAATATCCATGGGAATCGACGGAACGATCAGGTCGGGAGCACCGAGTTCCGGCTCGAAGTTCCAGGCGTCCGGGTCGGGCAGATCGGGAGCCGGCGGGACGATGTCGGGATCGCCCAGCGGAGCGCCTTGCTCAACCCAGGCGACGATGGAATCGATTTCTTCCTGCGCCAGCCGCCAGTCGCCTTCCAGTTCCTGGATACCGATGCCGTGGTCATAAGCGTAAGGAGGCATTTCGCGATTCGCCACCTTCATGGAAATCAGCGGCGCCCAGGGACGGATCTGGTCGTAATTCTCGAACTGCATCGGGCCGATGCCGCCTTCGCGGTGGCAAACCACGCAATTCTCGTTGATGATTCTCGCAACGTCACCGTTATAGGTGACATCGTGCTGCTGGGCTTGCGCGCCGAACGCGACCGCGCCGACGACCAGGATTAACGCTTGCGCCAGTTTCATGTGGTTCTCCTCGATTGAGAGTTATCTTCCTGACGGGATACCCGTCAAATACTAAATTCTTACCCACTCCAAGTCCATGATTCGCCCGCTGTAAACACGCCGGGGAATGCAACAATTTGAAACAGGGTTCACTCGGTTACCGTTACCCGCTGATAGACATTGGTCCAGCAGCACTGGTCGCCGTAAGAGCTGTCCGGCGCCGAATGCACATCGACCACCGCGCGAACGATGTAGTCCCCGGGGGCCGAAAACGTCGCCATCACCATGGCGGATCCCGCGCCGCCCTCGATTACGGCTTCATTGTCCGAGGGGCCGGTAAATCGTTCGAAACGCGGATCGTCCGGATCAAACGGATTTTCCGGCTCGGGAGCGTTGGGGTCGCGGCTGAAGGTCACTTCGCCCGGACCCTGGTGTTTATTGAACTCGACGCCCATGTCGAGCGGCTCCTCGAAGCGCGGATCTTCCGGGTCGCGCTCGGCGGGGTCGCTGGCGTTGAGCATGAATTCGACCGTCTCGCCCACGGCGACTGTGGAGTCGAAATCGTAGATGTTGCCCGTCAGGCCGGCGGAAAGCTCGTTGTCGCCGAATGCGGCCAGCGGCTGCAGCGAACCCTGCGGGCGCGGCCGGATGAAGTCGAGTTCATAAGCGGAGGCGCCGCGCCGACCGGGGACTTGAAGCACTTCCGCCGCGCCGGTTTTCACATTCCACCAGACATCGATGTCCGACTGATCGGCAGGCAGGGTGACAGTAAAAACTCCCGTGCCGCGGCCCGAAGGAAAATGAGTGGGTTGCATGCCGTCGAACTCGGCGGGCTCGATGTAGTTGTTCTCACCGACCGGAATGTAGACATCCTCATCCGTATTGCGGTTGATGAATCCGAACGAGATGGTGGTGGTGCCGTCTTCATTGGCGACCCAGCCTTCCATCAGCGGAATGATCGGCAGCCCTTCCGGTGGCGTCAAGGACAGAAAACGGGGTTGGTCGTCCTGGCCCTGTGTCGGCAGTGAAACGGCCAACAGCAGCAGGGCGGCAGGCGCCAGCAATGACTTGTACATGCGTCGCATCGATTTGTTCCTCTTCGTACGATTCAGAATGCTTGCGGGCAATGGAAGGCCGCTACGGCCGCCCGTATCAATCAGATGCAAAGCATAATGGCAAGGCCGCGAATCGTCTAGTGTCTGATTGGCTCAGTAGCGTTTGAATTGTAAGCAAGTGTTACGCTGTTTGCCTGTTCGGAATTGGACAAGCCTTCGCTCAATGTGTAGTTTCGGCGGCTTTCACGCAGCGTCGAATGCAGGCAAAATCGAACGCGGAGCGCCCCTCATGACTGACTGCCATCCTGTTATTGAACTTCGTAACGTAGACAAATTCTACGGAGACTTTAAGGCGCTGTCGAACGTCAGCATGACCGTGGGTCCGAGCGAGCGCGTGGTGATCTGCGGGCCTTCCGGTTCCGGCAAGTCGACCCTGGTCAGATGCGTCAACCGGCTGGAAGAGCACTCGGCCGGCCGGATTTTCATCGACGGGAAAGAACTGGGCGACAGACAAACCGACATTCGCTTGATTCGGACGAAGGTTGGAATGGTTTTCCAGCAGTTCAATCTTTTCCCGCACCTGACCGTGCTTGAGAATCTGACCATCGGTCCGATCCGGGTTCGCAAACTGCCGAAATCGCAGGCCGTCGAACTGGCGCTTGAATATCTTGAGCGCGTGAATATCCTGGAGCAGGCGGAGAAGTATCCGTCCCAGCTTTCCGGTGGACAGCAACAGCGGGTGGCGATCGCGCGCGCTCTCTGCATGGAACCGGGCGTAATGCTGTTCGATGAGCCGACTTCGGCGCTGGACCCGGAAATGATCAACGAGGTGCTCGATGTGATGACCGATCTCGCGGAAAGCGGAATGGCCATGATCTGCGTGACTCACGAAATGGGATTTGCGCGCAAGGTCGCCGACAGAATGATCTTCATGGACGAGGGCGAGATTATCGAGTCGGCGCCGGCGGAAAGATTCTTCTCGAATCCGCAAAGCGAACGCTGCCGGAGATTTCTCGACCGGATTCTGGAGCACTAGCGTGAGTTCGACCATGCGGCAGCGGGCGACGCCGGGGAACCGTCTTTGGGCGTCGACGGGGTCGGCCGCGATCTCGGTCGCGCTGTACCTGGGCCTGATCTACCTGTTCGTGCGGCTGGCGCTGAACGGCGCCGAGGCCATGGGCTACAACTGGCAATGGTACCGGGTGCCCGAATACCTGTTCCAATTCACCGATGACGGGTTCGAATGGGGTGAGATCCTCCTGGGTCTGGCGGCGACGCTGCAACTTTCACTGCAATCCTTTCTGCTCGCAACGGGACTGGGCGCAGTCGTAACCTTGCTGAGAATGTCCGGACTGGTAGTCGGAAAAGCCATGGCGGTGGCGTTTCTCGAATTGGTGAGAAACATGCCGCTGCTGGTCCTGCTGTACCTGTTCTATTATATGCTGGGGCCGATATTCGGCCTGGACCGGTATGCCGCGGCCGTGCTCTGCCTGGGCGTCTATCACGCCGCGCTCGTTTCCGAAATTCTGCGGGCGGGCGTCAATTCGGTCGATGGCGGCCAGTTGGAGGCGGCGCGATCCGTGGGCATGTCGACGGTGCAGGCACATCGCCACATCGTCCTGCCGCAGGCGGTGAAGTTCCTGCTGCCGCCGATGACGGGAGAGGCGGTGCATCTGATCAAGAGCTCGGCGATCGTGAGCGTGATCGCGGTCGTGGAGATGACCACGGTCGGCCGCAACATCATTTCCGATACTTACATGAGTTTCGAGATCTGGTTCACAATAGCCGCGGTGTATCTGCTGGTTATCCTTGTATTGTCTCTGGCGGCATCGCAATTGGAAAAACGATACGCCATTGCCGGGAGGACAAAATGATTTTCAGAAAAATCGGTATGGCCGGGTTGCTGGTTTCCGTGGGGCTTGCCTTCGGCGCGTCATGGCCGGCGCTGGCCCAGGATGTCCGCCGGTCCATAGCGGCCGAAAGCGTGATCGAAAGCATCAAGCAGCGGGGCGTGATCACGATCGGCCTGTCGACTTTCACTCCCTGGTCGATGCGCGCGATGAACGGCGAATTGATCGGCTTCGAACCCGATGTGGGTCGCAAGCTGGCCGAAGACATGGGGGTCGAAGTAGAGTTCGTGCCGACGGCCTGGGACGGAATCATCCCGGCCTTGCTGGCGGGCAAGTTCGACGTGATCATCAGTGGGATGTCCGCCACGCCCCAGCGTAATCTGACGGTGAATTTCACCGATGCCTATGCGTATTCCGGCATGACGATTCTGGCCAATCGGCAATTGACGGAAGGATACGGGCTCGAAGATCTCGACAGCCCGGACGTGACTTTCAGCGCCAGAAGGGGGGCCGTTCCCGCCAGCGTCATCGCGGAGCGATTTCCAAACGCCGAACTGTTGTTGTTCGATGACGAAGGTGCGGTAGTGCAGGAAGTGCTGAACGGAAACGCTCATGCGACGATGGCCTCGGAGCCCTTGCCTTCGCATGAGGCCAGCAGATATCCGGATACCCTGCACGTTCCCTTCGACGAGCTCTTCAACCAGTTGGGAGAGGGTTTCGCCTTGCGCAAGGGGGATCCCGATGCGCTGAATTTCTTCAACAACTGGATTGCGCATTACTGGCGCACTGGCTGGCTGCAGGAGCGCCATGACTACTGGTTTACGACCGAAAGTTGGAGCAGCCAGGTGCTGCGGTAGGCGATGGATTCTGCGACTCCGCTTCGCTCCACGCAGAATGACAGTAAGAGAAACTTCGCTCCGCAATTAAGTTGTCATTCTGCGCGCAGTCGCAGAATCCATCCTTACCGCGAAGAAGACAGGTATCGGCAATGCGAAAGTTCTTTCGACGATTGACATGGATGGACGCGGTGCTGCTGGCGGCGCTGGCGGCGTTCGTCGCCTGGGTCTGGATTCAGATCGACGGCAGGCTGAACTACGTTTGGCGCTGGGACATCATTCCAGCCTACATGTTTCGATTCGACGAGGGCGAAGGCCGCTGGGTCGCCAACCTGTTCGTAAGCGGATTCATCACGACATTGCGCATCAGCGTGTATGCCAGCATTCTGGCGCTGATTCTCGGCGTGATGCTTGGCCTGGCGCGCACCGCGCGCAATCTCACCGTAAATCTGCTGGCCCGGACCTACCTCGAGTGTTTGCGGAATATTCCTCCGATCGTCGTCGTCTTTATTTTCTACTTCTTCCTTTCCGAACAACTGATCGCCGCTTTCGGAATCGAAGAATGGGCGCGCGGCATCGCCCGGGGCGAGAACGCGCGAATCTGGGAGTTTTTCGTCGGCGACCCGCGCCTGTTGCCTGCGCTGCTGTCGGGAACCGTCGTGCTTGCGCTGTTCGAAAGCGCCTTCGTCGGCGAGATCGTGCGGGCCGGTCTGGAATCGGTCGATCCCGGCCAGAAGGAGGCCGCCCGTTCGCTTGGCATGAGTTCCCTGCACGAACTTCGCTTTGTCGTGCTGCCCCAGGCGATGCGCAAGGCCTTGCCCCCATTGGCCAATCAATTCATTACCCTGGTCAAGGACAGTTCGATCATTTCGTTGATCTCGGTTCAGGAACTGACCTACAGGACCGTCGAACTGGTCTCTTCGACCCGCGCCATTTTCGAAGCATGGATTACTACGGCGGCATTCTATTTCGCCTTGTGCTTCGGCCTTTCGCTGCTCTTTCGGCGACTGGAAATCCGCATGCGCTAAATAGTAAAGTGGCGCGTTGATTCGTCGACGCCTGATTTCTCGCCGCGAAGCGATCCATGACCCTGAACATGTTCATCCGATACAGCCTCCTGCCGGCGCTGCTGGCCGTGCATGCGCCGGCATGGGCGGCGCTTGAGCGCGTCGACGATTTTGCCTTGCTCGATCAGCGCGGAGAATTTCATCAATTGAGCCGTTATCGCCATGTGAGGGCGCTGGCGGTCATGGCATACAGTGCGGAATGTCCGTCCATGGCCGGATTGGCCGCGCAATTCACCCGCCTCGCGGGCAGTTTCGGCGACCGGGGAATCTCCTTTGTCTTTCTCGACATCGAAGGGCTCGGCCGCGAGCGTTTGCGCGGACTCGAACTGGAAATGCCGATTCTCGACGATGCGGGACAAATCGTTTCCGCGGCGCTGGAATTCGGACACGCCGGCGAAGTCGCATTGCTCAATCCGGAACGACTTTCGCTATTTTACCGGGGCGCATCTGACGCCGGGTTCGAGCAAGCCCTGGAAGCTCTCCTGGCGGACGGTATTGCCGACAGTATCCGGGCGCCGCTCGAATCGGGTTGCCCGCTGGAGTTTCCGGTGCGCGGGGCCATGCTCGCCGAACCGCCGGATTACGTTTCCGAAGTGGCGCCGCGAATCATAGAGAATTGCGGTATGTGTCATCGCCGCGGCGGAGCCGGACCCTTCGCCCTCGACAGTTACCTGATGTTGCTCGGCTGGTCGCCGATGATTCGCGAAGTGCTGCTCAACAAGCGCATGCCGCCGATGCAGGTAGATACCCACATCGGCAATTCCGGGGACGCGCGCCATATCGGCGTAGAAGACCTGCAAGTGCTGATCAACTGGATTGACGCCGGCGCGCCGGGCACAAAAACCGGGGAGGCCGACCCGCTGCAGGCGTTGGCCGAGCCGCCCGCGCGCGAATGGCGGCTCGGTGAGCCGGATTACATAGTCCATGCGCCAAGGCAGGACATTCCGCCGACGGGAATTCTCGACTATACCTATGAGGTAGCCGAGCTCGGCTTCAATGAGGAGAAATGGGTGCGGGCGCTGCAATACCTGCCGGGCGACGAGTCCGTATTGCATCACCTGATGACTTTCGTCACCGGCGATGGCGAAGATTTCTGGGGCGCCGAACGCCATACGGAAAACAGCACGCGCAGGTTTCTCGACGGCTATGCGCCGGGCCAGGAACTGCTGCGGGAATTTGCGCCGGGAACCGGAGTACGCATCGCTCCGGGCGAGAAACTGTCCATGCAATTCCATTATGTGACCAATGGCCAGACTACCAGCGACGCCACCCGTATCGGCCTCTACTTCTCCGATGAGCGGCGGGAAAGGGAGATGTTGACCGAGGCGGTCTCAACCCGATTCCAGCTGCCGCCGAACGAGCCCGAATTCCCCTTGCGGGCGAGTCGGCAAATCGAACGGGAAATAGTGCTCACCGGCGTTCGCGCACGGATGAACTACCGCGGCAAGAAGATGAAGTTCGCCTGGCAGGCGCCGGGCGAGCCGCTACGCGAGATTTTCTCGGTGCCAGCCTACAATTATGGCTGGCAACCCTTTTATCGTCTTGACGAACCGCTGGAGATTCCCGCCGGCTCGACCTTGCATGTCATCGGCGCTTTTGACAACTCGATATCCAATCCCAACAATCCCAATCCGGACGCCGAACTCCGGTTCGGCGTCGAAAGCTGGGAAGAAATGTTTACCGGATACTTCACTTATTACCATGCACAGTAAGCTGACCGGGCCGGCGCCCGAAGTCGATCCGCAATTCGCCTGTTATCTGCGCGAACCACCGCGCGTGTCCTATGTTCAGCCGGACGATTCCTGGCTCGAGCGCCGGATGATCGCCGCACTTGAACTGCTGTCCGGCCGCCGCCGGATCGAGCGCATCTACTGGCAGTTGAAGTCAAGAAAGCTCGGCGTAGACAACTTTTTCGAAGAAGGCCTGCGGGCGGCCTCGATCGGAATCGACATGGACGCAAGCGCACTCACCGGCCTTTCGCCGGGGTCGCCGCTGGTTTTCGTCGCCAATCATCCGTTCGGCGTGGTCGATGGCATGGTTTTATGCGATATCGCCGTCAAGCTGCGCGGTGATTTCCGCATCATGCTGCATAGCCTGCTTTGTCAGGACCGGCAACTCGCGCCTTATTTTCTGCCCATTGATTTCACCGGCACGCCGCTGGCGCGCAAGACCAACATACGCTCGCGGCAACTCGCGTTGCAAGCGCTCGACACTAACGTCCCGGTGCTGATCTTTCCCGCGGGAGCGGTGTCGACAGCAGGCAAGCTGGGTTTCGGCGAGATACGGGACGGACCCTGGACCAATTTCGCCGCGAAGATCGTCCGGGACGCACAGGCAACGGTCGTTCCGATCTATTTCCACGGCCGCAACAGCCGCAAGTTCCATATCGCCTCGCATATCGCCGAACCATTGCGCACTGCGCTGCTGATTCACGAGGCGCGCAACAAGTTCGGCAAGACCGTGCGCGTGGAAGTCGGCAAGCCGATTCCCTGGGCCGACATGAAGGCGCTCAATGGAAGGCAGGATTTGACGGACTTTCTGTATCGCAGAGTTCAATCCCTTGGCGTCCGCCGGAGATTCTGCGACTCCGCTCCGCTCCGCGCAGAATGACGGAAAAGAAAGCTCCGCGCAGAATGACCCTCTCCCCTGTCATTCTGCGCGCAGTCGCAGAATCTGTCCTCCGACCGGGAAAAGCTAGCCGGCGCGCGTCCGGAAATGGCTTTGCCAGATCCCGGGCAGCCGGGTGACCTTGCCTGCGCCATCGGTCCAGACGTGCCGCGTAAAACCGGTGACGAGCACTTCGGAATCGTCGCCGGCGGTAATTTCGTAGGCGAATGTCAGGCGGCGGCTGAGACTTTCGGCGATCCAGGTTCTCACACGAACTTTCTGACCGTAACGCAAGCTGCCGGAAAAGCGCACATGGGCTTCTGTTACCGGCAACTGGAAGCCGCTTTCCTCGACGTGGGCGTAGTCGCTGCCCATGTCGCGCATGTACTGGCTGCGGCCTTCCTCGAAATAAACGAGGTAGGTGGAATGGTGGACGATGCCCATGTTGTCGGTCTCGGCGTAACGCACATGGAACTCGCTCTCGACGAATGTATGCGAGCCCCGCTGGAAATGCGTCGATCTGGCGCTGCTTGACATGGGCGATTTCCCGACCTGCCGAATTTCGCCCGGATTATAGTCGGATTTCCCGCGAGTTGCGTGGCTGCGAAACGCCCTGATATCTGGTACTGTCCAAAATTCTTTTTCGCAGGGCAGTGGGCTCCAGATCATGCTTAATTTTCCCGAGCCGCCAAGGGAATACGACTCGATATTCCTGGAAGAGACCGACAAGACACTGCCCAGGAAAATCGATCAACGCACCCGCTACGCTTTTTTCAGCACCATTGCCGAAGGCGGTAAATCGCTGATCAAGTCCTGCAAGGATCAGCATCTGTCGCGCTTCGTCTGCTACAAGACCTTGCGGCCCGAATTCGCGCAGGACGAAGTCGAACAACAGCGGCTAATCCGCGAAGCGCGGGTTTCCGCGATGTTGCAGCATCCCAATACCGTGCCTACCTACGAGTTGGGGCGCGACTACCGCGGCAATCCCTTTTTCACAATGAAACTCGTGCATGGCTATACCTTGCGCGAAGTTCTCGACTTCCGTTCGCGTTACGACCTGACGCAATTGACGGAAGTGGTGATGCAGATCGGCTACGCCCTGGAATACGCACACACCCACGGCGTAGCGCATCGCGACATCAAGCCGGAGAACATTCTGGTCGGACCTTATGGCGAAGTGCTTCTGCTCGACTGGGGGCTGGCCAAGGTCTGGGGCGCCCGGGGGGACGGCATGAGCGACGGCGCCGGCCGTCAGGCGATCTCGGTCGGCGATATCAACATCACCGGCAAGCACAAGGCCCAGGGCTCGGCCTGGTACATGTCTCCCGAACAGATCAACCAGGATCCGGATATCGACTATCGCACCGATGTGTTCAGCCTCGGCGCCGTGCTGTATGAAGCGCTTTGCGGCAAGCCGCCCGCCAATGGCGAGAAGCTGCACCAGATCATCGAAAGCGTGCTTAAGGATACGCCGCCGCCGCCTTCGGAAGTGACCTCGGTCCACGTTCCCCGGCTGCTTGAACAAGTCTCGATGCGTTGCCTGGAAAAAAATCCGGACAACCGTTTCGAAACCATGGGCGCCATGGTGCGGGCATTGCGCCAGGACTGGCAGTCCGATCTGGTCTGAAAGGAGGATTATTCATGCGTTGGTTTGGGACTCTCGTGGTTATCTTCGGTCTGGCGGCGCTGCTCGCCGGTTGCGGCCCGCAACAGGAGTCGCCGGAGTCGACGGCGCCGGCGGCAGATCTGGTTTTTCTCGGCGAGAACATCGTCACCATGGGTGAAACCGAAGCGGAAGCGGTCGCGGTCGATGGCGACCGCATAGTCGCCGTGGGCAGCCGGGAGGAAATCAACGGATACATCGGTCCCGAAACGCAAGTGGTGGAACTGGGAGAACGGGCGCTGCTGCCTGGCTTCGTCGATGCCCACGGACATTTTTCCGCGGTGGCGCGTTATCTGGATCTGCTTGACCTGTCGTCGCCGCCGGTAGGGGAGATCACCGGTATTGACGACATCGTGGATTCGATCCGGGGATTCATCGAAGACGAAGCGATTCCGGCCGGCGAACTTGTGCAGGGATTCGGCTATGACGATTCGCTGCTGGCCGAGCAGCGGCATCCCGACCGCGACGATCTCGATCGCGCTTCGACCGATCATCCCATTGTTCTGCGGCATGTATCGGGCCATCTGCTGGCGGCGAATTCAGCAGCTCTCGATGCGGCCGGCGTCAACGCGGCTACCACCGATCCGCCCGGCGGAATCATTCGCCGCCGCGCCGATGGCGCAGTGCCGAACGGTGTCATGGAAGAGACGGCAATGGGACTTTTCCCTTCGCGCCAACTGGCGCCCGAGCGCTACCGGGAATTGCGCCGTCAGGCGATGGACATTTATGCGTCCTATGGCATAACTACCGCACAGGACAGCAATCTTCTGCCGGATTATGTGGAGATCTTGCGCCAAGAAGCTGAATCGGCGTCGTTCCCCATCGATATCGTCAGTTTCATAACGGCGAATAATCTGACCGATGGGGAACTCGCGGCGGTTCGCCATGACAGCGATTACGCGGGCGGCTTCCGCAACGGCGGCGTCAAGTTCATCCTCGACGGTTCGCCCCAGGGACGCACGGCCTGGATGTCGCAGCCCTATACCGAAGGCCCGCCCGGCGCTGCCGAGGATTACGTGGCCTATCCCAGCTATGAACCCCAGGCCTGGCTGGACCGGATCGGGCTCATGCTGGAGCGCGGCATGCCGGTGCTGGCCCATGCCAACGGCGACGCGGCCATCGAACTCATGATAGACGGCATCGACGAAGCGCTCGCGGGCGGGACTGCGCCGGATCATCGCTCGGTCATCATTCACGCCCAATTGATTCGGGCCGATCAACTCGATCGCTTGCCCGCGCTCGGCATCATCCCTTCATACTACGCCGTGCATCCCTTCTTCTGGGGCGACTGGCACCGGCTCAGTTTCGGCGAGCGGCGGGCTGCCTTCATTTCGCCTTCGCGGGCGACGATCGAGCGGGATATTCCCTTTACCATCCACAACGATTCGCCGATCGTGCCGCCGGACATGATGCGGCTGATTTCCATTGCCGTGAATCGCGAAACCCGCGGCGGTTTCGTGCTGGGTCCGGAGCAGCGGCTGAGCGCGCAGGAAGCGCTGCACGCGGTCACTCTCGGAGCGGCCTACCAATATTTCGAGGAGGATGAAAAAGGCAGTATTACAGCGGGGAAACGCGCCGACCTCGTCATTCTGGGAGCCAATCCACTGACGGCCGATCCCGCGGAACTGGCTGACATCCCGGTGCTCGAAACTTTCGCCCGCGGGCGTTCGATTTTCCGTCGCGCATCCGGCGAATAACTATCCATTGCCATCTGAGTCAGGAGAAATCATGCAACTTGCTTTCATAGGTCTGGGCGTCATGGGCTATCCCATGGCCGGTCATCTGCAGCAAAAGGCGGGTGCGGTCCGCGTTTACAATCGCAGCGTGGAAAAAGCCCGCAAATGGGTTGACGAATTCGGCGGCGAAAGCGCGTCGACGCCCGCGGAAACTGCGCGGGACTGCGACCTGGTAATGCTGTGTGTGGGTAACGATGACGATGTGCGGCAAGTTGCCCTGGGCGAAACCGGGGCGCTGGCGGGAATGAAACCGGGTTCGATCCTGATCGATCATACGACGGCTTCGGTCACCCTGGCGCGGGAATTGGCGGCCGGAGCGAGTTCGCACGGGGTCGATTTTCTCGATGCGCCGGTTTCGGGCGGCCAGGCCGGAGCGGAAAACGGCGCCTTGACGATCATGATCGGCGGCGAGCCGCAAACGTACGAGAGAGCCGAGCCGACTTTGGCGGCCTATGCGGCTTTCAGCAAGTTGATCGGGCCGGTGGGCAGTGGCCAGTTGGCCAAGATGGTCAATCAGATCTGCATCGCCGGTGTCGTCCAGGGATTGGCGGAAGCGCTCGATTTCGCGCTTCGCGCCGGGCTCGACGCCGAGGCGGTGATCGAGACGATATCGAAAGGCGCGGCGGGTTCCTGGCAGATGAGCAACCGCTACCAGACGATGTTGCGAGACGAGTATGAATTCGGATTCGCGGTCGACTGGATGCGCAAGGATCTGGGTATGGCGATGGAGGAGGCGGAGCGCATCGGCGCCGAGTTGCCCATTACCAGGATCGTCGATGGCTTCTACGAAGAAGTCCAGCAGATGGGCGGCAGCCGCTGGGACACCTCCAGCCTGCTGACCCGCTTTATCCGTCGATGACAAAGGGAGACTCATGTGCTGCCTCTTTGGGCGAGCCTTTGGGTCGGATGGAGTAATTAATATGAGCGACTATTGGGCAGAGCCCCAGCGACTGAGTCTGGGTTTCGCGTTGATCGGAGCGACATGGCTGGTATTTCTCAGCGGTCTGATGATCACCGATGTCTGGGACGAATCTCAACTGCTGCAGCAGTTGCCGCCTGACCCACGAGTTAACGCAAAACTGGTCGACACCATACTTTCAATCTGGACGTTCGAACGGTCTCAAGTATCCTGGCGCCCGTTGGCCCTGAGTATTTATTTCACGCTTGCCACTTTAACTGAGGGCGACTTTGTCTGGCTGCGTTACTTTAACGCTTTGCTGGTGCTTTGCTCGGCAAGCCTGTTGACGCGAAGCCTGATGCTGGGACACGGAGTCTCGGCCAGTCGAGGACTTGCGTTTTATACAATTATTCTTTTTTCCGCGTCGAGTCTAATCACTGCGGGCTGGTTCGCGAATATCTTCGACGCCTTATGCCTGTTTTTTCTTGCCCTGGCCATCCGTTTGTACGTTTCCGACCGTTTGTTTGCCTGCGGTGTCTTTTTTTCGCTTGCCATCTTTTGCAAGGAAACCTATGTGCTGGCGTTGCCTTTACTGGCCTGGATGATTCTGGAAGACTCCAAATCCGATGGCACAGGCGTAAAACCGCGGATTTTGCTGGCTTTTTCGGTATTGGCAATCTCGATTGTTTATTGGGGGCTTCGTCATCAGTTCGTACCGATAGGTTCCGAGGCCGATATCCACGGCATGAATTTCAGTTCCCTGGTGCCTACCGGCGTCAGTTTCGCGAGCGGTTTCGTTGCACAGTCTTGCACGTTTTGGCCGGGAAACCCCGCATTCTGGGTCGGCGGGGTCGCCTTGGTGCCAGCTTTTTTAGCCGTGCGGGGCATATGGCCGAAATTGACCGTGCTGGCGATCTTTGGCATGAGTACGATTATCTATTTGGGCATGTTCGGCTACCAGAATGAGAGCTTGATGGGTGCACATAATTTCATCGGCCGGCTGTATCTGATTCCGTTTACTCTGATCCTTTTTGTGGCGTTCTCATCGAAACCGCGCCCGGCAGCAATATTGTTCGTCGCGCTGCTCAGCATCTGGGGCATGGGTACCACCTATTCCAGGCATGTAGAGTTTCAACAAACTTACGCTACGCTCTATGCACTGGCAGGAGAAGCTGAAGAAACCATAATTGTTCATTACCCGCCAAGGAACACGGTGGATTTACGGCGTGGCCTGCGTTACGGGGACTTTCCCGAAGCCGAAGTCCGAATCGATATCATAGAGGGCGGGATAGATGCCAACTGATTCGGATACGCATCTGTTCGTCGACCTTGACGGAACCCTGATCCGGACGGATCTGCTATTCGAATCGTTATTGTTGCTGATCAGGCGCAATCTGCTTTACCTGGTCGTTGTTCCCTTCTGGCTGCTCAAGGGCCGCGCCTGGCTGAAACATCAGATCGCGCGCCGGGTAAAGATCGACCCGGCCAGCCTTCCGTACAGCGAGGAGTTCCTCGCCTGGCTCACGAGTCAGCGAGAGCGGGGACGGACGATGACGCTGATCTCGGCCTCGAATCAGCAATATGTGAGCGCCGTGGCCGAACATGTCGGGCTGTTCGATGCCGCGATTGGCAGCGACGGGAACACTAACTTGAAAGCGCGGAACAAGTTGCAACGCATCGAAGAGATCGTACAGGGAAAAGAGTTTGCATACGCCGGCGACACGCGCGCCGATCTTCCCATTTGGACCGGGGCCAGGCAGATTCTGCTCGTGAACTGCGGCCCGTGGGTTATCGGCAGGTTTGAGAACGGGCCGGGCGAAGTGCTGCGGTTCGGCTCAGCCGCCGCGCTGTTCGGACCGCTGCTGCGTGCCATGCGCCCTCATCAGTGGCTCAAGAACACTCTGCTGTTTGTGCCGCTGATTCTTTCGCATCAATTGACCCGGCCGGAATTGCTGTTCGCTTCCGCAATCGGCTTTATGAGTTTCTGCCTGTGCGCATCGAGCGTCTATCTGCTCAACGACATGCTCGACCTCGACAACGACCGCACACACCAGACCAAGTGTAAGCGGCCGTTCGCTTCGGGAGAACTAGCCCTTGTAGCGGGATTTGTCACCGTACCTGCGCTGCTGATTGGCGCGTTTCTGGTTTCACTGTTGCTGCCAGCAGATTTTCGCCTCGTGCTGCTGATCTACTGGCTGCTCACCTGTCTTTATAGCTTCGCGCTGAAACGGATTTTTCTGCTTGATGTCGCCACGCTGGCAGTGCTTTATGCCCTGCGAGTCACAGCGGGCGCCGAGGCTATGGGAGTCTCGATCACAAACTTCCTGATCGCTTTTTCGCTTTGCCTTTTCCTCGGCCTGGCCATGGTGAAGCGGGTAACAGAACTAGTCAATCTGCGAGCCGGAGTTGCAGGTGCGATGAGTGGACGGGCCTATCGCAAGTCCCACGAACCGCTACTGTCCGTGATCGGCATCCTGGCCAGCATGATGGCCGTGGTCGTTCTTGTGTTCTACATAAACGCGCCGGCGACGAAGGGCCTATATGGTACGCCCCTCCTGCTCTGGTTGATTTGCCCCTTGTTGACCGTGTTGCTCGGCCGTATCTGGTGGCTGGCCCGGGCCGGCCGGCTCCACGAGGATCCGGTGCTGTTCGCCATTGAGGACCGCTTCAGTCAATTGATAGTGCTGGCTTCGGGAGTCCTGATCTGGCTTGCGGCCTGAGTCTGAATCTTTGTGAGACCACTTATAATAAAACTTCAAGTGCCTCGCTCCCAATTTCTTGATTCCATCACTGTCAATTCTTAAATCCAGTGGTAAGGATTACAGTTCGCTTGAGCGGGTAAATTTGTTGTGTTACAGTGCGGCCCGAATTCACAAAAACACATTGAATTCTAAAAACATCTTTAATAAAACCTCTTTGATAAGGAGATCCTAATGAAGAAACATCTAATAAGTTGCTTGGCAATCGCAGTTGTTCTACTGTCGCACGTTGGTCAACTTTACGGTTCGGAAAACACTGTTCTTAATCAAGTTACCAGATTACTTCTGAATCTGGACCACTATTCGTCCAAATCTGACGAAACCGAGGGCACTTTGGAAGGCCAAGCATGGTATCTCCTGAATCAAAGTGCTACGGGAACTCGAGCAATCAATCGACTTTATCGAAATGCCAGCCCATACGATCATCTTAATTCGATAGCAACCAGTGAGGGCGACTATCAGTTTGAGCATGTCCTGGGGTATGCTCACACAGGCACAGATTCTGGTCTGGCCGAGATTAAACGGTGGTTTAACGCAACTGTTACCGATCATCTCACTGCGTTTAACGGCGAGGATCCTACTGTACATGGATATACTTTTGAAACAGTTTTAGGCTACGGCTTTCCAAGGTATGGCCAGGATTGTGAACAAAACTATAGCGTAACTGCCGGCGGCGTTACTATCAGAGCAAACAAGGTCGCTGGCGGAGCAGTTTCGGAGTTAATATGGAATGGGAAGCAGTTCATAAATAACTTTGACTACGGTCGGCAAATACAGACTGCGTTCAACTTCGGGAGTGTCGGAGAACTAGATAGTTCTTGTCCGTAAATTCTTAACCACTTGATTTGTCGAATAAAAGCGTGGTTTTTCCTGGATAAGAACCGGCGTTTTGGGTATCTTTGTATTGTTTTCGAGGCAAAAACAAAGACACCACAAAACACCGGGGTTTGCCATGCGGCTGAAGCGCACGACACAGATGAGTCTATACGAACCGGGGCCTGTCGACCATCCCCTGGGCGAGGAGTTGGAGTCGATCTCGGACTGGCTGGACGCGCATCCCGCACTGCTGGACGCGGTGGCGGTCGACCTCGGCGCCCAGGCGGAGCGGGGCCGTTTCGGATTGAGTTGCGAATCGGTGTTGCGCTGCGCCGTGGTCAAGCATCTGCGCGGCGAGACCTGGCGCGGTCTGGCGTTCGCGCTGCGGGATTCGCTGTCGGCTTGCCGTTTCGCGCGCGTGGACCCGCTCGATCCGCCGAAGAAGTCCGCCTTGCAGGCGGGGGTCGGCGCGGTGTCGGCGGAGACCTGGGAGCGCGTCAACCGCTGTTTGCTGGAGGCGGCGCAAGCGTCCGGGGAGGAAACCGGCGCCTGGGTGCGCGTAGACAGCACGGTGACGGAGACGCACATTCCGGCCCCGTCGGACAGCCGGCTGCTGTACGATGGGGTGCGGGTGCTGACGGGCTTGCTGCTGGCGGCGCGGAAGGAGCTGGGCAAGGAGGCGGTTCGTTGCTGCGGATCGCCGCCGACACGCTCGGCGATCTGGAAGCGGCCCGTCCCGCGGTGAGGGAATCGGGAGCGCCCTGGTCCGCGCGATGGCTGGAATGCGCCGACCACTACGCCGGCTTGCTGAAGGCGGTGGTCGTTCAGACCGCGCGGCGCGTCGAACTTGGCGAAAACGTTCCGGCGACGGAAAAGATCGTGAGCCTGTTCGAGCCGCACACGGACATTATCCGCAAGGGCGGGCGGGAAACCCATTATGGCCACAAGATCAATCTGGCGACCGGGAGAAGCGGCCTGGTGCTGGATGTCGTGGTGGAGTCCGGCAATCCGGCGGACAGCGCCCGCTGTCTGCCGATGCTTCGGCGGCATTGCGCGCGGTACGGCAAGCCGCCGACCCACGCCGCCTTCGACGGCGGCTACGCCTCCGGGGAGAACCTGAAACGCGCCAAGGAGATGGGCGTGAAACACACGGTGTTCAGCAAGAAGCGGGGGCTGAAGGAAGAGGACATGACGCCGTCGCCCTGGATATTCGCCCGGCTTCGCCGCTTCCGCGCCGGGGTCGAGGCCGGCATCTCCTGGCTGAAGCGCTGCTTTGGGCTCGGGCGTTGCCGCTGGCGCGGTCTGGCCCGATTCAAGGCATGGGTGCATTCCGCGGTCTTCGCGCACAACCTGGTGCGGATCGCGCGGCTGCGGCCCGGATAATCCTTCAAAACACCTGAAAACGAACGATCCAGTACCGGAACCACCCGCCGGGGGCCGACTTCCGCCCCAGCACGGCCCGGCGGGCCGGATCACGCTGAAAACGACGCAACCCCGCACCGGATCAAGAAAAAGACGCACCTGCCGGGGCCGACCGCCGCCAGTCGGGCGGAATCGGTGAACGAAAGACCGGTCAGAAAACGGAGTTTACGGACAAGAACTAGATAATCCAACCGAGGCGGGAAGTAAGTGGGGATGTCCCGGTGTTGTGGACCCTGAATATGCCCAAGGATCCCCGATTTACTATGCCACATCAAACGGTTCTACTTTGATGACTAAAAGTCGTCCCTTGCAGTGGAATCCAGCAAACTTTACCGGCGGCGGTGAAGAGAATCCCGTTATGTGGAACGGAACGATAGAGAAAAGTGTAGAATTAAACCATTTCTCTGGAGGGTATGACGCTCATGTAATCAAATGGACTACAACAATAGATATTCCGCATGATTCTGATCATTTTGACTGGGAATTGGTTACTGCTTATACAAATGATGAATTTAGTAGCCAATACGCTTATGATGCGGAAAATAATGTCCAAAGTGTTGCGGTAGTTCCAAATAACCAGTGCACAGCGCAACCCTTTGCTCCAAACGCAGGCGGTGTCATTAATGCTACGTCAGATGGAAATTATGCACTAGGCGCTTATCGAAAAAAGTCTGGTGGATTGAATCATTTTGCGTTGTGCAAGTATGAAAATGGACTTGGTGGAGGCAAATACGGAGCAGACACTACAAAATGGTCTGTCCTGGAAAGCAGCTTCTCCCGCTAACGGAGCCGGCGATTGCCTGACGCCGGGGAAAGCCGCTCATCGGGCCGGTGGGAGACGTCGCGGCGCGGCAACTCCTTCCGCGCTTTGCCGGATGCTGATTTCGGCTACCCTGTGCTGCCCCGAAGAACCGGCTTTTCGCGCAACCGGCCGCGGCGCACCCTCACGAGGTGTCGAGCAACTCCGGCTCGCGGGGACGGACACCGAAGGCGATAGCGCCGTACAGCGTCCCCCAGTCGCGCAGAATATGGGTGGTGAACAGGCTTCTCACCTTTTGCCAGAAGTAAAGGGGCCGTTCCGCCCTGGCCTGCGCCGCCTGGAACAGGCGGCATTTCCTCTGTTGCGCCTGATCGATGAAGAAAGCGAGCATCATCAGGTGCGCGAACACCGTCGCCAGATGGTTGTCGCCGTGGCCATAGTTGTGCTCAAAGCCGTAGCCTTGGTTCTTCAGGGTGTTGAAAGTCTCGTTCTCGATGCGCCAGCGGGCGCGCCCGGCCCGCATCAGCGCCTCGGCGTTCGCTTCGGTGACCTCGATGTCCGTGACCCAGGAGAAGCGTCGTTCCTTCTTGCCGGGACGGGTCTCCCGACACTCCAGAAAGTTCACCTCCAGGTCGAAGTGCGCCTCGTTCAAGGGCGCGCCGTTGAGATAGCGGTAGCGGCGCGTCACACCGCCGGTATCGACCGTCTCGAACATCCGCGTCCCCGGCGTGGCCTCCACCCACTCGAACAGATGCTTGTGGTCCCCCGGCTTCGCGCCCAGCACGAATCGCATGTCCAGCGACCGCAGCAACTCGATGTGCGGCCCGTTCGACGCCAGCGCGTCCTCCACCACCAGCAACTTCAGATGCGGATGCTCCCGCCGAACATGGGTCAGCAGCCGCTTCGCGGCGTTGCGCTCGCAGTCGTTCTTCTTCGACCCGTCCTCCCGCGCGATCGGCTCCGGCGCCAGCGGAAACACCTCCCGGTGCGCCGGATGCACCAGCACCGCCCCCAGCATCTGGTGATAATATGTCACCCGCCCGTCCCGGTGACGCTTCTCGCAGCAACGCTTGCAGCGCACCCGCGAAGAGGAAAAATACCCCGTGCCGTCCACCGACAGCAGATAATGACCCAGCCAGGTGAACCCCTCCAGCCCCTTGCCTCGCTGCAACACCGCGAACAACCGCTTGAACGCGCCCCGCAGCACCGAGGGCTCCACCTCGTCCAGCCGCTCCCGCAGCGCCGTGTCGCACGGCGCGTCAACGATACCGTACAGATGCTTCAGATTCTCCCGGATCAACCCGTCGTCCCGCGCGCCGCGATCAAACTGCAGCAGGGAGGGAAACTTCAGCCCGAACACCGCCAGACCCGACATCAGATAATCCGGCAGACCCCGCTTGCGGCCTCGCACCGAATCCGGAATCCGCTCGAAACACTTCCGAACCTCGCGTAACAAACCCGGCGCGCTCAACGCACCGCGCAACTCCACCTTGGCCATGACAACTCCCCTCAACACAGAGACCTCATGACCGTTTATCCGAATCCAGCACGAAAAGTTTACGAAAACCTTTTTTTACGGCAATCGCAAACCGTTGATTTCATTGATATCTGATTTGCAGCGGGAATCGCTGCCTGGAAAGAGACCGTGTTGCTTCAATTTCGGAGGGCGAATATAGTGGATCAGCATATCTCATCGTTGGAACGCTTGCAGATGTTGTAAGCACAATGCGAAGCATGTACCTGGACGGGTACTAAAAACCTGCTGAAGTTCACGTCACCAACGAAAATCGTAAGAAACGTGAAAAGGGGGCGGTGCATGCACCGCCCCCTTTTTTATTGAATTTCTGAAATCAGGACAGATCGAATCTGTCGAGGTCCATTATCTTGCTCCAGGCTGCGGCGAAGTCGGCGGCGAACTTTGCTTGCGAGTCTGCGCAGCCGTAGACTTCCGCGAGGGCGCGGAGTTGGGAGTTCGAGCCGAAGATGAGGTCGGCGCGAGTGGCGGTCCAGCGCTGTTTGCCTGTGGCGCGGTCGCGGCCCTCGAATACGTCTTCGTCGTCGGAGACTGCGCTCCAGGCTGTGCTCATGTCGAGCAGGTTGACGAAAAAGTCGTTGCTGAGGGTTCCCGGCCGATCCGTGAAGACGCCGTGGCCGGAGCCGTTGGCGTTCGTGCCGAGTACGCGCAAGCCGCCGACCAGCGCTGTCATCTCGGGCGCGGTCAAGGTCAACAGTTGCGCCTTGTCGACCAGCAGTTCCTCGGCCGAAACCGAGAACTTTCCACTGAGATAGTTACGGAATCCGTCCGCCGCCGGTTCCAGCACGGCGAAGGATTCCTCGTCGGTCTGTTCGGCGCCGGCGTCGGTGCGTCCGGGCGTAAAGCGAATATCGATTTCCTGTCCTGCCGCGCGCGCCGCCTGTTCGACCGCGGCGCCGCCGCCGAGTACGATCAGGTCAGCGAGCGAGACCTGTTTGCCGTTGGCCGCGGCGTTGTTGAACTCCTGCTGAATGCCTTCCAGCGCGGCGAGTACCTGTGCCAGGTCTTCCGGCCGGTTGACTTCCCAGTCTTTCTGCGGCGCCAGGCGGACGCGAGCGCCGTTGGCGCCGCCGCGCATGTCCGAGCCGCGATACGTCGAGGCTGACGCCCAGGCCGCGGAAACGAGTTGTGAGACGCTCAAGCCGGAAGCCAGGATTTTGTCCTTGAACCCGGCGATGTCCTGATCGTCGATCAGGGCGTGGGCCACCGGAGGGACTGGATCCTGCCAGATGAAATCTTCGGCGGGCGCTTCCTTGCCGAGATAGCGGGCCTTCGGACCCATGTCACGATGGGTCAATTTGAACCAGGCGCGGGCGAATGCGTCCGCCAGTTGCTCCGGATTCTCGAAGAAACGCCGCGAAATCGGGCCGTAGATCGGATCCATGCGCATGGCCATGTCAGCCGTGGTCATGATCGGCGCATGCCGCTTGTCCGGGTCGTGGGCGTCGGGCACCGTGCCGTCGCCGGTGTCGCCGACAGGCTTCCACTGATTCGCGCCGGCGGGGCTCTTGGTCAGTTCCCACTCGTAACCGAACAGGTTCTCGAAATAGTTGTTGTCCCATTGCACCGGATTCGTGGTCCAGGCGCCTTCGATGCCGCTCGTGATCGCGTCGCCCGCCTTGCCCGAGCCGTGGCTGCTCTTCCAGCCGAGACCCTGCTCGGCGATGGCGGCTGCTTCGGGTTCCGGACCGACCAGGTCGGCGTCGCCGGCGCCATGGCATTTGCCGAAAGTGTGACCGCCGGCAACGAGCGCCACGGTCTCTTCGTCGTTCATCGCCATGCGGCCGAAAGTTTCGCGGATGTCGCGCCCTGAGGCGAGTGGGTCCGGGTTGCCGTTCGGGCCTTCCGGGTTCACGTAAATGAGGCCCATCTGGACCGCACCGAGCGGGTTTTCCAGCTCCCGGTCGCCGCTGTAGCGATTGTCGCCCAGCCAGGTATTCTCCGCGCCCCAGTAGATGTCTTCCTCTGGCTCCCAGATGTCCGGCCGGCCGCCGGCGAAACCGAGCGTCTGGAAACCCATGGATTCGAGCGCGCAATTGCCGGCTAGAATCATCAGGTCCGCCCAGGAAATCTTGTTGCCGTACTTCTGCTTGACGGGCCAAAGCAGCATCCGCGCCTTGTCGAGATTGCCGTTGTCCGGCCAACTGTTGACCGGCGCGAAGCGCTGGTTGCCGGTGCCGCCGCCGCCGCGGCCGTCGGAGATGCGGTAGGTGCCCGCGCTGTGCCAGGCCATGCGGATGAATAACGGCCCGTAATGGCCGTAGTCCGCCGGCCACCAATCCTGGGACGTAGTCAACACCTCGCAGATGTCCTCTTTCAGGGCGTCGAGATCGAGGCTCTTGAATTCCTCGGCGTAATCGAAGGCCGCGCCCATCGGATCGGACTTGTCCGAGTGCTGATGCAGGATCTTCAGATTGAGCTGGTTCGGCCACCAGTCCTGATTGGACGTGCCGAAGCCTGCCGCGAATTTTTGCGCGGCGCCCGTAAACGGGCATTTGACGGTGTCGTGCATGATTGCTCCTTGGGTTTGGCGTCAGATTTCAATATGGGAGTCGAGATTTCGATCTCAACGTTTCGCCGGGTAAATTAACATATCTCTTCTTATTCGGATAATTGATATTGCGGCACGAATTCATCGATAAAAACGATAATTAGCATCGCCAATTCCCGGCCAAACTGCTTTTCCAAATTATTTTGCCGAAAGTTTGCCTTCGACGAAGAAATCTGCCTAAGCTGATCCACGAAGTAACCGGGAAACGGAAGGAACTTGTCATGAACGAGATCGATACGGCACTCGCTGAACAAAGCCTCTTTTTTGTTGTGGCGCTACTGGTGCTCGCAGCCTATTTGCAAGTAAAAATTCACAAGGAAAGCACCGCCGTACTTGGAAAGTTGCTCGATATGAAAAACGACCTGCGCGAGGAGAAATCCACAAAGTGCAAGGAGATGTCCGACATGAAGGACGACCTGCGCAAGGACATGTCGGATATGAAGGACAACTTGCGCGAGGAGACGAAAAGCCTTGGCACGCGGCTAGCGCGGGTCGAGGGTAAGTTCTAGGAGTCTGTCGGTTTTAGGATGTTGAATCCGCCGAGCAAGGCGGTCCTCAGTTGCATTTCATGTCAGCGGCCATAGGCCGCGCGATTCCCGATTTCGGTGGCTGGGGCGGTATGGTATCGCCCCCACATGCGTATTTGGCATGACAGCGTCGCCAATGTCCGCTCGCGGGCGGAAAACGGGGGGTGGAGCGCCTCAACGCAAGGCGTGCATCCGTTTCAGGTTCCACGCCAGACAGGCCAGTGTCCATTCTCCGCGCACCGCCTCCAGTCCGCGCAGATGGAAGCGCCGAAATCCCATCGTCTCCTTGACGACCCCGAACACCGTCTCCACGGTCGACTTGCGCCGCGCGTACAGCGCCCGGCCTTCCGGCGTCCGCAGCCGATGCGCCATGCGCGTCACCGCGTCCGCGTCCTCCGGACAGGGCGGCGGCGGCGCGGAACGCTCCGCCAGCGGCGGATTGTGCGCCGTGCGGCCCATGGCGATGTGCGGCGTCAACTTCGCCGCCTCGCAACGTTTCACGTTCTTCTTGCTGAAATACCCCGCGTCGGCCAACAGCCCGGTCGGCTTCCCCAGCGCCCCCGGCAACGCGCCCAGCGCCGCAAGCGCCGGTTCCACCTCGCGCTTGTCGTTGCCGCGGTCCACCACATCGACCGTCACCACCAGATGACTCTCGACATCCACCCCAGACTGCGCGTTATACGCCTGCTGGAATCCGTCCGCCGTCAGCATCACCCGCGATTCCGCGTCCGTCAGATTCACCTGGTCCTTCTCCCGCGGACCCGCCTCCGGCGCCTTCGGCTCTCGACCGCGGGGCTTGCGCCCCGTCGCCTTCTCCCGCTCCCGCCGCGCCGCAAGCTTCTCCTCGTATTCTTCCCGCTCCGCCGCATGGCGCTCCCGCGCCCGCCGCTCGATCTCCGCCTGCGCCGCCTCGATCACCGCAAGACGGCCCTCGCGCCGCTTCAACTCCTCCGGCACGTCCAGCCCGGGCTCCGCTTCGTCCGCCCGCGCCGCACAATCAAGCAACTCCGCCACCTCGCCGCGCAACTGATCCTCAAGACGCTTCGCATGCCCCCAACTCAGCGCCTTGTGCTTGCTCGCGTTCGCACGAACCTTCGTCCCGTCCAGACTCACGTTGCCCAACCGCAACAACCCCATCTCCCGCGCAAGCGAAAGAATCTGCACGAACAACCCCTGCAACTCCCCCAGAAATCGCTTGCGGAAACCCGCGATCGTGTCGTGGTCCGGGTGCGTGTTCGCCGCAATAAAACGGAAAGCCACCGAATCGTAGGTCGCACGCTCCAGCTTGCGGCTCGAAAACACCCCCGTCGCGTAACCGTAAAACAACAGCCCCAGCAACACCGACGGATGATACGGATCCTTCCCGCCCCCACCGTACCGGCGCTCCAGAGCGCCAAGGTCCAGACGGTCCACAATCTCAACCACGAAACGCGCCAGATGATCCTCCGGCAGCCAGTCCTGCACCGACGGCGGCAAAAGATACAGCGTGTCCCGGTCCACTGGGCGAAACTTCGATGACATCGGATAAGCACCCCGCTACAATCTGAATACGATTCTACCTCAATCTAAATCCGACAGACTCCTAGGGAGCGCGGCCTACGAAGCCGTCGCCGGCGTGATTGGAGGGGAGGCTGCCGCGGACTGGGCCAGTCGGTGCTGGCTTGCAATTGCCGCATATCTGATATAACTTTCACCCGCGTTCTATTACAACTTTGCCCAAGTTTCTAATGAAAGATTGTCCACATCTCTATTGTGAATTTATCCAGGCCGGAACCGATGACTGAGCTTCGCGCAGTTCTTCCGCGTCACATGAGCGCCGAACTGCGGGAAGCGATGCGCTGGTCTCGCGTGGTCAATGTGGTCGGCCCCCGTCAGGCGGGAAAAACGACACTGGTGCGCGACATCCTGAATCTCGGTAGATTCGTCACGCTCGACGACGATACGATCCTCGCGGCCATGGAAAACGATCCCTGGGGTCAGTTGCAACTGCTCGCGGAAGACCGGGACGACGCGCTGGTTGTCATTGACGAAGCACAGCGATCCAAACGGCTTCCGCTGGCAATCAAGCGTATAGTGGATAACGACTCCCGCCCCGGGCAATTCGTGCTCACTGGGTCGTCCAACGTGTTCAGCACACAGCATGTGGCTGATTCGCTGGCCGGCCGGATGACGACACTAACGCTGTGGCCCATGTCCGTTGCCGAAACCATGTCGCGCCCGCCCTCGGCACTGCTGGACTGGGCCCTGTCCCCAGCGCGGGAACGGGGAAAACTACCTCCTGCGGAGCCCATGGAGCGAACCGGCTATGTCGACCTTGTCGTCAAGGGAGGATTTCCAAACATTCGGCAACTCGAACTTGCTCCGCGCCAGAAAGTCTATCGTGACTACATCCACTCCATTATCGAGCGCGATGTGGCTGATGTTGCGCCGATTCGAAAACCCGATGCCTTGCGCCGCCTGATCGATCAACTCGCGGTGCGAACCGGCCAGGAACTGAATATTGCTGAACTTGGCGAAGCCGTCGGCCTGCAACGCGCGACCGTGGAAACTTATCTGGACGCACTGACACGACTGTTTGTTATCCGCAAATTGGGCGCCTGGACCTCCGGCGAAACACGGCGCGAGATCAAGAACGCCAAGTTTCACTTTGCCGACACAGGAGTTGCGTCGGCTCTGCGTCACCTGTCGTCGCGCTCATTCGACCTCGACGCGAATCCAACCGCGCTTGGCGGTCTTCTGGAAAGCTTCGTATTCACGGAGTTGCTACGGTCGGCGCCGTGTCGGAATGTCGGACTTCGCTTCTATCATTGGCGCAACCAGCGTGGACGCGAGATCGATATTCTGGTTGAGAGCGGCGGCAACCTCGTTGCAATTGAAGTCAGAGCTTCCACTTCGGTCAGCGCGAGAGATTTCCGGCATCTTGAATGGTTCACGGCCAATGGGCCAGGGCGAACCCGTACAGTCACGTCAATCGTGCTGTACCTGGGCGTGGAACGGCTCAGCTTCGGCGAAGGCCGCTACGCGCTGCCGGTGAGTTGCCTGTGGGGGGCGTCAAGCGACAAACTCCCATAACAGGCGGATAATCGCATTCTCAAATTACTTTCGCCGAAAGATTGCCTTTCTCGATTCAGACTGCCTAAAAAAAGGGCTCCCGAAGGAGCCCTTTTTGGTTGGGAACGATTTCCGGGTCAGAAGTCGTAGACCACGCGTCCGTAGATCATTCGGCCGAGCGGATCCTGCAACTGGCCGATGACTCCGGAGAACAGCGGGGAACGCTGCGCTTCACGGTCGAACACGTTGCGGGAGCCGACCGTGAACGCCATTTCACCGTCCCAGAACTCAAAGCCCCGATAGGTGTAGGAGATATCCATATCGGTCCAGGCGAAAATGCCGGCTTCGGTGATCCAGGGGCCTACGTTGTAGGTGCTGTTGGCCACCGCGGGATTGCCGAACGAACTGCCGTAGACCGGTCCGCCGGCGAAGGTGACATTGCCGGCGCCGTCCTCGCTTTCAGTCTTGTAGTCGACCGAATCGATGTAGTGGACAGTGGCGTTGACCGTGTGATTACCCATCGTCCAGACCGCCCTCAGGTTCGCCTTCAACTCAGGTATGGCCGGCGCCGCGTCGGTCGCTATGTTGTACAGACCTACGGCATTGCGGACATTCTGGGTCGGGTTGTTCTGATAAGCGTACTCGTCGTAGTAGGTGGCCAGCAGGTTGAGCCGTAAATTTCCCCAGTCATTGAGGGAGAAATTGTAGTTGCCCTGGATATCATAGGCGGTAACGGAAACCTGGGAGGCGTTCGAACTACCCGTGCGCACCAGAAGAATCTGGTGAATGTCTTCCGGGTCGCGCACGATACGCGGGTCCGACAGACCGCTGGAAAGCCAGGAACGAAGTTGGTCAAGGCTGGGCTGCTGGCTAGCGCCTTCGCCGGTGCCGCTGAAGCCGGACCAGTTCTGAAAATTGAGGAAATCAATATCCATGATCAACTGGCCGGGTGCCCCCACGATGCGATTGCCGAAATCGGTCTTGTTCCAGGTGACGCTCAAGTCCCAATCGTCGAACACGACGTCAACGCCGAACTGCTGGGATTCGGAACTTTCGTTCTTCAGACCCGAATTGCCGCCCGAACAGCGGCTGGTGAAGGCGTCCCAGGGGCCGAAGCGGTCGGTAACCGAACTCAGGCCGCACACCTCTGGAGCAAACAGTTGCTCCAGTGTCGGCGCGATGAACGCTTCGCTCTGGGTCGCCCGCAAAGTCAGCCAATCCGTCGGCGCGTAAGTAATACCGTATTTCGGGTCGGTGGAAGTCTGGCCCGTGCTGAATTCCTCTCGACGCACCGCCAGTTCCAGTACCAGATCGTCCAGTACGGGAACCGACAGTTCAGCAAAAAAGGCATCGACTTCGCGGTTGCCGTGGGTAATGTCTTCCGGAGTCGAAGACCCGATGTAGGGTGCGCCCCTGATCTCCACGGCGGACGGCGTATTCTTGTAGGAATCGTCACGATACTGGTAGCCGAGGGCGGCAGCCACCGGTCCACCCGGCAACTCGAAGCCGAACAGCGGCACTTCGCCGTTGAAAACGATATCCAACAGGCCCAGGGTATCTTCTACCTGCTCGCGTTCCCGCGCCGCGATGGCGTCAAGCACGTGGGCATAGGATCCCTGCGACGGATCCGTGATATAGAAGGGTGTGTAGCAGTCGTCCCGGTCAATGACAACATCGCAATTCAGACCCTGAACGATCGCATCGAAGTCATAGTTCTGGTTTGACATGAAATCGAGTTCGCGATAGTTCCATGTATAGGCCGCCATACCGCGCCAGCCTTCGATGAATGGCACATTGAAATCACCTTGAAAGGTGATTCGATGCAGCCGGTCCATGTTGTCCGACAGATTATCCTTGTCGGGGGAATGCGCCGAAATCTGCGTCATGGTCTTGTTGAGAATACGGATGCCGCGAATGCCCACGTCTTCGTACAAGGGCAACCAGGGAACCAGACCGCCGTTAGGAGTCAGGATCGGGTCGGGCACGCCATCGCCGTTGAGGTCCATATTGGGGTCACGATCCGGGATACCGTCGGCATTGTGGTCCACGGCATAAAGCGGCTGCCCCTGGGCATTCATGGCGCGGAAGGGATTGGCCGGTATCTCGCCGCGAACCGTCGGCAGTTCCCGCACGCGCTGGTTGCCGGGGTTCGAAGTCGAGCCGTAGCTCACCTCGCCGTATCGTGTGGAAAAGCCCTGCACCGAGAGCGTGAGATCGTCGTTGACGTCCCAGGTCGCGTTGGCGAAGAACTTGTTGGCGCCGATCGGATTGCGATAGCTGTGATTATCGCCGTATTCGAGCATGCAACTGACGCCATCGGGATGGGCGAAGCCGAAGCGGCTGGCAACCTGGTGCGGCGTGATGAAGTCCCGTTCCGCGCCGCAATTCGGATCCTTCGCCCTGATCCTTTCGCCGGTGTATTGACCATTCTCATCGCGAGTCGGCAGCCAGTAGTTTCCCGGCGCAGTGGATGACCAGGTGAGACCGGAGTTGGCGAGCACCGGGCGCTCGTCGTAGCCGAGCCGGCCGGACTGGCGGAACTCGCCGGCAAGCACCAGATCCACGTCGCCGAATTGTTCGCCCCACAGCACCTGAACCGCATGCTCATCGTAATCGCCGCGGGAATCCTGCTCGGCGAAAGTATCTATGCGCAGGCCTTCATAGCTGCGATACGGCACGAAATTGACGACACCGGCTACCGCTTCGTTGCCGTATAGCGCCGCGGAGCCGTCCGCCACGATATCCAGGCGCTGGATGGCGATAGTCGGAATAAGCGCGTTGACGTTTTCATTCACCAGCCGCTTGCCATCGAGCAAGGTCAGTGTGGAACGGGCGCCCAGCCCGCGCAAATCGATGTTGGTGGCGCGGGAATCTGCGCCCGAGCGCTGAAAGGTATTGGTGATGGCGGACGCGCCGCCGTTAACGAAAGAAAGGTTCTGCACCACCTCGCCGAGATTCATCGTGCCCTCGGCTTCGAGGTCCTCGGCGGTAAGTTGAGTCACCGACGACGCCTGGGTGAAGCCCTCGGTGCGGCGGATGTAGGAACCCGTTACGATGACCTCTTCGACAGCAGCCTCGTCCTGCGCCATGCTCGTGCCGGCGAGCGGCAAAAGCGACAGCGATACGGCCGCGCAAAGCAGGCTTTTCCTATGTGGAATCTTGAATTGCATTTTGTCTCTCCGTCCAGATTGAATTGTTTATGCACGAAAGTGACAAGGGCAGCCGTCTGGTTCTGATGTTGCGGCCTGTACCCGTATGGCGATTTCTCAACTGGCTTTCCCGCCGGGTTGAATGGCATAGCCAGTACGTACTGGCAGTTCATGGCTCTGTCATTCGAAAACTGTCCATGTCCGGATCGGCCGAAACTCCTGGCCGATCCCATAATTTCCTCCGTCGTTCGTTGTTTTAGAATCGCCGCGCCAAATCGCGCACGGCGAAATACTAAAAACAAAATTGCGGACGTGTCAATTTTGAAATCTGCAACTCGCCGGAATTAAGTTTGACACCGCCGTACTAATTTTTTTAGTATCCCGCGATGCGGGAAACCCGCTTGGTGAAATTTCGTTACGAATAGTCTGGTCCGGCTGGAACGGAACCAAAAAGTCGCGAAACGACAGAGCCCTGATCTGCAAGTACGTACTGGCTTTGTCATTGGAGTTGACTGGGCGTTCGGCAGATAAGGCGCCGTGCAGGGGTTACCGCAACAACAGGTCGAATCGGCAATCCGCGCCGGTTTCGCTCTTACAACAGTCGAATTTTCGATGGAGAGATACTATGCAGTTCAAGATTCCACAGAAGCGAAGCCTGCTTTGCGCGGCTATTTCGCTATCGCTCTTGCCGATCGCCGGCACGAGCATGGCGCAGGATGAGGCCGCAGTAGAAGAGGTTATCGTGACGGGTTCGTATATCCGTCGTTCGGAAGGCTTCAATCAGGCGTCTTCGGTAGTTCAGCTTACCGCTGAAGATCTCGAAGCCGAAGGCACCTTAAACCTCGGTGAGGTGGTGTCGCAACTCACATTCGTGAACGGCGACGCTTCCCAGATCACCAATACGATTCAGGGGCAGGACTCCCGTTCCACCACCATCGACCTGCGCGGCCTCGGAGCCCGCTCAACATTGACCTTGCTTGACGGCAAGCGCCTCGTGAACGAGAACATTCTCGCCATGATCCCCACCATCGCCATTCAGCGAATGGATATCGTGGCGGACGGAAACGCGGCGCTGTACGGAAACGAGGCGGTGTCGGGCGTTGTCAATATCGTGCCTTACACGTCTTATGACGGATTCAGGATCGAGTCGTTCGCCGAAGGCGATACCCGCGGCGATTACGACGAGCATTCGGTGCAGATGCTGTGGGGCGGCGATATCGGTGGCGTCGACGCGGTATTTGCCGGTCAGTTTCACCAGAACAGCCGGCTGGCATGGAACGAACGGAGTTTGCTGGCCAACTCGGGCCTGGTGATTTCGTCGAATGCGCCGGGCAACTGGTTTGTGCCGGAACGTGGTGAGGATGGTCTCTATACCGGTGGCCGCGGTCGCGCCGCGGACCCGAGTTGTACTCCGGGCTCGGAGCGAACCGACTACACCCCTGGCGTGGCCGCCAACGCCTACGGCATGAGGCTGGGCACAAGCTGCTTCTTCGATTTCGGCGACCAGCGCAGCGCGCGCGAGCCGCTTGAAAAGACACAGTTGTTCGCCAACCTCTCTTACGACGTCAACGACGATCTGTCGGTTTCCTTCCAGGGCTACCACACTCGCATAGCCGAGCGGACTTACACCTCGACGTCAAATCCGGGCAACTCCAGAATCGGTGAATTGCCGACGGTGCGAGGCGAGATGCCGGGCAACCCGTTCCGGGCTTGTGCAGGCGGCAGATTCGATCGGTTCAACCCCTTCGTTTGTTCCGACCCGGCCGATAACCTTTTCGGCGTCGACTACGACGGTAACGGTATCCCGGACCGGTATGGGCCGGATATTGACATGAACAACGACGGCTTGGCTGATGCGATCGTGCATCCCAACGGCTGGATTCCCCTGTACGAAGACGTCGTCGCGCGAACCTTGCGTCCCATCAACAAGACGCATACCCGATCCCATGGCCACTCTCCGGACGCCGCCAACCTGTCGGATAACATCGACCATGTCAGCCGCTATTCGTTCGACGCGGATTTCACGGTTCCGTTCCTGGAAGGCTGGCAAGGTACCGCGGCTTATACCCACGGCTATCGCGAACTCCAGTTCATGTCCAACCAGAACTATGACATCCAGCATATGATTCAGGGTCTGAATTGCGACGTAGTCTTCGAACGCAGCGCCTGTTACAGCCCGTTCCTTATCGTCAACCCCGAGGACAACAACTCGGTTGACGTGATGAACGCAGTCGCCGGACGCAGCATCGAAATCATCGAAGACAAGCTGACCACGGTAGACATCGTTATCAACGGTGAGATTCCATTGGGCGAGTTCGAGTTGCCTGGTGGGCCTATCGGCGCGGCTGTCGGTTACCAGTTCCGCGACGACAAGTACCTGAACATTCCGTCGGAAGAGGAATTGGCCGGCGACACCTGGATCGGCAGTGAAAACAAGGAGTCCGCCAGCAGCGGCTCGCGAAACATCGACGCATTTTTCGCCGAGTTCGCCCTGCCGGTGCTCAGCAATCTGGAAGTGGAACTGGCGGTGCGCCATGAGGAATTCAGCACCGGCCAGAGTGCTACGGTTCCGGAATTCGGCGTGACTTTCGCTCCGCTCGATTGGCTCAGCTTGCGAGCCACCACGGGCGAGGCGTTCATCGCGCCGACGCTGGAGCAACTGCTGAATCCGGTCACTTGCGGACTGGGTACGGTGAGCGATCCATTCAGCACTTTCGAAGCCTGGACCACGACCTGTGGCGGAGGCAATGCAAATCTGGATAACGAGACTTCCGATTCCAAGCAGTTCGGCTTCGATATTGCCTTCGACGATTTCGACTTCAGCGCGACGTGGGTGCAGATTGACTTCCAGAACCGGATTGTCGGCAAGAATGCCCAGGATCTGCTCAACGAGGAGTACGAGATTTTCAGGCAGGCAACCGGATATTCCGGTGACGACAAGCCGTCGCTCGATCAGTTGCAGGCCTGGGTGAACGATCCCCGTTCCAACCCGGAAATCATCCGTTCCCGGGGCGACGTCTCCACGATTCTGCAGATCTGCTGCCGCGGATCGATCAACGCGGAATTTGTGAAAGTAACCGCCATGGACTTCGACGCCAACTATACTTTCGGCTTCGAAAACATCGGTGACTTCCGCGTTGGATTGCAAGCCACTTACGTTCAGGAGTTCCTGGTGCAAAGCGACCCGGAAACCGCTCCGCGCGACGTGGCCGGCAAATACAACTGGGGTACAGGAGCAGCGCCTGAATTGCCGCACTGGAAGGCGAATCTGCGTGCAAGCTGGACCAATGGCAACCACGCGGTGGTTTCCACGGTTCACTACATCGACGATCTGCCTTACGACGGTCCCGCATATTCGCACATGGACTTCTTCAGCGGTTTCTATCGTCCAGGCAACATCTACGACACCGGAATCTATGCATGGACAGATATGGACCTCGCATACACCTACCGTGGTCTGGAGTTCCTTGACGGCGAAATGGCCATGACCCTTGGCTCACGCAACGTGTTCGACCGTGAACCGCAGCGCTCGCCTGAGTTCATGGGTGTAGTCGGTGGCTTGCAGGACGTTATGGGACGCATCCTCTACGCCCGAGTAGTTTACGATTTCTGATCCGGAAATCGTTTGCAACCAAAAAGGGCTCCTTCGGGAGCCCTTTTTCTTTGTAGCCCCAGCGTTTAAACTTAGCCCCTCACTGCACTCGTCGAATCGATGAAACGAGACCAACTATGAAAATTAGAGCATTGATCAGTTTTGCCGTATTCCTGCTTGTCGGGTCCTCTGCCCTGGCGCAAAACGGGGACTACCAGGTTCCGCGCACGGAATGGGGGCAGCCCGACCTGCAGGGCGTGTGGAACTTCTCTTCCGATGTGCCCATGCAGCGGCCGCAACAATATGGCGCGCGCCAATTCCTGAACGAAGAAGAACTCGAGGAGCGCCGGGCGCGGATCGAGGCGAACCGCGCTGCCGCCGACGCCGCCGCCGCGCAACTGGTGCTGGACCCGGAAGCGCCGGAAGCGACCAGCAATCCCGGCGGCTATAACGATTTCTGGATTGAAGTCGCGGGCCTCGGCGACGTGGTCCGCACCTCGCACATCGTTCATCCCGAAGACGGCAGAATCCCGCCCGCGGCGGAAGGCGCGAAGCGGCAATTCGGCGGACTAGGGCCCGATATTCCCGGCGAACGTCCCGTACGCTATGTGGTCGGCGGCATCTCGAAAGACGGCCCGGAAGACCGCGGTCTGTCGGAGCGCTGCATCGTCGGCTTCAATTCAGGCCCGCCCTTCGTGCCCAGCCTGTATAACAACAACCTGCAGATTTTCCAGAACCAGGAAACCGCGGTAATCATGACCGAAATGATCCACGACGCACGAATCGTGCCGCTGGTGGAACAGCCGCCGCTGCATGACGACATCCGTCTGTGGTCCGGCGATTCCCGCGGCTGGTGGGACGGCGACACCCTGGTGGTGGAAACGAATAACTTCACCGGCTATCGCCAGACTTTTTCCAGCACCGGCACGGATTACGACATGGTGCTGACGGAGCGTTTCACGCGCACCGCCTACGATACGGTGGAGTACGAGTTCACCATCGACGATCCGTCCACCTTTACGGACAGGATCACGGCGGTGATCCCGATGATCAAGGTCGCCGGACAGATTTACGAATATGCCTGCCACGAAGGCAATTACGGCATGATGAACACCTTGCGCGGCGCCCGTGTGGACGAGCAGCGAATGGCTCAGGGCGACAATCTGCCCGAACGTGATTAACTCCATTCACTATCGAAGGAACCAAATGCTGATGAAAAACACTGTAACCATGTTCCGTGCGGCGCTTGCCGCGATGCTGGGCTGTGCGCTGCTGCTGGCGGCGCCGGCCTGGGCGCAGAACGACGATATTCCACGTACGCCGTCAGGCAAGCCCGATTTCAGCGGGGTCTGGCAGGCGATCACTTCGGCGCATTACGACATCGAGCCCCATGCGGCGAGAATGGGGCCGCATCCTGGCCTGTTCGGCGCCCATTCGGCGATCCCGGCAAGTCTCGGCATCATCGAGGGAGGAAGTATTCCCTACAATGAACAGGCATTGCGAGTGCGCGACGCCAATCGCGCCAACGCACTGGAAAACGATCCGCTGACCAAGTGCTTTATGCCCGGTGTGCCGCGCGCCAACTATATGCCCTTCCCGTTCCAGATCGTGCAATCGACCGACGTGATCCTGATTGCCTACGAATATGCCGAAGCCAATCGCATCCTCTATGTCGATCAGCCCGAGGTGACTTCCCAGGTGGACGCCTGGATGGGACATTCCAACGCGCATTGGGAAGGCGACACCCTGGTAGTGCGGGTGACCGGCCAGATGCCCGAGACCTGGTTCGACCGGGCGGGCAATCACCATAGCTGGGAAATGGTCGTCGAAGAGCGCTGGACGTATAACACTGCCAACCATATCGACTACCAGGCGACCATAACCGATCCCCAGACTTTCACCGAGTCCTGGACGATCAGTTTACCGCTGTACCGGCACATGGAGCCCAATATGCAATTGCTCGAATTCAAATGCGCGGAATTCTCCGAGGAATTCCTGTACGGCGAATGGCGCAAAGAGGGAACTCCCATCGGGAATCCCCCGCAATAGTGCGCCAGTGGAAGACCGAAAGCCCACTCGCCTTGAGTGGGCTTTTTTGTGGAAATTCATTCGGCGAGCCCACTGACCAGCGAGATTGACGCCATGTTTCGAAAACTGACTGAATCGAGCGCATTCGCGCTTACCGCGACCTTGCTCTGCTGGGCTCCCGTGGTTGCAGGCCAGGACGAGTTCCAGTTCTGGACCGATGGCAACTACGATTCCGGGATTCCATCCATCGAACAGGTGCTCGGATACGCTCCCGGCGAGCGGATCACCTGGCACCGCGATGCGATTCGTTATTTCGAAGCACTCGCCGACGCCGCGCCCGAACGCGTGCAAATTGTCGAGTACGCACAAAGCTGGCAGGGCCGGGAGTTGATTTACGTCGTGCTGTCCTCCACGGAGAACATGGCCCGGATCGATGAAATCAGGGCCGGCATGCAAAGTCTGAGAGATCCACGGCAAACTTCGGCGGACGAAGCCGCGGCCATCATCGCGAATCAACCGCCGGTGACCTGGTTGTCCTACGGTGTGCATGGCAATGAAATTTCCTCCACCGACGCCGCCATGTTGACTGCGTATCATCTGCTCGCTTCACGCGGCGACGAGCGCGTGCCTGAAATCATGAACGACACCGTGGTCGTCATCGATCCGATACAGAACCCGGACGGCCGCGACCGCTTCATTCACCATTTCACCAGCAGTATGGGACTTCAGCCCGATTCCGACCGGCTTTCCGCGGAGCACGACGAGCCCTGGCCCGGCGGCCGCACCAATCACTACCTGTTCGACATGAACCGGGACTGGTTCATCATGACCCAGCCGGAAACCCGGGGCCGCATCGCGGCCTTGCAGGAATGGTATCCCGTGGTCTATGTCGACGCGCACGAAATGGGAGGGGATAGCACCTATTTCTTCGCCCCCGAGGCGATTCCCTACAATCCTCACCTAGCCGCCGATCAGACCGAAAGCTTGCAATTGTTCGGCCGGAGTCATGCCAGGTGGTTCGACGAGTTCGGCCTGGATTACTTCACTCGCGAGGTCTATGACGCTTTCTATCCCGGCTACGGCGCGAGTTGGCCGTCCTATTACGGCGGCATCGCCATGACTTACGAGCAGGCTTCCTCCCGGGGCCTGGTGTTTCGTCAGTACGACGGCAACGATCTTGCCTATGCCTATACCGTGCGGAATCATTTTCTGACTTCGCTTTCCACGGCGGAAACCGTCGCCGTCAACCGGGAGAAATTCCTGAACGACTTTTACGACTATCAGGTCACCGCCATCGAGGAAGGCGAGCAGGAGGAAAACCGCGCTTATCTGTTTCCGGTGCAGGCCGACCAGGCCGCGGTAACGCGTATCGCCGGACTGCTGACCCGGCAGGGCGTCGAGGTCTTCCGCGCAACCGGGGCTTTTGACGCCTGCGGCGCCGATTACGCCGCGGGCAGCCATCTGATCCGGGCGGACCAGCCAGCCAAACGCTTCGTGCGCACCCTGCTTGAACCCCAGGTGTCCATGGAAGACGATTTTCTCGCCGAACAGGAAGAGCGGCGGGCCGACAATCTGCCCGATCAGATTTACGACGTCACCGCCTGGTCGCTGCCGCACATGTTCAATGTCGGCATGAATATCTGCAACCGGATTCCGGCGGGCGAATTTGAAGCCGCCGGACCCGATCTGTTCATTCCGGCCGTGGTGCAAGGCGGCGAAGCTTCGGTCGCCTACCTGGTTCCCTGGGGTTCGGCGCCGGCGGCGCGGCTGCTCGCGAAAGGATTGCTGGCCGGCCTCGATATCAAGAGCAACGATCTTGCCTTCACCAATCTCGACAGGGAGTATCCGGCGGGAACGCTCATCATCGACGTCGCCGACAATCCAGGCGATCTCTTCGGGACCGTGTCGCAACTCGCTCGCGAAACCGGCGCCGAAGTGGTTGCCGTGAACGATAGTTGGGTTACCGACGGCCCGAGTTTCGGCAGCGCCAACGTTGTGCGCTTCAATGCGCCGAAAGTGGCGATCGCCTGGGACGAGCCGACCGCGGCATACAGCGCCGGCAATACGCGTTTCGTCATCGAACGCCAGTTCGATTATCCGGTTACTCCCATCCGTACGGACCGGCTCGCCTCCGCCGACCTCGACCGCTACCAGGTGTTGCTGCTGCCATTGACCGCCGGTGGCGGCTATCAAAGCGTCCTGGGGGAGGCGGGAGTCGAAAATCTGCAAAGATGGGTCAGCGACGGCGGTGTCTTGATCGCCCTGGGCAATGCCACACGCTTCCTGGCAGACCCCGAAGTCGATCTGCTCGCGGTAAGACGCGAACGGGAGGTCGTGGAAGTCGAGGCCGGCGGGGAGGAAGAAGAGAGCTCCACCGTGGCGGGGTCGTATCTGACGGAAGAGGAACAATACCGGCAACGGATCGCCGCGCTCGAAGACGATCCGTATGCAGTTGCGGGCGTGATGGCAAGGACCGATGTGCATCCGGAACATTGGCTCGGCGCGGGCATCGCTCCCGTTCTCAATGTGCTGGTGCGAGGCTCGGACATCTACACGCCCATCCGCATCGACAACGGCGTAAATGTCGCGAGATTCCAGGGTCCCGAAGACTTGCTGGCCAGCGGCTATCTGTGGGAGGAAAACCGGCGGCAACTGGCCTACAAGCCTTTCGTGCTGTCCCAGCCCCGCGGCGCCGGCCAGGTAATAGCATTCACCCAGGATCCGACCGTGCGCGCCTACCTGGACGGTCTCAACGTCATACTCATGAATGCGATTTTTCGTGGCTCGGCCCACGCTCGTCCGGTACGATAAGATTCCAAAGGAACTATAATGAAACTATCCGATCGATTTTTACCGGTACTCGCCGGCCTGTTGCTGATTGCCGAAATTGCGGCGGCCCAGCCGCCGGCTGGCGATTCCGATCAGGCCGTCGACGAAACCGAAGTGCAATCCTCGCTTCTCGGCGACGCCATCGGCGATCAGGCGGTCGACGAGATCGTCATTACCGGCTCGCGCATTCGCCGCGACGCCTATTCGGATTCTCTGCCGCTGACGGTGATCACCAACGAGCAGGCCCTGCTCGCCGGGCTCGACAACGTGTCCGAAATCCTGCAAGGCAGCGCGCTCGCTTCCGGTGTGCAGGTCGACAACACTTTCAGCGGATTTGTCGTTTCCGGCGGACCCGGCGCGAGCACTTTCGGCCTGCGCAATCTCGACGCCGGCAGGACCCTCGTGCTGCTGAACGGGCGCCGCTTCACTCCAGCGGGAACCCGGGGCCAGGTCGCCAATGTCGATCTGAGTTCGATACCCTTCATCGCCGTGCAACGCATCGAAGTGCTCAAGGACGGCGCGTCCTCGGTCTACGGCGCCGATGCCGTGGCGGGGGTGGTCAATATCATCACCCGCCGACGCTTCGACGATTTCCTGGTCGAAGTCGATTGGCAGGACGACGCCGACTACGGCGCCGTCAGCATGATCTGGGGCCGGACCTTCGACCGCGGGTATATCGACTTCGCCTTCGAGACCTCCAGGTTCGGCCCGGTCACCCGCAACGAGCGCGAGTTTTCCCTGTGCAACGAGCGTCCGCTCACCAACGGCGAAATTCATCCTTCGCTGTTCGAGCCGACCCGGGGCAAGTGCTTCGGCTCGGTGCACGGCTTTGTCGATGTGTACGGTCTGCAAGGAACGCCGATTTCGATGGTTCCCGACCCCAACGGCAACCTCTTCGGCGCCGGCCTGCCCTGGCGCACGGCGACTTTCGCTCCCGACGGCAGCCGCATCGTCGAGCCCCATTTGCGCGACGACCGCAACTGGGATACCGAGGACCTGCTGCCCCAGCGCGAACTCGTGCAGGTGTACAGCGACGGCCTGCTCGACCTCGACCTCGGCGACGCGCTAGGCGCGGCCAGCGCCACCTACGAATTCTATTTCAGCCGCAGGGAAGACGAGTTCAACAACGGCTACGGTCAGTTCTTCCCCTTCGTGCATCCGAACAACCCGACCAATCCATTCGGACAGATCGGCGGCACCGCCCAGCCGGTCGTGATGAGCTACAACATGCGCGACCCGGTCGGTTCCGTGGAAAACGACGTTACCGCCCTGAATTTGGGCCTGGAAGGCGACCGGGGCGATTTTTCCTGGGATCTCGATCTCGGCTATTCCTGGAGCCGCGGCGGCTGGAACTACGACGCCTGGCTCAAGGACAAGGTGGCGCGTTCGTTGTCGAGCGGCTACGGCCCCGACGGCAGTCTGCAATGCGTGTTCGATCCGCTGCAGATCTACTTCGCCTCGAGTTTCCAGGATCCGGTGCTCGCCGGAATCCTCTCCGAGGGCGTCGACCCGGGTTGTGTGCCGCTCAATCTGTTCACGCCGAAAGCGCTGCGCGGCAATGTGGACCCGCAGGCGGTGGACTACATCAGCGAACGACAGTTTCTCGAAACCGACTACGACCTGCTCACCGCCGCCTTCAATCTCGAAGGCCGGCTGTTCGACATGCCGGCGGGCGAAGCCCGCGGCGTACTCGGCCTGGAGTGGCGCGGCCGGGAAATCGACGACCGTCCGTCGGAAGCTTCGGCGCTCGACAACCAGTGGGGATTCACCGGCGCCGGCCGCACCCAGGGCGACGACCGGGTCAGCGAGGCTTACGGCGAGATCGAGTTTCCCTTGCTCGCCGGACGCCCATGGGCGGAAGAACTCACTCTGAACACATCCTGGCGCTGGACCGATTACAGTTCCTACGGCGACGACAGCACTTGGCGCGCCCTCGTCAACTACGCGCCGAACACGACGTTTCGGCTGCGCGGCTCGCTCGGTACTTCGTTCCGGGCGCCGGCGCTGTACGAGTTGTTCCTGGCGAACCAGACAGGCTTCGCCAATGCCAGATTCGACCCCTGCAACAATTTCCGCGATCCTTCCAGCGATATCGACACCGGCAGCGAGCGCTACCGGAATTGCGCCAGCCTGGAAGAGCAGGGCGTCATACCGCCGGAATACAGCGCCACGTCTTCGATCAACGTCGTCACCGGCGGCAATCTCGACTTGAAAGCAGAGACTTCGAAGTCCACCACCCTGGGTCTGGTGGTGACTCCAGACCTCGCCGACGCGCTGCCGGCTCTGGGCGTCGATATCAATCTGGCGGTGGATTACTACGATATCGACCTGAACGATTCGATCTCGCAACTCGGCGCCGGATCGGTGCTGTCGCGCTGCTACAACTCGGCGAATTTCTCGGCGCCGGAATGCGCCCTGATCGGCCCGCGCACCGAGAACGGTCAGCTCAGCTTCGTCAATTCATCCTATATCAACGTGGCGCTGGAGCGATCCCGGGGTTTCGACGTTTCCCTGCGCAGCGACCGCGAGTTCGGTTTCGGCGACCTCGGCGTCGATGTGCTGGCAACGAGAGTGATCGGCTACGAGTACGGCCTCACCGGCAGCAGCGAGCCAGCGGAGTATGTCGGTCACCACGCTTATCCGAAATGGCGCGGCGAGGCCGATGTCCGTTTCGACTGGCGCGACTACACCTTTACCTGGGCCATGGATTACATCGGCTCCACCGACGAAGAGCCGGTCTACACGCTGGCGAGCGACGAGTCCGTTACCAATATGCATCGGGCGGACCACAGGCTGTACCACACCTTGTCGATGCGCTATACGGACCCCAACGGACGTTATGTCTGGATCGTGGGCCTGCTCAACGTTCTGGACGAAAATCCGCCGGCGGTAGGCTGGGGCGCCTTCTCCCCTTCCGTATCCGCGCCGGTCAGCTACAATATCCCCATCGGCGCCGGTTACGAATATCTGGGCAGACGCCTGTTCGCATCGTTCAGCGTGAGTTTCTCGGGCCCGTAACCGGATACCGACCGGAGGAGCGGAAACATGAACCGCAGCAGAATTCTCTTCGGACTCGCCGCCTTGTGCGCGCTGGCGGTCGCCGTCCAGGCGCGGGCGCAGAATCCGGAACCGCCGCCGCTGGAAGCCTTCGCCATGCGGCCCATCATTCTCGATGTGGACCTTTCGCCATCCGGCGAGCATCTGGCGGTGGTGCGCCTGCCGGGGCAGGGCGAGAACTACGTCATCCAGGTGTACCGGACCGCCGACATGGCGGCGGCGCCCTATACCCTGGGCGCCGAGCGCATGGACATCGTCGGCGCCAACTGGGCCAACGACGAGCGCCTGCTCGTGCGCACCCGGCAGCCGGTGGAGGTTCCGGGCCGGCGCGTCGGCTACAACACGCCCGGCATCGGCCTGACCGGGCGGGTCAAGACCTATGCGTACAAGTTGCTGTCGGTCGGACTCGAAGGCGGCCGCTGGGTGGAATTGCCGAGCAAGTCGAATATCGCCCGCTTCGCTTCGGAAACCGTGGTGCAGCGGCTGGCGAGCCCGGGCCTGGTGCATCGCCTGCCGGACGAAGACGACTGGGTGCTGATCGAGTGGTTCGGCTCCGACGACGTCGGCACCGAGATATTCCGGGTCAACATCGAGGATGGGCGCAACGAATCGCTGCTGCAGCTTTCCTCGAGCTACGGCGATTACCGCTTCGATTACGACGGCGACCTGCGCATCCGCTCGGTCGTGGCGCGCAGCGAAAACCGCATCCATATGGAGTACCGGCTCAAGGACGAGACCGAATGGAACGAATGGCTCAGCTACGACGTCGACGAACGCCGGCCGCTGTCGGTGATCGGCTTCGCACCCGGCGAACCGAATCGGGTGTACATGCTTTCGGCCCAAGGCAGGGATACCGAAGGCATATTCCTTTACGACATGACCACGTCGGACGCCGAGCCCGAACTGCTGTTCGCCATCGACCGCTATGACGCCGGCGGTGTCGTAACCGCCTGCATCTCCCAGGCGTGTATCGACGGCGACGAGGATCCGCGCCTGGTGGGGTTCAGTTTTGTCGGCGACGCGCCGCAAATTTATTACATCGACGAGGAAGCGGAATTGTTGCAGCGGTCAATTGACGCCGCGCTTCCCGAAGGCAACTTCAATTCGATCCTCGATCGCGCGGGCGATGACAAATTTATCGTCATCCGTTCGACCGGTCCCCGTGAGCCCGGCAGCTACTATCTGCTTACCGACAAGCAGCAGATGCAACTGATCGGCCGCACCACCGCGGTCGAGCCGGAACAGATCGGTGAAAGCCGAGTCGTCTGGTACGAGGCGCAGGACGGGATGTTGCTGAATGCAGTGCTTACCTTGCCCCCTCACGGAGAGCCGCCTTACCCTACGGTGGCGAACCCCCATGGCGGACCCCAGTCACGGGATTCACTGCATTGGAGTGGCTCTTATTGGGATGAATGGCCGCATCTGCTGGCCTCCCGCGGCTATGCCGTGCTGCAACCCAATTTCCGCGGCTCCATCGGCTTCGGCTACGAGTATTTCGCCGCCGGCGACCGGCAATGGGGCTACAAGATGCAGGACGATGTCGATGACGGCATGCAATTCCTGGTCGAACAGGGCATAGCCGACCCCGAACGGATGGCAATTTTCGGCTGGAGTTACGGAGGTTACTCCGCCATGGTCGGCGCCATGCGCGAGCCGAACATCTACAAGTGTTCGATCGCCGGGGCCGGCGTAAGCAGCATGGAACTGATCGAAAAGGAGGAATGGAACTACCGCTTCCGGGAAATGTTCCAGCGCACCCGTGGCGGCCTTTCACCGATCATGAACATGGACAATGTCAACATCCCGGTGTTGCTCGTCCATGGCGACCGCGACCTGATCGTGCCGATCCGGCACAGTGACCTGTTCGCGCTCGAACTCGAACAACGCGACAAGCCATTCCGCTACGAGAAGCTGATCGACGCAGCCCATACCGTCGATACTCTCGGCTTCGATCACAACATGCAGTTCTATACTGCGATGTTCGATTTTCTCGAGAACGACTGCGGCTTTTAGTGTTCCCCTTCTGTCATTCTGCGCGGAGCGAAGCGGAGTCGCAGAATCTCATGCCCATTGCGAAAAGGCGTGGAGTGAGGATTGGAGTCATCGGATGGAGATCCTGCGACTGCGCGCAGGATGACTACATCCCCCCGTCATTCTGCGCGTAGCGAAGCGGAGTCGCAGAATCTCCTCATGACGACAGTCTCATCCGCCAAACTTGCGGCCCGCCATCAACACCACGAACGCGCAGCAGAAGGGCGCCAGCCGTTCGAGAATCTCACCCGGCGTATCGGGCATGAGATAGAAGAGTACCGACAGCGAAAAGCCGGTCAGGATCGATAGCAGGATCGCCGTCGGCGCCGCCTCGAATCCTGCCAGTCGCAGGAAAACCAGGGGACCGAACGCCGAGCCCAGGGCTATCCAGGCAAACAGCACCCGGTTGAAAATGCTTTCGGGCAGGTACAGCGCCACTGCCACCGCGGCCGCAACGAGCAGCACGATCATCAACCGCGACACCCGCACCAGCGAAGCCTGGCCCCGATGTCCCAGGCCAAGATCGTGGGCGATCACGCCCGCGGCCACGAGCAACTGGCTGTCGGCGGTGGACATGATTGCCGAGAGCACCGCCGCGAGCAGTACCGCACCGATGATCGGCGGCAGCAACTCTTCGTTCATGTTGAAGAATACGGTCTCGGGGTCACCGAGTTCAGGAATGAGGATGCGGCCGGCCAGGCCCAGTATGACCATGCCGAGATAGACCGCCAGGTACCAGAACGCGACGATCCAGCGCGCCTGCAGCAACGCCCGGTCGTCGCGCAGCGCCATGAAACGCACGAGCAGATGAGGCTGCCCGTAAGTTCCGACACCGATGCCGAGACCGCCGACGACTACGCCCGCGCCAAACCAGAATCCGCCGCCGGCGACAAAGCTCACTTGCTCCGGACTGCTGACCTCATGCAGGCCTTCGGTCAGGCCGGCCATTCCCCCAACCGAGATCATCGCCGCCGCGGGCAGTAGTACGGCGGTGATCGCCATCAGGATTCCCTGCAAAGTGTCGGTAACGCTTACCGCCCAGAAGCCGCCGAGAAAGGTGTAGATCATGATGACCAGGGCGCCGATGGCGATGCTCGCGGGCAATGACATGTCGAATGTGGAGGAAAACATGCTGCCGGCGCCCTGAAATTGAGCGGCAACGTAAAACACGAAGGAAAAAACGATGACCCCGGATGAGAGATAGACGATGGCGCGCCGCGCGCTCCCTTCGGCGCCATGCGCCAGGAAGTCCGTCAACGTCAAATGGTCGTGGGTGCGGCTGTATTGCATCAGGCGCGGCGCGATCCACCACCAGGCTACGAACATCCCGCTGATGGAACCTGCGGCGACCCAGATCGCCGAGACTCCCGCGGCGTACGCAATACCGCTCAGGCCGAGCAGAGTCCAGGCGGAAGAAGCGCTTGATGCGTAGCTGACCGCTGCCACTACCGGACCGAGTTGGCGGCCGGCGAGAAAGAAATCCTTGCCGTCCGTGGTTCGGCGCGAGGCCCAGAATCCGATGCCAAGCAGCACGGCCTGATAAATCACGAGGACGGCAATTACGATGTCGGCTCTTTCCATGACCGGTTTGCTGCTGTTGCCGTGGTTGCGAACTGTAACATACGGCGCTCCAACTCGGGCCAGGCGTACACTGTCGGCGACGGAGATTCCGCGACTGCGCTTTGCTCCGCGCGGAATGACATAGGGGGCCGTCATGCTCCGCGCGGAATGACATTGAGGGGACCGTCATGCTGCGCGCAGTCGCAGCATCCATTTACAGGGTGTTACAATTCTCCGTTGTTGTGGATTCAAAACCCAAGGATTCGGCTGGGTGAAAATCATTCCAAGAAGAATCTCGTTTACGCTGGCGGCTGGGACGTTGATCGCCGGTTGTACGCTTCCGGGTTCACAACTCCCGTCTGCCCCGGAACTCGAGGTCGAATTGCCGGATCGATTCGCCGTGCGTGAAAGCGCCGAATCCGGGGAACCTCTTCATGAACCCCTTTATGAACCCGTGGCCTGGTGGGAATCCTTTGCCGACCCGGTATTAAACCAGGTCGTGGAAGCCGTGCTCGAATCCAATTTCGACATCGCCCAGGCGATTGCGCGAGTCGATCAGTCCCGGGCGAGGGCGCGTATTGCCGATGCCGTCGTCTACCCCCTGGTCAATCCTGTCGCGGGCATTGTGGATTTCGACATCCCCACCAACGCGGGAATCGGCGCGCAACTCGACGAACTCGGGCTCGGTTCCGAACTGACGGATATTTTCGGGTTATCGCTGCCCGACCGCGTGGGATTGACGACATACACCTTCGGCGCCGAATTCGCATACGAGGTCGATTTCTGGGGCCGAAATCGCAATACCCGGCTCGCGGCCGGCGCACAGCGACTTGCCTCGGAATCGGATTATGTCGCAGCGAGAATTTCGGTGTTCGCCGAGACCGTCCGCACATATCTGGAACTGGTGGATCTGCGGCGGCAACGCGAACTGGCGCTCGAGAACATCGAAATCCTGGGTGAACGCGAATCGTTGGCGCAATCGCGTTATGAAAGCGGCTTGGTCGACGCCCTGGGCCTCTACGCCATGCGCCGCGCCCTGCGCGACGCTCGCGCCGGACTGCCGCAACTCGAAGCGGGGCTGGCCGAAGCAGAAGCGCGGTTGTGGATTTTGCTAGGAGGATATCGCAACGACATCGACGCCTTGTTGCCCGATGACTTGTCCATTGCCGGAGCCGGCGAGCCGGCGCCGGCGGGAATACCGGCGGAATTGCTGATTCAGCGTCCCGATGTCGCAAGCGCCAGGCGGCGCATGGAAGCGGCGCGTTTCGCCCTCGGCGCCAGACGCGCCGAATTGCTGCCGGCGCTATCCCTGTCGGGCTCCATCGGCTTGCAGGCGACGGATGCCGGCGACTGGTTCGATCCCGATCAATGGTTCCGCAATCTTGGCGTCAATCTGCTTGGACCGGCAATCCAGGGCTCACGCCTGCGCGACAATGTCGAACTGGCTGAAGCGCAATTGAGTGAAGCCGCGGCTGCTTACGGCGGGTCGGTCGTTACCGCCGTCAATGAAGTCGAGGCTGCCCTGGCCGGATTCGAGGCCGGCCGCCGCCGTCACGACGTCCTGGTTTCCTTCCTCGACGAAGCCCGGGCGGAATCCGAATTGCAAGGGCAGAGATATTCGGCCGGCGTCGGAAGTTACCAGGAAGTATTGACCGCCGCGCAGGTTCTGGTCGGTGCGGAAGCGGCGCTGTCCGCGGCGGAGCGCGACCTCGGGTTTGCCAGGTTGGCGCTGCATCGGGCTCTCGGCGGCGCCTGGACCGCCGATGATGTCGAGTATCTGCGGCAAAGCCGCGCAGACTTCGCGCCTTTCTTCGCGCCTGTGCGGGCGATCGCAATCCAGACCAACGAGTGAACGCCATGGGCAGAATAACCGGATTTGTCGCCGCTATCGTCATTGTCGCCGCATCGGTAGGCCTGGCGATGTTTCTGATCTCGCTGGCGCCCGAGCCGGAAAGCCGCGAATTGCCACCCCAGATTCCATTTGCCCTGACCGGCACTATCACTTCCTCTCCGGGCGCCATTCCCGTGTTCGGTTCGGGAACCGTGCGGCCCGCGCGGGAAGTCAATATCGCACCGCAAGTGGGCGGCAAGGTCAGCAGCGTACATTCCGCATTCGTGAGCGGCGGCCGGGTGGAAGCAGGACAGACACTGTTCGAAATCGAAGACGAGGATTACCGGTATCGGGTCGAAGTCGCCATGGCCGATGTGGCGGCCAGGCAGGTTGCATTGCTCGAAGCGGAAGAGCAGGCTGAAATAGCCGCGGACGAATACGAGAATTTTGCCCGGCGGCAAGCTGACGATACGCTCGCGGAACCGAGTCCGCTGACCTTGCGCCAGCCTCAACTGCAGGCTGCCGAGGCCGCTCTCGCACGCGATGAGGCCCGGCTTGCCGAGGCCCTGCTGGCGCTGTCCCGGACCGAAATAACCGCCCCCTTCGATGGCTATGTACGCTCCGAATCGGTCGATGCCGGCCAGATCGTGGCGCCCGGGCAAGTGGTGGGAAGCCTGTTCGCGGCGGATGCGGCGGAAATTCCGGTATCCCTGCCCGATTCCAACGCCGCCCTTATTCCCGGACTTTGGGAACTGCGCGCGGGTGACGACTCGCGGCAGGTCGCGGCGCGGGTTATCGCTGAATACGGCGAACAGAGTTTCACCTGGAGCGGCTTTGTGGACCGGGCCGAAGTTTCGGTCGATTCGCAGACGAGAACCGTAGATGTAGTCATTCGCGTGCCTGACCCGTTTACCGCCGGCTCTCCGGTCAACGGCTCGGCGGCCGGGGGCAATCCGCCTTTGCTCGTCGGCGAGTACGTCGATGTCGAGATCGAGGGCGTCGTGATGGCGAACATTTACCGGATTCCGCGCGCGGCGCTGCAAGCCGGCAACGAAGTCTGGGTGGTTGACAGCGGCGGAACCGTGGGCATTGTTCCGGTAGGGATTTTCCAGCGCGCCGACGATGAAGCGTATGTCACCGGTTCCCTGCAGGCCGGCCAGCCGGTGATTACCGGCGGCGTGCAATTCGCTATCGATGGAATGCGAGTACTCACCGAGGCCGAGCCGCTGTAATGAATGCCAGCGATCCTTATCAGGGAGAGCCGCCAGGCCCTATCGCTTACATGGCGAGCAACAGCGTTGCCGCCAATCTGCTGATGCTGGTCATCCTCGCCGCTGGGCTCGTCGCCCTGACCGGACTTGAGCGAGCATCCTGGCCGATCGTGGACTTCTACACCATTGAAGTCTCCATGGCCTATCCGGGAGCCAACCCGGAAGAAATCGAAGAATCAATCGTAATCAAGATCGAAGACCAGGTCAGCGGGCTGGCAGACGTCAATGCGGTGCGTTCGGTAGCCGCGCCGGGCATGGCTTCGGTACGGATCGAGATGAATTCCGGCGCGGATATGGACCAGGCGCTCGGCGATGTGGAATCGGCCGTGTCCCGAATCCAGACCTTTCCCGCCGGCGCGGAACGGCCCGTAGTTCGCGAGATGACGAGCAACCAGAGCATCATCCGCATGATTCTCTACGGCGACATGGCCGAGCGATCGCTGAAGGAACTGGCCCATCGGATCGAAGACGAGATCACCGCCTTGCCCGAAGTTTCGCTGGCCGAAGTCAGTGGCATTCGCGAGTACGAAATTTCCATCGAAGTGCCGGGACAGCGGCTACGCGCCCTTGGCCTGACCCTGGACGATATCGCGAATGTCGTTCGCGCCAATTCACTGGATCTTTCCGCCGGCAGCATCGACACCAGCGAAGCGCAAGTGCGTGTGCGGACCCTTGGCCAGCGCTATGTGCAACAGGAATTCGAGGACATCGTGCTTGTGGCCCAGGACGACGGATCGGTATTGCGGCTCGGCGATATCGCCACGGTCCGCGACGAGTTTCAGGATATCGACATCATCGTGCGGCACAGGAATCAACCGGCGGTGTTCATTGAGGTTTACCGTTCCGAAAACGAACGGGTCATGAATGTCGCCACGGCGGTCCATGAACACCTCGCTGGAGCGATCGAACCCTCGCTACCCGAAGGCGCCGGCATCAGCATCTGGAACGACGAATCGGGAGCATATTCCGAACGCGCCGACTTGTTGCTGAAGAACGGCTCCCTCGGTCTGTTGCTGGTATTCATCGCGCTGGCGCTGTTCCTGCAGATCAGGCTGGCGATCTGGGTCAGCGTGGGTCTGGCCACGAGTTTTGTCGGTGCGCTCGCGGTCATGTTGCTGTTCGATGTCGCCCTCCACGCGGTTTCCCTGTTCGTCTTCGTGCTGGCGATCGGCATAATCGTCGACGACGCCATCGTGACGGCGGACAGCATTTACAAGGAACGCAGACAGGGATTGCCCGGCGTAGCCGCGGCGATTCGCGGAACGCGCAAGATCAAGACCCCATTGACCTTCGCCGTGCTGACATCGATCGCGGCATTCATTCCCCTGCTGTTCATTCCCGGCGGAATCGGCGATATCTGGCGGGCGCTGCCGATCATCGTCATCGGTATGCTGGTGATCTCCCTGGTGGAATCGCTGTTCATTCTGCCCGCTCACCTGGCGCATCTGCCGGGACCGGACTGGCGTCCAACCAACTTGGTCGACCGATTTTTCGCCGGCGCCCAGGGCATGGTGGAGCGGGGCTTGCAAGCCTTCATCGAGGGGCCGCTCGACCGTGCGCTCAAGTTCACTACCGCTCAGCCGCTGGTGATCGTCGCCGGCGCCATCGGCGCGCTCATCGTCAGCGTTTCATTGGCGCCCGCGGGTCTGATCGCGGTCATATTCGCCGATGTGGTGGAAGGCGATTTCGTGACCGCCTCGCTGGAAATGCCCGACGGAACCCCAGCATCGCGAACCTGGGAAGTTGCCAGGGATCTGGAAGCCTCCGGTCTGCGAGTGATCGAGCGACTCTCGGCCGAACAGCCGGAAGGATCTCCCGACCTGCTCGACGGAGGCATTCTCATAGTCGGGCAGCGGCCGAGACTCGAAGGCGGCGGCGTGGCGTCGCAGCCCAGCCTGAATCCCGAAGCCAATGTCGCCACTGTGGAATTCAAGTTGATCAGCGCCCAGGAACGCGACATCACCACTACTGAAGTCGCTCAGGCCTGGCGCGACGAGGTGGGCATTCTCCCTTATGTGCGCGGCGTCGTATTCAGTGGCGAGTTGATCGATCTGGGCAATCCGATTGAAGCGATCCTGTCCCATCCGGACCCGCAGCGGCTCATTGAGCATGCGGAATCCCTGGTCGCCAGCCTGCGCAATATCGAAGGCGTATTCGATATACGCTCGGATCACACGCCGGGCGTACGCGAAATGCAATTGGAACTGCGGCCGGAGGCCCGTACTTTCGGCTTGAGCTTGCAAGATCTGGCCGTGCAGGCGCGCGCGGCCTTCTTCGGCGCCGAAGCATTGCGTGTGCAGCGCAACGGGGAAGAAGTCCGCGTGTACACCCGGCTTCCCGAGGCGGAACGCGACGCTATTACCGATATCGAGGAATACATTATTCGTACTCCGTCTGGCGCCGAGGTTCCCCTGCGGCAGGTCGCTACGATCAAATCGGGCAATTCCCCGCCGGCGATCAGTCGCAGGGACGAGCAGCGCGTCGTCACCGTGGCCGGCGATGTCGACACCGACTTGATCTCGGCGGGAGAAGCCAACGGCATACTTACCGGCACGTTGCTGGCAAATCTTATCGAGGAAGACCCGGATCTGAGCTATATCCTCGGCGGCGAGCAACAGGTGCAGGCCGACTCGCTCGGTTCGCTGTATCGCGGTTTCGCGCTCGCAATGTTGCTGATCTTCGCCTTGCTGGCGATTCCCCTGCGTTCCTACACCAAGCCCTTCATAATAATGTCGATCATTCCCTTCGGTTTGATCGGCGTGATGATCGGACATCTGATATTGCAAGTGCCTGTCAGCGCGACCACGATCATGGGAATCCTCGGACTCAGCGGCGTTATCGTCAACGACTCGCTGGTAATGGTTGACCTCATTGACCGGAAGCGGCTGGACGGGGCGTCTCCGCGCAATGCGGTAATCGAAGGCGCCAAGGGAAGATTCCGGCCGATTCTGCTGACTTCGGTGACAACCTTCATGGGCTTTACGCCGCTCATACTCGACCGCTCCATCCAGGCGCAATTCATGTTGCCGTTCGCCGCCTCTATCGGCGTGGGCATATTGATCACCACCTTCGTCCTGATGCTCCTGGTACCGGCGATCTCGATCATGCATCTGGGCCTGATCCAGCCGAAAGAAAGTTCACGACAGCAACTGCCGGCCACAGGTTAGCGTTTATTCCGATTTTCGGGAGCAGTACTTCGGCAGCAACAAATTTACATGGAATGTACATGCCAAATTCGGCTAAACTTTTGTGGATTTTTTGGTTGCGGAAAACGCTGTCCAGTCGAAGACCAATAGTCGGTCGGGAATACAGGAATGACATTCGCCGAAGAAATTCTGCTCTTGCTGCTCGACGAGAACACCGGGTACTTCGCGCCGGTTCCCGAATGGAAAATGTCCTGCGCCTTCGCGGGCGGCGTTCTCATGGACCTGGCCCTGATGAATCGTATCGATTCGGACCTCCAGACGCTCACCGTCATAAACAGAAAGCCGACCGGGGACGACCTTCTCGATCCGGTGCTTGAGGAAATCGTCCAGGAGGAGAAAACCTACAATCCCCAGTACTGGGTCGAACGGATAGCCGCCCGGGCCGAAAGCATCAGCGACAATGCGTTCAACCGCCTGGTCAAGATGGGAATTCTCGACTTTGACTCGGCCGGTTTCTGGTCGCTTTCGAAAAAGGTATCCCGCACCGGCCGCTACCCGCTCGTGGACGGTGCTCCGGGGGAAGAGATCAAGCAGCGGATTACGCGCATTCTGTTGACCGATGAGATTCCGGACCCGCGTGATATCGCAATAATCGGATTGCTGAACAATTGCGACGGAGTGCGTATCTTGCTGGAGCCGGAGGAACTGGAAACCGCCCAGGAACGCATCGAATTACTTAGCGGAATGGACCTGATCGGTCGTACCATCGGCGAAGCGTTGCGCAGTTCGTATCGACCGCCGGAAGCCTTGCGTACTCGACGCCGCAAGAAACTGCCATCGATCGGTTTGCTGGATGTTCTGCGCTCACGCGCAATGCGGCAGGGAAATTTACCCAAATTCTTTGCCCAACAGGCCGAAAAACACGGGCCGGTTTTTGAAATTAAAGCCGGCGGCCGCAAATACGTCGTACTCGCCAGCCAGGAACTCAATCTCTGGACCGGCAAGAAAGGGCGCCTGCTTTTGCGGACTCGAGACTATCTGGAGGATTTTCAGCAGGAATGGGGAACCGCCAGATCGATTGCCAGCATGGATGGTGCCGATCATTTCCGTATGCGCAAGTCCATGCGCGACGGCGTGTCTCGCGTCGTCGTCGAAGACCGGATACACGATGTGATCGCTCTTGCGAAGAAAACTTTCAGCGGTTGGAAGGTGGGTAGCGATATTCCCGTCGAAGCGTCCTGCCAGCATCTGATCGGTGCGCAGATTTCCGAATTGAGCTTGAGCTTTGTGCCGAGTTTCAAAATACTCGACGATCTGCTGAAGTTCGAATACCGCGCACTGTTTGCGCATGTTCTCGATATATTGCCGGGTTTCACGCTGCGTACGCCGCGGATGAAGAGATACAAACAAAGCGTACTCGATCTATATGCGCAGATTCACGCGACCCATACGCCGGCGCAACGAGCAGGCAAGCGGCGTGACCTGGCCGACGATCTCCTGGAATTGCATCAATCGGATCCGCAATTCCTGCCCGAAACCGACCTGGGATTTACCTTTATCGCGGCGATCATCGCCGGTCACTATACCGGCAGCGCCCTGGCGTTTTCGATTTACGAAATGCTGGCGAATCCCGACCTGCATGAACGCATCGTCGCCGAAGCTGACGCCCTGTTCGAAAACGGCGAGCCGGATGCGAAAGCTCTGACTCCCGACACGATCGACGTTGCGCATCGTTTCAGCATGGAGGTGCTACGGCTGCATCCAGTAATAAATGTGCATCGGCGTACGGCGATGAACTCTTTCGAAATCGATGGAATGCCCATCCCGGCCTATAGTGAGATACTGATTGCGTTTACGGCCACACATTTCTTCGATAAACACTTCAAGGATCCCGATAAATTTGACATCGACCGATATTTGCCGCCGCGCGACGAGCACACACAGACCGGGGCCTTTGTGCCCTTCGGCACCGGCACCCACACTTGCGGCGGCCGGCGCTGGACCGAATTGCAACTGATGCTGAACATTTTGCTGATCGCGCGATATCTGGACATGGAAATGGTCCCGAAGAATTACAAGCTGAAGATCAGTCCATTCCCCAAGCTCAGCCCCAGGAAGAATTTCAAGATCAGGATCAAGGGCTACCGGCGCCCCGTCGAATCAGTCGAGACCTGATTTGCTCCGGTCGTCAACTTTATTCTCCGGATAGAACTGCCGGCACCAACGGCGATACAGCCCGATCTCCCCGTCGGACCGGCTCAGAACCGGCGTTGCCCTGTAGCGCTTGCGGCTCCAGATTTTTTCATCCTGCGCCACGTCCAGTTTCTGATTGGTAAGCATGAACTGGGTGATCACCGGCGCGCGCCAGCGTCGCGGCAGGAAGCGCAGGCCCATGAAAAATCGTTTCGGCTTGCGTAATTCTCGTACCTGGCTAGCGAGCGTGAGGTGGATTTCCCGACCGTCGATGGGAGTGGCCAGAACCCACAGGCGCAAGTCCATCTCGATGGTGTTTTCCCGCACCTCCACGAAAGAATAGCCTATGCCGTGGACATGGGTCACGGCATCGACGTCATTCATCATTTTCCAGATGTTGGCGATCCGGCGAATCCGCGTGAAATGAAACTTGCTGAGCAGATACGCGCCGTCGATTTCCACCTCGCCGTTCGGATAAACATTGTCGTAACCATGGACATAGCGCAGATGGGCGATATCGACCGAGTTTTCAGCGGTTTCCTGCGGGTGCCCGGGGAAGCGGAAGCGCCGGTAGCCGATGCCGCACCATTCCGGGTCCTGGGGTACGTCCGGCAGAGTCCATTGCGGCTTCCTGCCTTCAAGTCCCCACCAGGCGAAGATCATGCCCGCGATCTCCCGGGTTTCGTACAGTTTCAGCCGTGCATTGGGCGGGGGCGGGGCGAAAGGGGTCGACACGCATTTGCCGGAAGAATCGAATGTGAAGCCGTGGAAGGGACAGACCAGGCAGCCGTCACGCACCTTGCCGCCGGCCTTGGGGCCCAGATGCGAACCGAGATGCGGGCAGAAAGCGTCTGCGACGCAGATATTTTCGTCGGCATCGCACCAGATGACGATTTCCTCACCCATCCAGGTGCGTTCGATCAGCTTTTTGGCCGCAACGGTTTTTCGGTCAGTCAGGAAATACCAGCCTTCCGGAAAAGGAGGCAGTTTTATCTTGCGTTTCAAGGTCGCAATTCCGAGTCGGTTGTTATTGTTTTTTTAGTGGTTCCGATCAGCCGAAAAGCTTGCGATACGTCTGCACGAAATAACGCATCTCATCAGGCTTCGCCATGCTCAGCCGCATCCAGTCGGTGAATGGCGGAAACGGTCTTCCGACCTGGATGTTTTCCTCCAGGAAACGCGCCTGGACTTCTTCGATCGGATGTCCGGTTTCGATGAAACTGAAATTTGCGTCCGACTTGATGTGGTTGATGCCGGCCGAGCGCAGATAGCTTTCAACGATGTCCAGTGACTCGCGCGTGGTTCGCAACACGAAATTCGAATGCTCCTCGTCCTGATAGCTGGCGTATGCCGCGCGTATGCCGACGATGTTCTGCAAACCGGTCTGCCGGTTGGTGATTTCCCGCGCCAGTTCCGGGTGGGAAAAGGCGAAACCTACCCGCAGTCCGGCCAGGCCGTGAATTTTCGAAGCCGTGCGCGTAATGATCAGGTTCCGTTGGCCGTTGCGCACCAGGTCCATCATGGTGCTGTAATCGGGGTTGCCGACAAACTCGTGATAGGCCTCGTCGAGGAACACCATGCGATCACGTGCGATTTCGACTATAAAATCCTTGAGCGCATTCTTTTCGATGACATTGGGAATCGGATTGTTGGGATTGCACAGATAAACCAGCCTGGTGTCGGCCCGAATGGCGCTCGCCATGGCTTCCAGATCCGTTTTCATGTCGCCGTCCACGGGCACGCGGATCACCTCGGTGCCGTTGGCTTCCGCATAGTCCGGCAGATCCTCGAACGTGGGGTCGGGGATGACGATCGAGCCGCCGCGCATTTCCGCGAGCAGGCCGCCCACTTTCAGCAGTTCCGCCGAACCTGAACCGAGGCTGATGTGATCGCGGCCGACATTCTGTTGGCCGGCAATCAGGTCCGGCAGGGGATTGCCGTAAAAGGAATACAGGTTGGCTTCGTCGATCGAGTTGTAGATCGCGCGCAAGGCGACGCGCGACGGCCCCCAGGGATTCTCGTTCGAATTCATGCGGATGATGTGGTCCGGCCTGGGAATCGCATCCTGCGCACGGGCGCTTTGCATCAGTTCCAGACGGGGCAGGAACCGGCCGCCGGGAATCGACTGCAAGGCGTTGGCGGCGAACAAGGCCGAACCGCCCAGTAGAAGCTCTCTTCTGCTAACTCCGCTTGCCATGGAATTTCCCCTGGTTATAAGTCGCCGCCCCCGGCCGCGATATTCTGGACCTCGTCAAGCACTCGCAGGAGGTTGCCGCTCCAGAGCATGTCGATTTCTTCTTCGCTGTAGCCGCGCCTGACGAGTTCGAGGGTTACGTTGAAAGTCTCGGAAGCGTCGTTCCAGCCCTCGATGCCGCCGCCGCCGTCGAAATCCGAACTGATGCCGACATGTTCGATACCGATCAAGTCTACCATGTAGTCGATATGATCAACCAAGTCGCCGACTGTCGCCGGAGGGGTTTCGCTGACGTAGGCGTCGAACGCCACGGCATGCACCACACCGCCGTTGTCGCGGATCCGGAGCAGCAATTCATCGCTCAGGTTGCGGCTGTGGTCCGTGAGCGCCCGGGCCGAGGAATGCGAGGCGATGACCGGCGCGGTGCTGATGTCGAGCATTTGCGATATGGCTTCGGCCGAGGGGTGGGAAATATCGACCATGATGCCGAGCCGGTTCATTTCCGCAATGGCCTGTCGGCCGAGTTCGCTGAGTCCGTCATGCAGGAATTCGTTTTCGGCCTCGCCGGTATGGGAGTCGGAAAACTGGTTGTGCCCGTTGTGCGCGAGGGACATGTAGCGTCCGCCGCGGGCATGGAATTCCTCGATCCGCGCTAGATCGAGGCCCACCGGATAAGCGTTCTCGATGCCGATCATGGCAACCTTGCGTCCGCTGGCGGCAATCTCGCGAACTTCATCCGAGGTCAGCGCTATGCCGATTCTGTCAGGCGCGATTTCTTCCGCGAGGCGATGAATCGCGTCGAACTTGTCGATGGCGTTGGCGTAGGCCGCCGCATAGCCTTCCTGATCGAGCGTATCCTGGCCGGTATAGACAATGAGCCATACTACATCGAGACCGCCGGCTTCGATCTTCGGCAAGGTTACCTGGGTGTCGAGATCGCTCGTGTAATTGTTGTCCCGGGTGAAGTTTTCAGTATTGATATCGGCATGTGTATCGAGTGTGATGACCTGATCGTGGATGTTCCGGGCGCGTTCGATCAATTGCGACTCGGTTTCCGCAATCGGTTCGGACTCGGGTGCGCCAGTTTCCGCCGGCGCGCCGCTGTCTCCGCAGCCGGCAAGGGCCAGCAAAACGGCGGCGAGCGGGAAAAATCCGGTCTGATGCGACGACTTCCTCGGCAGTTCGGTCATGGTGGCATTTCCTTGCTGGCAATCCCGCGAAACTACCACTCGCGGGGAACACTGGCAATCGCGGCCTGTTTCCCGAGCCCGGGAAAAGGACTGACCGCACACCGTGCCGTGTTTATCCCGGTTTACGGGCGAGGAAACAGTAGAGTGGAGTAAATATCCCCGACTTACCGCCCGCGACATAAGCCTCGGCGGTTCGATTCATCATCCGGACGACCGCGGTCGATCCCCTCGGAACAAATCTGCACGCCTCAGCCAGTCGCAAACCGCCGATCATCGCCTTGATGCCCAGCGGCGTCCTGCGAAATGCGCCTCGCAACGTACCGCGCTGACTTTCCATCGGTCGATACCAGGGCGTGCCAGAGCTATCCATTGCGCCTCTGTCCGCTGCCTCGACGATCCGGAATCCTACAGTTTCGAGCATGCGATTCACTTCCGAAAACGTGGCAATGCCGTCAAGTGCGATACCCTGCATGAGTTTTTCCCTGACTGCCTGATCTCGACTGCTTTCGGGATCGAACTCGTCCGTCATGCACATCTCCTGGCACCAGAACAGGGCGCCGGGCTTCAGCACGCGATAAATCTCCGCGAACGCACCCTGCTTGTCCGGGGCATGGCAGGTGGACTCGATCGCGTAACCCGCATCGAACGTGTCGGCTTCAACGGCACTCATATCCATGAAGCTGCAGCGCAAGTACTCCGCCAGATGGTCGAGTCCCGCATCGGTGTTCAATTGCCGGGCTTTATTGAGCTGTTGCTCATTGTTGTTGACGCAGAGAACCCTTGTGCCGGACTCGCGGGCAACCCGCCGCATCGGACCGCCCAGGCCACAGCCAACGTCGATTACCCGCATGTTGTCGCGCAATTCAAGCTTTTCGATCATCAGGCGCTGATGGCGAACGATGGATGTTTCCAAAGACTCGTCGGGTTTTAACGGTGCGAAGTGAAGGGATTCGTTCCACCCGAACTGCATGAATTCGGTAGACAGGTCGTAATAGTCGTTGACCGTCTCCGAATGGTCATAGGCGCCGCCGTCGGCATCCGCCTTTCTGCGTCTGTCCATCCAGCTTCCGAAGTGCGCCAGACGGCTTGGGACGTCCCAGTTCGGATACACTTTCCACAATGATTCGGATAGTTTCTTCAACATGTCATGTTCCCTGGTATGGCCACAATTTTTGTTGTTCCAGGCAGATCCGCCGGCAACAGTATAGAATATTTGCAAACCTGGGGCTGCCGTACTCCACAACGCTATTCTGCGCGGAGCGAAGCGATCTGCTCGCGCGTCCGGCGCAACCGGTCGAGATTGCCCGGAGTTCACGTATAATCCTGTTTTTATTTCGTGGGTGGTTTCGCGATGCAGCATCGAATTTTCCGGATTTTCGTTTCTTTCCTGTTACTGGCCCTCGTCAGCCAGGCTTGGGCCGATGGAGGGCGTACGCCGACTTATGCCAGAAACGGCATGGTCAGCAGCGCTTCCCGCCTGGCTTCCGAGGTCGGCGTGGAAACGTTGAGAAACGGCGGCAATGCCGTTGACGCGGCCATCGCCACCGCGTTTGCACTGGCAGTCACCTGGCCCAGCGCGGGCAATATCGGCGGCGGCGGCTTTCTGGTCTATCACGGTGGCGACGGCCATGCGACGGCCTTCGATTTTCGCGAGAAGGCGCCGTTGGCCGCGTCCGAAGAAATGTATCTCGGCGTTGACGGAAGAGTCGTCAACAACTCCAATCATTTCGGCCCGCTCGCGGTCGGCGTACCCGGCACCGTGGCGGGACTGTGGAAAGCGCACCAGGAACTCGGCAGCCTGCCCTGGGCCGATCTCGTGGCTCCTGCGGTCACACTGGCGCGCGACGGCATTCCGATCACGTATTCGCTGCAAACCGGGTTCGCCCGCAGCCAGGGGCGATTCCGCCAGTATCCTTCCAGCGCCGCCGTGTTTTTCAAGCCCGACGGTTCGTTGTATGAACTGGGCGATACCTGGGTCCAGCCTGACCTGGCGGCAACACTGGAACTGATTCGGCAAAATGGCAAGGACGGTTTCTATGCTGGAGAGAACGCCCGGCGCCTCGCGCAATTCATGGCGGACATGGGCGGCCTGATTACCGAAGAGGACCTGGCCCGCTACGAAGCGGTGGAACGCGAACCTATCCGCGGCAGTTATCGCGGTCACGAAATCATCAGCATGCCGCCGCCGAGTTCGGGTGGCGTGGTGCTGGTGGAAATGCTCAACATCCTGGAAGGATACGATCTGACCGCAATGGGCCATAACTCCGCCGAATATCTGCATGTGTTGACCGAGACCATGCGCCGGGCCTATGCCGACCGGGCCGAACATCTCGGCGACCCGGATTTCAACGAAGGCTTGCCGCTGGAGCGCCTCACCTCGAAGGAATATGCCGATGATCTGCGCGACACCATCGATCTCGAGCGCGCCTCGAACAGCGATCCCGAACATTTCGCCCAGGCATACGAAAGCGAGGAGACCACGCATTTTTCCGTGGTCGACAAGGACGGCAATATGGTCAGCCTGACCTATACGCTGGAATTCGGATATGGCTCCGCCATCGTGGTCGAAGGCGGGGGTTATCTGCTCAACAATGAAATGGGCGATTTCAACGCCGTTCCCGGCGTCACCGACGCTAACGGCCTGATCGGCACGCCGCCGAACCTGATTCGCCCGGAAAAGCGACCGCTGTCGAGCATGACGCCGACTATCGTGGCGCTGGACGGTCAACCATTGTTCGCGGCCGGCAGTCCCGGCGGCAAGACCATCATCAATACCACCTTGCAGGTAATCCTGAACATTATCGATCACGGCTACAACATCGCGGAATCCATCGAAGCGCCCCGTATTCACCACCAGTGGCTGCCGGACGTGACCGGAATAGAGCCGAATGGACTTTCTCCCGACACGATCCGCTTGTATGAGGCCAAGGGGCACCGTCTTATGTCGCGCGGCACGCAAGGCGCGGCAATGGGGGTGTACCATGATCGTGAAGCCGGACTGTTTCTGGGAGCTTCCGATTCACGTCGTGGAGACGGGGCGGCAGTCGGTTATTGATCCACCCATGACGTCATCCGGGTTTCAGTCATGACACACGGAAACTTGCAGCGCAGACTGGAGGCGGAGGTCGAGGGCCAGGTCTGGTTCGACGCCTTCAATCGAGGGCGCTACAGCACTGACGCTTCCATTTACCAGATCATGCCCGTCGGCGTGGTCGTGCCGGCAAACGAGGAAGACGTCGCTTCCGCGCTGGCCATTGCCGAAGAAGAAAGCGTGGCGGTATTACCGCGGGGCGCGGGTACATCCCAGAACGGCCAGGCCATCGGCGAAGCGCTGATACTCGATTGCACCCGCAATCTGAATAGTGTCATCGAATTCGACGCCGGGGCGCGCACGGTCTGCGTGCAGCCCGGCATTGTGCTCGAACAGCTCAATCGCTACCTCAAGCCCCATGGACTGTTCTATCCGGTTGATGTGTCCACCGCCAATCGCGCAACCATCGGCGGCATGACCGGCAACAACAGTTGCGGCGCGCGTTCCATCCGGTACGGCAACATGGTGCACAACGTGCGCTCTATCGAAGCCCTGCTTGCCGGCGGCGTCAAGGCTCACTTCCGTGCTTGTTCGCGCTTTGGAGATTCGGGAACCGGCGACATGCCGCCGGAACTGGTGGAGAAGTTGCTCGGCCTCGGCGACAGCGAAGCCGAAGAAATTCGCCGCCGCTTTCCCAAACTGCTGCGCCGGGTCGGCGGCTACAACATCGACGAGTTGGCCCTGGACCGGCCCAATCTGGCGCGATTGCTCGTAGGTTCCGAGGGTACCCTGGGGTTCTTCCGGCGTATACATCTCGACCTGCAACCGATTCCGCGGCACAAGGTGCTCGGCATCTGTCATTTTTCGCGCTTTTACGACGCCATGGACAGCGTCCGCCATATCGTCGAATTCAAACCCGCCGCGGTCGAGTTGATGGATCGCACCATGATCGAACTCGCCCGGAAAATCCCATTGTTTGCGCCGACCGTGGAACGATTCGTCAAAGGCGAACCGGAAGCACTGTTGCTCGTTGAGTTTGCCGGAGATGACCACGCCGGGCAGCTCGTCTCCCTGCGCCGGCTTGGGGAATTATTGCAGTCCCTGGATACACCGGAATCCACGGGGCGGCCTTTCGTGGTCGAGGCGGTCGATCCGGATTTTCAGAAATCGATCTGGGAAGTCAGAGCTTCGGGCCTGAATATCATGATGTCGATGAAAGGCGACGCCAAGCCGGTTTCCTTTATCGAGGACTGCGCCGTGGCGCTGGAAGACCTGGCGGACTACACCGCCCGCCTGAGTGAAGTATTCGCCCGTCATGGCACGACGGGAACTTTTTACGCCCACGCTTCCGTAGGCTGCCTGCATGTGCGCCCCGTGCTCAACATGAAACAGGCTGGCGGCGCGCAGGCGATGCGTTCCATCGCCGAAGAGGCCCTGGAGATGGTGCGTGAATACAAGGGTTCCCATTCCGGCGAACACGGAGACGGTATTTCGCGTTCGGAATTTCATGAGCCCATGTTCGGTCGTCGCATGGTCGAAAATTTCGAGCAGGTGAAGAGCTGGTTCGATCCGGACAACGTCTTCAATCCCGGCAAGATCGTCAATCCGCATCGCTTCGACGATCGCACTATCATGCGTTATCCGCCCGGTTACCTATCCAAGCCGATCGAAACCGCACTCGACTGGTCAGCCTGGCAAGGTTACGACCGCGCTCTCGAGATGTGCAATAACAATGGCGCTTGCCGCAAGGCGAAGGGCGGTGTCATGTGTCCTTCCTTCCGCGTCACGGGCGAGGAAATCCATCTGACCCGCGGCCGCGCCAACAGTTTGCGGCTGGCCTTGAGTGGGGCTACGGGCCCGGAGGCGCTGCAATCGAAGGAATTGTATGAAACCATGGCCTTGTGCGTGGGTTGCAAGGCATGTCGGCGCGAATGTCCTACCGGAGTGGACATGGCGCGAATGAAAACCGAGTTCCTGCATCATTATCGCGGTGCGAGCGGAATCAGTCTGCGCGACAGGCTGTTTGCCTGGCTGCCACGTTATGCCCATCGGCTCGGACCGCTCGGATTACTGTTGAATCTGCGCGACCGGATTCCGGGGATGGCGCTGCTTTCGCAATGGTTGTTCGGGTTGAGCGCGAATCGCACTCTGCCGCGCTGGCGCAGCGACCGGTTTCGTCCGGCGACTGCCACGGGCGAGGGCAGGGAAGTGGTTCTGCTGGTCGACACGTTCAATAGCTGTTTCGAACGCGAAAATGCCGATGCCGCCTGCAAGGTGTTGCAAGCCGCGGGCTACCGCGTGGTCACGCCGGCAGCCGAGGATCCCCGGCCACTATGTTGCGGCCGCACTTTTCTCAGCAGCGGTCTGGTAAACGAAGCGAAAGCCGAGGCCCGGCGCATGCTGGAGACTTTGCTACCGTTCGTTGAGCGTGGCACGCCAATCATCGGTCTGGAGCCTTCCTGTCTGCTTAGCCTGCGCGACGAGTATCTCGTCATGGGATTGGGCCCGGAGGCGGAAAAACTGGCTGCGGGCAGCTTCCTGCTGGAGGAATTCCTGGCTGCGGAACACGATTCCGGCAAGCTCGATCTGAAGCTGAGGCCACTGGCGCAAAAGCGGGCGTTGGTGCATGGCCATTGCCATCAGAAATCTTTCGCTGTCATGCCCGCTCTCAACAAGACACTGGCGCTGGTGCCGGAACTCGAAGTCGAGGTAATCGACTCGTCCTGTTGCGGCATGGCCGGCTCTTTCGGCTACGAGGCCGAACATTACCGCTACTCGATGGATATGGCGGAATTGAGCCTGCTGCCCGCGGTGCGCGCCGCGGACGAGGGCAGTCTGATCGTCGCCAACGGCGTCAGTTGCCGCGGCCAGATCGGTCACGGCGCCTCCCGCGAGGCCTTGCATGTTGCCAGGGTGCTGGAAATGGCCCTGGCCTGATCCAGCCGGCGAATTCGGCTTACAGGCCGCCCATGCAGAGGTACTTGATCTCCAGGTAGTCGTCCATGCCGTATTTGGAGCCTTCCCTGCCCGCACCCGATTCCTTCATGCCCCCGAATGGCGACATCGGGTTGGTGACGATGCCTTCGTTGATCCCGACGATGCCGTAATCGAGGGATTCCGCCACGCGCCAGATTCTGCCGACGTCACGGGAATAGAAATAGGCCGCAAGCCCTGCATTGGTGTCGTTGGCAAGGCCGATTGCCTCTTCCTCGGTATCGAATTCGAACAAGGGCGCGACCGGACCGAAGATCTCTTCCTGAAACACCCGCATCTCGGGCTTCACGGCGCTCAGCACGGTGGGCTCCACGAAGCATTCTCCATACTCGGAGCGTTGGCCCCCGGTCAGGACTTCGGCTCCGAGCGTCCTCGCGTCTTCAATCATCTCGAGTACAGAATCGGCCGCCCGGCGGTCGATCAACGGTCCGATGACGGTGTTATCTTCAAGTCCGTTGCCGATGCGCTGAGCAGCCGACGCGGCGGCGAATCGTTCGGCGAATTCCTCGTATACGCCGGATTGCACGAGGATGCGATTGGCGCAGACACAAGTCTGGCCGGCATTACGGTACTTGCTGGCAAGGGCGCCCTGGACAGCGGACTCGAGATCGGCATCGTCGAACACTATAAACGGCGCATTACCGCCGAGTTCCATCGAGGTGCGTTTTACCGTTGCGGCACATTGCTCCATCAGCAATTTGCCTACCGCGGTGGAACCGGTGAACGTCACCTTGCGCACCTTGGGATTGGAGGTGAGTTCGGCGCCGATTGCGTGGGTGTCCCCACATAACACGTTGATTACGCCGGCAGGAATCTCGGCCCGCGCAGCGAGCTCCGCCAGGGCGAGAGCCGAAAGGGGAGTCGCATTGGCGGGCTTGCAGACCACGGTGCAGCCACTGGCCAGCGCCGGCCCGAGCTTGCGCGCGAGCATGGCGTTGGGAAAATTCCAGGGCGTGATGCAGGCGGCCACGCCGACCGGTTGCTTGATGGCGAGCAGGCGTTGGTCCTTGCGCGGACTCGGAATGGTATCGCCGTACACACGGCGCGCTTCCTCCGCAAACCATTTGATGTAGCCCGCGCCGATTTCGACTTCCTTGCGTGATTCGGCGAGAGGCTTGCCTTGCTCGATGGTGATGATCCGGGACAAGTCTTCGTGATGGGCGAGGATCAACTCACATAGCCGGTGCAAGGCCGCTGCGCGCTCATCCGCCGTGCGCTGTCGCCAATCCGGAAACGCGCGCTGGGCGGCGGCGACGGCGCGGCGGGTCTCGGCCCGGCCGCAACGCGAGACCTGGGCAAGGATTTCACCCGTCGCCGGATTCAGAACCGGAGTGGTTGCGCCATCATCCGACGCATGCCAGCTTCCGTTTATATACGCCCTGGATTTCAGCAGGGTTTCATCTTGCAGTTGCATGTCACAATCCTTTCAGTACGGGCGATTGTCCGGCCAAATCAGACCAGCCCCGTCGCCCAGAATATCCACACAACCATGAAGGACACCAGGCCTCCCATCAGGGTTGCGCCGCCGTAGCTGAAGATGGCGTCGGGAACGCTGAGCCGGGACAGGGAAGTGCAGACCCAGAAATAGCTGCTGTTGACGTACTTGATGATGACCGAGCCGCTGGCCCCGGCGAGCATCGCCGCTTCCGGCGAAAGGCCGAGATTGCCGAGCATGGGTGCGCTCAGCGCGGCCGCGGTGATTACTCCGACCGTAGTTGAGCCGGTGATCATGTTGCCGATGATGCCGATTACGAAGGGCAGCAGGAGCGCCGGCAAGCCGAAGTCCGTGAACAACGCGGCGATGAAATCCACTGCCGGGGTGCCGCGCAGTATCGCGCTGAGCGAGCCGCCGAGGCCGGTTACGACCAGGATCATCGCCGAAGTCTTCAGGGCCGCTTCAACCCAGGCGTCGCGCGACTGTTCACGGTGTTCCGTTGTGCGGATATTGCGATAGGCAAGCCAGACACCGATGGAAAGCGCGACGACGGGCCAGCCCAGGTACATGAAGACGGTACGCAGGACATGACCTTCGTCCAGCACCAACACGACCACGCTCTGGGCCGCGATCAGCACGATGGGTATCACGATCGGGGTATAGGAACTGAGCGTCGAAGGAAGATTCTCGCCGCCTTCGAGACTGCTTTCGACACTGCCGAACTCGTCGCTCGCCGGAGTTTTCACGCGCGGCCCGCAGACGTACTTGCCCCAGGCCCAGCAGGCCAGTGAGCCGAACAGGCATGCGATGCCGCCGTAGATGATGGTCTTGCCGATATCCGCTCCGACCAGCGCGGCGGCGGCGAGTGGGCCGGGCGTCGGCGGCACGATGGCATGGGTCAATTGCAGCGCGCCGACGAGACCGGTGGACATGGCGGCAATGCCGATACCCATCGTGCGGGCGGAGGAGTGAACCAGCGGGTTGAGGATTACATAGGCCACGTCCGAGAAGATCGCGATGCCGATGATGAAGCCGGTCAAGGTCAGCGCCAGCGGCATACGCGTCGAGCCCACCAGGTTCACCATCGAACGGGTGATGACCTGGATGCCGCCGGTATGCTTGAGCGCTTCGGCGATGATCGAGCCGAGTACGATGACGACGCCGATCGATCCAAGGGTATTGCCGAAACCGCTCTCGAAAGCGTCGATGAAATTGTTCTGCTGGATGCCCGGCAGAATCCCGAACAACATAATGGGAATAAGCAGGGCGAAGAACACATGCCATTTCCATTTTGCGATCAGAAACAACAGCAGGAAGATGAGTACGCCGAATCCCAGCAGGGAAACGGCTGCGCTGGTATTGACCGCGGTGGCTGGATCCATGGCTGTCTCCTTTATTCGTTCTCGTCGCTTGCAAGAAATTCCAGCGCAGCATTTATCCCGCCTTTGCCATAAGGCGCGCCGGCCAGTTCAAGCCCCATTTCCACGCCGCTCAAGGTTCCCGCGAGCATCAGGTCGTTAAAGTTGCCGAGATGGCCGATGCGGAAACAGCGGCCTTTGAGTTTGCCGAGGCCGGTTCCCAGCGACATGTTGAAACGTTCGAGGATGATCTTGCGCAGCCGGTCGGCGTCAGAGCCTTCCGGCAGCAAAATCGCGGTAGTGGAATTGCTGTACTCGTGTTCGTTGACGCAAACGTTTTCCAGCCCCCAGGCCGCAACCGCGGCCCGTGTCGCTCCCGCGTGGCGGGCATGGCGCGCAAAGACTTTTTCCATGCCTTCCTCGAGCAGCATCGCCAGCGCCTCGTCGAGTCCGTAGAGCAAGGTTGTTGCCGGCGTATACGGAAAATACCCTTGCCGGTTGTTGTCGAGCATGGCTTGCCAATTCCAGTAGGCGTTGCGGGAGGTTGAACTCGCGGCGCGGTCCAGGGCTCTGGGGCCAACGGCATTGAAAGAGAGGCCCGGCGGCAGCATCAGTCCTTTCTGGGAGCCGCTGATGACGACATCGATGCCCCAGTCGTCCATCGGCAGGGGCGCGCAGGCCAGCGAAGAAATCGCGTCGACCAGCAACAGCGCGGAATGGCCGCAAGCGTCCATGGCGGCGCGCACGGCGGCGATATCGCTGGTGACGCCGGTCGAGGTCTCGTTATGCATGGCGAGCACGGCGGCGATGCCGCTGTCCTGCCTCAGCCGGTCCTCGACGATTTGGGGATCGATTCCCCGGCGCCAGTCTCCTTCGACCCAAACAACTTCCAGGTCGAGATTTCGCGCGACTTCCTTCCACAATGCGGAAAAATGTCCGGTCTCGAAAGCCAACACCTTTTCGCCGGGCGAAAGGGCGTTGACCAGCGCGGCTTCCCAGGCGCCGGTGCCTGAGGACGGAAACATCAAAACCGGGTTTTCGGTCGCGAAAACTTCCCGCAGATTTCCGAAAATACGCAATGTCAGTTCGGGAAAGTCAGCGCCTCGATGATCGACCACGGCCCGGGCCATGGCCAGGGAAACGCGCTCCGGCACATTGGTCGGCCCGGGAATCTGCAGGTGATGACGACCCGACTTCATTCGCCCGGCCGGTAGCTTCGTTGGAGGTTCGCCTCGATGTCGCCGCGATAGAACAGCACATCGCGAAATTCGCCGGTGGCGTACATCTCCGCCTGATCGTTGAAATGCGGCGATTGGGGATCGCTTTGCAAACCGCCGACGGTGATCGCCCTGGCGCGCAAGGGACTGCCGAATTCCACTGCCGCGACGAAACTGTTGCCGCTGGTGCCGTACATGCGGCGGGTGCCCGGGTACTTGCGGCTGCCGAAGGAAGCCAATGCGCCCCAGCGCCCGGAAGCGAAGCCAACCGGCCAACTTTCCGCCTCGTCGTCGAACTGTTGCACGATATCGCCGTTGATGCGCTGATAGCGATTGACTTCACCCCAGGGCACCTGCCAGGAGCCCCAGTCGGACTCCAATTCGGCGACGGCGTCGCGCAAGGCGTCCAGTTTTTGCTCTGCGCCGGCGTTATCCGCCATGTATTCATAAATGTTGATTCCCGCGGAACTCGCCTCGGCGCTGACGCTGTCCATCAGCGCTTGAGCCCAATACACCGCCAGGGTGGTCTCGACCGAATCGACGCCGAATCGATAGTCCCAGCCGGCGAGCAGGGCGAGTTGCTCTGCGAGATCGTCCGCGGGCGCCTCTTCGGCAGCGGCGAACAAGGCCGGGATCAAGGGTTCGAAGGCGGTCAGCAAGGAGTCGTACGCGGCTTCGATCAATGAGTCGAGTGTGAAATCGGTCTTGCCCTCGAGTACCCGGATGGCGTGTATGCCGCGCGGATTCTCGGGATTGTTCGCCATGTAACGCGGATAATCCTCCGGCCGGGGGCTGTACTCGCCCGCCGCCGAGAACGGCGTGTTGTTGGTGTTCTGGATCCACCCGTTCGGCGGATTCAGCACCGTAATCAACTCGTCAAGCGGGTGCAGGCCCTGCCAGTCGGTCGCCGGGTTGCTGCCGTCGAGGGGCGCGTTCCAGTCGAAGGAGAGGTCGCGGCGCGGAATGAAATTGCCATGGTAATAGGCGATATTGCCTTCGGAGTCCGCGTATACGGTGTTGTTGGAAGAGTTAGTAAGCAATTCCATGCTGGCGTTAAATTCCATGTAATTGCGCGACTTGGTGCGCATAAAGGATTGGGTCAGCGCTCGCACCGGCTCTTCCATAAGGCTGATGGTGACCCAATTGCCGTCCTGTTCACGGATGATCGGACCATGATGACTGTGATAAACGGTGAACTCGCGCGTGCTCATGACATCGCCGTCGAGATAATCGATCTCGACCTGGCTTTCCTGCAATCTCCTTTCTTCGTCGCCATACAAATAAAAGTAGCCCTCGTCGCGTTCGACGATGGTTTCCAGATATTCGTCGATGGCGTCGGCCCGGCTCGAAGTGTGCATCCAGCCGGTGTTTTCGTTGAAACCCTGGTATATGAAAAATTGGCCCCAGGTTACCGCGCCGTATGCATTGAGGCCTTCCTCGCTGACCATGTGCAGTTCCGAGCGGAAGAAGAAGGAGGTATGGGGATTGATCAGGAACAGCGCATTGCCGTTCGCCGTATTGGATGGCGCGACGGAGAAGCCGTTGGAGCCGCGCGGCTCCATGTCGACTACCAGGTCGTCGGTCATGGCGATCATGTCGCCGGCGCCATAGAAATCGCGCAGTCTGGCAATGTTCACGCGTTCGATATCGCCGCCGATCGAGCCTTCCGAGAAAGTCAGCGCCATCCAGGGTTCGAAGCGTCGGAATACCCGGGGCGTTACTTCGGGATGGGTGTGCAGGTAATAATTCAGACCGTCGGCGAAGGCGTCCATCAATTGCTTCAGCCAGTCGGGGCTGGTCTCGTACAGTTCCTCCATCTCCGATTGGCGGATGAAAAGGCGCATGCGCAGGTCGCGGTAAATCTCGCCGGCGCCTTCGGCTTCCGCCAGTCTGCCCATGGCGTTGATATAGTTGGTCTCGACCCGGTTGAAGTCGTCTTCGGCCTGGGCGTACAAGGTCCCGAAGACTGTGTCGGCATCGGTTTCGCCATAAATATGGGCTATGCCCCAGCGGTCCCGCAGAATCTCGACCCTTGCGGCGCGCTCCTGCCAGCGGGCTACTTCCTCATCGCTGAAAACGTTCGTATTCACGCTCGCATCGCCTCCTTGCGGCGCCGGACTGCACGCGGCCAAAGTCAGAAAAGTCAGTAGTACAAGCAACGACCGCGGCAGCTTCATGGTGATTTCTCTCAATTTGCGTTGACGGCTTGCGACGCGCGGGAAAATACCCGTGCGCCATTGACCCAGGTTTCGAGAACCTGGATCTGCCAGATTTCACTTGCAGGAATATCGAACAGATCCCGGTCGAGCAACAGGAAGTCGGCTTTCTTGCCGGGTTCCAGCGTTCCGAGAATCTCTTCCTGATGGCCGGCCCAGGCGGCATCGATGGTGAAACTGGCGAAAGCTTCTTCCAGCGTCATGTTCTCTCCGGGATACCAGCCGCCGTCGGGCTCGTTTCGCTGATCCTGTCGAGTGACCGAAGCGTGCAGGCCATAAAAGGGATTGGGATGCTCGACCGGGAAATCCGAGCCATTGGCGATTTTCACGCCGGTATCGAGTAGCTTGCGCCAGGCGTAAGCGCCCTGGACGCGCACGGACCCCAGCCGGTCCTCGGCCATGTTCTTGTCGCTGGTGGCGTGAGTTGCCTGCATCGACGGAACCACGCCGAGTTCCGCAAAGCGCTGAATGTCGTCGAAAGTCAGTACCTGGGCGTGCTCCACACGGTGGCGCAGATCGTGGCTGCCGGTCTCCCTGATCAACATTTCGTAGGAATCAAGCACGATTTGATTGGCGGCATCACCGATAGCGTGGGTGTTGACCTGGAAGTCCGCATTCATCGCGGCGCGCATCAGGTATTGCAATTGCTCATCGTTGTAGCGCAGCAGGCCGGAATTGCCAGGGTCGTCGGAGTATTCTTCGAGCAGGGCGGCGCCGCGGCTGCCAAGGGCGCCGTCGCCCACGACCTTGACCGAATGCATCGCAAAAAAGTCGTTGTCATCGCGGAAGCGCCCTTCAGCCAGACGTTCCTCGTAAAATTCATCGCTCGCCGCCAGCATCAGGTTGACACGGATCGGCATGTCATCCGCTTCGAGCAATTCGCGGAACGCGGCGATGACGGTACTGCCTGAGCCGGCGTCATGGACGCTGGTCAGACCCCAGCCGGCAAGGTCCTGCATGGAAACCGAAAGCGCCCGCTTGATTTCGTCGCGGCCGGGTTCGGGAATGATTCCGGAAACGAGCCCCATGGCGGTGTCGACGAATACGCCGGTAGGATTGCCCTCGGCGTCCCGGATGATCTGACCGCCTTCCGGGTCTTCGCTTCGGGCCGTTACTCCCGCCATTTCCATCGCCAGCGAATTGGCCCAGGCGGCATGACCATCGACGCGTCCGAGCCAAACCGGCCGGTCGCTGACCACCGCGTCAAGACTCGCGGCGCCGGGAAACTCGTTGCTTTCCCAGAGCACCTGGTTCCAGCCGCGGCCCTGGATCCATTCGACTTCGGGATTTTCTTCGGCGAAATTCGCAACTCTTTGCGCAGCCTCCTGTTCCGAAGCGGCTCCGGTCAGGATCACCGAAAGCAGGGCGCGGCCATGACTGTACACATGGCCGTGGGCATCGATAAGGCCGGGAATCACCGTCCTGCCGGCGCCGTCGACGCGCCGGTCCACATTCTCCGGCAAGGCGTCGTCCGCGCCGAATGTGCGGTCGACTTCTCCGTCGGTGAATTGCAGCGCCGAAAATCGAACGAGTTCGCGGCTGCCGTCGAGAGTGTAGCCGTTCACGTTTTCCAGCAGTACGGTATCGCCCAGCGCCGACCAGGCGGCGAGCAGCAATGCGCAAGCGGAAAGGTAAAGTCGCATGGTTTCTTGTCGGTTATTGCAATTCAATCAGAAAATAATCGTCATTCATGAGTTCGCGGATCAGGCGGGTGAGGGCGGCGTGGGTGGCGCCGCCGATGTCTTCCGCCGAGCCGCGGCCGAACAGGTTGGTCTGCCAGATGGAGCGGCCGCCGCGGTTGAGTTGCAGGTTCACGCGCATGGTCAGGCGGATTTCACCGTCTATCACCTCGGATTCGATGGAATTCACGCTGCCTTCCACACTGAAGTCCTCGCCGCTTTCCACCAGCAGGGCGTTGCCGTGCTCGAATCCCTGGATGAGCGCCGTGCGCACGAGCGCCGTCATTTCCATTTCGGCAAGATAGCCGTCGCCACCCGCCGGATCGCTGTCGACGATCAGGCGGCCGTCGGCCAGCCCGCGGTCATCGGTAAATTCCGCCACCCGCAAGGTTCCGCGCATGCGGCTCAGGTCGGCGCGGTGATTGCCGTCGTACTGGTAATTCACGTTGATCTGTTCGGCGGCTATGGCGGCTGTGCTCAAGAGCGCCACAAGGGCCAGCATCAGGCTTCGTACAAGCATGGGATCAAATCTCCGGCAGATGGGTGAAATCCCCGCCGGACTGCGCAATCCGGCGGGGTATGGTTTCAGTTGATTTCAGTAGTCGGCCACGGCGCTCCCGGACGGATGTCGCCCAAGGGAATCATGCCGCGATGGAGGAATTTCTGCACGCGCTTGCCCTCATAGGTTTCCGTCGTGTAGACGTCGCCGGCCGAGTCGGTGACGATGCTGTGGGTGCCGAAGAACAGCCCCGGCTGGCGGCCGCCGTCACCGAAAGTGTAGAGCACTTCCAGCGATTCGCGTTCCAGAACGTGCACCAGCATGTTGGATCCATCAGCAAGATAGATGAATTCCTGTTCCGGATCGTGGGAGAAAGAGATGTCCCAGGTCGAGCCTGACAATGTGGCCGGCGCCACCAGTCCTTCCTTGACGAAAGTACCGTCACGCTGGAAAACCTGGATACGGTCGGCGCCCCGGTCGCAGACGTATATCAATTCGTCCGCGGAAGGTTCGGCGCAATGTACCGGTGGCCGGAATTGTTGCGGTAACGGGTCGCCGGGAATATAGGTATTGTCGGCCTCGTCGTCTGGCTGATTGCCGTAGGCGCCCCAGAAGTTCTTGAACTCGCCGGTCGAGGCGTCAAGCACGACCACGCGCCGGTTGCCGTAACCGTCGGCGATCCAGGCTTCGTTGTTCGCGGCGTCGATGGCAATTTCGGCTACCCGTGAAAAATGCGTGGTGCTGTTGCTGTCCGGCAGGTTGCCCGGCTCGCCGATGGTGCGTATGTAATCGCCCTCTCGGGTGAATACGAGGATATGGGAATCGGTGCTGCCGTTGCCGCCGATCCAGACGTCGCCGTTTGCAGAGACTTCGATGCCGTGGTTGGACTCCGGCCATTCGTAGTCACCGTTTTCAACCGGGCCTCCCCATGCATTTACCAGATTTCCGTCAGGGTCGAATTCCAGTATCGGAGGCGCGGCGGTGCAACAGGATGCGCGTCCGTTATCGAGACCCAGTTCCTGGGTCATGAACATGTCCGGAGAATCACGATGCACGATGTAGACATGATCCCGGGCGTCGACGGCTACGCCGATCGTGCGCCCGAGCAGCCATTGATTGGGCAGGGGCTGGGGCCAGAAAGGATCCACCTCGAAATGCGGCACGAGCTGGTCGCTGTTGGCCGCCTGGGGCGCCTGCTCCATTCTGCCCTGTCCAATGAACAGTACGGCCAGTGCGAGCACTGCGACAAGAGCGATAATCAGGGTCGATCTGTTGATGTTCATATCGATATCCCGTGAGCTATGCAGAGTGAGATTCCGGCCAGTATAAGCCGCTTTTTTTGCTGGAACAAAAAAAGCCGCATCGGGTGGATGCGGCTTTTTTCGTTCGGTCCGGAGACGATTACAATTCGTCGGGCGGCCAGGTCGGCGCACGGTCGGTGACTGTGACCGGCCTCATGCCCTGGAAGAGAAACTTCTGCACCCGCTTGCCTTCGTAGGTCTCGGTTGTGTAGATGTTGCCCTGGGAGTCGGCGGCGATGCTGTGAGGGGCGAAGAACAGGCCGGGTTGCCTGCCGCCGTCACCGAAGGTGTACAGCACTTCCATGGACTCGCGGTCGATGATGTAGATCTTGAAGTTCTGACCGTCGGCCAGGTAGATGAACTCCTGCTCGTCATCGGGCGAGAATGCGATATCCCAGGTGGAGCCCTGCGCCAGCGTGGCCGGCGAGATGATCACTTCCTGCACATAGGCGCCGTCGGTGCGGAACACCTGGATGCGGTCGGCGCCGCGGTCGCAGACGTAGACCAGCCCGTCATTGGAAGGCTCGGCGCAGTGAACGGGGCCGCGGAACTGCTGCGGGCCAGGCACGCCGGGAGTGTAGGTCACGTCGGCATCGTCGTCGGGACGATTGCCGTAGGCGCCCCAGTAGCGCAGGAAGTTGCCTTCGAGGTCAACCACGGCGACACGCTTGTGCGTATAGCCGTCGGCGAAATAAACCTCGCCGGCTGCTTCGTCGATGGCGATTTCCGCGATGCGGCCGTAATGCGACTCGCTGTTGCTGTCCACATCCTGACCGGGAATGCCGACCTGGCGAACGAACTCGCCGTCACGGGTAAACACCAGCGCGTGGGAGTCGCCACTGCCATTGCCGCCGATCCAGACGTTGCCGTCGGGGGCGACTTCAATGCCGTGATTGGATTCGGGCCACTGATACGGCGCGCCTTCCACCGGACCGCCCCAGGCGTTGATCAGGTTGCCTTCGAGGTCGAATTCGAGAATGGGAGGCGCCGGAGTGCAGCATTCGGCCACACCGGCGTAAAGTCCGATCTCCTGAATACGCATGAACTGGGACTCGGTGTTGCGGTGCACGATAAAGATGTGGTCCCGGTCGTCCACGTCAACGCCGATGGTATTTCCCTGCACCCAGTGATTGGGAAGGGGCTTTGGCCATAGCGGATCGACGAGGAAGTGCGGCGCCATGACATCGTTGCTGGCAGCAACGCTCGGAGCCTGCATATAGCTATGACCGATCCCCAGAGCAACCAGGGCGGCAGCCAAGACAACCCCGGCCAGCAGTTTGATCTTGGTCATTCTTGATCTCCTCTTGGTTATGGAAGGCCCATCGGGCCCTAGTCCGAGCGAGTATACTGCCTCATTGCGGCACAGTATACTAGTCCGCCGAAAAATTGACTGGCGCCCGGAATTCAGGAGGACGCACAAGTGATAAGCAGCAGATTCGCACCTCTGCTGGCCGCGGGCGCGATGCTGGCCGGCCTGCTGACGTTCCCGGCCGCGGTTTCGGCCCATGACATTCCAAGCAGGGTCACGGTCTACGCCTTCGTCAAGCCCGAGGGCGACACGCTGACCGCGTTGTTGCGCATTCCGATGGAAGCCTTCGGCGAGATCAGCTTCCCCTTGCGCGGCCTCGGCTATCTGCAGATCAGCGAAGCGGACTTTGCCTTGCGCGACGCCGCCAGGGTATATATCACCGAATCCCTGCATTTCTACGAAAACGGCGTGGAACTCGAAGAGAAATACCTCGAGGCCACCCGGGTATCGCTGCCCTTGAGCCGCGCTTTCACCGACTACGAAACCGCCCTGGAAAACATTCATTCGCCGCCGCTCGGCGACGACGTCAACCTGTTCTGGCGTCAGGGAATGCTCGATGTGCTGGTGACCTACCCGATCGAGTCGCAAGATTCAGATTTTTCGGTGGATCCGCAACTCGGCACCTTGTCGGACCTCACTACCACGGTATTGCGTTTCATTCTTCCCAGCGGCGGCGAGCGACTGTTCAATTATCTCGGCAATCCGGGACTGGTCGAACTCGACCCACGCTGGCACCAGGCCGCCCTGCGCTTCATCGTCATGGGCTTCTGGCACATCCTGGAAGGCATCGACCACCTGCTGTTCCTGTTCTGCCTGGTGATTCCGGTACGCAGCCTGAGGCATCTGATTCCCGTTGTCACATCGTTCACGATCGCCCACTCGATTACCCTGATCGCTTCAGCCATGGGCATCGCGCCGAGGGCGCTGTGGTTTCCGCCCTTGATCGAGACGCTGATCGCTCTGTCGATCGTTTACATGGCCTTCGAGAACATCGTCGGCGCAAGGCCGGAAAGACGCTGGATGGTTTCCTTTGGCTTCGGCCTCGTGCACGGCTTCGGCTTTTCCTTTCTGTTCAGCGAAACGCTGCAGTTCGCCGGTGGGCATCTCATCTCGTCCCTGCTGGCGTTCAATGTCGGCGTGGAGCTCGGACAACTGTTGATTCTGATTCTGGTCATACCGGTGCTCAACCTGATGTTCCGCTATCTGGTCGCCGAGCGCATCGGCTGCATATTACTGTCGGCGCTGCTTGCCCATAGCGCCTGGCACTGGATGCTGGATCGCGGCGCGCAGTTGCAGCAGTTCACATTGCAGTATCCGATCTTCGACAATCTGTTCTATGCGGCGCTGATGCGCTGGGGCATGTTGCTGATCGTCATCGTCGGCTGCTTCTGGCTGACCTACGAATTGTTCCGCCGGCTCAATCTCGTACTCAGTTTCGCCGAGCTTGGGCAACTGCGCGAATCGAAAGCGCAGGATTGAGGTTTGGTCGATTCTTGAAGTTTGTGGCTTCGACCCGATGACGACTTGCGTTGTGCAGCTTCGCTTATACCGGTTTTTCACAGTTTGTTGTGTACGCTGGCGGCTAGTTGCTATGATGCCTCGGCTTGCAGCATCTGGGGAGAGCGCCTAATGTCTTCGGTATTCATCGTTATCTTCGGGCTTGTCGGCTTCTCGTTCGGCTGGTTCGTCTATTCCCGCTTCATCGCCGAAAAAATCTACCGGCTGGATCCGGAATACGTCACGCCCGCGAATCGTTTCAATGACGCGGTCGATTATGTTCCCACCAATAAATATGTATTGTGGGGATCTCATTTCACGGCGGTCGCGGGCGCCGCGCCGATCGTTGGGCCGGCCATCGCGGTCTATTGGGGCTGGCTGCCGGCCCTGATCTGGGTGACTCTCGGCTCGATCTTCTTCGCCGGCGTGCATGATATGGGCGCACTGTGGGCGAGTAACCGCCATAACGCGCGTTCCATGGGCGCCTTGTCGGAAGATGTCGTCGGCTCACGCACCCGCGCCCTGTTCATGGTGGTCATCTTTCTGCTGCTGCTGATGGTCAATGCCGTATTCGGCACCATCATCGCCGGCGAGATGGTGGATATCGAGACTTCCATAGTGCCGGCCTGGGCCGCGATTCCGGTGGCGATCGCTGTCGGCGTGCTGATCCGGCGCAAGGTCAATCTGTTCGCGATTTCCCTGATCGGCGTGACAATTCTGTACTTCACGATTTACCTGGGCACCTTGTGGCCGGTGGAAACCGAGGCACGGTGGGACGGTGTCTTTCTCGGCCCTCATGGCAACTGGATCGTTATTCTATTCATTTATGCGGGCATCGCCTCCATGTTGCCGGTGTGGCTGCTGCTGCAGCCGCGGGACTACATCAATGGCGCGCAACTCGTGCTTGGTCTGCTCGTGCTGTACAGCGCGGTCTTCATAGCCCTGCCCGACGTTACGGCGCCGATGATCAACGAGAATCTTGCGGAAGGTACGCCGCCGCTGGTTCCGATACTGTTCGTGACGATCGCCTGCGGGGCCCTTTCGGGGTTTCACGGAATTGTTTCTTCGGGCACGAGTTCGAAGCAATTGAACAATGAGAAAGACGCGCGCTTTGTCGGCTATCTCGGCGCGCTCGGCGAAGGTTCGCTGGCGTTGATCACGATTACCGCCGTTACCGGCTCATTGTACGCGGTCTCCGCGGTTGAATGGAGCAGCATGTATTCCAATTTCGGCGATGGGGCCGCCAGCGCGTTCATCGCTGGAGGCGCGGCGCTGATTACCGAGGGCTGGGGCATTCCGCAAGCGTTTTCCACAACCATGCTGGCAGTTATGGTAGTGCTGTTCGCCGGCACAACGATGGACGCGGGTCTGCGCTTGCAGAGGTACATTATCCAGGAATGGGGCAATATCTATTCCATCGGATTCCTCAAGAACAACTATATCTCCACCCTGGTGGCGGTGGGTTGTTGCCTTACGCTTGCCTTCGGCGCCACCAATGGCCAGTACCCCGGCGATGGAGGCATGCTGATCTGGCCGATCTTCGGCGCTTCCAATCAGATCCTGGCCAGTCTCACCTTGCTCGTGTTATCCGTTTACCTGATGCGGCTCGAGCGGCCATCGATCTACACGCTGGTACCGATGATCTTTATCGTGTTTATGGCATTCTGGGCCAGCCTCTGGTACTTGTTTGACTACTACCAGTCACAGAATTGGCTGCTTTTGGTGCTGAGCATCGCCGTTATGGGCGCCAGTATTGTCGTGATGCTGGAAGCATTCTCGGTGATTTCAAGAATCCGCCGCGGCGAATCCACGGACGCGGAAAAAGCCGTCGAATCCGCAGAATGAGATAGCTTGCGCCCCGGTGGAGGCGGTCTCCGCCGGGGCATTCCATAAAATGTCCGGAATTGATCTGCAATTGCTGATGGAAAACCTGCCGCCCGGCCTGCAACAGGCATTGGGTGAGGTTGTTGAATTCGACCGGATAGACTCCACCAACGACGAAGCCTTGCGCCGGCTGAGGGAAGGCAAGACCGGCGAATGCCTGATCGTGGCGCAAGAGCAGTCCGCGGGTCGCGGACGGCGTGGCCACAAATGGCAAAGTCCCGGCGGCGCCGGATTGTATTTCTCGCTGGTGCGGCAACTGCCGCTGCCGCTGGACCGGATGCTGCCATTGGGCTCGGTCATCGCGCTTGCCTTGCGGGCGGGTCTCAGCGACCTGGAAGTGTTTGGCCTGAGCGTGAAATGGCCGAACGATCTGCTCAGCGGAAACCGCAAACTGGGCGGTATTCTGGTGGAGACTTACGGCGCCGACGAACAACGCCGCGTAGTCGTGGGAGTCGGACTGAACCTGCGCTTTCCTCCCGAAGTGATGCAACAGATCGACAAGCCCGCCGTCGACCTGGCATCGATTTGCGAGGACGATCCGGATTGGCCTCACCTGCTGCCGACGATCCTTGATCGGTTGATCGAGTACATCGGAATCTACCGGGAAAAGGGCTTTGCCTTCTTTCAGGATGAATGGAACAAGTTCGACCGCTATTTTCAGCAGGATGTCGTAGTGCAGGTCGGCGACGAGAAAACCATCGGCCGTGTATCCGGCGTCGATGAAACCGGCGCCTTGCTTGTGCGCAACGCAACCGGCGTCCAGCGCCTGGTTTCCGGGACGATTTTTCCTTCCCGGCACGGCGCCGGCCCGAAACCGTGATCCTGGAAATCGATGCCGGAAACACCAGCTTGAAATGGCGGTGGCGAGGGTCGGCGGCGGCCAGCGTGCGTGACCTGGCGCAACTTGAATCGGAACTCGCAATTGCAAGCCAGCCCGAAGAAGTGCTGGTCTGCAATGTCAGGGGCGCGGAGCTCGAATCCGAGTTGGCGGCATGGACGGCGCGCAGATGGGACTTGCAGCCGCGATTCGCCAGGGTTGCCCGCGTTTGCGGCGGCGTTAGAATCCAGTACCCTGACCCTTCAAGGCTGGGCGCCGATCGCTGGCTCGCCATGCTGGCGGGTTTCAGGCGAGCAAACGGAAGTTGCCTGATCGTCGACAGCGGCACCGCATTGACTATCGATGTGATTGACGACGGCGGATTGCATCTCGGCGGATATATCATGCCGGGACTGCAAACCTTGCGTTCGTCGTTGTTGCGGAATACGGAGATTCGTCTGACACCCGGAAACGGGGAAGAATCCGTCGCGCTCGGCAATGACACCGGCGACGCGGTTCGCAATGGTACGCTGTTCATGTTGTGCGGCGCGGTGCGTATGGCCCTCGAGCGCTTCGAGCGGGAAATGAGTCGCCCACGGCGGGAACATGGGCGCCCGCGGCGGGAACAGAAAAGCCCCATGCTGGTTCTGACCGGCGGAGACGCCGCCTTGCTGAAACAGGAGTTGGGTCGTGACGGCGTACCTGTCGTTCCGGACCTTGTGCTGGACGGACTTGAAATCGCATGCGCGCATCCTGAGGAATGACAATTGCGCTACATCATTATTTTCCTGCTGCTTTTGAACATCGCGTATTACGGCTGGAGCCTGTTGCGCCCGCCGGAATCGCCCGCGGCGATGGAACCGCGACCGCTGCGCAATGAAGGTCTGCAACTCGTGAGCGAGGCGCGGGAGGAAGAAAGGGCCCGGCTGCTCGAGGAAGCGGAACAAGTCTGCCTCTTCGTCGGTGGTTTCACCGATATTTTCCAGGCCAGTGATTTTGCCGCCGCCGCGATCGGCGAGAACATTGAAGCAACGGTATATATTGCGCAGCCCGGCGACGCCGCGGAAGTGCGTCTGCAGCGCCACGTGGATGACCCGGAAGATATCCCGCAATGGCCTGATTTAGCAGGCCAAAGTTCCGAATTGACCGGCACGGAAAATCCGTGTCAAACATTTGCACACGCAGATCATTTCCCCTAAAATGCCGCGTTCCTGTGAGAGCCGTCGGCTGTAAGCGCCCGGTTGGGGCTCTTTTGGGAGGGGTTCCCGAGTGGCCAAAGGGATCAGACTGTAAATCTGACGCGTAAGCTTCGGTGGTTCAAATCCACCCCCCTCCACCAACTGGAAACTCGTGCGGGACGGAGTTGTTTCCAGAAGGCGGGTATAGTTCAGAGGTAGAACCCCAGCCTTCCAAGCTGGTCGCGCGGGTTCGATTCCCGCTACCCGCTCCAGACATGCATCCGGGTATCCGCGCAAGATCGGCTCGCATAGCTCAGGAGGTAGAGCACTTCATTGGTAATGAAGAGGTCTCCGGTTCGACTCCGGATGTGAGCACCACATAACTATATCCCCGGGCTTCCGGAATTTCAGGCAACAGAACGCAAAGCAAGGGCAGTTACAAATGGCGAAGGAAAAATTCGAGAGAACGAAGGTACACGTGAACGTAGGCACGATAGGTCACGTGGACCATGGCAAGACGACATTGACGGCGGCGCTGACGAAGATCTGCGCGGATCGCTACGGCGGTTCGGTGAAGGCATTCGACGAGATCGACAATGCGCCGGAGGAACGCGAGCGCGGGATCACGATCGCGACCTCGCACGTGGAATACGATTCGCCGAATCGCCATTACGCGCACGTTGACTGTCCGGGTCACGCGGACTACGTGAAGAACATGATCACGGGCGCGGCGCAGATGGACGGAGCGATTCTGGTGGTTTCGGCGGCGGACGGTCCGATGCCGCAGACGCGGGAGCACATTTTGCTGGCGCGTCAGGTCGGTGTGCCTTACATCGTGGTGTACATGAACAAGTCGGACATGGTGGACGACGAGGAGTTGCTGGAGTTGGTGGAGATGGAGGTGCGGGAGTTGCTGGACACCTTCGATTTTCCTGGCGACGACACGCCGATCGTCATCGGTTCCGCGCTGAAGGCGCTGGAAGGGGACGATTCGGAGCAGGGCATCGGTTCGGTGGAGAAGCTGGTGGAAGCGCTGGACAGTTACGTCCCGGTTCCGGAGCGGGAGATCGACCGGCCGTATCTGATGCCGATCGAGGACGTATTTTCGATTTCGGGCCGTGGCACGGTAGTGACGGGCCGAATCGAACGCGGCGTGGTGAAGGTTGGCGAGGAAGTGGAGATCGTCGGCATCAAGGAGACGGAGACGACGGTTTGCACGGGCGTTGAGATGTTCCGCAAGTTGCTGGACGAGGGACGCGCGGGCGAGAACGTTGGCGTGCTGTTGCGCGGCACCAAGCGCGAGGAAGTGGAGCGCGGCCAGGTGCTGGCGGCGCCGGGCTCGATCACGCCGCATACGAAGTTCGAGTCGGAGGTATACATTCTTACCAAGGAAGAGGGCGGACGACATACGCCGTTTTTCAAGGGCTATCGCCCACAGTTTTATTTCCGTACGACGGACGTGACGGGTAACGTTGAGTTGCCTGGAGACGTTGAGATGGTGATGCCGGGCGACAACATAAAGATGAACGTTGAGTTGATCGCACCGATCGCGATGGACGAGGGCCTGCGTTTCGCAATCCGCGAAGGCGGCCGCACGGTAGGCGCAGGAGTAGTTTCGAAAATCATCGAATAATTTAGTTTAGTGCGGGAAATCCGTCGCTGCCGGGTTGTAGGTGTGCGGCGTCCGCCGTAAATACGTCCCTGTAGGCTCAAGTTCGGCATCCATGCCTCACATGCCGCCGCACACCTACAACCCGCCAGCGACTCGCATCGGGGCGTGGACGACAGAAGATACAGAAGTAATTGCAAGGGCAGGCACGATGTGAGTCCGCCGCGGCCGGTAAAGGGTATGCGGTGGCGTACGAGGCAGGGATGCCGAGTTCGAGCCTACAAGGATGTATTTACGGCGGACACCGCATACCCTTTACCGGGTGCGGCGGACGTGGGCACGGGATACAGAGATTTAGGCCAGTAGCTCAATTGGCAGAGCAGCGGTCTCCAAAACCGCAGGTTGGGGGTTCGATTCCCTCCTGGCCTGCCAACAGATTGCGATTCTGCCGCGTGGGGCGGAATCAGCACGGAATTCGAACATAAAATGTCAGAAAGAAGTGACCAGCCCGGTACGGACTGGATCAAGTGGGCGGTCGTCGCCGCGATTGTCGCGGGCGGCGTATACGCCAACAGCTATTTTTCGGCTGAATCCCTGCTGATCCGCACGATCGGTTTGCTCGCGCTCGCCGGCGTTGCCGGCTGGATTGCCGCGCAGACCGAACGAGGTCGCGCGTTCGTCAATCTGTGCCTGGAAGCGAGGATCGAGATCAGAAAAGTTGTCTGGCCGACCCGCCAGGAAACGATTCAGACGACGATTATCGTTTTGATCGTCATCTTTATCCTGGCGCTCATACTCTGGTTTCTGGACTGGGGTCTGAACGGAATAGTGTCCAGTATCATAAGTTAGGAAAGCGGCGGAAATCGCGGCCCGCATTGCAGGCCGGAAGCCGGCGGAATGGATCGGAACAGATGAGCAAACGATGGTACGTGGTGCACGCTTTCTCGGGCTACGAAAAGAGAGCCATGGAGGCGCTGCGTGACCGGATCGAGCGTTCCCCGTACAAGGAATGCTTCGACGAGGTGCTTGTGCCTACCGAAGAAGTGCTGGAAATGCGCGCTGGACAGAAGCGCAAGAGCGAGCGCAAGTTCTTTCCGGGATATGTGCTGGTGCATATGGAATTGAACGACGATACCTGGCATCTGGTGAAGGAAACGCCGCGGGTAATGGGATTCATAGGCGGCACGGCGGACAAGCCGGCGCCGATCACCGACCAGGAAGCGTCGGCGATCTTGCGACGTATGGAAGAAAGCGAGGAAACGCCGGCGCACAAGACGATATACGAGCCCGGCGAGATGGTGCGCATCGTCGACGGACCGTTCAATGATTTCACCGGAACCGTGGAAGAAGTGAATTACGAAAAGAGCCGCCTTCGGGTCGCCGTACTGATTTTCGGTCGAGCGACTCCGGTGGAACTCGAATTCGGCCAGGTGGAAAAGAGCTAGAGGATTAGAAATGGCCAAGAAGATCTTGACCTACGTCAAATTGCAGGTGCCGGCCGGCAAGGCCAATCCGAGTCCGCCGGTCGGTCCGGCGCTCGGCCAGCACGGGCTGAACATCATGGAATTCTGCAAGGCGTTCAACGCCCAGACGCAAAGTATGGAAGCCGGTCTTCCGGTGCCGGTGGTAATTACTGTCTACGCGGACCGCAGCTTCACATTCATTACCAAGACTCCGCCTGCGTCCGTGCTCTTGCGCAAGGCCGCCGGCGTCGCCAAGGGCAGCGGCCGGCCGAACACGGAAAAAGTCGGCAAATTGACACGCGCACAACTCGAAGAGATCGCCAACATCAAGAAGCCGGATCTGAACGCTGTCGATATGGACGCCGCGGTGCGTACCCTTGCCGGCAGCGCGCGTAGCGCCGGTCTCGAAGTGGAAGGAGTCGAGTGAAATGGGCAAATTGACCAAACGACAAAAACTGATCGCGGAAAAAGTAACCCCCGGCAAAAACTATTCGGTGGAAGAGGCGGTAAGTCTGTTGAGCGAAGTCGCTGTCGGCGGCTTCAAGGAATCCATTGACGTTGCGGTGAATCTGGGCGTCGATGTGCGTAAATCCGACCAGGTCGTGCGCGGATCCACGACATTGCCCGAAGGCGCCGGGAAGGAAGTGCGGGTAGCGGTTTTCGCCCAGGGCGCCAATGCCGACAAGGCCAGTGAGGCAGGCGCCGACATCGTGGGATTTGAAGACCTGGCGGAATCGATCAAGGGTGGAAACCTCAATTTCGACGTGGTAATCGCCTCGCCCGACGCCATGCGCGTCGTCGGCGCACTCGGGCCGATCCTCGGTCCGCGCGGACTGATGCCCAACCCCAAGGTAGGCACTGTTACCGCGGACGTGGAAACAGCCGTGCGCAACGCCAAGGCAGGACAAATGCGTTATCGCACCGACCGCAACGGGATCGTCCACGGCGGCATAGGCCGGATCGGTTTCGACGGAGCGCTGGTGCGCAGGAACCTGGAAGCGCTTCTGTCGGACCTGAAGAAATCGAAGCCTGCTTCGGCCAAGGGAGTATTCATAAAGAAGGTAGTGCTTTCCTCGACCATGGGCCCGGGGATAACGATCGATCAGTCCTCGCTGGCTTCGTGAGCAGCGAAGGAATTGTTCGAAGAATTTGAGAGCCTCGTCGGCGAGAAGTCGATGAGACTGTCAAAGACCGCAGGTGGCCATTGGCCTTAATTTCCTGCGCAGACGGTGAAATCCGATTTGAACCTGCCGTTCGAATTCGAATCGCCTGTCGTAAATCGGCGCAGTTCGCGCCAGCCAGTTTAGCGGCGAGGCCAGCCTCGCCCGAATCAGGCAGGAGTATCGATAATGCCATTGGGATTGGAAGACAAGAAGCGGATAGTCGCCGAGGTCAATGAGGCCGCCGGCAACGCAATGTCCGCCGTGCTCGCGGATTATCGCGGAGTCACGGTGGAAGATATGACCGCCTTGCGCCGCAACGCCAGGGAAAACAAGGTGTATCTGCGGGTAGTGCGGAATTCGCTATTGAAGCGCGCGGTGGAAAACACCGAGTTCGAGTGTATCCGGGACGCATTGAGCGGACCGACGATACTCGCGTTGTCCCAGGAAGATCCCGGCTCCGCCGCGCGAGTCCTGAAGGACTTCGCCGGCGATAACGACCGCTTCGAGATCAAGGCCCTGTCCATCGGCGGCAAATTGCTCGAGCCACGCGATATCGACGTGCTCGCCAAGATACCGACGCTCGACCAGGCCCGTGCGATACTGATGACCGTCATGCTCGCACCGGTGTCCAGGCTCGTGCGGACAGTCAAGGAAGTACCCGCGAAGGCGACCCGAACCGTAGCCGCGGTGCGGGACCGGAAGCAGGCGGCCTGAACGCGAACAGCCAAATAAACGAATCTGAATCAGGAGAATTGAAGTAATGGCTCTGTCAACACAAGAAGTTTTGGACGCGATCGCCGAAATGTCCGTTATGGACGTCGTCCAGCTCGTAGAGGCGATGGAAGAGAAATTCGGCGTTTCAGCCGCCGCCGCGGTTGCCGCGGCGCCTGCGGCAGACGCTGCGGCCGATGCCGCGCCGGCCGAAGAAAAGGATGAGTTCGACGTTGTGCTTTCCGCTGTAGGCGACAAGAAAATCAATGTCATCAAGGCGGTTCGCGCCATCACCGGACTTGGACTGAAAGAGGCCAAGGAAATGGTCGACGGGGCGCCTTCCACCGTGAAGGAAGCTGTGCCCAAGGCTGAAGTTGAAGCGATGCAGAAAGCACTGGAAGAAGCCGGCGCAACTGTTGAACTCAAGTAAAGCTACCGAAATCGGCAGTCTCCGGACGATCCCGCATCGGACCGGAGCTTGCCTGTGCGCGCGCAACGCCATGGCGGCGCTTATCTAGACTCAGGAACTCGATATGGCCTACAGCTACACTGAAAAGAAGCGTATTCGCAAGAATTTCGGCAAATTGCCGAGCGCGATGGACATCCCCTATCTGCTTTCCATCCAGGTGGATTCCTACCAGCAATTCCTGCAGTCGATCACTCTAGCCGGTGATCGCAGGGACCAGGGACTCCATGGCGCGTTCAAGTCGGTGTTTCCGATCAGTTCGTATAACGAGAAGGCGGCGCTCGAGTACAAGAGTTACGAACTCGGCAAGCCCGTTTTCGACGTCAAGGAATGTCAACTTCGGGGCTCGACCTATTCGGCCTCCCTGAAAGTGACGCTGCAACTGATCCTTTACGACAAGGAGTCGTCCCAGAAGAAGATCAAGGAAGTGAAGGAACAGGAAGTCTACATGGGGGAAATCCCATTGATGACCGATTCAGGCACGTTCATCGTCAATGGCACCGAGCGCGTAGTGGTGTCCCAGCTCCACCGCTCGCCGGGAGTATTTTTCGACCACGACAAGGGCAAGACCCACAGTTCGGGCAAATTGCTCTATACCGCCAGGGTGATCCCCTATCGCGGGTCCTGGCTCGACTTCGAATTCGACCCCAAGGATCTGGTCTACGTCCGCATCGACCGACGTCGCAAGCTGCCGGCTACGATCCTGTTGCGCGCGCTGGGATTCACTCCGGAACAGATCCTGGAAATGTTCTACGAGCGCAACAGCTATCGCATTTCCGGCGCCGACGAGCCGGTGATTTCGATTGAACTCGTGCCCTCCCGCCTGCGCGGAGAGGTGCTGTCCTTCCCGGTCAAGGGCAAGCGCGGCAAGCTCATCGCCGAAGCGGGAAGGCGAATTACCAGCCGTCATATCCGCCAGATGGAACAGGCCGGGCTTACCGAACTTGAAGTCGCCGAGGATTTCGTGAGCGGAACTTCGCTCGCGGTCGACGCCATCAACAAGGAGACCGGCGAAATTATCGCACCGTGCAATTCCGAAATCGGACCGGAATTGATCAAACGATTCGTCGAGGAAGGCATTACCGAATTCCAGACAATTTATACAAACGATCTTGATTGCGGTCCGTTCGTATCGGACACCCTGCGCATCGATACCACGGATTCCGCCCTCGCGGCAAAGATCGAGATTTACAGGATGATGCGACCGGGTGAACCGCCGACAACCGAATCCGCGGAAAAACTTTTCGACAGTCTTTTCTTCAACCTCGAGCGCTACGATCTTTCCCATGTCGGCCGCATGAAGTTCAACCGGCGCCTGAATCGCAAGTCGTCCGAAGGCAAAATGACCCTGGACAAGGAAGATATAGTCGATGTGCTTAAGACCCTGGTCGCGATCCGCAACGGTTTCGGCTCGGTGGATGACATCGACCATCTCGGGAATCGCCGTATCCGTTCAGTAGGCGAAATGGCCGAGAACCAGTTTCGCGTGGGCCTCGTCCGCGTCGAGCGCGCGGTCAAGGAGCGCCTGAGCATGGCGGACTCCGAGGGTCTCATGCCCCAGGACATGATCAACGCCAAACCGGTCGCTGCCGCGGTCAAGGAATTCTTCGGCTCGAGCCAGCTTTCGCAATTCATGGATCAGAACAATCCGCTTTCGGAAGTCACCCACAAACGCCGGGTCTCGGCGCTTGGCCCCGGTGGACTGACTCGCGAGCGCGCGGGCTTCGAAGTGCGCGACGTGCATCCGACGCATTACGGCAGACTGTGTCCGATCGAAACGCCCGAAGGTCCGAACATCGGCCTGATCAACAACCTGGCGACCTATTCCAGGGCCAATCATTACGGATTCCTGGAAAGTCCCTATCGCAAGGTCTCGAACACGAAAGTATCCGACGATATCGATTTTCTTTCCGCCATCGACGAAAGCGAATACGTCATCGCCCAGGCCAGCGCCGCGCAGAACAGCAAGGGCGCGTTGACGGACAATCTCGTCACCGTGCGCCACATGGGCGAAACCACGTTGAAGCCGCGGGAGGAAGTCGATTACATGGACGTGGCGCCCCAGCAGATGGTTTCCGTGGCCGCCTCGCTGATCCCTTTCCTCGAGCACGACGACGCCAACCGGGCGCTGATGGGCTCGAACATGCAGCGCCAGGCGATTCCCACGCTGAAGACCGAAAAACCGCTTGTGGGCACTGGAATAGAAGGTATCGTGGCGCGGGATTCAGGGGTATGTCTCATCGCCGAGCGCGGCGGAACGATCGAAAGCGTCGACGCGGCGCGACTCATCGTGCGCGTCAACGACGACGAGACCGACGCCGGCGAGGCCGGGGTCGATATCTACAAGTTGACCAAGTACACCCGGTCCAATCAGAATACCTGCATCAGCCAGCGGCCGCTGGTGAAACAGGGAGATACAGTAAGCCGCGGCGACATCCTCGCCGACGGACCTTCGGTCGATACCGGCGAACTCGCGCTCGGGCAGAACATGCGCATCGCCTTCATGCCCTGGAACGGCTACAACTTCGAGGACTCGATCCTGATCTCGGAGCGCGTGGTAACGGAAGACCGCTTTACCACGATCCACATCCAGGAATTGACCTGCGTGGCGCGCGATACGAAGTTGGGGTCGGAAGAGGTTACCGCGGATATTCCAAACGTGGGAGAAAGCGCGCTGGCCAAGCTCGACGCATCCGGCATCGTCTATATCGGCGCCGAAGTCGACGCCGGCGATATTCTCGTCGGCAAGGTCACGCCGAAAGGGGAAACCCAGCTCACTCCGGAGGAAAAACTGCTGCGGGCGATTTTCGGCGAGAAGGCCTCGGACGTGAAGGATACCTCCCTGCGCGTGCCGACCAGCGTGCGGGGCACCGTGATCGACGTACAGATATTCACTCGCGACGGTCTTGAGAAAGATCAGCGGGCGCTGGAGATACAGCAATATCAACTCGACCAGATTCGCAAGGACATAGACGACGAATACCGCATAGTGGAGGGCGCCACGTTCGAAAGACTGGGCAAGTCCCTCAAGGGCAGGGAAGTCAGCGGCGGGCCGAAGCTCAAGTCGGGCCAGCGGCTGAGTCAGGATTACCTGGACTCTCTGCCGCGCCAGGACTGGTTCAAGCTGCGCATGAAGAACGACGACCTCGATCGGCAGCTCGAACGCGCCCAGGAACAACTCGAGGAAAGACGCGCCGAACTCGACGATCGTTTCGAGGACAAGCGCAAGAAGCTCACCCAGGGCGACGACCTTGCGCCGGGCATCCTCAAGATCGCCAAGGTCTACCTGGCGATCAAGCGCCGCGTGCAGCCCGGTGACAAGCTCGCCGGCCGGCACGGCAACAAGGGCGTCATCTCGGCGATCATGCCGGTGGAAGACATGCCATACGACGAAAACGGAGAGCCGGTGGACATCGTTCTCAACCCGCTCGGCGTACCGTCGCGCATGAACGTGGGCCAGGTTCTCGAAACCCACCTCGGCCGCGCCTCGCGCGGACTCGGCCAGATGATCAACAAGATGTTGCGCGAGCGGCGCAAGGCGCCGGCCATCCGCAAGTTGCTGACGGAAATCTACAACTCCGTCGGCGAACGCAAGGAAGACATCAAGAGCCTGACCGACGGGGAAGTGCTGGAACTGGCGGAAAACCTGAAAGACGGCGTGCCCATGGCGACGCCGGTTTTCGACGGCGCGGAGGAGACGGAAATCAAGCGGATGCTGAAGATGTCCGGCAAGGACGAGAGCGGCCAGGTGACGCTCTTCGACGGCCGCACCGGCAACGCCTTCGATACGCCGGTTACCGTGGGGATCATGTACATGCTGAAGTTGAACCACCTGGTGGACGACAAGATGCATGCCCGTTCCACCGGCTCCTACAGCCTGGTTACGCAACAGCCTCTCGGCGGCAAGGCGCAATTCGGCGGCCAGCGATTCGGCGAGATGGAAGTCTGGGCGCTGGAAGCTTATGGCGCCGCCTACACCTTGCAGGAGATGCTGACCGTGAAATCCGACGACGTCGCGGGACGCACCAAGATGTACAAGAACATCGTTGACGGCGACCATCGAATGGAGCCGGCCATGCCGGAATCGTTCAATGTTCTGCTGAAGGAAATCCGTTCGCTCGGAATCGACATGGAACTGGAAGTCAGCAAGTGACGCATTGAGAGAAATGACACTGGACTTCATCGACAGCACCGTCGATTCCCTGGAGAAGAAAGCATGAAAGACCTTTATGGCTTGCTCAAATCGCAATCGCAGTCCGAAGATTTCGATTCCATCCGTATCGCGCTGGCTTCGCCGGAGATGATCCGCTCGTGGTCTCACGGCGAAGTGAAAAAGCCCGAGACCATCAACTACCGGACCTTCAAGCCCGAGCGCGACGGTCTGTTCTGCGCAAAGATCTTCGGTCCGGTAAAGGACTACGAATGCCTTTGCGGCAAATACAAGCGACTCAAGCACCGTGGCTCGATCTGCGAGAAATGCGGCGTCGAGGTGGCCTTGTCCAAGGTGCGCCGGGAACGCATGGGGCATATCGAACTCGCCAGCCCGGTGGCGCATATCTGGTTCCTGAAGTCGCTGCCGTCGCGCATCGGCCTGCTGCTCGACATGACCTTGCGCGATATCGAGCGGATTCTTTATTTCGAGTCCTTCGTCGTCACTGACTCGCTGATCGGCGAAGAAGAAGTCATGGATCACGACGGGCAATTGCTCAAGCCCCCGCAAAAGGGGCAATTGCTTTCCGACGATCAGTACTACCTCGCCATGGAAAACTGGGGCGACCGGTTCGAGGCGAAAATGGGCGCCGAAGCCGTACAGGAACTGATGAAGGATCTCGACGTGGAAGCCGAGGTGATGCGCCTGCGAGAGGAGATCCCGAGCACCAAGTCCGAAACCCGGCTGAAGAAATTGTCCAAGCGGCTGAAACTGCTCGAGGCCTTTCTCGAATCCGGCAACAAGCCCGAATGGATGATCATGACCGTGCTGCCGGTGCTGCCGCCGGACCTGCGTCCTCTCGTTCCTCTCGATGGCGGCCGTTTCGCCACTTCGGACCTGAACGACCTGTATCGCCGGGTCATCAACCGCAACAACCGGCTCAAGCGCCTGCTCGACCTGAACGCCCCCGACATCATCGTACGCAACGAAAAACGCATGTTGCAGGAAGCTGTCGACGCGCTACTCGACAACGGCCGCCGCGGCCGCGCCATTACCGGCTCGAACAAGCGGCCGCTGAAGTCGCTGGCGGACATGATCAAGGGTAAACAAGGGCGGTTCCGTCAGAACCTGCTCGGCAAGCGCGTGGACTATTCCGGCCGTTCGGTAATCGTGGTGGGGCCGGCGCTGAAACTGCATCAATGCGGACTGCCCAAGAAGATGGCGCTGGAATTGTTCAAGCCGTTCATCTTCGGCAAGCTCGAAGCGCGCGGCCTGGCGACGACCATCAAGGCTGCGAAAAAGATGGTGGAGCGCGAGACCGCCGAAGTCTGGGACATTCTGGCCGAAGTGATCCGCGAACACCCGGTGCTGCTGAACCGCGCGCCGACCTTGCACCGTCTCGGCATCCAGGCTTTCGAGCCAGTGCTGATCGAGGGCAAGGCGATCCAGTTGCATCCTCTCGTCTGCGCCGCCTACAACGCTGACTTCGACGGCGACCAGATGGCCGTGCATGTGCCGCTGACGCTGGAAGCGCAGCTCGAGGCCCGCAGCCTGATGATGTCCACCAATAACATCCTGGCGCCGGCGAACGGCGAGCCGATCATCGTTCCCTCCCAGGACGTGGTGCTGGGCTTGTATTACATGACCCGGGAAAAGATCAACGGCAAGGGCGAGGGCATGGTGTTCGCCGATGCCGCCGAAGTGCAGCGCGCCTATGAAACCGGCAGCGTCGAATTGCACGCGCGCATCAAGGCCCGCATCACCAGTTCCAACCTTAACGAGGACAACGAACTGGAAACCAGTACGGACATCTACGATACGACTGTCGGTCGGGTGCTGCTGTTCAATATCGTGCCCGAAGGAATGCCGTTCTCGCTGGTCAACCGGAAGATGGCCAAAAAGCAGATATCACGCCTTATTAATGTCTGTTATCGCAACGTGGGACTGAAGGAAACGGTAATCTTCGCCGACCAGCTCATGTACACCGGCTACAAGTACTCGACTGTTTCCGGTTCGTCCATCGGCGTCAACGATTTCGAGATTCCGGAGGAAAAGGCCAAGATCATCAGCCGGGCAAACAAGGAAGTCGAAGAAATCGAGAATCAATTTGCCTCGGGCCTCGTGACCCAGGGCGAGAAGTACAACAAGGTAATCGACATCTGGTCCCGCGCCAACGAGATCGTGGCCAAGTCGATGATGAAGGGATTGTCTTCGGAAACCGTCACCAACCGCGATGGAGAAGACGAGGAACAGGAGTCCTTTAATTCGGTATATGTCTACGCGGATTCCGGCGCCCGGGGTTCACCGGCCCAGATTCGCCAGCTTGCCGGCATGCGCGGCCTCATGGCGCGGCCCGACGGCTCGATCATCGAAACGCCGATAACCGCGAACTTCCGCGAAGGATTGAACGTTTCCCAATATTTCACCTCGACCCACGGCGCGCGCAAGGGCTTGGCCGATACCGCTTTGAAGACCGCCAACTCCGGCTATCTGACACGACGCCTGGTCGATATTTCCCAGGATCTCGTGATTACGGAAAGGGATTGCGGCACCCGCAACGGACTTACCATGGCGCCGATTATCGAAGGCGGCGACATCATCGCCCCCCTCGGCGACCGTGTGCTTGGACGGGTGCTTGCGAACGATATCGTCGACCCCGCCTCGGGAGAAATCGTCGCCGAGGCCGGACTCATGATCAACGAGCGCACCGTCGACCGGCTCGAATCCTGTGGCGTGGACCAGGTCCATGTGCGATCGCCGATCACCTGCGAGACCCGGTTCGGAATCTGCAGCCAATGTTACGGACGCGATCTGGCGCGAGGACACCTGGTCAACGTTGGGGAGGCCATCGGCGTGATCGCCGCCCAGTCGATCGGGGAGCCCGGTACGCAATTGACCATGCGCACCTTCCATATCGGCGGCGCCGCCTCCCGGGCCACGGCCAGTGACTCGGTGCAGGTGCGAACCACCGGCTCCATCCATCTGAACAACATGAAAACGGTCGAGAACTCCAGGGGCGAACTCGTTGTCGTGTCTCGTTCCGGCGAATTGATCGTGAACGATACCAGCGGCCGCGAACGCGAACGCTACAAGTTGCCTTACGGCGCGGTTATCTCGGTCGGCAGGAACGCAGAAGTCGAAGCGGGCCAGATCGTCACTACGTGGGACCCCCATACGCACCCGATTATCGCGGAAGTAGCCGGCGTCGTGGCGTTTGAGCACGTCGAAGAAGGCATCACCGTGCGCGAACAGACTGACGAGATTACCGGCTTGACCAGCATGTCGGTTATCGACCCGAACGAACGGGCGACCTCGGCCAAGGAATTGCGGCCGGCATTGAACGTAGTCGACGCCAAGGGCAAGCCGGTCTGCCTGCCGGGCACCACAGTGCCGGCACACTATCTGCTGCCCTCCAACGCCATCATCGACATGCGCGATGGCGCGGATCTGCACATCGGCGACGTTATCGCCAGAGTGCCCCAGGAAGGCTCCAAGACCCGTGATATCACCGGTGGTCTGCCACGCGTGGCGGACCTGTTCGAAGCGCGCAAGCCGAAGGAGCCCGCGATTCTCGCGGAAATCTCCGGCATCGTCAGTTTCGGCAAGGAAACCAAGGGCAAACGCAGGTTGGTCATCACACCGATGGACAGTGCCGAAGGCGAGGCCCGGGAGCAATATGAGGCGCTGATCCCCAAGTGGCGCAACATGACCGTGTTCGAGGGCGAATACATCGAAAAGGGTGAGGTCGTGTCCGAAGGACCGCCCGCTCCCCACGACGTCTTGCGTCTGAAAGGCGTGGAGATGCTTGCGCAATACATCGTCAACGAAGTTCAGGACGTATACCGACTGCAAGGCGTGCGCATCAACGACAAGCACATTGAGGTCATCGTGCGGCAGATGTTGCGCAAGGTCGAGATATCCGATCCCGGCGACACCAGCTTGATCAAGGGCGAGCAGGTCGCGTACACCCAGATTCTCGAAATAAACGAAGAACTGCGCGCGCGCAACGAGGAGATCGGCGCCCGCAACGAACAGGCGCGCGAGGAAGAACGGGAGGAAGAGCCGGAATTGCGCGAAGCGGGTTTCGAGCGCGTGTTGCTCGGTATCACCAAGGCCTCGCTGGCAACGGAATCCTTCATTTCAGCGGCTTCCTTCCAGGAAACCACTCGCGTCATAACGGAAGCCGCCGTGACCGGCAAACGCGATTTCCTGCGCGGCCTCAAGGAAAACGTCGTAGTCGGCCGCCTGATTCCCGCGGGAACCGGCCTGGCCTACCACGAAGCCCGCAAGAAAGGCTACGCCGAGGACCCGCAAGAAGACTTCGAAGCAAAATTCACCGAAGAAATGCAGAAGGAAGTGGAAGCCTGATCGAATCTGGACTCACAGACCGGACGTGAACGCAATTCGCGAACTTCTCATTTGCGCGCTTGCCTTGCCGTGGGCGTCGGTGGTTCTCGCGCAACCGGCCGACGGGACCGCGAGCCGGGAGCATTTTTTCCCCCTGGTGGCCGACGGCGGCGGATTCCGTTTCCGATTGTCTCTGACCAACACCGCGGACACGCCGAATCGCTGCGCGTTCGAACCCGGCGGGCCGAGCCTGGAAGCGGATATTTTCGAACCCGGCGCGGGGCTTGCTTCGGAAGGCGCCGCCGCGGTCATCGAGCTTGCCTCCGGAAACGGCGCTACCGCGATATTGCGAAGCGCCGGGAAACAGGCGCTGGCGTTCGGCTTCGCGAAGCTGGTCTGTGCGGAACCCGTCATCGCCCGAATGTTGCTGCGATTCGAGGCCGACGGCTCGACCGCGGCCATGACCGCTCTGCCGGGCGCCCGGGTGGGGCGAGCCTTCGAACTTCCGTTGCTGCCCAGGTTCGACCGGCTGAATCTGCTTTTCGCCAACGATTCCGACCTTGAGGTTTCCTGCGCCGTCGAACTCGAAGACGCCGGCGGCGCGGCCGTCGGCGGGGCGCCGCTTGCCGTTTCCGCGCGAACGAGTTCCGCGCATGCGCTCGACGATCTGATCGCCGCCGGGGACGGCTTCGGCCCGGGCAAGGTTTCGATAAGCTGCGACCGGGATGTCGCCTTGCAGGGGCTTGCGCTCGAAGACGGCGTTTTCGCCGCGCTCGATCCGATTTTGCCCGGCGGGGACGAAAGGGCGGCTGTTTCCCAGGTTCTGCCGCTCATCGTCGACGGCGAAGGATTCCGCTCGGAGCTGTATCTCGCGAATCCCATGCCCGCGGAAACCCGGTGCGAAGTGAAGCTTCACGGCGCCGGGCTGGACGCCGGCAGATTCCAGGCCCGGACGGGGGTGAGCGCCGCCGGGTCCGGCATGACGCTCGATCTGACCGGCGGCGGGCATGTGTCCATCGGCAGCATGGGCGGCGGATCGCTCGCGCTCGGCTACGCCGCGGTCGAATGCGATGGCCCCGCGGTGGCCGCCGGTTTTCTGAGCCTGGATGTCGGCGGAACATTGGCGGGTCTGACCGCCGTCCCGGCGTCGCGCGAAGCGGTACGATTCAATTTTCCCGTGCTGCCGCGCGGCGAGCGGCTCGCCCTCGCGGTAAGCAACGACAGCGCCGGCGAAGCGTTCTGCGCGGTGGAATTGACCGGTATCGGCGGCGGTGTCAAAGGGGTGAACGTCTTGCCGGTCGCCTCGAAGTCCACCGCCGTTGGATTTATCGAAGATCTGTTTCCGCCGGACGACGATTTTCCCGCAGGCGTGGCGTCGGTCTCCTGCGACCGGCCGGTTCACGCCGTCTCGCTGCCGCTGCGCGGCTCGGCGTTTGCCGCCTTGCCCCCGGCGATACTCGCCGGGAGCGCTCCGCCGGAGGCCGCGCCGATATTCGACCCGGCGGACTTTCCACCGATCCTGATCTATCCGCTCGGCGAGACGATCGATCCGCTGCAGTTGCCGGAAGCCGCCGGAGGCGAGCCGCCGCTGACCTACTCGCTCGAACCCGTCCCGCCCGGCCTCGGTTTCGACGCCGCCACGCGCCGGCTCACTGGCGCGCCGGCCGGGGAAGGCGAGTACCTGTCGATATACGAGGCGCGGGACGCCAATGGCAACAGCGGCTTTCAACCCTTGTACATGCTGGTGACGGGTCCGGACACGACGCCGAGCTTTGCCGGCCGCCCCGCTCCGCCGGACCGGACGTATACCCTTGGCATGGAGATCGAACCGCTGCAATTGCCCGAAGCCGCGGGCGGCAATCCGCCGGTAATCTACTTCCTGCAGCCCGAGACTCCAGGCTTGAGTTTCGATCCCGACACGCGGCAACTGCGCGGCGCGCCCGCCAGAACCGGCGTCTACCACATGAAGTACACGGCGGCGGACATCGATTTCGACATGGATTCGCTCGAATTCACCGTTACCGTCACGGTGCCGGAGAGTTCCCGGTCTCCGCTGGGCGCCGATGGCTGCGCCGCCGGCGATTTTGTCGACGGCCCGGCCGCCAATCCCGGTCTCGTCGCGGATTGCCGGGCTTTGGTCGAATTCGCCAATGCGCTGATCGAAACCGGCCTGATCATGGAAGACAATGCGATCCGCCAATGGGGCCGGGGAGAGCGGCGGAAACTCGCGAGCTGGCCGGGCATCGGCGTCGGCGAAGAAAGAGTCACCGGCGTGGAACTACCTTTCAGCGGCCTCAAGGGAGATTTTCCCGCCGCGCTCGGCAGGCTCGAGGCCTTGACCACGATTGACCTTGGAGGCAACGAGTTGTCCGGCCCGATACCGCCCGAGCTCGGAGATATCGCCGGTCTTGAAGTTCTGTCGCTGTCCGCGAATCGGCTCGGCGGCGCAATTCCATCCGAACTTGCGCAACTTGCGGGATTGCGCAAGCTTTCGCTCGGAATGAATCGGTTGACGGGGCCGGTCCCGCCGGAATTCGGCGACCTGGACAAACTGGAGGAACTGAAGCTGTGGGGCAACGAGTTGACCGGATCGATTCCCGCCGAACTGGCGCGGCTTGCGAACCTGCGTGAACTCGATTTCGGCGGCAACTCGCTGAGCGGCGCCGTACCTCCGGAACTCGGGGAACTGCCGAACCTGAAGAAACTGGCGTTGTCCGGGAACGAACTGTCGGGAAACATTCCTCCTGAGCTCGGACGGTTGGAACGGCTGGAGGAAATGTCGCTCGCGAACAACAAGCTTGTCGGCGCGATACCCGCGGAGCTTGGGAAACTAGGGCGGTTGCTCGATCTGGACTTGAGCGGGAACAGGCTCGGCGGCGCCATACCGCCGCAACTGGCCGAACTATCCGCGCTGGAAAATCTCGACCTTGCCTTCAACGAGCTCGAGGGCGGCGTTCCGAACGAGTTTGCCGTTCAGCCCAATCTGAAAGTCTTCGACGTATCGTTCAATCGGCTGCGGGGAACCGTCGGCTGGGCTTTCCGGAACCGCATCGCCGATGGCGGTTTGAGATTGGAAATAACGGGCAATACGATAACGGGCCTGGCGCCGCCTCCGGAGCGGGAGCGTACTCCGCCGCGGCCGCAAGAGTCGCCGGGCAACGCTTCGCACCATTCCATCGCTTATTACCAGGGGCCGCTATTGCTCGAATGGGACTGGAATGGAGATCGAATCGAAGGTCAAACGCCGATTCTCGGTCGCTGGGCGCTGCTCGCGGTGCGCGTCGATCATTCGACGGAAGAGCCCCCGCGAGTCGTCACCCGGGTGCGCGACGCCGGGGGCGCGGCGCTGGCGGAAAGTCTGGCCGAAGCCGCGCCGCCGGTCACGCAACGGATCGAGCCTGGCAAGTGGCGTTCCGAATTCGTTTTCCACCTGCCCGGCGAGTTGTTCCAGGCCGGCAACCGGATCGTTCATGCGATCGATCCGGAAAACGAACTCGAAGAGACCGACGAAACCGACAACGTCAGCGAACCGATCGTTCTGCAAGGCGAGAAGCCGCCGAAATTCCGCGCCGTTTTCGTCCCGATTCGCATGCCCGGCGAAGATGTCTGGCACGAGGATCTCGACTCCGCCGCGCTGATGGCGGGGACGCTTGCTTTCATGCCGATAGCCGATGATTTCGAAGCGCGAATCGGGTCGCCGATCGAAGTCAAGGGCGGCAACATCGACGACGCGCTGCTGCAATTGTTCTTGTCGTGGAACGCGGAAGCGGAACCGGACGAGTTCTGGCATGGCATCGTCAATGGAGAGGTCGGCGGGGTCGCGTTGCTCGCGGAACAGGTGGCGGTCAGCGAACTGTCGATTCACATCGTCATACCCCACGAATTCGGCCACAATCTGGGGCTGGAACACACACCGGGCTGCCACGCCGAAGGCGTTGACGAGGACTACCCTTATTCCGACGGCGCGCTTGGGCCGGAACCGGGCTGGGAGCGCAACTGGCGGCTATTCGCCTCCGGCGAGAACGAGGACTTTACCGACATCATGTCCTATTGCACCGAGCGCAAGCTCATATCCGACTACAATTATGGGCTTGCCGCGGAATACTGGCTTGCCTGGGGCGCGCGAAACGGCGCGGGTACGGCTACAAGCGCGGTGAGCGTTGAGGACGAAACGCCGCCGGAGCAGTTTGCGGCATCGGGAGTTTCCGGCGCCGGGGCGGACCAGGGAGCCGTTGCCGGCGTTTCCGGTCAGGCGGCGTCAGCGGAAGCGTCCAGCATCGCGTTCTCGGGAGTCGTCGATGCCGACGGTGTCTGGCGCCTGAGTCAGGCGCTATTCTCTGGCCGGACTCCGCGTCAGCCGAGCGGAGACGGCGAGTTCACGCTGATCCTGTTCGATGACGCCGGCGTACAACTCTATTCCGAACCTCTGGCCGTCATTTCGACCAGCGGAGGCGGGGATTCCTTCTGGGCCGCGCGGACGCCGCCGCCGCTGCGCCCGGCGCGCGAAATCGCAATTCTCGGCGCCGGGGGCAACGAACTGTTGCGCCAGACGCTGACCGGGTTGGATTGACCGGCGCCTCAACGCTCCGGACGACCGGTTTTTCATTGACGCGCCGAGGTTGCGGCAGATAAAATTCCGCCCGGAACTGAATAGGTGAATAGGGGGACACGCATTGAACAAGATCATATTGGTAACGGGAGCCTCTTCCGGCATGGGCAGGGAGGCGGCGATTCTGCTGGCCAAAGAGGGCCACAAGGTTTACGCCGGCGCGCGCCGGGCGGATCGCATGGAGAATCTGACCGAACACGGTGTCACTCCGGTCGCGATGGACGTCGCCGGCAGCGGGGATAACGAACGGGTCGTGAGTCAGATCGTCGATGCCGAAGGCCGCATCGACGCCTTGATCAACAATGCGGGTTTCGGCCTCTACGGCGCGGTCGAGGACGTCCCGCTCGAGGACGCGAGATACCAGTTCGAGGTCAACCTGTTCGGCCTCGCCCACCTCACGCAACTCGTCCTGCCGCATATGAGAGAGCGGGGCGCCGGCCGCATCGTCAACGTCTCGTCGATGGGCGGCCGGATTTTCATGCCTTTCGGGGCCTGGTACCACGCGACCAAACACGCCCTGGAGGGCTGGTCGGACTGCCTCCGCATCGAGACCGCCCCCTTCGGCATCCAGGTCGTTATCGTCCAGCCCGGCCTCATTCGCACCGAGTTCAACGAAGTCGTGGGCAGCGGATTGCAAAAGTACTACCCCGGCAGCGCCTACAAGGCCGGACTCGACCGGTTCTTCGCGGCGTCGGCGGATCCGAAGAACGCCGACCGCGGCACCGGCGCCGAGGTTCTCGCCCGGGTTTTCGTTGAGGCGGTGACCGCCGCCAGGCCGCGCCGCCGCTACGTTGCGGGCGCGATGGCGCGCCCGATGATGTTCATGCGCAAGTGGTTCGGCGACGGGCTCTACGAATCCATGCTGCGCCGAACCTTCGGTTGAAAGTTCGACGCGTCGATTCCGCCGAGCCGGCGAATCCCGGTCGGCGCATGGGCGCCGGCGGCAGCGGCTTGACTGTAGAGGAAGCGGTCATTACACTCTCGCCTCATTTTGCGAACGGCGAAATCCACGGACAAACATGGCAACCATCAACCAGTTAGTGCGCAAGCCCAGGACGAGCAAGCCCGCCAAAAGCGGTGTGCCCGCCCTGCAAGGCTCGCCGCAGAAGCGCGGCGTCTGCACAAGGGTCTACACCACCACGCCGAAGAAGCCGAATTCGGCCCTGCGCAAGGTCTGCCGCGTGCGTCTCGTGAACGGCTTCGAGGTGACTTCGTACATCGGCGGCGAAGGTCATAATCTGCAGGAGCACTCGGTAGTGCTGATTCGCGGCGGCAGGGTCAAGGACCTTCCCGGCGTGCGCTATCACACCGTGCGCGGCGCTCTCGACACTTCGGGCGTCGCGGACCGCAAGCAGGGACGTTCGAAATACGGCGCCAAGCGCCCCAAGTAATTCCCTAGAAACATTCCAGGCATGGATTCGCCGCTCATCGGCGATCTTCGGCGAAGAACGGATGAGATTCGAGTAAGGCCGGGTAGCGGTCCGGAAGACCGGACGGTTATCCCGGGTAAACCTGAATAAACATAGAGGTCAGACATGCCCAGAAGAAGAGTTGCGGCAAAGCGCGAAGTTTTGCCCGATCCCAAGTTCGGCAGCAAGACGCTGGCGAAATTCATGAATCACGTAATGGTCGACGGCAAGAAATCCGTCGCCGAAAAAATCGTCTACGGAGCGCTCGATGTCGTCGCGGAAAAATCCGGCGCCGAACCGTTGGAAGCGTTCGAAAACGCCTTGAGCGCCATCGCGCCGATGGTGGAAGTCAAATCCCGCCGCGTAGGAGGCGCCACCTACCAGGTGCCGGTCGAAGTCCGCGCCGAACGGCGCAACGCTCTCGCAATGCGCTGGCTGGTGGAGCATTCGCGCAATCGCGGCGAGAAATCCATGGCCTTGCGCCTGGCGGGCGAAATTCTCGAAGCCGCCGACGGCCGTGGCGCCGCGGTGCGCAAGCGCGAGGATGTGCATCGCATGGCCGAAGCCAACCGCGCGTTCTCCCATTATCGTTTCTGAAACCCGAATCAAGTATATAGAGGGCAGTAAAGTGGCCAGGAAGCACCCATTGAGCCGTTACCGCAACATCGGCATCGCCGCCCACGTGGATGCGGGAAAGACCACCACCACCGAGCGCGTGCTGTTCTATTCCGGCGTATCGTACAAAATCGGCGAAGTGCACGACGGCGCCGCGGTCATGGACTGGATGGAACAGGAACAGGAGCGCGGCATTACCATCACTTCGGCGGCGACTACCTGTTTCTGGCAGGGCATGGACCGTCAATTCGACGAGCACCGGATCAACATCATCGACACGCCGGGACACGTGGATTTCACCATCGAGGTGGAACGTTCCCTGCGCGTGCTCGACGGCGCCGTGGTCGTGCTTTGCGCGACTTCGGGCGTGCAGCCCCAGACCGAAACGGTCTGGCGCCAGGCCAACCGCTACCAGGTGCCGCGCATGGTTTTCGTCAACAAGATGGACCGGGCCGGCGCAGACTTCCTGCGTGTCGTCGAGCAGATGAAAGACCGGCTCGGCGCCAATGCCGTGCCATTGCAAATCGCCATCGGCGCGGAAGAGAACTTCACCGGCGTCGTCGACCTCGTGAAGATGAAGGCCATCGTCTGGAATACCGAAGACCAGGGCACGACATTTTTCTACGACGACATCCCGGCCGACCTGCAAGGCCTGTGCGAGGAATGGCGCGAGCACATGCTCGAGGCCGCCGCCGAGGCCAACGAAGATGTGATGGACAAGTATCTCGAGGAGGGCGACCTCGGCGAACAGGACATCGTGGCCGCTATCCGCCAGCGCACGATCAACAATGAAATCGTTCCGGTGCTTTGCGGTTCGGCTTTCAAGAACAAGGGCGTGCAGGCCGTGCTCGACGCGGTCATAGATTATATGCCGGCGCCGACCGAAGTGAAGGCGATCGAGGGCGTCAACGACGACGGTTCGCCCGCGCAGTGCAAGGCGGACGACGATGCGCCCTTCGCCTCGCTGGCCTTCAAGATCGCCACCGACCCTTTTGTAGGCACCTTGACCTTCTTCAGAGTCTATTCCGGCTGCATCAATTCCGGCGATACCGTCTACAACCCGATCAAGCACCGCAAGGAGCGCGTCGGCCGCATGGTGCAGATGCACTCCAATTCGCGCGAGGAGATCAAGGAAGTGCGCGCCGGCGATATCGCCGCCGCGGTGGGCCTGAAGGACGTCACCACCGGAGAAACGCTTTGCGACCCGAAAAGCGTCGTTACGCTCGAAAAGATGGACTTCCCCGAACCTGTGATTTCTGTCGCGGTGGAGCCGAAGAGCAAGGCCGACCAGGAAAAGATGAGCACCGCCCTCGGCAAGCTGGCCCAGGAGGATCCGTCCTTCCGCGTCGAGACTGACGAGGAATCGGGCCAGACGATCATTTCCGGCATGGGCGAATTGCATCTGGAAGTACTCGTCGAACGCATGCGCCGCGAATTCAGCGTCGACGCGAACATCGGCAAACCCCAGGTGGCCTATCGCGAAACCATCCGCAAGATTGTGGAAATCGAAGGCAAGCATATCAAGCAGACCGGCGGCCGCGGACAATACGGCCATGTCTGGCTGCGGCTGGAACCGCTCGACCCCGACGCCGATTACGAATTCGTCAACAAGATCGTCGGCGGTGTGGTTCCCAGGGAGTACATCCCGGCGGTGGACAAGGGCGTGCGGGAACAGATGAAGAACGGCTGTCTGGCGGGTTACCCCTTGCTGGCGATGAGGGTCACGCTGTACGACGGCTCCTTTCATGACGTCGACTCCAGCGAAATTGCCTTCAAGATGGCGGGCTCCATGGCGTTGAAGCGAGGCGCGCTGGAAGCCGACCCGGCGTTGCTCGAGCCGGTCATGGCGGTCGAAGTAGTGACGCCGGAAGATTACATGGGCGATGTCATGGGCGACTTGAACCGGCGCCGCGGCATGGTGCAGGGCATGGAAGACAGCCCAGCGGGCAAGGTCATTACCTCCGAAGTCCCGCTGGCGGAGATGTTCGGATACGCGACCGACCTGCGTTCGGCGACCCAGGGCAGGGCGACTTTCACCATGGAATTCCGGAAATACGCGGAAGTACCGGGCAGTATCGCCGACGGCATCGTCAACGAATCCAGAACTTGACTTACAACCTGACGAGGTAATCAAACGTGGCGAAGGAAAAATTCGAGAGAACGAAGGTACACGTGAACGTAGGCACGATCGGTCACGTGGACCATGGCAAGACGACATTGACGGCGGCGCTGACGAAGATCTGCGCGGATCGCTACGGTGGTTCGGTGAAGGCATTCGACGAGATCGACAATGCGCCGGAGGAACGCGAGCGCGGGATCACGATCGCGACCTCGCACGTGGAATACGATTCGCCGAATCGCCATTACGCGCACGTTGACTGTCCGGGTCACGCGGACTATGTGAAGAACATGATCACGGGCGCGGCGCAGATGGACGGTGCGATTCTGGTGGTATCGGCGGCGGACGGTCCGATGCCGCAGACGCGGGAGCACATCTTGCTGGCGCGCCAAGTTGGCGTTCCTTACATCGTCGTGTACATGAACAAGTCGGACATGGTGGACGACGAGGAGTTGCTGGAACTGGTGGAGATGGAGGTTCGCGAGTTGCTGGACACATTCGATTTTCCGGGCGACGACACGCCGATCGTCATCGGTTCGGCGCTGAAGGCGCTGGAGGGCGACGAGTCGGAGCAGGGCATCGGTTCGGTGGAGAAGCTGGTTGAGGCTTTGGACAGTTACGTGCCGGTTCCGGAGCGGGAGATCGACAGGCCGTATCTGATGCCGATCGAGGACGTGTTTTCGATATCGGGCCGCGGCACGGTTGTGACGGGTCGTATTGAGCGCGGCGTGGTGAAGGTCGGAGAGGAGGTGGAGATCGTCGGCATCAAGGAGACGGAGACGACGGTTTGCACGGGCGTTGAGATGTTCCGCAAGTTGCTGGACGAGGGACGCGCGGGCGAGAACGTCGGCGTGCTGTTGCGCGGCACCAAGCGCGAGGAAGTGGAGCGCGGCCAGGTGCTGGCGGCGCCGGGCTCGATCACGCCGCATACGAAGTTCGAGTCGGAGGTATACATTCTTACCAAGGAAGAGGGCGGACGACATACGCCGTTTTTCAAGGGCTATCGCCCACAGTTTTATTTCCGTACGACGGACGTGACGGGTAACGTTGAGTTGCCTGGAGACGTTGAGATGGTGATGCCGGGCGACAACATAAAGATGAACGTTGAGTTGATCGCACCGATCGCGATGGACGAGGGCCTGCGTTTCGCGATCCGCGAAGGCGGCCGCACCGTGGGCGCGGGAGTAGTTTCCAAGATTATCGAATAATCGGGGATTGTGCGGGAAATCCGTCGCTGCCGGGTTATAGGTGTGCGGCGGACGTAGGTGAATGTTGTTTACTTGGCTGGCTGGGAGTAAACTGTACGGACAGTACAGGAGGATTCCAGCGTGTATCAGACAGGCGCCGAGGAAGCGCGAAAGAAATTGCCGGAACTGCTTGATCGGGCCCGGACCGAAGGACTGATCACCATCATACGGAAACGAGGCGTCCCTTGCGCCGCGATCGTTCCCCTGTCGCATCTGCAACAGAACGATGTGAAGCGCCTTTCATCACTGCGCGGTTCGGCGGAGGGGCTGTACGGCGAAGTCGCTGATTACATCGAAGACGAGCGCCGATGGTGATGCGCGATATTGGCGACCTGCCAAGCCGTGGCCGGTTGCTCGTGGACAGTGCGCCCATCATCTACTATCTCGAAGATCATCCAGAATTTTCCGCCCGGTATGAAAATATTTTTGTCGGGGCGGAAGCCGGAGCCTACGAACTGGCGATTACCACGGTTTCTCTGGTCGAGGTTCTGACCGGACCTTTGCGGCAGGGAAACAAAACGCTCGCCGAGACTTACCGCGAGGCGCTGACATCGCCGCCGAGTTGGCGCGTCGTCGACTTGACGCCGGCGATCGCATTCCGGGCGGCGCAAATTCGGGGTGTGACCCGGCTCCGCACTCCGGACGCGATTCAGCTTGCGAGCGCGCTTGAAATCTCGTGCATGGGACTTGTCACTCAGGATCGGGATTTCTGCGGATTTTCGGAAACTTCCGGCAAACTGGACATCTATTCCTGAGCCCAGCCCCTTATCCGGCGCGGCGGATGTGGGAAGGCACATACTCAAACATAGCCAAAAAAGCCGAGTTGTGCTTGGCGGCTGGGACGTATTCACGGCGCTCGCCGCATACCCCTTCCGGGTGCGGCTGCGGGTTCGTTCCTGCCCCCACCCCACCAAAACCGCTGCGCGGATTCGGTGGGGGACTTCGGCGGGAATGCCTTCCCCATTCGACTGAACCCCATGACGAGATGAGCCGCTGAATTCGCGGGGCGGCCCGGTGGCGGGGGCCATCGAACGCCTGGAGGCCCCAGCTTTCTGCAACGCGCTCGCGAACCGGGCGCGCCGCACCGCGCCAACTTGAGCGGCGCCGTTTCGGCTGATCGAGTATCGAATCGGGCAATTCCGCGGACGCTTCCGGGCGTTGGCGGGAATTGCTGCAATCGGATTCTCCTGCCGTTTAGGTTCAGAAACATGTGAGACTGAATCACCGAACGGTCGTTCCCGATCAAGGTCGGGCCGGCCTGAAACTGAAGTGGGGGGCTAAATGATGCATATTCGAAGGCACAGGAACGAAACGGGAAATCGGCGGGGAGACTCCGAGTGGCTATCGGCGTTGGCACCGGAATGCGACCTTGGTTTGACTGGGCGCTTCGATATAATAGCCGAGCCATGACCTTGCCCGGCGCGTGGCGGTGCCGATTCCGCCAGCCGGCCTCCCCGCCTGATTCCCCTTCCTCCCTTCGCGCATCTTCTTCCGCCGACGCCGTGGGCGTCCCGTCCCGTCTCCGACCGTCCGCGGCCTTCTGGCCCTGCTGTTCGGTCTGGCGCTGACCGGCGCGAAAGCCCAGACGACCCCCACGGCCTCGGTAAGCATCTCGCCCGCCGCCGCCGACGAGGGGGATTCCGGCTTCCGGGAGTTCAACATCGGCCTCAACCTGTCGGCGCCGCACGCGGCGAGGGCCGACCTCCTCCTGTGCCTGGGCGGCAGCGCCATGTTCGGTGACGATTTTACACTGAGAGAATTCGGCGACCCCGTAACACGACTCGGCGACACAGGCTGCTACCACACGTTTTTCAGCTCCGGCATGACAAGCCAGACGGGCTACACGCTCCGGGTTTTTGGCGACGCGGCGGTCGAGGCCCACGAGACCGTGGTGCTGACCCTCAAAAGGTATCAGGGCGACGGGCTCATCGCCGCCACTCCCGCCGGCGTCACCATCTCTTCCACACCTGCCTCATTCACGATCAGGGACGACGATGCCACGCCGATGACCGCCTCGACGCCGCTGGTCTTCAGCCGGACGCATATCTTGACGGACGAGCCCGGTGCCTGCCGCGACGATGCGGCGGTGGAGTTCGGCCCGGTCCACGCGCCGGAAACGTACACCGTCAGGCTGGGCGGCGACCCTGGGGGCTGGGCCCGCGTGACCGTATTCGATCCCTGGGACTCACGTTCGAATCTGGCTAGGAGTCTGTCGGTTTTAGGATGTTGAATCCGCCGAGCAAGGCGGTCCTCAGTTGCATTTCATGTCAGCGGCCATAGGCCGCGCGATTCCCGATTTCGGTGGCTGGGGCGGTATGGTATCGCCCCCACATGCGTATTTGGCATGACAGCGTCGCCAATGTCCGCTCGCGGGCGGAAAACGGGGGGTGGAGCGCCTCAACGCAAGGCGTGCATCCGTTTCAGGTTCCACGCCAGACAGGCCAGTGTCCATTCTCCGCGCACCGCCTCCAGTCCGCGCAGATGGAAGCGCCGAAATCCCATCGTCTCCTTGACGACCCCGAACACCGTCTCCACGGTCGACTTGCGCCGCGCGTACAGCGCCCGGCCTTCCGGCGTCCGCAGCCGATGCGCCATGCGCGTCACCGCGTCCGCGTCCTCCGGACAGGGCGGCGGCGGCGCGGAACGCTCCGCCAGCGGCGGATTGTGCGCCGTGCGGCCCATGGCGATGTGCGGCGTCAACTTCGCCGCCTCGCAACGTTTCACGTTCTTCTTGCTGAAATACCCCGCGTCGGCCAACAGCCCGGTCGGCTTCCCCAGCGCCCCCGGCAACGCGCCCAGCGCCGCAAGCGCCGGTTCCACCTCGCGCTTGTCGTTGCCGCGGTCCACCACATCGACCGTCACCACCAGATGACTCTCGACATCCACCCCAGACTGCGCGTTATACGCCTGCTGGAATCCGTCCGCCGTCAGCATCACCCGCGATTCCGCGTCCGTCAGATTCACCTGGTCCTTCTCCCGCGGACCCGCCTCCGGCGCCTTCGGCTCTCGACCGCGGGGCTTGCGCCCCGTCGCCTTCTCCCGCTCCCGCCGCGCCGCAAGCTTCTCCTCGTATTCTTCCCGCTCCGCCGCATGGCGCTCCCGCGCCCGCCGCTCGATCTCCGCCTGCGCCGCCTCGATCACCGCAAGACGGCCCTCGCGCCGCTTCAACTCCTCCGGCACGTCCAGTCCGGGCTCCGCTTCGTCCGCCCGCGCCGCACAATCAAGCAACTCCGCCACCTCGCCGCGCAACTGATCCTCAAGACGCTTCGCATGCCCCCAACTCAGCGCCTTGTGCTTGCTCGCGTTCGCACGAACCTTCGTCCCGTCCAGACTCACGTTGCCCAACCGCAACAACCCCATCTCCCGCGCAAGCGAAAGAATCTGCACGAACAGACCCCCCAACTCCCCCAGAAATCGCTTGCGGAAACCCGCGATCGTGTCGTGGTCCGGATGCGCGTTCGCCGCAATGAAACGGAATGCCACCGAATCGTAGGTCGCGCGCTCCAGCTTGCGGCTCGAAAACACCCCCGTCGCGTAACCGTAAAACAACAGCCCCAGCAACACCGAAGGATGATACGGATCCTTGCCGCCCCCGCCGTACCGGCGCTCCAGGCCGCTCAGGTCCAGACGATCCACAATCTCCACCACCAACCGCGCCAGATGATCCTCCGGCAGCCAGTCTTGCACCGACGGCGGCAAAAGATAAAGCGTGTCCCGGTCCACCGCGCGAAACTTCGACGACATCGGATAAGCACCCCGCAACAAACTGAATACGATTCTACCTCAATCTAAATCCGACAGACTCCTAGGTGAGCGATAGGAAATATTTCCGCCCACAGAGGCCTCGTGAGCGTGACGGGGGACTACCCGGGGTACAGCGCGCAGCCGGAGGTGGACGGATGGGTGACGGAACTGCGGTTCGATTCGTCGAACTGGCACGTTCCGCAGACGGTCACGGTCAACATCCACTGCGCCGAGCATGACAGCGAGCTTCGGCACAAGATCTGGCGCCGCTTGTGGACAACCCATGACACGTTTCAGATGTCTCACACCTTCCGTCCCGACACGCGAGACTACGTTTCGACCACCGTCCGGGTCGTCGACAGCGCCGTGCCCGCGGAGCCCGCCGACCTGACCGTGGCGTCGGCCTGCGCCGGGACGCTGCGGCCGGCGATAGACACCGGCACCGCCAGTCCGTGGCCGCACGCGGCCGGCCGGGAATGGACCTTTCAGGTGTCCTGGAGTTGGGGGACCGGCGATCATCCCAACGACTGGTGGGACGCCAGCAAGCACTTTTCTTCGTTCCGGACCACGGTGGAAGCCGACAGTTCGCTGTCGACGCCGCTGGAAACCTCGACCTACTGGGAAGAGTCCGACTTTGTCATCGATTGGGACAGGAGGAACAACAGCTCTCCCTATGTGGAGACCATCTGGCACACGGGTCTGTACTATGACGGGAATTCGAACACGAATCCGGGCGACCCCATCTACAGGCTCACGTTCACGCCGATTACCGCCAGCGGCAAGGCGGTGCCGGGCGAGGCGGCAACGACCTGCGCCCAGCTTCAGTCCCCTCGGGCGACAAGTCCGCAAGCCAAGAAAATAGTGCAGGTCGATTACAGCCTTTTCATTCCCCAAACCTCGGGGCAGGTCGAGGCGACGCCGTCGACGCTGACCATCGCCGGCGACGCGGGCGAGATCGCCGAGGGCGGCGCCGTGACCTTCACCGTGACCGCCGACGCGGCGCCGGGGATCGATATCGCGGTGAACCTCGGAACCTCGGAGGAGATGGGCGAGGGTCTGAACTATGCGGGCTTCGGGCAGACCGGCACGGTAACGATTCCGGCGGACGAGACCTCGGCGACATGGACGGTCACGACTTATTCCGACGACGTGGAGCGGGCCGACGGCACGGTGACCGGCCGGATCAAGCCGCGCCGGGCTTATCTGCTGGGCGAACCGTCCTCGGTAACGCTGGCGCTGCTCGACGACGGCACGGACGGCGGAACGACCGACAGTGCGACCGACGGCGGTACCGGTGGAACGGTCGACGGTGCGCCGGACCCCAACGACGCGCCCGAGCCGACCTCGGTTGCGCCGCAACCGGTCGATCCTCCGGTCACGCCACAGACCGAACCGCCGGGCGTGGGCCCGGCGCTGATCGCGGATGTCCGGGCGTTCGCCGCGCAGACCCACCACGGCGCGGCCCACGTCAACCGCTGGCGGCGGGTGCTGATGGCCTTCGGCGAGGGGGACTGGCCGGGACTGACGCCGCGGACTGGTCCGGCGAGACGCATCTTGGCGCGGACCATATCGAGCGCTGGCTGCGGGCGCTGCGCACCCTGGAAGGGGTGGCCAACGACGCCACGATCATGCTCCCGGCCGAGGCGCGGGCCCAGGTCCCGCTGGACCCCGGCCGCTGGGGTCCGGTGGCGGAGGCCATCGAGTGCCTGGAAGCCCGGGCTTTCGCCGACGCGCTCGCGAACCGAGGAATTTTCAATCGGCGCTTTCAGGGAGTATTATTGCAGCGTTGACATCGCGGGATAAAAAATGAACGCTGATGTACCCAGTTTACGGCAGCGGGAGCAACGCCATGATTCCCCCAGACAATCTCATCGACCCGGACTTGATACCCGCATGCGGTGGCCCGCCCCACCAACTGTTCGACGCCTGGCGCGTATCCGATCCCGTACACTGGAATCCGCCGGTGGACGGCTACGACACCATGACTCCGAACGTGACGCTGAGCCGGGGATTCTGGGTGCTGACCCGCTATGAGGACATCGTCGAAGTCTCTCGCAATCAAGAGTTGTTCTCGTCCCACGAGGGCGGCCCGACCGTCTGGGATTTCGAGGGCGAACAACTCGAACGTCAGCGCGCCGGCATCATGGGAATGCGGCCCGACGACCACAGGGCCGTGCGAAAGCTCGTCATGCCTCCATTCGCGCCGGGCGAACTGGCGAAGATTCACCCGGAAATCGACCGCCTCGCCGGCTCCATCGTCGACTCGGTGGCGGGTCGGGGCCAATGCGAGTTTGTTTTCGAAGTCGCGTCAAAACTGCCGGTGTACACTTTCTGCAAGCTGCTGGGAGTGCCGGACAGTCTCTGCGATACGGTGTTCACCCTCGGCAACCAGACGGCAGACACGGAAAATCCCGACCGGGCCGACGATCCAGACGCCGCCGTGCAGGGCCTCTTCGGCATCGCTCATCGACTCGCCGGGGAAAAGCGCGACAATCCCGACGATTCCATGCTGAGCCGAATCGTCCACGGCGAAGTCGACGGCGAACGGCTTGACGAGGCCAATATCCTGATGTTCTTCGTGACGCTGTCGATCGCCGGACACGAGACCACCCGCAGTACCGCCGCCCACTTTGTGCGGCTCATGCACGAACATCCCGACCAGTACGAACTGCTGCGCAGCGATATCGACAAGCATCTGCCCAACGCCATCGAGGAAGTGCTGCGCCATTCCCCGCCCGTCATCAAGTTCCGCCGCACGGTGATGGCGGATACCGAAGTCGGCGGCCGCAAACTCGCGAAGGGCGACAAGATCTACCTTTCCTACCCGGCGGCCAACCGGGACCCGGCGGTGTTTTCCGACCCGCACAAATTCGACATAACCCGAGCCAACGCCAATCGGCACCTGGCTTTCGGCACCGGACCCCACGTCTGCCTCGGCGCGAGACTGGCGCGCTACCAACTCAAGGCGCTGCTGAAGGAGATTGTGAACCGTATACCGGACATCCATCCGGCCGGCGGGATGGAAATGCTCAGAAGCATCTGGTTTAACGCGATCGTCCGGATGCCGGTGGCGTTTACGCCGGAGTAACGCTCTCGAACTCGCTATCGGTCGGCTATGATGTCGATTGCGTCATGAACTGGCGCATGATCGGCCCGAGATCGTACTTCTCGTCTCCGTCGCGGCGCGGAGCCTGTTCCGCGAAGGCTTGCTTGATCTCGGCACAGCGCGCCTCCGCGATGCCCGCCGAGTGCGGATGGGTGACGATGAAGAACCGCCCTGCCCGGATGCCTTCAATGGCCTTTTCCGCCGCTTCCTCCGCCGGCATGCCGAGTTGGCGAAAGAACTCGCCCGCGGCCTCTTCGCCCGGCGAAGCGCCGCCGTAACGAACCTGACGGCGCTCCGAAGCGCGCCAGATCGTCGAATCGACTATGCCGGGGCAAAATATCGCGACCTTGACGTTGTCGGGCGCCTCATGGCGCAATACATCCGAAATCCCGAGCAGGGCGTGCTTGGAGGCGGTGTAGAGTCCAGCGCCGATATGGGCAACCCCGAACGCGTGTTCCGAAGCCGTATTTACCACCAGACAATCGCGGCCCGAGGCGGCGAATCTCGGAACGAACGTCCTGATTCCATTCATCGCGCCGCCTACATTGACCGAGAAAACCCAATCGAAATCCGCCGCGCCCGTCGCCGCGAGCGGAGAAGCGGCATGGGCCACTCCCGCGTTGTTGATCAGGATTTCCACATTGCCGAAAGCTTCCCAGGCCGCATCGGCCAAAGCGGCGACGCTTGCCTCGTCGGTCACGTCGGTTGCGGCGCCGAGTGACTTGACGCCGTGCCCGGCGGCTTCCTCCGCGACCGACCTGGCCGCCGCCTCTTCGATATCGGCAACCGCCACATTGACGCCTTCCCTGGCGAGCGCGAGGCACAACGCCCTGCCGATGCCGTTGCCGCCGCCCGTCACGACGGCGGCTTTTCCGTTCAGGTTCATGGTTCCCCCCGGAAAGCGGTTCGTTCGACCGCAAACGCCCGATAATACGCCAAAGCTTATCACCTTCGCGAACCCCGCGGGAAACATCGTCGGTCGGGTTTGGCAATGTCAACTGGTATACTGGCCCTGTCTTCCCGAGCGTGGATCCTTCGAAAGGACATGCCGCGATTTTGTGTCCGTTCCTTTTTCCTTTTCGCCTTGCTGGCGCCGCTGCCGGCGTCTGGACAGTTCGCGGGCGACGGTCGTGAGTTCCTGTTCCCGCTGATCGCCGACGGCGGCGGTTACCGGTCGCGGCTTTTCCTGTATCTGACCAATCTTCACGAAGGCGCGAACCGGTGCAGGCTCGAACTGCGGGGACCGGGCCTGGACGGCGGCATGTTCGATTCCCACGAGGCGGTGACGTGGACCGGCGCCGCCGCCGCCATCGATCTTCCGGACGGGCGCAGCCACCTCGCTCTGGGCAGCGGCCCCGAACACGCGCTGTCTTTCGGATACGCGAAACTGGCCTGCGACGGACGCGTGTCCGCGCGCATGTTGCTGAGCTGGAGTCAGGGCGGCGCCACGGTCTCCATGACCGCGCTGGAGAATGTCGCCAGCGGTCTGGCGCTGCAGCTTCCCGTACTGCCGGGGCTCGGCCGGCAAGGTCTGCTGGCCGTCAATGACAATGCGTCCGCCGCAAGCTGTTCGATCGAACTGACCGACGACTCCGGCGCCGGCGTCGGCGGCGCCCAGATAAGGATTCCGGCCCGCGCCGCCGTGCGCGAGTTTCTCGAAGACCTGATCCCGTTCAATGCCGAAGAATTCGAATCGGGCTCGGCGACGCTGACTTGCGACCGGGAAGTCTCGGCACTGGGCATTCCCGTCAACGGCGCGGCGTTCGCCGCCGTGCCGGCGGTTTCCGGTCCCGGTTGCTGGTGACGAATCTCGCCGACGGCGCCAACGGGTGCGACATGACCCTGTACGGCCCGGGTCTTTCCGGGGACAGATTCCGGCCGGCCGGCGGAGTCAGTCTCGGCGGCGCCGGAGCGAGCTGGACGCTCAACGGCTTCGGCGATCAACTGTCTCTGCCCAGCGTGGGCGGGCCTGAACTCGCCTTCGGCTACGGAGTGCTCGATTGCGGCGCCGCCGTAGCCGCCCGCGGCTTGCTATCCGTGGGCCCCGAGCGCGACCCGGCGGCGATGACGGTCGTTCCTTCGTCTCCGCCCGCGAGCCTGTTCCGTTTTCATGCCGCCCCGCGGGGCGGCGACATGGCGCTGGTGCTCAACAACGATTCGGCCGAGGCGGATTCCTGCAGCGTCGAACTAAGCGACTATCGAGACGGCAACAAGGGATTCCGCGAGATTTCCGTTCCCCCGAAATCCACCGCGGTGCGTTTTTATTCCGATCTTTTCGATTTTCCCGAAGGTATGCTGACCGTCTGGTGCGGCGGCGACAGCCGCGCGATTTCCCTGCCCCTGAGCGGCGGCGCTTTCGCCGCGCTGCCGCCGGCGGTCAACGCGAGTCTGACTCCCGATCCGGACCCCGGTGCGGTGACGCCGCCGCCGACACCGCGCCGCGCTTTGCCGCCTCCGACGCGCCCGGGGATCTGACTTTCGCCGCCGACTCGCCGATGACGCTGCAACTGCCGGCGGCCCGGGGCGGCAACGAGCCGATCGTCTATTCGCTCTCGCCGCGAGTGCCCGGATTGCGCTTCGACACCGCCACCCGCACCCTGATCGGCGCGCCCTGGCGAATCGGCGCCTACGATATGACTTACCAGGCGGAAGACCACGAGTCCGAAATCGACACGCTCAGTTTCACCGTCACTGTCACCGTGGCGGCCCGGATTTCCCCGGGGGAATTGCTCGACGTCGCCGGCTGCGCCGACGGTACTTTTATCGACGGCGCAGCCGCGACCCCCGGACTCGTCGGCGATTGCGAAGCTCTGGTCGGCTTCGCAAATTCCCTGATCAGGCAGGGCTTTCTGCGCAAGAGCAACGTGCTGCGGACATGGGGCCGGGGCGACGCGCGGAAGCTGGAGGAATGGGAAGGCATCACCGTCATCGGCGGGCGGGTGGTGCGGCTCGAACTGTATTCGCGGGATCTGGCGGGCAGAATCCCCGCCGAACTCGGCCGGCTCGACGGCTTGCGAGTATTGCAGTTGGGAGACAACAGACTTACCGGACCGATACCGCCGGAATTCGGAAACCTGGCCGATATCTACCTGATTTACCTCGCGGACAACCAGTTGGACGGAACGATACCCCGGGAACTCGGCAAGCTCGGTTCCCTGGGCCAGATTGTGCTTTCCGGCAATCGGCTTGCGGGGGAAATTCCCGAATGGCTCGGACAACTTGCGGAACTCGACAACCTGCAACCGGCGAACAACCGGTTTTCGGGCCCGATTCCGTCCAGCCTGGGACAACCGCGGCGTATGACGAATCTGAATTTGCGTAACAACGATCTGTCCGGCCCGATTCCCGCGGAACTGCGTCAATTGCGGGAGCTTGCCGAGCTGGGTCTCGGCGGCAATCGATTGACGGGCGATTTGCCGTCCTGGCTCGGGGACCTCGCGCGGCTGAAATCGCTGGATCTCGGCCTGAATTTTTTGACCGGGCCCCTGCCCGCGGAATTCGCCGCGATGCCAGGGCTCAGGTTCATCGAACTGATCGGCAACAGGCTGAGCGGAACCCTGCCGTGGGAGTACCGGGAGCGAACCGACGAATCTACCTGGGCATCGACGGCAACCGCATAAGCGGCTATGGGCCGCCGCCGCCGCGGGCTCCGCGGCCGGCGCCGCGCCGCGAGAGCGGGACTATCTCGCGGGCGGGCCCGCGGGCGCGACCACGACGGCCGCGGTCACCGCCGCGGCGCAACTCGACGCCGGCGACTGCTCGAACGGAGCTTTTGTCGACGACCCGCGCGCCAACGCCGCACTGGTCGGCGACTGCGAAGCCCTGGTGGGCTTCGCCAATTCGCTGATCGGCGAAGGCCGGCTTGCGGCCGGCAATGTCCTGTTCGAGTGGGGCAGGGGCGACCAGCGGAAGTTGCGCGATTGGGAAGGCGTGCGCCTGGGCGGCGGACGAGTCACAGATCTCGAGCTGTATCGAAAGGAAATCAGGAGAACCTTGCCGCCGCATTTGGGCGAGCTCACGGCGCTGGTAACTCTTCAACTGTATTGGAACGAATTTTTCGAGCCCATACCGGGAGAGTTCGCGCGGCTTCGCGCGCTGAGACATCTCAATCTCGGCTTCAACGAGCTGTCGGGGCCCGTTCCCCGCTGGATCGGCCAACTGCGGCATCTGAATTTTCTCCGATTGAGCGATAATGGCTTTACGGGCTCGATTCCCCGGGAAATTGTCCGGCTGCGCGGACTGCGCACGCTCTTGCTCGGCGATAACCGGTTGACCGGAGAAATTCCCGCCGTTATCGGCGAGTTGCCGGAATTGGATTGGCTGAGTCTGGAATTCAACCGGTTGTCCGGTCTTGTCCCGGAAGAACTGGGCAAGTTGTCCAGGCTTGGCGGTCTGATCTTGAGCTACAATCAGTTGTACGGTTCCCTGCCCTGGGAACTCCACCGGCCGTTCGCCGACGGCCGACTGGGAATCCTGAGATATTCGGGCAATGCCATCGACGGATTCGCGACCCCGCCGGAGCGGCCGGGGAAAAATCCATCGTGTTCCGCCGACGCGTCGGCCAACGGCAACGCGAGTCATCGATCGATCGAGTACTACCAGGGTCCCTTGATTCTCGAATGGGACTGGCGAGAGAAGCGGGTCGAGCACCGGACGCCGATTCTGGGCCGCTGGGCGGCTCTGGCGGTCAGCGTGGATCACGGTGTGGAAATGCCGCCCAGGGTAATCACCCGTGTGCTGGACCCCGAGGGCCGTGTGCTTGCCCATAGCCTGGCCGAAGCCGCTCCGCCGACGACGCAGCGGGCCAAGAGCGGCCAATGGCGCAGCGAATACGTTTTCCATTTGCCGGGCGAATTGTTTCAGGACGGCAACCAGGTAGTGCACGTTATCGATCCGGATAACGCGCTCGCCGAGACCGACGAAAGCGACAATGTCGGCGAGCCCGTGATTCTCCGCGGCGAAACGCCTCCCGAACTGCTGGTTACTTTCGTACCGGTGCAATTTTCGGATCGGGACCCCTGGTGGCAGAACGTCGACGCGGAACTGCTGACCTCGGGAGGGCTTGCCAACACCGGGTTCGAGGTGGCGATCAGCGCGCTTTCGCCGCTCAACGTCATTCCCCATGAGTACGGCCACAATCTGGGTTTGCTGCATACGCCGGGCTGCGGCGCCGGCCATCTGGACTTTGAGTACTCCTGGGCCGACGGCAAGCTCGGACCGCAACGGGTTTGGGATTCGAGGCGCCGGCGATTCGTTTCCGGCCAAACGGGGGACTATGCGGATTTGATGTCGTACTGCGGCGACTACCGGGCCATTTCCACCTACAGCTACGGCAAGGGAAATCGCGATTCTCGGCGCCGAAGGGAACGAAATGCTGCGGGAAGCCTTGTCCGAACTGGCGGACGACTAGCCGGTCTTTTCCGTCCTGGCGCCGGCTTGCGTCAGGACGGCCGCGTATTCGACCGATTTGCGATGTTCGCGGACGTGGTCGAGGAAGGTGCCGCCGTCGGGTAGCGTTACGTTGATGTCCTTGCCGGCTTCGATGAAGAAGGGAACGAAACGCGCGAACAGTTCAGCGGTCATGCCGCGGTAAGCCTTGAGCAGGATGGCGTAGTCCCGCGGCATTCCCGCCGGGGGCAACAGATCGAGGTAGCCTTTCAGGCGCTCGTCGGACCACTCCTCGTTGCGGGTGGCGATCTGGGTGCGTTCCGCGCCGCGCTTCTTGCCTTCTTTCAAGATCGACTCCTCCGGTTCGAGGCTATGCCTGCAATTTGTCGCGCAGCAACCGGTTGACCTGCGCCGGGTTGGCCTTGCCGCGGGAGAGCTTCATTGCCTGTCCGACCAAGTAGCCGAGCACCTGCTGTTTGCCTTCGCGAAATTGTTGCGCCTGTGCCGCGTTCTCGGCAATTACCCGGTCGATGAGCTTTTCGATTTCACCCTCGTCGGTAACCTGACGCAGACCTTGCCGTTCGATGATTTCGTCAACGTTTTCGGATCCTGTGGCAAGCCGTTCGAAAACGGTTTTCGCGATCTTGCCGGAAATCGTCCTGTCCCGGATGCGCAATATCAAGCCGGCCAGGCTATCCGCGCTCACCGGCGAGACGGCAATGTCGAGATTTTCCCGATTCAGCAGCGCCTGCAACTCCACGCTCACCCAGTTCGCGGCCAACTTGGCGTCGCCGCATCGTTTCGTCACCCGCTCGAAATAGTCCGCCGTTTCCCGGCTCGCGGTGAGCACGCCGGCGTCATAGGCCGACAGGCCGTATTCCGCCTCGAATCGGCGCTTGCGGGCGTCGGGCAATTCCGGCAGTTCCGCGCGGACCCGTTCGATGAACTCATCGTCGATCACAATCGGAAGCAGGTCGGGTTCGGGAAAGTAGCGGTAGTCGTTTGCGACTTCCTTGCCGCGCATGGGGCGGGTTTCGTCGCGGACCGAATCGTACAGGCGGGTTTCCTGCACGATCCTGCCGCCGTCTTCGAGTACGTCCTGCTGGCGGCGAATCTCGAAATTTATCGCCTTTTCCACGAAGCGGAAGGAATTGACGTTCTTGATTTCGGTGCGGATGCCGAGCTCGGCGCCCGGCCGCCGGATCGAGACATTGGCGTCGCACCGCATCGAACCCTGGGACATGTCGCCGTCGGAAATATCCAGATAGCGCACGATGGAATGCAGTTTCTTCAGATAGGCGACCGCTTCCTTCGCGCTGCGCAGGTCCGGGTCCGATACGATTTCCAGCAGCGGCGTGCCGGCGCGATTCAGGTCGATGCCGCTCTCGTCGGCGAATTCCTCGTGCAGGGATTTGCCGGCATCCTCTTCCATGTGCGCCCTGGTGACGCCGATGCGTTTCTCGGCGCCGCCTTCGAGAGCGATGACGATCGAACCTCGGCCGACGATGGGGTGGTCCAGTTGGCTCGTCTGATAGCCTTTCGGCAAATCCGGATAGAAGTAGTTCTTGCGGTCGAAGATCGAACGCCTGCCGATCTCGGCGCCGATGGCGAGGCCGAAACGCACCGCCATGCGCAAGGCCTCGCCGTTCAATACCGGCAAGGTGCCGGGCATGGCCAGGTCGTAGACGTTCGCCTGGGTGTTCGGCGCGGCGCCGAAAGCCGTCGAGGTTCCCGAGAACAGTTTGGATCGGGTCGACAATTGCACATGGACTTCGAGTCCGATGACCGTTTCCCATTCCATTTCAGCGCTCTCCGCCCTGGGTGTCCCCTATCCGGGGAAGCCGCCTGTGCCAGTCGGTCAATTGCTGAAACCGGTGCGCCGCATTCAGGACGCGCGACTCGCCGAAGTCCGGCCCGACGATCTGCAAGCCGAAAGGCAGGCCGTCCTCGAAGCCCGCGGGAACCGAAATGCCTGGCAGGCCGGCGAGGTTGACGGCGATGGTAAAGATGTCCTCGAGATACATTTCCACCGGGTCGGCCTTGGCGCCATGGGGGAAAGCCATGTGGGGCGAGGTGGGTCCGGCGATCACGTCGACTTGCTCGAAGGCGTCGACGAAGTCCTGCCGGATCAGCCTGCGGACGCGCTGAGCCTTGCGGTAATAGGCGTCGTAATAGCCTGTCGAGAGGACGTACGCGCCGACCAGGATGCGCCGCTTGACTTCGTCGCCGAAGCCTTCGCTGCGCGTGCGCGTATACAAGTCTTCGAGGTCGGTCGGGTCTTCGCAGCGATAGCCGTAGCGCACACCGTCGTAACGCGACAGGTTGGCCGAGGCTTCCGCCGACGCGACCACGTAATAGGCCGGCACCGAAAGGCTGTTGTTGAGCAGATCGATCTCGATGAGGCTGGCGCCGGCCCGTGCGAGTTCCGCCAGAGCCGCGCGAACCCCGCGTTCGACGCCGGTGCTCAGGCCTTCCGCGAAATGCGCCCGCGGGACACCCACCCGCAGCCCGTCCAAAGACTTTCCGAGTTCACCGGCATAATCCTCCACCGGCCGGTCGACGCTGGTGGAATCGCGGGGGTCGAGTCCGGCCATTGCCTGCATCATCAAGGCCGCATCGGCGGCCGACCTGGTCAGGGTCCCGGCCTGGTCGAGACTGGAAGCGAAGGCGATCATGCCCCAGCGGGACACCCGGCCGTAACTCGGTTTGAATCCCGTAATCCCGCAAAACGCCGCCGGCTGGCGAATCGAGCCGCCGGTATCGGTGCCGGTGGCCATCGGGCAAAGTCCCGCCGCGACCGCCGCCGCCGAACCGCCCGAAGATCCGCCGGGAACCCTGCCCGTGTCGTGGGGGTTGGCGACGGGGCCGAAATAACTCGTTTCGTTCGACGAGCCCATGGCGAACTCGTCCATATTGGTCTTGCCGATCGTCACCGCGCCCGCCCGCCGCAGTCTTTCCACGACGCAGGCGTCGTATGGCGGCAGGAAATTCTCGAGCATCCGCGAGCCGCAGGTCGTGCGCAGCCCGCGGGTGCAGAAAATGTCCTTGTGCGCGACGGGAACGCCGAGCAGCGGGGAACCGGCGCCCTTTGCCCGGGCGCGGTCGGCTTCCGCCGCCTGCTTGAGCGCCTCGTCCGCGCAGACCGTGACGAACGCGTTGAGCCGCGGATTCAGCTCTTCGATTCGCGCAAGGCAGGCCCGGGTAAGCTCGACGCTGGAAATCGCGCCGCGTGAAAGCTCGGCCGACAGTTCTGTGACGGTCAGGTGCAGCATGGAATGCCCGCGGGTTGCGCTACGGATTGCGCTATTCGATGACCTTGGGAACGAGAAACAGTCCGTTCCGGCTCGACGGCGCCAGCGCGAGCGCCTCGTCCCGGCGGTCGGTTTCGGTGACTTCGTCGGCGCGCAAGCGCTGCGCCGCGTCCAGCGGATGCGCGAGCGGCTCGACTCCCGAGGTGTCCACCGATCGCATCCGGTCGATCATCGCGAGAATCTCGCCGATGCGCGCGGCCACCTCGCCGGCCTCGGCGGGACCGATCCGCAGCCGGGCGAGATTGGAGATATCGTCGATTTCGGACTTGTCCACAATAAGCGGGAGATCGTTGTATGAGCCTGGAAAGCCGGAATTATAACCCAACTCCCTGTCGGAAATTCCATGTTTTCCGGGAATTGCGCGACCGGACACTTTGCGTGTTCCAAATCCGGACATTTTATTTGTTCTCTACACATGCGCCGCACGGTTGTTGACACTGTGCGAAAGATCATTTCCAATGGGCGCGGGCCATCTGAGAGACCGTGACGACCGTAATGAGAGCCTACTTCGCATTCGCCGGGCGGACGGGCGTTCTCGCGCTGACGTTTGCCGCGACTTGTCTCCACGGCGAATTCAAGCGCTGCCCCCCCCGGTTAGCGGGATAGGATTTTAAAGAGGAAAATGTTTAAAAAACTCAGAGGATTATTCTCGAACGACCTGGCGATTGACCTCGGCACCGCCAACACGCTCATTTACACGCGGGACAAGGGCATAGTGCTCGACGAGCCTTCCGTAGTGGCGATTCGCCAGGAGAACGGTCAGAAATCGGTAATCGCTGTAGGCAAGGACGCGAAGTACATGCTGGGACGAACGCCGGGAAGCATTCACGCGATCCGGCCGATGAAGGACGGCGTGATCGCGGACTTCGAAGTCACCGAAAAGATGCTTCAGCACTTCATACACAAGGTGCACGAGAATTTCTTTTTCACGCCGAGTCCCAGAGTGCTGGTCTGTGTGCCTTGCAAGGCCACACAGGTCGAGCGCAGGGCGATAACCGAATCCGTGCTCGGCGCCGGCGCGCGCAAGGTGCAATTGCTCGAAGAACCCATGGCGGCGGCGATCGGCGCCGGATTGCCCGTGGAAAAAGCCCGTGGCTCCATGGTTGTCGACGTGGGAGGGGGCACTACGGAAATCGCCATTATCTCGCTTAGCGGCGTGGTCTATAGCGAATCGGTGCTGGTCGGCGGAGACCGTTTCGACGAAGCCATCATTGCCCATGTGCGCCGCACTTACAGCAGTCTGATTGGCGCCGCGACAGCCGAACGCATAAAGCAGGAGATCGGCTATGCCTATCTGACCCCGGAATCGGAAATCAAGGAGATCGATGTCCGCGGCCGCAACCTCACCGAAGGCATTCCACGATCGTTCACATTGCGCAGCGACGAGATCCTGCAGTGTTTGCAGGAGTCGCTGACGGTCATAGTAAATTCGGTGATAAACGCCCTCGAACATTCTCCCCCTGAACTTGCTTCGGATATCGCCGAGAACGGTATAGTGCTCGCCGGTGGCGGCTCTTTGCTCAAGGGCCTCGATGTCTTGATTTCCAGGGAAACCGGTCTCGCCGTGGTTATCGCGGAGGATCCTCTCACCTGTGTCGTGAGAGGAGGCGGAAAAGCGCTGGAAATGACCGGCTATCAGGCGCTCCAGTAATCCGGAGCCGCGCGGCGCACCGCGCCCTTGAAGTCGCGGTCGTAAACGCCTTACACTCGCAAGGGTCGGGCCAAAATTTAATGGCGCGGGAAGGTTAAAGACATCGGAACCGCCGTCTCTTCAAGAAACGCGTCGCTGGAGTACCGGATAATCACGTTCCTGCTCCTGTCCGTGTTGCTCATGACCGCGGACAAGCGATTCGGCTATATGGAACAGGCGCGCCAGACGCTCGGCGTGGTCGCCGCGCCTTTCTATTGGCTGGCGGACACCCCGGCCCGCGTCGCCGTTTCACTTGGAGAAATTTTCGTCAGCCGCACCGAACTGCTCGACGAAAACGCCCGCCTGCGCGAGGAACTGATGCTTTCACGCCAGCGGCTCCTGCTCGCCGAAAGCCTGACCGCGGAAAACGATCGCCTGCTCGCCTTGCGGAACGCTTCCGCCTTGCTCGAACAGGAAGTGCTGACAGCGGAGATCATCAATGTGTCTCCCGACCCTTACTCGCGGCGTATTTTGATCAACAAGGGCGGCCGGGACGGAGTTTTCGAGGGGCAGGCCGTGCTTGAAGCCAACGGGCTCATGGGTCAGGTCGTACAGGTCATGCCCTTTTCGAGTTGGGTGCTGCTCATTACCGACGTCAATCACGTGACCCCCGTGGAAGTCAGCCGCAACGGCGAACGGGCGCTGGCCAGGGGCGGGCGGGACGGCGATACCGAACTCGATCTCGAATTCGTCATCCCCACCCAGGAGATTGAGGTCGGCGACACGCTGATCAGTTCGGGCATGGGTCAGGTCTACCCCAAGAACTACCCGGTGGCCGAAGTCATCAGCGTGCGCAAGACTCCAGAGCAGCCATACGCGACGATCAAGGCCAGACCCATGGCGCAGGTCTGGAGTACGCGCCACGTCATGCTCGTTCTCGCGGCGGAAGCCGGTATTCCCGTTCTGGCGGACGAAACCGACAGCGGCGCCGACGAGGAATCCAGTCTGGCTGCAATAGAATCGGCGAATTGAGTCTCGCCGATGGCCGGTTCGGTACTGTTCAACAGCCTGATTGTCATGTCCTTCATTGTCGCGGGATTGCTGGCGATCGTTCCGATGCCGGAATGGGCGATCTATTTCCGCCCTGAGTGGGTCGCGCTGGTAGTCGTCTACTGGGCGATCAACAGCCCCGAACGAGTCGGCATCGGCATCGCCTGGATGGTGGGCATCATGGTCGACGCCCTCACCGGTTCGCTGTTCGGCCTGCATGCCCTGGGGCTGGCCCTGGTCGCCTGGCTCGCCTTGCGGCTGCGGCTGCGGCTGCGGCTGTTCAGCGTTTCCCGGCAAGCCAGCGTCGTGCTCGTGATCGTCGGCCTGCAACTCCTGCTGAGTCAGTGGCTGCGGTTTCTGTTCGATCTGCCTCGGGGCACGAACATGATGTTTCTCGCGCCGGCGGTCACCAGCGCATTGTTCTGGCCGCTGGTATGGCTACTGGTCGGAGGAACCATTCGTTCGCTTGATCTGAATTAGTGGATTTACTGCTGTATGGCCGATGAAACGTCCACATCGAAGCGCAAGCCGCGTAGAATCCTGCCGGCGTTGCGCCGGCAGCTCATCTTGTTGCCGGTCGTATCCGTCGTGTTGCTGGCGGCATATGTCAGCGCGGGCAGGCAGTTCATGCCCGCGATTTCAGACTACTCGGAGTTTTTCGAGAACCAGATGTACGCAGTAACCGGCGTGCCGTTCCGGGTGGAGTCGCTGCAAGGGAGTTTCAGCGGTTTCAATCCCGTGATTGAAGTCAACGGACTGTCCATGCAGGTGGCCCCGGCCCCGGGAATGCCCCGGACTCAGGAGCGCGCGCTGGAATTCGAACGCGGCATGGTGGTCGTGGACATGGCCCGCAGCGTCTGGGAAAGGCGCTGGGTCTTGCAGGAGTTCGTCGTCGAACGACTCGAACTCGAACTCGAACAGACCGGCGACGGCGGCTGGCTGCTTGGCGACATCGACATGCAGGGCGGCGCCGGCATCGATCCTGACACCTTGTACCAGGCATTCCTCGACATGGCGCAACTCGACCTGCGCGACGTGGTCGTAAACCTGCGCACCCGATCCGGCGAACGATTGCGATTCATGGACGGCGTGGCCACGATCCAGAATCGGGGCGGAAATCACTTTCTCCACGTCGACATCACACCGGAAGGTCAAAGCCGGCAGCTCGCTCTTTCGCTGGAAGTGCGCGGCGGCGACTTGTCGGCGATCGACGGCAGTTTTCACCTCGCCGTTCCCGCGGCGGATTATTCGGACCTGTTCAGCGGACAGACCGTCGCCGGCATCGGCCTGGAAGAGTTGGTCGGAGGAGGCGATATCTGGCTGAGTTTCGAGCAGGGCGAATTGCGCGGGGTCGTCGCTACCGCCGAACTCGACGGTGTTACGCTCAGCTCCGGTCAAGGCGAACTGACGAACCTGGATTCCCTCACCGGCGCCTTCGAGTTGCGCAGCGAAGAAGAAACCGCGCTTTTCTCGGTTTCCGGACTTTCCTTCGATCATGAAGGCGCAACCTGGCCCCGGGCCAACCTGCATCTCGTTCACCGGCCCGAACGATTATTGTCGTTGCGCGCAGACCGCTTCGATCCGGCAATTGCGGCCTCGCTCGCCACGAGCCTGGCGCTACTGCCCGAATCTCCGGGAGGCCTGCTGCGGCAATTGCAGCCGGCCGGCATACTGGAAAACGTTGCCCTGGAGGCGCCTCTTGGGGAAAACGGCAACGAACCGGTCAGCGTCAGGGCCAATGTCACGGGCGGCGCCGTCGCCTCGGTGCGCAATTCTCCCGCCATGTCGGGTCTGACTGGTTACCTGGAAGTCTCCATGGACCTCGGAGCGCGTCGCGCTACGGGTCTGATCGAGGTCGACTCGACCGATTTCACGATCAACATTCCCAGGGTCTACACCTCGACCTGGGCCTGGGACGAGATGAACGGCAGCCTGGGATTCGAACTCGATTACAGCGAGGGACAGGAATTTCGGCTGACGAGCAGCGTGCTCGTGGGCAGTTCGGGCGAACTCGAATCGAGGCTGCAATTGACATCGGCGCTGGACCAGACCCCGGACGGCGAGCGCGAGAACGAACTCGAACTGCTGATCGGCATCCTGAATATGGACGCAGCGGACAAGACCCGGTTTCTGCCCGATGGGCCGGGGGTGCGGGATGGCTTGCGCTCGGGAATGGAATTTCTGGAGCGCGCGATCGTCGATGGCAGGCTAAGCAATACCGCCGCCATTTTCCGCGGCCAGACCGTACAAGGCTCGGACCGAGTTACCAAGACGTTTCAGAGTTTCTATCAATGGCGCGACGGAAGCCTGCGTTTCGACCCGCGGTGGCCGCAACTCGATAGCGACCGCGCGCTTGTGCTGACCGATGACGAAAACATCGACATTTTCATGGAAAACGGCGAGAGCCTCGGAATCGAGGCGGACGTGATTGAAGGAACGGTCCGAGGAGGCGAACCCGAAACGAGCCTGCTGACCGTTGCCGGAAGGGGACAGGCATCGTCCGCGGACGCACTGGCCTACCTGCAATCGGCGCCGGCCGCCGAAGGCCTGCGCGGCGCCATGGCCGACTGGCGCATGCAAGGCAACCTGCAAGGCGAGTTTGCGCTCGAAGTTCCATTGGGTGTCCCGGATGCCGAAACAGACATGCGGCTGCAACTCGATTTCAGCGACAACGACATATGGGTGTCCCAATACGAACTCGACCTTTCCGATGTAAACGGCAAATTCTTGTTCGACACGCGAACGGGGATCGAAACAGGCGAATTCACGGCCGGACTGTTCGGAGGCGATACCGATATCGAGGTTTCGAGCCGGGGAGAGCCGGGCGAAGTCGAGCGAATTGCCGTGGTCGCAAGGGGACGCGCGGAGCGCCGGGCGCTGATGCAGTGGCCGCGTAACAGCAGCATTGTCACGGGCCTGCTCGACAACGCAAGGGGTTCCTTCCTGTACGCCGCCGAATTGCACCTCGATCAGACCGATGGCGGCGCAACTTCGTTACGGGTCAGTTCCGATCTGGCGGGGCTGTTTCTCACGCTGCCCGAACCGTTCGCCAAGCAGGCGGGGGAGCCGCTACCGCTTCTCCTGCAGGTCGACCAGGCCGACGGTGTCCAGACCGTCTCCGGTACGGCGGGATCTCGCCTGCGCTTCAATCTGGAGTTGGCGGACTCCGCGGTCCGGCGGGGAAGGGTGCGCCTCGGCGGTGGGCATAGCGACACCGTCGAACCCGACAGCGGCCTCGTGGTAGACGGACGTCTCGAGCGCATGGTGCTCGATCAATGGGCCGAATTGCTCGGCGACATCAGATCCGCCGCGCCCGAAGACCTGCAGGAAGTTTTCGCATTCATGGATATCGACGCCGGTGAACTGGATGTCTACGGTCAGGCGCTCGAAGACGTGCATTTGCGGGTAGAACCGACGCCGCGGGGCTGGCATGCCGCGGTGGAGGGCGAATCGGTTCAGGGCGCCGTCGAGATTCCTCTGGACGTAAACGATTATCTGCAAGTGCAACTCGACTACCTGCGATTCTCCGGCCCCGGCGAGCCGGAACCCGAAGCGGCGCAAGCGGAAGGCGCAGTCGCGGCGCAGCCGCGCGTGGACCTGCTGGCTGGAGTAGACCCCCGCGAGTTGCCGCGCATGCGTTTCGCCGTGGGCGAAATCTCCATCGGAGAGACCCCCTGGGGCGGCTGGAATTTCACCCTTGAGCCCGATGCGGACGGGGCGGATTTCAATGATCTCGGTTTTGATTTTCGCGGCTTGCGCATGACCCCGCCGGAAGCGGTCGCCGAGGAAACGGAGCGATCGCTCTCGCCCCGCCTGCGCTGGATTTACGATGGCGAGGATCATGCGACCGAACTCGCCGGCCTGATTCAGGCGGACGATCTCGCGGCGGTGCTGCTCGAAAGCGGGTTTGCCGCAAGCCTCGAAAGTCAAAGCGCGCGATTCGCGACGGACCTGCAATGGCCCGGCAGTCCGGCCTTTTTCCATGGTTCGCAGTTGAACGGCAACATCGATCTGCTGGTGGAGAACGGCCGTTTCCTCGAAACCACTGCCGGAGGCGGCGCCCTCAAGCTCATCAGCATCATCAATTTCGACGCGATCATGAGCCGGCTGCGCCTGAGCGACGACCTGTTGCGCCGGGGTCTGGCATTCGACGAAATTACCGGCCGCCTGAACATGGACCGGGGGTTGGCGCGGATCGAGGATCAACTCGTGATCTCGGGGCCGTCCAGCCTGTACCAGATCACCGGCGATGTGGACCTGCGAAACGAAACCATCGCCGGCGAAATGTACGTGACCTTGCCCGTAAGCGACAACATCCCCTGGATCGGCCTGATAACCGGCAATTTGCCGCTGGCCGTCGGCGCCTATCTGTTCGACCGGATCTTCGGCGATCAGGTGAACAGCCTGACCAGCGCCGTGTATACCCTCGAAGGTTCCTGGGAAGGCCTCGAACCGCAATTCAAGCAAGCCTTTGGCGCTCCCGGCGAAGATTGACGGACTGAGAACATGACACGCAGACTCGCCGCGGTGCAGATGGTCAGCGGACCGGATGTGGAGAAAAACCTGACGGATGCCGCCGAACTGATCGCCGAGGCGGTAGCTCGAGGCGCCGATCTGGTGCTGTTGCCCGAAGTGTTTGCCGCGCTCGAAGGCGAACCCATGCGTACCCACGGCGAACGGCAAGGTGCACCCGGGAGTCCCATTCAGGAATTTCTTGCCGGTCAGGCGCGCCTTCACGGCGTTGTGCTCGTCGGCGGCACCGTGCCCATTTCTTCGCGGCCCGGATTGAACGAGGCCGACGCCGACTACCTGATCGAAGACGGCCGCGTGCGCGCGTCGAGCCTGGTCCACGATGCCGAAGGAGAATTGCTTGCCCGGTACGACAAGATTCACCTGTTCGATGTCATGGTCGAAGACCGGCAGTCGCAATATTCCGAATCACTCAGTTACGAAGCCGGTTCGGAAGTCGTGTGCGTCGACAGCGCGGCCGGCCGGATCGGCCTTTCAGTCTGTTACGACATACGCTTTCCCGAATTGTACCGGCGACTGTTCAGTCTCGGTGCGGAAATCGTCACCGTGCCGGCGGCCTTCACCGCGGTCACCGGCTCGGCGCATTGGGAAAGCCTGCTGCGGGCGCGCGCCATTGAGAACCAGTGCTACCTCATCGCGGCGGCCCAGGGCGGGCGCCACGGTCCCAGCCGCGAAACATGGGGACATTCGATGATCGTCAGCCCCTGGGGCGAAATCCTCGCCGAACTGGACAAGGGCTCCGGTGTCGTCCTGGCCGAAACCGACCCTCTTCTATTGCAAGACATCCGCCGTAAAATGCCGGTCGCCGACCACATCCGGCTGCATTGAACCGTAGCGATCCGTCCTTGCCCGAAAATTGGTCAGCAGTTCTCATTTTGTCCTTGTCGGGTGAGTGTTGAGGGTTTCATGGTTTTTTTGCGGTTGGGTTGATTGGGTTGCCGAGGCGCGGAGGTCAGGGAGGCTGTGCCGGGGGTCCGCCGGTGGCGAGCAGGGTCAAGAGCGCGGTCCAGGAGGGGAACACCTGGTATTCGGTGATGGTGCGCAGGTGCTCGAACAGGCGGAAGCGGGTGCCGAGGCGCTGCCGGGCCTGCCGCCAGAGGGTTTCGGCGAGTTCGCAGGCGGTGTGCAGTGCGAAGGCGAGGAGGTTGAGGATGACGAGCACGGCGGCGAGGGTGTCCTTGCCGTGGCCGAAGTTGTGTTCGAGATGGTAGCCGTGCTGCTTGAGGACGTTGAAGGTCTCGTTCTCGATCTTCCAGCGGGCGCGTGCGCAGTCGGCGAGTTCGGCGACGTTGTCGCGGTCGACGTCGAGGCTGGTGACGAAGGCGCCGCGGTAGGTGACCTTGCCGTCGGGTTTGGCGCTGACGATCTCGAGCCAGTTGACGCGCATGGCGTCGTCGCCGTCGCGGATGGGCAGGTCGTTCATCCAGCGGTAGCGGTGGATGCGGCGCTTCGCGCCGCGTCCCGCGGTGCGGCGGCGCGTGGGCGTTCGGACGCCGTCGAGGTACTCGTAGAGGGTCTTGTGGCTGGGTTGCTTGCAGGTGAGCAGGAAGTCGCCGCCAGCGTCGAGCATGGCCTGGCAGACGGGCTGGCAGGCGTACAGGTCGTCGCCGAGGTAGACCGGCCGCAGGGCGGCGCAGCGCGGGCCGTGGCGCGCCAGCCAGCGCTTGGCGGCCTGGCGTTCGCAGTCCTGCTTGGCGGCGCCGTCCTGCGGTTGGACGAACTCCGGCGGCAGCGGCAGCGCGCGCGACTGGCCCGGCGCCACGACGGTGGCCCCCAGCATTTGGTGGAAGTGCTCGACGTCGCCGTCGCTACGCTTGCGGGTCGAGCAGTTGTCGCAGTGGAGCTTGCGCGAACGGAAGAACTCCGTGCCGTCCAGGGCGACCAGCACGCAGCCGTCGAGGCGGCGCATCGGTTCGAGCGCGCCGTGCGCGTCGAGGTCCGCGGCGAGGTCGTGGAACGCGTCGTCGAAGTGTTCCGCCGGTACGCCGTCCAGCAGTTGCCGAATGTGGTTGTCGCAGGGGATGCGGTCGAGGCCGAACAGGGTGTGCGCGTTCGAGCGCGTGCGCGTCTCGGCCAGTGCGCGCTGGTGCGCCAGGAACGACGGCGACTGCATGAAGAACACCGACAGCGCCGCCATGCCGATGTCGGCCATGGCGTAGCGCCGGTTGCTGCCGCGGCGCGGGTCCGGCATGCGCGCGAAGCACGCCCGCAGCCGGTCGAGATGCTGCGCGAGGAACTTCACGGCGGCGCCTGCGCCTCCACCGCCATGAGCGCCGCCAGCACCGCCAGACGCTCCGCTGGCGGCATGGCCGCGTAGCGGCGGCCCCAACTCGCCGCTTTGCGCTTGACGGCCTGGCGGTGTGTGAAGTTGCGCCCGGCGCACGACGCCCAGGTGCGTCTCGATATACACCGCATGCGGCGGCATCAGCGCGATCAGCGCCTGACACAGCCCCGACGTCGCCTTCGATCCGAACCACGGGTTGCCCATGCCCCGCACCATAGACCCCGCCTTCTATGATGTCAAGCCGCCATCGGCAATCAGCAATCGCTCGGCTTCACGGCCAAAATGAGAACTGCTGGTTCGGGCGTTAAAATGAGGCCGTCCCGGACTACGCGGTTTTTTTAGTCCGGCTCCTTTCTCTGGCCGCCAACTTGTCCAAGCCGTTGAAAATCGTGATCGATTCCTTTTGAATCTCCAGCGCCAGCATCTGCCATTGCGCCTGGTTCAGATTCAAGTTCGACAAAGCAGATGGGGCTTCTTGCGGTATAAAACCCTTCTTGTCCGCACGCACGATGCGCCCAGTCCAATCCACCAGTTCGATATAATCCCGCAGACCAATCGGCAATGAAGCCAGCTCCTGGTCGTGCTCCAGACCGGTCCGGAACGGCATCAATCTTCGAGAGGGGCATTTGGTCGAATCGTTGCTTTCAGAAACCGCTCCGCGAACGCGTGCCTGGATGGAAGTAAAATCAGATTCGTCGAGCGTTTCGCTGATGCCGGCCCTCACCGGATTCAGATCGACATAGACCATGCACGACAACAAGGCCGCCTCATCCAGCAGTGCCTGGGACTTGAATCGCCCTTCCCAGAACCTTCCCGTACAGTCGTCTTCCTTGTTGGCCCAGCGGGCGATGTATTCGTTCAGACAACGCATGAACCAGCTGATGCTGATCAGGCGTTCGCGCCAGGTTGCGACGATTCGGTCCAGTTGCCGGAAATCCGCCTCGGAGCAAAGCTCCCCTCGCAGGTAGCAATGCACTAGCGGATCGCCCTTGTACAGACTCAGCCAGCGCTGGATGACTTCATCCTGGCCCCAGGCACGGCTTTGGGCCTGATCCACATGCAGGACGACATGGTAGTGATTGCTCATGACCGCGTACGCGGCGATGTATATGGCGAAGACTTTGCCCAGCAGCATCAGGCGATCCACCAGCCAGGGCTTGCGATGGTCGAAGTTCTTGCCGGAATACGCGTCTTCGCCACAGAGGAAGGCCCGCCGGACACACCGGGAAACGCAGTGGTAATAGGGTGTGTCCGCCAGCGAGACGATTTGGGAGCGGGGCCGGGTCATGCTTTGCCTGCAGGTCTTTTGGGTCCTTGCAGGTAGGTATAGTCGAGATTCTCTGGAAAGCTATATCTTGGGAGAATCTTGGGTGGGTGTCCCATGGAGCCTTGGGAGAATCTTGGGTGGGTGTCCCATGGAGCCCCATGGAGCCCTCCTGGAGCCCTATGTCGGTCTGCGTTCGGACCTCTACGACCACTACGGCAACGAGATCAAGCGCATGCTTGCCTCAAGAGTAGAGTTGCTCGACGGCGTGTGGATGGCCCGCTCTGTGACGATGATGAACCTGGTCACCAATCGTTTGTCCAATATGGCATTTCTCGAGATTTATACCGGCATCGATGTCGAAGACGAAGTTCTAACGCAACGTACATTGACCGATGCTGCGTTTCGGGAGACCCAACTACAGTCCATCCGCGAACAGGTTGAGTAGTTATTGCGACGGGGTTGGTGGCTTCGAGCGGGGCCGCGGGCGCGACCGGTTTGATTGGCAGTGCGCTTCGGCAGCGCCTGGAACATCGAGTCTCTTTTTTGCAGTAATCCAGGCAGCTTGACATGACAAGATGAGGGGTTCTATTCTGGGGCGCATTTCTGGCGCTATTTTAGGGTCGCAGGGGTATCGTCATGATTCAAGCCAAGTTCAGCATAACCGATGCACACCTTGAATTTCTCTCCAGGCGCGAACAGTACGGATTCAGGGACAAGAGCCATGTAGTGCGGGCTGCTCTCGATCGGTTGCAATCGGAACTGTTGCGGCGGCAAGTAACCGAATCCGCCGAAATCTACGCCGAAGTCTGTTCGAAAGACAACGAGACCAGGGAATGGACCGACGCGGCACTATTGGACTGGCCAGAGTGACCAGACTGGTTCGGGGCATGGTTGTCGATGTTGATCTCAACCCGGTCAAGGGATCCGAGACCGGCAAGATACGTCCCTGCGTAATCGTCACAAACGACCAGTACAACGCGCGCGTACCTGTGATTCAGGTAGTGCCCCTTACGGCCTGGAGCGAAAAGAAGGCTCGCATCATTACAAACGTGGAACTTTTCCCGACGGCTTCCAATGGCTGCAACAAGCGTTCAGTCGCAGACTGTCTTCAAACCCGACCAGTAGACCGTCACCAGAGGCTGGTTCGTCTCAGGGGCACACTTGCAGACATCGATATGGAGAAAATCGATGCTGCCCTGAAAATCGTTTTCAGTCTCAATTGAATCCTGCTGGCTCTTCAAAGGGAATGAAGATGGATTTCGACAAACCAGTGCCGCCAGTACGTCGCTTCTCCTCTCGCGCCCACGTCCCCTTGCAATATGCGGATCCCGCCGATCGGGGCTTCGATGCCAAAATGAGAAATGCTGCTCCGCGACCAGGGCGGTGGACTGTCCTGCCCCTATTGCTCTGCTTGCTGCCATTGACGGCTTTGGCTCAGCCTGCGGACGATTTGCCGCCGAGCGACGAATTTGAGCTTGATCTCGGATTCGACGATGACTTGTTTGCGGATGCCTTCGAGGAAGACGGGGAAGAGCGGGAAGCGTCCTGGCTTGACGATTTTACGGTCCGCATCAGCCAGCAGGTTTTCGGTCAGGTTAACCGGCACACGCTGGAGCTTTTGCCGGGCTTCAGTTTTCCGAGAGAGCCGACGATCGAAAACAATCGGCTTGGAGTGAATGTCCGTTATCAGAATCTTTTTTCCAATGGCTGGCTGTTGCAGGCAAGTGCGCAGACGCGGGTCTACTGGAACGAGGATTACGAATACATCGCCCACGGCAACGGGATCGAAACCGAGTCGCGGGTCAACGAGTTTTTTGTCCAGCGCAGTTTCGGCGCGCATAGCGTAAAAGTCGGCAACCAGACGGTTGTATGGGGCGAAACCGTCGGCAATTCGGTGCTCGATGTGATCAACATCGCCGAATTTCGCGACTTCACGATTATCGATATCGAAGACGCCCGCCTGAATCAGCCCATGGTGGTTTGGGACTATTTCAGCGAGAGTTCCGGCAGTTTTTCCACTTTCGTGACTCTCTATCCCGAATTCAATCCGGCGCCGGTGCGCGGTAGCCCGCTGTTTTTCGACCCCGGTTATCACCTGCCGGATTTCGACCGCAACGAAGACATCCTGTTCGAGGTGGGCAGTCAGTGGCGCTATTCGATAGAGCGCAGCGATTTCGCGGTGATGGCGGCTTATCTGATCGAAAATCAGTTGCGCTGGGACCCGCCGCCCCGCGGCAGTCTCGATTCGCTGGCGAAGAAAAACGATTTCATGCTGCTCGGTTTCAGCGCCAATCGCGCCTTCGGCGACATGTTGCTGAATTTCGACCTGGCTTACAGCCACGGCATCCTGGCCAACAGTTTCAGCCTGCCGGGCACTACGGGTCTTTCGGTACCGGTCGATCTGGAAAAGAACCAGATCGGCGCTTCCTTCGGACTTGAATACAACATAAACAACGAACAAAACGTCAGTTTCGGTGTCGCGGCGCAGAAGTTGCTGGACCTGAACGAAGGTTTGCCTCCGGGTCAGCAATTGCTGAACGATGATTTTTTCGGCAATTGGCTGGTGCGATACAGTAACAGTCTGCTCGACGGCGATCTGGTGCTGTCTTCCACGGTTTTCGGCGACCTGGAAGGGGATTCCCTGCTCGGGCAGTTCGGCGCCGACTACACGATCGACGACAATTGGTCGATCAGCAGCCAGATCGTCGCCATCAGCGGAAAGATTCCTTCGCCGATGGTGTTCTTCGACGAGGACGTGCGCCTCGGTGCAACAATCAGCTTTTCGTTCTGACCGGACTTTAGCTGACTCGAATTCTGGCGAGCAGCGGTTCCAGCAGTACTTGCCAGAGCTTTCTTTCTTCCTGGATGATGTAGGCGCTCAGGGTCATGCCGGCTTGCAAAGGAAAGCGTTCTCCGTAGGCATCGATATGCTGGGTCGAGATGCCGGCCACAATTCGGTAGACGGGACCCTGGACATTGAGCGACACTGGCAACTCCGCCGGTTCGAATATCGTCCGGGACACCGAATCGATAACCCCCTCGACGACTCCGAATCTTTGGTAAGGAAACGCGTCGAATTGCAGCCGTACGGTCTGACCCGTTTGTATGAAACCGGCGGCTCTGGTCGGAGCGAACAACTCTGCTTCCAGCCGTCCGCCCCGCGGCAACAGAGACACGGCAAGTTGCTGCGGGCGCATGTTTTGTCCACTGGAAACCGGCAGCGCGGCGATGCGGCCGTCAACCGGCGCCTTCAATACGATTGACCCTTGTCCCGCGACTTGCGCCAGTTGCGCCCGCAGGCTGGACAGTCCCGCTCTCAGTTCAGTCAATGCAGTCTGCCGTCTTACCGGTGCGCCTTCTAGTCGCAACCGGTAGTTTGCCAATTCTCCCTGCTTGACTTCGATCTGCTGTGCGATCTGTTGATCGGATTGCCGTAACGCGAGCACAATTTCCTGTTGCTGCTCCACGTCATGTTGGGAAGCCACGTTTCGGCTTGCCAATAACTCGAATCGTTTCAGCGACGCGTTCGCGGTACGGATTCGTTCCTCAAGCACTTGCCGCTGAGCTTCCAGGGACGCGATTTCCGCTTGTATGGACTCGAGCCGGCTTTGCAGTTCCCTGGATTCCTGTTCAAAACTCTGCTCGGTAAGAGGCAACAGTTTTTCCCTTTCGGCAATCTGGGTTTTGATTTCCGTCAATGCGACTCCGAATACGCCTTCGCCTCCGGCAAAAGCCGTATCCAGATTCAGCGTGACCAGTGAATCGTTCTTGCGGACATCCTGATTCTCAACTACATGGACGTTCGTGACTGTACCGAGTTGCGGGGAAACGACTCTTACAAGACCCTTGTCGGGTTTCAGCCAGCCATAAACGATTTCCTTGCGTGCGTAGCTACCTGTAAACAGGGTGATTGCTATCGCTGCCACAATGGCGCCGATCACTCCGGTGACCGCCCAGGTCGAAACCGGGGTGGCGAGAGCGACTTCGCCAAACAACCGGTTTCCCTGGCGCTCAATTACTTCTTTGCGAAAAATTTCCATGTCATCGTTCCGGTTTGGCCGGCGGCCAAGGTTGCTCAGCCTTCCTGTTGCTGCGGCTTCTCTTGTTCGATCAGCTTGCCGCCGGCCATTACGAAGATTCGATCCGCCCGTTTGAGCAGTTCGGGCCGGTGAGCGACCACGACCCGGGTGATCTCCATGCCCGAAATAACTTCCGCGATCTGCCGTTCGGCCTGAAGATCGAGGTTGGCCGTGCCTTCGTCCAGAAAAAGCACTTGGGGTTTATGGTAAAGCGCCCGCGCCAACAGCAGTCGTTGACGCTGGCCGCCGGACAGAGCCGCCCCCATGTCTCCGATCATCGACAGATAGTGCATGGGCATCCGGCTGATGTCGCCGTGTGCCTGCGCCAATGTGGCGCATTCGACCACCCGCTGCATGTCTATCTGCGGGTCGAAACTGGCGATGTTGTCGGCGATGGACCCGGACAGAAGCTGGTCGTCTTGCATGACCACGCCCGCCGCGGCCCGCCAGTTGCGCAGGCCCAGGGAATGCAAGGACAATCCGTCTATCCGCATGGCGCCCATCTCGGGATTGAGTAAACCCAGCATCACTTTCAAAAGAGTTGTCTTGCCGCCGCCCGAAGGGCCGGCGATGGCGATGAATTCTCCCGACTGGATGGAAAGGGAAACATCTTCAAAGAGAAACGGTTCGTTCGGATCGTATCGGAAGCCGATTTCTTCAAGGTCAATTCTTCCCTGTACTTGCCGGATGTCCGAAATTGGCGCTTCCAGACCGTCTTCCTTACTTGATTGGACAATGTCCGAGAGCCGCTCCAGGTGCAGTTCCAGCATGCGGAACTCGATGCCCTTGTTGACCAAGCCTTCGGCCGTGACGGCAAAGTTCTGACGGTACGACATGAAAGCGAACAACATGCCGACACTCATCTCTCCCGCCAGGATGTAATGCGCCCCAAAATAGACAATGAGCACGGTTTGCAGGCCGAACAACACGGAAGAGGCGAACTGGTTGCCGATTTCCAGGCGGCCGTAGGAAATTCCGGCATTGATCACGTCGGCATACAGATTGCGCCAGCCATTCTCGCGCTCGACTTCCTTGCCGAACAGTTTTATGGCGCGTGAAGCGCGAATGGTTTCGATGGTGTGCGTGTTCTCTGTTGCACGTTTCGAGATCAGCTCTTCCTGCCGGTTTCGCATGAACGGAAATAGAATTAGGGAAGTAATCAGATACGCGGTCGTGAATGCAACCGCGATCAATGCCAGTTTCCAGTTGTACAACAGCATCAGGACAATAGTGGCGAAAACCATCACGCCGTCGATGAGGGCCGCGACCACGCTTTGCGTGAGCGCGGTTTGAATCGGTTGAATCGAACCAATACGGGAAATAATGTCTCCCGCATGGCGTTTTTCGAAGTAGGCCGCAGGAAGCCGAATCATGTGCCGAAGTACATTACCGGCCATCTGGAACGTCATGGACTGGCCCAGAAGAAGAATCACCCAGGAACGCAACGCTTCGGTCATAGCCTGGATCAGATAAACGCATCCGAAACCGAGTCCGAGCAAAAAAAGCAAATCGGTATCGAACCGGGTTACTGCTTCGTCGATGACAAGTTGCAGATAAAAAGGTGAAGCAAGTGCGAACAACTGGATCACGACGGAAAGGATCAGAATCTGCGCCAGGGACCGTTTCAGTCCGGAAAGGCGGGACCACAAACTGCTCAAACGGGTCTTGGCGCGGGCAATGATCGGCCGAAAGTCGGTAGCGGGAATCAACTCCAGCGCGACGCCAGTAAAGTGACTGGAAATTTCTGCGAGCGAATAAGTCGCACTGCCTTGAGCTGGGTCGAGAACGACGAATCGATTACGGCTGGCTTCCTTCAACACCACGAAGTGGTCCATGTCCCAGTGCAGAATAGCCGGAAGCGCAATTTCCTTCAGCCGTTCGGGTTCGAGCCGCAAGGCGCGGGAGCCGAGCGAAAGCTGCTCCGCGATTTTCATCAGGTCGCGCAAACGTGCCCCCATGAGCGACGAGCCGAAACGTTGCCGCATGGCGTTCAGGTCAATTCTGTGGCCGTGGTGTTGAGCCACCATTGTCAGAGATGCAAGCCCGCACTCGGTGGCCTCATTTTGAAGAACAGGCTTCAACGTCATGCCTCCAATAGGCTACTAATCAGGAGAGTGCTTGGAATTGCAGAGTGAAAGGGGAACCAAGAAATTTCTTATCCAGCGAATACTATAAGAATTGCTCCGACTAGATTATAAGAACCATGTAGTATGAATACAGAAGTTATCGGAATCCCATTTTTCTTTTCAAATTCTACTATTGCTAAAACAGTGCAAGAAGATGCAATGGCAGATACTAACACCGCGTTTAATATTCCATAATAATTAAAGCCAAAGTTATACGAATGAGCGAAAGAAAAAACTATACTTACAATGAGAAAAGAAAGGGACCACCCACTTGATTTTGTGACCCAGCCCATAAACTTTTTTACTATTAACAAGAGCAAGTATTGGAATATTAGAGTTTCAATAAATGGCCCAACAAACACGGCCAAAATTATCCACTCAGCCAAAGATATTGAGGAGGAGATTTTTTCAGCATTAATCAACCCCATTTCGATTATGAATTCTGGCTCGACTAAATACAAAAATTCTATCAATGCAATTTCCACAATTACATTGCCTGAAATAAGTGCAAGAATAAGCGTTATCCTATTAGTTCGAGTTAGGAAGTCGATTAGTTTATTCATTGAAAAAAATGATCGTGCCAAAACAGTTCCATATAATATGAAAACAAAATGAGGATGTTGTCAACACTGCAAATTGATCCACGATTATCTATAAATTGGTAACGGGGAAGGCACAGCCTTCCCCGTTATTTTTTCGGACGGAATAAGCAACCGATTGGTTGCGCTCAATATGACGGTGGATATGACCCACTATCAAAGTAAAATGACGACATTTCTTCAATTGCGTCTACAATGGGATCCCTCGCATGGTTGTTCCAAAGGTCCATTAGAATATTTCCAATTTGATATGCTCGTATCATTCCACCAACAACACCTCCGCTAACGAGGTCGATTTCCTCATTTGACAGTTGCCGAATACCGCAATCTAGGTCGGTATTTCCAATTGATAAATCATTCATATTCGTTCTCCTAAAGTTTTGTGTTTGGCCGCAGCCACCATATACCAAACCATTCTATATAGCATGATTTTCAACACCAATATAAGTTGGTTTTCATGCCATCACAATAAAAATGGCAAAGGTGTTGATACCTTACCCCCCCCCCCCCGTTGTCAACCAAAAATATGTAACTAAATGTGTCGCAAACATTTATTTGGTTGTTTAAGTGGGAGTATTCGTTAGTTGAGGTCCTTGACAAGCGTTACCTTCGGCCATCTCTCCTTAAAGGCGAACTTACAAAAAGCCATAAGTTATGGCAATGTCCGTCACGCTTTCGTAGAGGCAACGTCACAAGGACTGTTCGATTTCCACACTGACACCACTAACCCGCGCTTTGACCTGGTAGATTTCGGCCATTCTTGATTCGGTGAGGGTTTGGGTCGGTGGACCGTCGGCGACGATTTGGCCGTCTTTCATCCAGATCAGTCGGTCGGCGAAGCGCGCCGCCAGAGAGACATCGTGCAGGACGACCAGGGCGCCGGCGCCGGCGCTCACATGGCTGCGGATCAGTTGCATGATGCGGAAGCGGTGCCGCGGGTCGAGGGAGGCAACGGGCTCGTCCGCGAACAGCAGGGGCGCTTCGGTGGCGAAAGCGCGTGCGCAATGCACTCGGGCCAACTCACCCCCAGACAGGGTGTCAGTGCTTCGCTCCGCCATTTCCAGCAGATCGCAGGCAGCCAGCGCCGAATTCACGGCTCTGACGTCCTCGGCGCCGAGCTGGCCGGGTGCGCAGCCCCAAGCGTAACGGCCCAAGCTTACCACATCGCGCACCGGGCTTGGCCAGGCCAGTGAACGGCGCTGGGGCAGATAGGAAAGCTGCCGCGCCCGCTGTTGCGGACTTAATTCGCCAAGCATTCGGCCTTGCAATCGCACGGAGCCTGTAGCGGTGGGAGCCAGACCCAGGATTCCTCGCAACAGGCTGGTCTTGCCGGCGCCATTGGGTCCGAGCAGCACGGCAAGTTCTCCGGAACTCATGTTGAAGGAGGAGTTTTCCACCAGGAACAGGTCGCCTGCGCGAACGCACAGGTTTTCAACAGTCAATTCAAAGTTTTGTTCATTGGCGACCATGGGTTGGCTCAATTGAGTTTCAATTCTGTTCAGCGCTGATCGTTCGGCGCTGCATGGCTATCCACACGAACGCGGGCGCACCGATCAGGGCCGCGACCACACCGAGCTTCAGTTCGAATTCGGTCGGCAATATCCGTACGCCGATATCCGCCAGCACGAGAATCAGTCCGGCAAGCAGGGCAGACGGAATCAGCGAGCGGGCAGGGTCGTGATCGACGAGTGGCCTTACGATATGCGGTGCGACAATGCCCACGAAACCGATGGCGCCGGCCAGGGCAACAGCGCCTCCGGTTGCCAGACCCGCGCCCGCTACAACCAGCAGCCGCTGGCGCCGCAGATCGAGACCAATTCCGGCGGCTGCTTCATCGCCGAGTGTAAGAGCCGCCAATCCCCTTCGTCCTGCATACAGAATTGTCAGGCCGGCGGCGATAAACGGCGCGGAGAATGCGATATCGGGAAAACTGCGGTTGGCTACCGATCCGAGCATCCAGTTGATCATGTCGGAGAGGGAAAAGGGGTTCGGCGCGAGATTCATCAACAGGCTCATGGCGGCGCCTGCGAAACTGGACAACCCGACCCCGATCAGAATCAGCGTTACCACGGAAGAAGTGCGAATCGCCGCGGCCGCGATCAGCATGGTGGCAAGCAAGGCGCCGGCTACCGCGGCGACGGGCACGAGCCAGGCGCTGACGGTGAAAAAGCCGTAGTACAGGGCAAAAGTCGCGCCCAGCGAGGCTGAGGCGGACACGCCGAGTACGCCGGGTTCCGCCAGCGGATTGCGCAACAAGCCTTGCAGGGCCGCGCCGCTTCCGCCCAGCGCAAGCCCGACCACGAAAGCCGCCAGAGCGCGTGGCAGCCGCACCTGCCAGACGACCGTGCTGTCCGTCCCATCGGCCAGGCTCGCCAGCGCCGCCAGCACGCGTGGCGCTTCCATGGGAGTTGATCCCAGCAACAAGGCGCCAAACATGCCCAACAAGCAAGTCAGAACCAGGATGGGAATCAGCAGGGAGCGCAGGCTCATCGCGCCGCGCTCCGGGCCATGGCTTCAACGGCGTCGAGCAGGAACCAGGCGCCGCACGCGGTCCAGGCGCCGTTTAGCTGTACTACTTCACGGTCGGCGAGTTGCGCTTGCGCCAGCGGATGGCGCATGGCGCTCCAGGCGTCGGGGTGCTCGGCGCCTGCGCCGAACGATGCGTATGCGACCAGGTCAGGTTGTTCCCTGGCAAGCCGTTCGAGCGGAATGGAACGCCAGCCGGGTTCCTGCTGGAAATTTTCGAGTCCCGCGGTGCGCAGCATTTCATGTATGAGTGAGCCTGGCCCGGTGGTCACTCCCGCGGGCGTCATGTACAGAGTCCGCAATTCCGTTGCTGTCGCGGGCAGGGATGCCAGCCGCCGCCGCATTTCGTCAATCACAGCCCGGCCGCGTTCGGGCTCGCCGAGTCCCGCGGCGACATCCGCCATTACCGACATGACGTCGTCTATAGTGTCGGCATTACCGATATCGAGCACTTCCACTCCAGCCCGGCCATAGAACGCCGACGCGTTCGGGCCACCGCCATAGGAACGGATCACCAGGTCCGGCCGAAGTACGAGTACATCTTCCGCTGCCGGGCGCACCGTCGGCAGCCCGGCGGCCAGTTCACGCAGATGCGAGAACTCCCTTTCCGCATCCCGGGAAAGCGCCAGAATGCGCTCGGGTTCGACGAGTTGGAGCACATACTGATCTGCGCAGTAGTCCAGGCTGACGATTCGCTCAGGGCGAAAATCGCCCGACCGCGGCGCTGAGTCCAGCGCCGCGTCACAGGCCGCCAGCGAGAACAGCAAACCCGTCAGAATCATTCGGATCATGGGTGTCCCATATTTGTTTACTGCCTGAATACGAGATTCTGCGACTACGCTTCGCTTCGCGCAGAATGACAGAACCAAAGAGTGTCATTCTGCGCGCAGTCGCAGAATCCATCCTTTCCTAAAAACTCAAACGGGCGCCAATGCTGCCGGAGCGTCCGGGAGTGCCGTAGCCGAGAATCTGCTGATAATGCTCGTCGAGCAGGTTGTCCAGGCGGGCGAACAGTTCCGTCCGTTCGGATATGCGAAAACGGCCGGTGAGGTCGATGCGGGTCCAGTTTTCCACGCCGCCGCCACCGAAACTCGTCTCGGAGCCGTTGTGACGCAATAGCAGCCGGCCTGAAAAATCGCCTCCGTCATCGTAATCCAGGCTCAAGTCTCCGCTGTGCCTTGGCACCTGTATCAGTGGATTGCCGGCATCGTCAATCGCGTCGATAAATGCATAATTCGCATTCAGCCTGAACGAGTGCGTAATCGCGATGCTGCCGTGGAATTCGGCGCCGGTTGAATCCACAATGGCAATGTTTTCGTATCGTCCCTGTGCAAACGCGAAATTGATCATGTTCTCGGTGGACTGGCTGAATGCGGTCAGACCGAATGTGGCGCGGCCGTCGGCGGCGCTCCATTCGAAGCCGGCGTCAAAAGCCGAAGACGATTCCGGCTTGAGCCCGGAATTGGGTTCGCTGGCGCCACAGCAGACAAAGGTTGACTGGAACAGGGTCGGCGCCTTGAAGCCGTCGCCCCAACTCGCGCGCAATACGAGATTCGGGTTCAGGTTGATCGCCGCCCCCAGCCTGGCAGTCAGCTCCGAACCGAATCGCTCATGCTGGTCGGAACGCAGGCCGCCGGTCAGGGTGACGTTCGCCGCCGGCTTGATTTCGTGAACCGCGAACAGGCTGTCGATGGCAATATCGTCTTCGAAGGCTTCGGTTTGTTCGCGCTCGGCGCCGAAGGCCAGCGTATTGCTTTGGTCAATGGACAGGGTGCCCTGGTATCGATAGACGGACCGGCGACCCTCGGCGCTGAACGTACTCGCGCCGCCACTGAAATTCTGCCGGTCGATCGCCGAATGCCCCGCGAGGAACAGGTGTTCAAGCCTGCCATCGAAAGTCGGCAGCGAAAGCGAGACGTTGGCGGTGGTTTCGTCGGATTCGCTGCTTTCATCGCCATCCGCAACACTGCCCTGCGCGCCGAAACTGTAACTGTCGAAGTCGGCTTCGGCGGTTGTTGTCAGCAATTCCGCCTGCAGCCGGGCTCCTTCTGCGAGGTTGGCAAGATTGAGGCCGCCTTTCGCCGACAGGGTGCGGGATTCATAGCCGTCGGTTTCGCTGTTGCCGTTGGCTTCGTCAGCCTTGGAAATTCCGTCGCTGGACAGTGCCGTGGCGGCCAGCCGGAAATTCCCTCCGGCGCCGGACTGACTGAAAGAAGCCCCGCCGTGGCTCGTTGCGAACGAACCGAAATCGGCATATACGCTGCCTCCGCTGCCGGGTTCGGGTTCACGGGTGGTGATCGAGACTACGCCGCCGATGGCGTCCGAACCCCAAAGCGAAGACTGCGGTCCCTTGAGAATCTCGATCCGCTCGATCACGCTGGTGTCCATGCGTGCGAAATTGTAGCCGCCGCCGGGCGAGGAAGGATCGTTCACCGGAACGCCATCGACAAGTACGAGAGTCTGTTCGCTGGCGGCGCCGCGAATGCGCACGTTCGCCAGACCGCCGAAAGCCCCATTTTGGGTCACCGTAACTGCGGGCGCCGCGGCGAGAGCGTCGGCTACAAAATTGAATCCGAGCGCTTCCAGTTCATCGGCATCGATTATGCTGACGCTTGACCCGGTCTCCGTGGCAAGCTGGCCGAGACGGGTCCCATCGACGACAATCTCGCCGATGACTTCGGCATTGTCGCCGGAATCGCCCTGGGCAAGGGTGAATGAAGGAAAGGCAAGAGCGGCGAACGCCCAAAGCGCCTTTGCATTTGCAGGAAATTTCAGTGGTCGCACTTCCGGTTCTCCTCGCGCCCCGAATCAATCACGGTGCGCATAAACGACATTTGCATCAAGCCGGGTTCCGTACCCGGGCCCGGGCTCATGAGTGTCGTTTCTGGAAAAGCCTGCGAAGCGCATTCTTTCCGCCCGCGGAAGACTGTTCCCGGTCTTCGGGCGAACGACGCGATGGCAGGTCTCCTGGCTTACCGATCAGCACTTTCGACCGCCTTCCCGGAGCGCGCTCCAGTGGCATTCAGGCCGGAAGTTCCCGGTTTACAGTTGCGGGCACAGCCACGGATTCTCACCGTGTTCCCAATGCCGCCGAGGCCGGCGGCTCCATCTGCCCGGCAGTGTGCCGGGCTCGCGACGCGGAGTCAACCTCCGGCGCATCACCTGTAGCGAACAAATAAAGTGTCCGGTTTTAGAACACGTAAAGTGTCCGGTCGTACAGTGGTTGTTTTTCGAGGCGACCGGGAGGCTGTATGGGCGTGGCGCGACGGAAACAGGACCGGAGGTTGGCAGTGTTCGAAGACACGTATTCGATGTGGACGGAGCGTCGTTTGACGCAGGCGCGGGCGGCGGAGTTGCTTGGGGTTTGCGAGAGGACGTTCCGGCGCTGGGTGGACAGGTATCGGGAAGAAGAGGCGGAGGGGGGGCGGCGTGGAAGCCTTGCGGGACCGCCGCGTTTCGCGCGCTTCGCACCTTGCGGCGCCGGTGGACGAGGTGATGCGGATGGTGGACGAGTACCGCACGCGGTATTGCGGCTGGAACGTGCGGCATTACTACACACGGTACCGTCGGGGCGGCGGGGAGCGCAGTTGCAACTGGGTGCGGACGAAGTTGCGGGAAGCGGGCGCGGTGCCGCGGGGCAAGGGCCGGGGCAAGCACCGCAAGCGTCGCGAGCCGGCGCCCTGCGCCGGGATGATGCTGCACCAGGACGGCAGCGCGCACGAGTGGACGCCGGGGGTGAAGTGGGATCTGATCGTGACGATGGACGACGCCACCAACGAGCATTACTCGATGTTCTTCTGCGAAGAGGAGGGTCTGTGGAGCAGTTTCCGGGGCATGCGTGAAGTCATTGCGTCCCGAGGCCTTTGCTGTTCGCTGTACACCGACCGGGGCTCGCATTGCTGGACGACTCCGGAGGCCGGGGGCAAGGTGGACAAGGAGCGGCTGACGCAGTTCGGGCGGGCGATGATGCGGGACCTGGGCATCGACATGATCCCGGCGTATTCGCCGGAGGCGCGGGGCCGTTCGGAGCGGGCGTTCCGGACGCACCAGGACCGGCTGGTGAAGGAATTGGCGGAAGCGGGGATCACGGAGATGGCCGCGGCGAACCGGTACGTGCGAGAGACCTGCCTGCCGGCGTTCAACGCCGAGTTCGCCCGTCCGCCGAAGGAGGACCGCGCGGCGTTCGTGCCGCTGGGTGCGGCCACGGACCTGGACGCGATCCTGTGCGAGCTGCACGAGCGGGCGGTCGGCCGGGACAACTGCGTCCAGTTCGAAGGGCTGAAGCTGCAGTTGCCGTCGGATCGGCATCGGCCGCATTACCGCAAGGCGCGGGTGAAGGTTCGTCGGCACATGGGCGGCAGGCTGTCGGTGTGGCACGGACCCCGGCTGCTGGGACGCTACGCCGCGGACGGGCAATACCTCGCGGAGGCGTTGGCCGATGCGGCCTGATCGGAGCGGCGCGGGCACTGCGCTACGGTCGCTACGCTCCCTCCGCGCCGTGCCCGCGGCAGGACCGAAATCCGCGTCGGGAAAGCGGACAGTTTATATGTTTTAAAACCGGACACTTCTATTTGTTTACAACACTGGAACATCCAGCCCGACCGGCGTGAGACGGTCGAACAAAGTGTAGTTCAAATAAGAGAAAACGCCGGACAAAAGAAAGTTTAGCAATGCTCGCCTTTCTTTAAAGTTCTTGAATTCAGGTACTCCGTTCTCTTGTAACAATACTTAGTGGCAGTTAGCCAATTGACTATATTTAATTAATGCACTAAATTTAGCTATATAGCTAAATAGCGCTAAATCCAATGAACAAGTCTGCCAATCCCTTTCGACCGGGCGCCGGGCATCCGCCTCCTTATCTCGCGGGGCGCGAGGCCGAGAAACGTATTTTCGAGCGGCTGCTGCGGCAGGACGTCGTTACAGAGAATCTCGTGCTTTCGGGACTGCGGGGATCGGGCAAAACCGTGTTGCTCGATTCTCTGAAACATCTTGCCATGGAACAGGGTTGGCTCTGGACGGGTACCGACATCAACGAGTCCGCGAGTATCGACGAGGCCAATCTTGCGACGAGGCTGTGCGCCGATCTGGCTATCAAGACTTCGTCGATCGTGGTTTCCGAGAAACAAACGCTGGCGCCCGGGTTTACTTCCGAGTCAAGAACCTTACGGCAAGGGCTTGGGTTCGAAGCGTTGAAAGGCGTTTTCGCCGAGACTCCGGGACTCCCGCTCGACAAGCTGAAAGCCGCGGTCGAGTTCGGCTGGAATGCCTTGGAGAGCAGTGGAAGTGGGATTCGCGGAATCATCTTTGCGTATGACGAAGCGCAAAATCTGAGCGATCACGCAGAAAAGGATAGGTTTCCGCTTACCCTTCTTCTCGACGCGTTTCAGTCCATGCAGCGCAAAGGTCTGCCGTTGATGCTCGCATTGGCCGGACTCCCGACGCTATACCCGAAACTGGTGGATTCGCGAACCTATGTCGAGCGCATGTTCCGTTCCGTTTTTCTCGAAAGCCTGTCCGAGCCGGAGACCCGGGACGCCATTCTCAAGCCAATTGAAGGCAACGACCAGATAACCCTGGGTAATGAGACAGTCGGAGCGATTGTCAGGATGTCAGGCGGCTATCCGTATTTCATCCAGTTCATCTGCCGGGAAGTCTATGACGCATTCACAATTCGTCTGGACAAGGGGCGGAAAGGCAGGGTTCCTGTCCGGGAAATCGAAGAAAAACTCGACTCCGATTTTTTTAGCGGCAGATGGTCCAGAGCCACGGATCGCCAACGCGAACTCTTGTCGGTAATCGCGAGCCTTGAGCATTGTGAAAACGAATTTGGCGTTTCGGAGATCGTCGAGAAATCCAATGAAGCATCGGTAAGACCGTTCAGCGCGAGCAATGTCAGTCAGATGTTGACCGCACTTGCCGCACAGGGCTTGCTCTATCGGAATCGATTCGGCAGACATACCTTTGCGGTACCCTTGTTCGGAGCTTTCATCAGGCGGCAAGCGGAACGCGTATGAATCGTGAACAAAAGAAAGGCGGGCAATGCCCGCCTTTCTTTTTGCCTGGGTGGGGCTGGATTATTCGGAGCCGCCCTGTTCCACGTTCTTCCAGCTATAGAAGCCCATGAACATCTCTTCCCAGCTTTGCTCGCCCCAGTGGACTTCGATATTCGGGTCCGGGTTGAACTCGTTCTGGGCGGAGTTGTCGAAGGCGCCGGTGGCGATGATCTGGGTGCCGGCCGGAATCCGCAACGGCGTTTCAAGCTCGTGAGCCAATTGCCAGTTGAAGGAATACGCCGGAACCGACAGCAGCAATTCCTCGCTACCGTCAGGATAACGGGCGGTAAAGGCCATGCGCTTGCCGCGGAAGTGCATATGCGGCATCAGCGAGTAGAGTTCAGCTTCTTGCGGCACATGCGTGACCAATTGCATTTCGTGGTCCTTGGCATGGGCAGGGATGTCGATGGAAAAGGCATTGCCGACTCCTCCCGACATGCGCTCGTTCGGGACGACGCCTTCATCGTAGAAGTAAATGCCGATTTCGGTGGCATCGACGGTTTCCTTGCCGGTAGTCGTGTAGTGCATCTGCAAATTCAGTCGAGTGCCTGCCTTGATCAATCCGCCGACTCCTTCCGGATTCAGTGAAAAGCTGTTGCCGGGAGCATAGCCGGCGATGGCTCCCTGGTCGGGGTCGCCGCTGCCGAGCAGTGAACCGATGTCAATGTCGGGGTTTTCCGCGAATATGCGGTCGATGTCAGGTGCCTCGCCCGCAGCCATGGCCGCGAAAATCTCGGTGCGGATCGCAACCGCGCGCTCTTCCGGCAGGCTGTTGATGGCTTCGACAACCATATCGAAACCATCACGGCGCCCTTCGGGAGGAATCACCGTGGTGATGATATGGTGCAGCACATCCGGCGCACCCGGAGATACTTCCGAGGCGCGCACCCAGCGATCTTCGGTCAGGCCGAGATCGATGGGGATGTTGAGATAGTCGACAACGCCGGTGGCGGGAACGGACTGGGGAGGAACTTCGATGACCAGGTCCGGCTCGCCGAGGACTTCGGCCAGGGTCCACTTGGTATCGGGCCATACGAGTTCGGCCAGCGGATCGGTTGCGCTTTCGGTGTTCGCACCGGCGTCGATCCAGCTGATGAGCTTCTGCATTTCGTCGTCATTCAGATTCATCTGATTGCGCATCTTGTAGCTGACCTTGGTGTCGATCTGGCCGGGAGGCATGCGGCGCGTCAGCACGACTTCACGAATCATCGGCGACCAGCCCTGCACGGCCAGTTTGCTGTCCATGGCGAAAGGCGCGATGCCGCCCTGGCGGTGACATTCGGCGCAGTTCTCGGCGATGATCGGAGCGATGTCGTGCTCGTAGGAAAGCTCTCCGTGCGATTGAAGGCTGCCATAGGAAATGGCGGCGCCATCGGTTGCGGCGGCGGTCAGTTCAATGCTCTGGCCATCGAGGACCTGATCGAGAACCTCTGCAAGTGCCGGGCCTGCTTCGCCGCGATAAAGCACTTCAAAGGTCGCCGGATCGTAAGCGACGGCTTCGTCCAGTCGGGTCAATCCGAGCATGTCCGCGACGAGTTGCGTGTCGTCCATCAGGATCGGCAAATCGATTCCCGCCTGTTCGGCTTCCGCCCGCACTGCATCGCGGCTGGTGTCCAGTCCGGGATTGATCAGCATGAATTCCACGCCTTGCACTTCATAGCGGGACCGCAAATCCTGCAATGCCGCCAGCGCTTCCGAATCGGTTGCGCCATTGGCCTGGGGCAGCAATACGATGGCTTCCTGGTCGTCATACCAGGCCATGTGGTGGAAGGCGCCCTGATGGTCGATCAGGGAGAAATCGCCCACGCGCTCGCCGGCGAATACAGGTGAACTCGCAATCAGCGCACAAATGGCCGTTAACATGATCTTTTTCACGTCATGATCCTCATGAATGATGTTGTTTGTTTGATTGGTTCAGGTATCTTGAAAGTACCCGAGTCTAACACGGTTTCTGTTACCAAAGTACACATAATTTTTTCGAAACAGAGCAGCAATAATAGGCCCTAGCGGCTTGGCGTGACATTCATGCGCAACGAATACAGGCTGGTGCGCGCAGTCATGTACAGGGTGCGGCCGTCCGAGCCGCCGAAACCGACGTTGGCCGGATTCTGCGGAGTCTCGATGAATTCGATCTCTTCACCGTCAGGGTTGCGGATGCTGACACCGCCGCCCCAGGTCAGGTAGACATTGCCGAATTCGTCCAGCGTCATGCCGTCCGAACCCTGGTCGGCGAATTCGCTCCGGTTTTCCAGCGAACCGTCGGCGGCGATATCGAAGCGGTAGATCTTGCGGGTTTCGGTGCTTGCCAGATACAGCACGCTCCCGTCTTCGGTACCGAGCACGCCGTTCGGTTTGGGGATGTCGGTAACCAGGGCGCTTATGCTCTGCCGGTCGGGAGCAATGCGGTAGACGTATTCACCGGGCTGGGAGGGAGGCCCTTCCGGGAAGCGGTAACGCGGATCGGTGAAATAGATCGAGCCGTCCGGATGGACCCAGAGATCGTTCGGGCTATTGAAAGGTGCCCCATCGTAGCTGTCGGCAATCACACTCAGGCTGCCGTCGGCCTCCCTGCGGGTGATTCGCTGGCCGGATTGTTCGCAGATCAGCAGCGAGCCGTCGAGATCCAGCGTCAGTCCATTGGCGTGATTGCTCGGCTCGATGGCGATCTCGAACTCGCCGCCGGCGGTATAGCGCCAGATCTGGTTGGCATTGATATCGGTGAAGTACAGGTCACCCATGCGGTCGGTCACCGGCCCCTCGAGAAAACCGAATCCGCCACGCACTTCGACGACTTCCGCGCCGTCGGCGATCAGGCCGCTATCCTGCGCCTGGGCGAAAGGAAAGGAAAAAAACAAAGTAGCCAATCCAACAAGAGATTTTTTGCGAATCATGAATGACCCCCTCACGGAGTTGCTGCGACAAAAACGCAAGATTACCGGATTGGGGATAAAATGCGCAGGACTTTCGCGAATCTCATAGCCCGTCAACATGTCCAAAGCAGTCTTGCTGATCAATCTGGGAACGCCGGCGGAGCCCACGGCCAGGGGGCTTCGCGGGTTCTACCGACACTTTTTCGCGGACCGGTTCGTTTTCGACATCAACCCGATCGGATTGTGGGTGTTGCGGAACCTGATCATCTTGCCGCTGCGAGCGCCGCGCACGGCCCGTGATTACGCCGGAATCTGGATGGAAGAAGGATCGCCCTTGCAGGTTTATTCCGAGCGGGTCAGACGCGGCGTGCAGGAAAAGTTCGATGCCGCGGGCGCCGATGTCGCGGTGCGTATCGGCATGGCCTATAGCAAACCGTTCATCGCCGACGCACTTGCCGAGTTCGAACGGGAAGGCCGCGATGAAATCCTGGTTTTCCCCATGTATCCCCAGTACGCCAGGGCGACAACGGAATCCGCCTTTCATACCGTGCGTTCCGCGGCGGCAGACTGGCGACAGGCGCCGAAATTCAGTTTCATCGATGACTTCTTCGCCGAGCCGGCGTTCATTCGCGTCTGGGCCGAGGTTATCCGCGCCAATCTGGCCCAAACTAACGTCGATCACCTGGTTTTCAGTTACCACGGTCTTCCCGAGGCGGCGATTCGCAGGACCGACAACCGCGGCTGCTGCAATTTCGGCGCCTGCTGTGACGAAGTAAGCGAGGTCAACCGCAACTGTTATCGCGCCCAATGTATGGCGACCAGCCGCGCCATCGCTGCCGAACTCGGCCAGGAAGTCGGAGCCAGCTCGGTGGCGTTTCAGTCGCGATTCGGCCCGTCCGAATGGACCAAACCCTATCTCGATCTGCATTTGCGGGAACTGCTTGCCCAGGGCAAGAAGCGAGTGGCGGTGGCCACGCCCTCGTTCGTGACCGACTGCCTGGAGACCTTGCACGAAATAGGGCGCGAGTACCGCGAACAATTCATCGAAGCGGGCGGGGAAGAGTTGATTCTATTGCCGAATCTTAATGATGCGCCGGAATGGATAGACACAGTCTACGAAATCGCGATCCAAGAACTGCCGACAGCGTGAGTCGCCGTCTGGTGAGTGGTATTTACGGCGTCCGCTAAATACCACTCACCAGACGGCGACGGATCGAAGCCACCAAAACTCAGGCCGCGATAGCCCGTTTCACCAGGTTCTGCATCAGTGGAACCTTGAACCCGTTGTGAGCCAGCACTCGCGCGCCGGCGGTGGCCATCGGCGCGACCGCCTCGGCGGTGGCCATATCCTTGCTCATTCCGTGAACGGCGTTTTCCACGTTGCGCAGTCGCCTCGGCGTAGTTTGTACCGCGCCGCAAACGACGCTGGCGTCGGTAATGGCATCGCCGTTTAGGCGAAAGGCCGCCGCGATATTGACCAGCGAGAAATCCCACACGTTGCGGTCGGCTACTTTCTCGAAATAGAAAGTGGCGTCACGCCAGTCGGCCGGCAGCCGGATCGCAGTGAGAATGTCGCCCGGGCGCATGATGGTTGTGTTGAGAATATCTCGCGCCGGGCCGACGAAAAAGTCTTCCGCCGAGACTTCGCGTTCACCGCCGCTATTGCGAATCACCATGGAGGCGTTGAGCGCGACCAGCGCCGGCGCCGTGTCGGAAGCGCCTGCCGCGACGCAGCGGCTGCCTTCGAACAGCGCATGTTCGCGATTCATGCCCTCGGGAGTGTCGGCGTAGCACAAATTGCCGCCGGCCCGATAGCACGACAGGCCGCGGCGATAGTACCAGCAGCGTACATCCTGGGAGACATTGCCCCCGATGGTGCCGATATTGCGAATCTGCGGACTCGCCACGATCGCGGCTGCGTCCGCGAGCAGCGAGTAGTGCTCTCGGATCAGCGGGTCGTCGGCTAACTCGGTCAAGGTGGTCATCGCGCCGATTTCCAGCGTGTCGCCGTCCTGGCGTACGCCGCGTAGGGATTCAATTCCGCTCAGGTCGATGAGCGCATCGGTAGCTTTGGCGCGGTCCTTCAACCAACCATAGGTATCCTGACCTCCGCCCACCAGCCAGCCCCGGTCTCCGAGGCGCTCGGCAATCGTAATCGCGTCTTCCAGCATTACCGGCTGGTAGAGCTCCATATTTGGCATTACGTCATGTGAAGGCATAGCGAAACCTCAGAATGTGTTGGTTTTCAGGGATTGAGTACTGTAGGAATTCCCCGCCAGGTGATTCACGATCATGTCCGTCGTGATCGGCGCGGAATTGAACAGATGCCCGTCGAGGGCATCGGACATGGCTGACGCCAGCGCGGCGCAGGCGGCGCCCTGGGTTGGCTCGCCGATACCGCGGCCGCCTGCCGGATTCTGAGGATCCGGAATGTTGACCGCTGCTGCGCTGGTTTCCACCGGCACATCGAGAATGGTCGGCGGCTTGCTCTGATACAGACCCACGTTGGCGGGCAGCCCGTTCTGCGGATCGTAGACATGGCGCTCGAGAGCGGCCAGGCCCACGCCCCAGACGGCGCCGCCGCGCATGGCATTGTCGAAATTCTTCGGATGCACCACGGTGCCGCAATCGGCGACCGCGGCGTAGTCGAGAATGTCGTACTTGCCGGTGTCGGTGTCGAGTTCGATCTCGATAAAGCCGACCACGACTCCAGGCGGCTGCCCCACGCCCGGGATGTTATCCCTGGCGACGCCGATCAGGCCGCTGCCGGCAAGTCCTTGTACCGCGAGTTGGGTCAGCGGATTGATATCCTCGGGATATTCCTCGCCGCTGAAGGCGCCGCCGAGTTCCATCGCGCGCTGGGCGCATTGCGCGTAGCTGAGGCCGGTATCGGGTTCGGCGCTGCGGAATACGCGCTCGTCGCCGATCTCGTAATCGTCCGCGCTGCCGCCGAGGTCCATGGTGGCAATTTCCTTCATCTTGGCGATCATGTCCTGACCGGCGACCCAGTTCGCCCGGCTATGGGTAAACACCGTGTTGGAGCCACCCTGGCCGGAACTGTGCGGTAGATGCCGGTCGCTGCGACCGCGATGAATCTGGCAGCGCTCCCAGGGAATCTGCATCACTTCGGCCGCGGCGCGGCAGGTTGCGGCATAGGAGTACGTGCCGAGGTTGCCCACGCCGCTATGGATATGCAGCATGCCGTCGGTATCCATTCGCAACAGGCCGTCGTAACCGCGGCCGCCGGCGCCGTGATAGCCGATGCCGACTCCCAGGCCGCGTACCTTGCTGCCGTTGCGTTTGGGCTGCTCGAGCCTTTCGCGCCAGTTGAACAGGCGCTCGCCCTGATCGATGGCTTCGCGCACGAACGCGCTGGTCACCGGACCCTGACTGCCGCCCTGGAAGCCGTCGCTGTTGAGTGCATTGACCTTGCGGAATTCAACCCGGTCCACGCCGGCGGCGGACGCCGCCTTGTCGGTGACCGGGGCGAGTATGGCCGACATTTCGTTCTGACCGGGGCCGCGCTGGGCGCCCCGCGGCGTGGTGTTGGTATAGACCGAAATGTGGCGGAATCGCATGGCCTCGGGCTGATAGGCAACGGTAACGTGTTGCGCCGATGAATTGCCGCTGCCGCCTCCGGTCATGCCCCCGTCGTTGACGATGATCAGATCGACCGCGGACACCTTGCCGTTCTCCCTGACTCCGACCTTGATCCAGCCTTGCATGCCGGAACGGGCCGAGCCGATGTAGAACTCCTGCTCCCGGGTGATACGCAACTGCACCGGACGGTTCAATTGACGCGAGAACTGGCCGGTTATCGCCATGTAGGGGTAGGGTCCGATCTTGGAACCGAAACCACCACCGGTGGCCTCGTTGATGAAGACGAGATCGGCGAGATCGATATTGAGCATGCGCGCCAGTCCTGCGTTGTTGGCGCTCTGGCTCTGGGAGGAACCGTGGAAATAACACCTGCCGTTTTCCCAGTAAGCCATGCAAGTGCGCGACTCCAGCGAGTGGTGCGGGTAGCCGATGGTGACGAAGGGTTCCTCGACGACAGCGACCGCTTCCGCGAATCCGGCTTCGAGGTCGCCGAACTCCCATTCCCGGGTGAACTCGGCGCCGACGGGTTCGCGCCCCGCGCGCATGGCGTCGATGGCCTCTTGCGGCCATTTGACGTCCATGATCCGAGCGCTGTTGATGGTCGTGCCGTCCGGTCCTTCTTCCTGGACGGGAACCAGGGCGTTGCCCTCCGGGTAGGCGGTGGCGCCGCCCGGGGAAAGGCTTTCCAGCGGGTCCACCACGAAGGGACGGCGTTCGTATTCCACCCGGATCCGCTGAATCGCGGTTTCCGCGATTTCTTCGGTGGTCGCCGCGACGGCCAGAATAGGCTGGCCGACGTAAGTGATGTAGTCGGAGGCGAGCGCGGGATTGGCGGGAGGCGCAACCGGCGGCAGATCCGCGGCGGTGAAGACGCCGACCACTCCATCCATGCGCAGCGCTTCACTGGCGTCGATGCTTGCCACTCTGCCCGCGGGCAGGGGACTGGTCAGCAAGCGGGCGAAGACCATGCCTTCCCGGCGATAGTCTTCAGCGTACTTGATCTCGCCGGTGACCTTGCCAGGAACGTCCGGCGGAACGAAATCGAATCCTATATGCGTAGTCATGCCAGTTGCCCCGAGGCGCGCAAGACGCCGTTTATGTAATGTTCATAAGCGCCGCAACGGCACAGGTTGCCCGACAGGGCCATGCGGACCTGTTGCCGGTCCGGCGACGGATTGTCGTTCAGCAGCGCCACCGCGGACATGATCTGACCCGGCGTGCAGAATCCGCATTGCGGGGAGTTTTCGTCGATGAAGGCCTGCTGCACCGGATGCAGCGTACCGTCGGCGGCCTTGAGGCCTTCGACTGAAGTCACGGCCTTGTCCTTGACGTTATGCGTCAGCACCGAGCACGAGTAGTTGGGCACGCCGTCGATGAGCACGGTGCATGCGCCGCATTCGCCTCGATTGCAGCCGATCTTGGTGCCGGTCAGGTCGAGCCGGTAACGCAAGGTATGGGCCAGGGTCTCCTGGGGCAGAACATCGACCGGCCGGTCGCGGCCGTTGACGTTCAGTGTGATCAAGCGCTCCGCGGCTGACAGTCCGGACTGCGCCTGGGCGAGGTAGACCCCCGCGGCGCCGGTCGTAGCGGCCGCGCCGGAGAAGATCACCCCCTTGATAAAACGTCTGCGCGTCAGTTTCGCATTCACTGGGTTAGCTCCGTTTGTTATGCAGAGGCAGCCCGCGCCCGCCATCGGCAGCGGGTGCGAACAATTGTTCGAGGCTAGACTTTTTGCTGCCCGATTGCAACAGCAGTGCGGGTTCAGCCGCTTGAATTCGGCACGGGGAGCGGCAGCGCAACAAAAGATTAAAGATTTGCAAACTTGTACCGAAAATGTTCAACGCACCTAAAAAACCCTCAGTCCAGAAAGGGATTTCACATGCTCATTCTCGTATACGCGCTCGCCCCGCGATTTTTCGTCTGTTCCGCTCGCCGCCTCTTTGCCGCATTCCTGTTCCTGTCGCTCCCGCTCCTGTTTCCGCTCGCGGCCCACGCCCAGGAAGACCCGAACAATCCCAACCCCGGCGGCCCGAACAACCCCGAAGAATCGCAGCCGGTCGTGCTCACTGCTTCGGTTGCGCCGGAACGCGTCCCGATCACCTCGGGCACCGCGACCCTGACCTGGAGCGGGCGGAACGCCAGATACTGTTCCGTGGACGGAACGTCACGCGCCGCTTCAGGCAGCGCGACGGTCGGCCCGTGGACCACCGCGGGAACCAAGACAGTGTTGATCGAGTGCTGGAACAACGGCAAGGCCGGCTACGCCGCCAGCACCTTGAGCGTGACCGTGTACAACGTCGCCAAGCCGGTAATCACCACAACGCTTTCCAAATCCCTGCTGGAAGCCGGCAAGGACAAGTTCGTCGTGACTTACTCGGCGACGAACGCCAAGTCGTGCATGGTGGGTGGCACGAAATTTCCCGCGAGCGGTTCGGCGACCCTCGGTCCATATTCCGCCGGCAAGCATTCCCTCACCTTTTCCTGCTCCGGCGACGGCGGAACCACTTCGCACACCATCAACTGGGAGGCCATCAGCCGCGTTTCGATCAGCGCGAGCGTGTCTCCAGGTACGGTGAAGGCCAACGGCAGCGATACCGTCCGGGTTTCCTGGACCGGCAGCAATGCGGATTCCTGCAAGCTCGACGGCGCGAACGCCTCGACCTCTGGCTCGAAGACTTTCGGCCCCTATTCTTACAGTCAGGCTGGAACGAAATCCGCCACGGTGTCGTGCGCCAATCGTCTGGGTTCGACCTCCGATAGCGTTTCGTGGAAAGCGGAAGCCCCAAATCCGGTGGTTTCCGCTACACTGTCCAAATACACGGTAACCGCGGGTGTGGACCGGGTGGACCTTTCCTGGACCAGCAGCAACGCCGATTCCTGTTCGTACGACGGCAGGACGCGGGCCGTGAACGGCACGATCAGAAACCTCGGCCCTTTCACGGCGGGAACTCACAACTTTATGGTGAGTTGCACTGGCACGGGCGGCACCACGAGCGACACGGCCATGCTGACCGCCGAGAAGGCGCCGGACCCGCCAACGGTCACTGTAAGTCTGAATCCCGAATCGATCATCGCCAGCACGGGAACGGCCACCCTGTCGTGGTCAAGCACCGACGCGACGTCTTGCACCCGCGATAGCCGCGCTGTGGCGACAAGCGGCAACGCAAGCGTCGGGCCGTATACGCAAGGCAGTTACGATTTCACCGTAAGCTGTACCGGTCCTGGCGGCAACGCCAGCGGAATGGCCACACTTACCGTGGAACCGCAACCCGATCCACCGACGGTTACGCTTCGCTTGAACCCCGCCACAATCGAGGCCGGTTCCGACACTTCGACATTGACCTGGAGCAGCCGGAACGCGACGTCCTGTTCGCGCGACGGAACCGCGGTCGCGACCGGCGGAAGCGCTACGGTCGGCCCATACGCGACGGCGGGAACCCGCCGTTTCACCGTTTCCTGCGACGGCCCCGGCGGCTCGGACAGCGAAACGAGATTGTTGACCGTGGAACAACCCGATCCGCCTTCGGTCACGGTCATCCTTTCCAAAACGAAGATCACCGCGGACAAGGATACCGTGGTCGTGACCTGGTCCAGCACCGACGCGGCGTCCTGCAAATACGGAAGCACGAATCTGTCCGCGTCTGGAACGAGGACCATCGGTCCGTTCTCCGCCGGAACGCATGATATTGCGGTCAGTTGTACCGGTGTGGGCGGCACGGCCAGCGCAAGCGCGAGCCTCACCGCGGTGAAGGCGACGGCCGATCCCGACACCGACGGCGATGGAACCGTTGATTCCGAAGATACGGACGACGACAATGACGGCATGCCCGACGCTTGCGAGATCAGATACGGTTTCAATCCGTTGGACGCCTCCGACGGAGGCTCCACTAATTCCGACGGCGACGGCGCGAGCAACGTACACGAGTGCAAGCACGGCACCGACCCCACCCGCACCCCCGCCGAAACCGTGCTGCCCGATACCGACGGGGACGGCATGTCGGACGCATGGGAGTGGAACCATGGCTTGGATCCGGACGACGCGGACGACGCGCTGCACGACGAGGACGGCGACGGCTACAACAACCTGGAGGAACACACCGCCCGCACCGACCCGAACTGGGACGAAAGCCACCCGAAAAGCGTTCCTGAGTTGTCCTCAGGCTTCAACGACAGCTACACCGTCCACATAGGCAACATCGACACCGGCGACATGCTCAAGGACATACTGGTGCGCAATCCGACCAAGGGCGTTCTTCCCGCGGTTTCCGATTTCGTGCTGGTGCAGCGGGAGGAGGGTGGTTTTGAGATCAAGGACGCCGACGACTACATGATTCCGTCCAATCTGACCGACATCAGCAACGACGCCGAATTCGTGGACCTGAACGGAGACGGAGTAAAGGATCTGGTGCTGACGGGGCTGGACGACCATATCACCGGAGCGAACGACCGGGTGGTCTACGGCAACTATTACGAACGTCACGCGCTGCCCGTCAGGCATACCAATCTGCCGCCCTACGTGAAAAAGTTTTTCAAGGAGCTGGCCGCCTGGATCGACGACGACAAGTACTTTATCAAGAACGCGCCGAAGGTGAGCGTGCCGAAGATCGTCGGCATCGAATTCCTGCGCGATGCGGAAAACAACATCATCGCCCGGCGTCCGGGGGGTCAAACCGAGATTCCCTTGAAAGACGCGACCGGGGGAAACGACTGCTTCGAGGGCACCTGCCTGCCGGTCAAGAGGGAATGCGAAACGGGGAGTTCATTCTTCTGTTATGTCTTCACCGGCGATCTGAACGATCTGGTGAATCTTCCCAGTGGCGATCCGTGTTCGAGCGGCAAGATTCATTGCGATTATGGAGCGAAGCCTCACAAGGTGCTCGTGACGGACGTGGAGGACGATCCAGACGAGAACAATTACGAGGCGTTCATCAAGGTGAAGTACAGCCCGACCGTGAAAGTGGAAGTCAGGGACTTTTCCGGGTTCAATCAGGACGCCTGGCAGCTGGCGAGCCGCTACCTGCAGTCGCTGCGGGCAGAAGGCAGTGCGTTGACGCCCGGCACGGAGCAATCGAGGGCCATTTCGCTTACGTTGGAGGCGTATCTGGGAATGGAAGTCCTCAATAGTCGCCTTCTGGGTGTGGGCAAGGGTATTTACCCGCGTATCGAGAGTTCTGATCAATATACTAGCGTAGTTCATGATGTGCTAAACACTCATGAATTTATGGTTGATCGTCTTGCATTACCATCTCCCCAAAATCCCGTTACTGAGGATGAGAGAAACAGTTCTCCAAACCTCGATGCCATACCTGGATTACTAAGATGTACTTACATGCTTCCATGTATCAGTGGCGATTTTTCACAAGCTCAGAAGGCCTCAATATATACCAGGCTAACTGAGCTATTGGTTCCACTTTCCGAACAAACTTACACATCGGCAGATGCCGCTGCGGAGGCTATTCACAAGTCCGATTTGCATTCGTTTTCGAAACTACTTGGCATAGAAGTTCTTGTAACTATTGACGACACATCAACGCCAGTGGAGGTAACAAATGTATTTACAAGTTTTGATACGGAGAAAGTGGGTATTCCTGAATACTCTCTAGATAAGTCGCTATGGCATAACCATCCCAACGGTTTGAGGGTATGGCAGGGAGATGCTGCGAAGTATGTGAATAGAATTGGTTCAAGTATATGTTCATCTGATAGAGATTATTATGTTTATGCATCCGGATATTCCTTAACAAAAGCTAGTATTAAGCAAACAATTGGAATAACTGACCCGTCAAGCTACAAGTTTTTACATCATGAGCTGCAAGAAGAAGATAATGACTGGGTAGCAAGAACTTCCGCATATAGTGAGGAAGCAGTGGATGTTGATTTTGAATGTCCAAAGAGTGATGAGTGATTTGATAAATGATTAAGCCGATAATATTAAAGATGGCGATACCTTCTTTCCTATTGCTTTTAGCAATTGCTGTAGCCTTTATTGGATTAGTAAGTATAATTTTGTTTTATGCTCCGATTATTTCCGAGACAGATCTCAGTGACGGATGTATAAGGCCAATTTATTACCAGCCTGAATCACTCGGAACTTCGAGAGAAATCGAACTTGATGCTGATGAAGATCAAATGGATGATTTTTGGGAGGAGCGAAATGAATTGGATCCAAACGAAGGAACTGACCACAGGATGGATCCTGATGGAGATGGTTTTACGAATAAGGAAGAGTATGTAGCAGGGAGCGACCCGCAGTACTTAAGGTCATATCCAGGTGTGATCGAAGTTAACCGATTTGGGTTCGATTGTTTTTACGAAGCAGAAGTCGGATTTATAAACGGTGATGATTTGGTTGATATTTTGGTTCGCGACCCAAGTGAAGGATACTTGCCGGCAATTCATGATTTCGTTCTGATACAACAGGAAGATAATAGCTTTGTGCTGGAAGGTGCGCATTTGTACGACCTTCCCGAACTTACTTCAATTCAAGAGTCGGTCGTTTTAGCAGAACTCAATGGTGACCGTAACGTTGATTTAGTACTTTCGGAATTATCCGAATACATTCCCGGGGCGTATGATCAGATAGTATTCGCTCCGGTATGCGAGCTATGTTTTGCCGGAGGAGAATTGCCTACGCAGCACGTTCAGATAGGGCCTGAAACATCCAGTTTTTTCCGAGACCTCGATGAATGGATACTATCTCATAATGGCAGCTATTTTGATGAAGCGGCTCCGTTAGTAGCAACTGTGCCTGAAGTGGTAGGAATCAATTGGTTGTTGGATTCAACAGGAGCAGTGGCTACAGGCCTGATTCAAGATCAAGCCGGCGAGCGGAGAACAGAATGTAATTCTACGTGGGTACGTTGCTTCATCGTAGATCTTGACATCACCGATACGGAACAATTAGTGCCTGATGTTGCCTATAGCTATCGCCCAATTAACTTTGATCTGGAGCTCGCCGACAAAATTGATGATCCTGAAGTGGCGAATACGACTTACGCCGTTGCCGTCACATTTTCTGATCAATCTGAATGGGAAGTTAAGGACTATTCAATCTACAATCAAGATGCACTATATCTCGCCAACAATGCACTGGGACGCGTAAGAGAATCAGGGGTTATGTTTTATCCATCCGAAGAAGCTCGTGAAATTTATACGATGCTTGGCAAATATTTGGGTAGACCGATTTTCTATTACAGTTATTTGAGTGGAAGCTTAGGTACATATATGACTTTGAATTTGGAATATGCTCAAAACAGAAACATCATTGGGTCAATTCAAAGAGTATTGTTTTTCGTTTCAGGTAGATTTATCAGAGAAGAATTCGGTTAGTGAGTCAAAGGACACCCGCCAGTCATGGAATACCCGCGCTGTCGATTCCAAGCCTTGGACTCCATTAAACTTGAGAGCCTATGGAAGAAGTAAATTTGAATGCACCCTCCGGGACACACCCTCCGGGACACGCATCCCCAATCACAGATGCAGCAGAGGGCCCCGCCCTAAATTCTCCCAAGATTTGGCATTCTGGAGCATCCTGACTATACCTACCTGTAAGAAATCCATTGACTTGCAGGCAGAAGATGACCCGGCCCCGCTCCCAAATCGTCTCACTGGCGGACACACGCTTTTACCACTGCGTTTCCCGGTGTGTCCGGCGGGCCTTTCTCTGTGGCGAAGATCGGTATTCCGGCAAGAACTTCGACCACCGCAAGCCTTGGTTGGTGGACCGGTTGGCGCTACTAGGCGAGGTCTTCGCCATCGATATCGCCGCCTACGCGGTCATGAGCAATCATTACCACCTGGTTTTGCACATTGATGAGTCTCGTGCCCGAGCCTGGGATCGGGATGGAGTTATCCGCTGTTGGCTCAGTCTATACAAGGGCGACCCTCTGGTGCATTGCTACCTGCGCGGGGAACTGCGCTCCGAGACGGAATACCGGCAATTGGACCGCATCGTCGCAACCTGGCGCGAACGATTAACCAGCATCAGTTGGTTCATGCGCTGCCTGAACGAATACATCGCCCGCAGGGCCAATCGGGAAGACGAGTGTACGGGGAGATTCTGGGAAGGGCGATTCAAATCCCAGGCGCTGCTGGATGAGGCGGCTTTACTGTCGTGCATGACCTATGTCGATCTGAATCCGGTGCGGGTCGGCATCAGCGAAACGCTTGAAGAATCTGATTTTACCTCCGTACAGGCGCGCATTCGCGGAGTGGCGCCGGGAAACATCGATTCGACGGGATGCCCCTCTCCCAGAATGATGTCGTTCCGGATCGGTTTGAAGCACGACCGGGGAAAAGCTGCATTGCCGATCGGTCTGCGGGACTACATTGAACTGGTGGATTGGACAGGGCGGATTGCGTGTGCGGACAAAAAAGGATTCATTCCACAAGAGACGCCATCTGCCTTGTCGAACTTGAATCTGGACAAGGCGCAATGGCAAATACTGGCGCTGGAGATTCAAAAGGAATCGATCACGATGTTCAACGGCTTGGACAAGTTGGCGGCTAGAGAAAGGCGCCTGACAAGAAAAGCCGCGTAGATTGGCCGACCTCAATTTCATGCCTGAACGGGTAGCGTTGCCCGTGCCCGCGAATAAGTTTCACTGACCATCGACCCGGAATCTTGCCCAAAATTCTGTAAACGGCCCAGCGATTCCCGCTGAATATCGGATATCAATGAAATCAACGGTTTGCGATTGCCGCAAAAAACGGTTTTCGTAAACTTTTCGTGCTGGATTCGGATAAACGGTCATGAAGTCTCTGTTTTGGGGAAGCTGTCATGGCCAAGCTTGCATTGCGCGGGGCGTTGAGCGCGCCGGGATTGTTGCGGGAAGTGCGGAAGTGTTTTGAGGGGATTCCGGATCCGGTGCGGGGCCGCAAGCGGGGCTTGCCGGATTATCTGATGTCGGGTCTGGCGGTTTTCGGGCTGAAGTTTTCCTCTTTGCTGCAATTTGACCGCGGCGCGCGGGACGACGGGTTGATCCGGGAGAATCTGAAGCATCTGTACGGTATCGGGGACGCGCCGTGCGACACGGCGCTGCGGGAGCGGCTGGACGAGGTGGAGCCCTTGGCGTTGCGGGGCGCGTTCAAGCGATTGTTCGCGGTGTTGCAGCGGGGCAAGGCCCTGGAGGGGTTCACCTGGCTAGGCCATTATCTGCTGTCGGTGGACGGCACGGGGTATTTTTCCTCTTCGCGGGTGCGCTGCAAGCGTTGCTGCGAGAAGCATCACCGGGACGGGCGGGTGACGTATTACCATCAGATGCTGGGGGCGGTGCTGGTGCATCCGGAACAGCGGGAGGTGTTTCCGCTGGCGCCGGAGCCGATCGTGCGCGCGGACGGAGCGCGGAAGAACGACTGCGAGCGCAACGCGGCCAAGCGATTGCTGACCCATGTGCGGCGGGAGCATCCGCATCTGAAGCTGCTGGTGGTGGAGGACGCGCTGGCGTCGAACGGCCCGCACATCCGCCTGCTGCAATCGCTGGACATGCGATTCGTGCTGGGCGTGAAGCCGGGGGACCACAAGCATCTGTTCGCGTGGGTGGAGGCCACGCCGGGGACGCGGACGTTCGAGACGGTCGATACCGACGGTGTGACACGCCGCTACCGCTATCTCAACGGCGCGCCGCTGAACGATGCGCACTTCGGTCTGGAGGTGAACTTCCTGGAGTGCCGGGAGACCCGTCCGGGCAAAAAGGAACAGCGCTTTTCCTGGGTCACGGACCTTCGGATCACCGAGACGAACGCCGAGGCGCTGATGCGGGCGGGCCGCGCCCGCTGGCGCATCGAGAACGAGACTTTCAATACCCTGAAGAACCAAGGCTACGGCTTTGAGCACAACTACGGTCACGGCGACAACCATCTGGCGACGGTGTTCGCGCATCTGATGATGCTGGCCTTTCTGATCGACCAGGCGCAGCGGAGAAGCTGCCGGTTGTTCCAGGCGGCGCAGGCCCGGGCGGAACGGCCCCTGTACTTCTGGCAAAAGGTGAGAAGCCTGTTCACCACCCATATTCTCCGGGACTGGGAGACGCTATACGGCGCCATCGCCTTCGGCGTCCGTCCCCGCGAGCCGGAGTTGCTCGACACCTCGTGAGGGTGCGCCGCGGCCGGTTGCGCGAAAAGCCGGTTCTTCGGGGCAGCACAGGGTAGCCGAAATCGGCATCCGGCAGAGCGCGGAAGGAGTTGCCGTGCCGCGACATCTCCCACCGGCCCGATGAGCGGCTCTCCCCGGCGCCAGACAATCGCCGGTCGCGTTAGCGGGAGAAACTGTAAACGGCCCTAAAGAATTGACTCGGTACATGGTAGTGTTGACCGGTGGATGTCCCAGAACTGCACCCCGTGGATGTCCCAGAACTGCACGACCGGATCTACGAGATTCCGGAAGACCATGTCGCCGTGGGCGCCACGTTCGAGAAATTTTTCTCCGACCTGGCCAAATGGATCAGGAATCCGAGCTACCTCGAAGGCCCGCTGTCCACGGGACGCAAACTGCCCGTCGTGAAGCGGGACGAGAATGAAAACGAAGAAGAGTTTTTGATGGGCGCGTCCGGATCGGTGACATACGCCGTGTATGGAGCGGTATCCCTGTCCATCGATCTATGGAACCAGAACATCGGAAACTGTATCGGATACTCTTCGGTGTTCTGTTTGCTGATGGGCGACAACGGCTACTGGCTGGGTCCGCAGTCGATACTTTACGGAGGCTACCTCCTGACCGCGAGAGATCCTTACGAAGTGGTCATTTCCATTCCCAGCGTGGGGTCGGAACCTCCGCCGGACCTGAACGTATACAATACTTCCGGGTTCGATTCCGATGCGCGGTTTCTCGCCCTGAACGTTCTCAGACAATACCGGGACAGCAGAACGCTGGACCCTGGATCGAGGTTCGCCAGGATCGTTTCGGATACTTTGGAGGCAATCCTGGACGTCGAGGTGTTCGGAGGCGCCCTGGAGGACGAGGAACGCGGCGTTCTGGCGACGGTCGGCGATTACTGTATTTCGAACGGCGTGGAATGCGACATCGTCGAGGCGCTGGAATTCATTCTCGAAAGGATACGGCAGACCCTGATCCAATGTACTTCCAGCGACGCCGACGATTGCGAGGCGGTTCCTGCAACCATTCCGGACATAACGCCCACGAACCCGGACGACGATTCCGAGCCGGTTGTGGACATTACCAAAGTCGGAACGGACGATCTTGTCATATCGACCGCTCCCGCGATGCCGGCGGCGACGTTCAACGCCGAAGTCAAAGGTCTGAGCGGCAGCAACTACGAGATCGCCTATGACTGGAACGCTTATCTTTACTACCGGGGAACCGGCAGGGAGAGAGTTACATACGTGTATCAAGCAGATGTCGAAACGGAAGACGAAAACGGAAACAAGGTGACGAAGAAGGAGAGAAGGGAAGCGAAGGCGTGGCAGGACGAGCATCACGATTTCATTGATCGGATTCCGACTGTGGGGACGGCTTCGGGGCTGGCCGGGCCGAGCGTGTTGAGCAACAACTGGACGATTCCGTGGGGTACGATACTTCAGGGAGGAAGTCTGACGGTTCAGGTAAGCGCGACGGTTTCTTCCGGGGGCAAGGAAATTGCGAAGGTGTCGGATCAAAATGTCTATCCGATCTCCGGGTCGAATCCTTCGCTGAGCCAGATGAAGGAGATCATCGGAGACTCCAGCGAGAAACTGGCTGTCGCCTGGGCGGAAAGCACACACAGACAGTTTGTCGGAGCCAGGTACACCGGCACGGGGGAGCCGGTTTACGGCGAGCCGGATGGCTGGGGCATCATGCAGATCGACAATATTCCAGAATTGACAAAGAGGGTGGAGCATTTCTGGAACTGGCGTATAAATCTGAAGACCGGATCGGATTATCTTGATTTAATTTATGGTAATTCGTTGACTTGGCTCAAGATGTTTTATGATGCAAACGTACCACGTGATCCCAATGAAGCTCACCCTTGGATATGGAATCCACATACAGTCACCACTAAGCCCTCAGTCAAGGAAAGAATTTGGGATGATGCATTTTCACGGTACAACTCAGGGAGAACGATGTACTCACCGAATGGCAACGGCGGAGTCAAGCATTGCGAGTATGAAAGAGATGATGAAAGAGTCGTAGACGGGAAACTGATTGACCCCTATATGAATCCAGCTGGATGTAATTATGCGGATAGAGTCGGGACGCTGATGAAAGACAAGCCTTGGGTTCAGGAAAGTCAATGAGGTGGAAACATGAAATATATCTTGCGCGGGTCGGTTTTCCAAAAAGATCAGAGAATACTTGGAGTAGTCTTGGGATTTTTGTTAGCTGTATCGGCTCTGTTGCTAGCTATAGGGGCCTGGGTTTATTGGAGTCATCCTCCCACATGGTACGGATATGTTGTTGGCGATGACCGCAAAGTCTACATGGTTAATCTCGATACAGGCATACTGCAATGGGTCTCTAGAGAGTTAGATCAAATTCATTCGCCAACTCAAATTGATATAAATCATTCTGATTCTATATTGTATATCGCTAGTGGCTCGTATCTTCCCAGAAATGACTACGTGCCTGTAGTGGCAATCAAGTTGAATGACAAGGCAGATGTAGTATTTGAGTCCAACTTGTACAGCGATACTTCTACAGTTTTCCCAAGTGCATGGATACTTCGGTACAATTCGAGTGGCAACTCATTGTATGTAAGCCACCTCGGAGGAAGTCATGCCATGACTACTTTAAACCCACTATCTGGAGAAGTTATTGGAGGCATAAAAGCATACATACGTAAGGATGAAATATTCTCACCTGATGGAAGACGGTTGGCAAGTATTCTCCCTGAAAGATCGCAAGTAAGAGATGGAAAAGTCGAAATTCTCCCTGGAGCAGTTATTATAGTGGAATTGGATAGTAATGACATTCTATCGCTCACATATTTAGAAGAGAACAAGGGATTGTATCCGCCATGGGGACAAACACATGAGAATTATGTCTATGTGCACAATCGGGGAGAGGGCATCTGGCTTGAAGTTTATGATCGAGCGAGCGGGAAACAATTGGCTGCCCACGATCTTCAAGAGATTTTTGGGTCCACGCCGAATCAGTTACATGCCACCCCCATTCCGGGAACTGAGGATGTTGCTATGTCGATAGGCGGCTACGTTGTCGTATTTGATCCCTTGACTGCAGAAGTCAAGTCCAAGACTTATGTGGCGGACACAATTCTCACCGAAGTTGTAGTTACCGACAAGCCACTCCTTCGAACCGATATCACAAGTATAGAGAGGGCAGCGGAACAATAAGAAGCATTCCATGCAATCCGTACTCTTCGGAGTCCGTACGAGATGAAAAGTGATCGGCCAAATTGGCAGCCATAGGACACCCATCTCAAAAGGCGTATCTGGAGTCGTCGAAGGACACCCACCAGTCATCGCCGACTTCTTGGCGATTTCTTGGGACACCCACGCTGTCGATTCCAAGTACTGGACTCTATTCAACTTGAGTGCCAATTGAAGAAAGAAATCTGGAGCAGTTTCGGGATCGGTGGTCAGTGAAGCGTTTTCGCGGGCACGGGCCATGCTGCCCGCTCAGGCACAAAATTGAGGCCGGCCCAGCTTATGCGGCGTTCTTCTCTCTGTTCTTTTCCCTTGCAGCCAACTTGTCCAGGCCGTTGAACATCGTGATCGCCTCTTTCTGAATCTCCAGCGTCAGCGTTTGCCACTGCGCCTTGCTCAGATTCAAGTCCGTCAAGGCGGATGGCGCCTCCCGCGGAATGAATCCCGTCTTGTCCCCGCGCACAATCCGACCCGTCCAATCCACCAGTTCAATGTAGTTCCGCAGACCGATCGGCAATGAGGGCGGTTCCCGGTCGCTTTCCAATCCCGTTCGGAACGGCATCAGTCTGGGAGACAGGCATTCCGTCGAAACGATGTTTTCCGGCGCCGCTCCCCGAATACGCGCCTGGATGGAAGTAAATTCAGATTCGTCGAGCGTTTCGCAGATCCCGGCCCGCACCGGATTCAGATCGACATAAGCCATGCACGACAACAGGGCTGCCTCGTCCAGCAGCACCTGGGATTTGAAACGCCCTTCCCAGAATCTCCCCGTGCAGAACCACATGGTAATGATTGCTCATCACGGCGTAGGTGATCGGTAACTGGAAATTTGCGAGGCTTCAGGAACGGGATTCCACCCGGAAAGTCCACCAGCGGTATGGTCGGGGGGCGTCGGCCGGCGGCGGATTGGTAACGTACCCGCCGATGCTCCGCAGCTTGCTTATCCGCGCCTGCCAGGACAGGTCCATCGTCGCGTCATCGGTAACCCGATTGAGCTTGACCGGATACACCACGCCGTCGAGGCGCAAACGGGCGGGCTCGTCGGTCTCTACCTTGCTGGCCCAATACTTGGTGTCGCAGACCGAACAACTGAGATACAAATTGCCGTCGTCGGTCGCCATGCAGTTGAGATTGATGGCGTGTGGGCGCAAGCCGACCTGGATCTGCAAGGCGCAGAGTTCCACATCGTTGGCGAAAGTCCAGTCCGCCACCGACTCTTCCCCGGCATCGCCGAACAGATATAACCCCGGCGTGCGTTCGCAAGGACAGACTGTGGTCCAGTAGGCCAATACGGCCAGGACGGCGACCAGTACGCCCAGACCCGTACGTTTCAGCATCGTCGCGGTAATCACCATCACTACCCGCTCGTCGCCTGATCGGTTTTCCACCAGTATCGAACCTCCCAGCCTGACAGCCCAATTGCAGAATATCCGCCGATGCTGCTTTCAGCAAGGCCCATTCCGCCCATTCCTCCGCAAGACGCGCAGGCGCGATCCCTCGCGCGCTCGCTTACTTCTTGCGCAACTGGTCTGCCTGTTATTGCCGGGTTCGTTCCTGTTGTAACTGTTGCAGATAGATTTGTTCGAGGCGTTCCACGGCAGCCACGAAGCCTTCCGGGTCGACGAAGGTGTCGGGGCTGTAAGCCTGGCCGGGCTCGTATTTTTCGTGCAGGCCGTACTGGCCTCCGTGGGCGGCTACCCAGACGTCGATTACCATGGTTTTCTGCTGGCTGTAGGTCGAGGCAAAATCATCGGCGACTCCGGGGTAAGTCGGATCGACGACGAGCTGCTTGCCCGCGTTGATGGTGCCCATGTTTGCGATCAGTACGCGGTAGTCGCGGCCGTTTTCGGTTACGGTCATCTCATAACTCGAACTGCCTTCGGTGTGGCCAGGGTGTTCGTAAACGGTGAGGCGAATATCGCCGAGTTCGATGACGTCGCCTTCACTGATAATGCGGTCCACGGTCAATGGCGGGAAAGAGACCTCTCCGCCGAAATGGGGATCGCTGAAGCCGCCGTCTTCGAGCACCCTGGCGTCGTCTTCGGTAGCCCACATTTCAGCGTCGGCGATTTCCTTGATCTCGGCCAGCGCGGCGGTGTGGTCCCAATGGGACTGCTGAGTCAGCAGGATACGCACGTCTTCGAGCCGGAATCCGAGCGACGCCATGTTCTCGCGAATCATCGCCGTGGAATCCTCAAGGCCGGTGTTGATCAGGATATGGCCTTCATCGGAAGTAATGAGGAACACCGAAAGATCGTATGTCCCCACGCCATACAGATTGCCGATCACCTGGAAACCGGGATAGGGCCGGACCCAGCCTTCCGGCTGCGCCCAGGCTGTATGCAAGGTCGCCAGCGCAAGGCCCGCGGCAAGCGAAATTCTCAGGAACAAGGTGTTCATGCTGAATTCTCCAAATCTTCAGCCCAATAAGACACTCCTCGCCGATTGAAAGTCAACCGGATTGCAGATGCGGCGAGATCCTGCGACTGCGCGCAGGATGACGTTCCTTTGGGCCGTTGTGCGTGCAGAGACGTTCCCCTCTGTCATTCTGCGCGAAGCGAAGCGCAGTCGCAGAATCTGCTGCTACTCGTAACGCAGCGCGTCGATGGGATCGAGATTGGCCGCCTTTGCCGCCGGCAGGATGCCGAACAGCACGCCGACAAAGCCGGAAAATCCCAGCGCCAGCGCGATGGCCCACATGGGGATGCTGGCCGGGGGAAAGGATTCGATGCTGCTCGAGATGGCCGTGCCGAGACCGAAGCCGAGCGCGAGTCCGATGAGGCCGCCGAGCAGGGATAGCAACATGGCTTCGATCAGGAACTGGGCGAGGATGTGGTGGCGCTTGGCGCCGATCGCCTTGCAGATGCCGATCTCCCGGGTGCGTTCGGTAACCGACACCAGCATGATGTTCATGATGCCGATGCCGCCTACCAGCAGCGAGATCGACACGATTCCGCCGATCACCAGGGTCACCATGTTGATGATCGTGTCGAAGGTTGCCATCAATTGTTCCGCGGTGTTGATGACAAAATCATCGTCTTCGTCCGGGCCGAGGTCGTGGGCGTTTCGCAACATCGCGCTCAATTGCCGCGTCACGTTTTCCACTTCCGCTTCCTCGCTCAGGCTCAATTGAATCTGAATATCCGTGCGCGCTTGGTTACCCTGCAGGCTTTGCATGGTTGAGTAAGGCACGAGCACGATGTCATCCTGACTGAATCCCATGATATCGCCCTTGGTTTCCAGCAGGCCGATCACCTTGAACCATTCGCCGCCGAGTTCGACGTACTCGTTTACCGGATTTTCCGGCAGCCCGAGATCCTCACGGACCTTTTCGCCGATTACGGTGACCCGGCGTCGCGTGAGATTGTCGCTTTCGGCAATGAAGCGCCCGAGTTCCACGTAAGACTGCGAAACGTCGCGGTATGCGTAGGTCGTGCCCATGATCTGGCTGAAAGTGGTCTGGGCGGCGTATCTGACCTGGCTGGTGCGGTTGGCGTACAGGATCGGAGTAATAGATGCAATGCCCTCGCCGCGGCGTTCGATCAGTTCGAGGTCTTCGGGAGTCAGCCGCGCGCGCACGCCGCGCATCTGCTCGGCGATCGGCGTATAGGACTGGATCGTCAGACTGTTGGAGCCGAGCGAGGAAAAACTCTCGCCGATGAAGGCGCTCATGCCCTGGGTCAGGGAAACCACGGCGATGACGCTGGCGACGCCGATGACAATGCCGAGGGTGGTGAGAAAGCTGCGCAGGCCGTGGGCGAAGATCGAAATCAACGCCGAACGCGTGCTTTCCAGAATCACGTAGAACATCAGTGCAGGGGCTCCCCCGCGCGGCGGTCGCGGATGATCTTGCCGTCGAGCAGTTCGATGACGCGGTCGCCGAGGCCGGCGACGTCTTCCTCGTGGGTCACGAGAATCAGCGTCTGGCCTTCGCGGTGCAGTTGATCGAACAATTGCATGATTTCCGCCGAGGTGCGCGAGTCGAGATTGCCGGTGGGCTCGTCCGCGAGCAGGATCGACGGCTCGGTCACCAGCGCGCGGGCGATGGCGACCCGCTGCCGCTGACCGCCGGAAAGCTGGTTGGGCAGATGGTCCATACGGTCATCGAGCCTGACTCGACGCAAGGCCTCCATGGCCATTTCCCGGCGCTGCCGGTAGCTGATGCGGCGATATACGAGGGGCTGCATGACATTGCCGAGCGCAGTTGCGCGCGGCAGCAGATTGAAACTCTGGAAGATGAATCCGATTTCCCGATTGCGGATTTCCGCGAGCTGATTCGGGCCGAGCTCTTCCACGTAAACGCCGTTAAGGAAGTACTCGCCTCCGCTGGGCCGGTCGAGGCAGCCGAGGATATTGAGAAAGGTTGACTTGCCCGAACCGGAGGAGCCGATGAAGGAAACCCAGTCGCCGAGGCCGATCTCGACGTTGATGCCGTCGAGCGCGCGCACGATCTGGGAACCCATTTCGTAGTGCTTGCTGATTTCCTGCATGCGAATCAGAGCAGTGTCCGCACCAGGATTCTCACTGGCGCTCGACCCATGGACAGGACTCATAACGGCATGGACCTGTCTACAGTTCCACGCGGGTAGCGTCGAGCCGGTCGCCGTCGAGCAGATGGCGCAATTCCCGGTCCGGCCCCACGACGATTTCCACGTCATCGTCGATGCCGCTGGTCAATTCCTGGAACTCGTCATCGGAGGTGCCCACCTGAACCGGGGTCTTGCGCGCGACGCCGTCATCATTGACGAACAGGAAAAATTCGCTGAGCAATTGCGAGCGGTCTTCCTCGAATATCAAAGCCTGGATCGGCACCGCGGGAACCGCCTGATCCTGCGCGGTAAAAATCTCCGCGCGGCAGGACATTCCCGGCCGCAGCACCACATTGCCCGCGTCGAGGATATCGATTTCCACGGTGAAGGTGAGTCCCTGGCGGTTCGGTTCGGTCTTCGCGGTATTGGCGATATAGCGCACGACCCCCTGAATCGGCTCGTCGGGATAGGCGATAGCCACGATTTCGGCGCGCTGGCCGACCGCCAGATTGGCAATGTCGGCCTCGTCCACGAGCACCTCGGTGTAGATGCTTTGCGGATTGGCTATGGTCATCAGGGAAGAGCCCGGAATGTTGGTGGAACTGGCGATGGCGGTTTCGCCGACCTTGATGTCGAGGCTGGTGATGAGTCCGTCGATGGGCGATACGATCCGCGTCTTGCTCAATTGGTCGTTGACCTGTTCGAGTTGGGCCTGGGCCTGGGCCAGCCGTTCGCGCGAGGATTTCAGATCGATCCTGGCCAGTTCCAACTGGTTGCGCATGGTATCGAATTCTTCCTCGCCCACGAGGTCGCTTTCATAGAGACTGCTGGTGCGTTCGAACTGCCGTTCGAGATTCTCGATGCGGACTTCCTGGCGTTCGATATCGATGGTGTTCAGGCGCACCGAAGCCTCGGACTGTTCGAGTCCTGCCAGAAAATTGCGGTCATCCACGCGCAAGACCAGTTGGCCCGCCTGGACGCGTTCGCCTTCCTCGATGAAGATTTCATCTACCTTGCCGATCACCTCGCTGCTCAACATGACTTCCTCTTCATGGGCGAGGAAGCCTGAGGCGAGGATGGAAGGACTGATGACGCGCTCGCTCACCGTCGAGACTTCGACCTCCTTGGCGTCAACGCCGATGAAATACCGATTTACGAACGGCAGGGCGACCACTCCGAAGATCAGGAGCAGAATCAGTAAAAGCTTGCGAAGTTCCTTCATGGTAAAAAACCGGCTCCCGTGTACACACGGAAACGAAAGTCACCTTTCCTTTTATTCGTCACAAACCTGACATTATAAAGCCGAAAAAAGTTACAGGGACAAAGATATGGCAATGCCGCCGTTGCCGCCGCCTTCGGCTTCGACGAAGGAAACACTGAAGTCCATGACGCCCCCAGCGAACAGGGCGATCATGCCGCCGATCAGCAGCAATTGCGGCAGCAGCGCGATAATCGCGGATTTCAACCAGGGACCCTTCAGCCATAACCGGTAACCGTATGCGAGCAGCCCCATGGTCCAGAGTTGAGTCAGACTGATTTGACCGATCGCATTGTCGAGCCCCGGGTCGCCGAATTGCAGGCCGAGATTGCCGAGTTGCAGCGGGTCGAGGTCCATCTGGCTGATCTGGCCGTTCGGGTTGAGCGCCAGCGTGATCGCCATGCCGACTACGGTCAACAGCGACGGGATCGAGGTCCAGGTGGCAAGGCAGAACCAGTTTTTGAAGCGGAAACCATCGCCGGTCAGGGCGGAAACGAGCGCCAGCCAGCCCGCTTGCAGAACCCAGATCAGGATCATTCCGAAAATCGCGCCGAGAAATCCCGAAATCATGAAAACCATCGGCGACAGATCTTCCGTGCCCTCCCGGAACGCGTCGATCTGGTCCTGCGTGGGTTCGGCGCCGCCCTGGTAGAGCAGGTTCTCCAGGAACCAGGGTATGTCGAGAATGCTGAAGTACCAGAGCATGACCAGGGCGGTGCCACCGGCCACCAGCAGCACCGGCAGCAGCCAGGTCGGGCGCTCGCGCAGGCGGGCGAACGCCGTTGCCGGCTCCAGCAGCATATCGAGTACGGTGCGGAAACCGCCCGCCTGTTGCGTCGTAGTGGTCGACATTGAAATGGTCCGTCAATTCCAGTTGGCAAAAACTACCATGAATATCGTGAGCGGGACAGCGGCTGCCGCGCCAACTCGCCCCCATCGCCGAATTAGACTACATTGGGCGGCCTGAAGTTACAGACCATCTCCAGGCATGCCGGTTCCCGAAGAAATAACCCATCGCGGCCTGCTGTTCAGGGCCTGGCCCATCATTCTCGCGAACATGGCGCCGCCCCTGCTCGGTCTGGCCGATACCGCGATCATCGGCAATCTCGGCGATGCGGCGGCGCTCGGCGCCATCGCTTTCGGGGCGCTGATCCTGTCTTTTCTCTATTTCAGTTTCGGTTTCCTGCGCATGGGAACGACCGGCTTCACCGCTCAGGCGGCAGGCGCCGGCGACGATACCGAAGTGCGCGCCATCATGGGCCGCGCGCTATTGCTGGCCGTGGTTATCGGCATTTTTCTGCTGTTGTTGCAGATGCCGCTGGAGGCTATCGCGTTCTACCTGTTTGAAGGCAGTCCCGCGGTCGAGAATTCGGCGCAGGACTATTTCCGGATCCGCATCTGGGGCGCGCCGGCGGCGCTGTCCGTATTTGCCCTGTCCGGTATCCTGATTGGACTCGGCAAGGGACGGCTGCTGCTCGCGCTGCAATTGTTCCTTAACGGGCTGAATATCCTGCTCGACCTGCTGTTCGCCGGCGTTTTCGGAATGGGCGTCGCGGGCATCGCGGCGGGGACCTTGATCGCGGAATGGTCCGCGTTCGCGTTCGGCGGTTTGCTATTGTATCGCGAATTGGCCGCGAACAAGCCACGGGACGAACAGTTCTGGCCGCTTGACCGCATTCTCGACGGCGCTTCGCTGCGGAACACAGTTTCTACCAACACCGATATTTTGTTGCGCACCCTGGTGCTGGTGCTGTCTTTCGCCTTCTTTACCAGTCAAAGCGCCCGATTCGGCGATGTAATCCTGGCCGCGAATCACCTGCTCATTCAATTCATCGCCTTCGCGGCTTTCTTTCTCGACGGATACGCCTTTGTCGTGGAGTCGCTGGCAGGCAGGGCGCTCGGAGCGGGCCGGCGTGACGTTTTCGATCTGACGGTGCGCAAGTCGACCACGATTTCCTTTTTCACCGCCGCCGCGCTCGCGCTGCTGCTGGCGCTGGCGGGCCGGCAGATCATCGCCCTGCTCACCGACATCCCCGAAGTGCGATCCGCCGCGAACGACATGCTTCATTTCGCGGTGATATATGTGCTGCTTTCATTCGCCGCCTTTCAACTGGACGGAATCTACATCGGCGTTTCCCGCACCCGGCAAATGCGCAACGCGGCGTTTCAGTCCGCAGCGGTCTTTCTGCTGGCGTGGTGGCTGCTGACCGAACGCCTGGGCGTCGCCGGACTATGGTGGGCAATGATCGTTTACGTGGTGGCGAGAGCGGTCGCGCTGTTACGCTATCTGCCGGGCCTGCGGGCGTCGATCGCGCCGCGGGCGAATCAATCGGAGGGAATCGCGTAGGCTTCGGTTTCCACTGAAATCAGCTTGGTGCCGAGCAGGGCGATGCCGCCGCTGTAACGCTGTTCGCCGGTGGTGGAGAATTCGAACTGGTAGCGCCGTCCGATCTGGAGGTAGCCGTCTTCGTCACGACCCAGCCAGATGCCGCGCAGCACGGTGGTCTGATCGAGCAACTGCAACTCCCGGTGGCGGCAATAGCGCCGGACATAGGCAACCGTCACACGCTTGATCTTGTCGCTTTGCCACCAGAAAGCGAACACGAAGGCGGCGATGGCCAAGAATAAAACTACGCTCAAACTTAACATGGCTGTTTCAATCCAGCTTTCTCTGGACGCGAAACGGGCGGCCAGTATATGCCGCCATGGGGCGCAATGAAAGTGTCGGCGGCTGCCTAGCCTTCACGCTGGGCATATTCCTGATAGCGTTTGATGTGGGGCTCCAGGAGTTCGAGCGCGGTCTTGTCGCAGGGAGGCAATTCGGCGTCGCTCGTTTTCAGGGGAGTCACCCGCTCGCCCCAGCGGAACAGGCCCGCGGCCCAGGTCAAGCCGGCGCCGAATGCCGCCGAGAGCACGTAGTCGCCGGGCTTTATACGGTCTTCTTCCAGCGCTTCGACAAGGGCGACCGGAATCGTGCCCGCCGAGGTGTTGCCGTACCTGTCGACATTTATGATCACTTTTTCCTCGGGTATGCCGAGCCGTGAGGCAAGCGCATCGAGAATCCGCTTGTTCGCCTGATGGGGCACGACCACCGCCACTTCGTCTATACCCACGCCGGCCTCTTCAAGTACGTCGACACAGGCCTGGGCCATGCACTTGACCGCGCGCTTGAAAACTTCACGGCCGTCGAAATTCCATTCCACGTAGAGGAAGTCGTCGGTCAGACGCTCGTAGGCCGAACCGAAATTGGTGATCTGGATAGCGTTCTTGGCGTCGGCCTCGCAACCTATACGCGACGCCAGCATGCCGACCGGTTTTTCGCTCGGCTCGAGAATCACGGCGCCGCAAGCGTCGCCGAACAGAATCGCGGAACTGCGTTGGCTCCAATTCAGATAATGAGTGATGTATTCACCGCCGATCAGCAGAATCTTCTTGTGCTGGCCGGTTGCAATCAGGCTCTTGCACAAGTGCATGCCGTAGAGAAAACCGGTACATGCGGTGTTGATGTCCAGTGCCGCGGCCTTGCGCGCATCGAGTGCGTCCTGAACGATCGCTGCCGTGTTCGGGCAGTAACTGTCGTTGGTGAGACTGGCGAGCAGGATCAGGTCAAGCTCGCCCGGATCCATGTCGGCCGCGGCCAGCGCACGCCGGGCGGAAACCAGCGCAAGTTCGGAGAAATTGACGTGACTTACCCTCCGCTCGCGGATGCCGGACCGGCTGACGATCCACTCGTCGGAAGTGTCAAGAAAGGTGGCCAGATCGTTATTGGTGAGCCTCGCCGGCGGCACGCACATGCCCCAGCCGGTAATTTCGGCGTGATACATCAATAATTCGCTCCCATCCCCCATTCCGAAAAGTGGCCCGGCTTCCCTGCGGCTCTGCGCTTCCGGCCGGCGCCTCGCACCGTCCCGGAGTTGCCGGGGCGGCGTTTTTCTTGACCGGAGCATACTTTATTTTCGCCGCAGGGCATAGGCAAGGGAGTGGGCGGCGGCAAATCATCATCGTCGTCATTCTGCGCGAAGCGGAGCGAATTCGCAGAATCCATCGTTCGTCGCTGCCGCGCCCTAGCGCAATGAATACCATGCTCAGCGGCCGGCGCCATGTCGTCGCAAGAACTCCGAAATTATGCGCAACGTGTCTAATAGCACCTTATCGTCCGTCCATTTTTGCATCCAATTTCATCCAATTATTTCGGCATCCACTACGATTTCACAGATAGCGATGGGCGGTCCCAAAAAAGTGAACGCGAAATTTGGCGTCCCGACGAATTCGTTTCTATGGTTAGTACCGCAAGACACACTTATTTATTTTATTGAGGAACGAGTTATGATCAGAGAACTTTCGAAAGACGAAATTGAACAGGTGGACGGAGGCTTCGGATTTCCTGGCGCGGCAATAGCCGCAGTTGGGTCCGGCGTCGCGTCATGGAGGGCAGGAGACAGTGCCGGGCAGATTGCCGTGAATGCGGGCTGGGGGCTTGTTGCAGGATTTACGGGCGGTTATGCCGTTGCGGGGGGAGTCATGGCGGGAATGCGAGTTTTGTCGGCGGGAATTTCCGTGGGCGCAGTCTATATGCAAGGCGAGTCCAACCGCCGGTGGGATTCTTATTCTTCGTGATTCGTTGCGACTACATCCGCGAGTCCGGCGAAATCCGGCGAATCCCGCGGGGCATGAATTCACCCGGAAAGTACCCGGATTGGGAGTATTGAAATGACAATCTTTGACGGCGGCGCTTTCCTGGAAACCATCGGCTATTGGATTCCCGGAGCGCATACCCTTGTATTCGTCCTTCTTCCCCTGTCCATCTACAGCAGGAAGTCTGGCCGATATCTGGGATTTCTGCGTCCGGCACCGACCCTGTGTTTGGTGCTGCAAGCGTCCCTGGCCTGGATATCCAATGTGATTTCTCCCTCGATCAGAATCGGCCCGTGGGAATACATACTCTTGCTGTTATTCATTTCGATTCTCGGCTCGCGCGTTGTCGTGGAATTCGAGCACAAGTTTAATTCAGGCGTATGGATGCACAAGGAAGGCATCTGGATTTGAATTAGGAATTTGAAGTCTTGCCCTGGTTTTTACGCGGCGCGTCTTGTGTAAGCACGAAAAACCTGGGCAAGACAGGGGGTTGTCTCAAATTTTCCATCCCTATTCACATCCAATTTTATCCATTCTTGGTTGCTGTTTCCGATTGACATGTATACCGGAATCGCTGGAAAATAATTCCATCATGTTGTTGTATTTGTAATCATGACATCATTAATCAGAACTCAGATTCAACTTACGGAAGAGCAGGCCAGAGCGCTCAAAGCCCGTGCGCGCGATGAGGAACGTTCAATGGCCGACCTCGTGCGCGAGAGTGTTACGGAGTATCTGGCGCGCCGGCCCGCCCGGGACCGTCGCGCCCTGCTTGATCGCGCCCGCGCCTTGACCGGGCGTTTTTATTCGGGCTATTCCGACGTGGCGGAGCATCACGACCGGTACCTCGACGAGGCGTACGATTCGTGAGCCTGTTCATCGATACATCGGCACTATACGCACTCCTTGACGGTGACGAACCCCGGCACGCGGATGTGGTTGCGACCTGGTTGACCGTCAACGACAACGAGCGGATTCTATTCACCTCGAACTACGTCCTTGTAGAAACCTATGCCCTTGTTCAACGCAGACTTGGCCTTGAGGCCGTTCGCAGTCTCGCGGATGTTTTCGTGCCGCTGCTGCAACCCGTGTGGGTTGGCGAGGATCTCCATGCGGCGGCGGTTGCATCGCTTTTCACCGCAGCGCAACGGCGCCTGTCGCTGGTGGATTGCGCCAGTTTCGAACTCATGCGCCGTCTTGGGTTAACCGACGTTCTGGCGCTGGACACGGATTTCGCCCGACAAGGCTTCAACCTGCTCCCCGCGGGCCAGGCATGAATTTGAAACCGCCGGGCTCCATGCCCTGCGACCAGGTTGGTTTTCGCTTCGGAAAGCTGTGCTAGACTTCTCGGCGGAAGAGCATCGTCCCCGGTGGGGCGCCCGGACTTCAAACCCGGTGAAGTCCGTTAATTACGGGCTTGGTGGGTTCGACTCCTGCCTCTTCCGCCATTAAAGTAGGCTAACATGCTGTTTTTACTAAGTTTTTCATGGAATATATCTTATCACTACCAAGATAAATACCATGTTGACGCGCCGAACGAATCCGGTGGACAATCTTTCCTAGCGTTCGCGGCTTCCGGCCCACGGGTCGCCCAGGCCCTCGCAAGGTGACTACATGGGAGATACAGAACCGAATCCGCACACACTGGCGCAAAATTTGGCCGTACTGGAGGAACGCATGAAGACCATGCAAGCGGAATACAAGACTGACATTGCGCGGTTGGCGGAAGACATGGCTAAGCGCGACGCGGACCTGGCCAAGCGCGATAGAACTATGATCTTGGCTGTTGTCTCGATAATGGCCTTCGGGATCGCGATTCTACGGTTCACCGAATAGCCGTTCCAGTCATGCCCGAAGGCGATACGAATCCGATATTGCTGGCGTTGCTGGCGCTGAATTTCCCGTTCTGGCTGTGGATTACGATCAAGGTGTCACTGCGTGACTGGAATCCTCAATTCGCTGGAAAACACGGCCCCGAACGCCGTTATCCCGCTCTTGGCGGCTCTGTGCTTGCAGCGGCTGATCGAGAACGCATCGAACAAGCTGCGCGACAAGATGAACAAGGATCATCGGAAACCGAAGGATTCAGTATCGAGTCCAGGCAGCCGCGTCTCCAAAACCAAAGGCATGATGCAGCCTCAAGCGCCTTCCCCATCTGTAGCGGCCTGAATCGCTCACAACACCAATATCCGCCGATTCGAGGCGTTTTCCACCGCGTCCGGCTTCACAGGAAGCCCGTAGCGCGATTTTAAGCACTTGCCCCTTAGTCCGGCATGGCCGGGGATAGCCTCGCTTAGAGTGCGGCACAGTCTGCGCACCTGGTTCCCTGGTTCCCCTGGTCGAGGCCGCCCGGTGAAGCCGGATGGATCGACGTGCGCCTGGTCGGCTTGGTCGAAAGGGAAGCGCGGCGGCCTGGTCGAGGCCCGCGGACCTGATCGACCAGAGAAACCGGCGGGATCGTCGAGGCGGATCGGACACTCTCACATGGCCAGGACTCGCCGGCGCAGGGAATCGCTGCCAGGACCGCCAGCGCCTCGCCCTCGAGCGCAGTTCCGAACGGCTGGAATCCACGCCGAGACCATCCGAAGGCCCGCGCCGGTCCCGCCAGTGCCTCGAAAAAAAAACCGAATATGGGACCAGATTCGCCCCCCCACCCCCCAGGGGGGATCCCCGGAAGCCCCCGCCGCGCTATATACAGTTAGGCTATCGGACAGAGAGAGTAGACCTGCCTCGCGCCTGGGATAGGTTTCGCCAGCCACAAGTTTCGAGCGCGTCTACCAGCGCGGCCAGCGCCTGAGTGTCATCCGTATCAGTGCGGGGGAAGTAGAAAAGCTCGCAGTCGTCTTCAACGATACTGCGCATGAAATCAGCGGCCCGATCCGACCAGCGCCGCAGGTCCGCCAGTGCCGCAGCCTGACGGTCTACCTTCTGCCGAAGATCGGTCAGCGCCTCGCGCTCGACCCGCAGCGCCTCGGCCTGTGCCGGGTAATTCTGAATCGCTTGCCAGATAGCTTTGCTGGTTGTGCCGCCGCCCACATGCTCAAGCAGGCCCTCCAGCGCCTCGGCCCGCGCCTCGTCAATCCGGAGCGTCATCGTCTTGGGTTTGCTCATCGCCTCGCCTCACCAATGGAATGCAGCCATTCTAACGCCGAGCATTCAGATCAGCCCAAAGGTTACGGCTGCAATTCCAGCGCCTCGCCACTGATCCAACGGCGAACGGCTGCATTTCGCCTGTAGGCCCGCGCCGGTTCAGCCAGCTAAGTCCATAGGGAAATCATCATACTAATCCTCAAAACGGCGGGCGGAGTACCTTACAGACACCTGCCGCCGCTTTCCCGCACAGGCGCGGGAGTACAAAAACTCGAATATGGGACCGGATTCGCGCCCCGGCCCCAGGGGGGGGATTCCCGGAACCGCCGCCGCGCCACACACAAATAAGCTGTTGGCCAGAGAGAGTATCCGCCCCTCACGGGCGGGCTGTCGGTATTCAACGCAACCGGGAAACCTGCAGCGCGGCAGAAGGCTTCCCTGTAGCCTTCTGATTGCCGATAATGGGCTTTCCAGCGCGGCCTCGCCAGCGTTTCGGGAATCAACATCGTCGGCTATTGGGATGCTCCGCAAATGACAGAAAGTGAACAGCAGGCCGAACTCGGCAGCATGGTGCAAGAGCGCCGATTGGTAAAGCAGCGCCTGAATTGTGCCAAAAACCGCCTGGACCGGATTCGCCGAACTCTTGAGCAGTCTGCGTTCTTGATTGCCAACGCAGAGCATGGTGTCTCCGACGGTTTCAAATTCAGCGAAGGGAGTGAGTTTTCTGTCCTTCCTGTTCCAGGTGTGCAGGGATTCGATAAAGAAATGCCGTTTCCCTCTCGCGCTGAAATCGCCCAGGCGCTGAAAGACAGGGATTATCTCGCAAAGCGTCTTTCTGAACTTGATGGATTGCTGGAATTGAACTGACTTGAATCGAAGCTGTTGCGCGGATACAGAACCCCGGAAGCCATGCGGAAGCTTCCGGGGTTCGTACTTTCAGACTAAGCCACTTGGTTCAAGGTTTGGACTTGGCGCTACCTGCAATCGGTGGGGAAGTCTGTTATCAGTGATTGACTGTAGGCTTGCTGGATCATCTCGTATGAAGGCAGATCGTGCTCCCACAGTTCGCCCGCATCCGAAGGGTATCCCCTGTAATCCCACTGGCTGCCAAACCAGATAGCCGTCAGTTCGGCAAAATACTCGTAAGGGCTGCTTGCCGCATAACTTGTGCCGCCGTCCCTCCGTTGGTTCCAGAAATCAAGCCATTCCTGTGACCCTCGCGCTGGAGGGGAGTCAGTCAATCCATTGATAGCGTGTACCTCTGAAGCAAAATGCTTCCGCGCAGTGACTTCACCGTAATCCTGAAATCTGTTCGCTTCGATGGCTGCCTCATAGTTCTGTGCAATACAACTGTTGTTGTACCCCTTCGGCACGAACAGTTGATGCCAAACGTGCCCGAATTCATGCGTGAGCACGTACAGATTTTCTTCAAATGTGGGTGCAAGATAGAGACCTAAGGCAAATTCCCTTGTGTCATAGCAAGCGACGGCGTGTGTTTTGCAGTCGGGGAAATGAACATCCTCGCCGCTCCCGAAAAATCCGAGCACCGTTCCATCGGAGCAATTGCCGTTGGTGCATGTTTTGCACACACCGTTTAAGCATATGCTTGACACGGTGGGGACGGTTTCTTTTATCCTGACTGAACCAATGTAGAAACCAAGTCTTTCAGGATGTTCTGGATCGGCGTTGGGCACGGATTCCAGGGACCGCAGCAGAGATACCTGATTCATCATGGATTCTGAGTTGCGCTTGCCGAAGTTCGGGCTTTCCGGGACAAATACCGTCTCGAAGGCCGTCAGGAAGTCACGCAGGCGAATGCTTAGCGCCCGGTCCGGGTCTTCATTGTAGAAATACTTGTCGAGTCGTTCTTTGGCCTTTTCCTCTAGACGTGGGACGATCACACCGAAATCAGAGAAGAGAGAACTATCCAAGAATGACTGAGTGCCGAGATTCCATATCTCAGAACGATTATCCACCAAGTTCTTGCCCAAATAGATGTCATAGCCGTGGAACTCAAGCAGATATGGACAATTTTCGAGCGAGTCAGACCAGCGCGGGCATTCTTGGGAGAGCGCGCCGAAGTCTATTTCCGGTTCATGCCATTGGGCTAGGGAAAGAGCCGGAACTTCTGCTTGGTTCGTCGTTTCATCGGGATCGGTCCCGACTGGGTCCACTGGGTCCACCGGATCAATCGTTGTGTCAGTGGTTTCGGTCCCTTTGGGGTATCTCACTGAATCTGAAACTTTGCTTTTATTGCCGCTATCCCTGTCTTCCCATTGAATCCAATAGTAATAAGTCCCCCCTTGCTCCACAGACGAATCGTGATACGAATCGAAACCCGCGCTTCCAATGTGTGCCGCCGTGCCGAACTGATTCACGGTGCTCCGGTAGATCAAGGTTTGCCACTGAAATATGGAAGTGCCGTGGAGCTCGGTGTGGTCGTCCCACGTCAAGTAGGCTGATTTGTCGAACCCCCCCCCAACGTTCAGCCTCCAACCCAGATGGCACAACATGCTCAATTTCAGCCGCCGCCAAAGCGGAACTCAATAGCGTTGACAGGATAAATGCAAAAATGATTCTCATTTTTTTCGGTTCCAATCCATGCCAGCGCCAGAATGGCGCCGGGCCGTTGCAAACAACACGCGAACGTGGAAGTCCCCGCCTATTCGCCAGTCCGGGTAATTAAGCCGAACCGTTCAAAGGGCTGTTCTATTCGGCGAGTAACCCGGCAAGCGGGCATCGCATGTTGTTTGCAAGGCTGAAACTAGCAGAATTTTGCCTGCCGCAAAACCGGCAGCCTGGTATCACGTTTCACTTGCTTCCTGCTCGGCGCAGTCCTCAAGCCGCCTTCGGGCGGCTTTTTTGTTCCTGAATGCGGCACGATTGCCGCACGATTGCTGCAAGTGTTTTGTCTACGCCTGTCTTAAATTGAAGCATCCTTCGATTTTCACCGTGTATGGAGCGATGCAATGCAAATTCCTGAACCGAAACTGTTGCGAGCGCCGCAAGTCGCCGCACTTCTCGCAATCTCCCGGCCTGCCGTCTACCGCTTGGCAAAAACCGGAAAACTCCCCGCACCGGTCAAAGTCGGCAACTGTAACCGCTGGCGCAAATCCGACATCGAGGCGGTTGCGGCTGGATCCTGGCAGCCGGAAGCGGCCTAAAAAGCAAGCGCCCGGATCAGGGCAATTGATCCGGGCGCATCGTTCACTGCTTTGAGACTTAGAGGGCCACCAAATGGCGACTGAAGGCAATAATAGACCTGAAGTAGCTTGGCTACAAGACCGGGCCAAAAGTCTGGGCCTGAAGCACGATGGCAGCGAATGGAAAGGGCCGTGTCCGAAATGCGGCGGAACAGACCGCCTCCGCGTCAACGACATTGGCGTATTCTGCCGCAAGAACAATTGCAGCCTGCCGGACATTCTGAAAGGTTTTGGATACGAGCAGCCGCGCCAGAACACCGCCAAGCCTGGACCGAAACGCGACCCCGCGCCGAATTACAACCCGGCGGACTATTCCGAACTCGGCGGCGCTGAATCGAACCGTCCGGAAATCCCGGAAGGTTCCGAACCTTCCGGCGGAGCGCAGGCCGCCGGGATCCCCGAAGCCGGGAATTCCGGCGGTAAGCAGCCCTCACCGACCGGGCGCAAACGGTCATGGAATTACCGTTCCGTGGAAGGCGGAACCGTAACCGTTCACCGGATCGACCCGACTGAAGACCAGGCGCGGAACGGCGTGGACAAGCGCATATGGCGGGAGGGCAAGGCAAAAGGGCCTTTCCTGCCGCTTGCCGGATACAAGACCGGGGAAGACGCGCCGGCGCACGGCATCGTTGTGTGCGAGGGCGAGGCGACTTGTGAAGCGCTGCGCGCGGCCGGCATCAATGCGACAACATGGATCGGCGGTACAACGGTCGTTACCAAACAAACAGATTGGGAACCTTTGCGGGGCATGACCGTTGCTCTATGGCCTGACAACGACGATCCGGGCATCGAGGCCATGCGCGAACTTTCGCCGGTACTGCTGCGGCTGGACTGCGATCTGAAGTTTGTGGCCGAATTCAGGAACCTTCCCAAGAAGGCGGACGCTGCCGATCTTTCGCCGGAACGAATCAAGGAACTTGTAGACGGAGCCAGACTGATCGAGAAGATCGACGGGAAGACTGTCGAAGATTTGCGATCCGAACCGCCGCCGCCGCCGGACCCGGAACAAGCCGAGCAGAAGCCGCCGGGACCGCTTCCCTTGGACTATGAAGGGCTGGAATACGCGCTGAAAGTTCGCAACATCGAGCTGCGCTGGAATTTGCGGCGCTGCCAGCGCGAGCGGCTGGACGGCGACACCTGGCGTTCCCTCGATGACCGATGGGAAGGCGATCTAAGGCGGACCTTGGAACAGGAATTCAAGGGCTTCAAGCCGCTCATAGACCCAGGCCGAACGAGGCACGTTCCCTTCTCTTTCGGGCGGGAGCGGTGGACAGACCTTATCAACGCGCATCTTGCGAGCCGCGAAGTCGATTGCTTCGAGGAATGGCTGTTATCGCTGGCGGAATGGGACGGTAAGCAGCGATTGAATGGACTGTTCAGGCATTGCTTTGGCGTAACGGACAACCGCGATCCGCTTCTTGTCGAATGGGCGAGCCGGTACATGTTTCTCGGCGCTGTCACGCGGACCTTTGAGCCTGGTAAAAAGCTGGATGAAACGCCAGTGCTGTGCGGGCCGCAGGCCGTGGGCAAGTCCGCGACGGTATCCTGGACCTTCCCGGAGGAATTCCGGGATACCTGGTTCGGCGACGGATTGAGCCTTTCCGACAGACCGAAAGAGCAGGTCGAGGCGCTGGAAGGCCGCGTTATCGTCGAAATCAGCGAAATGCACGGTTCGACACGCGGTGAAGTCGAGCGGATCAAGAGCTTCCTTTCCCGGCAGAACGACGGTCAAGTCAGGCGAGCCTATGCCCGCAACGCCGAATCGTCGCCGCGTCGCTGTATTTTCGTCGGCACTTCCAATTCGCGGGCCTGCCTGCCGAGCGATCCGTCAGGGAACCGCCGTTTCGTTGTAATCAGCGCGGGCCTGAAGCTCGGAGCCGCCGGGATCATGAAATACCTGGACGAGAACCGGGAACAGCTATGGGCGGAAGCCTTTGAGCTTCACCGGAAAGGCGTACAGGCATGGCTTCCCGAATCCCTGAAGAAGTCCCAGGCCGAAACGAATGCCGAGTACCGGGCGCGTGACGATCTTCTCGAAGATCGGCTTGACGGATTCATCGAGGCGCAAAACGTAAAGGCTTCCGAACTAAAGCGTACCGTCAATCAATTTTCCACCGCCGAACTGGTGGACGCGGCAAGCGGTGACAACATCGGAATCCTGTCCGAGCAGGAGCGGCAGAAGCTGCAAAACTCGGTCAAGGCGTACATGGAACGGCTTGGATTCGTAAGTCACAGGTTCAAGATCGAAGGCAAGAAAATTCGCGGATACAGGCGCGCATAGGGGGACCAGGGGGGACCGGGTTTTCTATAGATGCACTGGCGCAGTCCAGCTACGGGTATTCTATAGAAAACCCGGTCCACCCCGGTCCCCCGCAGTGAAACTGAAGTAGGTTTACGACACGTTCCCGCGCTTAAGAACTTGTCGTAAACGAAGGCGAGGCATGAAACGGACAGACAGGACAAAGACCGAAGACCGCGAAGCGACGCAACGGCGTAAGCCTGGAATCGCCGGCGATGAAATGCGGAATTGAGAGAGGCAACAACCGATGAGCGACACAGATTCAAAAGACGTAGCAGAGGAAACGTGCAGAAAATGCCGAGCGTGGGCCGTCTGTGAACAAGGCATGGAAGTGGGAGAGTGTCGAAAACGATCGGCAAGTCTCTACTTCCGATCCGGCAAACCGCCGGGGACAGCCTGGCCGCTGACCATCGCCGACGATTGGTGTTGCGAATTCGAGTCGGCGCACGTGCCGAATCGGTTTGTGTTAACGCCTTCCCAGCGGGACGCAAGAATTACAGCGGCAGAAAGTTGATTATATGCGGGCTATAATCGCGGCTTCCGCAATATCCATGCTCTCCCGCAAGTCGGGATATTCATCGCCCAAATAATCCAGAATCCCGCATACCTTGACCATGTAATCTCGCCCAGGCCCATTTGTTTGAAGTTCAAGTTCAAGTTCGTACTTCAACTGGACAAGTTCCGCCGGTGGTTCAGCCTGCGCGTTGGCTGCGTCATTTGGAAGCGACTCGGCTACTTCCATCGCCCTACATACGGTCGAAGCATCGCTGTCGCAGCCCCAGGCACGGCGCAGTTTACCCAGGCGGTCGATATCCTTTCGATTCGAGAGCGAAATCGACTTTTTTTCGCTCACGACGCGGCACCCCGCAACTGGACAACCTTGCCGCCAGTCTTGCCGGTAACGAAGTCAGCCCATTGCTGCATCAGGTCGCGGCGCTTGTCGAAGTAATCCGTTCTTCGGTAAGCAATTTCTGCCGCAGAACCCTCGACATGGGCAAGCGCGTGTTCGGCAATTTCGCGGGGTACGCTTGTCTTCTCGGCTGCCCAATCGCGGAAGCTGGATCGGAAGCCATGCGGCACGGCCCCGATGCCGTTCTCACGCGCCAGCTTTGACAAGGTGCTGTCGCTCATAACCTTGCCGCGCACGGATGGGAATACCAGGCCGCTGCCGTCGCTGTGCTCCCGCGCCTGATCGAGCACGGCCAGCGCCTCGCGGGACAGCGGCACTCGATGCTCCCGGCCCGCCTTCATGCGCTCACCGGGAACGGTCCACGCGTCTTCGTCAATCTCGGCCCAGGTCATATTGCGGACTTCGCCGGATCGCGCGGCCGTCAATACGATGAATCGGAATGCTGCCTTAGTCGCCCACCATGCGCCGCTGCCCTCGATGGTTTCCAGCGCTGCGCCGACTTCCGCAAACGGAAGCGCCTTGTGCCGGGTCGGCTTCGCGCCGGTCTTGGGCAGTACCGCCGCCACCGCGTCAACCGGATTGTCCGTCCTGTACCCCTCGGCGATTGCCCAACGCATCACCTTTCCGATCCGCTGCTTGAGTCGGCTGGCGGTTTCGCGCTTTTCTTTCCAGATCGGATTAAGCACCGCGAGCACTTCGCCCGCGTCCACCCGGTCCACTGGCCGCTTCATGATCTGCTTGGCGAGACTCTCGAAGGTGTAGCGCCATTGCTTTTCACTCTTGCCGTCGTCGCGCCATGCGCCCCGCTGGATGTTCAAGACCGCTTCCAGCGCCTCGGCGACGGTTGGAACCTTCGCGGCCCGCTTCGCTTCGCGGGGATCGCCACCGGCCCGGATCAAGCGCCGGTTGTCTGCCGCTTCGTCCCGCGCTTCCTGCAACGTCACAAGGGGGAACGGCCCCAGGCCAAGATCGGTTGACCTTCCGCCGATCATCACGCGCTGGACAAAGTTCTTTCGGCCCGCCGGCGATACGACGATGTACAGCGTATCGTCCACCCGGTGACGTTGCGGACGCGGCCCCGGTTGCAGCGCCTTAATCTGCGTTGATGTGAGTGCTTTCATATTCGATTGCTACCCTGTTTAATACCAAATACGGTATAGACAGAATAACACAATCAGAGACGCATGCAACAAATATGCAAGTAAATACAATCAATTATATGCGACGTAGACAAAACGGCAGCCGGAAAAACTGGCGGACAGCGGATGCCTCTTCCGCCAGATTCAACGAAAATATCTATATTTTTTAGGAAAGCTGGGACAGCAACGGGTTATCCCAATACGCAGCCTCAGTTGCGGATACCGCTCCGGCGGCTGACGAGATTGAGTCGATGTTCGAAGTACCGTCGAAAGACCTCGTTCTCGGGCCAGGCTGTCGGGTCGGCCCAGACCGCTCCGAGGCGTCCCACCAGTCCGGCAATCCAGTCAGCTGCCTGTAGTGTCTGGTAGAGGTGGCTTTCCAGATGGAAGGGCGGTTCGATGAGATGCCGCCGCCGTTCATGTTTCGCAAACATGCTGCGCGAAGCCTCGGCAATCAACTCCGAGCGTTGCTCGTGTTCGTCGAGAAGCAGGACAAAGTTCTCCGCGGGGTTGCAGTCTTCCTCGCAGAATCCGTTGATCCGCTTGATTGCCTCTAAAAATACCCTTGCGTACAGGCGGTTTGGATTATGTGCGAAAGGTTGAGCAGTCTTTCGGATACCAACGAAAAATGCGAAGCCGCCTAGAGACTGGATCTTGTTGAATAGCCGAAAGGTGAACCTGCGAAGCTCGGGATACCGAGTGACGTTCCTTGCTGTGTATAGGCTCGCGCCCTTCTTTTCCCAGAGCGCCGGGGGCTTTCCGGAGCGCTCGATCTCGAAAGCCAACAGCTCGCACTTGCGCTGAAAGAACCAGGTGCCAAAGCCGCGCACTTCATCCGAAGGCAGGACGAAACCTGCAAGGCCAAACACCGGACTTTCCTTGAATTTTCTGTCGGAGCGGCTAACGTATGGGCCGACATGGCCGAATTCGTCGAGATAGGCGAAATATGTCAACTTTCCTTCCCTGGAACGCGAAAGCCCACGTCGAAACGTGGGCCTCGGAAAGAGGGCAAGGAGACCTTGCGCCTCACAGCGGAATGTACTTCCTTGCCCCGTTAACGTCAAGACTTGTGTGCAGCCTGACTTCGTTGTAGCGCCTTTACGGATGAATTCGCACCGGGTGCGGGTTCGGTGGCCGGGGCGGGGGCTGGTTGCGGAGTTGGTCGGCCTGGATGGCCAGCCGGGCGGCGCGGTTGTCGGGGTCCGGATGCGTGCTCAGGAACTGCAGTGCCCCGACCCCTCCGCTTTCGGCGCGCATCTTGTCCCAGAGCGTTACCGCGGCAGCGGGCTCGTAGCCGGCTTTGTACGCCAATTCCATGCCGAGTTGATCGGCCTCATGCTCCGCTCCGCGGCTGTTCGGCAAGTCCAGCGCGACCGTGGCCAGCATGTCCGCCGCGGCCGCCGTGCCGCGGTCCCCTGTCTCGATCTCGATCGCCGTGACCGCCAGGCCCTGCAGGATGGCGAGCGACATCTGCTCGGCGGAATGATTGGCGATGGCGTGGGAGATTTCATGACCCAGTACGTGCGCCAGTTCGTCGTCGCTGGGATTGAGTTTGCTCACCAGGCCGCTGTAAATCGCCATGCGCCCGCCGGCCATGCACCAGGCGTTGACCATTTCGGGGTCGTCGACCAGCACCACGCTCCATTGCCAGCCTGCGGTGTGCGGCCAGGTTTGCACTGCCGCCGCCACTAGCCGGCCGACGATACGCTCGATACGCTCGGCTAGCGCGGGGTCATGCAGCATCTGTCCGGAGTCGGCCAACTCCCCCAAGGTTTGTTCGTAAGCCAGTCGCGATTCGTTGATCGCCAGGTCCGGCGGCACCAGCATAAATTGCGTTCTTCCGGTCGGGCTTGTGGCGCAGGCCGCGAAGACCAACACTAACGGAATCGCGAAAATCAGGCGGCGCATGATAGTCCTCTTCTGTTCGCTCATTTGTCGCGATTGTATTCCGAAATGGGCTTTTTGTTCAGCCGCTGCCGAAGCCGACCAGGCTGGGTTTCCGCGGAGATTCTGCGACTCCGCTTCGCTCCGCGCAGAATGACGGTGTGCCTGGTGGTTTTCGTTTTTCTTGATCCGCCCGCCATCAGTCCGTAACCTGCTCTCAATTGTTCAATTCGGAAAAATCGGACCATGAGATTATTGCTGATCGGGTTGTGGGCATTGATTCTGGCTGCCTGCGACCAGCCGGCGCCGGAAACATCGGTAAGGGCGCCGTCAGGCGCGGAGACCGCAAGCCCGGCGTTGCCGGGGCAGGGCGATGACGCGGGCAGGACCGTGATCTATCGCGACAGTTTCGGCGTGCCGCATATCTATGCCCCGACCGTCGAAGCCGGTCTCTATGCCCAGGGTTGGGCTCAGGCCGAAGATCGGCCTACGCAATTGCTCATGAACTTGAAAATCGCCATCGGCGAACTGACTGAGATCGCCGGTGAGGGGGGTGTGCAGCCATCGCTGATCTCTCACATGTTCGGCCACATGCGCAATGCCTCGATTTCGGTTGCCGACATGACCGAAACCGAGCGCGGCCGTCTGGACGCGTTCGCCAATGGCATCAGCGACTACTACCAGGCGCATCCCGAAGATGTGCCCCCGTGGTGGAATCATCCCGCGGTTACCCCGGAAATGATCGATGCCTTCGGCCGCATGTTTCTCTATAACTGGTCCATCGACGAGGCGATGGGCGATCTCCGGCGCGGCGGGGTCAATCCGGATTTCATTGAAGAACAGCGCGCTTCGAATCAATGGGCGGTGAGTCCATCGCGCACGGCAAGCGGCCACGCGATTCTGTTGATCGACCCGCATCTGGCGTGGTTCGGCGTCAGCCGCTTCTGGGAAATGCGCATCCACGCCGGCGAACTGCGAGGCAGCGGCGTAGGTCTGCCGGGCTCTCCTTATATCGGCCTCGGCCATAATGAAAACGTTGCCTGGGCGATGACCACCGGCGGCCCCGATACGGCGGATGTCTACGAAATCGAACTCGACCCGGATGATCCCAACCGCTACCTCTTCGATGACGAATGGCGCGAGATCGAACAATTTACGGCAGCGCTGCCTTTCCCGGACGGCAGCAGCCGCGAATACGCCTGGGAAGCCTCTCATCACGGCCCCATCATCGCCAGGGGCGAAGAAGGGGTAGCCTACGCGGCTCGCATGGCCTACGACTCGGGCACGAACCGCAACCGCGCCTGGGAATTCCTCAACTTCGCAGAGGACTACACCGGCGCGGTGGCCGCCTGCGAAACCCTGTCGATGTTTCCGCAAAACGTTATGGTCGCGGACACCGGAGGCAACATCTATTACCAGCGTACCGGCAGGGTACCGGTGCGCGACCTGTCATACGACTGGTCGATGCCCGTCGACGGCAATACTTCGGCTACCGAATGGCAGGGATTCCATTCCTCGGAAGATCATCTCCAGGTGCTCAATCCCGCCGCGGGTTACATGCAGAACTGCAATATCCCGCCAGACGCCATGATCCCGGATTCGCCATTTTCGCTCGACGGCCAGCCCGATTATCTCTTTTCGAGTGCGGATTACGGCCCGTCGCGAGACGGCTGGATCAACCAGCGCGGCGCCCGCGCGATCGAACTGCTGAGCGCGGACAGCGATGTAACCGTCGAGGAGGCGCTTGCCTACGCGGTCGATGTGCAACCTTTCGGTTACCGGCGCTGGATCGAGGTCCTGGCCGCGGCGGAAGCGCCGGCTTCCGCCGAGTTGACCGAACTTCTCGATTGGGACGGACAGATCACCAGGGACAGCACAGCGGCTCTGAAGTACTACTTCTGGCGCACGGCGCTGAACGAGACCGAGGCCGGTTCCGGCATTCGTGATGTGGTCGACGATCATTACGCCATTGTCGATCAGCGTCAGCCGCGGCCTGTCGAGCTTGACGATGCGCAACTGGCGGCGGTGCGCGAGGCCTGGGAGTCAGGGCTGGACCGGATGCGTTCGGAACTGGGCGACACGGCCCAGCCCTGGGGCCGGGTGTTCAAGGCCGGGCGTGACGGCAACGGCTGGCCCGTTGGCGGTGGCGGCGGCGACCACCTGGGACTTACCACTCTGCGCACCATGGGTTACGCCGTTTCCGACGAGAACCAGGAACGCCACGGCGTGAGCGGCCAGACTTCAACGCAGATCGTGGTGCTCTCGGACCCGATCCAGAGTTGGCTTTACCTGCCCACCGGCCAGTCCGACCGCCCCGATTCGCCGCACTACAGCGACCAGTCGGAAACCGTTTTTTCGAATCGTGAGCTTAAGCCGAGTTGGTGGCTGCCGGAGGATCTGGCGGGGAATATCGAATCGCGAGTGGAAATCGAGCCACGCTATTGATCGGCTCTCACCCAAATATCGACCTGAAAGTAAAAAAGAAAATTATCGACAGCACGGCGCCGACGGGGAGGGTGATGATCCATGACAGGACGATTCGGCCGACCACGCTGAGGTTGAGCGCACTGATGCCTTTGGCCAGACCCACGCCGAGCACCGCGCCCACGAGAGTGTGAGTCGTCGACACGGGGATTCCCGTACCGGAGGCGATAACCACGGTCGTCGCTGCCGCCAACTCGGCGGCGAATCCGCGGCTTGGGGTCAGGTGGGTGATTTTGCGGCCGATGGTCGTGATCACGCGATAGCCCCAGGTCGCGAGGCCGATTACGATGCCGGCGCCGCCGAGCAACAGGATCCAGTTGGGCACCGGCGTTTCCGTGAATACGCCGCCGGTTTGCACCACGCCGACAACTGCCGCCAGCGGGCCGATGGCGTTGGCGACATCGTTCGAGCCGTGGGCGAAGGCCATCGAGCAGGCGGTGAACACCATCAAGACACCGAAAACCTTTTCCAGGTTGTCGAGTTCGTGACCTTCTTCCTTCACGTCCAGCGCCAATCGCCGCAGCAGCAATACGCCCAGGCCCATGGTGACAAAGCCGATTACTACAGCGATGAGCACGGTCTGGCCGAAATTGAATTCCAGGCCGGTCTGGCTCAGGCCCTTGATCATCGTCATGATCGAGATGACAAAGCCCACCAGGAAGATGTACCAGGGCACGTAACGACGGGCGTTGGCCAGCGGGTCTTCGGTATCGAGAACCAGCTTCTGCACACTGAGAAACAGACCCAGGGCGATCACTCCCGAGAACACGGGCGACACTACCCAACTCGCTGCGATGGAGCCGACCTGGCCCCATATCACCGAGTCGAAGGAGATGCCGACCACGGCGAAACCGATGATCGCGCCGACGATGGAATGCGTCGTCGATACCGGCCAGCCGCGATGGGAAGCCACCAGCAGCCAGACTCCCGCCGCCAGCAGGGACGAAAGCATTCCGTAGACGAGTAACTGAGGATTTTCCTCCAGCCCCGAATTTTCCAGGCTGATGATGCCGCTGCGCACCGTTTCGGTAACTTCGCCGCCGGCAAGCCAGGCCCCGGCGAATTCGAAAACCATTGCGATCAGGATCGCCTGCTTTATGGTGATTGCCCGGGCGCCGACCGAGGTGCCCATGGCGTTGGCGACATCGTTGGCGCCCACTCCCCAGGCCATGAAGAAGCCGAAAATGACGGCCATGGCAAGAAAAATCGTACCGTGTTGAGCGATGATTTCAGACATGGTCCTTCCTGCTTGAAATGCTTCCTTACTACAGTTCCGTAAGATAGAACATGCAATCCTTGCGGGCGATTTCGGGATTCGTCGTCACCATGAAAAGTTTCAACTTTCGCCCGGGATAGAGACGGCCTTCCTCCAACCTGAAGTACTCTTTTGCGGGTGTCGTTCCATCGCCGTTTCGTACGCGCAGATTGTTCTCCAGTTCCCCGGAAACGAAACCGAGCAGGGTATCGGGCCCGACATGACCGAAGTTGTGATTTTCCACTGACGGCAGCAAAGTTACGCCGTCGTCGAGCAAGCTGTGTTCGCCATAGGCGATCTCGCTGCCTTCGGTCAGTTCCAGCCGCATGGGATGATGGAAGTACTCGAGCGACATCTCGGCCGGGCTGGCGTCCAGCACATTCTCGAAAGTGAAATAGCGCGTCAGTCCTTCGCCGGCGAGCATGGCCGATTCTCGATCCTCGGCGCCACCGCATTCGACCGTGACTATGGGCATGTCCGCGCGCGTGCGTTCCATCAGCGAGCCGAGCCGCAGGTCCGTGACGATCATGCGGTGGGTAAACAGCGAGATCAGCGCGGCGTGGCGCGGTTCCATTTCCGTGCTGATCCCGAAAGAAGGGCTTGAGCCGGAAGTGTTATGGATATCGACCACGCATTCCGGTTTCGCGGTCTCGATCAATGCGAACATTTCCCGTGCGAGACGGTCGACTTCCGTATCGCCGAAAGGCGGAGTGAAACAACGGTTCAGATCCTTGCTGTGCGGCAGCATGCGATAGACGAAGCCGGGGGCCTGCTTGGCCGCGTCGACCGAGGGAATGAAGCAGATCATGTTGACCGCCGGGCGCAAACCGAGCCGCAGCAACTCGTAGAGCGCATGCAGACCGCCGGGTTCGTTGCCGTGCATTAGCGTCGCCATCGCCCGGCAGCGGCTGCTGTCATTGCCGGTCAGATGGATGCAGGTGGGACCGTGGAGGCGATGCAGGAATTCCAGCGCGCTGCCGCCAAGCGAGTGTGGGTCCGGATCCTGCCAGTGTTGAAACAGTTCCCGAATTTCGCCTTCGGGTTCGGCGAGTTCTACTTCCATCGCGCCACCGGAATATTCGCGGCGCTGTTGGCGCGATATTGTGTCAGCATCTCTATCAAGGCTTCGCGCTTGTGCATGTCGCGCCGCAGTTCGGCGACTTTTTCGAGTTGCCATCGCGCCCCGGTCTTGCGCGCCGCCAGGCGCTCCTCGACGATGTCGAGCAGGGGCATGAAATCGTCTTCACGAAAGCCCATGCCCGCAAGTTTTTCCGGCACCCGCGGCAGCAGTTTTTCGAGCAGCGCCGGCACCGGGAAGTACTCCGGCTGAATCTGGGTAGAAGATGGCCAGAACAGATCCGCTTCGAGACCGTTCTGGGCGGCGCGATAGAAATTCGCCGTGCAATAGTTGAAGGGAATCGCCGGCAGCAGATCGGTAATGTGTTCTTGCATGACCTTGGTCAGGCCTATGGCGAGCGCGGCGTTCGCCAGCATGTCGACCAGGCTCGGCCCGGCCGGAAGGGAACGAAACTCGATGCGCAGATGACCGCCGTCGGCGGGATCGTATACCGGCCGGTTCCAGAGCCAGACGGAACCTTGTTGCAGTCGCAGTTCGCTCAGCGAGGGAACGCCGCCGGACTTGACCACGGCCACAGAGTCTTCTTCATCGCATATAGCAAGAATCGGCCGGTAGAGCATGGCGGCTTCGGCGAACAGTTCGAACGGGCTGTTGCGAATCCAGTTATTGCCGAAGTTGACCCTGGCCGGAATCGGATGCATGCCGTCCTTGGGCCGGCAGTCGATCGATTGCTTGAACAGGGGAATTCGCGTTTCCTGCCACAGCCGATGGCCGAACAGCGTGGGCGAATTGGCCGCCAGCGCCACTACCAGCGGTGTGATCAACTGGGCGGCGTTGTAGAACTCGGCATATTCCCGTGGTGGCACACGCAGGTGAATCTGGAACGAGGTGTTCGCGCCTTCCAGGGTTACGTCGTCCATGGCGAGTTGCAAGGTGTCGGCGCCGGTTATCGCAATTGTGAAGGGCCCGCCGCGGATGTGGGTCAATTCTCTGGTCAAAGCTTCGAAACGGGGCAGTTTGGTCATCGCGTGATAACCGATATCCGACTGTTGCAAGGTCGGCAGGATGCCCACGGGCACCGCGGAACCGTTCCATTGCGCGGCGCAGGCATTGATCTTGTCGATGGCGGCGAGGGCTTCCTGCTGGGTCTTGCCGAAGCAGTGATCCGAAATCAGGCTGGGGCTGAAGTTGTATTCGAGATTGTAACGATTCAGTTCCAGGGTAAGTTGCGGGTCGTCGAGTTCCGCTATGATTTCCTGGTTGACGTGAAGGGGCTGGCCCTGCGGGTCGACTATATACAGTTCCAGCTCCGCGCCGAAAGTCAGGTCGCCTTCGCCGAAATCCGGTCTTTGCAGTAATAGCTCAAGCGCCGACAGATTGGCCCGCAGCCTTTTGCCGAAGTGTTGGAACTCTTCGCTGCTGAATTCGAAATTGGTAATTTCCTGGCCCATTCTTCTCTTTTTCCTTCAGGGCGGGGCCGCCCTGCCAAAGCGCCGCTAGACTACATTCTTGCACCCGCGCCGTAAAGGAGTTTCACCGCGTGGCAACTACCTCTCGTCATTCCGCGCGAAGTCGCGGAATCTCTTCGGATTCAGCACCATGCTCAACGAGATTCCGCGACTTTGCGCGGAATGACGGAAAGGGGCTGCGGAATGACGGAAAGGGTTGTCATTCCTCTCCAAACAGTTTCTCGCGATTGACGCGCATGAACCTGAGGTTGCCGTCCCGGCGCGTGAATCCGATGCCGTCGAAATACTCGAGAATCTCGATGCAGAGATTGCGGCCGATGCCGCTCGCATCGCGAAAGTCGATCACGGAAAAGCGCTCTTTTCCACCAGGGCCGCCGGCAAGTTTTTCCACCAGTGCGGAGAGGTCGCGAATCGTTTCCGGCAGGTAGTATCGATTGTCCGCCACCTTCACCAGTTTGTCCGATATTTCCGCCTGACGAAGGATTTTCTCCAGCGCGGCAAGGGGCAATCCCGTAATTTCCGCCAGCTCCCGAGTACGCGGAGGAATCTTGTCCGACTTTTGCAGGATGGGCCGCAGTTTTCGCAACAATTGTTCGACCTGCTCGCCGAGTCGCGTGCTATGGCCAGGCATGTGCAAGAGCGAGCCGCTGCGTTCAAGTGCGCCCTCTTCTAGCAATTGCGGGACCAGCGCTTTCAGCAGCGGCTGTGAAACGCGTAATTCCGTAGCCCGCGGCAATTGCGATTCACCTACACCCTGGCGGTCGGGGTTGGCGCGATGATAGCTCGCCACGGCGGTAAGCATCGCGTCCCGATGCTGCTGGTAATGTTCCCGGCTCAGCAGTCGCGGGTATTCGGCGGCTTCCATGTTCAGGGCAATGCATTCGACAGGCGCCTGCAGCAACTTCCCTGCCAGGCCAGCAATTGCCGTCGCACCCAGATTGCGGCACAGGCTGAACTGGTCGAGGTCGAGCCCATCGGGCAACAACCCGGTCAATGCCCGGCATGCCGCTTCGGGTTCCTGATCCATTGCGGCGAGCAATTCCAGGCGTTCGCGGGATTCGCGGCCGCGTGTCGGCACAAAGATATCGACCACCCAGCCGCCGCCCAAAGTATGACTCGCCGCCGGGTCGCGCAGGATAAAGCGGTCGCCGTGCAACACGTGTACCGGTTCCCGGGTTTTCACCTGGAACCAGTCGCTGTCGCCGAGTCGGCGCAAGGTCGCCAGGTGATGACCGGCGCCGGCATGCAAGTGATAACGCGTGTTGGGTCTCGGTTCGTTCACGCCCGGCAATAGCCGCAGTCGTACATCGAAGCGGGTGACCGGATGCCGCAGCCGGGCATCCAGCAGCCAGTCGCCGCGCGTGACGAGACCTTGCTCGAGCGTGATGTTAAGCGCCGCACGCTCGCCTTGCCGCAACTTGTCCCTGTCTTCCTGGTGAACCCGGATGCCGCGAACCCTGGTTTCCGACCCGCTGCCGCTATGCAGCAGCGAGTTGCCGGCCGAGACTTCGCCCTCGCGGCAACTTCCGGTGACCACCGTGCCGATACCGCGCACGCTGAAACTGCGGTCGATGAGGAATCGAAACAGGCGGTCTTCGGCAGTCCGTGCACGCCGAAATTTTGTCAGCAACAATTTGTGCAGGAAGTTGGCCAGGCGGTCGATGCCGTCGCCATCGATGTTCGACACCGGAAACACAGGAGCATCGGCAAGACCGCTGCCGGCAAGCAGTTCGCGCACTTCGGCCTTGACCTTGTTCAGCCGGGTCTTGCTCGCACGGTCGATCTTGGTCAGGGCGACACAGCCCGAACGGATATTGAGCAGGTCAAGGATCGCCGCGTGTTCCTCGGTCTGGGGCATGACGCCGTCGTCCGCGGCGACCACCAGCATTGCGCCGTCCACGGCGCCCACGCCGACGAGCATGTTGCCGATGAAATCGATATGCCCGGGAACGTCGACGAAGCCGAGCAGGCAATCATCGCCATCCGCTTCATATTGCTTGTAGGCGAAGCCGAGATTGATCGACAACCCGCGCTGCTTTTCCTCGGCGAGCGTGTCGGTATCGACCCCGGTCAGATTGCGCACCAGCAGGGTCTTGCCGTGATCGACATGACCCGCCGTGGCGACCGTCAGCGAGCGGTGGCGGGTAGACGCACTTGTCATGGCGTCGTCATGGCATTGCGGCAGCGCTGCTTCAGCCGGGGGCTGCTGCAGCGCCCTGGCGGTTGAAACGCGCGATGAAGTAAATCATCAAGGCCACGATCATCGCGACGACGATAAATCCCGCGTTGAAGATGCCGCCGGTGACAATGCCATAGCCGATCGAGCCGGTAACCAGCGCGTAATAAAGGAAGGGCAGCAGGGTCTTGCGAATCACCGCGCCTTCCTTGCCCACCAGCCCCACCACCGCCGACGCGGCCACCACGTTATGCACGCAGATGATGTTGCCGGAGGCGCCGCCGACCGCCTGCAAGGCGACGATCCAGGTCGGGTCGACCAGGATGCGCTCGCCGACGCCGAACTGAAACAACGAGAACATCATGTTGCTGACGGTATTGCTGCCGGCGACGAAGGCGCCGAGCCCGCCGATGAAGGTCGAAAAGAAGGGCCAGGCCGAACCGGTGATATTGGCCACGCCTTCCGCCAGGGCGATGGGCATTTGCTCGTATCCGGCCGCGCCGCCGCTGGAGTTGATGAACACCTGCACCATGGGCACGGTGAACACCAGCGCCGCCGAAGCCGGCAGCAAGGTGCGCAGGGAACTGCCGAAAGCTGCCCGGTATTCGCCCATGCGCATTTTATGCAGCAGAATCGTCAACAGGGAAACGATGATGAAAATCGTGCCCGGCGACCATAGCGGCTGGAACGAGGCGTTGATGTCGCTGCCGAAAATTCCCGACCAGGACCAGGTGATAAAAGGGTTGGCGGCCCGCAAAAAGGGCTCCAGTCCTACTTGCGGCAGTCTTGTGAGCACCAGCAGGCCGGCCACGAACAGATACGGCGACCAGGCTTTCAGCAGGCTCATGCGATGGTCGGGGTCGGGCACGTGGCCGCGGTCCTGCAATGTGCCGGTCCATTCTTCATCCCAGTTCTCCCGAACGTCGAAATCCCAGGTGTCCTCGGCTTTCGGTACCAGGAAACCCTTGCGCGCCGCGGAAACGACGATGGCCAGACCGATCAGGCCGCCGAACATCGACGGAAACTCGGGGCCGAACACGGACGCCACGATGACGTAGGGAATCGTCATCGCCAGGGCGGCAAACAAGGCGAATTTCCAGACCTGGAAGCCGGCGGCGAAGCTGCGTTCGGGGCCGAAGAATCGCGTCATGATCGCAGTCACCAGCAAGGGCACGAAAGTTCCTGCCAGGGCATGAATGATAGCGACCTTGGTGGCGATGAAGGCAAGGAAGGCGTCCCATTCGGTGAAGCCGCGTTCCAGGGCGTAGGCGGCCATTTCCGGATCCGCCGACAGCCCGGTGTTTATGCCGACCAGGATCGGCGTGCCCATGGCGCCGAAGGATACCGGGGTGCTCTGGATAATCATTCCGGCGACTACGGCGGCCATGGCCGGAAAACCGAGCCCGACCATCAGCGGCACTGCAACCGCCGCCGGCGTGCCGAATCCCGCCGAGCCTTCGATGAAGGAGCCGAACAGCCAGGCGATGATGATGACCTGTACCCGGCGGTCCGGGCTGATGTCGGAAAAGCCCTCGCGGATGGCGTACATGGCGCCGCTCTGGCGCAGGGTGTTGAGCAGCAATATGGCGCCGAAGATGATGAAGATCAGGGTTGCGGCAACGATCAGCCCGTTGACACTCGCCGCCAGGATCTTGGTCAGCGGCACCTGCCAGACCAGCCAGGCCAGTACGAAGGCTACGACATAGGCGATCGGCATGGCGCGGCTGGCGGGCCAGCGCAACAATACCAGGAAAACGGCCACCGACAGGATCGGCAATAGCGAAAGAAGGGCGAGGACACCGATACTCATGACTTTTCTTCCCGGAAGAGTTGGCGACGGCTAGAGACTAGCAGATTAATTTGCCGGAAAGAAATTCGGCGGGAACCCCCTTGCCGGCCGGGATTTATTACTCGCGCAGGCGCGCCTGGGCCGCCGCCAGCCGGGCTACGGGCACCCGCGGCGGTGAGCAACTTACATAGTCCAGGCCCTGGCGCTGAAAGAATTCGATCGACGCCGGATCGCCGGCGTGTTCGCCGCAGATGCCGAGCTTGATGCCCGGGTTGGTTCGGCGCCCGCGGTCGACCGCCATCTCGATCAACTGGCCGACGCCGCTCTGGTCGAGGCTGGCGAAGGGATTCTGGTTGAAGATTTCCTTCTTCTTGTACTCGTCGTAGAACAGGCCCATGTCGTCCCGGCTCAGGCCGAGCGTGGTCTGGGTCAGGTCATTGGTGCCGAAACTGAAGAAATCTGCTTCCGCGGCGATCTCGTCGGCAGTCACAGCGGCGCGTGGGATCTCTATCATCGAGCCCACCAGGTAGTTGATCTCGACTTTCTGGCGTTTGAGCACCTGTCTGGCTACGCGATGCACGGTTCGTAACTGGTCCGCCAACTCGGCGCGGTAGCCGACCAGGGGAATCATGATTTCGGGAATGACTTCGATGCCTTGTTTGGCGACACTGGCGGCGGCTTCGAAAATCGCCCGGGTCTGCATTTCGGTAATGTCCGGGTGCAGGATTCCGAGACGGCAGCCGCGGCAGCCGAGCATGGGATTCTCTTCGTGCAGCGCCTTGACCCGGTCGATGACGTAGTCAAGCGTTACACCGAGTTTCTGCGCCAATTGCCGGCGCACCACGTCGTCGTGCGGCAGGAACTCGTGCAGGGGCGGGTCGAGCAGGCGGATTGTTACCGGCTTGCCCCGCATGGCCTTGAACAGGCCGATGAAATCCCGGCGTTGATATCCGAGCAGTTTCTTCAGCGCTTCCTTGCGTTGCACTTCATCCGCCGCAAGAATCATCTGGCGCATGAAATTGATGCGGTCGCCTTCGAAGAACATGTGTTCCGTGCGGCACAGGCCAATGCCTTCAGCGCCGAAGCGCACGGCTTCCTCCGCCATCGACGGCGTATCCGCATTGGTGCGAATCTTCAGGCTGCGCACCTCGTCGGCCCATTGCATGACCGTGCTGAACTGCTCGAAGGTATAACTTTTTTCCGCCTTCTTACCGCCGTTGAGGACCTGTTTCACTTCCGAATCGGCGTTTTCCACCATGCCCTGATAGATGATGCCGGTACTGCCGTCGATGGAGATGTATTCACCTTCGCGGATTACGTGTCTGCCCGCGGTCAGTGTTCTTCTGTCGTAATCGATGCGGATTTCACTGGCGCCGCATACGCAGACCTTTCCCAACTGCCGCGCCACGAGCGCGGCATGTGACGAGACACCGCCGCGGCAGGTAAGGATTCCTTCGGATAAAATCATGCCCTTGAGATCTTCGGGCGAGGTTTCCACCCGGCACAGAATGACCCTGTTGCCGCGGCGGGTTTCCAGTTCGGCCCGCAAGGTGGTGAATACGACTCTTCCGGTCGCCGCGCCTGGGCCCGCCGGCAGACCCTGGCCGATGGCCGAGGCGGCTTTCAGCGCCTTGGGGTTGAACACGGGCACGAGCAACGAGTCCACCGATTCCGCCGGAATCTTCAGCAAGGCGGTTTCGCGCGACATCAGCCCTTCGCGCTGCATCTCCACCGCGATGCGCACCGCGGCCTGGCCCGTGCGCTTGCCGTTGCGGGTTTGCAAAATGAACAGGCGGCCGCTCTGTATGGTGAACTCCAGGTCCTGCATGTCCTTGAAATGCTGCTCCAGTGTTTGTCGAACCTGGAGCAGTTCGTTAAAACTTTCCGGCATTTCCTTCGCCATCCGCTTGATGGTTTTCGGAGTGCGCACGCCGGCCACCACGTCTTCGCCCTGGGCGTTGATCAGATACTCGCCGTAAAATTCGTTTTCGCCGTTGGCCGGGTCGCGCGTAAAAGCGACGCCGGTTGCGCTGTCATTACCCGCATTGCCGAATACCATGGCCTGGATATTGACGGCCGTGCCCCATTCGGCGGGAATGCGGTACTGCTGGCGATACAGCACGGCCCGCTCGTTGTTCCAGGAGCCGAAAACCGCGCCGATTGCGCCCCATAACTGTTTGTTGACGTCCTGCGGAAAGTCGCCTCCGGCGCGGCGACGGATCAGCGACTTGTAGCGCCGCACGAGGGCGCGCAGGTGAGTAACGTTCAGTTTGGCGTCGGACCTGACCCCGGCCTTTTCCTTCACCGCATCGAGAATCTTGTGAAAAGGATCTTCTTCCTCTTCGTTGCGCGCACGCACGCCCATCACCACATCGCCGTACATCTGGATGAAACGCCGGTAGCAATCCCAGGCAAAGGCCGGATTTCCCGACACATCGGCCAGGCCTTCCACGGTCGCGTCATTGAGACCGAGGTTGAGAATCGTATCCATCATGCCGGGCATCGAGTCCCGCGACCCGGAACGAACCGACACCAGCAGCGGATTTTTACGGGCGCCGAATTTTTTCCCCATCTGTTCTTCGATGCCGGCGATTGCCGCCTTGATGTCGCCTGCGAGCGAAGGCGGATATTGCCGCTCGTTGTCGTAAAACCAGGAGCAGACTTCGGTGCTGATGGTAAATCCGGGCGGAACCGGCAAACCGATAGCCGCCATTTCGGCCAGATTGGCGCCCTTGCCGCCAAGAGTTTCGCGCATGCCGGCGTTGCCGTCGGTTTGCTTGCCGAACACGTAAACGAGCTTGTCGCTGATGATCGGAGAAGAGGATTGCCGGGCTGCAAGGGATGTAGTCATGATTTTCCCGTCGAAAAAGTTCATTTTTCGGCAGTCACGACTTCATGGCTCCGGGCGAATGTTTGCCGCCGGGGGCGAATAGATTCCGACTGCTTGGTTCCGTGGCGGAATTGCCATCCTGACGTGCGAAAGCGATGGCCGCCGCAGGGAAGGCAGAATAATTCACTCGACCATCAAAATCCAGCTTTGGCCACTCGGAGTTACTGCCGGAGCCTCCAATGTCGTGTAAATTAGGACGGTGGCTATTTCGAAGAGACGGTGAGGGGTCATACGAGTCAATTTCCTATTCTCCTTATCTCTAGTTAGTTCCTGTCCGTAAACTCCGTTTTCTGATGGATCTCTCGTTCAGCGATACCTTCCGATTCGCGGGTATTGGGCCTGGGAGGGGCGGTTTTTCCTTGATCCGGCAGCGGTTTGCGTCGTTTTCGGCATGATCGGGCCCGCCGGGCCGCGCCGGGGCCGAAGTCGGCCCCCGGCGGGCGGTTCCGGTACTGCATTGTTCGGTTTCCGGGTTTTTTTGGCGGGTTATCCGGGCCGCAACCGCGCCAGCCGCACCAGGTTGTGCGCGAAGACCGCGGAATGCACCCAGGCCTTGAAGCGGGCCAGACCGCGCCAGGTCTCGCCGCGCAGATGCTTGAGCACGGCGCAGCGCAACACCGACTCGCAGCTCAATCCGAAACGGCCCCGCTCCGCCTGGGCGCCGAGCTCGACCGCCACCGCGTCCAGCAGTACGGGATGCGCGCCCAGCCAGTCCGAGATCGACTCCAACTCCTCGCCCAGGGGATGGTCGACGGGTACCGGTTCGTATAGACTCATCTGTGTCGTGCGCTTCAGCCGCATGGCAACCCCCGGTGTTTTGTGGTGTCTTTGTTTTTGATTCGAAAGCAATACAAAGATACCCAAAACGCCGGACCCCGACCAGGAATTCCAGCTATTTATTCACTTAAATCAGACAGTTGGGAATTTACGGACAAGAACTAGCTAGGTGCCCAGGGAATTCATCGGCTGAAGTTTCAGAACTTTCGTCTCATCGGAGATATCCTCGTTTCTTGTTCTCTCGGCGCAATCCGGAAAGCGTGAAAGTATTACTCTTAAGTCTATTGCACGGGCTGCAAAGTAGAATTCGATTTGTAATGTGATTAAGTCCGCCATCTGCTCGCGGTGTGTTGTGGTCCAGTTCCAGATATCGTGGATCGTCGAATGTCCTATCGCACCCTTGGCAACGCTGACCGTATTGTTCCAGCAGATGCTCGTACATCTGCGTTCTTGTCCAGCGTGGACCTTCTGGCTCCTTCACTCCCTGCTTTACCCGCAAGAACGGTGCAGACTTTTCTCCATCGTCAGTCCGTTCAGGCGGTTCAGTGACGTAGTGGATTTCGCTCAGGAAACCGATCAAGTTTTTCAATCTGTCAATGACAACCTCATGTGCTTTGTCCCAAATGTCCATGCCGACCCATTGGCGACCCAATTGTTCAGCAGCAACAAGCGTTGTCGCACAGCCTGCGAAAGGATCCAGCACAATTCCGTCGCTATCCGTAGAGGATGCGATGATCCGACTGTAAAGTCCGACAGGCTTCTGAGTTGCAAATCCGGTGCGTTCTTTCTTGTCACGGCCGGGAATCCACTTCACATCCTTGTCGATTTCATCATTCGTTCCGCGCAAGAGCCCCTTTGAATAGGGTTGATAAGCCCAAACGTCTTGAAGAGGTACACCCGGAGAATCTTCCAAGTATTGGCGATATGTTGGTAAGTAAGATGACTCTATATCAATGCATCCGCGTTCGTAGAGAGCGTCGAGTTTCTCGTGAAGCGGTAGAGCAGGGTCAATTCCCAGAGCCAATACGACTTTTGAGGGAACCGCCCAGTGTCGGCCTTTCGCCGTTGGGTCGAATCCACGCCACGGTTGTCCGCTTGCGCCATTTCGTGTACCAGCTCCGTGAATGGTCTGCTCCCTGTACAGTCCACGGTCGTCAGACTTGTTAAAGTACTCATCTACGTAGCCGTGAAGATGTGGCGAGAACAGTACTCGATGCTTATAGCCTGTCTTGGCGTAAAACAATATATTGTCGTGCACCGGCCCGAATCGGTCTGCTGAATTATGGGAGGCCGACCTCCGCCAGACAATTTCATTCCGAAAATTTTTGTGGCCAAATATCGCGTCCATGACGGCTTTCAGGTAATGCGATGCAGTGGGGTCGCAGTGCAAATAGATTGCGCCGGTTGGCTTTAGCACTCGATGCATGGCCAGCAACCGCACGGCCATGAAACACATGAAGGCGCCCATGCCGTCTGAATGCGCATATCTCTGGCGCTCTCGATGGCCTCCATAAGCCGAGGATGGTCATCTGTAATCTGGTCTACCCATTCCTGGTGAACGTCCCGCTCCCATGACCAGCGGTCCTGGAACTTTGCACCAGCGGCTAGGCTGTCAGGCGTCGCGTGAAAGTCCCGTCCTTTGTTAAACGGTGGATCAGTGGCGATCAGGTCCACGGACTCCGAATTCAGAGCACGCAGGAACTTGAGGTTGTCGCCGTGAAACAGAGTTCGGTTTTTGAAGTTAGGTTCAGAAACTGTACTGGTATCGATTTCCATGCGCGAATGCTACTTGCCTTTCTCCCTACCGACAACCTGTTGTGCGGGTTCAGCACATGTGAGGTCAAGCGGGACTGATCTCAGATTTTTTGCTTCATTTTCTTGACGCCAACCCTGCTACCCCTTAGACTTCGTGACAATTACTCCCCGCCGGACTTGCCGCAAGGCCCCGGCGGGGTTATTTTTTGGACGCACGTCAGCAGCCGTCATGGATGAGCCCGTAAGGAAACGAGCCGTAACTTTCGTCGATGGACAGAATCTCTTTCGGCATGCCAAGTCTGCTTTCGGTTATTACCACCCGAACTACGATCCAATCAAGCTAGCCAAGGCTGTATGCGCTCACCACGGATGGCAGCAGCACGGTGTACATTTCTACACCGGCGTGCCACTGCCCCGGCACGACAATCGTTGGCATCAATACTGGAATCGACGCTTGACTGCTCTGAAAAGAGCGAACGTCGAGGTTTTTTCCCGCCCACTCGCATATAGCTATCAGTTGGTCGAACATCCCGATGGAACCCAATCTCGATTGGCGGCGCCGCGCGAGAAAGGCATAGATATTCGAATTTGTCTCGACATCGTGCGCATGGCGCGAACACACCAGTTCGATGTCGCTGTTGTTTTCAGCCAGGATCAGGATTTATCGGAACTCGCGCGAGAAATTCGGGCGATTGCCGCAAGTTCCGGAAATTGGCTGAAAATGGTATCCGCCTTCCCCGCCAGCCCAACCGCTTCCTCCAGCCGTGGTATCAACAATACCGACTGGTTTCCCATGAGCAAGCGCTTCTACGATGCCTGCCTCGACCCACGAGACTATCGCCCCCTGAATTGGAAATGACTTCACACCGGATGCAAGGTACCTGAGTCTGCAGCGATTCCCGCTGAAAATCAGATATCAATGAAATCAACGGTTTGCGATTGCCGCAAAAAAAGGTTTTCGTAAACTTTTCGTGCTGGATTCGGATAAACGGACATGAGGACTCCGTGTCGGGAGGGGTGTCATGGCCAGGGTGGAGTTGGGCGGCGCGTTGAGCGCGCCGGGTTTGTTACGCGAGGTTCGGAAGTGTTTCGAGCGGATTCCGGATTCGGTGCGAGGCCGCAAGCGGGGTCTGCCGGATTATCTGATGTCGGGTCTGGCGGTGTTCGGGCTGAAGTTTCCCTCCCTGCTGCAGTTTGATCGCGGCGCGCGGGACGACGGGTTGATCCGGGAGAATCTGAAGCATCTGTACGGTATCGTTGACGCGCCGTGCGACACGGCGCTGCGGGAGCGGCTGGACGAGGTGGAGCCCTCGGTGCTGCGGGGCGCGTTCAAGCGGTTGTTCGCGGTGTTGCAGCGAGGCAAGGGGCTGGAGGGGTTCACCTGGCTGGGTCATTATCTGCTGTCGGTGGACGGCACGGGGTATTTTTCCTCTTCGCGGGTGCGCTGCAAGCGTTGCTGCGAGAAGCGTCACCGGGACGGGCGGGTGACATATTATCACCAGATGCTGGGGGCGGTGCTGGTGCATCCGGAGCACCGGGAGGTGTTTCCGCTGGCGCCGGAGCCGATCGCGCGGGAGGACGGGTCGAAGAAGAACGACTGCGAGCGCAACGCCGCGAAGCGGCTGCTGACCCATGTTCGGCGGGAGCATCCGCATCTGAAGTTGCTGGTGGTGGAGGACGCGCTGGCGTCGAACGGGCCGCACATCGAGTTGCTGCGGTCGCTGGACATGCGATTCGTGCTGGGCGCGAAGCCGGGGGACCACCGGCATCTGTTCGAGTGGGTGGAGGCCGCGCCGGGGACGCGGACCTTCGAGACGGTGGACGCCGCCGGCGTGACGCGCCGCTACCGCTATCTCAACGGCGCGCCCTTGAACGAGGCGCACTTCGACCTGGAGGTGAACTTTCTGGAGTGTCGGGAGACCCGTCCCGGCAAGAAGGAACGACGCTTCTCCTGGGTCACGGACATCGAGGTCACCGAAGCGAACGCCGAGGCGCTGATGCGGGCCGGGCGCGCCCGCTGGCGCATCGAGAACGAGACTTTCAACACCCTGAAGAACCAAGGCTACGGCTTTGAGCACAACTATGGCCACGGCGACAACCATCTGGCGACGGTGTTCGCGCACCTGATGATGCTCGCTTTCTTCATCGATCAGGCGCAACAGAGGAAATGCCGCCTGTTCCAGGCGGCGCAGGCCAGGGCGGAACGGCCCCTTTACTTCTGGCAAAAGGTGAGAAGCCTGTTCACCACCCATATTCTGCGCGACTGGGGGACGCTGTACGGCGCTATCGCCTTCGGTGTCCGTCCCCGCGAGCCGGAGTTGCTCGACACCTCGTGAGGGTGCGCCGCGGCCGGTTGCGCGAAAAGCCGGTTCTTCGGGGCAGCACAGGGTAGCCGAAATCAGCATCCGGCAAAGCGCGGAAGGAGTTGCCGCGCCGCGACGTCTCCCACCGGCCCGATGAGCGGCTTTCCCCGGCGTCAGGCAATCGTCGGCTCCGTTAGCGGGAGAAGCTGTTGTAATTACATTTGTATTGACTGCGGGGCGCGTGGTAGCATCGCATGATGTCCGCACACTCATACCCTGATTTCCGTTTTCGCCTTTTTCCACTGATTCTCGCGGCGCTCGCGCTCGCGTTCTATCCCATGGACAAGGCCGCCAACGCGCAAGCCGCGGACGAGACGGCGAAGCGATTCAATCACCTGCCCCTCGTCGCCGACGGAGAAGGGATCCAGTCTACCTTGCTGATCACGAATGTCGCGGACTCAGTCAATTCATGCAGTCTGGTTTTTCTGGCGAACCAACTCGACGCCAACGATTTTGAAACTCACGACCGATTGCGGCAGAGCGGGACGGGGACAACGGTCGATTTACCGAGTTCGGGCAGCCACGTTTCCATGGTCAGCAGGAACGGTCGAACGCTTGCGGCCGACTCCGCGACGCTCGATTGCGCCGAACCCGTCGTGGCGAGGGTATTGATTACCTTGAGCGCGGGAGGCGCCTTGCAAACGGCCGCCACGCTTCCGAGCGCGGAGACCGGCGCGAAATTCAGCTTTCCGGTGATACCGCGCGTGGGCGGGAATTTCCTGATCGCACGAAACCAGCACGCCAGCGGGGTGAACTGCGGCGTTGAACTGCTCGACGAATCCGGTGTCGTCGTCGCCGAACGTTCGCATGCCTTTCCCGCCAGCACGACCATCGCTCGCAATCTCGCGGAACTGGTGCGAATGCCCCCTGCTTTCGGCGGCGGTTCCGCGACGGTAACCTGTGACCGGCAAGTCGCCGCGACGGGATTGCTCGCGGGCGCGGCATTGAGCGGATTGCCGCCGGTGGTGTTGTCCGGGGAGTCAACGGCGATTACGCCAACCGCGCCCCCGGACCTGGTCGTCGATTCGGCGTCGGTAAGCGACGACACGCTGGAGGCGGGGCAAGCCTTCACCTTGCGCGCCACGGTTCGCAATACCGGCGACGGTCAGGCCGGAAACACGACTCTGAGGTATTGAACTCGGCGGTCTCGTCGAGCGATACGCAGGTCGGCACGGATGCCGTGGGGGCTCTCGGGGCGCTGGCGACGAGTTCGGAATCGATTTCCCTGACGGCGCCGTCAACGGCGGGTGCGTACTGGTACGGCGCCTGCGTGGACAGCGTTAACGGCGAAAGCGGCACGGGCAACAATTGCTCGAGCGGCGTGCGCGTCACTGTGTCGGCCGCGACGACGAATCCGCCGCCGGTAGACGGCGCGTGCGTCGAGGTCAACGATGTGCTCGAACTCGGCGAGGGCGAGAGCTGCACGATCACCCAGGCGCTGGTGGACAAGTACAGCTTGGGCAGCGCTTTGGCCGGCTTTTCCGTCCGTGTCGGCGACATGGCGATGTGCTCGGGCGGCAGAGTGAGGCTGGGTAGTGTTATCAGCGCGCAAACCTTCCAGCTCAACGGCCTGACGATCAGATGCCGCTAGATCCGGCAAGTGGGAGCAATCGGGCATGAACAGAATTCTCGTGAGTATTCTCGGTCTGGCGGCGCTGGCGATATCGATGTCCGCGGCGGGTCAGACGACCGACGGCGGAGCGAAGCTGTCCCACCCGCTGCCCCTGCTCATCGACGGCGGCGGATATCGAACCACGCTGCTGGTGACCAACGTCGCCGATCAGGCCAACCGGTGCACCCTGAATTTGCTGGACGACCGGCTTGGCGCAAGCGACTTCGAAACCCACCGGTCCGTGACATGGAACGGGTCGAGCGCAACGATCGTTCTGCCGAATACCGGATCCCGCGTATCGTTTTCGGGGCGAAACCTCGCGTCTTCAATCCATCGAGACTCGGCGGTTCTGAACTGCGACTTGCCCGCCGTCGTTCGGGTCATGGTGACCCTGGGTCAAAACGACGCAGTGGGCGCGGCGGCGGTATTGCCGAGCGCCCAGACGGGCGAGAGGTTCGGCATTCCCGTTCTTACGCGGTTCGGCGATTATCTGTTCGCGGCTCAAAACCGGCAACCCGGCGAGGTGAACTGCCGCATTGAACTGTTTGACGAATCCGGCGTTGTCGTCGCCGAACGATCGCATGACTTTTCCGGAAGCACGACCGAGATTCTCTACCTTTCGGAGTTGGCGCCGGCGCCCGCCGCTTTCGGCGGCGGTTCCGCGACGGTATCCTGCGACCGGCAAATCGCCGTCACGGGATTCCTCGCGGGGTCCGCGTTGAGCGGGCTGCCGCCGGCGGTATTGCCCAGCGTTCGAACCGGCGCCGGATTCGCGCCGATCGACTCCGAGGCATTCGACCGACTTGTCGTTGGCAAGCGAACCGTCAATGTGGACGATTCCCGTTCCTACATCGAGTTTACCGCAGCGGGACAGTTCGTCGATGTCGAGCCCGGCGCGAGGTATACGGGAACCTATACGTATGTCAATACCGGCCCCGATACCGGGACGCTGACGGCCAACTATGCGGATGGCGATACCTGCACCAACGAATTAACCTTTACTTCCGCCACTACGGGTTCAACCCGGTTCGCCTGTACCGGCGGAGAGACCGGAGGAGGTAATTGGCGGCTGGATGATTCACCGCCCTCGACCGGAGGAGGCGGCGACGGAGGCGGCAATACGGAAATTCCGATGTCTCCCGTCAACGTCCAGTACGTTCGGGACGATTCGACGGCGGTAGTCAGTTGGGACGCCGTGCAGGACGCGGACTACTACAATATCTACCACGACGATTTCTTCAGTGCGGGCTGCCGCGTCGATTCCTCGGGGTCGGCGAGTTTCTGTGACGAGATTGCCGCCAACGTCACGGGCACGAGCCACACCCACGCCAGCCCGGACGACGACCGGAACTACTACTGGGTGGTGGCGTGCAACGCGGGCGGCTGTTCGGAAATCGGCGGCGACCCGGCCGAATTCATCGATACCCGGCCCGCCGCGCCGCAGAACGTCAGCTATGTCCGCGACGGTTCGACTACCGTGTTGAGCTGGGACGCGGTCGCCGGGGCGGACTACTACAAGATCTACCACGACGATTTCTGGAGTTCGGGCTGCCGCCTCAACTCCTCGGGGTCATCGAGCTTCTGCGACGAACTGGCCGCCAACGTCACCGGCACGAGTTACACCCACGCCAATCCCGACGACGACGAAAACTACTACTGGGTGGTGGCGTGCAATGCGGGCGGCTGCTCGGAAATCGATGGCGATTCGCCGGCGGAGTTCATTGACACGCGGCCCGCCGCGCCGGGCAACGTTCGCGCCAGTCGCAATGGTTCTTCGGCTACGCTTAGCTGGAGTGCCGCTGCCGGGGCGAACTACTACAAGATTTATCACGACGATTTCTGGAGTTCGGGTTGTCGCCTCAATTCCTCGGGGTCACCGAGCTTTTGCGACGAGCTTGCCGCTAATGTCACGGGCACAAGCTACACTCACGCAAATCCCGACGACGACGAAAATTACTATTGGGTGGTGGCGTGCAATGCGGGCGGCTGCTCGGAAATCGACGGCGACAATCCCACTGTACTGAGTGCAAGTAGCGGAAATACCGGAGGTGGCGGCAATGGCGGTGGAGGCGACGGGAGCGGCTCTGACGATCACGGTGACGACCGGGTCTCCGCAACCCTGGTCGACACGGAGTCCGACACTCAGGGCAGTCTTTCGGCGGGTGACTTGGACTACTTCCACATCGAAGTGAGCGGTTCGGGTACGCTGGAGGCATACACGAGCAGTGACATCGATACGGTCGGACAACTGGAATCAGCCGACGGCGCTTTGGTGAGAAGCAATGACGACGGAGGTACCGACCTAAACTTCAGAATATCGGAGACTGTTACCGTCGGCACTTATTTCATTCAGGTCAAAGGGTACGATTCCGACGATACGGGCAGTTACACGCTGCATGTGCGTTTTAACGCCGAAGGCGGCGGGACTGGTACCGGCGCGAGTATTCCCGGCCACCCGTCTGTGACCGGCCGGTTTTCTCCACCATCCTCCACTATTGGCCAGCGGGTTCGTCTTATACTGGATTGGAACGAAGTCCCGGGTGCGACGAACTATGAAGTCAAAGTTGACGATTCCCCAACATTCTACACGAGGACTGGGACTGGCCGAGGCTGCAGTGTGTCGGGGTCAGTCACGACCCATTCGACGAGCTACACGCATGAATTTACGGCCACGTCCTTTGACAATTTTTATTATACAGTTCAGGCCTGCAATTCTGCGGGCTGCTCCTGTCCTCCATAGAGATAAATGACGACAGCGCGTGTGTCGAGTTGAGCGTCGCGATCAACAACTGCAGCTGGACCATTCATGTGGCCGATTGATTTATAGGATCTCGATGAATGTTGAAAAATTTCGCAATATCGCTGCCGATTGTTTCAGGCCTGGTGATTCTGGCGGTTTACCTTGAGTGGTTGCCTCAGCCGGTCCATGAGTCCGGCTACCGCGTCGCCACCGAGACGGAAGCGCTTGAGCGTACGGCGCGGCGAACGCTTCGGGAAAGCCGGGTAGAGACTACAAGCCGGATTTCGCCCGCAGAAACGGCGGAAGCAGTCGCAGACCCGCCTGTCTTCCCGGCGACCGCTCCAGCCGGACTCGGCGCCGGTATTGACGGGCTGCCCGAGGGCTACGCGCCAGGCGAGTACCGCGGCTCGATGCGACGCTTCCCGCGCACGAGTCTCAGCGTACCCGAACTTGCCCCCAATCCGGATTGGCTTGAGGCCCCGCCCACGACCGTTACCGATTCTCTCCTTCGTCAGGCGGCGCATTTCGACCGGGATTTTACCTTCGCTGTGCTCCGCGTTTTGCCCGGTACGGACACACAAGCCTTGAACCGGTTGCTGCTTCCGCTCAATGCGGAGATTGTCGGCAACTCAGGCGAATTCATTCGCGTATTGGTTCCCGCGGAACAAAGAAGGCTGGAGGCCATCGCCGAACTTCCCGGCGTACTTGGCATCGGCGCTGTGCCGCCCGAACTCAAGGCCGAAGAAGCGTTCGTGCGGGAAGTCCTGTCCTTGCCCTCCGGGCAGGCCATGCCGGTATTTGTCTCCCTGATGGGCCCGGACCCTGTGGGCGAGTGGCGAGAGTCATTGATCGATATGGGCGTGGTAGTCGGCGCCTGGGACGCGGACTTGAACAGCTACACGGCAAATATGCCGGCGGCCGCGCTGGAGCGGCTTCTGTCCGCGGATTTCGTCCTGTCGGTCGAACCGGTGCCGGTGGTGCGATCCAACCACGCTTCGGCGGTGCCGGCAATGGGGGTGGACGGACTACGCAGCTACAACGTCGCTCGGAATGATTTTTCCGGCATAACCGGTACGGGAATCGCGGTGGGAGTGCTCGATACCGGACTCAACGTCAGTCATAAGGATATCGCCTACGGGCGCGACAGTATTTGCGGCGAAAATTTCGTCCCGGACGAGAACTGGGACCTCTGGCTTGACCTTGGCCTTCACGGTACCCATGTGTTCGGCACCATCGCCGGCGCCGGGCGCACGAATCCGCTGCTGGCCGGCATGGCGCCGGAATTGAGTCATCTGCGTTTCGGCAAGGTTCTGTCGGCGCGAGGGTTCGGCAGCGAGGAAGATATTCGACGCGGCATGGACTATCTGGCGCGCCCGTCAAGCTGCTCCTGGCAAGGCGCGATTCCAGACCCCGTAAAACCTCTGATTGTCAACATGAGTCTTTCCGCCACGAGCCTGACGTTTTCCGGGCGGGGCTTGGGAGAGAGAAAACTCGATTCGGTCGTTCACGCCTATTCCCAACTTTATGTCGTCGCGCAAGCGAATTCAGGGCTGCACGGTTTCTCCAACTATGGCACGGCGAAGAACTCGCTTGCGGTCGGCGCCGTGGACGACTCCGGCATCCTGGCCCGGTTCAGCAGTCACGGTCCTACGGCGGACGGACGGCTGGCGCCGAATGTCGTGGCTACGGGAGTAAGACTCACGTCGGCGCGGGGCGGCGGCTCGAGTTCCTCCCATGAAACGTTTTCGGGCACGAGCATGGCGGCGCCTTCGGTCGCCGGCGTGGCTGCGTTGTTGATGCAGGCGCGGCCTGAATTTCGGGAGCAGCCGGCGCTCACCCGGGCGCGGCTGATGGCAAGCGCGGTTCGGCCGGGCGCTTATTTGGACAGCGATTCCAAATTCCCGGCCGACAACAGCAACGGTCCTGGCCGGTTTAATAATCTTTATGGACTTGGCCTCGTTTCCGGCCGGACCAGTTTGTTGTCCCGCGACGACTCGAAAGGCTGGCTCATAGGCAGCGCGATTTCACAGCCCGACAACGAAAACTACGAGTACGTCGATATAGAGGTGCCTCCGGGCGCCAGTCGCCTGGACGTGGTGCTCACATGGGACGAACAACCCGCCGACACGCTGACGAGATCGGTCCTGAACGACCTGGATTTGTGGGTCGACCGGGGCGCGAATTGCATTTCCGATGCTTGTGGTGAATATGCCTCCCGCTCGGAGGTCGACAACGTCGAATGGTTGTTGATCGAAGACCCCGCTCCCGGAACGTATCGAATCAAGGTCGTTCCGGTCGAAGTCTACGGGCAGGCAAGCACCGCCGCGGTGGCCTGGAAAATTCTTCGAGGCGACGCCGTCCCCGAGCTCGAACTGGTCGTTGAGGATGTTTCCCAAGATAAAGAAAGCGAGTACGTGACCGTCGAGGTCACAGTGAACGCGAGCGATTACGTGGCGTCCGGAACCACGCTCCATTTTGGTTGCCGCAACGTCCATGGAGATTGTCGGTCATTGAGTAATGCCTATCTGCCTCATCTCAACCGCGTATATCGAGAAGACGGCCTGGACTGGTCGGAGGCAGGTTCCCGTTTCGAGACGGAGACGATTCAGATGGGAGAGATCCCATCCGGCACTCCGAAACGGGTCCGGCTCGCATTCCTGCGCGAACAGATTCTTGCGGGGACTGCGCTCCAGATCACTGCCAGTTCATGGAACGGCAGGGCTGCGAGCCAGAGTTTCATGCTTTCCGAGGATGAAAACAAACCATTCGACGAGTTAGGCGTCCCGGAAAACGACGATTTTTCCAATTTTGAACACATTTCTGGCGTCGTTGGAAGCACGCCGCTCGATCTCGCGCTGGCTTCCCGCGAACCGGGAGAACCGCTGGTTTCGGCCGATAGCCGAACGATCTGGTATTCATGGCAGGCTCCCGCCGAAGGACTGTTCAGATTCAGACTCGAGGACGCGGATTCAGGCGAAGCGGAGGGAGCCGAATTTGCGCTTTTTTCCGGCGACAAACTGGTCGATCTTGAATTGGTGGAGGAAAAACAGGCCAGCGAGATCAGTTTCGCGGCTCGGGCGGGCGTCGATTACAGATTGCGCATCGCATCCGAAGATTGGGATGCGCCTCCACTCGTGCTTGAGTGGGAATCGGCCGACGCCAGGCCTGTAAATGACGATTTCGCCGCTGCCTGGGAATTGGAAGGCGAAAGCGGCGAAATCGATTCCAGCAACGAAGGGGCCACGCTCGAGAGTTCGGAATTTTTCGGCGGCGCAGCGGCAACGGTCTGGTTTGAGTGGACGGCGCCGGAAGATGGGCCCTGGAAATTCGATTTAAATGAATCCGGGTTGTCGTTGCGTGTGTTCGAAGGCGCGCAGGTCGACGAACTTCGATTGATTTCACCTCCCGGGAGAAATGGTTCTCAGTTTATTGTTGCCGAGCGGGGCAAGACGTACAGGATCGCGGTTGCCTCCCGGTCGGCCAGCGATTCCGGTCAGAGTTTCACGCTGTCGTGGAATCCGATGCCGTCCGACGACACCGGCATGTATTTCGAAAGCGCCGACCATTTTAGCGATGCGACAGGGTTCGACGGAGCCCAGGGAAGCTTCAGCGTGTCCGCCAACAACAGAGGATATGGACTCACGGTGGAACCCGATGAGCCCTTATCGACTGGAATCGGCACGGCCTGGCTGCAGTGGACGGCGCCGGCGACCGGACGATTTACCTGGCGTATGAATGGACATTCCACCCTGCGGTTCAGCGTATTTACAGGCGATTCGCTATCGAGCCTGCAACTTGTGGGATCTTCGCGGGGCGGATCGAAAGTCGTGATCGAGGCGAGTCGAAATGCCCGGTACTGGATTGCGGTCGGTCAGTCGGCCAGCTTCGTTCAAGAACGGTCACCTGATGCGTTCACGTTTCATTGGGGTCCAACGCCGACGAACGACGACCGCGGGGCTGCAAGCCGAATTTCCGGCGCCGACGGTTCCGCCACGGCCAGTCTGGCGCATGCCACGGTATCCCCGCGGGACCCCGTGGATACGGTAGGCACCGATTCCGTCTGGTGGCGTTGGCGCGCCCCGGGGAGCGGTTGGCACAGGTTCTGGGTGGAGAAGCACCCGCTTTCCGTGGTTCTGTCCATCTACCCTGAGAACGGCGGCAGGCGGGCCGTCGCCGATAGCGAGCGAAGTTTCATCGCCAACGGACGCGTGGAGACCTACATACTGGCGCGAGCCGGCCAAAGCTACGATATCCGTGTCTCGACGCGGCCCGGCGTCGAAAAGGCGGCGGCCGCGACGCTTGAGTGGGAGTCCTCGAACGCGCCGCCGTTTCTGTCCTACAAGGGCGCGACCGCAACCGATCCCCTTATTCTCGGCGCCGAACCGCAAGCCGTGAGGTCTCCGACGCATCTCGCCGTATCCGAAGACGGCGAATATCTTTTCAGCACGGCGCAAAACGGAATTTTCGCCTTTCGGCGCGATACCGGCAAAGGTACGATTTCGCTAGTCGGGCGCAGTGAAATGGGCGCCCGCAATTCCGAGGCGCTGGAAACCGCTCATTTGTGGTGGAACTCGCGGCAGGGTCGATTGATGGCGCTGGTGAGCGGAACCGATTTAAGCTTCAAGATTCCCGAAAACGGGTTGCCTTTGCTCTCGCACAGCCGAATTACAGCGGAGCCGGGAAGTCTTGGCGAGCATTATTGGTGGAATGCATACAGAGGCGCGGGCAGCGACGACGGGCGTTACTTTTATGCTGTGAGCCACGAACGATTGCAGGTGTATCGGGTGGATTCGGCGGATCGATTCACTCTGGTGCAGGAAATTTCGTCCGGGACTACCCCGTCTGAAGTCGATTCGTTGATCGTGGAGGAATTGGGAAATCCGCCCTTCGATCTTCATCTTGCATTTTCCCGGGACAACTCCCACCTGTACCTCGTTGCCGGGACCGGGTTGTTCGTGTTTGTCAGAGACCGCGATTCCGGCAAACTCGGCCTGGAGCGAGAAATCCTGTTTTCCGACCCCTCCTTCAATGAATTGGGCGGAATCGAAAGAGTGGCGATCGATAGACGGGGCACGATTCTGTTCGTCGCCGGCTCGCAATCGATTTTGTCCACAGGCTCGCCACTTGACTGGCCATTCCTGGATGCGCCCATCGTGGCATTCGATGTGGGGATCGATCCATCCAATCCCCTCTACCTGGACACATTGACGAGAAACCACGCCGAACTGAATTTCGACATCTATGCATCATGGAGCCACCTCAAGCCTTCCTGGGATTTTGAGCGCCTGCAGGATTGCAATTCGATGGTTCCGCACGCCGACCTGCCGGCGATCGATGTTTTCTGCGCAAACGGTTACTTCGTGGCGCACTGGAATCGGGATACAGCGACGCTTGAAATTGCCGATTTCGCCGTTGCCGGCGAACGCGACCGGTTCGGCGGCTCGCTGCCGAATTTACTGGGCCGACGCTGGAATCATCAGTACCGGCAAATGGCGCAAAGCCCCGACGGCGGTCGTGTATACCGGACGACCAGCGCCAGCAAAGATGGAGCATTCGATGCGATCCATGTTTTCGAACGCGCCAGCGCAACCGGATTTCAACCGGATGCGTCGTCACGTTCGGCAGCCGTAACCACCGATGGCGCGAGTTCGCAGGCGCAATTCACCGGTTACGCCAGCGCCGCTGGCAGTTTCAGTTCGCGGACGGTATTTGCGCCTGGCGAAAGATTCAATGTCCACGGCGCCGTGTTTGTCGATCCGTCCGACCAAGGCAAGCCGGGTGCGGTTCACATCGCCGCCGCCATGCCCGATGGCGAAATTTTCGTCAAGGACGCCGCGGGCGATTGGCTGCCCTGGGGCGGCGGCGCATTGTCGGCGGTGCATGTATGGAACGAACTTCCCACCGACTTTGACGTTCTCGTCTTCGGACGCGATAGCATTCCGACCGGTGCAACTCCGGAAGAATCGGCGGCGATATCCGGTGAGGAACTCGGCATCCGCAACGGAACGATCCAGTTTTATTTCGCCTATTCCACCAATGACAACGGCGGCGTTTACCACTATTCCACCGAACCTTTCGCATTGACCGTATCTACCGATTCCAGCGAAAAAACGGATTGAACGAACTGCTTGCATCGAAAAGTTTTTTATCGGTGTAAACTCTGGCTGCCGGGACAGACAAGGACCAACGCTTGCCAGCTCGTATTCTCCAATGCATAGTCGTGATAACGGCGCTCGCCGGCTGCAGCGACGAGCTGAGCCGGGCGCGACCCTACGTTTTAACCACCGCCACGACGGGGGGAGTCTTCTATCCCGTTGGGGTCGCTATCGCTACCATAGCCCACGCGGAATTGTCCGAAACCGAGAATATCTCGATGACGGCGATCAGTTCCGCTGGGTCGATGGAAAATCTCAAGCTGCTGCGTGACAACCAGGCCCAGTTCGCGATCCTGCAAGGCCCGTTCGGCGCCTGGTCCTGGACCGGCGAGGGTCCGGTGCGCGAGCCTCAGTCCCACATCCGCTCCGTAAGCGCCTTGTGGAAAAACGTCGAGCATTTCGTGCTGTTGACCGATCTCGTCACTACCGGCGGCATCATGGATCTCGATAATCTCGACGGCGAGCGCTATGTGCTCGGGGCGCGAAATTCCGGCGCCGAACAGACCGGCCGTTTCATCCTCGAAACCCTGGGCGTCGACTACGAAGACAAGTTCAATCTGGCTTATATGGGTTATGGGCCGACCGTGGGCGCCATTCAGGACGGAAACATAGTCGGCATGAACATCCCCGCCGGCGCACCGGTGAGTTCGATCACCCAGGCCTACGCCCTCATGGGCGAGCGCATGACGATATTGAACTGGTCCCAGCAAGCCCTCGACCTGATCAACGACCGCTACCCACTCTGGGACTGGTACGATTTCCCGCCGCTGACCTATCCGAACCAGACCGAGCCGGTGCGCACGGTAGCCTCGCCCAATGTGCTCGTGACCCGGGTCGACATTCCGGAAGAGGCGGTCTACCGGATCACTCGCGTGATCTGGGAGAATCTCGCCACCTTGCAGGAAATACACGGCGCCACTCGGGACATGCGCCTCGAAATCGCGATCGCGGGCCTGGGCGCGCCACTGCACGCGGGCGCATTGCGTTATTATCGGGAAGTTGGACTGGAAATACCCGACCGGCTGTTGCTCGAAGAACCTTCGATCGGCGCCGCCACCGCAACGGAGCCAGACATCGACCCATGAATTCGACGCCGTTGCGCTGGGCCGCCTTCTTTTTCGCTCTTTTCCACATTTACTGCAATGTGTTCGCCAGCATTTCCGAATTATGGCTGTCCGCCATCCACTTCGGCGGATTTGTCGCGATCTGCGCATTGATGGCCAACGAGGCCTCGCATCTGACCCGTAAATCGCCGGCTTACTGGCTCAACATCGGCCTGGCGTTGCTGGCGGTGACGACTGCGAGTTACCTGATTCTTTTCGAGAACGCGCTGTACGCACGGGAAACCGAATACATAGTGAGCGACTACGTTTTCTCGATCATCGCCATCGGTCTCGCCATCGAGTTCACGCGCCGCACAACCGGCTGGTTCATGCCGGTGCTTATAGCCATCAGCCTGTCCTACATCCTGTTTCTGGGGCGATACATCGGCGGAGTCTTCGCGTTTCCGGGGCTCAACCTGGAGACTGTGCTGTATCGCAGCTTTTTCACGAGCGAAGGCATGTTCGGGCTCACTGCCCAGATTTCGTCGACTTTCGTCTTCATGTTCATCATTTTCGGCTCCTTCCTGCTCAAGTCCGGCGCCGGGGATTTCATCGTACGCCTGGCCCAATGCCTCGCGGGACGCTTTACCGGCGGTGCGGGCCTGGTCGCTGTGATCGGTTCTGGCCTGATGGGCTCGGTTTCGGGCTCGGCAGTGGCGAATACCGTGTCAACAGGCGTCATCACCATTCCCATGATGCGCAAATCGGGTTTCCAGCCCCGCTTCGCGGCAGGCGTGGAAGCGGCTTCGTCAACCGGCGGCGCGCTGATGCCTCCGGTCATGGGGGCCGGCGCCTTCGTGCTCGCCAGTTATACCCAGATTCCCTATCTGACCGTGATCGGCGCCTCGATATTGCCGGCTTTGCTGTATTTCCTCACGGTTTCCTTTTTCGTGCGGATCGAGGCGAAACGCGTGGGGCTTACGCCGGTGCTGGCCAGGGATGCAGAGAAAGTAACCACCGTGCTCAGGGAAGGCTGGCATTTCATGATCCCAATCGCGACGCTGGTGGGGTTCCTGGTCAGCGGCCGCACGCCTACGACTTCGGCGGCGTTTGCCACGATCAGCGTGATCCTGGCGTCATGGATTTCCCCCCGGAAAATGCTGCTTTCGGATATCTTCGAGGCTGTGGTCAACGGTGTGAAGACGATGGTCTCAACCGCGCTGCTGCTCGTGGCGGTCGGCATCATCATCAATGTCGTCACGACCACGGGTGTAGGTAACGCCTTTTCGCTGATGATCGCCGACTGGGCCGGCGGTTCGCTGCTGATCACCCTGGTGCTGGTCGCGCTGGCTTCCCTGGTGCTCGGAATGGGCTTGCCCGTAACCGCTTCCTATATCGTGCTCGCGACCTTGTCCGCGCCGCTGATTTTCGACCTGGTCAGCCAGGCGGAATTACTGGAAGCGCTACAAGCTACTGATTTACCTTCGAATGTTGCCGCCACTATTGGTCTGTTCGGCGGCGATGCAGCGGTTGCCCTGCAGGAAATGCCCTTGCAGATGAAGCAATTGATCCGCGCGGAAATGCTGCCGGCAGATCTGCTCATGGGCATGTTGCTGAGCGCACACCTGATCATTTTCTGGCTTTCCCAGGACAGTAACGTAACGCCGCCGGTTTGTCTGGTTTCCTTCGCCGCCGCGGGCATCGCGGGAACGCGTCCGATGGCCACCGGATTCACGAGTTGGAAGATCGCCAAGGGGCTGTATCTGATTCCGGTGCTGTTCGCGTATTCGCCCCTGATCTCGGGGACGTTTGCGGAACGTTTCGAAGTTTTCATCTGGGCCGTGCCGGGACTGTATTCTCTCGCCGGGCTCTTGCAATGGCATCTGGAAAAACCGATCAACGCGGTAATCGCGATATTGCTTGTCGTGAGCGCGGCCTTGTTGCTCTGGATGCCTTTACCGATTTATTTTCACGCGGCCGGCGCGGCCCTGCTCGTCGGCATCGTCGTCTGGCAACATTCGTTCGCCGACGCTCCATTGACAGAACTTGAGGAGGTTTCATGAGTTCTCGCACAGCACGGCAGATCCAAATGGTCAGCCGTCCGGCAGGCATGCCGGGGCACGAACATTTCAATTTGGTGGAAGTCGAACTGCCGGCGCCTTCGGCAGGGGAAGTGCTGGTGGAAAACCGCTACATGTCGGTGGACCCTTACATGCGCGGCCGCATGCGCGCGGAAGGCGTATACGCCGCGTCTTATCAACTGAACGCTCCCCTGTATGGCGGCGCCGTAGGCGAAGTGATCGAATCCGGAGACGAGAACCTGCAGCCCGGCGATATCGTCCTCAGCCAGGGCGCCTGGCAGGATCGCCTGCTTGCCAAAGCCTCTCGCGTGCTGCGACTGGAGCCCTTCGACCGCGAGCGCATGTCTCTTTATCTGGGGACATTGGGCATGCCCGGAATGACCGCTTACGTTGGCCTGAACCGATTCGGCGAGCCGAAAGAGGGCGAGACCGTATTCGTCTCGGCCGCCTCGGGCGCGGTCGGCGCCAATGTCTGCCAGATCGCGAAAATGAAAGGCTGTCGTGTCATCGGCAGCGTCGGCAGCGACGCCAAGGCCGAATACCTCAAGGAAGAATGCGGCGTCGACAGTACCATCAACTACCGGACCTGCGGCGATTTGACGAACGCCTTGCGCGCCGCCGCCCCGGATGGCGTCGACGTTTATTTCGAAAACGTCGGCGGCGAACATCTGCAGGCCGCACTCAACGCCATGAACCCCTTCGGGCGCATTGTCGCCTGCGGCATGATCTCGACCTATAACAACGCCGAGCCCGTGCCCGGCCCCAACAACCTGATGCTGATCGTCGGCAAGAAGGTCCGCATCAACGGCTTCATCGTTTTCGACCACAACGACATGCGCGAAGCCTTCCTCAAGGACATGACCGAATGGGTCAAGTCCGGCCGCATCCACACTCGCGAAACCATGGTTGAAGGTCTCGAAAACGCCGTCGACGCCTTCCTCGCCCTCTTCTCCGGCGACAACTTCGGCAAGATGGTCGTGAAGTTGTAGGCAACGCCAATGAAAGCTCCCGCTAGTCTAAGGCATAATGGTTCTTTTACGGCTCGACTTGGATTAATTCCATGTTAACCAGATTGTATGTGGACAACTTCCGGTGTCTCGAAAATTTTGAGCTGGCCCTGGAAGAGAAAAATGTGTTTCTCGGCGCCAACGGCTCCGGCAAGACAACCGTATTCGAAGTATTGCGGCGAATCCAGGCGCTGGTTGCGAGAAGCCGGCGCGTCGATGAGTTATTTCCTCCTGAGGATCTGTCAATCGGTCGAGGAAGGCGAGAACAGCGGGTAGAACTCGAATTACAAATGGAAGAAGACATCTTCCAATACGCTGTTGTCGTCGAACATGAACGCGACCGCCGCTTGCTGCGAATCGGCGAAGAAATATTGAAGCACAATGATCGACCGATCCTCGAATTCAGGCATGGCGATGCGCAGTTGTATCACGATGACTATGAGAAAGGGCCGCCACCATATCCCTTCGATTGGTCAAGGTCCGCCGTCGGCGCATTGAACGAAAGAGCGGACAACAAGAAATTGACGCGATTCAAGAACGCGATAGCGGACTTCGCGATAGCAAGTCCTTGCCCGCCGTTATTTTCAAGTGAGACAAGAACCGAGGACGATTTTCTGGATCCGCTCATGCGTAATTTTGTCGGCTGGTACAGGCATGCCTCGCAAGAGAACATGGGCGCAATCGTAAGTTTGTTTCAATCCCTTCGTGAAGCATTGCCCGGATTCGACTCTGTGGATCTTATCGAGTCCGGAGAAGCCACACGCGCATTAAAGGTTTCCTTTAGAGGATTCGCTGATAATTCAAAACCCTGTCGATACGATTTCAGTCAGATTTCAGATGGACAGAGGATGCTCGTCGCATTGTATAGCCTGATTCATCTTTCGCCGAAACGTCGTCCCTGTCTCTTTGTCGACGAGCCCGACAACTATCTTGCGCTAGGTGAAATACAGCCCTGGCTGGTTGCGGCTGAAGAGCAATGCGGGGAATCGCTTGAGCAGGTGGTCCTGATTTCCCATCATCCGTCCACAATCAACTATCTGGCTGGCGCAAGCGGTCGATGGTTCTTTCGAGATGGAACGGGGCCTGTTCGCGTGAGCAAGGATCCGCCCAAAGTGATCGATGGTCTTTCAATTTCGGAAATGATCGAGCGTGGTTGGGATACGTGAGTGGCGCGAAGATTGTTCTACTTTGCGAGGATTCGCAGACCAATTCATTTGTGCGCAGATTCCTTAAAAGGCGAAATTTCAGCAACAGGGATATTCAGACACTTCCTCTTTCAGCGGACCAGGGGTCAGGAGAACAAAGGGTTAGGGCGCAGTATCCAAACCAGCTAAAAGCTATCAGAGCGAAGCGGGACGCCTACCTGATTGTGGTAATTGACGCGGACACGCATACAACCAGTCAGCGTCGAGATCAGTTGGATGATGCGTGTAGACAGCAAAACGTGCCGGCAAGAACCGATAAAGACTCTGTAGTTCTGGTTATTCCGAGACGGAATATCGAAACTTGGTTCGCATATCTAAGCGGATCGGAGGTCGATGAGGAGACCAGGTACCCGAAATTGAAAAGAGAGAGGGACTGCGCGGAACCCGCGAGGGAATTGTACGAAATGTGCCATCGCAATCAGTACCTCCGAAAGCCCGCTCCTCCTTCATTGGTTGAAACCTGCAAGGAATACGAAATTCTCCAGAAATAGACGGCAAGCGGCGCCAACGGATTCGGCGTCTGGACTTCGCCAAATCGAACTTCCGCCTCGATAAGCCTTGGACGGTCCTTATCCGGGAATCAGGAAACACTCGCATGGCGAATCACACTGCTATCCATCTTCGCTTGTCTTGGAACTGCAACGCCGCCAGTGTGCTCTTAGTCGAGTAAAATCCCATTAACCTTGCAAATCTGGAGCAATAGTCCATAATTGCAAGGATGATTAAGCGTCGATTGCAAGCTCGGCTGCGCTATCTGCTGGGAGAGTTTCCGGCGGTGGTTCTGCTCGGCCCGCGCCAGGTGGGCAAGACAACCCTGGCACATCAAATTGCCGCCGGGCTGGATTCGGTTTACCTCGACCTGGAAACTCCGTCGCAACTCGCGAAACTTGCGGACCCGGAATTGTACTTGGCGGATCACCGGGCGCGATTGGTCATTCTGGACGAAGTACACCGGGCGCCGGAAATGTTTCAAATTTTACGGGGGAATATCGATCGGAGTCGGCGCGAAGGGCGGAGGAGCGGCAGGTTCTTGCTGCTTGGCTCGGCATCCATGGACCTGTTGCGGCAGAGCGGTGAGTCGTTGGCGGGACGTATTGCCTATCTTGAGCTCAATCCAATCGACCTGCTGGAGGTTGAATCCGCATCACAAGATCGATTGTGGATTCGAGGGGGATTTCCAGACAGTTTTCTGGCCAAGAGCGAAGAACTCAGTTTCGAGTGGCGGGAAAACTTTATTCGCACTTATCTTGAGCGTGATGTTCCCCAGTTGGGACCTCGCATCCCTGCGGAAACCCTGCGCCGATTCTGGGTAATGCTCGCCCACTGTCAAGGCAGCCCGCTTAATGCCGCCATGATCGCGCGGTCGCTCGGTGTCGATGGCAAGACAGTCGCCGGATATCTGGATCTCATGGTTGACTTGCTGCTGGTGCGGCGCTTACAGCCCTGGCATGCGAACACCGGCAAGCGCCTGAGAAAATCTCCCAAAGTCTACGTTCGCGATAGCGGTGTGCTTCATGCCCTGCTGAATCTGAGCACCAGGGAAGATGTCCTCGGACATCCGGTTGCCGGTCATGGTTGGGAGGGTTTTGTAATTGAAAATCTGCTTGCCGTCGCTCCTGCTCGAAGCGATGCAAGCTATTACCGGGCCGCCGGAGGCGCTGAAATCGATCTTGTGCTGACGCTTCCAGGGCGCCGACCGTGGGCAATCGAAATCAAGCGTCGATTGGACCCGAAACCCTCCAGGGGCTTCTATTCCGCTTGCGAGGATATAGCTCCGGAAGCCCGGTTCATCGTGTATCCCGGTTCCGAACGATTCAAGGTGTCGAAAAGTGTCGAGGCAATCAGCCCGGAGCAGTTGCTTGGAGAAATCGCCGGACTATCTCAACTCTAGCGCATCCCGCCGTTCGAATGGCTCCAGGGTTTGCGGTGAAAAGCAGTCATTCACTCCCCCGCAGGTCCTCGAAGGCCTGGTTTTGGGAGAGGTAGGTGCCGCCGCTCAGGCGGGTGAAGAAATGGGTGCCTTCGAGGATCTTCATGATCGGCACCTTGACTTCCGACAAGTGCAGGGAAATGCCTGAATCGGCCAGCACGTCGTTGATGTTTTCGAGGGTTTCCAGGGCGCTCAAGTCGATATCGTTAACTGCCGGGCACATCAGCACCACGTGTTTGAGGCCGGGACGCTCGGCTACGAGGCGAAACACCAGGCTTTCGAGATAGCGGGTGTTGGGAAAATACAGCGCTTCATCTATGCGCAAGGTAAGCAGGTTCTCGCTCGTTTCCACCTGGTAGTGCTTTACATTGCGGAAATGCTCAGTGCCCGGTACGCGGCCGACCACGGCGACGTGAGGGCGCGAGGTCTTGTAGAGATGCATCAGGACGGCGGTGAGTACGCCGGCGCCGATGCCGGCTTCGGCGCCCAGGGTCAAGGTGACGATCAGGGTGACGGCGACCGCAAAGAACTCTCCGCGTGAGTGACGCCAGGATTTTTTCAGAATCGAGAAATCAAACAGGGCGTATACGGCAACCACGATGACCGCGGCCAGACAGACTTTGGGCAGCCAGTACAGCACAGGTGTCAGGAACAGCAACACCAGCATGATAATAACGGCGGCATAGAATCCCGCGGCGGGAGTGGCGGCGCCGGCCTCGAAGTTGACCAGGGAACGTGAGAAGCCGCCGGCTACCGGCATGCCGCCACTGAAGGAAGTGACCAGATTCGCGGCGCCGAGACCGGTCAATTCCTGATTCGGTTCAATAGTCTGGCGTCTGCGAACCGCCAGGGCCTGTGCGACCGAGATCGATTCCACGTAGCAGACAATTGCCAGGGGCAGGGCGGAAAGGAAAAGGCTTGCAAGCAGCGACAGTGAAAAATCCGGCAGGGTAAATACTGGCAGGCCGGATGGAATCTCGCCCAGGACTTCTACCCCCGCCTGCTCCAGATCGAACAGCCAACTCAGCAAGATTGCCAGCGCCGCCAAAGCTATCGGCCCGGCGCGCGAGAGCGATCGGGCCACTGCACGGCGGATTCCCATCCGAACAAATAAACGGGTGAGCTTTGCCCGGCAAATCACCAGGAATGCAATTGCCCCCAGTCCCAATGCCAATGTGAGCAGATGCGTACCGGCAAGATTGGCTATCAGTGAGGCAAACAGTTCCATTGCATTGCTGCCGGAGACTGGTACGGCGAACAACAATCCGGTCTGGCTCAAGGCGATCAGGAAAGCCGAGGCGGTAACGAAAGCGACGAGCACCGGCCGCGGAATGAAGTTGGATACGAAACCGAGGCGGAAAATTCCGGCCAGCAGCAGGATGGCGCCGGTCATGAAGGAAAGCGTGAGCGCCGCCGCCGCGTATTCTTCCGGCGTATCCAGCGGCAGCCGCGATAGGGCGGCGGCGGTCATCAGCGACAATATCGCCACTGGGCCGACGGAAAGGGTGCGGCTGCTACCGAACAGCGCATAGACCGTGAGCCCGGATATCGCGGCATAGAGTCCGGCATGAGCCGGCACACCCGCCACCAGGGCCAGGCCGAGCGCCTGCGGAATCAGCATGACAGCGACGACGACCGCCGCGATGGCGTCATTGCGCAAGTGCTTGAGTCGATAGACTCTTGCCCAGACCAGGGCGGGAAGCCAACTCACCCTTGTTCCAACAGGTTACGCAGGTCGATGATTGCCGCGTTGGCGCGGGAAATATAGTTCGCCATGGTCAGCGAGTGGTTGGCGAACGTGCCGAATCCGGAGCCGTTCAGGATTACCGGAAAGTACACGGCGCCCTGGCTGGCTTCGAGTTCGCGAATGATCTGGCGCAGACTTGCGCCGGCGTTCTTGTCTTCGATCACCGCCTCGAAGTCGACCTCCACTGCCCGCAGGAAGTGCATCAGCGCCCAGGTGGCGCCGCGGGCTTCATAGAAGATATCGTCGATTTCGAGCCAGGGAGTCTGTACCTGGACTTCGGAATCGACGGGAGTCGATTGCGTCGCGGCAGGCTCCCCGGCGGTGTCGGTATTGACCCGGTTCTGGCGGACGCTTGCGCTCAGGCGCTGGGAAAGACTGCCGAGCCGGGTCTCCACGTCTTCCAGCCAGGTCGCGAGATTGTCGGCGCGGGCGAAGAACTGGGCGTCGGCGTTATTCGGATCGGAAATCCTGGCCAGGTAGGAATACAGGTTGTCGACGGCCTCCTGGTAGACGTTCTCGGTGGCGGGAAAGATCCAGCTATCGTTGTCGAAGTGAAAATTCGGCTCGGCGATGATCAGGTCAGGATCTTCCGTCGACTGGGACTGGGAGCGGCTGAAACTTTCACGCATCGCCCGGGACAGATCGCGAACCTGGACCAGGGCGCCGAATTCCCAGTTGGGGACATTGTCCAGGTAGATTCCCGGCGGCGTGATATCGTTGGTCAGATAGCCGCCGGGTTTGTCCAGCAGGGTCTCGGCGACGCGGATCATCGTGGCTGTAGTAGCCGCGCCGGTTACGGAATCGTTGCCGCTTGCCGCGAGTTTTTCAGCGGTGTTCAGGCGCACCGAGAAGGGGTCGGGCTCCCAACTCCAGAGAATACCGAGGACCAGGACGAATATGACGAGCGCAGCGCCTCCCCATAGTACGAGTCGTCGCGCAAGCCCGCCTCCGCCAGGCCATCTGACGCGGGCGCGAATCTCGCTCCATTTCTGTTTGAACCAGCCGCCCATGAATTGCAGTGTACATCAAAAGGCTTGCGCCTGAGCCCTGCGCATCGACGTTCAGGAATCGGGCATTCTTAGCCTGATCAGGGTAACGCCCGAGATCTCGATATTGCCGCGCAGCCGATAGCCGGCCACCGATTCGCGCATGGCCGAGTATATCCAGCGCGCGAGTTCGTCATCAGGCGCCGTGATGAGCACGAATGCGTCGGATTCTCTCGCCTGCGCGGCTATATCGGCCAAGGTTGCGCGAATCGCGCTGTCCTGGCGGCGCAGGGCTCGTTCCTCCAACGGGAAAAACAGATCTCCCGAATTACGCTCGGCGTCGAGCGCCTCGCGGGCGGGCGCGATGCCCGGATGGGAGGCGTCGATGGTCTCCGCCCGCCCCAGCAGCCGGTCGGTATTGGTGAAGTTACCGCGATTGGCCGCATCCAGCGCCAGTTCGAGATAGCGCTCCACGATGCCTTGCATTCCTTCAAGGGCGATTTCGTTGTCTGGCTGCAATTGCAGCACTTCGTGGAAATATTCGTAGGCATTGTCGAATCGCGGCTCAAGCAGCCGGTCGTCGTCGAGAGCCTGCAGGCCGGAGAAAAGCAGATCGGCGATCAGCCGTTGCACATTCGACGGAATTTCCTCGACAGCGGGTTCTTCGCTCGGAATCGTGCGCATATCCGGCAGTCCCGGAGAATCCGCGGCCGGCGGCTCGGTCGGCGGGACTTGCAACTGGCAAGCCGGGAGCAGAACGACGATCAGCAGGCAGAATCTTGATGAAATTCGCATGTCGGTATCTTAAGCCAGCAACTCGGACCAGGGTATGAAAACGAGACGATCTCCCGGCTCGACCGCGGTGTGGGGGGGCACCACAAACAGTCCGCTCGATTGGCTCAACGAGGAACCGGCGCCCGAACTCTGGTTGCCGAAGGGCCGCACCTTCTCCTTTCCTTCGGCGTCGACTTCGACCGCCACGCGCAGGTATTCCTGGCGATTTCCGCTCCGTGGGGCGGAAAATCCTGCCGGCAGCCGGTATCCGGCGGGAGCGGCTGCCTCCGCCCCCATCATGCGAAACAGCGCCGGTCGCACGATAAGGCAACAAGTGAGGAAGGCGGATACCGGATTTCCCGGCAGACCGAAGAACGCAGCCTGTCCGACCTTGCCGTAGGCGAGAGGCTTGCCGGGCTTGATGGCGAGTTTCCAGAGATGCAATTCTCCCGTGCTTTCCACGGCCGCCCGCACGTGGTCCTCTTCGCCGACGGATACGCCCCCGGTGGTAATGATGCAATCCGCGCCGGCGGCGGCATCAAGCAGCACCTGCCGCGTGGTCTCGAAATCGTCGTCGGCGATGCCCTGGTCCGCGAGAGTAACCGGCATATTCTGCAGCAGGCTGGCCAGCGCGAAATAGTTGCTGTTGTAGATCTGCCCGGGCCGCAGGGGCTTGCCGGGCGCCGCCAGCTCATTGCCGGTCGGCAGCAGGGCGACACGCAGCTTCCGGCGCACTGTCGCTCTGGACAATCCGGTCGAAGCGAGTGTGCCGATATCCTGGGGTTGCAGGCGATGACCGGCGCGAAACAATAAATCGCCGGCCCGCACGGCGTCTCCCGCCACGCGCACATGCTCCCCCGGCGCTACCGGCTTGAGTACGGTAACCTGACCCTCGCCGGCACGGCAGTTCTCCTGAATCGCGATTGCGTCGGCGCCTTCCGGCAGCGCGGCGCCGGTGAAGATGCGCGCCGCTTCTCCCGTGGGCAAGACACCGCCGATCTGGCCTGCGGTGATACGGCAGTTAACCGGCAGACATACCGGCGTAGCTTGCACATCGCCGGCGCGCACGGCGTATCCGTCCATCGCGCTGTTGGCGAACGGCGGAACATCCATGCCGGATTGTACGTCCCGCGCCAGGATTCTGCCCCGGGCGGAAAGCAGATCTACGGTTTCAGCGCCGCTGATTCGCGGCACGTCGCCCCAGATCAGTCCGCAGGCGGTATCCACCGGAGTCAATGTGCTGCCGGGAACTGCATTCATGGGTTGCACGTCCGCGCCACTTCAGGCCGCGGCCTTTTTCGCCGGATCGTACAGGGACTGAACGGTTTTCTTCAGTTGTTCTTCCCAGCTCTTTGCCTTGATGCCGAAAGTGTCAAAAAGCTTCTTGCCGGACATTGTCGAATTCAGGATTTCCGGCGCTCGTACCGGCTTTTCGATCAGATTTACGCGGTCCAGCAGAGCGTAGATATCCGCGTCGTGAGCGGCCGCGCATTCAAGCGTAAGCATAGCCACTTCCTTCTCCCAAGACGGCGTCAAGCCGCAGAAATGATACGCGCCCCAGACATTGGCCTCACAGTCCACCTGCTGGCATACGGCCAGGATCGCAGTTGCCAGATCCTCGGTGCTCGTCGGGCTCAGCCGCCGCCGCCAGACGTCGATTTCTCCTTCGTGACGTTTGATGGAGCGAATCCAGGACTTGATCAGCCCGCACTTGTGGGGCCCGAACAGCCAGCCGGGCCGCAACAGAATATGCTCGGGCAAGTCCTGTACGTACTTTTCGCCTTCCAGCGAACATTGACCGTAAACGCCTGCCGGCTCCGGCTCATCGTGCTCGCCGTATGCGAGTTTCTTGTCGCCGGCGAAAACATAACTGCTGGACAGGTGCATCATTGGAATTTTCAGACGGCCGCAGACTTCCGCCAGCACTCCCGGCAATTTCGCATTGATCGCGCAACAGCGCTCTTCCATGAACTGGGCGCGTTTCAGAGCGCTGTGATTGCCGGAAATGAAATCCGCCAGGTTGATCAGTTGCGTGGGTTCGTATTCACCGATCATCGCGGCGATCGTCGACGCGTTGTCTGGAGTGAAATGCTTCTCCGCCGGCGCCAGGAACGAAATCTTGCGTTTGCGCAAGACTTCGGTCAGGGCTTTTCCGGTAGGGCTTCTGGCGCCAACGAGGAATAACTTCATGGAATGACGATGGCGTATCCGTGTACCAGTGATGAAACTTCGTTCAGAACGGGATGTCGTCGTCGTCGAAGTTGTCGAAGCCGGACGATTCGGTCTGGGCTGCCGCGGCCTTGGCCTGCTGACTGCCGCCACCGCCTTCGCCGCCGCCCGTACCAGACTGAGGCTGCCGCTGCTCGAAAGAACCCCCGCCGCTGCCCGCGTCGCCGCGTGAATCCAGCATCTGCATGTCGTTGGCTATGATCTCGGTCGTATAACGCTTGACGCCCTCCTGTTCCCAGGACCGCGTCTGCAGACGGCCCTCCACATATACCTTCGACCCTTTCTTCAGATACTGCTCGACAATCTCGGCCAGCCGGCTGAAAAACACCACGCGATGCCACTCGGTGCGCTCTTGCCGCTCGCCGGTATTTTTATCCTTCCATGATTCGCCGGTAGCGACGGAAACGTTGGCGACCGCAGTCCCGCTGGGCGTATACCGGACCTCGGGATCGTTGCCGAGATTACCGACGAGAATGACTTTGTTGATTCCGCGACCTGCCACATCTACCTCCTACATTCAGTTACCAGGTTAATTCGTCCTGTCACAAGTCTATACCATCAAAGGAAACCCCGCTTAATCCAGTTGAAACTTTTTTGACCTCCGTAAGTCGCCGCTGGAGTGGAAGGTTTCGGCGGCGTGCGAGGCATGGATGCCGAGCTTGAGCCTACAGGGACGTATTTACGGCGACCGCCGCAATCCCCACTCCAGCTGCGGCGAGATGCCCATCGAAGCCAATCAAACAAATTTGCTCGATATGGGAGCTTGGCGGATAATTGATCGTTTAACTCCGCCGCCGGAAAATCCATGGATTCCATTTTCGTCAAGGGCGCCCGCACCCACAATCTGAAGAATATCGATCTCACCATTCCCAGGGACAAACTGGTTGTGATCACCGGGCTCTCCGGTTCCGGCAAATCCTCGCTCGCCTTCGATACCTTGTACGCCGAAGGGCAGCGGCGTTACGTCGAATCACTGTCGACCTACGCCAGGCAGTTCCTGTCGATGATGGAGAAGCCCGACGTCGATCATATAGACGGGCTCTCCCCCGCGATTTCCATCGAACAAAAATCAACCTCCCACAATCCGCGCTCCACCGTAGGCACCATCACCGAAATCTACGACTATTTGCGACTGCTGTTTGCCCGTGCCGGTGAACCTTTCTGCCCGGAACACAAGGTCAAACTCGAAGCCCAGACCGTCAGCCAGATGGTCGATCAGGTACTCGCCCTGCCGGAAGGCACGAGAGTAATGCTGCTGGCGCCCGTGGTGCGCGAACGCAAGGGAGAACACGTCCACGTTTTCAACGAGTTGCGCACCGGAGGTTTCATCCGCGCGCGAGTCGACGGGCTGATCTGCGAAATAGACTATCCGCCCGAACTCGACAAGAACAAGAAGCACTCGATCGAAGTCATGGTTGACCGGCTGCGAGTGCGGCCGGACCAGACCCAGCGCCTGGCGGAAAGTTTCGAGACCGCGCTGCATCTGTCCGAAGGTCTGGCCATGGTCGCCCACATGGACGCGGAAGAAGGCAGTGAGGACATGGTGTTCTCGGCCTTGTTCGCCTGTCCCCATTGCGGCCACAGCATTCGCGAACTGGAACCGCGGCTGTTTTCCTTCAACAACCCCGCTGGCGCCTGCTCGGCCTGCGACGGCCTCGGCGTGCGCGAGTTCTTTGACGAATCGCGCGTCGTCATCGATCCCGAGCACAGCTTGACCGAAGGCGCGATTCGCGGCTGGGAGCCGAGAAATCTCTGGTACTTCTCCAAGCTTGAAGCTCTGGCAAGACACTACGGATTCGATCTCACCACGCCTTTCCGGCGTCTCGACCGGCGCTGGCAGGACATCATCCTGCACGGCAGCGAGGGCGAGGAAATCAATTTCCGTTACGTCGGCAGCAGCGGCATGAGCATCAATCGAAAGAAGCCGTTCGAAGGCGTCATGCCGCACATCATGCGCCGTTACAACGAAACCGATTCCGAGCGAGTGCGAGCGGAATTGGCCCGCTATCTCAGTTTCCGGGTCTGTCCCGACTGCAATGGCGCACGGCTGAAGCGGGATGCGCGCAACGTTTTTATCGAAGGCCGCAACCTGCCCGAAATTACCGAGATGACCGTTGCGCGCGCGGCGCGTTACTTCAACGAGCTGAATCTCGAAGGAAAGCAGGCGCGCATCGCCGAAAAAGTTCTCAAGGAATTGCAGCAGCGGCTGAAGTTCCTCGTGGACGTAGGCCTGAACTATCTGACACTGAGCCGCAGCGCCGAGACGCTTTCCGGCGGCGAAGCCCAGCGCATCCGCCTCGCGAGCCAGATCGGGGCCGGACTCGTCGGCGTCATGTACATTCTCGACGAGCCTTCGATCGGACTGCATCAGCGCGATAATGGCCGCCTGCTCAATACCTTGCTGCGTTTGCGCGATCTCGGCAATACCGTGCTTGTGGTCGAGCATGACGAGGAGGCGATCCGCAGCGCAGATCACATCATCGATATCGGGCCGGGTGCTGGTATCCACGGCGGCGAAATCGTTGCCCAGGGCCATGTAAGCGTAATCGAGAATTGCGCGGCCTCGGTTACCGGCAAGTTTCTTTCAGGCCAGGAAATAATCGCCGTCCCGGAGCGAAGAACCCCTTACGACAAGGACCGGCTGCTGCAGATCAAGGGCGCCCGCGGCAACAATCTGCAAAAGATCGACGTTACCTTGCCGCTGGGACTTTTCACTTGCGTCACCGGCGTTTCCGGCTCCGGCAAGTCAACCCTGGTGAACCACACCTTGTATCCCATCGCCGCCACCCGGCTGAACAAGGCCCAGTCGCTGTCGCCCGCGCCTTATGAGTCGATCGCGGGCCTGCAATTGCTGGACAAGGTGGTCGACATCGACCAAAGCCCCATCGGCCGCACGCCGCGGTCCAATCCGGCGACTTACACAGGATTATTCACACCCGTGCGGGATCTTTTCGCCGCCACCGCCGAAGCGCGCAGCCGGGGTTACAAGCCCGGCCGTTTCAGCTTCAACGTAAAGGGCGGTCGTTGCGAAGCCTGCCAGGGCGACGGGCTCATCAAGGTCGAGATGCACTTTCTTCCCGATGTGTACGTCACCTGTGACCTCTGTCAGGGCAAGCGCTACAACCGAGAGACGCTCGAGGTCAAATTCAAGGGCAAGGACATCCACCAGGTGCTCGACATGACGGTGGAAGAGGCGCGCGAATTCTTTGACGCCATCCCGGTCATCGCCAACAAGCTGCAGACGCTGATGGACGTCGGCCTCTCCTACATCCGCCTTGGCCAGTCTGCGACAACCCTGTCGGGCGGCGAAGCGCAACGGGTGAAGCTGTCACGGGAGTTGTCCAAGCGCGATACCGGAAACACGCTTTATATCCTCGACGAACCGACCACGGGCCTGCATTTCCACGACATCCGCCAGTTGCTGAAAGTGCTGCACCGCCTGCGCGACCACGGCAACACGATCATAGTCGTGGAGCACAATCTCGACGTGATCAAGACCGCCGACTGGATCATCGATCTCGGCCCGGAAGGCGGCAGCGGCGGCGGCCGCATCGTCACCAGCGGCACCCCGGAGCAGGTAGCCGACTTCCCCGCCTCACACACAGGGAGATTCCTGCAAAAGGCGCTCCCCTGGTCCGAAGCACGCGCGGCCGTGTAGGCACGGTAGTTGGTCTGGAAGACGAGGATCTTGCAAAATCTCGGCAAAACCATAAGGATTTCGCATCCTCGTTGACAGGGCACACGCAGCCATCAGGTGCAATTTAGGAACACTTATGAGTTCACAATTTACTACTCCTCTACTGATTTCGCACAATGACTCGTCACATTCTTTAGAGCGTATCCCGCTTTCCGCCAGCGATTCTTCCATCGAGTACAACGAAGCGTGGCTTCAAAATCTACTTTTCAAGCATCCTGAAGCATTGCCCATCAAAGAGATCGATCCCGCGTTTTCAAACGCCGTTCCGATCTGTATCGAACTCAATACGCCTGTCGGTCCAATTGATGCGCTGTTTGTTACGCCGCAGGGAAAACTCGTCGTACTCGAAGTCAAACTCTGGCGAAACCCCGAGGCACGGCGAACGGTTGTTGGCCAAGTACTGGACTATGCTAAAGAACTCAACCGATGGACGTATGCGGATCTTCAGCGCGAGGTCACGAGGCGTACAGGACGCCAAGGCAATTCTTTATTTGACATTGTTAAGGAGGCAACCGGTGAGTTAGATGAAGTCGACTTTGCTGACGAAGTCTCGCGCAGTCTTCGCCACGGCCGATTCCTTTTGCTGATTTGCGGCGACGGTATCCGGGAGGGCGCGGCAACTATTACCGACTTTTTGGAACGCCACGGAACCATTCAATTTACGTTCGGGCTAGTGGAAATGGCGATGTATCGCACTTCGCGTAGTGAAATTCTAGTTCAACCGCGTGTGCTGGCTCAGTCGCTCATCGTTAAGCGAACCGTAATCAGTCTCGCAAACGAAGAATTGTTGGTAGTTGAGGAGGGCGAAGCAGACAAGAAATTAGATGAGATCGGCGAGTATTACATCCGGTTCTGGACGGAATTTGCAATGAGATTGAAGCTGGACGATCCAGCTGTGGCTCCGCCAAAGCCAGCGCGGAAGGGAAATTTGAGTTTGACTATGCCGAAGGGCACGCAAGCATGGGTCAATGTTTATTGCAATAAACAAGATAACAGTGTGGGCGTTTACCTTACTTTTTGGCGTGGGGAACTCGGTGATCGAATATTTAGGCTATTAATGGAGGACAATGAACAGATCAATCAGGACCTCGGAATCCCGGTGGAGTGGCAGTCAAGCGACGGCCAGAACAAAGTACTTTCCTTCGAAGGGTTTCCTGACATTCGCGATGTTAGCTACCAGGATGAGATTCTTGAATTTCTATGTGATCGCGCCAATCGATTCGTAAATGTGTTTCGCAGCCGGATCGAACGAATAGTTGAAAATCTTTAGATTCACCGAAGGCTTCTACTGGGCTATCGATTGCAGTCTTTACCCGAATCGATTTCTTCTTGGAATGGATGCGGATTTCCCGTGATGCCGACCTTAAAACCGAATTCGATATTGTTTGGAAAAATTTCTTGAGGAAAATTGCAATGGATGATCAAACACCGCGCAGATTTTACAAGTATCGCGCATTCAATCCTCGCACGCTTAGCATGCTGGTAAACGACCAACTCTATTTCGCGGACCCAAGTTCATTCAATGACCCTCTCGATACTCGGCCCACGCTCAAAGATGACGTTGACGAGTCCGCATTGAAGAAAATCTTGTCGACGCTCAATGAACGACGTACTAGAGCAGAGATGAGAGCGGCCGCGAAGAAACTCCAGGCTACAGGACCGAGGGCTCAGGACCGCGTCGAGCGCCTCAGCAGCCAGCAGGCATGCCGCCTCATACAGAACATTGAGTGCAATGCAACAGACCCTGAAGCCGACTCTGAATATGTAAAAAGAGCGCTACGAACCGGAATTGAGGAAGAGTTGGTTCGACGATACGACAGCGGGATCGTTTCAATGTCCGAGCGAGACGATTGCCCATTGCTTTGGAGCCACTACGGAGATCAGCATCGCGGGATATGTATCGGTTATTCCGTACGCGAAAAAGAGCCAAGGAAACCAGCAAAAGTGGAGTATGGAGGCAGTAGGTTGATGCGGGCGAGCGAGGTGGCTTCCATGTTACAGAATGACGAAACCTCCCGTAAGAGAGTCGACGCCGCTGTACTGTTGCGCAAAGGCGAAGGGTGGCGCTACGAGCGGGAATGGCGCCTCATAGGAGCTCAGGGGCTCCAAGATTCCTCTCTTGAACTGGAAGAGATCATTTTCGGCTGCCGATTCGAGCGGATACTTGAACTGGCCTTGTTGAAGACCTTTGAAGGCAGGCAGCGACCGGTAGAGTTCTACAGAATGAGGGAGGAGCACGGCACGTTTGATCTAAAAAAGCATCGGGTGGACTACGACGACGGCGACTTCATCGAATTTCCGAGACGGGCCATCTCGGCTTACGAGTTATTTGAACCACTTTCCTGACTCTCGAAATAGATTCGTCAAGCAGAAACTTCATCGTTAGTCGATTCGATCATTGAAATCGCCTTTTCCAGCAGGGCAACAGCCTGACTTTGAGTTACCGTTGGGAAGTCCGCCAGAAAATCATCGATCCTGTCGCCGGCTTCTAGGTGCTCCATCAAGATTCGCACTGGAATCCTGGTCCCCGCGAACACTGGTTTCCCGCCAAGGATGTCAGGATTTTTGTCGATCAATGTTTCGGCCATTTGTCATTCAGGAGTTCGCGATCACACTAAGATCCTATTGTGCAGAGAATTATTGATTATTCACAGGTGGGAATGCCATTGACCGTAACCTCTGATCAGAACCGTTCCCAAAGTGGGAATCCGATATCTATACAACCGCTTTATTGGATTTGCTACTTCAATTTCGGCAATGTCCTGTTGTTCTGTACATGTGTAATGCGCTTTGATTGATTGCACAAGGAAACCCTGACTGCTCTCAATTTTTTACTTGTACTTCTTTTCAGGCCTTTTGAAACCCAGACTGGCATGAAATCAAGAGGTTCGCCTTCAGTGGCCGGATCGTTGCCCAGGAAGTTCTCAATGAATCTTGCCCCGCCATCCAATTGCCGACTTACTTTATCCACATCCTGGCTGTTGGTTTTCCTTTCTATCAAATAAATGCCGGAGGTAAAATGATCTAGTTCAAAAAAGACTAATTCATCACAGCGGTTTCCACTCTGTTTACGATATTTATCAAAAAGGCAATCCACCGAGTAAACAATGGGGTTGGGTATGCTCCCCAAAAGATATTGCTGCATCTCATATTCCGAACACTTCCCAATGTCGCATTTTCCATATCTCTCGTTAAATATCCGTTTTATTTCTGGCATCTTCACACTGCTCCATCAGTTCGACGGTTTCGTTGTACAATTCAGAGGAAACTTTCAGGTGATCTTCGGTCACGATCCCAGTTTCCGGATCGAATGACACAGCCTCTACCTTGGTGCGTTTGCTATTTCTGATGGGTTTGAATCGATAGGTTTTGCATTTCTCTTCGCCCAACTTCGTTTTTCGGCTGACAGTCGCGCGATCCGCGTAGATAAAGTTGCTAATTTGTTCCAGAATGTTGTCGCTATGAGTGGTTACTAGGACATTGACGCCAGCATTGACAAGTCGCACCAGCACATCAGAAATCTCCCGTTGTGCGCCGGGATGGAGATGGGCTTCTGGTTCTTCCACGATGAAAAAGTCATTAGGGCACAAATAGTGACGAATAAATAACGAAATAGGAGCGAGTTCAGATACGGAAGAAGACGCACTCATCAAAGGAAGATCATAATTCATATCTTCTGCAGAAAATCTGTAGCGAAAATCAGGATGCTGCGCTTCCGACTGTCTAATCGCTATCTGGCCTGAGATAATGTCCTGTTCCATCTTCTTGTTGATTCGTTCCATTGTCTTCTGCTCGTGTGAATAGAACACGCGACGTTTGGCTTCCCCTGTCCGATACCTGCCCCTTGGATCCCAGGATTCCAAATCCTTGTTGCCAATGTTAATAAGATTCATCATAAAATCGGAAAGCACACCATTAAACAATGGAATAGGCGCAAAGGTTTCAGTCAGGCCGGCCCGAGACGCGCGTTCAATCAAAGTGCTAACTAACGTGCGATGGCTTTGCATGATTCCGCCTCTTATGGCGGGTAGATAATACGCATCAACAGGGCAATCTCGTGGTTTCCACGATAGGAAGGCTTTCTGAAATGGCTTAAAGATAGATTCATGATAGACTTGCTGGTAAAGCTCTCTGTATGTCGCATCTGTCATGGGAGTTGATTTATTCTCCTTGACTTCTGCGAGTTGTTGCGGCAGGTAAGTATTAATGTCGTCGAAAATTCGCCTGTGTTCCTGCGAGGAAATTTCACTTTTGTCTGGAGAAGACAAGTTAAGTAGAAACTGATTCTTCATGCAGGAAACTTCAACCGTGAATCCCTTGCTGCTACTCCTCCCTTCAATCAGATTCATTCCCTCTTTACCGAAGCAGTGTATGAACTGGCTCTCCCACTCCTCACTGATTGCCCGCGCCCATTCAATATAATTTTTTTTGATTTCTTCAGCCGCGAATTCTGGAGATTGCCCCATCCTTTCAAGTCGTTTAATATATTTTTTCTTCTGCTTTAAGAAAGGATAAATCAGCCTCCTGTAAAAAAAATCATCCGCCAGCACTTCGTGAATCGAATAGATCAACATTGCCAGATAGGATTTTCCGGTATTGCTCGGCCCGACGAATATCGTCATCGGGCCGATCTCGATGTTTCTCGCCTCGCGTATGGGGCCGAAGTTATTGACGGAGATCTTCATGGTGCGCTCATCCTGCTACACATTCATATGATAGTCCATTATCCAGTCGGTTGAAGTGCTTGTTCATCGCGGCCTGTCGAACGCCAGGGAGAAGAACAGGCTGTTCATGAACAGTTTGTTGGTGCCGAAGAAGTAGGCGCGGAAATTCGGATTGTCGGCAAACACGATTACGCTGCCGCTGCCGTGCCGTTCGGCGACCGCCATCGCTTTCCCCGCCAGCGCAGCCTGATTTTCGGCCGAGGCGAACCCGGACAGCAAGGCGTTTTCGGGAATCCGGATCAGACTTGCCCAAGGATTTTCAGGCGGATCGAATGCGATCAGGGAATTACGGTGGCTCGCGATGTTGCGGTCACCGATGCCGAATCCGATGGGATGCGTGTTGTCCAGATCGCCCAGCATGATGGCGCCGCCGATGATGTCCTGCGCTTCGATGTCGTCCTTGTCGGCATAGTCGAATCGCTCAGCCTGTACTTCCATAGTTGTTTCGGCTTCCACTTCCACTTCAACGTTGACTTCAACTCCACCTTCATCCGGTGAAATGTCCGGAAAAAGAATATTGTCATAGGCCCAGCGGGCGCCCTGGCGAATGCCCACCAGGGTGCCTCCCTGCCTGACCCAGCTATCGATTTTGTCCGTTTGCCCGGACAAATCGCCGTGATTGCCGCCGACCAGCACAAGATGGGTGTAGTCGCTCAAGTTGAGACTGTCCAGACGCCGTTTGTCCACCATATGAACGGGCATCTTCATGCGCGCATCGAGTTGATGCCAGACTTCGCCGGCATCGTAGGCGGTAATGCCTTCGCCCACCAGCAACAGCACGGTCGGCAGAGGGATATTGGCGAAGTTGGGGCTGCCCAGATCCATGCCGGCGACAGGTGTGTGGGAGCTGTCCACCGCGTGTACGGTGATTCCGTCTTCGGCGGCAATTTCACTCACGAGCCGGTGTATTTCCTCATCCGCCAAATCACCGCCCTGCCAGCCGAGGGGGACCAGTATCACGCCCGCGTCCAGATTGACCGCCTCCCCGCCGCTGGTGATCGCAATCGGCTGAGTTGCCACCTTGGGCCGCACCCCGGCATCGAGCAATCGATACAACGCCCGTGGGGCATAGTAGTTCGACCACGAAAACAGATAGGCAAAGCGGGCCTCGGGGGGTTCGGGAGCCCCTGGAAATTCGGCAAGGACTTCGCTGCCGATCACATCCCCGCGAATATCCCTCTCGCCAAGCGGCGCAAATTCGAAATCGAAAGCGAGCGGCAGCGTCCAGGCGGACACATCGTAGAAAGTTTCGTCTTCAAACTCCGTGATCAGTTCGAACAGGGCCTTGACCATGCGGTATTGCGCCTGATCGGTTTGCACTACAAAAGAGTCCTCAGAGGAGAAGCTGGTTCCGGCTACTTCGAGGTCCTGGTTCAATCGCTGCACGCTGATCTGATGCCGATTCAACAGATCTATGGCGTGGTATGCCCTGGCGGGATCGCCGGGAGAAGAAAATACATAGGCTTTCACTGCATCGTCAGCCGCAAGCTCGGGAGTTTCCCGGGAGAAATCGCGCTGGAATTGCAGCAGCTCGCCGCGCATTTCCACCCCGGCGCGGATCATTTCCAGCGACGTGCGAAATTGCGTGCGGATGTTGTCCCGGAACGACAGGACGCCGTGGGGTGTATCCAGCAGCCCTTCGGAACTGGCCTGTTCAAACAGCATGCCCATGCTGGCGTGCATGTGGGGATAGGTCGATCCCTTGCCGATGTAGTAGTTGTCGTAATTCTCTTCGTTGAAGTAGAGACGCTGCTCGCTGTCCAGCCACGAACGAGGCCGCTCGGACACCTGATCGAGCAATTCCATGGATCTCCGGGGAATGTAGGGGAAAGTACGGTCGGGCGCCCCCGGATGAAAGTAGTAGGTGCTGTTCTGCCCCATCTCGTGATAATCGACGGTGATATTGGGCTTCCATTCGTGAAACTTCGTCACCCATCCTCGCGGCTCGGGATGCTGAACGATCAGCCACTGTCGATTGAGATCGAACCAGTAGTGATTGGTGCGCCCGCCGGGCCAGAACGTGTTGTGCAACCGGTGCCGGGGATCCGAAACCGGCACGTTGGCGCCGTACATATGGTTCCATGCCGACATGCGGCTGTTGCCGTCGGGATTGAACACGGCGATGAGAACGATCACGCTCTGTTCCAGCGTGGCTTCGATTTCCGCGCCCCGGGCCGCGGCCAGATGATAAGCCACCGCCATCGAGGAATCGGTGGAACTCACCTCGGCCCCATGCACGCCGTAATTTAGCCAGGTGACCACCGGCATGTCCGCGTCCACTTCCTGAGCGCTGCCGGGATTGCTAAGAGCCACATGGGCGGCCTTGATCGCATCCAGACGCTGATGGTTTTCGGGGCTGGTAATGGTCAGACCGAGGATCGGCCGTCCTTCATGCGTGTAGGCAATGTCCTCTACCGTAATTCTCGGAGACATCTCCGCCAGTGTGCGCAGGTATCGCACCAGCAGATCGTTACGGGCGATGCGATGGCCCAGGGGATGACCGATGACGGATTCCGGGCGCGGGACGTCCGGGTCGTAGTCGATCCCGGGCGGATAGAACGGGGTGGCTCTGGCGGGAGTTTGCGCCATAACGGCAGGACACAACATCCAGGCCAGAAGTAAAACGGAAACCAGGCTTTTCATGAGCTTCACCAGCGGCAGGCCCTTTGGGGCGGTCGATTCAGATTGCGCGGATTATATCTGCATTAGCGATCACGGAGATTTTCTTTTCTCCAATGAGATCCTGCGACTTCGCGCAGGATGACAACCAAGCGTCATTCTTCGCGCAGGATGGCAACAAAGCGTCATTCTGCGCGCAGCGAAGCGGAGTCGCAGAATCTCCTGAAGGATTACATGTGTTTGAACAAATGACCGTAAGCCTGGCTGGAGCGAAGTTTTTCGGGGCGGTCCCGGAGGGTGAGTACGTAGCGGCCGCGCAGGTCGCGGCTGGCGGAGGCGATCTGGTCGACGCGCACAATGATGCCGCGATGGATGCGCCAGAACTTGCCGGGGTCGAGTTGCGATTCCAGTTGGCTGATGGCGCGCCGAACGAGATGTTCGCGCTCGCGGGTGATGACGCTGGTGTACTTGGCGTCGGCACGGAAATAGATCACCTCTTCCACCGGCACGAGTTCCGTCGTATCGCCGAGCCCGGCGCGAATCCACTGCAGCCAGGAGGGCGCGCCGCCGGCGCCGATCTGCTGCAACAGCGCGAGCAACTCTTCCCGGTTCTGGGTCTCTTTGCGGCGCAGGCGTTCGATGGTGGCGGCGAGGCGTTCGTCGTTGACCGGTTTGAGCAAATAGTCCACCGCCGCCGCGCGAAAGGCTTCCAACGCGAACTCGTCATGGGCCGTGACGAATACCACCCTGGTATGGGCAGGCAATGCGGAAGCCACTTCCAACCCCGACAAGCCGGGCAGCCGTATATCGAGAAAGGCGATATCGGGTTCTGCTTCACGCGCCAGGCGAAGAGCTTCCCGGCCTTCGACAGGCATGCCGACAATTTCCAGTTCAGGCCACAGCAACGCGAGCTTGTCGCGCAACTGGACGGCAAGCAGCGGTTCGTCTTCGAGAATCAGGGCGGTAGTCATGTCGGTTGGGCTTCGTCGGCAACGACTTTGCCATCGAACAAGTGAACGGTTCTTTCGCTGAAACTGGCGTATCTGGGATCGTGGGTAACCATGCAGACGGTGGCGCCCCTGGCGTGAAGCTGCGCGAGCAAATTCATCACCGTTTCTCCATTGCTTGAGTCCAGATTGCCCGTCGGTTCGTCCGCGAGAATGACTTCGGGCGCACCTACGATTGCCCTGGCTACCGCGACTCTTTGCTGTTGTCCGCCCGATAGTTGCATCGGATAGTGTCCTTCCCGATGTGACATATCAACTTGTTCGAGCGCTTCATCCGCTTTTCGTTTTCGTTCCCGCCTGGAGAGGCCTCTATACAAAAGCGGTAATTCGACATTCTGGGCAGCGGTAAGGCTGCCGATCAGATTGAAAGTCTGGAATACAAAACCCAGATATTCGTTTCTCGCTTTGGCTCGCGCTCTCGGAGACAATCCATCCACCTTGTGACTCGAGAGCTTATAGTTTCCACTGGATGGCATATGCAGCAGTCCAAGAATCGAAAGCAGAGTCGATTTTCCGCAGCCCGATGGGCCCGCGATTGAAACGAACTCGCCTTTTTTCACTTCCAGGCTGACATCAGACAAGGCGTGCGTTTCAATATCACTTGTCTTGAAAATCTTGCTGATGCCGGCAAGCTCGATAGCGAACGCTGTTCCTGTCACGATGATTTCAACTCCATTCAGTCCTGAATTCGGAGCAGTTCTTCCACTCCATATTGTGAAAGGTCGGTGAGAATCAATTCCTCGCCTACGGTCGCCCCGGACAATATCTCGACCTCGTTATAAGACCTGCGGCCCAATTCCAATTGGATTCTTCTCGCCGAGTTGCCATTGGCGCGATAAGCCCAGACCGTGTCCCGGTTGCGCCAATGTGTCGGCCGCCCGACATGGACCGTATTTTCGATGCGATCTACTTCGATCGTCACTTCAGTGCGCAAATTGGGCCTGGCCAATCCGGGCAACTCAGGTGGCAACGAGACTTCCAGCGAGATGGCGCCATCCACAACGGCAGGGTCCACCCTCGATACGGAACCTTGAATATTCATCCCGCCGATTCTGACCTCGGCGATTTGCCCGCCCGACAGATCGTCCGCGAATTCTTCAGCGACTCGCGCTTCCACACCCAGAATTTCCGGATCGATTACGCTTCCCAATTCCTGACCCGCGACGACCCACTCTCCGGGGTCGACTTCAAGCTCGATCAACTGTCCATGGATGCCGGCAGTTACGGCCAATGCCTCATTGCGATTTTCGTGAAAACGCAAAACGTCTTCCAGATTTGCAATCTGGAGTTCCTGGGCCCGAATCTGTTCAGCGATCGATGCTTTGAGAGCGGCAAGCCTTTCTTTCTCGATTTCAAGTCGATTTTCAAGATCTCTGACCGCCTCTTCGGATCTGAATTCTTCCAGTCGTGAGATGCTTCCCGGATTCTGTTCGAGCAGTTCGCGATTCATCTCGTTCCGATGACGGGCTTCGAGATGACGAGTTCTGACTTCGGAAATGTGGGCGACCTGGCTCAGCCGGTCCATTTCCAGATTGGCGCGCAACAATACGAGATTCGATTGCGCGTCGATCAATCGCTGGTGCGCGTTCAGAACTTCGATCTCGACATCGGGATTTCTCAATTGAACGATGGCGCTGTCCGGCTCGACGCTTGAACCCGGTAACAAGCGCACTTCTTCCACTCTGCCGGCAACTTCGGCGACCAGCAGCCTTCGAGTTGCGGGCACGAGGACACCATTGGCCAGGATACGCCGGTTCAGCGTACCCTGACGCACCTGGTCTACCCAGATGGTGTCGCGGGAAATTTCCGGTGCGGCCGGTCCGATGCGGGTCAGACCGAATAGTCCGGCACCGACTACCAGCAGACCCGAAAGCAGATAGATGGCAAGTCTCTTCCATCGCCTTTCGGCAGAGGAAACGGTTACATCCATTTCATGTCGTCCAAAGCGCCCTGAATTGAGCGGTAATTTTTTTGCCAACTGGCGTCAGGAAATTTCATGTATTCACGCTTGACTCAACACCTGAGCCGGATTGGCCCTGGCCTGTTTGACGCCGGGTACGCCAACGGCCAGCAATATGGTCAGGCAATAGACAGTAAAGACTAATGCCAGAAAACTGCCAATCCCGTAGTTCTGAGCAGCATAAATACCCAGATAGCTCGCGGACGGGATGGTAATTCCCAGACCGAGCAGCACCCCTGGGGCAGTCAGGCCCACAGTCTGCTGCACAATTTTCAACCAGATATCAAAGTCAGTCGCTCCAAGCGCCTTGCGCATGGCGAAATCTTTTTTCTGGGATTCCAGTTCAAGCGATACCAGCGCAAAAAGTCCGATGATCATAATGACCAGGCTTGTCACTGCACCTAGCACCACGATTTGTCCGAGTGCCTCATATGTTCGGGAGTAGTAGGCAAGACTGTTTTCCAGGCTGGACAATGAGCCAATGACCGGTCCCGATTTGTTAAGGTCAGCAGTAATTCCCGAGATTTCGCGCGGTCCTGCCGTTTCAGTTCGAACCAGAAGTGTGTAGTCCGTGCTCATAGTGCTTTCCAAAGGCAGGTACAAGCGACGACCGGGGGACGTGCTGTCCCTTCGAATCAACTGAAGATTTGACACGGTTCCGATGAGCGGAATCTCATCCATTGCCGGACCTGAATTCCGCAGCCCGAGATTTTCGCCGACTACAATTGCATCGCCGATCAGTTCGTCGACCAACGCCTGATTGGCCCATGCTCCTTCCTGAACGAAAAACTGTTCGCCCGATTGTGTCTCGTTCTCATCAAGTCCCAGGACTTCGAAAAATCCTGAACTGATGTATGAAGTCGGCGCCAGGATGCCGGATGATCGGGGTCGGTCAATCGCAGTGACAAAAACTCCATCCGGTAACAGGAAATCTCCGTTGACCAGGGCCGCTGAAACAACTTCCGGATGACGCCTTGCAGAATCCAGCAAATCCCGGCGGGCGGCAATCAATTCCTCGGGATTCTCATAGAGATCAGCTTCAAACGATACGGGCGCCATCCACAATTGCCCGGACAGTACTCCGTCAATCGCCTGGCGATCCAGAGCCGCTTGCGCGATTGCAAATGCCGCTGCCGCAGCGACGAATGACAAAGCCAACTGACCGTTGATCACTATCCAGGAAGCGGTCGATCTTCGTTTGCCCTTGACTGAACCCAAACCGGTACTCAGGTTGTCGGCGATGCTGCTTCCGAAGAGTCTGTAAATCGGTATCAAACCCGAGAATGTCGTCAGAGCGATTCCAACCAGCACTACCACTATGCAGATAACGGGATTCACGTTGAAAGTGACCCAGAAGTAGCCCATGTACTCGCCGAAAGTTGCCGTCAGAAAGTTCGACCCAAGAAAGGCCAGACCCACACCGGAAGCAGAGCCGATGGCACCGAGAAGCGCCGACTCCGTTAACAATTGCGCCACTACATCGAAATCAGTCGCGCCTACCGCCTGGTGAACGGCCAAATCCGAAATCCTGGCAATGGCGCGCTCCGCGAGCAGATTGCAGACATTGGTGCACGCGACTATTGCCATTGCCAGGGACACCAGCAGCACCGCGCCCAGCAATTGCGTTTCCCCAACATCGCCCCGCTCATCCGTGAACCCCAAAAGTTGAATCTGTCTTGTTCTTTCGGCGCCGTCCATCGAATCCAGTATGGATTGCATTTCCCGACCGACATCGGTTCCGTTTGCCTCATCGCCCAAACGCAGAAAAACTTCCGGGAACAGCAGGCTCTCTGAAGAAGGCGCCACCACTTTCCACATGTCTTCCAGAAAGGGAAACCGAAAGCCATCCGGCATTACCCCGGCAATTGTCCAGGCCTCGTCCTGGTATCTGACTTGCTCGTTCAGCACCTCGGGACTGCGGCCGTAAATCGAATCCCAAAGGTGGAATCCGATCACTACCGATCCAGCCTCATCGGCGCCGGGCCACCGTCCGATGATCGGTTCGACTTTCAGGATTTCGCCGGCGTTTTCCGTTATGAATGAGATTCGTGCATCGAAGACTTCTCCATCGAGATCAACCAGTGAATTCGCGTTGGCGAATGCACCAATTTCAGCGGCAGACTCAAGATTAGCTCGCCAAAGAGCAAAGTCTTCAGAGGAAACGTTAGTTGCTCCGCCTTCGGCGCCGACCGCGCGCACACGGAGCACTTCATTGCCATCGGGAAACGGCAAGGGCCGGACCAATCCTCTCGCGGCCGAAAGTCCGACAATAACCGCCGCGATCGAAATCGCGACTATTAGGACAGCGTAGGAATATGGACTCGGCGCTTTCCTGATTTCCGCGAATGCGATCCAGACCGAATCGGACGTTTTCATGGAAAATCAGTTCCCACTACAAAGGAATGCTGATGATTGCGTTGACGCCGCGCGGATTTGCCGGCGACAGTTCGAGGGAGGCCTCGGAGCCATAACGCAAACGCAATCGGTCGCGAATATTTCTCAAGCCGGTACCGTTGGTCGAGCCGGTTTCACTGATGCCGGCGCCGGTGTCGCTGACTCCGAGGATCAGTTCGCCGTTGATTTGCCGGGCAGTGAACGTAATCTCTCCGCCCTCGGGTTCCGTTTCTATGCCATGGATCACGGCATTCTCGAGCAGCGGCTGAATCAACAGCGGCGGCAGCGGAATTTCCCGCAATTCATCCGGCAGGTCTATTTCGTAGCGCAGGCGATTCCCCATACGGGTTGCCTGAATCGCCAGGTAGGCTGCGGCGAAGTCGATTTCCTGTCCGAGGGTGTTTTCACCGTCGCGGGTTCGTGCAAGCGAGGCGCGGAGCAAGGTAGTGAGATTCTCCAACGTGCCGACCGCCAATTCCGGGTCGCTGCGGACGAGTTGGGTGATGTTGGAAAGCGTATTGAACAGGAAGTGCGGTTCGATCTGGGCCTGCAACAGCTTGAGTTCGGTTTCGGCGAGAATCTTTTCCTGTCGTGATTGCCTCAGTTCGGCCTCGGCGAGTTGCCGGCTCGTGCGGTACAGCCGTTCGCGGGTAGTGAAAATCAGCGAACCGGCGATCCCGAAGAACAGGGCCAGACCAAGCGTCGCGAAACTCTGGGAAAAGAAGAACAGCGGGTGGTTGCCAACGAGTGCGCCGGCAATCAGCAAGCCCGCGGCAAGGCCGAGAGCGACGACCGGAACCGGCGCCAGCCAGGGGACGATCCTGTTCGACAGCCAGCCATGCGTCAGCACGAATGCCAGATTTATCGACCAGCCGATACTGAGCGACACGATCAGCACCGACGAAAAGTCGCCGAGTCCGGTAAGCCACCACAGCAGCGCGGCGACCGCGGTGGAGAAGAGTCCCACCTGTAAAAATCTGGCGATAAATCGCATCATGTCAACTCGTCCTCTTCTTCATTCCGGTCATTCCACTTCATCGTTCCGGTCATTCCGCGCGCAGTCGCGGAATCTCGTTGGGGCATCGCAGTTGCCGGGAGATTCCGCGACTGCGCTCCGCTCCGCGCGGAATGACGTCGGGGGATTCTCAATTTGCAACGAATTTCCCATGCAGCCCCAGGGGAATCGCATAGGGAAGTTCAGCCGAGGCCACCGGGCCATCGGCAATCCCTTCGGCATTAAACAGATTGATTATGTGCCTGCCGCGCCGCCAGTCGAAAGCGGTGCCGAGAATCCAGCCGCCGGACTCGGGTTCGCTGCCGGGCCGCGGCACGTACAGGTGTTCCTCCGGGATTTGGGTATCCGGATAGCGGAACCAATCGCGCCGCCCGCTCTCGATATCGAACAGATTGACCTCGTTCAATGTTCCGTGTTCCGCCGGACCGGCTTCGATTTGGGAAAGAAAGACGAGCTTGCGATACTGTCGGCAACCCACTCTCGGGTCAATGCCAGGAAACTCGGTAAATATACCCGGATCGAGCATGGGCTCCTCGGAAATCGTCCGCGCCCGGGTATCGAGCCGGTAGCCGTAATGGCTCGCGGCTCTGCCGTAATCCGGGTTGCCGCGCATGATTTCCGTGAAAGTCTCCGTCATGATGCTGGGGTCCGGCGCCCTGGCGGCATCGAAGCGGATGACACCGGCGCTGTCTTCCCAAGCATTGCCGAAATGGAAGACCCATTGCGCGGGAAGTTCCAGGAAGTAATGGCTGGACAGGTCGTTCTTGTCCACCACCAGAACCCGGCAAGGGTCTTCCGACCGCCACTCGTGCATATTCAGGAAGCCGTCTGCATTCGCCCGCGGCCGGTAGTGGAAGGGCGGCAGCAGCAGCACCAGGTGTCTTTCCGTTACGACGAAATCGTGCGGCATGGTCATCGGGTCCACGGCTATTCTTCCGGCATTGCGCAATTCGCCGTCGGCGCCGATATGCCAGAACACCAGCAGGCCCGCGGCCGAGGCATAGCCGAAATTCCATACGCTGCCGTCGACATCGACTCGGGGATGCGCGGAAAACGGAACCCCGCGCATGCTCGATCCGCCGCCGGGCTCGGCGAACGAATAGGGGCCCACGGTGGACAGATTGTCCGGGTCTATTTCGTAAGGACTGCCAGCTTCCCATAGCGCCAACAGGCGGCCATGATGATGGAGAATGCTCGTGTTCGCCAGATTCAGATCGTCGGGACCGGTCAGTCCGGCGGCGCCGGGGGGCGCCGCTGCCAGGCCCGGATACAAGGCGCGGCCGGCGGCCCGCTCGGCCTTGACCTTGGCGGTTTCCACCAGCCGCGCCTCGTGTCGAACGCCATCGCCGCCGATTCGCCAGGCATGCACCATGCCGTCGCCGTCGAACCAGTGGTGGTTGCGATAGCCATATACTTCGTGCCCGGCCGGACCGGTGCGATACAGCGTGCCGTTCAACTCCTCCGGCCAGCGGCCGGAGACTGCCGCATCGCTCTCGTAATGGTCGCGGTCGATATTGCCCCAGGCGGCAAGCCAGGGAAATTCTTCCAGCGCTTGCGCGAACAGTTCCGACCAGTCCGCATCGCTTGCCTGGGCCAGGGCGCCGGCCGGCCAGGAACAGGCCATAAGCGCCAGCAGTTTCGAAAATTCACGTCGTTGCATTGTGGAGTCCCCGACTAATGAACCAGGCTGATCACCTGGGTGACTTCGCCCTCGAGTACGAAGCGCGCGTCCTCCCATGTGGCCGGACCGAACATGCCCTTGGCATTATTGGAGAATGCGTAGGGCTCGGTGGGCATGCCGACGAAATTGGCGTCGAGTTCGTCGTTGCCGTTTACGTCATGCATGATTCTGATGGCGTAATCTCCGGGCGGAAGGTCTTCGGCTGTCAACGTCAAGGTGCCTTCAACGGCCTGCTCCAGAAATTGCGCCACCGCGCCGTCGCCTTCGAATTGTGCCTGCCCGGCGAGTATCTGCACCTGCACTGTGCCGCTGGCGTCACGGATGTCTTCGATGACGATGGTCAAGGTCTCGGCCGCGACCTGGGTGTAGACGCCAAGCGCCGCCATGAGCAGGAATGCGCTGATGAGTTTGTTCGTTTTCATGATCGTTCTCCCGTGCAAATCTGACTGACTTGCGATGAAATCTAGTCCTGCCGGGTCGCGCTTTGCAACGAACATGCGACGAAACGGCAACGGCGGGAACGAAACGGCAAGGGGGCTTGTAGTTCGGAGGCGTCGATGAGGAGATTCTGCGACTTCGCTTCGCTGCGCGCAGAATGACCGGCTGTCACCCTGCGCACGGAATGACGGCTTCCCCTGTCACCCTGCGCGAAGTCGCAGGGTCTTTCGTTCGCGTGTCTTTCGTTCGCGTCACTCCCGATATGCCTATGTGCTATATTCGTTCGGGTCCGTACGGGGCGGTCTGAAGTTGCCTGAGGGGGGCATCGAGATGGAGCGCAAGACACTTTCCCGCCGCGCGTTGCTGAGATCGACTCTCACGGCATTGCCACGATCGGTGATCGTGCTCAGTATGCCGGCGATACTCGCCGCCTGTTCCCGCTCCGCGCAAAATCAGCTTGACGGCATCGACCTGCAAACCCTCGGCGGTGAAGAGGCGGCAGAATTCGCCGCCATCGCCGACCGCATCGTCCCGCCCGACGACACGCCCGGCGCCCGCGAAGCCGGCGCCGTGCATTTCATGGACGCGGTGCTTGGCGACGGGCGCGAAGCCGAACTGCAACTTCTGCGCGACGGTCTGCGGAATTTGCAGAACCGGGCCGAGAGTGCCTTCCAGACCGCGAGCCTCTCTCTTCTGGGCGCCGAACAGCAGGATCAACTGCTGCGCGAAATCGAGGATTCCGAATTCTTCGCCACGGTGCGTTATCTCACCGTTGCCGGCATGTTCGCCATGCCCGAATATGGGGGTAACCGCGATGAAGCCGGCTATCAATTGATCGGCTATGATCGGCGTGGCCCCATGCAGCCTCCATTCGGCTTCTACGATGAGGATTACATGAACAGGGGAGGGCAATAGCTATGGCGGGCGCGTCGTTCCCGACCCGGGAAGAAGTCGATTTCGTGATCGTCGGTTCCGGCGCGGCCGGAGGCGTCATCGCCCGCGAACTGGCCGTGGCGGGACATTCAGTCGTGCAACTCGAGCAGGGGCCATATCTGCAGGCGGCCGACTTCAGGCACGACGAATGGGGTGTATTCCACGATCACGACATGACCTGGAACCAGCGCCAGGGCCATCCGCAGACTTTCCGCCGAACCGCGAACGAGACCGCCACAGTGCGCGAAAGCGTATGCAGCTACGCACATAACGTCGGCGGCAGCAGCCTGCATTTTTCCGGCAATTTCTGGCGGCTGCGACCGATCGATTTCATGGAAGCCAGCGTTCGCGGCGGGATCGCCGGCACCAATTTCGCCGACTGGCCGATCCGTTACGAAGAGCTTGAACCCTATTACACAATGGTCGACTGGGAAGTCGGCGTATCCGGCCTGCAAGGCCCCTGGGATCCGCCGCGTTCGCGCGACTATCCCTGCGCGCCGATGCCGGTGAAAGGCTCGGACGTGCTGCTCGAACGCGGCGCCAACGCGCTTGGCCATACCGCCTATCCGGCGCCGGTAGCGATCCTGTCCCAACCCCATAACGGCAGGCCGGCCTGCATACATTGCGGATTTTGCCTCGGCTTCGGCTGCGAGGTGAATGCAAAGTCTTCTTCGATGATCACGATGATTCCCGCGGCGCTGGATTCGGGAAATTATGAGTTGCGCACGAATTGCACGGTTGCACGGGTCGAAACCGACGAGGCAGGGCGCGCCAGCGAAGTTGCATACTTCGAAGAGGACGGCACGGAACAGGCACAGCGCGCGCGGGCCGTGGTGATTTGCGCCAACGGCGCGGAGACGCCGCGCCTGCTGCTGTTGTCCGAGTCTCCCCGCTTTCCCGACGGGCTTGCCAACAGCAGCGGTTTCGTCGGCCGCAACCTTATGTTCAACGGCGGCAGCGCGGTGTCCGGGCTGTTCCCGGAGCCGGTCAATGCTCACAAGAGCATTCCCGCGACCCGCGTCGTTCACGATTGGTACGAAATCGATCCCAACGAAGGCTTCTATGGCGGCGGCGGCATCGATGGACGCCATCCGGCGCGCAGCGGCACGCCGATGGAGTCGGCGCTTGCCGGCAATCTGTTCGGCGGCCCGGCCTGGGGCGCCGAATTCAAGTCCCGGCTGCGCGAGGAATTCACTCACACCGCGGCCTTCGACGGCCACACCACATCATTGCCGCTCGACTCGAACAACATCACCCTCGACCCCGAGGTGCGGGACAAGTGGGGCCGCCCGGCGATTCGATGCACATACATGGACCATCCCGACGATATCGCGACCATGCGCTATTTCATGGAACGATCCGTGGAACTGATGGAAGCTGCCGGGGCGCTGCGGATCGATGCGAGTTACCCGGAGAACGGCCAGGACGGCAGCGCGCACATGCTCGGCACCTGCCGCATGGGCGACGACCCGGCGACTTCGGTCATCGACCGTTACCATCGCTCCCATGACGTACCCAATCTGTTCCTGTGCGACGGCAGTTCCATGGTCACTTCGAGCCGCGGCCAGCCGACCATGACGATCATGGCGCTGGCCTTCCGCGCGGCGGAGCATATCGACCGGTTCGCGCGGAGCAACGAGATCTAGCTCTCGGCCATATCCGGCCCGCGAAGAGAACAAGGACGGGAAGAAAGAAAAAAGCAAAAACAAGCCGCAAACGAAACGACATCAAAAAAAGGAATGGAATCATGAGCAAGTCGATAGCCACGGTTTCGCTGATCGCCTCGTCGTCGTTGCTGATTTCCCAGGCCAAAGCGCAGATCGAAGTCATCGAGGTAACCGCCACGAGGCGGCCTGAAGTCGCCCAGGACGTGCCCGTCGCCTTGCGCGCGCTGACCGCGGAAACGCTCGACCGGCTCGACATCGACAGCTTTACCGACTACCTGACGCATCTTCCGGGCGTGACCGCCGGCGGCAGCGGTCCGGGTCAGGGCACGATTTACATCCGCGGAGTGGCCTCGACCACCCCGACCATCTCGGTGGCGGCGGTAGCCGGATTGACGCCGAACGTGGCGCTCTATCTCGACGAACAGCCGGTGACCCAGCCCGGCCGCAATCTCGATGTGTACGCCGCCGATCTTGAGCGCGTGGAAGTGCTTTCGGGTCCGCAGGGCACCTTGTTCGGGGCCAGTTCCCAGGCCGGCAACGTGCGGCTGATCACGGCCAAGCCCGATCCGGAAGGATTCTTTTCCCGCATCACGTTCGGCGCGACGGCCACGCAGAACGGCGCGCCCGGCGGCAAGGCCGAAGCCGTGCTCAACGTTCCGGTCGGCGACGACTTCGCCTTGCGCGGGGTGGTGTTTTCCGACCGGCAGGGCGGCTACATAGACAACTTGCCGGCATCGATAGACGCGTCCCGTTCGCGCCGCTTCGAACCGGCTTCCGCGGTGCGCAGCAACGGCGTCCCGCTGGGGCCGGAAAGCGCGGGATTCCAGGCGGGGGCGGATCTTTCGGCGGTGAATTTCGAAAGGCGAAACAACGACGAACTCGTGGAAGATGACTTCAATCCGGTTTCCTATCGGGGTTTTCGGCTTTCCGGCCTTTACGAAATCGGTTTCGACTGGCGCGTGACGCTCAGTCACATGCGGCAGAGCATCGAAGCCGACGGCGTCTTCCTGATCGATCCGAATCTCGACGACGCGGACGAGTTATCCGTGCAGCGCTTCACCGACGAGTTCGCCGACGACAGTTTCGACAATACGTCCCTGCTCGTGGAAGGCCGCATCGGCGCGCTGGAGGCTCTGCTTTCCGTGGCCTGGCTCGACCGCGAAATCGACAGCGTGCTGGATTACACCGATTATCTTTTCGTCGGTCAGTACCTGCCGTACTACATCTGCGACGCTTCGGTAAGCTATCCGGCCGAAGCGCCCGCCGGCAACTGTTACGACGCCCGCACCCTGCTCCCCGGCAACACCAAATCCAACGTATTTTCGCGCGAACTGCGGTTCAACACGCCGGCGGACAACCGCTGGCGCTCGACCTTCGGCGTTTTCTTCAGCGATACGGAAATTCTCGAATTGAACGACTTCACCTATCCCGGGTCGGTCAACGTGGAAAGCTTCACGCCCGGCGTGATCGGTTTTGCGCCGAATTACCCGCTTCCCGGCGCGTGGCGCCAGGAGCCGGGACCGTTTCCGGCGGAAGCGATTTTCCGCAACGACATCCGGCGCACCGACGAACAATACGGCGCCTTCGCCGAATTGAGCTGGGATCTCGTACCCGACACGCTGACGATTACCGGCGGCATCCGCAATTACGAAATCGACGTGGATCTGCAAGGCAGCGCCAACTCGTCGTTCGGCAACCTGGGCCAGACGGAGGACCAGCAGCGCTTCGGCGCCAATCTCTCGGCCTTGTACAGCGGCGGCAATACCGCCGAAGTCGGCGGGCGGACCGTCGCCTTGCCCGACACCGCCAACGCCAGCGGCAATATCCATAAACTGAATCTGGCCTGGACCCCGCGAGAAGGCTCGCTGTATTACGCGACCTGGTCCGAAGGATTCAGGCCGCCGCTGCTGAATCGCCCGGTGGGCGCCGGCGGCGTGGTGCCCGCGGTCGTGCGCACCGACGAGCTGGTGAACTGGGAAGTCGGCGGCAAGACCTTGACCGCGGACCGGAACCTGCAATTGAACTGGTCCGCCTTCATCGAGAATATCGACGAATTGCAGTCCACGATCTTCGATCCCAATATCGTCAACCTGTTCTTCTCCGACAACGCGGCGAACGCGCGGGTGCGCGGGGTGGAAGGCGATTTCGTCTGGTTGCCCGAAGCGCTCGGCGGTCTCACCGTCAGCGGCGCGATTTCCCTGCTCGATACGGAAATACTCGAAACGATATCGACAACCTCGGCGATCGCGCCGACGGGCAGCGAACTTGCCAACGCGCCCGGATTCCAGGCCAGCCTGCGGGCGCGTTACGAATGGCGCCTCGGCAACGGCACGGACGCCTACGTCATGCCGCAACTCAGCCACTCCGCCGCGTCGTACAGCGATATCGTGCTGATCAACCGCATAAGGCAGGATGCGTGGACCGTCCTCGACGTCGGCGCCGGCATCGTGCGCGGCAACTGGCGGGTCGACGCCCGCATCGGCAACCTGACCGACGAGCGCGCCGTGCTGACGTCGTGGTACGGTAACGACCGCGAGCGGCTGACAGTCAACCGGCCGCGATCGTTCGGCATCCAGGTCACGTACGAAATGTAGGCGGCGGCAACATGAACGAGACCAAAGAAACAGACAAGACCGCGCAACGCACCGGCGTGCGTTACGAGCCCGACGAGAATCCGCCCGGCTTTCTGGCCTTCGGCCTCGGGCTGCAGCTCGCCCTGCTCACCGTGGCCGGGATCGTGCTGACGCCGGCCATCGTCATCCGCGCCGCGGACGGCGGCGAAGGCTATCTCGACTGGGCCGTGTTCGCCGCCGTTGTCGTCAGTGGCGCCACCACCGTCATACAGGCCGTTCGCGTCGGCCGGATCGGCGCCGGTTATGTGCTGGCGATGGGCACGTCGGGCGCTTTCATCGCGGTCTGCGTCACCGCGCTGGCGCAAGGCGGCCCGTCGGTGCTCGCGGCCCTGGTGATCGTCTCCTCGCTGTTCCAGTTCCTGTTGTCGGCGCGGCTTTCCCTGTTGCGGAGAATACTGACGCCGGTCGTTTCCGGGACCGTGATCATGCTGATCGCGGTAACGGTCATGCCGATCGTCTTCGACCTGCTGGACGACGTGCCCGCCGGCGCGAATCCGGTCGCGGCGCCGGTCAGCGCCCTGGGCGCCCTGCTCGTCGTCGTGACGATCGCGCTGAAGGCGACCGGGGTGCTGCGGCTCTGGGCGCTGGTGATCGGCGTCGCCGCCGGTTCGCTGATATCGAGCCTGTTCGGGCTGTACGACGTTCAGCGCATAGCCGAAGCCGCCTGGATCGGCGTGCCCGCCTCGGGCTGGCCCGGCGTCAGCTTTGCGTTCGGCCCGGTATTCTGGACGCTGCTGCCGGCGTTTATCTTCGTTACCTTGATCGGCGCCATCGAAACCATCGGCGACTCGGTCGCGATCCAGGACGTTTCCTGGCGCCGGCCGCGGGCGGTGGACTTTCGCGCCGTGCAAGGCGCGGTAGGCGCCGACGGCCTCGGCAACCTGCTCTCCGGGCTGGCGGGCACGGTGCCGAACACGACGTACTCCTCCAGCGTCGCCGTGACCGAACTGACGGGCGTCGCCTCGCGCCGCGTCGGCGTCGCCCTCGGCCTGATATTCGTCGTCGCGGCGTTCTCGCCGAAGTTCCTGGCGCTGATCCTCGCCATTCCCGGGCCCGTTGTGGCTGCCTATACCACCGTGCTGCTGTCGATGCTGTTCGTGCTCGGCATGAAGATCGTCGTGCAGCACGGCATCGACTATCGGGGTGGCGTCATCGTCGGGGTATCGTTCTGGATCGGCGTCGGCTGTCAGAACGGGGTGATTTTCCCGGAGATCGTATCCGGATTCGCCGGCGGCCTGCTGCGGAACGGCATGACCGCGGGCGGTCTTTGCGCCATTCTCATGAACCTGTTCGTCATGGCCGTAGCGCCCGGACGCCGCGAAATCGAGCTGCCGCTGGCAACCGCCAACCTGCCGCGGGTCCGCGAGTTTCTGGCGCATTTCGCGGCGCGCAACGGCATGGGCAACCTGGCGGAAAGCCGGCTGGAACTCGCCAGCGAGGAGACCTTGCTTACCTTGATCGACGAAAGCGGCGACTCGCGGCCGGCGCGCAACTTGCGGATCTCGATCCACCGCGACGGCGGCGACGCGGTAATCGAGTTCATCGCCTCGCCGGGCGGAGAGAACATCGAGGATCTGCTCGCGGTGATCAGGGACGGACCTTCGGAGCCTTCGGCGAGCCGCGAAGTCTCCTTGCGGCTGTTGCGTCACGCGGCCTCGTCGGTCAACCACCAGCAATATCACGACGTCGACATCGTCACGATTCGCGTGGTTGCGCGTTAACCGGACCCGCAATCGTCTCGTGACCCCGCGCCGCGAGCGCTGGCTGCACACGCTGACGGGGATAGCGAACGACGGCACGATCATGCTTTCCGCAGAGGCGGCTGCACATGGCGCAGCACGACCGGGAACGCTAGCAACCGGTGGCGACCGCCATCGAGTATCTCGGCGAGAAGGGCGCATCGGAAGATGCGGCCTTTCTTTGCGGTTTTCTCGTATCAGGCTGGCGCGTAG